>JAENYO010000010.1 GCA_016841745.1 Acetomicrobium hydrogeniformans
TCCGTGAAGGCGGACACACCGTTGGCGCCGGCGTAGTTACCGAAATCATTGAGTAAAACGTTTGGAGTGAAAAATTATGGCAGATAATGTGGGCCTGCAGTGCACAGAGTGTAAACGCAGGAATTATGTAACCTCAGTTAACAAAAAGAACGTGAAGGGTAAACTTGAATTGAGCAAGTACTGTAAATTCTGTAAGAAACATACCTTGCATAAAGAAACCAAGTAGTGTAGAATGTACTCTGCTCGCAGGTCCGTAGCTCAATTGGCAGAGCACTGGTCTCCAAAACCGGGGGTTGCAGGTTCAAGTCCTGCCGGGCCTGCCATAATTATTTTCAAAGTTAATGTTACAGAATAGGAGGCCGCAAAGTTTGGGAAAGATCTTCAGCTTCATCAGAGAAGCAAGAGCTGAATTAAAAAAAGTTACATGGCCAGGCCGACAGCAGGTTTGGTATTCGACTCTGGTTGTTATAGCTTTTACCCTTTTCGTGGCGGCCTATCTTGGTTTAGTTGATATAGCCCTCACCGGGGTATTCGCCAAGTTGATCTAGCAACTGCCAGATTGTATTTTCAAATGAACATACAGTCCACTTTATTGGCGGGGGAGGTGAGGGGGCCGCAAGTCGGGTCCCCTTTTGAGCATGGAATCAAGTTCTGAGCGACGTTGGTACATTGTACAGACATATGCAGGATATGAGAATAGGGTTAAAGCCAATCTTGAACAGCGGATAGCCACCATGGGCATGGAAGATCAGATCTTTGATGTTCTTGTTCCATTGGAGGATAAGCTTTTTGTCAAGGATGGCAAAAGCAAGCACGTGACAAGGAAACTTTTCCCAAGTTATGTACTTGTTGAGATGTGTCTTGCCGATCAATCCTGGTATGTGGTTCGTCATACTCCCGGTGTGACAGGTTTCGTTGGGGCGGGCAATCATCCCATACCTCTGAGCGAAAGAGAAGTCAAGGAAATAATGAACAAGATAGGCCAGGATCATGCCAAGCCTAAATTTGAGATCAATCTCAAGCCTGGTGATATCGTTAAAGTCAAGACTGGTCCCTTTGATGGACAGGTTGGTCCTGTGGCGGAGATCAATGCTGAAAAAGGAAAGATCAAGTTCTCCGTAACCGTTTTTGGCAGAGAGACACTCGTCGAAATAGATTATACAGAATTGGAAAAGCTTTAGTTTAGAATTCAACCCTTTAAAAGGGTTTATGTAATTTGTATCAGTAGTTACGAGAGGAGATAAAGGATAATGGCCAAAAAAGTTATTGCGCAGATCAAGCTTCAGTTGCCTGCAGGTAAGGCGACACCGGCACCTCCGGTCGGGCCGGCGCTTGGTCAGCACGGTGTCAACATTATGGAGTTCTGTAAGCAGTTCAATGCCAAGACCTCTGATCAGCCGGGGATGATAATTCCAGCAGTTCTCACAGTTTATGCTGACAGAAGTTTCTCTTTCATCACCAAGACCCCGCCAGCGGCAGTCCTGCTTAAAAAAGCCGCTGGTCTGGAGAGTGCATCAGGGGAACCTAACAAGGTCAAGGTTGCCAAAGTTAAGAGGGACAAGGTTCGTGAGATCGCCGAGATCAAAAAAGAGGACCTGAATGCCAACGATACTGAAGCAGCCATGAGAATGATCGAGGGAACAGCCCGTTCCATGGGCATTGAAATAGTCGACTAAAGGTTCTAGGAACTATCTGTGGGAGGGTGAATGCCCGTTGGTACCACTAGGAGGTAAAACTCATGACAAAACGAAGTAAGAGATACAAAGAGGCAGTAGAAAAAGTAGATGCAAACAAGCTTTATGGACTTAGGGAAGCCATTGAACTTTTCAAGGATGTCGCAACTGCAAAGTTTGACGAAAGCCTTGAAGTGCATGTTCGCCTTGGAGTTGATCCCAGGCATGCCGATCAACAGGTTCGCAGCACAGTAGTACTTCCACATGGTACTGGTATTACTAAAAAGGTGCTTGTGATCGCAGCTGGTGAAAAGATGAAGGAAGCCCAGGATGCAGGGGCTGATTTCGTAGGCGGAGAAGACATGGTTCAGAAGATCAGCGGAGGTTGGCTTGATTTTGATTCAGTCATCGCAACCCCTGATATGATGAAGGTCGTTGGTCGTCTTGGAAAAGTCCTTGGTCCCAGGGGCCTTATGCCCAGTGCAAAGACCGGAACTGTTACATTTGATGTTGCCCATGCCGTAGAGGAAATTAAGGCTGGTAAAATTGAATACCGAGTTGACAAATTTGCCATTATTCACAATTCAGTTGGTAAAAAGAGTTTCACCAATGATCAGCTCTTTGAAAATGCAAAAACCCTGCTTGCTGCCATAGTCAAGGCAAGGCCAGCAGCTGTAAAGGGTACATATATCAAGAGCATAGCCATCGCTCCCACCATGGGTGTGGGTATCAAGATCGATGCCAATGTAGCACAGAAAGAGATTGTGGACTGATCTTAGCGCTTTTTTGCGAGAGGAATAACGGTCTCCGTACAGCTTGACAATTCAATATATGCAAACTGAACTAAAGACAGCGGGTGTGCATAAGCACTTAATATATACAACCCACCGAGGTTCCGGGTTAGAGGAGTAATATCCTCTAATGATCAAGGATTTCTGATCTCCCGGGTCCGGGTGGACCCGGGAGATTTTTTTTACAGGAGGGAGGTGAGCGAATGCCTGCAAAATATAAAATAGAACAGGTACAGAAACTTCGCGAAATGTTAGGTAGAACTGAAGCTGTATTCATCTGCGAATACAGGGGACTTACTGTTGCCCAGATAACAGAGGTCCGTGCCAAGGTAAGGGAAGCCGGCGGCGAGATGAAGGTTTCCAAGAATACCCTTATGAGATTGGCGCTTCAGGAAGAAGGTCTTCCAGTTCCAGAGGAAATTACTCTTGGTCCCAATGTTTACACTCTTGCCTATCAGGACCCTGTAGCCGTAGCAAAGGCTCTTGAAGACTTTGCAAAGGTAAAAACAAACAAGGCCCTTGTAGTTAAAGGCGGAATACTTGGAAATAAAGTCCTTAACGCTGATCAGGTTAATGCACTGGCAGAACTTCCGTCCAGAGACCAGCTTATTGCACAGGTTGTCGGTACCATTGCGGCTCCTCTTCGTGGACTTGTCACAGTTCTTTCCGGACCCCAGAGGGGACTGGTTACGTGCCTCTCGCAGCTTAAGGAAAAGAAAGAAAAGGACGCTGCTTAAAGGTAAGGATTATTTAAAACTATATCTTTTCAAAGCATCCTGATTTCAATCTGAAAATACAAAAATTACTCAAGAAAGATTTCTTAAGGAGGAAACAAATATTATGAACCGTGAAGATCTTATCAAGGCAATTGAAGAAATGTCAGTTCTGGAGCTCTCCGAGCTCGTTAAGGAACTTGAGGACAGATTTGGTGTTTCCGCTGCCGCTCCTATGGCTGCCATGCCCATGATGGGTGCCATGCCCGGCGCTGCCGCTGCTGAAGAAGAGCAGACTGAATTTGACGTTATCTACAAAACCGTTGGATCCAACAAGATCGCAACCATCAAGGTTGTCCGTGAACTTACAGGCCTTGGTCTCAAAGAAGCCAAAGAGCTTGTTGACAATCCTCCCAGGCCCATCAAAGAGGGTGTCTCCAAGGAAGAGGCTGAAGAGCTCAAGAAAAAACTCGAAGAAGTTGGAGCAGAAGTCGAGCTTAAATAGTTCTGTCATTGTTGATGAAAGGGGGGTGGCTTAAAGCCGCCCCCCTTTTTTTTGAATTTAAACAGACAAGATATTTCCCCTTTTTTTAATTACCCCGATTCTTGTATGCTGATTCTGAATCTCTAAAGTGAATATTTACACTGCTAAAGTGTGATTGACAAACCTGCCGCAATACCATAGAGTTACTTTGTATGAGTTTATAAACGCACTCTTGTAAATATGGTAACTTAAACCAGCAAGTCTGAGGTATTCTGGACAAGTCTGTGTTACCCTTCTTTGAGCTAAAGTATGGTTTTTGCCATGGACTATCGATATGGGAAATCTGTTTTCTGATCTTAATTATACGTTTTTTCTGGACACACAATTCTGTTTGTACCCTTTAAAAGGAGGGGTAACATGAAAAGAAAAGGTTTCAGCTTACCGTTAGTGCTCATAATCATGGTTTTCATAATAGGTATCAGCGCAGTAATTATGGATATGACAACAAACTATGTCAGTTCCTCCCAGGCCACTATTGATCACCAGAAACTCTACAACGCGGCCCAGAGCGGTTTGGAAGATGCTAAAGCCTGGTTATACGAAAACCGGGCTGATCTTCAGATTATTTCTGAGGATGTCGTACCAACAGCCTCTTCAGATTTATTTGTTAAGGTATCTGGATCAACTTATAGTTATCCAGATCTGCATGAAGGGATAGATTCTGTAAATGTTTATGTTTTAGCCTGTGATTATAATCCCCCTACGGGTGGCTACATTCAAGATCTACCCCCTGTTTACGAGGAATATTTCCCACCTGGAACTTCAAGTCAAGTGACTGGGGAAGGTCAATCCGGATTCATTGATCCAAATCGCAATATTCTGGGTTTAAATACGACAGGTGGGCGTGTTTTTGTGATCAGATCCATTGCCGAATTGGAACAGAAAAAAACGGGTATTGAAGCCATGGTGGTGATTCCTAATGAAGAATGATAACAAAAGTTTTTATCGAAGAATCTGTTCTCTTTTGATTGGGCTTGCATTTGTATTATATCCATTAACCAAGTTTTCTCATGCCGTGGATTTGGAAAACTGGCCTGTTTGGCCTGTTTCCCCCTATCTGAACACGGTATTTGAAAAATACACGGTTCCCTATCCTCCATTGTCATTCACGATAGTAGGACAGGACAGAGATTTCCTTGCGTGGGTCATTACTGAAGAGAACATTGAGAACACTAACGAATCGTGGGGTTCTGTGCTTTATTTGTCTAACCTTCTGAGTAGTAATGTCGAATCTTCGGATGAGACAGGCACATTCTTTGCGGATCGAAATAACATCAAGGCAATGAAAAATACTGGATTAGCTACTTCTTTTACCTCCGATGGTTCTGATTTTACCCCCCTTATCCTTCCGTCCCATGTTCCTGTATGGACTGTCGCTTTCTATGATATAGATAGTGAGACTTATTCTGCTGATATTGCCAACCAGTATATGCCTTACTCCTGGTGGGATTCCTGGCTTGCCTGGGCATCTTTTGATGATGATAGGTTAGCAGGGAAGGGTCTCGGAGGGGCATATTCCGTTTGTGATTCCGGGCATGCTGCTCCTGTGCTTAACTGGATAGATAACATCTGGGTTGAAGAAATGGCCGGTTTTTCTGACTTCAAGTCTTATTTATCTCAATCTGTTTATAATCCCGTTTCTGACCCATGGGGAGATGCTGTCCTTTATATAACGACAAATGAAGGTTGGATACATATGATCAGCACGAATGAAGGAGATTATTTTCAATCACGTTACACAGCAATGCCTACACCTGCTTTCCAATTTTCCCCCTATCATTATTACTATTATGAGAAGAACGGGTACTTTCCACATTTGACAACCCTTGATGGTTTTATCGGTATTGCAGATATCGAAAGTTCCCCGGAAAACTGGCGAAGAGTGCTGTTCGGGTCATCTGGTATGGGGAACAAGTTGGTTGCGAAAGGAGATGTTGATTCAGTACCTGATATTTGGGATAAGGAATTATCTGAAATTCTGAGCCCTGATATTGATGTAACAGAAATTAGCGGAGATGTTCCTAGTCTTGGGAACGGACATTCCTTTGGCCATTATGCTGTTACAGTGGCAGAAGACCCTGATATTACACCTTCATCTCCCGAGTTGCTCTGGTCAATTTCAAACTCTTACTGGCTGAATAACGGATCAACTGAGGGTGTAATAGCCATTAATGGCGAGCTACACTCAAGGGATGATTTCGCTACATCTCAAGATTATGATTATAGAGGTTACCTTGACCTTAAACTGTCCCTTACACGGCCCACAGTGGGCCTTGTCGAAAATTCCGGTAATGACAGGCTATGGAGGGAGGTCATGGTAGGTGTTGATTCCGGAGATAATTTTAATATCTATCATATTGATGCCAACACGGGGAAATTGGTGGAGGCCCCTATCCCTCTATGCCATGCTCTTGAGTACTACGATGGATCAGATATAGCCTATTGGGATACGGATTATGAGGCAGGTTTTCCCACTCGTATAGCCCCTATAGCTCATAACGAGGATGACATTTCTGGCGGGGCAACAACTCTGAATCTCCAGAGTCGGGCTATGCTTGATGAAATTTACATACATCTCTCAAATGGTAATCTATATGTCTGGAGCCCCCAGCAAGACCTTAATAAAGAAGAGTCCCTTGAGACCCCAGAAGGGCCTCTTCTTCTGATGAATATGTATTACCAGATGAGTCTCAAAAAAACCCTTGGAGGCGATTATAGCAAGGCTCAGCTCGGTGCTGCAAGCATGCAGGATATGGATGCTACCTATATGAGGACTTCTGTAAATAACGAAGAGAATATTCAGACTTACCATAGATTTCTGGCACTTGTAGTAAAAGATGGGGCAGGTGAGTTTGATCCGGAAACAGGTGTTGAAACAAAGTCAGATATCAGGCTTCTACTGGTTCTTGACGTAACCAACATCAGAAAATATATGGAGAATAATACGCCTATTGTATTGGATCCAGCCGCCCTTGGAAGAGGAAACCAGACTGTAATCCTGCCTTTGACTATGGATTATGAAGGTAGTGACTATCGCTATGGATGGCAGATGTATCTAGCGGGCGCAGATCCTGCGACCGATAAATACTGGAACCAGGATATCGCGGTATCTTCCCCAATCTTTTACAATGGAAGGCTAGTCCTGGCCAGCTATGAACCGGATAATGACCAGAGCCATATATATATTCTACCCATTACTAAGGAAAATATCGATCTTCTTGCCGATACTACTTCTCCTACTGGTGAAACTTATCTGAAACAGGCTGGGGATAGTTATGCTCTTGAGGAAGGTGGTACCATCATAACCTTTGAGGGGATAGAATTCACTGGTGGTGCCGCTATTGATGAAGAAGGGAATGTCTATGTTGGTACTGCGGATGGCGGAGTCATCTCTCAAGATATATCGGACCTCTTACCCGACCTGCCTGGTTCTGGTAGTGCTTATCAGGGACAAGGGGATATTCTGTACTGGAAAGTCATAGAATAGTTTGTGATTTTCAGGTAAGTAACATAAATATCTTTCTAGCAGTATATTTTTCACAGCCCCGCGTATAATAGTGGGGCTTTTTTATGTCAAAAAGTATTACAAGAAGGAATAAATCGCTTATTGGAATTGAGGTTGGGCATCTCATTGATGGAATTTGCCGAAAGCAATAAGAAAAGCACATACAAGAAAGCAGTTGAGTTTCAGACGAAACTGGCTGGGACAGTGGATCTATGCGGGTTTTCTCTTCAGGGTATCCACCTCATCGCCGGTACCGATGTTTCATACTCTCATACAGCTAAAGAGACAACGGCAGTTGCCGGGATAGTGGTAATGGAATACGGAACCTGGAGTGTGGTGGAAAGGGTTTATGCAGTAAAAGACATAAATTTTCCCTACATTCCAGGACTGCTTTCCTTTCGTGAACTCCCGGTTCTTATAGATGCCTTTGCAAAGCTTAAGACCATGCCGGACCTGTGGCTTGTTGACGGGGCAGGAATAGCCCATCCGAGGCGACTTGGCCTGGCATCACATTTTGGTGTCACTGTAGACCAGCCTGCCATAGGAGTTGCAAAGAGCCGATTGACTGGAAGCCATGCAACTGTCCCATCCCAACAAGGATCCAGAGTTTCCCTGTATGATGGAGAAGAGGTTATAGGAACAGTCCTCAGGACTCGAAGTAACGTGCGACCTCTTTATATAAGTCCCGGCCATAAAGTTTCAATCGCTCAGGCTCCTGAAATAGTCCTTTCCTGCTGTACCAGATATCGTCTTCCCGAACCAACAAGGGCTGCGCATAATTTTGTAACTGTCTTGAGACAGCAGTTATTAAAATAAGGCAATTCCCCTTTCTCCCATTTCAAAGTAATCTGAAGTAGAATAAAAGACGCTTATTAAATTTTGTATTTACAGATCTGGAGGTTCTTCGATGATCATAGATTGTCATGTACATGTATATCCCCCAGAAATAATAAAGAACTGGGAAAAGATAGCTGAAAGGGAGGAGCACTTCCGAACCCTTGTTACCAACAGTGTCCATAAGTGGGCAACGACAGAAGATGTAATAGAACAGATGGAGAAGGATAAGATAGACCAGTCCTGGATATTCGGGTTTGCATTTGATGACATGGGGTTGTGCCGGGAGTGTAACGACTATGTTATGGAATCTGTCAGAAAATACCCAGGAAAGCTGAAGGGTATGGGCGTGGTCAACCCCATCGCTCGAGGTGTGGAGGAAGAGACAGGCAGATGCGCTGAAGCCGGTTTTATAGGAATAGGTGAACTCTTTCCCCAGGGCCAGGGTTTTAACCTCACCGATATGCGTCAGACATGGAAAATAGCCGGCCTTGTTGACGAACTTGGAATGTTTCTTATGTTTCATTCAGCAGAGCCTGTGGGTCATGAATATGGGGGAAAGGGTAATGTTGGACCAAAAGAAGCAGCCACTTTCAGTACTAACCATCCTGAAGTAAAAGTGATATTTGCCCACTGGGGAGGCGGTCTGTGGCTTTACGAACTTATGCCGGAGATGAAAATGTACCTGCAGAATACGTACTATGATACTGCTGCTACTCCATGGCTTTATACGTCAGGGATGTTCGATTCGATGTTCAGTGCGGGTATAGGTAAAAAGATCCTGTATGGTTCTGATTTCCCTATACTCACTTGTAAAAGATATGTTAAAATACTTGAACAGTCAGGCCTTACTGGTTTACAGAAGGAAATGGTCCTTGGTAAAAATGCCATCAAATTCCTTAAAAAAAGGTGTTGACATAAAAGGCAGTCCTAGTTATACTATCCTTCGCGTCAAGGCAGTAATGGCGGGCATAAGGGCGGATAGTTCAGCGGAAGAACACCTGCCTTACACGCAGGGGGTCACAGGTTCGAACCCTGTTCCGCCCACCATTATAAAAGAAGGACATTGACAATCTTTGCAATGCGGGGTTGTAGCTCAGTTGGTTAGAGCGCCGGCCTGTCACGCCGGAGGTCGCGAGTTCGAGTCTCGTCAGCCCCGCCATTTATTTGTCCTTATCACTGAGGCGAGATAGCTCAGTCGGTAGAGCAGCGGACTGAAAATCCGCGTGTCCCCAGTTCGATTCTGGGTCTCGCCACCATTTTGATAACGATAAATGACGGGCGGAAATAGCTCAGCGGTAGAGCACAACCTTGCCAAGGTTGGGGTCGCGGGTTCGAATCCCGTTTTCCGCTCCATTACTTGAAAATCTGTTGGCGGCATAGCCAAGTGGTAAGGCAGAGGACTGCAAATCCTTTATCCCCGGTTCGAATCCGGGTGCCGCCTCCACTAAATATATACAATATGTTTCTATATTCCTCGGTAGCTCAATTGGAAAATGGAAGCTGTTAATCCGCCAGCTGGCGGATTCGAGTCCTGAGTCGATTAGTTGAAAATGCATAAGGTTCAATATTCCTCGGTAGCTCAATTGGCAGAGCGGGTGGCTGTTAACCACTAGGTCGCAGGTTCGAGTCCTGCCCGAGGAGCCAGAATATGACAAGACGGTCAGGTAAACTGACCGTCTTTTTTATATTATATTCCATCGCACATGACTCGAACCTGCATCATTAGCTAATGCCACCCGCTCTGCTTTTCTTTGATCTCGTTGTATAATCGCGTATATGTCTTATTTTGTGTATGTATTGCTCAACCCAGAAGGGGAAATTTATATCGGTCAAACGAATAACCTTGATCGACGCTTATTTCAGCACAATGATCCTGATTTCAAGGGTTCCCTCCATACTAAAAGGCATAAGGGTCCCTGGAGGTTAGTGTATCAGGAGGAATATCCTACTCGTTCAGAGGCTATGAAAAGGGAAAAACAGCTTAAGACTTCCCGTGGACGTGAGTTTATATGGCAATATCTCAAAGAAGCAAGTGGCTGTTAATCCGTCAGTTGACGGATTCGAGTCCTGCCCGAGGAGCCAGAATATGACAAGACGGTCAGGTAAACTGACCGTCTTTTTTTGATATTTTCTATGACATAACTCGAACATGGTTATCCCCTTTGAGATAGTTAATGGATACTCTGGTTACATTTCTATCCAAGTATCTCCTTAACCCTTCCCACAATTCCGTTTTCCAGTCGAACTTTAATCCCATGAGGATGATGAGGGCTTTTTGTAAGCAGATCCTTCACAATGCCTTCAGTAAGTTTTCCTGATCTCTGGTCCTGTTTCTGCACTATCCTGACCTTTAAGCCGGGTCTCAGACTAACCCGTTCCGTTCCTGACATTTAATTTCCTCCCTGGCGTTTCTTGTTATTACTTGAAAAGGTATTGTACCATGTCCTATGGATACTGTTTAATTATACCTTCATAAGTATCCAGGTTGTATCGCTTCTATTTGCTGTTGTGATATCATAATCCTGGTTTATCTTAAGTCTTCATGTCTTTTTTCATCCATTTTGCTTAGAGAAGGAGAAGAAATGCATTCATCTGGGAAAAATTACCTTGGTTTATTTCTCATATGTCTTACTCTCTCATTATTTCAAGGGCGTATATGCCTGTGCCCTGCTATTGCTTCAGAAGAAAAGGATCCAGTGTCTTCTGTAGACATCGTTTCTGTCGAAACAGCAGCCAGGGATCTTTATGGCGCTGTTCAGCAGGTACTTGTGGCAATTGAAAAGAATGTTGATTATAAAGATACCCAAAATCATCCGGAGCAGCTTGGTGAGCTTCTCGTAAGAAGCAGGAGTGCCCTGTCCACTGCTGAATCGGTTCTGAATAAACTGCGGGTTTCAGGGAAATCTGAAGAGGCAGCATCTTACATGGAAGCCTGCCAACATGCCAACCTGGGTCTGAAAAGCCTTTACTCATACCTGGTCGGTCTGGTGGACGGACAGCCAAAAGAAAAACTGTGGACCGACTATCTAACCAATATGGGTAAGTATCTCGATTTAACCCGGGTTATCAATGAAAACAGGCAGAAGAACCAATTGGAGAAGGGAGTTCTTTTTGATCTTCTGGCGGAAATGAAGTCTATAATGGATCCAGCGATTGTGGCAAACACTCTTTTTTACCAGATGCTGGAAGAGAAAGTTTCTCCGGATAGAGTATTCCTTGCTTCAGTCGAAGCAAGGGAAAATTCGTTCCGTGCCATGGTTAATCTGAATAATATGTTCTTTCCACTAGAAATTGAAAATCCAGCCTTTCGTGATGTGGTAAACTGCTCATCCCTTTACCGTGCTTACAGTCTCTACATGATCAGGGCCCTGGATATGTATGGCTGTTCTGGAGATAATCAGGATATATCCTTTGAAATGGCAGATCTGATAAAGGAATCCCGTACTTTTCTTCATCAGGCCGAGGGTGTTATCAGAACCCTGAAAGGGTCATATTAACCGAACTTCCATACTTACCTGTAATCAGATGCCTCTACCTTTTCCAGAGCCATGCAGGGGAAAAATCATACCGGAATGGGAAAACGTCATTCCTTTGTAATGGAGATGTTGCCCTGTATGAAGGATTTTAAAGAACTCCTCAAGTTAGATATTTTATTAAACAGAACACTTGCAGGCAGACAGGGATCTCTTGTTCGACGAGAAATTGACGGAGCTGTTGTAATTGTTGGTGATCTCCATGGAGAGATAGAGAGTCTGGAACAGATAATTAACAGGGTCTCTGCAATAAACCGGGAAGTGAAGGGAGAAGATATAAACTGGTTTTTCCTTGGAGACTATGTTGACAGAGGACCGGATAGTCTGGAACTTCTGGCGAGACTTATCTCTTTTCGTTTGAAAAAACCAGACAGGGTTCTTTTTCTCCGCGGGAATCATGAGGATTGGAAAATGAATCTTCATTACGGTTTTGCATGGGAACTTCATCTTCATAATATGGATAGTCTGTCGGGTCTTATCATAAAATGGTATGAAAGTCTTCCCCTTATTGCGGTTATCCCTCCCGTTGCTATGGTTCACGGAGGGCCTCCATTTCCTATTCCTGTCTCATTCAAGGATATTTCGGATATTAGTTTTAAAGAAACTCGCGGCATGCATGTCCTATGGAGTGATCCCGATGATGAATATTATATGAACAGGGGTGGAGGAACCAGGGCTTTTAATGATAGAGAATGCCAGGATTTCCTGAGGCTTGTTGAGTGTTCTTTTCTTGTCAGAGGACATCAACATGTTCCCCTCAAAGGCTATAAGATCAATTTTGGGACCTGTATAACTCTTTTCTCTGCAGCCTGTGGCCTGGGATGGCCAAGGAGTTTCATATACGCAAAAGATATCAACGATATGAAGAATTTGCACAAGCACATATATACCCTGTAATGATTATGTTTTTCTCCAGGGAGATGTAAGCATGTTTCAACTGCCATTTCTCAGAAAGCTGAGCCAGTTAATTCGAATGGGTAGAAAACAGATACGTACTGATTTGCCCATCCAGGACAGAGTGATATATGAAGAGCGGATATTCAGCCGTAATATTACCTTTATATTTCTTACTATTGCTTTCCTCTTCCTTTTTCTTGCTGAGAGATTTGATGCTGATATGTACCTTCCAATTAAGGGACAGGATATGTTTTTTCCATTTTTTCTTATGCTGGCGATAGCAATTAATTTCAGTGTTTTAAAAGTAAAAATAACCTTCTGGGGTCTCTTCCTTCGTTTCGGGATACTTCATTATGAAACCCCATGGGGAGACATAAAAAGAGCATATATAACTCCTGGAGAGATCAAAGGATCTGCTAAAGGCTGGGGAATTACTCTTACCTCTATAGAGGAAGGGATGCGTTTGTCTTACTCTGTTCCCGGGAAACCGAAAGTAGTGTGTCAAATGAAGTCAGACCTGTTCAATGAAGTGGCATTTTCGACCTCCAGGCCCGAAATAGCACTGACCGCACTAAGGGAAGGGATCGGCCATTCATGGGGAAAGTCAGGATAATTTTCAGATAATATTGCCCTCTCCAGATTTGCCCTTTAGAAATATTGTTAAATCTGAATTGATATATCCCTCCATATTTCTTTACCACAACAGTTCTCAAGTTACTATAGAAATAGTACAAAAGTCCCTATAGTAATGGTCTATCAAGCTCATTAGATTATTCTACAAGGTGTTAAATTGTTATTACATATAGTGTTTGAAAACCCTATTCTATAGTGCAATGCTTTAAAGCACTTGACAAGTGATCAGGTGGACAATAGTATTATTTATATCCATGGGAATAAACGCCATGTTTTTGATCTATACTCCTATGATTTTGCCATTCATCCAACTTGGTTATGTACCTTTCTTTGATCTTTTAAATTACTTTAGATCTTTATATCCAATTCAAAGCTGATAAATTACTAAAGTCTTAATTTCCTCATTTTTGAGGATTCCGCTTAAATACCCGAAGATGGAAGGAGGGAGCAGTTGTAATACTACTTACCATATGAATTTGGCACTGTCGTACGATGTTCGTTCTTTGAAGATGTTTTTTGTTTGAACGAAAAGGCAAACTGGTCAAAAGGCCGGGGCGCAAAGCCACGGGTCTAACGCTTGATAAGAGCCATGACAGCCGGGCTGCCGAACCTATTGCTCAAGTTATAGGGGAGGTATATCAAATGTTTAAGAAATATGCAGTCTTACTGTTGGTTTTACTTTCTTTTGTTGTTCTCATCGGAACTGCTAATGCAGTTGACCTTGATCCTACAAGTGCGCCACCGACAGGTCCTACAAGGATATTCATACAGTCTCAGGGTGAACTGACATTTACAGTCCAGATGTCAAAGGGAGATGTTGCAGTCTGGCCTCCTGGCCAGGAACCCCCTTTGGTCGTTTATTCCTGTGAAAATGACGGATATGAGATATCTATTTCACCTGTCTGGCAGAAATTTTCAGTGGATTACGTAATAGTTTCCTCATCCACTGGCTGTCTCAGTTATTGGAATGAAGGAGACTGGGAAGAAATAGAAAATGGTGCAGTCCTGTCATTCGGGGATGCCGAGGGAGTCTGCTTTGCTTCGTGTGAGGTAACCCCGGGAGATGATGACGACGATTGTACTCCAGGTGATGATGACGATGATTGCACGCCAGGCGACGACGATGATGACGGCATCGTTGAAGATGCAAGTGTAGATGCCTACGCCTGTCTGCCCTGTGCTTTAGATCCAGCGGCATCCATTGTTGAAGTTGAAAATTCCTGTAATGAGAATTACTGGACTTTCAAGTTCGAGGTCGAATCCTGCGATACAGTATGTTCACTTGATGTTACCTTTATGCTGGACTGCGATTTGTTGGGAGACAGAGAATACGGGATCTGGGAACTTATCTCCAGTGACTGCACAGGTTGTGCATGGGAGTTCCTTGGAGGAGAGTTCTCGAACAATGAAGAATGTCCTCCGGAATGTATGCTTAGCTGGATCCTGGAAAAACCTGATGAGTACTCCGGAGACTTTTTCTGTGACCTCACGGACAGAACCTTTGGAGTCGGCCCTGCAGCACCTACTTATATAGTTCCTGAACCAGGTGACAACGAAGGAGAGATCGCCCCCTGGGGAGACTGGATGATATATCTTGGCCAGTGTAACCCGGAAAGCGGAGATGTAATGGCCTCCTTTGATATTGCGACCCAGCCTGATGACGGTCTTGAACCCGGAGATGCGTTCTATTTCACTCTCGAATTTGAGAACCCGGAGAACATCTGTGAAGTAGACCTGTATCTGTATCTGAAAGACTGTTCTGCAGAAAAGGGTATCTGGGAGTTTCTTGATGGAGCTTGGGAAGAATTCGTAGATTATTTTGAATGGGAAGCATCAGGGGAGTTGCCCTGGAGAGTAAATGGCACTGACTACTACTGCCGGATCCATGTCTTCTATCCTCCGGTAGGGGAGGAGCCTGGAGTTCCCATTGGTAATGACGACGATGACGACGGTGATGGTGTATTTGGAGTAGGAACTGATGAATATTTCAACCCTGCCAGTCCCGGCGGAGACGATGATGACGATTCAGTTACTTCCAGCGGCGGTGGAGGATGTAATATAGGCTCTTCAATATGGGCATTACTGCTTATGATCCCTGTAGGTTTGATGATTTACCGGAAGAGGTAGTTCTGAAAACCGAAAGTTATGGATTGAAATAAGTAATATGAAGTTATAAATAACCAGGGGGATAAAATACCCCCTGGTTATTTTAGAATAGTCTGATGGGCCTTAAGACTCATGTTGCATAGTCCAGGATAATCATATAGAATCATCCATAAGACCCACATTATCTCTATGCCTCGGTCTATAATTAATGTATAACGATGTAAAGCAAAAAAACAGCTAACAGTTCTACAGGTTGATGCGGTTGACAGTTAGAGCGTAGAATAGTATTATTAACAGAACTTGAATATCATTTGATTATTAATTGAATCTTTCCTTTACATATCTTCTTTTACAATTTTATCCTCTTTTCGATAACTTTTCTTTATGTTAAAACTGCAATTCTTTTACCCCTTTTTCACATTTTTGAACCATTTGTTTTTACGCATTAATCTACCTTTTTAGTCTAAGTGTTCAGAAAAGTAGTCTTTCTTTTATGACCTTTAGCAGGATAGGTGAGGTTGTGGAAAAGCTGCTTTACCGATGTTCTTATTTCCGCTTGAATTCCTGGGAAAGAAGGAGGTGTTAGAAAACAAAAAACGTCGAGAGTCTGAGTAAAGAATCTTAAAACGAAAAGGCAAACCGTCCAAAAGGCCGGGGCGCAAAGCCACGGGTCTAAGGTTCTAAAGGGGAACTACGACCGCCGGGCTGCCGAACCTAAATGCGTTTCAAACCTTAGGGGAGGTGTGCAAGCGTTATGAAGAAATTTATGTGTTTTGTTCTTGCCATATGTATGGTTTTCGTCCTGGGTGGAGTTGTTCTTGCAGAAGAATTAACCCCTCAGATAGTGTATACGAATCCTACACAGACATATGACAAGGAGATCAACGGCACAAGGTGGCTTGTGGAATTTGTAAAGAACGTTGACGCCTGTCAACAGACCAACGAATTCCCCTGTGCTCAGGACTGGGATTTCCTTCAGTCCAGATACTGTGAGTGCTGGGAGCCAGGCGACGAGATGTTCAAGGATCAGAGATGCGAATGGTACAACTGCATGTGCTGTGAGGTCCCACGCCATCAGGGAGTAATTAAAAGAGACGATAAAGACAGGTGTTGTGAAGATGACATCGCTGCCTTCAGTCTGATGTTCGATACTGACCTCGACTGGCAGAGCTGCTGGATTGACTGGGATACCAGTTTTGAAGACAAGTTCTCCTGGGCGGATTTCGTAACAAAGGTGACCATTGAACCCGGTTGCGAATACATTGATGACATGTGCTATAACAGAGAGGCAGATGAGGAAAGGTGTTTCGACGAGGATAAGTGGGATGAGTACTTCGATACTGCTCCCTATCCTTACTGCATCCCCTGTGACGTAGAGGTTCTCTACTGCACTTATGAGGACACTGTCTGCGTACTCGATGATGATGATGATGATTGTCAGCCCTGTATTTGCGGCGACAGCCCATGCGATGACGATGATGATTGCGAAGGCTGTGACAAGGAGATCCTGTGCAGCTGGTTCCACCCGGATCTCGAATTCACCAGGGAGAATGACGAGGCAACCAGGCCGACTTTCTCTGAAGTGATCTACGGAGGGAGAAAACTTAAGCTCAAAGATCCTATATACTACAGGGCCGGCGAAATCTCTTTCCTCACCAGGTACAAATGGTATGACTATGAAGTCATCAACTGTGATGAGTGTGAAGAGCCTGGCGACGTGGTCCTCTGGAAAACATGCCATGTATCTTGCGAAGGTGATAGCCCTGATCCATGTGATCCCTGTTGCGAGCCCACTTACCAGTTCGTAAGGTATTTCACGATGGATCTTCTCAACTGCGATAACATCAGCGGTATTAACCTCGAATTCCCGGTGTGCTGCCCCTGCGATTCTGATGCGGAGTGGGGTCTCTGGAAAGTGGTAGAGGTTGATGAGTGTGATGAAAATTGCGTATGGGAACCCCTCGATGTTACCTTTAACGAGGCTTGTGATACACCTGCCTGTGGAGATGAAGAGTGTGACTGCACTCTGTCCGTTTCCCTTACCGGAGCTTGCGGGGATGACTGCGAGGATGGAGAACTCTGTGCCCTTGAAGGGGATACCTTTGGCCTTGGCTGGTATCTGCCCCAGTACAGTGAGGGTAACTTCGGGTCAGTCGTATATGAAGTTAAGACATACGCCTGTGACCCCACTGAGTGTGTAACTGCTGATATCGTAGAGGCAGAATGCCCCGATCCATGTACCAGTGGTGATCTCTTCTTCGAGCCGAAATTCGTTCCTGCTGATGGTGAAGGTATCTGCAAGATCGTTATCTGTATGGAAGATGTTTCAAATGGCGACTTCGGAATATTCCTCTTCAACGCAGATACAGGGCTCTGGACCTCTCTCGCAGAGGGGACTGGAGAAGCCTGTGCAACCTATGAGGGTGATGCGTCAGCACTTCTTGGAACAATTTGGGGAGCAGGCGATCCTGCAGATTTCCCGACCGAAGCTCCAGCACCTGGCGATGACGACGATGACGATGACGATAGTGGAACTCCGCTTAGCTCTAGCGGCGGTGGTTGTAACGTAGGAACCGGAGCAGCAGTACTACTGCTTCTTGCACCTCTTGGAGCACTCTGGTTCAGAAGGTTCTAGGTTAGTTTAATCTGTATGGAGAGGGGACTTTGTCCCCTCTCTTTTTTTGTTAACAAAGGGAGCAGGAGATATTGTTGTACTTTTTTCACATTGAAGCCTTGACAAAAGGATTGTTCTGTTATATCTTTTAAATGCGCTAGAGTTTGTGAGCGTCGAGAAAGGCAAAGCCACCGAAAGGTGGCGGCGCAAAGCTACGGGTCTACAGCCCTCAAAGGGCCATGACAGCCGGGTTGCCTAAAAGGTAATCACCTGGTCATGTCAAGTGCCTTTGGAGGTTTTCCAAGGGCACTTTTTTTTGAACCTTGATTTTTAAACAAGTTTGCAGATGCTCCAGATTTCCAGTTATTTCTATTTTTGTATTTTAACTATTCCTTTCACTCTCCTTTTTCTCCTTTATGATCATATTCCGGAATTTTGCACTTCACTATTTTCAGCCTTAATTTCAAGCAGGGATTTAAGCGGAAAAGTCCTGAACTATCTTTGTACCTGACTCTTTTTTATGGACAAGGCTGAGCATCTGCTTCTTTTTCAGGATGCAACATTTTGTGCGGGTGCTCCTGAAATTCAACTATCATTTACTGCCTAACAATAACTCTACCTTACGTACCAGAATCTATTTAACAAACAATGAAGCGAGAATTTCAGAGTCAGATCATTCTATTCGGTTTCTTTTAATCTTTTCGACATTCCCGGATCCGCTACTTTATCTAAACCTGAGCATCTGCTTTTTTAATTTGAAACAGTGATTTTTTTACGGGAACTTCTGAAAGGAAAAGTAACCGAAAAGGCAAAACCGCTGAAAGGCGGTGACGCAAAACCACGGGTCTAAAGCCGGAAGGCCATGACAGCCGGGTCGCCGAAGTTGCGGCACCTCTGTTTGGATGAACACCTCCGGGTATGCCCCTGGGGTGTTTTTTCAGTCTGAGTGGAGGTGCTAGAACATGAAAATATTTACCCGGTCAGTAACGATTCTTTTTATCTTTCTTATGAGCCTGTCAGTTGTTTCAATCGCTTTTGCCGAAGTCCTCTCAGTACCATTGCCGTCCGTAGAAGTTACGCATGATGTAGACCAGAACAACATCATCTCCTTTTCTGGATCTGGATTTCAGCTTCTCTCAGCAACGGGAGAACCTTCTATTCCCTACGTAAATTATAAGATCCTCCTTCCCAATGGAACAATTCGTGAAAGTATCTCAGTGTCCCTTGAGAATGTTGAAGAAGAGCTTATCACCGGTCCTTTTGATATCAGGCCTGTATCTCCTGCGGCAACGTGGAATGGAGAAGAGGACGTTCTGCTCTGGCCTGAAGACAGAAACCTGATAGAAGGCCGTGACATGGCTGTCTATACAAAGGATGAGATCTTCCCTGTTGAACGTATATATGAAATCCGTGCTGGACAGATCAGAGGGGAAAATGTAATTGATGTTCCCATTGCAGCCTACAGGATTAATCCGGTTCAGGGAAATCTGTATAAACTCAGGGCAGCGGAAATTGTAGTTAATTATGAAAGTAGTGGAGAGGCATTGTCTTCATCCGGTATGGACAGCATTACCGAGTCAATGGTCAAAAAATCGGTAATTAACTTTCCCGATGGTCCATCTTCCCTGTCTTCTTCAGCAGAGCCCCAGGTTGGCACCGGTTATGCTATTATTACAACTTCTTCTATTCTCAATAACTCGAACCAGCTTTCTAACTTTGTGCAATGGAAATCTTCAAAAGGTTTTTCGGTTCAACTTGTTACTGAATCCAGCTGGGGCGGAGGAACTGGTAATACTGCCGCTGAAAGGATAAGAACATGGCTGAAAAATAACTATCAGTCCAGAAGCCTGAAGTACGTCCTCCTGCTTGGTAACCCGGATCCATCCACGGGAGATGTTCCCATGAAGATGCTGTGGCCAAGGAATAATGCTTCTTCCTACACAGAAGATGGATACAGGCAGTCGCCTTCCGATCTTTACTACGCGGATCTTACAGGTAACTGGGATAAAGATGGAGACGGTAAATATGGCGAGGGTGATCATGATATGGTCACCGGCGGCATTGATACTAACTGGGAAGTTTTTATAGGCCGGATTCCTTACTATGGCAGCATTTCCGACCTGGATTCAATTCTTCTCAAGATCATGACTTACGAAAATACGGCTCAGGATGAATCGGGCTGGAGAGAAAATGTCCTTTTACCAATGAAACCCAGTGATGACAATACTCCAGGATATCACCTCGGTGAAGCTGTAAAAAATGACATACTCCCTGCAGGATGGGGATATACCAGGGTTTATAACGAGAATTATGGAGTTTCTCCAGAAAAAACTCCCTGTACTACTACCAATGTTACTAATAGCTGGAACCAGAGCAATTTCGGAGCGGTGTTCTGGTGGACCCATGGCTGGTATACAACAGCAAGTGATGTAATGGATCTTTCACATGTGGCCACCCTCGATAATAACCATCCTGCAGTGGTCTTTCAGGGGTCATGTATGAATGCCCATCCCGAGACCTCCAATAATCTTTCATATTCACTTTTAAAAAATGGCGCCATTGCCTCTATAGGTGCAACCAGGTATTCGTGGTACTCTCCGGGCCAGACATCATTCTCCGGAAGTGTTACCAGCGCAGGGATGACCTATGATTTTTCCAAAAGGATAATAGAGTATGAGGAAGATTTTGGAACTGCCCTTTTTCTAGTTAAACAGGGAAGATATCCCAGCTCAACCTGGTGGATGAACTTTACCGACTTTAATCTCTATGGGGATCCTTCTGTAAGCCTGGGAGCTTCATCATCAACAAAGCAGTATGTCCTTTCCGGGAGGATTACGACAGAAGATGGAGTACTTTCCGGAGTTACAGTTACCGCTAACGGTAATTTCCTGACAAGGCAGACATATACTTCCTCCACGGGAAGCTATAGCCTGGAAGTTCCTGAAGGTGATTATACTATCTCAGTAAGCAAGTCCAATTATATTTTTAGCCCTTCATCTTCAAGTGTTACAGTTGACGGAACCAATGTCAGTAACCAGGACTTTTTCGCCCTTCCTTCTTCCAGCACAACAACTACCACATCGACGACAACTGTTGGTGGCGGAGGCGGTGGAGGTGGATGCAATGCTTCTTCTCTTCCTCCGGGAGCGATCCTGCTGCTGATTCCTCTTGCCGGTCTGCTCATCCCGTCATCTTTTCTAAAGAAGTAATCAGCTTCAGGATTCACCCCTCCTCTGCCTGGTTTTAAAATACACGGGCAGAGGAGGGGTATAACAAGTATCTTGACAGCTGAACTTTTCTCATATTCCCATATTCAATTATCCCGGGGCTGACCGCCAGATCCCGGTCCTGCCTTTTCCCTTTTTTTTGTTTAAGTTATCTCGTATTCGCCGCCTTTTCGTTTTTCTATACGATTTCATCTAGTTGCTGAACAAAGGAGGAATTGAATTTCCATGAAACAAACGTCGAATGATGCCTACGCACTTATTATTGAAAATGTCGCTCTTTCCTTTGGAAATATTGTTGAAACTCTTTTTTCTTTGAGAAAATGGAAGTGTAGTTGTAACAGGGACATGATCGAGGACTGCATAAGGTCCTATCTTTGGAACAGGCCTTCCCAATTCTGGTCTGCATTAGAAGATGGTACAGGGAACCAGCAGTCAGGGATATGCAGGGATGTTATAAGGGCTATTGATAAGACCTTGAACTTAAGAAGACGTTTGCAGGCTGAGATACTCGATATTTTCAGTGATCCTAAGAGGTTTGATTGCATAATGGCGGGGAAAATAAAACCTCTGAATAATGGACTTTTAAAAACTGTTTCTGCCATATCCCGTTCCCGGAAGAATGTGTCTGCAAAAGTCTCCAACCTGGATACTTCCCCGTCAATGGGACAAAAGGAAGGAGGACTTCCCCGGATAGGTCCAGGAACAAGGCTATATGGTTCTAATCTTTCGAAAGCCCAGGAAAAGGTCAATCTTGAGTATTGGACTGAACATCAGGAAGAACTTTATAACGGTTAAAGGACAGGACGGAGAGTTTTCTCCTTCCTGTCCTTTTGTCTCTAGATTCAAACTATTTCTCTACAGGGTCTTGTGTGGGGAGAAACCACCATCTGGAAGAGGCAAAGATCCGGTAATCTTTACCCAGATATTCTGACAGCTTTTTTTCCTCTATCCAGGCCCTGAACAATTGAATTGACACAAAACCAACAAAAAAAACCAGGTTCTGAGGGGAAAATCTCCAGAAACTGACAGCGCCGGCAGTCAGGATCTCACCAAGGTACATGGGATGTCTTATCCAGCGGTAAGGACCTTCCCGGACCAGTGCTCTCACCTCGACAGTAAGACTGAAGGAGCGTCTGAGATAGAAAAGAGCCCAGATTGTAAGGGCCGTAGTTCCGGTCATAGCAGCAAAGGTTCCTCTGAGCAGAAGGGGTTCGCCAATGATCCATGGGGAGGGCGGTGTAAAAAGGAGCAGGAAAGGGAACGCGCTTCCTACAAGGGGAATCACGATTTCGGTAAATCCTTTAGACCTCACTTGGGGATCTATCCTTGTCAGGAAGGCGGCTATTAGAATAATATATATGAGTGTTTCGACAAACCACAGGGGTTTGAAATAGTAAAGATGATATTCCATTAGCCTTCGTACCAGAAAAACTGTACATATCAGAGTCATGATAAGCCTAACAATACGATTTATACCTCTTTCAGAAATCTTTCCATGAAACCAGGATACAGGGTCTAACGGAGCCATAGGAAATCATCCTTTCATTGAACCGGGATAAATTCTGCTTTATTTTAACGTATCCTTGTTCCTCAAGATATTTCAGATATTTCGAAAATTGTATATTTCATTTATAGAGATCAGGCTAAACTTCGGTCCGTAATTCCTTCTATGAGTCTGAAATATCCTTACTCTATGATAATATTACAAATTGAATGAAAGAGAAAAGATCATAGAAAAAGTCTTTTTCGGAGGTGTAATCAATGTCGAAGATCAAAAACATTGGTATCCTTACAGCTGGTGGAGACTGTGGCGGCCTCAATGCGGTTGTAAGAGGAGCGGCCAGGATGGCTGACCACATGGGAGTGGATGCCTATATTATTCATCATGGTTACGCTGGACTTTATAATCTTGTAGATACGGATCACCTGGTGAAACTGGACGAGTCAAGGGTAGATCATGTTCTGTCCTTTTTCGCCGGGTCGGAGGCAGGGCACTCCAGGGTAAAGATCTCCAAGATACAGGATCCCAATAAATATCTCAGGATACTGGAAGGTCTGAAAAAATTCGATATCGGGGGTCTTGTCATATCCGGAGGAGACGATACGGGGAGTGTAATGGTCGATCTCGCTGAACATGGGTTCCCTTGTGTCCATGCCCCCAAGACCATGGATCTTGACCTTCAGACATACTCTGTTGGAGGAGATTCTTCTGCAAACAAGATAGCCAATTTTGTGCAGGACATTAAAACTACCGGAAGAACCCATAACAGGATAATGATAGTTGAGGTTTTTGGAAGATATACTGGGCATACCGCTTTCAGGGGAGGTATCGGAGCAGATGCAGATTGTATCCTTATACCGGAAATCCCTGTAGATTTTGATGAGGTCTATGAACACATGAAAAGATATTACATGAGACGGATAATTGAGAGCGATGTCAAATCTGGAACATACACCATTGTAGTTGCAGAAGGAATGACCGATGTTTCCGGTAAATACATTGTCGACGAAGACGCAGGGATAGATGCGTTTGGTCATAAAAAGCTTTTTGGAGCAGCTAAATATGTTCACAAACAACTTGAAGACCGTATGAAGGAAGATGCTGAGATAAAGAAGTTCCTGCGGGAAAATGGTATGTATGTACCCGGCCAGTTCGAGTATCCTGAGATAAGGGAGGTTGTTCCCGGCCATCTTGTGCGTTCGGGTGGAACATCTGCTTTTGATGTAAGCTTCGGCAAACAGATAGGAGCTGCTTCAGTTATTCTCCTTCTTCACGGTATAACAGGTGTTACAGTCTATGAAGTTTCAGGAGCCGAGATTAAATATATGCCTACACGGGAGGCCATAAAGAGAAAACTTGTGGATCTTGATATGGTATCTTTCTATGAACAGCTGGATGTCTGTTTTGGCCGTAAATCCGTGTCCTTCGATCCCATATTTACCGAAGTGTTTCCAGAAAATATAAATCGATATTATTGAGATAGTCTTTTGGGGGATGTATAGATTTATCTGATTGACCTCTGAAAAATGATAGAAAAGGGAGGTATTATTTTGACATACAAAATAGTCCTTTTAAGACATGGAGAAAGTGAATGGAACAGGGAAAACCGTTTTACAGGCTGGACCGATGTAGATCTTTCCGAAAAGGGTGTTACCGAAGCCCTTAGTGCCGGAAAAATACTTAAAGAAGAAGGTTATACCTTTGATTTAGCCTATACTTCTGTGCTCAAGAGGGCTATAAAAACTTTATGGATCGTCCTGGAAGAAATGGATCTTATGTGGATTCCTGTTTTCCGTTCCTGGAGGCTTAATGAAAGACACTACGGAGATCTTCAGGGGTTCAATAAGGCCGAAATGGCAGGTAAAGTAGGAGAGGAACAGGTCCTAATATGGAGGCGAAGTTATGACATCCGGCCTCCGGAACTTGCGAAAACGGACCCGAGGCATCCCGAAAAGGATCCTCGTTACAGTACTCTTGATCCGAAGGATATTCCTGGATCCGAGTGTCTTAAGGATACGGTTTCCCGCTTTTTGCCATACTGGAAAGAAGTCATAGCCCCGGCTATAACAGAAGGCCGAAAAGTTATCATCGCGGCCCATGGCAACAGTCTCAGAGCCCTGGTGAAATATCTTGATAATGTGAGCGACGATGAGATCGTGGGGCTTAATATTCCAACAGGAATTCCCCTGGTCTATGAGATTGACGATGATCTGCTGCCTGTTAAACACTATTATCTAGGCAATCCTGATGACATTGCAAAGGCTGCTGCTGCTGTGGCAAACCAGGGCAAGGCAAAGTAGAATAAAGGAAGACAATAGAATGACAAGAGGGGAATTGAACCTGCCCTCTCGTTTTATTTTGGTTTCATTCTTTTGTGATATCCTATATGAAAAAGGGGATTCCCTGCAGGGAATCCCCAAAGGATATAAATATCCGCGGATAAGTGACCCTTTCCGACATCAAAGGAGCGTTAGACTATGAGAGGATACTACGGATATAGAAGAAAAAACAGGCTCCCTGTTTTTGTGATATGCCTTGTTATTTTGCTGATCCTTGGTTTTACGGGAAGATGGGGTTGGATGGCCTATCGATCAAACCGGGAAGCTCCCGTGACAGTAGAAACCAATACCATAGATGATGGTTCCGTAAGGAGAATAGCTCTTCTGGTTGCCTCCAATGATATTTTCGAAGAACAATGCTGGATAAGGATCAGCAAAAAAGACCATATCCTGGAGCTCTATAAGGGGGCGGAAATGGAGAAACAGTATTCCATAGCCGTTGGAACTGGCATGGGCAACAAGGAACGCCCGGGGGACAATCGGACACCGGAAGGTTCATTTACGGTTGTACAGATAGAGGATTCTAACCATTGGGTTTATGATTTCGGAGATGGCAAAGGGCCCATTGAAGGAGCCTATGGTCCCTTTTTCATAAGACTGAAAACTGGATGGGAAGGTATCGGGATCCACGGTACCCATGACCCTTCTTCCATTGGCACGAATGTTACTGCCGGATGTATACGGATGTTGAATGATGAACTCAAGGTTCTTGTAGGCAGTGTCAGCAATGGAACACTTGTGATAATCGAAGACTAGGATGTTACTTTTTTATGATGTTTAACCGGCTGAAAAGCCGGTTTTTTTATTGCCATTGTAAGAAAAAAAGAGAGAATACGCGAAATCTTGCCTCTTTTCCGCCATTGGCGTATACTGTATAACTTGTTCGGAGGAGGTCGATTTTATATGTCTTTACATGCCTGGATTTCAATCCTGGTATTTGTGGGAGCCATTTTTACAATTGCACGAGGATATCTTACAAGGGCTACAGCTACTCTTTTGGGAGCCTCATTCCTTATGTTTGCCAAGGTCATACCGGCAGATGTCGGCTTTGGGTTCATTGATTTTAATACAATTGGCCTTCTCATCGGTATGATGATAATCGTAGGTGTCCTTTCCCGATCAGGGGTCTTTCAATATGTTGCGGTAAAGACCATCAAGTTTACAGGAGGCAACGGGTTTCTCCTTTTTTTCTCTATCATTATAGTAACTGCTATCTTGTCCGCCTTTCTTGATAACGTAACAACTGTTCTTCTCATAAGTCCCATTGTTCTTTCTCTTACAGATCTTCTTGGCCTTAACCCCGTACCCTTCCTTGTGAGTGAGGCCTTCGCGTCCAATATTGGCGGAGCAGCCACGCTTATAGGAGATCCTCCGAATATCATAGTCGGTTCATTTGCCGGTTTTTCCTTTGTGGATTTTCTAATCAATCTATCGCCCATTGCCATTATTATTCTTCTGGTGTGCGGTTCTTTTCTGGCCTTTGTTTTTCGCAAGGACCTCAAGATCCAGTCAGACAGGACTGACCGTCTCAATGCTGTTGACGAGACCAAGCTGATAAAAGACCCAGCACTCATGAAACAGTCCCTTGTCGCTATGATTCTGGTTCTTTTGGGGTTTGTGGTCCATCATATTCTTCACCTTGAAGCATCGGTGATTGCCCTTTTTGGAGCAGGTCTTCTTCTTACCATCATTCCTGTAGCCGGGCCTGAAGTAATACATGAGGATGTGGAATGGCCTACCCTGGTATTCTTCGGTTCCCTTTTCATAATGGTGGGAGCCCTTAAAGAAACAGGTGTTATCCTTAATGTTGCAACTCTTATGTCCAGAATGCTTGTGGGGCATAAATTTCTGGCTGTTCTTGCAGTCCTCTGGGTGTCCGGTTTTTCCTGTATTTTCATTAACCCGGTGGCATTTGCTGCAATCTTTGTTCAGGTAGTGAACGAACTGGCTCTTGGCCTGGGTATGGATAGTGCCCCCTTATTCTGGGCTCTTGCCATGGGAGCCTGCTTCGGAGGAAACGGCAGCTACCTGGGAGCCACTGCTAACGTTGTCCTTGCTGATGTTGCAGAGAGAAATGGTCATCCCCTTTCCTTTGCTTATTTTGTTAAAATAGGGTTAAAAGTTGTTATTCTTTCTCTACTGATATGCAGTCTATATGTTGTTTTTCGTTTTCGAGGGATCTGACCTCGCCTGGTTTCAGATATTTTGAATAAAATATATTGACTGCGCTCGGGTAACAGGTAATATGGGGAACCAGGGAAGAAATATTCCAGGGTTCCCTTTGATTTTACGGGTTTTGTTCTTTATTCTCTTACGACGTTTTTAAAGGAGGGTACTTCATGAGAGTTGCCGAAATTATGGACAGGGATCTAACCGCTATACTTGAAACCTGCCCCATAGGAAAAGCGATAAGGATACTTCATATTCACAGGATGTCGGGGCTTCCTGTGGTGGACGAGGAGAACCATGTTACAGGTTTTATCAGTGAAAAGGACATCGTGAAAGCGGCTCTTCCGAAGTATATGAACATGCTTACCGATTCTTCTTTTCTTCCTGATTACGGTCAATTCAGGAAACATCTTCTTGATATAAGCGATGAACCTGTAAAAAGATTTATGAGAACGGAAGTGATTACTTTCAACGAGGATGACAGCGATTTTAATGTTGCAAGTATTGTGCTTAAAAAGAATATAAAGTTGGCTCCCGTTCTCAGGGATGGTGTGATGGTAGGGATTATTAGCAGGACTCACCTTCTCGAACACATGCTTGGGATGGAAGAGGGTGTAGATACCTTTATAAATGAAATGTAGGTTCTGTACTTTCTTTCCTTTTGTCTGGATCCACTGAAATGGGAGTGAGTCTTTTGAATGCGTCCCTTAGCAGTCTGGTTAAAAAAGATAAAACTATGGACCTTTACCTTATAGATCTTCCTCTTTCTGTTCGGGGGTTTCAGAAATTCCTTAACTGCTGGCTGATCGTTGATCATCCCAGGGACAAAATAGTCCTTGTCGATACTGGTCCTGCTTCTACCATCCCCTTTCTTGAAAAGGCTCTTTCATCTCTCGGTATAGAGAGGGTGGATTATCTACTCCTTACCCACGTACACCTTGATCATGGAGGAGGAGCAGGTCATTTTTATGAAAAGTTTCCACTTGCGCAAGTTCTTGTGTCACCAAGAGGCTCCAGGCATATATCTGACCCTTCCCGTCTATGGGAGGGAAGTCTTGCCACGTTGGGTGGAATGGCCGAAGCCTATGGCAAACCGATCCCGGTGCCACCCTCAGCAATAGTAGACCCTGGCCGTAATCTTCTCCCGTTGAAGGTCATTGACACTCCTGGACATGCCACCCATCATCTATCTTTCCTTTACGAAGATATTCTCTTTGCGGGAGAGGCGGCCGGTGTTTATTTACCCAGAGATCCCCAGATAGGAATGGATGCAATATGGAGAGAGGCATGTCTTTCACCTATCATGAAGGATCTGCCAAACTATATCAGGCCTGCAACTCCTCCGCCATTCCATATGGATACAACCCTCGAGTCTCTGGATTTGCTAAATGGAAGGTGTGTTTCTACCCTCTGTTACTGTCACTATGGATTTTCGAATTACCCATCCATGATGCTTCAGTCCAGCCGTTCACAGATTCTCCTTTGGGAAAGAGAAATACGTTGTATGCTGAAGGAAGAGAATGGATCAGGTGAAAACAGGTCAGAAGATGATCTGGTCGAGATCAGTCTTCACAGGCTTTTAAAGGTAGACTTGAATCTGAGGGCTTTTGATTTTCTTGAAGGGGCAGTGCAGCAGAGAGAAGGTTTTTTCCTTAAGAACAGCATTCGTGGATTTATAAGATATCTTTCCGGCAAATGATCGGACAGGCGATTCCTGTTTCTGTTCTGTTTGGCTGACCCATTTCCCTTTTTTACTTTGACCCGTCCCGGAATATTTATGAATTCTGATCCCTTTTGTTTTCCTTTAACAAAAGTATTTTGAAGAGGTGGATGATTTGAAGGATTATCTTGTTATATCAACAGGCGGTACAATTGCCTCCAGCAGGGGAGATAATGGACTCAAACCGACAATAACCGGAGAAGACCTTATTCGACAGGTCCCTCAGCTCGAAGGCCGGGCACACCGGATCGGTATCGAAGATCTTATGTCTAAGGATAGTTCCAATATGGTTCCTTCCGACTGGGCTGAAATAGCAAGAGTGGTAAGACAGAATGAACAGGTCTTTCATTCCGTTATCATTCTACATGGTACGGATACAATGGCCTACACTGCTTCTGCACTCTCCTTTCTTTTATGTGACTTCCCCAAGCCAGTTATACTTACCGGTTCCATGAAAACTATTACTGAGTTTGATACGGATGCTGTTGATAATATAGTTTCTACCTTCAGGTTTGCCGATCACCTTATCAGTAGAAAACAGGCAGGTGTCTCCATAAGTTTTGCTGATAAGCTCATTCACGGGCCCAGGTCGGAAAAAATTGTCAGTCGGGAAAAGACCGCTTTTGAAAGCATAAACTACCCTCTTATTGGCTGTGATCTAAATGGAGATGTCAGCATAAATCATAGACCCCTTCTTTCTGGCAAATCCACGTTCAGAGACGCAGACTATCTCCTTGAAAAGAATATTGTTCTACTCAAGATATATCCCGGTTTCCAGGCCTCTTTCCTGGAACATGTACTCGACATGTCTCCACGAGCCGTAGTCCTGGAAAGTCTTGGTTTGGGAGGAGTTCCCTATATAGGGGAAAACCTTCTTCCTGCCCTGGCAATGGCCAGGGAGAAGGGTATTCCTGTTGTAATAACTACCCAGTGTGTTTATGGTGGTGTGGATCTTACTGTCTATGAGGTTGGAAGAAAGACCCTGGATCTTGGCGTTATATCAGGACGGGATATGACCAAGGAGGCCATAATAACCAAACTCATGGTTATCCTTCCACATGTTTCTTCTGACAATGTAGGGACCAGTCTTCATGAGTGTATTTGCGATGAGGTTGCTCCCTTGGAGTAGTTGAATATAATCCTTTAAGCCTGTTCGGGGAGGTGAACAAATGAAGATAGGAGTAGATATTGGAGGACACACCCTTTCCTCTGCCCTGGTCAGTAGCGATCACAGGATCCTTCAGAAGATAGAATTGGAAACACCTCCTTCCAGAAAGCTGGAAGAAGTTCTGAATTGTATATCTGCTATGGTTGGAGAGCTTTCAAAAGGGCATGAATGTTCAGGAATTGGTTTAGGTGTTCCCGGCATGATCGATGTCAGGAGAGAAAAAGTATATAAACTCCCCAATTTCCCGGGATGGGAGGGGAGCGGCCTGAAAAAGGTCTTTGAGAAGGTATTACCCTTTCCACTGGTTATTGAAAATGATGGCAACTGCTATGCTCTTGGGGAGGGGGTTGCCGGCAAAGCTCTGGGTAAAACAGATTATGCAGTCCTTACCCTTGGGACAGGAATAGGAGGGGGCATAGTCTGTGGGGGACGACTTCTCAGAGGATCTCATGGTATGGCTGGAGAACTTGGGCATATAGCGACTGCTGATTCAGGGAAGTGTGGATGTGGAGCAATTGGACATATTGAAACACTTTCGGCGGCTGATGGGATAGAACGAATGGCCCGAAGGGAAGGTCTCCCAGCGAATGTCGAGATCCTCTGGAAGAAAAGGTACGAAAAGGAAATATGGCCAATATGGGATAGGGCTCTTGACACTCTAGGGAGAGCTATTGCCTCCTTAATCCATATTCTTGATACTGAGATGATAATTCTTGGAGGAGGAATGAGCAGGGCTCAAGGTCTGCTAGAAGAACTGGAACCATATATCATCAGATACACAGCTCCCGCGTTTTACCCCCACATGGATATAAGGATAAGCGAACTGGGCAATAATGCTGCCCTTATTGGTGCGGCATGTCTTCCTGAACCATGAACTTTACTGTGGATCGGCGAAGTATTTATAAGTAATACCATCAAAGGGTTCTGGTAGTATGCGGCTTCTGATGTAGATACGTTCTTCATCCTGTTTTACTGAATCAAGTTCCAGTGGGAAGATGAACCTGCTGAGGTCTATCACGGGTTGGATCTTGCCGATAGCCCGCTCAGTAACAGTTTCAGGAACTGAGACTTTGTTGACTTTAATCGTATAATTATCAAGCCAGATCTGCTGTTTTTTCACGATCTTGAAATCACCCATTATTTCTATCAGTATATCCAGTTTTATGAGAAATTTTGCCAGGTAGTTTCCCCTTGCATAGATTCCCTCAGGTCTGAAATCCAGTTTAAGGTCATGCCAGTGTTCATCATCTCCGAAAGCTTTTTTAGAAAGGATTGCATTCACATCCTTTTCAGTTATGCTCGTATGGGCATGTACCAGAAGAATATTAAGAATCTCTATCTCTTCACCGTTCCAGTCAGAGGGGGGCGTGAATTGAACATCAAAGGCATCAAGGGTGAGTCGCTCGATCCTTACTCCCCCTATGATCGGGCCTTTCATATCCATGAAGAGGTACCTTACTCTTCCTGATTCATCAGGTTCTTCGTCCAAAATCAATTCCACCATTTCTGGCTTCATCTGTTCTGTAAACTCCTGAAGCAGCCTGGCACCCCTGGTATCTGGAGTTACCTGTCCATGATATTCATACAAGTTCTGGGAAGTGGCTGGTGTAACAAGAACTATGGTCAGTATGAGTGACAGCAGAATCTTAACAGAATTCATGATAACTCACCTTGTCAGAAAAAAGATATTAATAGTTTAAATTGAAATAACTGTATTAACAAGGTCAGAAATTAATATTTGTTTTCAACTAGACAGTTTCAGATGCCGCTTCAAGTTCCATCATAAGATTCTCCCACTCAGGCATTAGACACTCCAGTTCATTCTCGATTTCCGATCTCCGCTTCAGTATTTCCTGGACCTTTCCTGAATCCTGAAGGTGTTCGCTGCTGCAAAGTCTTTCATCCAGGCCGGCTCTCTCTCCTTCAAGAGAGGATATTCTTTCTTCAACAGGTTTAAGCCTTACCAGGATCTTTTTCCTGATTTGGAAAAGCCGGTTTCTTTTTTCAGCCTCTTCCCGCTTTTTCTGGCGGGGATCAGAATTGCTTTTCTGTTTTTCAGGTCCCACGTTTTCGATGTATTCATTTTCCATAACCCTGGTCAAAGAAGCAGTTCGTTTTTCAATAAAATAGGAATAGTTGCCCGGATAATCGAAAAGTCGCCCATTCCTGATCTCAATTACTCGTTCCACGAGTTTATCAAGGAAATATCTGTCATGTGAAACTATTATCAGGGTTCCGTCGTATGAAAGAAGGGCCTGCTGGAATAGTTCCCTTGTCTGGATGTCAAGATGGTTCGTAGGTTCGTCCAGGATAAGGAAATTAAAATCTTCCAGAAGTATCTTCAATAAGGCCAAACGAGATTTTTCCCCGCCTGATAGAACCGATATGAGTTTATGGATATCGTCGCCGTTGAACAGGAAAGAACCGAGAAGTCCCTTCTTTTCCTGTTCATTAAGTGATCCGATTGGAGCTATTTCCTGCCATATACTGTTGTCGTAATTCAGATTTTTTGAGCTTTCCTGTGAAAAAAATCCTATCTTGACTTTATGTCCATGTATGACTTTTCCTAGAAAAGGGGGTTCCTCTTTTCCAAGAAGTCTGGAAAGAGTGGATTTCCCTGCGCCATTAACTCCCACCAGAGCTACTTTCTGCCCCCTGGTTACAGTGAAGTCTATCCCTGAGAAAACCTGTTTTCCATCATATGCCTGCAAAACGTTTTCAAGTTTCACAACTTCATAACCGCTTCTTTCGCAGGGGGGGAAACGAAGGTGAATTGATATTCCCTTTTCAATTGTATTGACTACTTCCATTTTTTCCAGCTTTCTGATCCTGCTCTGTACCTGTGACGCTTTTGAAGCCTTATATCGGAACCTGGATATAAATGCTTCTGTCTTTTCTATTTCTTTATGCTGTTTTTTCAGTGCTCGTTCCTGAAGTTCCCTGTTCTTTTCTTTCACTGTCTGATATTGGCTGAGATTACCTTTGAAAAGGGTGATGGTGCCCCTGTAAACTTCAGCTATCTGCCTGCAGATCTTGTCTAGAAAACGCCTGTCATGGGATATGGCGATGATAGTACCTGGAAAGGATGATAACCAGCCTTCCAGCCATTCCATGCTTTCCGTATCAAGATGATTGGTAGGTTCATCCAGAAGGAGTATATCAGGCTGTGAGAGCAGGACAGATGCAAGGAGTATTCTCATTTTCCATCCCCCGGAAAAATCACTGCATTTCCTGCTGCTGTCATCTTCACTGAAACCAAGTCCTTTTAAGACTTTTTTAGCCATTGCATCGAAAGAATATCCGTCCCTGTTCTCATATATTTTTCTTTTATTCTCGAGCTGATTCAGAAGACTTTTATATTCTCCTGACCCACGGGCTGAATGTTCTACAACTGTTTCGAGTCCTGTTATTTCTTTTTCAAGCTTTGCGATACCGGTTTCTTCCCTGATAAAATCGATCAGAGTAGAGTCCTGTAATTCAACCAGGTCCTGGGGAAGATAACCGATCTTCAATATTCTGGGGATGGAAATTGTTCCCTTGTCGAGCTGCTGGAGACCTGTCAGGGCTTTAAGAAGGGTGGTCTTGCCAGCCCCGTTATCTCCAACAAGGCCAATTCTGCTCCCTTCATTAATGGACCAGTTAAGGTTCCCCAGTATAGTTCTGTTCCCAAATCTTATAGATAGATCAGCTATGGTTATCATACATTCTCCCTCAATCACTTTTGCGACTTGTTCAAATTATTTTTCTGTCGCTGGTGGTATTATAAATTATCATAGTGAATTTGCTAAATTCGGGGATCTGCGCCAATGGATCCTTTCTGACCGGGAGGAGGATATGTTTGAAACTTGACAGAGAAAGGGACTTGATAATTGAATATGGCCGGAAACTTGTTTCCAGCGGGTTGACCAGTGGCACGGGAGGTAATCTCAGTCTTTTCAATCGCAGGGAGGGACTTATCGCAGTTAGTCCCAGCGGTATGGACTATTTCAAAACCCTTAAGAAAGATGTAGTGATCCTTGATCTCAACGGAAACCTGGTGGAAGGAAAAAGGAAACCTACCAGCGAAAGAGATCTCCATCTTTATCTTTACAGGGCAAGGTCAGATGTTAATGCTGTAGTTCACGTCCATTCCGTTTTTGCTACCACCCTTGCGTCCCTTGGATGGGAAATCCCTCCCATCAGTTACCTTGTCGCCCTGTCTGGTTCAAAAGTACCCGTTGCCCCCTATGCTACTTATGGAACTCCTGAACTTGCCATGGCAGTCACGGAGTACATAAAGGACTTTAATGCGGTTCTCATGGCAAATCATGGACTGGTTACTGTTGGGGAAGACCTGGAATCCGGATTCAACAGGGCCGAAATCATCGAATTTATATCACAGGTATACTGGAGAGCCAGGTGTGTCGGTGAGCCGATTGTCCTTCCCGAAGAAGAGATAACCAGGATAACTGAAAAATTTCAATCCTATGGCCAGAGGACCTGAACGGAATTCTTCAGGGATCAACAGGAAAATTCACGAATGAGTTCTCTTATCTGTTCTCCTATCCAGACAGGAGTGATCTTTTCTTTAAAGACCTGGCATTCTATGACCTTGCCCCAGTGATATGGATCTCTGGTGGCTGGAAGAATAGAGCCTCGATATATCACATAATCGTCAAAGATGCTCCATTGGAGCTTATCCTCTGAAATGTAAGTTTCCTCAACGGGTTTCTGCAACGGGTCATAGCTGACCCAGCTTGATGCTCCAGCGGAATTACCCAGAAATACATATGCTGTCTGGTCCTCTTTTATGCAGATAAGTGCATGGCATAATTCTTTATCTATATAGACATGGTGGATTCCCCAGAAGGGAGGGTTGAATATGGTAAGTCTTTTCCCCTTGGCCCACTCAAGGATCTCATGAGAAAGTACCCCTCTTCGAATGATTTCAGAAGTTGAAAGTGGAACCTTCTTTTTTTTTGCGCCTCTCAGAATTTTCCAGACCATCCATTTGCTCCTTCATTTATCCTGCTTTCTGCCAGCCAGTAATGATAGTATCATAGTTCTTTCCTTATTTTCTTATTTTTCCTTTGGGAATAAAGTATAAATCAGTCGGCAAGCATTTCTATTTTGCTGGTATAATATTGAGGTTTAGGAAGGGTTGTCGTAAAATCTTTCCAGAGGTGTACTTTTTGGGAGAGCTCTGTGTTTTTCTACTCGCGTAGGGCTTTCTCATAATAATACTAGCTTGGAGGGGATAGAATGCCAGAAGATATGAACAAACAAGTACCGGAAGAAAATCTTGAACCCGAAGAAATCCTGGAGCCGGAAGAAAACCCTGAGCTGAAGCCGGAAGATTTCGAGCCTGTTTGTGAATCTGAAGAATGTCCTGAAGAAGAATGTCAGGAATGCTCTGAAGAATGTGCTGATGAACAGAGTTCTGAAGAAGAATGTCAGGAATGCTCTGAAGAATGTGCTGAGATAAAGGAAGAATCTGTAGAGACTTCCGAAGAAGATGAGGAACCAGTAGAAGAGGTACTCGAAGAAGAACCCGTGGTTACCAATCACAAAAAGAAGTCGTGGTGGCTGATAATTCTTCTTGTGATCATAGTTATTTCTGTATTCAATACACTTTGGAACAAGATAGATGCCAAACTGGATAATATGAATTCCCAGATGGTTGAAACTACTGCAGTACAGACGAAAGCTATGGAAGATATGAAGGCTAACTATGATAATCTTATGGCTACATCTGAGAAGCAGGAAGTTCGCATTAAAAAGGCTGAAAGATATATCACGTCTATCAAAAACAGCATGAACGATTTCGGTACAGAGGTAAATGGTATTCAGACTACTGCCACTCGTCATGAGGAATGGCTCAAGAAGGATCTTGAAGCAAAGAAGGCTGAGCTTGAAAAACTTTCAGCCGTCATTTCCGAACTTGAAACTATTCTGAACGGAGAATAGAGCGAAGCTGAATTTGTTAGAACAGCAGGAATATCTGCTGATAATGAGATGTTTATCATGCTGAACTATAAAAGGAATTAAAAAGGCGGGGAAACCCGCCTTTTTTCCTTATTTCACTTTTGTCTGATGAATAGGAAGAATGTATGTGCTAAATCTGGAAGGATATCATTTCAACTTTAGAGACTGTAATTAGAGGGAATGGATGAATGGATCGCACTGATAATTTAATCTTCAATTCCAGTATTACTTTGAAATCTTTTCTGAATCATGAAAAACTTAAAAGTCTTCAGGTGCTCTCTGGTGCTTTGGGGTTGAAACGGCGTGTCCAGTCAATTACTGTTCTCGATAATCTTGATTTCTGGCAATATATTCGAGGGGGAGAAATAATTTTATCTACGGGATTCCTTTGGAAGGACAATCCTTTGCAATTATGTGAAGTAATCAAGGGATTGAACTCCCGAAATGCAGCAGGTCTTTGCCTTAAAGTGGGCCGATTTATCGATGTGTTACCCAGAAAAGTCTATGAAATATCAGATGAACTGTCTTTCCCCATACTTTCTTATCCTATGGATTTTGCCTTTATCGATATATTAAATCCTGCGTTATCCATGATAATAAATACTCAGGCTCAGGATTTAAGGAACTCGTATTATATACATAGGTCCTTAACTAACCTTGTTGCAGATGGAGGAGGCTCACAGAAAATCGTGGAGGCTCTTCAGGAGATTACCGGTCTTGATGTATGTTTTATTGATGTTCATTTAAAAAAAAGATACTATTCGGGTATTTCAGAGGAGTTTTTATTCAACATTAAGTCCTTGCCTTTAGATCAGATTCTGTCATTTTACATTTACGAGAAGGTGCAAATAGCTGAAACTGTATATGGTTTTCTTATCCTGGACAGTTTACAGAAATCCTCTAAAACACATGTAATAACTCAAAATGCGCTTATACATGGAAGTACGGTCCTTAAGCTCGAAATCCAGAGAAAAGAATCTGATCTTTATAGAGAAAGCCGAAGAAGAGACGAGTTTGTTTTTGATCTTCTTTATAATCGAATATCAAGTGAAGAAGAAATAAGGCATAGGTCAGGGTTTATTGATTGGGATTCTTCCGGAGGTGTTCTTGCTCTTATCTTACGTATTTATCCAATTAGCCAAAACCCGGAAAATGCTATTCCAGATGAAGATTCTTTATTTAAATTTAGAGATCAAGCTCTTCTAGTTACAAAGAAACATATTGAATCTTTCTCAAATAATTATTGTTATACAACTATGAGTCGTTCCATAATCTTCCTGATAAATTCTTCTCGGGAAAAATATGAGCAACAGGTAGAACATTTTCGAAATCTTCTCGTAAATCTGGTAAAAGATATATCATTCGTAGGTAATTCCAAGATTAAAATAGGGGTTGGAGGTTGCCATCAGAGGCTTAGAGATGCACATAAGAGCTATAAAGAGGCAGAAAAGACCTTGTCTTTTTTTAATACAACCCAACTCAAGGACGTACTTTTCTGGGATGAACTTGGATTCTCTAAGTTTTTCCATTCTTTGGATTCCCAGGAATTCAAAGAATATTTTGATAGTTTCCTGGGGAAGATCGTCCAGCATGATGATCTTCATCATTCAGATCTAATTGACACCTTGCGTTGCCTTGTAGAGCATAATTGGGTTTACAGAGAAACAGCACGCTCTTTATCCATTCATTATAATACTGTTAAATATAGAATTAATTTAATTGAATCGATTTTGGATATAGATACTAACGATTCGGAAACCCGCCTGAATTTAACTTTTTGCCTCAAAATATATTTTCAGCATTAGAGTCATTAAATACCCATCAGTACTCCATTCAATAACTATTGTTACAACAAAATAAATATCTTTGGAAAACATGTGACTTCGGCATATTGATATAATCGAAAATATCTTTATAATAAACTCGTTATTTCAGTTTATTCTTTACATGTATCCCATGTGAATTCCGACTGGTAATGCTTGTTTGGATCATTTCCCTTTTATAACTGCGTTTGATTACCACTCTTTTTTATCTCCTTTTAGTGTGAAAATCTCTTTTTGGGGTTTATTACTAGTTATGAATCATTCCAATGATGCTGAATTTACCTGACCACTTTTTAGAAAGGAGGCTAATAAGGGATTTTCTGTAAATCGAGTAGAGACCATGTCACTAAACTTTAATCTAGAGAGGTGTTGTGAGAATGTTTAAGTTAACGAGGAAGGGTTTGTGTTTGTTTGTCATTTTCGCTCTTTTTGTATGTCTGATTCCTGGTTCAGCAATTGCCAAAGCTAAGTACAACTGGTCATTTGCTCAGCCTTGGACTCGTCCTCTAAGTAATGAAGGCTATAAGCTTTTCTGTGAAAAAGTGGAAGAGTATTCCAATGGTCAGATCAAGATCAAATTCTTTTCAGACGGTCTGCTTGGGACTCACGATGAATCCTTTCATGGAATGCAGGACGGTAGCATCGAAATTGGTGCTTTTTCGCCTTATGTAAGCATTGTTCCAGGTGGAATGATGAACTGGATGCCCTGGACAATTGAGAACTGGGATGAAGCAAGGATAGCTTATGAGAATCCGTCAGGTATCCTGTACAAGGTTATGGAAACTGCATGGAATGAAGTTGGAGGACATCTCCTGTTTAATGTCTCTCAGGGTTCATATGGTTTAGGCAATACGGTCAGGGCACTTAGGACTCCTGCAGATCTGAAAGATCTTAAAATGAGGGTTTCAGCCTCCCTGGCTGCTGTCAAAATGCTGGAGAATATGGGTAAGGGAACCGGCATGACTCTTCAGACCCTTCCATGGGCGGAGCTTTATAATGCCCTGTCAAGAGGGGTTGTTGATGGTTGTTGGGACATGTGGCCTTCCCTGATTCAGGAAAGGCACTATGAGGTCCTTAAATTCTATTCAGATGTCAACTTTCTCTGGGATAATAATAACATAGTAGTTAATCTTGAACTCTGGGATTCCCTCTCTCCTGAATTGAAGGAAGCAGTCAACAAGGCTGCTGCAGAAGCAGAAGCCTTCCTTTACAAAACGGGAGAAGCTGCTGAATCTGATTTTGTAAAACAGCTTGAAGAAAGTGAAGGATTTACGATTGTTCGTTTAACTCCGGAAGAAAGAGAAGAATGGAGAACAAAATCCAGTATGTCTGGTGTCTGGGAAGAACTTTGCAAACCATGGTTGGAAAAACATTATCCAGGACAGAATATGACTCAGAAAGTTCAGGATGAATTAAAGAGGATTCATGAGGAAGTTCTGGCAAAAAAATAACCAGGCACAGTACCTTTGAGCTACATGCTATTTGCGACATATCTATCTGATTGATAAGTAACAAATGAACTATTAGTGGGATGGATATCCATCCCACTAATAGTTATCGAAACTGTTGATTCCGTTATCGCAGTGGCCCCATTATTCGTTACCATTTCCTTCAGGGGAGGATTGTATGAGTTCTTTACTAAAACACCTAAACAGATTTATTCGTTTGTTTGAAAATACGGTTTGTTCGGTTGGTTTGATATTGACAACTTTTCTTGTGTTTTTTCAGGTAATTAACCGTTATTGGTTGCACCTGGAAATCATGTGGCTCAATGACCTGGCTCTTTATTTATTTGTTTTTTCAATGTTTTTGACTGTATCTCTTACGACAAGAGAAGAAGGTCATACTGCAGTAGATGTTTTTGCAGAGATGTTTTTTGGAAGGAATCCCAGAATTCACCTTATTTATAAAATTGCACTTAATCTGCTATCACTGGTTATTCTTTTTGTCTTTGCTTCACCTGTCTGGAGATTTACCCTAAGGGCTCTTAAATATCCAGAGTATGGAACACTGGTGAGATGGTTTAATACCAGTTGGCTTGCAGAATCCATGTTTGTAATGCTTATACTCTGTATTTTCCATCTGATCTTTATTCTATTCTCTAAATTTAAAGGTATGAAGAAGATCGTTTCTACAAATGAGGAGGGTCAAGAGGAATGACTTTGGGGATTTTTCTAGCACTTGCTGTGTTTTTCTTTGGTCTTTTTGGAGGAGTTCCTCTGGGATGGCTCTTTATTGCAAGTTCAGCGACCGGAGTAATTGTCGGAGGTATGCCTTTATCCTTTATTGCTAATACCTTTTACCATTCCCTGAACAGTTATGTGATAATGGCAATAGCCTTTTTCGTGTTTGCTGGAAGTTTGATATCCGAGGCTGGTCTCGCCGATCGAATAGTAAGGTTTTCCTATGCTCTTGTCGGGAGGGTCCGAGGGGGAATGGCGGCAGTAGGGATAGTATCTACGGTATTCCTTAGTGCTCTTACCGGATCATCTGTTCCCTGCATTTCCGCATTGATACCCCTGTTAGTTCCTCGATTGGAAAAATATGGTTATAAACGGAAATATACAACAGCTCTTTTATGTTCTTCCAGTTTTATGGGTTACCTGATCCCGCCAAGTGTACCCGCGTTGATCTATTGTCTTGTTGCCCAGCAGTCTGTCTCAGCCCTATTTCTTTCCACAGTATTCCCGGGACTGTTGCTTGCGATTGGTTATGCGATCCTTAATTACTTTATTTGTCCCCGATATATTGACCAGTCGATCGCTACTGAAATACCGGAAGAGTCTCAATCTTTAAAAGAGAGGTTTATAGAACTCAAAAAGTCGACATGGGTTGCCTTACCAGCTCTAGGTTGTCCTCTGGTGATCCTTATAGGTATATACGGAGGAATATGTACTCCTAACGAAGCTGGTGCGATCGCTGTTGTTTATTGTTTGATAATCGGTTTTTGGGTTTACAGGGAATTAACACTCCCAAAGCTATGGTCTGCTACATATTCTTCCCTGGTTTCGATGGGGGTCATAGCCCTGCTTATTGCCTCTGGTACAGTCTTTGCAAGGTATCTGATCAGGGTTGGTGTAGCGCAGGAGTTGGCTGGTTTTATCCTTGGGCTATTCGAAAGCAAAGCATTGATAATGCTTTCTCTGAATGTTTTCCTGCTTCTCTTGGGAATGTTCATGGATGGAGTACCAGTTCTAATTTTGTCCGTTCCGCTGATCCTTCCTCTGATGAAAGAAATAGATGTTAACCTGGTACATTTGGGAGCAATTGTAATTCTTAATGTAGGCCTTGGTGTTGTGACTCCACCATTCGCGATGTCCATATTTGTTGGGAGCAGATTATCAGGATGTTCATATGCTGATCTGGTTCCAATAATGTTGTTGTTCCTTTTCTTTGTCGGAATTCCTGTTTTATTGCTTACAACTTATATTCCCGCGCTTTCATGCTGGTTACCGAGTTTGCTTCTTGGTCCTCAGGTTGTCGGTCCATGGTAATGATAGTAGTATTCATGGATTTAATGACAAATATTTGATAATTTTTTTGAAAGAAGGCGTACTTTGATGTCTTTTGATTTAGTAGTGAGAAACGCCAGAATTGTTGATGGTACCGGAGCTCCATGGTTTAAGGGTGATGTGGGGACTAATGGAAGCAAGATCAGTTTTGTAGGGAAACTCCCTGAAAATGTACAGGCAGGAGAGATAATCGATGCAACAGGAAAGGTTCTGTGTCCTGGATTTATCGATATACATACACATTCGGATTTTTTGCTGTTAAGAGATCCCCTGATACTTTCAAAGTTGCGACAGGGTGTAACGACCCAGGGAATAGGCCAGTGTGGTTTAAGCCCTGCTCCCATATCGGCAGAGAAGATAGAGCTTCTGGATCAGTACCTCGGGTTTATTAAGGCAGGGGCAAAGCCTGACTGGAATTGGAATTCTTTTGCTGATTGGCTTAATGCTCTTGAAGGGCTAGACCTTGGTACAAACATTGCAGCTTTTGTCGGACATGGGACTGTTCGCATAGCTGTGATGGGATTTGAAGGTCGGATAGCCACCGAAGAAGAGATTAAAAAGATGCGTTACCTGGTCGAGTCATCTGTAGAGGAAGGGGCATTTGGACTGAGCAGTGGCTTGATTTATCCTCCAGGAGTTTACTCCTCTCTAGACGAAATAGCGCAGGTCTGTGTGGGATTAAAAAATAAGAATGGTTTATATGAATCTCACATGAGGAATGAGTCCAATGATGTCGTATCCGGTGTGATGGAGACTGTAAGTATAGCCGAAAATACAGGGATTCCAGTTCAGGTATCTCATCATAAAGCTTTGGGGAAAGACAACTGGGGTTTAGTTAAAGATACATTGAATGAGATCGACAAGGCCCGAGACAGGGGTGTAGATATTACAGCAAACCAGTATCCCTATACGTCCTGCAGCACTACCCTAAGGGCTATCCTTCCACCCTGGGTACAGGAAGGAGGCGTTGATAAGGTTGTTGATCGTCTCAAAGATATGTCTATAAGAAAACAGATTACTGAAGAGATCAACAGCGCTTCTTCTTGGGAAAATATGCTTAGACATGCAGGAGGATGTGAAGGAACTAGAATTCTGTATTCTCCCTATACACCAGAATATGAGGGTATGACCCTTGTTGAGATAGGAGAATGTATGGGGAAGGATCCATTAGAGGCTGCCTTCGACGTTATTGTTGCAAATAGGGGCGCAGATAATGCCGCCTATGATGCCATTTCAGAGGATGATGTCAAGTTTGTAATTAAACATCCTGCTGTAATGGTGGCATCAGATTCCATCCCTCCAGCTGAAGGGGCAAAAACCCACCCGAGGACTTGTGGGACTAATCCTAGAGTGCTTGGAAAGTATGTTCGGGAAGAAAAGACCCTGACTTTGGAAGATGCAGTGTGGAAAATGAGCGGTTTCCCGGCATGGAGACTTGGTCTTCAGACAAAAGGGATCATTAAAGAAGGAATGGATGCAGATCTTGTTATTTTTGATCCTGACTCAGTTAAGGATATGGCTACTTTTGAAAATCCCAACCATGAACCAGTTGGAATTGATCATGTATTTGTAAATGGAGTCAAAATGATCAAAAATGGAAAACATACCGGGAAAACTGCTGGTAAAGTGTTAAGAAAACGATAAAAATCTTTAATATTCAATAAGGGACAAGGGGAGTTCTTTCTCTTGCCCCACATTTTCAGCCCAGATCGACATCCAGGTATCTCTTTATATAAAATAAGGAGGATCTTAATATTATGACTTGGCGAACAACTCGGATGGAAGTAAACCTTGGAAATATAAAGGAAAACTACAAGGCGATCCAAAAACATATTGGAGAAGGTAAGAGAATCTTTGGAGTAGTAAAAGGGAATGCCTATAATCTTGGGGCAGTACAGGTTGCAAGGACGCTTTTAGAAGTTGGCACGGATTTCTTTGCAGTAGCAACTCCTGATGAAGCCATTGAACTGAGAGAAGCAGGAATAGAAACTCCGGTTCTTGTGTTGGGCCCATCACCCTGCGCAGTTGCGGAAGAGTATGTCAGGTATGGTATAAGGGCTGCCATTAATGATCTTGGAATTGCCAAAGCACTTTCCCGGGCATCTGAAAAACTTAATATGCCCGCTTACGGTCATTTAAAAATAGATTCAGGAATGGGCAGGATCGGTTTTTTCCCCGAAGAGGTGGTGAATGCTGCCTTGAAGATAAAGGAAATGCCCGGAGTAGTAATGGAAGGTGTGTTCACCCATTTTGCCATATCGGACCAGAAAGATCTTACTTACACCTGGGAACAGTATCATAAATTTGAAAGGGTACTGAAAGAAATAGAGACTGCGGGGATCAACTTCCGCATCAGACACTGCTGTAATTCCGGTGCGACCCTCGCATTACCTGAGCTGGCCATGGATGGTGTCAGACCGGGTCAGTTGGTTGTTGGTATGTACCCATCTGCTGAAGCGGTTAGATCAGTTGCGATAAAGCCCGGTTTCGAGTTTAAAACAGCGGTGGTTGCTCTGAGAGATGTGCCTGCGGGAAGAGGGCTGAGTTATGGATTGATCTATCATACGTCCAGTACTGAAAAGATAGCCGTTCTGCCAGTTGGCTACGCTGATGGTTTCAGCAGAGATCTTTCCGGTAAGGGAACGGAAGTATTGGTCAGGGGTGTCAGATGTCCTGTCGTCGGAAGGGTATGTATGGACCAGGCCATGGTAAATGTAAGCAATCTTCCCCATGTCGAAATTGGGGATGAGGTTGTCCTGTTAGGAAGACAGGGCAGTGAGTTCATATCTCTGGAAGAAATGGCTGAAAAAATAGGTGGCATTGTAACGACAATCCCAACAGGTATAAGCAAAAGGGTCCCAAGAGTCTATTTTGAATGAATCTGGGTTACCCCCAGGAACACATAATCCAGAAATAACGATGATGACCAGGAGATAGCTTTTTTTGTTCTTTTTTTCCCATACTATCCCTTCACACATAGGTCTCAATACTGATCTTTTCCCACAAATAGGATAAATCTTTCAAGGGGTCATTGAATTAATTTTCAAAGACCCCTTATAATATACTTTCGGGGTTTTGAAAGACTTATATTTCAGTGAGGAATTTATTATCTTGAAAGGAGCGAGGAGTCTGGTGTCTAAAATTAGATGGATACTTTTTGTTGTTGCCCTGATAATAGGGATATCAATGGTGGTCCCTGTTGAGAGCAGCGCTGAAGGTCAGAGAATAACCAGTATGGAATCTCGGATGATGGCGATACAGAAAGATCAGGAAGAAAAGGTAATGGTGAAGGACCATGAAGTTAAACAACAGGTAGTGGCGAAAACATTCAAAAGCGTAAATCCCTCCCTTGATGACGGGGCTGCTCTTAAATTTGCACAATATGTTATGGAAGCGGGGGATTATTTCGGAGTGGACCCTTTTCTTATAGCCTCAATAATAATCAAGGAATCCCATGTGAAATACAAAGCCAAGTCAAAACGTGCAGCCTATGGCCTTATGCAGGTAAACTGGAAGGTTCATCGGAACAATATCAGCAATACCTTTTCAAACATCAGGACACTTTCCGATCTTATCCAGCCCAAAAACAATATTCTCGTAGGAACATATATATTTTCGTGTTACTTTAAATCGTCGGGAGGGAATGTTTCCAAGGCACTTTCCCGTTATCTGGGTGCTTCAGGCAGGAAATATATAGCGTCTGTAATGAAATATCATGGAAAAATGAAGGACCTTTATTCCTTCCACATTGAACAGACTAAACAGCAGATTTCCTGAGCTGGATTAAATCTTGTCAGGATAATGTAAAAGGAGAATATCATTATGACAGCAAAAAGATCTACATATAAATTTGAAACGGAAGCAAGACAGGTTCTGGAGATGATGGTTTACTCTGTCTATTCCAACAAGGATATTTTTCTCAGGGAACTCATCTCCAATGGTTCTGATGCGTTGGACAAACTGAGGATAGAAGCTCTTACACATGAGGGTTTGAGGGATGATGCCCAGGACCTCCACATAAGGATCGAGACAGACCCTTCTGAAAATATCCTTTCCATATCTGACAACGGTATCGGTATGAACAGAGATGAAATAAGGGAGTTTATTGGTACAATAGCCAGATCCGGTACTAAGGAATATCTGGAATATCTCAAGGGGCAGAACAAAAAAGATCTGGCGGAAGAACTTATCGGTCAGTTCGGTGTAGGTTTCTATTCTTCATTCATGGTGGCAAAGAAGGTAACGCTTGTTACTATGAGAGCTGGCGAGAACGTTGCCTGGAAATGGGAATCAACCGGGGATGGTACCTATAGCCTTGAGGAGGCACAGAGACCAACTCATGGTACGACAGTGATCCTGGAACTCAAGACCCCCGATGAAGAAAAGGGAATAAAGGATTATACCGGAGAGTGGACGATCAGGGAGATAGTCAGGAAGTATTCCGATTTTGTCTCATATCCAGTGAGAATGAAAGTGGAACGGAAAAAGGATGATGAAACAGTAATAGAGGATGTTGTTCTCAACTCGATGAAAGCCATATGGGCAAGGCCGGAGAATGAAGTTTCCGATGAAGAATTCACCGAGTTTTACAGGCATATTTCACATGACTGGAATGAGCCATGGAAAAGGATCTCAATGATGGCAGAGGGTGTATCCCAGTTCAGAGGTCTGTTTTTCATACCTTCTAAAGCTTCTTCGGGTATGTTCATGAGAGAGCAGAACGAAGGAATAAACCTCTACATCAAGAAGGTTTTTATAATGAACGACTGGAAGGATCTTATACCTGAGTATCTTAGATTTGTGAGAGGGGTAATCGATTCAGAGGATCTCCCACTCAACATTTCCAGGGAGATCCTCCAGGAAGATCCACAGGTAAAGCTTATCCGACGAAGTTCTGTAAGAAAGATCCTGGCGGAACTGAAAAAGACACTCAGGGATGAACCTGATGATTACAGGAAATTCTGGAAGGAATTTGGAGTTATCCTTAAAGAAGGCATAGTAAACGATCCGGACAATAGAAAAAGCATACTTGATATTGCCCTGTTCCCTTCAACCGCTTCGAGAGAAGAGATTACTACCCTTGCAGGATATATTGAAAGAATGCAGGAGGGACAGTCGGAAATCTACTATATGACAGGTCAGGTTCTTGAAAATCTCCGTCATTCTCCCCATCTGGAAGCGTTTGTGGATAAGGGTTATGAGATTCTTTTACTAGCAGATCCTGTCGATGAGATTCTCATGCATTATTGTACCGATTATGAAGACAGAAAGTTTGTATCTGTAGGCCAGGGTAATGTCAGGCCTGGCACGGATGAGGAAAAAAAGAGATCCTTAGAGGCACTTGAAGAAAAGGGGAAAAGTTTTCAGGGACTTTTATCCTTTATGAAGGAAAAACTTGTAGATCGGGTCAAGGATGTGAGACTCTCAGACAGGCTGAGTACTTCTCCTGTCTGCCTTGTCACTGGAGAGGAAGATGTTTCTCCCCAGATGGAACAGATGCTCCGTGCTATGGGGCAGGATGTACCAGATATCAAGCGTATCCTTGAGATCAATCCGGAACATCCCCTTTTCAGTACCCTTACCGATCTGTATAGCAAGGAAGACCTCCATGAAAAGCTTAAAGAATACTGTGAGATGATCTATGATCAGGCTCTTCTTGCAGAAGGGGGAACTATAAAAGATCCGGCTGAATTTGGCAGGAGAATTGCCCATCTCATGGTTCAAGCCATAGATGAGGACTAACCCTTATTCTACCTGTATGATCATGGGGGGTGCCCATTGCAGCGTCAGACTTTAGCCATGCTTAAGCTGGCTTCAGGAGTTCTGATGTGGGGTGCCTCCTATACTGCTATAAAGGTTGCAGTTTCCGAGGTTTCTCCAATAACCCTTCTATGGTTGCGCACAGGAATAGGAACAGCTGTTCTCCTTCTAATCCTTTTTTTCCAGAAAAGGATAAACCTTTTACCAGGCCGGGACCTTCTGGATTTTGCACTTCTTGGTTTTCTCGGTGTATTTCTGCATAATTATATACAGTCCACCGGGTTGGAGACTGCTTCAGCAGGTATGGCGGGAATAATTATTTCTTCCACTCCTGTGGTTATTGCAATCCTGGGGAGGCTATTCCTCAAGGAACAGGTCAGCCTTGTTCAATGGTTTGGAATCGGAGTCTCGTCTTTTGGCGTTCTTCTCGTTGCAACCAGGGGAAATCTAATGAAATTATCGGAACTGGTGCTGTCTTCTCAAGGAGACCTTCTTGTTATATGCAGCGTTTTTACATGGGCTGTTTTTTCAGTGATCTCAAGAAAAAAACTTCAGAATCATCCACCTGACCTCGCCATGCTCTTTACAATGGCTTCGGGGTTGCTTTTTAGTACGATCCCTTTTATCTGGGCCGGAGCTTTCAGGCAATTGGCTGATCTATCACCTGAAGGATGGTTCAGTGTTCTTTTTCTAGGGATTTTCTGTTCTGCCCTGGCGTATGTTTTCTGGTATGGTGGGTTAAAAGACCTCCCCTCTTCAAGGGTAGGCATTTTTCTTTACCTGAGTCCGGTCGTTTCAGTGACTGTGGCTGCTGTTTTCCTGTCCGAGGCGGTGACCTGTATCGTTGTTGCAGGTGGCCTACTGGTTTTATCAGGTGTTGGTCTTGTAAACTACGGGAAAATAAAATAATCCATATCCAGATATTAACATTGACTGGAAGCAGGATTCGCCATTCCTGCCTCCAGTCGAAATCTGTTTACAGGGACTTTAAGATAGCTCCTATGATAAAAAGGATTTTCCCCATTTTTGTTCATAGAGGAAATCTCTGAGTGGATATCTCTCTCTTTCATCAAATTCCATTTTCCTCAAGTCGGGAGACAGACATTCGGGATCCCCGGGGTAACCCACTGCAATAGCGGTAATGGGTTGAAAATCATCAGGTATTTCATAGTTTTCCCTTGCCTTTTCGACTGAAAAACCTGCCATGGCGTGGGTATAAAGACCTAATGAAGTAGCCTGCAACATCAGATTCTGAATGGCTAGACCCATATCGTGAAGGGAATGGCGGTTTCCTGATTCTCTGGTTCGAAATGTTATCTTGGCTACTGCTATAACAAGGAGATATGCATTTTTTGCCCACACCTGATTCTTTTCAACAAGACAGTCAAGCATTATGTGGAAATTATCTTCATCATCCTGTGTAGCTATAATAAATTGCCAGGGTTGGTCATTAAAACAGGATGGTGCCCATCGGGCTGCCTCAAAAAGGGATAGAATATCAGCTTTTTCTATCTCAGTATTTGAAAAAGCCCTGGGACTCCATCTTTTTCGGAGTATTTCAAGGACAGGATGATCTGTTGAAGCAATCTTTTCCATGATATCAGCCTTCCCTTCTAATGTGATTTTAAATACATATTCTTTATATATTATAGGTTATGGAAATAAAATCAGACTTTTGTTACTGTTAATCTTCACAAAGGCAAGTTACCCATTGGGCAAATTCTCAATCTGGAGAGGTGTATTAATATGAAAATAGAAAGTTATCACGGGGAACTCAGAGAAATCAGAGTCCGGACTTTTGCGTTTCTGATGTATGAAGAGGATCTGTCTTGTCTGGAAAAACTGGATGCGGAAATATCAAAACATATTCGCTCAGTTGTAGGTACTTCAGGATTCAAGGCAAAAAAGGGAAATATACTCTCCGTTCCCATGAGCAGGGGGCAGATAAGTTGTATTTACCTGGTGGGGCTTGGAAGCAAAGAAAAATCAGCCCCCGATGTATTCCGTTACTGTGCTGGAGAACTGATTCGCAGGGCGGGTAAGGACAAGGTTAAGGATATCCTCATCTGTGTGCCTGTTAAGGTTGACTTTGTTCTGGCCAAGGTCCTTGCCGAAGCATGTGAACTCGGATCATATTCCTTTGAAAAGTATAAGACGAAAAAAGAAGACAATGGCTCCGAAAAGATCGAACAGGTCTACATTTACGAGGGAGATGAACCTGGCATACATATGGGGACCATTTTCGCTTCAGCTCAGAACTTTTCTCGGGATCTTGCAAATGAACCTGGTAATGTGATCAATCCAGTGTCATTTTCGGAAGAGGCAGTGAAACTTTCTGAAACATATGGCCTGTCCTGCGAGATCTGGGATGAACAGAAACTGAAAGAAGAACGAATGCTTGCCCTCTGGCATGTGGGAAAAGGGTCTTCCATTCCTCCCCGGTTTATCCATCTTTCCTATTGCCCCGTCTTGAAACCTGAAGCCAGGATCGTTTTTGTCGGGAAAGGTATTACCTTTGACAGTGGTGGTCTTAACATCAAGCCAGGAGAACATATGCGGGATATGAAGGGTGACAAGACCGGTGCCTGTAATGTCCTGGGTATAATGAAGGCGATAGGGGAGTTTAAACCAAAGGTAGAGGTACATGTAATAGTTGGTGCCGCCGAGAATATGCCAGGTGGGAACTCTTATCGTCCTGATGATATTATCAGTGCCAGAAATGGCAAAACCATTGAGATCGATAACACTGATGCGGAGGGAAGGGTAACCCTTGCAGATGCACTCTCATTTGCGTCTGAACTAAAACCCGACATGATTATCGATATGGCTACCTTGACAGGGGCATGTGTGGTTGCCCTTGGACAATATACAGCAGGCCTTTTTACGAATAACGATGACGCAGGAAAGGCAGTTCTTGAAGCCGCTGCAAGATCCGGAGAGCGCCTCTGGAAGCTTCCCATGGATGATGAAAAACTCAGGGAACAGATAAAATCTCCTTTTGCTGATGTTATGAATACTGGAGGTAGATGGGGTGGTGCCATAACTGCAGCCATGTTTCTGGAGGAATTTGTGGATGAATCCATACCCTGGGTTCATCTTGATATTGCTGGTGTGGATAGTTATAAAAAACCCTTTGGTTACTATCCGGAAGGTGCCACAGCTTTTGGTGTCAGGGTTTGCCTTGAACTTGTCATTTCGTTAGATAAAGGTTAAAAATAAAAGGGGGATGGTGTAAATATCCAACCCCCTTTTATTTATCACTATTTACCGACACAGAATTGTTTGAAGATAGTATCCAGAAGGCTCTCATCCGAAGTGATCCCTATCAGTCTTTCCATATTAAGCCTGGCATCTGTTATACATGTACCTGCTATATCCTGCCCTAATCCTGAATCCAGAGCTTCCGATGCCTGTTTCATGGAGTCAATGGCTGTCTTGATCTCGTTTACCTGTCTTGCTGTTGCATTCAAGCCAGTATCAAGAGTCCCTCCTCCTGCAACAAGGGTCAATATTTCATCTTTAAGCTGTTCCAGGCCTTTTCCTTTCTGTGCCGATATGATGAAAATAGGGCTTCCAGGAAGGATAGTTCTGACAACTTCTTCTGTTACCGCAAGAGGGAGATCTGCCTTATTGATAACTACCACATGGAGAAATCCTGATATCCTTGAGGCGAGAGCCATGTCGGTTTCCAGAAGTTTCTGGCTTCCATCAATTACCCATATCCGGACTTCGGCCCTTTCAAGTTCCTTTTCAGCCCTTTCTATTCCGATAGCTTCCACTTCATCAGATGGGATCCCTATACCTGCAGTGTCGACTATCCTCAACGGGACTCCTCTATAGGTTAGAACTTCTTCAATAATGTCACGGGTTGTTCCTGGAATGGAAGTGACTATTGCCCTTGCTTCCTTGAGCAGGGCGTTGAGAAGTGAAGATTTTCCGACATTGGGTCTTCCTATCAAAGCGACCCTTATCCCTTCGCGTAGAAGCAGTCCTGTGGTGCATCTGTCAAGAAGATCCTCCATGCTTTGCCTCAGTGCCCAAAGACGATGAGATACCTCCTCATCGGAGATCAATGGAACATCTTCTTCAGGGAAATCTATACCTACCTCAAGAGAAGCGGAGAGGTTCAACATTTCATAATATATTTCCTGGACAAATTCAGACAGTTCTCCCTTAAGGGATCTTAGAGCTGCTTTAAGTGCTTCTTCACTTCTGGATCTTATTATTCCCAGAACTGATTCTGCCTGAGGTAAATCCATACGTCCGTTAAGGAAAGCCCTCCTTGTGAATTCTCCAGGTTCCGCAAGTCTAGCCCCTGAAGAAAGTAGCATGTCAAGACAGGTCTGTGCTACCAATGTTCCTCCATGACAGTGTATTTCAACAATATCTTCCCCGGTATAACTTTTAGGGCCCCGGAACCATACTGCCAATACCTGATCTATAACATTTCCCTGACAATCAAGGATATGACCATTTCGCATGAACCGTGGCGGTGTTTCCGAGAGTGGTTTTACCCCTCGAAACAGTCTATCTGCAATTGTCCGTGAGGAAGGACCGGACAGCCTGATTATGGCAATCCCGGCTTCTCCCCAGGCGGTTGAAATGGCAGCGATGGTATCTTCAAACATCTAGAGCACATCCCATGAATAATTGCTTACTAGCACAGCGTGGAAATTATATCATAGTTCCCTTAAGAGTTTCACAGATCAAGAAAAAGGAGCAGCATTCCTGCTGCTCCTTTGCTAAAACGTTTTTTATAGAAGTTCCTTCATAGATTCACCAAGTCTGTTTACACCTTCCTCTATCTGCTCTCCGGAGGCGAAGGTGTAACACATCCTGAACTCGTGTTCCCCACCCCCATTTGGAAAGAAGGGCTCACCTTTGACAAAGGCCACCTTCTTTTCTATTGCCTTGTTGAAGAGATCATCAGTAGATATTCGGGGTGTTTTCACCCAGTAGAAGAAACCTCCTTCAGGAGTGTTGTATTCTACTTCCTCCGCTGGAAGATATTCCTTGAAAGCTTTACCCATGATATCCCTTTTCTTCCGGTAATGGTCGATTATACCCGGCAGGCGATCATCAAGATATCCTTTCCTGCAATATTCATAGACCAGAGCTTGTGAAACCACACTGGTGGAAGTATCTACCCCTTGCTTGAAAACAGTCATCTTGCGGATGATATTCGAATCTCCAAAACACCAGCCAACTCTTGTTCCGGGTGCTAGTATTTTCGAGAAAGATCCCCCAAATATGACTAGGCCTTTCCTGTCCATTGAAAAGAGAGTCGGAAGATGTTGCCCGTCAAACCGGATATATCCATAGGGATCGTCTTCAAGAATGGCCAATTCAAGTTCTTCAGCTAATTCGAGCAGTCTTTCCCTCCTTGCCATAGACATGGTGCATCCCACAGGGTTCTGGAAGTTGGGTATGGTGTATATGAATTTTACTTCCCCTCCTTGAGTTCTGACCCTTTCGACTTCTTCAGGGATCTTTTCAACTACCATTCCCTCGGAATCACACGGGATACAGATAAACTTTGCACCGTGATTGTGCATATCAAGGGTGGTACCCAGAAAAGTGGGTGATTCTGTTACTATGTAATCTCCCTTATTAACCGTTGAGGAGGTCAGGAGATCGGCCACCTGGATGGATCCGGATGTGATAAGCATCTCTCTGGATGAGACTTTCCTCCCCATGCGCTCTTTTGTCCATTCTGAGAGGAACTCCTTCAAAGGAGGGTACCCATCCGTTGCCCCATATTGAAGGATATCCTTACCTTCTCTTTTGATAATATCTGCAGAATCATAGAACTCTTGAACTGGGAAGATCTCTGGATCCGGCATTCCACCTGCAAAAGAGATCATCCCTGGTTGTCGTATAACGCTCATGATCTCTCTGATGGGAGAAGCTTTCTGTTGCATTGCCGCTTCGCTGTAGAGTTTGTTCCAAAGTTCGGACATCTGTTTTCACCCCCGGATAGATATTGAAAAGGGCCTCCCTTATCAGGCAGGCCCTTTGAAAGTTTCAGGAATAATTATCAGGCAGTTACCGTCATTGTTATTTCATCCATTGCCTCTGCTATCCTTTTTACTCCCTCTTCAATTATCTCAGGAGAGGGGAATGTGTAACAGAGTCTGGCGTAGTGTTTCCCATCTTCAGCCTTAATACAGAAGGGATCCCCGGTTACAAAGGCAACTTTCTTTTCAATTGATTTCCTGAAAAGTTCATCAGTAGACACTGTGGGGAAGTGAAGCCAGTAAAAGAATCCGCCTTCAGGCTTAGTCCAGGAAACACCCCTGGGTCCCAGGTGTTTGTTAAAACTTTCCTCCATAGCATCCCTCTTGACCCTGTAGTTATCTATGATTACCGGAAGATGCTCATCAAGGTAACCCTTTTTGCAGTATTCTGCCACAAGGGACTGGGTTATGCTGCTTGAGCAGAGGTCTGTAGCTTGTTTGAAGACGGTCATCTTTCGGATTATCTCCCTGTTTCCCGTAACCCAGCCTATTCTGGTTCCAGGAGAAAGGATTTTGGAGAAAGAGCCTGCATAAAGGATGCCTCCCTCATCATCAAAGGAAAAGATGGAAGGAATATGTTCCCCATCGAATCTTACATAACCATAAGGGTCATCCTCAAAAACGGGGATATTATACTTGTGGGATATATCTACCAGTTTTTTGCGTCTTTCTTCCGACATAGTGGCTCCGGCAGGGTTTTGGAAGTTAACTATTGTGTAGATGAATTTCACCTTTCGTCCCTCTTTTTTTGCTCTTTCTATGGCCTCAGGAATTAAATCCACCTGCATTCCATTACCATCTACGGGAATTCCGATGAAATTTGCTCCATGGTTGTAAAAGGTAGTCAGGGCTGCAAGATAGGTGGGATTTTCGGTAATAACTGTATCACCCCTGTCTATCATGGCCCATGAGAAAAGGTCAAGTGCCTGCTGAGATCCTGTTGTAATGAGCATTTCTTCAAGATCTGCAACACGACCTATCCTGGGTCCCGTCCAGTTTGCCAGAAATTCTTTAAGAGGTGGGTAGCCCTCGGTCCTGCCATACTGAAGAACGTTTGCCCCGTCGTCTTTCAGTACATGTGCACCTTCATAGAACTTGTCGATAGGGAACACTTCCGGAGCAGGCATCCCACCTGCAAAAGATATCATGCCCGGTTGCTTGATAACAGCAAGTATTTCCCTTATGGGTGATGGTCGGACATTGTTAGCAGTGAAACTGTAATTCGATTCCCAAACCTTACTCACACATATCGCCTCCTGGATTTTACTATATTTTCATTTCCCCCAAATGTTCACGGTAATTTAAATGAATATTCTGAATTGTAGGCTATAAATAGAAATAAAGGTAATATTCACGGAAGATTATATCATTCAAAGGACAAGAAAATAGAGAAAAATAGAGCGTATACATGATACAATTATTGAGATGACACGATTTTAGCTGTATTCCTGACGTGAATAAGTCTTCGCTCGGTGGGGGGGTGAGAATTAAATCCGCTTGGAGTTGTTTCATATCCGGCCTTTTCCATTATCTCGAGGGATTGCACAAGACCCCATGGATCATATCCGGCCTTCGCTGCAAGTCTGATGCCATAGTCATCTGCTTCAACTTCCTGTTCTCTGCTGAATCCTGATTCGGCAAGGGAGAGTCCGAGTCCGAGAGCGTTGCCGGCAGTTCCATCATTTCCAATAGCCTTGTAGAGCAATACCCATAACAGGTTTCTGCCCATAGTTTCCTTGTAGTGACCAAGTTTTATGTGGCCTGTTTCGTGACTTAAGATCCCGGCGAGCTGGTCATCAGTTTTCAGAAGATTGAGCATTCCCCTTGTAATATGAACAGAATATTTATCAAGTGAAAAAGAAACCCACGCATTAGGTTCTTTCTTGTTTTCGATGTTGACCCTGGGTGCATATTCAAGTCCCGCTGTTTTTGCCACTCTCTGCCATACATTATTTACGCCTTCTTCTGTGAACTGGGCAGAAGCCGGAGTCACAAAAAACATGACCATAAGCAGGTAACCCAGCAATACATTTCTAAATTTTGTCATCTTTGGTTCCTTCCTTTATCCTTGTATCTCATAATAATGCTAGCACATTGGTAATCCAATTGCTATCCGTAGAACTGACTATTGATAATACCCATCTTGCCTGATATTTTGTCGATTCTTGACTATATTATCAGGGAGTGGTATAAATATTCAAAATCTTTTAAGGAGAAAGTTAATGATGAAAAAGATGCTTCATCAGTTCATCAGTGGCATAGGTTGCGGCTCTTCCTGCAGCTCTTCCGGTTCATCTACGGAAGGGGCAGATTTTCCTGTGCCGGCAGCCGGAGAGTCTCCTGAGAGAATAATGTAACATATTTTCTAGATTGAAAATCCATAAAGAGGCCGGGATCTTATCCCGGCCTCTTTTTTATTGAGGAGGAGTTAATGATGAAGATGCAGTTATTTACACCAGGTCCTGTCCCAATTCCAGAAAGGGTGCTTTCCTTTCCAGGACAAAATCCCTTAAGTCACAGAAACTCCATGTTTTTCGAATTGATGGAAAGGATCCAGACCAGCTTATCCATTTTTCTCAAGTCAGAAGGTCCTGTCGTGATACTTCCTTCTTCGGGAACAGGTGCTCTTGAGGCCCTCTGTTCCAACTTTATAAACAATGGCGATAGAGTGCTGTCAGTTTCCTGTGGAACCTTTGGGAATCGTTTCCGTGAAATAGCACGGATTTACGGAGCTGACATCATCTCTCTAGATATACCTCATGGATCTTCAGCAAAACCTGGTGAGGTTAATTCTCTTCTCACTGCCAATCCGGATGTTAAGGCCATCCTCCTTACACATAATGAGACTTCTACGGGAGTAGTGAATCCCCTGAGCCAGATAGTCCAGAGCCTTCCAGAATCATGTCCTCTCGTGCTTGTTGATGCAGTTAGTTCCCTCGGCGCCATGCCCTGTTTCCCGGAGAGGTGGAGGATTGATGGCCTTGCTTCCTGCTCTCAGAAGGGGTTATTAACTCCTCCAGGTCTTGGGCTGGTTTGGCTTTCTGATAGGGCATGGCAGTATCTCTGTTCGTACAAACAAAAAAAAGGTTTCTATTTTGACCTTCCCATGCATCGGGCATATCTGGATAAAAAGGATCCTCAGAATCCCTTTACTCCTCCCGTATCACTACTCGAAATACTGGACCGGTCCCTTTTATTTATCCTAGATTATGGACAGGAAGAATGGTTCGTTTCAAAGAAGCGTCTGTCCCGTTCGTTTATTGCCGGAATATCGGCTATGGGTCTTGAGCCCTTTGTAAAAGAAGATTATGCAAGGTCTCCCGGGGTATCTTCAGTGCTGTTTCCGGATGGAAGAGCAGAACTTATACAACGAAGTCTTGAGGATATGGGAATAATTGCCTCTGGGGGACAGGGAGACCTCAAAGGTCATATTATGAGATTTGCCCATTATTCAGATCAGCATTGGCCTGAGACTGCCATGCTTCTTGGATGTATTTACGGGGGGCTTTTAGAAAATGGAATTGAAGCCTCTCCAGATTACATGTTATCGGCCTGGAATACCTGGAAGGAGGCGAAGTAATAATGTGGAACGTTCTTGTAAGTGACCCCATACATGAATCGGGTCTTAATGTTCTTTCGTCAGATCCGACTATTCAGCTTGAAAACAGACCTTCAATCAACAGAAAAGAACTTCTTGAGATTGTTGGAGAATTTCATGCTCTTGTTACAAGGAGCGGGACGCCCATCGACGAGGAAGTCCTGTCCAGGGCAACAAAGCTTGAAGTGATTGCCAGGGCCGGGGTTGGCGTCGATAATATTGATCTGCTGGAAGCCAGCAAGAGAGGTATTGTAGTTATAAATGCACCAACGGGTAATACTCTTGCTGCTGCAGAACATACTATGGCCATGATGCTATCCCTGATAAGGCACGTTCCCCAGGCTTTTCATTCAATTTCTTCAGGCGAATGGAAGAGAAGTATCTTTACTGGTATTCAGCTCCATGGAAAAAAACTTCTTATAATCGGACTGGGAAGGATCGGTTCACAAGTCGCTCTCAGATGTAGATCCTTTGGAATGGAACTTCTGGCATATGATCCCTATATTTCAAGATATCGAGCTGAACGACTGGGAGTAGTGTTAGTGGATGATCTCAGAGGAGCGCTTGCTATGGCTGACATTGTGACACTGCATGTTCCTCTGACAGAAGAAACCAGGGAGATGATTGGTGAAATGGAACTTAAAGCCTGCCGAAAGGGGACTTTTCTCGTGAATTGTGCGAGAGGAGGACTTATTAAGGAACAGGCCTGTGCAATGGCTTTGAGAGAAGGTCATCTTGGCGGAGCCGCTTTTGATGTTTTCAAAATGGAGCCACCTTCTGAAGAACATCCTTTGATGGCTCAGGATCTAAAGGAAAAAATGGTATTAACTCCCCATCTGGGAGCCAATACCAGAGAGGCACAGTCTGCAGTTTCCCGTATAGCTGTTGAGAATCTTATATCTGCATTGAAAAAAAAGCCTTACGAACATGCTGTAAATTTACCTTTTCTTGACCATCTGTTAAGGGATGGCGAAAAGGAATATCTATCCCTTGCCAGAAAGGCAGCAATAATTGCCATGCATCTTCTCAAGGAACCCCTGACTTCTGTCAGGGTCTTTATGAGAGGTCCGGTCTTTAACAGGGAAGATGAATCCATGTGTTTTGAACTGCCCTACCGTTATAGCCCTTTTACCATTGCTTCTCTTAAAGGGGTCCTTGAAGTCCGCCATGGAGAAGAGGTTTCTTATATGTTTGCCCCTCTCCTGGCCGCAGAAAAGGGGATTCTCATAGAAGAAGTCAAGGGGGATTCTACGACCTATCACAATCTTCTGGAAATATCTCTGAAGGGAGAACGGGAAGAAGTAATAGTCAAGGCGACAGTAACGGAGGAAGGCAAGCAGAGAATAATCTCAATTAACGGTTACTCTGTTGATTTTATCCCCGAGGGAATTGTAATTATCTTCAACAACCATGACAGACCAGGTGTAATCGGCAAGATAGGGACATCACTAGGGAATTCCGGTTCCAATATAGCGAGTTTCACCCTTGGAAGAAAGAATGGCAGTGGTCTTGCCCTTGGAGTTCTTCTTATTGACAATGAGATAACGGAAGAACTTTTTGAGAACCTGGAAGATGATGCGGATCTTCTCTGGGCGGTCAGGATTGACCTGAGGAGGTACAGTTAAGAATGAAATTATTTTGTATCAGACATGGTGAAACGCAATGGAATATGGAAGGGCGCTTCCAGGGCCGTACTGATATCCCATTGAACATCAAGGGGAGGGATCAGGCTGTAAAAGTTGGAAAGGCTCTGGCTTCTGTTAGAATTGACAGGGTATGGAGCAGTGAACTGCGAAGGGCCAGGCAGACAGCAGAAGAAATTGCTATCCACCATGACCTGGATGTTCTTGAGGAGCATGGTATAACCGAAATAAGCCATGGTTTGTGGGAAGGAAAACAAGCTGCTGAGATTGAAGAGATCTGGCCTGGAATACTGAAAAAATGGCATCAAACCCCCGCGGATGTTATCATGCCTGGTGGAGAGGATCTCGAAATGGTCCAGAAAAGGGCTGTCAAAAGTTTTTCTTCCATAATGTCCTCTGGGGGAGATAATATCGTTGTTGTATCCCATGATGCTCTTCTTAAGGTTATCCTTTGTTACTGGCTGGATTGTCCTCTTTCAAGTTTCTGGAGATTTCAGCTTGGGAATTGCAGTATAACGGTAGTTGAAGGATCTGATACGGGGATAAGGGTTCCTCTCCTGGGGCAGATGTCTCACATAGGAGATCCCTTCCGCAGGAAAGAACAGAGGGGGCTTTGATCTCGTGATCAACAACAGGAAGAGTGAAAAACAGATGCCTCAATGGAAAAAAAATGTTTTCCTGACATTTTCATTAAGGAGTCTTTTCTGGTCTTTTCTCCTTATCATGCTGATATATCTTTCGATCCAGCCTTCTTCCAGGTTAACTCCGCCCTTTGTTTTTATCCATTCGGATAAACTTTACCATGGATTATACTACGGAATACTTGTTTACCTCTCTAAGGGGTTCTTAAAATCCAGTTGGGAAAGGATCATTCTTGGACTTTTCCTGGTTATACTGGGGGTTCTTCTTGAATTTGCTCAACAGGCAGTTCCAGGACGATTCTTTTCCTACGGAGATATCATGGCCAACATCTCGGGAGTCTTTCTGGGTCTGGTCTTCTTGTTCTGGATCGGGATAAAGGGGCAGTGCAAAGGGTAATGATAGCCCTTTATCCCAAGGAAAAAGGAGGTGAAAAAGTGAATAGGAGCTCTTCCTTTTGCTTGTTCGCAAATATGATGGTATTCCTTGTAAGCCTGGTTAGTATATGTATTTTAAATCAGGAAGCAGGGGCTTCTGGAATAGAGTCTTTTTTCTGGGAGCGGAACTGGAAGGCCATTGATCAGGCCCTATCGAAAGACGAAGGGGATCTGTCTTCAAGGGATCTGTTCCTGTACGCAAACTCACTGTGGCTACAAAAAAGATGGAAAGATGCTCTGCCGGTAATGTTATCGAATAAAGACCTTCTTCCTGATGAAATTATTCCTTACCAGGAGATGCTCGTAATTCTGGGTTATGAAAGGACAGGACAGAAAGAGAAGGCCCTGGCGCTTGCTCGTACTTATTTCGACAAGGCTCCACTGGAACTGAAGTATTATGTTGCCTATGCCCTGGCGCGTATGGAAGAAGATAACCGGACATGGTATTCCAGGATGCTGGAACTGGCAGAAAATTCAGATCAAAAAAAGACTGCCCTTAAAGGTCTTATTAGTTTTCCTGAGCCTGAGATCTCTATTGCTGTTGAACTAATGAAACTGGAGCCCCAGAACCGTAATGCCCTATCCGTGCTGTTTTCCCCCAGGGCTGATAAGAGTGATACTGAAATACAGTTTTATAAAGGTTATTCCCTTTATCTGAAGGGAAGCTTTGACGAAGCAGTGGCTTTTTTCGAGACAATCCCCCTGAATGATCCTGTTTATGGTCTGAGAGCAGGATATTACATGGCTTTTTCCTGCTATAGACTGAAAAGGTATGAAGAATCCATGGATATCTGGAAAAGGATCGCCCTTACAGGGAAGGATTATTCATCCCTTTCTGCAAGAAGAATAGCTAACATGGCGGGAAAGGCATCAACGGAGGCTGTCTTGAAAACCCTTGAGGAAATAGCTGATTCAACAGAAAAAAATGCAAGACTAATGGCCCTTTATTATTTGAGCACCCTCTATAAAGGCGATGAAGCCAGATATTATGAGGAGATTATTCTCAAGGAATATCCTGTAAGCGAATATGCTATCAGGTCTATCTGGGACAGTGGATGGGGTCATTGGCAGAAGCAGAATTACGGGGAAGCCCTTAACCTGTGGAGGAAAGCTTTAAAGCCTGGCATAGGTGAAGAATGGGAAGCGCGACTGCTCTACTGGATAGGCGCAGCAGAGGAAAAACTTGGAGAAAACGATTTTAAAATCATGTTCGACATGCTCTCGCAAAAGTATCCATTTTCCATATACACCTTCAGAGCTTTTCCTAATGGGGCCTGGCAGATAGCCGATATGCTACCAGAGAAACTCCAGACAGAACCGTCCCTCCTTGAAATATGGGGATTTATCCCATACGCTAGAATATGGTTACAGAGAGATTCTTCTCCAGGGTCCACCTTCAGGTCCGCTATCCTTGCTTCCTGGATGGGTGATGAACATTCGGCGTTTATGTCGGCTAGTAAAGTTTACAGGTTTCTTACAACCGGGAGAGTCCTGCCCCGGGATGGTCTCAAGCTCTTGTATCCCAGGCCTTATTATGAAGCTGTGTCTAAAGCGGCGCAGAGATTTTCAGTCGAACCTGCTTTGATCTGGTCAATAATGAGACAGGAAAGTGCCTTTGACCCCAATGCTACCAGTTACGTTGGCGCATGTGGCCTTATGCAGCTTATGCCTGGAACGGCCCAGGACGAAGCGCAGAAACTGGGACTTGGGGATTATGAAATATACGATGCAGATACAAATATTCTTCTCGGGTCTGCCCATATATCATGGTTGATGAAAAGATTGAAAAGATTGGATTGGTCTGTAGCCGCCTACAATGCTGGTTCTGGATCCGTTGGGAGATGGGTTGATGATGAGGAAATCACTATAGAAGAATGGATCGAGGACATACCTTACCTGGAAACTTATGATTATCTGAAGAAGGTACTTTCTAACCTTTATGTCTACAGGCTTCTTTATGATGGGGAGAATGCTGAAAGGTAACTAATATTCCTGTATTAAAGCATTATAAAAGAAAGGGGCACTCAATATCTTCTTGAAGATATTGAGTGCCCTCTGAAAATGTAATGTTCCCATCTTAATTTTTCCAGAACTATTTTAAAGCCTTTTCAAAATGTTGCCAGTTTATACTTGGTGAGCCTTGCTGTCCTGATTTTATAAATTCCCTCAATGCAAGCATGGAAGCCTTTCTGCAGATATAGCTTATATCCCCTCCCGATTTACCTTCGGTAAGGCGCGCCAGAGTCTTGATATTGATATCATCGGTCAGTGGTTTTTCTCTGAGGTGGATGTTGAAAATATTTTCCCGGGTTTCCTCATCTGGAAGCTCCAGGCTCAGTATGAGGTCAAAGCGTCCACTGCTTAGCAGTGATGGGTCGATCAGGTCCAACCTGTTCGTGGTTGCAAGTACCAGAACCCCTTTAAGTTCTTCGATACCGCTCATTTCAGCCATAAACTGGCTTATTACCCTTTCAGTGAATGCAGCGCCTGCGCCTCCGTCTCTTCCCCTGACGGGAACAAGAGATTCGATTTCATCAAAGTACAGGATAGATGGAGCAGCCTGTTTGGCTGTCTTGAATACATCCCGTATTGCCCTCTCGCTTTCGCCTACATATTTGGACATAATGGAGGGGCCTTTAACGGAAATGAAATTCACGCCGCTCTCATTTGCCAGGGCTCTGGCAAGGAGGGTTTTCCCTGTTCCTGAAGGTCCGTGTATCAGAATGCCTGTAGGTGGATGAACATTGAAGGAGTCAAAGATCTCTGTATACTGTAGAGGCCACTCAACTGTCTCTTTAAGCTGTTCTTTGATATCTTCAAGGCCGCCTACATCTTCCCAGGTTACATCAGGAACTTCCACAAAGACCTCTCGAATTGCAGAAGGTTCCACTTCTTTCAGGGCCTCAAGGAAATTTTCCATGCGGACTTCCATTTCGAGAAGCCTGTCATACGGGATTTCTGCCATCCCGAAGTTGATCTTGGGAAGTATTTGTCTGAGGGTGGACATGGCAGCTTCTTTTGTTAAAGCCTCAAGATCTGCTCCGACAAAACCATGAGTTATTTCTGCTATGCGATGAAGATCCACATCTTTCGAAAGAGGCATTCCTCTGGAGTGAATATTCAGTATTTCAAGTCTACCTTTCCTGTCTGGTATGGGAATTGAGATCTCTCTGTCAAACCGGCCAGGCCTGCGCAAGGCCGGATCCAGTGTGTTGGGTATATTTGTAGCTCCTATGACCACGATCTGTCCACGAGATTCAAGTCCATCCATGAGAGAAAGAAGCTGTGCTACGACTCTCCGTTCCACCTGTTTTTCTCCACCCATTTCTTCTCTCTTTGGTGCGATGGCATCTATTTCATCTATAAAGATTATTGAAGGAGAGTGTGCCTGGGCTTCTTCGAAAACATTTCGCAGCCTTTCTTCGCTTTCACCGTAGAACTTGCCAATTATCTCGGGTCCTGAAATATGTGTAAAATAAACATCAGTTTCATTGGCTACAGCTCGGGCGATAACAGTTTTACCTGTTCCGGGCGGTCCATAGAGGAGCACTCCCTTTGGAGGTTCAACTCCAAGCCTGTCAAAAACCTGGGGAAACCTGAGGGGCAGTTCTATCATTTCACGCACCCTCTGGATCTGAGGGCCAAGTCCTCCAATATCTTCATAGGAAACTTTTTCATATTTACTGGATCCACCGGTAATATTTTCAAGAGAAATATAGGTATCCTTGTTGATTACGACTATTCCGTGAGGAGCCGTTCCACTGATCCTCAAATCACAGGTCCGCGTGCCGAAAAGGGTTATCCTGACCCTGTCTCCTTTGCTTACAGGCATTCCTTCAAGAAGAGATACGATATATTTTGCATCCTTTTCTTTTTCAAGAAGAGATATGGTTGTCACCGGTTCAAGGGATATGCTTTCTGCAAAATTGTGGTTAGCCTTTGAAATAGTTACATAGTCGTCAATTCCAACCTGTGCATTATCTCTAATGATTCCATCTATCTGGATCATTCTGGATCCTCTATCACAGGAGTCACAGGAAAGGGCTCTTGCAGGTGTCCTTCTTTTCCCTTCTATTTCTATGATCTGCCCTTCCTTGATACCATAGCGTTTCATGTCATCAGTGTCTATCCGGGCAATACATCTTCCTACATCTTTTGTCATGGCTTCCTTGACTTTTAAAGGCATGGAAATATCTTCCCTTCAGGAAAAGAATTTATTGAGCAGTTACCGTTTACTAACGTATGCTAACATGAAAAAGACCCCTTTCCAACAGGAGAAGGGGTCTTTTTCATGTTATGCTTAAGGGCCTTTTCTTTATCCCTTTATCCTAAATGGAAGTTGTCGCGGCTTGTACACGACCAGGATATGCCTCAAGACCAGCTTTAAGGATATCCATAGCCCTGGATAGATCTTCTTTCTTAAGGACGTAGGCAAGTCTTGCTTCATTTTTTCCTAGTCCGGGAGTGGCATAAAATCCTTCAGCGGGAGCCATCATAACTGTTTCTCCCTCTACATCGAAATCTCTGAGCATCCAGACAACGAACTTTTCGGCATCATCAACGGGAAGTTTGGCAACGACATAAAAAGCACCCTTGGGTTCGTCGCATACCACTCCTGGCATGTCCTTAAGAGCAGCATAGAGGATGTCTCTTCTTGACTGGTATTCTTTATTCACGTCCTCTAGGTATGAAACAGGGGTTGTGTAAAGTGCTGTCGCTCCTACCTGTTCAAGGGTGGGAACGCAGAGTCTTCCCTGGGCAAGTTTCATAACCTGCGCCATTAGATCCATGTTCTTGGAAGTAATACAACCTATTCTTGCACCGCAGGCACTGAAACGTTTTGAGACAGAATCTATGATGATGACCCTGTCCTCGATCTTTTTAATGTTTCCAAAGCTTGTGTAATCAAGGCCATCGTAAACAAACTCTCTGTAGACTTCATCTGCGACGATGAACATGTCATGGTCCAGAGCAAGATCAGCCAGCATTTCCATTTCGTCGGTGGTGTAGATAACCCCAGTAGGATTACCTGGATTTGAGACAAGAATAGCTTTGGTTTTTGGTGTAATAAGCTTTTCTATTTCTGCCTTTGGAGGAAGATGGAAGCCTTCTTCTGCCTTTGTCGTGATTGGTATGATCCTTACGTTAACACAGGATGCAAAGGCATTATAATTTGCATAGAAGGGTTCCGGAACAAGAATTTCATCCCCCGGGTCGCAAAGAGCCATGAAAGAGAAAAGAAGAGCTTCACTTCCGCCATTTGTGATAAGGACGTTCTCTCTTTCGTAATTGATATTGTAATCCGCGTAATACTTCCTGATTGAATCGATAAGCTCCAGGCTGCCGTGGGAAGTAGAGTAGGCTATGACTTCCTGGGCAAAATCCTTGATGGACTTGAGAAAGGCTGGTGGAGTAAGGATGTCCGGCTGACCGATATTGAGATGGTACACTTTTTTGCCCTTTCCCTTTGCTTCGTCTGCGTAAGGGATGAGCTTGCGAATTGGCGATGACTGCATGGAATTAATTCTGTCTGAGAACTTCATAAAACACTGTCCCCCCTAAATGATCTTGATAAAGTACTGTTTTGAATAATATCATAAAAAAGTTAGCGTTGGTGAATATCTGAACTAAATGGAATTTTCAGTCCTGTATAGTTTTATTGGAAATCTTCAGCCTGGCTGTCGGGTCTAAATCGAACAGTGATAAAGGTCTTGAACTTTTCATGAGATAATATAACATCATAACAATATTTATTAAGTCAGGACGGGGTGGTAGTGTGTCGGAAATCAATTTTTACACATCAGGTCAGATAAAAAAATTACAGGTCTCTTCGAGGTTCAAGTTTTGTGGAGTTCTGTCAAGAATGGCTCCGAGAAAGGATAGAAATAATAAAACCTTTTGGGATATTTCTGTCATGGATGAATATGGGATCATTGAAGGAAAGGTGTGGGCCAATGCCCAATGGCTGGATAGAACAGACTCTGAAAATTTAAACAGGGAGCTTGATCCTGCAGTTATAAATAACCTCCAGGGCAAGACCGTAGGAGTACAGGGACAGGTTGCAGAGTTCAAAGGACAGACCCAATATAACTTTAATGCAATTTACCTTGTTGATCAGCGAAAATATCCACCTCATTCTTTTGTTCAGAAATCTCCGGTGCCTCTGGAAAAACTTGAATCGGAATTTTGGGGTTTTCTTACAAAAACCTCCGGCAAATTAAGAAAATTTCTAGAATTCGTATTTACTGGAGAGTATTGGGAGTCTTTCCAGACCGCTCCAGCTGCAGTTACACACCATCATGCATATGTTCATGGATTGCTGGAACATACTGTAAGTGTAACAGGTGCAGCATATACTCTGGCTGAAAAGTACAAGATATCAGGTTATCCCCTTGATGTTGAACTTACAATTGCCGGGGCCCTTCTTCATGATATAGGAAAGATCGGGGCCTATTCTCTTTCCCCAGCTCCGGAAATGACTATCTCTGGTGTTATCCTGGATCACATTGCCATCGGTTTTGCTGAATTCTCGCGTATTGCCTCAGAATTCGGGCTTGAAGAAGATCTCCGGAATGCACTGGGACACATCCTGCTTAGTCATCATGGACGTAAGGAATATGGCTCTCCAGTTCTTCCTGCTACCCCCGAGGCTCTTGTGGTATCAGCTGCGGATGAACTTGATTTTAAACTTTTCTGCTATGAAGATACGGTTAAGGAACTTGAGGCTGAAAGTGGAATAACTGAATTCAATTATTCTACACAGCGCCGTTTCTGGAAATGGAAGGAGTTTTCAGAAAAAGATATTTGCGGTGAAAATTGTGAGTAGATCTTTGAGGTTTTTATATGTCTTATAAATTTAAAGTCTCGGAACATCACGATGGAAGAAGGTTGGACAAGGTTATCAGAAGTCTATGGCCAGCGCTTCCTTTAGGGGCTTTTATGAAAAATATCCGTAAGGGCCTGGTAAGGATCGATGGCAGGAAAGCTAAATGCTCAACGCTGTTGATGGAAGGGCAGGAGATATATGTTCCCTGGGAAGAACCTCCCGTCAGAAATGATCAAGCTACAAGGAAAGAACTGGAATCCATCTACAGGGATGAATATCTATGGATCGTGAACAAACCTGCAGGCCTTCTCTCCCAGCCATCAGTAAAAGGGGACGACAGTGTGTTGAGTCGTTCCTGGGCTGACACTTCCCTTCTTCATAAAGATTTCAGACCTGCTCTGGTTAACAGGCTGGATAGAAACACTTCGGGAATGATTATTCTTGCTCTGAACGGATCGGCCCTCAGAGAACTCCAGAATGCCCTCAGAGAAGGCAGGATAAAAAAGGGATACCTTGCTCTCGTCTGTGGAGAGATTCCCGAAAATGGAAGGATAAATGACCCACTGCTGAAGGATCCTGCTGATAACATAGTTCGGGTGGATCCTGGCGGACGTCCTGCCCTGACACTTTTTAGGCGGGTCTTCAGTGATGGAAGGTTTTCTCTTGTTGAACTGGAGCTTGTTACCGGTCGTTCCCATCAGGCAAGGGTACACCTTTCGCATGCGGGCTATCCTGTTCTGGGAGACCGGAAATATGGTAATGAGACTGAAAATAGATACTGGTGGAAACATGGAGTAAAAAGACCTCTTCTTCATGCCTTTGAGCTTTCCTTTTCTGGTATGGCGGGGAATGTGGGTATTTTATCTACAACAAGATTTAAGGCACCACTTCCTGAAGATATGCTTCTGTTTTTTAATGGAAGATCATGGGGGGAACTCGGTATAATTTGACCGTTTTACCTGATCTATCATGATTAAAGTATATAAACTATCTCGATCCGGGATCCTCTGGTTTTCATTATAGACAGTAGGGATTTACAAATCATACCCCCTAGGGTACGATTATAATATCAAAACAGGAAATAACGCAGGGGGTGTTTTATTTGAGTAACCTGGTTTTGAATATAGGAGAAAAAGCCAAAAAGAAGATTAAAGAAAAGGGCGGAGACATATATATAGTCCCTGCAATGTTAGGTTCCGGTTGAGCGAAAAGAAAAGCTGCTCTCGTTGAGAGCGGAAAACCTACGGATGAGTCCGGATATGTTATGCTTGAGCTTAATGATATAAGGGTCTGGGTTCCTTCAGAGATGTGTTTTAGGGACAATGAAGTGGATATCCAGGTAACCGGTTTCCTTTGGAACAGTCAGATCGAAGCAGTTTCAGCTCTTCTTGGAAGAGGCACAGGTAGTTGTGGAGTTTAAACTGAATTCAAGGTAAAGGGGGATGCGGCCGCATCCCCCTTTTTTGTGACTGTCCCATATTATTCTGCAATTCTAATTTGCACCTCCTCTTATCGGGTTAACAAATTCCTGTTGCTTTCCAGATGTCAGAATTCATAAATAATAATTGGTAAAATTCTATCTTGTATTCCCGATCTTAGGTATTGAGAACCATTTTTCCGGGTCATGAAAAGGTTCCGGAAAAATTGTGATATAGTTATCAAGCGTGCCCTGGTTAGAGGGTATTAACATTTGGCTTTTGGCCATTTGATATCTCCAGGAGGTGTTTGTTGTATGACCGTCGTTAAACGAACTTCATCTAATGGTTTCCTCGCTAATTCACTGAATTTTTTCTATTCAGCAGCAGAGGAAATGGGTCTTGAAGAGGGACTTACTGAGATACTCAGCCGATCTGAGCGTAAATTGTCCATGTCCATTCCCGTAGAGATGGATGACGGAACCGTCAGGGTGTTTGACGGTTTCCGTGTTCAGCATTCTACTGCCCTTGGTCCATCCAAGGGTGGTGTCCGTTTCCATCCCAATGTCTGCCTCGATGAGTGTGAGGCTCTGGGAATGATGATGACCTGGAAATGTTCCTTAGCTGGAATTCCCTACGGTGGTGGTAAGGGCGGAGTCTGCTGTGAGCCCTTAGAGCTTTCAAAAAAGGAAAAAGAAAAAATATGCAGAACCTGGGCAGCCAGGGTTGAGCCCCTTGTCGGAGCCTGGACTGATGTACCTGCCCCAGATGTTAATACTGGTGGACCCGAGATGGTATGGTTCATGGATACCATCAGTAAAATGCGCAACAGGCTTGAGCCAGCTATTTTTACCGGAAAGCCCATCCCTCTCTGGGGTTCAAAGGGACGTACAGCAGCTACTGGTTACGGTGTTGCAACCTGCGGTCTCGAACTCTTTAAAGCTCTTGACAAAAAAGTCGAAGGTGCCTCTGTGTCCATCCAGGGTTTCGGAAATGTGGGTACATACGCTGCTCTTACCTTTATAGATGCTGGTTGTAAGGTAGTCGGCATCAGCGATATTACCGGAACCTACTACCATAAGGATGGACTTGATATCAAAAAGGCCGTCGATCATGTTCAGAACGTTCATCCCAAACATCTTCTTGAAGGGTTTGTACAGGACGGTATGGAAAAACTTGAACTGAATGACGTTCTTTATCTTGACGTAGATCTTTTTATTCCAGCAGCACTCGAAGGCGTTGTCACAAAGGATAATGCAGATAAGATAAAGGCTAAATTCATAGTAGAAGCTGCAAATGGTCCTATAACTTCTGACGGAGACGCAATTCTCGCTTCCAGGGGAGTTGTTATCGTTCCTGACTTCCTGGCCAATGCCGGTGGAGTTATCGGTTCCTATTTTGAATGGGCCCAGGACCTTGGGGGCTATTTCTGGACTGAAGAAGAGTATAACGAACGTCTCATTCGTATAATGAAAGAGAATTTCCAGCGTGTATGGACCTACGGTAAGGAAAAAGGTGTTCCCATGCGTAAGGCCGCATTTATGGTAGCCATAGAAAGGGTTGCCGAAGCTCATCGTATGAGAGGTATTTTCCTTTAGGGTCTGATTTTCAGAACCATCTTTAAACGAATATAAGATTTAGGGAGCGGGTTTATCCGCTCCCTTTTTTTGTTATGTTTAAAACCGCATTAACATGTTAAATGCTTGCACTTTATCTTTAATTCGATATAATAAACATATAAATTGCTTCCACAGTGCTCAGTAGAAGCGATTTCTTCTATATAGAGAGTTGAGAACGACGAGGAGCCATATTTCTGAAAGGGGGAGCATAATATTGAATCCGTATGAAATGTTTTTAAAACAGGTTGATGAAGCCACACCTTATTTGAGTGTAGAGCCGGAATATATTGAAATCCTGAAATTTCCTAAGGAAGTATTGGAAGTGTCCATACCGTTAAGACTGGATGATGGAGAAGTAAAGGTCCTCAAAGGATGGAGAAGTCATCACAATAATGCCCTGGGCCCGTATAAGGGGGGAGTTCGATATCACCCGAACGTAACGAGGGAAGAAGTAATTGCACTTTCTTCATGGATGACCATCAAATGCGCTACGGCACAGCTACCTTACGGGGGAGGTAAGGGTGGTATTTCTGTCAATGTAAGGGATCTTTCTCCTGGTGAAACGGAAAGGTTAAGTCGTGGTTATGCCCTTGCAATTTCAAGATTTATGGGTACTGACATAGATATTCCAGCTCCCGATGTATATACCAATCCCCAGGTAATGGCATGGTTTGTTGATACCTATGAAAAAATCCATGGCAGGAGTGAACCTTCATGCTATACGGGAAAACCTGTTGAGGCCGGTGGTTCTCTTGGAAGAGGAGATGCCACTTCAAGAGGAGGGATGTACGTTCTTAGGGAAGTGCTTAAACAAAAAGGACTTATCGGGAAAGAACTGAAGGCAGCAGTTCAGGGTTTTGGTAATGTGGGTGGATTTGCTCACAAGCTTGCAGTTAGCGAATTGGGTATCAAGATTGTTGCTATATCAGATAGCCATGGTGGGGTTTATAATCCCAACGGTATAGATTATTATGAGTTGCGGTCTCACAAGAGTAAAACTGGAAGTGTCGCAGGTTTCCCGGGGACTGAAATGATAACCAATGAAGAACTTATGGAACTTGATGTTGATATCCTTATTCCAGCTGCTCTTGAGGGAGTCATAACAGATAAGAATGCTCCGAATATAAAGGCATCCATAGTTTTAGAACTTGCAAATGGTCCTACGACTCCAGAAGCGGATCTAATTTTATCAGAAAAAGGGATAGAGGTTGTTCCAGATGTTCTGGCTAATGCCGGAGGAGTTACGGTAAGCTGTTTTGAATGGATTCAGGGAAGAACTGGAGATTATTGGACAGAAGAATATGTACACCAGAAACTTGATGAAAAATTGACCATTGCTTTTCACGAAATATGGAAAATCAAGGAAGGTAACAGGATTCGCATGAGACAGGCGGCTTACGTGCGTGCCATTTCCAGGATCATAGCGGCTATGAGATTTAAAGGTATATGGCCTTGATCAATAAAAACAGGGAGGCAGATATCTGCCTCCCTGTTTTTATATCTGTAGTATTTTACTAGATTCTCTGGACTTCCCCAATTTCCTTATCGCCATCGAGATAAACAGAAAAGTCGCCTTCATATACCTTTACTGCAGGGTGCCTCCCTGTCTGGAAAGGGGTATTATTCAGCCATTCCCGGTTGAATATATCCTTATCAGCTCCGTCAAATACAGGTAGATAAAGGATACCGTCTACATCAAGGTCCAGGAAGAAGTGGGTTCCATATGAAAGCTCGGGTACAAAGTCACTTTCTGATATTCCCACTTCTACCAGGCATCCACAATGACATATTTCATTATACTTTATCGGAACGCCAAGAAGAGGATTTGTGCTTCCCCATCTACCAGGACCCACAAGAATATATTTTGAGCCTTTGAGTCTTTCATTGATCCTGCCTATTTCCCTTGCTACTTCAAAATATCTGGAATCTTTACCATATAGGGTATGATCTACGTATACCAGGTGAGTGACATGTTCAAGGATGCCGTTACTGACCATTTTATTTCCCTTTAGTATGATTCTGTCAGAAGATACATCTGGCACTCTCACCATTGCCATCTCTTCATATGCAGCAAGGGGCCTGAGCTGAAGTATGCAGAGTTCCCTGGTTGATGTATCATAGGCGAACTCGAAATCCACTGGCATACCCATGGATTCTTCCAGGAATCCAGCTAGTTCCCTTATGAGTTTGAAAAAGAAGGGATGACGCTGTGGAAAAGACGAAAACGAAAAGATAGGCCTTCCCGTTTTGGCTTTTTCTGATCCTGCCCAGTTGAGAAGGTTATCAGAATAAACTTCGATAAAAGAAGATGAAAGCTTATGCTCCTTCAGGAGATAAGGCAGATAATCCTTTATTTTCCCTGACATGAACTTTCCCTGCTCCCTGTCAAAAAAATCGAATTTATCCTGGCTAGTCTGGGAAATATCCAGAGGTAGATTTCCCTGGGGCCTTAGAGCAGGATGAGAAAGATAGAATAATCTAGCCTTGAGCCTGTCAACACTTCTAGTTCCCATTCCAAAGCACAGGCGCATGACACCATCTTCCTTCCTGATCCTTGTGGATGGTCGCCGGTAGACCTTTGAAAAAACAGTCCCCCCTATTTCAGGATAGAAATAATTTCCATGGGCTTTACCGATAACAGGCTGGATCACTATACCCATTGCCTCGTCACTGTCAGCAAATCCGTGTTTCAATCTGTATGCTCGTGCTGCCGGGTTATAAAGGGATGCCCAGACCTTTTTAATGCATTTAGAGAGCTTGTGCACCCTTTCTTCCATCGTACCGACATTGACCGAAAAACAGGTACTGTATTTGCCAGCAAAAGCAAGTCTTTTTGAGTCTTCCAGAAGAGAGCTGGATCTGACTGCCAGGGGAACATCGTAAATGTTATTCAAGATCATCTCCAATGACCTATCCAGACTTTCACTGTTTTTACCCCTGTGAAAGGCTGCTGTCATTTTTTTGAAAAGATCAAGTGCGGCATCTTCGTTGTATTCATTGTTCATTTCCTGGGCTTCCTTGAGGACAACATCAATCTTGTTCTCCTCAAGATAGTCCTGAAAAATCTCTGTCGTGAGGACATAATTAATATCTGGAAGTTCTACATGTTCTTCCATCGATGAACCTGTTATAACTTCGTAGGAAAAGGCCAGTCCCTTCGCCTTTCCGCCTACTGCGCCGTCACCGATAAGTCGTTTGTTTTTTTTGAACACAGGTTTTGGGTCAAATCCCTCAAAGTCCATTAGAGGTTATGCTCCTTTGCTGGATTACAGAATATATAGGGTGCATTTTACCATATCAGGGGGTAATCCTGTAGATAGTTCTGGGCCAGGGTATAGCTTCCCTTATATGATTCAAGCCGCATATCCACGCTACGGTTCTTTCTATTCCAATGCCAAAACCGCTGTGGACGAATGTCCCGTATCTCCTGAGGTCCAGGTACCAGTTGTAAGATTCTTCGGGGAGCTTTTCTTCTCTTATCCGCGCTAGAAGTTTGTCATAATCATCTTCTCTTTGCGAGCCGCCAATTATCTCTCCATATCCCTCAGGTGCCAGTAGATCATCGCACAATACAAGATCTGGATTGTCTGGATGTTCTTTCATATAAAATGCCTTGACCTTTTTGGGATAGCATTCCACAAATACGGGTTTATCAAATTCATTGGTGATGAGAGTTTCATCCTCTCCACCGAAATCATCTCCATATGGAGTAGAACTACCGAGTTTATGGAGTATATTCATAGCTTCATCGTAGGATATATGATAAAAAGGTGGTACTATCCTTTCGAGCATAGCCGTATCCCTTTCCAGAAGCTCTAGCTCTTTTCTACAATGGAGGAGAACCTGGCTAACTATATAGCAGACAAGATCCTCCTGAAGTTTCATGTTATCTTCATGATCATAAAAAGCCACTTCCGGTTCAAGCATCCAGAATTCTGTCAAATGACGTCTGGTCTTTGATTTTTCTGCCCTGAAAGTTGGACCAAAGGTATAAACCTTTCCGAAAGCAGCAGCAGCAGCTTCTGCATAAAGTTGACCAGTCTGTGCAAGGTAGGCTTTATCCTCAAAATAATCAAGTTCAAAAAGCCCTGAAGCCCCTTCTCCGATAGATCCCGTGAGTATAGGGCTGTCCACAAGAAGATAGCCTTCAGTGTGGAGAAATTCTCTGGCAGACCAGATAACCCTTTCCCTGATGGTCAGGATAGCATGTTGCCTGCTGCTTCTAAGCCATAAATGTCTGTGATCCAGCAGAAAATCTATCCCATGTTCCTTTTTCCCTATGGGATATTCCTCGGAGGGGTTGTCAATCACTGTTAAAGTTGTAACAGTGATTTCAAATCCGGATGGAGCCCGTTCATCTGCCCTTACTATACCGGACACTTCGAGTGAAGCTTCAATCCAGAGGTTTTTTACAGTCTGGAAATCTTCTTCCGTAACTTCCTGTTTAACCATAACACCCTGGACCGTTCCTGTTCCATCTCGCAGTTGGAGGAAATGGATCTTTCCTGAGCTTCTCTTGTTGTAAAGCCAGCCCTTTATTGTGACCTCTTTCCCCACGTATTCAGATAGATCCTTGATATATACCCAAGGCTCGCTCATGAAATGTCAACCTCCTGTATCTCATCTAGTGTTTTCACATGTATATATAATACACTAATTATAGTGCCATTACCGGATCTTCGAGCAGAAAACTGTCCTTTAAGGATCAATATTGAAAATACAGGGAAGGGTATAGAAATATTTATTTTAGTCAGAATGTCTATGCTATGTGTGCGATCTGTTTTATATCACCATGCGGTGACATATTTGTTATATAATCAATATATCAAGTTCGATCTTCAATGTGATTTCAATGAACAAGGGGGAAGTTAACTGATGGAAAAGTCTTTACATGAGATTGTCGAATCTCTGTATTTAAAGGCGCCTGATGAAAAAATGCTCTGGTGGAAGGGGCATTGGTGGTCGAGAAAAGATTTTTTTGACCTCACCATTGAGATGGAGAAGAGACTTGCAGATTCCGGGTTCAAGGAAGGTTACAGAATAGCTACTCTTTTGCCGAACTGTCCTTCTCTTCTGGCCCTTTCCGTTTCCTGCTGGAGACTTGGCGGGGCAGTTGTACCCCTTAATCTGACAGCGGGACCGGGTTCACTTATCAAATATTTTGATCACTGTGATCCCTTTGCAATAGTTATTGCTGATATTCCAATGAAACATACCTTTCAGTTCGATACTGCAAAGATGAAAATTCCTGTAATAAAAACTTCACTGGAGGGAAATATTCCTTCGTTCAGTGGTGGAAGATGTCAAAAAGAAGATCCCTCTACCGCAGTTCTATTCTATACTTCAGGTACGACTGGCTTTCCAAAAGCTGTGCCTCTTACTCATGGAAATCTCAGAAGTAACGTTTTTGCAGCGGTTAGTCATTTTAAAGATCTTGATACTGAAACTGATATTATTATGAATGCCCTTCCAAATTTCCATGCTCTCGGATATTCATCAAGTGGACTCCTGGCGATGCTTTCGGGAATAAAACAGCTTGTTCTGCCTACTTTTATGCCACCAGAAACAGCACTGGAAGCTATGAACGCTTCGGGAGTAACTTTTGTTATTGCAGTTCCTACCATGATAGCCTTGCTCGTTTCTGCAGCGGCAAGAGGTTCTGCAGTACCCCCTCATCTCAAAAAACTTGTCAGTGGCGGAGACAGATTTCCAGTGGCTCTTGATGCAAGAGTTCAGAGACTTCTAGGTGTTTCCGTATGTGAAGGGTATGGTCTGACAGAGTGTTCTCCTGTAGTAGCGGTTAATCAATCTCCCTCAGCAAGAAAGGTTGGTACAGTCGGGCCACTGCTTCCTGGTTTTGAATATGAAGTACGTGGGGCGGCTGATGAAGTCCTGGCACCTGGGATGGAAGGGATTCTGTGGCTTAAAGGCCCCTCTATAACCAGCGGGTATTTCAGGGATCCGGAAAATACAGCAGAAAAGTTCAAGGATGGGTGGTTCGATACTGGAGATATCGTGAAGATTGACGACGAAGGTTATGTGACCATTCTGGATAGAGCCAGTGATCTTATAATAGTGGGTGGTTTTAATGTATATCCTCAAGAGGTAGAGGCCATTCTGAACTCACATCCTAAAGTCAAGGAATCTGCAGCAGTCGGAATGGTCCATTCTGTTAGCGGTCAGATAGTCAAGGCTTTTGTCATTCGGGCTGATAATGACGTAACCACCAGAGAACTACAGAATTTCTGTAAGGATAAACTCGCCCATTATAAAACACCCAGGGTTATAGAGTTTGTGGATGACTTTCCGAGAAACAGTCTTGGAAAGGTATTAAGAAGAAAACTCAGAGAATGGTAAGCCTGGATTATAACAGGAGGGGCCCTATCTGAACGAGAAGGCCCCTCCTGTTATTGAATTATTCCAAGATCTGCAAGTGCACTCTGAAGGTCCTGGTAGCGCTTAGGATAATCTGCCAGCACTTTACCAATGGCAACAAAAGTACCAAAACCAAGGTTTTCCATACTTTTCCTGTCACTTTCCGCATCTCCGAAATAAATCGGGATCTTTTTGTGCATTCTTCTGCAGAGGATCCTCAGCCCTTCCGGTGACGGTTTGGTAATGCCGCTATCCCCTGTTATTGCAAGTTCTGAAGGGAAGTCATCCCATCCCAGGAGCTTAAGGGCCAGATCTAGCTCATCCCTGTGCCGTCCAGTGTAAATGCCCACCGGAACGGGGAAATCCTTCCAGTGGGTGCTTATGCAAGGGCGTTCCCGTTTCCAGAAGCCAGGGCATCTTGCAAAGGATGGTTCTTTGCCTGTGACTTTCTGAAAATCTTCACTTCCATAGTATAGTTCTGCACATAACTTTCTTGTCAATCTCCTGGGAATAGTTTCTCCATAAAGATCTTTTACCCATGACTGAACATCTTCTTCTCCTAAGTCGGTAAGTATGTTTACAATTTCATCAATATGAGGAAAACTCTCACGTAAACTCCTGATGTTCCTGCTTGCAGCAGCATTGATAAGGAACCATGCGATATCATAGTCGTCATTGAATTGGGGAAAGCCTTTGATGGTGCTGAAGTGTTCCCACGTAAAGGCAATACAGTCAATATCTCTTTTAAGGTAAAATTTCCATAACCACTGAATTGAAGTCCTGATAACCCATGGGAAGGAGCAGTCCGTGTCGATAAGAACATTATCGACATCAAAAATGAGGCAGTACTCACCATCGTGATCAATAATATGTTCTGACAAATTATCTCCTCCCTTTCTATAAATCCATGAAGGAATTCTAATTGTTATGAACGGGTTATACAAGGAAAAGAGAAGCTCATCTGAAGTATAATAAATCTGAATTAACAGATAAGCTTCTCTTTAATTATTATAAAGGAGGAAAACTTGTGATAGAGATACCTCTTGAGCGAGAATCGAAGATACCTCTTTATGTGCAGATAGCCAGGCATTTAAAAAAAATGATAGTTAGTGGAGCCATTCAGGAAGGTATTAAACTTCCGGGGTCACGGGAGTTGGCTTTCTCTCTTTCTGTAAGTCGTACTACTATTATTGAAGCTTATCATAGTCTTGAAGATGAAGGTTTTCTGACCCAGAAAGGACGCAGCGGAGCCTACATATGTTGGAAGTCATGTGAAACTGAGAAAAAAAAGGAGATTATCGACATTAAATGGGACATGGCTTCAGGAGAACCATCCAATGATCTGATTCCTTCGCGAAATCTTGCAAGGGTGGCCAGGGAACTTCTTATTGAGACAGGGGAGAAAGTCCTGAGTTTTCCAGATCTTGAAGGGGTTCCGGAACTCAGAAAAGAACTCGTTACCCATGCTGTATCAAGAGGTATCCCTGCCCGATGGGAAGATGTTTTTGTAACCTCGGGTGGCAGGGAGGGTTTGGCCCTTTCCATGGCTGCCCTGAAAGCAGCAGGCGTAACCAGATTGTGGATGGAAGAGCTGACCTATCCTGATGCAGTTGATATTGCCAGGTACCAGGGGTTGGATCTTGGTGTAATTCCCATAGATTACAGGTTAATGCCCGAAATTATCTCGGAATTAAAAAATACTGATGCTCTTTACCTGGTCCCGAGTTTTCAGAATCCCACTGGAGGAACCATTCCAACAGAAATAAGACGCATTATCCTTGAAAACAGTATGGAAAGGGATTTATGGATTCTGGAAGATGATGCCTACGGAGAGCTTCGGTACGGCGAGTTTACCGTTCCGGCACTGAAAGCCATGACTGGTTCGGAAAGGGTTATCTATCTTGGATCCTTCAGTCAGGCTCTGTTTCCAGGGCTCAGGCTCGGCTATTCTCTTCTTCCTGAGGATATTATGGAATCATGGTCCCGGATACAGGCTCGCAGGTCTGGTCCTGTTTCTTCTCTTGTCCAATATATGGTTATGCAATTTATCAAGGATGGGGGTCTTGAGGAATCCCTTAATCTTGCAAGAGTTACCATAGCATCAAGAATGGCAGCCCTTGTCCAGGCTATCCGGAAGTTCCTTCCTGATTTCTTTTTTACTGTTCCTGAAGGTGGAATTTATCTCTGGCTTGAAACTCCTGGTATGGAAGGGGATACAGCACAAAAACTTGCTGCAGATATGGGAATTGCGGTTATCTCGGGCAACCGTTTTTCATGGACAGGTAAAAAGATCGAGGCAGTAAGGCTTTCAGTCAGTTCCAATGAAAGCAGGGAGATGGAAGTCATCATAAGGGAACTGAAAAAGGCATGGTCTATTTGAAGCATTTTTCCAGAACAATCTAATCGATTTCTCCGCCAGTGAATCAGAGCCTCTTTATATTCCTGCTGAGGCATGACGGGTAGGTTTATGAAAAAGGTTTTTCATAAGATATTAATGATCATTACGTATTTGGGGGATATCCCTGCCCAATACTTCCCGAAATAGAGTGAATATATTACGGTGTACTCCGAAGATACTCGAATTAGATTAAAGGGTGATCTGCTTTCTTATGGTAAAAAGATCTGAATTAGTTTTCGTTTTTTTTCAGCATCTCTTTTTCTATTTCTGTAAGATATTTTTTCCATAGCCATAACGCAAATACTGCAGAAGAAGTACCCCCCGTAAGTCCGACAATTATGAGGTCGGGTCTTCCCTTGTCTAAAAAGTATCCCCCCAATCCTGCCAGGGCATGTCCATAGAACACGATTGAAGCGATAGAAAGAACAAGAATAGTTAACCGCATTTTCCCACCCCCTTTCAGGAGTTCCGTTTGTTCAAGAACCAAAAGCATTATACACTCCCCTGACTTTTCAAATAGTGAAGATATCACTTTCTTTGAGTTTGCGGGAACATTATCGAGACTTGTGTACTTTACGGTTATATGTTAATGTTACATCCGTTTATACATGATTGACTCTTATACAATTCTGTATGTTCTTTTCAATTCTGAACTTTCTAGTGAAGGAGGAACAATCCATGAGAGAACCTCGTCTCTATACCACATCGGCAGATTACGCATACCAGGAATTAAGACACAAGATTATAACAAAGCAGTTAAAGCCGGGACAAAGGCTGCCTGAAGTTAATATTGCTGTTCAAATGGGAGTTAGCAGAACACCAGTGAGAGAAGCTTTAAGAAGACTTGCCAGTGAGGGTCTTGTTATTATAATTCCGAACAGCGGAGCCAGACTTGCCGCTCCTACTACCCGGGAGATAAGAGATACTTACATGGTCCGGGAACAATTAGAAACCCTTGCTGTAAGGCTTGCGGTTGAAAATATTTCTGACAGGCACCTCAGAAGGCTTGAGGAAGCCATGGTAGAAGAGGTCCGATCAATTGAGGACAGAGATCTTGAAGCCTATCTGGAAGTCAACGAATCTTTTCACAAGGCTATTGCTGACGCGAGCGGAAATCGAGTATTGTCTGAGTATATCGAAAATATCCTTGCCCGTACAAATGCTTATGTAGTTTTCTACGATCCCTTCTATGAACTTGAATCCCACCCCAGCATAGATGAACACAGAGCTATACTGGCAGCGCTCAAGCAGCGCGATGCCGAAAAATGTGTTGAACTGGTAAGAGGACACCTGAAAAATGCCATCGAAGGATTGAGAACTCCAGAGAAGTAGTTTCCAGGGGCTGAATTTAATTATTCGGGGACAGCTTGTCTGTCCTCTTTTTTTATGCAAAAATCTATCAGTTTATAGGGAGAATAAATAGTGGTGCCTGAATTTAAAGTTAAAACCATAAATTTTCAATATGCCAAGGAGGTAAATTATGAAGGAACGGAACCTGCCTTCCCTTGATCTGAAACGAAATTATGCCAGGATCAAGGATGAAATTAAAGAAGCCGTTAACTCAGTGCTTGAAAGTCAGTATTTTATCATGGGCCCAGAAGTCAAGGCCTTTGAGAACGAAGTTGCCTCCTACCTGGAGGTCGAACATGCTATAGGCTGTGCCTCCGGAACAGATGCCCTTGTCCTGGCTCTTATGGCTCTTGGCATTAAGGAAGGGGACGAGGTTATTACAACTCCTTACAGTTTTTTTGCTACGGCCAGTTGTATAACAAGGGTAGGAGCACGCCCCGTATTTGTTGATGTGGATCCTCAGACCTATATAATGGATATGGATCAGGTTATGGAGAAAACATCAGATAAAACCAGGGCTGTACTGCCGGTCCATATATTTGGACAGATGGCACCTTTGGAAAATTGCATGAAAAAACTTGCATCAAAGGGAATTGATGTTATAGAAGATGCAGCGCAGGCTTTCGGTTCCTGGAGACGGGTAGGAAATACCATTATAAGGGCAGGTTCATGGGGTAAGGCTGGATGTTATTCCTTCTTCCCGACGAAAAACCTTGGAGCTTTCGGCGATGGGGGAATGATAGTTTCTCCTGATGACGATCTGGCACAGAGGCTGTACCGCCTGAGAGTGCATGGTGAAGGTAAGACATATTATCATGAAGAGGTAGGCCTTAATAGTCGTCTGGATGCCATTCAGGCAGCGGTTCTCAGAGTCAAACTCAGACATCTGGATGTATGGACAGAAGAACGGAGATTGGTCGCAGACAGATATAATACCCTCTTTGGGGAGTATGGCCTTCTGGATCTGGTCAAGCCTCCTGTTGAGCTGGATGGAAATTATCATATATATCACCAGTACGTTTGTACTGCTGAAAAAAGAAACGATCTTCAGGCTTTTCTTGCGGGAAAAGGTATCACAACAAGGATTTATTATCCCCTTAGTCTTCACCAGCAACATTGCTTTGAATATCTCGGATACCGGACAGGTGATTTCCCCGTATCCGAAGAACTTGCCTCAAAGACCATAGCCCTTCCTATATTCCCTGAAATTACACCGGAAGAACAGGAGTGGGTTATATCTTCAATGGCAGAGTTCTATGGGAAAGAATAACCCTGACCAAGATTGACCAATCTGTCTGAAATGTGTAAAATACTGATTGCAGATCTCTCTGGGCAGTGTAACCTGTAAAGATATCGGGCAAGCGGTCCTCAGTGATGAAATTGGCAACAGTATATAACACAGATATATATTGGGGGTGATGGGATATGTTCCCATTCTTTTTTGATCCAACATTTATGCTTCTCATACCTGCTCTTCTCTTTGCACTTTGGGCTCAGTCTCAGGTAAAGGGAGCTTATGCTAAATACAGCAGGGTTTTTTCCAGACAGGGCACAACTTCTGAAGAAGTTGCAAGGATTCTGTTGAATCAATTTGATCTTGGTCATGTCCCGGTAAATAAAATTCCGGGTAATCTTACAGATCATTATGATCCGAGGAATAAATCCTTGAGTCTTTCCCAGGGCGTGTACGGTAGTTCAAGCATTGCAGCTATAGGAGTAGCAGCCCATGAAGTCGGCCATGCTATCCAGGATAAGTCAGATTACCTTCCCCTGAAGCTGCGAAATGCTGTTGTGCCTGTAGTAAGTATAGGCTCAACAATGGCTTTTCCCCTGTTTTTCATAGGTCTCCTCTTCAGGGGGCAGATGCTTATGGATCTGGGAATCCTGCTCTTCCTTGGTGTTATTGTTTTTCATCTTATAACTCTGCCTGTTGAGTTCGATGCGAGTTCCAGGGCCTTGAGGGTGCTTGCTGATACAGGTCTTTTAGCCAGTGATGAGATCGGAGGAGCAAGGGCAGTTCTCCGCGCAGCTTCCCTGACCTATGTATCCGCCACAGTTATGGCTTTTGCACAGCTCTTACGTCTTGTCCTTCTCAGGGGAATGTTTGGTAGCCGGGATTGAGTTTTTTGCTGTTTCCGGGTGACGTATGATGTATTATGATGAGGTGGCTATATAGAGCCACCTCATTTTCTATATGAAAGGATTTTATTTAAAAGATGCCTTTAATAATTTTACTTCTTCTGTTTTTTGTTATGCCATGGTTGGCCCTTATTCTTCTCATTTTTTTTCTGCTTTCAATGTTTCTCCTTGTTCCTCTTGGTTTTGCCGGTAGGTCTGTTTTATGGCTTATCCTGGGTCCAACCCATCTGTTAAAGCTTATGTTTAACAGGAAGGTAAGACAGAATCATGCATTGGAACATGGAACTATACATATCATAGAGGAGCGTTTCGGAAGTGCAAATATCGAAGGGATGGCTTTTGAAAATGGTTTCACCCTGAAAGTGGGCCTTGATCCCCAGATAGTTCTAAATGCTTCCAGATCAGCTCTTAAAAGGATGCAGAATGGAGAAACGGCTCTTGCAGTACATCCCAGGTGTGGGACAACAATAGTTGTTATCAATGTGCTATCTTCAGTGATCTTTCTGCTCCTTCTTTTTCTCAGCGGTAATCTGGGTTTTATAAATGTATTGCTGGCACTTATGATAGCCAACTTCATCGGACCTTTTACAAGCCGGTTTGTACAATCTTTTGTTACGACACTTAAAGATGTTTCAGATCTCGAGATAACAGGAGTTGAAGTCAGGAATGGTTCCAGGTCTGTGGGTGGTATTACCATCCTGGGTTCCGCCGAGTTGTTCGTTGCTACCAGATCTGGAGACAGGATTATCATACCGGAGATATTGGACTGATGAGGGGCATTGAAGTTTCAACCCTCATTCTTAAGGATGTCCGGAGAGGGTTGTTTGCAAGTGAATCAATCCGCAGGCATGGTAAAGACCTTTCTGCTTCGGATAGGACTCTTTTATCCCTTCTTGTATATTCCAGTCTGCGAAGAACTGAACTTTGGGAAAATATTGCATTCAGATTCCTCAAGTTACCGATCAAAAAGCTTTCTCCAGATGTGAGGGATGTCCTTGTTCTTGGAACAGCCGGGATACTTGATCTTCGTCATTTTTCATCCAGAGTTCTTGTAAATGGCTTGGTCCAGTCTTTGAAAGCCCGAGGAAATACTGGCGGTGCCAAATTAGTAAACGCTGTTTTGAGAAGGGTTTCAGAAGAAGGAGATCAAATCCTTGAGAGTCTAGAAAAGAATGAAAACTTTCAAGAAAGGGCCCTGGTCTGTGGTGTACCTTACTGGATTGTCCTTCGTTGGCAGAAATATATGGATAGTTCATCTCTCCTAAAACTTCTGAAACTTCACCGTATGAGATCCTACCTTTCTCTCAGGGCCTTTCCTGGAGATAAAATTGATGATCTCGTCAAAAACCTCAGAAATGATGGGTATAGATCCTGGCCTTCCACTCTGGTTCAAGGTGCTATCAGACTGTCTGGCTCAGCTTATCCTCCAGCGCTCCCGGGGTTTGCTTCTGGTTACGTGACACCGCAGAGTGAATCTTCAATGATGGTAGGGAAAGTCGTTAGCCGATTATGGAATGGTGGTCATATAATTGACATGTGTACGGGCAGGGGAATAAAACTTGGGCAGATAGCCCAGATGCTTCCGGGTGTTTCTATGGAAGGTTGGGAGATATCCCTTGGGAGGGCAAGAGCTGCAGAAAAAGAGATGAAACGACTGGGTATTGGTGATAACGTGTCCATAAGGACAGGTGACTCCCTGACACTGAAAACTGATCTAACTCCTGGCCTTGTACTTCTGGATGCACCATGTTCAGGAAGTGGAACCTGGAATCGGCATCCCGAATCCAAGTGGAAACTTTCAAGTAAAATCCTGCAAAATAGCTCTTCACTCCAGAAAAAATTGCTTCATAAGGCTCTTTCGATGGTTGCACCTGGAGGAGTTGTGGTCTACGCTACTTGTAGCCTGCTGAGGGATGAGAATGAAGATGTAATTCTGAACGTTCTGAAGGAACGAAAGAATTGTCATTATGTTAATATTTCATTACAAAATCGTCATATCAGACAGGGAGAACTTTTTGGTATTTACACATGGCCAGATCTTCCATGGCTTGACGGTTTCTTCATCGCAGCTATTTCTAAAGACTGATAGGAGGTCTTTTTATGAAAAAAATATTCAGATGGTCCATGATTCTTGTCCTTCTCGTGATCGTAGGAGCAGGAGCGACTGTTATCCATACTATTTTCTGGGGAGGAGGGAATGAAGCTGTACCTCCTATGAGAGGAATATCTGTCCTTGATGCAGTTAGCCAGATAGAACGAATGGGGCTTGAGGTAAGAGTGGAGCAGGTGGATTCCACTTTTCCCTCTGGAACTGTTCTGTCGCAGTGGCCTGAACCTGGAACGAGAATAGGCAGAAATAAGGTAGTAATACTGAAAGTAAGCAAGGGCGGTCACCGGACATCTCTACCGGATGTAAGAGGTCTTGAAAAGGATCAGGCTGTAAAAAAACTCCAGGGATTGGGATTTAGCATAGGAGATATCCTCAAGATCAATGATGATACAAAACCCCTCGGAGTCGTGCTTGCCCAGAGTCCCTCCGCTCCTGCTATGGTAGAGAAGGGACAGAAGATAGATCTTATGATAAGTAAGGGGCCTGCTGTTGCCGGAGGGAAGGTTTCAGTTCCTGATGTACTTCAGCGAGAGGAAATAGTTGCGCAAAAACTGATTCAGGAAAGTGGTCTTATAGTTTCTAATGTTGAGTATATACTTACCATGAATACCCCCCAGGGAATGGTCATGGGGTTGTCCCCCAAGGCCGGTACTCTGGTTAATCCAGGGAGTGGAGTTATACTCAGGGTTGCAAAAGAAGGCGTCCCTGAAACTGCCAAGACAGAACCGCCTGTCAAGGAGAAGGCTGTTAGAGTATCCATGCCTGGAATGGCAAAGACTGAACCGAGCTCACAACCTGTTCAGCAGCCTTCCAGTCTGGAATCGCAAAACTCCGGAGAAACTGAAGTTGCTCCCCTGGAAACAGTACCTGAAGAGGTCAAAAAGCCTGAAGCAGAGATTCCAGGGAAAACTGCAAAAATAAGGTATCAGGTCCCGCCCCTTACCAAACCTCTTCAATTGAAGATAGAGCTGATAGATATCTCAGGTAGTCGAATTATACTGGATAAGGCTGTTAAGGGTGGAGAATATATTTCTATCAATGAAACCTATGGACAGGAAGCAGTAGTTACCATATACCTTGGTGGTGAATTCGTATGGCAGGAAAAATATCGTTGAAGAACAAAGGGCCCATTATAGCCCCATCTCTTCTTTCTGCAGATCCTCTGGCAGTTTCTGAAAGTATAAAAAGTCTTGGAGGTCTTCATGACTGGATACATGTTGATGTCATGGATGGACATTTTGTCCCAAATATCTCTTATGGCCCGGCGTTGGTTTCAGCTCTGAAAAAACATTATCCGGCTGAGGTCCTGGATGTTCATCTCATGGTGGATTCTCCTGAAAACTTCATAGAACCCTTTGCAGAGGCAGGGGCTGACTATCTTACTGTTCATGTTGAGTCTACCAGGCACCTTCATCGCCTTCTTTGCAGGATAAAGGAGCTTGGGTGTAAGCCTGGAGTTACCCTGAACCCAGCAACACCGGTAGAAATTATCCGACCTGTCCTGCACCTGGTAGATATGGTTCTAGTCATGTCTGTTAATCCTGGTTTTGGAGGACAGAGTTTCATCCCTGAAGTTATGCAAAAGATTATTTCTCTCTGTAGGTGGAGAATAGTATCCGACCTTGATTTTCTTATTGAGATAGATGGAGGCATAGGTATTGATAATATGCAAGAAGTAGTTCGTTCCGGCTGTGATGTTCTGGTTATGGGCAGTGCTATTCTGGGGAAAGCAGAGCCTGCTGAAGAAATAATGAAGATGCGCAAGATTCTTAAGGAGGAAGGTCTTGATGAAAGATAGAGCAAAAGCGCTTGCAGACCTTGGAAATGAGATAAGAGCCATAAGGGAAGAAAAGGGGTTTACCCTTGACGATGCAACAGCAGTTACAAAGATAAGGACAAACTTCCTTGAGGATATAGAAAATGGAGTTTTAGATAATTTCCCGGGAAATGTATATGTAAGGGGATTCATTAAAAGTTATCTTCGTTTTCTTGGTGCAGAGGATCTTTGGCCTCAGTTTAAGCCATATATTTTTTCAGAAGAGGTAGTTGGTGCACCAGATCTTGTTCTTGGCACCTGTACCCCCCCCGCAAGGGGTTTCAAGCAGGCATCCCGGCTCTGGATGATCATTGTCCTTCTGATGATAATAGCGGGTTTCGGCTGGTATGGCTGGTCTGCCTGGTCTAACAGGGATGAGTCTTACAGTGGAATTCAGAAAATCGTTTCTTCTGAAGAAGAGGTAGTAGCAACAGTGGAAGAAAAAATATCTGAACCATCAAGCCAGGTGAAAAAGGTAGAATCAGCCATTGTTATTTCCTCAGAGGATGACCTTCTAAAAAGTTCCGGGGATACCTTTTTCAGCACTGGTACTGTTTCAGGTGACGAAAGTCCGTCTATGACGGGCATGATTGTTGCAAATGATGAAACTAAACTGGATTTACCCCTTTCGGCTGGTCCAATTGATAATTCGCCATCTACTCCGATGGTAAAGAGCGAGCCTGAAATAGACAATATTCTTATTATCTCAACTACCAGGGATTGCTGGGTAAAACTTTCAGGTCCAGAAAATACCATTTTTCAGGGAGTAATAAAGGGTAATGCTTCCAGAGAATTTGAAATAACCGAGAAGACCGAAGTTACTTATGGTCGTCCGGGTAGTGTCAGCATATCTTTTCGTGGAGAAGACCTTGGTAATCCGGGAAAAGGTGGTAGTGTCGAGCATTGGTTCTATTCTCCAGATGGATCAAAAGGCAGGATAAGCAATTAATGGATTTTTATATCTTGAACCTCGGGTGTGCAAAAAACCAGGTAGACAGCGAGAATCTAGCCGGCCTGCTTTCATCAGCTGGGCATCGGCTCGTATCAAATGTCGAGGATGCGGAAATTGCGATAGTGAATACCTGTGGATTCATTCAGCCTGCAGTTGAAGAAAGTGTAGATTCTATTCTTGAGCTTGAAATTCTGAAAGAAAAAGGAATTCTTAAGAAAATCGGGGTAGTTGGATGTCTGGTGAAAAGATACGGTGAGGAACTCAGAAAGGAACTTCCAACTGTTGATTTCTGGGCAGGACCTCAAGAATGGAGTAAGGTCCTCGCTTTTCTCAGCATAGAGAATAACCCTCCATCGAGACATTTAATGCCTGATGGCTCTTTCTGGAGCAGATATCTTAAGGTCAGTGAGGGATGCAATGAAAAATGCACCTATTGTACTATACCCTCTATCAGGGGGGCACTGAAAAGTATACCCATCGGAGAGATTATTTCTGAAGCTGTGACCCTCATCGAGAACGGAGCAATGGAGATCTGTGTAATTAGCCAGGATCCAACTGCTTATGGTATGGATATTTACGGCAGACCCATGCTCAAGGAACTTATCCGCGAGTTTGACCGGTCTCTGCCGGAAGATATCTGGGTCAGACTTCTCTATCTTCATCCGAAGCGGGTGGATAGAGAACTTATTGAAATGGTCCATAGCAGCAAGGTGATTCTTCCATATCTTGATATTCCGCTTCAACATGTCAATGCTACTATTCTGAAATCAATGAAAAGGCTAGGTTCTGAACATGAAATGAAAAACATTTTTAGAATGGCCAGACAAATGGATCCCTTATTTGCATTAAGAACAACTTTAATGGTCGGATATCCGGGTGAAACTGAGATCGAGTTCCAGCAGATTCTTGATTTTCTGGAAGAGATGGAACTCGACAGAGTGGGCGCGTTCCCATTTTATCCTGAAGAAGGGACTGTAGCTGCTTCCCTTCCAGGACAGGTTTCACAGGAAGAAAAACAGAGCAGATATTCGAGGCTTATGGAACTTCAGGAGGAAATTTCTTTAAGGAGACAGAAACTTTTTGAGGGTAAAGAACTTGATATTCTTATCGAAGAGATTGATCCTGTAGAGAATATCGCTTGGGGACGATCATACCGGGATGCACCTGAAGTGGATGGTTCTGTATGTGTGCAGGACGCAAATGGCCTTGAAAAAGGTAAAGTAGTTAAGGTAATGGTAAATGAGGCTACTGAACATGATCTTTTCTCAGAGGTACTGTCTTATGACCGGTAAAGAGAAGTTTTACGAATTGATCGCAACTGCAGGCGGTCTCGGAAAAATTGGGAAAATGCCCGGAACTCTGGGGTCTGTGCTGGCCTTTATTATTGCCATCTTTCTGCCGGTTAAATGGTGGGTTATACTGATAACTGTCGTTATTGGAACGATATCTTCTGAAAATTATCAGAACAGGACAGGGAGAAAGGATCCAGGCGAAGTGGTTATTGACGAAGTAGCCGGGACCTGGATAGCCATGTATGGCCTTCCGGCAGGTTTTGCCCTTCCGGCTCTTTTCCTGTTCAGGGTAGTGGATATCCTGAAGCCCGTACCTGTCTGCTCTGCAGAGAAACTTCCCGGTGGTCTGGGTATAATGGCGGATGATGTTATAGGTGGAATAATGGTCAATGTTATCCTTGTATTGATCAACTGGTTATTTCTCAGGGGCGGCTTTTCTTTCCTCTCTTAAGACCTGTTTATGGGGGATATTATGGAAACAGTGGTTTTTGTAGCTTTCGGAGACGAACTTCTCAGCGGATTGCGTTCTGAAAGTAACTGCTCATGGCTCGCGGCCAGATTTCATGATGCAGGCTGGAAGGTAAAGGCCATAGAGATATTGGAGGACTCAGAAGAAGCGATTCACGAAGTCTTTCAAAGGTGGGTCGGTTCCGTAGGTCTGCTTATTACATCCGGAGGGCTTGGACCTACCCATGACGACAGGACAAGACAATCTATTGCATCTTATCTGAAATGTGATCTAAAAGCTGACTCTATAACATATGACAGGATCGTCGATAGATACCAGGGAGAACTGAGAAGTATTATTGAAAGATCTCGGATACCACAGGGTCTTGTCCCTGAACTGTCAGAGGCGATCTACAATCCTGCCGGTTCTGCCCTGGGGATTAAATTTTCAATAGCCGGGACAAAGGTTTTTTCTTTCCCGGGTATTCCTGCAGAGTACAAGGCTATGGCAGAACAGGAACTAGCCACTATACTTCAGCCGAAAGAGTGCTGGACATCCGTTCATGTTGTAGGATGGGCGGAGAGTACGCTTAAAGAAAATTTATCAGAAGTGATACTTCAACCGGGGCTTCATGTATCGGTTCTACCTTCTCCCAATCTCATAGAGATTGTTATACGAGGTCCTGCTGAATCCATCAGAGAAGCGGAGGTTTCCATCCGTACCTTGCTCCCATCGGACTGTCTCCCTAGAGGAATTAGCACTCTGGAAGAGGCGATTATGAAGGCGGCACTTTCCATGAAATGTGTTTTTTCCCTTGCAGAATCCTGCACGGGAGGTTTTATCGGGGCCCAGCTAACGGAAATTCCGGGAATATCTGAGGTGTTTTATGGCAGTGCGGTATGCTATAGCAATTCCTCAAAAGTTTCTCTTCTTGGTGTTCCTCAGGATTTGCTTTCCCGTTATGGTGCTGTCAGTTCAGAATGTGCAGCTGCTATGGCTTCCGGCAGCAGAAGGATCTTTGATTCGGATTACGCTGCTTCGGTAACCGGTATCGCTGGTCCGGATGGAGGAACGCTGGATAAACCTGTTGGGACAGTATGGTTCGGCATAAGCAGTATTCGAGGTGAAACCACCTTTCACAGAATCCTTTCAGGCAACAGGTATATGATTAGAAGAAGAGCTAAAGCTATTGCGCTTGAACTCTTATGGAGGGAGATCCTGAAGTGTATTTGAACGAAGTGGTTAGATGTTTTATTGCAGTTAACCCGGGAAAAAAGATTAGAACGGAAATATCCGACTGGATACAATCTCTCAAGAATAAAGCCCCTGGATTAAAATGGGTGAAAGATGAAGCTCTTCATATCACTTTGAAATTCTGTGGAGAAATTGAACTTAAGGATCTTATAAGACTGCAATTCTTTCTGGATCAATTTTTCAGGGTTAATACGATGTCGTCTTTCCCGCTTACTCTAGGTAAGGCTGGTGCATTCCCTTCACTTCAGAGGCCAAGAACTTTATGGATTGGTATTGAAGAAGGACAGGATCATTTAATTTCCCTTGCCTCCTGCATGGAGGATATATGCAGGAAATCTGGCCTGTCTACTGACAAACGAATCTTTCATCCCCATATAACAGTAGCAAGAGTAAAAAATGCCATTGATCTGGCTAGTTCTATGTGGTACGACTTTGAACACCATAATTTTACACATCTGAAATGGGAAGTTAAAGAAGTCCAGCTTATACAAAGTAATCTTACTCCAGACGGTCCAATTTATACCACCTTGAGATCATATGGTCTTGTAAGGTAAACAAATGTACTGGTTCCCTATTTTCTTAGTCGCAAATGAGGAGGCGTATTGAATGGCTAAACAGAAGAGTTCCAAAACCAGGGAAGATGTGCTGGAAGTGGCTATAGAAGACATCCGAAGCAAGTTTGGAGAAGGCTCAATTATGCGGTTAGGAGATCCTCTTACCATTTCCGTAGAGGTTATTCCAACAGGCATTCTACCTCTTGACGTTGCCCTTGGGATCGGAGGGCTCCCCAAGGGGCGGATCGTTGAGATCTTTGGACCGGAGGGTTCGGGTAAAACAACCGTTGCACTTCATGCCATAGCAGAAGCTCAGAAAAATGGAGGGGTAGCGGCATTCATTGATGCTGAACATGCCCTTGACCCAAGACTGGCTTCATCTATAGGAGTTGATATACAGTCCCTTTATGTTGCCCAGCCTGATAGTGGAGAACAGGCTCTCTATGTTCTCGATACCCTTGTCAGGAGCAGCGCCGTTGATATGGTTGTTGTGGATTCAGTTGCTGCTCTGACTCCTCAGGCTGAAATAGATGGTAAGATCGGCGATAGTCAGGTAGGACTTCAGGCTAGACTAATGTCCTATGCGCTCAGAAGGCTTACTTCAGCCATTTCAAAGAGTAACTGCGTAGTCATTTTTATCAATCAGCTAAGGGCAAAGATAAGCACAGGTTATTCTTCCGGCCCCCAGGAAACTACTACAGGCGGAAGGGCTCTTAAATTTTACAGTTCTCTGAGAATTGAAGTTAAGCGGGGGAAAAGTCTTACCAAGGGAGATGAGTTTCTGGGCCACGAACTATGGATAAAAGTTGTTAAGAACAAACAGGCCCCCCCCTTCAAGACTGCTCATACCTCTTTATTATATGGGAAGGGAGTTCCAAAGGGTATTGCAGTTCTTGATATGGCTATTGACCTCAATGTGGTTAAACGGAAGGGATCCTGGCTTGCTTACAAGGGTGAAACTCTTGGCCAGGGTAAGGAGAACGTGGCCAGTTATATAGAAGCACATCCCGACCTTATGGACGAGATAACGAATGAAGTGATGGTGAAGGTTTCAAATGACCTGGGATTTAATATTGCCCAGGAGATAACGGTGGAATCGCAGCCTGAGATCGGAAATGGCAAGTTAATCATAGAGGAAGGTATTTTGGAACTGGACATAGATAGCGACTGAATAAGGAGTCATTCAGCCTATAAGAATAAAATATACATTCAACGTTCTTATCAGGATATTTCGGGAAAATTCCAAAGATAAAGCTGGATTACGAAAGAAAGAAAAGGCTGTATCCTTATATTTAAAAGAGATACAGCCTTTTTGTATAGTTGTGCATCCCGTGAGTATGCAATAGGCATCAGGGGGTGACTATTAGAAAGTGTTGACAGGAATTCAGAAGACTAGTAAGATTACCAAGCACCCCGAAAACAGGGGGTCGCCTGCTAACTATTTAGCAGAATGCACCTTGACAGTTTTATAGGCAGGAAGAGAAAGAAGAGCGAGCCAGACAGGATT
>JAENYO010000011.1 GCA_016841745.1 Acetomicrobium hydrogeniformans
ACTCCGAGGTTTCCGTAATTATTTGCCATACCCTCTTTTCGGCCAAGGACCTCGTTGATGGCCAGAGCTTTTCGATACATCTCTTCGGCTCGGTCAAGTTCGCCCTGGGTCTGATAAAGGATTCCGAGGTTTCCGTATGCTGCAGCAGTATCAGACGACTGTATATCTGGACCACTCAATAACAACCATTTGTTAAGAATATCCATAGTTGATTCAAAATCCCCTGTCTGATAGAAAAACTTACAAGCTAGATTCAAAATATGAATATTCGAAGTTTTAGAAAGTATTCGAACAAATTTTTGTCTCGCGAGTTCCAAGAGACCTTCTTTTGCTAAACTTGCCGCTTCTTCCGCACCATGAAGTTGCATTGATTCGACTTCTAATTGAGCTGCTTCAGCATCTTTTTTTGCCGCCTTAGCTAAATGGGCTTGATGGGATGCTTCATACTTTGCTTTACGCACTTCTTCTAGGGCTTGTAATGGCAAGATGACAATATCGTGTGTTTTATCAAGGCTAGTAAGCTCTCCTTTTACATAGGCACGAAGGTGGGAATCGACCTCATCAAGAAAAGAATTCTTACGATCACCAATATAACGATACCTTATTTTCCTCGTCTCTTCCAAATGGCATCTGAAATTCAAAACTTGTTGCAGTTGAGGTCCTGGATCTGCTTCCTGTTCGGGGTCCACCCGCTTAAAAAATACCAATATTTGTGGAATTCCTTCTTTCTTCCAACGTTCTAATGCTCTATGAAACTCTTCTTCTGTGTAAGATGAATAAGGTCCTGCATCTGGTGCTGCTTGTCCCCAGCGTCGCCACAGCGTTAAAATAAAGACATCACATCGGTCAATTTTCTCATTAATAACACTTTGAACACGTGGTCCTGTTGATGCCAAAGAGTCTTCCCATACTAATGGCTCGAATATCACATTGGCACCATCTGCAAAACCAGCATTGAGTTGATCAATGGCATCTCGAAATTGTTTACGCTCATCTAGAAGATCTCCTGGAGATGCCATAAATACAGCTATATTTTTTGTGATTGGTTGTTCTGGCATAACTACCCACTGCTAAAAGGATTTAGTGTTATGTGAAATCTTGATATTCAACGTAACAGAATGTTTCACTATGACCTCTAATGGGTTCCTGATAAATGTTAATTATTAAATTGTTTTATGCTGTTATGTTGATAGCGGTGTTTAAGTCATTTACGTTACAATCATGAAATAAAGAAATAAATCTGGTTACGAAGTCAGGAATAGATAAATAGCTTGAAATTGCTTTTTATGGACACACAACCTTTATTATGGAGGATATTTGATTGGTTCTCTGGGCATTATTCCTTTTCCTGACATGGATAATGGAATCCTGTACTGATGAAGGTTCAACACTCTTTTGGGTCTTGCTATTCTCTCGGTATGGTAGGGTAAGGATGAAAGGCACTCTCGTTGCACATTTATTTGTACACTAAATTATTGGAATAGGCAAGAAAGCACAGCATTAACAGGAAAAGACAGTTGTCACCAGTCAGGTGTGGAATAATTTTCTCTTTTAATCCAAAATCCAAAAGCAATAGGGGTCAGGCCTTGCGTGAACGGTTTTGTAGTGCTATTTGGGAGCAATATCTCCTTTGAAAAATGGAAGGGCCTTGGAGCACATTAGTTTTTTCCCTGTCCTTTGCCTCTTAATCCAAAATCCAAAATCGGCAATCCAAAATTTATAGGGGTCAGATCTTGATTTTAATCATATGTATGCAACCTTTGAGATAAACAAAAGGACTCCAGGCAAGGAAAGTGCCGGAGTCCTTTATAGTCTTTTGTCTGTTTACTAATATTTGTTTATGCCTGCTCTACTTCATCTTCTTTGAAAGAAGTATGATCGGTATTCCCAGGAGCAGGCCTATTACAGGCAGGGCAGAGATGTTGCATCCTCCACCTTCGTTGTTTTTGAGAGGTTTCCGGACTGCAACTATGGGATCTTTGCAATGTCCATCCTCTTCTCCATCAAAGATAAAGAAGTAATGGTCACTATTATCGGAAATGGCCTGTACTGCCATTTTGCTGTTATTTGCTTCCTCATCGGCTACCATAAGGTTCAGTCCAACGTAATAGTTATATTCATCGGCACTCACTTCGAAGAAGGCCTTTGCTTCTTCTTCCGCATAGTCTTCCCATGCCTCTTCCAGCAGATCGTAGATGTCAGGGCTTATTACCTTGAGTATGCCCACATGGTCCAGGAAGGCAGTCTTCAGGCCCTTGTCTTTTGTCTTGTCGTCTATGAGGGAGGTGTACTCCTCTCCTATCTCTTCTTTACTTATTTCCATTTCAAGGTGGAGAGGCAGTACTCCCATCTCTATCCCGTCCTGATCATAGGCTATATCGAAGGATACTCCCTTTACATATATCTCTCCGTTTTCTCTGCTTTCTATGAGTGTATCTACTATCCCGCCTGCTGTTACTTCTCTCATGTCCATACTGATGACTACGTCTTCAGATACCAGGTCAAGGTCATCCGATGTAGTGTCGCCAGGCAGGTCAAGGCTCGCGACCAGTTCACTGCTCAGGCCGGGAGTTGTAACGCTCAATTTTCTGAGTCCGGCTTCCTCTATCATGGTCTGATTTATTGCAAAGGTTGCTGAAATGGTGTGTTTAACGATTACAGGGTCAAGGGTAAGACTGTTCACAGATTCCTGTGAAACGCCGTCAACAAGGACATCATCGATTGCATAACCTGTATCGCATTCTATGGTGTAGGTGGGTGTGGAACCCCAGGTTACTGAAGATAAACCTGTTATATTTCCATGATTACCCGGATCGAGGGTTATTGTGAAGGTCTTCAAAGTAAATAAGGCAGTTACTTCTTCAGGTCCTGTCATGGTAAGGGTCTGGGGGTTGGTGCTTCCGCTGTTAGTTCCCTGCCAGCTGGCAAAGAGTGAGCTTTCTGCCGGATTTGCAGTGAGCGTCACTTCTGTCCCATGGGGATAGGTGCCAAGGTCGGGTGATACTGCCACAGTTCCAGAACCGCTCACATCGACAGAAAGGACGTATTCGTCAAGGGCGAAATCAGCGCTTATTGTGTGGTCTGAGGATACATTGCTGAAAGTATAGGTAAAGATATTGTCTACGGGTTCAAAGGGAATGGACTCTCTGTCTACGTATATCTCTTCTATATGGAAATAATCAACTGGTGAGACTGTAAAGTCCATGCTTTCTCCTTCGAAAACAGTTGCAGAATCTGGTGTGATCGTTCCGCCGGAAGTGTAGTAGGAATCTATGGTAAAGGATCTAACGTCCACCTCATAGGCACCTATGTCGAAATCAGATCCCCAGGGTCTTGGGTGTCCCCTCTGGTCTTCATCAAGCCCTTCAACGTCCGTTCCTGCATCTATGGCTGGACTCCCTGCTCCCAGGGCACAGGTCCAGGTGAGGCCACCGTTATCAGCCAATTCCTGCAGCATTGGGTCTGCGGAGGTGATATTGCTTGAGTTGGTACCAATACCCACATCATCGTTCTGGACTACACAGAAGCTTAAGACAGCTGAGCTTGAATTATTGAATATCTCGCCGCCTTTGGCATTCCAGAAAATACAGTTCTTCACAGTGGGGTTTGAATTTGTATAGTTGTAAATTCCTCCGCCTCCTGTACTTATAGCTGTAGAGTTCGAGGAGAAGGTGCAGTTGATTACACTGGGGCTGGATTTAACGTTGTAAATTCCGCCACCAAAATATGCACTGTTTGAGTAGAAGGTGCAGTTTGTCACAGTGGGATTGGAACTGTTGTTGGAAATTCCGCCACCGCAGTATTTCATCGCAGTGTTGGATGTAAAGGTGCAGTTGGTCACGGTGGGGCTGGATATGTATTCCTCGGGTTTGGAAGAATAGTTGTGCATTCCGCCGCCCCATTCACTTGCGTTGTTCGACGAGAAAGTGCAGTTGGTCACGGTGGGGCTGGAATCAAAGTTATACATCCCGCTGCCAAAATCAGCACTGTTTGAATCGAATGTGCTGTTTGTCACTGTGGGCCGGGAGGCAACATTGTAAATTCCGCCACCCGACGCTGCTTTATTGGAGGAGAAACTGCATTTGGTTATTGTAAGGTTGGAGGCTACATTATAAATCCCGCCCCCATAATCAGGTGCTGTATTTGATGAGAAGGTGCAGTTGGTAAGGATGGACTCGGATTGAGAAGTGAAAATTGCCCCGCCCCATTCACTTGCGTTGTTCGACGAGAAGGTGCAGTTGGTTAGGGTGGCGCTGGAATTCGGGTTGTAAATTCCACCGCCCGCAGTTGCGGTGTTCGAAGAGAAGGTGCAGTTGGTTACGGTGAGGTTGGAGCCAATGTTGAAAATTCCGCCGCCATTACTAAGGCCCGCATTTCCGCTCACGATGGAAAGCCCCGAAATATCAACAGATTCTCCGGTATTGATAAAAAAGACACTGCAGGTATTGTTACCACTTATGGCGAGCTGTTCTGCCCCGGGGCCCAGGATAGTCAGACCGTTGTTTTCTATTTTTAATTCAGAGCTTAGAGTAATGATGCCTGTAACATCAAAACTTATTACATCTTCGGAAGAATCTGCACTGGCAATAGCGGCTCTTAAAGAACCGGGACCATCGTTGAGGCTGTTGCTAACGATGAAAGTGTCAGCATAAACGATCGAACCTGTGAAACTGATAAATAGAACTGACAAAAGGGAAAAGAACAGGAACAGGAAGGAATGTCGAAAAACGATTTTGCTGCTGGAACTCTCCATGAAAAAACCTCCCGGAAAGAAAAGAAAATGCTTCATCCATGAAAAAATGATGTAAAGGAGCGCTCAGCCTTTGTACTGACAGGCTTAGGTGGGGAAATCAACAAAGGTTTCGCTCATGCTAACATTGTCATGTCACATGTCAAGTTAATTTTTAAGAGGGTGGGCTATTATCTATTTAAAGCATGCCTGTTGCCAACCTAAAATCGCCAATCTAAAATTACCAGAGTCAAGCCTTGATCTTTCACCGGATGTATAAGTCTGGGCTGGACTTCTGCCGGAAAGGGCGTATAATTGTCGGGCTGTTGCAGGTTAACAAAACAACATGGATATCGCGGGGTGGAGCAGTTGGTAGCTCGTCGGGCTCATAACCCGAAGGTCGCAGGTTCAAATCCTGCCCCCGCAACCAAAACAACACAGGGGTTCCGTCATTTGACGGAACCCCTTTTTCTTTGACAGGATAAATAATGGGGTCAGACCTTGATTTTAACCGTATGTATGCAATTATGGTAATAATTTCAATATACAGGTTATCTCCATTGCGTCTTCTCTTTTTTTCATATAGATTAATTAAGGATTATGAATTATCTGGAGGGATTTGGATGCCGCCAAAACAAATCCTTTATAATGTGGCAAGTCTTGATGGTAGTATTGAGTACTAAGGATTCGCCGGATGCCATTCTTATGGGTCATAAACAGTGTCTACACCAAAAGGAGTCTAGATCATGAAAGCTGAAGGAGAAAAAACTATGGAACATAAGGTATTTCCAGGTAAAACAAGGAAGAGAGCAAGGTCTTCGGGACTTATGCTTTGTTTTGTCGCTGTATTTCTATTTTTCTGGGTCTCGGGGGCACAGGCTCAATGGCCTGGCGTAGTCCCTTCCAGAGATGGCACACCCATTTCCTACGAGACCTATGGGGCCGGTGAACCTACCCTTGTATTCGTCCACGGCTGGAGTTGCGACAGCCGCTACTGGCGAGAGCAGATTCCCTATTTCTCGAGGAATAATCGTGTTGTCCTTCTGGATCTTGCCGGTCATGGCCATTCGGGTTTGGACCGTTCACGATACACCATGAAGGCTTTTGGAGAAGATGTTCAGGCGGTGGTAGATGCAATTGGTGGAGGGAGTGTCATCCTGATCGGACATTCCATGGGCGGATCTGTCATTGCTGAAGCTGCCAGGCTTATGCCGGGCCAGGTTCTGGGGCTGATCGGCATAGATACCCTCGAAAATGTGGAATATCCCCTGACCCGTGAAGAGCTGGATCAGATGCTCTCAGTTTTTAAACAGGATTTCAAGACGGGGACACGGCATTTCGTGGAAGAGATGATCCTGCCCCAAACCGATGCCGTGCTCAGGGAGTGGATCATTTCTGATATGTCTGTTGCTCCGCCTGCTGTTGCCATGAGCGCCATGGAAGAGATGATGACCCAGTACATTACAGGTGAAGCCGCAAAGATATTTGAGGAAATACCAATCCCCGTTATAACAGTCAACGCCAGCCTGTGGCCTGTGAACTATGAAGGTAACAGGAGGCATATGCGCTCCTACCATGCCATTGTCCTTGAGGAAACTGACCATTTCCTGATGCTGAACCAGGCGGAAAGAGTCAATAAAGCCCTGGGAAATGCAATTGATATGATTGTTAAAAAGCAGCAGAAATAGAAATGTTGTTATAACAGCCAGGTTCCTGCCCTTGCTTTTAATCCAGAATCCAAAATCGCTAATCCGGAATTGTCAGGGTCAGAGTTCAGTAAGGCCTATTAGAAGTTTTTACTATAACTCATTTCAAAGCCTGGTTGTTCATTGCAAGTTTCTATGAAGGTTAGCCTATTTGCTGGTCTTCCTGCTCGACATCAGCACCCTTTTCGATGAATAACTTTCTCAGCGCTGATATATGACAGTGTTCTTCATTCTCACAGTAGCACCCTACAGAGAAGTTGGTCTGATGGGACAGGGCTACTAAAAGTTCCAGGAGGTGGCTTTTTTCGGGTTTTGCCAATTCCGCACGGTACTTCCTCTTGAAGGCCACCCAGTCCTTTTCAGTCTTGGCGCTCTTTCCGAACTTCATTGTTTCAAGGCTCGGAGCCAGGTTAGGAAACCGGACATCGTACCAGTTCTTTGAGCTGAAATCTGCCTTTGGTACTCCACGAGGGGGGCGATTGACGATACCTATTCTAAGGCCTTCCCCTTCCACCCTGTCACTTCCCAGTCTTACAATACGAATGGACATGGCCACCTCCATAAAAATTAAGCCTATTTTCCAGAGATGAACAAAATCTACTGAAGAAACAGGCTGGATCTATCTTGTTATGAATCGATGTTAAAGCGAAATCCGAAAACAGGCAGCTTTCCCTGCATAAAATCAAGGTCTGCCGATCTCCTGAAGCCCATATCTTCATACATTTTCCATGCTACCTGCATAAATTTCGTGGAATGTATTATCACCTGGCTCCTTTTATTCCGCCTGGCTTTTTCAAGGCACTCAATAGTCAGTCCTTTTCCCATTCCCTCTCCCCTATGGGACGGATCAACAGCCAGGAACCTGAAACCTGCAGCATTTTTCTCACTGGCTGCAGTACCGCCTGATCCGTAATATTTCATATCATTGAAATACACTACAGCTCCTGCTATCTTTCCAGTTGTTGAAACTGCTGCCAGAAGTTCTGTTTCAGGTTTTTTTGTCAATTCACCTATATCAGCCAGCTTTTTGTAATAATCCGGTTGTTCGCTTTGTTTAGGAAACCCTTCAAGCTGGGAATACACTTTTACCATTAATTCGCCGATTTCTTTAAATTCACTTTCTTTGGCCTGTCTTATCTTAAATCCGATATTACTCATGATCCTATTCATCCTCCTCTTGAAAAGCTGTCCCCTTTTTACCCGATTCAGGGCCATAAGTCTGTGACCCAGGTTACAAAGGGGACTTTTCAGTTTTCAAGAATGGACCTGAGTGCATCTTCGTCGAGAATTTCTATCTGTCCTCGGCTCAAAGCTATTATTCCGCTGCCGGAAAAGCTGTTCAGTAGCCTGGTGATCATTTCCCTAACGGTGCCAAGCTCGTCAGCAAGTTCCTGGTGGGATATGCTTATATGTTTTCCCTTTCTGAGCAGGAGAGAGGCCAGACGCCTGTCAAGTTTCTCAAAGGCGACTTCCTCCACCAGTTGCATTAATCCCAGGATCCTCTCCGAAAACAGGGAGAAGATGAATTCACGAAAAACCCTTGAGGTAAGGAGGTTCTCAAAGTCGGTTGAAGTCATCATTACCAGTTCGCTGTCTTCCTCTATTGAACCAAAGGCATTATATGGTTCATCCCCGAGAAGGCATCCAGCTGTTACCACGCAGGTACCTCCGGGAGTAACATTATATAGAGACAGCTCCCTCCCATTGACCGATTGCTTATAGACACGGATATTTCCGGAAAGGATGAAGGGAAAGGCATTACATGGCTGGAACTCTTCGAAGATGGGTGTGCCTGCCCTGAACTTGACCAACTCTGCCCTGGAAAGGGCCTGTGTCAGAAGTTCCGGGTCAACTTCCGGTAGCACCGGATAAAGCTGAAAAAGGTTTTTCCTCTGTTTTTCACTTATCATGAAGATCACCCGCGGTAACAAAGAATTTGTAAATTCCTGTTTCCAGTTTATCATCTGGATCATGGAAGTTTTCTTGATATACAACGTATTTGGCAAAGGAACGAATTCTGGTTCGAGCATTCAAGTGTACAGTTGTTGTTTTCCTTGTATGAACCGCTGCAAAGTATATTCAAGTAAAATTGATATAATGAGAATCACCTGAGAGTCAAGAATAAGAGGTTTTAAACAATGAAGCTAAGGGAAATCCATTCAAAAACCATTCTCTCGGTGTCTAAAATTTATGACTATGTCATTAATCCTTATGTGGGCTGTCAGCATGCATGCACCTACTGCTATGCCCGTTTTATGAAAAAATTCAGCGGACACAGTGAACCATGGGGCGAATTTGTGGATGTCAAGATTAATTCTGCCGATCTATTGCAGGTAGAGATAACCAGAAAAAGGAAGGGTACCGTATGGGTAAGCGGAGTATGTGATCCTTATCAGCCTCTGGAAGCAAAATATCAGCTCACCCGCAGATGCCTTAAAATACTTGTAAGCCATAATTGGCCTGTGGTTATTCAGACCCGTTCTCCCCTGGTCCTCAGGGATATGGATATCCTAAAAAAAGCAGTAAATATGGAAGTAGGGTTTTCCATTACCACGGCAGACGATAGTATCAGGGAACTATTTGAACCTCATGCTCCATCCATAACAGATCGGCTTCGAGCACTTGAAGAACTGCATAACTCCGGGATCAGGACCTATGCCATGATAGCGCCTCTTCTTCCGGGAGCAGAAGCTCTGGCCGAAGCCCTGGAAGGAAAAGTTGACTATATTCTGGTTGACCGTATGAACTATCACTATGCCGACTGGATTTACAGGAAGTACGGATTGGAAGATAAGCTTTCTGACGATTCCTTTTACCGGGTATCCCGGAAGATCGCCCTCATGTGCAGGAAATCAGGGATGGACTGCCGTATCGTCTTTTAAAAGGGCCTTCCATTATGGGGTAAAACTTCCAGAAGCGATTCAGGTTATTCAGGCCGCCTGATCTGTAAACCCGTAAATTCGTCTTCAAATCTGAAGTCGTTTCGATCTTCCGGAATCCGGAACATGCAAACCCATAGTGAGTCTTTTTCACACTGGTCTTTTTGTGCAACATGAATCCAACTCCAATGTATCTTGGTCTGTTCCTTTTTAACTAATTGCTATTAATCATTGCCATTGTAATTATGATATCGCAAATTTGATCCTCTTCGTTAGAGAATACATAATCTTTACCTATGATTCCATGATCTATTATTAAAATATCCCCTTGATGTATAACGTTTCTTATATCATGAATCTTAAAGGTGAGTTTTCCTTTGGCACAATATACTAGTTCCAGTTTTTTCTCGCATGGATCGTTGCCTTTTCGCGGATAAATCACACTACCATTTGCTAACGACATGCCTGTAATATCTCCATGACAAACTTCCCTGTTCATAATGAAATTGTAATCATTGACTTTCCCACGGCTTATGGTTTTGTCACCGCCATAAAAAGTGTGTGGTTCGTATTTGCTCAGAGCGATTGTTTCCTTATCATTATGCGTTACCACAAATTCATTATCCAACGTCATAATAATTCGATTATAATTATTAAAAATTGTAAAGTTCGACTGCTCAACATCTACAGTGGCTGTCGAAATCTCAAAAATAAAGTCTCTATTCTCAAATTCAGAATTTTCAGGATAGATAAATAGTTCCGTTATTGTACCTCCGGACCACGTCATTTTCTTCATTTTATTTTTCCTGATTATTTTATATCCGTTGTTCATTACATTTTGTTGAAGACATATCTTCTGCTCCTTTCCTTTAAATATTTTCACATTTGCTCAGATTGTTAATCCTAAGCGGAAGATCCATTACGAACCGGGTTTTCACAGGCTTCAAGCCCCATGGCACTATCCTAATCGGATATAAATACTAATCAATCACCTGAAAATAGTAATCTTCAATTCGATTGGTCCTACTGAATCAAGGTTTTGGCAAGAGCATTTGCATATCAATGTATATTTGAATTTTGGCTTGTTAAGCAGAAGGTCACATTAAATGGGTTTCAACAATATGTTCTTTCTTGAAGCCTTCAAGCTGAAGCTGATGTTCAAAACAATTAATTATGAAATCCAATCTTACAATACCTACAAGTTCAGAACCGGTTACTCTTGTTCCATACCTTTCAGCTTCGCTTTTTACCATTTCAAAAGGCCTGTATATTGGAGTCTTAGCACAATCCATAACGTTCATAGATACTACAGTACCTGGCCTTCCATCAAACTTAATGCCTATTGCCTGAACCGTTGAAAAACCGCCACTTGCACTTCTGATCGAGTTTGCAATTTTCTTCGCGATAGAAAGGTCTTCAGTGTCAAGGAAAACGTTAAAGAAAGCGGCAATATCTTCGAATGCACCTATAACAGTGCCACCCGCTGTTTCATGAAGTAAACCATCTGCACTAAGATCAGGTTTTCTTAATTTGTACTCATCTGCTCTATCGGAACAATCCTTTGTTTCTTTTAACAAGTCACGGAGTCCTTCAAACTGTCCCTTCCTGATAAATGGCAGTTTTTTTCTCTTTTCACAGTTCGCAGTTGCACCCGTGAAGAAAATGGGGATCCTGGTCTCTTGAAAAATCTCATCGCCTAGTTCCTGGCAGAATATTTTAGTTTCATCAATTGTTATGTTCTTAAACGGGTATACAGGAATGACATCCATAGCTCCCATTCTAGGATGCGTTCCTGTATGTTTTTGCATGTCAATCAACTCAACACTCTTTGCGGTAAGCTTAACAAGAGCACTTTTTAACGGTTCGATTTCCCCCACTAAAGTGATAACGGTTCTGTTAAATTCGCCCTCTGGTTCATATTTTACTAGAGTTACGCCATCAATATTTTTTACAACACCAACAATCTTTTCGACAATGTCCATATCCCTTGCTTCACTAAAATTTGGATTCGCCAATAAGTATTTCCTGTCCATGATTGGTTTCCCTCCTTTATTTTCTTGATTTATGCGTTGCGAGTTGTAATGTACGATATGGTTAAAAGAGTAAAGGAACTTCAATTTTAAGGTATCATTAAGACTTTTTGGTGAGTTAATTTATGGACATTGGGTAAAAAATTCAGTGGTGGATTGCTCCGACCAGGTCATGTCGCGATGTTCTTTCCAGTCTTTTCATGTTCATATGTTGCTCGAAATCCTGGCACTAACCCCAAGACCCGATCCAGTATTCAAGTTGGGGAAAAATAACCTTCTCCCTTAAGTCGATTTCTAACATTGAAACTGGACTCACTATTATTGTGAAAATAGTCTTCAGCACCGCCCCGTTACTATTGTTTCCCGGCCTCACGATTCGTGAGCATTGTCCGCATCTTTTTCTCATCAGGACCTGACTGGAGAGAATATCCGAACCTTGTATAGGGGCTCTCTCTGCTTTCCCGTTACAAGGTCCGGTACGTTACTTTTCTCATGTGGTTGACAGGATTATTTCTTCTGTAATTTTTTCTCTTTTTCCTTCAGAATGAAACCAAGGAAATCCAGGATAAGTCTCGCTGCCATCATGCTCGTCGTTCCATTGGTATCATATGATGGTGCCACTTCAACAAAATCGAAGCCTATGACGTCTCCTTTTTTTGCTATGAGCTCGAGCATCTCGTTCATCTCATCGTAATTGAACCCCCCAAAAGAAGGTGAGCCCGAACCTGGGGCCAGAGACCCGTCAATTCCATCCACATCCATGGAAACGTAGTATTTTTGAGATTTTGGAACCATATCCATCGCATTCTCAATGCCCATTTTACGGATCTCCTTCGGAGACATTATGACGCTGCCATAAGCGCGGGCATCATCGAAATCAGATTTAAAGCTGCTTCCCACGCCTCTTACGCCAAATTGGGCCATACCCTTGAAGTGATTCATTTCAGAGATGCGCCTCGCAGGGCTTCCATTGCCGTACCTTTGGCCGAATCGTACATCGGCCCAATCGAGATGTGCGTCCAAATGGAAGTATGTTATGTCCTGATATTTGTCCAATCCTTTGGCAACAGGTATCGTTATCGAGTGATCGCCTCCCAGGGTTACCGGGATCGCACCTTTAGCCACAATCTTCCTTACCATTTCCTCACAGTTGTCAAAACTTTGTTTCAGGTCCCCATGGATGATATCCACATCTCCACAGTCTACGATTTTCCAGGGAGGCCCCAAATACACATCATCCCGTTCGGGATCGTAGGATCCATTCAATCCCATGAAGGCAGTCGATTCACTTCTGATCTCTCTGGGGCCGAAACGTGTTCCGGAACGCGACTGAACTGCAATGTCACATGGCATGCCCATTATTGCGACGTCAGCATCAAGTTCATCCAGATCTGTACAAATGGGGTACTTCCCAAAAGATGCAATTCCGACAAAGGGTAAATTGAGTTTTTTAACCTGATTGCTCATTGAAGAATTTCCTCCGTTTTAAATAACCATGGAGCAGTTTTAGAGAAAACCAATCTGCCCCATGGCAAAATTTCTAGTACTTCTTAAAAAGGGAGTAAGAAAACTCTCAAAAACTTATTGGCCAATTAACTCCGCTTCATATTTCTTAACATCTTCCATCCACAGAGCAATAATCTCCGGGCCGTTTTCCCCGGAATCCTTGAGGAATTCTTCCCTTGCGGGGATGCTTGCTTCAACAATTCGAGCCCTCTCCTTGGGATCCAATTCGAGAATCTGAGTATTGCCTGAAGCGAGAATCTGCTCTTTGGCATACTCTACCATTTCATCCATTTTCGAAAAAGTATATTCCATGGCAACTTCGATGGCCTTTTCTATCTTCTCCTGGTCTTCCCTTGCCAGACTATTCCAGAAACTCTTCCCTGCAGAAAACCCGTTAACAACCCCCGTATGGTTCGAGAGAATCACATATTTCTGAACTTCGTAGTATTTGTTGCTGTATATTGTGCTTACAGGATTTTCCTGTGCGTCGGCTACATGAAGTTGCAGAGCACTATAAACTTCCGCGTAGGGAACCTCTGTGGGGTTAGCTTTCAAAACCCGGTAGTTAGCAACGATCTGCGATGAGGGGTAAACCCGCATCTTCAAACCTTCCAGATCCTCAAGTTTCTGGATCGGATAATTTGATGACCAGCAACTGAAATCTTCAAGGAACCAGCGAATAACCTTGATATTCTGGGCTTCCAGCTTCTTTTCGAGGAGCTGGAAGGCCTTCCCCTCGTTTATCGCTTTGTCATTCACATCATAGTGTTCGCTTAACATGAAATTGATTGATAAGAATTTTGCCTCTGGAACGATCTGTCCCAGAGGGGCAGCAGTCGCTGGGATATTGAACTCCAGAGCGCCGTTCTGTAGAAGTTCTGCCATCGCTGTATAGCTTCCAAGCTGTCCTGCGGGGAAATGTTCTATCTTTACCTTCCCTTCAAAGTTTTTCTCTATCTCCTCGATAATTTTCTCTGCCCACATATGTGTTATTTCGCCTTCGTAGGCGGCATGGGCAAGCTTCCAGACCACCGGTTTCTTAGAATCCATAACCGATTTTGGATTACCTGCGGCTTCAATGCTAACCAGGGACATATTCAACAGGAAACACACGGCCACCATAATTCCAACAAACACCAACGATTTTCTCTTCACTCTTAAAACCTCCTCTGTTTGATCTCTGCTTTCAAAAATGTGCTACTTCGATTCTCTTTGTTACGTATACCATCATCTATTGTTGGACGAATTTTATGTTTTCCTTATCTCCTCTCTTTAGATTCAATTATTGAAGAAAAACAGCCTATAAATCGTTGCGATCTCCGGCACATAGATGATGAGAATTGAAAATAAGATGAACATCAAGAGATATGGTGTTATGCCCTTGACGACATCCCAATAAGATTCGTTAAATGCCGCGCAGGCAACGAAAATATTGGAGCCAAAAGGTGGAGTAATTCCGCCTACGGCAGACTGAAGTGTAACCACGATCCCCAAATGTATCGGGTCGATTCCAGCCCGCATTGCGACAGGAAAGAAAATGGGTACCAGAATGAGATTGGCGACTATTGGATCAACGAACATACAGGCAAAGAAGAAGAAAATAGTCACAACGAACAGGATCTTTACCGGCGATGGATCGGCACCCAAAAAAAGCATTGTCAGCTCTTGAGGAATACGCGCATAAGTCAGAAGCCAGGAAAAAGCCTGACCTACCGATATCAGGATAAATAACGCCGATGTTATTGCTCCTGTTGAAAGAGCTACGTCGTATATATCCCTGATACTCACGACACGGTATATGAACATCTCGCAGACCACAGCGTAAAGGACGGACACCGCCGCAGCCTCTGTGGGGCTAAAGAATCCCGAATAGATGCCACCGATGATGATGAAGGGAAACCCTAAAGCCAATAGTGCTCTCTTAAAACTTTTCCACCTTTTTGGCCAAGGCAACCGTTCCGTTCTGGGTATCCTCAGTTTTTTCGAATGGAAATAGTTATAAATTGAAAACATCATGAAAATAAACAAACCAGGACCAACCCCTGCGATAAAAAGCTCGCCCACAGATACGCTGGTCAGGACGCAAAAAACGATCATGCCTATGCTGGGAGGGATAAGACAAGCCAGGTTGGCCGCGCTTATGATGAGCGCGTTTACATCCTCTCTTTGATACCCTGAGCTTATCAGGCTGCCCCTCATGGGTTTTCCGATTGCAGCAACCGTAGCCTGGGTTGAACCCGATATCGCCCCGAAAATAGTGCATGCCCCAGCCAAAGATATCCCAAGCCCTCCGTACACATGTCCCACAAAGGCTTTAACTAAATCGATAAGCCGAGTTGCAATATAACCTCTGGTCATAATATCGGCGGCGAAAATATACATCGGTATAGCCAACAGGACAAACGAAGATATCCCGTCTATCATCTGCTGCATGATGACCGTAGGATTGAGGTTTGGCATGAACCCCAAAATGACAAGTACCGAAGTTAGCCCCAAAGTCATGAACATCGGGAAACCCGACAGGAGGATCAAAAACAATGAAATCAACATAAAAGCCAACATCGCAGACACCTCGTTCTATATAAACTTTTTCTGATCACCTTAGTGATAAGTTCCGATCAGATCTTTCTCTCCTTTGTTTCTGATATTCAGGTAAGAGATGCGAATAAACTGAGTTCCAGATGTAAAAAGACCTATTACAACCAGTACCGTGATCCAATGCACGGGAATTTTCAGGGATGAGGTCACCCTATTCGAGAGCTTTATGGCCCACATGTAGCGAAAGGCAACATAAGACAGGTAATAGAGCGTCATACCTGTGACGAGGGGAATGATAATTGCCAGCACTTTCCTGTATTTTGTGCCGATAAAATCATAAACCACACTCATTCGTATATGTCTTCCATGCCGCGCCACATAGCTTAACCCGATGAACGTGATAGCAATGAGCAAAATTTGTCCTACTTCTTCCGCCATAACGATACTTCGGGAAAAAAAGGTCCGTAAAAAAACGTTGATCAACAACAACACGGACATACTGATGATACCGAGAGCCAATACGAGTTCTTCAATTTTTTCCAATAGATAATCGATCCATTTCAATAGAGACATTCCCTCTACCCTCCATTTCTTTCTTGCATAAACTTTTTACTTGAGATGCGCCTCTCAAAGAGTGTTTTATGGTTGGTTTTAAACTTCTGGTAACAGGTTGAGAGGTTCTGCATGGTTATTAAGAGCTGCTTTTGCTCAAAGAATAAAAGAAGGCCGGGATTCCAAAAAGCTTTTGGATCCCGGCCCTGGTTTTTGAGTACAGGCTTTTAAAAGCCGACTTCGCCAGGAGGGAATCCGCTGCTAATAACGATAACTAGTGATACTCGAGAAACAAGAACTAGATTCTTTCTAGTGTCGAAGCGCATCGTTAAAATCTCCCCCCTACTGAGACAAAATTGAGATTTTTCTGAATATTGTGTCGTATGATATAGACCTTTGGGCTTCCTGTCAACCTCCAATGTTACCTGTGTTACCGAACAGCAATAATGCCATGTTGAAAAGGAACGCCAACTATTTCATTGAATTTATTAACTGGTCCCCCCGGAATGTTATAAAGGCAAAAGGAACTTCCCGGGCTACAGGGCTATTCTTAAAATGCTATACCTGGCCCTGAATAAAGCTTCTGGAAAGTGGACTATTTCCCTGTACAACTGGAAAGCCACCTTGAATCATTTTGCTATCAACTTCGAAGGGCGGTTCCTGGAGTGAGTCTTATCCATTTGCCCATAACATTACCATTCTGGAAATAAAGTGCATTTGGACTAATCAGGCAAAATCAAAATGATCCTAAGAGTTGATTCTTCAAAGAAAATAAAAAGGTCAATATAGTGAGCGATGTTATTTAGGGATTGAAGTTTCCTTTTTTGAATTTGCGTTGAGGCTAAATCCTATCGCATCAAGAATTATTCGGGCAGCAACCTGGTTTGTTAACCCGGTAAGATCATATGCAGGTGCGACTTCCACAAAATCCATTCCAACTAACCGCCCCATTTGCGTAATTCCTTCAAGGAGTTCTTCTATTTCATAATAATCAAAACCACCTGGAGAAGGCGACCCAGTACCAGGCGCAATAGCCGGATTCAGAGAATCGCAATCAATGGTTAAATAAAATTGTTCAAACTCTGGCAATCGATTCAATGTTTCCGCTATTCCTATTTTGCGGATATCTCTCGTACTAAGAATCACATTACCGCATTTCCGAGCTTCTTCGAAATCTTCACGTTTACTACTCCCAATACCTCTTATTCCAAGTTGGGCGATACCCTTGACATGCTCACAATCATAAACTCTACGAATTGGGCTACCGTGACCATACCTATTACCACCCCTTATATCGACGAAATCAAGGTGTGCGTCAAAATGAATTACTGCAAACTCTCCGATGTTATCCATTGCTTCAACAACAGGGGCTGTAATGGAATGGTCTCCCCCTAATACTATGGGTATAGCCCCATGAGATACAATTTTGCGGATGTGAGTTCGGATACTATCATGAGATCTTTCCTGATTTCCGTGAAAGATATCAACATCTCCACAATCGGCAAATTTGTACTTATTGTCAAGATAAACCTCATCCCTCTCTGGGTCATAAGCTCCATCCTTGCCCAGAGAATATATCGTAGAACCGTCTCTAATTCCTCGAGGGCCAAATCGTGCTCCCGGTCGATATTGCGTACTCATATCGTATGGAACACCTAACACAGCAACATCTGCATCAAGTTGGTTTAAATCAGTACAGATAGGCCATTTACAAAATGATGTGATCCCGGTAAAGGGTAAATCCAGTCGACTATTGGGGTCCAAAACCATCATGCCTCCTTCTTGTTTTTAGGGAAATACTTAAGTTTACAATAATGGAAATTTGATTCGGAAACAACTGACTCATTAAACCGTTCTGTGGTTATTGCTTTAGAATATTAAGATTTTTGATTGTTGATCTTTATTTATAACAAAAATCTTGTTTTTTGATAAAATATTTCAAAACTGTTCTATAAGGATCTTCTAATTGTGGTGAGATCTTTTTGGTTTTATAAAGAAAGTTTATACATATTTGCTCACATAACCACCTGGAATAATCACAGGAATTTACCAGGGAAGGAGAATAGTTTATATGAAAAGGCTGAAAACAAATAAGGTAGATGCAATTGATTGGAAAATACTAACTATATTGCAGGAAAACGCTCGTCTTTCTTTTAAGGAAATCGGTTCTATGGTTAATCTTACTTCTCCAGCTGTCTCTGAGAGAATCAAAAAAATGGAAGAGATGGAAATAATTACTGGGTATCATGCATCTTTGAATCCAGATATCCTTGGATACCAGTGTCGCGTCATTATAAGACTCAGCACTTCAACTCATTGGCCGAATGAGAAAGTTAAAGACAAACTTGATAGTCTCCCAGGAATAGTCAATTACTGGATTTGCATTGGCGAATTTGATTACATAATTGAAGCAATTGCCCCTTCGTTACCAGAAATCGAGCAACTCATCATGCTCTTTTCTCAACACGGTTCAACAATATCTTCGGTTGTTTCCAGCTTTCGTCAATATTCATCACCCGTTATTCCTCCTGAAAAATATCACGTTAAATAGTCCAGTCTTTTCAAAAAATTGCTTTTGAGAAATCACTCGATATACCCTAACTCAAATTTCTTCGGAAATGGAATACAGTCCTCCGCATAAGAAAAGGACGGGTTGCTATATCTGGCCTGTCCGTATGATCAAAAATATGAAGAAGGGTTTCTTTAACTGATCCATCAGTCAATTTTACCGGCAAGGTGTTTCTTTGAAAAAAACAGTTCTTTGTCTGTTACAGCGATAGAAATGGCAACAACAGTAAGGACAACAGTTTCGATACATTTTGTTACCTGTGTTATTGACAGGATTTCCTGGGAGATATTGATGATGAAGTGAAAGAGGATCGCTGCACCGATACTTTTTCTGTTTTTTGCGCAGATCCAGCTGATAATAAATCCCATGGGAATTATACTGAGAAAAAAGTTCACACCAAACCAGATATTTTCATGAAAGACCTCATACTGATAGGAGTTATTGACAAATATGAGCGGAAAGTGCCAGAGCGACCAGAGAATACTGAAAATGATCGATGCCTTAAAATAGCTGTACCGGCTCTGCAGGCTGTCAAAAGCATAACCTCTCCATCCAAGCTCTTCAAAACTGGCAGCAAGCAATAGAAGAAGCAATACAGGTACAGATCCCTATGAAAAAGAGAAACCTTCGGCAAATTGGAACTGCGAGACCGATCCCCCGAATGGAAGAGAAAGAGCTATAGATGCCAGAACAGAGAGAGGCATTACTAAAAAAAATATTGGCAGCATTCTTGGCTGTATCAGTTTTGGATTGATAAGCCGGTTTACAAAGTCCCTTTTCAAATCTGCATTTTCAGACTTGAGGATCATCCCGAGGGAGAGGATAAACGGTGCCATCAATCCAGGCAACATGAAGACCATATAATAAAGTCCACGGTCATTATCCTGAAAGCTGAAATAGGCCCCTGTGAACCAGAGGATGTAAGTCCCCAAAAATGTCATCGAAAAATAGAATAATGGTTTGTATTTGTAGTTAGAGATCATTGGTCCCCCTAAGGTTAAAGAGAGAATTAATTCGTCTTGATATTTTCCCTCTTCAGCAGGAACTAAGAATAAACCTTCAATTGCTGCTGCCGTTGTTTATGGCATCCTCGTCTATGAAGATCTGCTTGAGAAGGTTTTCCATGACCTGTTTTTTGAACTGGTCTCCGGCACTTTCCGAAGTATCTGTGCCCTCCCCTGTGGGAATACTGACCTCGAACTTTATTTCCTTCTGGTTGGGCATCCCCGGGCCATCGTCCTGAGGAATGGAGGAAGCAGATGTAGTCGAATTATCAACTTCAAGGCTGTAAAGGGCTGGTTTGCTCCAGGTTCCGACAAGTTCGAAGTTTATCTTCCTGAAATCCGGTCCTGAATATCCTCCCACCAGTCCTGCAAGGAAATTCTGAAGAAGAAGATTCGCATCTCCTCCATTGCCGCTTCTTACTATCCCCTGAATAACACCCTGAAGGGCATTAAGGGCCTGGGTGTTTATCTGGCCGCTGCACTTTAGGTCCATGTTTGTATGGGGACCTCCAAGGGCACCGCTGAAGGAGAGATATTTATATACTTTATCCTCTGGATATGCCGATGCCCTGCTTCCAGGCAGAAGATAGACATTCCCTCCATCAAGGTTGAAACAGGTGTTTAGATTACGATATTTCAGAATGCCGTCCTGGGTCAGGGATTTCAGGGTATCGAAACCGCCTACGGTACCCTCTCTAAGAGCCAGGGAACCTGTTCCTGAAAGAAGATATACTTTGCCGAGAATACCAGACAGGGCTATTTCAAGGTCGCCTTTTCCTGTGCTGTTAACTTTGAATTCCTTGAAGTCCTGGGAGAATCTTGCCAGGTCTACATCTTTAAGGGTCAAGCCCATTTCCCATTTAGCCTTATCCATATCTATATTGCCTTCCATCAGTGCTTTGCCACCGTAAATTCCAGCAGAGGCTCCCTGGGTTATCATTTTATTTCCCTTCAAAGTGAAGGGTATTACCAGGTTGTTCATGTTGTATCCCTTGATGGCCATTTTTGAGGAAGTAAATTTCCCCTCCCCCGTAATGGAACTCCCTGTGATCTTTCCCTTGCAGGTAAAGTTGAAATTACCCTGCAGGGTGCTTTTAAGGCTTCCGTTGACTTTCTCAGTAAGTTTTTTTGCATCAAGGTCCCTGCCGGTTGATTCAAATGTTATTTCCAGGCCGGATCTCTTTTTCGTGGCCACTGTACCGGTTATCTCCAGAGGTATTTCTCCTGTATATGTCCTGAGGAGATACTCCACAGGTTCTTCCTTGTTTGCCCCGAGTCTGGTTTCAAGTTCCAGGCCGTCAAATGTCAGCCCTCCCAGGTTGAATGTCTTTGAAGAAACTGACATGGAGATCTCTGGATCTTTAAGGGCTCCCCTGATGTTGATATCTGTTGAAACCACTCCGGAAACTGGAAGGTTCGGGAAAGCGCTTCCTGTAAGTGAAAAGAGGTCCAGGCTCTCTACAGTAGTCCTCACATCGAGGGTATCCTTATCTCCTTCCAGAAGGGTAATAATTCCGCTGCTCCTGAGAGGGGAACCTGCAAGGTCCGCCTTCATCCCCTTGATGAAGAGTTTTCCATCCCTTGCCTTTATGGAAGCTTTTGCGGTCTTGAGAGGAATATCGTTGATGATTAATTCTGAAGAGTTAAGAGTTGCTGCGACTTCCGGGGCAGAAGGTGAACCCGAAACCGAAAAAACGGAATCTACTTTTCCCTTTATGTTCAGGGAGACTCCCAGGTCGGCTGCAAGGCTTTGAGTTTTCATCCCGGTAGAATTTCCCTTAAGATCAAAGCATGGACTGCTCCCCTCAGGGAACTTTACCTGGCCGGAAAGGTTCAGTTTTCCCCCGGCAAGATCTGAAGTAAAAGATTTAAGTGACAGGATCCCATTTTCAAAAGTTCCCGAAGAATTGATATTTTTGATATCAAGGGTCTTAAAAGCCTTTATACCCGGAGAGGAAAGGGTCATCTCTCCCCGGGGAGATTTTCCATTGATATCCAGGAGGAGTCCTTTTCCCTTAAATGAGGAACCCATCCATTTTATTTCCAGATTCTCAACCTTTGTCTCCTCATCGCTATTAAGGAAGGAAAATCGAAGATCCTGAAGAAGATGGTCCTGGAGTCTAGCCTTATCAGAACCGAAAGATCCGGATATTTTGAGATCATTAGTGTTGCCTTTAAGGACAGCCTTCCCAGCCAGAGTGCCCTGGAGGTCAAGACTGCCCACTACAGGATATCTGTTCTTCATCTGATGGATATCCAGGTCCTTTGTTTCAAAATTCATATCGAGGTATGAGGCTGGTTTTACGATACAGATAGACCCCTCTCCTTTTATATTGGCGCCGTACCAGGTGCCATTTGCCCGAAGGTTGAGATCTTTACCGTTCTTCAGTTCCAGATCTGCCGAAAGCTTTTCGAAAGGATGTCCTTCTATAACCGCTCCGTTTGCGGTGTGGAAGGATACACTGCCTGACAGTTTTTTAAAGGGACCCTTGAGATTGACCTCTATGTTATCCACTCTGCCAGTGGCAAAGTCGAGCCAGGGCAGCGGGGTGTACCAGTCTGCAACATCCAGTTCCCTTCCACTCAGTTTCAGCAGGGATTCAAGGGGGCCGCCAGTAAAGATTATGTCAATATCACCCGATACGGGTGAGCCAAAAACATGGGAATCTATATTAGTGAAGGAAAGGGTCCTGTCGGAGAATTTCCAGCTTGACCTTCCTTCGTTAAACCAGAATCGGGCGACAGAAAAATCACTGGCTGAAAGTCTGCCTTCAAGTCGAGGAGTTTTAAAAGGTCCTGTTATGGTCAGATCTGTATTGACCCCACCCTTTAAACGGGCCTTTACTGTCTTCGGGATTAGCCTTGAAATAAAGGAAAGGTCAGGAGTGGAAAACTTTCCGGCAAGATCCAGATCCTTTCCTGCTGTTCCGGAGAGAGACAGCAGAGTCGTCCCGGATTTCATATCCATTTTTTCAACAGCAAAGGAATTTCCTTCCTTCACTATTATGATGTCTGCTTCAAAGTCCAGGCCATTCAGTATGCCTTTTCCTTCCCCATGCAACTTCCCCACAGAAGGGATCTTTACCATCAGGTCTTTTACCTCAAGAAGAGAGGATCCTGAAGAGAAGGAACAGTTTTCAAATTCTATTCTGCTGAGGAAACTTTCGGAATTCGGGATCTGACCAGCCAGGGCTCGAGAAAGGACAGAGGTTACAATGTCAACATCAAAACGGGCATCCCTGAAATAAAGGTTCCTGAGATGGATTTTTCCTTTGAGAAGGGCCTTCTTTTCAAAACCCAGTTTCATAAAGGAGGCTTTCATGACCCTTGTACCATCCCTTGACACTATATTGATATTTTTCAACGTAAAGCCTGTAATGGGATTTCCATTGATATCTTCTGTATGAACCTGGAAACCTGAAAGATCATTGATCCTGTTCTCCAGTTCTGTCTTGAGGGTTTCAGTACCCATGTTGTTCCTTTTAAGGAAAAGGACAGATGAAACAAGACCTGCTGCAAAAATAACAAGCAGTACAAGAAGGACCCTGGATTTATTTTTCATGGAAGTTACAGACACTCCTGACTATCTTTCATATTTTGAAAGCTTTTTCACTTTGTCTCTTTTTCTCAACATTGGCTGAAGTATATAAAAACCCTTCATATAATAGAGAAATAATATTTTTTTTTCACTGTAAAATTACCTAAAAGAGAGGGATTCTGCTTTTTAAGGATAGTAGAAAGGGAAAGTGTATATTTCATCAACAACATGTGGATATGTGTATAAACTTGTGGAAAAGATGACCGAAATATGGCCTGAAGTCCCTTCAAAACAACCTTTGTGGATAACTATGGCGATGTGGATTAATTATCCGTACCAAAACTCAGAATCTGCAAAGGATCTTTCAGGATAATTTCTCCACCACGATATCCAGCCATTACCTTTCCCACAACCTTTAATTCTTTTCCATAAAATGGAGTAAGAAAGGTAAACTTATCAATATCACTATCATATATTACAAGGGAAAAACGTCCACTGTCTGCAAGTAGAATATTTCTGTTTCCACTTTTGATAATCTTCTTAACCTTTATCTTCAGGGTTATAAAGTTCCCTTTCAGGTAGGGTAATTCCGCCCATGCCTGAGCAGTGCTGAAATGCCTTTTGCGTGCCCTTTTCCATAGCCCATTATCGTTCTCTCGTGCAAAATCCAGGGCTTTATGGATCCTCTCCGCGTATTTGACATTGGGAGGAATGGTCAGTGGCATGGCGAATCCCCTCCTGACAAGTTCCTCGTTTACCATGAATTGTTTATCTTTATCCAGCCATAGGTAGGCCAGGAGCCTTCCATATTTATCTCTTTCCTGAAGGTCGAGTTCGAGAAAAACCTGTCTCTTCTCAACTATTTCCCTGTTTGCAATAAAGGCTTCTATTCCCAGTTCTTCACGTCTCCGTTCAGGATGATGGGTTTCAGGAGTATCTATAAGAAGGTATCTTACCGTTTCCAGGGAACCTTTCTTAAGCCTTATCTTTGCTGTATCTCCGTCGATCACATCAACTACCCTGCCCTCCAGAAGATTTTCAGGGTACTGACCGGATGGGGAACTTTCGAGAAAGGAACAAAGCATAAAATGGAATATCAGTGCTATTGCCAGAAGCAGTAAAGGGATTCTTTTTCTCATTTTAAAAGGCGGAAAGTTCTTCCGGTTCCTTTCTGAACGTTTTTACCTAGCCCCATAGATTACTCTAGTGGTGAGGGAATTAACAAAATCCGCAAATCCATAAAAAGGGAAGGTAAGGTTACCAGCAGAGCTGCATAATATTTATTATCATATACAGCTGTCAGCTTTTTCATGTATCATAACAGAAACCTCTCTTTCCTTTCAGAAAGAACGAAAAAAGATTTATATATCATTGATTTTATGCAACTTGGCACTTCATTGAAGGGTTAAACGGTCTTTTTCTCCAGTTTTTGGTAAACTTGAAAAGAAATAATGGTCCAGATCTCAAGCTGCATAATACTTACCAGGGGGTTATCTATTGTCAGACCTTCAACAGATATTTCCGGAAGACTTCGGTTACCTCTGGAAACCGAAGGAATCTCTTCTTAACGAATATTGCCATCTCCTGTCTGGTTACTCCGGAAAGGTGCGATTGACAGGGCCTTCTGATCCAGGAGTGCTTTGGAGGGAACATGTTCTTGACTCATGTTATGCTCTGCCTTTCCTTCCGGCATCCGGAACTGTTCTGGATCTTGGAACGGGAGGAGGACTTCCTGGTATTGTCTGGGCTGTCTGCAGGCCCGACCTTGAGATACATCTGATTGACAGCATAAAGAAAAAATGTGTGGCCCTCCAACAGATAATATCTGACCTTTCATTAAAGAATGTGAAGGTGATATGTGACCGTTCGGAGGATCTTGCCCAACATTCCCGTGAAGGCTATGATCTTGCCGCAGCAAGAGCTGTAACAGCCACAGGAGTACTGCTGGAATATCTGACACCCCTTGTAAAACCCCAGGGTCAAGCCCTTGCCTTTAAGGGACCCGGCTATTTATCCGAAATAGAGGGTCTGACCAACCGATGGTCTGATCTGGGTTTTTCCAGTCCCGTTATCTGGAACTATTTTCTGGGATCCTGTGAACACTTTATTCTCTTATGGAACAAGAACAGTTCATGCCCTTCCACATTTCCGCGTAGAGCTGGAATGGCAGAAAAAAAACCATGGTGGAGGTGACATCTTGATCACTTTAGCAATGACTAACCAGAAGGGCGGCGTTGGGAAAACGACGAGCTGTGTAAATCTCGCTTCCGAGCTTGGCAACAGCGGTTACAACGTTCTAGTAGTAGACATAGACCCCCAGGGTAATTGCACCAGCGGGCTGGGAGTAGAAGCATCGCAGATCGAAAATTCACTGTATGATCTTCTTCTCGATGATGCCGAGATCTCTGAGGTGATTACACCCACATCATGGAAGGGAGTATCTGTTATTCCGGCAACCATAGATCTTGCGGGTGCTGAAGTTGAACTTGCAAGTGCTATCAGCCGCGAAACCAGGCTGAGTAGAGCCCTGGATAAATCTTCAGGTTTTGATATAACCATTATTGATTGTCCGCCATCCCTTGGAATCCTGACTATCAACGCTCTTGTAGCAGCAAATAAACTCGTTATACCGATTCAGTGTGAGTATTATGCCCTAGAGGGTGTTGGGCAGCTAACGAGAACAGTCAAGCTCCTTAAGGATTTCCTTAATCCGTCACTTTCTGTTGATGGTGTTCTTCTCACAATGTATGATCCACGAACCAATCTCTCAAATGAGGTTCTTGAGGAAGTCCGCAACCAGTTTGGAGAACTGGTATTTGAATCCGTGATTCCTCGAAATGTCAAACTCGCTGAAGCTCCCAGTTTTTCCACACCCATAACATACTACGAACCCCACTGTTCGGGAGCAAAGGCGTATAAGGAATTTGCCAGGGAGGTGGCCGTAAAATGGTTAAACACCGCGCCCTAGGAAAGGGCCTTGGAGCCCTGATTCCAGGAGCTTCCGAGTTGCCGGATCGAAATCGTGATGAAGTTTCTTCTTCGCACAAGACCTCTACCCTACCGGTGAACAAGCTCTTTCCCAATCCCGATCAACCCAGAAAAGCAATGGAAGAAGAAGGCCTGAAGGCTCTGGCTGAATCTCTGAAGGTTCATGGAATTGTTCAACCATTGGTAGTGAGGGAGAAGGATGGTTCCTTTGAGATAGTTGCAGGGGAAAGACGATGGCGGGCTGCGCAGCTGGTTGGCATAACTGAAGTTCCTGTGACTTTTTTTGAGGGTTCTGACCAGGATGCCATGGAAGTATCTCTCATCGAAAATATTCAGAGGGAGGATTTATCTCCCCTTGAGATCGCACAGGCGATCCTTGATTTGACTAGTGAGTTTTCCCTTACCCAGGAAGAGGTTGCAAAAAAACTTGGCTGGAGCAGGGTTTCTATAACTAACAAGCTGAGACTTCTAAAATTACCGGAGGAAGTAAAATTTCTCCTCAACAATGGACTTCTTTCTGAAGGTCATGCCAGGGCTCTTCTTGGTCTTGGTATTGATGAAGATCGTATCAATTATGCAAGGCGTGCTGTATATAAAATGTGGTCAGTTCGACAACTTGAAAAAGTTATACAGGAGAAAAAACAGAATCCATTACCTCAATATATTGAGAAATCACTTAGGGTTTCACCATTTCAGAACCATACAGGTTTATTTGCCACCCGCTTTGGTCTTTCTTTACGTGTTTCAGGCAAGGACTCAAACATGAAACTGTCCCTTGCTGGTCTCCAGGCAAAAGAAGTAGAAAAAATACTTGAGATTATTGAGAATGAGGCAGAACAATTATTTCCCGGGAAATAACCTGATATGATCCTTTAAAGGAGGTATATGCTATGGATAAGCGGTTTGAAGATCTTGTATATTTTGGTCGCATTATATCCTCGGCCCTCCTCATTTGTGGTTTTGTAGTCCTGGGCCTGATTATTGGTCAAAAACTGGTTGAAAGAGGCTACCCCAATTGGGTGATACTTCTATGTGCATTACTTGGTGCTCTTTTTGGTTTGTGGCAGGCCTGGCTTTGGATCAAGAAACTTATTAAACGCAGTTAACATAGCTATAACATAGTACACATACTTATTCCAGAGATATTCACCAATGTTTCACGTGAAACATTATCTACCCCCACTTATGTCTTGTCTGTTTTTAGATGTACAATAAAAGCTCTATTTCTGGAAGGTGATGATATCATGGATCATCTATTTGCACCCTGGCGGATGTCATATATAGGTGATGAAAAGAAACAACAGGGTTGTATCTTTTGTGACTTTCCCAAGGAAGATAATGACCAGATCCGCAATATCCTCTTTCGCGGAAAATACTGTTTTGTAATTCTGAATGCTTTTCCATATAATTCCGGTCATTTAATGGTTGCCCCTTACCGTCACGTTGCCAATTATGATGAGCTTTCCGATGAAGAAATGACGGATCTCAACTCATTGACTTGCAGGTGTCTGAAAATGATGAGAAAAGTGCTCAAGCCTCAGGGTTTTAATCTGGGTATTAACATGGGTAAGGTCTCGGGTGCCGGGTTTGATGGTCACGTTCACCTTCACATAGTACCCCGCTGGAATGGAGATACAAATTTCATGTCAGTAATAAATGATATTCGTGTTGTTCCTGAGGCTTTAGTGCAAACTTATCAAAAATTTCTTGAAGCCTGGGAGTAAATATGTCTGAAGTTGTTTATCTGCGTCCTACCCAGAATATTTCCGTTGACTTTAAGGAAAAACGATCTCTTTTTATTGGGCATGTTCGTTTGGTCTGCAGTGAAGAAGAAGCCCGAACCATGCTTAAAACTCTTGTTGAACAGTATAAAGATGCCTCTCACAACTGTTGGGCCTACCGTATTGATTTCCCGTCCTACAGGGAATACTATTCTGATGCTGGAGAACCCTCCGGGACAGCAGGTAAACCGATTTCCGGTTCTATAGCGCGAAAAGGTGTTACCGATGTTCTTGTAGTTGTTACCCGATATTTCGGTGGCATCAAACTGGGTGTTCGCGGACTTATTGATGCCTATGGAAGGGCTGCCAGTCTTGCCCTTGATGCTTCGGGTTCTCATCTTTATATCCCTTCAGAACTGGTCCATCTTGTTATTCCCTACGATGCGATCCGCTCAGTTATTTATTCTTTGAAATCCCTGGGCATCGATGAAAAGGATGCCTCCATCTCATATTTAGATGTCGTTGAAATCCTGGCGCCAGTTTCCCTTAAGTTAAAGGACCAGGCTTCAGACCTTTTCACTGGGCTTGCACACAAAGAACAGATCCTTCGATGGAATTGGCAACACTGAATTCTTTCACTCCCTCCGCCATTCGATGATCCTGCTGCTCCCGACTCTCGCATGACACCAATATCTAATCTTCCAGTTCCTGTGGAATCTCCTGTCGACACGCTGAGCGCCGGGATTGGTACCACAACCTGCAATCAGATGTTTCACGTGAAACATCTTCAGAGGAGTAGTTATTTGGCATTAAGGTCAACATTGGTCAGCATTTAGATACACATCGCGCTCTTATATCCAGGGCAATTTCTATCAATGGGTATTCCTGTTGAAATCCGGGTGTCAGTCTGTATAATAAACGGATGACACCCGGATTGGAGGTCGAGGTATGAAAAATAGAACCGTGTTCCTGGTAATGTCAGCATTGTTTGCTATCCTTACGGGCATCGGAGCGCAGATACGAATTCCTTTTCCTGTTGTCCCTCTGACACTTCAGACATTCCTGGTTATTCTTTCGGGGCTTATTCTAGGACCAGTCGGAGGCGCTGTTTCCCAACTGGCTTATCTTGCAATGGGGCTCCTGGGCCTTCCTGTATTTACGGGCGGAGGAGGTATTCACTATATATTCCATCCCACTTTCGGTTTCCTGACTGGTTTTGTTCCAGGGGCATGGATAGCGGGTATTATGGCTCAGAAGATTCGTTCTGGAAATATCTGGGCCTATTTTCCTGCCTGTATCGCTGCAACTGCAGTAATTTACATTTGTGGACTTTCTGTCCTGTATTTCAATCTGAACTTTGTTGCAGGGAAAACCATTTCCGTTGTCAGTATCATTCGTATGGGCATGCTTCCATTTATCCCAGGTGATCTGTTCAAAATATTCGCTGCTGCATTTGTTTCTGCAAAGGTTGTACCTGTTCTGTATCATGCTGGTTTATTCAGTTTCTCTGATTCCCAGCAGAATCCCTAATAAGTATGCTATTTCAAACCCCAAATTCTCACTCTTGTTCTTTGAGGGTTTGGGGTTTTTGAGTAGGGTAGCAGATATTCCACCCTTCTCTTTGAACTTCAGGGTAATAAGAGTATTCAAGGCTTGACCAAAACTGACCAACATGTAGCATATTTCCAAACATCAAGTAATCACATTTACTTTTCTTCTTCCTTCAAACCCTTCCCTTTACTTGCTCTATATATCTTTTCACATTGAATTTCCTTGCTGCTCCTCTGTTATTCATGTATCTTACCTTGCCGAATAAAGGTCTTGAAGGCCATGCCCGATCGTGTAGTCCGCCTATGCTCCAGGCTATTCCCGTGTATCCGTTGGGATCTCTTCCATCAAGTTCATAACGATCATTCAGGAGAATGGCCCTTTCCAGAGCTTCTTCAGGAGAAGTGGACCATTCCAGTATCTTTTTGGCCCAGTACATTCTCATCCAACCATGCATTTTTCCCTTCGTTAACATTTCCATCTGTCCGGCATTCCAGAGTTCATCATGGGTTTCAGCATCTTCAAGTTCTCTGAATGAATATATATATTCCCTTCTGTCCTGCCGGTGTTCATTGAGGCTATTCCGGGCCCATCCGGGAAAGGAATTGAATGAGTCATAAAAGGGTGTATAAAAACAGAAATTATCGGCCAGTTCCCTTCTTACAATTATCTCCTCCAGAAAGGCTTCTTTTGCTTCTTCTTCCTTTCCGGAGAAAGAAACCTCAAGAGCTGCTCTCTGAGGAGAGATCTGTCCGAAATGAAGATATGGAGAAAGATCGGATAACCCTGGAATTCCCGGATCATTCCTATCTAAAGGATATCTCTCAAGTCTTTCTGTAATAAATCGTTCCAGAATAGCCATTCCCCCTTGACTTCCTGGTACGAGCCAGGGGACAGGGGATACAGACCTGTCAGCCTTAAGCCGCCTTTGTATTTCTCTCCACTGTACCCCTGGAATGTCCTTTTCAAGGGGGAATGGGTGGGAAAGCAGATCCGGAAAGGAGACCAGGTATCTATCAAGAAGTCGGTGGATCTTTGATCTTATGGTCCTTGCAGCGAATTCTTTCTTTGATGATGTTTCCCAGCAGGGTACGATGTTATGGGAATCAACTTCATGGATGGGTATTTTTATGGTTTCTCCAGCTTTTCTTTTCCATTGCTGCTTTATTCGTAAAGGATCAAAGTCGGTGACGATCTCGGAAACTGAATATCTTCTGACAAGAATAAAAATATTCTTGTCAGGTTCTCCCTCCAGCAGGAGGAATGGGATTTTTTTCGCCAGCAGCGATTTTTCAGTTTCTTCCAGTCCTTTGAGCATAAAATCATAAGCTCTGTAGGGAGCTCCCAGGAAAGAGGGGGCCATGCAGAAGCAGACAAGTAGGGGAACCTTCATATCCATGGCTTTTTCCTGAGCGTAGAGGAGTGCCCAGTTGTCATCTGCTCTCTGTTCTCTGCTCATCCAGTACAGGACTGGTCCCTTTTCTCTTTTTCCCTTCTGAATCACCTTTGTTCTTGATTTATCGATCATTGTAATTCCTCCATAAAACGATCAGCTCGTTTCAGCATCTCTTCCGATGTCGAATATTCTATCCTGTTCAGATTGGATAGGAGGACCTTCATTCCGGGTTTCCAAAGAACAGGGGATCCTGAACAATGTATACTTTGTTTGCTTTCTCGAGAGTGGGATGGTTGGCAAAAAGCTGATGAGGAAAGATCAAAAGGGCCTGCTCCCAGCTTGGAGTCCATGTCTTAATGGTCATTCTGATCATCTCCAGAATTTACAGGATTGAATCCTTTTGAATATCTATTGTAAAGCTTTGAGGCAGAATAGTTAATCAGTTGGATTATTAAGTTGAGTGTAATCATAATTTCAGTTACAGGGGATGGTTAAAACGAATGAGTTCATGCCTTTTATTGATATCCTTACAGGACGCAACGATATGATTTATCTGGTATTCTTTCACTTGACGGGAACCAGAAGGTAACATGCGTAGAGTGAAGAGAGATAATGTATTCGTTCATTTCCCTGGGAGGGATCGAACATGAGTGTTGAGAAAATGGGATTTTTCATAAGGGATTCTCTTGTTTCAGATATTAAGGTAACTGACAAAAAAGTGGAAATATTTCCTGGAGATACATTGAAGAATATTGTAAGAAAAGAGTTGACAATTGAGTATGAAGGTTTGGACGTTGACCTTCGGGAATTGGATTTCTCCATACTTACTGTTCCATATATTCTGAATGTAGCACCTGTCATTTGGGCAATGGGCCTGAAGTGTCGTATATATTCCATGGATGAGGTGTTCGTCGAAAGCCTTGAGGTAATTAAAAATGGTTTCAAGAAACTTTATCCGGCCCTGAACTGGGATGGAGAAATTATTCCTGAAAGGGTAGTGAAGAATTTGTTACCAGAGGCAAGAGGGAATCACAGGGAGGTTCTCTTTTTCTCGGGAGGGTTTGATTCAACCTATTCTGCATTGAAAAGTGATCCCGAAAAAACAGTTCTTTTGACTGTAAGGGGCCATGATATTTCACTGCATGAAGATTCAGCATGGCACTCTGTAGTTTCGAGGGTAGAAGATTTTTCAAAGACTCTTAACTTCAGGACTGCGAGGGTAAGTTCCAATATTTTCAGATTTCTGTATTACACTCCCATTCACACCAGATTTCCAGAAATGAAGCCATGGTATGGTTTTGTCCAGCATGGTTTGAGTCTTGCTGGTCTGGCTTTCCCCCTTGCCTTCTTTAAAGGGTGGGATTCTGTATGTTTTTCTTCTTCCAATGATGACGTATCAGCTCATCTTCCATGGGGGGCTCATCCCCTGCTTGAGCCGAAAATTAAAGTTGGTAGTACCTCGGTGAGATCTATTGGAGGAGAGATCAACTGGATATTCAAGTTAGAGAAGATAGTGAATTTTTACAGGGAAAACAATGAGTTACGAAAGCCCTTTTTAAGAGTTTGTCTTGATAAAATGTCAGGGAGATCCTCTGATAACTGCTGTAAATGTCCTAAATGTCTGAGGAGGATCATTTCATTGCTGTTATTTTCAGAACATCCTCATAAATGGGGTTTTAATATTCCTGAACCTGTTTTTTCCAACGTCAGGAAAGGTTGTCTTGCCCTGGATATTACAGATACTTATGATATGTATTACTGGCATGATATGGCAAGGATGGCTCGTCCTTTCTTTGGGAAAGAGAACGAAGACTATGAAAAGTTCTTTACCTGGCTTGGAAAATGGATTCCGGGAGATCGTTATTCCTGGTGACTGAACTTGAAAATATGGGGGGAGTAGGTAAAAGGATGGATGATTTTTTGAAATTTGCAGAAATGATAAGAAATTCTTCGAAGACGGTTGTTTTCACAGGAGCCGGTATGAGTACCGAGTCGGGTCTGCCCGACTTCAGATCTGATAATGGCTTGTGGAAGGAAGTTGATCCCACACAGCTTGCTTCGGTGGAGGCCATGGAAATGGGAGGCGAGGAATTTTTTTCCTTTTACAGGGATAGAATCGATACCCTGATGAAGGTGAAACCAAATCCGGGGCACCATATCCTTGCTGAGTGGGAACGAAAAGAGGTTATTGCAGGGATAATAACACAGAATGTGGATGGTCTCCATCACCGCGCAGGGTCGAAGAATGTAGCTGAACTTCATGGTAACCTGAGAGAAGTAAGGTGCAGAAGATGTCAGAAAATCTTTCCCGCATCACTTTTTCTTGAAAGCAGGGAATGTGCCGAATGCGGCGGCAGGTTAAGGCCATGTGTTGTGCTTTTCGGTGAGATGCTTCCTGTAGAAGGACTTACGAAGAGCGAGGATATGTTAAGGGGATGTGATCTTTTCATAGTTCTCGGTTCATCACTGCAGGTATCTCCTGCTAACTGGTTCCCAATGGATGCCAGGAAAGCCGGAGCCGATCTTGTAATAGTTAACAGAACTCCCACACCCCTTGACGAAATGGCAGATATTGTAATTTCCGGATCCATCGTAGAGGTCCTCGAAAAGGTAAATGCTATCCGTGAAAATGGAATGGGCCTGCTCTGATTATTCTCTTTCATTTAGAGGTGATCATGGAAGTCATTTGCAGTAATTTTCAGAAATATTTGACTTGCCTTGGCAGAGAATGGTATAAAGACTCCATCTCGTTTTTATCAGGAGTTTTTTTTATGAGAGACTTCTTCGATCTTTCCGCTGTTCTGCCCTATATAATTATTCTAAGTGTGGGACCCCCTTTGGGGACCGACGCTTAGTTGCGTCTGGTTTACCAAAGGCCGGGGTCCCAATAAGGGAATCCCGGCCTTTTTTATTTTCAATTGTTAAATATGTAATTTTACAGGAGGTGATCAGGAGATAACCAGGAAACATTGTTAAGGATTTTTTTCATCAGTGGCGAGGGCGTTATTTTAAACTTTTCTTAGAATGTCAGAATGGAGGGAAATTATATGGATGCGCTTACAGCGTTTGTTATTATTGCAGCAGTTTTTGCAGTTGGTGATTTTGTTGCCTGCAAGACAAAAGCAATATGTTCCATGATTTTTGTTTCAGGGCTTGTTTTTCTTGTAGGGTTCTGGTATTTCATCCCGAAAACTCTTTTTGCTGATTCCCAGTTGATCCAGGTAGGGATACTTTCCATCCCCATCCTCCTCGTTTACATGGGGACCCTGATGAAACTCAAGGACCTTAAGGATGAATGGAAGACGGTCCTCATTGCCTTTGGAGCTGTTGTTGCAGTGGGAATTTCCATGCTTTTTGTAGCCAGCCCCATTATTGGAAAGCAGTTTGCAGTAGCAGGTGCGGGTCCCATCTCCGGCGGAGTTGTGGCCACCTTCATGGTCAATGAAGTTGCCACCGCAAAGGGACTTGATGAAGTGGCAGTGTTCGCGACACTCCTGCTGGTCCTTCAGACCTTTGTGGGTCTGCCCATTGCTTCCATATGTCTTGCGAAGGAAGGGAAAAAACTTCATAGCCAGTTCAAGGCTGGAGAAGTCCTCATGGCTGATCCCTCGAAGGACGGGGCAGAACCCGACAAACCTACATGGAAGATCTTCCCGGCTACCCCGAAGCAGCTTCAGACACCATTTATTCTTATTATGAAAACTGCCCTTATCGGATTGCTTGCCTTCAAGGCCGCTGCCCTGACGGGCGGTGTTGTGAATAAATACATTCTCTGTCTTGTTTTCGGTATGCTTTTCTATGAGACAGGTTTCCTTGAACATAAGATCATGGATAAGGCCAATGCAACAGGTTTCCTTCTTTTCCCGCTTATGGTGATAATCTTCCTGAATCTTCCCAAGGCAACCCCCGATATGGTGGCCAAACTAATAACGCCCATAGTCATAGCCTTTGCAGTTTCAGTTGTTGGAATAGCAATATTTACATTTGTCCTGGGCAAGTTCTGTAAATACTCCTGGAATCTTTCCCTTGCAATAGGGGTTACATGTATGTTCGGATTTCCCGGCACCTTCATAGTGGCCCAGGAAGTCTGCCAGGCTGTTTCAGATACACCTGAGGAGAAGGAATTCCTTTTGAGCCGACTTCTTCCCAAGATGCTTGTTGCCGGATTTACCACAGTTACCATAGCATCTGTGGTCTTGGCAGGTGTCCTGGTCAAGTACATCTAGACATGACCCGAAAGGAAGATCCGAATATGTCAGGAAGAATCCTTTTCAAGGGAGCCACACTAATCGATGGAACCGGTAAGGAACCTGTCGAAAACGCGTTTCTCCTTGTGGAGGAAGACAGAATAGCGGCCACAGGCATATCTGCAGAGAATCTGGTTGGGGAATATGATGAAGTAAGGGACCTTTCCGGAAAATACCTTATGCCGGGAATGATGAACTGCCATACCCATGTTGTAATGGAACCCGTTGCTGATATGCAGTCTTTTGCCAGGAATCAGACTTCCGTTACACATGCTGTAAGGGGTGTAGCTAATCTTCAGAAACTTCTGAGATCCGGCACAACGTTTATCAGGGATATGGGCTCACCCTTCGCAGTTGACCTTGGTCTGAAAAAGTGTATGAAAGAAGGTGTTTTCAAGGGGCCTGACATGTTCTGTTCCGGAAAAATGATAACCATGACCGGCGGACATGGCTGGATGTTCGGCAGGGAGGCCGATGGCCCCGATGATGTTAGAAAAGCAGCCAGGGAACAGCTTCGCGCCGGTGCGGATGTTATTAAAATTATGGCTACAGGCGGAGTACTGACCCCTGGAGTGGAACCTGGTTCACCCCAGTTTACAGAGGAAGAAATACGGGCAGCGGTGGAGGAGGCTCATAAGGCCGGAAAAAAGACCGCCACTCATGCCCAGGGAACTACGGGGATCAAGAATGCTATCCGTGCCGGGATCGACTCCATAGAGCATGGATGCATAATGGATGATGAAGCAATTGAAATGATGCTTGAGAGGGGAACCTGTTTTGTCCCTACTCTCGCTGCTGTTTTCCAGATAATAGATAATGGGGTGGAAGCTGGAATTCCAGAATATGCCGTTGAAAAATGCACAAGGATCTTTGACCATCATCTTGAAAGTTTCCGCAAGGCCAGACAGGTGGGTGTTAAAATAGCCTGTGGCACAGATGCCAGTACTCCCTTTAACGGTTTCGACAAGACAGCCCTGGAGCTTGTTCTAATGACCAGGGCCGGGATGGGTAACATGGAGGCCATCGTATCTGCCACCAGGGTAAGTGCAGAACTCATAGGATGTGACGAAGAATATGGCACCCTTGAGAAGGGAAAGTTTGCCGATTTCCTCATTCTTGATAAGGATCCCCTGGCCGATATAAGTACCCTTCTGGAAGTAGGATCCGTTTATAAAAAGGGAGAATTGGTCTCCTGCTGAAAATACTTCCGTTAATGGAAATGAAAGGTGGAGATTTTACAGGTATGCTTAATAGAATAAAGGAACTGGGAGAACAGTTCCACCATGATGTAGTCGATCTTAGAAGGCATTTCCATGCCCACCCTGAGGTTGCCTGGAATGAAGTGGAGACAACCAAAAAGGTGGCAGAGGTCCTTAAGGGAATGGGATGTGAAAATATCCGAACCGGTTTTGGCGGTACGGAATGCGGTCTTACTGCCGAGATAAAGGGGTCCAAACCAGGCCCCTGTGTTGCCCTGAGGGCAGACATGGACGCCCTTCCGATTATGGAAGAAAACGATGTTCCCTACAAGTCAGTTAACGATGGAGCAATGCATGCATGCGGACATGATTCCCATACTGCTATGCTTCTGGGTGTTGCCATGGTCCTGAACGAGATAAAGGATGAGCTTCCCGGTAAGGTCCGCCTGATCTTCCAGCCGGCAGAGGAACATGGTCTTAATTCAGGGGCTGACAATATGACCCGTGAGGGAGTCCTGGAAGGTGTAGACGTAATATGTGGTCTTCATGTATGGTCTCCTTTGAAATCGGGAACCATAGCATACAGGGTGGGTCCAATGATGGCATCCTGTGATGCCTGGGAAGCGGTAATACGGGGCAAAGGCGGTCATGGGTCTGCACCTCATATGGCTGTTGATCCCACAATAGCCGCTGCAGATATTATCTCCTCTCTCCAGACAGTTGTGGGAAGGGAAGTCGATCCCATGGAAGCTGCGGTAATAAGCACCGGAAAGATGGAAGCCGGTTCTGCCTTCAACATCATTCCGGAAAGAGTAAGCCTTCTTGGTACTACCAGGTCCTTTGTTCCTGAGGTTCAGGATATGGTTGAAAATAGCATAGGCCGTGTGATTCACGGGATATGTCAGGCTTTCCAGTGTACGGCAGAGTACAAGTACACCAGGTATGTTCCTTCAACTATCAACGACAGGGAAGCAAGTCTTATCGTCAAGGAACTGGGAGAAGAATTATTCGGACCTGAAAAGGTTGAGGAGGCTGTCCTTGTAATGGGAGCCGAAGACTTCAGCTATTTCCAGCGCAAGATTCCAGGAGCATTCTTCTTCCTGGGGTGCGGCAATCCGGAAAAGGGGACCGATAAACCCCACCATTCGCCTACTTTTAATGTAGATGAGGATGTCCTCTCCACCGGTGTTGCCATGCTTGCCGGTTTTGCCTGGAAATATATGACCTCAAAAAATTAACCTCTTCAAGGAAAAAGAAAAATAGACATCTTAAGGGGGTTCCTTTTCTCATGAAAAGGAACCCCCTTTTACTTTATCGTAGTTAGAGTGTCATCTCTCTCCACGAAGGAGACTATAATATAAAGAGGTTATTATAGTTAGTCCATTCTGAAAAGAAAGGAAGTAGCCCTTTTGAAAGAGAAGGGGAGGTACCTTGAAGAACTGGGAATATCCATAGGGGAATGTTTCAGATGTTCCATAGCATCATACAGAAAAAGAGTAGTCAAGGGGGAGGGGTCCCTGTCTTCAAAGGTAATGCTGATAGCCCAGGCTCCTAACCGTCAGGAAATGGTATCGGGAAGGATCTTCACCGGACCTTCCGGAGAAGTGCTGGACAAACTCATTGTTTCGGGAGGTTTTCTGAGAGATGATCTTTATATAACCAACCTTCTCAAGTGTCCACTGCCTTGCTGCCGGAAACCCCTGAGAGCAGAAATAGAAGCCTGCCTTCCCTTTCTTCGTCGTGAAATAGAAATCCTCAGACCAAGGGTATTGGTACCTCTGGGACGTTACTCGATAAAAGAAGTCCTCCGTGAATACGGTCACCCTGTCCCGCCAAGGAATAATGAAATACCCTTCATCTTCGGTCAAATATTTCGGGGTGGCGGTGTTTTTGTCCTTCCTCTCCCGCACCCTGCTACTGTACTCTATAGACCGTCCTTTTTTGAGCCAGTCCTTAAGCTTTATGGAGAGACCCTCTCAAAGGTCAGGAAAATCCTGAATTCTCTGGAATAAAAAAGGGGATCGGGGCCTGCCGGCCGATTTAAGCAGGCCCCGGCTTTCGAGGATATCTCCTCAAAAGTGTTTCTATCAGAAGGGGGTAGTAAGCGGTTATATAAGATCCAGGCTTTTTGACTCTTGTCAGCCTACGATCTTGTCTTTGCCGTGGTATTTTTCCTCAAGTACATTTTTTGGAAGATATTCTTCTTCCATTTTTCTGATGTTATCGAGGTGAACCACTTCTGTAAAATCCCTGAATGATATCAATTTGTCCAGATACAGGTCTGAGACTCCATTTTTCCTGATCTCGCTCATTACTTCGTACATTCCCTTTGCAGCCGAATAGAGAGTGGAAAGGGGAGGCACTATCCATTTATAACCCATTTCCTCTGCTTCCTTTATGGGTATGAGCGGGGTTTTACCTCCTTCGATCAGGTTGAGCATAAGAGGAGTTCCTTTGAGCTTCAATGCGGCTCTTTCGATCTGTTCCCTTGTTTCCAGAGCTTCTATGAAGATCATATCCACCCCCAGATCCACCGCCTTTACGGCCCGGTCGAGAGCATCCTGAAATCCGTTGACGGCTATTGCATCTATCCGGTATATGATCACAAAATCAGGGTCAAGTTCTGTCCTTGCGTCCATGGCGGCCCGGAGTTTGCCTTCCATCTCTTGATAGGGGATCACCTGTTTGCCTTCCATATGGCCACATCTCTTCGGAGCGACCTGGTCCTCCATGAATAGTCCGGCAGCCCCTGCTGCGATGAATTCCTGTACCGTCCAGTAAGCATTTACAGCGTTTCCGAATCCGTTGTCGGAATCACCGACCACTGGAATATTGACGGACCTTGCTATGGCCCTGACCTGGGCAGCCATTTCTGTGAGGGTCAGGAGTCCTACATCGGGTTGTCCCAGCATCACTGCCGCTGTGCCGTATCCCGAATGCTGAAGGGCTTCGAATCCCACCATTTCACATATCCTGGCACTGAGACAGTCATAAACTCCCGGTGCTACGATTGCGCGGGATTCCTTAAGCCTGTTTCTGAGTACAGTTGATTTTTTCATGGCTATTCCTCCAAATCTGTGAGAGATTCCTTCCAGGAGATCAACTATCAGTGTCTATTCCTCTGCCAGTGGAGTAATGGGACTCCATTTCACGGATGGCCGGTAAGCCGATAAGCTTGTTGAAATCTTCAAAGGCTATCATGTGATCTATCATGCTTTCTGTAGACCCCGTTTCCTTAAGGGTCTTCATTACCTCCGTAACTGCCTTTGCTATTACGTAGGTGGCGGTTACAGGGAATATCACCAGGTCGTATCCGAGCTCTTCCAGTCTGGAAACATTAAGGAAGGGAGTCCGGCCATGTTCAACCATATTGGCAATGACAGGAACCCTGAAGCTGGCAGTAATAAGTTTCATTTCTTCTTCAGACTCGGGAGATTCGATAAAGATAATATCTGCGCCGGCCTCTTCGTAGGCTTTGCCTCTTTTCAGGGCCTCATCGATGCCGAAGTTGGTCCTGGCATCAGTTCTTGCCATGATCATAAGGTCTTCATCCTGCCTGGCATCACAGGCGGCCTTGATCTTTCCAGTCATTTCCTCAAGGGATATGATTTCTCTGCCAAGCATATGTCCGCATTTTTTGGGTGCTACCTGGTCTTCAAGCTGAAGGCATGCAACGCCCGCTTTCTCATATTCCCTGACTGTCCGTGTCACGTTCACGGCGTTGCCATAACCTGTATCAGCGTCGGCAATGACAGGGATATTTACTGCATCTACAAGCCTTGAAGCCCTGGCAGCCATCTCTGTCAGGGTAAGAAGCCCCACATCCGGTTTGCCTAACATGCTGGCAGAAGTCCCGTAACCGGTCATATACAGAGCATTGAATCCCTCGTTTTCTATTACCCTGGCGGTCAGGCCATCATGTACTCCCGGAGCTACCACTATTTCTTTCCGGGCAAGAAGTTCCCTCAGCCTGGTCCTGGTGCTTTCTTTTTTCAAAATCCGCATCTCCTTTTTACTTCCGTTACTAATGCATTACCGATGGCAGCCAGAGACTGATCTGAGGGAAGGCTATGGCCAGTATCAGCATGAATAGCATCAGTATTATAAAGGGCCATACTCCCTGAATGATGTCGGACATGTGGATATCCTTCCGCAGGCCGTTAATAACGTAGAGGTTCATTCCAACAGGAGGTGTTATCAGGGCCATGGTCATGTTTATGGTGAGTATGATGGCGTACCAGATCGGGTCAATATGCAGGGCGAAGAGAATAGGTGTGACCAGGGGCATGGTAAGTAGAATGATGGATACGGTTTCCAGTATCATTCCCAGTATTACCATAAGCAGGTTCATGGCAAGGATGAACATCAGGGGCGAAAGGTTATTTTCGATGATCAGCTGGGTCAGCTTCTGCGGGATCATCAGCATGGTCATGACTTTTCCGAAGAGTATCGCCGCTGCGATAATGACAGCTATCATGCAGGATGTCCCCACTGATTTAAGGCAGATCTCGGGGAGTTCGGTTATCTTTATGGTTCTGTAAACGACAATGGTTATGAAAAGGCTGTAGACCAGACCTACCGCTGCTGCTTCGGTGGGAGTGAAAATGCCGCTGTAGATACCGCCGATGATAAGAACTGGAAGGAAAATCCCCCAGATATTTTTCCGGGTTATTTTCAATCGTTCAGACCAGCTGGTTCTCTCCATGGGCGTGAATCCGCCCCTCTTACTCTTTATTACAGCGTAGACAACGAATATTGCGGTAAGAATAAGTCCGGGAATTACTCCAGCTATGAAAAGTTTTCCTACGGATTCTTCAGTTATCGCTCCGTAAAGGATCATGGGAATGCTGGGCGGAATCAGAATGCCAAGGGTTCCTCCAGCCGCAAGAAGTCCAAGAGTGAACTTTTTGTCATATCCCCTCTCTATCATTGCAGGATAAGCTACCATTCCTATGGTTGCAGCAGTGGCAGCACCGGAGCCTGTAATTGCAGCGAAGAAAGCGCAGGCAAGGATCGTTGCTATGGCAAGACCCCCGGGAAGATGTCTGACCCAGGCGTTCATTACTTCGAAAAGGTCGTCTCCAACCCGTCCGTCCAGAAGGATCTGGCTCATGAGAATGAACAGGGGTATTGCCAGAAGAGTAAAGCTTTCCATGCCCGAGAACATTGTAGACCCTACTATCTTCGTAGGAAGATCATAAAGAAGGATCAGAACGACAGATGTGGATCCAAGGGAGAAGGCCACGGGGAGTCCCATGAAAAGGATGATCAGAAGAAGCCCTATAACCATAAGGAAACTCAGCATGGCTGTTCACCTTCCTTTTTTTCCTGGTTGCTGAAGATTGAAAATTTGGCACTAATAATTATTATGAACTGTAAGGTCAGCAGGCCAAAACCTACAAGAAGGGCAAGCTGAGGGATCCACATCGGTACTCTCAGGGGTGTTGCTGACAACTTGTGATACTTAAGTGTAGCTTTAAGCATGTTCCAGCCCTGGACGGTTACGTAGGCTGAAAAAAGCATTCCAAAGATACTTGTAACAAACTCAAGAAAATTCTGGGTCTTCACTGAGAAACGTATGATAAGTAGATCGATCCTGACATGTTTACCTACCTGCAGGGTATAGGCAGCACCGGCAAGCATGGTCCAGATAAAGAGATAAATGGATATTTCCTGGGCCCATATGGTGGGTGAGTTGAAGAAGTACCTTGCTATGACTTCATAAAAAAGGATGATCCCCATGGCCAGGATACCCAGTCCGCTGCAGTATCCCAGCAGAAGATTCACCCTTTCTACAAAACTTTTTAAAGATGAGAGCATGTCAATTCCCCATTTCAGGTTTTTCTGTTTAAGGAAAGGAGGAGGTTGAAAAACCTCCTCCTTTCCTTAACGCTAAAAATGTTCTTACTCTGAAAAGTTGTTTTCTTTCAGATTATTCGACAGATACAGCAAGTTCCATAAGTTTTTTACCGATTTCTCCAGTATTTTCAGCAAAGGCTGCTCTTACGGGTTCAGTAGCCTTCACGAATACGGCCCTTTCCTCGTCGTTGAGTTCATAGATCTCGAGTCCGTTATCCTTGATGACTCCGTAAGCCTTTTCCTCTGCTGCTGCGATGGATCCGCGGATGGAAGCGGCAGCGTCAGTTCCGGCCTTGAGAAGGACTTCTTTCTCGTTGTCTTTGAGGGAATCCCACCACTCGAGGTTGGCCTGTACGAAGAACTGGGCTGTGGTGTAGTTGGCAAGGGTCATGTATTTCTGTACTTCGAAGATCTTTCTGGATACGGCAGCGGGCATACCTGTGGTAGCTCCGTCAACTGTACCTCTCTGAAGGGCCATGTACATCTCGGAGGAGCTCATGACTGCGGGAGTTCCTCCGAGGGCCTTGACGGTATCGGCGGTACCCTTGCTGAAGGTCCTTATCTTGAGACCATCAAAGTCTGAAGGTTTGGAGAGGGGGCGCTTGTTGTTGAAGAACTGGACGAGACCGTAGTCGACCCAGAAAACGACCTTTGCGCCCTTGCTCATGAACTCCTTGTCAAGGAGATCTCCAGCGCCGCCATTTATGAACTTTTCGGTGGAAGTCAGGTCCTTGAATATGAAGGGCATTTCAAAAACGTCAGCGGCAGATACCATTCCTGACCATTTGTTGACCGGCACCAGGGCCAGTTCCACAAGGCCTTCCTGGATGGCTTCAACTATCTCGGTATCCTTGAAAAGCTGGGCTGAGTGGAAAACCTCGACTTTCATCTCTCCATTGGAGTGCTCGGCCACTTTCTCGGCGAAAACATCCATTCCCTTTGATATGAAGTGGGAGGGGGGGAGCTGGTTAGAAAGTTTCCATGAGGTCACAGCTATTGCAGGGAAAGCGCAGAAGGCTACGATCATTGAAGCTACAGTTGCCATTAAAACAAATCTTCCAAGTTTCATTCTTTTACACCTCCATGAATTTTGTTCTTTCTTGAAAAATGTTGCCTTTATACTTTTACAACTCTTATGCCTGCTTTTTAAGGAAACACCTCCAGTCGTCAAAAAATGCCCCGTTATTTATTTTTGGTCGACAGTCGACTCTGTTTATGTTTATAAAAAGAATCAACCCTCGGTTTTAATATTTTCAAGCCTTCTTGCAAAGAGACTCCAGGATCGGCTTTGTTTAAGTTTTTCGATCTCGCCTTTTTTCAGGAATTCCAGGATCTTGTAATGACCTCGAGCTGTTTCTTCCAGGTCTTTCTCATGGCTCAGATCGTCGAGCATTCCAAGTTCAAGCTGATGGTATAGATCAGTAAGGATCTTTCTGGTTCGTGGTCTTTCCGCTTTCATCCATGTATGGTGGTGGAATTCTATGTCTTTTCTGAAGAAAGCCAGAACCTTTTCATCCGGTAGCATTTCAGATCGTGCAATTTCCACCATCTGGTCTATAAGGAGGGAAAGGTGGCTGTAATCAGTTTCTTGAAGGAGATCATTGTTAATCAGAGTCTCGTATATGTTTCCCTCGAGGAGATAACGCAGATCGTAAATTTCTTCTATAGCTTCGTCTGAAAGATCACACACGAAAGTTCCCCTGCGGGGAATTGAGGTTACCAGGCCCTGGCTCTCAAGGCGGCGCAACGCCTCCCTCACCGGGGCGCGGCTGATATTGAGCTTTTCTGCGATCTCTGATTCAACGAGCTTATCTCCCTTCCTGTAGGTCTTGGAGACAAGGATCTGATTTCTCAGGTAGTTTATTACCTTGGAAGTGATCGTTTCATTCAGTGCGAGTTCGTTATAGCTCATATGCTTTCTGCTCCTTGTTAAAAAAGAAGTGATTACAGTCGACAGTCGACGACAATGGGATAATTCTATAATAACAGAAGGGGATTTACAATGTGGATAATAAATAAAATATACAGTATCCTAAGTGCAAAATAAGGGTCCCGGTCAGAAAATAAAGAAAGAAGTATGGGACTGTTTTTTCTCTCGGAAGAGGAATGGTCTGTCTGCTTTTTTACTCCAGCCACTGGGTGATATTTTCAAGGTATTTCCTGTGCAGTTTACTGGTGATGGGACCGGGTTTTCCTTTGCCTATGATAATTTCACCTATTCTTGTGACAGGAAGGATTTCCTTGATGGAGCCAGTTATAAAGGCTTCCCGGGCCTGAAGGAGCTCTTCCATCAGGGGGCATCGTTCTTTAACATTGATATTTAATTCTGATGCTATGGATATTACAAGTTCCCTTGTAGTGCCTGCAAGGACCCTGTTAAGGGGAGCGGTTATTAAACTGTCATTTCTGATCAGGAAAAAATTGCTATGGGAAGATTCCGTTATCTCTCCCTTTGGGGTGTAGAGGATCTCGAAGGCCTTCCTATCCTTTGACTGGCTGGTGAAGGATATCATGTAATTAATGGATTTAGTGTGGGGCATGAACCTGTCTGCATCGATGGGTTGAAGGGCCACTCCTTCAGCATAACTTTCCGGGGCGGGTTTATGGGTTTCCTGGAAAATTATGAATAATCTTGGAGCAGTAAAAGTGAGGCTTTCCGGGTCAAATACATCTCCCCCTGTTATGTAGGGTCTTATAACAGCCTCTGAGTTCATTTTATCTATACCTTCCCTAATAATTGAGACCATTTCATCAAAGGTCAGGGGAAGGAAGATGCCAGATTCTATGGCAGATTTCTCAAATCTGCGAAGGTGTGCGGTAAGCCTTATGGGACGTTTCAGATGGGTGCTTATAGAGTCGAAAACACCTACTCCTCGCTGGATGATCAGGTCCGTCAGGGGGAGAGCGGCTTCCTTAAGGGGAACAAAAGAACCGTTTATATAACAGAGATCCATCAGTATTACGCCTCCATATGGCAGAATTGATCAGGCAATTGTATCAGAAAAGGGATCCGGGAGCGATAGGTGGCTCTGGAGCCCGTACCTCGATTCGTCCCGGGTTTACGCTGCTGGTACTGTCAATGAGCGTCCTGGTAGGATATAATCTTTCTGGGAATGATCCCTTGCCGGAAGGTTTTCTTCGCTATTGTGCAGGGAGATTTCCCAAGGGTGGATGTTTCTGTTATTTCTTGCATATTTCATCTATATTATTTGCGTTCTTGTGGAATATGATGATCTTTCTCGGGAGAAAGTCGCTATATGTTCATAATTCATGACCCAGTCAAGCGTCTTGCCCATGGCCTTTTTTCGGCTTCTACATTTGTCCTTCTTACGTTCATTATCCTTATCACCCCGTTGGAGGCGGAGGTTAAGGTCCCCCATGTCCTGATCCTTAATTCCTATTGTGAAATTTTCCCCTGGACCGAAAACCTTACGGACAGTATTATTTCCACCTTTAATGAGGGGAAATTCAGGGCCGAACTCATTGTTGAATTCATGGACAGCAAAAGGTTTGCCTATTCCGGTTATATGGAACGGCTGGCAGAGGTCTATGCCAAGAAATACCGCAACGCCGAATTTAAACTTATAATTGCCACTGATGATAACGCCGTTCGCTTCCTTTCTCTTTTTGGAGAGGTCCTTTTTCCTGGAGTTTCTGTTGTATTCCTTGGAGTAAATGACAGAACTTTTGTAAGGGAAGGTAATTTCCCCAATATGACCGGCCTTATAGAAAACATTGATATCAGGGGAACTGTTGAGCTAGCCCTTTCCCTTCATCCTTTGACCCGAAAACTGGTTCTGATAAGTGACTCTACCAGAACCGGGATTAATCATATCCACAGGTTCAGAGAACAAATCCATACCCTCCCGAAAGGTCTGGAGATCATCGAACTTATTGGTCTTGAAAGGGCAGATCTTGAAGGACGGCTCAAGGGTCTTGACAAGGACAGTGTGGTCCTTTTCTTCTCTTATTACAGAGATTCCAGTGGAAACGGCTATTTCCCGAAACAGATTCAGGAAATTCTTAAAGCAGCTGGGTCAGTTCCCGTATATTCCTTCTGGGATTATCTGGTATCCCCTCCAGATGGCGCCATATTGGGCGGCAAGACCATATCTTCCACCTCCCATGGCCGTGAGGCTGCCAGAACAGCCATATCGATCCTCAGCGGAAAGACATTATCTGAAATTCCCATTGAATGGGATGGGCCTGAAACACATCCTTCCTTTAACTATAAGCTTCTTAAAGAGAATGGTATTCAAGAAAAGGATCTTCCTGAGACCTCGCAAATCTACAATATTCCCCAGTCTGTTTTTTTCGAGCATGGAAAGGTTATTCTTGCCAATATGGGATTCCTGCTGTTTCTGGTCATTTTGGTTTTCTACCTGGCCATGAACGTTTATTCCAGGAAGAAGACAGAAAAAGCTTTGTCGAGAGAAAAGAAGTACTGGGAGAGCCTTTTCGAATATTCTCCGGAGGCTATCGTCTGCTCTGATTCAAAGGGAATACTGAAAAGATCCAACAAGAAGTTCCATGAACTTTTTGGATACCAGGAGAAAGAGATAATCGGTAAATCTCTTGACGGTCTTTTTGCCAGATCCAGAGAACAGTTCAGGGAAGCTACGACATTAAGCCGGACCATGAGTGAGGGAAAGAGAGTAGGTATGGAAACAACCCGAATGGCAAAGGATGGAAGCAATATCCCTGTATTGATGATGGGACTTCCCCTTACCATAGGTGGTAAGCACATGGCCGATTTCTGTATTTACAGGGACATAACGGATCAGAAAAGATCCGAAGAGGAACTCAAACATCGGCTGAGATTTGAGGAAGTCCTTTCAAGGGTTTCTTCAAAACTTGTTTTTGTGAAAAACGTGGACAGGGTAGTTCTGGAAGTAATGGAGGAATTAAGAATATTTCTGGGATGCTCTTATATCGGACTGGCGAGAATAGACAGGCCTTCAGGATCCGTTAACATAACCCATGAAGCCTATCAGGAAGACGTGCTTCCCTTTAAAGTAAGGAATACACCTCTCAATAACATATCTGGTGTAATGAGGGATCTACGGACCATGGGAGAATTTATGCTTGAGGATATCTCATCCCGCAGCATAGTTGATCCTTTTATCAGCACAATTACTGAAAAACGAGATAGCCGGTCTCTTTTGATCCTTCCTCTTCACATGAAAAAGGATCTTGAAGGAATGCTGATATTTGAAAACCTCTGGATCGGTAAACACTGGAATGATTACGATATAAGCCTTCTGCAGACCTTCAGTGACATTTTGGGAGAATCCTTCAGGAGAGTATCTTCCTCTGAAAAACTCCAGTCCACCATGACCGATCTGAAACGAGCCTTTGAAGGTACCTTCAGCACCATGACCAAGATACTCGAAATTAAAGATCCTTATACAGCTGGTCATCAGCAGAAAGTTACACAGCTTGCTAAAGCCATAGCCCTGGAGATGAACCTTCCTGGAGACCGGGTGGATGCTGTATATTACGCTTCCCTCGTCCATGATATTGGCAAGATCAACATTCCCAGCGAGATATTGAGCAAACCTGTAAAACTGACGGACATTGAGTTTTCTCTTATCAAAAACCATACAACCTATGGCTGGGAGATCCTCGACAACATATTTTTCCCATGGCCCATTTCGGATATTGTCCTTCAGCACCATGAGAGACTTGACGGGTCAGGGTATCCCAAAGGTCTGAATGGTCGAGAAATACTTCTTGAGGCCAGAATAATTACCGTGGCAGATGTAGTAGAGGCCATGGCATCGGATCGGCCCTATCGTCCGAGCCTTGGAATAGAAAAAGCCCTGGAAGAAATAGAGAAGAACAGCGGTCGATGGTATATGCCTGAGGCCGTAAGGGCCTGTATAACCCTTTTCAGGGAAAAGGGTTTTATTTTCAAGGAGCCTTCACAATGAACAGGACTAGTCTGAAGTTATTTTCAAATGCTCTACCGGTCAGACTGACTTCTCTCGTCCTTTTCCTTTGCATTGCCAGTCTTCTTCTGTTTCCTCTTTCTACGCCATCAAGGGGGAATGAAGGGGAAAAGGTCCTTATTATTCATTCCTATCACAGGGGCTATCAATGGACGGACAGTCTTAACAAGTGGATAGTAAATACGATCACAGAGGAGAGGCCTTCCACAGATTTTTACGTGGAATATATGGATACAAAACGTTACTACACCCATGGTTTCCTCTTTGATCTTGCCATGATCTACAAACAGAAGTATATGTCCATAGACCTGGATCTTGTAATCTGTACGGATGATAATGCATATAAGCTTATGCAGTATTATGGAGCGAACCTTTTTCCGGGAGTTCCGGTTGTCTTTTGCGGAGTGAACGACCCCTTTCTTGTGCAAAGACAGGCCATAGAGACCCGAACCGGGTTGATGCAGACGCCGGCCAGCATGGAAACGGTTCTTCTGGCCCTCGGAATTCAGCCTGAAACAAGGAACATCGCCCTTCTCTATGATTCGACAGGCACGGCCCTTGAGAACAAGAATAATTTCTTCAAGAAGATTTCCGAACTACCAGAGAATCTGACAATTATCGAGATCTCCCAGATGAAGGAAGCGGATCTCAAATACAAACTGTCAAGCCTTCCAGCGAAAACGGTGATACTTCTTTTGGGTTACTGGAGATCCAGTGAAGGAATTTTCTACAATCCTTTAAGTCTCATGGAACTCATAAAAGGAGCCTGTGATCTTCCTGTATATTCCATGCTGGGATTTATGACAAAGGAATGTGGCGCCCTTGGGGGGAAGGCTGACTTCGGGAATGAACATGGAACTATTGCCGCAAGGATGGCTTTAAGGCTTCTTCAGGGAGAATCCGTGGAGAACATTCCTGTCATCTGGGAAGGGCCTTCAAAATATGTCTTTAACTATGATGAGCTTATGCGTTTTGGAATAGATCCGAAGAGGCTTCCCCGCGACAGTATTATCTTTAACAGGCCGGAGAACTTTTTTGAGCGTTACCGCCAGATCATAGTAATCAACATTCTTATTATCCTTGTGCTTCTATTTATGGCAGGGTATCTGTACGCAAATGTTCACAGTAGGAAAAAGGCAGAAAGGGAACTTCTGAGGGAGAAGGAATTCATGGAGCAGCTTTTTGAAAATTCTCCTGAAGGGATAGTCCTTGTTGACAGTGAAGACAAGGTACTCAGGGCAAACAAGGAAATGGCCAGGCTATTCAAATACCGCATGAAAGATATTATTGGTGCCAGGATTAACACTATTGTAGCTGGAAATCCGGAAATGATAGAGGAAGCCAGACGTTTTTCCAACCGTTCACTGGCAGGGCATGAATTTATGGTTGAAACGGTGAGGCAGAGATCCGATGGAACAGAGTTCCCCGTTTCTATCTGCGGGATGCCCTTTGAAGTTGATGGAGAAATGGTGGTTTACGGAATTTACAGGGATATCAGCGAGAGAAAAAGAGCTGAGGAAAAGCTAAAAAAAAGACTGAACTTTGAAGAGTTTATCTCAAAAATCTCTTCCAGAATGGTATTCGAGAGTAACCTGGAAAATGTGTTGAATGAAAGCCTTGTGAATCTGTGTGGAATAATAAATGCTGCAAGGGGACACATAGTATTTTTTGAGAACGATCATTCCCAGTTTAATGCGATCAGGGAATGGACCTTCCATTATGACAATATCCTTAATCAGGACAAGTGGCTTTCAGCCAATATGGATTTCCAATGGATGATAGACCACCTCAGGGAATTTGGTCAGATAATTGCTGAGGATATGAGCTCTTTCAAAGCTATTTCTGAAGAGGATAGAATTGTACTTACCAATGATCTTAATACCTCTGCTCTTATAGCTCTTCCTTTTTATAGAGAGGAGAAGCTTAATGGCTTTATAGGAATTTACGATCCATGGCCAGAACAGGTATGGAACAGCCAGGATATTAACCTCCTGAGAACATACAGGGATATTGTGGGGGAAGCTTTTCTCAGGAAAGAGTCCGAAGAAAAACTTCAGAAAAGCCTTGAGTCCCTGAAACGAACCTTCGAAGGCACCATAGATTCCGTAGGAAAGATTCTGGAAGTGCGTGATCCCTATACTTCAGGGCACCAGCGCCGGGTGGCACATCTGGCCGTAGCCATAGCAAATGAACTTGAGCTTGAGGAGGATCGTATCACTGGCCTCTATTACGCTGCCCTTGTTCATGACATAGGAAAGATCAATGTGCCAAGCGAGATACTCAGTAAGCCCGACAGGCTAACACCGATTGAAGAAGCTCTTGTAAAACATCATTGTAATTATGGCTGGGAAATACTGGAAAAAGTTGACTTTCCATGGCCTGTTGCGGAGATGGTGCTGCAGCATCATGAACATTTTGACGGATCAGGCTATCCCAGGGGGCTGCAGGGTGATGAGATCCTTATAGAAGCCAGGATTCTCACAGTTGCAGATATGGTGGAAGCCATGTCCTCCGATAGGCCTTATCGGCCAGCTCTTGGGCTGGATATGGCCCTGGAGAATATAACACGTTTCAGCGGGATCCTGTACGACCCCCAGGTTTCAAAGATCTGCCTGTCCCTTTTCAGGGAGAAGGGTTTTGAACTCAAAGATAAATAGAATAGGATCTTACCTTTATTTCCGGCGAGATGGATTCCACCTTCTTCTATAGGAAAAACAGGCCGGTTATCCCCTTGTGCAGGCTCCATTGATTCTTTCTCGGTTTCAAACATTCTATAATGTATAATACTGTAAGTATAAAAGAGAAGAAATATAATATTTTAAGGATATATTAATATAATTCAAACAATTCGTTTTAAGGAGGGGGAATTTTATGGCCAGGGAGATATTAGCCATAAATCCGGGTTCTACAAGTACCAAGATCGCGTGGTTCAGGGATGAAGAAGAGGCATGGAGAGAGACGGTACGCCATGATCCTGAAGAAGTGGCCCGATTTGAACATGTAGCTGATCAGTACGCCTTCAGACTTGAGACCATTGAAGAAGCAGTGGGCAAGCATGGTGTTTCCATGGATTCACTTGATGCGGTCGTAGGAAGGGGAGGCGTATTTGACCCCATTCCAGGCGGAACCTATGAAGTGGATGAAACTCTTATTGCCAGGGCTAAAGTGGGGAAACCATGGGATCATGCATCCAACCTGGGATGTATCCTTGCTAATGCAATCGCTGATCCCAGAGGGATCCGTGCGTTCATAGTGGACCCAGTGGCGGTGGATGAAATGGACCCCATGGCCAAGCTGACTGGCCTTCCCGAACTTCCCAAACATTCGCTTTCCCATGCCCTTAATATAAAGGCCACTGTAAGAATGGCTGCCAAGGATCTTGAAAAGGACTGGAAGGACCTGAACTTTGTAGTAGTACATCTTGGAGGAGGCATCAGTATATGTGCCCATGCCAGGGGTAAAATGGTAGACCTTAACAGCGGTAACGATTTCGGCCCCTTTTCACCGGAGAGAACTGGTGGTCTCCCTGCAGGTGATCTCGCAAGAAAATGTTATTCCGGTGAATTCAACCAGAAGGATATGCTTAAGGAACTGGTCGGAAAGGGCGGAGTGATGGCCTATCTGGGGACCAGTGACATGAGAGAAGTCAAGAACAGGATAGATGGTGGTGATAAGGAAGCTGAAGCAGTGGTAAGGGCCATGGCTTTCCAGATCGCCAAGGAGATAGGAGCCCAGGCCACCTCGATTGCAGGTAATGTTGATGCCATCCTTGTAACCGGAGGTGTCGCATACTATGATGAACTTGTGGCTATGATCCAGGAAAGGGTTCAATGGATAGCCCCGGTTCTCAGGTATCCCGGAGAGGATGAGATGAGGCCCCTTGCCATGGGCGGTCTTCGAGTCCTGAAGGGGGAAGAAACCCCTCAGAAATATGGGGATTACCAGAAGGGGGAATAGCTTATGTCTCTGAAGAAACTGGATTTCCTTTTTGAAAAGTGCAAAGAAGGCTGCCATGTTAATCTTGCTGTAGCCTGTCCCCACGGCACGGATGCCCTGGGTGCGGTCTGCAGGGCCCATCATGATGGTCTTGTCAACGGTATCCTTGTAGGAGATCCTGAAAGAATGAAGAGAATGGCTGATGAACAGGGCTATGATCTGTCAGGTCTTGAAATCGTAGAAGAGAAAAACGATTATATTGCAGCTGAAAGAGCAGTCAGGATGGTGTCTGCCGGAGAAGCTGACCTTCTGATGAAAGGTCTTGTAAAGACAGCTGCTCTCCTGAAGGCCGTCCTTAACAAAGAGTGGGGGATGAGAACAGGTTCCCTTCTTTCTCACCTTCTCCTTTTCGAAGTGCCCCTTCTTGACTACCGGGTCTTCGGTCTGGCTGATGCGGGGATGAACATCTATCCCGATCTGAACGCAAAGGCTGGCATAATAGATAATTCCGTTGAATGTTTTCATAAGCTTGGAGTGGAGAACCCCAGGGTGGCAGTCCTTGCGGCAGTTGAGGCTGTTAATTCCGACATGCCCTGCACAATTGATGCGGCAGCACTTACGCAGATGAACCGCAGGGGGCAGATAAAGGGCTGTACCGTGGACGGACCCTTTGCCCTTGACAATGCAGTGAGTTTTGAATCCGCCAGGATCAAGGGTATAGATTCTCCCGTTGCAGGAAATGCGGATCTGCTCCTTGTTCCTGATATAGAGGCCGGGAATATACTGGCCAAGGTGGTTCTTTACATGGTCAAGGCTAGAGGAGCTGGAGTGGTCCTTGGTGCAAGCCGGCCCATTGTTATGACAAGCCGCTTCGATTCCATGGAGACCAAGCTTGCTTCCATAGCCCTTGGAGCGACACTGGCAAAATAAGAAGGGTTTTTCCATTCTGTATAATGTATTTGCCTTTTTCCATTTCATGGGGTAACCTTTGAAAGGTTTGTGAAAAAAGGCCGTAATTTGAAATTTTATATAATCTTAGGGAGGTTTTTCAGGTATGGAACAGATTCGTTCGCTGTCAGCTCTTCTCGAATATGCTAAAAAGATAGGGGCAGAGCAGGGCCCCAAAACGATCAGTGTAGCAATGGCTGAGAATGCAGGTCTTATCTCTTCCCTCGAGGAGGCAAGGGTTTCCGGTATAGCCAACTCCATTCTTGTAGGTAATGCCGATGATATCGCTGCCGCAGCCAGTGAAGCAGGGGTAGACCTTGCTAACTTTGAAGTCATCGATGAAAAAAACGAGGCCAAAATGGGTCTTGTAGCAGTAGAAAAGGTATCTTCCGGCAAAGCCGATATCTACATGAAGGGCCAGATCCATACCAATAACTTCCTTCGTGGAATGCTCAACAAGGAAGTGGGCCTTCGTATGGGTAAGAACACCATCTCCCACTGCTATTTTCATTCCGTAGAGGGTTACGATCGTATTTTCTTTATCTGCGATGCGGCCTTCAACATGTATCCCGACCTTGGCCAGAAGGCCAACATTATCCAGAATACGGTCAATTTTGCCAGAGCCTTAGGTGTAGCCGAGCCCAAGGTTGCTGTTCTCGCTGCTGTAGAAGTTGTAAATCCCGATATGCCCTGCACCCTTGAGGCTTCCGCTCTTACACAGATGAACCGCCGCGGTCAGATCAAAAACTGTGTTGTGGATGGTCCCTTAGCCCTGGACAATGCCCTCAGTGAAGAATCTGCAAAGACCAAGGGAATCGTCTCCCCTGTAGCCGGCAAGGCAGATGTCCTCGCCGTTCCCGATATCGAAGCAGGCAACATGCTTGCCAAGGCTATTGTTTACTTCGCAAAGAACGAGACAGCAGGCCTTATCCTTGGAGCAGCAGCACCTGTTGTCCTGACAAGCAGGTCTGATTCTCCCAGAGCTAAACTTCTTTCTCTCGCGGCTGCAGTTGCTCTTTCCGCTTTCCAGAAAAAATAGACCTTAAGGGCAGAATTGTCCCTTAAGGGTTTGTTCAACAGATCCAGGGGTTGCATATATATTTTTCATGTTGAGTGAAAAAGAAGGGGCCGCCCTCTTGCAGCGGCCCCTATTTTGTAATTTTTAGGGGGATTGTACATGAAGATACTTGCCATAAACCCGGGTTCTACAAGCACAAAGGTTGCTTTTTTTGAGGACGACAGGGAGATATGGAGCGATACTCAGAGGTATGACGTTGATGTCCTGAAGGAATTCCACGGAATAATGGCCCAGCAGGATTTTAGACTCGATGAGATCCGCAAAGTGGTAGATGCAAATAAAACAGACCTCTCTGAACTCGATGCCGTAGTGGGAAGGGGTGGTCTTCTGAAGCCTATTCCCGGAGGAACCTACGAAGTCAATTCGGATATGATCGCTGATCTTGGTTCCTGTAAATATGGAGCCCATGCCAGCAACCTGGGGGCGGGTCTTGCTGTGAGCCTGGCCAGAGAAGGCGGCTGCAACAGGGCTTTCATTGTTGATCCTGTAGTGGTGGATGAACTCATTCCCGAAGCTCGTTTAAGCGGTATGCCCGGTATCGACAGAAGATCCATCTGGCATGCACTTAACCAGAAGGCAGTAGCACGAAGGGTTGCCGGAGAAATGGGGAAAAAATACGAAGATCTGAACATCATCGTAGCCCACATGGGAGGCGGTATTTCCGTTGGGGCCCATGAAAATGGGAAGACTATAGATGTAAACAATGCTCTTGACGGTGAAGGCCCCTTCTCTCCAGAGAGGGCTGGTTCTCTGCCTGCAGGCGGGCTGGTAAGGCTAGCCTACAGCGGGAAATACGATCTGCCCGAGCTTATGAAGAAAATGGTCGGCAATGGCGGTCTTGTGGCCCATCTAGGTACGAACGACTTGAGAGAAGTCCAGAAGATGATAGAGGCAGGCAACGAAAAGGCGAAACTGGTATTTGAAGGCCTGGCCCTTCAGGTAGCCAAAGAGATCGGTTCCCGGGCAGCAGTCCTTATGGGTAAAGTTGACGCCATTGTTCTTACTGGCGGATTGGCCTACAGCGATATGCTGGTGGAGAGGATCAGGGAAAGGGTATCTTATATAGCCGAAATCAAGGTCTATCCAGGAGAGGATGAAATGATGGCCCTTGCAGAAGGAGCCCTGAGAGTTCTGAAAGGCGAGGAAGAGGCTAATATTTACACGGGTTGAAGGTGGAGATAAATATGAAAATAGTTCTTCTTGAACCGCTAGGGGTCTCAAAGGAGACCCTTCTTGCTCTTTTTGAACCTTTTAAGGAAAAGGGGCATGAATTTATTTATTATGAAAAAAGGATCGAGGACGTGGAAACTCTAAGAGAAAGGTCCAGGGATGCTGATATCCTCATGGTGGCCAACCTTCCCCTTCCCGCAGAGGTCATAACTGGCTGTCCAAGCTTGAAGATGATATCTGTCGCCTTTACGGGAGTGGATCATATTGCCCTTGATACCTGTAGGGAGAAGGGCATTATCGTTTCAAACTGCGCAGGATATTCCACTAATTCAGTAGCTGAACTTGCAGTGGGAATGATGATATCGGTTTCCCGTTTTCTTTTACCTTGTGACCAGGCCACAAGGGAAGGCAAAACCAGGGCTGGTCTTATCGGCAACGATCTTGCCGGGAAAACTGTTGGCATAGTAGGTACCGGTGCCATAGGAATGCAGGTTGCCCGAATCTGCAGGGCTATTGGTTGTGAACTTATAGCCTACAGCAGGACAGAAAGAGAAGAGGCTAGAGAGCTTGGGATCCATTACATGCCCCTGGAAGATCTTATGGCCAGGGCTGATATCGTTTCTGTTCATGTTCCTTCAACTTCAGATACCAGAAAACTTGTCAATGCAGAGATGATAGCCAGAATGAAGAACTCTGCCATTTTGATCAATACTGCCAGGGGTGCCATTGTTGATTCAAAAGCTCTTGCAGAAGCGCTTAGAGAAGGCCATATAAGGGGTGCCGGCATAGATGTCTTCGAGATGGAACCTCCAATTCCTTTCGTACACCCCCTTCTGAATACACCCAACGTGATTCTTGCGCCTCATGTCGCATTTGCCACGGAGGAGGCCTTCGAAAAGAGAGCTGTCCTGGTTTTCGATAATATATCTGCATGGCTATCCGGTAAACCCGTAAACAGGGTTAGCTGACAATAAGGGGGAGGAGCCTTCAATGACTGAAAATAGAAAGGCTGTTATCTGGACAAAGGAAATACTGCTGGAAATGGCGAAAAGGCTACCCATGGCAGCAACCCCGAGGCAGGAGTTTCCATATCTTTCCTGCGCCAGGAGAAAGAGTGCAGCGTAAACGTAGTAGAACTTAAGAAGGGAATACCTTCTCACCGGCATGAGAGCCATGATGAGATCATACAGATACTGGAAGGAGAGGGAAAAGCCGTAACTGATGGAGAGGAAAAGTGACTCAGATCTGGAGATGTACTGTTCTGCCCGAGGGACATCTCCCATTCGCTCCTTTTTCCCGTCAAACTTCTTTCCATATGTACGTCATCCTTTGCCCCCCAGAATCCTGATAGAGTATTCGATAATTAAAAGAGAATCATTTAATGGGCTATCCTGAAGGGGATGGCCCATTTTTACAGACAGGTCTCGAGAGGGATCAGGAAAAGAGATCATCCTTTATAATTTACAGGACCATAGTGTTTGAAGGGATCTGGAGAAAATGGAAAAAACCCGCAAGATAAAGGTATACATGGAAAGGCCCTACTCTTCCGTTTGCTGAAGTAACTACTGCTATGGTGAGGAAGAGATGAAATCCTTTCCCATGAAGGAAAGCTGTGTGCTGGTCGGTAACGTTCCAGGAAAAATACGGGGGAAATATGGATCCAGGGTGACCGTAAACATATACGATCCCAGGTGCTACCTCTGGGTTTTCGATCTTGTAAGATTTAACATAAGGGCTACTGAAGTCACATGAGTCATGGATGGAAAGCTTCTGGCCAGGGGCGTTCCATCCTGGGAGGATCTTGAAACATCCATTGACGAAAGACTGGAGAAAGGATGAGCTGTGGTAAAATAACCCTACTTTAATCGAGTTTCTCATCAGGTTGGTTCTATTCTTTTTCTTTGAAGGTGGGTTTGTTATGGCCGGAGACGAAAGAAACAGAAGTTCCTCAGAACGGAGAGCCTCCGTAAAAAACCCCGCCCTTCATCAGGAGATGGGCATACCCCTGGGACTAAGCAGTTTAATATCCTTCCTCATAACCGATATTAACGGAGAGGAAGCTTCTATTGTGTCCATAAGCAGCGGAGCAGAAAGGCTTTTCGGTTATGGTCCATCAGAAATGGTGGGGCAGCTCCTTTCGTCCCTTATGGTTCCAGACAGAGTGTCACGCCTTCCTGTAATTTTCGGCAAACTATCGGCCACTAAAGAGGAATACAGTTCAGAGACAGTCCTTGCAAAGCGATCGGGAGAACTTTTCCCTGCCCATCTTAAGGTCTATCCTGTGCATGATAAAGATAAGAATGTAGTACAGGCCCTTTTTTTCATCACCGACCTTTCCTCCCGTAAAAAACTGGAAAAGGAACTCTCCAGGAGCGAGGAAAAATTCCGTATTCTGATTGAGAATTCCCTTGATATCATAACCATCCTTGATCACGATGGAACCGTAACCTATCACAGCCCCTCAGTCAGGGAGGTCCTGGGTTATGAAAAGGGAGAACTTGAAAGAGCCAATGTTTTTGACAACATACATCCTGAAGATTTCCCTGCTACTATGTCCGTCCTCGCTGAAGTATCAAAAAATCCAGGTATTCCAAAGGTTCTCGAACATCGTTTCAGGGATAGTTCCGGAGCCTGGAAGATCTTTGAAAGCCGGGGCAAAGCTCTTATATCCGGTTCTGGTCTTGAAGGGATAATTGTAAATTCCAGGGATATCTCCGACAGAAAGGAAGCGGAGAGGAAGCTTTCCCGCCGTCTCCATTTTGAGGAAACCCTTTCTGAAATATCAACCAGATTTGTTCTGACAAAGGATCTGGATAAAGCCATAAATATTTCCATTGAGCAACTGGGAATTTTCAGTTGTGCAAGTCGTGCCTATATTTTTACAATTGACTGGAAATCTGGAACAATGCACAATACCCATGAATGGTGTTATAAGGATATAGAGCCCCAGATAAATAATCTACAGTCTCTGACCCTCCAGAGTTTTCCATGGTGGATGAAAAAACTTGAAGAAGATGGAGAGATAGTCATTCAGGATGTATCCAGCCTTCCTACGGAGGCTTATGCCGAGAAGGAGATCCTCCAGGAACAGGGAATAAGATCCATTCTCGTCCTTCCCTTTTATTGTGCCAATTCCATCAGGGGGTATGTGGGTTTCGACAATGTGGTCTCCACCTGGGCCTGGGAGAAGAAGGACATAAGACTTCTCAAGGTATATGCACATATTCTTGGACAGGCCTTTGAAAAGAATGAAACTTTCCGTTCCTATCAGTCCAGCCTCCAGTTCAATCTCAGCCTTCTCAACAGTTCTCCCAACCCGATAATGGTCCTTGATGCAGAAGGGGCTATAACCTATGTAAACCCTTCTTTTGGCAGGGTATCAGGCTATGCCTCAAAGGAAGTCAGGGGCATGAGAGCACCTTATCCCTGGTGGCCTGAAGATGATGTGGAGGATTGCCTCCAGGAACATGGTTCCCTGTTAAGAGGTAATGATATAGCAGGAGAGAAACGGTTTATATCCAGAAAGGGAGAAACTTTCCGGGTTTACATAAATAGCTCCCTTATAAATGGAGAAGAAGGGGAGAAACATTACCTGGTTAACTGGCTCGATATCACCGAGCGGTATCGTGCAGAGAGGGCACACAGGGCTTCAGAGGAAAAATACAGATCTCTCGTGGAAAACCTGAATGAAATAATATATTCGCTTAACAGGGAGGGACATATTACCTTTATCAGCCCTGTTATAAAAGCGTTGCTGGGATATGAAACATCAGAGATGGAGGGATGTGCCTTTACTTCCTTTGTCCACGAGGAGGACAGTTACACTGTGGAGGCAAGCCTGAAGGACCGGTGGGCTGGCATCCCGGAAAAGTATGAGATCCGCATGATCGGTAATGAAGGTAAAGTGCATCACGTACTGGTTTCCTCAAGACCCCAGTTTGACGGAAATAACGTGATCGGGGTTATCGGCTCCCTCAGCGATATAACAGCCCAGAGGGAAACTGAGATCAAGCTGGAGGCAAGTTACAGAAAGCTCGATGAATTAATGGATGGTGCTGCGTCTTCCATAGTGTCTCTTCTGGAGATAAGGGATCCCTATTCAGCCGGACACCAGAAACGGGTTTCCATACTCGCTACTGCAATTGCAAAGGAAATGAAGCTTATGGAAGGGCAGGTGGAAAATGTAAGGATTTCCAGCCTCGTCCATGATATAGGAAAAATCCATATACCAGCTGAGATACTTAGTAAACCATCAAAGCTGAGAAAAACGGAATTCGAACTTCTCAAGGCTCATCCCCGTTCGGGTTCTGAGGTCATACGAAAATTCGCTTTCCCTGAGATTATCGGAGAAATAGTTCTCCAGCATCATGAGAGATTCGATGGTTCGGGTTATCCGGATGGTCTGGAAGGACAGGAAATACTTCTTGAAGCCAGGATCCTTGCCGTGGCAGATGTTATGGAAGCAATGGTTTCCCATAGGCCCTATCGCCCGGCCCACAGTTTTGACGATGCCCTGGAGGAGATCTCTTCAAAGAGCGGCATTCTCTATGACCCTGGAGTTGTAGCTGCCTGTATCAGTGTCTTTTCAAAAAAAGGATTTTTCGCGGGGTCTTCCAGTATCTGAGGAGTAGATCTCAGGGGGCATTACCGCCATCTGCCTCTACCTCCCTGTCCCCGGCCATGACCTCCCATTCTTCCATGACCAAAGCCTGAACATGGAGGTCCTGCGATATTGTTTTCAGGGAAATTTCTATGACATTCATCGCACACGGCCGCTATTTCCAGTGTTTGGGGGAGGAAATGAAATGCCTCTTCCTCAACCCATTTCTTGACGGTAGCCTCCTTGTCTGTTTCATCCTCCATGTGTATTACCTTGCCGCAGATCCTGCAGTATAAGTGAAAATGCATCTTCTGACCGGGAAGTTCAAAACGGTAAAACCCTTCCTCCATATTAACCAGGTTCAGTAGCCCAAGCCTGGATAGAAGGTTTACAGTGCGGTATATGGTTGCGATCCCGATAGTCGGGTCCTCGGCCTGTGCCAATTCCCGGAGATCGTTAACGCTGCAGTGTTTTCCCGAGTTTTCAATGAGGGTCCTTATGATAATTTCCCGTTGGCTGGTAAGGCGGAATCCTCTTTTTTTCAGTTCTTCCTTATATTGATCGCTCATCTTTCCAGATAACATTTTACTCCTCCAGAAGGTTGTGTTTTCTTTATGAATTTTACATTGGCCCTTGACAATATAACATATATGGGTCTAGTATGCTAATGATAATCATTATCATTATTTGAGTGCCCGAATATACGATACACGATTAATGATCCTGTATTTCTGACTCTGTTTTTTTCGAACCAGTTATTGAAGGTATTGCGATAGGGTTTCTAAAGGGACAGGTGTCTTCTGGCCATTTTAAATTTACTTATCCTGATCATGTATTGCAATAAGTGGACAATACATCTTTCCGAAGGGAGAGATGAACTTCAAGGAGGTGATATAAATGCCGAGATTTAATGGAAGAGGACCCAGGGGAATGGGTGCCGGAACAGGATGGGGCCTTGGTCCCTGTGGAGCAGGCAGAGCCTGGGGCCGTGGAGGCGGATATGGGTATGGCTGGAGAGCACCTATGGCAGACAGTGGTTATTATCCTCCATATGCTGCGCCTGTACAGCCTGCACCCCAGGATGAAAAGGTCTTTCTTCAGGATCAGCTGGACTATCTTGAGTCTGAAGTCAAGCGGATCCGGGAAAGAATGGATAATATCGATAAGGCTTAACCCTGATTTTCCTTCTTACGACCATGTTAACGTTCTGTAAGAGAGGGGAGTTTTCTCTCCTCTCTTGATTTTGTCTGTTTCTCCGATACAATCAGGGAATGCCAATTGTTAACTGAACAGAATAATCACTATCAATAAACCCTTGTCTTAGATGGAACAAGGAAATCAATGGAGGACGTGATCTCGGAAATGTTTCGAATAGCAGTCGCAAGCGGCAAGGGAGGAACGGGAAAGACGTGTGTTGCTTCATCCCTTGCATTGATGGCAGGGCAGGCTGTTGCAGTTGATGTGGATGTGGAAGAACCCAACCTTGCAATCCTTCTGGGAGTGGATATGAAACACCACCTTGATGTAACCGTACCCCTTCCCGTTATAAATGAGGATAAGTGTCAAAAATGCGGAAAATGTGCCGAGGCCTGCCGTTTTGGAGCTATGACTATTTTTGGTGACAAATATCCCCTTGTTAATAGTTCTCTCTGTAATGGCTGCGGTACTTGCTCAATAGTTTGTCCATATTCTGCCATAACCGAAACGGAAAGAGTCGTTGGAGAATTGAATTACGGGGAAGAGGGATCTCTCAAAATCCTTGAGGGATGCCTTCAGGTAGGTGTCTACAATGCCATACCCATCATCGAGAAGACTCTCAATGAAGCTGAAAAGTGGGACACTACCCATGTGATAGACTGTTCTCCCGGTACATCCTGTCCCATGGTGGCCGCGGTGGGACGGGCTGATTATGTGGTTTTAGTAACAGAACCGACTCCCTTTGGTCTGGCTGATCTTGCCCTTGCCCTTACTGTAGTCAGTGATCTTGGTATTCCGGCAGGAGTGGTGGTCAACAGGGCAGATCTTTCCGGAGGAGATCTGGGTCCTCTATGTAAAAAGTTCGGAGTGGATGTTATTGCCAGTCTGCCCTTTTCAAGACAGGTAGCGAAAGCCTATGCCAGTGGTATTTCTCCTATCAAGGTCGATGCTAACTGGCAGGAAGCGATGAAAAAAGTATTAAACAGGGCAGAGGAGGCACTTCAATGAGACCCCGCGAAGTGGTCATAGTAAGCGGCAAGGGGGGTACGGGAAAGACATCTCTTTCTTCGGTCCTCTGTGCAAAGGCAGCCGGAAAGGCTGTTTTTGCAGATACTGACGTTGATGCACCGGATCTATGGATACTTCTTAAACCCAAAGAAGGAAAACGTTTTGATTTCCATGGTCTTGAAAAGGCAGAGGTTGATCAGGACAAGTGTATCGGTTGCGGTAAATGTTCCCGAACCTGCCGGTTCAGAGCCATAGAGCTCAGGGATGAGAAGGCTTCCGTCAATACAACTTTCTGTGAGGGCTGTGCTGCCTGCACCTATGTCTGTCCTGCCCAATGCATTTCCCTTCAACAGATAATACAGGGGCATTACTTTTTTGGTGAAACAGAGCATGGGCCCATGTGGCATGCTCTTCTCGATCCGGGTGGGGAAAATTCGGGAATGCTTGTTTCAATTATCAGAAGATCTTCAGTTGAAACCGCAGAGGAAATGGGTCTCCCCCTGATAGTGATAGATGGACCTCCAGGAGTTGCATGTCCAGCCATATCGACCCTCACAGGAGCCGACCTGGCAGTTGTTGTAACGGAGCCGACCCTTTCGGGCTGGCACGATCTGAAAAGAGTCGGAGAACTCTGTCGGCAGTTGAGAGTTCCCATGACCGTAGTGATAAACAAGTATGACCTTGCTCCCGATGAAGCCGAAAATATTTCCCGGAAATGTAAGGCTAATAATTGGCCGGTTCTGGGTATGATACCCTTCCGCAGGGAAGTTGTAGATGCCGTTTCACAGGCCCGGATCCCGGTGGAGGAACTATCTCCGGAGATCAACAGTATCTGGAGGGCAATAAAGTCTCATACAGGTTTAGATATATGACAAATACTGTAAAAAGGAGTTGAGGTAATAATGATAGCAGTATCATCCGATGGGAATTCCCTTTCAAGCATGATAGCCTCCCGCTTTGCAAGGGCAGCCTTCTTCCTCATTTTTGACGACGGGGGAAAGCTGCTGGAGGCCATGCCTAACGATACTTCAGACGTGGCTCATGGTGCTGGAGGCAGGGCTGTTCAACTGCTTTCGGCTAAAAAAGTGACATCTGTGGTGGGGCCCATGTTCGGACCCAATGCCGGTGTAGCCCTCAAGGCTGCAGGCATAAAGGCCTTTGAGGCCAGGGATATGACGGTGGAAGAAGCAGTCAAAAAGATTCTTCAGGGCGAAATGAAGGAAATGGTTTTTTAGAATAATCCAATTTCTCCCATTATGTAAATAATCTTCATGGCCCCGCTACGGTGGGGTCTTTTTTTTGAGAAAGCACTTGCTTTATACCCCTTAGGGGCACATAATGCTATTGATAATCAATATCAATATTTAATATCTCTGTTATAGATTTCCTGTAGCAGGTCAGGAGGAATATCAAATGCCATGGGTGAGAGATGATCTTTGTGTTAATTGTGGTAAGTGTATCGATTCCTGTTCTTCGGGAGCCATATCCATGAAGGGTGGAAAAGCCCTGGTGTCTCAGGAAAAATGTATTAAATGTGGGGCATGTATGCCTGTTTGTCCTGAGGGTGCCATCAGGCCTAATTCGGAAAATCCGGTATTGGCCGGCAGATCTGGAGCGGGATATGGTTTTGGCCAGGGAATGGGCCGTTTGAGAAAGTAAGGGAAGTCTATTATGCCCTGGATATCCCCTGAAAAATGCGTTGGGTGTGGAATATGCGTAGATAAGTGTCCTGTCGGAGCGATCTCCATCAAGGATGGTGCAGCAGAACTGGATATGGACCATTGTATTCGCTGCGGAATATGTCATGATGTATGTCCCAGGATGGCAATAAGACATGATAGTGAGCGGATCCCACGGGAGATTCAGGCTAATCTGGAAAAAGCTGAAAGATCAATGGCGGAATGTGTAAGGTTGCTGGGAAATCCCGATGAAAGAATTAAGTGCCATGAAAGGCTCGTAAAACATTTCAACAAGGAAAAGATAGTTATCGAAGAGACCCTTAAAGAACTTGAGAGAATCAGGTAGGGTCCGTTAAATACAGTTTTTATGATGTATAGGGGACTTCTGCAATCGGCCAGCATGAACCCAGTAAGCAGACCAATAATCATGGCGGCGCAGGCCTATGTACCTGCGCCGCGTTTTTGTTAACTTTAGATAAACAGGAGAGTGATGTAGCATCGAACAAGGAACGTATCAGGAATTTCCCTATTTCCTTTTTGCGGTTTCCATGGGGGTTACCGGAGTTGTTCTTATGGTCGAAAAGAAGGATCATCTTTCACCATCCTGTCCCTGAAAAGCTTATCCCAACCTTCTTCATTCTCATGGCTCCGCCTGCAATTGCTTTTATCTCCTACGTCAAGCTTACAGGAAGGGTAGATCTCTTTGCCCAATCTCTCTATTTCCTAGCTCTTTTCATGTTTCTCTTCGTGATCAGCCAGTGGAAGCTTTTTGCAAGGATCAGGTTTTATCTGTCATGGTGGGCCTATTCCTTTTCCATTGCTGCCCTTGGACTTGCCTCTTTTTATATTTTTTCCAAAACGGGAGGGATCTATTACCTGTATGGATCCATATTTTTCTTTATCCTCCTTATGGGGGTCGCCGGTTTGCTCGTGTTCTTTACAATAGGACATATTATGGCAGGCAGGATCTGCGTTGAAGAATAAAGAGCGGATTTTTCTGGATAGCATATGAAAGGATGATTTGCCCAAAATAAGTGAAGTTCCCTGGTTTCAGGCTCTTTTTCTCAAAGGTTGTGCGTTCCCTGTAAATCTGATATACTCCCTACCCGTACTATGTATATAAATTCACAAATCAGGGAGTGTTTGAGTATGGCTATGATGACTTTCAAAGCAACGACAAAAAAGGTTGGAGCAGGGCTTAACGTAGAGAGTGAGAGCAGGGGTTTCAAAGTTACCCTGGACGAACCTCTGGAGCTTGGCGGAACCAATAAGGGAATGAATCCTATGGAGCTTGTCCTCTGTGCACTGGGTGGCTGCCAGGTCATAGCATTTTCCGCCTTTGCCGAACAGAAGGGTGTGGATCTTCAGGATATTTGGGCGGAGGTTGAAGGAGATTTTGATCCCGCCGGTTTCATGGGTGATTTCAGTGTTAGGCCCGGTTATTCACAGATCCGCTTTAAACTTCACATCAAAAGTAGTTCTCCTGCTGACAAGGTGGAAGAATATGTGGAATACGTTGAAAAGATCTGTCCTGTAGGAGATACCTTGAAAAACACAGTAGGCCTTATCAAGACCGATGTTGTCATAGAACCGTCTGAAAAGGCTTGCTGCTCTTCCTGTTGCTGCTGCGGAGGAAACTGATAGTTCTTCTGTTTTCATCTGAACTGTTAGAGAAAGGGGGATCGGATCTTTTCCGGTCCCCCTTTACCGTCTTAACATGTTCTTTACAGTATGTTTTTTCCCGCTTCTTTAAGGTCTGCTATGAGTCCTGCATCTTCAGATGCTTCGTTTTTAGTGTACAAGTCCGGGTAGCAGAACTCTCCGGTTATCTCCATTTCCAGAAGCTTGCAAGATTCCCTGAAAGAATATAGAAGTCCGTCAAAGCAGCTTTCATGGCTATCTCCTGCACTCGCAACAAGAATAGCCTTTTTGCCTTTAAGTACCGAAAGCGCTTCATCAGAAACGAAGGGTACCAGCCTGTCAAGAACCGGTTTTATCTGTGAGCTCCAGGAGTACCAGTAGAGTGGGGTAGCAAAGATAACAGTATCAGCTTCGGCAAGGGACTCATAGATGTTATCCATCTCATCGTCAATTATGCAGGGACGCCCACCGCTCCAGCATTTCCGGCAGTCAAGGCATCCATCGATGGTCATGTCTCCCAGGCGGAACCTGTCTATCTCAACATCTCCATTGACCTCCGATACCAGAGCTTCAGCCATGGTCTCACTGTTTCCGCCCTTTCGGGGACTTCCAAGAAGCAAACAGATCCTTTTCATAGTTTTCATCTCCTCTTTTCTTTTTTCTCTATACTCAGAAAAACGCCCTTCCTGTAACTATTGTTCTCCAGATCTTTCCTGATCTTCTCTGCTGCTTCGATCAGTTCAGCTATGTCTACCTGTCTGAAACAGGGCCTGTATTGTTGAAGAAGTTCTGTTCCTGAATCAATGAGAGTCTTCACTCCCCTTATATTATCTCTGCTGAGATGATACATCGCAACAGCTAAATGAAGCAATCCCTGGTAAAAGGTTCGTATTTCGGAATCTCCGAATCCCCACAGGTGTTCCATAACATCATGACAACGGTAAAATTCCCCCCTGTTAAAAAGGTTTATTCCGTAATCGAGGATTTCAGTTTCTTTCCACAAGACCAGATCATCAATGGGAGTATTTTCATTTATTCTTTCGACCATAGATTTCACCTTTCTTTTGTAACAGTTTAGGGAAAATATTTGAAATAGTAAAACTTTTTCTTGACTTTTTGACGAATACATAATACATTATTCTGCATATTGGTATTTATTAAAAAACAGGCCGTGTAATGGAGTTGATTTCAATGCAGAATAATCTGGCCAAAAGCAGTATGTACAACCTTCCTGAAAGTTTCCTCATGGGTGCAGGGGAAAAGCGTGAAAAGACGGGCAATATGCCTGGCCTTGTTTATCCCTCCTTCTTCAAGGGTTCCTGGATAGCGGTTGATTTTATAGGTTTCATGAAAGAGGCCGCATCAGTTGGTATTTCATGGCCTGTGCTACTACTCAGAAGTGTAGTTGTAGATCTGGTCAGGGAAAACCCGGCCCCGAACACCCTTGTATGTTATATGAGATATGCCCACATGCTTAAAGTGCTTTTTCTCTCAGATGAAGGCTGTACTGACAATAATTGCGGACATCGTCTTTTCAGGGAATATCAGGGATATCTGGCTGAAGGGAATAAGATCTCCCGGCCCGTTATTATCAAACCTGTTGCTTTCTGGGATGGAAAGGGCATGGTAATGGCCCTCTGGCCTGGAGGCAAAGACGGATGTGCCCACTATGCTAGTGATCCAAGGATCCTTGATGCCGGTAATTTCCTGGACTATTCCAGTTTTCCCAGATCCATGTTGAGTATGTCTTGCAATATTGACCGGCCAGGATCAGACCAGATGAGCATTCCCCTGGAACCCGTCTCCATGTTCGAATATGACGGAGTTATATATACACATGGCAACAGCTGGTTTTCTTATCCATCCTGATCCCCGATCCTTTCTCCTCATTTTAATCGGTGCCTCTGCAAAGAGGCCCTTTTTTATTGTTGGGAGATGTTGACACAACAAACATAATAATATAACGTTTGTATATAAATAAACAATAGGGGGTTTAATCGTGAACTATTCAGGAGATGTTTTCTGGAGAGCCAAAATAGAGGATATGGTCAAGGGATACGTTTTCCGTGAGGAAAACGCTGTTTTTCTCTGCCTGGTCTGTGGCAAGTCCTTTGAAAAGGGAGTTATCTATCCCAATGGAACAGAATTTTTTGATGCGGAAAAGGCGATCTGCCGTCACATTGTGGATGAACACGGAGGAGTTTTCAGATCTCTTGTAGAGATGGACAGAAAGTATACTGGCCTTTCAGAAATCCAGCAGTCCATACTTAAGGCCTTTCATGAAGGCAAGGGAGATAATGAAATTGCCAGGGAAATGGGTATAGAAAAGTCAACCGTCCGGAACCATCGCTTTAAAATGAGAGAAAAGACAAAACAGGCACGGGTTTTTCTTGCCCTCATGGAACTGGTTGAAAAAGAACAGAACCAGGGCGAGAAGCTTGTCGAGATGCATAGAAATGCACAAATGGTAGACGAAAGATATGCCATTACCATGGAAGAAGAGAAAAAACTTCTGAAAAAATATTTCAGGGAAGATGGAAAACTTGATCGCTATCCCATAAAGGCGAAGGATCAGATAGTTGTCCTCAGAAAAGTGGTGACCCTTTTTGAGACAGGGAAAAAATATTCCGAAAAAGAAGTCAATTCTATTATCGAAGGTATTTTTGAAGATTACGCTATTCTCAGAAGAAACCTTATAGAGCACGGTTTCATGAAGAGAAGACCTGACGGAAGTGAATACTGGATAGTGTTTTAGCATAAGATATATCTTTTCTCCAGGAATATTTCGAAAATCTTGCCCTTTGTGCTAGTGCTGCGTTAAAATACAAAAGTAAGATTCAAGGCCAGGGGGGATGATTATGGATAAGTGCATAGGTTTTATTGGTGCCGGGCATATAACGGAGATGCTGATCTCAAGGATAATAGAAACTGGAGCAGTTGTTCCTTCAAGGCTGTCCATAAGCGATATAAACAGGGACAGGATCCTTTTTCTGGAGGAAAAATTCGGACTCAGTGGAACAGTGGATAACAGGGAGCTTTTCCAGAAGTGCGAACATGTCTTTTTCTGTATCCATCCGCCAATTGTCCAGAAAATCCTTGACGACCTCTACGGCCTTGATATTTCAGATAAACTTATAGTTTCCATTGCTGCTGGAATACCCATGAATAACTACCATTACCTGGGAAATGTCGCAGTCATAAGGGCTATTCCCAACCCTCCCAGCAAGGCCGGTTACGGCATTATTCCCTATTCCCTTAACCCCTTTGTCACTGAGGAGCAGAAGAAGGAGATCCTAGAACTTCTTTCTTCTCTGGGAGAGTGTCTTCCCATGGCCGAAGATGCCATCAGTATTGTAACCTCCCTTAGCAGTCCCGTCTCAACCTTTCTTTTCCTGGATTCCCTTGTTGAAGCGGGAATTCTTGCAGGACTAAACAGGGAAGATTCAGTCAGGATAGTACATAAAACAGTCCTGGGATGCCTGAAGATCTGGGAAAAGGAGCCGGAAAAAACCTTTGCCGACCTTCTCTCGGAAGCCTGTACCCCTGGAGGCATTTCGGCAGAAACGCTATTTACCCTCGACAGGTATACATTCCGTGCAGCTGTCAAGGACGGAATAATGGAAGGGGTAGAGAAGGCCAGGGGGTTTTCCAGTTCTTATGAGTAGTAACAGGTCCTGAAAAGGAAGTCTGCTGCAATAAGAGCCTTTTGGAATTGACTTGCCAGGTCCCTGGGTTAACAAAATCTCCGGGACCTTTATAATGATTCCTGTTGAAGCATGAATGCAATGAGATGCAGGTGAAGTTATGGCAGAACAATAGATTTTATCACATAGATATTTAGCGTATGCCAAGAAACCTGGGGGTGTCCCATCATGGAAGTGGAACTTGGTTATGGAAAGGGAACAGTATGGGTTAATGTAGATGAGAGCGGGCTTCTGGGAGTGCTTGAACCTGCTTCTATAGAGGATTCCGGCCTTTCTGAAAGGCAGGAAATAGAAAGTGCGCTTTCGAACCCTGTCAATTCTCCACGGCTTGAAAGCATGGTGAAACCCGGAGAAAAGATCACCGTAATTACCAGCGACATTACCAGACCATGTCCCTCATACAAGGTTCTGCCTCCGCTCATGGAAGAACTGGGTCGTGCCGGGGTAAGGGATGATGATATAACCGTTGTCTTTGCCCTTGGCAGCCACCGGAAACATACCGAAGAAGAAATGAAAAAACTCGTGGGTGAAAATATTTACAGCAGATATTCCTGCATTGATCTGGATGTCGGAGACTGTGTGAATATAGGCGTAACAAAAAGAAAAACTCCGGTGGATGTGTTCAGGCCAGTTGTCGAAGCGGACAGAAGAATATGTGTCGGCAACATCGAATACCACTACTTTGCCGGTTACAGCGGAGGAGCCAAGGCTATCCTGCCAGGAGTCTGCACTAAAGATGCCATACAGGCGAACCACCGAATGATGGTACGGGATGACGCAGTAACGGGAACTCTGGAGACAAACCCTCTCAGGTGTGATATCGATGAGGTAAGTGATCTTATATCCATCGATTTTATTCTTAACGTGGTCCTTGATCCTCATGAAAAGATCATCAAGGCCGTTGCAGGTCATTATATTGACGCCCATCGTGAAGGCTGCCATTTTCTGGACAGTCTCTACAAGATCATAATAGATGAACCTGCAGATATAGTTATAGTCTCGCCTGGTGGTTTCCCCAAGGATATCAATATGTACCAGGCCCAGAAGGCTCTTGATAATGCCCGTCATGCAGTGAGGGAAGGCGGAGTTATCATCTGGGTCGCTTCCTGCAGTGAAGGATTCGGTTCTGCTGTTTTCGAGAAATGGATCAGGGGTGCAGATTCACCTGATCAGATCATTGAGGATATCCAGAAGAACTTTGAACTGGGAGGCCATAAGGCTGCTGCCATTGCCATGACACTCAAAAAGGCCGGAATTTTCCTCGTTTCCGATCTTGACGGTGACCTTGTCAGGTCCATATTTCTTAAGCCCTTTGCTGACGTAGCGGAAGCGCAGGAAGAGGTTTATAGACTTCTGGGAACTGATGCTAAAACTTTGCTCATGCCCTATGGAGGATCCACTTTGCCTGTTCTTAAGTAATAAGTACCTGTAAGTAATTCTAAAAAGAGCCTTCCCCTTGATACCTGAAGGGGAAGGCTCTTTACTCGTATACCTATTTTTCCCAGAGTTCTGTATTCTCCAGGTCCGCAACAACATCCTTAAGCAGTTCGGGTATATGGAGGTGTTGGGGGCAGGCTTCCATACATTTGCCGCAGTTTACACATAGAGAGGCGTGGGCTTTTTTGCCCATTATTCCGCCGAGCCAGAAATAATACTGACGTTTTGGGTCTTCCTGGCCGAGAAGATGATAGCGGTTGTAGAATTCGAAGCAGGTGGGAATATCCACTCCGGCCGGGCAGGGCATGCAGTAACGGCATCCAGTGCATCCTACTTTCGTCAGGCGGCGGTATTCATCTCCTGCCCTTTTGACCAGATCCAGTTCTTTTTCTGACAGAGAACCGGGTTGAGCTTGACTTGCCATTCTGATATTTTCTTCGATATGGTCTTCCTCGTTCATTCCCGACAGGACCACTGTAACTTCCGGCTGGTTCCATAGCCACCTGAGGCCCCACTCTGCCGGTGTTCTCTTTATTTCGGATTCATGCCATATCTCCTCTACTGAAGGAGGAACGATCCTGGTCAGACTTCCTCCTCTGAGTGGCTCCATGATTATAACTCCAAGTCCCTTAGATGCTGCATACTGTAGTCCCTTCGTTCCCGCCTGAAAATCTTTATCCAGGTAGTTATACTGGATCTGACAGAAGTCCCAGTCGAAGGAATCAACTATTTCTTTGAATGTCTCCAGGTCATCGTGAAAGGAGAACCCGGCATTTTTTATCTTTCCATTTTTTTTAGCTTCTGCAAGAAAATCCAGAGCTCCCAGATCCCTTATATTTTCCCAGCTTTGCCGTGAAAGGGCATGGAGGAGATAGTAGTCTATCCATTCTGTCTGAAGCCTCTCAAGCTGGAGATCCAGCATTCTTTCAAGATCTTCATTCTTCTTGATCAGCCAGCAGGGAAGCTTGGTGGCGAGTTTTATCCGTTCCCTGTAGCCACCTTCAAGGGCTTTTCCGACGAAGGGTTCGCCATCTCCGTTAAGGTAAGGATATGCTGTATCAATGTAGTTGATTCCCTTATCTATGGCTGAGTGGATCTGCCGGGTTGCCCGTTCTTCATCGATGGAGCCATCCTTCTGGGCAAGTCTCATGCATCCGAAACCCAGAATTGAAAGCTCGTCACCGCTCTTTGGCATTTTTCTGTAAAGCATTTTTCTCCCTCCCTGGACTTTACGATAGAAAATTCATGTAAATATCTCGTGAAACAGGACCCTTAACATCAAAACATTACTATTTCTGACGTCTTATTTGCTTTCTGTCAAGGATAGGTGACACTATAACATAAAGTTCCAGAAATAATGATAACGATGAGAAAGATTTCACTAAGTTCTGCTATAATAGGTTTAGTAGATCAGACTGGTACTCTTCTGTTGAGAAATAACCAAAATTCGGCAAGGAGGAATTATAATGGAAAAAGCTGAACTGCTTTCTGCTATTGCAGTCTGTGGGATCGACTGTATCAACTGTCCCGTATACGAACAGAATATTACGGAAGAACTGAAAAACAGGCTTGCTGCCATGATGGAGAAGGACCCCGAGGAAATGATCTGTCATGGCTGCCGTTCGGATAAACGGGCGGCCATATGTCCTGCCGACTGTGCCACCCTTGTCTGCTCAAGGGAAAAGGGCGTTGATTTCTGTTTTGAATGCGCAGATTTTCCCTGTGAAAAGCTCAACCCAGCTTCAGACCGGGCTGAAAGGCTTCCCCATAACCTTAAGGTCTATAATTCCTGCCGAATGAAAAAAATGGGTCCTGAAAAATGGCTGGAGGAAGATGCCAGGCCAACTACTGCCAGGTATTACAAGGGGAAGATGGTCATCGGAAGGGGTCCCGTACTGGAAGAAGAGTAATAATTATTTTAGAACGGACCTGATACTTTAAAAATTATTTTTTATCTTCATCAATATTTTCCTTCGACGGGTCCAATATTGGAATTTTCAACTTCCATTTTAACCAGTTTCAGGGGAGCATGGAGTGATATGGAGTTCATGTTATTTGCAGAAGGGAGAATTAAGCCTTGAAAGACTTTCCGGAATTTATGAAAAACGGAGAAAACCGTATCAGTAAGAAAGACCAGAATACAGAAGATATTGATGGTTATTTCTATGAAGGGGCAGGCGGCAGTCAAATGGCGTTTTGGACCCATTATTCTGATAGAGTTTCCAGGAAACATACCCATGACTTTGATGAGTATATGGTTTGTGTCAGTGGTCAATATACAGTTGTTATGAACGGTAAGGAGTTTGTTCTTAATCCGGGAGAAGAAATACTTATTCCCAAAGGAACTGAACAATGGGGAAAATGTATTGCTGGAACGAGAACGATCCATGCATTCGAAGGAAAACGTATTAATACAATCAATGAGTAGAGTGACAGTAAAAGGACATATAATTCCACCAAAATGAGAATAAGTCGTAATTCCAGTCAGGTCATATTATTCTTGAACCCCAAACAGCCTGCTTATTGCTTATCATAAGGTCAGTTTTAAAGATCGATACAAACCAACGTAGTACTTTAATATAACCTTGGGTCAAATCCGGGGTAGATATGAGTCCCTTTGCACGTTGTATTTGTCATTCTCCAAATGCAGGATATACTGATATTTTACAGAATATCTCAGGAGGTGCGAATTCATTATGGATACCAGGCTTCAGAAACTTCTTTCCCATGTCTCTACAGAAGAGCTCGCAGAATTGACAAGCCGTTTTATAAAGATCCCCAGCCATTGGGATGTTCCGGACAAGGAAGTCGAAATGGTAAAGGCTGTGGCAGCATTCCTTGATTCGGAAAATATACCCTATGAACTGAATCATGTCGAAGGGGAAAGGTACAATATAATTGCCTGTCTCAAGGGAACTGGCGGAGGCAGCAGTCTTTCCCTTGCCGGACATCTTGATACTGTCCCGCCCTATAACATGAATGTTGATCCCTTTGGGGGAAAGATCGAGACGGATCGTGTCTGGGGTCGGGGAACAGTAGACATGAAAGGTGCAGATGCATGTATGCTCCTGACCCTGGCTGCATTCAAAAGGGCAGGAGTAGAGCTTGCAGGGGACCTCTATTTTGCTGGTGTCCTTGCTGAAGAAACTAACAGTGATGGAGCCGAATCCCTTATCGAATCAGGATACAGAACAGATGGAGTGATAATCGGAGAACCTTCCGGGATCCAGTATTCAATAGGCCATCGTGGTCTGGAGTGGATCGAAGTGGAGTTCTTCGGAAAAACTGCCCATGGCGGGGTTCCTGAAGAAGGTATCAATGCCATTCTTCAGGCCACGAGGTTCATAACAAGGGTCCAGGAAAAAATAGTACCCATGCTCAAAGAGCGTTACCATCCCCATATGGGTCCTTCTGTAATGAACTTCGGCAAAATTGAGGGAGGCCTTCAGCCAAGTACCGTTGCAGGAAGCTGTACCCTTCAGCTTGACCGGCGATATCTGCCCTGGGAGTCGGTAGCCAGCCTGATGAAGGAATACCAGGATGTAATTGATGATCTTTCTGCGGAAGATCCCACATTCAAAGCCGAACTTCGTCTTCTCGATATAGGTATAATGAATAAATATGAACATGTGGCCCTTGAAACTGCCCCTGATGAGCCCATCGTAGATGCCATAAAATATGCCCTTGAGGAAGTCCATAAAAAGCCGGCAGGTCTTTCCACCAAGCACGGCTGGACCGATGCCGCTCTTTTCAGACATTACGGGAATATGCCCACCGTTGTATATGGTCCCGGCGATCTTGTAAGAGCCCACGGCCCGGAGGAGTACATTACCTTCAAAGAGCTTGAGGATGGTTTCAGAACCTATCTTCTTGCAGCCATGAAGTTCTGCGGAGTCTGCTGAAAAGAGGATCCATTGTCCCAATGAGCATTTCCAGTATTTTCGAGATAATAGGGTCTGTTATGATCGGGCTCTATTACCTTATACTGCTGGGGTATTCAAAAGATAATAATTATCAATAATTCTCAAATGTAATAAGGTATGCAGGCTTTGTATTTGAATAAGAAAAAAGTTTCAAATATTTAAGGAGGTTTTGTCTTGTCTCAAGATTTATTATCTATCCTTCAGAAAGAAGTCAAGCCGGCCCTTGGTTGTACTGGACCGACTTCTGTATCCTTTGCTGTAAGCGTTGCAAAAGATGCAGTAGGTGGAGAAGTTCAGAGCGTTAAAGTCCTTATGGATAAAGATGGTTATAAAAATTCGGTTTCTGTAGGGATTCCGGGTACTGACCTTTTTGGTCTTGATATCGCAGCAGCCCTTGGGGCCATGGGAGATTCAAAAGCCGGTCTAGAAGTCCTCAAGAATATTACTCCTGCAGAGGAAGAAAAGGCGAAGAAACTTCTTTCTCGAACTGTGGTCGATATCAAGTGGGATCTGGGAGAGGTGGGTCTTTATAACGAAGCATGGGTAACTTCCGACAAAGGGACAGGTCATGCCATTGTAAGGAAGACTCATACAAATACTGTTCTTATTGAAGCAAATGATAAAAAGATCTTTGAAGATCTCGAAGGACTTAATCCTGGCCCCATTGATTATTCCAGGGATGCAATAAGATCATACTGTATAAGGGATCTTTATGATTTTGCCTTGAACGAGTCCGTTGAGAACCTGGATTTCCTTAAAGATGCTGTCCCCATGAATCTTGCCCTTGCAGAAGTAGGGATGAAGGATTCTGTAGGGTCTGGGTTCGGATATGCCTATAAAGATCTTAGGGGCCAGAATTCAGTTCTCAGGGCAAAAGCTGTTACAGCAGCGGCTGCGGATGCAAGGATGGCCGGATTCAACCTGCCTGCCATGAGCTGTGCTACCAGTGGTAATGTTGGTATTGCCGCCTCTCTTCCCCTTGCTGTTCTTTCGGAAGAGCTTGGCAAAAACGAAGAAACACTTCTTCGGGCCCTGGCTCTAAGCTTTCTTACTGTAATTTACCTGAAAAGCCATATTGGTCGCCTTTCTCCAATGTGTGCCTGTGCTATTGCTTCGAGTCTTGGTGTTGCCGCAGGCGCAGTTATGATACAGGGCGGAGATCTTTCAAAAGTCGGCAAAGCAATAGATAGTGTTATCGGCTCCCTGGGGGGCATCCTGTGCGATGGAGCCAAATATGGGTGTGCCCTCAAGCTGGCCAATGCAATAGGAGTTGCCCTTGAGGCGGCATCTTTTGCCATGAATGACGTATCAATAAAAGCCAGAGATGGACTTGTGGGTAGAAATGTTGATGAAACCATAGCCGGCGTAGGTAAGATAGCGACCCAGGGCATGGCAAAGGCTGATGAGGTAATGGCAAGGGTCATAATAGACAGGGAGAGGATCGCAAAATAAGAATTTCTCCTTAAAAATTTCATCAGGGATTAAAAACCAGGGCTTTTACCTTTTTGAGGTATGGCCCGGGATTACTTTCTTTGGGATTATGATTATTGCAATTTACTGTTATTTATTGCTGCGGTTCAGCCTTTTATTACATTACAGGTAAGAGTGGAGAATCACGATTTTTCCCTCTTGCTTCTTGGCAATGATCAGTTTATTTCCTAATCATAATAATGCATATTATTCCTTTCTATAATTCGTCTGAATTCAGATAATATTCCAAGTTTGTTTTCCTGTTCTTATTGACTTCAAGAATCTTGATATTTATTATCATTAGTGGCTTGAGAAATTCCACCCCTATTCTATGAACACGGGTGTCTTTTTCAAAGAATAAATCCTCAGAGCCTTTTCCATTGATTTCAAATTTGATTAGATTTGGAACACCATCTCTTTTTGAGGAGGAAAGATATATGTTTACGATCAAAGAATTTTTAAGATCGGAAGTGAAGCCTGCATTGGGATGTACTGAGCCCGGTGCGGTAGCACTGG
>JAENYO010000004.1:0-55143 GCA_016841745.1 Acetomicrobium hydrogeniformans
ACCTTTTTTGAACCCTATGTCTAATATCCGACTGAAGGGAGAGGAATTATCAAAAAAAGGCTGTACAGAATTTTGTATAAATGGTCATAGTCTTAATATCAGATAAGCCCTACAGAGGCAATGAAACTATGGTCAACAAACGGGAAAACAAGATATGCAAAGAACTGTTGGAAGAGTTGCTAAAGGACTACAGCACCTCATAAGATCTTGCGGATAAAAGCGGTATATTGGCAGAACTGAAGCAGTGTCTCATTGAGTGAACCATGGAAGCCGAGATGGGCAATTACTTTGGTTATGCAAAAACGGCAATATTTAGCTTTTGCGATGGCCAGATTGGACACCAGGCCAAGAAAATGTCCTGGATATGCAACACTTGACAAAGATTTTTTTAGAAAAGAAAAAGTCAGCTTATAAAAATTAAACTAAATTGTACTTGACCTTGAAAATCGCCAGGTAATTCTTTTGAGAAATACTAAATGCGATACATATTTTATTAGGAGATGTCTTACATGAGAATCAAGAAGATTGTTGAAAAAACTGTGCCCTTTGGATCTGCAATTGCAAATTCTTATATCAACTTCAATAAGATGACTTCTAGTGCAGTAGCTGTTGTTACAGATGTAGTTTATGAGAATAAGCCTGTAATTGGATATGGATTCAACTCTGTTGGTCGCTATGCCGCCACCAGTATTATTCAGGATAGGATGATCCCTAAGATCATGAACGCAGCACCAAAGGATATATATGAAGAAGATGAGAGCAATATTGATCCTTTCAAAATAAATAAACTTTTGAAAAAGAATGAAAAACCAGGTGGCCATGGTGACAGAGCTCATGCAGTAGGAGCAATTGATATGGCCGTTTGGGATGCTGTTGCAAAAATTGAACAAAAACCTTTATATAAGTTATTAGCAGAACGTTACAATCATGATAATTATGAAAAGAAAGTCTATACATACGGCGCAGGTGGATATTACTACGAGAGTGACAATATGAACCAGCTAAAAGATGAACTTAAATCTTATCTGGATAAGGGGTTCACTGACGTAAAAATGAAGATAGGTGGAGCTGATCTGAATATTGATCTACGTAGGATAGAAACAGCCTTGGAGGTAGTAAATGGTTGTGGTTCAAGGCTTATGGTCGATGCCAATGGACGTTTTGATCTCAAAGAAGCTTTAGATTATGGTTTTGCCATCAAGGATTTTGAACTCAAATGGTATGAAGAACCTTTGGATCCCTTGGATTTTGCTAGCCACCAGTTACTCGCTGAGTACTACCCCGGAGCAATTGCTACAGGTGAAAATCTGTTTTCTTTCGAGGATGCCAGAAACCTCCTGCGGCATGGTGGTTTGAGACCAGATATTGATTCCATTCAGCTTGACCCTCCGTTAAGCTATGGATTGGTTGAATACATGAAAATACTTAAGTATATGGAATCGCTGGGTTGGAGTAGTAAATGTTGCATCCCTCATGGAGGAAATCAATTCTGCCTTCATATTACGGCAGGGTTAGGTCTGGGGGGCAATGAATGTTACCCTGGTGTTTTTCAGCCCTTTGGGGGTTTTGCTGATGATCTTTCTATCAGGGAAGGATACGTGATACCTACTGAGATCCCTGGTATTGGATTTGAAGCCAAAGCAAACCTCTGGAAAATATTGCGCAATATAACTTAGGATAAGCTCTAATCAGATCCATATTATGCTAGAAGTAATTTATGAAAATGACATTGTATGATAAAAAACAACAATAAAACCTGTAAATTGACTATTTCTTTCAATAAAGGATTTATAGAAATATTTCTGCAAAAGGAGCAATTAAATGGGAAAGACAATTATTGAAAAAATTATTGAAACAAAAACCGAAAAGACAAACTTTAGTATAGGCGATCTTTTAGAAGTAACAGTAGATTTTGTAGTCGCAAATGACATGACTGGCCCCGTTGCTATAAATCAATTCAAAAGACTTGGAGTAACAAAAGTTTTTGATCCGAATAAAGTTCTCCTTATGCCCGAACATTACTCACCTGCAAAAGATATTGAAAGTGCAGAAAGTGCTAAGTGTATTCGAGAATTTTCCAGAGAACAGGGTAGTATGTATTTTGATGTTGGTCAAATGGGAATAGACCACGTTTTAGTTCCTGAACTAGGACTTTTATCTCCAGGAGATATTTATATAAATGCAGATTCTCATACTTGCACTATGGGTGCACTTGGATTATTTGCAATTGGAATGGGATCTACAGATGCTGCAATGGCAATGGTCAATGGCAAAGTTTGGATAAAGGTACCTGAAGTGATAAAAGTTAATTTTTCAGGTAGCATGAATAAGGCAGTTTGTTCGAAAGACTTGGCACTATTTCTTTTGGGCATACTTGGAGATAATGGAGCAAATTACAAAGTTTTGGAAATAACAGGAGAGTGCGTAGAAAAATTAAGCATGGAAGAGAGATTTTCTCTTTGCAATATGGCGGTTGAAGCAGGAGCAAAATCAGCAATAATACCTCCAGACGATATAACTAGAAAATATCTAGAGAACAAGACAGAAAGAAAGGGGAAATATTTTAAGAGCGACGAAGATGCAGAGTATTTAAACGTAATAGATATAGATGCATCGAAGATAGAACCTATGGTAAGCAAACCTCACCTTCCAACTAATGTTGATAAAGTTGATAACATTAAAAATGTAAGAGTGGATCAGGTAGTTCTTGGAGCATGTAGTAACGGTAGGATAACTGATTTTGAACAGGCTGCTGAAATTCTTAAAGGAAAGAAAATTGCTCCAGGGGTTAGAATGATAATTTTGCCCGGTTCTCCAAAGGTATATCTTGAGGCAGTTAAAAAAGGTTTAATAGAAATATTTATTGAAGCTGGAGCTGCGGTATCAACACCAAATTGTGGCCCTTGCATGGGAACTCAGACGGGAGTTCTGGCAGAAGGAGAAATATGCCTTACGACGACACCTAGAAATTTTAAAGGAAGAATGGGACATAAAGATAGCTATATATATTTATCAGGACCTTATGTTGCAGCAGCAAGTGCTCTTAAGGGTCAAATAACTAATCCTAAGGAGATTATGAAATGATTTTTAAGGGTAAAGCTAATCTAATTGGTGACAATATAGATACGGATACTATAATACCAGCTAATTATTGTGCTACTTTTAAGCCAGAGATACTTAAAACTCATTTTTTAGAAAAATATGATCCTGATTTTAAAGATAGGGTTAAAAAAGGAAATATACTTTTTGCGGGAGAAAATTTTGGTCATGGATCTTCTAGAGAACATGCACCTATAACCATAAAAGCTGTTGGGATTTCAGTCATTGTCGTAAGAAGTGTCGCCAGAATATTTTATAGAAATTCATTTAATATAGGTGTTCCTGTAATAGAGTGCGACGAAGCTGTTTCTTATGTAAAAAATGGAGATGAGATAACTATAGATATTTTAAATGGTGTAATAACAATAAAAGAAAAAGAATTTAGAATAAAACCTATACCTAAGTTTATGCAGGAAGTCATAGAAAAAGGAGGACTTATTGAGTATTATTTAGAGAAAAAAAGTTATTAATGAAAATATGAGGAAGGATTCATATTCTGGGTCATGATTAGAACAGGGTATTTTCTAGAATCGGTTAAACAGGAATCCGTGGATGTCCTTCTCCCGATTATTAGGTCTGAACTCGCATTTTTAGAAATGTAAAGAAAAAAGTTACCCACTTGTTCCTTTGTACTTTGATAACCTGGTCATGGAAAAGTGTCAGGAAGTCTCTATGCCGTTGAGAAGCCTTTTTGTGTATAAAGAACTGAAATTTAGTGATCTGCCTGAAGTTATCCTCAAGGCTGCTGTAAGTACCTCGATTATAATGATCGTGATCGTGGCTGCAAACGTTTTTGAATGGGTGCTTACAATTGCTCAGATACCCGTAAAAACTGGACATTATGTTTGCCACCTTTGCGGAAAACCCCACCGTTTTCCTTATGTTTGTCAACATAAGGATGTTGTTAATATTTTATCGGTTGTATTACCCCCCCCTCAATTTGGATCAGACCTTTTTGCGGTTTTCAGTATCACTGGAATACTGATTGAAAATGTGCCTGGAGTGTCCTTCCTTATCTTGGGGTTCTCATAGCTGGCCTGTTAGTCAGAACCTGATATCCCGGATCTGATTCTCATACTTCCAGGACTTCGCTTAAGTCAGGACAAAGGAGATATAGGCTTTTCTTATTCATCATAGTCAAGTTTAAAATTATTTTACAGAGTTTTGTTGAAGAGGGTGAATATATTGCATGCTCTAGAAAAAATGCTTGCCAGAGCTTCTGGAAGAGATGTGGTTGAAACGGGAGAAATAGTAAGGGCAAATATAGATCTTGTTGAGGTTAATGATTTATATTTGCAGGTGGTTAAATCTTATTGGGATCTGAATGGGAAAAAAGTATGGGACCCGGATAAAGTAACTTTTGTATTTGATCATTATGCTCCATGTCCTTCAATGAAAACTGCTGATAACCATAAAATAATGAGGAAATTCTGCTCTGAACAGGGAATAGAAAAACTATTTGATGTGGGAGATGGGATCTGTCATCAGGTTTTAGTAGAAGAAGGATTGGTAAAGCCGGGTAATATTATCGTTGAAACAGACTCACATACAACAACTCTTGGGGCTTTTGGTGCATTTGGGACCGGAGTCGGTTCTACTGACATGGCCATGATACTGCTTGAAGGAAAGCTATGGTTCAAAGTTCCCGAAATAATTAAGGTAGAGATCAACGGAAAACTCCGGTCGAATGTTATGGCAAAAGACGTGATACTCCATATCATCGGAAAATTGGGACAAGATGCGGCAGTTTACAAAGCCATTGAATTTACCGGTTCAACTGTAAGAGATATGGAAATTGATGAAAGAATGGTCTTGTGTAATATGTGTGTTGAGATGGGAGCAAAAGCAACTTACATACAGCCAGATCAAAAAACTCTGAGATTTTTAAAGGATCATGGAGCTGTGGACTTTACGATCTTCGAGACAGACGAAGATTTTGCGTATGCTCAAAGTTATTCCTTTGATGTATCAGAGCTTGTTCCTCAGGTTGCCCGTCCCCATAGTGTAGATAATGTTGATGATCTTGCTTCAGTTGCAGGCGAAAAGATCGATCAGGTTTTCATTGGAACCTGTACCGGAGGAAGATTGAACGATATCTCAACAGCTGCAAAGATCCTTGAGAACAAACAGGTTGCTCAGGGAACAAGATTTATTGTTATACCTGCCTCTAAATCGATTTTAAAACAGTCTGTTGAAAGAGGTTATTTTCAAACGCTCATGGAAAGTGGTGCGGTGTTTGCCACTCCCGGATGTGGCCCTTGTTTAGGTGTACACCAGGGAGTTATCGCTTCTGGAGAATCCTGTGCCAGTACTTCCAGCAGGAATTTCCCCGGCAGGATGGGGAGCCCGAAAGGAAATATATTTATCGTATCTCCAGCAACAGCGTCTGCAACTGCTATTGCTGGAAAACTTGCAAGTGCCCCTTGTCAGGAAGAAGGTTGACATTAATGAAAATACTTTCTGGTAAAGCCCTTGTTTTTGGTGACAATATAGATACCGATCAGATATATCCGGGGCGATATATAGAACTTACTGACCATGCAGAAATAGCAGAACATGCCATGGAAGGTGTGGACCCACATTTTGTGGAAAAAGTAAGATCTGGAGATATAGTAGTGGGAGGGAAAAATTTTGGATGTGGTTCCAGCCGGGAGCATGCGGTAATATGCCTTAAAAACAGTAATATAGGTGGAATTATTGCAAAATCATTTGCCAGGATATTTTATCGAAACTGTATCAATCTCGGATTACCGGCCATTGAAGTGAAAAACCTTGAAATATCTGAAGGAGAAAGTATCTCTATTGATCTGGACAAGGGCAAGGTCTTTGTTGGCAGTAGAGAGTATGCCTTTGCCCCACTGCCTGAGTATGTTCTGGAAATTATCCGTGTTGATGGGATCTTTAATTACTATGCAAAAAATAACGGGGTAAAATAACGACCTAAACAGCGAAGTGAAATGCATATATCATTGATAATTTAACAACTATATTTCAATGATATATGCATTTCAGAGCCTGGCTATCCAGGTAAAATTATTCTACGGGCTGCTGAAAAAAACTTCGATTTTACTCTTCCAGCTTCCTGAACTTCCTGGTACCGATTACTTCCATGCCACCAAACTTATTCTTCAATCTATAGAAGGTTTGCTTACAGAAACCATACTTCCGGGCCAGTTCCCTGATTGGTATTCTGGCTTCGTTCTCTTTCAGAATGGATATAATCTGCTCCTCCTGAATCACTTTTGCTTCATGTTTCCCCCCCCCAATGGATCCAATCCCAGCAATTTCTTCGCATTTCAACTGAACCACTTTTTGGGGAGAAGATTACTTTATTTCGGATTTCTGCCAAACCTGGCTATTCCCAGAAGGATGAGGGGTATTATAAGAATGAGAGCGGAAATGGGCAGTTGGCCTGTCGTACATCCTCCGCCTCCGGAATCTGCCGGGATATCTGTACCTTCCGTTTCATCTGTGCCGTCAGTTTCATCCGGCTCTTCGGGTGGTTCTACAATGTCTTCCCGGGTCGCATTGATATATACATCATCGATCCGCAGATCATTTCCACCTTCGCCTATACCAAGGAATCCTATCTGAACTGTCTCTCCCCCGAATTCGGAAAGATCTACAGTCTGTTGCCTCCATCCGTAGGATGAAGCATAGCGGGAAATGGGATCTCCGGCATTGACCCATGAACTGCCCTTTTTGACCTGGACCTGGATCCGGTCATCAAATTGTTCCAGAACAGGATCCTTGTATATCCAGAAAGTGAGTGTCACCTTGTTGTACTTGCTTAGATCAAGGCTGTTGGTATGGTAAAGCCTGGCCCGACCTTCAGTATTTCCGCTGTTCATGTAGATGAGACGGATGGAATTATTGTGAGGTGTGACGGAATAGGAAGAAGAATTTGTGTACCAGTTTGAACTTCCGCTTACTGTTTGACGCCCCCAGCCTGTGGGCATTCCGGGAGGAACCCCTCAGCAGCTGGAATCAAAGTTTTCATTAAGGATGGTAGCTGCCTGGACAGCCGTCGGTCCTGCAACTATAGCGCAGAATACAAAGATGACCAGGATGTTTCGTATGGATATGATGTCTCTTATTCTCATTCAGCTTCAACTCCTTCTAGATAATTATATTTTCTAACGGAACAGGACGTTCTCAAACAACCATTAATAAAGCAGGTATGACTATCCCTCCTTTTTAGGACTCATCACCTGAACAGATCGGCAGAAGCAATTCTGCGTAAGCATGGATTTACATATCAACAAAGAAAGAATAAAGGATAAGGAGAAACATTAAGGGAAACATCAGGAAGATAAAGATAGAAATAGAGTGATGGATTGATGCTGGATAAACCTGTTCGTGAGATTATACAGATTATGGACCTTCAAATCAAGGTAAAAATACGGGGCAGGAAAAAAGGGTGTGGGCAAAGAATGTAACCTGATTTTCCACACCCTTGAGATTATTCTGAGTATTAAGGCATCAAAACTCTGGACTCAGATGCCAACTTTAAGGATGGTCCGGGCAAATATTCCTATGAGGAATGATATTCCAGCTACTCCGAAACTGAGCATGATCATTTCTGTAAAGGATCTTCTGAAGGATGTTTCCTTTACCACTGAAAGGAAAAAAGTGAAAACAACGATTATCAGGGCTGCGTTGAGCAGTGTAAAGAAAAGGGCTGCCAGGGGCAGGGTAAAGACAAAATAGGGAATTATAAGTATCAGTGTAGCTGCCACGTACATTATTCCCGTGTATATGGAGGCCTTCAGGGGATCAGTATCTGTCTGGATCTCGCTTTTCTGGGAAAGGTATTCCGATGCCGCCATGGAGAGAGATGCAGATATACCCGTGATCAATCCCGCAGTGCCCGTTATCCTGGTACTTCCGAGAACGAAGGTCAAACCGGCCAGGGCTCCGGTAAGCTCTACCAATGCATCATTAACACCCAGCACCATGGAGCTGATGTAGGATAGTCTTTCCTCATCTATAAGGGCAATAAGCTCATGTTCGTGCCTTTCTTCGTCTTCTTTTATTGCAGCCGCCGCTGGAATCTCTGCAGCAAGCTCGTCATAAACCGTTTCTGCTTCTTCCTCTCCCTGTTCCAAAAATTTTATAACGAATGTTATGCCGAATATCTTTCCTAAAAGGAGATAGAACCCTATTGTGAAAAAGGAGGGGGTTACAACTTCTTTTGTGAAAGTCTCCAGGGCCATATAATGCCGAAATTCATCGTTGGCTACCTGGGCCAGTACCTCACCGTTATCTCCGCCGACCTGTCTGGAAAGGCGCAGGTATATATGATGCTGGGTTATCTCTGCCTTTTGAAGCTTCAGCAGTTTTTGTCTCATTTCTTCGCTTATCATGTTTACCCCTCCCTTGATCAATTTGTTTGCCGATCTTTTCGATTATATTTCAATTTTATTGCTATGCAATGGATTATCAGGATCCCTTAACCTGATTGTAACAAATAATCAGATATTTGTTCAGGATCTCTTTTCTGCACTCTATTGTGATAGTATAGTGAATCGATGGGAGGTGGTTCTATTGTTATTAACAAAGGCAGTCAGGTTCTTTCTTTCGGGAATATTTATTCTTCTCATGATCTCTTCCTGCACCCCTGCAGAAGATATGGATTATATTGAGTTTCTTATGAGGACGAAACTGAATGACCAATACGAAGAGGATCTCTTGAAAATGGCGGGACGCAGTTCTCTTGCTGAACGCTGGGAGGTCATGAGTACTGGTGAAAATGACAGGATCAAGGCTTCGGAGAGTTTTGCCATGACGAGATATCTCCTGGAAGGAAAAGAGATTTCCAGGCTGGATGAAGTTTCGGGATTCATTACTGAAAGGTCTTTTCTGGAGCTCCATTCCTTTCCGCCAGAACCGGGTATATCAAAACAGCTGATCATTTTACAGGTTTCCCTCGCGTCCATGGCTTCTCTCTGCCGGATAGGAGAACCGGGATCTCTCGGTCTGGCACAGGAGATATTCCTTTCCATTGAGAAAACCGATGTAATGAGATCCCTGTCATTCCTTAAGGGAGGGAAAGATCTTCAGGTCCTCTCCGAACACTTTTCTACCTCAAGAGCTCTGTTTGAAAAGGTTTTTAAAGGAAATTTTACCTGAGCTGATCCGGGCGGAGGAGTTCTTCCCCTTGGATTAGGCAAGTTATCAGGGTACAGTGAAGAAAATATGAACGCAGAAGATCTCGGGAATCTGCCTGTTCTGTATATAAGCACCAGGGGCATCCTGAATAATATTTCCGGTCCCCAGGTGTTAGACTTGCTTAATGGAAAGGTGCATCCCTTTACCGATCGCGGTAAAGGATCAGGTGAAACTTCCGGAGTATACTCTTCCCGGAGTTCGAAGGCCCCACTTCGTCTTTCGAAAGGCACACCCTGTACCTGAGGCCCGAAGTTCGGCAGATAGGGAAGTTTCCCTATGGTAATTGGATAAAGAAACTCATTAAGGATTTCACAGGACTGCCTGTTTAGTATTTATATAACACAGAATAAAGATCAGATGTTAGTATATGCTCTCCATGATCACTTTGACCCTTGATCTTGTTTTCAATCCCCTTTCTCTCTGCCAGCCTTCCTGTTTTTTAGACCTTACATATTTTCCCTGTATCTGATCGATGGAGATGGACCTTCTCATATCCTTAAGAGAATGAGGATATGCCTGGGCTATTCAACGTAAGCCATTTCTGGAAGGGATAGTTTTAACAAAATTTGTGCATTGGAAGGGAGAATATAAGAGTTGAAGAGAACAAAATTACTGTTACCCATTTTATGTATTACGGCAGTTCTGATGATTATTACATCCGCATCTTTTGCAGGAGACAAGGATGACTACATCAACTTCTGCCTCCAGAAGGAAAGTGGTCAGGAACTCAAGAAGGAGCTTCTGTCCAGTCAGAATTCACAAGACCCCCAGGCGGTGCGGGATATGGTCTGGAGCAGTTCGAGTGCCCGTGAGGGAGCCTCAAGATCTCTTCAGCTAATGGAAATCCTTTTACCCGGTGGAGATACAGCCAGGTTGGATGGAGTTGAAGGTTTTATCGGGACTGATGAGAATCTTCCAAAACAGGTTCTTGCCATAGAGTCTTCTCTGGCAGCCATTTCCTTTCTGGTTGATATCAGAGAGCCCGATGCTCTATGGCTGGCCCATGATATCTTTGAAGGTCTCAATCAATCCACTGCCTTCCGGGACATGGCAGGTGTTGTAGATCAAGGGGAATATGATCAACTGAGCCGGACTCTAACTCAGACAAGAGACCTTTTTGGTCTGCTGTCAAATAACAGTACCCTGTGGAAAGATCCCCAGAAAAGAAGTCTTCCATTGAACCTGGCCAGGCTTGGAAATCCGACCGATCATGAAAGTTCATCTGTATCGAAGAGGACAGAAGGATTGGTAACCCTGAATAAAGAGGGCAGGATCACCAGGGGGAATTCCTATTACGGATGGGACACAGGAAATGGTTCTATTACAAGGGTAAACAAGACTGGTGCATCCGGCAATGGTGGAAATAACAGCGGTTCCGGGGGATCTGACAGTTCCGGATCAGGCGGTGGCGCAAGTGGAGGTTCCTGAAGCTCCACCTGCTGAGAGAGTTTCTCTCGTATTTGAGATCTATATTTTCTTTTTTTGAAAGAAGAGCTTAATTTAAGCCAGGGGTCACGAAGTTCGTGGGCCCTGCTTTTTTTGGTACGAAATCCAGCATATTTCTCATAACGGCAGTTTCGAAATACAAGAGCCAAAATGATTCTCTTGCCAGATCAGATATTTCTACGGTAATAAAAATCAATTCCGGACTTTACGCAAATTTATGTCTTTATCCCCAAAACCCCCTTTTTTGATTCAACGTACTGAATAGGACTTTTAGACTATTCTGTACGTTGATACTTGACATTATAAATTCAAGCTACTATGCTATTACTTGCATTAGGTGACACGCTAATAAAAAGAGAGATTAAACTATGTTTCTTTTACTGTAAAGAGTAGAGGAACGAGTGTAACAGTTAATATATTACCCAATGGCAAAAACGTATATTTCTCTTTTCATTAATGGTACTGTCCATTTAAGCCCTAGGGTTATTTTCCAGGGGCTTTTTTGTTACGTTGGTCTGATAGAGTTAAATGAATTATTTTAACATTTTTCATTGCCAGGGAGATGAAGGAAATGCCGCCGTAAGATCGTTTTAAGGTCTGAAAACTTCCAAGAGTAAAAAAACTGAATATTGATTTACCAAGAGCAGTTATCATTTGGATTCAACTATGATAGACCGTTACTGAAGCCCTTACATATTTTATTATGATATTTGATAAAGTATTTCTCTCCTGAGAAAAAATCTCTCCCGTCTATTGTTCCCATTGTTTAAACATAACTTTTTCAGCTTGTTTCCCTCCAGTTCTCTCCCTATTTCCCTGAAACTGTTTTACGGAGCTGCTCGAGCTTTGAAAGTCCCCTGTATTTCCAAATAAGTGGATATGCAGGAGAACAGATGTTCTGTGGACTTTTAAAAAGGAAAGTTTGTATTCCATAAAAGGGGGGAGAACTATTGAAAACATTGAGAGGGCCTTAATCGCTTTTAACATGAACAAATGTTACAGCTTTTGGGAATTAGAGAGACGATTGGTCCCTTCATAAGGGGGGGCGAAAAATAATTCTCTTAAGGGAGGGTAACTCAGTAGGAAACGTACTCTGGTTGCTTTTCCGCAAAGGCAAAACCGTCGAGAGGCGGTGACGCAAAGCTGCGGGTCCTCAAAGGGGAGGAAAGCCGGGCTGCCTTAAGGGGAGAAAAATCTCTTAGGGGAGGTTTAAGAAATGAAAAAGTTTATGTTCCTGTTTCTGGTAGTGGCCTTTGTGGCCATTATGGCAGGAGGGGCGATCGCGGAAGTGTGTTCATGTAATGAACAATTGACCGATACGTTGTTTGTAGATCTTTCGATACTTCCTTGTAATCGCATTGACATCCAGGATTGTTCAATTGCTCTGTGTACCTATATTCCTTGTGAGGGTATTTGCGCAGATGAAGCAAGTTTCAACTTTGATTTTTGTGCAACAGGAACTGACCCCACTAGAAAACTGGAGGTTACTATAGACAAGGGAACCTATCCAGGAGATCCTAATGTGGATCTGAAATTACGTATGCCCCAAGCTACGAGTGGAATGATACTGAACTGGAATGGTGTAAATGACTTTACTCCGCTACCTGGGAATGGTACGGGTCAAACCGGTTTATTGTCATTGATAGTTCATCCCGGTGCAACTGAAATAATTTGTAATGAACCAATAGAACTTGACTTTGAGATTACAAGCACTTGGTGTTGTGTATGTAATTGACAGGATCCTTGCATGCAATGCTGATTTTGTAAACTCAGCATATATTAACGGGTCGGGGTTTAAACCCTGACCCGTCCTGGAAAGTATTGGAGGGATAGATCATTAAAAAATGCATGCGATATTATCTTTCATTGTTTTTCATAACTCTGATGTTATATTGCCCTGGAAATACAGACGGGGTGGAGCTTGTAACGAGTGGAAACTTTCACCTTTTTCAATCCTCGATTCTGACTGGTACTTATCAAAGTTTTCTCCAAAGTGATGAAGGTGGGGTTTCTTTATCAATGTACGATGTGCCGCCTGAAATCAGATGGAAAGTAATGGTTTCTCTGGAAAGCAATATTCCGGATACATCAAAGCTCCACTATTTCCTGAGAAGGACCGGTGATGGGTTGGGCCCTGGTTATGTTTCGGGAGGCAGATCATATTTACGATTGAGCGATCAAGAGAAAAAACTATTTTCTGGAGAGGGAGAAATAAATAATGTTGAACTTCAATTAAAAATTGATGGAATATCTCCAACTATTCCGGAGTTCCCCTTTGATATTAAACTTCACTTCAGGGTGGTGATCTGATCATGAAACGACCAAGAGTGACTGTTATTTCGTTGATATTTTTAATAGTGTCTCTATTTTTCGGATATGGAGAGGCTTTTGATGTACAAGGTGACCTTTTTCGTGTCGACCATCTAAATCCGGGGGGTGAATGTCAGGGAGTAATTGGATTATATAATCCATCAGACTCTCCGGAAAGTATTCAAGTTTATATTACGGATTATTTCTTTTCTGCGGACGGAACTGTTTTGCATGAAGATCCATCTACCAGTAAACGCTCTAATGCTCAATGGATAAACTTTCAACCCAAGGAGATCCGGCTGGAAGCGAAGCAAAGAGGGCGTATAGAATACAGGATCAAGGTTCCTGAAGATGTTACAGATGTGGGGACTTTTTGGAGCCTGGTACATTTAAAACCTGTTCTCGAGGACTCCTTGATGCCAAAAGATAGTTCAAATGAGAAGAAAGAAGTAAAAATGAAATTCAAGACACGAAGCGGATATAGCATACAGATGATAACAAATATAGGTAATGGCGGAAATTGTAAACTGGAATTACTTCAACCAAGTTTAGAAAATAGAGCAGGTATGTATTCTTTAAAGGTTGATTTTAAAAGTGTCGGAAACCTGATGGCAAATGTAATCCCATGGGTAGAGATCTATGACCATACTGGACAGAAGGTGGGTACCGTGGAAGGGAATAAAAGATCTATCTATCCTGGATGTTCTGTTAGGATATATTTCCCTTTGGGGCAACTGAAACAAGGTGAATATAAGGCTTTACTCATTGCCGACTGCGGTAACGACCAGGTTTTTGGTGGTCAGTATGAGCTGGAGATCAGGTAGACCATTTATTACCAGAGTTAATAATATCCGGTTTTATCCTTTTTTGGTATGTATTCTTGTTGCCTTTTTCTGTTCTCCTGTTTTCGCTAAAGGTAACGGGGTGGAAGTCCTTACAGGGGGACCCCGTTTTTTTGAGACGTTGCCTGGCCGGACTCTTACAATTGCCTTTCTTGTTTCGAATAAAACCCAAAACTCTTTGGAACTGGTAGAAAAACTGGAACTCCCCGAGCAATGGCAGAGGATAATTCCCCTCTCCTCCTTCCGTCTGCCTCCGAATGGAAGCACCACAAGGATCCTGGCTTTTCATATCCCCCCCTCAAGTCCTGCAAAAGAGTACGAAATTACCTACACAGTTCGCGATAAAGACAGGTACTCCATCCAGGACGGTGAGAGGGTAAGGGTAAAGGTCCTCCCTGTGGAGGATGTTTCATTGATGTTGGAGGAGAAGCCCTTCAATGTAATTGCCGGAAATCCCTACGAGGTAAAAGTGAGACTCATCAACGGAGGCAACTCCGACGAAAATTTTTTAATAAAGGTAAAGAGTCGGCAAAATAATCCCCTGACCTACTCCCCCTCTGAGGTTTTCCTTAAGTCTGGAGAGAGCGGACTTATAACCATAAATGTTGAAACTCATGCAGATATGGGAACGATGAGAGAATATCTGGCAGTTGAAACCTATTCTAAGGAAGATCCCGGTACCAGGCTTGATTATCTGTCCATAGGTGTGGAAAGAATCGGACAGATCGATTTCAAGGCCGAACCCTATCATTTTATTCCCACGACCCTCTCCTTCGCTGTAGGTGGAGATAACGGGGATGACGGCGAAGATGATTTTTACCTGCAGTGGAGTGGATACGGCAGCATAGATGAAGAAGGAACCAGGATCGTAGATTTTTTATTCCGAGGGCCTGATACCCAGGGGGGAGGGTATTTTTCAGAAGAAGACGAATATTATTTTAACTATTATGAGCCCCGTTTCGACATACTTCTGGGTGATCAGAGCTACGATCTGTCTGACCTTACAGCCAATTATACCTATGGGCGTGGTTATGGAATAAATTACCGTCCCGGAGCCGGTGATCTTGAGGTTGGTGGTCATTATGTTGAGAATCGGGACGAACCTTCAGAAGAAGAACAAGGTTTTCACGCTAGTTACCAGGTCAGGGAAGATATTGGCCTTCGCCTGAACTACCTGGATAAAAGAGAAGTGCAAAATTCAAGGAATGTAAAGGATGAGATCTGGAGCCTTGAGGCCGATTATGATCTTGGAAGATACGGGCAGCTTCTGGTTGAATATGGTATTTGCGATTCCACCAGACCCGGTTCAGAAGAAGACGACGCGTACCTTATCGAATACAACGGTTATTTTGATGATGTGTCTTTTTATGTTAACCGCATTCATGCGGGTCCCGATTATGAGGGATATTACACTGGTTATGATTATACCTCCGCCTTTGTGGGCTTTCCCCTGTCTTCGAGGCTGAGAATGGGCCTTTCATACATCGATTACGAGGATCTTATAGATCCCGATGAAAGATCTACTTCATTTAACGCGGAAACGACCTGGAGGGCCTACATGGACTACACCCTTGGCAATGGCTGGTACACCACTTTCGGCTATGAGAACTTTGAGCGGGTGGATCAGCTGGAACCTAAGGATGATGACTATAATGTGGATTCAGTATGGCTTCGAATAGGACGGTCCCTGCCCATGTGGAGCTATATGGTAGAGGCCCGGAGGGGTAAAAGGGACGATCACCTAGCTGATGAAACTACCCGGGGCTGGAATTACAGGGTTTACGTTACCCACAGGCCTTCGTCCAGCCTTTTTTTCAGTGTATTTGCAAATTTTGGTGATGACCTGGCTTCGGATATCAGGGGACTCAGAACATCGAATAGCCTTGGTTTTTTCCTTTCCTGGCAGGTTCGGAACAACTGGCTCCTCAACATGTGGTACCGTAAGTCTGGATTTGACTCAGATACTAACGAAGAAGAGGATGAGTATGAGATCCAATCTCTCTATACCTTCAGGAACGGACACTCCCTTGAATTTGCCCTTCGCCATGAAGTGGGGGAGGATATTGAGGACGAAACGGAATATCGGCTGACCTACAACATCCCCATAAAGATAAAAACTGAAAAAAGAAAGGATCTTGGTACCATTGAGGGCCGGATCTACGACGCCCAGATGGACGGTAACCCTGGTCTGGCAGATGTGATAGTCAAATGTCAGGGAAGGACAACCATAACAGCCGTTGACGGATCCTTTATACTGTCTCCTCTTATTCCGGGTGAGCATGTCCTTGAAATTGACCGTCAGTCCATAGGCTGGAACCGGGTGCCGAATCTCCAAAGCCCCATAACTAATTATATCAAGGGCATGGGTGCAACTACGAATATAGAGATAGGCATAGTGGATAGCTCTACCATTGCAGGGAAAGTGGTTGCTGTTTCACACCAGGAAAAGGGAGTCGATCCAGCCGGGGATGAACAGAAGGGGAGCGTATCCCTTGTTGGAACTGGAAGGGCAGAAGATTATTCAACTTCAAAGATACTTCCCAATATTCTAGTCGAAGTAAAGGCGGGAGACCATGTAATACGCAAGCTCACCAATAGTGAAGGGGAGTTCAAATTTGAAGGTCTTTACCCTGCAAACTGGGCCCTTACTGTATATGATAATAGTCTTCCACCTTACACTTACGTTGAAAATGCGAAAGAAAATCTAGTCCTTCAACCGGGTCAGGAACTTATGCTTACGAAGAGAGTACTACCAAAGGTGCGCAATATCCAGATGCTCGTCCAGGGTGAAAAAATAACCAGCAAAAAGGTGAAGGTAACGAATTGAAGAGAGTTCCTGCTGGTTTATCTTTGTTAAGATGGTGGTGGTCATGGTTAATTGTAGAAAGTACTTATTGGTTCTTATAATCATTATTGCCCTTACAGGTTCCGCATGGGCAAGTGACACGCAAACAGTTACAGTGACCATAGAGATCCCCCAGATAAACTGGATAAAGATGGAGGATCAGGGAGTCTCTATTCAATCTTATATTGGATTTCCCTCAAAAAGTGATGAGTTTGCCTATACAATTTCGGCTACCGGTCGTCGACCCCGGGTGATCATGGCCCGACTGGAAAACCTCTTACCCAAGGGGTGGAGGGTAATACTGGAGATGGATCCCCTGGAAGGTGGAAAACCTAACGGTCCCATAATTCTTTCCCTTCAGGAAAAAGTGGTAATGAAAAATATCTGGGGTATCTTCAATCAGAAAGGAACAGGAAAAATAAAGATCGAAACTGATATGGATGCTTCTCAAGGAACGGGAGGTATGAATATAATATTCGTGGTAAAAGAGGGTATTTAGGACCTTGATCCTGAACCTGTTGATATGTTAAACACAATTATCCCCATGCCAGGAATGATCGTTTCCCTCGAAACATTAATCCTTGAGTTAGAATCCGCACTGTATACTATCGTAAGTTTTAAAATCTGTCCCAATAATGATATGATCAATTAAATAGACTTGTTTAGTCTGGTAAAAGCTTTTTGAGAGATGCCAGGGAGGCGAATGTTTAATGAATACCCTCGAAGCTATTGAAAAGAGAAGAGCCGTCAAACACTATGATCCCAGTCACAAGATGAGTGATGAGGAGATAAATCAGTTTTTTTCCCTTGCCATGTTTTCTCCCACAGCCTTCAACATCCAGAACTGGAAGTTTGTTCTGGTACAGGATCCCGAACTTCGAAAGGAAATACGGAAAGTGGCCTGGGACCAGGAACAGGTAACGGATGCTTCACTCCTTATTGTTCTTTGTGCAGATCTTAAGGCATGGGAAACGGATGTCCCTCGGAAGTGGAGAAATGCCCCCCAACAGGTTCAGGATTTCATCCTGACCGCAATTGACCAGTACTACCGGGGAAAAGAACAGGTCCAGCGGGATGAGGCCATGAGATCCTGTGGAATAGCAGCCCAGACTATCATGCTTACTGCGAAGGCCATGGGATATGATTCATGCCCCATGGACGGTTTTGATTTCGATGCAGTTGCAAAGCTCATTGATCTTCCCGAAAATCATGTTATTGCGATGTTCGTCGTGGTAGGCAAGGGAACTAAAGAAGCCTGGCCCCGGGCTGGCCAGCTGTTAAAGGAAGAAGTTCTTATAAAAGACCATTTCTGATTCTTGTTGAAAAAAGATCTGTCTTTGTATTTTTCACATGTCTGAAAATCAGATTTCGGGTGTCCAGTTCAGTTTTAGTACTGAAAGAGATTTGTCGAACTGGGAAATCACATGTATTCCGCAATATTCCTGGCGGAAGGAAAAAAGCTGCTGAAAAGATAGACCAAGTATTTTTATTATGATGGTCTTGAACACCCCGGCGTGGCCGACTATCATAATATCTCCAGTTGTTTTGGATAGAATTTTCTCGAAGGCAGGGTATACTCTTTTCTGCAGATCGTCGAAGTTTTCTCCTCCAGGGGGTCTGAAGTTCCCGAAGTCTCGTCCCCTTGCCTCGAATGCTTCAGGATCCTTTATCGAAAGTTCCTTCATGGAAAGGGTCTCCCACTCACCAAAGGCGATCTCTTTGAATTGGGGCACTGTTTCCATTTCTACAGGCCTGTCTTTGAAGATGAGGGATGCCGTCTGGGACGTTCTCTTCATCCCGCTGTGAAAAACATCTTCGAAATGATGTCCCTTAAATATTTCTCCAAGTCTCTTTGCCTGGCTGATGCCCTCCTCCGAGAGGGGGAGATCTGTCCTGCCCAGAAAACGAAGCTCATGATCCGGAAGGGCAGGTCTTCCATGCCTGACTAAATATATGGTTCTTTCCATAGTTGGATCAGTTCCTTTCTTCTTTTCCGGTTTTCAATGCCAGGAAAATAAGTTTTATTTAAGCCATACAATTTTAATATTGATTTCCTTATTCAAACCCGAGAGCATCCCCAGTATTGTTGACAGAAGAATGGTTCTCCTGATGATGTGGAAATATATTATTTTTCGATCCCTTCTCTTGCCTGGATGCCTTTATCATAATAATGTTTGTTTTCCACCATTTCCGTTACCAGGTCTGCCATGGCTATCATCTTCTCTGTTGCATATCGGCCTGTAAGGACAAGTTCTACATTTTCAGGTTTCTGCCTCATCAGGCTGAGAACATCTTCCTCTTTTAAAAGGCCCAGATGAACTGCGACATTGATCTCATCAGCTATGACAAGGTCATAATCACCGTTGATAAGGGCCTGTCTCAATTCCTCCAGTCCCTTTCCTGCGAGGATTATATCTTCTTCGGTGGGTGTTTCTCCAATAAACTGGTCCCCTCCGAAAGTTCTCAGGGTCACGGAACTTCCCAGAAGTTTTATTGCCCTATGTTCACTGTATTTATGCTGTTTCAGGAATTGTCCGATAAAGATCCTGAAACCGGCTCCAACGGCTCTTATGGCAAGTCCCAGGGCGGCAGTGGTCTTGCCCTTTCCTGTTCCGGTGTAGATCTGGATAAAACCCTTCTCTTCCATCTGATCACCTCCCTATCGTAAAAGCTCAAATCCTTTCCATTATAACCAATACATCAACACATGGAGGCAGTTGCTGAAAAACTTCACTTCCAACACAGCGAAGGGACTGCCCCTGCAGAGGACAGTCCCTTCGCTGTGTTGGAAGTGTATCTGTATTAAGGGGGAGAGAGGTTAAAGCTTTTTATGACAGAACCACCAGTCGAAACAGGTGTGTTCCTTGCTTTCGAGTCTTTCTCTGGCGGCATCAACATCCGATGCGGGTGGTACTATGACATTTTCGCCTATAAGCTCGTTATCAGGCCAGTTTGCAGGAAGAGCGACTCCGTTTGCGTCTGAAGTCTGAAGCCCTTTGACCATTCTCAGGATCTCGTCAAAATTACGCCCCAGTTCCTGGGGATAGTAGAGGATAGCCCTTACAATACCCTCAGGGTCAACGATAAATACTGCTCTTACAGTATTGGATCCTTTGCCGGGATGAACCATTCCCAAGATATATCCCACTTCACCGTTATCCGCAATAATTGGAAATTCTATTTCTACATCAAGCTTTTCTTTTATCCATTCTGTCCATTTAATATGCGAGAAAACCTGGTCTATGCTCAACCCTATGAGTTCACAATCAAGATCTTTGAACTCCTGGTATCTCTTCTGAAATGCTGCAAATTCGGTTGTACATACGGGAGTGAAATCCGCAGGATGACTGAAAAGTACGAACCATTTCCCATTGTAAGAGTCTGGGAGTACCATCTGTCCCCTCGTTGTATTAACTTCCATTACTGGCATGGGATCCCCGATGAGGGGCATTCTGATCTCTGTTTCCATTGTAAAACCTCCTTAAGTGAGATACCAAATAATATGTTAAGTACATCTAACAATATGGATTATAATATTAACTATGAAATGAGTCAAGGGGTATTTTGTTTTTGTTGAAGTATTGAAAATTTGTTTTCAGGACTACAGGCTTGGCCTGAAAGTCACAACAGTTGTATCATCTGTTAAGATATTTGATGAAATAATGATTTTCATGAGTGCCGGAGTATCCGGACTTAAGGAGGCCATAATTTGGAATTCCTCAACGCTCTTCGCTTTTTGTCGATCATCCCGGTTCCGGGAGATGCAGATATTTCCCTTCAGGACCTTGGAAGATCAACTGCATGGTTTCCCCTTGTAGGTGCAGTGATCGGGGGGATGCTTCTGTTTTTCCATGGTCTTATGGGTTTTCTCTTTCAGCCTATGCTTTCCACAGCTCTGACTGTGACCATCTGGGTTCTTGTCACAAGGGGTTTTCACCTGGATGGTTATGGAAGTTCCTTTGATGAAACTGGAGAGGAAAGCGGAGGGGAGATCAGGCTTTCCATAATGAAACACAGCAGGTTTGGGAGCTTGGGAGCCCTTGCCCTGGTATGCATACTGCTGGTAAAGTTCGCTGCTTTGAATGAACTTAAATGGCAGTTCTTTTCCAAGGCCCTTATACTGGCGCCTATCCTGGGATGCTGGGGAATGGTTTTAGCAATTCGCTTCTTTCCCTGTGCTATATCGGATGGTAGGGTAGATACATTCAGGAATAGCTGCACAAACAGGGAATTTCTCATCGGAACAGTATCTGCCGTGACGCTGGCAATTCTCCTTGCTGGTACATATGGTCTGGTTTTCCTTTTTTTTACAGGAAGTTCGGTCTTCCTGCTGTCATGGATCTTTACAAGAATGTGGGGTGGACTGACAGAGGATGGCTACGGGATTCTGTGCGAGATTGGAGAGGTGGTATCTCTTCTGTCGGCAAGTCTTATTATGAAAATGTTCCTTTCAGGTTATTAGGTCTTTTTATCCTGGACCTTGATATTATCATTAAAAAGGGAGCGGCGCTGTTTACCAGGCCGCTCCCTTTTTAATGAATTATTTAATATTCGTATTTGAAATCCGGATCGGATATTTCGTACTGTTCCTTCGCAGATCCTACGATCTTGTTATACATATCTTCGGTGATATATTGTGCCCTGTAGGTGCCCCCTGATTTTTCCACCTGACGATGAAAGGTTCTCAGATGGTTTCTGGATCCCTTCACAAGGTTCAGATAAACGATCTTTATATCATCGTTATCAGTCTCCTTAAGGAGTTTCTCCAGATCTGCGATGTCCAGGTCTTCGATCATTGTTCCCACTTTAAAAGCATCAAGTCTGGATTTCTGTCCTTCGGCCAGAAGTTCTTCGTAGAGTTTTTTCATTTCCGGGCTTGTAAATACGCCCCTTGTATCATCCTTTACGGGATCTTCCAGGTCATATTTCGTTACCAGAGATCCCATCTCATCCATATGTTTCTGCTCGCTTTTGGCTATATTAAAAAAAGTTTTCAGATCCCACTTGTCTCCAAGGGCCAGATAGATGTCCCTGGCTAGTTTTTCTTCTTCTCTCATCAGAAGAATACCTTCAATTTCATTTTCGGAAAGTTCCTGTTTTTCCATTTTCATAACGTCTCCGGCCTGTGCTGAAGGGGTAAATAGTGATACAGCAAGTAACATTACCATTATGGTCAACAATATTTTTTTAAAAGCTATTGATCTCACTTCATATTCCTCCTTTTTCTGATGCTCAGGAAATATTAAATACTTCCATAAGGAGCATCTTCAGTTTTTCTCTATCCATATTTGTATATATTTTATTCTGGAACTTCAGTACCATCGGTTCATCACAGTATCCAAGGCAGGAAGTGGTCTTTATCTTTACCTGGTCTTCGAGATGGAGCTCTTCAATAACATTCTTTATTTCAGGGATAAAGCTCCTGCTGCAGGGACGGCATACGTAAATGGCCTCCGACGCGAAGGCGGTAGTTGAAAGTACCGTAAGGGTGATAATAGCTATGGACAGTAGAAAAAATATTGATCTTATCTTCAATGAAAACACCTCCATGGGGTAATTCTACCCGGATACAAAAAAAATACCTGGGAAAAAGTGCTGTAAAAAATGTAGGTATTTCTACGTACATTCTTTTTCCCAGGTCTACAATATGCTGTCTATATGAACCTTAGGGGAGGCATCATTAGAATTACCTAACATATTGTTAGGTATATTATATTATAGTCGTTTCAAATATGCAAGCGGAAGTTTTATGTTCAGGATTTGTGTTGTAGAACTTCGATGGGAAGGGGTTGTTAGAAAAATTAAACTGCTAGTATAGCTTAAGATGAGATTTTGTTGTAGAATAGTTCGAAAGACCTAACAATTGGAGTGAGAATAATGGCTCTTTCTGAAAGAACCGAAGATTATCTTGAAGAGATATTTTCCCTGGAAATGGAAAGCCAGGAACCTTCTGTAACAGCCCTTGCAAAAAACCTGCATGTCTCAAAGGCCTCCGTTGTTTCTGCTCTCAAAAAACTGTGTGGGGAAGGTTTTCTTGTTCAGGTAAAATATGGAACTCCCAACCTTACTGAAAAGGGTAAGGAACGGGCCTTGAAGATCTTCCGGCGTCATCAGCATCTTTCCTATCTTCTCAGGGAGATCATAGGAATAAAACCGGATGTTGCCAGTGAAATAGCATGTGCCATGGAGCATGTCCTTGATCCGGAGAGTGAAAAAAGACTTGCTGCTTTTGTAGACTTTTACTGTGTTTCCATGAAAGAAGAACGACAGTGGGTCGCAAGACTGCAGAGCGGACTTGATAATCCCGAGGATCTGTCCCGGCCTCTTTTAATGCTTGAAGAAGGAGAAAACGGGAGAGTAGTGCGTATAACCGCAAGGGAACTTTTAAGAAAAAGGCTTCTTGATTCGGGCTTTTCCCCGGGTTCCCATGTCCAGTGTATAAACCACAGTTGTGAAGAGCAGCTCATCGAGGTCACCCTGAACGGAACACCAGCGGTTATGAACATGAAGGAAGCCCTTGCGGTCTGGGTCCTTCCGGAAGATAGAATCGGATAATAAAAAATTATGTTGAATTCTGAGAAAATGGAAAAATGTTCTCTGTGAACATTTCATTCATTTTTGAACCAGTTATAGAAATTGTTATAACATAAGGATCAGGAGGCTGGATAATGAAAATAGCTGTGATGGGTATAGGCGGTATAGGTGGCTTTCTGGGAGGAAAACTGGCCCGGAAATATGCAGGTCATGGAAAGCATGAAGTATGTTTTATCTGCAGAGGGAACCACCTTGAAAAGATAAAGAAAGATGGATTGAAGATAATCACGCCGGAAGAGGAATTTACGGTCAGGCCCGATGTGGCAACGGCAGATCCTGATGACCTGGGGAAGGTGGATCTCCTTCTTTTTGCAGTCAAGGGATATGGCCTGAAAGAAGCCGCCAGAATGGCTTCATACATAGTAACTGAAAAAACTGTTGTCATTCCCTTCCTCAACGGTGTTAATAACAGCCAGGTCCTGGAGGGAGTTCTCCCGAAATGCAGGGTCATGAACGGCTGTGTCTACATATCGGCCAGGATAGAGAAACCCGGAGTCGTAAGGCAGGTTGGCGGTGCAGGTAAATTTGTCTGGGGACCCGAAAATGGAGGGGTAGACCTTTATGAGCCCATGCAGAAACTCTTTACCGAGGCTGGGGTCAATTCTGTCCTTTCAGATAATATAACTCTTGATGCGTGGAAAAAGTTCATGTTCATGAGTCCCTATGCAGGGGTAACCTCAGTAATGGCCCAGACCTTTGGTGAAGTTCTCTCGGATGAAAAGAGTTTTGAACTTCTCGGAAACATGATCAGTGAGCTTGAAGAGGTGGGTAGAACCCTGGGAGTTCAACTTCCTTCAGGGATAGTACGGGACTCCATAAATGTGGGAAAGAATTTCCCCCCCCAGACCAAATCCTCCATGCAGCTAGATGTCGAAAAGGGTGGAAATAACGAACTCGAACTTTTCATCGGCTACGTGGTTAAAAAAGCTGCAGAACTGGGTATCAGCGTCCCAGCCTATGAAGAGGTCTACAAAGCACTGAAATAGATCTATCCCATAAATATTTCACAGGCAGGGCATCCGCCCTGCCTGTGCCTTTGTTCTTGCATATGTTTTGACTCAGTGATTATGCTTTCCTCAGATCTCTCTGCTTTTCATGTAGGGTGCCGTTTCAGCGCACCGACAACCTTAGCACACCCTCAGCGTCCTCCAGGTCGAAAGCATTACCTGGCACAAATCTATGATTTTGTGCCATATGAAAACATAGATCAAAGTATCATCTGGTCCAAATGGACAGTATCACGAATAAACACGTAGCTGGATAAAAGTTTTTCGGGTTCCTCCGTGTTTCCTCTGCGAGAACTCGTCGAGTCCTTTGCGTCCTTAGCGGTAAAACATGTTTTGACTGTTTTATGTCCTCCTCCGTATCAGAGCCCTTATGGAGTAATATATAAGGGGAAAGGAGAGTGGAGAAAATGTCTAGCATAATTGATGAGATCAGGAAGGAAATACCAGTCCTTAAAGAAACAGTTTACCTGGATACAGCAACCACAGGACCCTTTCACAGAAGAATATATGAAGCAGCGAGAAGCGCCTATGATGAACGATTTGAAAAAGGGATGGCATTCCCTGCCTTCATGCAGTGGGTAGAGAAGGCTGATAATGCGAGAGCGGATATAGCAAAAGTGCTGAATGCACTGCCGGAAGAAATAGCATATGTAAAAAATGCTTCAGAGGGACTTAATTTTGCCGCCAATATCATCCCCTTTGTTCCGGGTGATAACATAGTGGTCCCCGAAATGTCCTTTCCTTCTAATGCCTATGCATTTCTGAATCTCGCACAGAAGGGGGTAGAGGTCAGATTTGCCCCATGCTCTGAAGGCCAGCTGTCCTTCGAAGACCTTGTCAGCCATGTAGATGACAGAACCAGGGCCATAGCCCTGTGCCATGTGGTATTCAGCAGCGGTTTCCGCCATGACCTTTCCCGTATAGGGGAATTCTGCAGAGAGAGGAATATCCTTTTCAGTGTGGATGCCACCCAGGCGATCATGGCATTGAAAATAGATGTAAAGGAATGCAATATAGATATGCTTTCATTCTCCTCCTACAAATGGCCCTGCTGTCCCTTTGGCATCGGTGTATTTTATTGCTCTGCCCATCTCCTTGAAAAGAGCGAACCTCCCCATGTGGGATGGTTTGGTATGCGGGATCGCTACGAAACCGGAACACTGCATTATCCCCTTGACCTTTCTCTGACTGCTGGCCGGTTTGAAGGCGGCAGCCCGGATTTTTCCGGCGTCTTTGCCCTTGAAGCAGCAGCGAAGCTTTACCTGGAGCTCGGAGCGGAATGGGTGGAGGAGCGGATACTGGATCTGAACGAATATCTGATAGAAGGCATGCTCAAGGAAGATATCCGGATAATGGGACCCTTCCCCGTGGAGAACAGGTCAGGAATCCTTTTTGCCCTGTTGCCTGAAGATGAGAAGCTTTCCTGTTCCCTTGAGGAACATAAGGTACAGGTGTATCTGAATCACGGAAAATGCAGGATAGCTACCCATTATTTCAATACAAGGAATGATATAGACCGCCTCATGGGAGCAATAAAGGATGGGCTCAATTAAGTATGCCAGATCATGTAACTAACAAAGAGGAGAGGGTTTTTCAAACCCGCCTCCTCTTCTTTTTCCCATCTGACTTTCTATTTTATATTCCTGTTTCCCTCTGTGCCCTCCAGGTCTAAATCTTTCCCATGGCACAAATCTCTGATTTTGTGACATCCATCAACCTTGATCGTTTCGGTGCGCTAAAGCGGCACCCTACACAAAACGTCTGCATCCCCGCGCAGCGTCCGGCCGTCCCCGGTTTATTTAAAGGGTTTTGACGGATTTGCGTCTTTGCGGTAAAACAGGGTTTCTATGGTTTACTGGTTTTCTCACCCATCGGCAGCCCTATCTCCACCGTCAACCCCCCGCCGGGAGAATTACAAGCCCTTATATAACCCCCGTGGAGTTTGACCGCCCGTTCAGCTATGGACAGACCCAGACCTGTACCGCCCGTTTTCCTGTCCCTTGCCGAGTCCAGACGGTAAAATGGTTTGAAAATGTTTTCCAGTTCCTTCTCCTCGATCCCATCTCCGTAATCCTGCACCCTTATTACCGCCAGATTCCCCTTTGTTGTCGAATAGGAACCTTCCATGATGATCTCAATATCTTTGTCTTCCAGGTTATGTTTAAGAGCGTTCCGTATAACATTTTCTGTGGCTCGCGAGATCAGGGTCGGATCACCATAGATGTAAATATCCTTTATCGGATCGAACTTGACGTCGCAGTTCTTGCATTCTGCCTCGAATCTGGCATCAATAACTATATCCCTTACCAGTTCAGTCAGGTTGATCCTGATCTTCTGCATATTTGTCATATCTGTTTCAAAACGGGAAAGGGACAGCAGCTGGCCTATCATATCGTTCAGTCGTTCAGTCTCCAGCTCGATCCTGTTGAGGGCGCTTTCAGCTTCTGTTCCGGAGCGTTTACGGGCAAGGCCAAGGGCTATATTGAGCCTGGCCAGGGGTGTCCGAAGCTCATGGGAAATATCTCCGATAAGCCTTTTCTGGGCCCCTATAAGATCTTCAAGATGTTCAGCCATAATGTTGAAACCTTTCCCCAGGTCTCCAATTTCATCATTCCTGAGGGTAAGTTTTTCTTCAACCCTGACCCCGAGATCACCCTGGGCCAGTTTCTGTGTTGCCTCTCGAAGTTTTCTTATTGGAACTGCCATATTGTTTGCCAGCCAGTAACATGCCGCAGCTCCTGCTGCCAGGACTGCAATCAGCCTGAAGATCATTGTGCCCGCATTTTCTCTGGACGGAAAGGGAGGCGGAATAAATCTGAAGGCAGCGAAGACATAGTCATTTCCCTTTGCGAAAGTTATCTTTCTGGCCAGGATCCCCAGGGGGCCGATAAAAGTGAATCTGGTCCCGTTATCTTTCATGGTCTCCATTAAAAACTTTTCAAGCCTGCGGTGGTCCTCTTCCTGATCCTTGTCCTGCCGATCCTGGCGGAAGAGCCTCAGAATGGGCTTGCCATCAGAGGTGAAAAGCATCATCCTTCCCCGGACCTTCCGGTTTGAAAGTTTCAGAAAGCTGTCGAGGCCTTCCTTTCCCTGACTTTCATAGATCTCCACCGCCGGGGGTCCATATTCGTCCAGGGCCTCGCCAAACTCGGAGCGAAGTTCTGTCCTTGTAAAACCCTGGTGGGCAAAATAGGCAGAACTGATACCTACCACAAATATTATTGCAAGGGCAGCCATGAACCAGAGGAAGATCTTCATGAACATCTTCCCCCTGGTGGTTTCATTCAGTATCATATTTTCACTGACCTGTCCTTTCCTGGACATCCCTTTTCTCCTCGCCAGGGCTGGAGGGACTTGAATACAGATAGCCTTCTCCCCTTATGGTCTTTATTCTCTCTGTGCCATCATTTCCCGGGCCGATCTTTTTCCGCAGGTTGCTGATATGAACGTCAATGCTCCTGTCGAAAGGGGAATAAGACCTCTCCAGAACCTTTCTCACAAGATCCTGTCTTTTTATAACCTGTCCGGCTTTTTCAAGAAAAGTCTCCAGCAGCCTGAATTCCAGAGAAGTAAGTTCCACTACTTCTCCCTCTCTTTTTACCACATGTGATCGCGGGTCAAGCTCTATATCAGCCACCCTGAGGATCGGTTCTCCAATTACGGAAGCCGTATTTTTCACTCCGCCCTCATACCTTCGGAGAACCGCCTTTATCCTGGCTATCAGTTCCCGCGGATTGAAAGGTTTGGGAACGTAATCGTCAGCCCCGATCTCCAGGCCTACTATTCTGTCCACATCATCGCCCCTGGCAGTGAGCATTATTACAGGTATGGCCGACTCCGCCCGAATACTTTTGAGCACATCGAAACCGTTCATTTCAGGGAGCATCACATCCAGTACCACAATGTCATGTTCTCCCCTGAGAGCGGCCTCAACACCTTTCTTTCCGGAGTGGACCGAACTGAAGTAAAAACCTTCCGATCCCAGGTATTCCGAAAGAAGTTCGCAGAGCTCCACATCATCTTCAATTGCTAATATCCGAGTCATTTCCATCATCCCTGTTGTTTTTAGAAGTAATTTTCTTTATTTTATCCGAAAAAGAGAACAAAAAAGAGTTAAGAATTGTAAAGAAAGCTTTATTTACCTAAAGGATCCATATTTAATGGTGCAGGTTTGACACTCCATGTCTGGAAGGTTAGAATTATTCTCAATATTTTTAAATTAGCCAACAAGCTTAACGAGTGGGGGGAATAGTAGAATGCAAGTCCTGTTTATCGTCTTTATTTACATTATAGACATTCTATCCCGCTGCGGGTTTCCCCCTGGAGCTTATGTTGGCGCATAAGCGCTGAAGGTCCAGGCCGGAGCCTTTTTCAGGGGTTCCGGCCTTTTTGTTTTTAGATCACAACATACTTGGGAGGTTTTTTTATGTCAATGAAATTTGCCAGCAGAATGGTAGAGTTTGAGTCATCCGATCTTGCGGAGATAATGAAAGTTATCGCCGATCCGGAGATCATTTCCTTTGCGGGCGGTCTTCCCGCACCTGAGCTTTTTCCCGTGGAGGGAATGAAGGAAGCATGCGTTAAAGCCCTCGATACTGCGGGAATGAAGGCCCTTCAGTATTATAAGACAGAGGGACTTCCCTCTCTCAGGGAAAAGATAGCTTCCAGGATGAACAGGAAGTTTGGAACATCCGTGACCCTTGACAACATCCTTATCGTCACAGGCTCCCAGCAGGCCCTTGATCTTGCTGGCAAACTATTTCTCGATGAAGGCGATGTTGTTCTCTGCGAGAGCCCCACATACCTCGGAGCCCTTGATGCCTTCAAGGCCTATTGCCCGAAGTTCGTTGAGGTGGAGACCGACGATGAGGGAATGGTACCCGAAGACCTGGAGAAAAAGATCCAGGGAGAAAAGGTAAAACTCATCTATGTCATCCCCGATTTCCAGAATCCCACCGGAAAGACCTGGTCCATCGAAAGAAGAAAGGCCTTCATGGAGGTTGTCAACAGGTATTCTGTTCCAGTTATAGAGGACAACCCCTATGGAGAACTTCGCTTTACCGGAGAAGTTCCCCCTTCTCTTAAATCTATGGACACCAACGACAGCATCCTTCTTTTCGGAACATTCTCCAAGATCCTCAGCCCTGGAATGCGTATTGCATGGATAGCAGGCAATGAAGACCTCCTGTTGAAGTTTATATACCTCAAACAGGCATCCGACCTCCATACCTCTACCATAAGCCAGTACCAGATCGATGCCTTCATGGAAATGAACGACATCGATGTCCACGTGGAAAAGCTGATCGAGGTCTATGGTAAAAGGGCAAAGGTGATGGTTCAGGCCATGGAAGAATATTTCCCCGCAGGAGTTAAATTTCTAAGGCCCGAAGGTGGCCTTTTCACCTGGGTCGAAATGCCCGAAGGTGTGAATGGAAGAGCACTGTTTGCCAGGGCCATCGAAAATAAAGTCGCCTTCGTACCCGGCGGAGCATTCTATCCCAATGGCGGACACGAAAATACCATGAGGCTCAATTTCTCCAACATGTCTCCTGAAAAGATCCGTGAGGGCATCAAGATACTCGGAGAGGTAATGGCAGAGTTTGTGTAAAACCGGATAAGATAGCATTTCAGCCCCAGGGACCTTTCCCTGGGGCTTTTTTATTTTTATTATTCTTTTCATGAAGAAAACTATATCCCCTGTTAATCTTTCTTAACATTCCTGAACTGCATCTTTACATAAACCCGTCTAGAATCATTCCGTGATAACGACATTTTCAAGCCAGAAAATGATCTATAAAAGGAGTTGAAGAAGATGAAGATTGACAAGTTCAAAAAAAGCGTGATCGCAGTTACAGGAATAGCAGTCGCCGGAGCGGTACTTCTGGGAAGTTTCAATATGGCCCAGGCCTATACCCGGACTAAAGAATTTGGAGATAAGGATGGATTAACCATGATGAAAGATCTGGGCCTTTCTGAAAGTCAGAAGGAACAGATCCGGAAAATGGAGCAGGACTGGAAAGAAACAAACCGTGAGAAGAGAAAAAACCTCAGGGAAAAAATGGACAGCTTTGGCGTGGAACCTGGAGAAAAGGATCTTAATGAAGTCAGGGCTCATATGTCCGAGATGATATACCAGGGAATGAAAAACCGTTACGAATTATTCCAGGTACTGACTCCTGAGCAGCGTGCAGTCCTTGAAAAGAAAAGAATGGATCCCAGGGAAGACCGGCAGAAAAAAAGAGAGAACAGAGAGGAAAAAAAGGAGCAGTTCAAGGAAAAGCTTACCCGGGAACTCGATCTTACTCCAGGCCAGCAGCAGAAACTCCATGCAATGAAGCTTCAACATTCCCGAAGAGACAGGACCTCTTTCCTTGCGGAGAAACTGGACCTGACCCAAAGCCAGAAAGAACAGATAGAGAATATACTCGAAAAGCACAGGGGTATGTATGGCAAGGGAGAAGACGGTATCCAGAGGAAAGACAAGGAAAATCTCGATCTTATGAAGGAACTTCATGATTCCCCAACCTTTGATGAGAGTAAGGCACGGGAGTTATCCTCTGCCATGGCAGAAAAGATGGTATCAGGATTTATGGAGAGAAAAAAGATCGATTCGGAAATAATGCAGATCCTGAATGAAGACCAGAAAGAAGAATTTATGAAAATGAGAAGGGACTTCAGAAACAGGGATGGCGGACATAGAGGTTCCATTCACGGAAAACCGCCAATGAAAGGATAACTGATCCCGCCACGATCCGATCATTTTTAAAATATCAAAGCCCGCCTCTTCCTCGAGACGGGCTCCTGTTATTGTTTTCAGAACCCGGTTTTATGTTTAAGCAGCCTGTTATCATCCACATACCTTGGATAGGGCAGGGAATAGACTTTCCCCGTATCCATCTGGATAAGGTTGATCGCCAGGAGACCGTTAAGTATAACTCCTTTTACCTGTTCCTTTTCAGAAGGGTAGAAGGTATCGTGGCCATAGAGGTTAAAGGTGCCATCTCCACCCTCCAGGAGAAAATAGTAATGGCTCAGGTTAAGTTTCAGATTTCCGATGTGAGCCTCTCCTGTCTGGCTTATTATCCTGCTCCTTCGGAACAGGCTCCTCACGATCTCTTCACAGTCATGGTTTCCCATAACAAGAATACTCTCGCGGTTTTCATTATGTGTTCCGTATTCAAGGATGCTGCGAAGTCGTCTGAGCTTCAGCGCATAAAGATCTTTCTGGTTTGGACGGATCTCCAGCTTTACCTGGTCCGCAAGGTCACCCGTGTGGATAACCCAGGGCGGATCAAGTACCTTGATCAGCCGATCAAGGGCCTGGTAGAAGGAGGAAGGAGTATCAGAAACATGCAGGATCACCTTACCCCGGAGTTCCATTATTTCCTCAGGAATATCTATAACATCCAGCATCCTGTACATTAGAGACTTTAGATTCATAGTCATCCACCCATCGAGGAATCATTTCCTCTCAAGGTTAAAGTAAATTCATTCAAAAAACTACCCACCCGGCAATTTTAAATTTTGATTTTCGATTTCCTCTGCGAGGACTCAACACACCCTCAGCGCTGAAAGTCCGCCACTACTTGGGCCTGACGGTTTTATATGAAGGGCAGAATGTCCGGCCAACCAGACTTTATGGGTTTTAAGAAGATCTTTGACGGATTTGCGGCGGAAAGCGTCCGACCGACCTCGGTTTTTGACGGATTTGCGCTCTCTGCGGTAAAACAGCTTCTGACTTAGGTTTTATGTTTCCCTCTGTGTCCTCCAGGTTGGATGTTGGCCTCCTGGCACAAATCTATGATTTCGTGACATCCATCAACCATTATCTTAGTAGGATGTGGTCTTCCCAGACATCATTGTGACAACAGACAAAACAAGATAATCAAAGGGTTTATGTCTTCCTCTGCGTTCCTCTGCGTCCTCTGCGGTAAAACAGCTTTTGACTCTGATTTTGTTTTTGACCTGGTTCCCTCAGCTTTACCTCCGAGCCCACCGTGGTAAAAGATATTTTGATGTTTTGCCGTTTTCTCTGTACAGATCCCCTATTCTATTTTTTCCAGGGCCTTATTCAGATTAAAGTCTGCCATATTCTTCAACACCATGGGTTTTACCATCTTCTGAAGCTCAGGAATATCCATGGTTTTCCACAGGGGATCCCTTACGATCCCTCCGGAACGGACAGGATAATCCTTCCCGGGCTTCAGATCGCTTTTCATTACAGGTTGACTGGAACCGGCTTTTGTAGCCCCGATCTTCAACGCATTCAGGTTCTTGAAGGACGCCATGACCGGGTTCTGCATTACCGTGGCATAGACAGAAGGAAGGTCTGGAGGAGTAGGCACGAGGACGGGCGAGAACATATTAGGCCTTAGGGTAGGATCACCCAGCAGGGTCTGGTTGTAGTAGCGTTTCGGGTTTACAAAACCGGGTCTGGGTGGATAGGTTGTGGGCCAGTCTTTCCTCCTTGCATAGGACCTCTGGGAGATCATCTGAGCCTGCCCGATATTCATGCCATAGGCAAGAGATACGTAGAAAGTAGCTGTATCATGGGGTCCCACGGAAGTGTTTCCTAAAACCGCCAGTGGACTCAACGTCCCTATTGCACCTATACGGTAAAGATAGTTTTCCCCCAGGTTATCCCTGTGTTTATAGTCGCATGCTGAGCAACCATGGTGGTAATAGAAAAGAGCTTTCAAGTTCCCTCCCTGGAAGAGTTCCGTTCTGTGAAGGCTTTCTGTACCTGAAGCAACGGCAAATTCGTGCAATTCCGGGGCGGAATGCATGAATGCCTCTACCCAGAGATAATTTCCGGTCTTCAGCCTTTCTTTATAGTCTGTCTTATTCGTGGTGTTTGTCCCGTTGATTATCCTGGTGTAACCCTGTGGATGATTATCCCCGGCATAGGAGGTTTCTCCAAAGACAGGTCCCGGCCATTTTATGGAGATCATGTCTGCAGCTGCCTGGGCGAGATCTCTCATGTCATCATCGTAATAGATCAGGCGGTTCTTGAATGTAAGATCTTCCACCGTCTCTGAAGACTGGGTTTCCATAACAGTTCTGTAGTTGTGGTTAACTCTCAGGTAATTAAGAAGGGCATTGAAGTCGTGGTTGGAGGAAGGGCCTATATTCCCAGGATTGATCCGACCCACCCATATCTCCGGCCGGGCCCCCATCCTGCCCCAATCATTTGTATCGCCCGTCCAGTAGAGATCGACTTCATCTCCCGGCACACATTCACTATCCCGCTTTATGGCGGGTTCATCCATGGTCGAGATCAGTGGAATGCCCATCTCATCCGTTATGTTCCACGCTCCGTCCATGTCCGTAAGGTAAAGGTCACATGCAAAGACCCCCTCGTAGACAACCTTCTCCATCACTGCTGATCCTTCAGATTCCGGCTTCCATACCTGTGTCCTCTTATGGACAAGAGGAAGGGGGAACGAACCTATCAGGACGATGCCGGTACCAACATCAAAGGCATTTTTAGACAGTTTACCCTCTTCGCACTCTTTAAGGGTTTCCAGCCATTTAGACCTGATGAATCCCTTAAGGTTCTTTATATCAGTAAAGTATGGATTCATGCTTCCCTCGAATCCTACGGTAAAGAGCCTGACCTTGTAGCCATCTCTGGCCACATCCTCGGCATAAGTCCTGACATAGGGCATAAGCTGTTCAAAATGCCATATTTTTTCGCTCAGAAGAATAAAAAAGGTTCCTGAACGAGTTCCCTGGGATTCCCATACTCCCCTGGAAGTGGCCTTGAGGGAGCCGAAAACTTCAGGTGTTATATTTATACCGCTTATTGTCCCCGGTACTTTTTCCAACTTGACAGGAGGCTTTATCTGTTCCAGGGGCTGGGATTTGATCTGGGGCAATTTCTTTATCAGTATCTTCTGAGCATCAGATTCCACAGGCGGTTTTTTAATTGTCATGGTTGCACCCTGGGCAGTGAAAGCCAGGAAGAGAAGGATCACCAGGATCAGAGATCCGCACAATAAAGAACTTTTCTTGAACATTTTTTTTGTAGAGACCATAAGGAACACCTCCCAAAATAAGAAACCGGGTTTGAAAAACACTCTCAGGGAAAACCGGAACTAATTTTCACAACTCTGTCACATTAACAGTATAACAATCTATTTCAGGAGGAAGAAATATTGTTCTACATCTTCAGCCAGGGATGGGTGTTACAGGGGGGGATACTTGATGGAAAGGGTTTTAGCTGTTCGGCTTTACAGGTTTCCCTTTTATGGTCCTCATGTTTCCCTCAACGACCTCCAGGTTAGAAGTTAGCTTCCTGGCACAAATCTATGATTTCGTGCCATCCATCAACCTTTATCATAGGGTGTGCTTTAGCGCACCGATAGACTGTCCGGACGAATATCACATGTTATTCCTGAACAGAGTTACATAAGGGGTTTGTGCTTTCCTCCGTGTACCTCTGCGCCCTCTGCGAAAAATCCGTATCACCCGCGAAGCGTCCGACCGTCCCCGGTTTAGTTAAAGGGTTTTGGCGGATCTGCGGTAAAAACGTGTTTTGTTTTTGCCTTTGACCTGATTTCTATTCAGCGCTTGTAATCGTCCTGAATGCGGATAATATCATCCTCACCAAGATATTCCCCGTTCTGGACCTCAATTATCTCCAGGGGGACCTTACCGGGGTTTGCCAACCGGTGATGACTGTCCTTGGGAACAAAGATGCTTTCTCCCTCATGGACAAAAATATCATTATCATCCAGCGTAACAAGGGCAGTCCCCTTTACAACCACCCAGTGTTCACTCCTATGGTGGTGATACTGCAGGCTCAGTCTCTTGCCGGGTTCTATTGCGATCTTTTTGATCTTGTAGCGGTCTGCCTCTGTAAGTACCTTATATGTCCCCCAGGGCCTTGCGCTCTCAGGAGCTTCTGTAGCTTCCTTCCGTCCCTTTGACCTGAGTTCCTTTACCACATCGCGAACCTTCTGGGAACTTCCCTGGGGTGCTACAAAAAGGGCATCTGGTGTATCCACCACAAGCATGTCATGGAGATCCACACCTACCAGCAGCCTTTCCCTGGAAAACATCAGATTGTTAGTGCTTCCCATGAGGATGGCGTCACCATGAACGGCATTTCCCGAAGTTTCCTTTTCAGAAATGTCATATACCGCATCCCAGGAACCCACATCGGACCATCCAGCATTCAGTGGGACCATGGCAGTTTTTTCAAGTTTCTCCATCACACCGTAATCTATTGAAATGGAAGGCATATCCTCAAAGGATCCAAGAAGAGCCTCATATCCCCGTTCTGCCGCTTCACCGATTTGGGGCATATGTTTTTTCATCGCATTCATCATGTCGCCGATCCGGAATACGAACATGCCGCTGTTCCAGTAATAATTACCGTCCTCTAAATAGCTCTTTGCCCTTTCGAGATCAGGTTTTTCCACGAACTCCTTAAGTTTGCAGTAACCTTCCCCGTTGAGGTCTCCGGCATGAAGGTATCCAAAACCCGTTTCCGGCCCTGTGGGCAATATGCCGAAGGTGGAAATATATCCCCTCTCGCTTGCCTTGACCGCATGTTCTACAGCTGAAGAAAAGGCTGATACATCATTGATGATATGGTCACTCGGGCAGATCAGGACAGAGTCTTCTTTCTTGGCTCCAGCCCTGTCAAGGAGGTAGGAAATACCCAGGGCGATGGCAGGTCCGGTATTTCTGCCTGATGGCTCGGTAATTACTATACTTTCTTTAAAATTGCCAGCCTGTCTGACCTGGTGGTCCACCAGGGCCCTCCAGTTATGGCCAGCCACGACAAAAAGCTTGTCAGGGTCTGTAAATTCAAGGGTTCTTGTTACTGTATTCTGAAGAAGGGTAGAGTGATTGGTAAGATTCAGGAACTGCTTGGGCAGTTCTTCACGGGAAAGGGGCCACAGCCTGGTCCCGCTTCCCCCGGCAAGAATAAGAGTGTACAGGTTATTCAAATCAGTCACCTCTATATGAAATGTTCCAGAATAGTTTTTTCCGGTAAAGCACCATATATTGTGTACCCTAACGTAACATTCTTCAACATATTGTTCTCAAAAATTGAAAATCCCTTTAAGCCCACCATAACAACATCAAAAACACATTTTACCGCAGAGGAAGCAGAGGACTCGATGAGTCCTCGCAGAGGAAACCCAAGTGAAGATCCGAAACCATTTTCTCCTGCTACATATTTATTCTTGATATCGTCCATTCGGACTATTTCCTACTTTGTTAATAGTTTTATGTGCCATAGAATCGTAGATTTGTGGCAGGTAAAACTTAGAACCGGAGGTCGCTGAGAAAATCTCTAAATTCTAAACCCATAAAATTTATAAAAATGGTAAAAAGACCAAATATTATTTAAGATCCTATGTTTTCCTCTGCGACCTTTAGGTCGGAATTTATAAAGTGGCATAAAGCTTTGCTTTGATGCCATCCCACAACTTTCAGGTTAAGTTGTATCCTATCCGGACTGCAAAAAACAGGTAAATCGAATAACTTCTGCGGAAGTATTAAAGTTTCTCCTCATTTTTAAGCTCTGCCTTCCTCTGCGCTCTCTGCGCCCTCTGCGGTGAGACAGTTTTTACCTTAGGTTTTATGTCTTTTAATCCAAAATTGAACTACCTTCCCACCCCTTCATAATAGAACCCCATACCTTCAACCTCTTCCCGGTCATAGATGTTCCTGAAGTCGAAGAACCTGTTGCCCTTCATGAGATCCTTCAGCCTCTGAAGATCGAGCCTGCGGAACTGGTTCCAGTCGGTGAGTATAACAACGGCATCCGCACCCTTACATGCATCATATTCATCAGCAGTGTACAGAATATCTGCGTCGCTCTCAGTAAGAGCCTTCTTTGTTTCACCGATCCCCTGGGGATCGTAGGCGTGTACCAAAGCACCCCTATGCAGAAGCTCTGGGATTATTACCAGGGCAGGGGATTCCCTAACGTCATCTGTCTCCGGCTTGAAACTCAGACCGAGGATCGCTATCTGCTTTCCTGCCACATCTCCGCCAAAGGCCTTTTTTATCTTCTCTGCCATCCTGACCTTCTGCCTGATATTGGAGTCCACCACGGCAGAAACCACCAGTGAGTCCACACCATTTTCTCTGGCCATATTCACCAGGGCCATGGTGTCCTTGGGAAAGCAGCTGCCGCCGAAACCGGGGCCAGGGTGGAGGAACTTGCTGCTTATCCGTCCGTCCATACCCATGGATTTTGCAACCTTATGGACATCTGCGCCGACAGCCTCGCACAGGTTGGCTATTTCGTTTATGAAACCGATCTTTGTGGCCAGAAAAGCGTTGGAGGCATATTTTATCAATTCCGCCGTCTCGGGATTTGTCAGCACGAAGGGAACCTCATTGAGCTTCAGGGGACTGTAGACCTTTTTCATGATCTCACAGGCCCTCTCCGAATCGGAACCTATAACTATCCTGTCCGGATGGGTGAAATCATGAACAGCCTTGCCTTCCCGGAGAAATTCCGGGTTTGAAACCACATCGAAGGCAGCATCCATATTCCTTTCAGCCAGTTGACTTCTGATGATGTCATAAACCTTTCGGGCCGTACCAACTGGAACGGTGGATTTATCTACGATGACCTTGTAGGTTTCCAGATTCTTTCCTATGGTCTCTGCTACCTGCCAGACGTACTTGAGGTCAGCGGAACCGTCTTCTTTAGGAGGAGTCCCGACGCAGATGAAGATCACATCGCTGTCCCTTACCAGGGTGTCGATCTTCGTGGTAAAGGTAACCCTGCCGAGCTCGGTTACACGATCAAAAACGGACTTGAGCCCTGGCTCGTATATGGGGATCTCGCCACTGTTGAGCCTTTCGATCTTTGAAACATCTATATCACCGCAGGTAACGCTGAAGCCGAAGTCTGCCAGGCAAAGCCCTGAAACCAGCCCCACATAACCTGTCCCTATGACACCTATTTTCATACTGTTCAAATCTATCCCCCCCAAAAAAAATTTCAGACTTCAGAAGATGTACTTCCCGAACTACCGGGATGTCCTTGTATTTTACTGCCGGGTTGGTCATGTATCCACCTTGAACTTTGTATATTCATACCACCGAAACACTTTAACATGTTTTTATGACTTCATCGCGTAGGATGTGCTTCAGCGCACCATTCTATTGTCATTTTCGATTTTATTTTTCTTCAGCACTATCCATGTTAGAAGTTAACTTCCTGGCACAAATCTCCGATTTCGTGACATCCATCAACCTTGATCTAAGTAGGATGTGGTCTTCCCAGACATCATTGTGACAACAGACAAAACAAGATAATCAAAGAGTTTATGCCTTTCTCTGCGCTCTCTGCGCCCTCTGCGGTAAACAGTCTTTGACTTAGGTTTTATGTTTTCCTCCGTGCCCTCCGTGGTAGATAGGGTTTGAATTATCAGGTTTTCGGTTTTATTCGTGAAAAATGGAGTCTCATTTTTCGCAGTAAGCCATGATATTTTCAGGGTCCCTTTGCGGCCTTTGCGCCTTAGCGGTAAACAAGCTTTTCCGGATTTCATATTTATCGCTTCCTGTCTTCTCCTTAAAAATATATTACAATGAACAATGATACATTAATTTCCAGGAGGAACCCATGCAAATACTTGTCACCGGTGCCGCCGGTTTTATCGGATACCATGTTTCCCTGAAACTGCTACAGGAAGGACACAAGATCACGGCCATCGATAATCTCAATGATTACTACGACGTGACCCTCAAGGAAGACCGTCTCGGAGTCCTTAAAAACTATCCGGGGTTCACCTTCCACAGAATGGATATTTCAGACAGCACGGCAGTCAGCAGCCTGTTCAGCCATTACAGACCCCGGAGGGTTATCCACCTTGCCGCCCAGGCTGGAGTAAGGTATTCCATAACCAACCCCCAGGCCTACGGCCAGAGCAATCTGACAGGGTTCCTCAACATCCTTGAAGCATGCCGCCATAATGGAGTAGAGCACCTGGTCTATGCTTCCTCCAGTTCGGTATACGGGGCCAATACCAGCAAACCCTTTAGGGTATCAGACAACGTGGACCACCCCGTAAGTCTTTACGCCGCTACCAAGAAGGCAAACGAACTAATGGCTCATTCCTACAGCCACCTCTACGGACTTCCCTGCACCGGTCTCCGGTTCTTTACCGTATATGGACCCTGGGGCAGACCCGACATGGCCTATTTCCTCTTCACCAGGGCCATACTTGAAGATCGGCCCATAAAGGTATTCAACAACGGAGAAATGAAAAGAGACTTCACCTGGATCGATGATATCGTCGAAGGTGTTGTAAGGACAATGAACAGGCTTCCCCAGCCCGATCCGGACTGGACCGGCAATTCTCCCGAACCCGGCCGGAGCTATGTCCCATACAGGGTCTATAACATAGGGAACAACAGACCTGTAAAGCTAATGGATTTCATAAGAACCCTGGAAAAATGTATAGGCAGGGAAGCAAAAAAAGAATTTCTCCCCATGCAGCCAGGAGACGTGGTGGAAACCTTTGCAGATATTGATGACCTCGCAGCAGAAGTCGGCTACAGGCCAGACACGCCCATAGAGGTAGGCCTTGAAAGGTTTGTTTCCTGGTACAGGGATTATTACAAAGTCTAGGGAGTCAGACGAAACAGGCCAGCATATGTCAAGCGGGTCAGTGACCTTCAGGTTTTCGTCCTTTGCGGGAAATCGGTTTTGACTTATGTTTTTTGCTTCCCTCAGATCTTCCTCCATGGTGAAAGGGTTTTAACGGTTCAGCTTTACAGGTTTCCATGGCACAAATCTCCGATTTCGTGACATTCATCAACCTTGATCTAAGTAGGATATGGTCTGTACGGACGAATATGGGATTTTATTCCTGAACAGTTATCCCAAGGGTTTACGCTTTCCTCTGCGCCCTCTGCGCTTACAGTCCGCCTTAACGTCTTTGTAGGATGGTTTGCGGCGGATTACTCTGCGCAACCTCAGCGTCCTCTGCGGTAAAATATGTCTTGATCCTGATTTTGCCCTGGCCTAGTTAAAGTCTATGCTAAACTAATCAAGGTTAAATGCACAGCAGATGTATCTCCGAATTGTCAGGAACAGGCGGTGTGTCCCAGTATGAATATTATTTTTGCAACAGATCAGGCATTCATACCTCATATGGGGGTCACCATGACCTCAATTCTCATAAACGCTGCCCCCAGCGACAGGATACACTTTTTCGTACTTTCCGAATCCCTCCCCGAACATGAAAAGGAAAGGATCCGGAGCCTCAATAGTATAAAAAGTTTCGACTTCACGCACATCCCGATAACCTCTATCGACGAATTCTTACACATATCTACACTGAATCATTCTCCTAGCCATGTCACCCTCCCTACATACTTCCGCCTCAAAATAGGATCATTTATTCCCTGGATTGACCGGGCCCTCTATCTTGACTGTGACATTATCGTTCGGAGAAGTCTGAAAGAACTCTGGGACCTTGATCTCCAGGGGAAAACCATTGCAGCAGTTGAAAACTTCTCCTTTCCTGGTGATAAGCAGAAGAGACTTTTCGGTGCCGATAAATATTTCAATTCAGGGGTCATTCTTTTTGATCTGAAAAAGTGGCGTGAAAGGGACTATGAAAATAAAGCCTTTAATTTGGACAGGAGCCTTCTTGCTCATGCACGCTTTCACGACCAGGATATTCTGAACCATACCCTTAAAAACGACGTATTATATTTAGGAAACAGATGGAACTTCATGATCCATATTTTCGATGACATATTCCGGGAATCGGATTGTACTAATATAGAGATGCCCGATCCGGTCATAGTTCATTTCACTACCGACAGAAAACCCTGGCTATTCAGTCCTAAAAAGATCACCTTTGCCGAAGAATATCTTCAATACCGCCGAAAGGGTCCCTGGAAAGATGTTGGTCGGACCACATGGTTTTACCACGCCCTCCGCTACTGTTACCGCCATCCCGGAGCAGCCATCCTCTATGGTCTTAAGCGGGCCTGTAATATCCTTCATTTCTGAAAGGTCTGTCCTGCTGTGGATCTTCAAATTCAAGCCTCATTGTAGCTAATACATTGGTATTGATGGAGACACGTTCTTTCCTATAACAGATTCCAGGCCCTCTCGATAAGATTTACTTTTAGCATTGCCCCCTTAATGTTTATATTATTCAAAATTTACTATCTTGTTCTTTTAAATATAATGTGTAATAATTACGTTATTACGAATGTCGACATACGTATTAAGGAGTTGTTGCTTAATGACCGGAATAGTACTTGAGGATAGCTTAAGTACCCAGGTAGCCAACTATATTAAAGAAAAAATCCTCTTGGAAGGAAGTTTTACGAATGGAAATCATATTCTTGAGGCTGAAATTGCAGCCACTCTTAATGTTAGCAGGACTACTGTAAGAGAGGCTTTAAAAGAGCTACAGAGTCAGGGTTTTGTTGAGTATATCCCGCGAAGGGGTGCTCATGTTCTTGAGTTTACGGAAGTCGATATAGAAGAAATTCTTAATATCAGGTTTCTTTTAGAATCTCAGATTTATCGAGAGATCATTGATGAAAATATGTTAACAGAAGATGATTTCGTAACACTTTACAAAATAATAGATGAAATGGTTCTTCTTACACGTACTGAAGACGATACAGTAAAGAAGACATATCTTTTTTCGAAGAAAGATTTGTCGTTCCATCAGTACCTATGGGAAAGAGCAGGCAAAAAATGGTCTCTCAAAATCATGACAAACCTTTATTACCAGTTTCTTATAGCGATTATGAAAGACTTATTCCTGGAGGCGAACCTGGAACAATCAGCCCGTGCTCATTATAAATTACTTGAAAAAATAAAAGCCAGGGACTACGAAGGTCTTATCGAAACCTATGTAGAGCATGTTCTAACGTTGAAGAAAAAAAGTTCATCCTTATCTATTCACGTTTTACCATGATATATCTATCCCATGTTCCAGGATAAAAGAAAAAATTACTATAAATTATCTAAAGATTAAACATAATAAAACATCACATTTCATCTACCCTGATTCTATGGCCTTGGAATTATTTTTCTTTTCCATATTCATTTTACAAAAGTTGTAAAACATAAATGAACAAATCCATATTTTCAATATCGATCTTGTTTTTCTATGACACAGGTTTTTTCCTATACATACATTGGACTACATCAAAGGTTACCCGGCTTAGTCAATTGACATCATTTATAGATTAACCAGGTTATGCTAATTAACTTATGTTTATATAAATAAACCAAGGGGGTAATAGTATTGTATGTTGCAAAAAAGCTTAAAGAAATTCAAGGATTCATGGAAACAATGGGAGTTCCCGGCAGGGACGGATGGTCATTGCCCGATTCGAAGAAATCATTTCCCGACGGTTGTCACTACAGGATAGAGATCGCAGGAGTAGAAAGATACAGCACCATGGTCGCCATGGTGGATGAGGCCAAAAAGAGGAACCTCAATGTCCACCGGGCCATCTGTACCGTAGGAGGTTCTACCTATTGTGACTTCCAGGAATTGAAGGATATGGCAAAACTTGCTCATGATGAGCAGATCGAGATCATCATGACCATAGGCCACCGTAAGGCCTGGGACGTGGGCTCCAAGGAGTCGGGTTATCCTGAAGGCACTGTTCAGGGACCAAGGCACAGGGGATCGGACAACATGGCCTACTGGATCGAGGATATGATGCGCAATCTGGAGGCCGGTGTCAGGGGATTTCTGGTCTATGATGAAGGAGCCCTCCGAATAGTCAACGGAATGAGAGAAGAAGGATTCATCCCGCCAGAGACCGTATTCAAGTGGTCTGTCTTCGGAGGACAGTGCAGTCCTGCGGGAGCCCGGCTTCTTGAAGAACTTGGAGCGAACTCAATGAATCCCCTGTCTGACGTAAGTCTACCCATTCTTTCAAGCATCCGTAGCACAGTTGACATTCCCCTGGATGTCTACATGATCATTGTCGATTCCTTCGGAGGAATGTTCCGTGCCTACGACGTACCGGAGATAGTACGGGTCGCAGCACCAGTCTACTTCAAAATTGAACCCGGCACCTCCGAAGCCGATATATACAAGCCCTGGGTTACCGAGAGCTGGCATGACGAATTCATCCGTCAGAAGGTAAAGATCGCATCCATCCTTCAGGAGATCATGGAAAGAAGAGCCCCGGAACTCAGAATGTCAGAGGTAGGCCCGAAAGACCTGAGCCTGCCTGTAGTGGACTAGACTTTAACCCAGATCTTTCCTATTGGTAACACTAAGAATTGTCTGGGTGGAATGATTCTAGAAAGGAGGGATATCGTTTATTACACAGGTGGAATCTGTTACCTTGGATTTTGAGAGCAAGTCGTAAATGGTCAAATTTGAAAGGGGAGAGCGAGAAATGTTTTTAAAGAGTAGAAAGCTCAGAATATTTTTTGCCACAGTTTCATTGTTACTTCTGGTTGTAAGTTCAGCCTGTGCCAAAACGGAGTTGGTCTTTTCTCATGTCCTTCCGCCAGAACACCCATACCAGGCAGCATGTGAAAAAATGAAAGAGATAGTTGAAGAAAAGACAAATGGCGAAATAACCATTACTATCCATGCAAGCGCTTCTCTTGCAGAAGAGCCGGAAGCAGTCGAAGGACTGAAGATGGGTACGATTGGTCTCACTACTGTATCTGCGGCTCCCTTAACCGGGTTTGTCAAAGAATACATGGCCTGTGATTTACCATTCCTTTTCAAGACTCCTCAGGAAGCTTATGAATTTTATGATGGGGAAATTGGAGTCGAACTGTTTAAGTTAACAGAAAAGATAGGGCTAGTAGGCTTGGCCTGGTGGGACAATGGTTTCAGGAATTTCACAAATAATGTCAGGCCTTTAATGAAGCCAGCTGATTTTAAGGGATTAAAGATCCGTCTGATGAATAGTCCTGTTCACATGGCTTCTGTTCGAGCTCTTGGAGGGAATCCTGTTCCCATAGATTTTGGTGAACTTTATACCGCTCTTCAGCAGGGAGTTGTCGATGGACAGGAGAATCCCGTGGCAAATATCTATACATCAAGATTCCAGGAAGTACAGAAGTATCTTACGATGTCAAGACATTTTTATGACCCATCTCCTACGTTTATCAGTGCAAAAATATGGAAGAAACTCACTCCGGAACAGCAGCAGATAGTTAAGGAAGCAGCGATTGTTGCCAGGGATCACATGCGTAAAATTACCAATGACCAGGAAGCCGGTTTAATAGAAAAATTAAAGCAGGAAGGCATGGAAGTTGCATTCCTTACTCCGGAAGAAGCCGGCGCTTTCCAGGAAGCTACAAAAGATGTGTGGAAAGATTTTGAAAGTCAGATAGGGAAAGAGTTCCTTACGAAATATCTGGATGCCGCAAGTAAGGTGGGCAAGAAGTAGGTTTAGTTTATACGCTTAAGGGCAGGCTTTCTCTGTGTAACTTAGAGAGACCTGCCCTTCATAATTTCAATAAATCTTATCCTGGTTATAGGAAAAACGATATTTTTAGCCGGATAGAAGGTTATTAACTCCTGTAGAGTTGAAATCTACTATGCAGGTATTGAAAGGGGTAGTGGGATGTCTGCCTTGGAAAAACCTCTTAAGAAAAAGAAAGAGGGGATATTACATCATTCGTGGGATGCCCTGGAGATATGGATATCATTTATCTGTATGAGCGGAGCCCTTATTCTCTGTTTTACACAAGTCATAGTGAGGTATGTTTTTCAGTCCTCCATATCCTGGTCTGAAGAAATAGCAAAATGGTTTGTAGTGTGGGTTACTTTTGCTGGTTCTGCTTATGCGTTTAAAGTAGGAGCACATATAGGGGTAGAGGCATTTGTAAATCTCCTTCCAGCGAAACCTCGCAGGATAATCCAATGGATAGCTAACATATTAACCATTATTTTTGTTCTTTTAATGATTTTTTATGGAGCTCTTTTTCTTGGTGAATCCATTGAAATGGGTCAGGTTGCTCCTGCATCAAGATTGCCAATGGCAATAGCCTACTCGGCTCTACCAATTGGTTTTACTCTTGTCCTGTTCAGACTTCTGTACATGAACTTTGTTCAGATAACCGGTAGAGATTGAAGGTGAGGTGAAAAACCATGACAGCTGTTGTCTTGTTTTCTTCGCTCATAGGTTTTTTGATTTTGAATATACCCATTGCGGTAGCGATAGGTTTAGCCTCCATAGTCGGATTCGTCTATTCAGGTATAGATCTTATGGCAGTTGCACAGCAGATGCTGGCATCAGTAAACAGTTTTACATTGCTCGCCATACCTTTCTTTATGCTTGCAGGCTCTCTTATGCAGACCGGGGGCATGTCCAGACGATTGGTCAGATTCGCCCATGCCCTTGTTTCTACCTGGCCTGGAGGTCTTGGACATGTTCAGGTCCTGGCATCTATGTTTTTTGCAGCACTTTCAGGGTCTTCTCCGGCTACGACAGCTGCAATAGGTTCTGCCCTTATCCCCCAGATGGAGGAAAAAGGTTATCCCCCGGAATTTGCCGGTAGCGTGCAGGCTGTTTCCGGTACCATAGGTACTATTATTCCCCCTAGTATTCCTATGGTTGTTTATGGTGTAGCTACGGGACAATCTATAGGCAAACTGTTTGCAGCAGGTTTTGTTCCTGGAATTCTCATGGGGCTTGGTCTGATGTTAGTTGTTTACTATAAATCAAAAAAACATCACTATGGTACCATCGAAAAATTTTCCTCTCAAGAATTATGGTCCAGCTTTAAGGACGCTTTTTGGGCTTTAATGGTTCCTGTCATAATACTTGGTGGAATATATTCGGGGATGTTCACCCCCACTGAAGCAGGGGCAGTAGCTTCAGTTTATGGACTGTTCATCGGAGTGTTTGTCTATAAGGAACTGAAAATGGATAACATCCTTCAGGTTTTCACTTCTGCCACGGCCAACACGGCCATGGTCCTCCTGATAATAGCTTCATCCAGTGTCTTCAGTTGGCTTATGACTATCAAAGGAGTAGCTGCAGCTGTTGGCCAGTGGTTTGGTTCAGTCTCTGGATCTCCGAGTGGTTTCCTGATCCTGTTCATATTACTGGGATTATTTTTAGGCTGTTTTATGGAAACGGTATCAATTATTCTCATAGTAACTCCTGTTCTGTATCCGGTTGCCATAAAATTCGGAATTGATCCCATCCTTTTTGGAATAGTTATGACCATGACACTTTCTCTTGGAATGGCAACTCCTCCAGTAGGGGAGAACCTTTATATAGCTGCGAGTATATCGAAAGTGAGATTTGAAAAGATCTGCAAAAATATACTGCCTTTTATCGCTATATCGATTGCAATCATCTTTCTAGTTGCCTTTGTTCCTAAAATTGCTCTCTTTTTACCAGGACTCTTGTACAATTGATCATTTTTATCAGCGAAAAGTTTCCAGGAGATAATCATAAATAGATCTATTTTCCTGTGAGATTGGAGGAAGAAAATGTTCCCTCAAATGGTAAGGATCAGACAGATTATTGAATCGCCCTGTGTCTTGGATACACCATCTGTAATGTCTGAAAATCTCCAAAAGTACGCCCAAAGCATTGGATTGAATTCCCTTGCAGGGAAGAAGATCGGCATAACAGCTGGGAGCAGGGGAATCGATTCTATTCCTTTGATTTTGAGATCCATAGCAGATTTCGTAAAAGAACTGGAAGGTTGTCCCTTTTTAATCCCTGCCATGGGAAGTCATGGAGGGGCCAACGTAAATGGTCAGATAGAAATTCTTAATGATCTTGGTATTACGGAAAAAGCCGTTGGTGCTCCTATCATCAGAAATATTGAAACGACCCTTATAGGTAATACAGAGACAGGGGTTCCCGTTCATATTAACCGTGCTGTCCTGGAATTGGACGGTTTAATTGTCGCAAATCGGATAAAATCACATACTGATTTTGAAGGGAAAATTGAAAGCGGTATCTGCAAGATGTTTGCCATAGGCTTAGGCTCTTACCAGGGAGCTTTGACAACTCATTCCTACGCATTAACCCGGGGTTACGAAGAAACGATCATTGGTGTGGCTTCAAAAATGATGGAGAAAGTGCCGGTAATAGCAGCGGTTGGAATACTCGAGAACTGGAAAGGGAAAACAGCCCGGATCGAGGTGTTTTCAGGCAGTGAAATCTTTTCAAAGGAACCACTGTTACTTATCGAAGCAAAACAGCTTATGGTAAAACTGCCCGTGGACAAAATTGACGTTCTTATTATTGATGAGATAGGAAAAAATATCTCAGGGACAGGTATGGATACTAAAGTTGTTGGCAGAATTATGGTTAGAGGCCAGAAGGAACCCGTAAAACCGGTAATATCAAGAATAGTGGTCATTGATACTACCCCGGAATCACATGGCAATGTCCTGGGTATAGGTCTGGCCGATATTACAACAAAAAAAGTATTCGAAAAAATTGATTTTAACAGCACTGCTTTAAATGCAATTAGTTCCATGAGTCCGGAACAGGGCAGGATCCCTGTTGTAATGAACTCTGATAAAGATGCGTTGAATGCGGCTTTGAGCAGCCTGGGAGCTATAAACAGCGATGAAAGCAGAATAATTCACATAAGGAACACTTCCTGTATGGATGAAATGGAAATATCTTTGCCTCTTCTGGCGGAACTGTCCTCCCGGGGATCTATAAACGTTTTAGGTTCCCCTTCTTCGATGCAATTCAGTCCCGATGGAACACTTGTAAGGATTTAACTTTATATTGTGCAAATAGGGGGTCGAAATGAAGAAGGCCATTCAGATCGATATGCAAGATAATGTAGCCACTGTTATTGAAAACGTAAGTGAAGGCCAGCAGGTTGAAGTGATTGATAAAGAAGCAAATTTAATCACAGACCTGAAGTCAGTTGAATCTATATCTCTAGGTCACAAAATTGCCCTCAGAGACTTCTCAATAGGTGAATCGATCATAAAATATGGCTTTCTCATTGGTAAATCAACCAATGATATAGTCAAAGGAAGTCATGTCCATGTTCATAATATGGAAAGCCGGAAAGGCAGAGGGGATCTTGTAAAAAACATTCCATCGCCGAAGGGATGTTGTAAATGAAAAGCCCAATGTCCTTCAAGGGTTATCGAAGACCCGATGGTTCTTTCGGTATCAGAAACCATATAGCAGTTATATCTACAGTTGCCTGTGCAAACCATCTTGCTGAATCAATATCACGGGATTATCCGAATGCGGTACCCATAACGCATCAGCACGGTTGTGACCAGTTGGGAAAGGATCTGGATCTTTTCTTCAGAACCCTTCTTGGCATCGCATGTAATGGAAATGTCGCAGCAGTGCTGACTGTAGGTCTGGGTTGTGAAGAGATAAGTGCCTTTGATCTTGCAAAAGCAATAGAAAAAACTGGAAAACCCGTTGCCTCCCTTATCATGCAGGAAGTTGGTGGAACGTCAGACTCGATCATCGAAGGTAGAAAGAAACTGGATTTCCTCTCTTCTTCCCTTAATCTGAAGGAAGAAGAGATTGATTTTAGTAAATTGATCATAGGATTGGAATGCGGCGGCTCAGATTTCAGCTCTGGTATCGTGACTAATCCGGCTGTTGGAGAAGCAGTTGAACTGATGCTGAAAGAGGGGGCTAAGGTGGTTTTTTGCGAAACTACAGAATTGTTAGGTGCCGAAGAGATCATCAGGCAAAAATCAGCAAACCCTGGGGTAGAAACCTTTATATTAAACAAGATTAAACAGACTGAAGAAATGGCTGTTGCAATGGGAGTGGATATTAGGGGTGCCCAGCCTTCTCCTGGAAATATTAAGGGGGGTCTCTCTACAATTGAAGAGAAATCATTGGGTGCCATATGCAAAGTTGGGAACTCTCAAATACAGAATGTGTTGAATTTTGCTGAACCTTGTGCAAATTCTGGACTCAGTTTCATGGATACTCCCGGAAATGACATAGAGTCCATGGCAGGATTAGCTGCAGGCGGAGCTCAAATAATGATTTTCACAACTGGAAGAGGAACTCCTATGGGTTTTGCCATAGTTCCAGTAATAAAAGTCACAGCTACTCCAAGGACGGCACGGATAATGAAAGAGAATATTGATGTAGATCTTTCAGCTTTCTTCTCCCATGGCCTTTCTATTAAGGAAGCAGGCAAAATGGTATTTAACTCTGTAATAGAGATAGCAGAAGGTAATCTTACCAAGGCAGAAATGCTTGGCCATAGAGAATTTGCCATACATAGAATTGGGCCGACACTTTAATCGGTGCTATCTTTTATTATCCGAACCTTTCAAAAAGCTATTTCTTGAACTAAAAAAGGGGAGTGAAAGCTTGTGAAAGAAAAAGCCGAAAAATACACACCCAAAATCGAAAATATAAAAGAAATAGGACCCGAAGTAGAGCCTCTTCTATATGGGACAGGCTGGTTATCTGAAGATATGGTGAAAATGCAGGTTTTGGTTGAAAGTACATACGGTGACAGTCATCCGGGAAGTCAGCATCTGAATGATCTTGCGTATGCTGTTTCTACGGGTGTTTACAGTTGCGGAGCCAAACCAGCATCCTTTTATGTCACAGACATCTGTGATGGAATTGCTACTGGCCATGATGGAATGAATTTTTCTCTTGTTTCCAGAGACATAATTTCAGCAATGGTTGAAATCCATGCCAGCGTATTTCCCTGGGATGCCCTTGTCCTTATTTCCAGTTGTGACAAGGCTATTCCTGCACATCTGATGACAATGGCCCGACTGGATATCCCAGCTATTTATGTTCCAGGAGGGTCCATGGATCCTGGCCCTGACCACCTATCTCCTGAAAAATGCTATGAGTGCCTGGATCTGGTCCATAAGGGAATGATGCCCAGGGAAGAACAGAGATACTATCAGGTTAATGCCTGTCCCACCAGTGGAGCCTGCCAGTACATGGGAACCGCAACCACGATGCAGTGTCTTTCTGAAGCATTAGGGCTTTGCCTGCCAGGAAGCGCCTTGGTCCCGGCAAAATCAAATATGGCAAAAAGATATGCAAATGCATCAGGAAAACAGGTTTTAGAGCTGGTTAAAAGAAAAATTAGTCCCAGCAGGATATTGACTCCTGAGGCATTCGAAAATGCCATAATTGTTCATTCTGCCATCGGCGGTTCAACCAATGCCCTGCTTCATCTTCCTGCCATTGCAGGACAATTGGGAATTAAGCTTGATCCCCATATCTTTAACTTAGTTAATGAAAAAATACCAGTTTTAGCGGATATCAAAACTACCGGTAGGTGGCCATCTCAATTTTTATGGTATGCAGGAGGTATCCCTGCTGTAATGAAAGAGATCAAGAGCTTTCTTAACCTCGATTGTCTTACAGTTACAGGGAAAACCCTTGGAGAAAATCTTGAAGAACTTGAGAAAGAGAATTTTTTTGAAAGAAGACAATCCTATTTACATAATTTCGGAATGAAACCTGCAGATGTCATAAGACCCCTGGATGATCCGCTTTCCCCTGATGGTGGCTTACGAATACTGAAAGGCAATCTTGCCCCTGGTGGGGCTGTGATAAAACATTATGCCTGTGCTAAGGAAATGCTTATCCATGTTGGGCCTGCAAGGGTTTTCAACTCTGAGGAAAGTGCAGTAGAGGCTATTCTCCAGGATAGGATCAAACCTGGAGATGTGATAGTCATAAGGTATGAAGGTCCAAAAGGTGCAGGAATGCCTGAAATGTTGAGGACTACAGAGGCCATTTTTACAAATCCTGCCCTCGTAGCAACTACAGCCCTGGTCACAGACGGTAGATTTTCTGGTGCAACCAGGGGACCCGCAATCGGTCATGTCTCACCCGAAGCCGCTGAGGGGGGACCCATTGCCCTGATAGAAGAGGGTGATCTGATCAAGATTGATGTCCTTGGAAAAACTCTCGATATTGTAGGCATTTCTCTCCAGGAGCGAACTGTTAAGGATGTTCATGAAGCTCTTGAAAAGAGAAAGAAAGAATGGTCTAACCCTCTAAAACCGAAAAAAGGAGTATTGAAGATATTTGAAAAAATGGCAGGTTCGCCAATGGATGGCGCTTCAATTTATTAGATAAATGGAGAAAATGACGGACCGTTCTATTCCCGGTCCGGTATAATCTCTTTATTAACAGGACCATCAATGGTCTTTTGCATCAGAGTTCTGGAGGTGAATGGCGTTTGAATATTATTATTCCGGTCAAACAGGTACCGGAGACCAGCAACGTAAAAATGGATGAAAAAACAGGAACCATGATAAGAGATGGTGTCGAAAGCATTATCAATCCCCTTGACCTTTATGCCATAGAAACGGGCATTCAGCTGAAGGAAAAATTCGGAGGCCTTGTAACTGTAATATCAATGGGCCCTCCTGCAGCCGAAAGAGCAGTCAAGGAAGCCATGGCCATGGGCTGTGACGGGGGAATTGTCCTTACAGGTAAAGAATTTGCCGGGTCAGATACGTGGGCTACCTCCTATGCCCTCTCGGAAGCTATCCGAAAGATAGGAACCTGGGACCTTATCCTTTGTGGAGAAAGGGCCACCGATGGAGACACAGGGCAGGTCGGACCGGGAATAGCATCCTTTCTTGACATCTCCCTCGCTACCTATGTGAGCTCTGTCGAAGATATCGATAACGGCCTCATGGTGGTAGAACGTCTTGTCGAAGGTGGCTATGAAAAACTCCAGATGGAACTTCCGGCCCTTCTTACAGTGGTAAAGGAGATAAGCTATCCCCGTCTGCCCACGCTCAGGGGAAAACAGAAGGCCAGAGTCACAGAAGTGCCCCGGTGGTCTGTCGATTCTGCAGGCATTGATAAAAACCGGATCGGCCTGAACGGATCGCCCACCCGGGTGGTGAAGATCGAAACCCCAAAGGTTGCAAGGGGCGGAAAGATCTTTGCCGCAAAGGATGAAGAAAGCCTGGGCAGAGCCGTAGATGAACTTGTCGATTTCCTTGTAATGAAGGAACTGATCTAAGTGTATCAAAAGGAGGATCTTTCAATGCCCCACAGAGAAGTATGGACCCTTGCCGAAGCCGGAGAAGGAAAACTCCGCCAGGTATCCTTCGAGCTGCTTTCAAGAGGAAGAAAGCTGGCAGACAAGCTGGAAACACAGTTATGTTCAGTGCTCCTTACCGGCAGCATGTCAGATGAGGACCTGGAGCAGCTTATAAAAAGAGGCGCAGACAAGGTTTATGTAGTTGAATCCCCGGCCCTCGAGAACTTTACAGTTGAAACACACAGCAATGTGCTGCTGGACCTCATAAAACAATACAAACCGGAGATATTTATCGCTGCAGCAACTACAACGGGAAGGACCCTTATGCCCCATGTCTCCATAAGGGCCAATACAGGCCTTACGGCAGACTGCACCGGCCTGGAGATCGAGGATGGCACCGGTAACCTCCTCCAGACCAGACCTGCCATCGGAGGCAATATCCTTGCCACGATCAAGACCCCTGAACACCGTCCCCAGATGGCTACGGTCAGACCCCGTTCGACCAGGCCTGCACCTATTGATGAAAACAATGCAGGCAGGATCATCAGGGTGGAATTCAAAAATAACCTGGAGGATAAACGGGTTCGGAGGATCGGTTTCCGAAAGAATGAAGATCAGGGTATAGATATCCAGTCAGCCGACGTGGTCGTATCAGGCGGCAAGGGATTGAAGAAGAAAGAGAACTTCGCACTTATACGGGACCTCGCAGACAGACTTGAAGGAGTAGTCGGAGCCAGCAGGGATGCCGTTGACAGAGGATGGATAAGCTATCCCCATCAGGTTGGGTTAAGCGGTAAAACCGTTACGCCAAAGCTATACTTTGCAGTGGGTATATCGGGTGCCATCCAGCATCTGGCCGGAATGAAGACAGCGGATACCATCGTTGCCATAAATTCCGATCCTGAAGCACAGATCTTCAAAGTGGCCGATTTTGGGATCGTGGGAGACCTTTTCGAAGTACTCCCATCCCTGAACGAAAAACTTGAGGAGGTGCGATCCAGATGAAATACAACCAGGTGACCCCTGCGATAGTTTCACAGCTTTCTGACATAGTCGGGAAAAAATATATCATCACCGATGAAGAAAAAATGTCAACCTACTCCCATGACGAAACCCCTCCCCAATATGCCCACATGCCTGAAGCCGTAGTAATACCGAGAAAGGCAGAAGAGATCGCAGAAATTGTAAAGCTTGCCAATCGTGAACTAATACCCATAACTCCCCGGGGAGGGGGTACAGGCCTTTCCGGCGGATCCATACCCTCATTCGGAGGGATAGTTATATCCTTTGAAAGAATGAACAGCATACTGGAGATCGATTACAACAATATGCTCATAGTAGTGGAGCCAGGTGTCATTACAAGTGAGATCAATGTCTCCCTTGAGGGAAGTGGCTTATTTTATGCCGGTTACCCCATGAGCCTTCTATCATGTTTCATCGGCGGAAACGTAGCCGAAGATGCAGGGGGCGGTAAAGCCATCAAGTACGGCGTCACCAGCCGATATGTCATAGGCCTCGAAATAGTGACTCCAACAGGAGAGATAGTGCAGTTGGGTGGAAAGCTGGTAAAGGATGTTACCGGATACAATCTCAAGCAGCTCATAGTCGGCTCAGAGGGAACACTGGGGATAGTAACAAAAATAATACTCAAGTTATCCCCCATGCCCAGGTACATGGTGGACCTTCTCGTACTCTTCAAAGACACCCGGTCTGCAATAAGATTAGTGCCCAAAATAATGATGGAATGCGGAATAACACCCACTTCCATAGAATACATGGATCAGCTTTCAGTAAAAACCACCTGTGACTATCTGAATGAAAGCCTTCCCTACCATAATGCCGGAGCCATGCTGCTTATAGAAGTTGACGGTAACAAGGAAGAGCATGTAGATGCCGATGCCGATCTCATCGGTGAACTCTGCTTCCAGAATGAAGCCATAGAGGTCTACGTTGCCGATAACAACACCACGCGAGAACGGATCTGGAGTGTCAGAAGGAATATTGATGAAGCCCTCAGAATACTGAGCCCCGTGCAGACAGATGAGGACACGGTAGTTCCCATTGCTGCCATAACTGAATTTGTCGAAGAAATAGAAAAGATAGCTGAAAAATATAATATCCTTATACCCAGTTTTGGACATGCAGGAGACGGAAATCTTCATCCAACCCTCTTAAAAAACCCCGATTCCACAATGGAAGAGTGGTTTGAAACAGAAGAAAAAGCATTGCGGGACATTTATGGCCTCTGCAAAAAGCTTGGAGGAAAAATAACAGGAGAGCATGGCATAGGATGCAAGCGGAAAAAATACCTGAACATAGTAACAAGCGAAGCAGAGGTTGAAATGATGAAAAAGATCAAGCAGGCCCTGGATCCCAACAACATCATGAACCCCGGCAAGATATTCGACATCACCTGCTCCAGCTGACCCATAAACGTCAATCCTTAATTCTTAACCTGCTCCTCTTAAGGGAGCAGGTTCTTTTTTTCTCCTAGGGTGGCCTTCAGCGCACCATATCTAATCTTTTCCCATGGCACAAAGCTGTGCTTTCGTGCCTCCCCAAAACCTTTATCATAGGGTGTGCTTTAGCGCACCGATAGAGTGTCCGACGAAAATTCCATGTTACTCCTGAACAGTTATCCCTAGGGTTTATGCCTTCCTCTGCGTTCTCTGCGTCCTCTGCGGTTAACCGATTTTAGATTTTGGATTTTCGATTAGACCCATTAAGTTTCTCCGTGGTGAAAGGGTTTTAGCGGTTTAGTTTTACGGGTTTTCCTGGCACAAATCTCCGATTTCGTGACATATATCAACCTTGATCTTAGTAGGATATGATCTGTACGGACGAATATGGGATTTTACCCCTGAACAGTTA
>JAENYO010000004.1:55153-285960 GCA_016841745.1 Acetomicrobium hydrogeniformans
CTTAGTAGGATATGATCTGTACGGACGAATATGGGATTTTACCCCTGAACAGTTATCCCTAGGGTTTATGCCTTCCTCTGCGTCCTCTGCGTCCTCTGCGGTTAACCGATTTTAGATTTTGGATTTTCGATTAGACCCATTAAGTTTCTCCGTGGTGAAAGGGTTTTAGCGGTTTAGTTTTACGGGTTTTCCTGGCACAAATCTCCGATTTCGTGACATATATCAACCTTGATCTTAGTAGGATATGATCTGTACGGACGAATATGGGATTTTACCCCTGAACAGTTACCCAAAAGGTTTAAGTCTTCCTTTGCGTTCTTTGCGCCTTTGCGGTAAATCGGTCTTATGGGTTTACGGTTTCTGGTTTTCTCGGGACTAAAACATTTACATAATACTGAATACATACGGTTAAAATCAAGGTCTGACCCCATTTGTTTATTTTGGGATGAGGGGGTGGGAAATGTGGGGTTTTGTGTTAGTATAATGAATACATTTCATTATGGTTTTATTCACGAATTGTTACAAATACTTGCTTTCCATGGGGGTAGTTGTTCTTGCATAAAACAGCTTTGATCACCGGCGTCACGGGTCAGGATGGAGCATACCTGGCTGAATTTCTTCTGAAAAAAGGCTACGAAGTCCACGGTATAAAGAGGAGAAGTTCCATATTCAACACCCAGCGAATAGACCATCTTTATGTGGACCTTCACGAAGAAGATCCTAAATTCATCCTCCACTACGGAGACCTTACCGATTCCTCCAACCTCATACGCATAATCCAGGAAGTTCAGCCTGATGAAATCTATAACCTTGCAGCCCAGAGCCATGTCCAGGTATCATTCGAAGAACCCGAATACACTGCAAACTCCGATGCCCTGGGAACGTTGAGGATCCTCGAAGCCATTCGTATCCTTGGTCTCGAAAAGAAGACCCGCTTTTACCAGGCATCCACCAGTGAACTCTACGGTAAGGTGCAGGAGACACCCCAGAAGGAGACCACACCATTCTATCCCCGTAGCCCCTATGCTGCAGCAAAACTCTATGCCTTCTGGATAACAAAGAACTACCGCGAAGCCTATGACCTCTTTGCCTGCAACGGCATCCTCTTCAACCACGAATCGCCCATCCGGGGTGAGACCTTCGTTACCCGCAAGATAACAAGGGCAGTGGCCCGTATAAAACTTGGCCTGCAGAAAAAGATGTATCTCGGTAACCTTAATTCAAAAAGAGACTGGGGCTACGCAAAGGATTACGTTGAAGCCATGTGGCTAATGCTACAGCAGGAACAGCCAGATGACTTCGTAATAGCAACCGGCGAAACCCATATGGTCCGTGAATTTGTGGAGTCAGCCTTTAAAGAAGTAGGCATGGATATCAAGTGGCAGGGTGAAGGCATAAACGAAAAAGGCATCAATGCCGATAATGGAGAAGTGCTGGTCGAAGTTGATCCGAGGTATTTCCGCCCCACCGAAGTTGAACTGCTGCTGGGAGATCCCACCAAGGCAAAGACAACATTAGGTTGGGAACCAAAGGTGACCTTCCATGAGCTTGTAAAGCTTATGGTAAAGAAGGATCTGGATCTCTTTAAAATAGATATCCTCTGCAAAGAGGCCGGCTTCACCGTCAACCACCACCTGGAAGAATAAGACCCAAAACAAACCATATTTTACCGCAGATCCGCCAAAACCCTTTAAATAAACCGGGGACGGTCGGACGCTTCGCGGGAGGCGCTGAGTCCTCGCAGAGGAAACCGGGAGGAAAGCATAAAAACTTCGCTATGTAGGTTTTATTAATCTCCTGTTTTTTACATTCATGACCTGATCCTACTAAGATAAAGGTTGATGTATGGCACCAAATCATAGATTTGTGCCAGGAAGCTGACATTTAGCCTGGGGGTCACAGAGGAAATAGAGATCAAGACATGTTTAACCGCAGAGGACGCAGAGAGCGCAGAGGAAATCCGCCAAAACCCATCTAAAGAAACCATGGACGGTCGGACCTTCGGCCCTTAAAACTCCTTGGTGTTACTGCGCAAAATCAGATTCTATTTTGCACGATTAGGGAACAAAACCAAAACAGAACTTTTTAAAGTTCTATCTTTCAATAAATACATGTGCTGTTTTGACTTTATGATTCTTTGAGATTAGGCCAGGGTTTGGTTTTATCCGTTTTATTGTGTTCTTCGTGAAAAAAAAGTTTTCGGTAATAGCTGTATGAATTTCCATGGCACAAATCTATGATTTGGTGCCTCCTGAGAACATTAATCTAAGTAGTATCAAATCTGAATAAACGCTATTAGGTATATATACGCAGCATAGTGACATGAAGCTTCTACGGGTTTCTCTGCGCTCTCTGCGAAAACTCCGTATCACCCGCGAAGCGTCCGACCGTCCCCGGTTTAGTTAAAGGGTTTTGGCGGATCTGCGGTAAAATTGGCCTTTAAGGTTTTGTTTATGGTTCTAATCGTGAAAAATGGAGTCTCATTTTTCGCAGTGAGCCATGATATTTTCAGGGTTCCTTTGCGGCCTTTGCGCCTTAGCGGTAAGACTTTTTTTGACCTGTTTGGAGGGGTTATATAAATGGATAAAAACGCAAAGATCTACATCGCCGGGCACCGGGGCCTCGTCGGCTCCGCCATAGTCCGCAAGCTGCAAAGCCTCGACTACACCAATCTTATAACCCGTACCAGCAGAGAACTCGATCTCCGTAGCCAGGCCGCTGTTGCCGAATTCTTCGAGCAGGAAAAACCCGACTACGTATTCCTTGCCGCCGCCAAGGTAGGCGGCATAATGGCCAACAGTACCTACCCCGCAGAATTTATCTATAACAACATAATGATCCAGACCAATATAATCCACAATTCTTACAAAGCAGGAGTAAATAAGCTCCTTTTCCTGGGCAGTTCCTGCATATATCCCAAGTTTGCCCCCCAGCCCATGAAGGAAGAATACCTTTTGACTGGAGAACTTGAACCTACCAACGAACCCTATGCGATTGCCAAGATAACCGGTATCAAGATGTGTCAAGCCTATAACCGACAGTATGGCACTAACTATATATCCGTAATGCCTACAAATCTTTATGGTCCTAATGACAACTTTGACCTCGAAACCTCCCATGTCCTACCCGCCATGATCCGCAAGTTCCATGAGGCAAAGGTCAATAACAACCCTGAAGTCGTACTGTGGGGTACAGGTTCTCCAAAGCGAGAATTCCTTCACGTGGACGACCTTGCCGATGCCTGTGTCTTTTTGATGAATAATTATGATGGAGCAGAGATTTTAAATATTGGTACAGGAGAAGATCTGACCATAAAAGAACTTGCCGAGATGATAAGGGACATTGTTGGTTTTGAAGGCAAAATTACCTGGGACAGTTCAAAGCCGGATGGGACACCGAGGAAGTTGTTGGATGTTTCAAATCTGAATGAGGCAAGGTGGAAGGCAAAAATTGAATTGGAGGAAGGGATTGCATCAACATACACTTGGTTCAATCAAGCCCGTTCCTGTTAGATAAATGTTTACTCCCGTTGTAAAGGGGTTTTGCAATAGTTGACCAAGGTTTATGGTTTAAATAAAACTTTTATCTCAAGACCTGACCCTATAATTGTTCATATAAACATATCGAAAGCTATATTTCAGAGCCGAATCATTCTGGCGAACCAGATAACGGATTCCATGTGCCATCCCTTTGTCTTTTATTTATCTTATACCTTTTTCGGGTTTTGGGATTAACGTTATCTAAAATTTCAACAGTAGGCCTCATTGCCCTTTCGGGAGATCAGGTCTTGCATGACTCCATAATCCCCAAAGATATCGAGTAGGTGGATGTACTTAACCTACCTATGAAGTTGTGATATTTCCCCAAACTCAGATAGTATTAGTGAGGGTGCGATATTAAGTTCTTCAACATCTTGTCTTTTTGTTTCCCCGCTTAATACTAAAATAAAATCTATTCCACTTTCGAAGGCAAGTACTCGATCTGTGTATAAACGATCTCCTACAATTGCTATTTCTTTTTTGTCATACTTCTTTTCCAAATTGGACAACAGTATTGGATTTGGCTTTCCAAAAACAATGTCAGGTCTTCTTCCTGTGGCAGTTTCAAGTAAGCTTAGTATGCTACCAATATCAGGGATAGGTCCCTCTTCTGTGGGGCAGACTTTATCTTCATGTGTTGCTAAAAATCTAATGTTATCTTTTTGGAGTAATAACGCAGCATTCTTTAACTTTTCATAATTAAGATTTGTATCGTAAGTTACAATTAGTGCCTGACATTTAATGTTATCGGCAGTTAATATTAACTCAGGTATTTCTTTTAATAGGTATTCCTGTATTTTAATATTTGCAACACAGTAAACATGAGATAACTTTTCCTCTTTCAAATAGTCCACAAGGGGAACTAGTGGGCTGAGAATGTTATCTTTATCAGTTTTAATGCCATAATTAAGCAGTTTTTCTTCATATTGAGTTAGATCTTTTGAAGTGTTATTTGTCATAAAATAGTAATCTTTTTCGCCTTGTGATTCTTTAATATACTTAATTGTTTTAGGTAATGATGTTTTACCTAAATATACCGTTCCATCTAAATCCATAACAAAGCATTTTTTGGAAGAAAGATTAAAACTGCTGAAAAGTATGTCTGCGTCCTGTAAATCATGCAAATTATCAATTTCTTTCCATTTTTTGTGTTTAATGTCTAGGGGATGAACTGTACACTCTGAAAGCAAATCTTGAATTGCGACTTCTGTCCATTTACTCCTGTCTTGGTTAATCTCAATATATTGGTGCATAATCCTGCTTAGTAAATTAAAAGCCTTAAAATCTAATTTATAAAGGTCTATTGAATTCCCATAGGCGTTTTCTGGAGAAATCTCTTTAGATATTTTCACTACTTTACCTTCTTTGATTATTATCTTCATAGATTCATCGTCATAACTTCCCTTGTCTGTAGCAATCAAATTAGCTCTTGAATCTTCAAGTAATTCTTTGATGATGTTTTTATCGTAAACACAGTCTCCGTTGCTGATACATACCTTGCTAAACTCAGATATAATGAGTTTCTGAGAAGCTAAATATAATGAATACATATTATTTGTTTCCATATATTGTTTGTTTTCAACCAAGTTTACTTGTGGGTATTTTTCTTCCAAAAACCTGGTTATTAATGAAGAAAGGTATCCAGTTAAAACGAAAATATTATTTTCTGCAATTCCAGCGTTAAGATAACCAAGAATTTGATGTTCGAGAATTGAGATGCCATTAACCTTTATCAAACATTTAGGTTTAAGATTTGTTAAAGGTCTTAGCCTACTGCCTACGCCGGCCGCTAATATTATTGCTTTCAATTTAACAAATTCCTCCTTGTGAACAGTATTTATTCAATTAGATTGGACTTTTCCTTTAGAACAACTTTTTTTCTGAAAAGCAAGTTTGACAAAATAGGAATCTTACTTTTTCCCGGTCATTTTTTTCTGGTGAAAAATAAAATCCCAGCAATGTGGAAGAAATAATAAGAAATAAAGAGATTAACGCCCATACAAAATCTGAAGCAATAAAGCTTGCTGAATAAAATGGAACAGCAGAACACATGCCCCAAAAAATAATGTAAGTAAAAGATGAAATATTGAAAGGGTAAATATTAAACAGGAGCTTAACTTCAATAACTTTGATGAGATTAATTACTATTATTGGGACAGATAATGATAAAGCAATACCATAAGAATATTTCTGGCCAAGTGTAAAACCCATAAGTAAACTCATTACCAAAGTCAAAAACCCATTGAAAATCTCATATTTTTGGAATTCAGTCATATTTAACAAAGTTCCATTTGGTCCAACAAAAGAATTAAAAAACTGGGCTATCACTATCATTGAAACTATCCAACTTCCACTTACATATTCTTGTCCGAGTATAACAAGAATTCTATGAACATTTAGTATGAAAAAAATCATAGCAGGTAAAGCAAGCAAAGAATTCCATCTAGTAAAAGAATGATATATTTTTGAAATTGAGTGATAATCCTTTCTGTTCCAAGCCGTTGAAAAAGAAGGCATTGCCAGAATCGCAAAGCTACTGCCGATCATTACACCAATAGAGCCAAACGTTATACCTAATGACAATAACCCAACATTCATAAAAGAGCTAAACATTCCTTGAAGAACTTTTGAAAAATGAATATAAACAGAATTGCTAATATTTGCAATGAAATATTGCCATGATTTCTTAATGAGCGCAAAATACAATTTCGCTATGCTTGATATACGAGATTTTGTAATTAAATTAGAAGGGACAATTTTAAAGAAAAAATAACATGTGACTAGGTGGGACAATATCATCGCATTCAATAAACTCGCATGACTGAATCCATAGAAACTACCTAAAATGGTAAATGTAATTACAAGTAACAACCGAATTAAAATAGACTTATAAAATGTTGCAAAGACCTGTTTTTCTTGCCCAACCAAGAAAAAATATAAAATTTCTCTGTACTTAAACAAGAAAATCAGGAAAACTGATGAAAATGAATAATACATTGCATTCATATTTGATTTAGAGAGGAAAAAACTAACAATAAAAAACCATAAGGGAATAAGAATTATATTAACAATACTATCCCCTAATATAAGATCCATTAAAAATTTGGGAGAATTATTTACATCTTCTGATACTCTTTTTACAATCGGAATCTGAAATCCAAGATTCCCTAATACCAATAGAGATGAAGCCAAACCCAAGATAATATTCACTTTGCCATATTCGGAGGGGCCAAGGATTTTGGCAACAAAAATCTGAAAAACAAACCAGAAACCTGCACCAGCGGATGATATTATAAAAACTTTAAGGCCTTTCACAAACACAATAGTTGTCCCTTCTTTTGAGCAAAAACATAAAAAGCCGCCCCTTAAATAATCTATTAAACTAGTCTAAAAGAAGTACTGCATTCCTCGCACAGATAGGCACTAATGACCCAACTATTGTGCCCTATAGAATCGGTCAAAATCTTCAACGGATAATACGCTTCTAGATTCATCTTAGAATGTTTTTGATCACCTTAGTTGAAGTTGAATCTCCATTTATATTTCCATCTCATTAATTAAAGAAGTAACTCTGAATGATGATGCTGAATCTGTAAAACCATGAAAAATAGATTGAAGTCGTTTTTGTTTATCTCTGTTTTCGCCTGTTAGGTGATTACATAAAGAACTAGATATATGAGTTTCTAGTCCTTTCTGATTAAATGCTTGTGGACCAGGAATCCATTCGCTAAATGGTTCAAGCATAAATCCTCTTTTTTCATTGTAGATTTCGAAATCAGGGGTGAAAAAGATTATTGGTTTTTCCAAGAGTAAAAAATCTATATATACTGAGGAATAATCAGTAATCAATATTTCAGCAGCACCAAGAACGTCGTATAAGTCTAATAAGCTGTTCTGCAGGTTCTTTGATGTTAAGATTTTGATATTTGTTTGAGTTGTGTCAATATCCGGATAAAGATTTTCTTCAAAAGGATGAAGTTTAGCAATCAAGAGAAGATTATTACGTTCTAGGAATTTATTAAACGACTGGATGTCGAAACTTGTGGATCTGAATAGATTGGATTTAATTGTCAAGCCTTCCTCACTTTGCATAAATCCTTCTCGAAAAGTAGGTAAATAAATAAGTATCTTTGTAGATGCCTTTATATTCTTATTAATGATTCTTGAAAGCTTTTCTTTTGCTTTGGGTTGAAATAAACTATCTGTCCTTGGTTGTCCTGTGACAAAGATTTTATTTGCTTGAATATGGAGAGAACTTGCTAGAGCCATTTTTGTGAATACGGAAGTACTGATTAATGCATCAATATTTTTTGCAGCATATAAGGCATTTTGAGCAGCGTTATGATTTGCTAGGATACTGGTATCAAAATTTTGCATAAACCCCATTGCTTTGATTGGCATACCATGCCATAAACTGAGATATTGTTGATTGTTCGGACTCAAAGTTGAATAATTCCCGTGAGAAGAGATGATTAATTTTGCTTTACTTAAGGTTTTCCAGGCATCATAGGTATTCTGAACGGTAGAGTTTATGCCATGCTTGTTAAGCAGTTTAGAGGTTGCAATATCCTTCACTATCCAAGTATATTCAAAGTTCGAAAAGTAATCATTTTGCAACATAAACTTAAACAAATGTTTAGGGTTATCTGAATAGTCGGGATTACTTAAAAAAACAATAAGTTTCTTTTTAGGAACCAAATTGAAACAATTTTTGATGATAGGTCTTAACAAGGAAAATCTCTCCTTAATAGGATTTTGGTAAATTGACTCCTGGATTAGATCCAGATTTTACAGTAAGAATTCTTTTCATCGAATTAATTCATTAGGCATTCAATTTTGATAGTGTTAATGGGATAAAGTACAGAGCTAATATCCCCGCTAATATATAGCTGAAAGAGCTGATCAAATCACCTCTTAACAGGAAAAAAACACTACTAGAAAAATACGCAACCTTGACATATTCAAAGTCTAGTACTTTCTTCTTGAGTACCAATGAATTGGATAGAATACCGTAGAAAAAGCCATAAATAATTACTCCAATAATTCCGAAATCAATGAAAGCTTCACTCGGTAAAGGATTTGATATGTTTCTAAACCACATGGCATATTTGCCAATTAAGTGGTCAGCGACCACTCCACCTGTCCCTTCTGGTTTTGAGGGCCAGAATTGTCGAGGAATAAAAAATAACATTGTCCCTAATAACTGTTTTCCATAAAGAGGGCCATTTTCTGAAACATAATCAATCGTTCCCATAGCATTAGACCAAGCGTCAAAATCTAATGATTGGAAATTACTACTTACGTTAAGCAATTCGACAATCTTTTCTGTTTTGATTTCCCCTATTGAATGAGAATAGTGCGTAATAATTTTAAAAGCTGGATAAGGGAACAGGATCAGAAATATGAGTAATGTCGCAATAGTTATATTGTGTGAGTGAATTGTGAATAATTTTTTCCCGAAAAAGAGAAATGATAGAAATAACAGTATTGTGCCAAATGCATTTCGATGTTCGATGAAAGGATTTTTTAACCAAATCCATATCAATACAAGGATTATAGTTAACAGATAGAGCAAGGTCTTGCCTTGACGATTCCTTCGCATGTTTCCTATTATCAAATAAGCTGCACAAAAACCAGGCAACATAAATAAAAACTTATGAAGGATAAGGTATCTAGAGACAGATTGTATATGATGATTCCCTAAGAAAATCGAATGAGATATATATTTAAAAGACACTATAAAAACAATAAATGTTATACAGAGAAAAAATTGAAAAACAAAAGGTTTAATCCAGATAAGACGAATAGTTTGCCAATTTTTGTAGTTTCGTAAGTGTTGTATATTTAATATTTTTGCAAATTCGGAACTGAGGAAAAAAAGAAAGAATAATAAATTTGTTTTCACAACCAAGTCAGCGTTATAGGGCATTGTATTAGGATAATTTGAATTTATTGTTTGGCATATTGGTGCTAGGAAAAGAAAGATGTAGAAGAAAACAAAAGTTGTTACATCAAATAGTCTTAAATTTGTTGAGTAAGAGAATCTTAGCATCATAAAAAAAAGCATTATAAGGTTAAGCAAAAATGATAGATATACGGCCTCGGATAAATACCATAAATCTTTTAGAACAAACAAATTTATTATTAAAAACAGGATATTACAAGATAAATTAGTAATTTGTGTATAACTTTTCAACCCAAGACGCCTTTCGAACTTGTCAAAGAAATCATCCACAAATTGTCCTGAGGGTATCCGTTAAATCTTGTTGGAAAATTTCTTGAGAATGATTTGTATTAGCATGTTCTTGGCTAACTTTTGCATGATGATATAGTTCCTTCTCGTTACATTGTTGAGCTTCATTTAACACACGGGAAATGCCCCTGAGTGTTAAATCTTGAATAACAAATTTGTTAAAATCCTCAATACCTTTAGCCATTGCTATTTTAGATGCAATAGGAATAAGCCCCATTTTCATCATATTGATTAGACTTCCTGGACACCCCTCACTGGCAGAAGGTAAAACAACAAACCCACATTCTAGGGCTAATTCTTTGATTAAATCAGAGTCTATATCAACCCAACCCAAATATTGTATATTTTCACACAGATATAACTCATACTTATATTCTTTCATGAAATCATCTTCAATTAATCCACAAACATAAAGAGTGAGTTCGGTATGCTCAGAAAAAAATTCTAACAACAAATCTAATCCTTTTAATATAGCCCCTTTCCCTCCGAACCAAAGAAATTTTTTTTTGGCTCTTTGAAAGTTTTTGGTTTGGAAATCAAAGTTCAAAAATTCAAAAGCAGATTCATGAACTATTTTTATCTTTCCCTGTAAATCTAAGGGGTAAGTTTTGATTGTCTCACTATTTCCGAGTTGAATAATATAATCTGCTATCTCACATGAATTATGACCTTTTACTAGCCTTGCAGCATCAAGGTTTGTGTTCCTTTTTCTATTAACGTAGGCTGTCCTATTGAGAATACTCTCATTTTGATATTCCCAATAGGCTCCAGTTGCGTAATAAATTTTTATAGCATTAGGATTATGTCTTGAATATGTTTCAAATAAAGGTTCTAGGCCAAAAATTAAGTCATATTTTTTATTTAAATCCGGTAAGAAATGTTGTTTTTTATAAAATACAAGATCAACATTAAAACCAAGGTTTAATAAAGTATCAAGAATAATTTTCCCATTGTGCCGATTCTGATGTTTCGTAGTTGGTTTTCTAATTAAAGAAAAAGGCAAATAAGAAATTAGTGCATTTCCTCTTAGGGGAAATTTTGTCTTAAACTTATGATTTGGGACAATCCAGTGACTGTAAAGTCTTTTAAGATACTCCTTCAAAAAATTATTTCCTCCCAATTGTAGACAAAAACAGATTATAATATTTCTTTGCTACATTTTCAGATTGATAAGAAGTGGAATCAAAACTAAGAATCTCGTTATTATCAATTGCCTGATATATAGCGTTAATCCATGAAAGTGGATCTTGTGGTCTTTCCACGTATACTGCCATTCCTTGTGTCACTTCCGGAATTGATGAAGATTTCGTTGTAATAACCTTTGTCCCACTCATCAGACTTTCTATGGGGGGCATTCCAAAACCCTCAAATAAACTTGGGAACAAAAATAAATACGCGTTTTTATATAATAAGTTTCGTTCTTTATCGGATATATAACCAGTAAAAATTACATCATTTTGTAAATTTAATTTATCAAGGAGTGTTTCCAATTCAGGCGTATTAGTTTTAATTCCGCTTATGACAAGCTTAGAGGGAAATGTAGTTAAGTTTTGTGACTTAACAAGGCTCAAGAGTTCTATTATGACTTTCGTATTTTTATGTGGAAGTAATGAAGAAACTGTATAAAAATATTGCTTTGGATCTATTCCCCACTTTTTTTGCATAAGACGAAAATCACTTATATCGGGATCTAAATATATAGGGTTATAAATAACTTCTATCTGATCTTTGTTAACATGTAATTTTGATATTATGTCCTGCTTAACGAACTCAGAAATAGCAACTATTTTTCGTGCATTCCTAACTGAATTCTTCCAAGCCATATTTAACCAGGCTCGCTTATAACATGAAAAATACTCTGGGAAATGATAAGCCTGTAAATCATGAATAGTGACTACACTTGGAATATTGATTTTACGTAAGGGTAAACTGTATACAGGTTCAAAAAATAAATCGATATTGGAGTTATGAATAATTTTAGGGAAAACAGTATTTTGAAATAGAAGTCTTATCTTAACATTACTACTCTTGATATTTACAGGTGTAATTTCAAAATTCTTAAAAGTTTTGAAATTAGAAAAAGTAAAGTGATTATCCATAGAAACAAACAAATGAAAAGATAATTCATCTGTAGGAAATTCGTGAAATGCTTTTAGGAGATTTCGAATATAAGATTCAGTTCCACCGACTTTTTCTGGTCGTAACCATAAAAGATCTACACCAATCTTTATCATTTCTCAAACAGTCACTTTCTTTAACGATAATTGATGGGTTTCAAGTACATGTAATAAAAAAGTATTATATTTTTCCAAAGAAAAATTTCTTTTAAGATATTGATCACGATAACACTGAACATTTTTTTTGAAATTATTCAAATATTCGGGATGAAGATAACATTGTATTAACAAATCTGAAAGTCTACGATGATGTCTATTAGGGATGATCCATCCCATTTTGCCCTTAAAGATATGTTCTGAAATATCATCTTCAGCTCCAGTAACATAAATAACAGGTTTACCCATTGAAATATAGCCATAAAATTTGCTGGGTAGAATATAACCAGCCATTTCCCTTTTCCCTATCACAAGACAGATATCAGCACTTGAAATAGTTTTAGGTAGATCTTCTTTCGAGACAAATGACGTAAAAATTACATTAGTAAGATGCTTATCTGATACTTTTCGTTTCAGTGCCATGTAATTATATCCACCACCTACGAATTGAAATTGTATTGATGGATTATCTTTCAACTCTACCATGGTTGCCAGTATAGTTTCGATTTCATGAGCCCTTCCAAGGTTTCCCGTATAAAGAAGAGTAATATTATTTGTTTTTTTCCTTTCACAGGGTGAGTATTCATTTTGAGTTATCTCCAAGTCTTTCAATGCCCAGTTTTCGATAATTGTTACTTTATCATCTTGTACCTGATATTTTTCTTGTAATTTATCCAACATCGAATGACCTATAAGTCCAATATAATCCACTTTGTTTAGAATCTGCTGGTTGATCCAATACAATAGTTTTACCCAGAATTTTGTTTCCAATGTGGGGTTACTTGCCACAAGAACTTCAGGGTAAAGATCCTGTATGTTGTAAATTATGTTAAATTTCTTTACTTTTTTATACAGTAGAGGCAGCAGGCAAAGCATGGGTGGTGTTGAAAGAACCATTATCCTGGAGCCTGTTTCCACCTTGAACAGCAAAAACCAGTTCAAGGACCACAAAAAAGTGATGTAAGAAAAAAGTTTTTTAAACATGCTCTTCGAACAGTCAGTAGTATTCGAAAGTCTGTAAGTTGTCTGGTTTCTGGTAACTTCCTTGTCAGGTAATTCATGGTTACCGTTCTTGCCGGTGATCATATTTACATACCAGCCATTAGACTCCAGGTATTCTACCAGTTCCTGAAGTAATTGGCCTGTTGCCGCCATGAAGGGGGGGTAATATTGGTTGATGATGTAGATCTTTTGTTCTCTGTTCAAGAGAAAGACCTCCAAAGTCTTAGTCTGTAATGGATTGAAAAGATGTAGTTCTAAAAAAAATGGTCTTGTCTCTGATTCTCAAGGAACTATCAAGTGTTAACAAATCTTCTTTTAAACTCTTACCGTGATCCTTTCATCCCCAGCATGGTTTCTGCGGTTAAAAGCATTACCTGAAGGTCAAGAAGGATACTTCGGTTCTTTACGTAATACAGGTCGTACTCTGTTTTTCTCTTGTAATCATCAAGATTTGTGGTGTGGTTGAAGTTTACCTGGGCCCACCCGGTTATGCCCGGGCGAAGGCGGGTTCTATAACGGTAAAAGGGTATATCTGCTATTCCTTTTTGATGAAACTCCGGCATTTCGGGTCTGGGTCCTACAATACTCATGTTTCCGATAAGAACATTCCAAAGCTGGGGAAGTTCATCAAGCCTGCTCTTTCGCAATAGTTTGCCAAAACCTGTTATTCTGTCTTCTCCATCCTCCTGCAGGAAGGCCGGTCCTTGATCTGTCTGGAAATTGGCCATGCTACGGAATTTGTGGATGGTAAAGGGTTTTTCGTAGAGGCCGATCCTTTTCTGGCGATATATAACAGGGAATCCCGAAGTCAAAGCTATCAGAACAGCAATAACAAGCATAAGGGGAGAGAGTATTAGAAGTGAAGAAAGGGCGATGAAGATATCAAAAGTCCTTTTGTAACTGGACGGCTCAACTTCGTTGAAGAAAATGTCGTAATACTGCTCATATTTCCGGGCGATATTCAAGGGTATCCTGTGCAGGGTCATTTCTGCTACTCCTGGAATGAACTTGACCTTCAGACCCTTGTTGATCAGGTCCTTGACCATTGTATTTACAGAGGGGTCATATATCTTTGGCTGGTCTGCAATCAGTATGGTTGATATTCCTGGATCTGCATCCAGGGTCTGCTGCAATGTAGCGGTTGAAGGGTTAAGGTATGCTACAGGTTTCAGCTTATAGGATATGGACTGGGAAAGCTGTTGCACCATTGCCCCCCATTGATCTTTTTTGCCGATGACAATGGTTCTTTCCGGTTCCATGTACTGCCTTATCCATATAAGCATAAAACCATGGATAAGTGATGTGCCAGTGAACATGCCCACATACATCAGGGCCAGGGAGAGTTTTGAAGGATGTTCATTTATCAGGACCATGGGTAGAACTGAAAAGACCATTCCCAGGGTAATTCCTGCAAAAATGGATATGATTATGGAATGTGAATTGTGATGATGGGTAAGATCAAAGGCCCGGAATGCATAAAGGCCCAGGAACCAGATAAATCCCAGGATCTGCATGTCCATGAACATCAAGAGGCCGGGTTTTTCTGCCCAGCCGAAGAAAAAGGCAAGAGCAAGAAAAAGGCATATATCAAAAATAAAGGTAAGATATTTTGCTTTTCGGATCGTTTTTGTAACCCTTATCATCAGTTGTCTTTGACTCCTTTTTTGCTGAAACCAAGGTGGTATTTAAGGTCTTTCATCTTTGAAAGCCTTTCGGGGTCATCAGATGCCCTGCTGAAAAATTCGAAGATAAAACTCAGGAATATTGACAGGAAAAACCCGAGAACCGTTGCAAGGACAACCACCTGTTTACGTTTCGGTTTAGCCTTGAGCTGAGGAGGCACTGCCTCATCTATTACCTGTATGATGGCAGGTTCCTGGGCTTCGGCCATCTTGGCCTGCTCGAACTGGCTCAAAAGCATGCCGTATAGGGTTTCGTAGAACTTCTGATCCCTCATCTTTCGGAGGTATTCCATGCCTGCATCAGGGAGTTCGTTAAGGTTGAAGGATTCTTCGCTGCCCTCCGTTGCCTGGGCTTCCAGTTTCTGGATCTGTTCTTTAAGGCCCTTGACCTCGGCCCTGAGTTTCTGGATCCTGGGGTTGTTTGGAGAGGCAAAGGTCTCTGCTGTCTGGAGTTCCACTTCCTTGGCGGATATGCGGGCCCGGAAGGTTGCGATGGCAGACATAAGGGACGATGCCTGCTGGCCTGCGTTGAGGATACCCGTTTTTTTCTGGTATTCGGTAAGTTCATTTTCGGCCTTTAAAAGATTTACCTGGGTTTCCTTTACCTGTTCTTCCAGGAAGAGGCGCTGTTGGGACGCATCACTGATGGCTATCTTTTCGAGAAAGACCTGAAGTTCTTCTACATATGCGTTAGCCAGCTGGGCGGCAAATGAAGGATCTTTATCCTCTACTGAAATATTTATAAGGCCGGTTTTTGCATCTGTTGCTGCCGATGTGACATTAGAAAGATTTTCTCGGGTAAGGTCGAGATTTTCTGATTCGTACCTTGTCATAAGATCGAATCGTTTGATCAGCTTGTCCTGAATGGTGCGGCTATTTGCAAGCCCCACAAATAGATCACCCGGGGTTTTAATTCCAAGAGCATCTGTGGCAAGGCCAGATGCAAAACCGGGAAGGCCAGCCTGAGCCATCATACTCATCATTTGGCTCTGTTTGTTTGAAGTGGGTGGCATGATCTTTGTGCTTGCCTGGTAGATGGGTGTGGCAAGTAGGACATAGGCGATGGACAGAACCGCAAAGAGGGTAGTGAGCCCAAGGATGAGTTTTTTGTGCTTGGCAAGGACAATGAGCAGGTCCAGGAGGTCGATCTCGTCGTCGTCGTAGTAATACTGCTGGTTGTTTTGTTGTGCGAGCTGTTCTTCTGGTCTCATGGTTACCCCTCAAAATCTATAAAATATAAAACCGTAAAAACCAAGGTCAAAAGCTGTTCACCGCAAAGACGCCAAGGCCGCAAAGGAAATCTTAACTTCTTGCTAACTGCGCAAAATGATGATCCTATTGTGCACGATTGAAACCTTAAACCCCTTAGCTAACCGCAGAGGACGCAGAGAGCGCAGAGGAAAGCGTAACCCCTTTTGTATAAATATGGTGCGACTAATCTTTGGTTACGTCCCGTAAGATCTAATACTATGAAGGTTGAGGTTTTGGGGAGGCACGAAATCGAAGATTTGTGCCATGGAAACAATAAAACCGGAAACTATAGAATCAACCCCCCAAACCTTTTCTAGCACGGAGAAACTAAATGGGTCTAATCGAAAATCCAAAATCTAAAATCTAAAATCGGTTAACCGCAGAGGGCGCAGGGAGCGCAAAGGAAACCAGGTACTAAAACTTAATTTGGGCAATGTTTTTGACTCTACGGTTTTATTACAATATTTCTTTGTTTTTTAAGGTTGACTGCCGGCAGAAAAGAGAACCTTTTTCTGCCGCTGGTATCAAATGATGGCACATAAAAATAAAGCCAATTTAAAATATTCCAGGTAAAAAACCAGGTTATTTTCTTCGATGTCCACTGTTAATATTTGCTTCCTGGCGCAAATCTATGATTTGATGCCATATCAAAACCTTCAGGTTAAGTTGGATTCTATCTAAACTGTCAAAAACAGGAACGAATCCTACATGTTATCCAAAGAGTTCTAGTTTTCTTCATGTTCTACCTCAGCGGGACTCTGCGCCTCCCGCGAAGCGTCCGACCGTCCCCGGTTTATTTAAAGGGTTTTGGCGGATCTGCGGTTAAACATGCTTTGAATCTGTAAACTATAGAACCACTTTAGTTTTCGGTTGTTTTTCTGGTGGGCTGAAGCCCACCAGAAAGTTATCTGTATTCCCCGCGGTTAGAGAGGTTTGGGTCTTCGCTGATCAGGACGGCGACCTTGTACACGATGTCCACTGTTAATATTTGTTTCCTGGCACAAATCTATGATTTGATGCCATATCGAAACCTTCAGGTAAAGAAGGATAATATCTATTCAGATGGACACAAAGACCAACAAAATATCAATAACAAAAAATGTTTTAAGGTTTCCTCTGCGCTCTCTGCGTCCTCTGCGGTAAATATGGTTTTAGTCCAGGAGGACGGCGGCGCCGACGGCGACTTTGTAGACTATATCCACTATGTCCCTGGTATCCCTCAGTTTGCCCTTGACGTCGATCTTCTCTGGCACGATCACGCTGTCTCCATCTTCGATGGTCACAGGTTTTTTGTTAACAAAGGACCTTGTGGCTGTTCCATCGGCCTTGATGATGTATATCCTCTTGGTATCGGCATTGTATGAATATCCGCCGGCCTGCTTCACGTAATAGGTAAAGGGCTGGTCGGGCCGGTAAACGAAGGCTATGGGGTTGTAGACGGAACCCACAACCTGTACGGTCTGAGGCCTTTTAGGAATAACCAGGGTGTCTCCCTGGTCGAGTTCCAGGTCATAGGGTGTTCCTTTGAGCAGCCTGGGGTTTTCCGGCAGTTTAACGACTATACGGCCCGTTCCCTTTGTTTCCCTTAGCCTGTCAAGGAAGCGCTGACGCTGCTGGGTCTCCATCTGGGTCATGCGGGCATCGCTTTCGTTCAGGGCAGTCGCGGTGCCTTCAACGGATGCGCCGTAAAGCTGTTTCTCCAATCGGTCGATCATTTCGTCGATCCTCTGCTGCTGCTTGCGCTGTACGCTGGTCCTTGTAAAAGTTGCACCGGGAAGGAAAGATTCATCCGTGTATCCTCCTGCAAGCTCTATGAGGTCGGTGAGCTTTTCGCCCTTCTGGATGGTGTAGACTCCGGGATACATGACCTCTCCCTGCACCCTTACGGTACGGTAGAGGGTCCAGTCTGGCACGGTGCGGACGGTTATGTAGTCGTGGACATCGAGGATCATGTTGTTCTGCGGGTCCCCGGCCATGGCCTTTGTTATGTCAAAGCGGAAACGGCTTGTCTGGGGGCCTGCCTGGGTAACCTTGACCCGGGTGAGTTCACCATTGTTTGATGACATGTAGAGAAGGCCGCCGGCACGCCTCAGGACATCGCCGATCCTTGTTCTGCCAAGCTGGATGGAGTACTGGCCTGGTCGGGCAACGGCACCGGAAAGGTATATCTTGGATTCCTGGACGGATACGGAGTAGATCTTGACGAGGTCGCCGTTCTCCAGGGGTATGTTCTTTGCGGAGTTCTGTTTGAGCCCTGCAAGATCGTTTTCGAAGGAGGTGCGGTATTCGTTGCCCATGGTGCGTTCAACCTGGACACGGCCCTTGAAGTAGCGGTTTGTGAATCCACCTGCCATCTCTACAAGGTCGGAGATCCTGGCTGCCCCATTGAGCTCGTAATAGGCAGGGTTCTTTATGTCGCCCGTAATACCTACCAGGGGACCCACGGTGGGGATGAAGAGTACGTCACCGTCCATGAGGCGGATGTCTTTTTTCTTGCTGCCCTGGAGAAGAAGTTCATAGGCATCGAAACGGGACACTATCCGGTCGTTGCGTTTAACCTGAATGTCTCGGAGGCTTCCGGCAAAGCTTGGTCCCCCCGAGGCGATAAGGGCATTGATGACCGTTGACATGGACGAAAGGGTATAGGCTCCGGGACGGTTGGTCTGGCCAACCACGTAGACGGTGATGGTCCTCAGCTGGCCCATGGTGATATTTATCTGGAAGTTGCTGTAATAGCGGGAATAGGCGCTTTCGATGGCCATCTTCACCTGGTCGAAGGTGAGGCCTGTGACACCCACAACCCCTGCCCGGGGAAGGGAAAGGTTGCCGTTGCGGTCCACTGGTACTGTGTAATGGCCTTCTTCAAGACCCCAGATGTCGATGCGGACGGTGTCGCCGGGGCCGACAACGTAATCGGGGCCTACGGGAACATTCCTGATGGGCGCAAAACCGATTGATGGGTTACTAAAGAACTTGTACCCGAAACGGGGAAGTTTATCGGTGATAATAGATTGAAGGGCACCCGAGATGTAGTCTTTGTTACTGTCATCAGTACCTGGCTGCTGACCTGGAGCCTGGACCTGGCCTGTTGCGTCCTGGCCCTGGGAACCTGTCATATCGAGGATCTCGATCTGGCCGGGACCCTGGGTGTCGGGGGTAAATATGGAACCGTCTATGGTGGGACCTGTTATTTTTATGCCTCCAGGTCCGGCATCACTGCCGGTGGACCCCGAGGGGGCAGAGGAAGCATCACCAGTTCCTGAAACACTTTCACCTACTGCAAAGGACGGTATGGACAAAGATAGAAGTAAAACCAGTGCTGCGGCAAATATTATGCCACGACGAAAACATGAATTCACGTTAGACACTCCCGACGTTTAAGTATAATTACTTTAAGAAAGAAAAGGTCATTGAATTTTGACTTTAACTGCCTAACTATCCTGATTCAATTGTAAGGGTGCTAAATCTGCGGAGGGAATTGTTCTTTAATTCGCAAATATACTCAAAGTTTATTATGTATGATTAAACTGTAAAGTCAAGGTAAAAACATTATAATGTATATTCTTAAAAGTATGGAATATTAAAAAATAAGCTTTTATTCAGTTCTGCCATAGCGTAAAGATTAAACACAAATATTTACTTATTATTGGCTCCAAAAAATCTGTGAAATTTATGAAAATAATTATCAATATCAATAAAAAGAATGGGGTCAGATCTTGATTTTAACCGCATGTATGCAATATGAGAGGAATTCGATTTGCCATATAGGAAAACATAAAAACCGTAAAAGCTAACCAAAACCTGACAATTCAAACCCTATCTACCACGGAGGTTTTGGCGGATCTGCGGTTAAACATGTTTTGAAATATTTCCTTTGTGGTGGATAGTTTTTTCGATATTAGATTTATTTAATATTGCTCTATAAAGTTGTTAGGTTTATAATCCGGGTTGGTTCGTTTCTGTATACGTTATAACTGATTCTTTATCATTTCTCTTCTGGAGGGGGTTATCTTTATGAAAAAAGTTGTTCTTTTTGCAGTTTCTGCAGCACTTGTTCTTGCGTTTGCGTCAGTAGGTATGGCTGTGGGCCATGATATCGGCCATGTGGATGAATCTGCATGGGATTATTGTACAAGTTGTGACTTTTCTGTAGTATCTGATGCTGTAAGTACAGATGTTGGTGATTGTACCCTTACTATTACTTGTTATACTGATATTCAGGAGTATGAAGAAGGTTTTGAAAGTCATCTGGGTGACCCTGGGGATGCCGATGGTGTTATAACCCAAGTTTATGCAGTTATTAATATAGATCTTGATCACACTGACTCGATCGATCAGGATATCATTTTAGATTTCAGAGGGACAGTTGTAGAGAATACGAACTACCTTTGGATCTATTGTGAAAATGATGATACTTTCCATGCCTTTAATGTGGTGAATGGTATTGTTACTATTCCTCAGGATTTTGCAAATAGTTGTTTTTCCGATGCCGATGCTATCGCAACAGTGGTAAGCAGTGATTCTTCCGGTGGCGGCGGTTGTAATGCCGGGGCTGTAAGCCCGCTGATGGGTCTGCTGGCTTTACCGTTGGTGTGGCTGCTGAAGTAATAAGCTTAGAAAATACTACAGGGGGTAGCCGAAAGGCTATCCCCTTTTTTTAACAAAACCAAAGTCAAAACCAAAGTCAAAACCAAAGTCAAAACCAGATCAAGACCTGTTTTACCGCAGATCCGCCAAAACCCTTTAAATAAACCGGGGACGGTCGGACGCTTCGCGGGTGATACGGAGTTTTCGCAGAGTAACGCAGAGGGAAACCAAGAGAAAAACCGGAGGAAGGCATTAACCCTTTGATTATCTTGTTTTGTCTGTTGTCACAATTATGCCTGGGAAGACCCCATCCAACTAAGGTAAAGGTTTTGGGGAGGCACGAAATCGAAGATTTGTGCCATGGAAGCCCGTAAAGCCCAAACGCTAAAACCTATCTACCACGGAGGTCACGGAGTAACACGGAGGGAACCCCAAATCCTTTACATTACTGCGCAAAATGATGGATCTATTTTGCACGATAAAAGAAAAAAACAGGACCATAACTCTTTCACCACGGAGGAAAGCATAAAACCTTGGTATACCTGAACAGGAGTAACATCCGATATTTGTCCGGACAGACCATATCCTACGAAGATAAAGGTTTTTGGGAGGTACGAAATCGTAGATTTGTGCCATGGAAACAATCAAACCGGAAACTATAAAATCTACCCTCAAACCTGTTTTACCGCAGAGGGCGCAGAGAGCGCAGAGGAAGCCCGCAAATCTTTTTTCTACTGTGCAAAACCAGACTCGGTTTTGCACGACTTAGAGGCAAAACCAAAAACAATTTTGTTGTAGAATGGTTAGGGTTTTGTCATGACTGAATTGGGGGTATTCAGACCTATGGAGATAAATGAGATAAGCAAAGAAATTATTGATAGCGCTGTTAAAGTACATTCTGCTTTAGGTCCGGGTCTTCTCGAAAGTTCATATGAAGCTTGTCTTTGTTATGAATTAAATAAAAGAGGCTTTAAAGTTGAGTCCCAGAAAGTTCTTCCTGTGATTTATGATGAAGTCAAAATAGATTTGGGTTATCGTCTGGATCTGGTGGTAGAGGACGAGATTATTATTGAACTTAAATCCGTTGAAAAAATAATGGATATACATAAGGCTCAGATCCTTTCTTACTTGAAACTGAGCGGCAAGAAACTAGGATTGCTTATTAATTTCAATGTAGTCAAACTTAAGGATGGTATAACCCGATTTGCCAACGGGCTGTAGTAAATCCAGTAACCAGCCAGAATTTAGGGCTAGAGTTTCTCCTGGCACAAATCTATGATTATGTGACATCCATTAACCTCAGTCTAAGTTGGATAAGGTCTGAGCGGATGAACTCGGAAATATATACGCAGCAGGTTAAAGAAAAATGGTTCACTCAGGGTTACGCTTTCCTCTGCGCTCTCTGCGGTCTCTGCGGTAAAATCGGTCTTATGGGTTTACGGTTTCTGGTTTTCTCGTGAAAAATGGAGTCTCATTTTTCGCAGCAGGTCAATGTATTTATGCTTTCCTTTGCGTACTCTGCGAAAACTCCGTATCACCCGCGAAGCGTCCGACCGTCCCCGGTTTGTTTAATGCTGTAAGTCCGGCCAACCCGGCTATGATTTGTAGGGAAGGCTGAAAGTCCGACCGTCCTCGGTTTTCTTCAATGGGCCTCGGCGGATTTTTTAGGAAGATCTTTGACGGAGGTTTTGGCGGATCTGCGGTGAAAAAGGTTTGTTTTTTTTCGTTATGTTTTAATATGTTTTTCTTTTGATCTTTCTTCTGGGAGTGGTTGGTATTATTCGCAGGATATTTTTAACGGTCTTTGTTCTTTTCTTATTACTTCTTATGGTCTTTACAGGCATTTCATACGCGGCAAGTCCCTCCAACGCGGGGTTCCTCGGCCTGTGGGAGTATCCCACGGCACAGGTTCCCGGTGACGGTATGGGCAGGGTGGGCATTTCGTGGTTCGAGCCCTACCGGCCGTACTATATTTCCCTCGGTTATTTCCCCTGGATGGAACTGAACCTGCGCCTTACCCGTTTTGCTACGGGAGGTATGGTTTCGGAAGGTTACGGAAAATACAAGGACAAGGCCATTGACCTCAAGTTCCTCATGTTCAAACAGGATGAGTGCCGTCCCAGTGTTGCCTTCGGTGTTACGGACATCCTGGGTACCAAGATCATGCAGGCCTATTACAGCGTGGCTACATGGGAATGGGACAGGCTGGCTCTCACATGGGGTTATGGCAGCGACAGGCTCAACGGCTTTTTCGGCGGCCTTTCCTGGCAGCCCTATGACTGGCTTGAAGTCAAGGCGGAGTACAGTCCCCTGGATTACAGCCAGGATACTATAGGTTCCAGACGGATCATCGCGGAGGATGTGGATTCCAAAGTCAATGTGGGTTTTGTGGCGAAGACCCCCTGGGGTGTGGATGCTTCCCTGAGTTACCAGAGGGGTGAGGAGTGGTGCTTCGGCTTTTCATACAACTTTGATCTAACGAAGCCCTTTTTCGGGAAGAATAAAAAGAAATATGATGTGCCTGCGGAGGAAGATGTTACCATTCCCGACTGGGATGATACGGATCTTGAGGATCTGGCGGAAAAGATTTCGGAATATACCGGTGACAGGATCGGTGTTCGGGATGTGGAAGTGTTTATCGGTGACAGGAAAGTTCTTGTGGCCTACGAGAACATTGGCTATACCTCCCAGGCTGAGGCAATGGCCAGGGTGCTTACCCTTACTTCCCTGCTTCTTCCATGGGATACGGAAACTCTTTTCCTGGTGCCCAGACTTCGGGGTGAGGCCATTAGTGTTCTGGAAGTTCCCGGTTACCAGTGCGGTCTCCTGCGCCTTGGTGATATCAGCGCAACCGATGTCGCGGGGGCTGAAATCACCTGGGCCGGGGCGGATCTTTTCGGGAAAAAATGGCCTGTTCATTACGGGCCTGGCAGGTCGGGACATAAGGGCAATTCGGAATTCAAGGCCATGCTTGTCTATGAACCCCGGATCGACAGGACCCTCCAGGAAGATTACATGGACCGCTGGAGTGTTGACTGGATCTACCGGATGAGGTCGAGCCAGGGCTGGGAGGCTATTATGGATATCCGCCAGCCCATCGATAACGATATAGATATTTACTGGGAGCCGGAAACCAATGACGAAACCCGGATATGGAAGGGTGTTCTCAGTTACCTTTATAAGATAAACGACAGGTTCTTTGCCCTGGGTGAGGCCGGGTGGCTGGATGCCCAGTGGTTCGGCGGAAATGCATGGGCCAGGTTTTACAGTGATGACGGACGATGGTGGGTAGGGGGCCGTATGAGCGTGGTCCACGAAAGGGATCCCGAGGGGTTCGCTTCCCTGGCGGATAAGCCGGTGACCTTCGGCGGAACGGGAAGGATCACCGTGGGAAGGGGTTATCCGGATGATGAGTGGTGGTGGGAGTACTGTGCCCAGGCCGGTTATCATGATCCTGTTTATGATCTTGACCTTACAGGAGAGTACGGAGTCTTTATAGACGGCGACTGGGGAGCCAGGTTTTCTGCCACCAGGTGGTGGAACAACCTTGGTGTGGGATTCTGGATCGCCAGAACGGATAACCTGACCATGGACAAGCGTTACAGCAATGCGGGTATGTACCTTGAGATCCCGGCGGATTACTGGTTCGGCAGGGAAAGTGCCCATACATGGACTTCGGAATTCACCCTTCTGTCCACATGGAACTATTACGCTGCCCGTCAGCCCGGTGCCTGGCGGACCCCGGAACAGCTTCTGAGACAGCTTAACCCGGATGTTCTGGGTAAGAACCTTTATAAGGAACTGGAGAGGTATTGTGTGGATATGGGGGGCAAGGCTGTGGAGGATCCGGTTCGGGTGTATGGGTTGTATGATTACCTGAGCGGCAATTACCGTATGGGAAATACCCCGTAAACCTAAAGAAAAACCTGTTTTACCGCTAAGGCGCAAAGTACGCAAATCCGCCAAAAACCACTGAATAAACCGGGGACGGGCGGACGCTTCGCGGGTCTAGGAGATCAAGAAATAGGCCACTTTGTCGACTGCGCAAAATGGTCACCCTATTTTGCACGAGAAAAGATAAAAACAGGACCAGAACTTTTTCACCACGGAGGGAAACCCAGGTCAAAGTCAAAAGCTATTTTACCGCAGAGGACGCAGAGAGCGCAGAGGAAATCCGCCAAAAACCATCTAAACAAACCGTGGACGGTCGGACCTGTGGCCCTTAACACTCCTTGTGATGCTGCGCAAAATGATGAACCTATTTTGCACGATAAAAGATAAAAACAGGACCAGAACCTTTTCACCACGGAGGACACGGAGTAGCACGGAGGAAGGCATAACCCACTGGGATAACTTTTCAGGAGTAACATTACATATTCGTCGGGGAGACCAGATGCTACTGAGATAAAGGTTTTGTGGAGGCACAAAATCGGAGATTTGTGCCATGGAAACAATAAAACCAGTAACTATAACATCCACTCCAAACCTTTTCACCACGGAGAAATGCAGGGTGCCGCTTTAGCGCACCGAAACAACTGATCACACAAGGGACATTAGAAATCTGCTTGCAGGTATTACCCTTACGCCGGAGTTCCTGTCGATGTAATCTTTTTTATCATTCAGACATACTACATATTTTTCATTAACTCCAAGCTTATCTGCAAAATAGTTCAGAGAGGTCAAACTGTCACCATGGTTAACCTTGGTTTCAAGAAGGATCCAGGGTTTGTCTTCCCAAGTCAGCAGAAAATCCACTTCCCGTTTAGCAGTATCCCTGAGGTAATACAGTTCAACAGAAATTCCATGGCTGTCCTGCATAAAATGTGCATATTTCAACAAATGAACTGCCATAAGGTTTTCAAAACGTGCACCTTCATCCTTTATTTCGGACCAGTCCCAAAGGTAGTATTTAGAACTTTTTTTGAGAGCCCTTTCAAGACGCTTGTGATATGGAGTTATTTTAAAGGTGTAATAATTTCTGCAAAGAAGATCCATCCAGCTTTTTACTGTGTTTGAACTGGTTTCCAGGTCTTCTGCCAGAGAATTCAGAGATAAGGGTGATGTCACCCTGGATGGAAGCATAGCTGCCAGAAGCTCTATCTGTGCAAGAGATCTTATGTTCTCTGTTTCCCTGATATCGTCTCTGAAGACCCTTTCAAATCTTTCTCTTTGCCACCTTTTCAATACCCTTCCGCTTTCCGAAAGCAGAGGTTCTGGAAAACCTCCAAAAAAAAGGAGCTTGTCCAATCCTTTACCCGATAAGTCCAGATCAAGTTTCGGAGCTTTATCCGGGAAATCCATGCCTACGGGAGCTTGAGAATTCAGTTCTTTCAGAGTCAAAGGATAAAGTCGAAAATAGTGGTACCTGCCAAGGAGAGAATCCCCGCCTTTTCTGTAAATATCCAGCTTGGAGCTTCCAGTTACCAGAATGGATTCGTCGCCTGTCCTGGTGTCCCAGATCCCCTTTATCAGAGATTTCCAATCAGGATATTTGTGGATCTCGTCAAGGATCAGGAGATTTGTTTCAGCAGGTAGTGTCGATCTTACAAGAGCTTCTCTGTGGGGGCGGAAATCCCAGTTCAGATAGGTGAAAGAGGGGTAATCTTCACCTATCATTTTTGCGAGGGTAGTTTTTCCTACCTGTCTTGGGCCGCCTATGAACACCATTTTATGTTGGAGATCTTCCCTGATAATATCTGCGATATATCTTTTGATCATCGAAGTACCTCTTGTGATAATTTTTAAGTTAACTTCAAAATTATCATGATATTTTTGAAGTATGGTTAAATATTATCATGTGCATTATGTTTATTCAATGAATAAGGCAGGGATTCCATTATATAGGTGAAAAGGTCTACGGTTTTTATGTCTTATGTTTTCCTCTGTGCCCTCCAGGTCTAATCTTTTCCCATGGCACAAAGCTGTGCTTTCGTGCCTCCCAAAAACCTTTATCTTGGTAGCATCTGGTCCGAATGGACGAATATCACATGTTATTCATGAACAGTTATACCAAGGTTTTATGCCTTCCTCTGCGAGGACTCAGCGAGTCCTTTGCGTCCTCTGCGGTAAAACAGCTTTTGCCTTAGGTTTTATGTTTTCCTCGGTGCTACTCCGCGTCCCCCGTGGTGGAAAGGTTTTCAGGTTTGGTTACCTTCTGAAGATCTCCATCGCTTTCAGGAAGAATCCCTTTTTGAACCCTATGGCGTTGACGGGGCATACTTCCTGGCAGCAGAAGCAGCGGATGCATCTTCTGTAATCGTAGTTAAGCCTTTTTCCCTCCAGCTTTATGGCATGGGCGGCGCATATCTTCACACATTCCCCGCACCCTATGCATTTGTTCGGGTCCTGTACGGGGCGGGATATCATGGTATTTCCAAAGAATTTAAGGAAGCCGGGCAGCACGTGAAGGCTGTCGAGACGGGGTATATCCACTCCTTCAATTACGGAGAGGGGATCCAGATCTCCCCTGTAAAGCACTTCTTTGAGGTCGGTCTGGCCTATATTTCTGCGTTTTGCCTCCCGGTAAAGGGGGAAGTCCTCCAGGGGCACACCGAGTATTCTGCAGATGGAGCAGTCCAGGGCTACGGCATCTGTTGAAGCAGCCAGGATCCCGAAGTTGCGGGGGTATCCGCTTCCGGGTCCGTGTCCTTCCATTCCCCAGATCCCGTCGAGAATTGTGATGACTGGCCTTATAGCCTGGTATATGTCCAGATGAAGGGATGCAAAGATGTCCCTGTCCAGGCCCACCTTGTAGTGCCACTCCGCCTTTCTCTGGGCAACGACTGTTCCGAAAAGGTTCTTTACTCCCAGGGTGAGAAGCATCTGGGCATGGGTCTTGAGCTTGGGAATGTTTATTACTTTATCTGCCTCAAGGACCTTTGAGGATATCTCTATGTTTTTAAACCTTGCATTTTCATTTCCGGGTACAGGTACCGGGCTGTCCAGCTCCATTACGGGTATACCCAGTTCCTCTCCTGTTTCAGCTATGCCTGAGGCTTTAGCAACCTGCGGAAATGGCTCTATTCCAGGACTGTCACCTATAAAAGGCTTTGCGCCGCAGTCGAGTACCATGCGGGCAATGATCCTTACCACCATGGGATCGGTGGTTATTCTTTTTGCGACAGGCCTGGCCGACAGCATGTTCGGTTTGAGGAGAACCCTGTCTCCGGGTCTGATAAGGGAATCCATCCCTCCAAGTTCCTGGAGAAGTTTTTCCATGGAGACTTCAAGTTCCTTTTCGGAGTAAGTTCTCTGCGACATCAGTGCTACTGTGGACAAAGGGTATCCCTCCTCTATGGCCTTATTCTATACCAGGTCATACCGGCACTCCAGCTTTTATGTTATTCTAATTCCGGACTTTAAATGGTATTGCATGAATGGATAAATACAGGTGTCCCGATGGAGAGGGGGGTAGGACTGTGACTTCGGATGAGCGTAGAGTTTCCATAATGGAGCTGTTGAAAACAAGGGGCAGGTGCATGAAGGGGATAGAGCTTGCAGAGATCTTCAATGTGAGCAGGCAGGTCATTGTTCAAGATATCGCTGTTCTTCGAGCTTCGGGCGAGGCTATAATCGCCACCCCAACGGGCTACTTTGTTACTCCTCCCAGGGAGAGCGTTTCTCTCAGAAAGACCATTGTAACGAAACATGAAGGGGTGGATTCCATTGAAGAGGAACTTGTCACCATAGTGGACAATGGAGGAAAGATCCTCGATGTGATAGTGGAGCACCCAGTCTACGGAGAGATAAGGGGAAACCTCATGGTGGGCACCAGGTACGATGTGGAGCAGTTCATGAAGAAGGTAAGGGAAGACAGGGCAGAACCACTTTCATCCCTCACGGAGGGACTGCATCTTCACACCATTGAAGTTCCCGATGAGGAAACCTATGAACGTATTCTCCGGGAACTGAAAAAAAGAAACTACTTGATATAAAACTCATAGACTGGTATATTTTTTTAACTGTTGGTGACAAGACAGCTGTAAAGTCATTTATATTTCCGAGGAGGTCCTCATGACAGGCAAAACAGTAAAGTCCTTTGAAATCCAGGATTATGTAGTAAAGGTTCTGAATGGAATGGCCCTTGGCCTTTTTTCTTCGCTTATCATCGGCCTGATAATAAAACAGATAGCAAATTACACCGGTTTCGAGATGGCTGCTTCCTTTGGCCAGGTTGCCCAGTACATGATGGGTCCTGCCATTGGTGCCGGTGTTGCCTACAGCGTGGGTGCTTCACCCCTGGGGATATTCGCTTCCATAATCACGGGAGCCATCGGAGCGGGTACCATAGGTCTTGGTGGAGGTGCACCCACTCTCCATATTGGTGAGCCCATGGGGGCCCTTATCGCTTCTCTTACGGGAGCCGAGATCTCAAAGCTTATTCGGGGGAGGACCAAGGTGGATATAGTCCTGGTGCCAGCGGGAACAATTCTCGCAGGGGGATTGGCCGGCGTATATGCCGGGCCGTGGATAGCGGATCTCATGTATTTCCTGGGAAACGTCATAAACATGGCCACCAGGCTCCACCCACTGCCCATGGGTATCCTTGTTTCGGTGATGATGGGGATGATCCTCACCCTTCCTATAAGCAGTGCGGCCCTGGCTATTTCCCTTGGACTGAGCGGTCTGGCCGCCGGTGCGGCCACGGTGGGGTGTTCATGCCAGATGATCGGTTTTGCCGTTCAGAGCTATCGTGAAAATGGGCCGGGAGGTCTTATATCCCAGGGCCTTGGCACTTCCATGATCCAGATCCCGAATATAGTTAAAAATCCCTGGATATGGGTGCCCCCGACCCTGAGTTCCGCCATACTCGGGCCCTTTGCCACCCTGCTTTTCAGGATGGAGAACAACAAGATAGGGGCGGGAATGGGCACCAGCGGACTGGTGGGGCAGTTCGGTACCCTTGCCGTTATGGGTTCAAAGGCCTGGACGGGTATTATCCTTCTTCATTTCGTCCTCCCCGCCCTTCTCACCCTGTTCTTTTCCGAGTATATGAGGAAAAAGGGATTGATCAAGGCGGGGGATCTGTCTTTATAGGATGGAGGGCCATCCCTCCAGTTTTCCGTAGCTTACGGTGCCGCCCACCATGGTGAGGAGCGGTTTTACATACCTTAATGTATGGGGGGGTGCGGCTGTTATATCCCTGTCGAGAATTACAAGGTCGGCAGCATAGCCCTTCTTCAGCATACCGAAGCGGGAGGAAAGGCCAATGGCCTTCCATGGGTTGGAGGTGAAGAGGGGCAGCGTTTCCTCCAGAGTGAGTTTCTGGTCCGGTTTCCATCCTCCCTCGGGAGATCCCGTTTCATCTGTCCTGTTGAGGGCTGCCCAGATCCCCCGAAAGGGGTCCGTCGATTCCACGGGGGCATCGCTCGATCCGGTGAGTAGAAGTCCTGCTTTTATAAGGTCCTTCCAGGCGTAGGCCCAGGGTTCCCTTTCCATCCCCAGTCTCTGGCCGGCTATGGAGATATCGCTGGGTACAAAACCGGGTTGTATGTCGCATATGGCCTGCAGTTTTTTTAGAGCCTCCATCTGCCCGGGGCGGCATATCTGCACATGGACGATCCTGTGGCGAAGGTTGGAAGTGCTCTGGGGACCATGGGCATAGGCATATCCCAATCCTTCAATAAACTGGTCAATGGCAGCATCTCCAATGGCATGTACCTGGACCTGAATATTTCTCGAGTGCATTTCCAGCATACGTTCCCGGACCTCTTCGGCAGTATGGTTGAGGACCCCCATGTTACCGGGCTGATCCTCATAGGGCAGGGTAAGGGCGGCGGTCCTTCCTCCCAGGGAGCCGTCAAGGAACATCTTGTAACCTCCGTAGCGGATCCAGTCGTCTCCATCCCCGCTCTCTAAGCCCGGTTCGGGCAGGTCATCAGTGTAATAGATCACTCTCAGGGGGAGTTTCTCTTCTTCTTTCAGTTTCCGGTATATATCCATATCTTCCTCAAGCCCGTAGGAAGTGCATCCGCATGTGTGGACGCAGGTCAGACCCTGGGATGCCATTTTCAGGCATGTGCGGTGCAGGGCATCTTTCATTCTGGAGGGATTGTACATCTGAAGCTGCATCTGTTCGGTTATCTTTGACGCCTGATCTTCATAAAGGACATCTATATTAGCAGGAAGGCCGACCTTTTTAAGAGCAAGAGAGTTGGCCACATGGATATGGGCACAGACCCTTACCAGCACCACTGGGTTATCCAGGTTCAGTCCGTCGAGATCCTGCCTTGTGGGAAGCCTTTTTTCGGGCCAGGAAGAGTCATCGAACCTCACTCCATATATCCATTCCCCGGGGTTGAGGCGGGATGCTTTTTCTCTTATGATCTCCAGCATTTCCTTCAGGGACGATGCTTCATTCAACGAAAGGGCCTCCATCTGTTTTGCCACGGAAGCAAGGTGGAGGTGGGAATCTGTGAGCCCCGGGATAAGGGTGTTTCCTTCCAGATCGATCTTCAGGGCTCCTGCAGCTCCCGGATGACAATTCACTTCATCGGAACTGCCGATGCAGGCTATCCTGTTTTCCGAGATGATCATGGATCCCGCAAGAGGGGCTTCAGGGTTTCCTGTAAGAATGGTCCCGCCGGAGATAAGAAGATCTTTATAATACATTGGAGTTCCCCCTTCAGGGTTTCGTGAAGATCAGTCTGGATAAACCGGATCTTTGCAGTTTGTCTCTATTTATAGTATACCTAATGGTGATTTCTTTACAATTTACGCTGCTATTTACGCTGCAGCAGGGGAGGTCATGATTTGTCGAGTGTTAACAAGGCCCTTCAGATATTGAGGAAACTTGGAGAACCGCCCTACGAGTATTCCCTTACAGAGCTTTCTGGAGAACTGGGTTTGTCCAGGAGTAACCTTTTCAAGATCCTCAGGGACCTGGAAAACAATTTTTTTGTTATCAAGGCCCCTTCTTCGAAAAAATACCATCTTGGTCCCATAAATCTCAGGCTTGGAAGGGTTTACAGCAGGCTTGTGGGGTTTAACGAGATCGCAAAGCCGGTTCTGAAAAATCTTTGCGAAATAATCGGCGAGACCGTATATACCTGTATCTGGGAGGGAGACAGGGTAGTGGTCCTGGACAAGGAAACCTGCCAGGGGAGCCTCTACGACAAGAATGATTTTATCGGTAAAAGCCTTCCCGTAAACTGCGGATCTTCCGGAAAACTGTTATTTGCATACAGGGAACCCGAAAAAATACCCCTTCTTATCAGGAATTTACCACTGCAGAAAAGGACTGAAAACACCCTTATGGATGTGGATCAGCTCCTCAAGGAGTACGCCGATATAAGGAAAAAGGGCTATTCCTTCGAGGATGAGACCTTCGACAGGGGAGTTATCGGGCTGTCTGTTCCCATTTTTTCCAAGAACGGTGAAGTTACCTTCTGTCTTTCCATGAATGCGGAGAAAACGGAGAAAAATCTTGACAGGGTACCCTTCTGGCTGCGAAACCTTCAGACCGCTGCCGAAAATATCTCCTATCATCTACAGTTCAGATACTGAGTATTCTTAATCTTCCATGGTTCAGCAGGGGAGTGTACCCGGACAGTAAAAAACTGCCGTAAGTTTTCCATATAGGAAAAAGGTTTTTTTACTTGACAAAAAGTGTCTATATATTAAGATAATTCTGATAAGATGGAATTATCCTGGAGAAATTCTATTTTATTTTAACAAGGGGAGGAAAGTATGATGCAGAAATATCGAGACAGGCGGTCAGTACCCATGTGGAAGGATGTTTCAGATGAAGACTGGAACAGCTGGAAATGGCAGATAGCCAACAGGATAACCTCTGTGGAGAAACTAAGGCAGGTTATCAATATTTCAGATGAAGAGGCAGCGGTCATCGATAAAAGCCTGAACAGGCTCCGTATGGCCATAACTCCCTATTACGCTTCCCTCATGGATCCCGATGATCCGACCTGTCCTGTGCGTATGCAGGCTGTCCCGACGGTATCAGAAACTCATATAGCGGATTCGGACATTTGCGATCCCCTACACGAGGATGTGGATTCTCCCGTTCCAGGATTGACCCATCGTTATCCCGACAGGGGCCTTCTCCTTGTTACGGACCAGTGCTCCATGTACTGCAGGCACTGTACCAGGAGGAGACATGCGGGAGAAACCGACAGGGCCTATTCACAGGAACAGATAGCTAAATGCATTGAATATGTGAAAAATACTCCCACATTCCGTGATGTTCTCCTTTCAGGAGGAGATCCATTCACCATTGATGAAGACCTTCTTGAATGGACCATTGCAGAGCTTTCGGCCATTCCCCATGTTGATTTTGTCCGTATAGGGACAAGGACTCCCGTGGTGTGTCCCCAGAGAGTGACGAAGAAGCTGTGCAGCATGCTTAAAAAATATCATCCCCTATGGATCAATGTCCATTTCAACCATCCCAAGGAAATAACTCCGGAATCCACAAGGGCATGCAATATGCTGGCAGATGCAGGTGTGCCCCTCGGGAACCAGTCTGTTCTTCTTAAAGGCGTAAACGACTGTCCCCTCATCTTCAGGGAACTGAATCAGCAGCTGCTGAAAATAAGGGTAAGACCCTACTACATTTACCAGTGTGACCTTTCCGAGGGAATTGAGCATTTCAGGACTTCCATCGGCAAGGGTATCGAGATAATCGAGTTCCTCAGGGGCCATACCTCCGGCCTTGCTGTACCTTATTTCATAGTGGATGCTCCAGGCGGCGGCGGCAAGATCCCCGTAATGCCCAACTACATCGTGTCCAGATCCGACAGGACGGTCCTTCTCAGGAATTACGAGGGTGTCATTACCACCTACAAGGAGCCGGAGGATAACCTGAGCAGGCCTGAAGAACTTTATCATCACGAAGAATATGTGGAGCGCCAGAAGGCTCTGTCCAACGAGGGACTGATCAAACTCTTCAATGGCCAGGAACTTTCCCTTGAACCATCCCATCTCGACCGGCACGAAAGGAACAAAAAATAAAGCATAAGAGGTGGATTATCCGTTAAGGGAGGAAGCTTTGAAGGATCCCACAGGGAAAATAGCTGAGACATGCATCAGCCGGGAAAGGGTAATATCCCTTCTTGGTGACCTTGTGAAGATACGGAGTCCCTACTTTTCCGAAAAGGACATAATGGATTTCACTCATAGCTGGCTTGAAGCCAGGGGAATTCCTGTCCATTTCCACCACTTTCACGAAAAGAAGATATGCGATTTCAGGGGAACAAACGTGATAGGGTCCATCGAAGGTGATTCGGTGGGCCCCACGGTTCTTCTCAACGGACATCTCGATACGGTAAAGCTCTGTGACGGATGGACCAGGGACCCCTACGGATGCGAGATGGAGGGGGACCGCATGTATGGTCTAGGCACCTGTGATATGAAGTCAGGCTGTGCCGCCCTTATGCTCGCCATTGAAGCCTTCCTTTGCAATACTGAAAATTTCTCAGGAAAGATAGTCTACAGTTTTGTCTGTGATGAAGAGGGACCCTTCGGCCTTGGGACGGATGCCCTCATCCTCGATGGCATAATTAACGATTCCATGGATGTCGCTGTAATAACCGAGCCCAGCAGTTCCTTTGCCCATGATCCCTATCCCAGCCTCAGTCTCGGAGCCAGGGGCGGCTGGAATTACAGGGTTCATGTCAGAGGCAGGTCATCCCACGGAGCTCAGCCGGAACTCGGAATAAATGCCATAAGCGAGGCTGCCAGGATCCTTCTGGAACTTGAAAAGACAGAACTTCCCATCCATGAAAAACTTGGTCCCGGATCCATATGCTGTATCGATTTTGAGGGAGGAGGAGCAGCTCTTTCCGTTCCGGATACGGCCTCCTTTTCAGTGTTCAGACATGTTACGGTTGGAGAGGACAAGGAAAACATCCTGGCTGAGGTTCAGGATGCAGTAAGAAGAGCCCATATACAGGGCCAGGCTTCCATCAGTTTCCGGGAAGCCCCCCACCCCCAATGTGACGGATTCCCTGCCTATGTTGTTCCCGAAGAAAATCCCTTCGTACACATCATGAAAGAGTCCATTAAATCCACAACAGGAAAACTACCGGTCATTGATTATTTCAGCAGTGTTGGAGATTTCTGTTACACAGGAGGACGTCTTCATATTCCTACCCTGGTAACCGGACCCCAGGGGGGGAACTTCCATTCTGCTGATGAATACGTAAATATAAGTACCGTTGAGTCGACAGCAAAGGTCGTACTGGAGTTTCTGACCCGGACTTTGAGTGCCCGGTAAACTCTCGGAAAGGAGAGGAACAGGATCACAGAGGGGACGGACATCCTGGTCTTTCGGGCTGTGTGGTGCGTTGCTTGAGTGTTGTTGTGTTTCCCTTTTACGGTTTTCCAGGGTATTGAAGGGAAGACAGGTAAAGGGACTGGAAAGGAGGAGAAGAGATCGTGAAGCTTCATCTGCTTGATGTCATCGTCGTTATCCTCTACTTTATTTCCCTTATCTCTATAGGATACTACATCATGAAACAGGCTACGGTAAATAAGGAGAATGAGTCCTTCCTCGCTGCAGACAGGAATATGGGACTCATCAGGACCACCGGTTCTTCTGCCGCAACGGATCTTGGCGGAGGTTTCAGTATTGCCATGGGAGGGCTCGGTTTCAGCATGGGGATCTCAGGATCCTGGCTTATAGGCGTTTCCGGACTAAGTGCCGTGCTGGCAGGTCTTTTTCTAGCCCCGAAGCTCAAACGCTGGTCGGACAAGGTCATGGGGCTCACTACGGGTGACCTTTTTGAATCCCGTTTTGACAAAAAAACAGGTCTGGTGGCGGCCCTGCTAATAGGTCTTGCATGGTGGACCTTTGTGGGAGGACAGGTAATAGCCGGGGCAAAACTGGTTTCCGGTACTATCGGGCTAAGCGTGTCCACTACCATAATGATAGCCGGGGCGATAATACTGGCCTATACTTCCATGGGCGGTCTGAAGGCTGTTATCACCCTCGATGTTTATCAGCTTGTAGTCCTTTTTACAGGAGTTATCTTTATCCTTGTGCCAATAGGTTTATCAAAGGTGGGCGGCCCCACTGCACTTTTCGAACAGCTGAGGGCAAACCCGGATACAGCGGGTCTTACAGAATGGGGAGCCGTGGGATGGAAGACGGCCATCGGCTGGTTCCTTTCCATCTTCCCGGTCTGGTTCATCTCCATAGCCACGTTCCAGAGGGTTATAGCAGCCAAGGATGTGAAGACTGCAAAATGGGGCATCTTCCTTACAGGTTTTCCCATTGAATGGCCCCTTTTCGCAATAGGAATGACCCTGGTAGGGCTTCTGGCCCATTTGCTTGTTCCGGGGTTACAGGACGCAGAACTTGCTACCCCCACAATGATAGTTACCCTCCTTCCCGTGGGTCTGGCGGGTCTTGTAGTTGCTGCTTACATGGCTGCTGTCCTTTCAACGGCCGACTCCTGCCTGATGGGTTCAGTTGCTATTTTCACGAATGATATTTACAGAAAACGGATGAACCCCAAGGCCACCGACAAACAGCTTATGAGGGTAAACAGGCTTGCTGTCCTTATCATGGGTGCATTTGCCATCGGTCTGGCCTACAAGATACCCAGGGTCATAGACCTGGTTATGTATGCCTACACCTTCGGTGCAGGCGGATTATTCTTCCCCATGCTTGCTCTTCTGTTCTGGAGGAGGGCTACGGCCACTGGTGCTTTCTGGAGCATCCTTCTTGGGGGAGGTTCTTCACTTGTATGGTCCCTGATGGGCGATCCAGGCGGATTCTCCGGTTCCTATATCGGCTGGGCGGTATCTTTCATTGCCATTGTGGGCATATCCCTTATGACAGAGCATAGCCCGGATGAGCAGGTGGAACTCTTTTTTGAGGAAGATAAGGTGAGCGTAAGGACACAGAAAGGCGCTGCCGATTGATATCCAATAAAGGTGTGTGATCTAAAGGCTGCTTCCATAAGGGAGCAGCCTTTGTAAATTGTTTTCTCTGCTGGAGCATTTACTATTGCCATGAGACTATTCCTTTGGAAACAGGTTTTTCAGGATGCCTTCGAGGAACTGTTCCTTAAGCTGCTCACCCGTTTCATCGTCTTTTTTACTGCCCCCTGGACCGACGGGGAAATTAAGCCTGATGGTGATCTGGTTGTTGTTTATCTTTTGTCTGTCCTTTTCCGAGTCTTCCATTTGCAGAAGATCCTGCAGGTATTCCTGCCCCCCTTCAACTTTCAGATTCTTTATCTCGGGAGAGGCCCTGTTTCCTCCTATTTCAAAGTTTATGGTCCGAAAGTCCTTTCGTTTAATTCCAGTAAGGCTTCCAAGAATATCTTTGACCAGGTCTCCCTGGGAGAGAACAGTTTTTAATGCGATCTGGAGGGTCCCCATAAAGGCATTGAAAGCCTGGATATTTACCTCTGCAGATCCCTTTAGATCGAGATCTCCGTCGTACTGGATGTTTCCATCCACCTCTATCTGCCGGTAGAGAGGGTATTTCCGGGGAGCTTCCACCCGGCTTCCTCCGAGGATGGTAAGGCCGAACCCGTCTGCGAGGAAGTTGCTTCTCAGCTTCTGAAACCTGATCCTCTCTTCCCCTGCTGTAGCGGCGGCGGCCTTTATGGCCGGAATTCCTCCTATATCCCCTTCCCGTATTTCAAGAACACCGTATCCGAAAAAGCCGTAGGGGTTGAAGCCCCTTCCCTTGAATTTAACATCAAAAAAGGTTTTTCCCGTCAATTTCTGCGAAAGGGCGGGGATGGATTCTGTCGCCTTGCCCAGATCCAGGTCTACTCCCTTAAGGGACATATGCCATGCCAGATCGTCAAGGTCAATTCCCATGTCTCCGGATACTGTCCCTTCGAAACTTTTTATTTTCATTCCCTTTATCTCTGCTTTGTTTGCGGTTATGTCCAGGGGGATATCCATGCTTTCCAGGGGAAAGTCCTGAATAAGCAGAGCCCGGGAACTGATATTTCCTTCGCCGTTCAATTTACCCTTCGTAAAATTTCCCTGGATCTGCATGTCTATATTGCCGGAAATATCGACAGAGCATGCTTCTTCCTCTCTGGGAAGAAGATAGGCCAGGTCCAGATCACTGCCTACAAGGTTGAAATAGATATCTGTCCCTTTCTCCAGGAGCATGAGGGACATGCCTCCCGTAAGAAGACCTTCTCCCACTTTTACATTGAGACTGGTTATGTCTATTTTTTTTCTTGAGGCGCTTCCCCTGAGATCTATGGATCTCAGCACAGCACAGCCGGAAGAGACAAGGGGAGATAATGCCTGGAAGGAAATCTTTGGGTCGGAGGGTGATCCCTTTATGGTGATGGTTCCTTCTGTAGTTCCCTTTGTAACAGGAAGGCCTGTAAAGGGGAGATCCTCCAGTTCCAGGTTTTTGAAAGATGCCTTGAGGTCAAGAAGGGGGGAGGGTGCAGTAATGATCTTGCCAGCGGCAGTAAATTCCCCATCAAGAATGGATGTGCTGATGTCCCGTATGATCAGGTCAGGAGCCTTCCATGAAATGTTGGCATTTACATCCTGCAGGACCATATCGCTTATTGTGGCGAGGGGAGTGGATATCTCGAGGAGAGGTTCTTCCTGCCCCTTTATGGAAGCCTTTGCCTCGATGGTTTCGGCCTTTACAAGGTCTCCCATTCTAAACTGCCTGCCCTGTAAAGTTCCTTCAATGAGGAGGTTCTTGAGTGGTCCTCTGATAGAAGCCTTCAGGTCTGCCTTTCCTTTTAGATCTTCCGGCGGTGATGGGACCAGACGGGCGGCCCTTTCAAGATCCAGGTTTTTTCCGGAGATCCCGAGATCCAGAACGGGAGAAGTGAATATGGACAGGATCTTTCCGCTTCCGGTTAATTCTCCTCCCAGCATTTTTGCATATAGCCTGTCCAGGTTCATGGTACCCTTTGCGACCGAAAAGAAAATGCTGAAATCATCAAAGGGTTCCTTCCTGATACTGAATTTCCTGGATGAAAGGGAACCCTTTATTGCGGGATCCTTTATATTTCCTCTGAGTTCAAGGGATAATGCCATTGAACCCTCAGGTTCGAGCGCAGAGAGTGACGGAGCCATCCTTGGGAGAATTGCGAGGTCAATGACCGGGGCTTTGAGGCTGAACTCCATGGCGGGTTCTTTCGACAGGTCCAAAGTCCCCCCGGCCTGTGCCTCTGTTCCTGACCATGAGAGGGATGAATCCAGAAGGATCTTCTTTCCTTCCAGAAGGATATTGAGTTTCATGGAATCGAATTTCTGTCCCGAAATAGAGAAACCTCCTGAAGCGAGGTCCATTCTTCCCGTTAACCATGGAAGTTTCCCAGATACATCCAGCTGGAGGTTGTCTATCCTGCCATTCATTTCGGGGATGGCCATTTTCAGTTCTGATGCCTTTGACAGGTCCAGGTCCCTGCCTTGTGCCTTTATCTTCAGTTCTCCCTCTGTGTTTATGGAAAGGTCCCCTTCGATCCTGCTTCCCAGGATCTCATTAACCATCTCATCAATTTTGAAGGCATTCTGTGCAAAGGACCATCGGCCGGATATGGAACCGATCGACTTTCCTCCTATTTCTCCTCCTGCCAGGGAAAATGTCCCTCCTGCCTCGGGTTCGGCCGGAGTGCCCTTTCCATAGAGGGTGGAACTGAAGATCCCCTTTGCGTCCATAAATCTTTCATCCAGGCTGCTAAGGCCGGACAGGTCCAGACTCTCCACAGTTCCGGTTATATCCATTAGGGGACTTATGTCACCCGAAAGGACGATGCGTCCCTCCTTACCCAGGTCGAACATGCCTTTGGCGAGATGGATCCTGTCTCCCATTTCAAGAATTGTTTCGATTTTCCATGGCAGGGTGTCGACTCTGCCGGACAGGTCCAGATCTACTGTTTCTGAGCTATATAATATTCTCCCCCTGTCAGCAAGGATCTGATGGCCGGGGATCCTGACGTCGAAACTCTCTAATTCAATGGGCAGGGGAGGGATAGGCAGTTTTTTACCGGATGGTTCCGATCTCAAAAGGGCCAGCTTTGCGGGATCCTTTATGTCTATCATGGAGCCGGAAATACCTATCTTTTCGACGGGGTCCCAGGTGAAAACTTTAAGCAGATCCAGATCGACCTCTATTGTCTGGATGGAGGCACTGAAGATATCATCAGAGGCCAGGTAAAGACCCTCTATACGATAACCCTGCCAGGGGTTGCCGGTTACCCTTTCGATATTTCCCTCAAAACCGGCTGAAATCAGACCTTTCACAATGGCCTTATGTATCATTCCGGTTGCCATATCCCTGTTCTTCAAGAAAGGAATAAGGCCAAGGGATAGAAGAAGGAGGAAGAGCAGTAAATATTTAAAGATCCTCCAAAGGGGAAACTTCTTTTTTTCAGGTTGATTCTTTTTTGTTTCAGCCATATTAAGCCCCTTAAGACCATTTAATAATCTGTTTAAAGTGGTACAGTCTATAATATTATACCTTACTATTTTGGCTAATTAGTCAATGGCAGCTGAAAGTTCTCTTGAACCCTGTGAGTTTTATTACATAACAGGTATAATTACCTTGAATCTTTTATTCCATTCCAGTAGCAGAGAGAGGTGTTTCCATGAGCCAGCAGTTCAGTATATGGCCCCTGTTATTTATTTTTTTTATTATCTATCCCCAGGTAACCCAGTGGATCTTGAGGTATAGAAGAGTTACAGCTTTGAGAACTTGTGAAAAGAACAGGGGAAGCAGGATCATAACCCTTATCCACAGGCAGGAAAGTGTGGGATTCCTGGGTATGTTTTCCCGGAATTACATAAACATCGAAGATTCAGAAGAGGTTCTCAGGGCTATCCGGATGACCTCCGATGACACCCCCATTGACCTGATAATCCATACACCCGGCGGACTTCTCCTTGCAGCAGAACAGATCGCCAAGGCCCTGAATGACCATCCTGCAAAGGTTACTGTAGTTGTCCCCCATTATGCCATGTCAGGGGGAACCCTTATTGCCCTTGCTGCAGACGAGATCCTCATGGACAAACATGCCGTTCTTGGACCGGTGGATCCCCAGATAGGCCAGTTCCCTGCCGTTTCCCTTCTAAAGGTGGTTGAGGAAAAGCCTATTGCAGAAATTGATGACGAGACCCTTATCCTTGCTGATGTGGGAAGAAAGGCTATTGTTCAGACAAACAAATTCGTCTTTGACCTCCTGGTAGATAATATGGATGAGAATAAGTCCAGGGAAATTGCCACCAAGCTTACCGAGGGCCGCTGGACCCATGATTATCCCATCACCCCCGAAGAGGCAAAAGAGATAGGCCTTCCCATCAATACGGAACTGGATGGACACATATGTAACATAATGAGCCTTTATCCCCAGTCGGGGAAGGGCAGACCTTCCGTACAGTATATTCCCATGCCCTATCCCAAGGTTCCGGGTACAAAGGGGAACTGAAGATCTGCAGGAAATGTAGAGTAGAGTATCTGCCCGGTCTTGTCTTTGTTTTCTTCAGAAGAATGATTTCAGAAGAGGGTTCCGGACAGTTTCGGAGCCCTCTTTAAGTTTACAGGGAGAGGAGTAGATATACCGGATGTCATGGTCCAGGCGATTTGCTCCAGATGTTTTAAATCTTAAAAAAGTTCGAGCTCATCATCTCCTTCGGGCGATGAAACATAGAAACTACAGGATATTCTTTATGGGAGAGGTCGTCTCTCTGAGCGGTCTGTGGATGCAGAGAGTTGCCATGAGCTGGCTTGTCTACAGATTGACCGATTCTGCATTCATGCTGGGAGCTGTGGATTTTGTGGGCCAGATCCCGGTTTTTTTTCTTGGTATGTTCGCAGGGGTCGTTCTTGAGAAGATGGATCTGAAAAAGGTGATATTTTTGTGCCAGGGACTGAGTATGGTCCATGCCTTTGTCCTGGCATTTCTTACCCTCACAGGACGGGTGGAATACTGGCATATAATTATCCTCAGTTCCATGCTGGGGGTGGTAAATGCCTTTGAAATTCCTGCTCGGCAGGCCTTTGTGGTCCATCTGGTGGATAAGAGCGAAGATCTCGGTAATGCCATTGCCCTGAATTCTTCTCTTTTCAATGTGGCCAGACTTCTCGGTCCTTCACTGGGAGGACTTATCATCGCGGCATTTGGAGAGGGTATATGTTTTGTTATAAACGGATTGAGTTATTTTGCCACCCTTGCTGCCCTTATGATAATGAAACTGAGGGAATGCAGGGGAGATCGTGACGGACCTCCCCGCAGGGTCATTGAGGGGCTCAGGGAAGGGCTGGTTTATGTAAAAGGATTTTCTCCCATACGTAATACCCTTATGGCCCTGGTCGTGATAAGTTTTGCCGGTATACCCTATCTTGTACTTTTACCCGTTTTTGCGAGGGAGATACTCAGCGGCGGTCCCCAGACCCTGGGGTTTCTAATGGCCGCAAGCGGCATCGGAGCCCTTGCCGGTTCTATCGGTCTGGCCCTGAGAAGGTCTCCTGTGGGACTTGGAAAGATAATGGCCTTTTCCATGTCCTTTTTCGGCATTTCAGTATCCCTTTTTTCCCTTTCCAGGTCACTGACACTGTCCATGTTTCTCATGGTCTTTGTGGGACTTTTCATGGTATCCTCCATGGTTTCATGCAACACTTTCATCCAGACCCTTGTGGATGATAACAAGAGGAGCAGGGTGATGAGCCTCTATATAGTTTCCATTCTCGGAATTGCTCCCATTGGAAGCCTTAACGCAGGTTGGCTGGCCTCCATGTTCGGTGCTCCCCTTACCCTGGCGGGCGGGGGTGTGGTCTGTGTCGCCATGGGTATTATTTTGTGGAAACAGCACCCGGGAATGTGGGAGGCGGCCCTGCCGGTCTACCGCAGGAAGAACATGGTGAAATGATAAAAAGCTGTTTTACCGCTAAGGCGCAAAGTACGCAAATCCGCCAAAAACCACTGAATAAACCGGGGACGGGCGGACGCTTCGCGGGTCTAGGAGATTAAGAAATAGGCCACTTTGTCGGCTGCGCAAAATGGTCACCCTATTTTGCACGATAAAAGATAAAAACAATACCAAAACCGGAAAACCTGTTTTACCGCAGAGAGCGCAGAGGACGCAGAGGAAGGCATAAACCTTTGGGGCAGGTTGAGGTTCGTTAAGTTTGCTCAAAATGGTGCGTTATGGAAAAAAGATGATTAAGGTTATATTATTAACAGTAAGAAGGATAAACTTCCTTAGTTTCAGATCTATTAACCTTCAAATAACTTGAGACTTTTCATCTGTGCCCCGGGCAAAAAGGGGGTTACTCATATTTTCATACGGAGAGAAGGATAGGGATGTTTACATCGGGCCGCAGGTTTTCCCTTTATCTTTTTTTACTGGTAATGATCTTTCTTTCGTCTTCCCTTCTTCTGGTTTACCGGCCCCTTCAGGTAGAGCTGAAGATGAGCCTGGAGCAGAATTTCGCAGGTAAGGCAGACAATTCCCTCATAATCCTGGACAACTCCATCCAGGATTTCATCCAGAATGCCAAGACCCTTTCAAGCAGGACGGCTATCCGTCAGAAGGCCTATTCCTTCATCAGGGGAGAGGCATCTCTTGAAGATCTTGTTTCTTTTTCTCTTCCAAGATGGATAGAAGGTGTGGAGACTCTCAAGGGTGCTGTCTTTGCCACCAGGCGTATTGCCGGTAACGAGATAGCAAACTACGGAGAAAGACCCCCATCCCTGCCTTCTATGTCCACGAAATGCCGGGAGACACTTGTTGAATATTTACGTTACGGCGGCAGAACAGGTGTCAGTGTCTGCACTCCCATTTACGAAGAGGATGATCTTCTCGGTTATGACCTGGTCCTCTTCGATCTTTCTTCTGTTCTGGAGAGGATCCGGAAAGACAATATCCATTATCGTCTGATCCTCAAGGACGAACCTGTTTATGAAGATGCTCTTCAGCACCTGGGCAGTATGGTTGCAGAAAATGACCGGGATGAGGAGGTTATAGCCTTTTACAGGGCGGTGACCGGATCCGGACTTCTACTCAGGGCTTCCATACCGGGTGCGGAACTTTACAGTTACAGCAGGGCCCTTGCTCGAAAGTTCACCCTCTGGTTCGCTGCTTTTACGGTCCTCCTGACCCTTGGGCTGACCTTCCTTGTCCAGAAAAGGAATATGGGGCAGATAAGGATGATGAAGGACCTCCAGGTAAAGTTGTCCGAGAACGAAGCCCGGTTCCGGCTCCTTTTTGACAAAGGGTCCGATGCCATCCTTGTGAACCATATTTCCCAGGATGGCGAGGTGAGCACCTTCATAGAGGCAAACGACATTGCCTGCCAGTTCCTTGGCTATACACGGGAAGAGCTGCTTGAACTGACTCCACTCAATGTCCTTGTTCCTGAATATGAAAATACTGTTGCCATAATAAGGGAAAAACTGATGCTTAATGGAATGGCCCTGGCTGAAATAACTGCCCTTGCCAAGAACGGAAAGAGAATACCCGGAGAGATAAATGCTCATCTATTCAACCTTAACGGCAAACCAACGGTCCTTTCCATAATCAGGGATATTACAGAACGAAAGTCTTCGGAAAAAACGCTGAGAGATAGTGAGCGGCGCTATGCAAGCCTTTTTCATGAAAATGAGGCAGTTATGCTTCTTGTGGATCCTGAAACAGGTCTTATCCGGGATGCTAACCCGGCCGCCTGTTCATTCTATGACTATGACTATGATGATCTCATCGGATTCAGATTCTCTGATATAACACCTGGTACAGATAGTTCTGACCCTTCCGATCAGCTGAACCAGGTAAATCTGGGGACAAAAAAGCATTTTTATCTTGAAAATATGACGTCATCGGGAATAGTGCATAATGTTGAGATCTACAGTACAAAGCTTTTCTTTGATAACAGGTCTGTTCTTCTTCTTATGGTCCATGATATTTCTGAAAAAGTAAGGGCTGAGGAAAGGGCGAAAAGGCTGAATGATGAACTTCTGGCAATTTCCACCACAGATAAGCTGACGGGAGTAAACAACAGAAGGCATCTGGAAGAGATACTTCAATGGGAACTGAACAAATCAAGACGCTATGGTGATAACCTGTCACTGATAATGTTCGACCTTGACGGATTCAAGGCAGTCAATGATCGTTACGGACACTCCAGGGGAGACGAAGTCCTGAAGCAGATCGCCAGGAAATGTGTCTCCAATCTGAGGAGTTCCGACTTCTTCGGCAGATGGGGAGGGGATGAATTCCTGGTGATTACACCTGTTTCGGAGGATAGTGCTTTATTTCTTGCGAAAAAACTGCTTATCATCATGAAGGAATCAGACCTTGGTGTTACGGCGAGTATGGGTGTAACTGGTTTCCACCAGGGAGACTCTTTAAGTTCCCTTCTTGAGAGGGCCGACAAGTCCATGTATGCTGCAAAGCAGCAGGGAGGAGACAGATATATCCTTTCCTGATAGTGTGCCCCTCAGGATGATTTATATATAAAGTTTCTCGGGACCTTCTTGTTTCCACGGGTCCCAATTCTTTTAGTTCTTAAGACCTATATGTTTTAGTGCCATTGATATCTGTACTATGGTTCACAGGGGACTATGCTCCCTATTCAGAATATCTATACTTTTAGCTGTGATAGAAATAAATTTATTCTGGAGGGACACATGGAATCTGATATTAAGTTTTCCGTAAACGAAGTGGAGAAACAGGAAGGTAATATTTCCGTTACTCAACGTTTACTTATAGAGACTCTTCTAAATAACCTGCATGATGGTGTGAGGGTAATGGATCGAGAACTCAACGTTATCAGGGTAAACCAGGTGTCCATGAAAAAACACGGTTTATCTGAAGTTCCCGAGAAAGAAAAATGTTACAGGATCTTCAAAGGCAGAAGTGGTCCTTGTCAGGGATGTCCCTGTATTGTCAGTCTGGAGAAGGGGATCATGGAGAGAAGTATCATGGAGTGTAACAGTGTAAATGGTCCTACGCTGAATGAAGTTTCTTCTTTTCCAATTGTGGAAGAAGATGGCTCCATATGGGGCGTCATTGAAATTGCAAAGGACATTACCGAACAGAAAACACTCCAGGACAAGCTCAAAAAGGAAAAGGAAAAATACAAGGAGCTTTTTGATAACAGCGATAATGCCATTTTCATCCAGATCCTGAAAGAGGGAAATCTTTCAGAGGAGCTCATGGAAGTGAACAGAATGGCCTGTGAACGTTATGGATACACAAGGGATGAGTTCCTGGCTATGTCGGCTATGGACATAGCCATCCCTGAATACCACCCGCTGTTAAAGGAGATGCTAAGTAAAGTCTGGTCAGGTCAGAAGGTAGTGGAACAGCTCTATCACAGGAAACGAAACGGTGAGGTTTTTCCTGTGGAGGTTGAAATAAGACCTTATGACCTGGAGGGCAGTGCCGGGATCATCTTCTTTGCCAGGGATATTTCAGGTAAATTTGAGACGCGGGATGCTCTCGAGAGCATGGAGAGGCTTTATGCGAATCTTTTTCGGAATAATCACGCTGTAATGCTTGTTATCGATCCTGAAAAGGGAGATCTTAAAGATGCGAATCCAGCGGCCTGCCGTTACTACGGCTATTCACGGAAAGAAATGCTCCGGTTGAAAGGATGGGATCTCAATGCCCTTTCCGAAAAGGATCAGCAGGAGGCTATGAGCAAGGCCAAGTCTGGAGAGCAGGAGTTCTTTCAGTTCAAGCACAGGCTGAGCAATGGAGAAACAAGGGATGTTGAGGTCTATACAGGGCCCATAGAAATGGATGGGAAAAAATACCTTTATTCCATAGTTCATGATATTACAGAAAGAATACTGGCTGAAGAAGCTGCCCACAGGCTCACTACGGAACTTCTCAAGGCTTCCAGAAAGGATAAACTTACGGGTATTTTCAACAGGGCCTATTTTGAAGAAACCCTTATGCGGGAGATAGATAAGGCCAGGAGATACCAGACATGTCTTTCCCTCATAATGTTCGATCTCGACAATTACAAGGAGATAAATGATTCCCTGGGTCACATGGCAGGAGATATGGTCCTTAAAAGGGTTGCCGAGTCAGTAAATACAAATGTTCGAAAGTCGGATTACCTTGTCAGGTGGGGAGGGGACGAATTCATGATCCTTACTCCCATGAGGCTGCCCAGTGCCTTGAAACTTGCCGAGAAACTCAGGGGCGTAATTGAAAAACTGGATTGTGGAGTGACTGCCAGTTTCGGAACGGCGGAATTCAGTCGGGAAGATACCATAGATCAGCTAACCAGAAGGGTCGACAGAGCCCTTTACCAGGCCAAGGCAAAGGGAAAAAATACTATATCAACCTATGAAGAACCTCTCTGATCCACGGGAATTCATACTCCTGTTTGTCATGCGAGACTGCCTGCAAAGTTCATCCATTTCTTGAGGGATTTAGTCACCAGGAAGTTTTCCCGGACATGCTGATAGGCTCTTTCTCCCATCTGACACCTTGTATCTACACATGATAGAAGGGTGCATATATGCTGGGCTGCTTCAACGTAGGACTTGACTCTGTAACCGTTATACTCGTGATCTATCTGAAGGCGGATCCCTCCAGTATCTCCACCGATGACGGGTTTTCTCTTCCACAATGCCTCTGACACTGTCAGGCCGAAGCCTTCCCGGAGAGATTTCTGCAGGACCACGGTGGCCGCCCTCTGAAGGGCATTTATGGTCAGGTGTGCATCCGGTGGGAGAAGGAGAATGTGGATGTCTTCATCTCCGCCAGACTCCCTGTAGACTTCCTCCAGCACCTTCTGACCTTCGGGGTCGTCATCGGCGCCACCTCCAGCCAGAACCAGCTGAACATCGGGGAATTCCTTTTTTACAAGTCTATAGGCACGTATAACTCCTATGGGATCTTTGAAGTAGTCGTAACGGGATACCTGCAGCATGACAGGTCTGCAGACGTCTATGTCGAAATCGCGGCAGACCCTTGCTACAAGCAGGATATCCATCAGAGCGTTTTTAGGGCTCAGTGGATCTATGGAAGGACAGATAATCTTCTGGTGGTGGGGCATGGGTTTCAGGAATTCTTCCATGGAAAAAACGCTGGCATCGTATCCCTCGACCCATCCGCTTACAAAATCCCACACTTCGGGATGGGGGGTAGCCGCATCAATATGACAACGCCAGATCCATTTCCCCTTCCGGTTATCACAGAAATGCAGGAGTGATGCCGGCTGAGGATCGTGAATGATAACCAGGTCAGCGTTCTCAAGCTTGTTTTTCAACCTCTCTGCATTCTGGCGGCCGGTCTCCTCGAAGTTATTCTTCATAAGAGGTGTGAATTCGACGGGGTTACCCTGAAGGCCGTTATGTATGGTCTTGGTGGCATGGTAAAATTCCTGGTTCCCTTCCATTACCTCCCAGGAGCATTTCATACCAAGTTCATTCATGAGGGGAACAAAACTATTCAGAAGTTCTGCTACACCTCCGCCCTGTTTTGTTGAATTTACATGGACTATTTCCTTCCCTCTGAAGGGGCTGGCCAGGTCATAGAGTTCCTGGACCTCTTTTTCTCCTACTATTGACCCGTACCTGGAAAGAAGATGGGACTGCATCTGATCACGTCCTGTTCAAAATTATTTTTAGATGGATGCGTTGTGAAGATCGTGAGAACAGCAGGTCACGCTATATGGTCCAATGTTCTGGAACGATACCAGATGTGGGTATCTAACACCCTGGGAGGGTGTCTGTCAATAGGGGTAAATTAACCAGGGAAAGTATTCTGTCGATTTTTTTCAATTGCCTATGATAACAATTCCAAGATGGCCGTCAACTGTAAGCCTTTTTCCCGTCGAGATTATATCCACGGCGCCGGGTATTCCCGTAACACAGGGGAGGCCGTATTCCCTTGCGATTATGGCTCCATGAATGAGCATGCCCCCCCTTCTTTCCACTATGGCCGAGGCAAGGGGAACTACGAAGGTCATGTTGGGTTCTATGGCATCACAGACAAGTATCTCCCCTTTTTTAAATTCAAAGAGATCCCCATCGTGACGGATCACCCGGGCTGTTCCTGTTGCTATCCCGGGACTGGCGGGCTGTCCCTTCACCTGTCTTACCCTTATCTCCACGGCAGACGTAATTTCCGGAACCGTATCCTGGCCTGGATCCGGGGAAGGAGGCATGTAGTCCGGATCATCGAGGGCTCTGGCCACATCTCCTGCTTCCCTGTAAAGATCAGGATCCTTTCGGTTCATCTTCTGAATCCTTCTTTTACCTTCTGAAGAAGCTCTTTCGACCTCGACCTTAATTCTTGCAAGGTATATGTTGTCGTTATCTCTCAGTTTCCAGCTGGCCCTTCCAAGTTCCAGAAGATCCTGTGCCAGAAGTCTTTCCTTTCCCTGGAAACTGGCAAGATACCTGTCCTTCATATTCGAGGTCTTTTTTCCCTTCTCCTCATGTGAGGAAGGCGGAGAATCTGCCATCTCAAGGATGAGCTGAATGATCCTTCCGGATATGAGATCAGGCTCTGATGAGCCCGGTATGGTTTCGTAGGCAGTTACAAATCCCTGGACCTTTGCCAGAAAGGGGGCCGGGATATCAAGACCCTTACCCAGTTTTTCCCTGAGGGGCCCGTCCCTTCGTATCTCCTCTGCCAGATCTTCCAGAACTGTATTTCGGGCGATACTTGTCATTTCGGTACCTACAAGCAGGTCTACGAACTCGTAGGGGTCCTTAGGGGTCATCCTGTCGTTGTAAAACTGGCCGAAGAGCCTGGCCCCATGAGCAAAGGGAATGAAATCATCCCAGTAGACCTTTTCCCATTTTTCCAACACTGAAAGACGGTCTGTTATTTCCCGGGACAATTCATTATCTGTAAGGGGGATAAGGTCCATTTTCTTGAACTTCAGTGCATCTTCATCCATCGCTGGAAGGAGAGTTGTTTCTATCCTTTCCCGAAGTCCCTTGAGATTATCCAGGCTTCTGGTGAGGGAAAGATACCAGGATCTCCTGTCTTCTCCAGCCTTGCCTATGGTTGTGACAGGCCTTGACTGAAGAAGGTAGGTCCTGTTTCCTCTTATGGTCCATTCCATGTCCTGGGGTGCAAGGAAAATATCCTCCACTCTCATTCCCAGTTTTAAAAGTTTTTCTGCTTCCTGGTCGGAAAGGGGGGGTGTCTTCGACCTCTCGTCATCAAGAGTCATTATCATGGTTCCATCTGTAGAGGGGATGACTATCCTGTCTCTCTGAGATGGAGGTGTATGGGATATGGTTTTGCCTGTTTCTCTCAGGAAGAACCATCTGTCAGGTTCAACCGTTCCATCCACAAAACCCTGGTTAAGCCCCCATACTGCCTCAAGTATGGAATTATGGCTGTTGTCTGGAGCTTCGGTAAATGCGACTCCGGACCTCTCTCCTTTTATGATCTCCTGTATAACCACAGCCATAGTGCTTTTATGTACATCAAGGCCGAGTTCCCTGCGGTAAAGGATGGCCCCGTCGGACCAGAGGGAAGCCCATACCCTCCGTACTGCAGCGATTATGTCCCTCCTGCCCCTGACATTGACTACTGATTCATGTAGACCTGCAAAGGAAGTGGCTGCAGAGTCTTCAGAGGGGGCGGAAGAACGGACAACAGTTGGAGATGTTCCGAAATAATAAAGGATATTTTTCTCCAGAAGTGATGCTATCTCTGGAGGCATTTTCATTCTGAGGAAATGGTTCCTTATCCTCAGAGAAACATCCCAGATCTCCTCCCATCGCATCTCCTCGAAGGACTTTCTGTTAAGTTCCAGCTGGACTATGTCCTCAAGACCTGTCTGATGGATAAAAAGCCTGTAGACTTCAGATGTGATGCATATACCTTCAGGTACATTTATCCCTTCCTGAAGGAGTCTTGATAAAGCCCATGCCTTGCCGCCAGCCAGGGGACGATCTCCCGCTGTTATCTCAGCAAGGGGAATTATCATTTTCATCATGAAAGATCACTTCCCTGACGTTCTGGAAATGGCTCACAAGGATATACCTGTGTACATGGATCTTTATGGTGGCGGTGGTGGGGGAAGAGAGAAAGTCTTCCAGATAGGGATGCCTTGCTGTCATAAGGGAAAGGGCCAGATCCTTTTCTTCTTCCCCGAGTTCCTCTGATCTTCCGATGACAGTGACAGCCTTTGCCTGAAAAAGGTCGTCAACCCTGTTCGTTCTATTATCAACAAGCATGGATACCATGTTGTGGGAACTTATATTGGAATATTTTCTTGTGGCCCTGGTGGTAGCAAAAAATATGTGTCTCAGATCATCTGAAAAAGTGTAAGAAACGATATTGGTATAGGGTCCCATTTCTCCTTCGGTTGCCAGTACGGCAAGTTTCTGTCTTTCCAGTAGAGCCGCTATTTCCTTTATTATGGGTCCGGTCTGACATCCATCTCCCATGGGATCGCCTCCTTCTGCATCTCTCTTATGAGATCAGCTTACCACATTTACGCTGATAAGTTAAAATGATAAAAATTAAAGAATATCATAAAAAATAGAAGCTAGAAGGAGTAAATGTGAACTTTAGGAGGTTATCGGTATTTAAAGCAGTGTCTTTAACCGGGTGTTCTCCAGAGCGATAAGGTAGATAGTTGACATGAATAGAAATGGGTCATATCATTCAATTAATTGGTAAGGCCAATAGTCCAACAGACCAATAAAGTCTTGCAGACAGGTGTAGAAAAATGCCAATGTTTGAGAGAGTGAATAAAAAGACCATATGCGAACAGGTAATAGACCAGATCAAAAACAGTATAACCGCAGGTGATCTGACCCCAGGGGAAAAACTTCCCTCCGAACGGGCCCTTGCAGATTTTTTTTCAGTGAGCAGGGCAACTGTCAGAGAAGCCCTTAGAGCCCTTCAGTACATGGGGATCCTGGAGATACGAATGAACGACGGTGCATACCTCATGCAAGATATAAACCTCCTTTCGGACCAGGTGAAAACTTCTTATCTGTTGAAACAGTTCACCCTCATGGAACTGCTTGAGGCTCGAAAATTTCTCGAAGTTGCCATTGTGTCCCTGGCAGCGGAACGTGCATCGCCGGAACAGATCCGATACCTTGAAAAGATCTACAATGAAGAGGTTAAACACCAGGGGGACAGGAAAAAATTCATTAAGGCTGATGTCACTTTTCACATGGCCCTTGCCGATGCATGCCAGAACAGTTTTTTTCGAAAAATGATCGAGCCGGTGCGGGAACTGCTGGAAGAATCGAACGAGGGTCAGTACGAAAAGATCAGGCAGATAGAGATAACCCTGGATTACCATCGGCGGATCCTTGAGGCAGTAAAGAATGGAGACCCTGAAAAGGCATCAGGGATCATGGGAAAACATCTTGAAAATATAGTCAGGACTACCAGCGAAGTCTACAGAAACAAACTTGCCCGGGAAAGGTAAAACTGCAATATGAGATCATTTTCCCGAGTTCCATATTTTGAAAAGAAGGGGTGAAAATATTGACTGTTTCCTTGATTGACAAAACAAAAGGGTATCTTACCCTGAAGATAATCAAACGGATCGCGGACAGGATCCGAAGAGGAGAATCAGGGGAAGTGGCGGATCTCTTTGAATCACTGGCAAAGATAGCTCCGGCGAAATATCACAGGGAAAGTTTTAAACTTCTTGCCGGAAAGATCAGAAATGACGATCCCTTCGCACAGCCCTTCCTCAGAATGATCAGGGAGCTCAGTCCCCATTGTCTGCAGAAGTTTATGCAGAACGTATTTGTGAACTTCATGGTCATGGGAAGGGGGATCAGGGACAGAAAGTCCCGAGAGCTGGGAGTTCATCTTCCGAACTTTATGGTCATAAGCCCTACCATGAAGTGCAATCTGCACTGTAAGGGCTGTTATGCTGCCGAATATGACCAGAACCAGGACCTTCCCTATGAGGTCTTCGACAGGCTCCTTGGGGAAGGGAAATCCCTCGGAATGTATTTTTATACTTTAAGCGGGGGGGAAGTCCTTCTTTACCCACGAATCTTTGAACTCCTGGAGAAACACAATGACTGTTACTTCCAGTTCTATACCAACGGGACCCTTTTGACTGAGGAGATCGTGGACCGTCTTGCTGAACTGGGCAACGTAGCACCCATGATCTCCATTGAGGGAACTAAGGAACATACAGATTCCAGGAGGGGTCCTGGTGTATATGAAAAAATGATAAGTGCCTATTCCCTGATGAAGGAAAGGGGAATGGTCTACGGTTTCAGTACCACCTTTACCAATGCCAATGCCGAATATATCACCAGTGATGGTTTCATTTCCCGAATGATAGATTTTGGATGCACCTTCGGCTGGATCTTCCAGTACATCCCCATTGGTGCGAAACCTGATCTTTCATACATGGCATCTCCTCTCCAGCGTAATCAGCTGAGAGAGAAGGTTGCGGGCTGGAGAGAGAGCAAGGACTATCCCATCCTCTTTGGAGATTTCTGGAATGATGGTCCATACGTGGATGGATGCATGGCTGGAGGAAGAAGATACTGGCATGTCATTCACAGCGGAATGGTTGAACCCTGTGTCTTCGTTCCCTTTGCAGTGGATAACGTAAAGGAAAAGAGTATCGCCGAAATAGCGGCCAGTCCCTTTTTTAAAGCCATTCGTGAATCCCAGCCCTACGATGATGACGATCTTCTCCGTCCATGCATGATCATAGATCATCCGGAAGTATTGAGAGACCTTGTCCGAAAATATGGAGCCAGACCCTGTCACCCCGGTCTTGAGGCAATGCTTGAGGGAAAAGTGGCAGAGGGTCTCGACAGGTATGCTGAGAAACTTAAGGCGATTTACGATCCTGTATGGGATGAAAGCTGGAGAGCCAGGTACTGGAAAAGTCTTGAAAGGGAGGAAGATTCCTATACCCTTGAAAAGGCGAGAAAACATTTTCCCGCAACATGTGAAGGCTGCAGTCGCCAATGGGCCGGTTGCAATAAATAATTCAGTATATGAAGATAGTCAGGGGTATGTCCTCCCGGGGCATACCTTTTTTTAATGGAGAGAATTGTCTGACTGTTGTTATGAAGTGTTTTCTGCTATGCTTTTACAAATTTCCAGCATCGTACCAGGAGATAAAACTGCTTTTTACAAGGGAGGTACTTCCATGGTGAGAGTCGAAAGAATAAGAAAAGATCTGGAATTTCTGGCCGGGATAACGTCAACCCCGGGAGAAGGTGTTACGAGGCTTGCTTTCAGTGCTGAAGAGACTCGGGCAAGGGAATATCTGCGGAAAGAGATGGAGGCCGCAGGTCTTGAAATATATCAGGATAATGCCGGCAATCTTTTCGGAAGAAGGGAAGGCACTCTGAAGGATGCCCCTGTGGTCATGTTCGGTTCCCACATAGATTCAGTTGTCAACGGAGGTGCTTTTGACGGTCCAGCCGGTGTTATTTCGGCCCTGGAAGCCTTAAGGGTTATAAATGAAGAGGGCATGGAAACTGTCAATCCCCTGGAAATGGTCGTGATGACGGAGGAAGAGGGAGGCCGTTTTGGCTCAGGGGTCTGGGGAAGCAGGGCTATGGCAGGTATTGTTTCTGAAGATGAAATATATAAGGGAACCGATTCCCTGGGAATAACAAAGGCTGAAGCTATGGAATCCTTTGGACTCGATCCTGCATCAGTTGGTAAGGCCAGGCGGGAGCAAGGCAGCATAAAGGCTTTTCTGGAATTACATATAGAGCAGGGGCCAGTTCTGGAACAGAATGGCTGTGACGCAGGTATAGTCGAGTCTATTGTGGGGATAAGGACTTTCTTTGTAACGGTAAAAGGTAAGGCAGATCACGCCGGAACCACCCCTATGGATTTCAGAAGGGATGCTCTGGTCGGAGCGAGCAGGGTGATCTCCGAGATCGACGCCATAGCCCGAAGGGCCGGTAAGGGAACAGTGGCCACGGTGGGAATGGTGAATGTCAGGCCGGGGGCCTTTAACATTGTCCCGGAGGAAGTGCAGTTCAGCATAGATCTTCGTGACAGTTCCGAGCCGGTTATTGAAGCTGCCGCTTCTGAAATAAAAAAATACCTTGAGGAGCAGTGCTCTTCCCGGGGACTTGCTTTTTCATGGGAAGAACGTCTTTCTATCTCTCCCGTCAGGATAGATCCCGGGATAATGTCCATATTCCAGGAGGTTGCAGCAGAAAAGAATATTTCCACCCATGTAATGCCGAGCGGTGCGGGCCATGATGCCATGGTGATGGCCAGGGTGGCGCCGGTTGGAATGATATTTGTTCCAAGCAGGAATGGTAAAAGTCACTGTCCTGAAGAGTGGACCGATTATGATCAGGTCGCCAGGGGTGCGGAAATGATCCTTGGAGCGGTAATAAGGCTTGCAGATTAATATTTAATTCTTCAATGTAAAAGGCAAAGAAGCAGGGAGGTATGTCTTTCCTGTCTCTTTGCCTTTTTTCCGGGGAGTCAAAGCTGTTATTATCCTTCAGGTGATTCCCTATCCTTTCCCGGATGGATCCCTCCCTCTTTTTTGCCTGGGTCCGGAGGTTCTTCTTTGAGTATTCCTGTTATAAATTGCAGGTATTATGAAAAATATTACAGGGATATTGTATTATTGTTACGCGCGGAAGAACAAATAATTCAGGTTTCTCTGTTATCAGACAGTTTATAGCTATTGAGATCATCATATCCGGGGAGGTCTTTCAGATGGAATTCTTTGCTGACAATATAGCACCCATTATCCTTTACCTATGCGCCGCAATTATGTTTTTTATGGGACTGAGGCGATTTAGATATGGTCAGCCCGTGAAGGGACTCGCAAATATTGCCCTGGCAGGAGTTATGGCCATAATGGGCTGGTACTTTGGCGGGATGTAGGGAAAGAGCATTCTGATTTAAAACCCGGCATAAGCCGGGTTTTTCTTTAAGGTATTTACTTCATCTAGATGACCTGCTAGTATAATCAAGTAGATTCTATTCTCATTTTTCCTCTCTTCCAGAATTATCCCGGATTTACAGTTATTTATTTTCGAACCATAACAGTTCTATAAAGGAGGTTGAAAATATGGTTGATCTGAAAACCAGTTATATGGGTATTGAACTGGATAATCCCTTTGTTGTCGGAGCATGTGAAATGACTTCTCACGTTGAAACCCTTAAAAAGATCGAAGAAGCCGGGGCAGGTGCTATCGTGTTGAAGTCCCTTTTTGAGGAGCAGATCCAGCTTGAAAGACTTCAACTGGATGATTCTCTTACTGAATATGACGAAAGACATGCAGAAATGACAGGGATCCATCCACGTATGGAACACTCAGGACCGGAAGAACACCTTTACTGGGTCAAAAAGAGCAGGGAGATAGTTGATATACCTTTAATTGCGAGCCTCAATGCCGTGAACAGGGAAATCTGGGTGGAATATGCCAAACTTCTTGAGAAGACCGGCGTAGACGGGCTGGAACTTAATTTCTATTCCAGTCCCACTGATCCGGACAGGGATGGTGCCCAGATAGAGAAGGAGCAGATCGAGACCCTTTGCGAGATAAGGGAAAAAATATCTATCCCTGTGAGTGTAAAACTCAGTCCCTTTTATGCAAATCCCGTTAATTTGATATCAAAGATGGATCTGGCAGGAGCCGGAGCCTTCGTTTTATTCAACCGTTTCTTCCAGCCAGACCTTGATATCGACAGGGAAGTCAATCTTCTGAACTTCGATCTGAGCTGCGAGGGAGATTACAAACTTCCATTGAGATTTACAGGACTTCTTTACGGGCAGATCCAGGGTGATATCTGTGCCAGCGGAGGAATATATTCGGGCAGGGATGCGGCCAAGCTGATAATGGCAGGTGCTTCCTGCGTTCAGCTGGTAAGCGCCCTTTACAAGAGTAAACTTGAGCATTTAAGGTTTATCAGGAGGGAACTTATCAAATGGATGGAGGGTAAGAACCTTGACTCTCTTCAGGAATTCCGCGGAAGAATGAGCAAGAAGAACTTGTCCGACCCCTTCGCATATGAGCGGGCCCAGTACGTGGGAATGCTCATGAAACCCGACACTATAATTAAGCAGTTCCCCCAGTATTAGGTTCTGCAAGTGAGCCGCCCGAAAAGGGCGGCTTTTTTCATATGTTGAGATTTAACTTTCCGCTTTCTGTAAAGTTATGTTAAAATACGGCGAATTTAATTGTAACTGGTAAAGTTTTTCATTAGAACTTTCAACAAGAGGTGATCGTTGCTATGTTCCTCAATATGTTCAAGGGTAAGATCCATAGAGCTACCGTTACCCAGGCTGAGCTTGACTATGTGGGTAGCATTACAATAGATAAACTTCTTCTGGATGCAGCGGGTATCCTTCCCGGAGAAAAAGTCCAGATCGTCAATGTGAATAACGGTGCCCGACTTGAGACCTACGCCATAGAGGGCCCGGAGGGCAGCGGGATAGTCTGTCTCAACGGAGCGGCCGCAAGGTCTGTGCAGGTGGGAGACAGGGTGATAATAATTTCCTACTGCTGGATTTCGGAGCAAGAGACGGCAAGTTTTGAGGCCAGGGTGGTATTCGTGGATGATAACAACAGGATAATGGATCAGTCTTCAAGTGAGATCCACGGCGAGATCAGAAAATGAATGATAAATTGCAGGGGGATCCTTTTTTCTGGATCCCCCTGCAATTTATGGAACAGGGATAAACGAATTATGACAAAGTGCTGAATTATAGAACTATTGATCCCAACTGGAGGTGTTTTCCTTTGTTTGTATCAGCAACAGTAGAAGGAGCAAGGCAGTTTCTTTCAGATCATGCCCAGGGACGTCCCCCTGGACTGGTCCCGACAATGGGTTTTCTCCATGAGGGACATCTATCCCTTGTACGAAAATGCCGCAGCCAGAATGAAATTACGGCTGTTTCAATATTTGTGAATCCCATCCAGTTTGGTCCGGGAGAGGACCTGGAGGCCTATCCGAGGGATATGGAAAGGGATCTTGCCCTTCTGGATTCCGAAGGAGCTGACCTGGTCTTTGCACCCTCTCCTGGAGAAATGTACCCGGAGAACTTTTCAGTCCACGTGGAAGAGAATGACCTCAGCAGAGTCCTTTGCGGAGCCTCAAGGCCGGGACATTTCAGGGGAGTCTGTACGGTGGTAGCTAAGCTCTTCAATATAGTGAGACCAGGGAAAGCCTATTTTGGTCAGAAAGACTACCAGCAGGTCCAGGTAATTAAACGCATGGTCAGAGACCTGGACATGCCTGTGGAGATAGTAACATGTCCCATTGTACGGGAAGAAGATGGGCTTGCCATGAGCAGCCGTAATCTTTACCTTACCCCGGAGCAGAGAAAGTCTGCTCTTCTCCTGAACCGTTCCCTGGCCATGGCAGAAGAGATGGTGAGAAAGGGAGAGATCTCATCTGACAAGATCATGGGTGCTGTAAGTGAAAAAATATCTTCAGATCCGGCACTGTCAATAGATTACGTTTCCCTCAAGGATGCCGGGAATCTCAGGGACCTTGAGAACATGGACAGGAAAGCCGTTCTTGCCCTTGCTGTAAGGGTGGGAAAGGCTAGACTCATAGACAATATAATTCTGGATCCAGGTGTTTGACAGGGTCCTCCATGTAATAAATAAGGGGAAGGCCCGAAGGCGGGATCTTCCCCTTGTTTTTGAGTTCAAGGTGGTCTATTTCTTATCCGGTTCTATCTTGTCATCTATTTTTCTGTCCTCTGTTTTCCGTGGTTCGGCCTTTTCAGGGCTGAAGGCTTTTTTCTTTTCCCTGATCTGGCCTGATATGAACCTCTTTACCATATAAAGAAGTCTCGCCACTTCGAGGTAAACCCAGCCGACTGTGACCATTATTCCCAGTACTGCCGTCCATTCTGCCCTTTTGCGGGTGCCCATATCTTCTCTTTCTCTGATGAACTCCATGTCGCTTACAAGATTGATGGATCCAACTACCACTATGGCCAGGCAGATGGCCATACCTATGGGACTGATAAACCTGAGTATATTGATAGAGAAGATGCCCATAATGAATTTAAGGACATAAAAAATAATTATGGAACCGGCGGCAAGGGTAAATATGCGAAAAAAACGGTTTCCTGCAGTCAGGAAATCGAAGCGGTACATCAACAGAAGGAGGAGGGCGGCAATGTAGGTAAGGGTGACAGCATTCAATACGACCCCTGGATAGAAGAATTCCACCAGGGCTGAAACTCCTCCTACAGTAAGGCCTTCCAGGATCATGAAAAGCGGGACTGTAACGACAGAGATCTCCGGTACGCGGAAGGAAACATAAAATCCTGCAAGACCTCCGCCCATCGCGATAATCGTGGGCAGAATTATTCCTTTCCCTGCGTAATAACCTGTCCACATATATGCTGTGGATATTACAAGTATGAACAGGCATATCAGGGCTTTATTGACCACATTTCTGACTTTGAGGGGTGCGGATCCTGTTGATTTTGCCGTGACTTCAAAGCCTTCGTTTTTCCAGACTGGATTAGCCATTGTTCAAGCCTCCTTGAGGAGCATAAGATCTTGAGTGGATCAGTAAGTTTTCTTTTGTCTATATGATACGATAAAGCGAATAGGATGTCATTGGAAAACGTCCTGTTTTGTCATGTTTCATCTGTCTTGAGGAATCAGATCCTTAACAGGGAGTACTGCCATAATATATAAGGGGGGATTTCATGAGAAACGTCGGTATATGGGTTTTCGACAACATGGAACTTCTTGATCTTGCAGGACCCTATGAGGTTTTTTCCATAAGGATAGACAAGGAGGAAGAACCTCTGTTCAATGTTTTTACCCTATCCTGGAATGGTGAGGCCATAAATACCGCTAACGGTCTGAAAGTTTTTCCCGACCATTCCTTCCGGGATCACCCCCATATAGATATTCTTATCCTTCCGGGGGGCAGGGGAACCCGTAAAGAAGTTAATAATGAGAATGTATTGAACTGGGTCTCGGCGTGCCATAAGGAAAGCGAGATAACCATTTCAGTATGTACAGGCTCCTTTATCCTTGGCAGACTGGGTCTCCTTGACGGACTGGAATGTACCACCCATCACAGTGTCACGGATCTCTTCAGGGAGATAGCCCCCAAAGCAGAAATTGTCAGGGGCAGGCGGTTCGTGGATAACGGAAAGATCCTTACAGCAGCCGGAATATCGGCAGGTATAGACCTTTCCTTACATGTGGTGGCAAGGCTGCATGGCCAGGATGAGGCGGACAGAAGGGCCGTACATATGGAATACGGGAACTGGGAGAGTAAGGACATTTAGCCTGATCTGCCCGGGGGATATGGGGCGCAGCCATTTGCCTTGAAGAATTGTTCCCGAAAGCTTAGAAATTGAAAAACAAAGGTTCCTTGAAAAGATATTGTCGCAGGAGGATTACAATGATGAGAATACGAAAGGGGATTCTCCTCCAGGATCCCCGTTTTGCGATCGCCAATAGAGAAGCCCTTTATACCCTGGTTCTGGCGTTCCTGTATTTTGCATGGTGGTACCTGACCGCCTATGGACTGGGTTCCAGTCCAGTTGAAGAGTATTCCTATATTGCAGGTTTCCCTTCATGGTTTTTTCTCAGCTGTATAGCCGGTTTTATTGTTTTTTCGATCCTCGCTTTACTTATGGTGGTTTTCCTTTTTCGGGATATGCCCCTTGAGAAGCCAGCCGGAGATGGAAAGGGAAGAATGGACCATGACTGATTACCGGGTTGTAGCTCCGCTGTTCATATATCTTGCCCTGGTTTACCTTATGGCCTTTTACAGTAACCGGGTTCTTTCCAGAACCGGCAATTTCCTGGAAGAATATTTTATCGGAAGCAGGGGTATGGGCGGTTTTGTGCTAGCTATGACACTGGTGGCAACTTACACCAGTGCGAGCAGTTTTGTGGGAGGGCCAGGGGTTGCATATAAGATGGGCCTCGGGTGGATCCTCCTTGCAATGATACAGCTTCCAGCAGCATGGCTTACTCTTGGCGTTCTGGGAAAAAAATTTGCCATCGTAGCGAGAAGGATAAATGCCGTTACCATTAATGATATCCTTCATGAAAGGTACCGGAGCCGGGCTGTTGTTATCTTCGGATCCCTGAGCCTCCTCGTTTTCTTTATTGCGGCAATGGTCGCGCAGTTTATCGGAGGGGCAAGGCTCTTTGAAGGTGTAACGGGACTTTCATATAATACGGGACTGATCATTTTTGCTGTCACAGTGATAATCTATACCACCATTGGCGGTTTCAGGGCTGTAGCGCTTACTGATGCGGTCCAGGGCTGTGTTATGATGGTGGGGACCTTCGCCCTGCTCTTAGGTATAATAAAGATCGGCGGAGGGGTGAGCAATATCGTAACCGATCTCAAGGCTATCGATCCTGCCCTGGTGACGCCCTTCGGACCCAAGGATTTTATTTCCAGACCCTTCATCCTATCCTTCTGGATACTTGTCTGTTTTGGAGTTATCGGACTGCCCCATACGGCGGTCCGATGTTTTGGATATCGTGACAGCAGATCAATGCATATGGCCATAGTTCTGGGTACGGTAGTGGTGGGTTTCCTGATGCTGGGGATGCACTTATGCGGTGCCTTTGGCAGGGCCATAATTCCAGACCTTACAGTAGGAGACAGGATAATGCCGGCCCTCATACTCAAGGTTCTTCCACCTTATATGGCCGGAGTATTCCTGGCCGGGCCCCTGGCAGCTATCATGTCTACCATAGATTCTCAGCTCATCCTTGCTTCGGCCACCATTGTAAAGGACCTTTATCTGAATTACATAAATCCTGGAGCCGGAAAAAAGGGAAATGAGACTTCCAGGATCCATCGGCTGAGTTTCTGGACTACTGCCATAGTGGGTATTATCGTCTTTGCTGCCTCCTTTAATCCCCCCGACCTCATCGTATGGATAAATCTTTTTGCTTTTGGCGGAATGCAGGCAGCCTTTTTATGGCCCCTTGTGCTGGGGCTGTACTGGAAAGGAGCAAATGCAGCCGGGGCTCTTGCTTCCATGACAGGGGGAGTAGCATCCTATTTTTACCTTGTCATTTATGTTAAAAGGTTATGGGGTATGCATGTGATCGTTCCCACACTGCTCATAGCTCTTGTTCTTTTCCTTATCTTCAGCATTGCCACAGAGGAACCTGAAGATGACGTTATCCGGATATTCTGGGGGGAGTAAATAATATGCCTGTCGATAGTATTCTCGCCAATCCCGTTTTTTTCAGACATGTTCTTGAGGAGTTATACGATGGTGTATATATCGTGGATACTTCGAGAAAGATCCTCTTCTGGAACAAGGGTGCTGAAAGGATAACGGGATATACTTCAGAAAAAGTTCTGGGAAAATGCTGTGCGGATAATATCCTTATGCATGTGGATAACAGGGGAAAAAAACTCTGTCTGGAAGGATGTCCCCTTCATGAGACATTAAAGGATGGACTTGACAGGGAAGTATCTGTATTCCTCCATCACAGTGATGGGTACAGGGTTCCCGTTCTGGTAAGAATTTCTCCTCTCCGTGACAGCGAAGGAAGGATCATTGGTGCGGTGGAGGTGTTCAGCGATAACACCAAACTGGACAGATCCATGAGGACGATCCGGAAACTGGAAAAGGAAGCCTTTAGAGATCCACTTACATCAGTCATGAACAGAAGGTATGGCCATACCTTCATTTCTCTTAAACTCCATGAAATGAAATCCCTTGAGCTGTCTCCACTGGGCCTTCTTTTCCTGGATATTGATCATTTTAAAAAATTTAATGATTTATACGGCCATCAGGTGGGAGATAATGTTCTTGTAATGGTGGCGGCTACTCTGAAAAACATCCTGAGGTCGGAAGATCTGGTGTGTCGATGGGGTGGAGAAGAATTTGTAATTGCCCTTCCTGAATCTTCGCTTTCCATGCTGGAGAATGTCGCAGAGAGGATAAGGATACTGGTCGAATCTTCTATCTTTACTGAAAATATGGATAGTATGAGGGTTACCGTTTCCATCGGCGGATCTCTGGGAAGGGTCGATGATAGCGCAGATACCCTCATTAATCGTTCAGATCAGATGATGTACAGAAGTAAGCAGGCCGGGAGAAACATGGTTACTATTGAAGGGGTTTCCTGAATCTTGAGCCGGCAATTAATCTTATGACCAGTTTCTTCTGAAAGCCTCTTTTTTACTGCCGTAAATACGGGAGATGATCCGATATGAAGGACGAAGGACATGGAGAAAGTGAAAAAAGGATCTTCAGGATCACGTTGAGGATAGTATTTTTTTATATTCTTATTGCCGGGGGATGGATATTTTTTTCCGATACCCTTATTGAACATCTTGCAAAATCTCCGGAGCAGCTTTCGAGATTCCAGACCTACAAGGGCTTGTTATTTGTCATCGTGAGCGGCATTCTCCTTTTTTTCTACATCTATGGCGAACTGAAAGGGCGTTCTATTATAGAAAAAAGATATGAAAATGAGGTTCGTCTCAATTATGAAAGAATGGCAAAAACCCTTGACAGTGCTATAAGGTCCATAAGCAAGATCCTTGAAACCAAAGATCCCTACACCCAGGGTCACCAGGAGAGAGTGACCCTGCTCGCTGTTGCCATAGCAGGGAAAATGGGTCTTTCAGAAGATGAGACTGAATGTCTGAGGATAAGCTCCATGATACATGACATCGGTAAGATCAGCCTTCCCTCCGATCTCCTGACAAAACCTGGTGATCTGTCTGAGCTTGAATACAGGATGATACAGACTCATCCAAAGATGGGGAAGGATATAGTAGACGAGATAGATTTTCCATGTCCGGTAGCCGAGATCATTTCCCAGCATCATGAAAGGATGGATGGTTCCGGTTATCCTTACGGGCTTAAGGGTGAGAAAATACATCTCTGTTCGAGGATAATAGCAGTAGCTGATGTAGTTGAGACCATGTCTTCCAATCGCCCCTACAGGGCCGCAGTAGGACTTGATGAAGCTCTTGAAGCTATAAGTAAGGACAGTGAAAGACTGTTTGACCCCCATGTAGTGGAAGCCTGTATTGATGTTTTCAGGGAAGATGGGTTTTCTTTTGGAGATAATACTTGAAGCAGATCATGGCTGAAAGGATATTTTCCATGTTTTCACATTAAGGTATGGCCGGGAATCTTCCCGGCCATACCTTAATCATGTCTTTTACTTTGTATATTTCTTGAGCCTGGCCAGGTTCTTTGAAATCCTGCTCCAGTAAACAGATGCCGAGCCTCCGTAATAACGCCCAAGAGCCTTCTCCGGTGTGCCATAGGCTTTAAGATACCGGGAAACAAGAAGAGTTCCTGCTGCTATTCCCTTCATCGGATCGTGAAGGTCTTCTTCATAAGAAATCCCGTTTGCCTGAAGCAGTGCTTCATGAACCCGCCATGTAACCTGCATAACCCCTGCGGAACCATGTCCGCTCTTCGCCTCGGGGTCAAAATGACTCTCAGTATTGGCAACAGCTATAACAAGATCAATGGGTACTTCGTATTTTGTACTGTAGTGGATGAAGGCAACGGCCTCCTGAATGGCAGTAAGGTCGTCGATCCTGCTGTTCTGTTTCTGGATATATTGCGAGATCAGTTCCGCCTGGTCCTGGATATCCAGTGCAAGTTCGTACATTCCGGAAAATGCCTGGAGGGGACCTGTATCCAGATTTCTGCCGAGGGATTTTATCATAGAGGGCATTTCCTGGACCAGAGCCATTGCCGTGGAGTCGGGATCCACTATGAGTTTATGAGAATTTTCTTTATCATTCCCCAACCCGCTGACAGCAAGACATGGGAGTATGGCGTTTGTTATGAAAAATGCAGATACTGAAAGCAGAAGGAGGGCGAAGATCGTGCAGGTCGCTTTTCTATGCAATTTGATCATCCTCCTCGTTCTTTCTTTACTTTTATTCGGCGTAAAAATTAACCATGAATGAAAGTGAGGTCATTATAAAGCATAAATTGAAAAAAACAAGACCCTATTGTCCTGAGTTTTTGGAATAGACACAACAATACAGACTTTATAACTCACTATGAGAGTAAAATACGTAGAATTACCGAGATGTGCTAGAACATACTAACCAAATATCAATAGAAAGTAAAGATGTGCTGAAAAGATGATCCTGATAGCTTCAAGGAAGTGTCTTTTCGTATTTGAGATATAATAATTACAGCTGAATTCAAGGAATGGGGAAAGCTGATATGACTGAAATAGATGTAGTCCTTTCACCGGCAGAAAAGCTTCCCGAAATGGATACGTGGCTTGTCGTTGATATACTAAGGGCCACCAGCAACATAGTTCACTTTTTTCACCAGGGAGGCAGACTTATGATACCTGTTGAAGAAGTTGATCAGGCCCGCCGTATCCGGGAAACATACGGAGATGAGTGGCTTCTCATGGGAGAAAGGGATGCCCTTCCTCCGGAAGGTTTTGATATGGGGAATTCTCCTCTTGAATATTCGAAGGATACCCTGCAGGAGAAACCCTTTGCTGTGATCACGACAACTAATGGCACGAAGGCTCTGATAAGGGCCAGGGAACAGGAAGTCCCCGTTTATGCAGCCTGTGCTAGAAATGCATCTGCCGCCGTTGAAAGAGCCCTGAATACAGGTGAGAAGATAGGCTTTCTCTGTGCAGGAAGGCTGGGCAGGGTGGCCCTGGATGATGTTATCTGCTGCGGACTAATGGTAGAGATAATAAGAAGGATCCGGAATGATGCAGTCATGTCTGATGGGGCAGTTATGGCACTGGAGCTATGGGAAAGCTGTTTTGGCAATCTCAGGAGGGGGGTAGAGCAGGCCGGTCATTGCAGCCTTCTCTATGATATGGGCATGGAAAAGGACATTGCCTTCTGTTGTGAAACAGATCAGACAGAGATCGTTCCCAGGCTGTCATCCTGGGAACAGTATCCTGCTTTTATGAATTACTGATCCCCCTGATTTCTGTTTTGAGGGAAGTCTCCCGGACTTCCCTGTCAGCAGGCCCCTTTTCAGCCTCCGGGCGGATATGTTATGGCGACCCTGTGTCCGATCTTTGCAAAAAAGTCAAAGTGTGAATCCTCTTTCATCGGGTGGTTTTCTATAGCTTCCATACTCATGGACCAGATGTCCATGGGATTGGCGGGACCTGTGAGCTCTTCTGCCAGAGGACTGAATGTCTCATAAAATCGTATTGCTTCCTCTTCAGTTTCAGTTATGTACATAAGGGCATTCAGATTTCCCTGCTCGTGAATGTCTATATCGAAGTTGCCCGGGAGGATAAGGTGCCTGTAGTAGAGAAGGAAAAGATGGAATTTCCCTATATCTTGGAAGAGCTGCAAGGGGTCATCATAAAATTCTTTTCTGACAAAATTCATATAGAAACGATCGGCATGCAGGAGTTTTAATGTGTCCGATGCCGGAGCTACCTTGTGCATATAGTGCACGAAGTCACAATAATGAAGGAAAAGCACGTCGATCTCAAGAGATCCTGCTTCCATGCCCCTTTCAACCATCCATCCTTTTATCTCCTGAATGGAGGGGTGACGATCTGTTTGCCTGTTCTGGGGGAAGGTTTCCCTGATTTCCTTGATGATAGCCATCTCGTTGTATAGCCATCGGGGTTTCTTTGAAGGACTGATGGAGCAGATATCTCCGTTTTTTAACCCCGGGTAATAGGATAAACGTTGTCCCACATGGAAATTCTTCACGCCCCATCTCCCCACAAAGGATCTGTTCAGTAGCAGGGAAAGCCTGCATTTCAGAAGTTCTTTTCCATGATCTTCGGCTGGATCTGCCGGGGTGGCATCATAATAGTATTCCCTGGCTATTTCAGTGAAAGCGTTTCTTCCTGCCGGGGTCAGAGAATAGGTCCCATTCTCTTTGACCAGAAGTTCTCTTCCCTTCAGGTCCTGCAGGAAAGTCGGGTTTTCTCCAGCCAGATCAACGAGTTCCTCATTCCAGCAGGGATAGCCTTTGCTGAAAAGCAGTAAAACATTTTCCCGAGACATTCTCAACACTCCTCCGATCCATCTTATTCTTAAGGTTTATCAAGTCTCTTTCCAGACTATATGTAAGGAGTAGATCTGTCACTATATCTATTGCACAAAAATGATATTTGATCCAATATTCTCCTTTATTGCGGTAAAACCGGCTTACCTCGCTCAGCTGTTTCAGGATTCCTCTTTTTCATGGAGTCCTGGACCAATGAATTTTTCCAGTCGAAGAGCAAGATACAGTTTCAGGGTGTCCCGGTAATTCTTGATTTCTATGTTTCCTATCCTTTTGATCTTTTCCAATCTGTAGTTAAGTGTGTTTCTGTGAATGTGAAGTTCCCGGGCTGCGCTTACCAGAGAAAAGTTGCTTTCACACCATGTCAGGAAGGTCTGTCTGAGCTCTTCCCAGTCGTTCTGCTGTCTGAAAGCAGCCACGTTTCTCTGGATAAAACGATTTCTCAGGGCAGGCTGAAGAGATGCCAGGAGTTCTTCAATCCTGTAATCCTGAATATTGTATATACCTGGACCCTGGTTATATTTTTTACCAAGCTGTAAAGCCCGCCAGGCTTCCTGGTATGAATTGGATAATTCTTCCAGATTCCCGGCCATGGAGCCTATACCGATGGCTGCATTAAGATTCATCTTTGCCAGATCTTCCAGTATCTGGCTGCAGGAAGAGGCGGTGTATCTGTAGATCGACCGCTCTCGTCCTGATGGGCTGTTTCCCACGGAATGAAGGATAAAATACTTGTTATTTCCTGTCATTACGGAAATATCTGCCGGATCGGGAAAGGCCAGGCGTATCTTTTTCAGGATCTCATTCTTGGTCTTCTGTATAAGGAGTTCAGGGGTTTCTGTTCTGTCTTCCGAGCAGTCTTTTCGTATTTTTCTGGCATATCTCGCGAACTGGTAGAGATCGACAGCGATGGGGATATAGTGAAATGAAGGGTCAAATCCGAATTCCCTTGCCCTGGATAAAAGCATTCTACGATCCGATATACCGGAAATGTAATGGGAGATATCGTGAATTATTGTCTGCAGAGTCTCCTCCCTGTTTGTAGCGTATTCCTGAAGTTCTCTTTCGCGAAGAAGGATCTCAATCTGTTTCTTTACTATAAGCGCGAAGGGTTTTACGTTTACAGGTTTGCCGGTTATGGCCATAGAACCTACAACTTTACCGGTCATGGACTGAATAGGGTAAGTTACTCCAGGCAGGGTTCCCCTGAATTTCTGTGCTTCTGTTTCGTTAACAGCAGCACCCCGGTTATACCTGATCACATCAAGGGACTGCTCATGAAGGGAACCGAGTCTAAGGAGGTTGCTAGCTCCTATTATTATCCCTTCCGTATCTGTGATGATCACATCATATCCTATAACTTCAGCTGTTGATCCAGCGATCTCGGCAGCCCACTTTGTAAGCATTACCTGCCTCCTCTATGTTTTGCCCCCGGTTCTTCATGGTAAGGGCCATCATCTGATAGTCCCCGAACGTTTTAACAGGGACTCTTATCTGAAGCTTTTCCTGAAAACAAAAGAGGTGTTTGTCTTATTTGTACTATCTGCACTAAAAAACACTTCCATGGTACTTTAAATACCATATGATTCGTACGATGTAAATGAGGTTACATCTTCTTATAATTTTTACGTTGGAAAGAGTCTGTTAAGGGGATATTCATATCCTGTCCCTGAAATATGTAAAAGAAGGAGGCTTCAATATGAGGTTGGAACTTCATAATGCTTTAGTGAAGGAGATTCAGTGGGGTGAAAAGACCTCCCTGAAGGATAATGTCCTTTATGTCAACAGGGAAGAAGCCATCGAAGTTGTTGCGGCAGATGAAAATTTTGCTGATGTACAGCTTGAGCTGGCCCGTCCCGGGGAAAGTGTCAGGATAATACCTGTCAAGGATGTAGTGGAACCAAGGATCAAGCTGGAAGGAGGGACTTCTTTCTTTCCAGGTTTCTGTGCTCCCATGGAACCGGTAGGCGAGGGTGTAACCTTTGTTCTCAAGGGTGCTTCTGTAATTACCTGCGGTCCCATAGTAGCCTTCCAGGAAGGTTTTATTGACATGAGCGGTCCCGCCAGTCCCTATAATCCCTTTTCAGAGACCTTTAATGTCGTAATAGTAGCAGAACCTGTTGCAGATCTTGAAAAACATGCCTACGAGAGATCCCTCAGGGAAGCAGGGCTGAAACTTTCCGTTTACCTTGCTGACCAGTGCAAGGGGACAAAAGCCGATAACGTCGAGGTCTTCGACAAGGGTTCCATAGTTGAGGAAAACAATAAATACCCGGACCTCCCCAAGATAACCTATTTCTGCATGTCCATTACCCAGGGGCTTCTCCACGATACTTTCCTCTACGGAGCTGACATGAAGTCCATAGTTCCCACTCTGGTCCATCCCAATGAGATACTTGACGGAGCAATGGTCTCAGGAAACTGCGTTTCCGCCTGTGACAAGAATACAACCTTCCATCATGTGAACGATCCTATCGTTCTTGAGCTCTACAAACGTCATGGCAAGGAGATTAATTTCATTGGTGTTATTCCAACTCTTGAAAGCACAGTGCTGGCTGGCAAGGAGAGAACCACCTGGATGAATGCCAATCTGGCCAGACAGCTCGGAGCAGATGGTGTAGTTATTTCGGAAGAAGGCTATGGCAATCCGGATACCGACCTTTGCATGAATGCCAAGAAGTGTGAAGACTGGGGCATTAAAACTGTAGTTATTTCAGATGAGGCAGCAGGAGTTGATGGTTCCAGCCAGGGTCTTGCAGATGCGACACCTGAAATGGACGGTTTTGTTTCAGCCGGAAATGTTAATGAGATGATAGAAGTTCCGGCCATGGATAAGATCATAGGATTCCCGGAAGCCATCGCTTATCTCTCCGGAGGAGCGTCGGACAGTCTGCGTGAGGATGGTTCCATGTATGTTGAACTCCAGTCGATCATTGGTTCCACCAATGAGCTGGGATTCAGCAAACTAGGCTGCGAATGGGTCTAGTTGAGGTTAAGGAGGTAGAAAAATGACCTACAGGGTTGTTCATTATATAAATCAGTTTTATGCAGGAATGGGTGGAGAAGATACAGCCCATGTACCCCCATCATCCCGGGATGGGATAGTGGGTCCCGGCCTTCAGCTTCAGAACCTGCTTCAGGGAGAGGCAGAAGTCATAGGTACGGTTATCTGCGGTGACAGTTATTACGGTGAAAATATGGAAAAAGCCCAGGCTGAGTGTATTGAAATGATAAAGGCTTTCAAGCCTGATATGCTTATTGCCGGTCCTGGTTTCAATGCCGGACGTTATGGCGTTGCCTGCGGTGATATCTGTGCAGCTGCGGGAGAAATGCTTGGAATCCCTACAGTTACAGCCCTTTATGGGGAAAATCCCGGTGTCGAAATGTACCATAAAAAAACATACATTGTCGAAACCAGTGACAGCGCCAGGGGTATGAGAGATGCCCTGTCCAGAATGGTGACTCTAGCTTTGAAACTGCTGAAAAAAGAGAAACTCGGTACTGCCCGCTTTGAAGGCTATATCCACAGAGGTATCCGTAAAAGCTTTTTCCATGAAAAGTCGGGGGCAGAAAGAGGAGTTGATATGCTTCTCAAGAAGATCCGGGGAGAAGCTTTTGAAACAGAACTTGAAATGCCGGTATTCAAAAAGATAGATCCGGCAGCTCCCATAGCAGACCTGAGTAAGGTTACTATTGCCCTTTGTACTTCCGGCGGTATTGTTCCCTTTGGTAATCCTGATCACATAAGGGTTTCCTCTGCTGAAAAATTCGGCAAATACAATATTTCCGAACTCAAAGACCTTACATCGGAAAATTATGAGTCCATCCATGGAGGTTATGACAGGGTTTATGCGAACGATAACCCCGATGTAGTCCTTCCCCTTGATATTATGCGAGAGATGGAAAAAGAAGGGGTTTTCGCCAAACTTCATGATTTCGTTTACTGTACTACCGGAACCGGTACAGCAGTAGCCAATGCCGAAGGTTTCGGCCAGGCCATCGGCAAGGAACTGAAAGAGGCTGGTGTTGATGCCGTCATTCTGACATCCACCTGAGGTACCTGTACTCGATGCGGTGCATCGATGGTTCGGGAAATAGAGAAAGAAGCAGGTATCCCTGTAGTCCAGATAGCAACAATAGTACCTATAATGCTCACAGTTGGAGCTAACAGGATAGTTCCCGGTGTAGCTATTCCTCATCCGGTAGGAGATCCTGAATCAGGACCCGAAGGAGACAGGAAGAAGAGAAGAGAGCTCCTTCAGAGGGCTTTCAAGGCCATGTCTACAGAAATAAAGGAACAGACCATATTTAAAGACTAAAACAGGTTTCAGGGACAGAATCTACTTTTCTGTCCCTTTACGAATGAATTCAATTGAAAGGGGGTGCACAAATGGGCAAATTAACAGGGAAAAAACTGCTTCTCCTGGGAGAAAGAGACGGAGTTCCAGGGCCAGCTATGGAAGCGTGTCTTAAAGACACAGGAGCAGAGATAGTATTTTCAGTTACGGAATGTTTTGTCTGAACTGCGGCAGGTGCTATGGATTTGCAGAATCAGCAGAGAATCAAGGATGCAGGCGATAAATATGGCAAAGAGAACCTGGTAGTTGTACTTGGTTCTTCAGATGCCGAGGGTGCCGAGATCTATGCTGAAACCGTTGCAAACGGAGATCCGACTTTTGCAGGTCCACTGGCCGGAGTCCAGTTGGGACTCGCCGTATATGACATTTTTGAAGATGAAATTCGCAACGAAGCTGATGAAACCGCGTGGGAAGAGAATATCTCCATGATGGAGATGGTTCTGGATACTGACGGTCTCTGTGCAGCAGTCAAATCAATGAGAGAAGAGTTCAGTCAATTTTCTATCTAAAGGTTTCCCCCCTTTGGATATTCCGGGCGGGGCTTTCTGCCCCGTCCACCGGATAAAAATGTATGTGTCTGAAGGAAGTGTTCACAGTTGAAAGTTATAAGCAACAATCCTTTTGTTCTGAAGAAGATAGAAGATAATCATCCCGTCAGCGGAAATCCCCTGGACGTGCTTCTGGAAGTCAGGAAGTTTCTTGAATCGGGTCATAAACTTGTGACTATGCCTTTGCCTGCAAACCAGAGGCTTTTCATGAATCCCTACAGATCCATCCTTGTAGATAAACCTTCAAAGGACATGGATATGAAGGGACTGGTTCTTCTGGAAAAAGCAGTGGAGAGATTCCGCTCACAGGTTTTTTATGATGATCAGGGAGCAGATGGAGATTTTGCTCTTATGGACCTGGAACAGGTCATGATCTCCATGAAGATGGTATGATCTCAGAAAACCTTTTTACTGATCACATATTTCAGACCATGATCAGGTCATCTTTACAGGAGGTCAATAACATGAGGTTATCTTCAATTCTTGCACCGACAACCAGGAATAATCCGGCAAAAGTAAAGGATCAGCGACTTATAAGGCTTGTAAAGGCCGGATATGCTGTTTATGACAATTCTGCTGAAGAAATACTGCTCACTCCTTTGGGCATGGGGTTACTCGCGCAGGTTTCAGGAAAATTAAAAGAAACCTTCGAAAACAGAGGTGCTCAGGAAATATCGGGTAACCATAATGAAGCTGCATTCGCTTTGATGGTAAGGGTACTGAAAACACAAGATCAGCTTCCGCTGATCCTTATGGAGGAAAAGAACCGGAATATCCAGCTTACAGCTTTTTCCGCTGTGGAAGACAATGTTTCGACACAAATGGAAACTTGTCTTCAGACCTGCCGGGAAGCTTTGCTTTCCCGGGGTATGAGGATCTTCTCATTGAAAGAGGTCATTTCCAGCGGAGAGAGGATCGCTATGGTTGTAGAAGGAGATAAAAAGGCCCTTGGATCAAGGGACGGTCTTGTCTGCCCGTCATGTGGATGGAAGGGGTTCACCTCTTCTCCCATGGGCAAAAACACCGTCTCTCATGGAGGAAAAGAAGAACTTGAAGAAATATATACTCCGGGAGCTACAACCATTGTTGAACTATGCAGGCAGCTGGATCTGCCCCCTTCTCAGACATTAAAGACCATGTTCTATGCGATGGATAATGGAACCGGTCAGCTTGTGGTTGCTCTGATGAGAGGGGACAGGGATATTTCCCTTGAGAAGCTTTCTTTTTACCTTGGAGGGGTAAAACTCAGGAGAGCAACTGAGAACGAGCTGAAAGATGCCATAGGGGAAGTCGCCGGATTCTGTGGTCCCATAGGACTGCCGGAAGAAATAACAGTAGTAGCAGATGAAAGCGTTGAGGGTGCAATAAACCTGGCAGCAGGTGCCAACAAACCGGATTTCCATTTCAGAGGTGCATGCTGGGAAAGGGATTTCAAAGCCGATATGGTGCGCGATATAGCCGCCTTCGGAAAGGATACCCCCTGTCCTTCCTGTGGAGAAATGATGGATAAGGGCTATTTTACAGAGCTAGGTGCTTTCTATTTTACAAGACATCTTTCTGAAGACTATCCTTCTTTAAATTACATCAATGAAAACAGGGAAAAATGCTATCCCAAGGTATGGAGGGGAACCATAGATCTGGAACAGTTATTGCTCTCCGTCATGGGTTATGGTTCTGACAATCTGGCCGGGTGGTCTGCCTTTGACATTCATCTTATCGCTGCTCTTTCCAGGGAAGATGCTCTTTTTGCTGAAGTTGAGGACTTATACGATCGTCTTTCATCAAAAAACTTAAGAGTGCTCTTTGATGATCGGGATAAAAAGATAAACTCGAAACTGGATGATTCCGTAGAAATGGGAATCCCTGTAAAAGTTCTGGCTGGAAAGGATACTTCAGGTGGTATGGAACTGGAAGTCTGGACCAGTGAAAGAGAGGGTATTATCTTAAGCCCCGAAGACCTGGAAAAACATCTGTTCACTTTCAAATAGCTGTATCTTTTTCAACTTGAATTCACAGTATTCTTTTCTGTACTGAAAGTGAAAAATTTCATTCTGGTTCTCTTCGAAGGTTGATGGTTGAACAACAGAACTGAAGGGAGAGAAATACATGGAACAGAAACGAGAAAGTTGGGGTAGCCGCTTTGGCTTTATTATGGCAACAGCTGGTTTTGCAATAGGACTTGGGAATATATGGAGATTTCCCTACATGGTAGGAACCAATGGAGGCGGAGCCTTTCTGGTTGTTTACCTGGCCATCTGTTTTACTATATGCGTACCTCTTTTTATCGCAGAGATCAGTCTTGGGAGAAAGACACGGCTCAATCCCATTCAGGGAATGCAGAAACTGACCCGCAAAGGCAGTCCCTGGGTAATGATCGGCTGGATAGGAGCCATCGCATGTGTTCTTCTGATGTCCTATTACCTGATGGTCATTGGCTGGATGGCAGCATATTTTGTCAAGGCTCTTACAGGGGTCTTTGCAGGAGCAACACCCGAACAGACAAGTGTTATGTATGACACTTTTGTTTCTGACCCGCTACAGGTGGGTGCTTATACTCTTGGAGTTGTTGTGGTACTTGGTGTTATCGTTACCCGGGGTCTCAAAGACGGAGTCGAGAAGGCCTGTAAATGGATGCTTCCAGCTCTTATGATAATGCTCCTTATTCTGGCAGCAAAATCTCTCATGATGTCTCCCCAGGTTGAAGGTGCGGCAGGTGCTATGGCCGGCCTCAAATGGTATGTAACCCCTGATTTCTCAAAGATAAATGGCGGTGTGGTCCTTGCAGCACTGGGTCAGGCCTTCTTCTCAATCGGCATTGGTATAGCATGTGCCTTTGTATACGGCAGCTATCTTGCTCCCGATTCAGATCTTCCCGCAGATGCTACAATTGTTATCGCCCTTGATACGGGAATTGCTGTTGTAGCAGGACTGGTTATCTTTCCGGCCCTCTTCTGCTTTGGAATGGATCCCCAGGCTGGTCCCGGTCTTCTTTTCAAGACCATGCCTGTTATTTTCGGCCAGCTTCCTGGTGGAAGTATTTTTGCCTCCATGTTTTTCTTCCTTGTGGTTCTGGCAGGTCTCACATCCGGTATGGGCTACCTTGAAGCTCCAGCAGCGACCTTTTCCGAGCTTTTCGGGATCAGCAGGAAAAAGTCAGTATGGGGTATTCTTGCCATTATGTATATCCTCGGTATTCCTTCCATTCTTTCACAGGGTCCATGGAGTCATATACTGATCTTTGGAAGGAATTTCTTTGACCTTGCAGACTACATATCCGGCAATGTCATGATGCCGGTGGATGCCCTTCTCATTGCCATTTACACTGCCTTTGTGTGGAAGTTTGCCAACTTCAAAGATGATAGCAACGTGGGAGCAAAGACCTTCAGGATCGCCAATTCATGGAAGCCCTTTGTTGTCGCTGTTGTTCCTGTGGCCGTTTTGATAATCATGATAACAGCCATTTTTTAAGTTTACTTGAGCATTTCCTCTTATCTTATCTACGCCATGGAGAATGGAGGACGCCTGCAGGCGTCCTCCATTCTCTTTTTCTGAACTTTTATAATGCTGTTTGAAAAAAAGGTTATCCATGACTATACTGGAGATGAAAGGACTATTTAAGGCACTCCCATATCCTTTCGGATGGAGATGATCGACTTGAAGATATTTCTCCTGACTTTTCCTGTAGGTGCCATGTTCGGCCTGATACTGGTAAAGATCATATATCGACGGACATATCTTGAAAAACTTCGAAAGAAAGACCCTTATGCCCTTGCAGCTTTTGGAGCAGTCGGATATTTCCTTTTCCTGGAAGGGATCCTGTTCTTCTGTAATTCCCTTCAGGCGGGCCTGGGATACCTGGCTGGATTGTGTCTTTTCAATGTTGTCGAGAGATGAAAGGTCCTATTAATATCTGTTCAGCTGTTCAGGCTGGATCCTGCAAACCTTTATTTTGAGGCAGATCCTTCCCACACATTCTTTGAGGAGAGGTTATTTTGACCAATACCCTTTTTAAGCTCTTTGCCGGGAACTATGCTATTTTCGGTTTTTCTACCATTTTCTTCTTTTTCGCACCCTACCTTAGCTTTCATAGTTTCCCTCCCCACCTTACGGGCTGGGTGATAGGAGCATTCTATGCTTCTTCGACGCTGGTCAAACCCTTTGCAGGAATGCTTATGGAGAATCTAGGTGTCAGAAGATCCTTGATAATAGCCGGCTTTCTTGGTTTGTCCAGCGGTATTGGCCTAATAGTGGCACCCATGGCCTTTTTACCTCTCTTTTCCCTTAGGCTTGTTATGGGGCTTTCCTTCGGCATATTCATGGTAGGTCTTACGGCATACCAGAATATTATGGTTCCCGATTCAGAACGGGGCACCTCCTTTGCAGTGACAACCATAGGCAGCATCTGTCCCATGTTTACCCTTATGCCTGTGTGCGATATGCTTATCAGTTCGAATAATTTTGGGATTTACCTGCTCTTACCTGCTTTTATGGGTGGAATATGTACATTTCTTGCATTTTCTCTGGATAAAGTGAGTGGAGTAAGGGGTGCGGAGGATCGTGCATGGGGGAGTTATAGTGATCTTTTCAGGGAAGCGCCACTGGGACGACTTGCCTTGACAGTCGTTTTCTTTGCCTTTGTCGATGCCTCTGTTATCTACATCTCCAGCCTGGCTTTTTATCAGGGGTTAAGTCCTTCTTTTTTTATGGTAGCTTTAGCAGGAGGAGCCATTTTTATCAGAATGGCGGGTCGGAACTATTTCAACAGGACTCCCAGGATCCTTATTATGGGGCCATCTCTGTTTTGTATGGGAATAGCTCTTTTTATGGCTACAATTCTTAAAAACAATGTTTTTCTTGCCTTTACCGGTTTTATCTATGGTCTGGGAATGGGCTATGGCTTCCCGGCCCTTCTTTCTCTGGCAGGAGACCTGGTTCCCATTTACCTGAGACCCAAGATAACCTCTTTTATCCTCTTTTTCATGGATCTGAGCTGGTTCCTCCTTCCCCTTTATATAGGTTATGTTTCCTCATTGGGAGGGATAGTCCTTGCATATAGACTGATGGCCATAGCTTCCGTTATCCTTGCAAGTCTGATGCATCTTATATGGCTCAACTTCCACAGAAAGAAAGGGAGCTTATGATACAGGAAAAAAAAGGTACCATATACGGAGTACTATGCTTAGGTGTATTGTGTATTTCCACTGGAGCCATCTTTGCACGGGTTGCAGATGCTCCACCCCTTGCCATTGCTGCATACCGGGTTGGAATTGCCGGGCTTCTGCTCCTGCCGGCGGCTTTATTCAAAAGGAAACAGGAATTTTTGTTACTTCAAAAAAAAGACTGGATCCTGGGTATTGTTTCCGGCGCTTTTCTTGCCCTTCACTTTTTTACCTGGATAAGTTCCCTGGAAAAAACTACAGTGGCAACGAGTGTTGTCCTTGTGAACACAAGTCCAATCTGGGCGGCCATGATAGCCCCCCTTATGGGAGACAGGATCTCAAGATTGACCTTTGCAGGTATTTTTCTCAGTTTTTCAGGAGCTTCTGTCATCGGCTGGAATGACCTGCAGCTGGGAGGCGGAGCTTTCTATGGGGATATCCTTGCCATCCTGGGAGCACTTTTCCTGACCGGTTATCTCTTTGGAGGAAGAATTCTAAGAAGAAAACTCTCCCTTCTGGCCTATATCACCATCTGTTACTGTTCGGCGGGGGTGTTCCTCTGGATGGCAGTTCTGTTAACAGGTACCCGTTTTACCGGTTTTTCCGGAATGACCTGGTTGATGTTTCCAGCCATGGCTATTATTCCACAGATCCTTGGGCACAGCTCCTACAACTGGGCATTGAAGTACCTGAGTGCTCCCATGGTGGCTATCAGCCTCCTTGGTGAGCCTGTGGGAAGCACTCTTCTTGCCATGGTTTTCCTGGGGGAGGCTTTAACCTGTACCACTGTCGCAGGGGCGCTGATGATAATGGCTGGTATCGTCCTCGCTGCAAGGGGTGAAATTAAGAATTGATGGATCCTGGCCCGGAATGAATTAAACAAGAGGGGAGGCGGTCTTCAAGGCCAATTCCCCTCTGTTGTTACCAGTTTTCAGGGTTGAGGTTCTGAAGTTTATCCATTACGAAGGAGCCATCTTTTCTGATAAGTACATCATCAAAATAGATATCTCCTCCTCCATAGTCATTTCTCTGTATAGATACAAGATCCCAATGGATGGCAGATCTGTTCCCGTTTGGTGCTTCTTCATAGCAGTTCCCTGGAGTGAGATGGAAGCTTCCGGCTATCTTTTCATCAAAAAGGGTATCTGTCATGGAGTGAAGGATCCTTGGATTTACACCCAGGGCAAATTCTCCGATATATCTAGCTCCCTTATCCGTATTCAGTATTTCATTAAGCCTGGTACTGTTGTTTGATGTGGCTTTTATGATCTTTCCGTTACTGAACTCAAAGGATATATTTTCATAAATGAAACCCTGGTATGCTGAAGGAGTGTTATATGTAAGAATACCATTAACCGAGTCCTTAACAGGGGCGGTAAAAACCTCTCCGTCAGGTACGTTTATCTTGCCAAAACATGGTACAACGGGAATATCCTTTATGGAAAATGTCAGATCTGTGCCTGGTCCCTTTATCCGGACCTTATCTGTCTTTTCCATGATATCCACAAGGGGTTTAAGATCATTCTCCATTTTCCTGTAATCCACAAGGCATGCGTCGAAGAAGAAATTCTCAAATTCTTCAGTACTCATTTTTGCCAGCTGAGCCATGGATCCATTGGGATAGCGAAGTACCACCCACCTGGTATTATTGACCCTTTCCCGACTATGGACAGGTTCGAGGTAGTATTTCTGAAAGACTGCCATTCCTGATGACGGAACATCCTTCAATTCACTCTGGTTTACGGTAGATCTCACTCCTATGTAGGCATCCATATCCTTCATAAGGGCAAGGTCGTGTCTGGCCATTGTTCTGGCATGTTTTTCGTCCATTTTCATGAGCAGGGCTCTTTGTATAAGATTGTCCCTGATAGTAACGAAGGGTGTTCCTCCGGCCTTGTAGGCTTCTTCGACGAGAGCCTTTCCCAGGGGCTCGGCATCCCCAAAGATCTCTATGAGTATTTTTTCGCCCTTTTGGAGTTCTGTGCAGTAATTAATGAGCATTTCTGCCAGTTTTCTAACTCTGAGGTCTTCCAATTTTATCCCTCCATAAAAAAGGAAGAAAAGGGATATTCCCCTTTTCTTCCTGATCTTTGTTTTCGGGTTCTCTGTATTAAGGGGTTATTTCCCTATCTACGGAGGCTGGCTCTCTATCCTTATCGGGATCTTCCTGAATAGAGGATAAAAGGGCCATCTTCTTTATCACTTTTTCCAGTTTTACCATTTCACTCCCGTAGGTTTCCCAGTCTGCATTTTTAAGGGCTTTCTGGGAGGATTCCCAGTATCCCTGTGCCTGGGCAGCAAGCCTGGAAATATCTTCTTCTCCGGTATAGGCAGGGGAAGTAATAAATTCTGTGCCTTCTGTTCTTTCGGCGCCTGTCTGGTATCGTTGTCCCATTAGTTTAACAAGGGCTTTATCGAGGGTTGTATCCCAGACAACCCTGCCTCCCGTAGAAACTATTACCCTCTTGAGTTCAGGCAGATCGCTGGTTTCAGCCCTCAGGTAAAGGGGCTGAACGTACAGAAGGGAGTTCTCGATAGGTATGACCAGGAGATGTCCCCTTATTACATCCGATCCTCTTTGGCTCCATAGAGAAAGCTGGGCGGAAATTTCCGGGTTCTGATCGGTCAGGGCTTCTATCTGGGATGGTCCATAGATAAGTTTCTGTTTCGGGAAACGATAGACCAGGAGCTGGCCGTAATTCGCGCCATCAGATCTGCCAGCCATCCATGCTATCATGTTGTCCCTTCCCACGGGCATGAAGGGAGCAATAAGGATAAACTCTGCCTTTTCCTCTCCAGCGAGCCTCATTATCATGTAATAGGCATCAAGTCGATCCTGGCGATCTCCCTGGCTTATTACTTCCCAGACATCTTCCTTGTTGTAGAAGGTGTTGGGATCCGTCATGTGATAGGTCCTGTAGATCTCGCTCTGGACACTGAAGAGTCCCTTGGGATACCTCAGGTGATCCTTCATGATCGGAGGCATTTTTTCCAGGGGAGAAAAAAGTCCCGGAAAAATCTCTGACCATGTTTTTATCAGGGGGTCCGATTTATCCGCAATATAGAAATGCATATCACCATCATAGGCGTCTACTGTTGCCTTGACGCTGTTGCGGATGTAGTTGATCCTGCCGTATTCTGTGGAATTATTCCCTGCGATGGGGACTGGTTCTGAATAGGGATAACGATCGGAAATACTGTATGCATCCATTATCCAGACAAGTCTTCCGTTTATAACAGCCAGGTAGGGATCGCTGTCATACATAAGGAAGGGAGCGACGTGCTGCAGCCTTTCTCTTATGTTCATGTGGTACATTACCTTGCTTTCAGGGGTAAATACATTGGTGAAAAGGATCTTGGAATCGCCGAAACTGAGGGTAAAGAGGAGCCTTCTGAAAAGAGTGCCTATTGATACGCCTCCCTTTCCGGCATAGGTTGTCCGGGCATTCGATTCACCCATGGGATAGTCGAATTCCTTTACAGTGGTATTGACAAAAAGATATGTGCTGGCCTTTTCGCCGTAATAGATCTCCGGCCTGTTCAGTTCCAGCGGAACGGAGAGATTTGGTGGTATATCCTTTACCCACAGGACGGGAAGACCGCTGGGGCTTACCTCGTTGACAGGGTTCATAACGATGCCGTATCCATGGGTGAATTCAAGGTGGGTATTAACCCATGTGGGATTCTGAAGACCCTTCAGATCCAACTCCCTTGCTGCGAGAATGACTTGTCTATATTCATCTCCGAACTTGTACCTGTCGATATCAACATCGGGAAAATCATAATAGGAACGGATCTCCTGGAGCTGCTTGTAGGTTCTTGTAAGAGGCCGATAGTCCCAAAGGCGGATGTTCTGGATGGTGTCAAAGTTACTGTTTATCTGTGCCACCTCTACCTGGTCATCGGGCACTATCATTTCTGTTTCCAGATCTGACAGTTTATAGGCATCGAGGGTCGCCTTTATATTATGTTCTATATAGGGCATTTCCTTGCCGAATTCATTAGGCAAAACAACATATTTCTGAACAAGTCCCGGATAGATGCCCCTGAGAACGACATTTGTCAAAACCAGAATAACCACCAGACCTACAGAAAATTTCCATGTCTTCTTGAGGAAAAGGCTTAAAAGAAGCAGGAGCGCCACCAGAAGGGTAAGGATGGTCATTACATTCAGAGCAAGAAGATCGGCGTGGATATCGGTGTAACTGGCCCCGAAAGCGACACCTCTCGGAGAGTAGAGGAGGTAATACCTCTGTATCCAGTAACCGGCCGCCCATAGAGAAATTATGGCAGAACCCACCAGGGTGAGATGGAACTGGAGTTTTCTGGGTACGGGAACCTTCCCCTGCTGTTGAAACTGTGGCATGAGGGCAAGGAAATAGATCACTCCGCATCCGAGAAGACATAAGATCCCGACATTAAGAAGCCACCCCTGGAAGAAGGATAAGAAGGGAAGGCTGAATATATAAAAGCCCGCATCCTTTCCAAAGATAGGATCTGCATGATTGAAGGGAGATCTGTGCAGAAAGCGCAGGACCATTGCCCATTCTCCCCTTGTTGCAAGTCCGTTGGCTATTGCCATTACAGCAGCAACTGCAAGGAGGGCTATAACAGGAAAACGCCTTCCTAAAAACTTCTGGAGATCTGTACTTGCCATTGTCAGGGCATTTTTGAAAGCTTTCCTGAAGTTGAACCAGTAAACCAGAAGAGCTGTAAGTCCGGCTGCTCCAAAAAGCACCCATTGAGGCAGAAGTTTCTTCCAGAAAACCTGTGATAGTCCTCTAGCCCTGTACCATAAAAGTTCTGTGTAAAAATCTGCAAATACGGGTAATATTACGATCACCGCAGCCATTATCAGCAGGATTATCCAGACCGGCCTGCTTATTTTGAAGGGGAACCTGGGTCTTGCAGGAAATTTTTCCCCTCCTTCACCATCATCGTTCTTGAACCATTCTTCATTAGGAAACCATTTATTTTTCATCATAATGCTATTTTATAGCACCTTCGTGATAAGTCAAAAATAATGATTATCGATGATGAAAGGAAAAGAAAACAATAAATTGGATTTTTGTCAGAAAATTTATTCAAAAAACCTTGACAATGGATGTCAGGGGTTATACAATTCCCCCAATATTGAAAATATTTCCCCGAAGGAGGGATCTAAAGTGAAAATGAACAGTCTGCTTTCTATACTCAACCTAGTCCTAATAGTCGTTATTATTATCTGCGGGTCCCTCTCTGGGTCGGTCGGCAGTTAGTCTGCTGTACGAGTAGAGCCAGAGCCGGGATCCTTTAAAGGATTCCGGCTCTTTTTTTTTGCTGCAGGAGCATACATGCAATTTCAGAGTGTTGGAAACAGGGGAAAAGTGCTTTTGAGGAAGGAAACCATATTTCCGAAAGGGGAGATAATTATGAAATCCGAATGGAAACCCGCAGGCCGATTTAATCCGTCAAGATCTTTTGTTGAAGAATCTGATCCATCAAGAGATTCATATGAGCAGTTCGATTCCTTTGATCTTGGAAATGTTCGCTGGAGAGGGCCCTTTGAGGGCTATAGATAGGTTTTATCCTGATCCATTTTCTGCTAATCAAGTTGTGAACGGTCAATCCCCCAAATTTTGATCGTCTCCAGGAGAAAGAGAGGTTCTGCCCCGTTCCTCTCTTTCTCTTACTTTTTCAGGGGAGTTATTGCCCCTTTCAGATAATAGGGAAAGGGTATGAGAGGCAGGAGTGATACCCCTATCATGGTATGAGTTATCCCGAAAATATCCGCGGCAAACCCTATTAATACAACTGTCAGTCCACCGAGTCCCCAGCAGAGACCCATAATAAGGGAACTGGCCATACTTCTTGATCCGGGAGCCAGATCCTGGGCACATGCGATTGTGAGGGGGTTGGTAGCTTCCAGAAGTCCGTTGCCCGCCATCAGAAGCAAGAGAGAAACAAAACCTCTGGTCATAACTGCCGGAATAAGAAAGAATGGAGCAGCACCTATACATATGAGGGTCAGTTTTGTCTTGTCCATATCCAGGGACAGTCTGCCCGCCGCCAGGGGCATAACTGCTGAAGAAAGAGTAATTGCAAAAAGGATGGATCCTATTTTTTCGATCCCTCCTCCCCTTGATGCGATAAGGAGGGGGAGGAGAAACTTGAATCCCTGTAGAGTTACATCTCTGGCATAGGACAGGGCCCATACCCGGCTGATCTTTCTCAGTACGGAATGAATGGCCTTGATCATATTCTTCTCCCGGGAATCGGGATGGTTCTCGGGATCCCTTATGACAGGTACAAATCTGTAAAAGAGCAGGGCCATAATACATACGGGTATAATTGTAACTACGGGCATAAGTACCGTACCCAGTCCCTTATAGAGGGTAATGGCATAGACAGGGCTTATGGTGAAGCCCAGCATTCCAGCAAGGGAAAAGAGCGAGAGGTTGAAAGCAAGCCCCTCTGTCCCTCCCAGATAGCCTATGGCTCCATTGGCCTGAGGGTGAAAGGTGGCGCTTCCAAGCCCCCATAGGCCCACGAACATAAGGGCCAGGGGATAATTGGCTGCACCGGGCAGCAGAGATGCTCCGAGGGCTGTAACAAAAGGGCCTATGATGATCATGTATGAGCGGGATGTCCTGTCAGAAAAGTAGCCAAGTACCGGTTGTGCCAGGACGTGCATTATTCCCGGTATGGAAGACAGGAATCCTGCCTGGGTAAGGGATAGTCCCAGTCTTCCTACTATCGAAGGAAGGAAGACCGAAAGAAAGTTTCCGTGACTGTCGTTGATAAAATGTCCAAGAGAGACAAGAGCAATTTTGAAAAGGGGATCTTTGGATGTGATCTTTTTCATCTGTTCGATCTATTCCTGATCCTGTTCAGAAGGGGAAGGTATTTCTCTCCACCTGGTGAGAAGTATTATCACTGATATGTAAGGTATAAAGATCACACAAAGCATGGTTGTCTTTATACTTGTGATGTCTGCTAATGCTCCTACTGGCGTCATCATCATTCCGCTTATGCCAAAGGATAGTCCCATGATAAGAGAACTTGCCATGCTTCTTGACTCCGGGGCCAGTTCCTGTGCTGTGGCTGCTGTTATTGGAAGGCTGCATCCTAACAGGGCAAAGCCTGCAGCAAGAAGGACCATGGAAAGGGTTCCTTCAACAAGAACTGAAGAAAGCAGTAGAAGAGGTGATATTCCCAGGGTGATCAGAAGTGTCGGCCGCTTCCCAATGGAGTCTGATATCCTGGCTACGATCATTGTGAGAACTGATCTTGAAAGGTTTAGAATGAAAAGGGTGGTTCCGATCCTGCCCAGTCCGCCTCCCTGAGAAGATATAAGAACCGGGATGAGGAACCGTATAGCCTGGGTTGTCAGATCTCTGCTAAAGGCGACTGTCCATACGGGCCATATTTTTTTAAAAACGCCCAGTGCAGTTTTGAAAAAACCTGTTGTATCGGGTTTACGTTTATCCGTGCCACCATGGATGTCAGGAATATAGAAATAGTACAATAATGCCAGTATTGTCACCGGGATCATGCATACAACAGGCATGTATCCCAGACCTACCGTTTTAACCAGGGATACGGCATAAAGTGAGCTAAGGGTAATGCCGAAGGCTCCCCCTACCTGGAAAAGGGAAATATTAAATGAAATATGTCCGGGAGAGGTTAAATATCCGACAGAGCCCAGACCCTGGGGATGGAATAGGGCGCTACCGATTCCCCAGAGTCCTACCACGAGGAAGGACACTGCATAGGTTGGAGAAAGAGGAAGCATTGAGGCTCCGAGAGCAGTTAGCATAGGGCCGAATATTATCATATAAGGTCTGGACTGCCTGTCGGAGAGATATCCGAGCATGGGCTGGAGGAAAACATGTATCAATCCGGGTAGAGAAGTAAGAACTCCGGCCTGGGTAAGGGAAAGTCCCAATTTCCCAATTATCGTAGGGAGGAAGGTTGGAAGGAAATTGCCATGGATATCATTGAGTAAATGTCCAATTGTCAGTAGGAATATCTTAAAGTAATTACCATTTGTCTTTTCTTTACTAATCATGAATAGGACCTTTCTGTCGGGAAGTAGTGACACAATTGAGTAGAATTGTAACACCATTTGGCTTTGTTATGATATCAAAATTAAAGAACTGAAAATGAGAGGACTATTACTTTACAATAATTCCAGAGAACTTGAGGTGTAGCAAATGAAAGTTATAAGAAAATACTGGTTCCTTGTCGGGCTGGGGATCATTATCATGTTAACCATGATGGATCCCTCAGGTGTTTTCCCCGGACTCGGGGAGTGGCTGAAAAATCACAGGGGAGCCGATTCAGTTATATTCATAATGTTCCTGTTTTCCGGTTTTTCCCTGAACCTGAGCCAGGTTCGTGACGGAATTCTTGACTACAAGGGAACATTACTGGCTTTGGCCCTGATATTTATTGTTTCTCCCATAGTGGCATGGTTTTTTTCATTTCTGCCTCTTCCCCTTGAGATAGCTGTAGGTCTTATCCTTGTCGCAGTGGTGCCTTCAACTCTTACAAGCGGAGTCGTAATGACTGGAAGCGCCGGTGGTAATATGGCCCATGCCCTTCTCATCACCATAATTGCCAATTCCATAGTAGTTTTTACTTTACCGCTGACTCTTCCCCTTCTGATGAATCTTTCAGGTGAGGCTGTTACTATTGATGGTGCCGCAATAATGATGAAGATGGCTCAGCTGGTGCTGTTTCCCCTTTTCCTTGGTATGACCCTTCAAAAGCCTTCAAGGCGGTTAATTGAAAGACTGCCCGTAAGCCTGTCTGTAATAAGCCAGTGCCTTATCTGGTGCCTTATCTGGATGGCCCTTTCCGGTTCCAGAGGGGCCATCATGGAGAATATCCCTCATGTGGGTATCGTTATCCTCCTATCCGTAGCTTTTCACGGTGTAATTCTTTTAATAGCATTTTCGCTGGTAAAAGTTCTTGGAATAAGGCGGGGAAAGATGGAGAGCATAATTTTCATGGGAGGACAGAAGACCCTTACCCTTGCCATTCTTCTGCAGGTAACTCTTTTCCCTCAATTGGGTATGGCCCTTGCCGTCTGTGTCATATACCACTTTGTCCATCTGACCATGGATGGTTATCTTGTCGGGTATCTACAGGAGAACTGATCTTTTTCCCCTTTAGATGAACCTGAAAGGATCTTTTCTGAATAAAATCCAGGCTCCAAAGGGTCTCTATGGATGTATAATAAATCGCTACCCTGGTAAAAAGATATCAAGGGAGGGATTCCTGTGAAAATTTCAGCCAGAAACGTATTAAAGGGCAAAGTCAAACAGGTCAACCATGGTGCTGTCAATTCTGAAGTTGTGGTGGAGCTGGAAAAGGGTGTTGAAATAGTGTCCATTATTACGAAGACTTCGGCAGAGAACCTGGGTCTTGCGGAAGGAAAAGAGATCAACGCTGTTATCAAGGCTTCCAACGTTATCATCGCATCAGACTGAGAGCAGGTATGTATCTTTCACCAGTCGGTTCAATCGTTTTTGAAGAAACTGCCGGGTCCGGTCTTCCGATTGGCCCCGGCAGTTTTTAAGGCTTATTTTGTCCTGAGTTTTAAAATGCTTTTTTCCAGCCGGACCAGGCCTTCTTCAAGAAGTTTCCTGGGGGTAGCGATGTTTATCCTGGCAAACCCTTCTCCTCCCGTCCCGAACCAGTCTCCACCATCCAGTGCTATGCCTGCTTCATTGATGAAGAAATTCTGAAGTTCAGGGCCCGTCATGGAAAGGGTCCTGCAGTCGATCAAGGGGATGTAGGTTCCTTCAGGACGGACCAGGTTTATTTCCGGGATCTTTCTTTTCAGGAAGTCATCCATGAAGTTCAGGTTATCTTCCAGGTAAAGGAGAAGTTCTTCCAGCCATGGTTCGCCGAAATTGTAGGAGGCTTCGAGGGCCAGTGTTCCGAAGACATTTCCGCCGTTGATGTGAAGGAAATCAATAACCCTCTGGTAATTTTCCCTGATCCTCCGGTCCGGAATGATCACAACCGCGGTTTCAAGGCCTGCTATGTTGAAGGTTTTGCTTGGAGAGATACAGGTCATGGTTCTGCTGGCAAATTCTTCCGAGAGGCTGGCCAGGGGTACATGTTTCGATCCTTTAAAGACTATGTCAGAATGGATCTCGTCAGATACGATGAGGATATCGTTTTTAACACATATCCGGCCAAGTCGTTCCAACTCTTCCCCGGTCCAGACCCTTCCAACAGGATTATGGGGGCTGCATAGGAAGATCACCTTGACGGAGGGGTCGATCTTTTTTTCAAGATCGTCCAGATCCATGGAAAAATGTCCATTTTCGAAGATCAGGGGATTCTCCAGTATAGTCCGTCCTCTGCCGCCGATGACATCGAAAAAAGGATAATAGACTGGAGGCTGTATTATCACTTTGTCGCCGGGCTGGGTGAAGGCCAGCAAAGCCATGGAGAGGGCAGGCACTACGCCAGGGGAATGACATAGCCATTCCTTTTTTACTTCCCAGCCGTGTCTTTTTTTCATCCAGTTAATAACCGATTCATGATAGGGATCGAACCTGCCTGTATAACCGAATATACCGTGGTCAACTCTCTGACGAAGGACTTCTATAACTTCAGGGGGAGCCTTGAAATCCATATCCGCCACCCACATGGCGTGAAGGTCGGGGGCTCCGAATTTTTCTTCAACTCCATCCCATTTTTTACAGATCGTATTGCTTCTGTCGATTACTGTATCGAAATCATATCTGCGGGTCATACAAGTCACTCCTCATAATTATTTTTCATGAATACTTCAAGTAGCAGGAGAAGGATCAGCAACAGGTATTATCCTACCATTTAGCAGGGAGAATATGAAGTAATAACTCCAGACAGGCTGTTTGTTAAAACTTGAATACCAAACCTCCAGATATGAACGCAATTCACAAAGGGGGTGTGTAAATTATTTAAAGAACTCTTTACAATTCTGAAGTACAATATAAAGAGCTGTATAATGGGGAAATAATTGAGCAGGGAGTGATGGAATATGACGTTATGGAAGGGAAGACGAACCTGGGTAGATCTTTCCAGCGGTGATATCAGGAATGAAGATCTTCCCGAAAGTTACGCCCGGAAATGGGGAGGTATGAGGGGCCTTGCCCTGCCCATCCTCATGGATAAACTTTCTCCGGAGACTGATCCCCTGGGATCTGACAATCCACTGATCATAGCCTGCGGACTTCTGAATGGGCTTCCATTTCATGGACTGAATCGTTACGGTGTATATGCCAGAAGTCCACTGACAGGTGCCTATGGTGAATCAGAGGCGGGAGGATTCTTCGGACCAGGTCTGAAGGGGCAGGGAATAGAAGCAATTGTAATGGAAGGACAGGCTGAAAAACCGGTATATCTCTGGGTGGAAAATGGAAAGGTCGAGATCAGGGATGCCAGTCACCTATGGGGACTTGAGACTGGTCCTGCCATGGATATATTGAAGAAGGAGCATGGGAAGATCACGGCAATAATGATAGGACCAGGGGGAGAGAATCTGGTACGTTATGCCTGTATCCTTAATGATCTTCATCATGCTAACGGCAGAACCGGTATGGGTGCGGTCATGGGTTCAAAAAAGATCAAAGCGGTAGTATGTCCCTATCCAAAGGCGCAGGAACCCTGGGACAGGGAATTGCTGAAACAGATGCATGAAGCCTACAGGGGATGGAAGGAAATACCCTTTTACTGGGGACTGAGGGAATTCGGTACAACGGCCACCGTTGAGGGCAATAACGATTCCGGAATGCTTCCAACAAGAAACTTCAGAGAAGGAGTTTTCGAAGGGGCCTCAAAGGTTGGCGGCAGGTATATGAATGAAAATATGCTCATAGACCGTTATGCCTGTTTCAGTTGTGCCGTCAGGTGCAAAAGAGTGGTCGAGGGAGGGAAGCATAATGTGGACCCCGCCTATGGTGGTCCTGAGTACGAGACAATAGGTGCTTTTGGCCCTCTCTGCGGAATAGATGATCTGGAAACCATAGCCAAGGCCCATGAACTCTGTAACCGCTTCGGACTGGACACCATTTCCACCGGGGCAACCGTTGCATGGCTTATGGAATGTGTGGAGGAAGGCATTATGTCCCCTGAAGAGGCCGAAATAATGGGTTTTGGAGATGAAGAAGGTCTGCTCCCTCTCATAGAGAAGATATCACGGCGGGAAGGGCTCGGAAACCTCCTTGCAGAGGGTGTGAAGAGGGCTTCCGAAAGGGTTGGCAAGGGAAGTGATCGTTTTGCCCTTCACGTAAAAGGGCAGGAACTTCCCCTTCATGATCCCAGGGGAAAGTACGGGCTTGCCCTGGCTTATGCCCTTGCCCCGGGTGGAGCCGATCATATGCAGTTTCCCCATGATCCTCTTTTTTCAAAAGAGGGATCCATTCCAATGGAAGCGGTTAAATGTCTTGGAGTTAACGAAGCTCTCTCTCCTCTCAGTCTTGACGAGAAAAAGACCCTTGCCGTGACCTATCTCTGGCTCAGCTGGAGCATGATGAATCACCTCGGGATGTGCTTCTTTGTGTTTGCTTCAAGGGGTTATTTCCCCCATACCCTGGTCCCGTCCCTTATGGAATCAGCTCTTGGGTGGAAAACATCACTCTGGGAACTTATGAAGATGGCTGAAAGGGGTCTGACCGCTACTCGATTAGTGAATCTCAGGCTTGGTTTAAGCGAAAAGGATGACATCCTGCCGGCCAGGCTCTTCGAACCGATTCCAGAAGGCCCACTGAAGGGGAAGAGCGTCCCGGAAGATGAATTCTGGAAAGCAAGGGAGCTTTATTACAGATTGCTGGGTTGGGACGAGGATGGTATCCCATCCGAAACAAAGATGATAGAGCTGGGTCTGAATACCGATAAAATCTAAAGTAAAGAAAAGCCGGCATCCTGACAAATGCCGGCTTTTCTTATCAGATGGTTTTAGCAACCTCTATACCTGCCACGGCAGCCACAATTCCGAGGATCTGCCCAACCCCCATATAAAGAATGGCAGAAAGCCAGCTTGACGTTTTTATAAGGTTTAGAGTTTCAAAGGTCATGGTGGAAAAAGTAGTGAAGGAACCTACAAAACCTGTCAGAATAATAAAACTCACCGATCTTGGTACAAGGAATCTTTCTTCGGCAAGGGTCCAGAGCAGACCGAAAAGGAGACAGCCCAGAACGTTCACTGCCATGGTTCCCCAGGGAAATCCATTACCGGTCTGTCCGTGTATCCAGGAGCAGAGAGCATAATGGCTTAATGCCCCAAGACCTCCCGCTATAACAAGCAATAATACTGTTTTCATGTGGCGTTGACCTCTTGTGAACTTCCCCTGTCAGTTCAAGTGTACAAAAAAACTGCACCCAGGGGCTTTAGCTGAAGATAGAAAGGCGTCATAAGCTCCTTTAATGCAGCGGTTCAAGGCGAACGCCATCGCCTGTATTTACGATCAATTCAGCGCAGATTTTATCAAAGTGCGATCTCTTTGTAAATCCTTGTTTCCGATTATTCACAAATAGTTCAGTTACCATTTCTTCTGAAAAGACCAGGAGTGAAAAAGAATACATCTGCAGCCGGGAAATTCATGGATCTGAAAATCGCATGTTTTTTCTCTTGCCTAATTAACACTATTTGTGGTACTCTTTGTATGTTAAACGCTACATGTTGTGTAATGTTATTTTACTTCGCAGATATCCCGTGCTTGACCTTTTGAGGTGTGGATATCTGTGTTTTGTTTCAGGGATCTGTATTTTAACAGAGGAGGGCCCACCCGTCGATGAAAAAAACATACAGAGAACGTTTCTGCAGCAGTCTTGATATTAATGCCCTGGAAAACCCTTCTGCTCAGAGGTTATCAGAAAATGCAATGTGGCTTCTAAGTCAGCGTTACTTTCTTGACCGTTTCGACAAAGAGTATGGTGGTACAAGGAAAGAAAAGAGTTTTGAGGAATTCGCAAGACGTGTCTCAAGAATAATAGCAAGTGCAGAAAGCCTTTATCTTGATCTGGATGATACTTCCTCCTTATCGTGGATAGTCACCCTTGAAAAGAACATATTCAACGATATTCTGAACCGCCGTTTCCTTTTCAATTCACCATGTCTTTTCGGATCAGGAGCTGGTATGTCGGTTCAACCTGAGCTTGCAGAGATAATATACAAGTCTCCGGAAGATATGTCTTTTGAGGATTACAGAACCCTGATTTCCTCAAAAAGTCCCAACCAGCAGCTTTTTGCATGCTTTGTTATAGATGTACCAGACAGTATCGAGGGTATTTTTGATTCAGTTAAGGACGCCGCCACCATCAGCAAGTTCGGTGGGGGAGTAGGCGGAAATTTCGGCAAGCTGCGGGAAAAGGGTGCTGATATTGATCACGGGACCGGCGGCCAGGCAAGCGGCCCGGTATCCTTCATGGAAACCTGGAATACCATGGGTTCCGTGGTTGTGCAGGGGGGAAGGCGAAGAGCGGCCCTCATGGGCATGCTCTTTGACAACCATCCTGACATCGAAGAATTCATCGATGCTAAGGTCGAAGATGGTAAACTTTCCTACTTTAATATATCCGTCTGTGTTTCCGATGATCTGCTCGAAGCCACTGAGAAGAACAAAGACTTCCCCCTTATTTCCCTTTATGACGGCAAGCCGGTGAGAACAGTCAAGGCCCGGGACCTTTGGGATAAACTCTGCAGAAGTGCCTGGCTCAGGGGTGACCCTGGAGTATTCTTCATTGATAGGGCTAATGCTGACAACATACTTAAAATGGATGAACAGTGGAAGATCGAATCGACTAATCCATGCGGTGAACAGCCCCTTCCAAACTACACCAGCTGCAACCTCGGATCTATTAACCTTGAATCTTTCGTCGATAATACTGACCCGGAAAAGCCTTTATTTGATCTTGAAGCTTTCGTTGACCAGGTATATCGTTCCATGTACTATCTTGACCTTGTCATTGATGCATGTTCCTACCCTCTTGAAAAGATCGAAGCACGGACAAAGAAGATACGTCCTGTCGGCCTTGGCCTTATGGGATTGGCAGATGCTGCTATTCTGCTGAAGATGCGTTATGGTTCCGATGATTTCAATGACTTCTGTTCGTCCATCGCAAATACCATGGCATCTGCCTCCCTTCTCGCTTCCCAGAAACTTGTTACTGAAGTGGGCAGAGAAGAATTTCCTGAAGCTCACCTTGTACGGGACCTCTTCCACTTTTTCCACGAAGAATTCGGAGATGGAGAATTTCTTACCGAAGACTGGATATCCAGTCTTGATATGGATGGTTTCAGAGGCCTCATTAAAAAGATGCGCCTTTCAGAAACCATCCCTTACACCCTGGTCAATACCCTTGATGGTTTTACAGCTGATAATTCTGCAATGGGTGAGGAAGAAAGGCTTTTTACGATGAGGGAAGTCCTTCTTAATCTGGCCGGAGGCAAGATGAGGAATAGCCGCCGTCTGAGTATAGCTCCGACGGGTTCTATTTCCATGATCATGGATTCCAGTCCCGGAATTGAGCCTAATTTTGCATGGTCCTGGACCAGAAAGATCTCCGCTTCAAATGGAGACGGTTTTGAGTTAAGGGAATTTTTCCACAAGCTGGTGCATGAAAAACAGAAAGAAGAGTTCCACAAGTACGGTAAACTCAGTGACCCCATCTATGCTACAGCCTATGATATATCTACCCGGGAGCATGTGGCAGTGACGGGGATCTTTTCACAGCTCGTAGATTCGGGCATCTCAAAGACGGTCAATTTACCCAGCACGGCAACTGTGGAGGACGTTCAGAAGGTCTACGAGATGTGTTACCGTCTTGGAGCAAAGGGTATTACCATATACAGGGACGGATCAAGATCTTATCAGCCCATAGAAGTCAAAAAGCCTGAGACCTCAGTGGAACATACCAGCCAGGTCAAGGAAAGGCCCGGACTGGTAGTTTTCGGTAAAACAGTGAAGGAAAGGACTCCATGGGGAAGTTTCTATGTCACTCTTAACTTTGATGGAAGTGAACCCTTTGAAGTCTTTGCTAATATAGGAAAAAGCGGTTCCGAAATGATGGCAATGACAGAGGCTCTTTCCCGTGTTATCTCCATCGGTCTCAGAAGCGGCGGTAAACTTGAAGACTTTATCACCACCCTCAAGGGGATTTCCGGCAAGGAATACTGGATGTTTGAAAGCGATGAAAAGCATGTGGTTCGATCCATCCCGGATGCCCTTGCCCTTCTCCTGGAACAGCTTATCGGTGCTGTTCCAGATGATCATGATGATACCAAGAAGGTCTGTCCCGAATGTGGGAGTCCTCTTGAAATGATATCAGGCTGTGCTTATTGTTTCAGTTGCGGATATTCTCCCTGTAAATGATCTGATCCATGAATATGGTGGAAAAGGTAAGATGGAAAACTTGACACTCTGTTGACATATTCTGAAAGAGGATTATAATCTTTTGTCGGTGTTTCTGTAACGAATACAACTGAAGCTCTTATCCAGAGCGGTGGAGGGACTGGCCCGATGAAACCGCAGCAACCTGCCTTGGGTGCATGGTGCTAAAACCAGAAGCCTGAAGGCTGGATGATAAGAGAGGAAAACTTGAATATTTTCAGGTCCTTCCTCTTGGAAGGACCTTTTTTTTATGAGGAGAAGAGTGCTCTCAGGATGTATTACAGAACATACTTTTTTTCTTTCAGGAGGTTGGAGAAATGTCCAAGCAAGGTTTTTTGATCTCATCTGAATCTGTAACTGAAGGGCATCCGGATAAAGTCGCTGATCAGATATCTGATGGAGTACTTGATGCAATTCTTACAGATGATCCTATGGGCCGTGTAGCCTGTGAAACACTCGTAACGACAGGCCTGGTAATGGTGGCTGGAGAGATCAGCACTTCTACCTATGTTGATATTCCCCGTCTGGCGAGGGAGATCGTTAAGGAGATAGGTTATACGCGGGCAAAATATGGATTTGACGGTGATACCTGTGCAGTCCTTACGGCCATTGATGAGCAGTCCGGGGATATTGCCCAGGGAGTCAATAAAGCTTTGGAGATCAGGGAAGGAGATATGGACGAAGCCGATATAAACAAGGTCGGAGCTGGAGACCAGGGAATGATGGTCGGTTTTGCAAGCAATGAGACAGAAGAATTCATGCCCATGCCCATAGCACTCTCTCACCGGCTTTCCAGACGTCTTGCCTTTGTAAGGAAACAGGGTATTATTCCCTACCTGCGTCCGGATGGTAAAACCCAGGTCACCCTTGAATATCATGATAATAAAGCTGTTCGTGCCGATACTATAGTTGTTTCTGCCCAGCATCACCCGGATGTGGATCCCAAACAGATAAGAGCGGATATAGTAGAGCATGTGATCGACCCGGTGGTTCCGAGAGAGTTCATGGAAGATCATCCCCGCATACTTGTCAACCCTACAGGCCGTTTTGTTAAGGGAGGACCCATGGCTGATACAGGCCTTACGGGCAGAAAGATAATCCTTGATACATATGGTGGATGGGTTTCCCATGGAGGCGGAGCGTTCTCAGGCAAGGATCCCACCAAGGTTGACCGTTCGGCGGCATATATGGCCAGATACGCCGCTAAAACTATTGTAGCAGCCGGTCTTGCTGACAGGTGTCAGATCCAGGTCGCTTATGCCATAGGTGTTGCCCATCCGGTCTCTGTGATGGTAGAAACCTATGGCGAAGGAAAGATCAGTGATGAAAAGCTTACCAGGCTTGTCCGGGAGCACTTTGATTTTCGCCCGGCGGCCATAATAAGGGATCTTGATTTGAGAAAACCCCAGTATAGAAGGATCGCATCCTATGGCCATATGGGCCGTATTGATCTGGAACCCATGCCTGCATGGGAGAGAACGGACAGGGCAGAGGTACTTCGCAAAGCAGCGGAGACGATCTGATCGCCGGTCTCCGATAAAAGGTCTGAATATTAAGGGCTCTGGAACTTTTTCGGAGCCCTTTTACTTTTTTTATTAGACAGAATGACTTTTCCCCCGGGTAAAACTTCTGGTGTAATCCCCTAATGCTGTAGAATTAGGGAAAGGTTTTACTGTGGGTTTTGTGCCGTAAACTTTCCTTGTCTCCATCAGTAGAATAGAGCGGCCTGTCAGGAGGTTATGAAATGGGAAAAGGATTTATTCGCGCAGAAAAAGCTAAAGTGGTTGCCCTTATTGGTCTTATAGCCAATATATTTCTGACTGTTATAAAATTTCTTGCAGGTATCCTGGGTAACAGTTCTGCCATGGTAGCGGATGCAACCCATTCCCTTTCAGATCTTCTTACCGACATTATCGTTTTTCTAGGGTTCAGGGTTGCAGATAAACCGGCTGACAGTACTCATCAGTATGGTCATGGGAAAGTGGAAACCCTCCTGGCAGCTATCTGTGGAGTATTCCTCCTGTTCGCAGGTATTGGTATCTGTGCCGGAGGTATTAAAAGCCTTTATCTGTATATGACAGGCCTATCCATTCCCCGCCCCGGGAATTTTGCCTTGGTGGCGGCCATCCTTTCCATTCTGTCCAAGGAGAGCCTTTTTCGCTATACCATGTCCAGGGCCCGTGATCTCAGTAGTCCTGCTCTTGTGGCGAAGGCGTGGGATCACCGTTCGGATGCCTTTTCTTCAGTAGGTACCCTCCTGGGGATAAGCGGAGCTATTCTACTGGGACCGAAGTGGAGACTCCTTGATCCTGCAGCAGCTGTTATGGTAAGCGGTTTTGTTTTAAAGATAGCCTTTTCAATTCTTGCCGAGAGTCTTAATGAACTGCTTGAGGCATCCATCGACAGGGAAATGAAAAAAGAAATACTCGAAGTTATCCATGAAGATCCTGAAGTCAGGGATATTCACCTTATGAGAACCCGGAAGATAGGTCCCTATTTTGCACTTGAGGCTCACATAATGGTGGACAGGTCCCTTTCCCTGGTAACAGCCCATGACGTATCAACCAGGATAGAAGGGGCCATTCATGATATCTTTGGAGAAGAAACCCTTATTACCCTGCATGTGGAGCCCTTGCCGGAAAAGGGCAGACCCCATGTGGACATTTGATATTGAGTCTGAAAAACAGACAGGAGGCCTGATACTGTGGATAGACTGATAAAAGGGTATGGCGAATTCAAAAAAAGAGCGGACCTCAGGCTCTATGAGAAACTTGGAAAAGGTCAGTTCCCTCATACTTTTGTAATATCATGTTCGGATAGCAGAATAGTCCCTGAAAAGATATTTTCTGCAGAGGCAGGTGATCTTTTTGTGCTAAGGAATGTGGGCAACCTTGCAGGCCTGGATGATCCCTGTTTTCTCTCAGCCCTGGAATATGCACTTTTACATCTGGAGGTAGATAATATCCTGGTTCTCTCTCATTCGGAATGTGGAGCGGTCAAGGCTCTATCCGAGAGAGAGCACATAGACACAGAAGGTCTTGAGAAATGGTTTGCACATGAAACATATGATGGAAATAGCATGGATGAAGCGGTCAGAAACAACGGGATAAGGCAATATAACAGAATTCTGCAACATGCCCTTGTAAGCAGGACAATGAAAGATAGAGAACTTAAAGTTGAACTCCTGTTCTTTGATATATCTACTCTGAGGCTTGAGCGTTTCTGCGGGGATAAATGGGAAGAAATAAAATAATTTCTTCATAGAATAAGCAATGGGGCCCGGTTGAACCGGACCCCATTGCCTGTCCTATGAAGTGTGTCTTTCCCGAAGTTCTCTTCGGAGGATCTTTCCCACTGGAGAAAGAGGAAGTTCGGTTACGAATTCAACTTTTCGGGGTACTTTATAATGGGCCAGCCGGTCCTTGCAGAACTGAATAATTCCCGTCTGAGTAAGATGGGCTCCCTCTTGGGGTATCACAAATGCCTTGGGATATTCTCCTGTAAGATGGTGTTTTATTCCAACTACAGCAGCCATATAAACGTCCGGATGTTCCTGGATGACCTCTTCTATCTCCTGGGGATAGACATTGAAACCCCCTACTATTATCAGGTCAGTAGCCCTGTCAAGTACTTTTATATAATTATCTTCATCAATGGAGACAATATCCCCGGTATTGAACCATCCATTATGAAACCTTTCCTCATTAAGCTCAGGGGCTCCAAGATAGCCTTCACAGACAGAGGGTCCCCTTACCCAAAGGATACCTTCTTTTCCCCTGGGAAGGACATTGCCTTCTGGATCCCTTATCTCAATTTCATAATCCGGTAAGGTCAGTCCTATAGTCCCGGTTTTTTTTGTAGCACTGCTCCTGTTTGTTGCCACTACTGGAGAACATTCAGTGAGACCATATCCCTGGAAACTGACAACGCCCATCCTGGCTTCGACCCTTCTCTCCAGATCCGGATCGAGTCTTCCTCCTCCTGAAAGAATGTACCTCAGGCTTTTCGGTATCTTTTCACCCTTCTCGACAGCACCAAGAAGGAAGGGAAGCATGGTAGGTACGGCGATAAGTATCCTTACTTCGGCTTCCCTGAGGGCGGCGAATGTGTTTTTTACTGGAATGAAAGATGGCAGGAGGACCTGGGGCAGCCCGAAGATCAGGGGCAGGAGGCCACAGACGGTGAAACCGAAGGCGTGAAAATTTGGCAGGATATTCATAAGGATATTTCCCGTTTCGAAACCTTCAACATTCTCATGAACAGACCTGGCATTGTTGAGGAGATTGGAATGACTTAGTGGAACGAGCTTCGGATTTCCAGTTGTACCCGAGGTTGCGAAAATTATAGCCATATCCCTTCGGCCTTCTGCATGGACAGTTATCCGGAAAGAGGGGATCGGTCCTTCAAGATCGGCCATGACAGAGGTAAAGCCCTCGCTCTCGATAGCTTCAGGCAATCCACGGGTGCCTTCCGAGAAGATTATCCCTGAAGGCTTGAGCTTTCTCAGAATCCGGAGATTTGCTTCGGTCCCTCCCCTTGTGTTGAGGGGAACTATTGTTCCTCCAATCTGCCAGACCGCGACTGATAAAATGAGAAGGAGAGGGGAATCGGGAAGATACAGGGCCAACCTGTCTCCCTCTTCAAAACCGCTTTTTTCAAGAATTTCCCGGCATGCAGCAACTTTTGCCAGGAATTCTTTTCTATTCCACCATCTACCGTTCCACCAGAGTATCCTTTTTTCAGAATTCTGTGAAACAAGATTCTCGACCATAGTTTCAAGCCTGATGTTCAAGAAACCACCTCCAGGATTATTCACTCAACTGAATATGTTCTTTTCTTTTAGTCCTATTACTTTTTTATCAGTCTTTTAATAATACCTCTTTCCCTGAAAAAATAACAAAAATCGTTGAAACTTTCCATTTCATTCCCCAAATAGCATTAAAATATATTCCTGAGGAACTGTAATGTATAATGAAAAAAGGTTATCAAAACTATTTTTGAGGGTAGAGATTATGACAGTTTCCCGAAAGAGTTCTATCCTGTTTCTGCTGACGGTCTTTGTTCTTATATTCCTGACATCGACCGCATCAGCATATACCAGGGTATTTCCGGATAGTTCGTTGTACAGGTATATGCTGAAACACCAGGATTCAAGAGATAAAGATAAACGGATCAAGGCTACAGCAAGGTATTTCTGCCAGAAAAATCCTAAACTGGCAGCAAAAACTGCAAGAACCTATGCCATCCTGGTGGAAAGAACTTCCCGAAAATATCATCTGGACTCCATCCTGATCGCTTCCATAATAGTCAAGGAATCAACCGTGAACCGTGTAGCCTGTTCCGGCAGGAGCTATGGATTGATGCAGATCAACTGGAATGCGAATAAATCGTGGATACCGCGGGTTTTTCCCAAGGTTCGTTCGAGAAAGGACCTTTACCGGAGTGCAACGAACATAGAAGTCGGGAGTTATATTCTTAAAAAGGCCCTGGAAAAATATCATAATAATGTGGATAGAGCTTTGGACAGGTATAGGGGGAAAAGTCTTGTCTCTTACCGTAAAGCAGTATTGGCACATTACTGCGCTATTGTTAAAATCTTTCAAAAGACATGATACCCCTAACTGCGGGGCTAACTGTTATTACGCTTAAAATTAATTGGAGGTACCTGTTTTGAAAAGAAGAGGAACCAGCCGGGATGAAAGAGAAACACGTGCTGATACTCACCGTAGGATAAATGAACATAAAAAAAAGCGTTTCCCAGGTTCAGCGGGTTATCTGCTTATTCCTCTTACCGGCCTGATCGTGGTGGTGGCCCTTTTTTTTGCTTCAAGAGACATATTCTTCAGTGATAAGTCTCCCCTTTACCAGAAGCTTCCATCTGAATCGGAGGTGAATGAGGAGAATATCGCACCCGATGTCGAAGTTCTCCAGGCCGAAACTTCCGAAGTTGCCAAAACAGGAGAAGAACCTGTCCCGTCTCCGAAAGAACCCCCCGTAAAGAAGGCTCAGATGGAGAAGGATTCTCCGAAATTTTCCACTGAGGTCCTGAAGTTCCAGAAATCGCATCTCTGGGGTATTCAGCTTGCCATGTCCACTTCTAAAACAGATTCAGAAAGACTTGCAGAAGAGGTTCGCGGGAAAGGGTATAACTCTCAGATAACAAGGCCAGGAGAGCATTACAGAATAAGAGTAAACGGGGGAGAAGATCAGCAAACGGCCCGTAAGATCGAACAAATGCTTAAAGCCGATGGTTATGATACCCTGCTTGTGCATTCGCCCTCTATTGATCCAATACCAGTTGAAAAGGAAACGGTCATGGTACCGGAATTTTCCAGGTATCAGAAGAATGATACCTGGGGTGTCCAGGTCGGAATGTTTCCCGATAAGGCAGGTGCTGTCAGAGTATCGGAAGAAGTCAGAAAAAAGGGTTTCAATCCGGAAATAACTAAACCTGGGAAATACTACAGGGTAAGGGTTAAAGCTGGAATAGACCAGAAAACAGCGGAAAAAATAAATATTCTCCTGAAAAAAGAGGGTTACAATACCCTTATGGTAAGATCATCCGAATAATTGAACGTAGCAGATTTCCAGTTCGTCTATGCAGATCCGGTTTTCAATGTTGATCTTGCCAGTTTCTGCAGTGTACGGATCCAGGAGGATTTCCATTTATGTTGATTCATCTTTCGACAGCACAGGTTGACGTAAACGTTATACTTCTTGTTTCCCTTGGTCTTGTTGTGGGTTTCCTTGCCGGACTCTTTGGTGTGGGAGGAGGATTCCTTCTGACACCTTTCCTTAATGTTTTTTTCGCCATTCCCTATAATGTGGCCGTAGGGAGCAGCCTTGCCCAGATGGTTATTACCGCCCTTTCAGGCTCCATAAGGCATATGAAACAGAAAAATGTTGACTATAAACTTGCCTTGACCTTTTTTGCGGGTGCTGTAGCAGGGGTCAGGATCGGAATAAAGATCCTGGGATCTTTCAGCAGCGAGATCCAGTACTGTATCAGGGGGAATTATGTCTGTCAGCTTGATCTTTACATGAGCATCATCTACCTTGTTTTTCTGATCTCTGTGGGTTCCTTCATGTTGTATGAAACATTCCGGGCAAGGTTTCCCGATTGCGAAGCAAATACAGGGATATCGCGAAAGATCAAAGAAATATCCCTGTATCCAGTGGTTCACTTTTCATCCCTTGAGAATAAGGCCATGTCTATCTGGCCCATTCTCGGCCTTGGTCTCTTTATTGGTACCCTGTCGGGACTCCTGGGCGTAGGGGGCGGTTTTATCCTGATGCCGACACTGGTTTATCTCCTTGGAATACCTACCAGAACTGCCATTGGAACAAGTCTGGTCCAGACCTTCTGTACTGCCATTTTTGGAGCCTCGAACCATTTTATTAAGGGAAATGTCGACATCGTCCTGGTAATGCTTATTCTGCCTGGTTCCGTTATGGGTGCGCAGATAGGAGCCTGGCTTACTACGAGGATAAACTGTGTTTCCCTCCGAAAATATTTTGGCTTCATGGTGCTTCTTTCAGCCCTTGTTATTATAATGAAATATCTGTTATGAGAACTTTTTCCCCTGATTACTGACGGGAAGATTTTTTTGAGAAAGGAAGGAATTTAATGAAAAAGATGGAACTGGATACTCCGGCCCTCCTGGTAGATCTGGACCGCATGGAGGCAAATATGCATTTTGGGCAGCAGTTCGCCAATTCAGTTGGTGCAAAACTCAGACCACATATCAAGACTCACAGGACACCGGCCATAGCGCTGAAACAGCTGGAAAATGGAGCAGCAGGTATTGCCGTGGCCAAGCTCGGAGAAGCGGAGGTAATGGCAGAAGCTGGCATAGAGGATATTTTTATCGCAAATGAGATCGTAGGGGATGTAAAACTGGAAAGACTCAGGAATCTGGCTGGGAAGGTCCGCCTCGCAGTGGGAGTGGACAATCCTGTCCACATCGAAATGCTGTCCCGGATTTTTATGAATGAAGATAGATCAATTGATGTCATGATAGATGTCAACACGGGATATCCAAGAACTGGAGTCCAGTCGGGAAAACCGGCTCTGGAACTTGCAAAAATCGTGAAATCCTCTCAGGGTGTAAATCTCAGGGGTATCTATACCCACGATGGCCAGACCTATGTGGCTGATGCAGTAAAAGAAGTAAGAGAGATCTTCCGCACAAGCCAGGAAAAGATCCTTTCAACAGCATATCTTCTCAGGTCAGAAGGTATAGAATGCAGGGAGATAAGCGTTGGTTCCACTCCGTCACTGCTCGTAGGGGAGCCTCTCAATGGTGTTACCGAGATAAGGCCTGGAACCTATATATTCCTCGATGCCGACCAGGCAAATGTCATAGGAACCTGTGACAGATGTGCCCTGACTGTTCTGGGAACGGTTATCAGCAGACCGGTACCGGAAAGAGTGGTCCTGGATACGGGAGGAAAAGCCCTTACTTATTATGTCCAGAAAGAGGGGATAACGAGGACTCCCGGTTTTGGAATATTGAAGGATCATCAACAGGTCAGACTTTACAGCCTCTCCGAAGAGCATGGGTCTTTCATAAGGCCCCAGGGGCTGGATTTCAACATTGGAGACAAGATAGAAATAATACCCAACCACGCATGTCCCACTTGTAACCTCTATGATCGAATGTACTGTATCCGTAACGGGGAAGTGGTGGATGAATGGCCCATCCTGGCCAGAGGAAAATCTCAATAAAAGTTCTGGACTGTACGTTATAGAACATCCCTATATATATCTTCTCAAGCTGTAAACGTGTTTTTTTGTTTTGATCCTTACCGGAAAAAACTCATTGGAGCAGAGTTTTTGGAAAGGACGTAAATCTGAGCGATGCAGGAGGACATAATGAATCCAAAACTTGAGCCCCATAAGACCATGATGGGAGATAATCCTATGCTTGCCCCTCGTTATTGTGGTGTTCCCACCTTTATGAGAACCCCCCTGGTCAGCGATCCAACTCTTGTAGATATAGCACTAATAGGGGTTCCGTATGATGGAGCAGTTGAAGCGCGGTCTGGCGCCCGGCAGGGTCCACGCCAGATTCGAGATATGTCCAGCATGATGCGTGCCATACATCATGTAACAAGGATAAATCCTTATGAGCTGTGCAGGGTTGGAGATATGGGTGATGTACCCTTTAACCATATCTTTGATGTAAAGGCGAGTCACGCTGATATTACAGACTTTTATGAAAGGATCCGGAGGGCAGGTGCTTTTCCTCTAAGCGCAGGAGGAGATCATTCAATATCCCTTCCTATTTTGCGGTCCGTTGCTTCAGAACGGCCTGTGGGGTTGATACATATTGATGCCCATACAGATTGCTGCGATGAGGAAATGAACTCCAAATACAGCCACGGAACTCCTTTTCGCCGTGCGGTCGAAGAAGAACTTGTCGACCCTGGACGAACAGTTCAGATAGGCATAAGGGGAGCAGCCAATTCAGATGAATGCTGGACTTACGGGGAAAAAGCCGGAATACGGATCATTTTCATGGAAGAGTTTACAAAGATGGGGGTAGATAATGTTATTGCCGAGGCTAGAAGGGTGGTTGGTGAAGGCCCTGTTTACATTACTTTTGATGTAGATGGAATAGACCCTGCTTTTACTCCTGGTACTGGTACTCCAGAAATCGGTGGACTCACGCCAGTGGAGGTACAGGCTTTGGTCCGCGGATTCAGGGGTCTTGAGATCATTGGGGCCGATGTAGTTGAAGTGGCGCCCCCATTTGACCCCTCGGGAAATACGGCACTCGTAGCCGCTACCATGATGTATGAGATCCTTTGTATCTTTGCTGAATCAGTGGCAGGGCGCAGATAGGAAGACTTTTATTGAATCAGATCTGAACCGCATTATTGTTTCCAGAAGAATTATGAGCATGTAATGGACATCAAGAAAAGAAGAGGGGAAGGGGCATATATTTGCCCCTTCCCCTGATGGGTTTTCTATATCTCGAAGACCTTTCCTGAGCTGAGAGGTTCGAATCTTTCTCCGAAGGCTTCAAATAATTTTACCTGTGCCTTGAAACCTGTACAGTGTCCCGAGCTGATCCAGCCAGGATCTATCTCTCCCAGGGCATCCACTGTTTTAGAGATCTTTTCTTCAGATGCCTCTACAAGGTGGAACCCGCCGATTATTCCTTCTACTGCCTCATCCGGGAAAAGTGCTAGACGAGTGGCTTACCTTTGTCAGGGAAAGTTGCCATAGTCAAATGTGATGGTTTGATTTCCTGTCCGTTCTTTTCTTTAAAGCCAAGAAGAAATGATATTTCCTTTGCGTATATCAGAGTTTGTTCAATTATGTGGTCTATCTGCTGTCCCTGAATCCTGAAGGAGGGACCAGATACTGCAATGCAGGCTGTTACTTTCCCTTCCTGGTTGAAGATCGGAACAGCAATAGAGGCTACTCCTTCTTCCCTTTCTGATAGGCTTTTGGAATATCCTCTGGACCTGATAGTTCTTATCTCATTCACAAATTGCTCACGGCTTGTTATGGTGTTTGCAGTTAAAGGTTTTGCTTCAGATACAATATCATTGAATTCATTTTCAGGTAGATAGGATAGGAAACATTTTCCTGAGGCTCCAGCCCAGAGAGGAAAACGTTTACCCAATTTTGCTGAATGTTTCAATGTTTGGTTGCTTTCAGCATGTTCATAACAAATCCTTGAGTTACCTTCTCTAAAATAAAGATTTACTGTTTCGCCTGTTATATCTCTCAAACGTTCCATTAATGGTAAGGATATGTTAATAATATTCATTGATTTATTGGCGATCTTTCCCAGGTAATAAAGCTTTGCCCCCAGAGAAAGGACTTTACTGTTGGGGTTTCTGTAAAGGTAACCGGCATCAACAAGGACCTTGATGGTACGATGAGCTGTCGAGAAGGGTATTCCCAGAGAGACTGCTATTTCTCTGATAGTTAATTCCGGGTTTGAATCGGAAAAACATTCCAGAACACCAAGAGCTTTTTCAATAGCTGTATATTTCTGCTGCATTTTTAGGGCCTCCAAGAGTTCTATTTGTGTATTTAGAATACATTGCTTATTCCCCTTGACATTATGCACAGGGTTTCTATACTTGTTGTATGTTATCTTACAGTATGAATACCATATCCGCAATGTGGATATGGTATGGGTGATTCCCCAGGGGAATTAATCTGGACAAAACCAAAAGGAGGTAAAGAGAATGTCAAAAAGAATTTTTATGCTGCTCGTGGTTTTTCTTATGGTTTTTGTATTTGCTGTGGGTGCTTTTGCAGATGAAACCTTTATCAGAATAGGTACCAGCAGTGTCGGCGGAGGGTTTTATCAGATAGGAAACACCATTGCCCAATTGGGTAACAGGGAACTTGATAATTTCAACTTTACCGCGGTTACAGGGGGATCAAAGAAGAACTCCCTCAATCTTGCTAAAAAAGAGATAGAGCTTGGACTTGTCCAATCTGCAACTCTTATGGATGCCTGGAATGGAACAGGTTCTTTTGACGGCAAAGCGGTTAAAGAACTTCGTTTTGTCACAGCTATTTACCCCATGCCTTTTCACATTCTTGTGAATAATAAAGCGAAGATCAAGTCAATCGGTGATGTTAAGGGGAAAAGGTTTGATTTCGGACCTGTAGGCGGAGGTATTGAGGTAAATGCTAATCGTGTTCTGGGTATGTACAAAATGAGTGACAAAGATGTTAATGTCCAGAGATTTGGCAGATCCGAAGTGTCAGAAGCCCTAAAGACAGGTCGTTCAGAAGCTCACATATGGGCTACCAGTATTCCTAATGCAATGGTCACTGATATGGTAGGAAGTGGAAAAGTAGGTCTTATCGGTCTTGAAGAGGACAAAATCAAGGCTATCGTTGCGCAATATCCTGCTTATGCAGCAGCAGTAATTCCAGGTGGCGTTTATAAGGGATATGAAAATGATCTATCTGTAGTAGCTGCAGTAGGTACTCTTCTTACATATGCCGATATGGATGAGGAAGTTGTTTACAGGATAACTAAAATGCTTTATGAACACTCTGACTTTCTTAAAGAACGTCTGAATTATTTCAAACATTTCAACATGGATAATGCGTTGGACGGGATGGTATGTCCTCTTCATCCTGGTGCAAAAAAATTCTATGTAGAAAAAGGACTGATCAAGGAATAGCTTTTAGAGCTCAATAACGGGAAAGTCCGCTCTGATTAATTCTCTCTTCTGCGGGCTTTCCATTTTTGATCGTTATCGATATTGAAGGAGCCTGAAATGGGAGAAAAACAGACGAACCCTTCCTCAAAATCAAAACGGAAAGAATCTTCAGGGAAGCTGAGAGTTATGATAACTCTCCTTACTGTTGTACTTGCAATTTTTCATCTTTACACAGCATATTTTGGATTGTTCCCTGCCATGCAGCAGAGAAGTTTTCATATTGGTTTTGTTTTAATACTTGTATTTTTGCTTTATCCAGCATGTCGGGGAACTTCGAAAGGAAGACCATCCTGGCTGGACTGGTTACTTGCAGCTTTGGGAGCTTTATGTTGTTTCTACGTTTTCTTTAATTATACAAGCATAGCCGATAGAGCAGGTATGTTTGAAAACTATGAAATATATCTTGGTGCTCTTATGACGGTACTTGTTTTCGAAGCTGGCAGAAGAGTCCTGGGTTATCCATTGCCTTTGTTCTGCAGTCTATTTCTGTTATTTGCCTATTATGGCAGGTCTATGCCTGGTCCCCTTAAACATTTTGGTCTCTCGCTTCCTCGAATAATTGAAGAGCTTTACCTGACTACAGATGGGCTTTTTGGACTTGTGGCAGGAGTTTCTGCCACTTATATATTCCTTTTTATTCTCTTTGGATCTTTCCTTAAATCCACTAAAACCTCGGATTTTTTTAATGATCTTGCCATGGCTCTAGCCGGCCATCTAAAGGGAGGTCCTGCCAAGATAGCAGTTCTTTCCAGTGCCTTAATGGGAACTATCAGTGGAAGTACCTCTGCAAATGTAGCAACTACCGGGGCTTTTACCATTCCACTCATGAAAAACATCGGATATGAGCCCTATTTTGCAGGAGCAGTAGAGGCAGCTGCATCAACAGGCGGACAAATAATGCCCCCTGTTATGGGAGCTGCAGCTTTTATAATTGCCGATACACTGGGTATTTCCTATCTCAATGTTTTACTGGCAGCCATTGTTCCAGCAGTACTATATTTCTGGGGTATTTGGTGCTGTCTGAGTCTTGAAGCAAGTCGTCTGGGTCTCAAGGGGCTTCCGAAAAAAGAGCTTCCAAAAGTTTTGGAGGTCCTTTTAAAGCAGGGCTACAAGGCGATTCCTCTGATAGGTATAATTGTGGTTCTTGTAAAAGGATACAATCCACTATATGCCGGATGTTGGGGAATTTTCCTTGCAACAGCCCTCACTTTTGTTAACAAAGAGGACAGGCTTAACTTCAAAGAGCTAATTGCAACTCTTGAAGCTGGAGCTAGAACAGCCCTTCCTGTAGCTGTGGCATGTACTATTGTTGGTATTGTCATAGGAATGATGGGTGCTACAGGAGTTGCTCTAAAGATCGGAGATGCTGTTCTTCTTTTCACAAAAGGGAAGCTACTTCCAACTCTTATCATCAGTATGGTTATTTCCCTCATGCTAGGTATGGGTATGCCAACAACTGCAAGCTATGTTATGGCAAGCGCAGTGGCTGCGCCGGCTCTTGTCCTCCTGGGTTGCAGAGCCCTCGATGCCCATCTTTTTGTGTTCTATTTTGCGGTCCTGTCTACCTTGACACCACCAGTTTGTGTAGGAGCCTATACAGCAGCAGGTCTTGCCGGGTCTAATCCTAACAGGACGGCTTTTACCGCAATTAAACTTGCTCTTGCAGGTTTTGTAATTCCTTATGTGTTTATCTATTCGCCCACCCTTCTTCTTACTAATGTGTCAAACTGGGGTCATTTTGGAATTTCTCTTGTTAGTGCAATTATTGGAGTTTTTGCCCTTGCCGTTACCACTGAAGCCTTTTTTGTTAAACCTGTAGGAAATGTTTTGAGAATTCTTTCACTGGTAAGTTCCATAGCCTTGATAGATCCAAGATATACCACTGATCTTGGGGGGATTATTTTATTTGCATTTGTTTATCTGATCAACAGAAAAATATAGATTGTCGATCTCCAGGTTGAAAATCCCTGGAGATAGTTTTCAGGGGTATTAAGTATGAGTTTACCTCTGCCGGCATGTTTCAGACAGGGGTGTTTTCGGCTGTTGATAAAAAGATATGGACAGGATATACGAATAATGGATATATCTACTGTCTAAAGTTAATTACAGGAGGGGAAAATATGAAAAAGTCAACAACGCTTAAGAATCTTATTCATGAGAAAAGGGCAGTTCCATGTCCAGGAGCTCATGATGTCCTATCAGCCAAGCTTATTGAAAGAGCCGGGTTTGAAGTTCTTCAGGTTAGTGGGTTTGGACTTGCCGCTACTTATCTTGGGCTTCCCGATATGGCATTTTTGTCTTCCTCTGAGATGCTTGATTTTACCCGAAATATTGTCAATGCAGTAAATATCCCGGTAATGGCAGATGCTGATACAGGTTTTGGAAGTGCTATCAGTGCTATGAGGATCACGGAACAGGTCATTCTCACTGGAGCTGCTGGAATGAATATTGAAGATCAGGCTTTTCCTAAAAGATGTGGTCACATGGAGGGGAAACAGCTGGTTTCTGCGGATGAGATGGTTTTAAAGCTTAAAGCCTGTTGTAAAATCAGAGATTCACTTGATCCGGACTTTGTTATTAACGCAAGGACTGATGCAATTGCCATTGAGGGCATTGAAGAAGCTATCAAAAGAGGAAATGCTTATGCAAATGCCGGTGCGGACATGATCTTTGTGGAGGCACCTCGTTCAGAGGAACAGATAGAAAGAATAGTTAAGGAGATCAATGCTCCTGTCAGTATAAATCTTTTTGACAATGTAAAAGGAGGAAAGACACCCCTCTTATCTGTTGAAAAGCTTGCAGAGCTCGGAGTAGCACGTGTTAGTATCCCCGTAGGTACGACTTTTGCTGCTATGAAGGGCGTGGAGAATTACCTTGAGGCCATCAAGGGAGGAGCACTTGCCGAGGGCAGATATGATCTTGTGAGCACATTTGAGGAGTTCAAGGAAGTAGTGGGTTACAACACCTTCCGTGATCTTGAAAAGGAATATCTTCCTGGCTTTGTCGAATAGCCCGGGTTACAAAAAATAGAATAAAACACATCAGGGGAAGAGACATAGATCTGTTCCCCTGATGTGTTTCTATATCTCGAAGACCTTTCCTGAGCTGAGAGGTTCGAATCTTTCTCCGAAGGCTTCAAATAATTTTACCTGTGCCTTGAAACCTGTACAGTGTCCCGAGCTGATCCAGCCAGGATCTATCTCTCCCAGGGCATCCACTGTTTTAGAGATCTTTTCTTCAGATGCCTCTACAAGGTGGAACCCGCCGATTATTCCTTCTACTGCCTCATCCGGGAAAAGTGAAAGGGCGTATTCTGTTATGTTAACTATGCCTGCATGGCTGCAGCCTGTTATTATAACGATCCCTTTGTCTTTTACATTTGCCAGGAGTGAAATGTCGTCAAGGACCGGGTCGGGCATTACCGTATCTCCGTAGATGGTGAAAAGGTTTATCCCGGCATCTTCAAAATCCGTATTCCGGGGGATCTCGCCAGAGGTTATGAGGCCGGGCATTATCTGAAAGGGCTCCGATGTGAGGAAGAGCATTCCCCCTTTGGCTTCGATCTCTTCCCTTTCATCTCCAGCCATTATTCCTACATGCTGGAGGAATGGGGCGTTGATAAAATGAGGACGGAAAATCTCCGGATGGGCTATGACAGGAAAATTCTTTTTCCCGGTTGCTTCTACCAGTTTTGCAGCTCCCAAGGTGTGATCATAGTGACAGTGGGTCAAAACCAGGGCGTCAATGCTTGCAGGGTCTATGCCCAGGATCTGCATGTTATGGCTGAGGGCTTCGAAATTCTGCCCTACATCGACCATTATTCGTTTAGTCAGGCCATCCTTTTCTGCTTCCACAAGTAAAGAAATACCATGCTGTCCCCAGAGAGGACTTTCGTAGGGCACGCTGTCTTCGGCTATGACAGTTACTTTAAGGCTGTCCAGAGTAAGCTCCAATTTATTGTTCCTCCTTCTGATTTCTTTCTTCAATTATACCAAGAAGAAATTTCTTTACGAGATTTCCCGTAACCTGCTTTCTGTATTCGGGTGTCTTTCTTGGATTTACACTCCCAGAAGCTATATTGCCAGCTTTGATGGCAATATCTTCTGTAAGATCTCTGCCCCGAAGAAAATTCTGGAGATCTTCAAGCATGAAGGCTGTCTTTCCCATTGTCCCGACGGCAAACCTTGGTTCAAGAATACTCCCATTTTCATCTATCTCTATATATCCAGCTAATGAAACCCTTGCAATGGTAAGCATGGATCTTGATCCCCTTTTATAAAATATCTGTCTGCTGTTTTCTGAAGGGATAGGAACTTTTATCCCGACGAGAATTTCTTCAGGGAGTCTCACCGTAGTTCTATAGCCTGTCCATAGTTCTGTGATGCTGATTTCCCTTGATCCGGAGGTGCTTCTCAGTACGGCCTTTGCACCCAGGGCCATGAGAACAGGAGGCATATCTGCAGCGGGAGATGCTGTCATGAGATTACCACCCAGGGTAGCTCTATTCTGGAGGGTTATTGCTCCATTCAGCCTGGCTGCTGTTTGCAGGGCCGGGAAGTGTGACTGTACTACGGGATTGGAGTAGATCCTGGAATAGGTGGAACAACTGCCTATTTGCAGGGAATCATTTTCAAGGGATATACTCGACAGTTCTGGTATCCGTGATATATCCATCAGGGCTTCCGGCTCTTTTCTGCCGTTTTTTAATTGAACCATGATATCTGTCGTTCCTGCCAGGAGGGTTATAACTTCTCCATGTGTTTTCAGAATTGCCAGGGCTTCCTCGGTACTGTGGGGGATGAAAATCCTGTTCTTCTCATTCTCACATAATTCAAAGGAGCCTGGAGTTGAAAGGAAGAAGGATGGTTCGATGGTTTCGCCATATCCTTCTCCTGCGGCTCTTTCAACAGCTCTAAAAATTCTTTCGTATCCGGTACATCTGCAGAGGTTGCCTGCAAGTCCCATACGGATCTGTTCTTTATCAGGTTTATTGTTCTGACTCAGTAGAAACCTTGATGCCATTACCATCCCTGGTGTGCAGAAGCCGCACTGAACAGCGCCTTCCTCTACAAAGGCCCTTTGGAGAGGGTCCGGTTCTTCAGGTGATCCCAATCCTTCAATTGTAAGAACATGTTTCCCGGGAAGCTGTATGGCCGGCACCATGCATGAATTTACAAGCATGCCGTCCATGATAACTGCACAGGCTCCGCATTCTCCCTCCCCGCAGCCTTCCTTGGTTCCCGTAAGTCCCAGATCTTCACGGAGGATATCAAGAAGCCTTCTTAAAGGAGAGGACTCAATGCTGATATTTTTACCATTCAAGGTCATATCAAACTTCATCTCTGGAGGCCCCTTCTGTTTCATTATGAGTTTCTCTCTGGAGTCTTTCCAGTCTTTCTCCGGTAACTGGTATCTGATTCGGAGAAAGTCCCGTGGCATTCTCTATAGCAGAGACCAGGGCGGGAGCTCCGCCGTCCATGGGCAGTTCCCCAAGCCCCTTTGCTCCGAAGGGGCCTCCAGTATAGGGGATTTCCTCAATGGAAACATGAAAGTCGGGAGAATCCATGGAAGTCGGAATGTGATACTGGGTCATGTGCCCACTCTCAAATTTACCTTTCCGGATCTTCATCTCTTCAAGATAGCCGTAACCGAGGGCCTGAAGTTTCCCTCCTTCAACCTGGCCCAGTGCCGTTATTTCATTGATAACTTTTCCTATCTCAACAACGGTAGTTATTCTTACTGGTTTGATTTCATAGGTGTTCATATCCACCTCGACCTCGGCCACATCTGCTCCCCAGGAATAGCTCTTGTAGGCAGTGCCGGTGAAAGAATCTTCATCCCATAACATTCTTTCAGGAGGTACGTATCTGGCAAAACCTGAAAGGGGACCTTCTTCCAGGAGAAACCTGTCTGCCATTTCGGTGAAGTGCCCCAGTGGGCCATTTTCTGTGGAGAATAGACCCTTTGAATAAATAATATCCCCATTTTCAGCCTTATGCCATTTCCCAACGGCAGACCTGAGTGCTTCAAGAAGATTAAGACAGGCATCCATTACGATCCGGCCTACGAACATGGTTGTTCGAGATGCGACGGTGGGTCCGCTGTCAGGAACGATGGAAGTATCGGGTTGAGGGTGTTTGAACATTGAAGGGGGTAGTTCCATAGTTTCTGCTGCCAGGGAAGTGAACATTACAGTGGCTCCCTGTCCCATCTCAACACTGCTGACAAGGATCTCGATCAGGCCATTCCCGACATATCTGACCTTTGCTTTCCCATCGATCTTCTCTTCGCCCCTTCCGGTAAATCCTCCTCCGTGAAAGTACAGGGACAGGCCTATTCCGTATTTTTTTGAAGGAGGACAGGTCTTTGGAGGAAATGTCCTTTTCTTTTTGTAATCAGAAAGATCAACAGCTTTTTCCAGGACAAGGTCAAGATTTTCTCCTTCTGTAAATTCCTGGCCGAAGGGAAACCGGTTCCCGTTCTGAAGGAGGTTCTTTTTCCGCAAATCAAAGGGGTCTATACCAAGTCTTGCGGCAATGTGATCCATCTGCCTTTCAACGGCAAAACAGCTCTGGGGAACCCCAAAACCCCTGAAGGCGCTGCAAGGAGGTGTATTTGTCGCTAATGCCCTCCCTCGTATATATAGGTCCGGGATCCTGTATGGACCTGCAGCATGAAGAATAGCTCTCTGGAGGACCACTTTGCTCAGGGTGGCATAGGCTCCTCCATCAAGAAGAATCTCGATATGAGAGGCAATTAGGGTTCCGTCTTTTCGGACACCGGTTCTGTGTCTTATCAGAGATGGGTGGCGCTTTGGTGTAACAAGAAGGTCTTCTTCCCTGTCGTAGACCATCTTTACTGGATGGCCGCTCTTCATGGCCAGCAGGGCTGCATGGATCCCTATTACTGAAGGGTAATCTTCTTTCCCTCCGAACCCCCCGCCTGTTACTGCCTGTTTTATGACAATGTTCTCCGGATCAAAAGGAAGAGCGTGGGAAGCTGCCCTGTGTATGTAATAGGGACATTGCATGGATCCAATTATCTCTATGCCATTTTCAACGGGTAGGGCGATCATCCCCTGGGTTTCCAGGTAGAGCTGTTCCTGATATCCTGTCTGATAAGTTCCCTCTATGATCATGTCTGCCTTTTCCAAGGCCATATCAGGATTCCCGTCGGATATGGCGTAATCCGCAAATACATTATCCTTTCCGTAGATTATCTTTTTTCCTTCAAGGCTTTTTTCTATTGTCAGAAGAGGTTTCTCTTCTGCTGTGATTATGGATATGGCCTTTACGGCTGCTTCAAGTAAAGCCTTTCCCGGAGCGGCGATTAGGATGACGGGTTCTCCGCAATAACGGATCTTCTCCTCTGCCAGTATGGGCAGGTCATTTTCAACCATGCACACCTCATTCGGTCCGGGAAGGTCTTCTGCTCTGATCACAGTTACCCTCGACCAGTTGAAGGAAGGAGCCATTTCTATCTTTCTGATAGTTCCGGAGGGTATGGAAGATCTTATGGTCCTGCCGAACCACATGTCGGGAAAACTTATATCATCTATAAACATAGCCCGGCCCGTTACCTTTTCCCACCCGTCCGGTCGGGGAAGGGTAGAACCGATGTATTTCCCAGTGGTTTTTCTCATTATCGGGCCTCCTTACAATGATATGTCAGGGTTCCTTTACGGGCCCAGGAGTTTTGCCCTTTCCTCTGCATTTCTGATATATAGCCCTCTTATCTCCTTTAACGATGCATAATTATGAGAATCAAGCCATTCAGCTATTTCCCCTGCGACCTTTCCATATATCTCAGGTCCCTTTCGCAGGGCTGCAGTACATATCTGGACCAGGGAAGCTCCTGCCATGAAAAACTTTATGGCATCTTCTCCCGAAGAAATTCCTCCTGCACCGATGACAGGTTTGGCCTGGACCTTTGCGAGCCTGTATACGGTGCAGAGAGCAAGGGGAAGTATGGGAGGGCCCGAAAGCCATCCCTCGCCATAGGATGAGCCGAGGAAGGGATGGGGATTTTCAATATCAATATCCAGTGTCGGGCCAAGGGAGTTAATGGCAACGAAACCATCAACTATGGATGAGGCAGAAAGAGCCAGCTCTTCCAGGTCAGGTATTCCAGGGGAAACCTTCATCCATATGGGACAGCTGACTGCTCTCTTCAGAGATGCTGCCACCTTTAGAAGAGGTTTCAGGGATCTGCCGGTGTAATGGGTGGAAAACTCAATGATCTCGGGCTGCACCTCTTTTTCAAGGATAGTTCCAAGCCTGCTGACATCTTCCGGCGTGTACCCTATGGAGACTATGAGGGGAATTCTGTTAGTCCTTACATAACGATAGGCTGGCGTGAAATAGAGGAGCGGTTTTTCAGACCAGGTTTCACAGTTGAAAAGACCTTCGAAGTTTCCCTTTTTTATGGTGGGTTTTTTATCCTTTGCAGGATAAACAGACACAGTTTTGGTGACGATCCCGCCTGCCCCTCCTCCAATGGCTTTATGTATCATTTCTTCTGAACCCACATTGGGTCCGGCAGCAGTCAGGACGGGGTTCCTGAAACTTACACCATTCACGATGATCGAAATATCCGCCACGATAGTTCCCCCTCGCTTTATACAACTATTATTTATATCAGGCCATAAATCTTTTATGAAGAGCTTTTACTGTTTTTTTTGTATTTACAAGGATCTCTTTCTCGTCCAGGAAGGGAAAATGTCCATCCCTCCAGATGATCCTTCCCCTGGAAATGGTCATCCATGATCTGGCTGATCGGGCTCCGAAGATAAGATTGGAGATTACATTTTCCCTTGAAACAGAGGAAAGGGGTATATAGTCCAGTATCGCCAGATCTGCTGCATTTCCGGGCTGAAGGTTTCCCATTCCGGGAAAATAAAGGTTCAAAACCTTTTTGGGACGGTCAAAAAAGAGTTTTCTCATTTCCTCGAAGGATTCCTGATTTCCTTTTCCCAGAAGATAATATGATCTCAGGGTCTGGATCATGTCGCAGCCCATTCCGTCCGTTCCCAGAACGAAAGAGTTTAACTTTCCCCTTTTCATGGATCCGACACGGTTATTTGCGTTTGATTCGGGGTTGTTCACTACTACTGGTGAAATTTCTCGAAGTATTTCCAGGTCCGTATTGGACAGATGTACGGCATGTGCCAGTATGGATCTTTCATCGAGAAGACCATGAGAATCAAGCCTGTCCACGGGTCCCGTGTAGCCAAGTTCTACGCAGTAATCGAGGTCTTCCTCAGCCTCTCCGCAGTGAATATGTATGGGCATTCCGGGTGGTTTCAGTTCTGCAATGACATCCATGGTTTCTTCGCTGAGAGTGAGATTAGCATGAAGGCCGAAACAGCCTTTAAGATTGTCCGAATCTTTCTGCTGCTCCCAGAAGTCAATGTTTTCCCGGATATGTTTTACCACCTCAAGGTCGCCATGACGATCTGAAGTTTCATAGCATAGGAGTCCCTTTATACCCACTGTTTCAAAGGCTCTTCCAAGGGTGGAAAGACTTCCTGATACATAGGACATGGAAGCATGATGGTCAAAAATGGTGGTAATACCGTATCTGACAGCATCCATTATGGCGACAAGGGCTGAATAGTAAACACTTTCCTCATCCAGGTTGCGGTCAAGATGCCACCAGAGATTTTCCAGGATCTGGAGAAATGTCCCTGTTTCCCCGCAGGGTGCAAGACCTGTAGCAAAATATGAGTAAAGGTGGTGGTGGGGGTTAATCAGTCCAGGGACCAGCATTCGGCCGCCCATGTCTATTTCGATTCCCTGATGATCATCCATCTCTTCTCCCGGACCGATCCATATTATCTCTCCATTTTCGATCAGCATTGCACCGTCTTCAATGAAAAGGGAATTACCGTCAGTAATTGTGCCGTGGGTCAGATAGAATTTATCCAGATTTTCCATGGATTGAACCTTTCCTGACTATAGTTTTTTCAGTTCCCTGAGTATTTTGTCTGGAGTGAAGGGTGTTTCAAACAGTCTTACCCCAATGGCATCATAAATGGCATTAGCTATGGCTGGAGCAGGTCCGTTCAGACCTATCTCTGAAACAGATTTGGCTCCATAAGGGCCGGTCTTTTCCTCAGAATCCACAATTATGGTATGTATTTCAGGTATATCCGGCGCAGTGAATATCTTGTAATCCCAGAAGGAATCGTTCATCATCCTTCCGTTATCACTGAAAATATAATTTTCATGAAGGGCGTAGCTGATCCCATTGATAGTTGCCCCCTCTACCTGTCCTTCAGCCAGGCGGGGATTTATAGCCCTGCCGCAGTCAACAGCAGAGACAAATTTTATGACCTTGACTTCTCCGGTTTGGGTATCCACCTCAATTTCTGCGAACTGCGCCATGAAGGGAGGAGGGGATTCACTGGCCACATGGGATGCACATGACTGGATCTGGTACTGGTCCTTTGTGTAAAGAGCATGGAGGCAGACTTCCTCAAGTCTTACTTCCGTGCTTCTGCTGCGATCACTTATCCTGCCTTCTCCGTAAAGAAGTTCATCCCGGGGGATTTCCAGGATCTGTGAAGCTGTTGTGAGGATCTGTTCCCTGACGTTTAAGGCACATTTCTCCACGGCCTTTCCGGAAAGATATGTGGTGGATGAAGCATAGGCTCCTACATCAAAGGGAGTAAGATCTGTATCCGAGGAGAGGATAATGATCTTTTCCGGAGAGACGCCGAGAACCTCTGCCGCGATCTGTGAAAGGACTGTGTCTGAGCCTGTACCCAGATCGGTCGCACCGACATGGAGATTAAAAGAACCATCTTCATTCATTTTCATTGAAGCGCTTGCCATATCGATCAGGGGAATTGCCGAACCCTGCATGGAGATGGCCATCCCTACACCCCGGACCTTTTCAGGAACCGGTGAAAAATGAAGGTCCCGCCGCTCATACCACCTGATCTTTTCAGCGCCCCTGTCTATGCATTCGTCAAGTCCGCAGGAACCGATATACTGTTCAACACCTTCCTTGCCTTCTCCAAGGATCCTGAAGACTTCCGATGTTTCTCCATTTCTGATATGCCATTTTTTTGCAAAATCAAGGATATCCTGGCTGGTTTTTCTTGCTATGATGTCGATCTGCTGGTTAAAACCAAAATATGCCTGGGTGGCACCATATCCCCTGTAGGCTCCTCCTACTGGAGTGTTCGTGTAAACAGTCCTTCCCAGGAAATGGACATTTTCTATCTTGTTGAATAGGGGAAGCATTTTTGAACCTGAATTTGAAAGAACGGTCAGAGCGTGTGCTCCGTAAGCTCCGGAATTCATAAGGGCGTCCACATCCATGGCAGTGATGGTGCCATCTTTCAGATATCCCGTTCTGAAGCGCATACGGAAGGGATGTCTTGTGCGGCAAAAGGTGAATACCTCTTTTCTGGAGAGGACGAATCTAACGGACCTTTTATGTTTCCATGCTACATAGGCCGCCATGGGTTCAAGGATTATCTCCTGTTTTCCCCCGAACGCCCCTCCTATGCGCGGCTTTACCACCCGGATGGATCGGAGAGGAATGTCGAGAACCCTGGCGAGGGTTCTTCTTACATGGAAGGGGACCTGGGTGGAGGTTATCACTACGAGCCGTCCCTTTTCGTCGAAATAAGCCTTTGTGGCATGGGGTTCCATGGCACAGTGGGAAGCAAAATGGGTGTGATAGATGTTGTCCTCAATCAGGTCTGCTTCAGAAAATCCTTTTGCCATATCTCCAAAACCCAGTTCCACCTCTGCAGCGAGGTTTCTAAGGGGATCATATTTTACAGGAAGAGGAGCATAGGCATCTTCACCATGAAGTTTAGGGGCAAGGGGTTCCATGGACCCTTCAGGATCAAAGATAGCTTCCAGTTCCCCATATTTCACCTGGATCATTGCAAGAGCTTTTCGGGCTGCTTCGGCTGTTTCCGCCGCAACAAGGGCTACACGGTCTCCAATGAACCTCACCTTCCTGTCGAACATGCGGTAGTCATACGGGGATGGTTCAGGATATCCCTGTCCTGCAGTTGTATAAAGGGTATGAGGAGTATTCTCATAGGTGAGGATATCCACTACACCGTCTACAAGTTCAGCCTCTGATGTGTTTATGGCGATTATCTCTGCATGGGCATGGGGAGAGTGGAGAAGCATCAGACTGAGGGGGTTCTCCAGAGGGAAATCGTCTGTATAAAGGGCCCTTCCTGTTGCAATAGAGAGGGCATCCACTTTTCTGATGGATCTCCCTACGTTTTTCAGATCAGACATTTTTTCTCATCCTCTCCGCAGCAAGCCTCACTGCCTCAAAGATCTTGACGTATCCAGTACATCGGCAGATGTTACCGTCCAGGGCCTGTTTAATTTCGTCATCTGAGGGATGGGGATTCTCTTTCAAAAGAGCATAGGAAGCAAGTATCATTCCGGGTGTACAGAAACCGCATTGAATAGCACCGGTATCGGCAAAAGCTTCCTGCAGGGGGTGGGGATCATGAACATTCCCCAGGCCTCGGACCGTAGTGATCTCTTTTCCTCTAACAGAAGCGGCGAGGATCTGGCAGGAATTGACCAGGATACCGTCAAGGAGAATTGCGCAGGCTCCGCATTCACCCTCGCCGCAGCCTTTTTTAACCTCATAGTGACCGTTATTTCTCAGGACATCAAGGAGTACATCAGTTTCATCAAATTCATACTCTATTCTCTGGCCATTTATCGTGAAAATATCTTTCATGTTCTCTCACCCCCGGTGATCTCCCTGATACCTCGCCGCAGCCATACTTTGAGGAGGCAGTTCAACTGCCCGGAAGAAGCTGTCTTTCTTTCAGGGAATTCCAGTTCCGGCATTTTCTCCATCAGATCAACCGGGTCTGGAGAATCTGCCGAGCGTCCGGCAAGGAGGGTTTCCAGTTCATAGATCCGGGTGAACCTGTTCCTGGTACCTATAACTACTATTCTGGAATCCGCGATCCTTCCAGCTTCTATCTTTAACAGGATGGTCAGGGTAAAAAGGGGATAGTCAAAGGCAACTCTTGTATGACGGTGATACCAGCTTAAAGGCCATTCTTTTTTATATTCTATTCCGGTTATGAGGCTCCCCTTAAGTAATTCTCTGTTCCCTGAGATGTACTCTACAGGGTGTTTTGTTTCAGTTTCTTTAAGAAGATTTACCTGAGATCCAAGAGCTATGAGGGGTCCCATCAGGTCTGACCAGATAGGGAAGGATGCTATGCTTCCACCCAGGGTTATCCTGTTCCTGAGAGGAGTTGAAGCAGACATGGATAGTGCCTTGGGTAGTATAGATCCGGGATCTTTCTGCATCAGGGTCCTGCAGATCATGGAATAGGTGCTGGAGGATCCAAGAATGATCGAACCATTGTTCTCTTCAATTGCATCCAGGTGTAGTCCCGAGAGATCCACCAGGCCCTTTAACCTGCTTAAACCGGTCCTTAACAGGCCAGTTCCGCCACCGTGGGGAGCTAACCCTTCTTTCTTCAGGAGTGGGGGCACTTCCTTCAGTTCAGTAGGGAAATACCAATCCATAACATGGATCACCTCTTTCAAAGGGATAGAAGGGGCAGATACAATAAGTTACACTTATCTTTTCAGTATCTGAAAATTATTTTAATCTATTTTTATCAAAATATCCCTTTATCCGGATGAAGAAATCATTGATTTATGTTTATGGAGTTTTTCAAATTAACAGGCCATACCTTCTTCCTGACAGTAAGTCCAATCACTCTGATGCCTGGTAATATCTCCTTTCAGGTGGATAATATAAAGGCATCTGTTCCAGGGAGCGGGATATCACCTTACTGCATAAAATCTTCCATCCATGCTGCCGAAAAACAGGGTTCCCGAAACAAGTATTGGAGAGGACAGGATCTCCCGGCCTGTGGATATGGTCCATAGATTTTCTCCGTTACTTACAGCAATAGCGTAGAGATTACCGTTTGAACTGCCCATAAATACAGTGTTTTCCGTTACTGCGGGGGAAGCATGTATCCCTCCTTCGGAGTGGAATCTCCAGATCTCCCTGCCCATGCTTGCTTCTATAGATATAAAATCTCCACTTACAGTGCCAACAAATATCCTGTCAGCTATTATGGCCGGGGAAGTTGTGATCTCGGATCCAGTATTGAAGCGCCATGATGGAATTACTCCCCTTAACTTTGTTGCGTAAAGGGTTCCGTCCCATCCTCCAAAGTAGATACTGTTACCAGAAATTGAAGGAGAAGCGTCAATTGGGCCTCCTGCCCCTCCACCCCAGATCTTTTTGCCTGTCTTCCCGTCAAGGGCGTGGAATTTCCAGGTATGGTCTCCAAAATAGACCAGACCTTTGTGGACCACTGGAGAACATCTTATTTCCCTTCCTGTTTCAAAGGTCCAGACCCTTTTCCCCGTTGTACTGTCAAGGGCATAGAGATTTCCGTCAGCACTTGTAAAATAGATGTATTCATCAAGTACAGCAGGAGATGAATGGATAGCTCCGGTATTTATCTCGGTACCGGCCGTAAATTGCCATATCAGATCCCCGGTGCTGGCGTTAAGGCATACCAGTCTGCCTGCCGTATTACCAACGTAAAGTCTGTTCGCCTGTATTGCAGGTGCTCCATATATGGTGTTACCTGTATCATATTTCCATATCAGGTTGCCATTTTCGCTTCCCAGGGCATAGACAATTCCCAGAGAATCTCCGAAGTAGACCTCTCCATCAGAATAGCAGGGGGATCCGGAAATTCCGGTATCCGCTTCAAAAGTCCATTTGATCTTACCCTGGGACGGTGAGGGACTGTTATCATATCTTCCAGTCTGAGCACTGTTCACTCTGAACATGGGACTTTCTGCATATGCATTTCCCCGGGCGAAAAGAACCGCTAACAAAGCAGCCACTACAAGCAACAGGATCGACCTTACTCTCCATGTAGCAACCATCGTTATCACCTCTTTTTAAAATATTAAGGAGTTACCTGAGCAATAGGATACCACAAATTAGTGCATCTATCAGTGTTCTAATCCTGTATGTAATTTACAGCAAAGGTATCCATATCCTGAACGTACGGTAATACCAGATATTTATCCTGGAATACAAGGTATCAGGAACGGTCCTTTACAAATGGACGGAGATAATATTGCCAGGTCTTTACAAAGAATGGCTTTTGAGTTAAGTATTGCCTGTAATCATATTTATAGAAGAGGAGTTCTGGATCTTCTCTGCAGATCCTGGAAAGGAAGGATTCTCGGAGGATGATCATATACCCGTATCCCGGATTAGTTCCAGCCTTGACTTCTCTGGCAGGTAAAATGTATCAGGAAAGGAAATGATAGTATTGAACAGGCTTCAACTCAGCATTTCCAGACAGTGGTTTGATAGCTACTCCCATACTTTCGCGGGCGAAGGCATGATATTTGTGCCTTTACTGCAGGTGAAATATGAACACTCATTCCGGGTTGAAAAACTGGCTTACCGGATCGCAGGAGAACTGGAATGGTCAGAACCGGATATAAGGTGTTCTCAGGCCATAGGGCTTCTTCATGATGTAGGGCGTTTTCCCCAGTATACAGAGTTTGGGACATTTTATGACCCTTCTTCTGTTGATCACGGAGATCTTGGACAGGAAGTGCTGATCAAAGATTTCCCATGGGAATATTTTGATGAACCCTTACCCTTAAAAATCCTGTCATCCGTCAAGTATCACAATAAGAGGATTATCCCTGAGGGAATGGATGAAGAGATACTTCCCTATTTAAAACTTGTCAGGGATGCGGACAAACTGGATGTCTTTGAAGTAGTAAGAGAACATGTTTCCACAGACAGGGTAAAGGATCTTCTTCCGGGAATAAGCCTGGAAGAAAAGGTTTCAGAAGGGCTGGTCAGAGAAATAGAGCAGAGGGGCAGCGCTTCCTACTCGAATGTATCCACACTCCTGGATTTTCTCATGGTTCAGACCACCTGGATACTTGACCTGAACTACCATCCCAGTTTCAGGATATTGGAAGCTAACGGCACATTAGAATGGCTCAGGGAACAGCTTTCATCTGATGCTGCTTCTGGAGCTGTCTTTGAAATGGTACAGGAAAGGATTCATGGGAACACTTTTTCCTGAATATTCCTGAGAGGCAGATCCTGCCTCTCATTTTCTTTAGCCTTTCAGCAAGACCCTCTCCTTTGAGAGTCCATTACAGATAATTCCTGTTGAAAAATAGGGATATTTAGTTATAATCATTATTAAATTCAGGAATAGTCCTTTAATTGGATTATTCCTGAATTTTTGTTTGCCCCTTGATATTTAAGGGAAGAATTACTTGTGTACAGTATTTTCATGATTTTACCTGTACACATCAAAACTTGAGAAAGAGGTGAAAGTAGTTGAGCAAAGTTAACGAATTACTGATGTCCCGCTGGGGACCGATTATCACCGGAGGTATTGTAGGGGCTCTGGCAGCACTCCTTGTGAAATTGGGGAACCCGGGAAATATGGGGATATGTGTTGCATGTTTTACCAGGGATATTGCCGGAGCACTTGGACTTCATCATGCGGCGGTAGTGCAGTATATCCGTCCTGAAATAGCTGGTTTTATTCTGGGTTCATTTATTTCTGCCCTTATCTACAGGGAATACCTTCCAAGAACGGGTTCTTCTCCTCTTGTAAGGTTCTTCCTCGGATTTTTTGCAATGATCGGAGCTCTGGTCTTTCTGGGATGTCCCTGGAGAGCATATCTGAGACTTTCCGGCGGTGACTGGAATGCCATTCCGGGAATCCTTGGCCTTATCGCTGGAATAATTATAGGTATTTTCTTCCTATGGAACGGATACAGCCTCGGGCGATCCTACGAAGTTAAAAAAGGTTCAGGTTACATAATGCCCCTTGCCGCTGTTACCCTGATAGTATTCCTTCTGTTGGCTCCGCAATTCGGTGCAGGAGGGACAGGCGGTCCTGTATTCTTCTCGGAAAAGGGTCCTGGCGCTGCCCATGCGCCCTGGATAATAGCACTCGGAGTGGGATTGCTTGTTGGCTGGCTGGCTCAAAGGAGCAGATTCTGTACCGTTGGCGCTATTCGTGATCTGGTAATGCTTAAAGATCCCCATCTTTTTAATGGTGTTTTGGCCTTTATAGTTGTTGCTTTTCTTGTTAACTTTGCTCTTGGACAGTTCAACCCCGGTTTTCAGGGTCAGCCGGTGGCCCATACAAATAATCTGTGGAACTTTATGGGAATGGTCCTTTCCGGTCTCTGTTTCACCCTCGCCGGAGGCTGTCCGGGACGACAGTTCATCATGAGCGGTGAAGGAGACGGTGATTCTTCCATATTTGTTCTTGGAATGCTTGTAGGTGCAGGTTTTGCCCATAATTTCAGCCTTGCAAGCTCTCCAAATGGTCCGGGAGCCTTCGGTCCGGCGGCGACCATTACAGGTATCATTTTCTGTCTTGCCGTGGGTTTCCTTATGCGGGAAAGATTTGAATAGGAGGGTATGCAAAGATGAGTGAACCTGTAATCGTGGATGCCAAAGGGCTTTCTTGTCCCCAGCCGGTTCTTGTAACTCAAAAGACCATTGCACAGATGGAAGGCGGTTGTGTTGAAGTTCATGTGGATACAGTTACCTCAAGGGAAAACGTAGCCCGATTCGCAAGAAAAAAGGGCTGGAAAGTTGTTAAAGAGGATTATGGAGACTGGCAGAAAATTATTCTGACAAAATGATCTTTCTTTTGATTCAGAAGGGGGGTCCCTCCGGAGGGACCCCCCTTCTGAATCAAGTCAGGGTACAATCCGTAAAGGAATTCCCTGAAAATACTGTTCTGAAAATTGAAATGGATGAGATTCTCTGTTATAAAGAAATTACTGCATTTTTTTGTCTATTTAACAAAATATGAGATAATACACGAGTTTGAATTATTTTCCGTAACAGGTCTGAGAAGGAGAGATACTATTGTTTAAATTACCTGTTTTAAGGCTTGGCAAACACCAGCCACGATATCCCCTCATACAGGGTGGCATGGGTGTAGGTATATCCGGTCCGGTCCTATCCGGTGCAGTGGCCCTTCATGGCGGTGTGGGAACGATTGCCAGCGTTGGTCTAGCAGTAAGTTCTCCACTCTATAACGGGAATAACTATTTTGAGGCTAATCAGCAGGCCGTAAAGGATGCCCTTGAAAAAGCGAGAAGGATAGCACCAGAGGGAGTTCTGGCGGTCAACTGTATGGTAGCCCTGACTGACTATGAACTCCATGTCCGTTCTGCCTGTGAAGGAGGAACGGATGTCATAATATCCGGTGCCGGACTTCCTTTGAAGCTGCCTGACTACACCAAAGATTTCCCCGATGTTGCACTTGTGCCCATAGTGAGTTCCCGAAAAGCGGCAGATCTTATTGTCAGGCGATGGGAAAAGCTTTATGGCCGTATTCCTGACGGTTTCGTTGTTGAAACACCTAAATATGCAGGAGGACATCTTGGAGTTACCAAGGCAGCTCAGGTGGACGATGATGCATTTTCCCTTGAAACAGTTGTTCCTGAGTTGGCCGAGTACATACAAAAAGAACTTAAACTTGATATTCCGGTCATAGCTGCCGGCGGAATATGGGATAGAAAAGACGTTGAACATTCCTTCAGCCTTGGAGCTAAGGGAGTTCAGATGGGAACCCGATTTGCCTGTACCTTCGAGGGCGATGCAAGTGACAGGTTCAAACAGGCATATATAGATGCAACGGAAGATGATGTGGTTATTATACATAGTCCCGCAGGCTTACCTGGGCGGGCTATAAAGAATCCCTTCATCAGGGATTACATTGAGGGGCATGTGGAAAGCAAGCCCTGTATTGCCAACTGCCTTACTCACTGCCGGTACAAGAAGACCCGTGAGACCTTCTGTATAGCCCAGGCCCTTGTAGATGCTCTGAAGGGGAACTGGGAGGAAGGTCTTTTCTTCTGTGGTTCAAACGTTACACGCTGTTCAAAGTTGGAACATGTGGAGGATATCATAAGGGAACTTTTTGTGGAATGATCCCTGAACACTAAAGAGGTAGACCGAGGCGGGCCCAGCCCGCCTTTTTAATGCAGACAAGTCTTTCTGACCTGTTCAACTCTTGTAAAGACCTGAAGTATTGTTACAATAGAAGAGCGATCCATTTCATCGTCTTCAAGGGGAGGGACCTTTATGAGGCGATACAGATCTTTTCGACGGTGCATTTCAGTAATTCTGCTAGTTACCGTTCTGTTAACCCTTTTCTGCATATCTGCCTGGGCCCAGGACAAGCCTGTTTCGGCCTCTCCTTCCGATACCCGGCCCGAACAGACAGTTCTGTCTGAAAAAGGAACTTTCCAGAAAAAACTGGATGAAATAAATGTCCGCCTTTCAGAATGGGAAAAGACGGATAACTCTCTTTTCGCTATTCAGAACGCCATCCCCGAAACAGAGGTTTCAAACCAGATCGTTCGTCTTAATGCAATTACATCCTATTACAGGCGCATCATCACCGCCCTTGAGAAAAGAGACACTCTATCCAAGGAGATGGACAGACTCAAAAGCACTGCCGAGCAGGCGGTGGAATCTCTTGTACCAGAAAAACCTCCCTATTCCCTTTCTTTTTATGAAACCTATCTCAGGAATCTAGAAGGCCTTGATAACAAAATAAAAACCCTTAAACGTTCAAGAGCTCAGGTCGAATCAGCCCGCAATGTGGCCAGATCTGCCCTTGACAAGGCTTCGAGCAGAGTACGTATCCTCAAGGAACAGGTCGATAAGGTAGAGCAGGGATCTGTTCCCGAACTGGCCTGGGAATACCGTACAGCCAAGGCTGAATCGGAACTTTACAGCGTTATTCTTGATTTCCAGGGGATAAAGGATTCCAATCTGAAGATAGAGATAGAATCTTCTCAAATAATTAGGGACAGGAATGCCCAGGGAATAAAATGGATAAAGGATAACCTTCATTATGATGCTGCTGATCTGCAGAAACAGGTTGAGGATCTTCAGAAAAATATAGAGAGCCTGAAAAAGGAAATGGAAATTCTGGAAACGGAAAGGGTTCAAGTAGAACAGAATCTCATCAAGGCCCAGGCTACGGTGGAGATCACTCAGGATCCAGACAAACTGCAAATTGCCAATATAGCACTGAAGGAGCAGCAGATCTGGTGGGAATACTACCAGTCAAGGATAGAGCACAACGAGGAGATCCTGCAGTATTTTGCCGAATCCCAGAATATATGGCGTTCCCGATATTCCCTGCTTAATGGGGATACCAAGACAGAGACCCTCTTTGAAATCAGGAACAGCATATCGGCCCGGATCGACAAGCTTGAACAGAATCTTCTGGAGGAACAGGAGCGTCTTTCGTCGATCAATTCCCTCCTCACTGTGGCTGAAGAGGAACTTTCGAGGTCTGATATCAATAAACAGGCAGAGCCCTATCTTAAGGGGATAGCCCTTGCCCTTGAAAAGTACCTTGAAGAAGATCACCTGAATTACACTTCAAAACTGAGCATGATCCTTACGATGAACAGCCGTCTCCTGGAAGAAGTTGAAAACAAACTGGACGCTGTCCAGATAACAAAGAAAGTATCCACCTTTGGACGTGAGAGGATATTCGGGATATTACAGACAGAACTGTGGACCGGAGAAGGGTATTCCATGACCGTCAGAAAACTTATTCTGGCCATCCTGATCCTTGTTATCGGGCTTTCCATAAGTAAGAAATTAACCATGGCTGTAAAGGGGAGACTGGAAAAAAGAAATGTAGATCAGTCGGCCACCATGGCTATCCAGAAAATATCCTATTACATCCTTATCATAACCTTCATACTTATCACTCTGAAGATGGTCAACATACCATTGACAGCCTTTGCATTCCTTGGTGGTGCCCTTGCAATTGCCATAGGTTTTGGAGCCCAGAACATCTTCAGCAACCTCATAACAGGCTTCATTATCATGTTTGAGAAACCCTTCAAGGTTAACGATATTGTCCAGGTTGATGATAGCGTGGCCACGGTTGTGGAGATAGGATCCAGGGCCACCACGGTCAGGGATTTTGATAACGTTGAGATAATGATCCCTAACAGTCATTTTCTGAGCAATAAAATAATTAACTGGACCCATAGCGACAAACTCATTCGTGGAGTTGTTACTGTGGGTGTGGCCTATGGATCCCCAGTCAGAGAAGTTGAAAAACTTCTCTTTAACGTTGCTACAAGCCATTCCAAGGTCCTTAAGAATCCCGTTCCTTACGTTGTTTTCAGGGAATTCGGAGACAGCGCTCTTCTCTTTGAACTCTATTTTTACGTGGACATGAAGGAGGCTTCCCGATTTTTTGTTGCAAGTGACCTGCGTTACATGGTAGATAATGCTTTTGCGAAAAATGACATTGTTATTGCCTTTCCCCAGATGGATGTTCATCTGAATGTTATTCCCGGGATGGGTTCTGAAAATGTCCCGGAACAACCTGGAGAGGATAGTTGATACTGGCCTTACAGGTTCCTTCGGACAGACTCTGGATTTCTGTTCCAGAAGAATTTACAAGGAAAGAATTTATTCCCCATATATTGAAATAATTTCTCTTTTTGAGTCTACCCATGGCGATTCTTATGGTATGATGATTCGGTTTGAGAATCTGGCAGTTATTCCAAAGTAAAAGAAGAACCCTGTTTCAATTCTGGAGGTTTGCCAATGAATACAGCAATGGCCTTTCAACTCCTCGGAGGAGTAGGTCTTTTCCTTTATGGCATAAAGTTGATGGGTGATTCCCTGCAGGACCTGGCAGGAGACAGACTTCGACAGTTGATAGCTTCCCTTACGAGTACACCTGTAAAAGGAATACTCGTTGGCACTTTAGTTACCATGGTAATACAAAGCAGCAGTGCAACTTCAGTCATGGCAGTCAGCTTTGTTCATGCCGGGCTCATGAGTTTAAAACAGGCAATAAGCGTAATAATGGGAGCGGCCATAGGTACTACGATCACAGCACAGCTCATTGCCTTCAAGATCAAACATTTTGCCCTTCCCCTTGTAGGAATAGGGATGATCTTTGCAGTCTTTGGAAGAAACAAGAGGCAGAAATACCTGGGGAACGGAATGGTCGGATTTGCCCTTCTCTTTTTGGGAATGATACACATGGAGGGTGCTATGGCGTTTCTGAAGGATCGCCAGGATATATTTCTGGCCTTCAGTGACAACCCTTTTCTTGGTGTTCTTGCTGGTACGGGACTTACTATGCTTGTCCAGTCAAGTTCTGCAACTGTCGGTCTGACCATGGTAATGGCTTCCCAGGGACTGATCAATATTGATGGAGCCATCCCTATCCTTTTCGGAGATAATATAGGCACAACGATAACAGCCGTCATTGCTTCACTGGGATTAGGACGAACAGCTAAACAGGCGGCAGTTTCGCAGGTGTTTTTCAAGATTATTGGAACCATAATTTTTATGACCATTTTCCCAGTGTTCAGATCAGTAGTTGTTTTAACTTCCCATGATATAGCCCGTCAGCTGGCCAATGCCCATACTCTTTTTAACGTTACAAATACCCTTATCCTGCTTCCCTTTATAGGGCCTTTTTCCCGGCTCATAGAAAAAGTGGTACCTTCTCGGGGTGAGGTTGTATTTACAGGTCCTCAATACCTTGACAGGAGACTTGTGAATGCTTCCCCGGCTGCAGGTGTGGATGCTGTCAGGAAAGAGCTCATACGCCTTGGCGGTCTGGTCCAGAATATGATGGCCTATGTATTCGATGCCTTCGAAAAAGATGATTATCACATGATAAATCAGGTCAACAGAACAGAAAAGATAGTGAATGAGACAACCCATACTATTGCTTCTTATGCATCAGAACTTTTTCAGAAGAGCCTCTCGGAAGAACTCTCCATAGTTCTTTCCTCTTATGTCAACGGACTCGGTGATATTGAGCGGATAGGTGACCATGCACAGAATCTTATAGAACTGTTTGAATACAAGTTTGAACATAAGCTTTCTTTTTCTCAAAAGGGTATGGAGGAATTTGAAGATATGTTCAATACTACTTCAAGAGCTGTCGATCTCTGTATTGAGGCCATGGCGGAAGAAAACCAGTCGAAGGCCAGGGAAGTGATCGATGTACTGGAGAAAGAGATAGACAGGAAGGAAAAAATTCTCCGCAAGAGCCATATCAAGAGACTCAATATGGGGAAGTGTCAACCATCTTCAGGAGTCGTGTTCATAGATATTCTGAGTAATCTTGAAAGGATAGGGGACCATGCCCATAATCTTTCATATATAGTTCTTGATGTGGTAGGTGTCCGAAATATTCAAAGGATTCCCAAACTGAAAAAATAGGAATAGTCGTGAAAGGTTTATTATAAGCATTCTATAAACAGGGGGAACGGAAACCTGCGGGTTTCCTGTTCCCCCTGTTTATAGAATGCTTAAACAGTTTTTGACTTTCAAGTTCTGAAAACTGCAAATTCCCATCTTCAGAGGGGATCTATCGATCCCAAGATAACGGTGTTTATCTTTTTCCCTAATTTCATGGCAAAAAGCTAATGTTTTGAGATAATAGTGTATTGAAAAAAAGTATTAGCAAGTCATACGGATTTTATTTTTTCTGTATGACTTAGCGGTTTTTTTCAAAATGCCGGTTTGGGAGGAATAATACGATGTCTACCGGGACGATATTTCAACTTCTCGGAGGAATAGGGCTTTTCCTCTTTGCTATCAAGCTTATGGGGGAATCCCTTCAGGATCTGGCCGGGGACAGACTGCGCCAGCTTATATCTTCACTTACCAGTACTCCTGTCAAAGGGGTACTGGTTGGGACTCTTGTAACGGTGCTGATACAGAGCAGCAGTGCTACGACGGTAATGAGCGTCAGTTTTGTACATGCGGGACTTATGACCCTCAAACAGGCAGTCGGGGTTATCATGGGGGCTAACATAGGTACCACAGTAACAGCCCAGCTCATCGCTTTCAAGATCAAGCATTATGCACTTCCCATAATAGCCGTTGGTATGATGCTTTCAGTTTTCGGAAGGACCAAGAAACAGAAATATCTGGGTAATGGACTGGTAGGCTTCGGTCTTCTCTTCCTGGGGATGCAATATATGGGAGATTCCATGAAGTTCCTCAGGGGAAGACAGGATATATTCCTTGCTTTCAGCCATAACCCGCTCCTTGGTGTGATGGCAGGAGCAGGTCTGACCATGCTGGTACAGTCCAGTTCTGCTACGGTAGGCCTGACCATAGCCATGGCAAGCCAGGGACTTTTCGGTCTGGATGCGGCAATTCCCATCCTCCTTGGTGATAACATCGGTACTACCATAACAGCTGTTATAGCATGTATGGGGTCTAACCGGAGCGCCAAGCAGGCCGCCGCGGCCCATGTGCTGTTCAACGTCATAGGTGTGGGTATATTCCTGCTGATCCTTCCTTTCTTCAGGAGTGTCGTACTTATGACCTCGGGGGATATTGCCCGGCAGCTTGCAAATGCCCATACTCTGTTTAACGTTACGAATACCCTTCTTTTCCTGCCCTTTACATCCCTTTTCGTTAAGATCATCCAGCTTGTCATACCGTCAAAGGAGACCATTTCATACATTGGGCCCCAGTTCCTTGATATCAGGCTCATCGAGGCTTCTCCAGCGGCTGCCGTTGATGCTGTGAGAAAGGAGATATTACGGATCGGTGATCTTGCAAGTCAGATGATGATGGACGTTCATAATGCCTTTACGCTGGATGATGTTCACTTGATAGAACAGGTTAACCAGACAGAGAAGATCGTGAACGAACTTACCCATAAGGTTGCCCAGTATTCTTCAGAACTCTGGCAGAAAAGCCTTTCCCAGGATCTGTCTATAGTGCTATCCTCATACATTAACGGATTGGGAGATCTTGAAAGGATAGGTGACCATGCCCAGAATCTTATTGAACTTTATGATTACAAGAGGGAAAACAGGCTTCCTTTTTCTGAAAAGGCTATGGAGGAATTTGAAGAGATGTTCAGTACGACCAACCGGGCATTAGAACTGAGCCTGGAAGCCATAGCGGGTGAAGATGTGGAGAAGGCCAGGGAGGTAATTGATGTTCTGGAAAGCAAGATCGATACAATGGAAAAGGAACTGCGGATCCGTCACATCAAGCGTCTTAACAAGGGAGATTGCCATCCTTCGGCCGGGGTTGTCTTTATCGATATTCTGAGCAATCTGGAAAGAATAGGAGATCATGCCCACAACCTCTCCTATATTGTTATTGATGTAGCAAAAGTAAGAGGACAGGATCAGAGGCACAAATACATTTCTTGAAGTGATCATTATCAAGGGGGAACCATGGTAAATGAACATGTTCCCCCACCTTTTATTTCTAAAATAGTGAACAAAAGTATATAACTTGACAAACTCATATACTATAGTTTACAATCCCTCCATACATTTTTTTAGGAGGAATTAGATATGACCGTCAATTGTGTTGTATGTGAAGGACTTGTTACCATGCCGGAAGATGTGATGGAAGGAGAACTATTGTTGTGTCCTGATTGTGGAACTGAACTTGAGCTGGTTAGCATAAATCCCCTGACAGTTGAAGAAGCGCCAGAAGTTCAGGAGGACTGGGGAGAATAAAATGTCTTCCCTGAAGTTTTTCTACTCAAGGCTCAGAACAGAGGAAAAACAGCTTTTTAAAGCAGCAGAGAAGCTGGGAATTCCCTTTGAATTTATTGATGTCAGGAGTCTGGTATGGCCGGATGTTGATATCTCTCCCGGGGATGTAGCGGTAGGCCGGGTGGTAAGCCAGACTCAGAACCAGGCAATCTGTCAGCTTCTGGAGTCGAAGGGTGTCCGAACAGTTAATCCTTCTTCAGTAGTAGCTCTCTGTGGAGACAAGGTTGCTACTGCAGCAGCCCTTGATAATGCGGGGATACCCCAGCCTCCATATCGTGTCGCCTTTTCTCCTGATGAAGCTATTCTGGCTTCTGAACAACTTGGTTATCCTGTCGTATTCAAGCCGCCTGTGGGGAGCTGGGGAAGGTTACTGGCCAAGATGAACGATAGGGATGCGGTGGAAGCTCTTGTTGAGCATAAATCTTACATGGGGCCACAGCACCAGGTCTTTTTTATTCAGAAGTATATAGAAAAAGATGGATGGGATCTAAGGGCGACAGTCATTGGAGGAAAGCCTGTAACCGCTATTCGCCGATGCAGTGAACACTGGATAACCAATACTGCAAGGGGTGCCCGGGCGGAAGGGTTTCCTCTGGATAGTATCCTTATTAATATCCTGAAAAAAGTTCATGGAGCGATTGGTGGAGATGTGCTTGCAGTAGACCTCTTTCAGACTAGGGATGGATGGTTGTTAAATGAAGTTAACGGCCAGCCCGAATTCAGAAGCTCCATCGAAACTACAGGTGTAGACCTTCCTGAATTGATAGTTAACCATGCATGGTCTCTGGTTTCCAGGGATTAACAGAAAGGATTTTATCTTGATATATAAACAGCTATTCTATTTCACCAGATCAAAGTGCAGAGCAGGACAGCAAGGGATCCTCAGGCGAGGAGGTTCTCTTTATCTTTATTATGGTTGAAGGAATGATCTTTAAGAGATCTTTTATGGCAAAACTGAAAATATTCCTTCAACCCACTGGCCAGAGGTCATGTGGGTTTTATTTTTTAACGTAGGGTTAAATAGTTTTTTAAGATCTATTTAACCACAAGGAGGTTGCTACCATGTTCAGGATCATCGTATGGGGTGCCAATGGAATGGCGGGAGGCGAGCTCTTGAGGCTCCTGGCCGGCCATCCTGAATTAAAGCTGGAAGGGGCTGTTTCCAGGAGTAAAGCTGGTCAGCCTGTCTGGCATGTCCATCCCCATCTTCGTCAGGATTTCCCTTCGGAGACATTCATTTCTCCCGAGGAGGCCTTCGGGAGGGACAGTCATCTTGTGTTTCTGGCTTTACCCCATGGAAGTTCCTGGCCGGTAATAGAACAATATCTTCAACAAAAGGTTAAAGTTGTAGATCTTTCTGCAGATGTGAGGCTCTCCAACCCCGAAGACTATGTCAAGTGGTACGGTTCCATCCATGGTGCTCCCCATCTCCTTGAAAGAAGTGTTTATGGTCTGCCGGAAGTCCACAGGGAAGAGATCCGTGGGGCAGACCTGGTAAGCGGGGTTGGATGTAATGCTTCATGTTCCATCCTTGGCCTTTTTCCCCTTGCCCGTGAAGGGCTGTTGGAGGATGCAAGGCTTGAACTGAGGGTAGGCTCCTCCGAAGGAGGATCCAATCCCAATACGGGCAGCCATCATCCTTATAGAAGCAGAACATTGAGAGTTTATGAGCCCTTCAGGCACCGTCACCTTGCAGAGATCGTCCAGGAACTGAAAACTCCAGAGGAGTTATTTACAATGACAATGACGGCTGCAGGGATTGTCAGAGGTGTACAGATGCTGGCCCAGGTAAGACTTGCGCGAAAGATGAAGGAATCAGAACTGTGGAAGATCTACAGGAAATATTACCAGGGTGAACCCTTTATGAATCTTTGTCCTGCCAGACCTTCCCACCTCAGATTGCCGGATCCGAGGTTTGTAATGGGAAGTAACAGGGTTCTTACCGGATTTTCTCTCCATGACGACGGTTACAGACTTATCGTTGTTTCTGCCATCGATAATCTGATGAAGGGAGCTTCCGGTTCGGCTCTTCAGTGTGCCAACCTTATGTTTGGTCTGGAAGAGACAAGTGGTCTGGAAATGAGACCCCTGTATCCTGCCTGATGGAGATGACTGATAATGAAAGGGTCTGAAAAAATGAAAACTCTCGGAACGGGTGTCGTGAAGATCGGCGGAGCAAGGGGTAACAATGTGATGCCATTATTGAAAGATCTTGCTGTACGAACAAAAAGGGGAGAAAAATGGGTTCTTGTCCATGGAGCAAGCGGATCCATGGAGGATATCTGCATCGCTTCCGGCCTGGAGCCTGATTATGTGATAAGCCCGAGCGGGTTCCGCAGCCGCTACGTTGGAGAAAAGGAACGGGACCTCTTTGAATTCGCCTGTACAAAGTTTTCCATAGACCTTGTCTCGGCAGCGGCTCTCCTTGGACTATGGGCATTGCCTCTGTACCCGCAGTATTTCCCATCTGCTTTTGGAAAACGCAAGGATGTTCTCAGGTCTGTGGAAAATGGGCGTATAAGGATACTCAGAGGTAATTACAGCGGGAAAATAATGTCTTTCAACCCCGAGTGGGTAAGGAAGGCCTGGTCTATGGGTGCCCTTCCCATGCTGCCTCCCATTGCTTTGTCTCAAGAGGATAAAAGCCCCCTTAACGTAGACGGCGACAGATTGGCAGCAGCAGCTGCAGGAGCTCTGGAAGGGGATATGCTTGTTATCCTGAGCAACGTTCCCGGCCTGCTTTCAGACCCATCTGACAGTGCCAGCATGATCCGGAAGGCCGATCTTTCCCAGTGGGACAGACTGGAGAAATGTGCCGAGGGGAACATGAAAAGAAAACTTCTGGCAGCCAGGGAAGCTCTGGAGCAGAAAGTGCAGAGGGTGTTTATAGCTGACAGCAGAGAAGAAGAACCTTTAGAAAAAGCCCTTTCGGGAGGAGGAACCATGTTATGTCACTAATTTATGGATCCAGAAAACTGGAAATAGCTGGTGGAAAGGGGTCTCTTGTCTGGGACAGAGATGGGAAAAAATATATTGATTTTATGTGCGGTCATGGAGCGGCTCTTTTTGGGCATGCCCATCCGGTACTGGTCAAAGCTCTTGAAAGAGCTTCAACTTATCCCTGGACACTTGGAGCCGGATTTAATTCTCCTCCCAGGGAAAAATTCAGGTTAAAACTGGGAGGACTCCTTCCGGAAGGGCGTGTTTATCTGGGTAACAGCGGAGCAGAGGCGATCGAAGCGGCCCTGAAGCTTGCAGTAGCTTTAAAACCGGGAAGAACAAAGATCATAGCCCTGAGGAGGGGTTTTCATGGAAGGACCCTTGGTGCCCTGTCTCTGACCTTTAATCCTCAGTATAAAAAATACTGGAAAGATATATTGCCATCGGTCCTTCATGTTTCCCCCGAAGATCTCCCTGCCTCGATAGACCAGGATACTGCTGCAGTGTTTGTGGAGCCTCTCCAGGGAGAGGGCGGAGTTTATTCTCTGGGAACAGGACTGGCACAGCGGATCAACCTTGCCTGCAGGGAGAATGGATCTCTTCTTATAGCTGACGAGATCCAGTGCGGCTGGGGGCGCTGTGGACATATCCTTGCCAGTTCTTTGACAGGACTGGATCCACACATTGTCTGCCTTGCAAAAGGTGTTGCCGGAGGTCTTCCTGTAGGAGTAACCATATGGAAGGGTGAAATCGGCGATTTCCCGGCAAAGGGACATGGGTCAACCTATGGCGGTAATCCCCTTGTTTCAGCAGTGGGTCTTGCTGCCTTTGAGCTTCTCCTTGAAGAAAACCTTCCAGCGAAGGCAATAGAAGAGGGGAGTAAATTCCGTTCAGCCCTTGAACAATTAAAAAGCCCATTAATTCGTGAAGTCCGGGGAATGGGTATCCTTACGGGGGTTGAGCTTTCGGTCAAGGCCACCCCGGTTGTGTCGACCCTTCAGCACAAGGGTGTCCTGGCCCTTCCGGCAGGCCCAATGGTACTTCGATTTATGCCTCCCTTTACTGCTGAAAAAGAGGACTATGACACCGTCATATCCGTACTTGGTGAGACTCTGGAAGTGATATTGAATGACGACCAATGAAACTTTACTGGTTAAACTCGTAGGTATCCAGAGCATCAGCGGAAAAGAAGGAGAAGCTGTCAAATATCTTGCGGAAACCCTACCCGATTTTGGTTGGGATTCCACATTCATTGATGATGCAGGTAATCTTGTAGCCGCAAAGGGGAAGGGGGAAAAAGAACTTGTCCTTCTTTGCCACGTCGACACTGTTCCGGGAGGTCCTCTCCTTAAACTTGATGGAAATGTCCTTTGGGGAAGAGGATCTGTCGACGCGAAGGGACCACTTTGTTCTTTAGCAGTAGCAGGAGGAAAGATAAATGTACCTGAAGACTGGAAATTGACCTTCATCGCTGCGGTAAGAGAGGAAACAGATTCCAGGGGAGCCCGTTTCAGAATACCCCTACATTCTCCTGCTGCCTGTATTGTTGGGGAGCCTTCCGGTTATGACGGAGTAACCCTTGGATACCGGGGAAGCCTCAGAATGTGGATCAAAGGAGAAGATGGTGGTGCTCACCGGAGTGGAGACGCAGGGCCTCTTACTGCTTGCCTTATGGCATCAGCAGAAGTTCTGAAAAGTATCGGATTGATGGATATTCCCGGGAAACCGATAATAGAACGCACCAGCGGAGCAGTTGCCTGTATGGAGGGGAGAGAAATAGCCGGTCGTTCTGCCTGCATAGATATTGATATCAGACTTCCTGTGGGCACAGATCCCGATACATGGATCGAAATAGCCCGGAAATATGCCATGAAGTGGGGAGTCGAAGCTGAAGTCCGCTCTGCCATAAAGGCCCATGTCGTTCCAACCAGTGATCCGGTGATAAGAGCTTTCCGGGTCGGAATAAGAAAATCCGGATTCAAACCAAGATTGCTTGCAAAGGGAGGAACCGCGGACTTCAACCTGGCAGCGGCGTGGAACTGTCCTATGGCAGCCTATGGTCCCGGAGACAGCCACCTTGACCATACTGATCAGGAAAGGATAGATCTGAATGAATATGCGAGTTCCATCTCCATCCTGGAAGGGGTAATTCCTGGTTTAATGAGTATTATCTGATCTTATGATGAACCCGCTCCTATTATCTCTTCTCTAAAATGATACAATCGGTCCCAGGTCTGCTATCAGTTTCATGGAGATCGATTCCTATTTGAAAAACTGAGTGGAGGGAGATATTTTGATCCAATACAACAGGGATGGAATTTACAGACTGTTACTTGAACTATGTTCAGTTCCCAGTATCTCGGCATCACCGGAAGGAGAAAATCTGGCTGCAACAATGATATACAACAAGCTCTCTGAACTTGATTATTTCAGGGATCATCCTGAAGATCTTCAACTGCTCCCTGTTGAAGGTGATCACCTGGGTCGTAATATAGTAACAGCTCTTGTCAGGGCTGTTCCGGAAACAATAAAAACTGTTATCGTAACAGGTCATTTTGATGTTGTTGATGCTGATGTATGCGGTCCTCTCCGGGATATTGCCTTTGATCCCGAGGAGTATACCCGAAGGATAGGTGAAATGCCTATCTCAGAAGAGACCAGACTCGATCTTGAAAGCGGCAACTACCTTTTTGGACGGGGTGTTGCCGACATGAAAGCCGGAATAGCCGTGGAAATGGCCCTTATTGCTGATTTTTCCAGGAAAAGAGAGGAACTGAAAGGCAATCTGCTTTTTCTTGCAGTCCCGGATGAAGAGAATACTTCTGCCGGAATGAGGGGAGCTGTTCCGTATATAGCCGGTTTCCAGGAGGAGATGGGTCTTGATCTGCTTGCCTGCATCAATACGGAGCCTACTGTTACTATAGACAAGGTCGGCTCAGGAAGTATTTATACCGGTTCAATCGGGAAAATAATGCCCTTTTATCTTTGTGTAGGAAAGGAATCACACGTAGGAGAGTACTTCGAGGGAATAAGCGCTTCTCTAATTGCTTCCCACCTCAATATACTCATTGAGGGTAATCCATCCTATTCAGATATGCTCGGGAACAGTTTATTTCCACCCCAGACATGTCTCAAGATCAAGGACCTTCGGGATTCCTATTCTGTTACTCTGCCGGAGAGGGCTGTTGCCTATTACAATTGTCTGACCGTTTCAAAGACTCCGGCTGTGGTAATGGAAGAGATGAGATCCCTTGCTTCCCTTGCCCTTGAAAGAACCTTTCTTCATCTTAAAAATTCTGCAGACTGTTACAGGGAAATGGGACAGAAAAATCTCCCTGATTATGAGATAGAACCGACAGTTTTCACTGTTCAGGAAATAGAGGAAAAAGCCAGGGGAAAATTAGGAGAAAAATATCTCTCCGCCCTTGATGATCTTATTTCATCCTTTTCTGAAAAGGATGATGAAAGAGACATGGGTATAGCCATCCTTAACTGGATGATAGATGTTTCAGGTGACAAAGGACCCTTTGCTGTTGTCGGTTTCCTGCCCCCCTATAACCCCTATCGTGTTAATCATAGACAATCAGTAAGGGAACTGGTTATCATCAGAACAGCAGAAGAGATGGTGGATTTCGCTAGAGACAGATACGAACAGGAAATATCCATAGAAGAGGTTTTTGAGGGAATAACGGACCTCAGCTATGTGGGTTTCCAGGGAGACAGGGATGATCTTGAGCCCATTGTGGACAATACACCAGGGTGGGGAAGAATATATAGTCTTCCAGTGGAGGAACTGCTTCGCCTTGATATTCCTGTTATGAATATAGGACCTGTAGGTAAGGATTGCCACAAAAATACTGAGAGGCTTGATCTTGCTTCGGGTCTGGAAATAGTCCCGGGTTTACTTTCCTACGCTGTCCAGAGGATCTGTGAGCTTAACCGGGAAGTGTAAATAGTCATCAATAGATGCTCCTTTGGGAATACCTGTAAATAATAAAAGAGCCGGACCATTCTTTCAGGGGAAGAATCCCGGCTCTTATAGTTTCTGTGACCATTGTCCGGATATGGGAACGATATAAATAAATTCAGTCGAGTTCCTTCTGCGCCCGTATCGCAATAACGGCTCCTTCGCCGAACCCTTTCTTCACTCTATCCGGTTCTGTCATTTTCTGGAAAGGCAGAAATATGGTCTGTGCATAGTCCAGGTTTTCAAAGCCCGTCTTTGTGAGCAGGTAAGAGATCTCTCTTACCGAATAGAACCATGGTTCCCGGCACATAAGCCCTTTAAAACGGACATCCTGGTATGCTTGTCCGGAAGGGCTTTTCCCATCTATAAAACCAAGAATGAGAAACCCTCCTGGTTCAATAACTCTAAAGGATTCTGCAAGGGCTTTTTCCAGGTCTGAAATGAAACATATCACATTTATCATAAGTACAAAGTCAAAACTGTTATTTTCGAAGGGTATGGCATCTGCGGTGCCTTCCACAACCCTTATTCCCCGGCTTCTTGCTGTTTCAGCCATGGGAAGGGAAGGTTCAAGTCCCATGCTGATTCCGAGTTTTTCTGCAAATCTGCCTGTTCCTACGCCAATCTCCAATCCTTTATCGAAATCGGTAAGTAGACTTCTGACAAGGTTGAGTTCCGACTCATATGCGTAGGGATAATTATTGAACCAGTCGTCGTAAAGCTGGATATTATGGCTTGATTCCGGAGAATAACACAAATATTTCACCTCCCCACCATTATTCTGATCTTTTCTGCGGATTTTCAGAAATTCACCAGTTTTAAACCGGTAACATGTCATAACATCACGCTAGTTATTTAATGTAACACCATGTTAAGCTATTTTGCAAGTGGGAATCATAATTCAATGGAGGGAGCTGCAGGTGATCCTTTATGGAAATGGAAGGTATCTCAATCGGCCATGGATTGGATTTTAGTATGCCTGTCCGCTACGGTACTCGCTCCACACGCGTCAGGTTTGGTCTGACATGCGAAACCGCTGCCTCTGACCATTCCAACAACCGAACTTACAAGTTCCCTGGTTCGTCCATTATTACCTATATCGATATGAATCTCGATCTCGGGAAGATCGGATGAAAGAAATTCAGGAGATCTTTCCATGGCCTTCAGTAGATCACCAGCCATTTTCAGACTCAGGGACACTTCCGTGAACATTCTTTCCTCAAGGGCGAATTTTTTGATTACCAGTTCCCTGTCATAAAAATAGATAGCCCCCTTTCCTATCCGGTGCACTATTATGGCAGATATAAAAACGACCTTCGGACCAGGATAAACCTGGGAATCCGTTCCTACAATAAATCGATATTCCTCTTCTTTTCTACTGGACAGAAAATCATTGATCCTGTAGATCGTATCATCAAAGGTCAGACAACCCCATGTTGGACTGAGCAATTGGCATCAACTCTTTTCGTTAAGGATCTTATTTTTCCGTAAAGAAAGAACTATTGCCGATGTTGAAATATTAAAGGAGAAATTCTTTTCAGGGATCATCGTAATTTAGAACTGGAACGGGTAAGTTTATGCATTGAAAAGGTATGTTTACGTTTAATGGAGGAAAATGTCTCTACTGAATTTAATTATACCCTTTATCCACAATGGGAACACTTTATGTCAGATCAGGTAATAGTCGAATAAACAAAGCATGGGAGTAAGCTATTCGTATTTTAAGCTATCTTACTTTTATGACCAGATAGAGATGTGATCTATCAAAAGGGGCAGGGCTTGAATAATCGAGCTCTTGTTCTGATATGCATCCCATGATTCCCTTTTCCGAAGCCTCCGATAAAAGACTTTCCCTGACCGCAGGCTGATCATCCGGGAGTTTGCCGAGAATGTAAAGGCCGCTATCGGTCTGATATAAACTGAACCCCCTTGGGGAAAGATCCCTTCTGCCAACCATTCCAACAATTTCTTCTATATCCCGGGGCCACCTCCCTTTATCCATGTAGAAAGCGCTGACAGCTGTTTTCAGTTCTTCAAGATCCCCCCTTATCCTTATAGAGGCAGCAAGTGTAATTGTTTCCCTGGGAGGTCCTTTTTCCCCTTGAAAAACTGCTGTCATATGCCTGGTAGCCAGTATCCCCATGATCGCTATAACTACAATAACAACTATAAGCGCGAAACCCCTCTGTCTTTTAACCAAAGTACTTTCCTCCAGTTAGAAGATCTTAAAGCCTTGTTTATTGATATGTTCCCTCAAAAGGAGATAGGCAGAACAGAAAACAAAATTTACTAGTGTTTAGATTTGTTGTAAACCACCATAAGTATGTATCCGGTATCCTGTGCAGCGTATGGGTCAATATCCTGGTTAGAGTTTATCGCCCCGATGGTATTCGTCGAATATAATATGCCGCTTTGCTCTGCCATCCTGCCCAGACTGTTCCTTATACCTTCTGAAATTTTTGTCACATCACAAAGAACACAGCAGAGGTCTGAGCTTGAATCTGTTAGAGCATATCCCATGGAAGACCATTTTTCGGAACTGTACTGGATATCCATTGTTCCGGCAAGCTGGGAGAGATCCTCCGGCCAGATTTCTTTATCGCAGTAATACATAACACATCCGACCCTCAGGTTTTCCATGTTGCTGACAAGTTTAGTGGCTTCTGCCTTAGTAGTTGCGCTGAAAGATGCAAGGAGCAACATGCCAGCCAGGATACCGATAATTATCATGACTATCATTGTCTCGATCAGTGTAAAGCCTGTTCTTCCTGTCCTCAAGGGGATCCACTCCTTGACTTTTCTGTTTTATTAAAATAACGCTTCTCCTTAATAGGAATAACATAAAATGAAGGTCACCGTATGGGACTTTGATATTATGGATATTAGGACTATATGCTCAATTTTTCTCTTTACAGAGAAATATTGAGCTATCTTACCATCTGGTAATCTGAAAAGATCCAGGCCAGGTTCCAGGAGATATCCTCTGTTTTTAGGAAAACATCATCGATGTTATGCAGCAGAATCTGGATCTGGTTCATAACTCTTGTTTGCCCTCACTTTAGGGTGTACACTAAAGTGAGGGCAAAATTCTATTTATTCTAACTAACATAACAGGAGGACGTGAGCGAAAAATGAATGACAGCGACAGGGTACTATTAAATGGACATTCTCTGGATCTGGCAGATGTAATCAGAGTAGCACGAAAAAACTGTCCGGTAGAACTTGATCCTTCGGCTCTGGCCTTTGTTGAACGAGGTTCCGGCATTGTCAGGGAATGGATAAATTCCGGCAAAATAGTGTACGGGGTCAGTACTGGTTTTGGTGATCTGGCTTCTGTAGTTATATCTCCCCGGAACAGCAGATTGCTCCAGGAAAACCTTCTTAAAAGCCATGCCTGTGGAGTCGGGGATTTATATCCCGAAGATGTTGTACGTTCAATAATGTTGTTAAGACTTAACAGCCTTATAAGAGGATTTTCCGGGATAAGTCCTTCTCCTATACTCCAGCTTGTTAATTTTTTGAATATGGGTATTCATCCTGTGATTCCTTCCCAGGGATCTGTTGGTGCAAGTGGGGATCTCTGCCCCCTTTCCCATCTTGCCCTTCCTCTTATTGGAGTGGGGGAAGTCTTTTTTCATGGAGTTAGGATGCCTGCCCATAAGGCTTTGAATGAGGCAGGCCTTGAACCCGTTGCACTAGGCCCAAAGGAAGGACTTGCACTTAATAACGGAACAGCAGCAATGGCAGGAGTCAGCATTCTGACCCTCGCGGATGTCCTGGAGCTTGCTGCCCTTGCAGATATCAGTGCTGCCATATCCCTCGAAGCTCTTCACGGTGTTCCCTATGCTTTCGATGACAGAACCCACGAACTGAGACCCTACAAGGGGCAGCGTAAAGTCGCGGGAAATATAAGAAAATTGACCAGAAAAAGTGAGATCATTGAAAAGTATAAACATGACAAAGTTCAGGATGCTTATTCACTTAGATGTGTTCCCCAGGTTCACGGAGCCAGTCGAGATGCTTTTAACTACATAAGGGGTATTCTAGAGGTGGAGATGAATTCGGTGACAGATAACCCCCTGATCTTTCCTTCAGATGGAGAATCTTTGAGCGGGGGAAATTTCCATGGGCAGCCAATAGCTCTTTCAATGGATTTTTTTGCAATAGCAGCAGCTGAGCTGGCGAATATTTCAGAGAGAAGGGTTGCACGGCTGGTAGATGCCAAGCTTTCGGGACTTCCTCCCTTTCTTATGAAGGATAGTGGCCTTAACAGCGGATTCATGATCCCCCAGTATACCTGTGCTGCACTTGTTTCTGAAAACAAAGTCCTGGCTCATCCCTCATCAGTAGATTCCATCCCTACATCGGCTAACCAGGAAGATCATGTTTCCATGGGAGCCTACAGTGCCAGGAAAGCACAAACTATTACCTCGAACTTGTCTAAAGTTCTCTCCATAGAGTTGCTGACGGCATGCCAGGCCCTGGAATTCAGTTTCCCCCTTCAACCGGGGGAAGGTACATTAGCCGCATTCAATATTATTCGGTCAAGAGTTCCCTTTCTGGAAAAAGATCAGTACATGTACCCCCTTATACAGGAAATGCAAGTCCTTTTGAAAGAGGGAAGGATCCTTAAGGCAGTCCGGAGCGAGATAAGTGATTTTTCCTGAACAGTATCCTCCCGGGACACAGAACATTTCTCTTCCTGGATCGGTGTCTTTAGACAGTAGATCAGCAAAAGTGCTAACATATATTATGGAATAGAGCGTAACTATCATTTGGAGTAATTCATCCGTAAGGAGGATAAGTCAGCATGTCCAGAGGTTTAGTAGAATGCGTGCCGAACTTCAGTGAGGGTAGAAGAAAAGACATTATAGAAGCTATCGTAGCTCCCTTTCGATCCTGCAATAACTGTTACCTTTTTGATTACAGGGCTGATGAAGACCATAACAGGCTGGTAGTAAGCCTCGCCGGAGACCCGGATTCCCTTCAGGAAGCCTTGTTGCAGGCCTGCCAGGTGGCAATAGAGAGCATAGATATGAATATCCACCAGGGTGCTCATCCAAGAATTGGAGCCGTGGATGTGATTCCCTTTACTCCCGTTAGCGGGTTAACCATGGAACAATGTGTGGAAATTTCCCGAAGCTTCGGTAAAAAATATCATGAGGTTACGGGTGTTCCAGTCTATTTTTACGAAGATTCCGCCTACCTTCCGGAGCGTAAAAAACTTGAGGTGATCCGTAAGGGCCAGTATGAAGCCCTCAGGGAGGAAATCGGATTTCCGGAGCGTCACCCGGATATAGGAGAATCTCGATTGCACCCCACTGCTGGTGCTACAGTGATAGGCGCTCGCAGATTTCTGGTGGCCTTCAATGTTAACCTGAGAACCTCGGATGTTGAAGTGGCGAAGAGCATTGCCAGATCAGTCAGGGCTTCAAGTGGCGGTCTTTGCCATGTCAAGGGAATAGGGCTGTCCCTGGAGGATCGGGGACTGGTACAGGTAAGCATGAATGTTGTTGATCATGAAAAGAATGCCCTCTATCGTGTGCTGGAAATGGTAAGGATGGAAGCCAGGAGATGGGGTGTAGAGGTTGCGGAAACTGAAATCTATGGCATGGTTCCTGCCCGGGCCATTCTTGATAGTGCAGCCTATTATATGCAGATAGCGGGTTTTGATCCGGATCAGATTCTCGAACTTAAGCTTCTTGAGATGCGTCAGGAGGGTTGATAATGTCAAAAAAACTGTTTGTAAATGCCAGGATCGTTACTCCCATTGATAAAGGAAAACCGTCATCTGGAAAAGACCAGGGCCTGGTAAGGAGTTATGAAAGAGGTTCTGTCTACTGTGAGGATGGGATCATTAAAGAGGTTGGGGACGAGGAGAGGATAAAGGAACTTGTCTGTGACCGTGACATCGATATGGTAATTAACTGTGAAGGAATGTGTCTGATACCAGGATTTGTCGACCCCCATACCCATATGTGTTTTGCAGCCAGGCGTGAGGAAGAGTTTTCCATGCGCCTGAGAGGAGCTTCTTATATGGAGATACACAAGAGAGGGGGCGGCATTCTTTCTTCTGTAAGATCTGTGAGAGACAGCGGAGAAGAAGAACTTTTTCTAACAACCCTGTCTAATGTCGAGTCCGCTCTTTCCATGGGAACTACCACAGTGGAGATAAAAAGCGGGTATGGTCTGGATACGGAGAATGAGCTGAAGATGCTGAGGGTTATAAGGCGAATAGGTCTTGAAACGCCACTGGATGTTGTTCCAACCTTTATGGGAGCCCATGCTGTGCCAGAGGAATTCAGGGGCGAACCCGACAGGTTCGTGGACCTTGTGGTAGAGGAAATGATACCTGAAGTAAAAAAACAGGGAATAGCTCATTTTATCGATGTATTCTGTGAAGAAGGGGTATTTACTCTGGAACAGAGCAGAAAGATCCTTGAAGCCGGAATGAGGGCAGGTTTCAAGGCAAAGATCCATGCGGATGAGGTTATTGATACAGGAGGTGCAGGTCTGGCTGCTGCCCTTGGTGCGATTTCAGCAGAACATCTTCTTGCTGCCAATGAAAATAACATCGCATCCATGTCTGAGTCTGGAGTTATAGCAGATCTTCTTCCTGGAACTGCTTACAGTCTGAGAAAAGCATATGCACGTGCAGGAAAAATGATAGAAAGAGGTGTTCCCGTGGGTCTGGCAAGCGATTGTAATCCTGGCTCATGTTTTACTGAATCCATGCCCTTTGTTTTTGGTCTGGCTGTAATGAATATGGGTATGACACCGGAAGAAGCCCTTGTCGCTTCAACTCTGAACAGTGCTTATGCTATAGAAATGGCTGCAAGGGTAGGTAGTGTTGAACCCGGCAAACAGGCTGACTTGATACTTCTGGACGGAGATTCTCCCACCATACTGGCCTATCATGCAGGGGTCTCTCCGGTAATGGCAGTATATAAACTCGGCGAACTGGTCGCCTGAGGAGGTGGGAATATGTCTCTCGCAGATCTTACTATAAAAGAATTCCTGGATGAATTGTCATCTGATTCCCCTGCGCCAGGAGGGGGTAGTGTTGCCGCTCTTTCCGGAGCTCTTGGTTCTGGTCTGATCACCATGGTATCAAGACTTACGGTTGGCAGAGATAAGTACATGGAACACTGGACCGAGATGTCACGTATAAGAGATGAAAGCAAGATCCTTGTGAATACCTTTCTTGATCTCATGCACGAGGATACGACAGCCTTCAACACCTTTATGGAGGCTCTTAAGCTGCCGAAGGAAACTGTCGAGGAAAAGGAGATCAGAAGGGAAATGATGCAGAATGCCATGAAGAAGGCAACGGAAATTCCCCTTCGTACGCTTTCTGAATGTGTAAAACTGACCCACCTGGCAGCTTCTGCTGTCAGGGACGGTAATCCCAATGCTGTCACTGATGCAGGAACTGCAGCTCTCCTTGCCCGATCAGGAGCAGAATCTGCAGCATATAATATCAGTATAAACCTGGGAGGTATCAAGGATCTTTCCTATACGAATAAAGTGAAGGAACATATGGATACCCTGCTTCTAGAGATAGAAGAAGAGGACAGGGAGATCAGAGCTGCAATACAGGATATCCTTACAAAGTATTGATCCTTGAAGTTTATATTTCACTATCCGGGTGGTATTAACCGGATAGAAGTTTATCCTAGGGGGAGGTTTTTTGGATGGGAGTGAACAAATTCATATCGGAGGCCATGACCATAAAGATTGAGGAAGTGCCTCGAGAAGTGGCAGTTTTTGAGGAAGGGATCAGGAGGGCGCCTGACAGGGGTTTTACCCTTAACCGGCAGGAGACTGAAATAGCTCTGAAGAACGCCCTTCGCTATATTCCTGAGGAATATCACGAGGAACTGGCCCCGGAATTCATGGAAGAACTTCGAACAAGGGGAAGAATATACGGTTACCGTTTCAGGCCCCGGAACATGATATACGGCAGGCCCATAGATGAATACAAAGGCAGATGTGTTGAGGGCAAAGCTTTCCAGGTGATGATAGACAACAACCTGGATTTTGATGTGGCCCTTTACCCTTATGAGCTTGTCACCTACGGGGAGACTGGACAGGTATGCCAGAACTGGATGCAGTACCAGCTTATTAAAAGATACCTGGAGGAACTGACGGAGGATCAGACCCTTGTTGTGGAGTCGGGACATCCCCTTGGACTTTTCAGATCGAAGCCCGATGCACCGCGAGTCATCAACACCAATGGTCTTATGATAGGCATCTTTGACAATCAGAAGGAGTGGCATCGGGCAATGCAGCTTGGAGTTGCCAACTACGGCCAGATGACAGCAGGAGGATGGATGTACATTGGTCCCCAGGGCATAGTCCACGGAACCTTTAACACAATTCTGAATGCGGGAAGAATGAAACTGGGTCTGGCAGATGGTGATGATCTGGCGGGTCATATGTTCGTATCATCAGGACTTGGCGGAATGAGCGGAGCCCAGTCCAAGTCCGTCGAGATCTCGGGAGGAGTAGGTATCATAGCAGAGGTGGACCTTTCCAGGATACAGACCAGGCATGAACAGGGCTGGGTGTCAAAGGTCTCTTCTGATCTGGGAGAGGTTTTCCGGATGGCTCAGGAGTACATGGATAGAAAAGAGGCAGTTTCCATAGCCTACCATGGAAACATAGTAGATCTTCTGGAATATGCGGTGGATAAGGATATATCAATAGAACTCCTCTCAGACCAGACATCCTGCCATGCAGTATATGACGGAGGTTACTGCCCCCAGGGACTTTCCTTTGAAGAGCGAACAGAGATGATCAGCAAGGATCATGATAAATTTGCAGGTCTGGTTGACGAAAGCCTGAAAAAACATTTCGAGCTAGTCAGGACCCTTGTGGACAGGGGGACTTATTTCTTTGATTACGGCAACTCTTTCATGAGGGCCGTCTATGATGCCGGAGTAACGGAGATATGTAAAAACGGCAGAGACACCCATGACGGATTCATATTCCCGTCCTATGTGGAAGACATAATGGGTCCCCTACTTTTCGATTACGGCTATGGTCCTTTCCGCTGGGTATGTCTCAGTGGCCGTCATGAAGACCTTGTGAAGACCGACCATGCCGCTATGGAATGTATAGATCCTAACAGGAGACCCCAGGACAGGGATAACTATGTATGGATAAGGGATGCTGAAAAGAATGCCCTTGTGGTGGGAACCCAGGCGAGGATCCTTTACCAGGATGCAGAAGGCAGAAGGAATATAGCCCTCAAGTTTAATGATATGGTCCGCAGAGGTGAAATAGGCCCCGTAATGCTTGGCAGGGACCATCATGATACGGGAGGGACAGATTCACCTTACCGTGAAACTTCGAATATCAAGGATGGAAGTAACATAATGGCAGATATGGCCACTCAGTGCTTTGCCGGCAATGCGGCAAGGGGAATGAGCCTTGTTACCCTTCATAACGGTGGAGGAGTAGGAATAGGCAAGGTTATCAACGGCGGTTTCGGCATGGTCCTTGATGGAAGTGAGAGGGTAGATGAGATACTCAAGTCAGCCATGATGTGGGATGTCATGGGAGGAGTTGCAAGGCGGGCATGGGGCCGGTGCGAGAATGCCATAGAAGTGGTGGCAGATTTTAACAGAAAAGATGAAGGAAATCATGTCACCATTCCATATATAGCCGATGACGGCCTTGTGAAAAAGGTAGTGAAAAGAGTTTTCGAATAGTTTCCCTGTTGTAAGGATGAGGGGGTACGGCCCTTACTTGCCGTATCCCCTTTTCTGATTTGGGGTATAATAACTGGGAAATGGATGGTGTTTCCTATGATAATTGTGAACGGGGATAAGATGGATTGGGAAAAAGGGATGACTGTAAGGAAGGTGCTGCATAAGCGTAAGTGGACTTATCCTCTCATAGCAGTCTGGATAAATGAGATTCCCGTTAATCCTGATGATTTTGGTATCACAGATATCCCTGATGATGCCACTGTACAGGTTGTACATATGATTGCAGGCGGTTAGCAGGATGAACAATGCAAATAAAAACAGGGGCGGAATAACTATTCCGCCCCTGTTTTTTATCTGGTCAAAGTATTTTTTGTCTGCTTATTATTCAGCTTCAGTGCAGCCGGGATTTTTTCTTTTTGCCAGTTCCCAGATACGCAGCTTCTATCTCGGGATTGGCCAGGAGATCTCCGGATTTTCCCTGTAAAATTATATTACCCGTCTGAAGGACGTAAGCCCTGTGAGACAGGATGAGAGCCTGTCTTGCATTCTGTTCCACCAGAAGTATGGTTACTCCTTCCAGGTTTATCCTTTTCAGCTCTCTGAAAATATCCTTGATTATTATGGGAGCCAGCCCAAGAGACGGCTCGTCAAGGAGAAGGACCCTTGGCCTTGACATGAGGGATCTGGCAATGGCAAGCATCTGCTGCTCTCCGCCAGAAAGGGTTCCTGCATACTGTTCACGTCTTTCTTCCAGCCTGGGAAAAAGGGAGAAGACCCAGGTCAGGTCTTCTGGTATTTTCCCCCTGTCTTTGCGGGGAAAAGCGCCCATCATAAGATTTTCGTAAACGGAAAGAGGTGCAAAGACCTTTCTTCCCTCCGGAGTCAGGGCAATTCCCTGGGACACTACCTGAAAACTTTTGTTGGAAAGAGGCACACCATTAAGGTATATCTCTCCGCCTTCCCGCGGTACCTGGGCCATAATGGCCTGCATGAGGGTGGATTTACCTGCTCCATTTGCTCCGATGACACTTACGATCTCTCCTTCCTCAACGTGAAGGGAGACTCCTCGCAGGGCCTTGATGGCTCCGTAGCTTACATGGAGGTCCTTAATTTCCAATATAGGTTGTTTATCCTTTGGAGCAGCCATTATTCTTCCACCTCCTCACCAAGGTATGCCTTGAGGACCTCTGGATGTTCCTGTATCTCGTCAGGATTGCCTTCAGCTATCTTGGCGCCAAAGTTCATACATATTATGTGCGGGCATATTTCCATGACAAGGTCCATATGATGTTCTATCACCAGTATGGTCAGGTTAAATTCCTCGTGGATGCCTACAATAAGGTCGTTCAGCTCGTTAACCTCTTCGGGGTTCATCCCCGCCGCTGGTTCATCCAGAAGAAGAAATTCGGGTTCAAGAGCGAGAGCCCGTGCGATCTCGAGCCTTCGCTGCATTCCATAGGGGAGAGTGCCTGATTCCTGGTGTGCTCTCTCAGCAAGCCCTACCCGATCAAGAATATCCATGCTGTTGAGATGAATCTCTCTCTCTTTCTTACCCCATTTTCCCATATGAGTTATTGCTTCTCCAAAGGAATAACCATGGTGCTGCTGCATTGCTACCATGACGTTTTCCAGGGCTGTAGAGCGGGGAAAAAGTCTGAGGTTCTGGAAGGTCCTGGCAACCCCTTTCCTGATAATCTGGAAAGACTTGAGGAAAGTGATATCCTCTCCCAGAAAATTGATATGACCGCTGTCGGGAGAATACACTCCAGTGACAAGGTTAAATATGGTTGTCTTTCCTGCTCCATTGGGGCCGATAAGCCCCGCAAGCTCTCCCCTGCTGATAGTGAATGTCATATCCCTGACTGCATGGACACCACCGAAAAACTTGTTGAGGTTGTCCAGTTCCAGAACTACATTCTTTGGGGTGGCAGTCATCATGATGGCTCACCTTCTTTTTCAGAGCTTTCCTTTGTAAAGCGATTTTTAAGCATTCTGAAAAACCTGGGTCCCAGCTCATACTGGCCCATTATTCCTTCGGGACGAAGGACCATTATTATTACAAGTACCGCTCCGTAGATCAGCATCCGGTACTGGGAAATGGGTCTGAAGAGCTCTGTGACAAGGGTTATTACTGCAGCACCGATGAGGGTTCCGCTCATAGAGCCCAGTCCCCCGAAAACAACAACAGAAGTAAGTTCCGTTGATTTGATCATATCGAACATGATGGGCTGTATAAATGATAAAAACCCTCCAAGCAGTGCACCGGATACTCCGCAGTAAAAAGCAGACAGCACAAGACTTAAAACTCTGTACCTGGCGGTATTAAAACCCAGAAGTGAAGCTGCAATATAGTCGTCCCGACAGGATTTGAAAGCTCTCCCGAAACGGCTGTGAATGAGGTTGAACATGCCGAAGGCCATCACCGCGAAGAATCCAAGAGATACATAAAGAGTTGTATATCCCTCGATTCCCGGATAACCCCTTGCTCCCCTGGTTAGGGACTGCCAGTTTTCCAGTATCAGTCTTATTGTTTCTCCAAGGCCTATTGAGGCGATGGCATAGTAATCCCCCATAAGCTTAAGAGTGGGCACACCTATAACATATGCCACGATCATGGCCATGGCACCTCCCAGGAGAATGGCAGGTATGTAATGAACACCGTATTCTACAGTAAGAATAGCTGTTGTATAAGCTCCTACGGCCATATATGCTGCGTGACCGAGGCTGAATATACCGGTGAAACCGGTAAGCAGGGAAACTCCCATAGCGGCAATGGCGTTGATGCAGAGAAGGATAATTATTCCTTCAGTATAGCCAGACATCCCTCTTACCTCCCTATACCTTTTCGCTGATGTTTTTCCCGAAAAGACCCTGGGGACGGATAAGAAGGGTGATTATCAGAAGGGAAAAAACAACAATATCTCGTAATTGACTGGAAATAAAGCCTGCTGTCAACATCTCTGCGAGGCCCAGAATCAGGCTTCCCACCACTGCACCCGGAAGAGACCCGAGTCCACCTATGACCGCTGCTACAAAAGCCTTGATGGTTATCATTCCTAACTGGGGATAAAGAGTGTATCTGACTGAAAGGAAAATCCCTCCAACTGCAGCAAGAAAACCTGCGACGAAAAATACGATAGAAATGAGAAGGTTGACATTAACCCCCATAAGCCCGGCAGTTTTCAGATCGTAGGCTGCTGCTCTGATAGCCAGTCCCCATTTTGTTTTTATAAGAAATAGCTGAAGGGCTCCGAGGAAGAATACTGCTGCCAGCAGTGAAAGGATGTCAAAGGCACTGGTGGTGGCAAGACCGAACAGATGTACAGGGTGAGTCGGGATGACCGGTGGAAGGGCCCTGAATCTTCCTCCTACAACTATGACGAAGATATTCTCAATAACTATGCTCATACCCATTGATGCGATGAGAAGATATAAAGTTACGTTCGTCCTTTCCCTGATCGGTTTATAAGCCAGCCTTTCTGTAAGGACTGCTGAAAAACCAGCTCCCAAAAGAGACAGGAAACCGGCAACCCATATGCTTACCCCCATGGACTTAAGCGCGAAATAACAGATATAACCTCCGATTACGAGGAAACCTCCGTGGGCAAAATTTGAGAAAAGGAGGATGGAATATACAAGAGAATAACCAACGGCAATAAGTGCGTAAACAGAACCAAGAGAAAGTCCATTTATGGTCTGTTGCAAAAAGGTATCCAAACATTTCACCTCTTTCCAGAAGAAGGGCGGGCACGGACTTCCCGCGCCCGCCCAGTTAAGTACAACTTTCTGGTTCTGGCAGTTTCTATTCAGGTTTGATCTTCATGTAGAACTGACCATGTCCATCTTTTGCTACGATGATGATACCGTCTTTATCCAGGGGATTATGAAATTCATCGAAAGTAATAACGGCGTGATGGAGCTGAAGGTCCTTTGTCTCGGAAAGAGCCTTGGCGATGAGTTTGGGATCTGCTTTTCCAGCTCTCTTTATGGCGTCGAACATCAAATACATACCATCATAACCGAGAATGCCGTTGACGAATTCTTTGCATTCATCATTGTATTTTGCCTTATAAGAGGCAAAGAAAGGAGCCATTGCCGGGTCTTCGGGGCTAACGTGGTTTATCCAGTAGGAATTCTCCATGGCGTCTCCAGCGATCTCCCACATGAATTCAGCATAGCCGTCTCCACCAACGAAGATGATGTCATCCATGCCAAGTTCCCGGGCCTGTTTCATGATGAGAGCCATTTCCTTACCCATGTTTGGGAGGATAAGAACATCGGCTTTTTTATCACGGATCTCGGTCAGCTGGGCGCGGAAATCAACATCCTGACCTCCCCTGAAACCAAGGTCGGCTACCATTTTCCCGCCATATTCCCCGTAGCTTTTCATGAAGAACTCACGAAGTCCCTGAGAATAATCGCTTCCCACATCATAAAGTATTGCCGCATTCATTCTTTTCAGTTCTATGGCTGAGAAATAAGCAATAAGTTTACCCTGATATGGATCGGTAAAGCATACCCTGAAAGAGAAGGGACGGACTTTACCCTTTTGGTCCACTGTCACTAACGGGTTAGTAGAAACAGTTCCTATCTGGGGAATCCCGTACCTGTTTACAAGGGGTGCCGTAGCGATATTAATGCCGCTTCCGTTAGCTCCCACTATACCGACTACCTTATCCTCTTCTGCCAGACGCCTGACAGCATTTACAGCGTCCTCAGCCCTGGTGCGGAAATCGTAAACTACCAGCTCAACCTGCTTGCCTAAAAGCCCCCCCTGGGCGTTGATCTCTTCGACAGCAAGCTGTGCTGTATTTGCCTCGGTCTGGCCATATGCGGCCCAGTCACCTGTAAGAGCAGCAAGGTAACCGATCTTGACGGTATCGGCTGCCATGGCAGCCCCTGCTCCCAAACACAAAACCACTGCAAGAACTAATACTGCAATACACGTACGTTTCAAAATGCTTACACCTCCCATAAAGGATAACAATACTGGAATTTATTCTAGCAGATTGATGGGTCTGAGGGGAAATAAATCTTTGTAGTCATTGATAAAAAATAAAATAAAATTCAGATGAAAAAACGAAACCAGGAAATATCATGGGTTTTTTTTTGCCTGCAGAGGCAAGTTCGCTAATATTGAACCATCCACTTTAGTTTTCGGGGGTTATAGACCAGGACACTGCAGTGTGTGTGGTCCATTATCCTGACCCCCAGGTTTCCGCTCAGAAATCCCTCGATCCCACTGGCAATAGACTGACCCAGGACTATTAGATCATAGTGCATTTCCTTTGCCCTGTTGACTATTTCTTCTTCGGGTAGTCCTTTTATGATCAGGATATTGAAGGAAACCACCTTTGAAGGGAGGTTTTCCATGCATTTCTCAACCATCGCTCTTACCTTTTCCAGGATGTTTTCCCCCCGATCCTGAGACGAATTCTCAGTCAGATCCAGGTCCCTATCTTCATCCTCAACATGAATAAAATCTATGTGATGAAGTTGATGTCTCTGTGCATAGGGGAAAACAAATCTTATCAGAGAATTGCTTTCTTCATTCATATCTATGGCAACAAGGGCCCTTTTCATTTCGATAACTACTCCTTTTCCAGGATAATACTATTATAACTTGACATGTGCAGTGAAATTTCAGGTATACAAATTCTGGCCCATTTTCTGTTCTTGTTTAGGCAGAGAATGATTTTTCATGATTTCGACTACTCATTGCCGAATTCAAGTATTGAAAAAAACAGGCCAACGTGGCAAGATAAACCTTAGGAAACAACATACTGGTATCTTATAAAGTTAAAATGAAGGGCGGTGACAGAATGAAAAAAACTCGAGTGGCTTTTTTGGTATCGTTTCTGGTACTTTTATCGGTTACCTTTATGATGGGAAATGCCTATGGAGAAATGAATTTCTCAGTATCCGGATTGGAGCTTGGAGAACCTGATGAAGGGGGTAAATTTCTGGTTACCAGGGTATATGAAGATAGTCCAGCGGAACATGCCGGTATTATGGCAATGGATCTGCTGGTAGAAGTAGATCACCTTTCCATTACGGACAAGTCTGCGTCAGAGGTGGAGAATGCTCTTTCCCGCAGGCTGGGAGAAGGAGGATCTGCGGTACTCACCCTGTTGGGAAATTCAGGCAAGGTAGTCACCTGGCTGAAGCCCGCCAGATACAGTATCGAAAAGAGGGAAACCCTTGATTTCTGCCAGAAGCTTATCTGGCAGAATAATCTTGCCAATGCTCACTGGGAACAGGCCAACCAGCTTTTCAGGGAAGCTATCCTGGGAAATGTTTCCATGGAAACATTTGAAAAGGAAATGCCTCAGATCGCCCAGGGTATTACACAGTCCCGCCTTGCTATTTCAGGATTATCGCTGCCTTTACACACAAGTTTAGATGTTGTAGCCCTGTGTGCTAAAACACGGAATTTATATGCAAATACCCAGTTCCTTAGAAATGACGCAAGGGCAAAGATGCAGGATTACGCGAAAGCAAGATGGGGGGATAAAACCTTCATCCAGAAAAGATGGGATAAGATCGAACCGGCAGTCATGGCTGCAGATAAGCGATATAGTCATGGTGACATAATGCTGGATCAGGTCCTGAGATCTATCGGATACGACAGGGGCAGGCTGAGTGTGGAATATTAAGTTTTCCTGCACTGCCTATACATCTTTAATATAAGCTATCCAGAAGGGATCCCTTGAAGAGGGGATCCCTTCGTTATCCACCAGCAGCGGGAGGGAAAATACTTACCACGTCAGAGTCATTAAGAGGAGTCTGAAGGTCCTTAAGGTGTAATATATGGTGGCCATTTACCATTATGAGAGTACCTGTAATAAGGGTACGGCCTGATCCTTCATCTTTTCTCCATATCCATTTATCAAAGTGTGCCCCGTATTTACGGGACATCAGTTCCAGGAGGGAAGCCACATCGGTTGGCGCTTGAATTTCGAGTTCCCTTTTCCCAACTTCGTACATCAGAAAAGCAAAAAGACGAACTTTCAAAGTCAGCACTCCTTCCCGGGTTGAACTTATACTATTATCGGTTCGGATATCATAGATTTCAATAGTAATATTCGTGTTCTCGGAATGACCAGGATTTACTCTTGTTTGAAGGGGGGAAAAGTATTTGGATTCTGTAAGACTGAAAAGGGCGATAGAGGAAAGGTCTGTTTATGATGGAGAGAGGATCCTCTTATCTATCGAGGATTCCAGAAACCTGGCCATATCCTTCGAAATTCATCCTCTCATTATCGAAAAATGCGCTCTTGAGCAAGGCATCATTCCCCGCAGATATGAAAGAAATATTGGTGTCCTTGGGATAGAAGGACAGTTAAGACTCCTTTGTTCTTCAATTGCTGTTATCGGTTGCGGTGGCCTTGGCGGAGTCATCGTGGAAATACTTTCGAGAGCCGGTATAGGATGCCTGATCCTTGTTGATGGAGATTCCTTCAGCGAAGACAACCTTAATCGGCAGCTCCTTTCTTCAGAAGCTTTTGTCGGCAGGCTTAAAGTCGAGGCTGCAGCAGAAAGGATAGCGGCAATTAACAGCGCCGTCAGGCTAGTTTCCTATCCGGTCATGTTGCAGGCGGATAATATAAGAGATATCCTCAACAATGCAGATATGGCTGTAGATGCCCTTGATAACAATCCCTCACGAAAAATGCTCTATGAAACATGCTGTGAAATGGGTATTCCTGTTGTACATGGAGCAGTCGGCGGTCTTATGGGGCAGATGGCCCTTTACTATCCAGGAAGCAGCACACATCTTGGTCTTTTCAGCAGCAGCGGGATGTCTGAAAAAGGAGTGGAGGCTGTCGCCGGAGTCCCTTCCTTTTCACCCTTTGTCATAGCTTCTCTTCAGGCTGCCCGTTTAATAGAGGAGATCACAGGAATATCAACTGGTCTAAGGGGGAAACTTGTTTTTCTGGACATGTTGACTTTTCATTCTGAAATACTTGATCTTGAACCCGGCACAGAAGGATAGAAATCTATGAATTCTATGGAAATCAATTTAGCATCCAGACTGGAGAAATCTTCGGGAAAAGCTATGATAGACCTTTTGATAAACTCTCTTGTTTTCCTGACAATTACTATTCTTTTCTGGGGCATTATCGGTAGCTTGAGCAACTGGAGAACAGAGAGGATAGAAAGTGTTTCTTCTGTGAATATCCAGGAATATTTTCATGAAAGAGATGGTGTATCCTCCTATATTGCAGGAGAGGTAAAAAATATCACCTACCATAATCTTGCATATGTAAGGATTGTATTTGCCCTTTATGGAGAGGGTGGCGAATTTCTGGGAACTGCCTTTGATCAAACCTATGATCTGAATTCAGAAGAAACAGCAAAGTTCAAGGCTCTCTTTCCCCCTGGTCTGAAGATAAGTAAGTACAGCCTTGTATTTGCTGAAGGCTGGGATCCCTGGGAATGATCCTACCCTCCAGATTTCGGGAATTGATCAGTTCAGCCCGTAATAATCTGCCCGGGACTCATGTCGGGTTCTTTGAAGGCTCTACACCATGTTCCCTTGCTTAACTGTAAAGACAAGGTCCCTGAAACCTTTTGTTGACGGCAGTTCATTCGAGGCCTGCTTCTTTCCACCCCGTAACTCCTCCCTTAAGGACTTTGACATTATCAAAACCGAAATCCTCTGTTTTAAGAGCCATATCGATAGAGACAGCCTCGTTTTCACTATCACAATAAAAAACTATCTCCTTCTTTTTTGACAGGCTGTGCATTCTTGAGGCGAAATCCTGGAAGGAGAGCGCTTTTTTCAGCCTGTTGTTCTTAAAGTCCCTATCTTCGGGATATGCGCAGACAAGAATAGCATCACCAACTGAGACCCTGCAGTTTATCTCATGGGGGTTTACCAGTGCTATTTTTCCCACTATTATTCCTCCCTTCATAAATTAAAGACTTATTGACTCAAGGCTTGGAGATTTCAAAACCAGGACGAGGAATGTCAGAGTATTCTGGCCCAGATTTTCAATGGAAGACACATCTGATCCATGGCAAAGGACATCCCCTACTTTTACTGTTTTACTTATCTCTCCTAATTGCTCATGAATATACCGGATGGTATATGGAGAAAGGGCAAAAAGGATCATCCTGACTCCAGGGTGTGAAGGAAAACGTTCTCTGGGTTTGAGCTTGACTTTTAATACGCTTACGGCCAGATTATCAAGTTCTATCTGAATATTCATCTTTTCGAGCTGATCCATGAAAGGTACCTGTGTCAGATCATGGGCCTGTCTTTCTGTATTCTCCATAAGAGAAAAGATAACCATTTCCGCAGTACTCTGCCCCATGTTCCGGACCAGAAAATCTGCATGGTCATGCCAGAGAACGCTTTCGATCTCCGTGTAAAGGTCCTTGGCCACCGGGGATTCCATGATCTTTAAGTGAGCTTCGGACAGGAAGAATAGTACCCTGTTCCTTCCAGAGTGCAGCAGGATATGATCCCCTATCTGGAGAGTGAATTTTCTTACGGAAATAAATCGATTTTCGAAAAGGAGATTGCTTTTGTCTTTTCGATGTTCCATTACAGCACCGTCCTCTAATTGATGGAGAAGAGGAAGAAAATACTGGTATGAAGTCTTTGAGAATAATTCTGAAGGTATTCTCTCGTCAGGATGTCTGAGGCGAGAGTTTAGAAGTAACTGATGGTATATTGGACAATATCCTGTTTCTCTATGCAATATGATATCACATCATTTCAAAAAAACAATATCCACTTAATATAGTGTGATTATCCTTGACAAAAGAGATAGTCTGGAGTTAATCTTAGACCAGAAAAGAATTGGGCAAAATCGCCGAAAGGCGGTGACGCAAAGCTGCGGGTCTAAAGCCTTATGGTTATGACAGCCGGGTTGCCTTACAGGACTTGTTTCTAATGTGCCTATGGCTTCCGCCCGTGGTACATTTTTTTATTTAAAGGGGTGGATAAAGTGAAAAAATTGATCTGTTTAATGCTTGGTTTTCTTTTGTTAGGTTTGTCTGCGGGGTTTGTAATGGCGGATGAAACTACGGAGTCTTTACCTCAAAATGTCCAGAATCAGCTGGATATAGCAATGATGGCTCTTGAACTCGCAAACACACAGGAGGAAGAAGTAGTTACGACTGATCCTGTAGATACTGAAGAAACTGAAGAGGCTGAGGATCTTCCCGATCCGGCAAAAATGGAGGCCCTTGCTGAAAGACATGCATTCATAGCTTGGGCTCACTACAATCATGTTCCTGCCAGCCGTAAACTTCAGGAAGAAATATTTGATAAGACAGTTGAAATGGAGAGAACAGTTACAGAACAGGTGGAAGTCGAGAAAAAAGATGCTGATGGTAATACTGTAACAGATGCAGACGGTAATCCTGTATATGAAACCGTTGATGTTGAATCAGTAGTTACAGATACCATGAGTCTATGGGACCAGGTTAAAGGGCAGTTGAAGGCTGGGGAAATTGATTATGCTGGAATTCTGGAAGGTATTAATACGAGTGTACCCGAAGTCCAGGGTCTGATTAACGGAGAGGTAAACTGGGGACAGTATAAAAAATCTCCCAAAATGAATACTCTTATGGCCCAGTCAGCATTGAAGACAGTTAATGGTAAAGCCCTTGGCAAAGATAAGGAAAAGGAAGATCATGGAAACAAGGGTGGAAATAACGGTGGAAATAACGGCAATAAAGGCGGTAATGGCGGAGGCAAGGACAAAGACAAATAGAATTCCATCCTTAAACTACATCATATGTTCGACAGGCCATAGAAAAGATAAAATAGTTACGGGGTTCTGCGTATCCCGTAACTATTTTCATTATGGATATCTGAGTAGTGAAATCTGTTAATATAAGAATGGTCTTTAAAAGCTGGATTCGATACAGGTTTCAAATTGCTGATCCAGGAGGTGAAAATATGAAAAGAGTAAGTCAACGTGTTTTCCCGGTGGTTATCCTTAGCATTTTGTTTGTCATCCTTATTCTACCTTCTGTCTCCCAGGGGGCTGATTTTTTTTCAAATCTCAAACTTACCGAAATATCGATCAAGGGCCATAAACTTCATATCAAAGGAGAAACCGATCTCCCAAAGGGTTCCATGCTTAATATCCATATCAATCTTGCCGGATTAAATGGAAAGCATGGTAAGAGAGATAAGATAAAAATTCATGTGAATTCCCAGAGATTCTTCGTTCAGGTGGATCTTCCAAAAAAAGGTTCCTGGCATGGCAAACTTGCCCAGATCAAGGTTATCTTTAAACCGAATGAACAGGGTCCGGATATCCAGGCCAAGGTTGGTAACAGGGGAGAGAAACTGAAAGGGGCAAAGGCGAAAAAGGAAAATGGGAATAAATACCTCGAAGAGAGCAAGATCATGATCCTGTAATTCCATTAAAAAATAAAGAGAGGACAGTTTGTCCTCTCTTTATTTTTTATTCATTTATTCCCCGTCAACGGTTTTCTGGTGTTCTTTCATAATTTCCATATAGGCGAGGCTTAACCCTTTGATCATCTCGGTAAACTGATTCTTCCGAGCTTCCAGAATTGTTATTTCACCATCCCGGGAAATGACCATCATACTTACGGGCATTACAATTCCGCCGCCGCCGCCTCCAGATCCAGTGTGCATTTCCATCATTCCCCGGCCTGACCCGAAGCCAAAGGCCATACTAACCACGGGAATTATGGTCTTGCCCTGAACGATTACCGGATCTCCCAGAACGTTATTAGCGTCCAGTACGGTGCCTATCTGCTCAACGATGGCCTGGCTCAGTTCGATATGTCCCTGAACTCCTTCCTGGCTCATTGCCAAAGAAGGTAGCAGGGATATAAAAAGCAGGGTTGCCAAAATGACAATGGATTTTCTCATTCTGTTTCACTCCTCCTGTTCTTTGATGGCTGATCCATACCTTGACGGGTCATGAGAGTTACAAGTACTCCTCCAAAACCCAGAACCCCGAAGGTCAGCCACACTATCCATCCAAACCTGGGAATCATCCTGGCTCCAGCCATAATTGCTCCCCCAAGGAGTATCCATGATGAGGACGGAGTATTTTCTGATCTGATTCCACCTGTGACCAGCCAACCCAGAAGGATCCCGATTGCAACTCTCCCCAAAAAGGATCCGATGAGGTAAAAGATTATCAGGATGATCGATATAGGTATTCCAACTATTGAAGCGGTCATTACTGCGGAGAAAAATACGAGGATAATTGACCCTGCAATTCCTGCAGTTATGCTAGCAAGAGGTTTTTGTTTCATATTTGCAGCAATGACCATGGACTGCATGGAAAAAAGCAGGGTGGTGATAAAGGCAAGAATATACCACGCAGATGCGAAGATCAGTTTCTGAACCCACCAGGAAACTATTCCAAGGCCGAAAACTTTTTCCGGAACAAGCAAAGCCACTGAAGCGACCATTTCATCGACTGATATTTTTGCGCCGGGGCCATAGCTTACTCTCCTGAAGATGGAACTGTTTATCCATTGTATGATCAAAGGGAGTCTTTCGACTATCTGTCCAAACAGTGATTCATGAATGCGGATGAATTCAAACCCCTCCGGAGAAAGGACAACCAGACCCATGGGACGAATAGATCCTTCTGTCACATTATGGACTGATATCCTGTTTTCCTGACCCTGAAGTTTGTCCCTGACCTCTATCCTGCTAACAGGTATGATGCGGTATTCACTCACTTCCAGGGGGTCTCCCAGGATGATACCGGGACCGTATTCTTTTTCCAGCCTGATTAGGATGTTTTCAGTTTCCTGAATTGGATCGCCTGGTTTCTGTGCGGAATATGCAGGGTTGAATAAAATCAGAATAAAGATGAGTATGAGGAAGATCAGAAAAGACCTGTCGAAACGGGATATCAAACTCTCCCCTCCTTCCATGTATTTCTTCTCTTATTCCAAGGTTAAGAAATATTCTATACCAATTCATTATGCTAACATAGTCAATGAAAGTCAAGTTGAAGGCTATTCAGAAAAGGATAGTGAGGGAAATAATTTTTCCACTTATGTCCCTGTGGAGTAAGAAAAGGCAATGGCTCCCGTTCGCTTATAAGTGCAGGGTGCCATTGCCTTTTCAGGTAAAACATCAATGGAAGACGGTGGAAACAGGTTATTCCCGGAGTTCCCTCCGCAATAGTTTGCCGATACTTGAATAAGGGAGTTCCTTCACGAAATCGACCTTTCGAGGGATCTTGTAATGGGAAAGCTTACCTTTGCAATAGTTGATGATACCTCTTGGGTCATCCAGGTCCGCTCCTTCACGGAGAACAACAAAGGCCTTTACATATTCTCCGCTTATACCATGACGTATTCCGATAACTCCTGCATCCTGGACATCCGGATGACCTTTTATGACAATTTCCACTTCCTGAGGATATACGTTAAACCCTCCAACAATGATCAGGTCTCCAGCTCTATCCAGGATCCTGAGGAGGCCTTTGCTGTCGAAGGTTCCTATATCACCGGTATTGAACCAGCCATCGACTATTCTTTCCCGGGTTATTTCAGGGCTCCTGAAATAACCCGACGTCACCGATGGTCCTCTTACCCAGAGTACTCCTTCCTCCTGCTGATCGATGATATTGCCCTGCATATCTCTTATCTGGGCTTCGTAGCCGGGTAAAAGAGTACCCACCCATCCTGCTTTTTTCTCCTGTAAACTCCAGTTAGCTGAAACTATAGGAGAGCATTCTGTAAGTCCGTAGCCTTCAAAGAGTTCTGCTCCGAAAAATTGTTTTGCCCTTTCATCTATCCGGAGATCGAGCTTATCTCCTCCCGATACCATGAATCGAAGGGTGGATGGGACTGGATGTCCTTTTGCTATTACAGCCATGAAAAGTGAATACATAGTTGGTACGGCAGCTATTACAGTAACTTCTGCCTCTATCATGGCATGAAGGGTGGAGGATATGGGCATGAATGTTGGAACCACGGTCTGACGCAATCCGTTCACCAGGGGAAGGATGGTACACAGGTCGTAGCCGAAGACATGAAAATTAGGCAGTACATTGATCACGTTGTCATCATCTCGAAAGTGTTTGAAGGTTTTATAAACTCCAAAGGTGTTATCCAGAACATTTGAATGGGAAAGCTGTACTGCCTTTGGCATTCCCGATGTTCCGGAAGTTGCAAATATTACAGCCAGAGAGCTGTCTTCCGGCTTACACTCCCGGCATTTGAAAGAAGGGAGAGGTCCCTCCAGAGGAGCGATCACCGCGGTCATTCCCTTTGTTTCAAGGGCAGCGGCAGCCTCTTCCATTCCGGGAAAAAGGATTACAGCGCCTGGTTCAACCAGACGGAGGGTGTTTAGCAGTGTTTCCGGACCCATTTTGGCATTAAGAGGAACGATCGTTCCGCCAAGCTTCCAGACTGCAATCGAAAGGATGGATATCAGGGGACAGTTCGGCAGCATAGTCGCTATCCTGAACCCTTCCCTGAAACCGCTTTCACGGAGTTGTTTTATGCATAATTCCACAGCTTCCTCAAGTTCTTTTCTCTGCCACCATTTTCCTTTCCACCAGAGTGTTTTTTCCTCTGGCCCTTCCTTGAATGTCTTGTAAATATGATCCTCAATTCTCCCCATCATCGGACATGCCTCCCCAATGCAATATTTATGACTTCCCGCTTTATGAAAACCCTTATTCCGAATTTTACTGAATGTAACAGAATCAGGAATGGATATGAAGTAGTATAACCTCCCTTTAAAAGTATTCCAAATTGTCCTGATATTATATACTGGGTTGCCTTCGTTTTCTAAGCCCCTAAAATAATATGGATATTCTGAAGGATAAATTGTTTTTCACGGAGGGATAATATGTATTTTAGAGATTATCAGATCAGATATTCAGAATGCGGAGCCTCGCAGAGGATTAAACTTGTCAATATCTTCCACTACCTTCAGGATGTAGCGGATGAACATGCCCTGGCCATGGGTATATCTGCAGGACAGCTTCAAAATCATGGTTATGCATGGATCCTTTATAGATATGGATTGCAAATACACAGGTATCCCTTCCAGGGGGAGACTATAAGAATTCGTACGTGGCCATGGATGCAAAGGAATCTCTACGAATTGAGGATCCTGGAGGTTAGGGATGAGAGTGGGATGATGCTCTTTGAAGCCAATACATGCTGGCTGATGGTCGATCTTGCAAAGGGTAACCCTGTACGTCTGAACAGAACTCCCTTTATGGAAATTCTTAGAGGAGAACAGGAGATAATAAACGATCTCCAGAACATTCCATCTCTTACGGAGTCTGAATCAGAGAGCATATTTAAAGTCAGACTCCATGATCTGGATGCAAATCGGCACGTAAACAACGCAATTTATCCGGAGTGGGCGATCGAAACCATTCCCCAGTGGGGCAAAAATATGGATATGATGGGGAAATATCAGTGTTATCGTCCTTACAGAATCGAGATAAATTATCAGAATCCGGCCCTCTATGGTGACAGGGTCCTGTGTCAGACAGCCATGACGAAATCGGTTCCTGATCCGGTCTTTCTCCATAGGATATCCAGAGAGTCCGACAAAAAAGAACTTGCCCGGCTCAGGACTACGTGGAAAAATTTTGGCTAACCCCAATTTTCCCGGGTGTCCCGGGAAAATGTTTTCTTTGCTGATCCCGATAAAGGGCTAATTAGAACAGGATAGATCTCCAGTTTATGCCAGGGATTCCATCCTTTCTCTAATTACAGCCATAAGCTTCTCCATATCCTCAGTTCCAAGGATCAGGCATTTGCCATCCGTAAAATCTATCCGTATTGCCGGAGAGGAATCAACACCTACAAGCCATCCATTATGGATCTTCTTAATACCTGTAGAGTACCATGGGATCTTCGTTTCGGTCAGTTCCTGTATGTTCCTGATATCCAGTTTCTTCCGGTATAATCCAGGTCCCATAACTATCTCTATCCTGTCATCTATCACACTTATTTCCATCCAGCTGAGCAGAAACATGAAGAATCCCATGATAAGGCCTGCTGCAAGGATCTGCCATAGGGATGAGATTGGATGTCCCCTGGAGACACCCCTGGTGAAAAGGACAATGATAACTGTCATGGGAAAGCTTAGTATCATCAGTGCAGTTTTTCCTTTTTGTTTGTTTCTGTAATATTCCAACTCTATGCCGTCCCTTCGTAAAAGTTATTGTGATTTGGGTTAACCAAGTTTATCATGAAAGAAAATATTGTATCATTATGGATTTCTGAAAGATCGATAAACCGGAAATAAATGATTATTTAAGGATCTACCGAATTAAGGATAGGCTCGACCAGGAGGTAAAAGCATATGGAACGGCAGAAAATCCGCAAAGCTATTCTTATGATCTCATTTCTATTTCTTCCTGTAACAATGTTTTACCTTTCGCCAATTCTTATCATACAGGGGGCAAAGAAAGGTATAGTAACGGGAAGTCTGTTTTTTCTGTTTTTTCTTTTTCTGTTTTCTTTTTTCCAGGGCAGGGCTTTCTGTGGATGGGCCTGTCCTGCAGGAGCCTTTCAGGAATGGGCATTTAATGTTAATAATGCACCTGTCAGGGGGGGAAAGCTTAACTGGATAAAATACTTGATCTGGGCTCCCTGGTTAATGATGCTTGTCCTTTTCGTTACCAGGGCAGGAGGATTCACTTCCCTTGATATGTTTTACAGGACAAGATTCGGGGTATCCCTTGCCGATCCTTCTTCATATATCCTTTACTATGGAGCCATGGGCTTTATTCTCTGTCTTTCTTTTATCCTGGGGAAAAGATCCTTCTGTCATTATATGTGTATGCTTGCGCCTTTTATGATAATAGGCTGGAATATTTCAAGGAAAGCGAGTCTGCCAGTACTCCGTTTATCCGCAGAAAAAGACAAATGCGTGAATTGCGGGATATGCAGCAGAAACTGTCCCATGAGCATTGATGTGAGGAATATGGTTCAAAAAGGATCAATGTACGACCCTGAATGTATATTCTGCGGGAACTGCATAGATTCTTGCCCCAGGAAGGTTATAAGCTTTTCAAGATAAAGGATTGTTTCCTGCAGTTACAAGATAAAATTATTCAAGTCCGGAAACACCTTATTATGACAGTACCTCCGGACTATCTGTTACCTACCAGCCCTGTAAATATCTTATTGCTTCATCGGATACTTTACCGTCAAGAACGTCAACGATGGACTCTTCAATTATCCTGAGGGCTTCATCAAGGAGGTCCTGACCTATATTCAGCGGAGGTGCGATCCTGAGGACGTTTCCATGTTTGCCAAAGGTTATCATGATAAGGCCCTTTTCCCAGGCTCTCCAGCATATCTTTAGAGCGGTATCCCTGTCCGGGTCTTTCTCTGTACCTTTCCTGACAATATCAACACCAAACAGAAGTCCCCTGTATCTGATATCTCCTATGAGGTCGAAGCGTTGGGCCATGGAATCAAACCCGGTTTTGAGATAGTCCCCGTTGTCCAGGGCCTTCTGCATTAGATCCTCATCCAGTGTTACTCCTATGGTCTCTATAGCTGCTCCTGTATTCAGCGCATGTCCGAGGTGGGTAAAACAGAAGAGTGGGGGAGGGACACTGTCCATTACTTCAGCTTTTCCTATTACTGCCGATATGGGTAATCCGCCGCCCAGAGCTTTTCCTGCAACTATTATGTCAGGTTCCACATCGAAAAGTTCTATAGCCCACATCTTTCCCGTTCTTCCCATTCCGGACTGTATCTCCTCTGAAATGAAAAGGATCCCTTTTTCTTCACAAAGAAGTTTCAGGTCTTTCATAAATCCTGACGGAGGAATGGCAGCTCCGCAGTCCCCCTGTATGGGTTCAATGATTATCCCTGCAACGTTTCCCTGTAATTCGTCGATCTTGGATCTGATTGCCTGAAGTGTTTTTTCTGAAAGGATTTCCGGTTCCCTGTATCCATCTATTCCCCATGAATTTCTCAGGGGGTCTGGGAATTCCACAAATCCCACCCCATCCGGGGGATATACACATTTCTTAGTGCTTTCATCGATAATTCCGGTAATGGCAAGAGAACCATAGGTGGTTCCATGATAGGATTCCTTGAAGGAAAGGATGTATTTTTTCCCGGTATAGGCCCGGGCAGCCTTCATTGCTGAATCGTTAGCATCCGAACCGGAAAAACCGAAGGTTACCTTTTTTTTAAAGTTTCCTGGAGTGATCTCTGACAGCAATTTTGCCAGCCGGGCTGGATTTTCCTGGTAGAAATAGCCTGTTATGTAGTTGAATACCTTGTCTGCCTGGTCCTTAACAGCTTTTACAACCCGGGGATGGCAATGTCCGATATTATAGACAGCTGCACTGGTGAGAAAATCAATATACCTGTTGCCGTCCCTGTCCCAGACGAGTGAGCCTTCTGCTCTTTCCACTGCAAGAGGATAATACTTGATGGAAGATCCCCTTGGTATGTATTCTTCGTCCAGAAGAGCAGTGTCAAGATTCTTTCTTATATTCTTCGTCGTATGTTTCTCTATTCCCTGGAACTTCACCATTATCACTCCCTATTGAAGTATGAAAAAGGCCAGGATGCCTCGATGATTCCCTGCACCCTGACCCTTGTTCATCTATCCCTCAGTTGAATAGGTCGGTTCAGTTTCTTGTGAGGTCTTCTTTTTGTGCATTTTATAAATTCCAATTGTAAAGAGGGCTACACCGTGAAGGATAAAGAAACCCCAGCTGATGGTACCATAGCCCTTTGCTATAAGTCCAATAAGGCCGTAGGAAGCTACGCCCAGTCCCATGGATGCCATAACTCCTCCAAGAATACCCCTCTGCATTTTTGAAAGTCCCCTGTTATTCTTTTCGAGGAGGACAGAATTGATCCTTTCATTTACGGCGTGGATAAATCCTGCTCCAGTTTCAATCATTGTGCCGAAGAGGACCACAAGGAAGATTGGAAGAAGCCAGGGGCTGATCTCCTTGAGGATGTAATATGATGGAACATCTACCGATAAAATATCAGGATAGAAACCTATGGTTACAAGATAAACGAAGAAACCTGGAAGCATGGTTATAATGGCAGTGCAGATACCTGAAATTATGGCTTCCTTACGATTCTTTATGAAATTGAGGCTGAAAAGGACGGCCGGGAAAGTTCCAAGATTGTAGAAGGCGTATTTGAATCCACCCATGGCCCATCCCGGTTTTACTTCGCCAAGGCTGAGAGTACTGGATATGGAACCTCCAACCTTTGACAGGCCTACAAGGAGAAAGGCCAGGAACACTGCGTAAAGAAGGTAGGACCACCAGGACATTACTACTTCCAGGGCACTTGTTCCCCAGTAGGTGAGGAATGCAATACCTATCAGGAAAAGACCTGCTCCTGCCATGAAGGGCATTCCGAAGGATTCCAGGAATATCGCTCCTGATGTTGCTGCCACGACTCCAAGGACCAGCAAGAGCAGGACTATATAGCATATCTCGTACAGAACCCATCCTGGTCCCAGGAGGGCCTTGAAAAATGACCGGTAGTCATAAGCTTGAAAGGTTCGAGCAAATTCGTAACTGACACCGAACACCAGAGCCCAGAGAACGATGGTTACCAGGAACATTCCCATAAGGCCGCCGAGGGGGCCGTAATTAGCAAAGTATTCGACTAGTTCCCTGCCTGTTCCGTAACCTCCTGCTACAATTACAGATTGAGCTATAATGCCGGGTAAAATATATTTCTTGTACCAGCTTGAACCCATGAACCAGGAAAAACCGCTTGTTTTCTGTTTCTTTTCCATATGACTCTCCACCTTTCTGATTTGAAATGAATGAAGTCTTTTATTGAATCCCTTTGTCCGCAATTATTCCCGGATAGATATCTCCTCCCTTTTTTCGGTTAAAGGATACAAAAAGGGCCGGGTTCCCTTTCGGAACCCGGCCCTGTATCTGAATAGTAGAGTAGAGTTAACTACCGATCAAACCAGGAGGGGATCCGCAGGAGGCAAAAATAATAAAATATATGGAATACACATATAGTCCATTGAAATTCTTTGCCATTGTGATCCCTCCTTGAGTAAATTTTTAGCAGTGCCCAAAATACTAATCTGTTTATTATTTTATGTCAAGAAACAATATTGTTAAATTTCTGTCTTCTTCAGGGATGAGACTGAGCATCCATACCTTTATCTGTAAAGTTCCTGCTGTATCCATGCCAGGCCAAAGACTTTGATGTTAATATCAGTGCTTTTGGCACGTATGGGATATTCTTCCGTCGAGTCTCTGTATTTTCCCAGGTTGTCCTTTAATCTTTCAATTTCTTCATACAGGCTGTTTTCAAGGTCCGATATCCGTTCCTGTAGAAGTTGGGTTCTTTCTCTGGCCCTTTCTACATCCATTTTTTCTTTTCTAAGCCTCCCCGCCCTTGACAGGGCTGTTCCGAGTCTGTATGTGGAAGTCGCGGTTATGCTTTTTCTGCCCAGTAAAGCTCCCGCAAGAGCTGATCCAAAGGATATTACAGTTTCAATATTCCTGCTGTTTGCCTGCTCACTCTCTCGTGCAATGGATTGTTCCGCGATTATGAGCTGTTTTTGAAGGGTTTTCATTTTGTTGTCATATTTTTTTCTCAAATCTTCAATTTCAAGGTCCCTTTTTTCCCCTGAGTGTTTCTTCTATCCTTATCTCAAAATCACCTTTTCTTTCTCCAGGCAGGCCAGTCATTTTTAATGATCTGTTCCTGAATATAACCAGAGGTTTGTTCTGCCTGATCCATGTGAGGAATTCCTTTTTCCATTTTCTGTAGTTACTGGATTCTGCAAAGGTACTCGGGAGTTCCAGAAAATCAGCATGAGCCATGGCTTCTGTATGAATATCTTCCGGATTTATTTCCAGGGTAACTGCTTTTCCCCAGTCCAGTCCCTGGCTATTGGAGGGAGATCCTCTTCCCAGGATGTAGATCATTTTTTCATCAATCCCCATGCTGGAGTGTGAATAGTAAGTTTCTGCGATCCCTAAGAGGCATGGTTTGTGTGTTACTGAAACTGATCCGCTAGGAGGAGCAATAAAATATTCGTTTATATCAGGAGGGATTACTGATTTGATCGGAGTAATCCGGCTCTTTTCCCTGGATGGTTCTTTTCTAACCCTGCCCTCTGCGGATTCAGATTCATTTTTCCTGTCTTTCATAAGGGATCGGATCTGTTCCCTTGAAAGAGGTCCCCTGAGGTAAGACATGACCCAGCGGGTATTGAAAATTGAAGGGCTATTCTCGTGAACATTGTTAAGAAGGAATTATCTCCTGTTCAGTCCGGATATAGCCTTGTCGAGAAATTCCCGGTCATATTCTTCGATATCTGCGAGTCTCTCCATCCCTTCAAGAACCCGGTCCTTATCACGTTGAGTCTGAAGTCTTCCTATGAACCAGGTTCCGATATTTGAAAGTCCTCTGTAATACAGATCTACAGGGTTCTGGGTAGACAGAACCACGCCTATGCCAAAGGCTCTTGCCTGTTTAAGAAGGGTTAGAAGGGGACCTTTGGAGGGCGGTTCTTTAACGGGAGGCATGTATCCGAATACTTCATCGATGTAGAGAATAGCTCTGAGACTTGAAGTTCCGGTCTGGGATCTCATCCATGAGATCAATTCGTCAAGAAGCATGGAAAGGAAGAACATCCTCTCATTATCTGAAAGATGAGAAATGGTGAAGATCGAAGCCCGGGGTTTACCTTCCGGGGTATGAAGAAAATCTCCCATTTCAAGAGGAACTCCTGTCATCCACTGGCTGAAGGAAGACGATGCCAGAACCTGGTTAATGGTCATGGCAAGCTTGAAACGCTCGGGCGAAGGATAAAAAGAATCGGTTGGCATTATACCTATTTCATTGAAGGGGGGGGCCCGGATCCTTTTTATTATCAATGGAAGATCTATGTCCCTGCCTTCTTTCCAGGCATGTTCCAATATTTTTTAAATAAGGAGGTTTTCTTTTCCAGACACCGGATCAGATTCAATATTCAGTAAGGATAGCAGGGTGGATGTAGTATTCTGGACCTTTTCGATAAAAATATCATGATCATGGATGATATTTTCCGGGGGACACCGGAAGGATCCCAGCATGTTCACCTTTAACCCTGCATCACTTCCTGGGGTAAAAATACTGAAACTGACGGATTTTCTCATTTTAATTATCCTGTCTCGGTCAATTCCCCACCCAGCAAGTCCTTTTTTTCATTTTTCAGCTTCCCGGAATTCATATTGAGAGGCAGAAAAACCTTCTGACGCAGCATCGTCCAGGTGGATCCAGGGCAGATAGTCCGCTGTCATATGATCTGGGAAGGAGAGGATGAGATTGGTTATATCACCCTTGGGATCAATTGCAATTATGGGTATATTGTCCAGGAGAGCTTCCTCAAGGAGAGTCATTCCAAGCCCTGTTTTCCCGCTTCCCGTCATTCCAATTATCATTGCATGGGTTGTAAGATCCTTTGAGTCATAAAGCAGTATATTATCGGTGATTTTTTTCTTCGGGATATCCATTTCTTTTCCGAGGTAGAATTTGCCCATCAGTTCAAAGTCTTCCATCATAATCCCTCCTGTTCTGAAATAGCCCTTTACAAATATAATCTTCTCTATCCTAAAAAATAAATGTATTGCAGATGTAAATTACAGCTGCTGTGGAAGGAGCTATCATGAGATTATCCAGAGATCCTCTGAAAAGAGCTTCCGTAAGGGTTGCAGCAATGGCACCGATTACAACAGAAAAGGGAGAAATGTCATTTCCTCCTGTAAATAGGGAAAATGACAGACCAGCCAATATACAGATAAAGAGACATCCCAGGCTTCCCTCAACGGTTTTCCCGGATATCCAGGAATGTTGCCCCCATCGATTTCCGGTTAGAACAGCCCATGCATCCCCAAGGGTGAGCATTATCAGCGATAAAGGTCCTGTTTCACCAGGGAAGAGGCATGCCAGGGCTGAACCAGCAAGATAGTATGTTGTCCCGGAAATATGGAAGGCTTCTTCTCCCTTGCCTACCGGGCTGAAGATCTTTCTCAGAATTATGTTAATGCCAGGCAGGACTTTTCTTCCTCCCTCGAGGAGAAGGGCAGCCGCCGCCATTGAAAAGAGTACTATCCTTAAAACTTGAAGTCCGTAGACCGGATAGATCACCAATGGGAAAACAAGCCCGAAATATCGGTATATCTTTCTTCTGATCAGATGTTCTTCAAGACTATTCCTGGCAGCCTTTATTTCCGCAGCTATTAAAGATCTGTCCAGGGCAATGGAGCCGAAAAGGATCAGAAAACACAAGGTTATTGTAAGGGGGAGTGAATATCCTTTTTTAAGGATCATTAGAAGAACAATAGATACGAATAAGATAATTGAAAGAGATATTAAGGGGCCCAGAGTTAAACTGAAAGTCAGTACTACGGGTAAAATAACAAGGCATTCCCCTGGAGCCAAAAATAAAATGTACCCCGAAACCATGGCCGGGAAAAAGATCTTTTCGGGATGTCTCCAGGGAACAATAATCCCGCTTATCACAATAATGAAGAGCATTATCACAAAAAATAGATCAGAAACTGCGGCAGTTCTTACCGTCGTTCCCAAGATAATGCCGCATATAAAGCCAGCAGAAAGACCTTTAAGCTTGTCTTTTATTTCACCGGGAAACATCCCTTCAGAGAACAAAATCCTTTCCAAAGGGAAATTCCCGGTTATTGCAGAATGTTCCCAGGGGATAATGCCTAATATTAAAGCTATGATCAAGGATACAATCGCCCCATGAAAATTGCCCTGTATCATTAAATACCTCCCCAGGTCCAACAAAGAAGGGAAGCAGGGAAACATCGCCCTGATACAGGAAATCCCTTACTTCCCCTCTTTATCCATCATTGAGGAATGTCCCGAAAAGTGTCTGTACTACGGATTCATCACCTGTTCGATTCTCTTTCAATATGGTTGAAGATCCTTCCTTTTTTCCTGTCCCATCCATAGGCACCCATAGTGGAAGTGGGCTGACCATATCCATTGAGAGAAACATACTGTGAAAGGTTTCTGGATGTTACCGAATATTTCCCCCTGACTGGATGGGCAAAGGGGAGACTGCCAATGATCTTTCCTTCCGGGAGTAAAAGTCTCTTAATGTCTTTAAGGCTCTCTTTGATTTCCAGGTATTCTTCAGGTGCGGTCATAAATGCATATATCCGTCCCTTACGGGATCTGTAAAGGTCCTTCAGTATTTCACCAGCAAGATCTTTTCCTTCTGATTCTCCAGTTTCGGCAAGAGAGAGGGCAAGAACGTAAACTGCATCAAGAGCTGCAAGCGATTTTGGAATAAGTGAGGGATACCAGAATCCAGATACTTCTTCCCATCTTGATACATCGCCGTCGGGAAAAAGGGACTCTATGAGATACATTGCTCGAGAAGCTTTTTCTCGAGGATCAATGTCCTCCCAAAGTTTTTCCCAGGTTAAAACAAGTTCCTCTTCAGGTGCTTCTGAAATAAGAATTGATCTTAATTCTCCAGTCTGGCCAAAGGCCTGAGGCATCTGGAAAAGACCGGAAACAAGAAAAAGGGTCATCGCAATAAGCAATATTTTTATGGATGTTCCTTTCATTTTTACCACCTCCAGATCGTGTTGTTCTAAATAGCTATTATATCATCACGTTAAACATAATGAATAGAACCCGAGTTAATTCTTATCGCGTTCATTAAGTATTATGGTAAACTATTCCCGTGAAAGGTCTCTTTTTCGACTGTTGATTTCTTATTTTGAGATTAGATTCAGGGGGTGGCTGTTTTGGCAATATCTGTTAATGAGGTAAAAAGGCTCCTGGGGGCTGAAGCCGGGGATCTTCTGGAACATGAATGCAGGACCATTCCGCGTGCTCAGATCCATCTTCCCGGCCCTGATTTTGTAGACAGGATAGTAATGGATACGGACAGGCCCAATCCTGTTCTTCGCTCTCTTCAGGCCCTCTTTGAACATGGAAGGCTTTCCGGGACCGGCTATCTTTCTATTCTTCCAGTAGACCAGGGAATAGAACATTCTGCAGGGGCAAGTTTTGCGCCCAATCCTATTTATTTTGATCCTGAAAACATAGTCAGACTGGCTATGGAGGCCGGATGCAACGGCGTGGCAAGCACTCTTGGTGTCCTCGGAAGTGTTGCCAGGAAATATGCCCACAGAATACCATTTATCCTGAAGTTCAATCATAACGAACTTCTTTCATATCCCAGTTCCTATGATCAGATCATTTTTGCATCTATCGAACAGGCAAGGGATATGGGAGCCATTGCTGTTGGCGCTACCATATACTTTGGCAGTGTAGAGTCCATGAGACAGATCCAGGAAGTTTCAGCTGCCTTTGAAATAGCCCATGAAATGGGTCTGGCTACCATTCTCTGGTGTTATCTCAGGAATCCTTCTTTCAAATGTGAGGGAATCGACTACCATGCTGCTGCAGACCTTACCGGGCAGGCTAATCATCTCGGTGTGACAATAGAGGCTGATATCATAAAACAGAAACTTCCTGAAAATAACGGAGGTTTCAGGGCCCTGAACTTCGGGAAAACCAGTGACGCTGTTTATAATGACCTGACCTCGGATAATCCCATTGATCTTTTGCGTTACCAGGTTGCCAACTGTTATATGGGAAGAGCGGGTCTGATAAGTTCGGGCGGAGCTTCAGGAGGAAATGATCTCGCTGATGCTTTAAAAACAGCGGTAATTAACAAAAGAGGAGGAGGCATGGGACTTATCCTTGGAAGAAAGTCTTTCCAGAAGCCTATGGATGAAGGAATAAGGATAATCCATGCAGTCCAGGATATCTATCTCAATACTGAAATAACCGTAGCCTGATCTTTCGGTTCATTTAATATTTACCGGTAATATTGACCAATCCGTAATAGTTTATCTATTACAACCCTGAATGAAGTAATAATCTATTCTTCAGGGCCTTCCAGGCGTTGAATGATTCTATAGTAATAAACTGCATGTTTACTGAATTTTCAGAGAGTTGAGAGGAGAGGAATTATGAAAAAATGGTATAAACCAGAGATCTGTTTGGCCATCTTTCTGCAGATATTATTATTTCTTTTGTTTTCTCCTGAAATTCTTTGTTCGGCAGAACCTGTCCAGAAAGGAAACGATGTCATGCTTGAAAAAATCGTAAGGACCGAAGAGGAGTGGAAGAAAATCCTTACCCCGGAACAGTTCTATATTCTACGAGAAAAAGGCACAGAAAGGGCCTTCAGCGGGAAATATTGGGACAATCATGAAAAAGGTATATATGTTTGCGCCGGCTGCGGCCTTGAACTTTTCAGCTCGGAAACGAAATTTGATTCCGGTACTGGATGGCCCAGTTTCTGGGCTCCTCTGAAGGATGAGAATGTTGAAACAAGAGAAGACCAGTCTTTCTGGATGACAAGGACGGAAGCTATATGTCGCAGGTGCGAAGGGCACCTTGGGCATGTCTTTGAAGATGGGCCTCCGCCTACAGGATTACGATATTGTCTGAATTCCGCAGCCCTGGAGTTTAAAAAAACAGAAGAATAGTATAATCTTGGTTATACAGTTTCAATTTTCATAGTCTTTATCAGGAGTTGGTTTTATGAATTATCATAATCGATCATTCACAGAAAAGGTCAGGTTCTTCTTTCGTCAGATGGCAGAAGGTTCTCAGGAGTTATCTGCCTTTGGGCAGGGTTATGCTCTGGTGATATTCAGGAGAAACGGTGAATTACTTTACCGGTTGAATGCGGGTATAGCCATATTGATCCTTGCCATTGTCGATCTTCTTTCTCCAGCCATAGTTGTGTTGGGTCTATTAACAGGATTTATCCTGGGAATAAGAGCTCGTTTCGAGAGGGTTTATTGAGCTAAGGGTTCAGGGTAGTCATTAAGGGACCAGTCATAGGGAAGATATTTAATTCTTATCCTGTTTCCACTATTCCTTATCATTTCTTTCAGTTCGCAGTGGGCGTATTTCCTTATAAAGCCGATGGGATCATTTCCAAAGTCCTCGCGAAACCAGGAAAAGAGCCGGCTAATGTAAAGGGTGTCCCCCCTGAAGTAATTATTCCTTCCATCGTTTATGAATGTTTCAGCGGAATCCGCAAGCTGTCTTTCCAGTTCTTCCCCCCTATAGGCTTCATGTTTCAAGGGAGGGCAGCTTATGGAGGCACAGTTGATGGCGAAATGAACCCTTGGATCTTTGAAAACCGGTCTGAGGATCCTGTGTTCAATATAATCCAGGGTGAGGACCTCCCCATTTGTCTTGACCATGGGAATTTTCCACGGAGATCCGTATCCACCCTTTATATCCTTTATCGACCTTATTCCCGGATATGAACTCAGGACCAGCTTAAGGGTCCATGCGTTGTAAGCATTTATGTAGAAGGCAAATTTCTCATTTCGGGAAAGAGCGTTTATATTCGTCTCTTCAAGGAACTCAAGATAGCCATCCAGTATCGATTCTTCTTTTTTCAGTTTTCTGTAATCAACAAGACCATTCCGGATGTTTCTCGAAAGCAGTTGATCATAAAGGGAATTCTGATCAGCTGCCCCATCTGCGGAGATTACAACTGGAAACAACAGTACCACCAGTAAAAAAAGTATCTTCAATAGATCTGCTCCTTTTATCTGAAACATTTTCACCCTCCATATTAAATAAGATCTTTTCACCAGATCTTCCTCTCTTTGCCGTTGCGATATAGTAAAATGTTATTATAAACCATAGATCCGCGGGGTAAAGAAATCCGGAAATGTTAATTGGCAAAAAAGTGAAATTAAATGGTTTCCCTGTCAAGGAGGTTTGAAAATGGGTTATGTGAAAAGTATTTCTCTTGTCTTTTCGGCAGGCTGTATGGGAGGACTTACTAACAGCCTTGCAGTATGGTTTTTCGGAAAGATCGGTCTTACGGGTGCTTTAGGTGTGAGTATCGCTCCGGCTCTTAGCCCTGCCTGGCTCTATCCAAGGCTAGTATGGGGCGGTATCTGGGGGTTCCTTTTTCTTATCCCATTTTTAAAGGGGAAGTTGTATCTTAAAGGGTTTATCTACAGTATTGGTCCTACTCTGGTTCAGCTTTTCATCATTTTTCCTGTCAGGGCGGACAAGGGCATAATGGGTCTGGACCTCGGAGCTATGACACCTCTTCTTGTCGTGATATTCAATGCCATTTGGGGAATAACGGCATCCTTCTGGCTTTTACTGAGCGACGAACTTTAAGACGGGACTTATCCTCCTTCAGATAGTAAGGGAATGGAGGCATCCGATATAATTATTCTAAATACTACAATAGAGTTATAACTGATGAAAGGAGAGTATTACTATGAGCAGGTATATTATCAAAGTTCCGGACATGTCTTGTATGCACTGTGTAAATAGAATAGATAAAGCCCTTTCGGATATGGGATTGACCGATTTCGAAGTTAACCTTGAAGATAAAACTGTTACACTTGATTCAGAGAAAATAGCAGAAATTCTTGATGTTCTGGATGATGCCGGGTATCCAGCTGTTGTAAGGGAAAACTAGAGTAAGGGATAATAAAACTGGAGGGTTGAATGAAAGAATATCATGGTACTGTTAAACGCAGTTTTCATATAACAGGTATGACCTGTGCCACCTGTTCCCGTATGGTGGAACGCAGTCTGGGAAAGGTAGAGGGAGTTAAATTCGCGGCAGTGAACCTCGCAACTGAAACAGCCTTTGTGATCCTGGAGAAAGACATACCTCAGGAGATACTGGAAGACGCTGTACGGTCTGCAGGTTACAGTGTGTCCTATGAAGCTCCTGAAGATCTTGAAATCAAACGATACAGGGAGGCAAGGAATAACCTGCTGCTGAGCTGGGGGATAACTCTCCCTCTCATGATCCTGATGTTTTTTCACATGACTGGCCGCCATATACCCTATTTCCTTTTAATGGAATTTCTGGGGGGGATAGCAGTTATATTCGGATCAGGGAGGGGCAGTATTAAAGGGGCCTGGATAGCCCTTTCCCATGCCCATGCCAATATGGATGTGCTGGTTGTTCTGGGTTCTATCGCGGCATGGTTTACGAGTATTATCGCCCTTCTGGACGTTCCTGTAGCCTCCTTTGGAGCTATAGGGTCTATGATAATAGCCCTTCATATTACGGGCAGGTTCATTGAATCCTGGCTACGGGACAGGGCCTCCAAAGAAATAAAGTCCCTTGTAAAGATTCAGGCAAGGGAGGCAAGAGTAATAGATCAGGCAGGAGAAGAAATTCTGGTTCCCATAGAGGCCATGAAAAATGATCTTGTTGTAATTATCCGCCCGGGGGAAAGGATCCCGGTTGATGGAGAAGTGATATCCGGTAAAGCCGCAGTTGACGAATCGATGATATCAGGGGAATCGATCCCGGTCGAGAAAAATGAAGGCGATGAGGTAATTGGAGGTTCTCTCAATTTGACAGGCTTATTGCAGGTGAAGGTTACAAAAGTTGGAGAGGATACCTTTCTTTCCCTGATGATATCTCTTATTCAGGAGGCCCAGGGAGCCAAGATCCCCATACAGGCATTTGCGGACAGGGTAACCAATTACTTTGTTCCGGCTGTGTTTTTGTTAGCCCTTGCAAGCGGTTCCTTCTGGTACTTCGGGATAGGGAAATTCTTCTTTTTTCTTGACCGCGCAGGTGAACTTCTGCCCTGGGTAACAACAGTCAGAGATCCCCTTTCCATCGGTGTTTTTGCCTTTGTTACCACCATTGTCATAGCCTGCCCCTGCGCTCTTGGTCTGGCAACTCCCATGGCCCTGATAACAGGTACCGGTGCTGCCTCCAGAAAAGGAATGATCATAAGGAATGCAGAGGCTATCCAGACTGCTAGAGATGTTCAGGTTGTGGTCATAGACAAAACAGGAACGATAACCGAGGGTAATCCCATGGTTGTCGAACATGATCTGGAGGGTAGAGATCTTGCTGTGGTCGCATCCATGGAGAGGAATTCCAATCATCCTCTGGCCAGGGCCATATCGACGGTTTCCCAAGAAGAGATAACTTATTCCTCTCTTGAGGAAATTGCCGGTGAAGGCGTTAAAGCCTGGATTGAAGGGATAGAATACTTTGTCGGGAGACCCCTGGATCCTTCCCGGTATGCTTCTCAGCACTCAATGGGGAGGACAGTTGTTGAATTGAGAAAAGATGGAGAGCTTGCTGGTTACCTGGCAATTGAAGACCCAATAAGGGAAGATGCAACTGATGCAGTAGCCAGACTCAAGGAAATGGGCATTATGCCAGTGATGGCAACGGGTGATAATGATATCACAGCAAGGGCTATCGCCCTCAGGGCAGGTATAGAAAGAGTCTATTCCCAGGTTCGGCCCGAAGAAAAACTCAATATTGTACGCCATTTTCAATCTGAGAACAGCAAAGTGCTCATGGTGGGCGATGGTATGAATGATGCGGCAGCTCTGAAGGGTGCGGATATCGGATTTGCCATCGGTTCGGGGACTGATCTGGCCATTGATAGTGCCGATGTTGTTATTGTAAAAGGAGGAGTATCGAAAATCGCTGATGCAATACAAATCTCCAGAAAGACTTTTTCCATCATAGGTCAGAACCTTTTCTGGGCCTTCGCATATAATGTAATAGTTATTCCTCTTGCTATGGCAGCTCTTCTGCATCCGGTGTTAGCTGAAGGGGCAATGACCTTAAGTTCTATCTCTGTGGTCCTGAATTCCATGAGAATAAGGAATTCATAATAGAAAAACGATCGTGTATGTACACCTCTATAATGGAGATATCCGGGCCGAAGGCAAAACTGGAGAAGGTGCTGTCTTTTTCTTTACTCTGGTCTTATAGAGTAAAGGGATTTCTGCTCGGGAAAGGAAGTGTGCCAATCATGGCTGTTTCTATACGGGTGCTAATTGTTGAGGATATGGAAGACGATGTTATCTTACTTATCAGGGCATTAAAACAGGATGGATACGAACCTGACTATGAAGTGGTGGATAATGGAGAGGATTTTGCTAAAGCCCTTCAGTCTGGAGACTGGGATGTTATCCTGTCCGATTATTCGATGCTTCGATACAGCGGTCTTGAAGCTCTCGAGAAATGCAGTGATATGGATCTTTCTATCCCCTTTATCTTTGTATCGGGCACTATAGGGGAGGAAGTTGCTGTAGAGGCAATGAGGGCTGGAGCCCGTGACTACATAATGAAAAGTTCCCTGCAGAGGCTTGGTCCAGTCATAGAAAGGGAACTTAAGGAGATTGCATTCAAGCGGCATCATCGGGAATCATCCCGGGCTCTCCAAAAAAGTGAGGAGAAATTTGCCAAGGCTTTCCGAACCAGTGCGGATGCCATTGCCATAGCTAAAGCCTGTAACGGTGAATTTGTAGATATAAACGAAGGTTTCTTGCGGATCTTTGGATATGCACGGGAAGATATCATAGGTCACTCTTCCCGTGCGCTGAATATCTGGAGAAGCGATGAGGAGAGAGATGCCTTCGTAAAGCCCCTTATTGAAAAGGGAGTAGTTAGAGACAGGGAAGTGCAGTTCGGAACAAAGACCGGAAAGGTCATTACGGCACTTCTTTCAGGTGAGTTCCTGGATATCGGTGGTGAACAGTGCATCCTGACCTTCACAAAAGATATTACAGAACGTAAGGAAGCAGTAAGAGCCCTTGAAGAAAGTGAATCCAGGCTCAGAAATATTCTGGAAAATGCCAACCAGATCATATTTACGGTTGACTCTGACGGAAATGTCACCTTCATATCCCCGGCCTGGGAAAGAATTATGGGTCACAGGAATAGTGACATCCTGAATAAGAATTTCCTGGAATTTGTTCATCCCGAGGATTTAGAAACAGGCATCATAGTTCTTGAGTCGATAAAAGAGAAAGGAACACTTTCTGAACCTGTTGTTCTGAGAATGGAAAATGTTACAGGAGAATGGAGATGGCTCAGAGTTGTAGGTTCTGCCCTTGACAGTTCAGATCCAGGGATGATCCAGTACGGGGGAATAGCAGAGGATATAACTGAAACAAAACGTTCCGAAGATGAATTGAGAGAAACCTATATCAGGCTTAATACACTTCTTGAAGCCATACCGGACTTAGTGTACATGAAGGACCGCAATGGAAACTTTCTTGAAGTAAACAGAGCCTATGAAGAGGCAACAGGTGTCCCCAGAGATCAGATGATAGGGTCAAGAGGAGAAACTTTTTTACCCGAGCAAACCTTCAGGCTCAATGTTGAAACTGACAGGGAATTAGTAGAAACGGGCAGAATCCTTCAGTTTGAAGATGTTTTCGAGACTCCGGAAAATACAAGTTACCATTCAATAACTAAAGTACCCCTGAAAGATGGTAATGGATATGTCACAGGTATAGTGGGTATTACTACAGATATTACGACTATTCGCCAGGCAGAGCAGCGATACCGCTCTGCCCTCGAGGGAACTATTCAGACCATGTCCAAAATAGTGGAGTTGAGGGATCCATATACAGCCGGTCACCAGCATCGTGCTTCCCGTCTTGCTGTTGAGATCGCAAAGGAAATGAACCTTGACCCGGAACGGATCGAGGGTGTTCGCGTTGCGTCCCTTCTATATGAGATAGGAAAAATAAATGTTCCCAGTGAGATACTGAATAAACCTGGAAAGATAACTGAAATGGAGTATGAACTTATTCAAAGCCATCCTCAATCGGCTTACGAAATACTTAAAAATATTGACTTTCCGTGGCCTGTAGCAGACATAATTTACCAGCACCATGAAAAAATGGACGGTTCAGGATATCCTGGTAGGCTTAGGGGGGAAGAAATACTTCTGGAAGCAAAGATACTCGCTGTGGCTGATGTGGTGGAGGCCATATGTTCCCACCGACCGTACCGGGGAAGCCTTGGAATAGAAAAGGCTCTGGAGGAAATAGAGAGCAAAGCGGGGATATTGTATGATGAAAAGGTGGTGGCCGTGTGCCTGAACCTTTTCAGGGAAAAAGGTTTTATCCTGGGAAATTAGGAAGAAAATCAGGGATATACTTATTCAATGTATAGTAAATCCATTGAAAATATGAAATATCGTTCAAAAATAAGAAATAAACATCTCTAAGTACCTTGTTTTAGTCTTGTAGATGTGGTTTTTGTGGTTATAATAAAGGTTAGTATTGGTCAGGGTTAAATCTGCCCATTTCCCATATATCTTTTCCAGGGAGGGAAAGAGGTGTTTTATTCAAGTGGAATACAAGGATTATTACAGCATTCTGGGAGTAAAAAAGACAGCCAGCCAGGATGAAATAAAAAAAATATACCGCAGGCTTGCCAAGAAATATCATCCTGATGTGAATAAGTCTCCAGATGCCGAAAAGAAATATAAAGATATTAATGAAGCCTATGAAGTTTTGAGAGACCCGGAAAAAAGACAGAAATATGACACCCTGGGTTCAGCCTGGCAGAATGGACAACCCTTTACCCCTCCTCCAGGTTATGAAGGAAGAGGGATGGATTTTGGGTCTGCCGATTTTGAAGGTTTCAGTGATTTTTTCCGTACAATTTTTGGAGGTATGGGCAGTAGCCGTATGGGTGGTATGGAGGATGTCTTTTTTGGAGGCCAGGGAAGACAGAAGGTGCGCAAAGGTCAGGATAGCGAAGCTGAAATGGAACTTACTCTGGAGGAAGTACTTCAGGGAGGGCAGAAAACAATCTCTCTTGAAAGTTATGCTAGATCTTCAGATGGCAGAATGATTCCTGAGAGAAGGAACCTTAAGGTGAACCTTCCTGGAGGAATAACTGAGGGTACGAGACTGAAGCTGGCTTGCAAGGGGAGTCCGGGTGTTGCAGGAGGTCCCAGGGGAGACTTATACCTCAAAATCAGGATCAAAAAGGATCCACGATTCGAGATAAAAGGTTATGATATTCTTTCCGAGGTGAGAGTTTCACCATGGGAAGCAGCGTTGGGTTCCTTAATTCCTGTAAAAGGGCTGAATGGAACGGTAAACATGAAATTACCGCCTGGTACACAGAGCGGTCAGAAACTGAGGCTCAAGGGAAAGGGCCTTCCTGGAAAGGGAGGAAGCTGGGGGGATATGCTCGTTAGTATAAGAATTGTTGTCCCCAAAAAACTTTCAGCGCGGGAAAAAGAACTTTTCCATATGCTATCCGGCGAATCTTCCTTCAGGCCCCGGGACTGATCTATTCTAAAGAGGTCTTGTGAAAAGCGGTCTGTTACAATATGGCAAAGCATAAATCTTCCCGTTGTATTCTTAATATGGAGGGGAATGATTTTATTGAAAGGCAATCTTTTTAGTCTGCCCGTAGATTTTGACATTTCTGAAGAATTTCTGCAAACCCTGTTTTCCGGAGAGGATATAAGGTTGGAAAGGATAATCTCTACGGGACATACAACTCCCGAAGGACAATGGTATGACCAGGAGAAAGATGAATGGGTACTTCTTCTTGAAGGGAGAGCAGCGATTCTTTACGAATCCGGTGAAGAAACAGAAATGGTTCCAGGTGACTGGATATTTATTCCAGCTCACAGGAGGCACAGGGTTTCCTTTACGAGTTCAGAGCCAAGATGTTTCTGGCTGGCTTTGCACGGATCCATAACAATGCCTGGGAGATGATAAATAAAAAATAGTCAGGTCGGCTGCTTGATCAATCAGATGGTCCTTTTTTAATTCTTAAACGAAAACCCCTTTTCCTGGAACAGTGTAAGGCAGGCTTGGGTAACTGTCTTATCGAAGAACGTGCCTGTCTTGTCCTGTATCTCATCAAGGGCCCTGTTCAGCCCAAGTCCGGGCCTGTAGGGCCTGTCCGAGCTCATGGCCTCCACCACATCAGCCACGGCAAGTATCTTTGCTTCCAGAAGTATTTCTTCCCCCCTAAGCCCACCAGGATATCCTGAGCCGTCGGTCCTTTCATGGTGCTGTAGAACTGTTTGAGCTATAGGCCATGGAAAATCGATGTTCTCAAGTATCTCGTAGGCCGAAAGGGGATGATTTTTTATAAGCCTGAATTCAAGTTCTGAAAGCCTGCCGGGTTTGCTCAGGATCTCCGTCGGAATACTGATCTTACCAATATCGTGGATCATGGCAGCGAATTTTATGGCATCTTTCCTTTCAGATGGAAGGCCAAGCTCTTGTGCAATAGCATAAGCAAGCTCAGCCACCCTTACCTGGTGTCCAGCCGTATAGGGATCACGGGTTTCTACCAATTTGGCTATAGTATTGACGGTCCCTTCCATGGCTCTTTCCAGCTGCTGGTAACTCTTCTTAAGCTTTTCCTCGGCTTTTTTCCTATCAGTTATATCCCTGTAAATACCATAGATCGAGTACTCTTCACCAACTTTGAAGGGTACTCCCAAAATTGAAACAGGTATTTCCGTACCGTCCTTTCTGTTACGGACTGTCTCAATTTGAACAAATTCTCCATTTTTAACCCTTTCTGTTAGCGATACCGCTTCATTGAATTCGTTCTCGTTATTTGTAACGAGCTCATCAAGAGCTCTGCCAAGCACTTCCTTTCAGGTATATCCGAACAGTTTGCAGAAAGCCCTGTTAACCCTCATCACTATCTGATCCTTATCGCAGAGAACGATGCCTTCTGGTGCACCCTCAAAGAGATTGAGAAGATAGTTATGTTCTATGTCCAGAGCTTCTTCTATTTTTTTTCGGGCAGTGATATCCCTGTATATACCGTATCCGAAGGAGGTCCCGTCACCCATTTTAAGGGGGACTCCCAGTACGGAAACGTTAATGGGTGTTCCGTCCTTCCTGAAACGGATCGTGTCCAGGGAAATCTTTTCTCCCTCTCGGGCAGAGCGGGAATATTCCCTGGCCTTACTGTAATAACCTTCAGGGCTTGCGACAAGGTCATCGATAATCTGGCCCAGAACTTCTTTCTCCTCATAACTGAAAATGTCACTGAAGGTCTTGTTTGCACGTAGAACCCGATCTTCTTCATTGAAAAGCACTATACCTTCAGGGGCGTTTTCAAAAAGCTGCTGCCAGTAACGTTTTTCCTTCTCGAGGTCCTGGCTGGTCTGTTTCCTTTCTGTTATATCTACCCAGTTGGAAAGGTAATATGTGATATCTCCCTGAATTCTGATTGCTTTCGGTGAAAGTTCTACCCAGAAAGGGACCCTATCCTTTGTATAGAAGATCATTTCATGTTTCCTGGATCCTCCCATGGAATTTTTCAGAAGAGTAAGATGTTGCGAGTGGTTATCTGGCCACCAGGGGAAAGGAGGTTTTAGTCCTGTTAGTTCCTCTTTGGTGAAGTTGGTCAGTTCTATGAAGGCAGGATTGACATATTTTATGGACAGGTCGGGTTCATAGACAACTATGGGGTGAGGGGCATGTTCCAGAAGGCTTGAACTGAATTCTTCTTTCTCTTTTATGATATTTTCAGCTTTTTTTCGCTCAGAGATATCTGCATGGGTTCCAATCATTCTAAGGGGGGTGCCCTCTTCGTCCCGGTTTACCACCCTTCCTTTTCCCAGGATCCAGATCCAGCTATCGTCCTTTTTACGAAGACGGAATTCTATCTCAAAGGTTTCCAAGGCATTCTTTTTGTAAAAATTATTTAAGGTAAGGGCTTTTTCCCTGTCTTCGGGGTGGAGAAGTTTTAGCCAGGATTCCAAAAGAGGCGGAAATTCTCCAGGTTCGTAACCCAGCATAGTGTAATATCTGGGGCTGAAATAGACTTCATCTGTCAAAAGGTTCCAGTCCCAGAGGCCTTCATTGGTTGCTTCTATGGCAATGGAGAATCTTTTCTGGCTTTCTTTCAGAGATCGTTCTATTTTTTTTCTTCCGCTGATATTCATATAAATTATAAAGACCGCTGTTACTTTCCCTTCGTGCAGTATTGGGCCTCCATGGATAATAACCTCAAGAAAAGAGCCGTCTTTATTTTGTCTTATCGCTTCTACTTTATCCAGTTTTGCTTTTGCAAGTTTCCTGAAATTTGAACGGATCTCCTGTTGAATATGGGAGTCAGGCATGATCTCATGGAGATATCTGCCACTTATATCTTCTTCACAGTATCCGAACATGGCATAAAATGATTCATTTCCTCGTAGTATTTTCCCATGAGGGTCAGTTATAAGAACTCCATCCGGAAGTTCTTTCAACAGGGTTTCGAAGTATTCCTCGGTATGATCCGGGTTGCTGGGATTCGGGGGGATCTTGTGGTTGCATGAAACAGTGCCAGCTGCAGAAGAGCTCGGTTCTGCCGTATAGGAAGAAGGGTTGATTTTTTCATCCAGGTTCCATTTCATCGCAGGATGCTCCTTGAAGGTTTGTTTATCTCAACCTATTATTCGGGAATAAGGTATCCACTGGAGGAAAGCAGATTAGACCACAATTTTCATTCTACCATTACTGTAGGAAATTTGTAGCATGTGTTTAATGTTGATATACATTTATCCAGGGGCTTTTTCCCGAATGTGAACGAACCTTTCCATTAGTAGAACTGATATTCCCAGGAGCAGGAACATACTTTCCAGGGAGAAATTGTCCGCTATCCACCCTGCAACAGGTGCAGTTAATATGGTTACCACGGATCGAATCTGGCTGTCCAGAGACAATACAGTGGCTCGCTCCGTCTTCTCCATCCAGTTACCGCATATATCCATGAATATTGGTCTTCGACCGTCCTTCATTACATAGAGGATAAAGTAAAGACCTGTTACAGCAATAGTCATTTTATTGGAAATAGAAAAGGAAAGTAAGATGAACATAATTCCAAGCAAGGTAAAGGAAGAGTTCATGAGGGTACAAGATGATCCTATTCTGTGAAGGCGATAGACATTACGGGAAGCCATGGAACTGAAAATATAAAAAACTCCATAAAGAATTCCAAGATATACTTTCACCATTGCTTCATTACCTTCAGGGGAATTATTCATGACTAAAGATGAAAGAAAAAGCAGGATAAGAATGGGCTGAATGTAATCCTTTATTGTCCTGAAAAGGCCATCGAAAATAGCAGAGCTGAGAAGGATCTTCCTCAGCACAGGCCTTTTAAGGATCGAAAACAGCCTGTCAAAGGTCAGGGATAAGAAGGAAGAAAAACTGAAACGGGTCTCCTGCCTTTCATCCAGGAAAGCCGGATAAGACCATATGAGAAGGAAGTCCAGAATATAGGGGATGGTGCATACCAGGAAGATCCACCGAAGGCTGGGGAGTTGAAGGACAAAAATAATAGAAATAAATGCCGACAGGGAAGATCCGATCAGGGAGAATGACCTCGTTCTTCCGTATACATAGGTCTTTTCATGGAACCAGCCCTTTCTTTCCAGGTACGAATATATCATGGCCTTGTGTGTGCCGGACCGGAATGCTTCGCCCAGTCCAAAAAATACCATGGCCAGGGCAAGTAAGGAAAAACCGGAACCAATAAAAAAGAGAAGGAAAGAAATAATGTAAAAAACAAAGCAGGACATAAGTTCCTCTTTTTTTCCGTAATTATCGGCAAGGACTCCGGAAGGTATCTCGAAAAAATATGTTACAGCCTCCCTTATGGAGTAGAGAATGCCTATGGAGAAGAGATCCTGTCCAAGACCCATAAGATAGATAAGAAGATAGGGTTCAAAGAGTTTGAGATTTTTCAGGAATCCATAGGCACAGAATTTCCATATCAGAGTATCTTTGACTATCTTTTCCCTTAGAGGGTTCAAAGTTTTTTCCTTTCCCCTGTCTGTTTATCCCCTTATCTGTCCATGTCCCCTGATGATGTATTTTACGGACGTGAGCTGTTCCAGCCCCATGGGTCCCCTTGCATGGAGTTTCTGGGTACTGATACCCATCTCTGCTCCAAAGCCGAATTCTCCGCCGTCAGTAAAACGGGTGGAGGCATTGACATAGACCGCTGCAGCGTCCACAGCCTCAAGAAATCTGGAGGAACTGCTATAATTTTCTGTGACTATGGCTTCGCTATGACCGGTGCCATAGGTGTTGATATGGTCAACAGCTTCTTCCAGGCCTTTTACAACTTTAACTGACATAATGAGATCAAGATATTCAGTTGCCCAATCCTCCATGGATGCCCTTTTCATCCCAGGCCAGATGGTCCTTGCTCTTTCATCTCCTCTCAACTCAACGCCCTTTTCTTCTAAAGCTTTTGCGACAGAAGGAAGAAGAGCTTCAGCACATTTTTCGTGTATAAGCAGTGTTTCTGCGGAATTACAGGTGGATGGTCTGGAGACCTTTGCATTGACTGCTATATTAACTGCCATGGGCATGTCGGCAGTTTCATCTATAAAGACATGGCATATTCCCATCCCTGTCATTATTACGGGAACAGTGGCATTCTGTTGAATAGCTTCCTTAAGCCCCTTACCTCCCCTTGGAATAAGGACATCCAGATATTCGTTCATTTTCATTAGGATAGCTGTTGATTCCCTGTCTGTACTGTCAATGAACTGGATAGCACCCTCCGGAATACCCCTTGATCTGGCGGCACTGCTTATGATAGATGCTATTATCCTATTGGAGTTGATGGCTTCCTTCCCCCCCTTGAGTATCACGGAATTACCTGATTTAAGGCATAGCCCTGCAGCATCTGCAGTAACATTGGGTCTTGACTCATAGACAATTCCTATTACGCCCAGGGGAACCCTGGTCCGGCCGATCTCAAGGCCCTGCCGGTTTTTCCATGCACCAAGGACCTCGCCTACCGGGTCCTTGAGGTCGGCTGTTTTATCAAGCCCGTAAGCCATTTCGTCTATGCGTTTTTCATTCAGGAGAAGCCTCTCCAGCATTGGTTCCGGAAGGCCAGTGCTGTGTCCATTTTCAAGATCGAGCCTGTTAGCCGATAATATTTCTCCTTTATTGACCCTGAGGGCTTCGGCCATTGCTATCAAACCTTCATTTTTCATTCGGGTTGAAGCCGTTGCCAGAATCCTTGACGCGGTTCTGGCCTTTTTCCCCAGTTCATATATCTGTTCTTTCAACATGATTTACCTCTCTTTCAGACTGGGTTTTACGTAATTGCCAGGTTATCCCTGTGAATTACTTCATCATAATCCTTTGATCCAAGGATACCTTCTATCTCATCAGTCTGCCTTCCCATTATCAGCCGTATTTCTTCGGAGGAAAAGTTGATTATCCCTCGTGCAATTTCCTTATGTCTGTCCGAGATTACAGATATGATAGTGCCTCTCTCAAATTCTCCTTCCACGTCAATTATTCCCGAAGGCAGAAGGCTTTTGCCATAATGGACAAGAGCTTCTTGAGCTCCATTATCTACCCTGATGCGACCGTGAGAAAGGCTCCCGAAGGCTATCCAGTGTTTTCTCGCCTGTATTCTGTCTCCTGGGGGTATGAACATGGTTCCTTTCTTTTCTCCATTTACTATTTTTCTGATAATGTCTTTTTCCCTGCTGTTTGCTATTACCGTAGGTATGTCTGAACTCATAGCCATCCTGGCTGCCATCAATTTCGTATACATTCCTCCGGTTGAAAGGGAACTGCCCTTACTTTTCGAATTGGTTTCCATGTCTTCAGTAATTTCCCTCACCTCGAATAGTAACCTGGCCTCGGGATTGTTCCTGGGATCTGCTTCATAGAGTCCCTCTATATCTGAAAGGATTATCAGAAGTTCTGCGTTTACGATACATGCGACCATTGAAGAGAGGGTGTCATTATCTCCAAATCTGAGTTCTTCTACGGCCACGGTGTCGTTTTCATTGATTATGGGAATTACCCCAAGGTTGAGGAGGGAGAGTAGTGTATTCCTTCCATTGAGGTATCTGAGGCGATCGTCAAAAACGTCGCGGGTCAGGAGGATCTGGGCGACCTTTTTGCCATATTCAGAAAAGAATTTTTCGTACATATGCATCAATGTGCCCTGTCCGACAGCAGCTAAAGCCTGTTTGACAGGGAGGGTCTGAACTGGTTCTCTGTAATCCAGGGTGCCTACTCCTGCTCCTACGGCCCCTGAGCTGATAAGGAGCACTTCTATTCCCCTGTTGTGGAGGTCTGCGATCTCTCTTGCAAGGGTTTCCATTACCATGAGGTTCAACTTTCCCGATTCATGGGTTATGGAACTGGTACCTATCTTTATCACCAGTCTTCTGGTTGCCTTGAAGTCCGATCTGTTCAAGTCTGGCTCACTCCCTGGAAGATGGATTTATGAACTGCAAAATGTAAGATGCCATTACCTGTAGGTCTACTCGGTAACAAGCAGGTTTTGCATTGCATACCGAGTATTTTTTGCAGGATGGACCTTCGTATATCTTCTTAAATGGACATTTTACACCATTTTCAGGTTTATGTTTTGCTGATCTAGCATGAAGAGCTGCCAGATACCGGAAAATAACAAACAGATATGATCCTGGTTCTCTCCACATCCTTTCTGCCAGGAAGAAATGTTCATATGGAAGAAGGTATTGGCGGAAGTCACAAAAATATGCTGGAAGTCTGTAGGGAATAAATATGCTAATATATTATAGGTTAACACAATGAAGAGTCTCAATATTAAGTCTTGAACGGGAGGTGTTTTTGATGAAACTGATCAGAACCTGTATTGGATTGATGCTGGTTCTTCTTTGCTGTGTATCTGCATTCGCTGCGTCTGGAGAATTGATAACCTTTGCAGATTATGGCTGGGATCTTGTTCGTTTCCATGACAGGGTTGCGGGGTTTATCATAGAAAATGGTTACGAAAAGAAGGTGGAACAACTCTTTGTTGAGCATATAGCAGGACTTGTAGGACTGGAGAAGGGTGATATAGACATCTACATGGACCTGTGGCCTAACAACTGTAAAGAATGGTGGGATAAGGCAAGGGACAGTGGAACTGTTGTAAAGCTTTCCGTGAATTATGACGGCGGGAGTCAGGGCTGGTATGTTCCAACTTATGTTGTCAAAGGCGATCCTGAGCGCGGAATAGAACCAGTGGCTCCAGGCCTGAGATCAGTCCAGGATCTTGCAAAGTACTGGGAAATCTTCCGGGATCCTGAAGTGAAGAATAAGGGCCGATTCCTTAATGGTCCTCCCAGCTGGATGGCCTACGGGGTTAACATGGCTAAACTACAGGCATATGGCCTGGATAGGTACTTTGTGTCTTTCCCGACTGGAGGTACTACAGTACTTATAGGTGAAGTTGTGTCCAATTATAAAAAGGGAAAGCCTGTTCTTTTCTATTTCTGGGATCCCACGTGGCTAATGGGATTGTACGATTTTACACTGCTGGAGGAGCCTCCCTTTGATATGGACCTATGGAACAAGGAAAGAGGTTACGCCTGTGAATGGGTTAAGGGAACATCTTTCGTTGTCGCTAACAGCAGCTTTGTTAAAAAGGAACCTGAAGTCTCATCATTTTTGAGTAACTATTCCACTACCCTAGATCAGAACAGGACAGCCCTTCTGTTCATACATGATAATGATTCCGATGCAGACCTTGCAGCCAGGTGGTTTCTCAAGAATAACAGGGATCACTGGCACAAATGGATCCCGGCCGAACATGCTGCCGTGATCGAGAGAGTTGAAGATGCTCTTGAATCAGGTAAGTAGAATTTTTAAAAACTGTAAATATTGAAGTACAGAGGAGCCGGCAGGATCATCTGCCGGCTCCTCTGTACTTACGGCTAATGAATCTTAGTAGGTCAATACCAGCCCGGGGGAAGAGGGATGAAAGTCAAATTCAACCTGTTCAGGTCTGTAGTTTTTAAAGGGAAAGAAGGTATTGAACAGATTCTGCGTGAAAAGGTTGGTCTGGTCCTGTATGCTGAGGAAAGGTCTCATGGAAACCGTAAAAAAAGATTCATCATAATTGCAGAGGGATCTGCTATTGGATTTTCTTGTTTCTGAATTAATCAGGAAGGCAAGTCTTTCGAACTCAAATCTGTCCGGAGGCAGAGTGTGGACATAAGTATGCGCAACAAGAGGCATTAGAAGTATTAACAAACAAACAATAAAAAGTGTTTTCTTCATGTCACCCACCTCTTTCACGTACAAAGACAGTTGATCTCAATAGAATTAGCATTAGAAATATCATTTCATTATATTATATCACTACAATGATGAAGCGTGAATGGCCGGGTCTTTCCTTACCGCGATCAGCAACCTGAGTGTTATGGTATTATTGATTTTATTGGTCTGAAGTGATGAATCAGGAGCTGGTACCTATGGTGAGGATAGTAATGGAACATGAATGAGTTACTGAAGTTTTTCATGATCAGGGATACCTTTATTTTCACCAGGTTAATGGGGCTTTTCTGGCTTTTTGCCGAAGCCTTCTGCCTTGTTTTTGTAAGATGGGGATATTATGACCTTATACCTGTTAAAACCCTGAAGAGCCAGAAACCTTTTATCTTTGTCCTTTCATCAGGTTTCCTGTTTCTTATCCTTCTTACATTTAGCCAGGATCTCATCCTAACGAAGGTATTTCCCGGGTCTGTTGCGTCATCACAATCCCTTCTTTCCTATTACTATTCTTCCCTTTGGCGCCTGTTCTGCACCTTCTGGGTTCTTATAGAAGGGGCAATTACAATCTATGTTATCAGGATAGAGAGGTTATTCAGAAAGACGAAAACACCCACAAAAATCAGTATGGATCCCTTGATGGTCTCATTCATAACAGTCTTTTTTCTGTTCTACATATTTTATGAGGTTTCCTTTTTAAGAGTAGTACTGAACGGTGGCATAGGCTGGAAAGCTGTAATGAATATTTCACGCTTTTATATAAAGATATGCGGGTTTTTCTGGATTCTTTTTGAATGGATAGTTGCCCTTCTGGGCTGGAGAATATACAGGTTTTTAACAAAATGGGGAAGGGGATCTGGTGATGTTTGAAAAACTCATTCTCCTTATAGGAACATCTTTTACAAGGGCTGAATATATCAGGCTAACGGTCGTGCAGGGTTTAATCTGGAGTGTCGCCGACATTTTTCTTGTTTTCTGTCTATTAAAACTGGCGAACCTGATCCGTCGCCGGAATGGCAAAAGAACCACCTTTATACGGTATCTGTTACTTGTCCTTTCTGCCCTGCTAACTCCTTTGCTGATCCTTTATCCTGAACCGGGAAGTTTCTTCATGCTCGAATCCATAATATTTGGTATCCAGTATATGATCCTGCTTTATACCCTTATCATGGATAGCCGAATGGTTATGTCAGAACTGAAAAAAAACATATCAGGGTAAATCCCTGTCTTCCCTTGCAGGAACAAAACCTCTATGGAAGATCTTCCAGTTATCCCCAATGCATGTCATAAGAAGTTCCTCGAGTCTGGAGGCAAGGAATATATCTCCCCAGCCGTTTTTATTTTTTATTCCCATATTCCTGTAAAAATAATAGAGCATTTTTTCTTTTGAGAGTACAGATCCTGATTCTTCCCTGGAGCTACCTGACAGATACAAGTATGTCTGGACCCGTTCCAGATGGCAGGAAGGAGTCCCTTCAATTGAATCCAGGGTGGCCAGCTCTTTATAAATGCCCTCAAGGATTACATCTTTTCTTTCTCCTGTAACCTCAGGAGGAAACTTCATGATCTCAATTGCAAGAATAGCAAGTGAAAATTCACAGCAGGCCTGTTCGTCATTCAGATCTATCTCCAGGGTTTTCCTATGGTCTGAAAAACCGAGGTCAGAATAGTTATCCAGCTCTTCAAGCCATCTGCGTATCTCTTTCCAGTTTTCATTAATATTCAAAAATATTTCCTTTACGAAAAGATATGCTGCATCCTGTTCCGGTATAGGTTCCTTCTTTAGCGTCATGTAAAGACAGGCCTCCACTTCCAGGGTTTTGACCATTACTCTGAAGTTACATTTAATTTAGCATAAAACAGAGAGAAATACATATTCATATTTTTATCCTCTTCAATCACATACACTCTCCCGGTAAAGAGGGCTGTCGTCATGCATTTTCATACATGTCACAGGATCCCTTCCTGGATCTACCAGTGGTTCATTCCGGAGATAGCAGGTCACATACGGGCCTTCAGGACCGGTTAGAGTTGCATAGGTCGAGCAGATAGATGTGGAGTGCCCTGTCATTAAATGATATTATCGGAGCTGACCATTTCCTTACGTCTCTTCCGGTTAGTCATAGTAATTGATCCCGTCCCGATCTATCCCATCTCCATTTGTATTAAGGGATATCAGTATCGGCATAGATGTGCTTTGCTGTTCCGGATCGGTTCTGATATTCCCTTCTACAGCAAGGAGAAAGCAGGTGATCAGCATATGAATAGAACATGGAAAATGCTTTTAGCAGATACAGTTGCCATGATCCTTTTTTCAACTGCCATGTGTATGATGATAGAGATCTTTGCAGCCGGAATGACAGTTATGCAGTCACTGGTTGCAAGGGTTGCCGCTGTACCTACGAATCTTCTCACAGGAAGGCTGTATGGCTGTTACAGGGATATGCTTTTCAGAAGGTTTGATCTGAAGGTTGACTCCCTTATCCAGACTGCACTGGGAGATACTGTGGCATTTATTTCTTTTCAACTGCCCCTTTATGTGTTAGTCCTTTTACTGGCCCATGCTTCTGTTAACCAGATCCTTATTTCCACTACAATGATGACCCTTATCTTTGCGGTCGCCGGAAGGCCCTACGGCATCTTCATGGATTACTGCCGCAAATTTATCCTTGCAGTTTTCCAGGGTTGAGCCATTCTGAAAATCTGGAAAGAATGGGGGAAATGTCTTGTTACCTGTTGCTGAAATCCGGGTCATTCAACAGGCATGAGAGAAGAGACAGGACAGATGGGAAGGAGAGGATCAGGTAGTAGGATTCATCGGGGTAATTACCCCAGAGGTAGGAATTAAAGGCATAAAAGATCACGATCGAAGTTATGGTGACAAGGCCGCCTATTCCTTCATATTTAAGTGCTAAAAGCAGGCCTATGGATACACCTACAGGAAAACAGAGAAAAAGTCCAAGATCATCCATTGAAGGGCTTTGAGGAATATGTCCCTTGCTGAAGGAGATCATCGCTATAAATAAAACAGCGAAAATGCTGGAGTACTTTGCCAGAAACTTGATAAAGAGTCCAAGAGTCATTTCTTCGTCATCCATGAAATTATTTTAACACAGGATTACCTGTCTGTATCATAGTGTTGAAGTGTCAGAAAAAAATCCAGTTATCAGGTGGAGTAGTTATTCTGTTTTTACAGGATTTGCAGGGTGTTTCCTGTTTGTATAGAAAACAGTCGGGATAAACAGTTAGACTGGAATATCAATGTATAATGGATACTATTTCCAGGAGATAACTGGATGAACCGGTTGCAATTCATCAAATTAGAAGTATAATAAGATACTCTTTAAAGATAAGAGCGAAGCCGTCAAAAGACGGTGGCGCAAAGCCACGGGACTACAACGGATTTTATATTCAAAGGAGTTTTACAAGAGTAAAATTTCTTTGGGTTGAATGTAAAACCGACAGTCAGGCCGGCCGGGCTGCCTTTAAAGAATAACATCCCTGGGGGTCCAAGCCCAGGGATGTTTTTTTTCAAGCAAAACAAGGAGTTAACCTTTTTCTGGCTAACTCCTTGTTTTCGAAATGTAACATAATACTTCCCAAAATGCTTTAATGGTGTATTACTTAAAGGTTTTTTTCATCTCTTCGAATTGTTCCTTTGTTATTTCACCCTGTGCGTAGCGTTTCTTAAGTATTTCCAGAGGTGTATCAGCCCTTGGTGTTTCGCTCTCCTTGCCGGAGCGGCCCTTCATGAAAAAATAAAGCAGTATGATCACTAGCAATAAGGGTAGGATCATCATAAAACCACCACCTCCCGACCTCCACATCCAGCGGCACCATCCCCATGCCCCTGTCCCGTTATCGGCATATGCGGCCAGGGGATTGACTATCAGCAATGCTGTACTGAATAGAATTGTTTTCACTTTGTCCACATCCTCCCTTTATCTCTCTACTTGTTAATTATAGTTATTATTGACAAGTAGTAAAGGGCGAAAGTGTTGAACTTCCAGGTTCAACAGGAATGTGATCTCCAGGATTATTAATATGAAAAACCCCATGGGGGAAAGGTATGGTGTGGCTTACCAGTTTTTTCCGTTCTATCGGATTACCCATCGTGGCCTGGGGTATGCTTGTGCTAATGCCTCTCTCTGCTGACCCCCGTCAATAGTGATAATAGTGGCAGTAATTCCTGTCGCTGCAGCAAACCTCGTTTTAAGCCAGTTTTATGGAAGTAATCGCAACCTTATCAACGGTTTCTTTCTACTGACCCATCTTATGTACCTGATAACTGTACCGACATTACGGAGCTTTATGTTTTAGAAAGATCCATTACTGAATATAATTAAAGGCAATTCCCGGTTAATGGAATTGCCTTTAATTATATTCAGCTAATTATGGAGACTAAAGGTCGGTTTTATTTCAGAAAATCGTTCCTCTGCGGACTGAAAATATCTATTATTACTGAGCCATCTTCCAGTGCTTCACAATCATGCTCCACGTTGGCAGGAACAAACAGGCTGTCTCCTTCGTGGATCTCCATTTCTTCTTCGCCTATCCTGAAACGGAATGACCCCCTTGAAACATAGGCTATCTGCTCGTGGGGGTGATTATGGATTGGTGCCAGCCCTCCTTTCCTGAACTCGCCTTCGGTTAACATCATATTCCCACCCCGGGCAAGAACGGTCTGTCTGAAGCCATCCTTATCAATTCTCGGTTTTTGTTCTTCTCTCCTGTAGAACATGTAAACCCTCCTGTCTGATGTTATAAGGTTATGGTAATACATTGGTAATTTACCCCTTCTTGCTGGATTAGTGCAAGGATGTTCCTTACAGGCACCAAAGGACAGTGATTTCCAGGAGACAATGGAAGAGGGGCGTGTATTTTCTGGGCTGGAAATACGTCACTATTCCCTGATGGTTTATGTGTAAATCCTGACCGGGAGCAGTATCTTCGAAGACCTATGATGGAAGGGGTTCAGAGGACTGTGCATTATATAAGGGGGGCACAGTCTAGTGTAATGTTTATTGAGGATCCTGCATTCATAATGGCTTGATAAATAAATCTTTAACTCATGATTCTGACCAGTCAACTACCTATTATATTAAACCTTATACTACCTGTGAAAATATTGGAAATAGCAGAATTTCCCAGTCATTGTTTTCTCGTTCAGGAGAAGACTTCAGGTTTAGCATTCAGGGGAATTATGGGTATAATACAGGAGGTGATAAGGAAAAGATCGGTGATTATAATTATCGGTTAATGAGGAATGGATGATTTGGACAGATATTTTATGGGGATTCCCACATCTGACACAGGTAACTGTGCCAGATGCAGTTTTACTTTTTGACCTGACCATAGATAGCGATAATTCACATTATTGTTCCCCTGCATTTTCCCTTTAAAGAAGGACAGGTCAACTCATTTATGAAAAGCTGGAGTGTACGAAAAATGAAAATAATGTCCTCAAAAATATTACTGACTATCCTCTATGATAACATAGCCGCTGAGAATGACCTTCAGGCAGGATGGGGTTTTTCCTGTCTCGTCGAAGGGGCTGGGGAAACTATCCTCTTCGATACAGGCGCAAGGGGAGAGGTTCTCCTTTCAAACATGAAAAAACTCGGCATTTCGCCTCGTGATATAGATATAGTTGTGCTTTCTCATTTTCATGGCGATCATACGGGTGGGATCGATGCCCTTCTGGAGGAAAACCATGAAGTTTCAGTTTACTTCCCTTCTTCCTTTTCCAGGGGGTTTCTTGAGAGAATTCTAGCCTCTGGAGCAGGAGTAGTGCCAGTTTCATCGTGTCTAAAGATCATGCCCGGCGTTTCCGTTACTACAGAAACGGGGGATATGACCAGGGAAATAGCCATGGTAATCGAGACTGATAGAGGGCTCATCGTAATGACCGGTTGTGCTCATCCCGGGGTGAAAAGTATTCTCGAAAAGGTTGAATGTATTTCCCCGGATAAACTACTAATGTTAATTGGAGGTCTTCATCTGGAAGCCCGTTCCAGGTTCGAGATAGAACTTCTAGCTTCTACACTTGCAAAGAAGGGGCTTTCTCATCCTGCTCCATGTCATTGTAGTGGAGATCTGTCAAAAGAAGTATTCAGGAATCAATTTCCCGGTTACATCGAAACCGGAGTTGGTCGGAAGATCCGCCTTAAAGATATCTAGAGCCAGTTGCCCCTTGGGTGGGGAGTGGAATCATGGTACTAATTAATATGGGAGGTGTGATGAGATGAAAGTGCTTATTGCATACTATTCCAGAACAGGAAACAGTCAAAGGGTAGGATCGCTTATAAAGGAGACGCTAGAAGAGTTACCTGATGTTGTCACACAGATAGAATCCATTGTTGACCTTAAGGACAGGAGCGGAGTAGGTGGATATGCTATCGGCGGCAGAGATGCTGCCATGAAGAAGCTAACTGACATTAACCCCCCCCTGAATGATGCAAGCAATTTTGATGTGGTCATAATAGGAGGCCCCGTATGGGCATGGACAGTCTGCCCGGCAATAAGGACCTATTGTTCTGATCAGGGGAGAAAGGCTCGGAAGATCGCTTTTTTCTGTACCATGGGAGGAAGTGGCGATAAACGAGCTTTTTCTGAAATGGAAAGGCTTTGTGGCAAGCCCCCCCTTTCCGTATTGAGCCTGACCGACGGTATGGTTAAAAAAGATGGGTCAGCTCTCAAGGAAATACTTAAAGAATTTTCCATAAAATGTTTGAAATGAATATTTACCGTTCTTTTTTTCCGAACAGTGGCGTATTTTTCTGCTTCAGATGTCGAGGCTTTCTGAAAAAGGTGTAATATGATTACCGGTTTTAATATCAAAAGAGTTCAAAAGGATTTTTCATTGAAGGGAGTTACGATGCATGCATAATGACGCGATATTTCAAGAGATCAGAAAAATTTCAGGAGAACTTCATGAAAGGGTAAAGGCTCACAGGCGTTACTTTCACAGTCACCCTGAGCTTTCAATGGAAGAAGTGGATACCAGCAGGAAGATTGCCGATATCCTTGAGGGTCTCGGATACGAAAACGTCAGAATAGGTACGGCGGGCAGGCCAACCGGGGTAGTAGCGGACCTTAATTCTGAAAAACCTGGCAGGTGTATCGCATTGCGTGCCGATATGGATGCCCTTCCTATAAAGGAAGATACAGGCCTCTCCTTTGCTTCTGAGAACGAGGGAGTAATGCATGCCTGTGGACATGACGCCCATATTGCCATCCTCCTTGGTGTTGCAGAGTTGATAATGCGGACCAGGGACTCTTTCCCATGGAAGGTGAGGCTTATTTTCCAGCCCTCTGAAGAATCAGGTACCTTTCCCGGTGCCAAGGCAATGGTAGGAGAAGATGTTCTTAATGGTGTTGATGCAATTACGGGCCTTCATGTCTGGATGGATGTCCCAAGCGGCAAAATAGGCTATCGCAAGGGCCCCCTTATGGCCTCTGCGGACAAGTGGGAGGTCCGTCTTCAGGGAAAAGGAGGCCATGGAGCATTACCTCATATGGCCATCGATCCTACCCTGGCGGCTGGCCACCTGATAACAATGATGCAGAGTATAGTCAGCAGGGAAACGGATCCACTGGAAAGCATAGTTGTTTCTGTGGGAAAAATGGAAGCAGGAAGTGCCTTCAATATTATTCCTGACAGCGTTTATCTCCTTGGAACTACAAGAACATTCAATCCTGAACTCCGGAAGGAACTGCCCGGGAGGATGAAACGGATAGTCGAGAGTGTTTCTAATGCCATGAGATGTGAAGCTGAATTTGATTATCATAACAATCTTCCTCCCACCGTAAATGATGCTGATTTTACCGAGCAAGCATCAGCGGCAGCAAAGAAGATGTTTGGTGATAACAAGGTTATAGAGATAGAACCTACCATGGCTGCGGAAGACTTCAGTTTTTATCTTGAGCAGATTCCCGGGAGCTTTTTCTTCCTTGGCATAGGAGATGAGAGTAAGGGAATAACTGCACCTCACCATCACCCTAAATTTCAGGTCGACGAAGATGTCCTGTCTGATGGAGTAGCCCTGATCGCAGGAGTGGCTGCGAATTATCTGGCTGGGGAAAAGGCCTGATCTGGTAGATGTGAATTTCTCAGGACGCGGCCATGGGGGAGAAGGGTACCGGTAAATATGTGACCTGCATATGCGAAGGGCCTCATGATGGCCTTCTTCTTCAGAGATTTAAACCTTTTTTCGACTCCTATGGACTTAAAATACGGATTAAGGTACAGATCGGGATAGATAGTCTGGTCAGGAAGAGTTCCGGGCTTGTCCGGGAATACCATGTCCAGGGTCCTGTCCTTCTTTTCTTCGATGAGGCGGATCTGAAAAAAGGAGACTTGAAAAAGCTGGAGGAAGCCGCATGGTCCTTTTCCCCAGCCATGGCTGTTCCGGTGGTGAGAAAGATCGAGGCCTGGCTTATGGCCGATACTGAGGCCTTTTCCGAAGCCACAGGAAGCAGGTACAGCGGGCCGCTGCCGACTGATGTTATTGAAGATCCCAAACGATTTTTCCTGCATTATTTCAGGGTTGCTGTAAGGCAGAGGAAAAGAGGCTTTTTAGCAAGGGAAAGAGATTTTTTCAGATCCGTGATCTGGCGATGGGAACTGGAGAGAGCAAGGGAAAACAATTTATCCCTGGAAAGTTTCTGTTCTCGATTTACACAGAAGATCTCCCAGTGGCGGGTTCACTGAAATGGTAGATAAGAGAAGGAATCGGAACGGTTCGATTCCTTCTCTTATTCTATACTGTAAAGATAATGATCAGTCCATATGTCTGAAAACCGAGCCCTTTGCTCCGCAGACAGGGCAGACTTCAGGAACTTCCTGTGCCACTACGAAGCCGCATACCGGACAGAGATGGTATTCGACCGCTTCGCCCTTTTCAAGGCTTTCAAGTGCTTTCCTGTAAAGCTCTGCATGGGCTTTTTCAGCCTCGTTTGCGAAGTTAAAAGAGCGCAATGGAGCCTTGGCACCCTCTTCCTCTGCTTCTTTAATAAATTCCGGGTACATGATGGAGAATTCGTAGACTTCTCCATCATGGGCTTCTTTCAGGTTCTCTGCGGTGGAGCCTATCCCTCCCATTTCCTTTAAATGGGAATGGGCATGAATGGTTTCAGCTTCAGCTACAGATCTGAAGAGTTTTGCTACCTGGGGATAACCTTCTGCATCTGCTTTCCTGGCAAAGGCCAGATATTTTCTGTTTGCCTGAGATTCTCCAGCGAAAGCTGCAGCGAGATTTTTCATGGTTTTTTTCATTTCTATTCCTCCCGGTAAACGGTCTAAATTTCCAGCCCATGCTATTACATGATCGAAAAATGTCAAGTAAGATAACTTTTTTGGAATGTTTTTCGGAATAGTACAAAAATCTGGTAATATGTCCATGGTTTTCCGCTTTCTTGCATTTACTTACGATTAGTCAGAGAATGAATAAAAAATATAATAACGCCTTGTTAATAAATTGAGACATCTTGTATCTATGATGCCCTCAATATGTGGGGATGGGAGTGTGAGCCTTGAAGATAGTTGTTGTTGGTGCTGGAGAGGTAGGATATAACGTCTCCAGGGATCTTTCTTCAGAAGGACATGATGTTACAGTTGTTGAACAGGATGACGAAAGGGCTTCCAAGACAGAAGGAGAACTGGATGTCAGTGTAGTAAGGGGTAATGGATCCAGACCTTCTGTACTTGAAAAAGCAGGAGTGTACCCTGGATGCAATACTGATATCCTGGTAGCCTGTTCCAACAGGGACGAGGTCAATATAATGGCCTGCTGGATCGCCAAGAGATCTGGTGTCTCAAGGGTCATTTCCAGGGCCAGGGGCATGGAATTCACTGACAGTGATACCTGGGCAAAAGAGTTCGGTATCGATGTAATGTCCACTCCGGAAAGGTCCGTTGCCAAACAGATAGAAGAACTTCTTCAAGTACATTCCGCGGTCCATACCTCAGAGATCTTTGGAGGCAAGGCCGGTATATATGCATTCAGGGTGGCTCCTGAATCCCCATTGAAGGCTATACCTCTCCATCAATTGAGAGAGAAGTATCCCGGACTGAAGAGCATAATGGTCTTTATCGAAAGGAATAACGAAGGTTTTGTCCCATCGGGCGAGACGATCCTGAAGGAGGGAGATCTTATCTATGTGGTTTCTTTCCGGGAACAGGTCTGGCAGTTGGAGGAACTCTTTCAATGCCGAAAGAGCCGGAGCCTTAAAAGAGTCATAATTGTCGGAGGTGGCAAGATCGGAACCCGTCTGGCTAAAATTCTGGAAGACAGGTTCAGGAATCTTGAGATCAAACTCATAGACCGTGATAGGGAAAAATGTGAAAGACTTTCCGGGGAACTTGAACGCACTATTGTTCTTGTAGGCGATGGCGCAGATGACGAACTTCTCAAGTACGAGGGGATCGAAGATGCAGATGGTTTCGTAACTACTACAACAAGTGACGAGGCAAATATACTTATGGGAGTGATAGGCAAGGCTCTGGGTGCCAGGAAAAGCATTGCTGTCGTGAGAAGGGATATCTACAATCGCCTTGACGATTACATTACAGTAGATGCTCTTGTTAATCCCAATGAGGCTCTTGCCTCCATCATTATGAGATACATCCGTTACCCCTCCGGTGCTGCCTCCCTGTCTATCATTGATAAGATAGGGGCAGAAATGGTTGAAGTAGCCATACCAGGGGAGAGCGTTGTAGTAGGAAAGCGGATCATGGATATAGGTCTGCCCAGGGGAGCTCTCCTGGCTCTTATTTCCCGGAATAATGAGCTTATCGTTCCTTACGGTGAAACGGTTATCCAGGGAGGAGACAAGGTCATAATATTCTCCAATTCGAAGATATTACCCAGGGCTGTTGATATTCTGGGGGTAAAGTAGGTTGAAACTCAGAATAGTATCAAAGGTTCTTGCCTTACTTGCCGCGATCATTTCCTTTTCCATGTTATGGCCTCTCTGGTGGGCCTACGTAGATGGAAGCAGAGATTTTGTTCCCATATTGCAGTCCATTGGATGTGGTCTGGTTTCAGCCGCAGTGCTTTTTTGCATTGGTAGAAGGACTGCATATGATGATCTTGGTATCAAAGAAGCCTTTGCTGTCGTTTCTCTGTCCTGGATCCTTGCCTCTGTAATTGGAGGTCTTCCTTACCTCTTTAATGGAACTGTTCCAACCTTTACAGATGCATTTTTTGAAGCTATGTCAGGTTTTACTACAACTGGAGCATCCGTCCTTACAGATATCGAGTCCAATCCCAGGGGGATCCTTTTCTGGAGAGACCTTACCCATTGGCTTGGAGGAATGGGGATCATTGTCCTGAGCCTGGCTATTTTACCTTTCCTTGGAGTTGGTGGAATGCAGCTCTACAAGGCAGAGGTTCCCGGTCCAATCCCCGAAAAATTGACCCCCAGGGTTCAGCAGACAGCCCTTTTGCTCTGGGGTGTCTATGTTATCCTCTCAGCCATGGAAACGGGCTTTCTTATGCTTGGAGGAATGAATCTCTTTGAATCTCTTACCCATACCTTTGGAACCATGGCAACTGGTGGTTTTTCTCCATTGAACTCAAGCATTGGCCAGTATAACAGTCCTTATTTTGACTGGGTTATAATAACCTTTATGTTCCTGGCAGGGGCAAATTTTGCCCTTCACTACTTCGTCCTGAGAGGAAAATTTGGAACCTGGTGGAGAGATGAGGAATTCAGATTCTATTCCTGGGTAATCCTTTTCAGTATTGCTACGGTGACAGCCTTTCTGGTTTTCAGCGGAACCTACGACAATATTATGGATTCCATTCGTTATGCTGCTTTCCAGGTTGTCAGTATCACTACTACAACAGGTTATGTGACAGCTGATTATGAACAATGGCCCTTTTATGCCCAGTATCTTCTCCTGGCCCTTATGTTCATAGGAGGGTGTGCAGGATCAACCGGTGGAGGAATAAAGAATCTTAGGATCATGGTTCTGATACGTCATGTGAAGGCTGAACTTTACCGTTTGCTTCATCCCAGGTCAGTGGTTCAGGTCAAGGTTGGAGGAAATGTGGTCGGAAAGGAAGTTATCGGCTCAGTTACAGCTTTCTTCATCCTTTATATAGGACTTTTCGCCATTTTCACACTTGTCATGGCTGGTTTAGGCCTCGATGTTATTTCTGCTCTTGCAAGTGTAGCAGCAACACTTGGAAATATTGGCCCAGGTCTGGGAATAGTGGGACCCGTTAAAAATTATGCTACTGTTCCTCTCTTCGGTAAATGGGTTCTTTCACTGTGCATGCTTCTGGGACGTTTGGAGATATACACTGTGATTATGCTGATGCTTCCGGGGACATGGCGTCGATGAATTTCATGCTTAAAGGTGAAATGATACCCTGAATAACAACTGAAAGAGAACTTCCCTGAGCTTTGTAATATTGATGGTCTGAGGACCTTTTCCGCTATAAGAGGGAGCACTTCAGGGTGCTCCCTCTTATAAGTCTGGATTTATGTTCCTGTTCTTATTGTTCTATATCAATATTTACTTTAGTTGAAACGTCTGCTTCCACTATCTCTTTCAGTTCTACTTTCAGGATACCGTTTTTATAAGATCCTTTAACGGAATCAGGATCGATCTCGAAGGGAAGCTGTATAGTTCTTGAAACACTTCCATAATATCTTTCAGATCTCAGGTAGTTGTCTTTTTCGACCTTGTTTTCCCTTTTCTTTTCGGCCTTAAGTTCCATTCTGTCCTTATAGACCTTGAGATCAACTTTTTCCGGATCAATTCCCGGGATTTCGAATTCTGCAATTATCTTACCGTTTTCACGGTAAAAATCACCTCTGGGACGAATAACGAATTCTCCCTCGTCATATGGTTTGAGCATGTCTGAAGGCCATGAATTAAATACGCTCAGCACATCATCCATCATCCTGTCCATCGAACTTGTCCAGAGAGTCAACCCGGGAAAACCATTACTGTCTCTTTTTGCAAGCCAACGTGTCATATTTAAACACCTCCGGAATAATATAGAATATCTACTGACCAATACTGACCTGTTACAGTGTTTATTGTAATAGTCAACAATGGTCAGGCAACCTCGTCTAGTGGCTGAAAACTGTAAATACTATCAAATATTCTTTGTGATGGGGAGTTATCTGACCAAATCTCACCATTAGTTCTGGTTACTTGTAATATAATTGTGATAGAAGTAGACGATTTATGATAGAAAAGCACAAAAGCATGGGAAGTTGTTATCCAGAGTGAGTTTTTGATCCCTATATCCTGACATGCGGAGGTAAACAGTCGATGAAAAGATCACTAGGTGCTAAAACTATTCTTTATCCGGCGCCCGTCCTGGTAATTGGAAGTTATGATAAAGAAGGCAGGGCTAATGCAGCAACAGCAGCATGGGGAGGAATATGTAATTCTGAACCACCTTCTCTTATGGTAGCCTTGAGGGAATCCCGCTATTCTTTTGAGTCTATTCAGTTCAGAAAAGGTTTTACCGTTAATGTCCCTTCGGAAACCCATATTGCTGAAGCTGATTATTTTGGTATGGTATCCGGTAGAAAAGTTGATAAGTTTGCTGCAACGGGCCTTGGTTATGAAAGAGCAGAAAATGTAGATGCTCCATTCATAAGGGAATTTCCACTGGTTCTCGAATGTCGGCTTTCCAGAAGCATAGACCTGGGTTCCCATTATGAACTGATAGGGGAGATCATGGATATCAAGGTTGATGAGGATATGCTGGGAGAGAGAGGGTTGCCTGATCCCGAGCTTATGAGGCCCCTGATATTTGCTCCTGTTTTCAGGAAGTATTATGGTATCGGAAATTATCTTGGTGAGGGTTTTTCTTCTGGGAGAAGATTTATTGAAACTCATGAATAGTGCCGGCGTTAATACATTGACCTTATGTGGCATAAAAGAACGGGGTACCTTCGGGTACCCCGTTCTTAAGTTAGGTTATATACTGACAGTTAAGTCCCGGGGTTTGCCTCTGAAAAGCAGATAGCTTCCCAGAACTGCTGCGATACCGATTCCCTTGATAAGAAGGACCGGGAAGAAACATAAGAAACCTGCAGCGATAAATATAATTCTCTGCCAGCTGGAAATAGTATTGCGAACGTAAGCCATCATTGCAAAGCCCATGGCAAAGATGGCTGCAATTCCTCCTGCTACTGCAGCGAGGTTAGAAGTAATTCCGCCGTGCAGGATCACTCCCTGGTCGTACATGAAGGCGTAGGGTACTATGAATGCAAGGATCCCCAGTTTCATGGCTGCAAATCCCGTTTTATTAGGTTCCGAACCGGCTATGGAACTCGCGGCATATGCCGCAAGGGCTACCGGTGGAGTTATGTTGGAAATTATAGCGAAGTAGAAGACGAACATGTGAGAAGCCAGCGGGTCGAAACCGAGTTTGGCAAGAGCTGGTACTCCCAGGGCTGCGGCCAGAATATATGCTCCTGTTGTCGGAAGTCCCATTCCGAGAACAAGTGAGACGAGCATTATCAGGATAAGAGCAAGGAAAGGAATATCTCCGGCAAGGGTGAAGACAAGTCCTACGAACTTGAATCCGAATCCTGTAAGGGATACCGAACCTACCACTATTCCGGCAGCGGCACAGGCGATACAGACAACGGGAATATTCTTGGCACCTGTATATATGGCATCACATATGGCTTTGGGTCCCATCCTGTGATCTTTGTCGAAAAGGGATATGCACCATGCCATTACAACGCCTATTACTGCTGCAAGCATGGGTGTATATCCGGAAAGAAGCAGGTATACAAGGCCAATTATGGGAAGCATCTTGTAGATATCCTTCAAGGCTTTTTTCTTCGAAGGAAGGTCTTCCTGGGAAAGTCCTTTCAATCCGTTCTTCAGAGCACCAAGATGGACCATTAGGAGAACAGCCCCGTAATAAAGCAGTGCCGGAAGAATAGCTGCTATCATTACTTCCTTATACTGGATACCAAGGAGAGATGCCATTATAAAAGCACCCGCACCCATGATCGGAGGCATTATCTGGCCTCCGGAACTGGCTACAGCTTCAACTGCTCCGGAAAAGAAAGGAGGATATCCTATCCTTTTCATCAGCGGTATGGTAAAGGTGCCCGTTCCATATACATTTGCAACAGCGGCGCCGGATATGGAGCCGAAAAGGGCTGAACTTACCACCGCGATCTTGGCAGGTCCTCCAGGAGCGGTTCCAGTAAAGGCCTGGGCGAATTCCATGAAGTATTCTCCAATTCCGCTTTTTTCAAGAAAACCGCCAAAGATAAGGAATATCATAACAAAGGTGGCAGAGACCCCAAGGGGTATGGAGAAAACACCCTCATCTGTAAGGTAGATCTCTTCGATGACCTCCGGGAGAGTAAAGGAGAGTCCCCTCATTATGCCGGGCATGAAGTGTCCGAAATACATGTATCCGGCAAAGAACCCTGCAATTATTGCAAGGGGCCATCCCACTATACGTCTGGTCGCTTCTAAAAGCACAAAAAGAAGGATAACACCCAGGATCAGCTGGGGAGCAGTAACAGGATCAACCTGTACTATCCGCATTGTAATATCTTCATAATTGATCATGCCGTAAAGGCCCGGCATAATGGACATTAGCGCAAGTACCCAGTCGTACCAGGGTACAGAACTGCTTTCAGAGCCTTTTTTAATGGGGTAAAGAACGAAGACCATGGGCAGGACCCATGTGAGGTGGATCATTCTCTGAAGGTACGCTTCAAACGTTCCGAAAACAGCTGTGTAGAGATGAAATATCCCCATGGCTAGAACATACAGATAGATAATTTTCTGAATTGGTCCTGTAAACTTTCTCAACTCTTATCTCCTCAAATACAAAAATGGGGCGGTGCATTGCACCACCCGCTATTTTATGGCTCTATTCTCTAAAGACTGTTACTATTTTGCTTCTTTCCAGAACCTGACTGCTCCAGGATGGGCCGGGGCCGCTACGGGAACAGCTTCCTCAGGATTCAACTCCTGAATTGCTTTCACTGCCTTGACAAGGTCTGCCTTATTTGCCCAGAGTGCCTTAGCCAGTTCATAAACAAGGTCTTCGGGAAGATCCTTGCGGGCTACTATACAGGTATAGTCGCCAACGGTGGGAACGGGTTTATCAATACTCTTGTATATATCTGGCTGGATCTCGAAAGTAACAGTTCCCAGAGCCTCGGTCATAGCCTTGAGAGCAGATTCATCTACAGGAAGTATTACTACATCGGTCTGGCTTTCTATCTTCATGACGATGGAAGCGACGCTGCCAACTGAGAAGGCGAAGCAGTCGATGTGGTTATCAGCAAGAAGGTTGGCGCCATCGGAGTAGGAAGCGAATTCTACAGAACCGCCCCAGGATTTGATATCTTTCCAGCCTACACCAAAACCTTTTTCAAAAAGTGAGCGGATTGTGAACTCTGTTGCGGTGCCAGGCTTAAGGGTGGCAAGGCGGATCGGAAGTTTCTTTGTAATGATATCGCCCATGGTTTTGACTTCATTCTTCTCGGCATAATCTTTGCGCATGATGAAATACGTGTACTGACGATAAAGGTTTGCAAGGACCGTTGTGTTTGAAAGCGGCTTCTTGTAAGGTCCTTCTCCCTTGGAAGCAGCTCCAACAAGGGCTGTAACGGAGAATCCCATATCTCCCTTGCCCCTGTCGGCATTAATTACGTTAGATACTCCACCCCCGGTTCCGCTTGTAGTAGATGCTACATTCTTGGTCCACATGTCAGCAAGGGCGCCGCCCAGGGCAAACCAGTTTCCTCCAGGAGGTCCGGCCATGAATCTCAGCTGATCGGGCCAATCCTGTTTTGCCGCAGCAGCAGGACCGATGGCCGCTACCGCTACCGTAAGAACAAGTAGTAAAATAACGAGTTTCTTCATCCTTTTCACTCCTCTATGAATTTAGTGTGAGATGCATAGTTCTTTTTTGAATATAAATATCATTTGTATTTTTATTTATACTCAAAAAAAGAACTGACTGAATTATACAATATACGTTTCTGGGGTCGATTGCAAGAAAAAACAGAATAATCTTACATTCTGGATTCCTGAATTTACAGAGATATTATATCTGATTCAGAAAGGTGAGTTATCAGATATAATACGAGTTCCAGGGCATTATGGAAAAGCGGGTTTCTTCGGATTTATCATAATGCCCTGGAACAGATGGGACTGCTGTTCAGAAATCAAGACAGCTGTGTTACATATATTGAATTATGTTACCCTTAACAGAAAATATGATGTAATGCCAGAGAGTTGAAATATGGAGGGAATACAAAATTAATTACTTTTCCCCCTGTCCCGTACAGTTATCCAGAAGATAGTACTGAAAACTTCTGAAAATCATATTTTTTAACTTTTACTGAAGGTGGTGCAGAATATGCCCAAAAAGGTCAAGGAAGATCATGAGAGAATAACAAAAGGGAAACCCCGAAAGGGTGAACTTCCTGCAAGGGATGAGATAGATAGCCTTTATAAATGGAAACTTGAGAATATTTATCCATCTGTCAAGGAGTGGGAACAGGATTACCATCGGGTTGAAAGAGGGCTTGAGGAATTTAACAATTACAGAGGTAACCTTGGTTCTTCCATGGAGATAATGGCTGATTGTCTTGGACTGGATGAGGATCTGGGTATTTCCATGGGGAAGGTCCTTGTCTTTGCCAACATGAAAAGCCATGAAGATACATCCGTTACAGAATTTCAGGCCCTTGCTGACAGGGCCATGTCCCTGATGGTAAGATATTCCACTGCCACATCTTTTATAGTTCCCGAGATAAACTGTTTTTCCGAAGAAATAATAAACGGATACATGAACAGCGAAGAACTGGCTGAATATAGTTTTTTCTTTGAAAATATCCTCAGGATGAAGGAACATGTATTGTCCACGGCAGAAGAAGAAATAATTGCCAGGACCGGAGAAATGGCTCATGCTCCGGAAAATATCTTTTCCATGCTGACAAATGCGGATATGAAATTCCCTATCGTAAGGGATGAAAAGGGTAATAAGGTTGAACTGACGGAGGAACGCTATTTCTCCCTTATAAAATCAACTGACAGGAAGGTTAGAAAAGAGGCTTTCAGGGCCCTCCATCGAACCTACAGAAAATATGAAAATTCTATTGCTGCCATGTATAGCTCAAGTGTTAAAACGGATATTTTCAATTCCCGTACAAGGAAGTATTCTTCTTCTCTGGGATCTGCCCTTGATAACAATAATATTCCTGTGGATGTCTATTCCAATGTTATCGATACTGTAAATGCGAATCTTGAACCCCTTCATGACTACGTGAATCTGAGAAAAAAGGGGCTGGGTGTAAGCAAACTCCACATGTATGATCTTTATGTGCCTATTGTGGAAGAGATCAACATGGATATCCCCTATAAAAAAGCAATGGAGATGGTCCTCGAAGGAGTTGCCCCTCTGGGTGGGGGGTATCTCGAACTTATGAAAAAAGGGTTCAATGAAGGCTGGGTAGACATCTACGAAAATCGAGGAAAGCGTAAGGGGGCATATTCCTGGGGAAGTTATGGAACCCATCCATATGTTCTCCTTAACTATAACTATACATTGAGGGATGTGTTTACGGTAGCACACGAAATGGGTCACTCTCTTCATTCATGGTTTTCCCATTCCAGTCAGCCTTATATTTACGGAGACTACACTATTTTTCTTGCCGAGGTGGCGTCAACGACAAATGAAGCACTTCTTATAGAACATCTTCTCTCTCGCAGCAATGATGTTGAACAAAAAAAATATCTTCTTAATTACTATCTGGAGCAGATAAGGACAACAGTTTACAGGCAGACTCTTTTCGCTGAATTTGAGAAGAGGACCCATGAGCTTGCAGAGAATGGACAGGCCCTTACCAAAGACTTGATGTGCGGTCTCTGGCATGAACTCAACGAGAAATATTATGGTCCCGGTATTGTTGTCGACGAGGATGTCGATATTGAATGGGCTAGAATACCCCATTTCTATTCTGCTTTTTATGTCTATCAGTATGTTACTGGGTATGCTGCTGCGACCGCATTTTCCAGAAAGATCCTGTCGGGAGAACCAGGAGTAAGAAAAGGATATCTTGAATTCCTGGAAAAAGGCAGTTCCGATTACTCAATTAATATATTGAAAAAAGCAGGGGTAGATATGTCAGTGCCTGATCCCCTGGAGCAGACCATTGCTGTCTTCAGGGAAAAACTGGCCGAGCTTGACTCCTTGCTGTAGTTCCAGTTCCTCTTTCTATGATCAATTTTGAAAAAGACAAAAGGAGATCCCCGTTTATGGGATCCCCTTTTGCTGGTAGTGTGCTTTGATGTCTTACATCCGACCTATTCTATCCCTTTAAGGTATTTTAAAGTACCATCGCCAGGTCTGAGAAGGATGGGTGTTCCAGGGAGTGCTTCCTTATAAAATTCCATAGTCTTCAGGAAAACGTACAGTTCTTTCGCCTCTGTTGTCGCCTTAGCGAGGGTTTCCTGGGCAGTCCGGTCTCCTTCTCCCTTTATTTCCTGGGCTTTTCGCTGGGCTTCGGCGATCATCTCGATCTGTTTTCTGTCTGCAAGAGATCTTCTGCGAATCGCTTCAGCCTGTCCTTCGGCCCTCAGTTGACCGGCGACCCGGTTTCTTTCCGCCTGCATGGAGCGGTAAACTGCCTGTTCATTATCCTCAGGAAGGAATACCCTTTTGTAGGCTACGGATAGTATTTCAACTCCATATTCCCTTGACTGTGCTCTGGCTATGTTCGTAGATTGTTCAATGGCCAGCTGGCGGCTCTGTCTTACCAGGGCTTCCAGATTAAATCGTCCTGCCACTATCCTGACTGCTGCATATACTGAATCGTCCAGCCGCTGTTGGACAGATGCCACCGTTCTTACCCTCCTGTAGAAGGTTTCCGGATCGGAAATACTGAAGAGAGCTATAGTGTCGAAGACAAGGCTCTTTTTATCACTGGTCACGACGGCAACGGGGTGGGCATCATATTCGATGAGTTTTTTAGTGTACTTCGTAACCTTATCCATGAAGGGGATCTTGAAATACAACCCGGGTTCTGTTTTAGATGCAACGACTTTCCCTAGTCGAAGAATTACTGCCTGCTGGTCCTGTCTCAAAAGGTAGAAAGACCCCGTCAACCCCATAAGGAGGACTATTAATACCAGGTAGAAGATGATCTTCTTGATATCTTTCATAATTGCACCCTCCTTTTCCTAATTTCCCTGCGGGGCTTTTTCGCCCTGCATCTGTAGTAACTGCTCGAGGGGAAGTATCTGAAGGGAATTACTTCCTCCGTCCACTATGACTACTTTCAGTTTCGGCCATACCTCCTGCATGTTCTCAAGCCAGAGGGTTTTAAGGACCAGGTCCGGGTTTTCCCTGTAGACCTTGTTGAGGGATGTTATTCTGGCTGCTTCTCCTTCTGCAAGATTGACCCTGCGGAATTTGTAGGCCTCTGCTTCGTTAAGGACCCTCGCGGCTTCGCCTGCGGCTTTTGAGAGTACCTCGTTAGTGTATTTATCGGCTTCAAGAATAAATCTTTCCTTTTCTGCACGGGCAGAATTTATTTCGCTGAAAGCAGCCTGGACAGCTTGGGGGGGGACTACATCCTGGAACTGTACAGCCACTACAAAAATACCTGTTTTCAATTCATCCATCTTTTGCTGGATGAGCTGCTTGGCTTCCGTCTGGGAAGCTTCCTTCTCCGTGGTAAGAACATCGTCAAGTTTCCGAGATGCAATTACCTCCCTGAGGGTCGCTTCGGCTATATCCCGGATCATCTTTATCTGTGCGTCCCTGTCACTTGGAACATTAACCACAAAGGCTGCCGGGTCTCCAGTCTGGAACTGGAGTACCCAGTCGATCTCGACTATCTTGTTATCACCCGTAAGCATCTTGGATTCTTCGGGCCTGTCAGTATAACGGGCTGGAGGTCCAACGGAAACAGTCCTGTAACCATATTCAAAACGCTGGATCTGTTCAGTGTTAACGATTGTAACCATGTCTATCAGGGGTATCTTGAAATTAACTCCCTGGTCTGCTACCTTTATCACTTCTCCAAGTCTGAAAACTACGCCTCTTGAACCAGCGGGAACGATATAAAATCCCTGTTTAACAACCATGGCCAATATTATGAGGATAACTATATATTTAAGGAATCCTAACTTCATGTTGAAGAATTTTTTCATTTCCTCTTTGTTGAACTTCTTTTTTTCCCCTTTCTCCTCGTCAAAGAATTTGTCGTCGTCAAAAATGCTTTTCATTTTATACCTCCTATTTCAATGGAATCATTTAGAATTGTACCTTTTTATAGAGAATAAATCACTTTGCAATGGGAATACAATCTGAAAATTATCATAAATCGCTTTACGTGAGTGTGAGACCGGCCATTTTTTCAAGGATCTTCAGCATTTCCCATCCTGCATAAGTCAGACCCCTGCTGGAATGATAAATGGCATCTATCTCCCATGTAAGCCTTTCCCTGTCTTCCAGATTTATCAGGCTGAGAGTTCCTTGTTTTATCTCTTCCGCAACAGCCAGTTTACTGGCCAGGGTGACCCCCAGACCCTGAAGGATGAGTTTTTTAGCTATGCCCAGGTCATCCACTTCTATGATATTCGTGGGTCTCAGTTCGTATCTCAAAGTTAAATCTTTTATGTAAGAATTAAGGTTGTTCCTTTCGGAATAGGTTATAAGAGTTTCTTTTTCAAGTGTTTGGATCTTAACGGTACTGTTTGCGAGTGGATGGGTGGAATTTGCGACGAAAACAAGTTCATCCATACCAATGGATTTATAGGTCAGTTGAGGCTCAGTTGCCCAATTCAGGTTTTTCCCGAGAATGACCAGTTCCAGATTATTGTCATTCAAGTTCTGGAGTATCTCTCGGACTCTTCCTGATATGATCGATACCTTGATCAGTGGGTATTTATGGCGGAAAAAATCCAGGGCCTGGGGAAGTATGTAAGAACCGGTGAAGTTAGAGCATCCGATCTTCAGTTCTCCAAATTTAAGGTTCTTCAGATCCTTGAATCTTTCTCCCAGGGTCTCGATCTTTTCGATTATCTGAATTGCAGTAGTGTAGAGTAACCTCCCTTCGGGTGTAAGCCTTATTTTTCTTCCCTGCCTTATGAAAAGCTTGATCTGGAAGTGTTTTTCAAGGCTGGCCACATGCTGACTGATGGAGGGTTGTGAAATAAACAGTTTCTCAGCTGCGGAACGAAAAGAACCTTCTTCCACGATCTTGCAGAAAGATTCCAGTTGATAAAAAGTTATCAAGGCTATTCCCTCCATGACATTAGGAATTTACTATCAATTATATCAGAAAATGTTTATTGAAAATAATACATACTCATTTATAATTGTTGATAGTATCGTTTTTTACGTTATGTCACCATATTATGGGAGATAGCTAATGCTGAATCAGAAGAGAGAAGAAGGAATAATTGGACTATGCCGGGATCTGATAAGATACCCGAGTATTTCCGGCCATGAAAGGAAAGTTGCTTCTTTTGTAAGGGAGACCATGTTCTCCCTTGATTACGATTCGATTGATGTGGATTATTACGGTAATGTAATTGGTAGAATAACATTTCCTAGACCCGGTAAAACACTTCTTATGGAAGCTCAGATGGATCAGGTGGAGGTACGGGATCCTTCCGAATGGGCTTACTATCCTTTTGGTGCATTTCTCGAAAATGGAAGAATCTATGGCAGGGGAGCGTCCGATCAGAAAGGCAGTCTCTCCGCCATGATCTTTGCCGGAGCGTCGCTCAAGGAGGATCACCGGGACGAAATGGAAGGTGAACTTATTGTTGCGGCAACGGTTCATCAGGAACGTTTTGAGGGAGTTTCATCTCATCTCATAGCCTCAAAATATTGTCCGGACATGGTAGTTATTGGAGAAGCTTCAGATCTTAAGCTGGAAAGAGGCCAGAGAGGCAGAGCTGAAATTATTCTGGAGACTCTGGGTAAAATGGCCCACTCAGCCAACCCGGGGTATGGAATTAATGCTGCTATGCACATGGTATCCCTTCTCGCTGCCATTCAGAAGTACTTCATTCCTCAAAATCACAACTTCCTGGGGGAAGGAATTCTCGAGCTGACAAATCTTCTTTCTTTTCCGGAGCGCAACACTGGAGCCATTCCCGACAGATGCAGGGCGGTCTTCGATCGCAGGGTTTTATTGAACGATACAAGGGACGGAGTTCTTGCCCAGATAAAAGAAATTATTGAAATTGCTTTGAGGGAAACCCCGGATATGAAGGTAAATGTCCGGCTTTCAAGGTTTGAGGATTCATGTTATACCGGAGTTCCTATAAAGGGAGAGCACTTTGTTCCAGCATGGCTTTTTCCTGAAGACCATGATTTTATCAGGACGGCTCTTAAAGGGCTGAAAAATGTGGGACTTGAATCAGTACTCTCGAATAGAGCCGGGTTCGGAACTAATGGTTGCTACTATGGGGGAGAAGCCAATATACCGACACTTGCTTTTGGTCCATCCAGAGAAGTCCTTGCCCATATTACAGATGAGTATATTGAAATTGATCAGCTCTTGAAAGGATTCCTTGGCTATTACGGTATAGCCAGGGAAGTTCTTTCAAAATAGAAAAAATTTTTGCATTGGGGTTGAGTTCATAATGATGACACAGGAGAGAAAGGAACAACTTGTTTGCTTTTGCCGGAAAATGATCCAGCAGCCAAGCTTGTCCGGCCAGGAAAAGAATGTAGCAGAACTTGTCCGGTCCAGAATGGTGGATCTTGGGTTTGATAATGTCGAAGTTGATACCTATGGCAATGTCATAGGCCGGATAACTCTTGGAAGAGGGGGCAGAAAGATCCTTCTGGAAGGTCATATGGATCACGTTGATATCAGTGATCCTTCTAAATGGAACTATGATCCCTTTGGAGCGGAGGTAGTAGACGGAAGGATATATGGCAGAGCCACTTCAGACATGAAGGGAAACCTGTCGGCTATGATCCAGGCAGCAGCTTCCCTTAAGGAAGATCATGGAGATGATCTTGATGGTGAAATTATTGTTGCCGGTTCTGTTCATGAGGAGTGTTTTGAGGGTGTTGCATCGGAGTTGATAGGAGAGCGATATCAGCCTGATCTCGTAATAATCGGAGAGGCTTCCAACCTTACCCTGAAAAGAGGGCAGAGGGGCAGAGCTGAGGTAGTTCTTGAAACATTGGGCAAGACAGCTCATTCCTCCAACCCTTCTGTAGGTCTTAACGCTGTTAAGAAGATGATGAAAGTCCTTTTAGAAATAGAGGAAAAATTTGTTCCAGCATTAAACGAAGTTCTGGGAGAAGGTATCCTGGAGGTAACGGATATCATATCTTCACCATATCCGGGTGCCAGTGTAGTTCCTGATCAATGCAGGGTGACTTTTGACAGGAGACTGCTAGTTGGGGAAACCGAAGAGATAGTTCTGCAGCAGGTACAGCAGATAATTGATGAAGTAGCTCAGTCTGATCCCGAATTGAAGACAAGACTTTATCTCGCAGTGGGCGAAGAAATGTGTTATACAGGAGAACCGATAAAAGCAACAAGATTTGCGCCCGGCTGGCTCTTTCCGGAAGACCACGAATTTGTACAGACTGCCCTGAAGGGTCTCAGGTCTGCAGGTCAGGATCCTGTTCTTTCCCATTATTATTTCTGTACTAATGGAAGTTACTACGCAGGAAAGGCTGGAATCCCGACCCTGGGTTACGGTGGTTCTCTTGAAACACTTGCCCATGTCGATGATGAATACATAGAAATAGAACAGCTGGTTAAAGCTTGTGAGGGCTATTACGGTATAGTCCGTTCTGTATTTGAGTAGGCGGGAGGATATTTATAGTGGCAGTTCCCATGATTTTACGATGTGTTCTTTGTGGAAAAGAATATGATCCCGATCAAGTCATATATACATGTCCATCCTGTGGTCTGGATGGAACACTGGATGTTCTTTATGATTATGATCAGGATAAGAAGAAGCTTTCAAGGGAGTATTTTTCAAAGCTTCAACAAAGAAGCCTCTGGCGTTACAGTTCTATTCTTCCCGTTAAAGATGAAAAGAATATTCCTTGCCTGGAAGTGGGTTGGACTCCACTCTATGATAGTCCAAAACTCGCATCAAAATATGGGGTAAGAAGTGTATATGTTAAGGATGATGGACGTAATCCAACCGGATCGCTTAAGGATAGGGCAAGTGCTGTAGGAGTGGCAAAGGCCCTTGATTTCAACCAACGGATTGTGGCATGTGCTTCAACAGGGAATGCTGCAAGTTCCCTTTCGGGTTTTTCTGCATGTGCAGGTCTCAGATCCTATATCTTCGTACCGGAAAAAGCTCCTGCAGCCAAAGTGACTCAGCTCCTTGTTTATGGAGCGCAGGTCATTCTTGTAAAAGGGGATTACGAGGATGCCTTTAACCTGGCTACTGCAGCTATCGATAAATGGGGATGGTATAACCGTAACTGTGCTATAAATCCCTATCTTGTTGAGGGCAAGAAGACCTGTGCTCTTGAAATTGGCGAGCAGTTGAACTGGGATGTTCCAGACAGGATTTTTGTCTCAGTCGGAGATGGATGCATTATCAGCAGTGTGTACAAGGCCTTTTTTGACCTCATCCAGCTTGGGCTTGTGGACAGGATTCCGAGGATCACAGGAGTTCAGGCTGAAGGGGCTTCGCCCATATACAACGCGGTTAAGTCGGGAACTGAAGGGGTTACCTTTACCTCTGCAGATACCATTGCTGACAGTATTTGTGTAGGTGCTCCCCGAAACTGGGCCAAAGCACTTAGAGCTGTGAGGAAAAGCGGAGGAGATATGATAACCGTTTCCGACCAGGAGATCCTTGAGGCCATGCCTGAACTGGCAAGAGAAACAGGAGTTTTTGGAGAGCCTGCAGGCGTTACGGGATTTGCCGGTTTTAAAAAAATGGCCCTCCATGGTGATATCAGACCCGATGAGAGGATAGCTTTTATTGTAACTGGAAATGGTCTTAAAGATATTGTCAGTGCACAAAAAGCTGTTGGATCTCCTATCCTGGTGGATCCCGATATGGAAGATCTTACTTGTAAGCTTGGTGAAATAAATTAGAGAGAGTCGTTAAATGAAGAGAAAGGTGGAATAAAAATGTTCGGTAAAGCAGGAGAGTGTCTTAAGGGAATCGACCCGGCCATATTTGAAGTGATCAGTGAAGAACTGGAGAGAGAAAGACACGGGATAGAGCTTATAGCATCGGAGAATGTGGTGACCCCGGCGGTCCTGGCGGCTATGGGTTCAGTTCTTACCAATAAATATGCAGAAGGCTATCCTCACAAGAGATATTACGGAGGCTGCCAAGTAGTTGATAAGGCCGAAGATCTTGCCCGGGACAGAGCGAAGGAGCTTTTCGGCTGTGACCATGTCAATGTGCAGCCCCATTCGGGTTCTCAGGCAAACATGGCCGTCTATTTTTCAGTACTGAAACCTGGGGATACACTACTGGCAATGAATCTTTCCCACGGCGGCCATCTCACCCACGGCAGCCCCGTTAATTTTTCGGGCCAGCTTTACAACATAGTGCCTTACGGAGTTAGCCATGAAACAGAGACCATAGATTTTGAAGAAGTCGAGCGTCTGGCTCTTGAGCATAAACCCAAGATGATCGTCTGCGGTGCCAGTGCCTATCCCCGGGAGATTGACGCGCAAAAGTTCAGGGAGATAGCGGACAAGGTAGGAGCCTGTTTAATGTTCGACATAGCCCATATAGCAGGGCTTATAGCCACCGGTTTTCACAAGGATCCCATTCCATGGTGTGATTTCGTAACTACAACGACCCACAAAACCCTGCGCGGTCCCAGGGGTGGAATGATAATGTGCAGGGAGGAATATGCCAAGGCAGTTGATAAGGCTATCTTCCCGGGCATGCAGGGAGGCCCCCTGATGCATGTTATTGCCGCCAAGGCGGTAGCCTTTAAGGAGGCCCTGCAGCCAGACTTCAAAGGTTACCAGGAACAGGTCGTGAAGAATGCCAAAGCATTTGCCGAGGCACTGCTTAAGAAGGACTTCCACCTGGTATCAGGAGGAACGGATAACCACCTTATACTGATCAACCTCACCAGCAGGGAAGTTACAGGCAAGGATCTGGAGAAGGCACTGGACAAGGCTGGAATAACAGTTAACAAAAATACTGTTCCTTTTGAGACGAAGAGTCCCTTTGTGACGAGCGGCATACGGGTAGGAACCCCGGCGGTTACGACCAGGGGGTTCCGGGAACCCGAGATGGACCTTCTCGCAGACTGGATAGACCGGACGGTGGCAAATATTGAGAACGAGGACGCTCTGACGAAGATAAGAGCCGAGGTCATGGAACTCTGTGGCAGATTTCCCCTATATGCAGGTTTTTAGATATCTGTAAGGCGTGAATCGCTATACGAGACTTATATTAATAATTAATTAAGGAGAGGTGCCGTAATGATCGATCTTACCATTAATGAAGAACAGCTTAAGAGGACTGTTCAGAGGGCTAAGGAAAGGAACATTGCAATTCCCACCTTTGAGCAGATGAAAAACCCTGATCTCATTTTACGGAAGGTCAAGGACCAGTTAAAGGATGTAGGTTTATGGGATGTCAATTCCCTTAACCTTTTCAGGATCACCTGGAAAAATGAACCTGTCAAAAAGGGTGGACAGTATGGAGGTGTCAATTTCCTGGAGCTTCCCAAAGAGATAACCGGAGTGGATGCAAGGATTATTGCCCTTGTAGGAAAATGGTTTCCAACAGGAGCACACAAGGTGGGTGCTACCTTCGGATGTCTTGTACCTCGTCTTGTAACTGGCCAGTTTGATCCGACCACCCAGAAAGCCATATGGCCATCTACCGGTAATTACTGTCGTGGAGGTGCCTATAATTCCCAGTTGCTGGCATGCGAGTCCATTGCCATCCTTCCTGAAGGAATGAGCAAAGAACGTTTTGACTGGTTGGCCAAAGTGGCCGGAGAGGTCATAGCGACTCCAGGAAGCGAGAGTAACGTAAAGGAGATCTTCGACAAAACCTGGGAACTCAAAAAGACAAGGGATAATGTGGTGGCATTCAACCAGTTCGAGGAGTTTGGAAACCATCTCTGGCACTATGAAGTTACTGGAAGTGCCATGGATGAAGTTTTCAAACAGATAGCCGGTCCAAGGGACAGATTCTTTGGTGTAACCCTTACATCCGGTTCCGGGGGAACCCTTGCTTCGGGAGATTATATGAAAGAGCTATACCCCACCAGCAAGATCGCAGTAGGAGAGGCTCTTCAGTGTCCAACCCTTCTCTATAACGGATTTGGAGCCCATAGGATAGAGGGTATAGGCGACAAGCATGTTCCATGGATCCACAATGTCAAGAATACAGATATGGTGATCGATGTGGATGACGTAGACAGTATGGCTATGATCCGCCTTTTCAATGAACCTGCAGGCAGGGCTTACCTCAAGGAAAAGGGAGTGTCCCCGGAACTGATCGAGCAACTGCCGTTAATGGGCATTTCCAGTGCTGCCAACGTTATCATGGCTATCAAGATGGCCAAGTATTATGAGCTTACAGAGAATGACCTTATCTTCACTGTATTTACTGACTCCATGGAACTTTACGGTTCAAGACTTAAGGAAATGGAAGAGGAGTATGGTGATTACAGGGAAATCGATGCTGCAGTCGACTATCACCAGCATATTATCGGACTCAGTACTGACTGGATGAAGGAACTCACTTATTACGACAGGAAGGCTGTCCATAATCTCAAGTACTATACCTGGATCGAACAGCAGGGAAAAGAGCTTGATGAGCTTAATGCCCAGTGGTATGACGCAGAGGAGTACTGGGGTTCTATTCACAAGATGGCATCAAGTATTGACAAAAAGATCAATGAATTCAACAAGATGACAGGACTCATTTAAGACTATAGATTTTTCGTTCTTTCAGGCAGAAACGTGTATAAGGGGGGATGGGTATTACAGTTGTAATCAAGCGTGTGAAGGTCGGTTTTCAGTGAATGGGAAGTTCTATTGAGAAATGAAAGAGGGGGATTCTTCATGTTTAAGAAACTTATGGTATTGGGTGTTGTCGTTGCCGTAGTTTTCTGCGCAGGAATATCAATTGCTGCGCCCAAAGTGTTGAAGTTGTCTCATCTCAATGCCCAGCAGCCCTTTGAGACTGCTACAGGAGCAATGGCTGCCGTGTTTAAAAGTATGGTAGAAGCAGGAACTAACGGTAGTGTAAAGGTCGATATCTTCCCTGCCGGGCAGCTGGGTAATGAACGTGAAACCATGGAGCAGGTCAAGGTCGGTGTCGTTCAGAGCTACATAGCTTCTGCAGGCGGCATGGCTCCATTCTATCCGTCCTATGGTATCATCGACATTCCATTCGCTATTCCTGACTATGCTGTAGCCTGGAGGGTCTTTGACGGACCTTTCGGAGACTTCCTTAAAGAGGATATCCTCAAGGTAACCGGATTTAAAGTCCTTGGATTCGGGGAAGCAGGAGGTTTCTTCCAGCTTAGTAACAGCAAACGTGCAATTAAAACAGTGGCTGATATGAAGGGCCTGAAGATGAGAACCATGACCCTACCCTCCCATCAGAACCTGATGAAGACCTATGGAGCCGCTGCTACTCCAATAGCATGGGCTGAAGTCTACACGTCCCTTCAGACCGGAGTTGCTGATGGCCAGCACAATCCCATTCCTATCGTTCTGCTTGGAAAACTCTATGAAGTACAGAAATATCTTTCTGTAACGAACCATCTTTACGGAACCTATTGCTGGATCATGAATGAAGAATTTTATAAGGGATTGACGGATAATGAGAAGCATGTTGTAAATGTGGCTTCCATAACAGCTATAACTGCCGGGAGAGGTTTGAACCGGATAATCGAGGCTTCAGACAAGGGACTTCCTACCCTCATCAAGGAAGGAATGGAAGTCAATACACCGACACCAGACGCTCTTGAAGAATTCCGTGAATTGGGTAGAAAATCAGCCATGGAATTTGTAAAAACCAGTTATGGTGATGATGGTGTCGCTTTTGCCGAGAAATACCTCAAGGCCATAGAAGTCGCTGTTGCAGACGTTGAGGCTAACAACTAGGGCTTATGCTCATTTAGCCCACAAGTTCTTTAAATGAAAAATGAAAATATGAACCACTTAAATAAAAAGAACAACTCCCGCCAGGGCATGACCGGTGTCTTTGCCCTGGCGGAGAGGGTGGGCAACAGTCTGGAAAAGTTCCTTGAGATCCCGGTACTGATCCTTTCAGTAATTATGACAGGCACCGTCCTTCTGGGTGTTTTTTTCAGGTATGTTGTCCGCTGGCCTCTAGGCTGGAGTGAGGAACTGTCCAGGTACGTTATGATCTGGATGGCTCTCACCTCTGTCGCTCTCTGTATCTGGAGACATGAACATGTAGGTGTGACCATCTTCATCAAGAAAATCCCAAGGTTTTTAGCTAAAATAATTATTTTTCTTTCTAACTTACTGGTACTTTATTTCCTATGGATTCTTTTCAGCAGGGGGCTCGTTATGGCAGAGGGCGGTAAGTCGCAACTTGCTACTGCCCTGGGGACAACCATGTACTGGTGGCTAATGTCCGTGCCAGTAAGTGCCGCACTATGTATTGTAATGCTTTTGTGCAAAATGATCCTGGATATCAGAAGGAAAAACCTTGATGATATCCTGATGTCGGAAGAAGTGGTGGATGCAGTAAAGAGAGAAGAAGGGTTGGATTTCTGATGAATGTTGATTTTGCTAAAATTCATGTAAACAGAATCGTCTACCCTGAAACTGAGTTGGCTATGAGAATGAGGAGGAGAGCATCATGGCCGGTTTTCTGAGTCTGGCTTTCATGGTCCTCATCATAATTGGCATGCCCATCGGATTTGTCCTTGCTGTTACGGGGTTTCTGGGAATGCTTAAAATGCACAGTCCCATCGTTCTTCAGCTTATTCCACAGAGATACTTTGCAGGAGTTGATATGTTTACGCTTATGGCAATGCCTTTCTTCATTCTTGCAGGAGAGATAATGAACAAGACCGGCATAACCCACCGGCTGGTGAAGTTCAGTAATGTTCTTGTCGGGCATCTCCAGGGAGGGCTTGCCCACGCCAATATCGTGGCTTCCATATTTTTTGCAGGTATTACAGGTGCTGCAGTGAGTGATACTGCAGCCATTGGTTCCATGCTGATACCAGCCATGGTTGAGGAAGGTTATGATAAGGATTTTTCTGCAGCCATTACTGCCGCATCTTCAATAATAGGTCCCACTATTCCACCCTCCAATATCATGGTTATCTACGGAGCTTTTATGCAAGTTTCAATAGCAGGTCTTTTTATGACAGGCCTTGTTCCCGGACTGCTACTTGGGCTTGCCCTGATGTTTATGACTGCACGGATCGCCAGGAAGAGAGGGTATCCAGTAGGAGAAGAAAGAGCTACTCTTAAGGAGATGTTCATTGGATTTAAAGATGCTATCGTTGCTCTTCTGATGCCGATAATAATACTTGGAGGAATTCTTTCGGGTATCTTTACTCCAACTGAGGCTGCTGCTGTAGCTGTTGCCTACGCTATGTTTCTTGGTTTTTTCGTTTACCGCAATTTGAAACTATCGGATCTTGTTCCTCTCTTTCTCAAAATGGCAAGGACAACAGGTATTGTTTTCCTGGTAATATCAGCTGCATCGATACTGGGATGGGTTCTTGCCATTGAGCAGATACCTGAAAAAGTTGCTACACTTATGCTGAGTATCAGTTCCAATAAATACATCATTATGCTTTTGATCCTGGGGCTCCTTCTTATAGTAGGAATGTTCATGGATATTGCTGCTGCATTGATCATTCTTGGTCCTATCCTGCATCCCCTTGCTGTAAGTCTTGGGTACCATCCCCTTCATTTTGGAATAATCATGGTTCTGGCTTTGAATATTGCCCTGATGACCCCCCCGGTGGGAGCCTGTCTTTTTGTTGCCTGTGGGATAAGCAAGTTAACCCTGGAGCAGATAAGTAAGGAGATATGGCCTTTTATCCTGGTAGAGATAGCCGTCCTCTTCCTTATTACTTTTGTTCCCGCTATACCCATGTTTCTTCCCCGTATCCTTGGGCTTGCTCATTAGTTAAGCCTTGTTTTCAAAATCCCGACGAGGGGAAATAGATTTAATGTAAAACCTTAATTAAAAAGAGGGATACCGAATGAAAATACCATTTGAAAAAGTCTTAGACAAAGCCGAAGAGTATAAGACTGATATCTCGAGATTCCTGAGAGATATGATAGTTATTCCCAGTGAAAGCTGTGGAGAAGAAAAAGTGATACTACGCATAAAGGAAGAAATGGAAAAGGTTGGTTTTGACAAAGTCGAGGTCGATCCGATGGGTAATCTACTGGGGCATATCGGCCATGGAAAACACATTATTGCAATGGATGCTCATATCGATACGGTTGGAATAGGTGAAAAAGCACTCTGGGAATTTGATCCATACGAAGGCTTCGAAGATGATGAAGTTATCGGTGGGCGAGGAGCCTCTGACCAAGAGGGCGGAATGGCTTCTATGGTTTATGCAGGCAAGATCATAAAAGACCTTGGTCTAGAAGGAGAATATACTCTTGTCGTTACGGGTACTGTCCAGGAAGAAGACTGTGACGGCCTATGCTGGCAGTATATAGTCAACGAAGATAAGATCAGGCCTGAGTTTGTTGTAAGTACTGAACCAACTTCATGCCGTATTTACAGAGGACAAAGAGGACGGATGGAGATCCGTGTAGATACTCATGGTGTAAGCTGCCACGGTTCTGCTCCGGAAAGAGGGGATAATGCCATTTATAAGATGGCTCCAATCCTTGTCGAGCTCAGAGCCCTTCACGAAAATCTGCATTATGATGAATTTCTGGGCAAGGGGAGTCTGACTGTTTCAGAAGTATTCTTCAGTTCTCCTTCAAGATGTGCAGTGGCTGATGGATGCAGCATTTCCATAGATAGACGTCTGACAAACGGCGAGACCTGGGAAAGTGCTTTGCAGGAGATCCGTAATCTTCCGTCTGTCAGAGAATCTGGAGCCGAAGTATCGGTGTACAAATATAAGAGACCGTCTTTCACCGGATTGGTATATCCAACGGAATGTTTTTTCCCAACTTGGGTTCTCGAAGAAAAACACCCTGTCTGCAAGACCCTGGTCGATTCGTTCAAGGGATTGTTCAAGTCAGCCCCGTTAGTTGATAAATGGACTTTTTCAACCAATGGAGTTGCCATAATGGGAAGGTTTGGAATTCCATGTATTGGTTTTGGACCAGGCCATGAAGATCAGGCCCATGCTCCCAATGAAAAGACCTGGAAAGAAGAGCTTGTGAAAGCAGCTGCCATGTATGCTGTCATTCCTTCCATTTACGTGGAGGGTTATGCGGAGTAAAAAAATCTATGATACCAAATGTGTTAAGGAAGGGAGTTTTAAGTTATGCAGACGATTTTCAGAGGTAAACATTTTATAACCCTGGAGGATTGGACAAAGGAAGAGATCGATACCCTTCTTGACGTTTCCTATGACCTGAAGAAGGATTTTGCTCTAAACAAGCCTACCAATTATCTGCCAAACAAAACGGTGTTTCTTATGTTCTTTGAACAATCCACCAGAACCCGTAATTCCATGGAAGCCGGGATAACCCAGCTGGGTGGCCATGGCCATTTCCTTGATACCAGTACCATGCAGGTATCACACGGAGAAGTGGCCAAGGATACATCTGTCATCCTTTCCCGTATGGGCCATGCCATAGCATGCAGGAACTGTGTCTGGGAGTCTGGTAATAAATATCTCAGAGATATGGCTAAGTGGTCTACTGTACCAATTATCAGCATGCAGGATGATCTTTTTCACCCCCTTCAAGGTGTGGCGGATCTTATGACGATTCAGGAAAAACGTGGCAGGAACACAAGGAATCTCAAGGTTTCTGTTATCTGGGCCTACGCAACTACTCACAAGAAGCCTGTTTCAGTTCCAGTGAGCCAGGCTCTTCTCTTTCCCCGTTATGGTATGGATGTAACCCTTGCCTACCCGGAAGGATATGACCTTCCTGACTGGGCCATCGAAAATGCAAAGAAAAATGCAGAGAAACACGGAGGAAGTCTTACCATAACTCATGATCAGGAAGAAGCTTATCAAGATGCTGACGTCGTGTTCCCGAAAAACTGGGGAAACTGGTTAACAAACCAGAGTACGGATGTTGTTGATGCAACCCTTGAAGCAAATAAAAACTGGAAATGTACTGAAGAGAGAATGGCCCTGACCGCCAAAGACGCGCTGTACATGCATGCTCTTCCCGCTGACCGGGTGAATGAGGTCGTCGACTCTGTTATCGATGGTCCACACTCTGTAATTTACGATGAAGCAGAGAATAGGCTCCATACGGCTAAAGCAGTTATGGCACTCACTATGGGCGGAAGATAGGCCATTCATCCCATTTAGGGGGAGATGATATGTGTCAGAAAATGTAAAGTGCAGAAATGGTTACAGAGTTTGAGAAATGAATACAAAAAAGGATGGTGATCTTTTATGAAGTTAAGGAAAGTTCTAGCAGTAATGATGCTGGTAAGCTGCATTGTTCTGGTTGCCTTCGTACCTGCGATGGCTGTTGACAAAAAAACTGGTGATTACAAGATTGTGCTGGTTCTTCCCGGTCCCATAAATGATCAGAGTTGGAATGCTACGAATTATAGCGGACTTCTTGCTTGTAACAAGGATCTTGGAACCAGGATGGAGTATGTAGAAAATGTTCAGGCCAGCGACTATGAATCAACTTTCCGTAATTATGCAGAACGAGGTTATGACCTCATCATGGCTGCAGGTACCCAATTTGATGAAGGTGCGAACAGAGTGGCGGCCAATTATCCTGATACCGTTTTCTGTGTTGTGAACGGTATGGTGTCCGGTGGTCCCAATGTCCGTCCTATCCTTCCCAAGGAATATGAGGGAGGCTATCTTGCCGGGATAGTGGCAGGATATACTACCAAGACCGGCAAGATAGGAATTGCCGGAGGCTTCCCCAATAAATTGATGATCCGTCTCCTTAACACTTACGAGTATGCTGCAAGGATAGGTTATCCTGAACTCAAGGCAATAAGGTCCTATGCCAATTCCTGGAGCGATGTGGCACTTGGAAAACAGATGGCAAGCGCAATGATCGACAATGGAGCAGATGTCCTCTTTTTCTATGCCAACCAGGTTGGATTGGGTGCCATTCAGGCAGCTAAGGAAAAAGGGATCAAATTTGTAGGTTTTGCAAGTAATCAGAATGATGTCGCAAAGGGCACCGTAGTAGCAAGCGTCTATTTTGATTTTGCCGAGATGTATAAATGGGCAGTGAAAAGTTACATTGAAGGCACACTCGAACCCAAGGTCAATGCTGTTGGTATAGCCGAAGGTATAGTCATGGTCGCTTTTTCTGATGAGGTCTCACCAGAAGTACAGGGTTATGTCAAACAGGCACATGATGCCATTGCAGCGGGCACACTTCTTGAGTTTGCGTCACAATTTCCCGAACCTCTTGATTAACTGATCTTTCTGCATAGCAGGGGGAGCAGAAGCTTCCCCTGCTATATAACTATTTGAGAGGAGCACTATGGATAAAGATAAAGCTGTATTACTTAAAGGAATAACTAAATATTTCCCTGGTACTATTGCAAATGATCACGTTGACCTTCAAGTTACAAGGGGCGAAGTACTTGCCCTTCTAGGTGAGAACGGGGCTGGAAAAACTACCCTGATGAAAATCCTCTATGGGATGTATCAGCCAGATGAGGGAGAGATCTACGTAAAGGGGGACAAGGTTACTATTCGTTCTCCCCATGATGCCATGAAACTTGCCATAGGGATGATCCATCAGCATTTCACGTTGATACCGGTTCATAATGTTGTTGAAAACATAATCTTGGGAATGAAACCCAAACCGGGAAAATCACTGAGGGTTGAAAATGTAGCGGAAGATATTAAAGAACTGGGAGAGAAGTACGGGCTGGAAGTTGATCCCTATGCCCTTATAAGGCAACTGCCTGTGGGAATGCAGCAGAGAGTAGAGATACTGAAGGCACTTTATGGTGAAGCAGAGATACTAATAATGGATGAGCCTACGGCAGTTCTTACTCCACAGGAAACTGAAAAATTATTCGGCTTCGTCAGGGAATTTACTTCTTTCGGTAATTCAGTGATATTTATAACCCATAAACTGAATGAAGTTATGGAGATCGCTGATTCAGTTACAGTGATGAGAGATGGGAAACTGATCGGTTCAATACGAAAAACACAAGCAACAGAAGGCCTCCTTGCCCGAATGATGGTTGGTAGAGAACTGGAGCTTACTACGGGCGAAAGGGAAAAGAAAAGCGGTGAGAGTCTCCTCTACGTAGATTCCATCTCTGTAAGAGGTGACAGAGGTAATATGGTTTTGAAGGATCTTTCTCTTGAAGTCCGTAAGGGTGAGATCTTCGGTATTGCAGGAGTTAGTGGAAATGGACAGGAAGAGCTCGCGGAAGCCATTTGTGGCCTGCGCAAAATAGAGGAAGGACACATAAAACTCGAAAATATCGATATATGTAATCAGAATTCTCTTTCTATGATCAAAGAGGGCATTGGTTATATCCCGGCAGACCGCCATCTTGAAGGCCTGGTTCTGGATATGTCGGTAGAGGAAAACCTTATACTGAAAAATCCCTCCGATCCTCCTTTCAGCAGTAAGGGGATCCTTGATTGGAGAAGAATAAAGAAGAACTCAAAAGATCTGATCAGATCTTTTTCTATTAAAACCCCTTCTTCATCTACAAAAGTAAAAGCCCTTTCCGGCGGTAACCAGCAGAAAGTTGTGGTTGCAAGAGAAATAATAATTGGGACCAGACTACTGGTGGCTATTCAGCCCATAAGGGGACTTGACCTGGGAGCTGCGGACTATGTCCATAAAGCCCTTCTTGAAGAGAGGGAAAAAGGGAAGGGAATACTCCTTATTTCTACGGAGTTATCAGAGGTCATGACATTATCTGACCGAATTGGTGTTATGTATGACGGGAAGTTGTTAAAGATATTCCAAAGAGAAGAGGCCAACATCAATCAGATCGGTCTTCTTATGGCAGGAGTTACAGGTGAACGGAATGGGACAAATGGATAAAACCAATCATGATGAGAATACCACTCTTGAAGAGCGTATGAAAAACAGGGATGGGAAGGGATGGCTTATTTTATGGCCCCTGCTTTCCGTATTCCTTGGGCTGTTTTCAAGTGGAATGATGATGCTTCTCCTTGGACATAACCCTATACATGTTTATTGGGATATGGTTAATTTTGCTTTTAGAGATATTTATAATATCGCTGATATTTTTGCCAAGGCAACACCCTTGATCCTGACTGGTCTTGCCTTTGGTTTTGCCTTCAGATCCACTCTCTTTAATATTGGTGCCCAGGGACAATTCTATATGGGGTGTGTGGCCGCGGTATTCTGTGCGTTGAACCTCAAGGGCCTGCCCAGCCTAATTGTTCTAGTTGTCTGTCTGTCCGCCAGTGTAATTCTCGGAGGTCTTTGGGGATCCCTTGTGGGTTTTGCAAAAGCAAAATTTAATGCAAATGAGTTTCTCATTAGCATGATGTCGACCTATGTCGCTCTTGCCATCATGAATTACCTCCTGAGAGGTCCATTGATAGAAATGAAGGGTGAGTATCCCCAGACGGATGTTATACCTGAATCATCCTGGATACCCTCTCTTTTGCCTCATACTCGGCTTCACTGGGGATTTATTATTGCTCTTCTTGCCGCTTTTTTTGCTTACTTCATACTTTGGAGAACCACACTGGGTTTCAAGATCAGGGCGGTCGGAATGAATAGAAATGCAGCAAGATATGCAGGAATAGATTCGAGGAAGATCTTTGTCATCGTTTTCCTTATTAGTGGTGGTTTTGCAGGTCTTGCCGGGTTCATGGAGGTAAACGGGATCCAGCATATGTTGGTACAGGGATTTAATCCTCTTATTGGAGCAGAGGGCATCGGGATAGCCATTCTTGGTAATGCCCATCCTTTTGGGATCGTTCTCTCTGCAATACTCTTTGGTGCACTAAAGGTGGGAGGAAATCTTGTAGTCCAGACTTCGACTATCCCTTCCAGCATAATTGGTATCATGGAAGGTTTCGTAATGCTCTTTGTTATCCTCTCTTACTATATTCAGGACAGGATCTCTGTTTCCAGAAGTAAAAGACAGCTCAAAGCAAAGGAGAGGGGTGGTCATAAATGATACTGACAGGCTTGCTTGCAAGAGCTCTTCAAATGAGTACCCCCCTTATGATCGGATCTCTGGCGGAAGTCTTTGCTGAAAGAACAGGAGTCATGATCATTGCAATCGAAGGTATTTTCCTCCTGGGAGCCTGGGGTGGTTTTGTAGGCGCTTACCTTAGCGGAAATCTCTTCCTGGGGCTTCTATTTGCCATGTTTGTTGGAACCTGTGTTGCTGCAATATATGGAGTTATGACAATTAAGCTGAAACAGCATCAAATAGTCACAGGAACGGCTATAAATATCTTTGCAGTGGGCATAGGCCTTTATCTTTACAGAGTCCTATTCGGTGTTCCTCTTCTTCCCCTGACTGTTGACCCTCTAAGAAATATCCCTCTTCCTTTCCTGTCGAGGATCCCTATTATAGGGGAGGCTTTTTTCACCCAGAATATTCTGACCTATATTGCTCTTCTCCTTATGCCTATTGGTTGCTGGATCCTCTTCAGGACTAGACTTGGGCTGATCATTCGATCTACGGGAGAGAATCCTGAGGCAGTTGATTCTGCCGGGCTCAATGTTGAAAAAGTCCGTCTCCTGACGGTTCTTGCTGCTGGAGCTATGGATGGGCTTGCAGGAGCTTTTTATTCTATAGGGTTCCTTGGTCTTTATACCAACGATATTATCGGGGGTAGAGGATGGATAGCCTTTGCCATCTGTTTCCTTGGCAACTGGAATCCCATGGGAGCTTTTCTTGGAGCACTTGTTTTTGGCCTGGCTGATGCAACTGCTATTGTTATTCAGACTTCAGGTTTCAAACTCATTCCAAACGAGTTCCTTATTGCAATACCCTATATTCTGACAATTATCGCCACCATTTCCAGAAAACATTTTAATGTGCCTGCAGTTTTGGGTACTCCTTATATCAAGGAAAGAAAATAAGAATGGAACCTCTTGAGAAACTCATGCTCAGGGGGGGCTATCTTTAATGGGAAGAAGGAGAAGCCATGTATGATCTTGTTATAAAGGGCGGAACTGTTGTTACTTCCACGGATAGTGTTAAAACAGACCTGGCTGTTAAGAATGGCAGGATCAGTGCTATAGGAGATGACCTTACCAGTGAATCAGTTATTGATGCCAGGGAAAAGCTTATTATGCCTGGCTGTATCGATTCTCACACCCATATGTCTCTCCCGGTTGGGATAAATTGCTCCAGTGATGACTTCTACACCGGTACTGTTGCTGCAGCCTGTGGCGGGATAACATCCATAATTGATTTTTCTGTTGGTGATCCAGCGCGTTCCATTCCTGAAGATATACGTTTAAGAATGAAGGAAGCCAGGGACTCAGTTATTGACTATTCATTCCACGGAGAAGTTCTTGGCTGGAAACTTGGGCATGAAGAAGAATTTCGAGAGGCTGTTGAAATGGGTATAACCAGTTTTAAATTCTACACATCCTACGCAGCTTCAGGACGACGTTCAGATAGCGGAATTCTATACAATGCATTTAAGGAGATAGCAAGGCTTGGTGCAGTTGCCATAGTTCATGCTGAGGATGAGAACCTTATCGAATCCATATTGTCAGGGATGTCAGAACAGGACCTTGGCAGGATGGAAAATCTGGCAGTATCCAGACCGGATCTTTGTGAAGGTTCTGCTATTGACCAGGTTGCCTTCTATGCGGAACAAACAGGGGCAAGGCTCCATATTGTACATGTCAGCTCAGCCCTGGGTGTCGACCGGATAGGTTTTGCAGCAGAGCGAGGAGTCCTGGTAAGCGGAGAAACCTGTCCACAATATCTATTGCTTACAAGGGATGTTTATAAGGGCTCTCAGGGACATTTCTTTTCAGCAAGTCCGGCTCTCAGAGAATCCGTTGATCAGGATGTTCTCTGGGATGCACTCAAATATGGTCTTATCGGGTTTGTTGTTACAGATCATTGTCCATTTACAAAACAGCAGAAAGAGTGGAAAGGTTCATTCCTGAACTTGCCTTACGGACTTCCGGGTGTCGAAACCATGCTGTCTCTTCTCTATTCGGAGGGAGTGGAAAAAGGAAGATTAAGTATTAATGACCTTGTGAGAATAAGTTCAGAGCATTGTGCTAGAACTTTCGGTCTATACCCGCAAAAAGGGAGTATTTCAATAGGTGCTGATGCAGATCTCGTTATCTTCGATCCGAAAGTAAAATGGGTTATAAGGGCCGGTGACCTTCATATGAATACCGATTTTTCACCCTATGAAGGTCGTGAGATCAATGGAAAAGTTGAACATACTCTTTCACGGGGAGAAGTGATAGTCAAAAATGGAAGTTTTTGTGGAAATGCTGGCAGGGGACATTTTATTGCCAGAAAAATATAGAAATAAGCTAAAAAATATTACCATCTGATTTTTTATAATGAAACGCAATAAAGGAGGAACCGAGAATGTTAAGTGACATCGAGATCGCCCAGT
>JAENYO010000005.1:0-22428 GCA_016841745.1 Acetomicrobium hydrogeniformans
ACCTTTTTTGAACCCTATGTCTAATATCCGACTGAAGGGAGAGGAATTATCAAAACTGGTTATACTTTTTCAATCTCTTGCTGGTCTCTTCTGTAAATAACATATTATTCTAATAAAGTAAAAATTTATTGGAACCTTATAGCCAAATAATCAATTTCAACCAGGACCTGGGGTTAATCGCCCGAGGTCCTTTTTATCTGGAGGTTCGTACAGACCATTGAAATAAATGAAGTGGGTTGTGAATATAGACTTTAAAACCTCAAAAAAAAATTGCCCCGTTTAATCCGGAATAACTTTATTCCAGAATCATCTGGCATACGGTTTCTATATGTATTATTAAACTCTAAGAAGGGTAACTCTCAAGATTGCTGTAGTTATAGGAAAGCGATAATGTCATGTTGAAAAGGGATAGCAATGAACCCTGAGGTTTTTATACTATGAATAAAACTATTATTTCAAGACCTGACCCTAATTGAATAAACTTGAAATAAAAAAATGGTGGATCATACAGGAATCGAACCTGTAACCCCCTGATTAAGAGTCAGGTGCTCTGCCAATTGAGCTAATGATCCACTTTATTCTCTTGAGATGGTTCAATGCAAAGGGAATAATAACAGAAAAAAGGACTCAAGGAAAGGGGAAACCGTCTTAAAATCAAAAAAAGACTGAATTTAAAATCTCACCTTGAGCCCTGTCTCTTTCCATTTACATTCAATCATCCGAAATAAATCTCAGTCGGAGTATTTCAGCACCTTCTCCGAAAAAAAGGAAATTCCATTCTACTACAGCTCTGACTCGTTCCATATGGTCAATAACATCCCTGTTGAGCCAGCATTTAATGTCCTCGGTGATTAGAATTCAGTCTGCTCGGACCTGGCAATTATCTCTTCCTGATGGTCCCTGTCGAGATCGACAAAATAGTCACTGTACCCCGCAACCCTGACAAGAAGATCCCTGTAGTCCTGCGGATTTACCTGGGCATCTCTCAAAGTTCCGGAATCAACCACGTTGAACTGCATATGGTGACCGTTGAATTTGAAGTAGGTCCTTATCAGGTTCATGAACTTCTGTATGCCCTCTTCCCCCTGAAGGACAGAAGGAAGAAACTTCTGGTTCAGAAGGGTCCCTCCTGTCTTTATCTGGTCCATCTTCCCAAGGGATTTGACAACCGCCGTGGGGCCGTTCCTGTCTGCTCCATGGTCGGGTGAAGTTCCATCAGATTCTGGCATGCCTGCCAGCCTGCCGTTGGCTGTTGCTCCAAGCTTCTTTCCGAAATAGATATGACAGGTGGTGGAAAGCATGTTCAGGTAATACTGGGTCCCCTTTGTATTGGGCTTACCCTCAATAGTCTTGTTCAGGGAGGCGAAAACCCTCTGCATGATCTCGTCAGCATAGTCATCATCATTGCCGAAGAAAGGCGTGTGATTGAAAAGGAACTGCCTCAGATCTTCTCTATTCTCGAAATTCGAGAGCAGGTATCCATTCAATTCGGGAAAGGTGAATTTTCTGTCCTCAAATACATGTTTCCTGATGGCTGAAAGGCTATCCGTAATAGTGCCTATTCCGCAGCACTGGATGTAGTTGCTGTTGTAACGGGGCCCTCCATTGTAATAGTCCTTGCCATTCTTTATACAGCCCTCTATGACCACCGAAAGGAAGGTGGCGGGAGCTTCCTTTCCATACATTTTCTCGATAATGTTATTAACCTTTATTTTGAGGTCTACTATGTATTCAAGCTGTTTTTCAAAAGCCTGATAAAGATCCTCGAAACTCAGGAAAGATTTAATTTCCCCAGTTCTGATGCCTATCTGTTCTCCTGTCATAGGATCCATACCGTTGTTTACAGCTAACTCAAGGATCTTGGGGACATTGAGGTAACCTGTAAGGATATATGCCTCCTTGCCGAAACATCCTGTCTCGATGCAGCCGCTGCAACCGCCTCCCCTGGCATCCTCCAGGGATTTACCCGCCCGGACCTGCTCCGCCACAACTGCATCGGCATTGAAGACGGAAGGATAGCCGTAACCCTTACGGATAACTTCGCTTGCTTTTTTCAGGAAATGATTCTGGGTCACCTGGCTTACCTGGACATTGACCTGTGGCTGAAGAAGATGGATCTCATCAAAGGCTTCCAGGAAAATGTAGGAAACCTCATTGACCCCCGATCTTCCATCCCTTTTAAGCCCTCCCAGGTTTATATTGGTAAAATCGTTGTAGGTACCGCTTTCCTGTGCTGTTACACCCACCTTGGGAGGAGCAGGCTGATTATTGAACTTGATGAGGAAGCATTCAACCAGTTCTTTTGCCTTTTCACGAGTCAGGGATCCATCTTCGATCCCCTTATCATAGAAGGTTCCCACATGCTGGTCGATGTGTCCGGGGTTCATTGCGTCCCAACCATTAAGCTCCGTTATGGTCCCCAGATGAACGAACCAGTACATCTGAAGGGCTTCATGGAAATCCCTGGGCGCATTCTCTGGGACCCAGCGGCATACCTTTGCGATCTTCTTCAATTCCTCTTGTCTTTCTGGATTCTCTTCTCTTTCTGCCATTTCTTCGGCAAGATCTGCGTGCCGGCCGGCAAAATGTATAGCAGAATCGCAGGAGATGAGCATGGCTTTCAACTCTTCTTCCTTGTCAATGGCCTCTGGGTCATTGATGAAGTCCAGTTTTGAGAGAGACTCATGGATTTCTTTCTTTAAGTCAAGCATTCCCTTTTCGTAAATGAGTCCGTCAAGGGTAGTATGTCCCGGTGCCCTCTGCTCCATGAATTCAGTGAACATCCCTGCTGCATAGGCCTGTTTCCACTCCTCAGGAACCACCTGGAATATTCGATCCCTCATGGTGCGTCCCTGCCAGTAGGGAATCACTTCCTTTTCGTAGATCTCGATGTCCCCTGGATCCACATCGTAGGAGGTCATGGATCTTGAATTCAATACCCTCAGATCCTCCGCGGAATGGCAGTTCAGTTCGGGAAAAGTAGAAACAGCCTTTGGACGAGGACCTCTCTCTCCAACAATAAGTTCGCCCTCTCCGATGTAAATGGCCTGTTTTTCCCATAGATTCTTGAAATTACGAGCTCTCATTACAGGAGTTGAATACTTACCGGCATTTTCCCTGTAAAACTCTGTTACGAGTTGAGCACGTTCAATAGAGACAGATGGTTTTGTATTCAGGCTTTCCGTCCTTAGTTTTTCAACTTTCGGGGTCATAATTTTATCCTCCTATCTGAACATCAAGTCCATGCTTACAGAACATATCATGGATCTGGAACATTTTTTCTTTCTCCGGCGGAACCGTTTCCTGCAATTTATATTCGCTTTTCAAGTTGGAATACTTGGATTTTCCATAATCATGGTAGGGTAGCAAATTAACCTGGAAAGCCCCTTCCAGGGTTCTGAGAAATTCAGCTGTGGCTGTAATGTTTTCCAAGTCATCATTGATACCCGGGATCACAGGTATCCGGATAAATATTTCTGATCCTCCTGCTGCAAGGGCTCTCAGGTTTGAAAGTATAAGATCATTCCTGACCCCAGTGTATTTAAAATGTTTTTCAGGATCCATCATCTTGAGATCATAAAGGAATAGATCCGTCAGGGGAGCTATTTTCTTAACTACCTGTAAAGGGGCGAAACCTGTTGTGTCAACAGTGCGATGGATACCCTCATTGCCGCAGGTGTGCAATATCTCTAGAAGGAACTCATGCTGGGAAAGAGGTTCTCCTCCTGAAAAAGTCACTCCCCCGCCGGAATCATCAAAGAAGGGAATATCCTTTCGTATCTCTTTCATCAGATCCCTGACCGATATCTCTTCCCCCATCATCTCCAGCGCCTTTGTGGGGCAGCTTTCCGTGCAGGTACCACAGGAAGTGCAGCATTGGCTGTCTATCCTGATACCCCCCTCGGATGCAAGGTACAATGCAGATTCCGGACACGCGGAAATACAGGTACCGCAGTCTATACACCTGGTGCGGCGATAAACAAGTTCAGGTTCCGGCCTTATCCCTTCAGGGTTATGACACCACCAGCATGACAACGGACATCCTTTAAGAAATACGGTGGTCCTTATTCCTGGCCCGTCGTGAAGGGAATATTTCTTTATGCTGAATATTACTCCTCTTTTCAAAGGTTTCCCTCCCCTTCTGGATGATCAAGTTCGTGGGAACTGGCAAAGTAATACCTTTTTATATAACGCTCCTGAACAGAATATGACCAGTGAACATCTCTGACAAACTTCGAGGCTCCCTCGAAATCCCCTTTTTCAAAAAGGTCCACAAGTTCACGATGCTCACCCATGGAGTCAATCTCCCACTCCTTCAGGAAACCCTTTTTTCTTGGAAAATCGTAAAGTCTCTGCTTGTAGATACGGATCATATGAACAAGATCAGAGTTTGTCGAAAGATTGATATAGGTATCATGGAAGGCGAGATTTTTTTCATAGAATGCGTCAAAGTCGCTCCTGTCCAGAGCCAGAGTCATTTCATCAATAAGGTTGTTCATCCTGTCAACATGTGTTTTGCTGAATTTGGAAACATTGTTTATTATGGCCGTGCTTTCAAGAGAACCCAGGATCTCGTATATATTGGCTATTTCAGGCAGGTCCAATACCCGAACCATGACCCCCCTCCGGGGGAATATCCGAACAAACCCCTCGGCCTCCAGTTGAAAAAGGGCATCCCTCAAGGGCGTTTTGCTTATTCCCAATTCTCTGGCCATTTCACCAAGCATCAGGAATTCACCAGGCTCAACAGCACCTTCGTTCATCTGGGTGCGAAGAAAGGAATAGACCTGTTCTCTGAGTGATTTTACCCGTGATGTCATAACTATTTCTTCCACCCCCCCTGATGTTTGAATTTCAGTATTGTATGTAAATATATCAACGATTCACACTATAGAACAAATTAATAGTCAGGTCAAAGTCCTGACCCTTTAGAACGTTCTATTAACCCTACATGGGCATTGGGACAATTTTATGGTTCAAGTTTCTGTCCAGCTCCTTTTACAAGGGCTGATTCGTAAACGGCATTGGCCACTACAAGGTCGAACAAAGCCATCCCTACGGTCTTGGCAAGGATGGTCCCCTTTTGAACTCCTTCATCTCTGGAAATACAGTCAGACATTAGAGTAATTTTACCGGCATCCAGGTAATTCTTTTCAAGAGGAGTAATAAGATCACCCGATTCTTCAAGGGCATGTTCACAATCTATAAACACTCTGTCCGCTATTGTGAAAAAACGATCAGGAAATTCCCGCTGGGTTGGAAGAGCAGAACCCACTCCAACATAAAAACGATCTTTCAACAGTCCTGGATCATCGGGAAGAACCGGTTCTAGAGAGGTCGTGGCACAAATTATTATTTCCGAATTTTCAACTACTTCTCTATTTGAGTCACAGGCTTTTACCATAACATCCGGTAACCGGGAACTAAGTCTATCCACAAATTCAGTAAGCTTGTTAGAGTAAGAGTCAAACACCCGTATTTCGCTAACAGGTCTGGCCTCTGCTGCAAAGAGAGCCTGGGTAAATCCCTGGGCACCTGCTCCGAATATCCCCAAAGTTGAAGCTTCCCTGGGAGCCAGTCTCCTTATAGCACTCCCCCCAACTGCCCCTGTGCGATATGCGGTAAGTGCTCTTCCATCAATAACTGCGAGGGGTACTCCTGTTTCATTGTCATATAACTCCACCAGTCCATTTATAAATGGGCGGCCCTTGGCGGGATTATCTGAATTAAGGGTGAGGATCTTTACCCCCCATACTCTTTCGGTACCGCAAGGCATGAGTAATAGTTTGTTACCATTTAATTCAAGAGAGGAACGAAGTGGCATGGAAAACTGACCGCTGTCATAGATTTTATAAGCTTTCTCTATGGCATCCATAGTTTCCTGAAGTGGTAAGGCTTCTTGCATCTGAGCGCTGTTGAACCATAACATCAGGAGCACCTCCCTGGTAAGTTAATAACCTCTTGAAAAGAGGTCTCAAAAGTTGAAAACAAACCCTTATTCCTGGATCGGTATAGTCAGAGCCGAAGGGCAGATAGCAAGCCCGCCCTTTGCTGTACACCTGAGCTCAGGCGGCATCATTTTACCTACTGAATACATGGCATCGATCGTTTCATCCAGGGGAACCGGATTCTCATAGCCTCCCATTACCAGATCGGCACAGAGGAATGCATTTGCCGCAGCTGCTGCATTTCTTGTATGACACGGAATTTCCACAAAACCCTGAACAAGGTCGCATACGCTTCCCATGGTGTTCTGTAGTGATATGGCCGCTGCGTTCAAAGCTTCTTCAGGACCTGCTCCTGCAAACTCAGCAACACCTGCGGCACCCATGGCGCCAGCCACACCTATTTCCACCTGGCAGCCGGCTACTTCTGCTGCAAATGTTGCTCTTTCTGCAACTACCAGCCCCACCGCAGAAGCTGCAAATAGTGCCCTGGCAAGGTTATCTCCCTCAAGGCCCATCTCCTGTCTCAAGGTAACGAACACACCAGGAACCGTTCCTGCTGAACCTGCAGTCGGGGCGGCACAGACCAGTCCCTTGGCACCGTTTATATGCATAACCGCCATGGCTCTAGCGGCTGCCCGTGTATGGATGCCACCAACGGCTAACCTATTGCCCTTCTCAGCTTCCATTACTTTCCGAGCAGAAGGATAAAGGAGTTTCATGGAGGGGATCTTTTCAGCCAGTCCCGCTTCCGCAGCTTTTTCCATTACCTCGTAACGGCGGAGCATTTCCTTTATAACCTCTTCTCTGGATAAACCAAGCAAGCGGGCTTCATATTCCATAGCAGCCTCTCCGAGGGAAACATGATTATCTCTACACCAGGAAAGCATTTCTGCTGCCGACTTGAACAGGGCTTCTCCCGTTTTAGGGAAAAATACCGGCTCAGCCACCAGGACAGACTTAACTTTATCCATCCCTTTGAGGACGTTCAGAAGATCTTCATCTGGAGGGGCCAGTAACGATAGATGGTTGAAACAGCTCCCCTTTGAGTATTGTTCCTCGTTCCAGAAAAACCCTTCAGGCGAGGGAAGCTCTTTTCCCAAGCTTTTTTCAGAGAAGACAAGTACTTCGTAGGTGTCACCGCCAAAATTGGTCTTGAAACCGTTGATATGAGTGAATTTAACAGCTCCTCCTCCGATAGACCTGGCGCAGACGGTGACTTTCATTCCACTTTCTCCAACCATGCGCACATCCGCCACGTTGGGATGGTCTTTAACAGCCAGATCCTCAACCGGAAAAGATATATGGATCCCTCTTTCCTCCGCTCCTTCAAGAGCTGTATAGAAAAGATCATCCGTTATCTCAAGCCCCATCATCCCTACAGCAAAGGCCTTGTCGCTCCCCTGCTGGCGAAATGTCTGCCCATAAGAGCCGTCTTTATCAAAAGCACAATTCACAGAACCAGGTTTTTCACCAAGTATTGAGCGACATACTCTTCCGATATGGAAACTTGCCGCTGTATGGGAACTCGACGGACCATGCATTATAGGTCCTAGCACGTGGTTGAAAATGGATACAGACATAAGATCACTCCTTAACAAAATATCCATTGTAAATACCAGAAGGACGGTAGCAAAACCAATTCCGGAAAATCACAGAATGAATATACCTATTGAGAAAAACCCCAAATATTTTCATGGGCTCTTCGCCCCTGAAAATAGTATACCCCTTAAAGCTGACTCTAATGTAACTGTATTATTAGTCCCGAGATGATGCATTGAAAATCCTGAACCCTCTAAAGAATCTGGCATAGGCAGGTTCAGCCCATCCCTTTTTTGCCGCGGTCCTTGAAAAAGCCCCGCAAACCATGGCTCCCCAGAAAGCATAGGGCGATTTCGTTATCATGGCTGCGATAAAGAACATAAAACACAGAGCAGCAAAGAGATTGCGGTAAAATTTCATTTCATCACCTTACCAGGGCACTCCCATGATGACATGGGGCAGAAAAAGAACAAGTTTGGGGCAATAAGCTGTAAATAGGAGTACCGGGCCCCAGCAGAGAAGAATAAACCATAATGTGGGTGTCATCATCTCGTCTATTGGAGCATTGCCTAACCTTCCTCCCAGATACAATACCGGTGCTGCAGGTGGCGTTATACAGCCCAGACCGGTGTTCACGCCAACAATTGCTGCGTAGTGGATAGGGCTGAATCCCAACTCCATTATTATGGGCATCAGGATGGGAGTAGTCAGGACCACTACACTGATATCATCCATAAGCATTCCCATGATCACCAGGAAGATATTGATCATAAACATTATGATCCATCTGTTATCGGAAACAGCGTAGAAAAGGTGGAGCATTTTTCCGGGAAGATCTTCAAGGATATAAAGCCTGCTTAACATGGAGACCGAGTAAAGCATAACCATAATTACACCAGTCGTAACGGCTGATTCTACTATCACTTCGTAGAGACTTTTCAGGTTCAGCCCCTTGTAAACGAACATTCCAACCGGGATAGCATAGAGGACCGCCATTGCAGAAGCTTCTGTAGTGGTCATTATTCCTCCATAGATACCCCCAAGCACTATTACAGGCAGCATCAGGGCTGGAATTGCCAGCTTACCCCTCTTTTTAAATAGATCCCACTTTTCCGTACTGGTTCTCTTGTGGGCTACGAGGACTGATTCATTATTGCGAAGAAGCCACATGTTGACCAGGCATATGAGGGTGGTGGTAAGGATTCCGGGTCCGATGGTGGATAGAAAACATGCCAGGACCGATTGTCCGCTGATCCAGGCGAATATGATAAGTGTCGCATTCGGCGGTATGAGAAGCCCAAGAAGGGAAGCATTGGCCATCAATGCAGCTGCATGGCCCCTGGGATACCCCTCAGCTCTGAATCGCGGAAACATTATGGAGCCGATGCAGGATAGGGTGGCGCAGGCCGCCCCCGAGATTGATCCAAAAACAGCACAGGAAATAGTACCTACGACCCCAAGACCTCCTCTAAGATGGCCAACGAATACATCTACAAGATCGATCAGTTTTTCTCCGATCTTGCCTCGTTCCATTATTCCTCCTGCCATTATGAAGAGTGCAATGGCAATGAGGGAAACGGAATTCATCTGGGTGAAACCGTAGGGAAGAAGCTGACTTGCCTGGTAACCTTCACCACTTGGACCTCCGAAGAATATAAGCCATGCGGAAGAAGCCATGAAGCTGATCGGAACGGGAACTCCGATCACAAGGGTTGCCATGAGGATAACGAGCGCTACAAAGATCATTTATTTCCCCCCTTGAACAGAGCAACGGTGCTAAGGACAAGATCTCTGGTAAAATAATATGCCATGAAGATCAGGCCCGAAAAAACTGCCAGATAAGATGTCCAGAGACTGATCCGCCAGATCGTGGTTTTTGGAATGGCAATTCGTGTTCCCAAGGGTCCCATAAAACCAAACATGAAAAATTCATAACCGTACCACACAAAAAGCAGGCTGACACCTACGGTGATCAGGTCCTTTACAAAGAACATCAATCTTTTGAGAAATCCCTCAGGCATGTATGAATTGACAATGTCGGCGGAAACATGGGTCCTGTTAAAGGCTCCTATGGAAGCTCCCATAAAGTAAAGCCAGAAAGCCAGAAGCTTGACCCACTCCTCGTACCCATAAAGGTCACCTTTGAGAACATACCTTACAAAGGTGGCAGCACAGATCATAAGAGTAAGAAACAGGGAAGAGACAAAACAGGTGATGGAAAAAAAGTTAACATTTATACGGTCGAAGAGGTTTGTCGGTTTTTTTACACCACATGCGCAGTCAGACATGGCAGCGCATTCTTTTTCATTAACATTTTCTGACACGAAAGTTCCCCCTTAACAACATCATGATATTCCGGGAAAATAATCATTTCCCGGAATATCATGAATTAATGGAAAGAAAAGTACGGCATATGTCCTATTTAGGTGCCAACTCTTTCCTGAACTCATCCATAAGTTCTTTGGTCATATTCTTTTCCAGTTTCTGCCAGGTGGAAGCAGACGCTTCAGCGATAGGAGCAAGCTGTTCCCTGTTATAAGTAAACACTTCTATACCTTTTTCCTTCATGAGGGTCATATAGTGTTCGTCCATGGACTTAGCCATTTCAATACTCTTTGCCGCTGCACGGCTGACGGCAACTGTAATTATCTGACGATCTTCGGGGCTGAGTTTTTCCCAAGTTTTACCACTGATCATGTAGTTAAGGCATTCGATGGAATAATTGGTCATATACCAGTACTTGATAACATCTCCAAGCATGGTATAGGCTGCTGCTACGGGGAAACCGTTCATTCCGTTACATACACCTGTCTGCATGGACTGATAGACATCAGCATAGGGAATGGTAACGGTGCGATAGCCCATGGCTTCAGCGGCCAATTTGTAAACATCCATGTTTGGAACACGAATAAGGACTTCTTTGTTAACTGAGGGGTCGAGAGGATCCTTTGCCGGTTTGGTGCTACCCGTTCCGATCATTCCTTCGATGTAGAAACCAAGAAGCTTAACGCCAAGGCGCTCATTAAACTCATTCATCTTGTTAAAGAGCCATCCTTCAGGAGCAAATACTCTTTTTGCATCCTCATAATCCCTTACATAACCATTTATATATACAAGTTCCATACGGGGGTCGAACTGGCTGGGTACGGAGATACATGACATATCTATTGTTCCGCGAATCTGCTCTTCATAGACCAGTGTGTAGTCACCAAGCTGATTGGCCGGATATACTTTAATCTCTATACGCCCACTTGATTCTTCAGCAACTTCTTTGGCTATTTCCTTCATAAGCTCCGTACCCGGGTGATCGGCAGGGGACTGTCCTGCAAATTTAAGGGTGATCTCCGGCGCTGCAACAGCCATACTACTTACACAAAGCACGGCAACTAAAGTGATTAAACCCATCACTACAAACGATCTTGCTGACTTGAACATAAATTTCTCCCCTTTCAAATTGTAAAACAGATAATACGCCTAACAACATACAAAAAAATATCCCACCCCCCCAGGTAAGTTATTTGTCAATCCCGAAGGATAGACCGGCTTGCAGCCGCTTGAAAACTGTACGTTAATAGAAGATAAAAGAAAGTTGAAGGAACTGCAGATAAAACTGACCCCTCAGCCTTCTATAAATATTTATGACTTATCTGAATGGAAAGAAAGTAATGCTGAAGAATCGAAAGACCCATTTCAGCATTGATATTGTTATAATTTTATTTTTTGTATGTAATGTATCAGTGGTATGTAGTGTATCAATGGAATATAAGCTATCACATTTTATTTAGGCTGTCAAAAATTGAATGCAGCGAAAAATATAGATTGTTTTTCCCAAAGTAACAAAAACTGATTTGAGGTCCTTTGTCAGGTATTTATGCTTATTCTCTGTAAAAATATCACAAAAAGACTTGACATAGATACGTTGCGTATCTATAATTGCCAAGCTTAGATACGTTGTGTATCTATATTATTATTTAGAAGGTGACTCCATGACAAAGTACAGACATCTTAAAAAACACACTCTGACCGTTCTTTCGGTTCTGCTTCTCATCACTGTGACATTCCTGCTTCTGGACAGGGAAAGCAAAACAGCTAACGAAATAGAGGTTGAAACTCCAAAACTGGTGAAGACGCAAATACTGGAAAACGGCAGTTCCACCATTAGTTACACCTATCCTGGAAAAGTCCAGGCTGCGAGGAAAGTCGACCTTGCCTTTCGGGTGTCAGGACAACTCATGGAAGTTCCCATAAAGCGAGGTCAGCATGTCAAGGCGGGAGACCTCCTTGCGAAACTCGACCCCCGGGATTTTCAGATAGCTCTCGACAGCATAACCGCAAGGCTCGGCCAGGCACAGGCCCAGATGGCGGGCATGAAGGCCGGAGCGAGGGAAGAAGACCTGAGATCTCTTGAGGCAAACGTCACTTCTGCACAGGCGCAGATGAATGAAGCTGAAGCCCAGTATGAACGTTTCAAAAACCTGTGGAAGGAAGAAATGGTTTCCAAGGCTGAATACGAACGTTATAAAACAATATGGCAGGTTTCAAGATCCGCCTACCAGGCTGCCATCCAGAACCTCAAAAAGGGAAAGGCAGGTTCCAGGACAGAGGACATCCAGGCCATGGAATGGTCTATCAAGGCACTTGAGGCTGAACAGCGTTCCGCCCAGGCATCCCTTGACGATACAGAACTGAAGGCTCCCTTTTCCGGCGTAGTCGCTGACCGGACCGTTGAAAACTACGAAAACGTTTCGGCAGGGCACCCGGTACTCTCACTTCAGGACATGGCAGAACTCGAGATCGTGATCAATGTACCCGAAAGGGACATAATAATTGTAGACCCAACAATGGATTGTGTACCCCTGGTTTACTTTGATTCTTTTCCAGAAAGGGCTTTCGAAGCCTATTTCAAGGAAATAAAGACCAATGCCGACCCATCTACCCAGACCTATGCCGTGACAGTTGCAATGGATTACCCCACAGGACTCAATGTCCTTCCTGGAATGAGCGTATCCCTCAAGGCAGATATTCCCTCTGTGGATATTTCCCATGATGGCAATTTTATCGTTCCCTCAAGCGCTATTTTTGCTGATGAAAATGGAAGCAATTATCTCTGGGTGGTTGATCAGGAAACAAAATCTGTCGAGAAGAGAAAGATCTCCGTGGGCCCCCTCGAGGGAGGCAATATAGAAATATCGGGAGATATCCAAATTGGTGAACGAATTGCCACAGCAGGAGTACATCTGCTTCGCGAAGGCCAGATCGTAAGATTTACAGACTGATATAAATGTATATTTTCAGAATAAAGAGGGTCTTTTAATGAACATTGCTCAATATTCCATAACCAAAAGAACGGTCATCCTTTTTCTCTCCCTGCTGATACTTGCAGGTGCCTCAGTATCCTATTTTCAGATGGGCAAGCTGGAGGACCCTGAATACACCATAAAGACCGCGGTGGTGGTAACCCAATACTCCGGTGCGACCCCTTCGGAAGTGGAAGAGGAAGTTACCGACGTAATAGAAACAGCTATACAGCAGCTGGGACAGGTTGATGAGGTGAGGTCGCTTTCCAGGGAAGGACTTTCAACAATATATGTTGATATAAAAGACACATACACGGGTAAAGACCTTCCCCAGATATGGGACGAGTTGAGGAGGAAAGTGAACGGTGCCAGAGCCCAACTTCCTCCAGGGGCAGGAGAACCCATTGTCAATGACGATTACGGAGATGTCTACGGGGTTTACTTCGCCCTTGCCGGAGATGGGTACAGCTATAAAGAACTCAAAGAATATGCTGATTTTCTTAAAAGGGAACTTCTTCTCGTCAAGGATGTGGCAAGGGTTGCCATACAGGGAGACCAGAGGGAAGTTATCTATGTTGAGATATCAAGGGCAAAGACGGCCACCATGGGCATATCTCCCGATGCTATCTACGGTATTCTTAACCAGCAGAACACAATTTCTGCGGTGGCAAAAGTCGCTGTTGGAAATGAATACCTGAGAATCGACCCTACAGGGGGCCTGAAATCAGTTGAAGATATAGGGGACCTTGTTATAGGGGGAGGAACTTCCGGTGCGCTGATCCATCTTCGAGACGTGGCTACCATAACCAGAGGTTACATGGATCCTCCATACAGCCTTATGCGTTTCAACGGGAAACCAGCCCTTGGAATAGGTATTTCCACTGTCAGCGGTGGAAACGTTGTCGAAATGGGTCAGGCCGTAAAGGAGAAACTCAAAGAACTTGAAGGACAGGTTCCCCTTGGGATGGAACTGGAACAGATCTATCTTCAGTCCGATCGTGTAACCATGGCCATCGATGGATTTCTTATCAACCTTGGAGAAGCCCTGGTAATAGTAATTGCCCTTCTGGTTCTCTTTATGGGCCTACACAGCGGACTTCTGATAGGCGGAGTGCTGCTCCTGACCATTGCAGCCACTTTCCTGACCATGCAGTTCTGGGGAATATTTCTTCAGAGGATCTCCCTGGCTTCCCTCATAATAGCCCTGGGAATGCTGGTGGACAATGCCATAGTCATAACTGAAGGGATCATGGTCAAGATACATACAGGAATGGACCGATTTGAGGCTGCGGGCCAGACGGCTAAGGAAACCATGTGGCCTCTACTTGGAGCAACCATAATAGCCATTCTGGCATTCTCCGCCATAGGGCTTTCACCTGACAGCGTAGGTGAATACTGTCACAGCCTTTTCCAGGTGGTGGGTATCTCTCTCATGTGGAGCTGGATCCTTGCCCTGACCCTTACTCCCCTGCTCTGCCACATGCTGATCAGCGAAAAAGACGGCGGTCCCCAGGAAGATCCTTATGGCGGAAAGTTCTTTACCCTGTATAGAAATTTCCTTAAAACAAGGCTAAACCACAGATGGCAGACCATGATGGTCATGGCTGGATTTCTTTTTGTAGCCATATGGGGATTCGGCTTCATAGATAAAACATTTTTCCCGGATTCGGATCTTCCCATACTAAAGGTCGATTTCCGCAATCCCGAGAGCGTATCCATAGAAAAAACTTCAAAAGATATGGAAAAGATAGAAGATTATCTTATCCATCAGGAAGAGGTCGGATCGGTATCAACGTTTGTCGGAGGCGGAGGCCTTCGCTTCATGCTCAGCTATTCCCCTCCAGATGCCTCTCCCAATATGGGTCAGATACTCGTACGGGTTAAAGACTTTAAAGACCTAGGAAGCATGATAGAAAGAACCCGAAATTATCTGACGGAAAACTTCCCCGACTCCCTTCCCATGACCGACCTCATGCCATTGGGCCCTCCGGGAGGCGGCGTTGAGGTCCGCTTCAGAGGCAATGACCCGGCAATTCTCCGGGAACTGAGCAACCAGGCAAAAGAAATTATGGCCCATGAACCGCAGGCTATGGACATTCGTGATACCTGGCATGAAAGGGTCAAGGTACTCAGACCTCAGATACTGGAGAAACAGGCCCGCCTTGTGGGCCTCACAAGACCGGCCATAAACAAGTCTCTTCAGACCGCTTTCAGTGGTTATACAATAGGAATGTACCGGGAAGGAAATGACCTTCTACCTATAGTATCAAGATTCCCGGAGAAAGACCGTGGTGGCATAGAAGATCTTGAAAAGGTCCAGATATGGAATACGAACACAAACAGGGTTATTCCGTTAAGCGCTGTTATGACCGGACTTAAAACCGAATACGAAGACCCCGTAATATGGAGAAAGAACAGAGTCAGGACAATAACCGCCCAATGTGACGCAAGGGCTGGAACGACAAATGTCATGCTCTTTAACAGGCTAAGCCCCTTACTGGAAAACATAGATCTCCCCCAGGGATATACTATGGAATGGGGAGGAGAATTTGAAAGTTCCACGGAGGCCCAGGCTGGACTGGCTAAGATGCTGCCCATAAGCATTCTGCTCATGGTAACCATCCTGGTAGTTCTTTTCAATTCACTGCGGCAGCCTTTGATAATAATTCTGTGCCTTCCTCTTGCCATAATAGGGGTAACGGCAGGACTTCTTTTGACCGGACAGCCCTTCAGTTTCATGGCCCTGTTGGGATTCCTCAGTCTTACGGGCATGCTGATAAAAAATGCCATAATTCTGATAGACCAGATAGACCTTGAGATAAGGAATGGAAAAGAACGTTTCGAAGCTGTACTGAACTCAGCAGTAAGCAGGTTGAGACCCGTAATGATGGCTTCCATGACCACTGTACTCGGCATGATACCCCTGATCTGGGATATCCTGTTTGCACCCATGGCTGCCACCATAATGTTCGGACTGACCTTTGGAACAGTATTGACTCTGATCGTGGTACCAGTTCTTTACGCTCTTTTCTTCAGAATAAATGAACCAGTAAAAGAGAAACCGGAGGCGGCATAACCATGGATAGATATGATGAAGATCTTGCAGAACTGATGTTTATCAGATTTTTAAAAAAGATGTGTATTTTTGTGTTTACAGTTGGTCTGGTGACCCTTTTCCTTGGCCATCTGGCCTGGTCAGCAGAAGGACCATCCCTTCTGACCATTGAAGTAGCCCTGGAATTAGCCTCACAGAACAATCCTGTACTGTCCGCAGCCCAGGAACAGGTAAAACAGTCGGAGGAACGGTTAAAACAGGCAAAGTCTCCTCTGTATCCCTCCCTGGGTGCGGAGCTTATATACCAGAAGAGCGGAGAGGAACCTTTACTTCCGGTATATGGAACAGACGGATCTTATCTGGGCAATGCGCAGAACGGGTTTCAGGACACCTACAGGGCTGCCCTCAACTTCACCTATCTCCTCTACACGGGAGGGGCCGTGAAGAACAACGTCCAGGCAAAGGAACTTGCCCTGGATGCCGTGAAGGCACAGGCAAAACGAACATATCAGTCTATTGATAATGCAGTCTACTCTGCCTACTACAATCTCCAGCGGGCAAGGGCCCGTATGGTGGTGGCAGAGGAGGCCCTGAAACTTGCAAAGGAACACCTCAGGGAGGTAACCCTGTTTTTCGAGAACGGAGTGATAGCCAAAAACCAGGTCCTGAGGGTCCAGGTGGAGGTATCCGACTCTGAACTGAACCGCATAAGGGCATCCAACTCAGTGGATGTTGAATGGTCCGCCCTTGAAAGGACCGTGGGTGTGGATCTCAGTGGGAAATATGTCCTGCCGGAAGCTCAGACTTCTGTGGACAGTTTTGAAGAGCCTGGTGACCTTCAGACTGTGGCCTTCCTTAACCGGCCTGAGCTTGAAGCCCTGGAAAAGTCACGTCTCTCTGCTCTCGCTCTTTCGAAGGCTGCCCTTGGACAGGGAGGTCCCCAGGTGGTACTACAAGGAGAAGCCTACGACGTGGGTAACGATTTCTACCCTGACGTACAGGATGACTGGAAGGTCTCCATAGCTGCCAACTGGAACTTCTATGACGGAGGACAGAGCCGTGCCAGGTCGGCCGAGGCGAGGGCGGCGGCGGATGAACTTCTCTACCGCTTGAAGGACCTTAAAAAGCAGATAGACCTGGAGCTTTCAACGGCCCTTCTTAATCTCCGGTCGTCGGGTCAGCGAGTATCCGTAGCCCAGGACCAGGTCAAGAGCGCAGAAGAGGATTACCGCATGGCCCTGCGCCGGTACAGGTCCCAGGTGGGAACCAACCTGGACGTCCTTGACTCCAGGGTCGCCCTTATAAATGCCCGTAACCAGCTGGTTGATTCCGTTTACGATGTCTTCCAGTCCAGGGCTGACCTGCTTTTTGCACTGGGTATGGATTCTTATCCTGTTACACTATAGGGGGAAATGTAATGGCAAGAAGAAGTCGTGAAGAGGCTGAAAAAACAAGACGCAAGATCCTTGCAGCAGCTCTGGAACTCTTCTATGCAAAGGGTGTACCCAGGGTATCCCTTACAGAAATAGCTCAAAAGGCAGGATACACCCGGGGGGCAATATACAGCCATTTTTCAAGCAAGGCGGAAATTCTAAGAGAACTGATGATCGTTCAATCCGATATTCTTTCAAACCAGATCGATGAAATGATCTCTCCCGAAAATCCGCCTTTAAACAGTTTGTTCGTGATATCAAGAGAAATGCTTCGTATGGTGGAGGAGAACAGGGAATTCGGGTTGCTTGTAAGAGTAATGTTTTACAGCCTTCATCTCCTGGAAGAACCCGAATTAAAGAGTACAACCCATAGTATATTTCAGAAGAGTCTAGAGCGAGATACCAGATTACTCGACAAAGCCCGGGAACGTGGGGAATTGAGAGAAAACCTGGATGTGAAGATCATTGCCATGTCTCTATCATCCCTGGTTCAGGGACTGTTCATGGACTGGGTTTTCGACAAAAACACATGTTCTCTTAATAGAGCTTATCAATCTCTGGAGATATTCTTTATGGGGATACAGAAAAATAGCTATCACCCTCTGGATAGTTAAAAGGAGATAGATCAATAGCCTTCTATCCGTTCTGTAGGAACTTTTGGCAGCTACGGATAAATACCTCTAGATCATACCTTCCATCACTCCCAACCTTAAGAAGGGAAGTCCGGCGCTGCTGGATTTCCCTTTCCATACAAATATTCAGGAGGAACTGATATATTTGTATTAACCCATTCAGGTATTCCCTTTGGTAACCTATGAACACTTAGATATCCACAGGTTATCCACGGATTTTGTGGATAATTGTGCTATTTTATGCAAAATAATCAAAAAATTGATAGAAATCCACAATTGGTTATGATAAATTAATCCACAACAGATATAATATGTTCCGGAGCCTGAAATAATGTTTATTCTATAAATAGAAGCAGATATATAAGGAGGTGCTGTATATGTGTGGCGGAAATACTGATCATCACCATCCCCAGGTTATAAAAGTATTCAGACCGAAAAAGGACGGGGAATGCTGCGAAGTACTAGCTGAAGAAGTTGAGGTCAAAGAATCCAATGGCGGATGCAACTGCACCTGCGGAAAAGAATAACTCCTTCTTCCAACTGAATCAACCAGCAAAGGCCGGGCATATACCCGGCCTTTTTCTTATTCCATTCGATTCCTGGTCTTTTTCCTGATCTTTCCAATCCTGCTGCTGACAGCCTGCTGGGTTATTCCAAGTTTTCGGGCTATCTCCTTCTGAAGATAACCGAAGGCCAGCATTTTCAGGATATCTTTTTCGTCACCTTCCATTACATCAAGAATCCTGTCGGCTACCCCTGGAAGCTGCATTTCTACTCCAGGCTCCATTCCCGCATCTATAAGCTGATCCAGATCTATGGTTTCCCTCTTCCGAAGCCTTCTGGCAGCATTTCGAACCTTGGCCGGAAGCTGATGCTTCAGGAAAAGGGGTAAAACTCTGGATGAAGTACATCTTGGAGCAAGTTTAATAAGGGCAAGATACCCCTCCTGAACCAGATCTTCGTACTCCGCTCCCCTGCCTTCATATCTTTTTGCAAGGGCTTTGACCAGAGGAGCAAACTGTTCTGTCAATTGCTGCATTTCTTCGTCGCTGTAATTTTTTTTCTTAAGACTAGTCTTCAAATTTCCCCCTCGTTTTATCAGCGAATACCCAGATGAACAAAATTCCGTTTACCATAGGTTATGACAGAATCAAAACCCACGACCCGGGCACATTCTTGAAAAGCCTTCTGTTCGGGCCAGAAAGCCACTACATCTACGGCAAGACCTTTTCGATGAAGACTGTGAGGGACTCCCCCAACCTCCAGATTGTGCTTTTCACATCGGTAACCGCTTGTAATGAATAAAGGTTTTTTCCAGATCTCCCGCAAATCTTCGAGCTTATCCACAAGGCTGGTATGGACCCTGGTACAGAGACAGCATGGACACTGGAACTCACGCATATTGAAATGGTCGGAAAGTTTAAAATCATTGACCCCCAGATTTCTGTACCCCCTGGCCTGCTATGGCGAATCTAAGTTCGGAAATAGCCTGGGTCAGTTCTTCCAGGCGCTTTTCCATGCGCACCAGCAGACAAGTCCGACTTATATTCACTTTAGGATACAACACGCATAGATGTAGGCGGGGAGGGCTACCCGGTGTAGTCCCTCCCCTATGTATATGGATCAGGGGGTCGCAGAAAGCTATTTGTTCTGTTTCTCTGTCATGCGGTCGGCTGTTTTTTTAACAAGAGCCATGCCTTCATCCCATTTTTTATCAATATCGTCCAGGCCGTCTCCCACTGCCTCCTTGGCTTCCCGCCATTCCTTATCGAGTAATTCCTTGCCAGCGTTTATAAAGTCCTCTACCCCGCCATTGAAAATATCACCTACAACATTCTGTAATTTAGCGGGTTCACCTGCTTTCTTCCTCTTTCGCAAAGTAAAGATCAGCAAGACCACTGCTCCAAGGGTCACAACAAGCCCTACGGCCGCGGGAAGCTCTCCACATTTTTCTGCCACAGTTGTGGCCATGGCAACAGTTGGTATATAACCAACAAAAAAGACCGCCATAAAGGCGATCAACAGTAACGCTAATATCTTTTTCAAGGGTTATCCCTCCTATTCAGTTTTTGAAACGTTAAACACCTTGGTGTAGGCTCCTCCGAATGCCTTTACGTACCATCTCAGTCCATAGGTCGATACGAGCATCCCTATAAAACAGAACTGGTACCACCTGGGAGCCTTGGCCAGATAGTTCCAGCCCCTTAACATGTAGTCCTGGACATAAGGTATAAAGCTGCCGAGAAAAGGAATGGACATTATGAAAAGGAAGTATTCATCCTTCCAGGAATACTGCATCTGTCTCTGGGCTTCCACATCGTATTCGACTTCGGCATCGGCTGTCCGTTTCTGCCGGTAGACCTCTGCTTCCGTTCTCGCTTCTTCGACCCGGATCTTTCCCTCCAGCTTGGTCTGCTTGTAGGTTATGTAACCTCCACTGGCCTGACCAAAGAGATTCAGGATCGGGTCAAGTATGGATGGTACTTTCAAGTAAATTCCCCCTATCCATCTAAGTTTCGATTAACAAGCTTGCGCCACCAGAGTTTGAGGACCTTGAGCGTGTCTGGGGCCGTGTAACCTGCCATTCCTCCGGCTACTCCTATGACGTTACAGTTCTGGATCCCCGTACTGGTAAGCAGTTTAGATACCATGAGAGAAACAAAGCAGGCAGTGAGAAGCCCAATGAAATAATCCGTGAGATTGAAATCATCCGCATGATGGTTCAAAGACCTGACTGTCATGCCAAATACTCCCATTACAACCGGGATGATGGAAGATTTGAGCCAGGTTATGAGGTCCGCGGAAGTCTGAGACTGCATGGATCCACCTCCCTCTAATCCAGATTTATTCCTGGAGTATAGACTCCCCTTTTACGAGTCCATCTCCGGCAGGGTCCGTCATCCACATGAATGCCTGGTGTGTTCCAGTCTGGATAAATCCCTATTCCTCCATCCCAAAATACTGGCTGGGCTCCGGCTATTTCATACTGATCCTTTAGGGACAGAGCCCTGCCATCATGGCCAAACATTACGATATCAACGGCGTGGCAGAATCCATCTTTCTGAGGACTGTGATAACTTGGAGCCTTTCCTGCCCTGGCTCTTTTGACGCTCTCCGGATGTTCCATGCATCGGCACCCGGAATTGATCCGGATGAACTTCACCCTGGGATCCGCGCGGCAGTTCTCCAGAGCATGAACTATTCTCAGGCTTATCTTCACACCGCACCCATGGGGCTTGCCCTTCAGCCTGCATTCAAATTCCTTCCTTGAAAAATGTTTACTGAGATCTCCCAATTCCGCTCCTCCTTTCCTGGTATAAAAAAAGAGGCCCGGCTTTAGCCGAACCTCTTAATTCCACCTGTAGACAGCTATGTATTCTTGTGTCATCTTCTAACCTCCTATAGGACTTGTTCCCATGTGGTCACCTTAACTTCCTCTATGGTCTGACAGCTGTCAACCATTTTGCTTAGGCTCTCTTCTTTTTCAAATAACTTCTGTATTACATTGGAGATGTACACGTTCAGATTGAGAATCTCTGAAGCGTCCAGTGTCACCCACTGCCCGTTAGCTTTCCATCTGACAGTGAAGTCAGGATCTTGAGCAGCCTTCATTGCTATCCCTATCATCTTGGTCTGACTGCGGTCGTCTGTTGCTACCTCTACACCACTGGGGAGAACTACTCCAGATGTCTCTTCCAGCCATCTTGCCTCTGCAAGCTCGGCTTTCTTCCGGATCTTACAAACACCTAAAGCTGTCTTTTCCAAAACTTCCCAAGACGGCTTTGGTCTTTCATCGTGCCATTCAAGTTTATCGTAGGCTTCTCTGGTATTCTCTGTGAGGCTTCCAAAGTATTTAGCAGAAGGTATTAATGTGTGAAGTGTATATGCTATATCCATAATTTATGCCACCTTCACTATTTTAATCATGCTATAGGTAGTATCTATACCAGATATATCAGTATTACATCCGAAACCGTTATCACTCTTTGATGTTCTGCATCTATGTTGTAGTTCAAAATATTTAGTACCAGTTATAGTAATCTTGGCTTGTCCTACACTTATAGCTTCGGTATAGTGATCCTTGTAGCTGTATGTCACCTGACCATACTCAACAACAGAGCTGTCTGTGTAATTATATAGGCGAGACTTATGAGTATCACAGCGATATGCAGGGCATGCCCACCAAATCTCGTAAGTACCAGCAGGGAGAATAACTCGGTTACTTGACAAAGAACATCCAGATATTTCATTGTGTAGGGTCGTATTTAAGTCTCTTGTGCGCCAATCACCAGATGTAAATGTTCCTCCATTTACGTTATACGCTTTTACATCCTGGAAGATGGCAATGTCATTCTCTCCTCCAGATTCGTCAGACCATTCGGAGTCATAATCGGTAGCGCTCTTCTTTTTAAGAACCTGTCCTGTAGATCCACCAGTTGGGACCCCTGAACCATCGGAACCTTTTATAAGTCCTCGGTCTGTCCAGGATCCTGATACTTTCTCCCAGATATGCCAGGATGTCCT
>JAENYO010000005.1:22438-249615 GCA_016841745.1 Acetomicrobium hydrogeniformans
GTCCTCGGTCTGTCCAGGATCCTGATACTTTCTCCCAGATATGCCAGGATGTCCTCTGGATATACCAATCACCGTCCGCACCCTCAGTCGTGGGATCTACCGTTCCACCTAAAAGAGTATTGCCATCGGAACCATCGGAACCTTTTATAAGTCCTCGGTCTGTCCAGGATCCTGATACTTTCTCCCAGATATGCCAGGATGTCCTTTGAATATACCAATCACCTTCTGCACCCTCGGTAGTAGGATCTACCGTTCCACCTAAAAGGGTGTTACCATCTTCACCGAGTATGCCGATAAATCGGAATGCTGGACCCCAACTTATACCGCCATCAACAGATACCCTCGCATAGAGATCTCCGGCTACGTATGTTTCATGCCATGAAGTGGATCCATCTACAGAATAGTTAAAGGTCACTTCAGGCGCATTAGCTCCGGGCAAGCCAGAATCAATTGTTACAGAAAATTCATTAGCTGTTACTACAAGTGATAATTCTGGAGGGATGTATTCCCCGGATATATCCGGGGCCACAACTTCAACCGAGATTTCCTCTGGAACATATTCTCCGTAAACTAATTCAGACATTCGGATCACGTCCTACTGACTGATTTTATAATTGGCGCTCTTCCTTTGAAGATCACAAAGGGGCCACCCAGCGTGTCGAAAGTAACTGCCAGGTCCCACCAGTACCCCAGCCCATCAGAATTGGAAGATTCCGGGATCGCTTCCACGGTGGATTGGGGGACCTCAAGCGTAACCAATTTTAGAGTTGAACTGCTATTGTCGAGCGTGATCCAGGCATTTTCGTCAGCACTTTGCATATCCAGTACTGGCTCGTTATCCCCGTCATCGTCTGCCTCGTTATTCCTTACCTGTGCAATGGCGGAAACTATATCATCCGTTGTGTTGATCTGGAACCCGTAATACAATTTAGAGCCTTGTGGAATTTTGAGCCTCATTTCTCTCGGAATTATCATGCCATCCACTCCCTCGTTTTATTCGACCAATTCCCAATAAGTGCTGTTAACAGAAGTGCCTATCACAGGCGTTGTGTCTGCCCATTTTTCAAACATCATAACCCTTGACACTCCCCAATATTTCCCGGTATCTAAGTCGCAATTCGCCAGAAGTCTTATACCGTAAAAATACTGTGCCGTAGTCAATGAAAACAGATCATCGCCAGAGATCCCTGAGAATGTTTGAACATCGGACCAGGTTTCTGTGTCAGGGTCATATGCCTGAACCTTCATTGAAGTAACACTCTTTGCTAATGAAACTTCCACACTCGCCTGATCAAGATAGATGTCCTGGATCAGCGTAGCCTTATTGAACATCTGCCCTATATATGAAACCCCCTTAACGCCCGTTCCAGATTCGCCAGATAGCCATACGGTTTCCCCAAGATCAGGATCATCGAAAGCATTTTCTTTGGCATAACTTACCGTGTTATATTCACTACTAGCGATCGCCCTCGATGGAGCCACCTCATCTTCGGTGGACGGAACATAATCTATAGAACAGTAAATATGGCCATCGTAACGGACGATAAGATCCTCTTCCCAGCTCCTGGAGTAGTCGTAATCAGGGATGTAGTATTCTATGGCCAGAATATTGATGTCCTCGTTCTGTCCATCCTCGATCTTAAGGACCCTCACCCACTTTGCCTCATCAAGCATAGGATAATCTACCTTTTCAACTTCTCCGACCTCGATGTCGGAATCCTGGAGTCCAAGGGAAAAGGTCAGATAAAGGAGGGCATTTTCTGCCTGTCCCAGTAGATAGTCGGCCATGGCCTGGGCCTGGGATTGGCGTGTTATTCCCAGGAGGGAAAACTTCTGACTCCGGACTCCTTCGTTGAGGATCCGCTCATCATTCTGGGCTACAGCAATAACCCTGTCCCAGTGGCCTCCATCATCCTCTGTAGAAGGATCCACCCACTCAACTTCGATCTTGTTTGGGATCTCATCCTGGGGTTTGATGAAGAACCCGAAGGATCCTTCAATAATGTTGTCCCTGGCAAGAAGTTTCTGGTAACTGGTTTCATACTTTTCTATATGGATGGTTATCTGCTCCCGACAGATCAGGTAACCCCGAAAGGATGAAAGCATTTCCTGCAGGTGATCTATAAAGGATCTTTCCTGATCCAGAACTATATCCATCTCAAATCGTGGATCGCCATTGACGGTTTCATCACAGTAACCGGCAGAGATCTCCCATGAGCTAGTTCCATCCGGATTCCCAAAATCAATGTCAAAATATTCATCAGGAAGCCCAAGTCCGTATCTTCTGTTCCTCAAAAAATCCAGAATGCACCAAACAGGATTCTGGGAATAGCCACTGAGGCCTCCATGCAACACAGCGGATGGAATTATCTCCTCACTTGCCCCTGGAGGTGTCCAGTAGAGTTTCTGCTTCGTTCCGGAGGGATAATATGTCGGATCCCATTGCCACCAATCTTCATCGCCACCAGAATGGTGTGTGTAAACGGTTCCGCTCAGGATTCCCCCAAAGGAAGACTCACTTAACCACACTTCTGCTTTCAGGGAATAGATCTGATCAGCCACAAGGGCAATATCTGTTGATTCGGTTATCTGTTCTCCGTCCAGATAGATCTTCCGGAACCCAGAGGACGTATCGAAGCGGAACTGGTAATTTCCGCTGACCGATGGCTGTAGGTATCCAGTATATTCGGCCACATACCGCGCTTCACTGAGCTCGTATTCGTTGAACTCGATGTCTGAAACCTCAACTTCAAAGAACTTGCTGCCCTTGTATCGATACCATGTTCCTGTTGTACGGTTATATCCCTGAACCACTTTGAAAAAAGAAGCCAAAAGGTTTCCTCCCAGGGAGACCGAAGCACCAGGAGGTGTCCATATAGTCCGGCCTTCTACAATAGCGCTTATTACAGGGTTGCCTTTTAATTTGGAAGATGACTCAAGATGACAGGCAACATAGGCTGTACCTGGATAACCCAGATGCTTGTCCGAAGGTGCAAGGGCATCCACAGACTGGGGAAAGGTCCCAAGGTGTGATGTGAAACTTGAAGTGGTAAGATCTTCAGTCTGCTGATCGGAGGCCATGATATCCGAGATACCAGAGATAGGACCCTCAGACATGGAAACAAACATGTCAACCTCTGATCTATCCTCCGTCAGATATCTATGGAAGAAGATATTACCTCCCACCCGTCTGCGCCCATAAACCACAGGGACGGGGGTCAGCTGGGTTTCGCTATTCTGCAGAGGGCCAAAGGAATTATTCGGACTTCCTCCCATATCCAGCTTCGGAGCATCAAAAAGAGAACCTATGGAAGCCCCTACCATCCAGAGCATGCCAGTTGAAAAACCGAAGATCATAGTACCTGCTGGCAGAATCGCACTAGCTCCCAGACCAAGAAGTGCCCCGGCTAAAGCTCCTATACCCATAAATTCCCCTCCCTGTAACGATATAGCTGAACTCTCCTGCTATTGGCAGAATAAGAAAAGCGGGATATCCGGCTCGTACATCCTTCCAGGATGTGCAGGACCAGATCCCGCTTAATAAAAGTCATAACGTGATTGCACTTCTTAAAATTTATCACCCCCCAATCCCCCGGAAGGGGTGGAGATGACACAAGATCCATGCTGTAATCTTCCTGAAAGACCCTGTCCATTCTTAGAGATTCTTCTATATATAAAGAGGAATCATATTCCGTAAAATCGAACTTGCGTTTAAAAAGGATATTCTGGGCCAGAATGGCCAGCCCCATACAGTCACTCCCTGAAAGATCTCTTCCTCCAGGTCTCCATGGAATACCGATCAGTGATCTGTAATTCATTCAAGGGGATCCCTGACATCTTTACCAGCTGGAAGGTAGGGGAAGCCTCCGAAATTCGCCTCATTTCCCTTGGCCTTGCAGTCTGTTAAGGTATGATAGCAGATGATATCTCCACCGACATAGGAGCATTCAGGCCCCTTGAAACCCCAGGGACAGTAGTTCCAGTGCAGCCTTTTAGGACCCTTCTGCATGAGATTGAACATGGAAACCAGGGTCAGCTCCAGATCACTTTCAGATACTCGATACTGCCTCAAGAATCCCTGGAAGATGGTCAGGCTGTAGAGGTCATTGTCAAGGTGATCAAAGAGAGCCCGTATTATCTGGACCTTCGCCTTTTTAAGGCTATGAGTCAGGACAAGCTTTCCCATCTCCCGGGTAGTATTGTCGATCTTGAGGCTGCCTCCATCGATCTCCGTATCATTGGAAACCGAGATGGGCTGAAAAGAAAGACCGCAGGAAAGATAGGTCTGGGTATCTCCGTTCTCATCAACGAATTGGCCATCCTGGGGCCAGTCGGTCAGATAGACATTGTTCAATACACCGTCTTCATCCTCTATGCCGGTGATCCTTACCAGGATAAGGGGAGAGACTTCCCTTTTCTCTACCTCCCCCTGATAACTTGCATTTGTCCGGCTCATGTCAGTATCTCCTTGATATTCAGGCTCATGGTTCCGGCAAGGAGTCCCTGGGTCGTTAAAGAGGGTTTGGAATCTATAAACCTTACCAGAATGGTCTCCCTGTTGTTATTGAGAGGATCCGTGTATGTCCAGTAAAAGGGAATGGCCGGCCCATGCTGGTTATCCCACCACCTCAGTACCTGATGGATATCACTGTAATTTTTAGTGAAGGAAAGCTTCCACTGTCTTGGATATCTTCCCTTCCAGTAGACCTGCTCCTTACCGGATTCATAGTTGCTCGTATTTACCTTATGTTCCGGAGTCTGGTCAACCACAAAATCAGGAATAAAGGGAAATTCACGGTAACAGGTCATTTACATCACCCCTTGAATAGCCTTCCGGACAGATCCGTTCCGGGCAAGGTTCTCCTGGATAATACCGACTACCTGTCCCTTGTTCTTCGTAAAGAAATCCATGGCATCTCTTGCATCTATGGCATTGATGTGGATCTGGACACTGGACATGCTGGATTGCTGCTGCTCCACCGGAGCGGACATATTCCGTGGAGAACCGTTACTCACATATTCCGGCTTGTTCTCTGCGAAGGAGTACATCCTTCCTGACGCTCCAAAACCAACCACCGGCTCCGGTATCCATCCTCCGCTGGCGAACTGGAAAAGCCCGCCCAGTCCCTTATTTATTATTCCGGAAAGGATGGATGTACCTGCCTGTTTTAGGATATTACCCAGGGCATCTCCCAGATCTTCTGCTCCTGTAATGGCATTGGCCAGCCCATCCGAAAGGCTCTGGGTCCAGAGATCCGATTTCTTGGCAAGTTCATCGAAAATGCTCTTCTTTTCCTCGATCTTTCCAAGAGAGGAAGCTACATCTTCACCGATCCTCTTGGCATCCATCATGTCACCGTAATTATTTTCACCCTGTTTATAACTGATCCAGCCTTCCATTGACATTCCGGATCCGCCATAACGGCTTCCCCAGCTTGCGAAGGCCATCTGGATCTCGTTCTCCTGGGCAAGTCTTTCCATGGCTGCCCTTCTGTTTATTTCTGCAACCTTGGCAGCATACCATTCCTCAATCTGAACTCTTGTCTCAGCTGAGTTCTTTGCCTCCTCCATGAGCTGGTCATATCTGCCTTTAATCTCGCTTAGCTCGGCTGACTTGTAATCACCATGGAGTTTCAGAAGATCTATATTGAGATCTCCCTGGATATCTGACATCTTCTTAACATATTTCCTGGCCTCTTCAAGGGCTGCCTTGGTGACTTCTTTAGTCTTATCCTTTGCCTTCTGGGGAGTCCAGAAGGACAAACCCGTAAGATCCACAGATCCTCCAGAACCATATTCCCTGCTCGACTTGGTATCCAGAGGGTTCCTGCTGTGGACAGGGTTAATCATAGAGTCGCTGTAAACCCTCACATTCTGGGAATTCGTGACAGCGTTCCTGGAACTTTCGCTGAGATCTTTCACACCTGTGGCAGACATTACAGACCGGATCTCGTCCTTGGCTTTCTCGCTAGCATGAGCGAAGTCCCACATGGACCAGGCCAGCAGTCCGATGGTCACAGTCAAAGCGGAAAGAGCGGGATGAAGAGCTACAAAATCGATTAGACCTAAAACTCCGCTCTTGGTATTTTTAGCTGTCCTGGCAAATCCGGAGACCAGTTTACCTGTCACCAGCAACAGGGGACCTCCGGCAGCTGCCATGGAACCCCATTTGATAATTGCCTGCTGAGTCTCCGTGTTCATGTCGGTTAGCCCCTGGACAACGTTACGGCCCACACCTACCCATTCCTTGGCCGTGGGGATCATGAGGGTACCGAACTTTTCTGCAAGATCCTTGATATCAGAACCAAGAGCCTTGCTGGAGTTTGCCAGCCCGTCTGCCGTTCTTACCGCATCACCCTGGGCATCGACAGTTCCTTTCAGGGTTAGCTGCAGTATTGCCTGAGCCTTGGTATTTGCATCGAGCTCATTTTTATTCTTTATAAGGCCGCTATCAAGAGCCTCCTGGATTATCTGGCTCTGCTGGGCCACAACTCCGTATTTACGCAGAGTTTCAGTGTTGCCCACAATGGCGCTCTGTATGTCCTGGATAACCTGCTCCGTGGGTAGATTATTGAAAGAAGCCAGATCCGTGGCAAGCTCCACCACCTGTCTGGACATACCTGCTGCGTTATCTCGGGCAAAACCCAGGGGAACAAGGGTATCCTGAATGGTGGCAAGGAACTTCTTGTTCTCAGTGGTAGATCTTCCCACCGACCGGCTGAATGTCTTGGCCCAGTCTTCCACTTCTTTGGATTGATTTTTGAAGACCGCCTTGAATTTACTGTCTATTTCCTCCGCATCGGATGCGGTTTTTAACATAGCTGTACCGGCAGCCACGAGGGGGACGGTCAGGGACCTGGTCCATTTGGAACCAAATTGCTGAAGATTGCGCCCCATGCGGTTTATTTTGGTGGTAACACGATTGAAGGCCTTTTCAGCCTTACTCGTATCCGCTCCGATGATGTAATCCAGCTTACGCTTTCTGGCCATTATTCCACCCCCCTCTTACGGCTCAGTATTTTTCCCTTGCAGTGGGCATGATAGGCCCATTTGCTGCTGAATATTTCTCCCGTTTCCGGATCTTCAAATCCCATGAGATCCTCCATCTGTAGGGGGCTGGACCTCATGCCGCTGCCGTTGGCTATCCAGCATGCGGTAAGGGCAAGCTCCTTTATTCGCTGTCTTTCTACCTTCCGTCGGGCTATATCAAGATCCGCAAGCTCACCCAGGGTAATCTCCCAGAGATCAGAATGTTTAAGATTAAGAGGGCCGAGAGCTCTGGTTATAACGTTAATCCAGTATTCCTCCCGGTCCTCCTCGGTCAGTTTTTTGAGTCTTCGCCCGTGTTGACCCTGAGGATCTGCGTCAGGGACTCAAAGAGCTCCTGTTTACAGATATCTATGGCAAAATCGAAATCAAAATCAGGATCTTCAACCAGCCTGGTAACTTTTTCAATGGTCACTTTGGGAAGCGAGACCAGAAGCCCCGCCCATAGGATGACCACAAGCTCCCTTATGGAAAAGGGGTTCTGAACATCCTTCTGCAGAAGGACCAAGGAAGAACATCCCAGAGCCTGCTCCATTTTCATCACTGACATGACAGGGTACTTTACCTCTCTCTTTGTTCCATCGATGCTGATTATCGGTTCTCTTTCCTCCAGGCTTTCCGGAGCTCCAGAGGTTTCCTTCTTAACATTGCTCATTCTGCCTACCTCCCCATCCAGTGTGGCTTATTACGACTGTATCGCCGGAGTCAATGCTCCGTTACCCTTGAGCTGCAGGGTAAGACCCACTGAATCATCTTTGGATCCTGCAGGGTCCCAGTTGGTTACAACAGCATTTCCGGAATATTCTTTTTTACCTGTACCCGTTCCCTGCGGCCTGAGCTTTAAAACCACATCCGTATTGTCCGTCAGAATAGAATCCTCTATCTCTGACTGGACCGCATCGGCAGGATCATAAAAAAGAGTCACGGATCCAGTCCATGATTTTGAACCGTGAAGGACCTCCTCCCATTCGGCATTCATGTTTGTCATATCAATGGTTTTTTTATCCACTGAAAGGTTGAAATCCTTAACCTCTCCGAAAGCGGTAGGAGTGGATGCTACATTAACCATTAGAACGGCATCTTTGCTGCTACCCTTTGCCAATTGCATTCACCTCGCTTTATCTCACATAGGCACGGAATTCAAGAACTCCATGCAGCCAATTGTCTTCATCCCTCGCAAGGACCTGTGTCTCATCGAGGTATATCTCATAAGCACTTATTCCCTTAACAGATGTCTCCACCAGGGCCATGATCTGCTTCAGTTCCTTCCTGGTACCGGAAGAATAGACATGGATCGTCTGATAAACCGCCCGCTCTGTATCATTCAGAAGCCTCCCGGGAAAATCCTGCTCGGCCCCAAATACCAGGTAAGGATTATCCACTTCTCCCGGAGGATCGTAATAGATGCCGTTAATAACGGCACTCAGCTCTGAATCACTGGAAAGGGCAGTATAGAGAACCTCTAGAAAAGAAATGCTCATCAGCGTATTGCCTCCTCCATGGCAGATTCAAGATCCCTGCCTATCTGTTCTTCCAGAGCATTGACAGCCGGTTTGAGAAAGGGCTGAGCAGCCTGGTTCTTTGTCCCGTATTCGGCAGCAAAGGCATAATATCTGCCGTCCTTCTTTCCGAAGGGATAATCTGCCTCCACTTTTACTTCCATGCGCTTCCTGCTCTTCCTGAGCTTTATGGAATCCCTTAATGCTCCTGGTTTTACGTCCTTTCGGTTCTTTCGCTTGGCCTTCCCAGGGAAGACAGGAGCCCTTTTTTGGGCTTCCGCCTGGACATTCTTACCGGCCTTTTCCAGAGCATTCCATGTTTTCTCTTCAAGAACACCGTCCGCAAGCCTTCTCAATTCCCTTATGGCCTCATCGGCCCCTTTGAGCATTACATCAGGCATGAAGAACACTCCAGTATCATCCACTCCTGGTACTTATCCAAAGGCAGAATGTTCTGGATCTCCAGGGTATAGCCCTTCCAGATAACCCGGTTTTTCACCTTTGGAACCGTGCTGTAACGGATGATCAGGTTATGGGTAACCCCGTTCCTCTCGGACTCCCCTACTACCTTTTCATCTGCCTTCAGAATCTGCACATTTGCCCAGCATTCAAGGGCAGTAACCCAGCTTGTTATTCGCTCCCCTATGGAGTTGCGGGTATCTGAATTGGACTGCACCGTGATTCGCTGGTCAAGATCACCTATGGATATCCCTTTCATGGGAATAGCCTATTCAGGAAGTTTCACAGGAACGGCAGTCATGCTTGTTTCATCATCACAGGAAAATTGAACGAGACCATTCCCATCGTTATAAAAAGATTTAGGGAATGGACCGATCCACTTTTCCGCTCCATCTGGAACCGCCACTTCGATATCGTGAAGAACACCAAGTTCGCAGACTCTCTGTGCTTCAATGGTTACCGTATGAGAAGAAGCATCTCCATTGGTGACTTTTAAAAAAGTGCGCCCGTCGTTCACGAAATTATCACCTTCTTCGCTACAGGCTGTACCTGTTGGAGCGGTCAGTCCGGTTTTGATGATTTCCTGCACTGTAAGTTTGGCCAATTTGCATTACCTCCAATCTATATGGGGATATCCCGGACCAGATCCAGAAGGGCATCCACGGTCAAAGGGATCCTGCTGACAATGGTTCCTTTTACTACAGGCTCCCTGTTCCGATACCAGTGAGCGACCATGAGCTTTATGGCATTTTTGATGTCTTCAGGAACAGAATCCCCGGCATCTCCATAACCTGCCACATAGCTGATCTTCACACTGGATATCTCCCTCAGGTCATCGTCAGGTGTATCTCCGTCTTCGGTCAGAGCTATCCTGCCAGTGTCGGCATCAAAGAAATAGTTCGAAGAATCCCAGGTACCTGTCTCCTGCTCTAGATCTACATAAGTTATAGATGTCAGACTCTGCCATGGTCCGAGTTCGAGCTCATAGGGAAAAACCGGCCAACCGTCCAGGATCTCTGTCAATGTCTGGGTAATGAGTTTCCTGTTCAGATATTGCTCTACGTATCTCCTGGCTGCGCCAATGAGACTGGTTATAAAGGTATCGTCTGCGTCAGTATCCAGCTTGAGGTAATTTTTCACCTCAGACAATTCCAGAGGTTTCGCACTGGGCTCCGTTGAAACTGTTATCCGTCTCATGCTCTCCCCCCTTTTTTTCCTTTAACCAACGGCTATTTCTATGGCTTCCACCATTTTTGTTTTTGTGAGCTCATCTGTATCGAGTTCAAGTTCCAGGTTAAGCTCCGCCCAGGTCTTGATCTCGTCTTTTTTCATCTTGTCAAAGTCCGGGATCTCGATGACCTGCTTTTCTTCTTTTTCCTCTTCCTCCACCACAAGCTTCATTTTCAGGTTCAGAGTGGCGTAACCCGAATGGATCACCTTTCGTGCGGAGGAATTGGAAAGCTCAGCTATATCTCCCGCCTTGAAGGATCTCCCTGAAAGAAACTCCTTCGGGAGATCGTACATAAATTTCACCCTCGGCAAGATACTGCCTCCTCTCGTAAAAAAAGAGAGGAACCTTAAAGGCCCCTCTCATTCAGATCTCAACATTTGCCCTATGCCGCTGAGGCTCCCACAATCTGCTCGATATTGAAACGGCTGTTGCCTCTCAGGAGAACGACTCCATCGATGCCGGCACCAGTGGAGGTCACCTTGGCCGCTATGTGGGTAAAATCGTCGTCCGTGTCCATCTCGCTGGCATCCACTTCCACATAAGCTATAGCCTTGGTTGTGGCGACAGTAACGGTCCCTGCAACGCTTCCACCGGCTACTGTTATGTAGACTTCTCCGGCATTGGTGGATTTCAGGGTGACTGTGGTACTGGAAGCAGAAGCGGTTACTCCTGTAACGCCGTAGGTAGCGTTGTTTACACAGGTCACAAGACCTGCAGCATCAGCGAACTCCCTGGCGGTGGCATCGGTAGCCGCAGCCATGGTGTACTTAAGACCATTTATGGTCACCGTATCAGTATTGGCGGCTGAAGCCAGTGCTACGGTGGCCTCTATTACTTTGGTATTTGCGGTAATAATGGCACTCTTTCCACTTATGGCCTTGGCATCGGATGCAGCTCCGTCAGTAGCCTGCAACACTTCCACCTTGCAGGTCTTGGTGGCTGCAAGTGCTCCAACGACCATCACGAAAAGAGCCTTTCTGTATTTGGCCATGGAATAATACCGGCCTGTGGCATTGGTGGCACTTATGGTCTGGCCCACCAGACCCATATCTACCTTTACGGCCTCGCACAGTTTCTGCATATTTAGATCCACTCCTTACATAAAAAGATAGGGGAGGGAAATTCCCGCCCCTTGAATTTTAAGATCAGTTTTATCTTAGGAAAGCGTCACAAATGGGCTTACCTGGGTGCTCCCATCTTCCAGGGTAATGGGATCCTTGACCCATCCCTGACCATCGACAGAGCGAACGATCTTTATGACCGTCTTGTTGGCCTTGAATTCCGCATGCTCAGACACCCCTACAAAGGGACCGGATCCATCCTTGATTATGTAATGCTTGGGCGATATCAGCATGAGATCTCCTGCATTGCCCAGGGTTGGGGTCCTTCCTGTCCAGAAAAGAGGCTGACCCAGCAGGGTGTTGGGCTGACCCTTGTGGATATCTCCGCCGATGTAGATGTTGTTGGAATTCTCGTCCTTCAGCTTGTAGATCTCGCTGAAGATGGACTGAGAGGCCACAAATATGGCATCGCTCATCCCGTCTGCAATCATCTTCGCCAGCATGCCGATAACGTCGTTGGTGTAGACATGGCTGGCCGTTGCCCTGCTAACAGCGATTTTGCCCGGGCAATTGAGAATGCCGAGGGGTTTGCCTATGCCATCCCCTCGAAGGAAGGCATAATCTTCTGCAGCCAGAAGAGCTCCCCTCAGAAGCTGATTAAGGAGAACACTGGTCACCGGTGCATTTCTGAGGAGCTTGTTCGTCACAGTGATATATCCAGTGACTTCCTGAGGGCCAATTTTCACATTCTCCAGTTCCGCATCGGTCTCGGACATGGTTGCCCCTTCTTCTGTCCATACTACGGAAACACCGCCAAAGACGTTATCTCCCTGGGAAAGAGCTGTGATATTAAATTCAGCATCCGGAGCCACGTCACCGGCAGGTACCACAAATGCCCTGGGGCGGATTATGGCTTCCTCCGGTTTTACCATGAGGATCTGACTGGCGAACTGGGGAGGCACCAGGTACCCACCTTCGGAACCTGTTCCCATGGACTGCTCTCTCTGCTCCAGCACCTGGGGCCTGAACCTCACATCGTGGAGAAACTCTCCCAGGTTCCTATACTCGCTTCCATAAGCACCTGGCTCCGGAGGTGTAGCTCCGTTCCCGTCACTCCGGGAAGCAAAGCTGTTCACGTCATTCAGAGTCTGGGATCTATCCTCTGTGCTTTCCAATGCCTGGATCTTACTTCTCACATCAAGGAATTCCCTGGAAAGCTTGGTCCATTCCTCCCTTTCCTCAGTGGAGAGTGCTCGGGTCTCGTTTCTTGCAGCCTGATCCAGCTCGTTCATTCTGGTCTGGATATAGGCAAGTCTTTCTCTAAGTTCCTTTAAGTTCATGTACTCTTACCTCCGATCTTGGATTGTTTTTCTATTTCATAAGTTCCAGGGTCTGGGACCTTAAAACAGCATCCCTCTCGATGGCTTCCCGGACATCTTTTTCCCTTGATTCACAAAGTTCCCTGTGATCTTTAAAAACTTCCTCCGCCGCTTCATGGGAACGGAGGCCAACGGAGCTCGATGGATAAGCCGGATAGGTTACCGGTGACACGTCGAAGAGTTCTTCCACTTCCAGGATGGTTCGGATGGAAAGTTCACCGCTGTCATCCCACTCCTCCTTTGACACGATCATGGCGAAGGAACTTTCCCTTACGTCGCCTCTTTCGATTGATGCCATAAGATCTGCAGCATAAGAAGTATCCGGAGGAAAGATCTCGTACCTGAGGCCTTCTTCGTCCTCTTTCACGGTCAGGGTTCCGGCGCTCATTCTTCCCAAAATAAGATTAGGATCATGGTTCTGCAGGGCCCTGGGATCGGATATTTTCAATGCATTCCGAAAAGCCCCTGGAGAGATCTTCTCCTTGAAGAATCCCCAAATAGGATCTGATAGCTGATTGAACCGCACCGCATAGCCTGTAATTTTAGGTTTGTCTCCGCTTCGATCCACCCGGAATTCTGCGTTGATGGTCCTTATCTCCCTTGTTCCTTTATTCCTCACCTTCTTTTGCACCTCCTCCCTCCGTTATTTTTTTGTCGGTATGTTTCCGTTTCATGGCTTCATCAGCCGGTTCCACATTCAAGGGAATGTAGTAGACATCACCTGCAGGACCAATGGGGTTCTGATCTTCCAAAGCCCGTATCTCGTTCACGCTTATGGATCCCATGTTCCAAAGCTGTCGGTAATAGACCCCTCGTGTCTTGGAATCTCCTCGCAGGAGCCCCTTGATGTTGTGTTTGGTGTAGTATTTCCCTCTACGTCTGTCATCCAGGCTCAGGATCTGGCGGTTCAAAGCCTTTTCCCATCTCACAGCCCAGGGAAGAATAGTATCCCGGCAGAATTCCATGTCCTGATGCTCGATGTTGTTGTTGGTTGACCGTTCCAGATCTGCGATCTTGTGAGGCGGTACCCGGTAGACCCCGCAGATCTCCGTCCTTTGGAACTTTCTTGTTTCCAGAAATTGGGCTTCCTGGGGAGGAATACCCACCCTTTCATAATCCAGACCGTGTTCCAGGATCATGAGACGGTGAGATTTACCCAGCCCCTCATAAGCCTCCTGGATATCTCTCTTCAGTTTCTCGAACTTTTCCTTTCCCATCGCGGTGGGTGACTTTATCACCCCTCCGACATTGGCTCCGTTAGCGAAGAACTTGCCCCCGAATATCTCTGCAGCCTTAGCAAGTCCGAAGGTATCCATACATTTCCGTATGGGGCTCATACCCAGGACTCCGTCCAGGGAAGGTCCTCTCAGGTGAAAAACCCTGTCAGAGGTCAATCTCTTGACCTGTCCGTCAGGGAGGGTCAATATGTACCGCAGTTCCTTGGTAACGGGATCTCGCTCAACCATCACCATATCGGGACGCAGGGGCCAGAGATATTTAGTCCGGCCTGCAATATCCAGCTCTTTTTCCGCATAGGCATTCCCCCAGAGAAGAAGGTGGGAGGTCAAGAGCTCCCTAAAATTAAGGTCCTCCATTTCCGGGTTTAAGTCCTCGTGAAGCATGTAATAAAGGGGATGCCAGTCGGCAACTTCCCGCCTATCCCCTTTCTTCTGATACAGATGCAGGGGAAGCATGGACAAGGTCCCCGCTATGACGTTGACACAAGCATAGACAGTGGATATGGACATTGCCCTTTCCTCACTCACATGGATCCCGGAGGACGATGCTACCGCGCCCAGTGCTCTGGACAGCCACGCTACCGGGTTCTTAAAAACACTTCTGTCCCGGCCTTCCAGAAATTTAGAGATAAATGGAATTCTCACACCATCCTTTTCCTCCTTTCCATTGGTTGTCCATGAAAAAAGGAGGACCTTAGCCCTCCCTCGGATCTTCTATATGACTTTCACTCCGTCGTAATCATCTTCCATATCCGCGACTATTGCCCTTGATATGGCCATGATCAACGCTACAATACCGTCAATTTTCTCGGCAGACTTGTCCTTTGCAGGTTTAAAGTTCCCTGCCGGGTCCATGTCGGCTGCCAAATTATCAGCCATCCACCGAAGAACCTTGTGTCCGCCATGATCCAGCTTACCCTGCCCTATGAGTATGTTCATCTGCTTCATGGGCGGACTCATGGAAAGATATCCCTGACGGTGCATGATCATGCAGAATCCTTCATCGAGCAGGTTGTTTACGCACTGCATGGCGTTATATGGATCGTAGGCTATCTCCGGAATATCGAATCGTTCCCGGAATTTCAGTAGGTCCTCCTGGATAAAGTTGTAATCAACTCTTTTGCCTGGAGTATCAAAAAGAAGTTCTTCCCTCACCCAGACATCGTAGGGAAGATTGTTTTCTGAAACCCTTTTCGAGATGGTATCTTCAGGAAGCCACATCCTTGGAACCACCAGATATCCATCCTCTATCTCGGGATGCCGGAACAGCAGGACCAAAGCAGTTATATCTTCTGTAGAGGATAGGTCGAGTCCCGCCACTGCCTGTTTTCCGCGAACCTTGTCCAGCATTTCCTCAAGCCAGACATCATAGGGCTTGTTGGGTGGCCGGGTGCTGCATAGATCCCACTCTGCCAGATCTATATATCTGTCCTGCTGCTGAGTCCAGACGTTCATTCTCAGACGCAGAAATCCGTTTAGAGAGGCCGGGGAATTCTTTGCCTTAGTGGCCAGTCTTCTCAGGTCCTCGATCTTTGCGCTTATTCCCAGGTTGGGATTAGCCTTAATCCAGTTCTCTTCATCCTGCCATTCCTCTGGATCATCCAACGTATAGATAATCCCAAAGAATGTATCATCCTCGAAGACCCCTTCCAGGATCCTCTCGGTATAGTCATGCATCTCCCGGCAGATCCCCTGCTGGTTGACTCCGGCAGTGGTTATGGACCAGATCATAGGCTGTCTTCTGGAACCGGTAGCTGTATCTATGACCTCATAGAGGTCCCTGGATTTATGAGCGTGGAGCTCGTCGATTATGGCCGCATGAATATTTAGACCGTCCAGAGAATTCGAATCCCTTCCAAGAGGTTCAAACTTGGAATCCGTTTCCTCGCAGAAGATGCTCCCGTTTTTACTGTAGGAAAGGCTCTTCTTCAGGGATGGAGACTTCCTGACCATCCGCTTGGCTTCAGTCCAGACGATCTTGGCCTGGTCCCTCTTTGTAGCAGCACTGTAAACTTCCGCTCCCGGTTCACCGTCAGCATCCAGAAAATAGAGTCCCGTTCCGGCTGCCCAGGTAGATTTACCGTTCTTTCTTGCAACCTCCAGGTAACTGGTTCGAAATCTCCTGGTGCCATCTATGTTCATCCATCCGAAAACAACCCAGGTGATGAACTCCTGCCACGGAGAAAGTTTGAATGGTACCCCTGAAAATTCTCCATGGGAAAGGGTGAGAAAACCATAGAACTTCACGGCGTGGTCTGCCGCGAACTCATCAAAATAGATTCCTCTTGCTGGACCTTCTTCCAGATCCCGATAATGCCTTATGACCGCAAGCTTAACCCACTTACAGGCCTTAATCTTTCCTGTTAATACGTCCCTTGCATACTGGGGGGTGTTATCCTCAAAGAGTCCGGCTATTGCATCCTTTGCATATTGGGGGATCTTATCCTGTAGAGGATCTCCTGGCGTTTTCTTCCTGCTCTTTTTTGTACTGCTCATAAGGATCCTTTTCTCCGCCTGGTTTGGATACCTCTATCCTTCCCCTGCTTGAAGGAGACATTCCGAACTCGGAAGCGAAGGCCCGGATCTGTTTCATGGCAGTGTTACGGATGGATACCTCCGGATGCTGTTGTCGATAAACCCTGAGAAGGACCGGATCACCGTTCTCATCCTTTTTCTTGGGATGATACTGATTGAGCTCATAGGTCTGACCGTTCTTCTTTGTGAACTTTGTGGCCGTAACTAGATCAGAATAAGCTTCGCAGTAAGCCGCAAAAGCCGATGAATCGATATTCCACAAGAGTCCCAGTTTTTCCAGCTCGGGACGAAGTCGTTTCCATTCCCGTTTCGCAATAGTTGACATCCATGGATAAGGATTGCCGGGAATAGAGCCCTTGGGCTTGGCCTCTTCCTTGTTGACTGGCCTGTGTCCAGGATTACCCTTTACGAGTTTCAGATGTGTCGGTAGCGGTTTCCTTCCAACTGTCATATATAGCCTCACCTCCTTTTTAAAAAGGATTATTTTGGAACCCCCCTGTGCAAATTCGCGGTCACGGAAAATTTAGGGCAGGCTCGTTGGAGAAAGTGCCCCCCATGAGGAATTTACCCCCCCTACCCCCTTGCTATCAGAGGCCTCGTTGACTAGTCCTCCTGTTGACATTTTGGTGAAATGAACCTCTTTGTCGCAACAAAAGAAAGGAATATCCTCAAGACCATTCTTTGCCAGTGTTTCCTTGACTGCTTTTTCAAACCTTGCAAGAGCTGCAGGTTTGAGCTTCCTATCAACTCTTACGACCAGAACATCTCCGGGCTTGAGATCAAGCTTTTCCACCTCGATAGTGTTCACCTTCATGAGCTCATCATCTGGAACCTTCTTGCTTTGATTCATTTCCCTTCTATTCCTCCTCCTGTGATAGTTTTCCATGCCTTGCCATGTGACAACGGTGGCATAGGGCCACCAGGTTCTTCTCATCGAATCTTTCTCCACCCTGAGCCACAGGGACAATGTGATGGATCTCAGTGGCCGGAGTAACCAGCCCCTTCTGTCTGCAATCCTCACAAAGCGGATGTTCCTTCATAAACTTGGCCCGGACCTTCTTCCACGTGTTCCTGCCATAGAAGGGATCTATATTCCTGGTTCTGTTATGTTCCCGTTTGTACTGTTTCTCATGCTCTCTACAGTAAATAGTGCCGAGTTCTACCAGACGGTTGCAGCCTGGCCATGCACATGGTTTCAATGGGGCTTTGGTAGTCATCTCTTCATCTTCTTTCCAATAATAAGGAGGAGCGGCCAAGTTATGACCGCCCCAGCACAGGAGGTGTTTCTATGGATAGAACGAACCGCAGTGGTAGCTACGGAAGGATATGCTTTACAGGTTTGCCGAGCTCACGGGCCAGAGCTACTTCAGCCTTAACGCCGACAGACTTCTTCCATCCGTCCAGGCACAACACCCAGATTTCGTCTGCCCAGGTTACAAAGGCCTCATCCTGAGCCTGCCAGAAATCCCAAGTCACAGGCAGTGACAGCATTTTTCCTATGTGATGGGTATGTGATATGGGGCTGAACACAATCAATCCCTGGGAGATCAGTTCAGCTGCCTTGAGGCTAACCTTGTGAAAGCTTTCCTCTTCCATTCCGGTATAAGGTACAGATAAATAAATCTTCAATGAATAGATATCTCCTTATCTCAAATAAAAAGGCCTCCGCCGTAATTTCAGCAGAGGCCTTTTGAATCAAACTTATGATGTATATTTATTCTTCAACTATCTCGATTTGTGCAAATTTCGTTCCAGAAGCTTTTGGTTTTTTGAATATCCTAACTGTAACTAAGTACTTCTTATCTTCCAACGCAATTTTAGACTTAACTTCCTTATGATCTTCTAGATCTTTTACTTGAGTAGGCAATATTTCCTTTCCTTTTTTGAAAACTGATCTATTTTTCTTATTAACATTCCAATATAACTGCCGAATTCGTTGTTGATCATCAGCTCTAAACCAAATTGTGAGGCCTAAGCTTTGAAAAGATGTTATCCCGTACCATGGAAGTTCTGGGAATTCAGGGTCTTCAACGAACTTTAAATCAAATTCGGTTTCCATTACAACTCCTCCTCTCATGTCTATTAACTCATTAACAGGGACAAGTTGTTTTGTCAAATAGATAAAAACCCACGGTAGCATAATACATCTTTTTAAACCCCTGTTTCTGCACATTTTCTGCACATCGTATTTACAGGCCTTGAATTCCTGGAAAAGAGCAGGTAAACCAGAGTAAACGAGTTCGCTTCAACGGAATAATGACAAACTCGCCAAGAAATTGCACAAAATACCATGGGAACTGAATTGAGATAGTTTTTCTGGACCTGCAAAAGACATGCAAAATAAGACCATTTAATCTTGTAGTACAGGGACAAAATACATGAAAACAGTGCAGCCAATCAAGAAAAAAAGCCATATTGAGGCCATAAAAATGGCACTTTACAGGCATAATTTACGGGATTATGCCATGTTCGTTCTGGGGATCAACTCAGGATTACGGATCTCGGACCTTCTGAATCTCAATGTTGAGGATGTCATTTCTAACACCAAACCATTGCTGATGGCTGACCGAATAGTTGTAAAGGAAAAGAAGACGGGCAAAACCAGGGATTTCCCGGTAAACCTTTCTGCAAAAGCAGCCTTGAAGGAACATCTTATTCAAGCACATCTTGAAACGGGTTCTCCACTCTTCCCTTCCAGGGAGGAACAGGGAAATAAACCTATCAGCAGAAGTCAGGCATATAACATCATCCGTCAGGCCACAAAAAATGCCGGCCTGAAACTGCAGGTCGGCACTCACACCATGAGAAAGACTTTCAGTTATCACAAATACAAAAAAGGTGTTGAAATAGAAACACTATCTAAGCTTCTGAATCACAGCTCCCCTGGTGTTACCATCCGTTACATCGGCATTGAGCAGGAACAGCTTGACCGGATCGTCCTGGAGGACTGCTTGTAAAGTAAGAGAGGATAGGTTTTCCTATCCTCTCTCTTTTTCTTAGGCTCGTACTAAAAATGCCCAAGAATCATAACCGTAATCATGCGCATCCAGAACCTTCTGGGAATTCTTTACCCGTCTGTAACGAGTAAATACCCATCTATATCCTGGGGGTGCCTGTTTTGGCATTCCCATGAGCAGTACCTCCAGTCTGGGATGAAGGTTTTGCTTGCATGGGTAGTTTACATGATGTAAACTACTGTTAGGTGTAAAATTTATTCCATGCAAGGCGGTACCATCCCAATACCGCAAGTCGAAGGTAGATTGAGTTGCCGCTCAATCTACCTTTTTGCAACGCTTTTCATAACATTTGCTGCCCTTGAAGACACTTTACATTCTTTGACAATCTCCCGTACATTCTTACCTTTTACCAAATGGACAGGAATCAGAAGTTCGCCTGCAAAAGTATCCGCTTGCCATTCGCTATCCTCATAAATTTCATGTGTAATAATTCTATTCAATTTAATACGAGACAAAACAACATCGGTATGCAATAATAGGTGACCAACTTCATGAGCGATGGTAAATCTGTCTCTTCCCATACCCTCACAAGCTCCATCATAAACATCTTCTCTAATTCTTATTAGATGTCTGTTAGGAAATGTTTCTCCATGTTGTTCTCCCATTTCTTTTTGGGAAATCACTTCGAATTGAAAATCATCATAAAGAGTTGGCAAAAAGAACTCTGTGAAATCCACTATGGGAAAGTATGGTTCTGTGTTCAGGTCAATCAGACTCCGAATTTTCCCGGCCATTAATCGTATTTTTCCACGACTCAAAGGTTTTACAGGATAGCCTCTAACCGCCATTCATTCTCTCACCTCTTTTAAAATCTCAATAAGTTTTTCCCTTTTCGCATTATCCAATTTGCTAAAGGTCCGAGCGAAAATAACAGCTAATTCCTTCGTTCCTTGAGTTGCATCTTCCAGGTTCATTCTGATTTCTTTTTTAGAAAATACAGCTGCTTCTTCAATCTCTCGACACTGCTCTCCGACAAGATTGAAATGATCACAAACTTTCTGAACTAGCCCCTCAGGAATATTTTTACGACCAGTTTCAACGGCAGAAAGGAAAGAAGAACTGACGCTAAGAGCTGAAGCTAAATCCTTAAGTCGAATCCCATTATCAATTCGCAACAACTTTACTTTCTTCCCAAAAGTCGTATACATTGCTTATCTCCTCCTATGTCTAAAATAGACAATCACAATTTACCACAATATGGTACATAAATCAACCTCTAGAGGTTGATTTATGTACCATATTAGGAATAATATTATAAAGCAAATCAGTATTTACTCTTCACCATTCCTCCACACAGCCACTGTGCGACCCTTTTTACCAGTATATTGCGTTTATTTCCAAAAGCCCGCTGGGAATAGTGAAATATCTCTTCGATATCGCTCCATCTGGGCTTGCGTTTTACAAAGTAATATTTTTCAAGGATCTCCAGGGAGTCATAATCACAATCTTCTTGGGAATAAAGGATTATCTTCCTGTCGGTGATCTCAATCTCGGCCCCCAGGGTCTCGATAAAAGCAATAAGGGGATCTATCCTCTTCCTCAGGACTCGGATATCTTCATCCAGATCCTGCATTTCAAGAAACTTCTGGGCAGCAGGGACGGGAGTCTTTCCCCCGTCCACCAAACCCACATTATCCTCTCCTGCCTTTGCCAATGGCCCCGTATAAATAGCCATGTCAGCAAGTTCCTTACGCCTTTGAGCCAGCATCCTGGTATGTGAGTGAAGGTTAAAGATACAGAACTCAACGTACTGGAAGAGGCAGGAGGGAAGCCCTACCTCAATCTCAGTCTTTACCTGTACTGCCGAACCCGCCCGTACCTCTATGGGACTCTTCAAGGGCATCCACCTCTACAAAGCTTGCCTGAACGAAAGGCACTATCACCAGCTGGGCTATTCTCTCCCCTTCCTGGACCTCATAGTCTTCATCACCAAGGTTATGGAGGGTAACACCTATCTCTCCCCTGTATCCAGAATCCACTACTCCAGGGGCATTCGGGATGGTTATGCCGTGTTTCTTAGCAAGGCCGCTCCTGGGAACAATAAAGCCCACACAGTTATCCGGAAGCTGGATATGGACACCTGTGGGTATGAATATCCTTTTCCCTGCAGGAATGAGAGCACTAAAGGGGCTGCGGAGATCCGCGCCGGCATCGTTCTTCCTGGCATAGGTAGGCTTGAGATTTTTGTCTTTAAGTACAACTGGTATGGTGATCATTACTTCGAATCCTCCTTTATGCTTAGATCTTCGCCCCAGTCCATGGAAAGGGGTGCAAATTCAGTGATCTTAATTTCAGACGGATCTGATATGGATATGGGAACACTTCCTGCCATGATCCCTGAAACATGGGAATCCAAATTGCCCATGCCTTCCAGGATGGCTCTCGTTTCCATGCCCTTAACCGTAATGTGATAAATCTTCATGAGATATCCTCCTTCGTCGAGATAGCATCTACAGGGCTACGCTGTTATGTGCAATCACGTACTGATATCCGAATCTTCTACAGAGGCTCAGCCCACACCCTCTTTTTCTTCTACATGCCCCTCTCTCTGAAGAAGTGTAATCATATCTTCATGCGATACGGCTTTTGAAGAACAGGTCTCTATTCTCCTTAAAGCCTCGGTAACATCTCCAACATTCCGGTAGATCCTTATGCACTCTTCTCCGATCTCGGAATTATAAAGATCCTTCTTGAAGAGCATGAGGCTCAGCTTAACCTTGAACTCCTGAAGCGAATCTTTTTTGGGAGAAGCAGGAAAATTTATCACTGTGGCCCCCTGTTCTGTTTCTGTTCTGTTCTGGTTACTGTTCTGTTCTGTATTGCAAGCCCCTACCAAACCCCTTGTAAGCCCCTTCAAATCTTGTTTTTCTGTTTCGAAGCCCCTTATAAGCCCCTTGGAAGAAATGTCATTTTCTACCTCGTTTGTGCCAAGAATTCTGGAAAAAGGCCTGTATTTCTCCCAGAATGTGGCCGAAGTTTCAGGCTTGCAGTCCAGGGAAAGCCCTTTTGGAAGAATCCTTATGAGCTCTTCCATGTAACGGCTGTATGGAGCAGAAGCTAACTGTTTAAAGGCACCCTTCACCTGGTTGATGTTCCTGAAAGGATTCCTGGAAAGAAAATTCCTTATGAACGTCACTTCCTCTTCCTGGTCATAAAAGGCCATTCCTTGCTCCTGAAGTTCGGAGAAAAGCTCGTAGAATGCCTGTGGACTCTCTAGATCCAGATCATGCAGGGCATACTGAACCGGCAGCTTGAAATAGCCGATCATATTTCCGTGGGGCGACGAGAGCAGGTAGAGAAAAAGCATCTTGCCGCCATCGGACAGTTTCCGGAATTTCCTGTCCTGCCAGATGGCCGCAGATATGGCACCATAACGACCGTTCATTTTTCCACCCCCACAAATTCAATGGGTGTTAAGTCCTCAAATCTAGGAGTCAGCACCCTATACTCCTTTAGATAAAGCTTCCCTGACTTTAGCCATTCCGTGATATACTCCTTGCCCTCTTTCAGGACCATTTCCCAGGCAAAATACTGATATGCAAATACTGGATTTCTGCGTTCCCGGACTCGAAAATACCCCTCACACATGGCATCCCATTTACCTGTCCCTGGAGACTTGCGGAGGACAATCCCTGAAGGTTTACCCTCCACAAAGGCATCTATCCTCAGCTCACCTGATTGCCGGTAAGGCTTCGAAAAGGAGACTTCCATCCTTATTCCTCCCGGGAATCAAGTACCGTGACTGACGGATCGAGTTCCGGGTAAAGAATATGCATCATCTGCCTCATGGCTATCTCCACATGGAACCTGGCAAGCTCCACCTTGTCATGGATACTGCCTGTAGTCCGGGATCTCATTTCCATAAGTTTCAGTTCCTTTCTGAGAAAGCTTTCTCTCAGAGCTTCACATTCTTCAAGGATATCTTCATGAGAATAAGACTTAATGTTAAGAATATTTTGTATTCCAATTTTATTCATAATTTCTCCTTATAATGGGTTTTAGGGGAGACCCCTCCCTTAGAATAAATTTCTCATGTGCCCTGTTTCCCCCCGGATCAGGGCACATCCATTAGTGGCACAAGGATCTCCTGCCCCGGATAAATGATCGGGCTGATGCTGTTGATCGCCCGGATCACATAAACAACCTTGCGCGGGTCCGCATGTGGAGAGTAGAATTTAGCAATGTTCCATAACGTTTCACCTGGGGCGACGATATGAACGGCTACATCAGATTCCAGAGCATCCCCATGCGTGCTTGATCCATAGGCGACCCCTGCCAGGATTCCTATGACCAGCACAAGGAACAGTAGCTTATTCATCATCGTCGTCCTCCTGATTACCAGGCATAACCGCATCGATGAAATCTTTCAGTTCTGAACTTCCCCGCATAGTTCCGCCTCCTGTTCTTTCTTCTTGAGCCAATCCCGGTAACCCTTGGCATTGCGGTAAACCCAGTCTGCAAAGCCTGGAAGATTCATGAGCTCATCTTCAAGAGCTGCAGCATATTCAGGATTGCTTCGGTCAAATCTGCATCGTTCCCCTATTTCATAAGCCCGTGTTTTTGCCATAAGGTTTACCTCTCACCAATAAGGTGCATGTGCTGGTTCTCGAAACCCTTCTTGACTAACAACTTGCGGATGAAATCCACACCTCTCTGGTAGACAACCGTCTTTATGGTGATGCGTGTCTCTCCCTCTGGAGTTCTCCATTTCTGCTCGATGGTCCTGAAATAGTTCCTGTCGATGTACTCCTGGTAAGGGATGTTGTCAGACATGAGAACCTTATGATCCCGAAGGAACCTGAACAGGGTGTTCCGGCCTATGTTGCGGAAGTTGAGGACCTTGGCCACACTGCCAATATCAATGGCTGACTTTGAACCGGTCACTGCATCGAAAAACTCAACCTTAGGTTTCATGCTCTTGTTTTCAATGAGCAGTTTTTCCTTCTCTTCCTCTGCCTGGATAACCAGCATGGCCAGTTCCTTGCGGGAGATCTCCCTGGAATATGATCCGGTCCTCCGGATAGAAGGGATAACGTCTCCAGCGATCCATTTCTGAAAAGGCAAAGCTGAGGGCTTGTCGCTCCTGGCAAGGAAGAAATAAAGCCCCTGCTCGGAAAGACAGAGCATTTCCTGCTCTCCCCCAGGGGTATCAATCGGTTTGATACCCTTCCATTCCATGGGAACATTTGTGATCAGCTGAGCAATACTGCTGCTCATTGCGTAACCCAAAACACCACAGACATCCTTGGCCACCAACCAGGGATTGCACTTATCGTCTACAAAAGTACGGATCTGGTTTTCGTTATATTCAAAGACCTGCAGTTCGTTCAATCCACAACCCTCCTTATGCAGCCTCATTGGGCTGGATAATGTTCTCTGTAATGATTCCGGCGTTTCTGATCATCTCTTCCAGGGACCTGCAGAATTTCTTGCCTTCCGGTGTATCCGCTATTCCGTCCTGAAGATCCTCTATAATCGCCATTAACTCGGTTCCCTCGTCACACGCTTCGTATGCTTCCTTAACCGCCTTAAAACAGTCCGCAAGAGCATGAATCAGTTTGAATCCTGGATTATCTCCGTTCCTACGGACGGTGTAGGGTTTGAATCATCGTCTGTTACCAAATCGTCAATGGTGCAGCCGAACAATCTCGACATTTCTTTCAGGTTTTCTATCCCTGGATCAACGGTATAAAGGGGATTTATTGACTCCCATCTGTAGACTGAGTTAGCAGTAACTTCCATTTTTTCTGCCAGATTTTGTTGAGTCCAACCTTTCTTTTTTCTCTGTATAGATATACCTTTCATGGTTTCACCTCCTAGCCTGAACTATATTAAGGTTTATACTTGTTTAACAATACTAGCCTTAATTTTTTTAAGGTTCAATAGGCCTTAAGTCCCATCTCTACACATTATTAAGGTTTTTAACATGCGGAACCATTAATAAAATCCATATTGAAAAGACCCTTAATAAAATGTAGAGTTGTGTGGGTGATGAATATGTCATTAGGAAAGAGAATTAAAGAGATTAGAATCAAGAGGAAAATCAAACAAAAAGAACTTGCCCAAATACTGGGAGTATCCGAAAACACCATGTATCGCTGGGAAGCAGGGTTGAACGCACCTTCAGATGAAGATAAGGGTCGCTTAGCAAAGATCCTCGGAGTATCTATTGCCTACATCATGGGAGAGTCAGACGAACCACAGCGGCCACAAACAAATGTAGATATTTCCAGCGTTAAGGATGTTGTTTCAATCCCACTGCTGGACTCAACAGCTATAGCTTGTGCAGGATTTGGAAACGGAGGCATGGAAGGAATAATTCTCGAAGCCACAGAATCTATTATGGTCCCCCTTGAAGACCTTGGTTATATTGGAGAACATAAACCTTTTGCAATCCGCGTAGAAGGAGACAGCATGAATGAAGCAGGAATATCTGATGGATCAAGGATTGCAGTAAATCCGGAAGAAGAAGTCTACAATGGTGATTCTGTCCTGGTGAAATGGGGTCGCCGCGGGGATGTTGCCGTGAAATGGTATTACAACTATGAAGACAGGATTGAACTGCGGAGCTCTAACCCCGCTAAATATCCGCCTATCATCCTTAGCAAAAAAGACATCGATGCCGAAATGGAAGCCGGAAACCACGACTACTTCCACATCTGTGGCAAAGTAATGGTAGTAAACATGAAACCCAAGAAAGGGATTTAGTACCTGGCATTACCAAGAGTGAAAGAACATTACGAGAGAAAGTAATCCGAATCCACTCAGAGAGTACAACTTTCCTTACTATCCTCCTTGATTGGGGCAACTCCATGATTTGCTTTCAGATCAAAAACTAGAATAAAACCTTGCAATTTGTAATTGATAATATTTGTTAAACTACCAAAGATATGTGAACAAAGGGGAGGAATGTCATTTGAGAACATGGTCAAATCTGTTAAATAGCAAAAGGTTTAGGGATACAGATCAGGATCATAATGATAAGCGAGATCAGTTTGAAAGAGACTACGATAGGATTACTTATTGTTCATCTTTTAGAAGACTACAAGACAAAACTCAAGTCTTTCCTTTAGAAAGAGGAGATTATGTTCGCACCAGACTTACTCATTCACTTGAGGTATCTTCTTTAGCAAGATCCATCGGAACAGATGTTGCAAGACACTTAATTGAAAAAAATATGATTACCGAAACAAGGGAAGATAATATCAATAAGATTGATGACTATTTTGCTGGAATCCTATCCTCAGCAGCACTAATTCATGATTTAGGAAATCCCCCTTTCGGACATTTTGGAGAAGATGCAATAAAGAATTTTTTTGACGATTATTTTAAAGAACATAAAAAAGTACTATGTACCGAAAAAGATAAAGCGAAAAGGGAAGACTTTCTTCATTTTGACGGTAACCCTCAGTCTTTTCGAATAGTGACTAGTTTACAATATCTCAAGGATAAATTTGGATTGAATTTGACATATGCCACATTAGGAACTGTATTAAAATACCCGTGTTCTTCTGTCGAAATAAATAAGGAGAATAAGTGTCAAAAAAAATGTGGTTATTTCCAATCAGAAAAAGAAACATTTGGCCGGATGGAACAAGAGCTGCATCTTGATACGTTTAGACATCCTTTAACATTCCTATTAGAAGCAGCAGATGACATTGCCTATTTTGCAGGTGACATTGAAGACGGCTTGAAGCAAAAAACCTTTACCTGGGAACAATTTCAGGGTTTTTTGGAAAATAAGGCTAAGAAAAATAAAATGATGGACGATTGTTTCAAGCTATCTTCGAAGAACTACGAGAAACTCAAAAATGATAAATTCCCAGAACCCGAAATAGGCACAATTCAGCTTTTTAGAATTAAAGCACAGTCCATGATGCTTAGAGCATGTATAAACGAATTTTTAAGTCACTATAAAGAAATTCTAGAGGGCAAATACAATAAAGACTTACTCGAATCTTCCGATGCTTCCGAATTTAGTAAGTTGTTGAAAAAGTTATCAGTTGAACATGTATACAGTTCCGACAAGGTTTTGCTGACAGAAATAGCAGGTAAGAAAGTAATAGAAGGACTCCTCTCAGCATTTGTTAGTTGTGTAATGTCTGAATCTTACATGGACTCAAGTACTTACGAAGGGAAACTATTTCAAATTATCTCTCCTAACTTCCGCTATGTGTTTTCAAACTGGACAGATCAGGGTGAATATGCGAAACTTCAACTTGTAACAGATTTTATTTCAGGAATGACCGACCTTTACGCTGTAGACCTTTTTCAAAAGATAACAGGAGTCACAATCTAAGGAGCCTAGAGATGTTAACTTATTCCGATACCTCTAAAAAAGTATCTCAATATATCTCTGACTTTATGGCTGGAAAGCGTGAAGTTAGAGAATGTTTGGATAGTTTGTCCAAAAGTGGAGATCTAATTCTTTTTGGAGGAGCAATAAGAGATATCGTTTGTGGTAACAAACCAAGAGACTATGATATTGTTGTTTCTACATCCTCTGAAAATCTTATTTCGATATTATCTTCATATCCACATAAGAGGAATAGATTCGGGGGAGTTCACTTATTCCTTAATGATGTTAAATTAGACATTTGGGCCATTGAATCAACATGGGCTTTTCAAAAGAAATTGTTGGATTCAAAAACTGAGAACCTGACTAAGAGTGTCTTTTTCAATTTAGATGCTATTGCTATAAACTTAACAAAGAACATACTATATGGAAATATCTTTTTTCAAGCGTTATCCTCAAGAACTTTGGACATAGTGCTAGAGAATAATCCCTTCCCTGATTTGTGCATATTACGCGCATTTGTTCTTAAGGAAAAATATAATATGTCCTTCTCTCAACGAATGAAAAACTATATTCTCGATCATTGTACAGATGTATCTAAGACATTAAGTAATTTAACTTCTATTCAACAAAGTCACTATGGATATCAATATTACAATCGGAACCAATTAAGCAAACATCTTTCCTATGTTTATCAAAAATTCACTCCTTAAATGATGTTTGTAATCCATATTACCTTACACTTCTGTGAGACATAATTATAAAAAGATTCTAGCTTTACAATCAATGCTAGAATCTTTTTATTTTGACTTTCCTGCAAACATACCCCTCGAAAAAGGGTCCAATTGAAAAGAGGTCAAAAATCATTGAGAAGATTTCCAGTAATTTGCTTTTGACTCTTGATTCTAACGACACCCAGCCCGGCCTCAACCTGGCAAGGTCTCGAAGTAGATGATGGAAGCACTTGGAACCAGATGGACTCCTCAGAAAAGAGACCTAACATTACAGGAATGATTGAAGGACTAAAGTTCCGGGATGGCCCCATGGGCCCCTGGAACGCAGCAACAAAGGATTTGTCGATTTACATTAAGAGAGTGAACGGGTATTATGCAGAATCAGAGAACCTCAATATCCCTGTTGTATTAATGTTTGATGTCTTCAATACGGACATAAACGATTCCTGGGAAAACAACCAGGAAAAAGCGTTCAGACTAGAGTTTTTAAGAGAGAATTCCGAAGATGGACAACAAGGATAATAGGAAGCAAAAGCAGATCGACCAATCCAAGAAAATACAACATTGCTAATAAAAGCAGATTTTTTCTCTACTTTGACAAAACTTCATGAATATCTATTGCTACTTTAAAATTCACTCCAAGAGCATTGAAATGAGCCTGGCCACATTCGATCTTTCTATTCTCACTTTCTCGACGTTGGTCTCTATCATGAGTACCCTTAGTCTCTCGAACTAGGTATAACTTTTCTTCACTCTCGGTAACGATTGCCCAATCAGGGTTATAACTCCCCATAGGCGTTGGCACAACGAACCAGCGGGGCAATTTGCAGAAAAATTTAACATTTTCATTAGAATCCAGTTTTTCTGCTACTTCTCTTTCTACTTCAGAATCAAAGGGAATGTAGTTATAAGGAGTCCTATCGTCACTACTCTGGATCTCATATAACCGAGACAAGTACTCCTCTACTTCATTTTCCTTGAAAAGTCGCATTTCATAGCACTGCCCTTCAATCTTTTCGTATTTAATCCCATCTACTACTAACTCATGTAAAGCTTTGTTGACCGTCTTTGCGACTTGTGACATGAACTCCTGAGGATTTGAAGTAAATTCTCCTAGCCGTCCTGAACGTTTCAGTATTTCCACAAGAGTTCCTCTCGTAACCTCTGTTTCTCTTTGCAAAAATGCAAGGATATCTGGCAGGGGTGAGCTTAATTTAACTGTTTCTGTTTTGGTACTCAACACCCTAATGCTCTCAACACCAGATTTATTAATATCGACTTCATTTTTATCGATAATCAGACTAACCGGATGGATAGGATCCATATTGGTAATCTTTTCGACAGCACAGATAATTAGATCTTCAGTAGCAAACTCAACCGAAAATCTCGTTTTTTTATTTATTCGTTCCCATAATGTCTTGAAATCATCGTTAAGTTCCACTCTTTTATTGAATTTCAGAACTCGTCTTTCTCTGACATTAACAACACGGTTCTGAAATATATAGCGTTTCATTTCTTCGGTTATTTGTGAACGTAAGTAGATAAATTGTTCGGGCAACGCCAGTTCAAACCCTCTTGTTTCAGGAGCAAATTTATCTGTTAGATCTCCTGATTCTTTAAGGTACCCCTCAGCAACTAATGATTGCCATATCTGTTCTGAAACATCCTGACCAATTTGTTGATTTGTCTCAGGTTTAATTAAACGAGCAAAGGCAATTTTTGCTAATCGGCCAAACTTAAAATCACCGCCAAGATCTTTTTCTATATCATCCTGTAACCCCTTTGCATATTCTTCAAACGTTTCACTGGCAATTACGGTAAGCTTGTTTATATTGTCATCGTATATTCGAATTCCTTCACTATTCACTGGCAGGCGAAGACCTCTTCCTAAAGTCTGCCTACGTTCTCTATCTGTCCCAATTTCTCTGAGTGTACAGATTTGGAAAACATTAGGATTGTCCCACCCCTCTCTTAATGCGGAGTGGCTAAAAATGAACCTTAAAGGCTCATCTGAAGAGAGCAAACGTTCTTTATCCTTCATAATAAGCTCATAAGTTTCCTCGTCAGCCTTGGTATTCCCGGAAGAATCTTTCAGGCCAACAATCTTGCCCCTCTTTTTATCTACAGAAAAATAACCATCGTGAACTTCTCCTGCAGAATAGGGTAACAGCCCTTTGTATAGCGGATGTTCAGATAATTGGGCATAAGCATTCTCAAACCATTGGGCTAATTTACCCTTCTGAGAATTTCCTTGTCCATCATACCAACGATAATTTGAAACTTTATCAATAAAAAATAGAGAAAGGACTTTAATACCTTTATCTTTGAACTTCTTTTCTTTTTTAAAATGTTCTTCCACAGTCTGGTAGATCTGTGTTTTTAATACCTCTTCACTCATCCCTCCCTCTTCTTGGTGAGGCTGAAGGATTTTTCCATTGGTAAATTCAACATGCGCTACCCCTTCTTCCGCACATATATTTGAAACAATGTATCCTTCGTAGCCGGGATGATTTGTTTCTCTGCTTATATCTGTACCTTGTCTAAGGGTGATTATTTTTTTCTTTGGGGTACCATTTCTATCTTCATAAATACTGACCTTTGCATGAGGAGTTTTTACCCCTTTTGCATAACCAATGCTATTTAGGCAAATATATGCATCTGGCTTAACTCCATCTGAAATAACAGAGGCTACCTCAATTTGTTTTACCAGTTTCATATCATAAGCCTGAATTGGGTCTAACTTATAAAGGAGGTTGTAAGGGGTAATATGGGTGGCAGAATATCTTAAACAAAGCAAAGGATTGAGGGTATTAATGGCCCTTTTCGCTTTGGGGGTATTGTCAACACTCTGCGGCTCATCGATTATTACAATCGGATTTGCAGCTTGAACATATTCGATAGGTCGACGGCCAGACATCCTGTCCTGTTCTTGATGGATTACATTGAGCTTTTTCTTCTGTTTTTCGGTTAGCTCTGAATGATCATCTATATTCCCAGCATCTTTCTGAAACGCCTGGATATTAATTATCATGATTTGTATTTCATTACTTCCAGCAAATTGCCTCACTTTGCTAAAATCCTTGGAACGATAGACAAAATGATCAAAGGGCACGTTATTGTATAAACCTTTAAAATGTTCTCCCATAAGATCAATTGAAGAAAGGACACCTTCTCGGATTGCCACAGATGGGACAACGATAATGAACTTTTTAAACCCATATTTTTTGTTCAATTCGAAAATAGTTCTCAGGTAAACATACGTTTTTCCTGTTCCTGTTTCCATCTCAACGGAGAAATTGGGAAAATCATACTCAGGAGAATCTTCAAGCCTTGCGGACTTTGGGATAGCATTACGCTCTTGAACTGAATTGAGGGTACTCAACAGATCTTTTGTTTCTAAGAAGAGCTGATTACCAATACCCAATTCCGAAAAAAACATGCCGTTTCCTCTTGAGAAACTTACTTCAAATTCGCTTTTCCCAGATGGCAGTCCTTGAAAAAGATCCACAACAGAGTAAATGGCATCTAATTGATATTCAAGATTTGAGTCAAATTTGAGCTTTATCATTAGTTCAGCCCTTATACAGTCCTGAAAATAATGCGGTCAGTCTTATCACGATCCTGGTTTATCGCAGAAAAGGTCTGCATAGCATTTGCTTTAAGCTGGTCATTACCATGAAAACCACGGTCAAGACAGATAAACTGTTTTGGTTTAAATTCAGCCACTGCCTCAATTAATTGATGAGATATATCATCTTCCAAACAAACAAGAAGAGATCCTTCGGCTATTGAAAACACTGTTTTGTTCGCTAAGGTAAGTCTTTCAACTTTATCGGATAGCATCAGACCGGATTTTAGCAGAATTTCGTAAAGGATATCTTCTTGACTTGCGTCTTCATCCATATTGAAAAGATGCTTCTGAATCGCATTTAAGAGCTCTTCCTCTGAAATATCAGAACTCAACTGATCCCATACTTTAAAATTCGACTTATTTAATTTAAAGACTTTAAATCCCAAGTCTAAATTCTTCTGATCTTTTTCTTCAGCAGAAGGGAGGGATAACTGATCAGTCGTTGTTTCTTGCTCAGTTTCTATTTTTCTAATGACTCTTCTGATTCTTTCTTTACCAATATCAGCAATCGTCTTGAATCCTGATTTATATGCCTCTGATTTTTCATCACAGGGTTCGGGAAGTTGAACCATAATAAAATTAAGATTGGAATTATCTTCATTATTGAGGTCTAGAACAGCATGAGCAGTAGTACAAGATCCAGAAAAGAAATCAAGGATTATATCTTCATCTTTTGAAGATATCTGAAGAACTCTCTTTAACAAACCTGTTGGCTTTGGGTTGTCAAAAGGTGCATTTCCCTGAAATAATCTTTTCAATTCTTTACGAGCATTATCAGTATGCCCAACCTCTTGATAAGACCAATAACTTGTAGGCACAATACCTTGCTGCACCTCTTTCAAGTATCGTTTGAGTTGAGGTGCACCCCTTCCTTCTTTTCCGAAGAACACACGTCCTTCTTCTATCCATTTATCTATTGTCTCTTTATTCGTAAGCCAGCAACGTCCTTTAGCTGGTAAAAATTTGACTCCAGTATCTGGATTTTCTATTTCAAATATGTAGGATTCAGAAACCGTTTTGACCGTTAAATTATCCGGTCGCCATTTCTCTCTTCCATCATTATCATCATATTTGTACAAGGAATCTTGTTTTTCTGTTCGGGGCAATAAAAATCGGTTAAATAAACCCGATTTTTGATACACAAGGATATTGTCGTGCATGGGTGGAATACCTTTTGCATCATTTGAGGCGGCATATTTTTTATGCCAAATTATATCCACAACAAAATTTTCTTCTCCAAAGATCTCATCACATAATTCACGAAGATTTTTCATCTCATTATCATCAATAGAGATAAAAATGACTCCATCATCCTTAAGAAGATTTCGCGCAAGATAGAGCCTAGGATACATCATATTTAGCCACTTCGTATGAAAACGACCTTCATTAGGAGTATTGGTAGAAAATTTCTTTCCCTCGTCATCTACTAAACCCGCATAAGCCAGATAGGTATCCAGTGATTCTGAATATTTGTCAGGATATATAAACTCTTTTCCTGTGTTATAGGGAGGATCAATATAAATCATCTTGATCTTTCCATAATAAGATTTCTGCAGGAGCTTAAGGACCTCCAGATTATCTCCCTCAATAAACAAATTCTTTGTCTCGTCAAAATTTACAGATTCTTCCATGCATGGCTTGAGAGTTGCCAGAGAGGGTTCCTGAATGAGCTTCATGCAATCTTTCTTTCCAGGCCAATCCATTCCATAATGCTCTCTACGACTTTCATAAGTATCGCTAAAAGAACCCAACTCTGCTTTCAGTTTTTCGAAATCAATGTTTTGTACAAACTCTCCGTTTTCGTTAATTGTTTCAGTAAATATTGAAGGGAAAAGTGATTTGAGTTTTTCTTTATTATTTTTTGAAATGCTCATGCTTTCGAGGTTTAAACGTTCAGGAATATTTGCTTTCATATTCATAACTGAATCCCCCTGCTAATATCTCCTACACAGACGTGGATTTTGTAGGGAACGAATTAATCTTATCACCACAACTATTATAATAACTAATCAAATTAGGTTTCAGATTCGATAGTAAAATTCATGTTCAGATCAACCCTTCCAGCCGATCTTCCCGCAATTGCATTATATCTCTCCATTAGTCGAGATATTGGACATGAAAAACTAGAACTAATAAAGGACATGGTCTTCTTGTAATTCTTCCCATCTAGTTTTGGGGACTTTGAGAAATTTGTGTAAAAGTTATAATATATGAAAACTCAAAGAAGAATATTGACACAAACATTATACCAAGTAAATTATGCATAAAATTTTAAGGGAGAAGCTTATGATTCCAGCAGCAGTTTACGCCCGGGAATCCATAGATGATAGCCAGAGCAAACATGCATCTATCCCGGCTCAATTAGAAGAGATCCGCCGATACGCAAAACAGAATAACTATGAGATCATCTCGGAATACACAGACCCTGCCATGCGTGGATGGGATAACTCCCGCCCTGCCCTGGACAAGATCCTACAGGCTACTAGGATTAAGGACTGCCCCTTCAAAGCCATTCTTGTCTGGGATCTCAGCCGTTTCTATCGTGATGCCGGCAGCGCCATAACCATAGATGAAGAGCTGTTCGCCCATGGCATAATACTCTGCTCCGTTACAGAAGGGTACATCGAGGGAGAAGAAGGACTTCTTGCCCGTGGATTCAAACATATAGCCAATCAATACTACTCTATCCAGCTGGGGCGTTCCGTCCTCCGTGGTCTGAAACACTGCGTATCCCAGGGATATGCAGCCACAGGCTTCCCCCCATATGGATATAAAAAGATACCTGTATTTGACGAACGAAATAAGGTACATATGAAATACTCCGTAGACTCTTCTGCAGCTGCCGTAGTAAGACGGATCTATGAAATGTATGCCAGTGGTGAATGGTCTTATGCCCGGATAGCAAAACAGCTTAATGCTGAACATATTCCCTCTCCGGCAGGGAAACAATGGGGAAACGACACAATATATAAGATCCTCGTGAGGCATACCCAGACATACCTGGGAAACATGGTTTACAACAAAACCCAACTCAACCAAAAGCATCGCATCCGTAAAAAGAAACCTCCGGAGGAATGGGTGATCTGTGAAAACTCCCATGAACCCATAATTACCCAGGAAATGGCAGACACGGTAGCACGAATCAGAGCTCAGGGAGAAAGATCAGGATCGTGGAGGGTTCAGAGGTTTGTATTGCTCCGGGGAATATTGGAGTGTGGCAACTGTGGACGGCGTATGTCTTCCAAAACAAACGGCAGTGGATATTACTACTACTATTGCCCCCGGAAGGTTTATGCCAAAAGCATCGGAATTGAAAATAGCTGTTTCCAGGAATGGATCCGCATGGATAGACTAGACCCTGTAGTTTCCTCCGCTGTCCTGGATGAGATCTGTGTAAAGGATTTTGGTAAGGTCCTAGGCAGGGTGTATGATCAGAAAGCAAAGTCTCAAAAGAAAACAATGGCAGGTAAAAAGAAGGAAATAGACAAGCGCCTTGAAGTCCTGCAATCTCAAAAGAAAAACATACTTAATGCCATAGCGGACGGACTCCCTTTCGCTGCAGCCAAAGACAAGATGATGTCCATAGAAGATTCCATTGAAATATGCAAAAAAGAACTGTCTGAACTTATGGAAACAGGAGGCTTTGAAGAAGAAAGAGAGAATGCTATGATGCTGGCACAAATGATAGCCCACATTGACAGGCATTATCTTGAGGAAACTCCCCATGAATTACGCAAGCTGCTACTCCTCCTGGTGGATAAAATCACCATCAGGAACGGAGAAGCCACAATCCATTGGAACATCGGCCTTCCCAAGCTTTGTATTCAATATCGCTAAACATACGGACTAATAGATACGCTGCTACGGCTACGGCAAAACCGCTCTGGATTGCTGATGAGACAAATTCTTCCAACTGAACACCCCCCATATAGATTTTAGATTGACGATTTTGAATCCAAACCCTCGCATAGGATGGGCTTCAGCCCATCACCTCTGCCTGAAAGCCTGATGGGCAGGAATTTTACCTGCCCATCCGCAGTTTTATATCAAGGCACCTTAACCGATAAGCTCGGTTACGGTGCTTTCATTTATTTCGGCACTCAAAATGGAATTGATATCATCCACAAAGATGGAATTGTCGATGATGGACTGCATGGCGGCCTGTACCTCGGCAGGAGTAAGACCATCCTTGGGGTACTTTAAAGAAATTGACATGGTGTCATTGTCACTTGTTCCAAATACCATTCTCAGAGTTTTCAATATCTCACCTCCCCTGCATTAAAAATGTCACTGCCATGATACTTAAACAGCTATGACCGCGTCTGTGTCGATCTTCTGGGTTGTATAAAGGGGAACGTTGATAACACCGGCAAGGGCTGAAGCTACTGCCTCCACCGCATCTGCCGTGGCAGCGGAATTAACTCCTCTCAAGGTCTGACTGGAAAGCTGGGGTTTGCCCCACTCGTCAGAACCGATCTGAAGCTTGAGGACGAGCTTGCTTTCTACTGGCTGAAAATTGGCCATCTTCTATCACCTCCATAAATTTTATTTGACATCTATAAGAGTGCACATGAAACTTAATATATACAAATAGTAAATATGAATATCTTTCTGTTGTCAATCAGAAATCCATAACCAGGCACTTCCGAATTGACTGGCACCCCATCTTTGGACTAATATCAGAGAGTTTGAAATTGATTCTCAGGAGGAAACACGCAATGAAATGTCATCTTTGCAATGAACATGGATGTTACACGGGAAATCCCTGTCGTATAACCGACAGTAAACCTCTATATGAAGACCCCTTTGAAAAGAAACTTCTGAAAGTAGCAGCAGAAGTTGAAGCTCTTTACTATGGGGAAATATGTCGCGTTGATGAAACTATGGAGTTTGCACGAAGAATGGGTTTTAAAAAGATCGGGATAGCTTTTTGTCTGGGCCTGAGGAAGGAAGCTGGGATATTGGGCAAAGTTCTGTCTAAGGAATTCGAGGTCCATTCCGTCTGCTGCAAGATCGGGGGGTTGAAAAAGGCCGACTTTGAAATGTCCGAGAGGGAATGGATCGGCAACGTAACCTGCAACCCATGCGAACAGGCACGAATCCTGAATGAAGAAGGAATGGATTTCAACATCGTTCTCGGTCTTTGCGTAGGACACGATTCCCTCTTTTACAGACATTCCAACGCTCCTGTAACAACCCTGGTAGTGAAGGACCGTAAGCTGGGACATAATCCGGTTGCTGCGCTATATTGCCCTTATCTCAGGCCGGAACTGGGGAAAACACCTAGAGAAAAAACAGAATAAGAATTTTTGTTATCTTAAAATATCCATAAAATCTGGAAACAATAGAGGATTCGATAATGGCTAAAAATATATTCTACTTTCAAGATCACCTTTCCAATAAATCAAAAAGCAGGTCCTGTTTTCTGAAAGGACCTGCTTTAGATTTGCTTCATATATATTGATTGGTTACTGCCCAAATATGTTAACCTTAATTTTCATCCATTTCTCGGATTCTTGTGATCAGATCATCCCATTCTGGATGGGTCTTATACAGAGGAGTCATTGCTTGAAGCCATTCGCTCCGATAGTAAGGAGTAAAATATTGCACACCTTTACCCATGAGATATTTATCTGCTTCATCTTCCTGGTTCTCTGACCGCGATCTCTGCCAGTTGGTGGCTTCTCTGGCTGCATTAAGGATTATTCCCTGATCCCCTGAAGATAAATTACTGAAAGACTTATCGCTCATAACCAGTGGTTCAAGAAGATAAGACATCCCTATCTGACAGAAATTATCAGCAAATTCATAATGTCTTCCCTCCCTGACATTGATCGAAGACTGGATCTCCGCATCTATAGCTCCGTTATGAAAAGCAGAAGCAACCTCCGTATAATCTGTTGTTATCACTACAGATCCAAGAATCTTGCCAACTTCTACGAACAGGGCAGATGGCGGCACCCTTAGCTTGATCCCTTTCATGTCTTCAGGATATCTGACCTTACTCTTTGAAAAGATATTGTAAGTACCGTTGTGGAAAAAAGATAGAATTTTCAAACCATATGTTGCCAAAGGTCGAAAGAGCTCCTGCCCTATCTCTCCATCGACAACACGCCAAAGATGATCCTCATTCCTGAAAAGAAAGGGAAGTGAAATAATCCCGAAACTGGAATCATAACTTTCAAGAATGCCCGGCCAAACCATGCAGAAATCTACCTGTCCGGCAGAAACCATCTCTGCGAGATTTTTCTGCCTTCCCAATTGTCCGCTTGGGAAAATTTCTATTTGAATTCTGCCTTTTGAATCAGTTTCTACAATTTCCTTGAATTTGAGGGCTCCAAGATGATATGGATGCCGGAAAGACATGACGTGAGCAAGTCGCAGTTGAATAACATCTTCAGCTTCAGCGGCTATATAAAAAACACAACTAAGTATCACGGCTAGCAAGAAAATAACAGACACTCTTCTCCGAAGGTGGGACTTCGCTATCATATTTCCCTCCTTATCAGGAGTATAATTTCAGTAGAAATATCCCCTGAAGATATCATCCTGAGTATATACTACTTGACGAAATAGGGATGGTCAAAGATTGAAAATTGTTCCTCCCCCAGCCCAGGATACATCATCTGCTTTTCTGGCAAAGGAAACAAGGGCTTTCAGTCCAGTACAATGACAAGGTCTCCATTTCTCAACTTTGAATCTTGATATCAGCTCTGTGATTACCTTTTCGTTGTACTCCTCAGATCGAACCCCTAAATGCATTCCTCCGATGACAGAATAAAACTTTCTCGTGTCAAATCTTGAAGAAGCTTCTTCCAGGATGTTTACAACACCGGCATGGGAACAGCCAAGGATGATACTTAACCCATGTTCGCCTTCTACCAAAAGAGATATATCATCAACAAAAGGATCAGGCTCCCAACCATTCTGTCCTGGTACTACAAGATATCCTGGCTGATTCAAAAAGGCTGGATCACGGTGTTTCATAGGAATCTCCAATGCCCAGACATGATCACTGATCTGAGTCACACCTTCCACGGGTGAAAAGTTTATTACATCAGGATCAATGTTACATCCGACAAAAATTGGCCTACCCTCTTCCAGCTTTGTATGCCCCGCATTAATTCCAGGATGGGCCCATACTGGAACATCTCTCGAATTCAGAAAGAATTCCGATAAACCGCCAGTGTGGTCATAATGACCATGGCTTAACACCAGATGGTCGACATCCTTTAGAGAAATGCCCAAAGCAGATGAATTATGCAGAAGGCAGTGCCCCTGTCCCGTATCCATAAGTATTTGAGTATCCTCATCTTTAATATGAATACTGAGCCCATATTCAGCAGTGATATTTGAAAAATGTGCAAAATTCTCTACAACTACAGTAGCCCTCATTAAGTACCTCCCAAACCAGAAAACTTTATTCCAAAATTTGCAGGGAAACTCATGAACCTTTGAATAAAGTTTCTTCAAAACCAACCATAAATATTGATAACTGGTTAACCATATGTTTCTTTCTCTTGGGATAAAATCCAACATCGACAAAGATATCCAAGTCAAAAATAAACTTTGAATATCACCATAAAAACAATCATCTAATTTAACTGGTACTGTTAGAGATCAATCTCAGCAATAAGAATTTTTATCAAAATAGTTCATACTTCGTTGAGGTCATGATCAGAACAGCACTGTAAGAATGTGTTATTTTATTCACCTTTTACTTATCATATGACCCACCTGCTATAAGAACAATATTTATTAACATTATTAACATGAAATACAGGAGGAGTTTCAAAAATTGAGAGCGAAGAGGTTTCATTGCCAGGGAGAAATACAGGGAACATATTTGTCAATGGTTCGCTACATTAAGGTTGGGAAGAACAAAAAAACCTGTCATTCTGAGATCCATTTCTAAATCTCAGAATGACAGGCAATATTTTTCTCAAAAACCACTAAAGATCTCTATTTATCGAAAAAACTACTGAGATCCTGGCAATTTTCAATAACACGACACTGTTCCAGCAATTGGGCCGCTTTTGACTTCGGCAATTTCAAACTTGCAAGGGACATATACTTATTCTCAATTTCCTGATCTGTCATTGTATTCTCAGGATCACCTTTCGGGTATTCAATGAAAGTATTATATATATTGCCCTCTGTCGTTGTTAAAGTGATCTTTGAAGCCCACTTCTGTGGGTAGAGCGCAGTCATTTCCTTGCTCACTGACACGTTGATCCGGGGTAAAACCTGGGTAATTACAGGATCAGCTAAATATTTGTCTGCAAACTGCCCTACTCCCACTTCTCCATGGATCAATGCACAGGCTATGCAGTAAAACACACTGAATCTGGCCGCCGGGGAAGTTGTGAAATCCGTATTCCCAGCAAGTTTCAGAACCATATCATAGGTTTCCACATCTACTTTTTCCACATCCTGGTATGAAAGATCATTGGACTTCATAATTTCAAGGATGCCGTTAATAGGCCCATGGGTGTGACGGCAGGAAGCATAGGGCTTGTAGACAGTTTCATTTATCCGGAAAAACTTCCCCATATCCTTAAAGCTGTTTTCAAAATCTTGTTCTTCTGAATAAGCTTCGAAAAAACCTCTATCTCCTTCAAGTATCCTGGTCGCTCCGGTAAAACCCTTTTTTGCCATCAATGATGAAAGAAGGCCGTTGTAGGCCGCTTTACCACAGTGAAGATACTTGGTCATTGCTTTATCTGCAGCAAATTCCCATAACCCCGCTGCCTGGGAACCGGCATTACCTATTGAATTTAATGCCTGCTCTGGATCTAGACCCAGTAATTTAGCCGCTGCGGCAGAGGCTCCGAAGGACCCACAGGTAGAAGTAGAGTGCCATATCCTGTAATGCGAAGGTGTCACCGCTTCACCTATCCTTATCATTACATCATAACCGGCCACTATGGCTTCGATCAGTTCCTTCCCGGAACTTCCAAGATATTCAGCAAGGCTGAAGGCGGTAGATATGACCGGTGCGGCAGGATGAACTATAGAACTTTTGTGGACATCGTCCATTTCAAGAATGTGACAGTTATAAGCATTAACCATAGCAGCCTGCAGAACAGTTCCCTTGTTAAAATCTCCAATAAACGTGGACTGCGATTTTCCTCCCATATCCTCCACAATACTCCTAATGATACGAGAAGCAGGAGTTGAGGAACCACCAAGGACACAGCCCAGCCAGTCAATAATGCATTTTTTTGTTACTGATACCGTTTCATTATCCAGATCTGAAAATAAAACAGATGGAATAAATTCAGCACATCGTTTACTTATAGCCTTTTCGTTACTGCTCATAACAACCACTCCTTCACAACTTTTCTTGAAAATATTTTTCACTCGAAATTATTCTTCAAAACTTGTTGAAAGCTTGTTTTCGTTCATCTTCACCAATTGCGATTTCTCAAATCGACTCTCTTCTGAAGGGAAATCTATTCTGCAATGGACTCCCCTGCTCTCCTGACGAAAAAGAGCCGCGCGGGCAACAGTAAGCGAAGATAACAGCAATCCCTCTATTTCCAATGCTGCAAGGATATCCATAGGTTTCTCTATTCGCAAGTCGGGCATATTTTCATAGATGGCTTCAAGTTTTGAGAGCGCTTTGGTTAAACCTTTTTCTTTTCTTAAAGGACCAAGGTATTTCTGGACAATAGTCTTGATCTCTGTTCTAATTATTCCCGGATCAATACCATTATTGTCAGCACAATTTAAATCTTTTCTCCTCATGAGGGGTAGAGCCTCTATTGATTGTGAACTTGACGATATTGATGCAGACTGTTTCCCAGCCTTCATTGCAAAGGAAACCACGTTCGAAAGGGCATTTCCTCCGACCCTGCTTGCACCATCCACTCCTCCTGTTACCTCTCCACATGCGAAAAGACCATCTATAGAAGTTCTGGCATTTTCATCAATACAGATCCCTCCGCAAAAATAATGCTCCAGAGGACTAATATGGATGGGTCCGTAATCCCAGGGTCTGACGCCATGAGGGAAACAGGAAAGTATTTTTCTCTGATCCCATTCATCCCATTTTTTTCTCTGGATATCTTCCAGATGTAAAAGAACTTTCTTACCTTGAGATATTTTTTCCTGTACAAGCTTTGCCGTTCTGTCCCTGGCATACAGGCTGATCTCTTGTCCGCTATTAATCCCCCAGATCTGCATTTGCTCTTTGAGGAATTCAGAATTGTCTTCGTCGGTGACCCTGGCCATATCAATAATTGGTAACCGGACCATCCAGGAAGGGAAACCGGGCTCGTCAATTCCAAGGGGATAGAACTGAATAAATTCCATATCAGTAAGGGGTAATCCCGCCTTCAACGCAAGGGCATAACCATCACCTGTTATCCTTGAAGGGTTATCTGTCCTCTCATATATCTGTCCTGCTCCTCCAGTCGCCAGGATCACCGTCTTGCATTTTATCTGCTCAAAGGTTCCCTTGGTCCAGTCACAATACTCGACACCCCATATCCGATTATTTTTTATAAGGATTTCAGTTACATAAACATTATCTAATAAACTTACTCCCTTTTTTATCGCCAGTGTCTTTAATTCTGAAATGAAGCCTCCTCCACTGACAATAGGGTTTGTTGATGAATCTCTGACGGTAGCATGACCATCTTTAAGAAATCTTAGAGTAATACCCCAGGACTCTAGCTCCTTTAGAGCAGAATAAGCCTCTTTGCCCAGAGATTCTACTAATTTACCGTTATTTACGTTTCTGCCAACATTTGTCGTTTTATCTATATAACTGTCAACACTTAGCTCTCCATCTGCAAAGGTGAAGTAACCGCTTGAATAAGCGGTTGACGATGCTGTCCCCACCGGAGTTTTGCTCATGATGGTCACAGAAGCGCCCTTTTTCAAGGCAGAAATGGCAGAAATCAGACCTGCTCCTCCTGAACCGATCACTATCACGTCAGTATTCATAATTTATTCTCACCTCAAGAATTCCATCCTTTTTCTTGATAATTGCCTTGATTCCTTCTGTTACTTTCCTGAATAACCTGCGCTCCCTTACTCTTAGACATCTAATCATCTATTATTCCTGATATACACACTTATCTACTTGTGGATACAAAACCCCCGCTATTCTAAACAGACACCTTGGGAGTCATGAAATTTTGAGGTTAGCATGAAAACATAGTCAGACAATCCATAACTACATCGGGGTCTTATTCAAAACATGATCGATACATGCATCAGTAAGCCCTAAATAATTTTCCGGATTGAGTACCTCATTAAGCTCTTCTTGAGTAAAGTACTTCTTAATACCTGGAAAATGAAGAACGTATTCATTAAAAGCAGTTCCTTTTTCATATGCTTCCATGGCTGCCATATGGATAATATGATGAGCAGTCTCTTTTTTTCCTGTTTTCTTTGTAAGCGCGATCATTAAAGCCTCTGTCATAACAAGCCCGTTTGACTGTTCCAGATTTCGCCTCATTGCCTGGGTATGTACAACTAGATTTTCAAAAATAAAGTTAGCATTATTTAGCACCAGCTTTACCAGAACACATGTTTCAGGAATGATAAGATCTTCCATATAAAAACCAGTAATATCATGGGCTTCTTTCATGTGAGTATCAGTAAAAGCATATGCATTTGACCTGATTTTCTTGCACCAGGCCTGAATAGCCTCTAATCTTACAGGATTCCTTTTTTGAGGCATTGTACTGGAACCGATCTGAGAAGATGAATCGAAGGGCTCTTCCAATTCTCCAATCTCATTTCTTTGCTGATTCATAACATCATCAGCAATTTTTTCAAAAGTCATAGCCAACAATGTAAACAGGGTCATCAATTCTCCCAGTCTTTCCATATGTCTACGGAGATTGATCGGATTGCTTTCAAGCCCTAACCGATCCAGAACCATTTTTTCCATCTCCAGACATTTGCTACCTGAAATGGCATAATGAGAAGAATAATTCCCCACTGCTCCTTTTATTGTGCCTTTCAATATCCTTTTCCTGGATTCCCGGAATCGTTCAACATGCCTGGAAATCTCATCTGACCATGTCGCAACGATAAAACCAAAGGTGGTAGGAAGAGCCTGTTGTCCATGGGATCTGTCAACCATCATTGTTTTTCTATGTTTCTTAGCCAGCTGATTCAATGTCCTCTGAAGTTTAAGCAAGTCATTTTCATATATCTCCATTGCCTTTTTAATTCTGTAGGCCAAAGTATTTTCAAATAATTCTGGCGTACAAGAACCATAATGAAGATATTCGCCAGCATTGTTTTCGCATACTTCAGCCAAAGCTCGAATTGTAGCAACGCTGGCAAGTTTGGTTTTAGAATATAGTTCGGCAATTCTATGCATTTTGACATATTCCAGACTTGCCTTAGACGAAATTTCTTTTGCTGCATCCTTTGGAATAATGCCTAACTCCGCTTGTACTTCCGCAAGCGTTGCTTCGAATAATAACCAACTCTCCACAACTTTTGTTTCGTCAAAGACATCTCGTATTTCTTTGGCATCATAATCACTGTTGAATATTATGCTGTCTATAATATTTACAGCCATCAATAAAACCCCTTTCAAATACTCCATGTCTTCTCTAGAATCAGCTGAATTCTGTCAAGAAGTGCAATTCTAAAATGTCTGCAAAGAAATACTAGATATCTTTGATAATGACTATGTTTTTGCACTTTTTCAATAATGTTTCAGCTTCTTCTGATTCTTTCAATGTTGAAAGTTCCATAAATTCATTGTCTATTTCTTTGTTATTTAAGGGGTTTTCAGGACTTCCTTTAGAGAAAAGGAGCTGTATTTGGAAATATGTTGTTTTCAGTATTGATAGTAATCCGAGATATCCATTTCTCAGGATAGAGGTTGTCAGTTTCAGGATCGACAGTTGTGTTAATTTTCTTTGTTATTTCCCTGACCTGTGGCTTCTCAACAAAAGGAATAAACGGATGTCTGGTGACAGCTATCCAATCTCTGGTTTCATTAAGATCTATGTGCTCAAGTTTCGCCTTTGAAATATTTCCAAGGCCGCTTCTACATCAAACCATTTTTGAACCATGTTCTTATCACTGATAATTCGTCGTAAATCTTCAGTTCCGAAAAGATGAGAGAATAAATTGCTATCATTTATATATGTAGCCATACAGGTGTATCCTCTCCCGAGTATCACCTTTGTCCTTTATCCCTGGACAAACACCGTAATTATCAGTTTGGTATATATAACCATGCAGAGAAGGGCAATAGGATAGGTGGCACCATATCCAGATCCGCATTCTTCGCCGCCAGTGGCATCAATGGCTACACCTAAGCCTGGCGTACTTGTCATGGCGCCGCATACTGCTCCGGCAAGAAGTATCCAGTTAAGCTTGAACAGATAACGCCCTACTAAAAAGGTAACCACCTCCGAACAAATGGCTGCGGAGAAACCGATCCCGATGAGAATGTGACCACTTTCTGCGAAGGTTTCAATAAGTTTTGGCCCTGCCATCAGTCCCACAGTTGCCAGAAAATATGCCAGGGATAAAGATCTAAGTGCTACCAGTGTTTTCTGCTCCATTCGCATGGGAAAGGGACCTATATTGCCAATAGCACCAAAGACTAGGGCAATTATCAAAGCCCCTCCGGTAGTACCCAGGGATATTGAACCCAGATGGGGAATATTAATAGACATCTTTCCAAATGCTATACCCGCCACGATACACAGGACAAAAGAAACAAGAGAAAAGGGGACCGAAGCAATTTTGTTCTCGGAGGTATCAATGCCAGGCGAATTATTGAAGATCTTTTTCAGTTCCCGTTTTTCATGGTCAACGTCAATATGAAAAATGGATGGAACCAGCTGGACAAATAACACTACCGCAATAACTCCAATTGGATAGGTGACAGTATAGCCAATTGTCACCATGGCATTAGCGTTCGTGGCTTCAAGAGCTGCCCCAAGACCAGGAGAACTGGTTAGAGCACCTGTATATGAACCTGCTAAGAGAAAAGGGGACATGCCGGAAGGCAAGAATCTGGCAAATAACAGAATAATCATTGCACCAACCGATGTTGCAACAATACCAAGAATAATGAATTTTAATCCAAACTTACGGACTACAACGACAATATCCTTTGCAGAAATAAGTCCTACTGCTATGACGAAAAGAACAAGATTCCAGGAAAAATAACTGTAGGGTACCTTGAAACCTATTAGACCCAGGATAAGACCGGTGAAAAGGGTCCCGGATATTCCCAGACTGATTCCTTTTACTTGTATCTGACCGATCAAAAGACCTGAAAGGACCGCAATACTGAGAATAAAAACATCGTTTTTAAATATTTCCGCCAGGTATGACAAGATCTTCCTCCATGCATATATAATAAAGGTTTTTGACTTCAACTACGGATAACAGTATTAAATACTTAAAAAGATATAGAAGGAAATATCTCGATCTTTCAAGGATCGTACTAAAAAGCCAGGAGCCGCGAAAAAGCAACTCCTGGCGTCAACTCAATTATACAATATCCTTATTCAGGAAGTTTAATAAATTTATTGTCGGTCAGGCACTGTGTCATATTATGTGCATACTCTATCTTTTCCGTTGCCATGGCATGCAGTTCTTCCCTGGTCATGGTTTTTCTGGCTACACCCTGCTCGATAGCCTTCATACCCACTGCTGTTGCCACTTCCGGATAAACCCAGGCTTCATCCATTGTGGGGATGAGATAGTCTTCAGAAAGGCCCTTCTTCTCTGCACATTTAGAGAGAGTCTGAGCGGCTGCAATGCACATTTCATCTGTAATAGTTGTAGCCTGAACATCAAGGGTTCCACGGAAAATACCGGGGAAACCAAGAGAATTGTTAACCTGGTTCGGGAAGTCAGATCTTCCGGTCGCGACTATCCTTGCTCCAGCTTCCTTGGCATCCCAGGGCCAGATCTCAGGAATAGGATTAGCACATGCAAAAAGAATAGCATCTTTGGCCATGCTGGCAACCCATTCTTTTTTGACCACATCAGGACCTGGCCTGGTGTAACAGTAAACAACATCTGCATCCTTGAAGACGGCTTCAGGACCACCTTCAACACATGCAGGATTAGTGATCTGGGCAAAATGCCATTTCACGGCAAATTTATCTTTAAGATCAGTCCTACCCTTGTGGAGGGTTCCCTTGCTGTCTGCCATGATAACATTCTCCGGCTTGACTCCAGCACTGATAAGTATCCTGGCGGTGGCTATTGTGGCTGCGCCTGCTCCCAGGAAATGGACCTTCACTTCATCGATCTTCTTACCTACGATCTTCAGTCCACTGAATAATCCAGCAAGGTTAACCGCTGCTGTTCCCTGCTGATCATCATGCCAGACAGGGATCTTGCAGTCTTTTCTCAGCTCATCAAGCACATGGAAACATTTGGGCTGGGAAATATCTTCCAGATTGATACCGCCAAAACTTGGGGCAAGGAGACGTACGGTTTCAATTATCTTCTCCGGATCCTTGGTGTCAAGGCATATGGCCACTGCATCTACGCCACCAAGATATTTGAAAAGGAGGGCTTTACCTTCCATTACCGGCATACCCGCTTCAGGGCCGATATCTCCAAGACCGAGAACTCTTGTACCGTCGCTTACTACGGCTACAGTATTTGCCCTGTTCGTGTATTCATAGGACAATTCAATATCTTCCTTTATAGCCTTACATGGTGCGGCAACACCTGGGGTATACCAGATGGCAAAGTCCTTGACATCTCTTACACAGCATTTAAGTGCAGTCTGCATCTTACCCTTATAAAAGGGATGAAGCTTCATTGCATCCTCTGCAGGTTTTTTCGCTTTTGCGATAAGTTCTTCTTTGCTAAGCATTTATGTTCCTCCTTTTAGTTTCCTGTAAAATACTTTCCGGTTATTCTTTTGACTACTTAACTTTTACGGTCTTTGGTGCGCACATGGACTTAAGGTCCATATATTTTTCAAACTCTTCTTCAGAGAGGTAACCAAGTGCCATGGCCGCTGCCTTAAGAGTAGAACCATCCTTATGAGCTTTCTTGGCGATCTCGGCAGATTTATCATAACCGATGTAAGGATTAAGAGCCGTTACATTCATCAAAGAATTGCTTACAAGATCATTGATCCTTGCTTCGTTGGCTTCAAGGCCTGCTGCACATTTCTCATTAAAAGCCTTCATGCAATCAGCAAGAAGACGGGCCGACTGGATGAAATTGAATATCAACACGGGCATATAGACATTAAGCTCGAAGTTTCCCTGACTGGCAGCGAAACCTACAGTTACATCATTACCCATAACCTGTGCAACTACCATCGAAACCGCTTCGCACTGGGTCGGATTGATCTTTCCAGGCATAATTGAACTTCCAGGCTCATTTGCAGGAATGGTAAGCTCTCCAAGGCTGCATCTTGGTCCAGCAGCAAGCCATCTGATATCATTAACGATCTTCAGAAGATCTGCAGCAAGGGCTTTAAGTGCACCATGTGCAAATACAAGCTCATCTTTGCTGGTCAATGAATGGAATTTATTGGGAGCAGTTTTGAAGTTCTTGCCTGTAATACCAGCTATCTGGGCGGCTACTTCCACGTCAAATCCTACTGCAGCATTCAGACCGGTACCAGTTGCAGTTCCACCGAGTCCGAGGTCTCTCAGATACTCCAGACTTGAAAGGATCATTTCTTCACAACGCTCAAGCATCCGGACCCATCCGCTGATCTCCTGACCAAGAGTCAGAGGAGTTGCATCCTGAAGGTGGGTCCTACCGGTCTTTACAAGATCCATATACTGCGCAGATTTTTTGGCAAGAGTATTTTTGAACTCACGAAGAGCAGGAAGAACGCTGTCTTCAAGCAATAGTACCGCGGTAATATGCATGGCGGTGGGGAAAGTATCATTTGAACTCTGAGATTTATTGACATGGTTATTTGGATGAACTTTGTTATCAGCATCGTTAAGGATCTGATTAGCCCTGTTGGCAAAAACCTCATTAACGTTCATGTTAGACTGGGTGCCGCTTCCGGTCTGCCATACAGCCAGTCCGAAGTTGCCATCAAGTTTACCCTCAAGGGTTTCATCTGCTGCCTGTGTGATAGCCTTCATTCTTACATCATCAAGAACACCAAGCTTGTTATTAGCCAGAGCTGCAGCTTTCTTGAGAACTGCAAAAGCTTCAATGACCTCTTTCGGCATTTTTTCGATACCGATGGGGAAATTGTCAATGCTTCGCTGAGACTGTGCACCATATAATTTGTCGGCAGGTACTTTAACCTCTCCAAGTGAATCTTTTTCAATCCTGTATTCCATAAAATAGATCCTCCTTCAAAATATTTTTAAAAAGTTTAACAGCAGACTCTAGCCATATAGCTCTTTATTGCGGTTGTTAGCTTTTTCTGCCAATTCTTTGTAAACGCTTCTTCCGTGTGAGTCCATGCCAACAACAAGGGGTCCAAACTTTGTTGCCTGCAGAATCCACATGGCCTCAGGAACACCAAGCTCAAGCCAGTACACATCTTCAATATGGGATATGCCATCAGCAAGTACCACAGCACAACCGGGAGCTGCCTGAAGATAAACCTGTCCGGTTTCCTCAAACTGTTTAAGGCTGTCTTCTGCAAGACCGCCCTTACCAATAATGGCTCGAACTCCCAGGTCCGCCATCATTTTATAGTAGGGCTCCATTCGTATACTGGTGGTAGGACCGATGACTACAAGGTCATACTTCCCATCATCTCTTTTGCTTACAACCGGACCTGCATGGAAAATAGCAGAACCATCAAAATCGACCGGAAGTTCTTTTTTCTCTTCCAGAAAGTTTTTAATTGTGAAATGTCCCATATCTCTTGATGTATATACAGGGCCCTTAAGGTAAACAACGTCGCCAACTCTAAGATCTCTGATCTCTTCTTCTTTTAAAGGTACGGACAATAATTTTTCGGCCATATCATACACCTCCTATAGGGTAGTTTCTTTTCTCCCATCGGGATACAATCTTATTCCTGTCCTTCTGGCAGTCCAGCAATGGAAACTTATTGCAGCGGGAGCAATAGCTGTATGAGTTGAAGTAGCTCCTATCTTTACTGCAAGCATGGTGGTATCTCCGCCGGTTCCTGCTGCGCCTAAACCAAGACTATTGATATTTTCAAGAAGTTCCTGCTCGAGTTCAGCATACATTGGGTCGGGATTAACATCATCCCAGCGACGTGTGCTTACGGCCTTTCTGGCAAGCTTACAGGCCACATCCATCTGTCCGCCCAATCCGATACCGATAGCTCCTGGAGGGCAGGGTTTGCCGCCGCCTTTAATTACAGTGTCCAGAACCCATCTTTTAAGTCCGGCAAAATCGTTCCCTTTTTCAAGTTGTGCTACAGTAAATATCTTCATGGCATTAGCGAGTTCTGCACCACAGCCTTTAAAACTCAAAAACATCTCCATATATTCCTGTTCCGGGACATAATCAAATTCAAAGTTAGGCACACCAATTCCAGAATTATCACCAGGGTTTTTCCTGGTAAGGGGGTGGACCATACTTGGACGAAGAAGATGATTCTTTGTTCCTTCGATAAGGGCTTCTGCCCATATTTTCTTGAGGTCCTCACCGGGCACAGATTTGTCTCCAAAACTTACATATACCGTTGGGAAACCGGGAGACTGACACACAGGCTTAACCTTTTCTCCTGCCATCTTTGCGTCATCGAGCATAGCCTGCATGATACTCTTAGCAGTCTGGTTTGTTTCCCTTTTCAGCGCTTTCTGCATTATGTCTGTGACATCGGGTGAAATAGTGGTAGTAGAGTGATAGATCATGTCGTACACATGCTTATATAGATCCTGATACATTGCCAAAGTTACCCCCTCCTTAATAATATTAAATTTCTTCCAAATTTAGGATCTTAGATCCGTATTTGTCAGCCAGCACTTTTTCAAGATTACTTTTCACACTTTCAAGATGCTCTTTCATGAATTGAGAAGCGGCGTCGGAATTACCTTCCTTGATAGAGTTGAGGATCTTTTTGTGCTCTGCCAGAGAAAAGCCAGGTCTCGAAGGTATATTGAAAGTTAGATGGGTACTTCTTTCAATAAGATTTATGACCATATTCGTAATAGAAGATAAGATTATGTTACTTATGGAACTGACGATCTCATGATGAAACCTGATAGAACCTTCAACACCGGATCCTCCATTCACTATTTCTTCTTCCGCAGTTAATAGTGATTCTTCCATTCTCCTTATGCTTTCTTTACTTGCCTCCCTTGCTGCATAACTCACAACAACAGGTTCAAGAACTTCTCTTGTCTGCATCAGATATTCAAACTCTGTACTCTGATCATTTATAAGCCTGGCCATAGTTTCCTTGATAAACCCGATGTTAGGCTCCAGAACAACACTACCCTTACCCTGCCTGGTCTCGATTATTCCAGCAATTTCCAGGATCCGGAGTGCTTCTCTGACGGTAGTCCTGCTTACGGCCAATCTTTTTGCGATTTGTGGTTCGGAGGGAAGCATATCACCTGGATTCAATCCCTCCCTTTCGATAAGTTTTTTGATCTCCCTGACAGCATCTTCAGACAACCTTTTCGTTTTAAGCCTTTGCATTTAAAACAACCACCCTATTCGGAATTGAGAATGGAATTCCAGACTTGTCCACTTGTCTACACAGTGGATGTATAAATAAAATACACCCCCGGAATCACTTATGTCAATGTCCGAATAGCAATACGCATAAACGGCTGAACCTGGGCAGATCAGGGAAAGCTTTATGTTATAAACCTTCCCCGACTGACATCAATAAACCTGGATCACACAATCAAATCAAGTAACAAACAAAGACTACTTCTGGTATTTACATTAACAGATCCGGCAGGAACATGGCGATCTTCGGGAAAAAAGTAAGTAGCAATAAGCCAACTACAAGCATAGTTATAATCGGAATAACCTGTTTTATAAGTTTGGTCATCGGTACTTCGCATATTCGGGAAGATACATAAAGGGTCAACGCTACCGGAGGAGTTACAAGTCCTATGGCAAGGTTAGTCACCATCAAGGCTCCAAAATACACGGGATCGATGTTATATGCGTGAGCAGCCGGCAACAGCAACGGAGCAAAAAGGATTATGGCAGGGGAAGGATCCATAAGCATTCCAGCAACAAGGATAATGGCATCGGCAATAAGAAGGAACCCGATAGGACTGGTGATATTTTCCAGGATCATCTTTGTAAGATTCTGAGGGATCTGTTCCCTGACAAGAACCCAACCGAAAAGGACTACACCTCCGACCACGAACATAATGGTAGCTGAGGAAATTCCACTTTTAAGGAATATCTCAGGTAAATCCTTGAACGTGAGGGTCCGGTAGATAAAAAGGCCTACGACCATGCTGTAAACAGCAGCAACGGCGGCTGCTTCAGTTGGAGTAAAAATACCTGAATAAATCCCGCCAACAATGATAACAGGGGTCAACAGAGCCCAGAAAGCCTTTCTTGAGCTCACGAGAACATGCTTCAAGCTAAAACTGGAGATACCACCATAGTTTCTTTTATTTGAAATCCAGTACCCGTAAGCTATTATCATCAGTCCAAAAAGAACCCCGGGACCAACTCCTGATAACAGAAGTGAGCCGATCGAGGTATCAGTGGCTGCGCCAAAAACAACCATGGGTATACTGGGAGGAATAAGAATACCCAGTGGACCGGCAGATGCTATGATAGCCGCAATAAAACTTTTATCGTATCCGGAACGCTCTGATTCGGGAGCAACCACAGACCCGATAGCTGAAGCGGTAGCGGCACCTGAACCGGAAACAGCACCGAAAAACATACAGGCCACGGTTGTAACGCTTGCAAGACCGCCCTTAAAGTGGCCAACCATGCTGTTCGCCATATCTATCAACAGTTTGGACGCCTTTCCGGAACACAGCAAATCCCCAGACAGGATAAACAAGGGTATTGCCAACATGGAAAAAGAATTCATTCCGGCAAAAAAACGAGGTGCAGTGATGGATATCATAAAGAAGTCGCCCGTAAGGAACAGATAAAATACGGAGGAAAGACACATGCTCATAGCTATGGGCACATTGAGAAACAGCATGCCAAAGAAAGCTATAGCAAAAAGAGATATATCCATTAGCAACCACCTCTTAATATTTTGACCTGTTCAAACATTTGGCCAATACTGATAATAAACATCATGAAACCTGTAATTGGTACGGCTGAATAAATTATGGCAAGAGGAAAAGGTCCGAATTCACAACCAACTCCCATATTGGCCATCATGTATCCATAGCCTGTGGTAGTCAGGATAACTGTAAAGATTATTACAAATACCGATGCGATCAGATTAATGATATTCTTTGTTTTTTCAGATTTTCTGGTTTCGACGAGAATATCTACTGATAAATGGCATTTCATTTTCAATGCCTTGATAGAACCATACAAAGATGCCCAAACAAAATTATATCTGGCCATTTCTTCCGTCCAGGCAGCAGGAATATGAAGTAAAAATCGATTTACGACCTGGAAAAAAACCATCGCAACGAGCGAAAACATCAGAATCGTGATAAGAATGTCTACAACCTTCATCATCTTCGCATCTAGTCTTGCGAGTGCTTCCAAAACACCACCCCCAAAATTGAGAGCAACGGTTGCGGTTTGAATTCTGACCGCAACCGTTGCGAATAACTCTATACTCTATTTATTTGACAATGCCTTTATCTGATCGATTGTTTCCTTCCACTCGGGATGCTTGTCGTACATGGGCATCATTGCTGCTCTCCAGACCTGTCTGTCGGGTTCATAATAGTTCATGCCGTTATCTTTAAGGAACTGGGTATCGACAACGTCTGCCTCTTCAGCAATTTTTCTCTGCCATACAGCTGCTTCATGAGCAGATTCCTCAAGGATCTTCTGATCCTCTTCAGAGAAAGAATAGAATTTCTTGGCACTCATGAGAACAGGCTCAAGAAGGAATGCCATGTGATTGGCACAGGTATAATTTGCTACTTCGAAATGCTTGCTCTTACGAACATTAATGGGACCCTGGATCTCTGCATCAACAGCTCCAAGCTGAAGTGCTGAGTAAACTTCTCCGAATGCCATGGGAGTAACAACGGCTCCGAGCATCTCTCCGGTTTCAACGAAAACTGCGGAGGGCTGGACCCTGAGTTTTACACCCTTCATATCTTCCGGAGACTTCACAGGAATACGTGAAACGATATTGTAAAGACCATTATTGAAGACGGTCAGAACCTTGATCCCCTTGTTCTCGACGGGTTTAAAAACTTTCTTACCTATCTCACCATCGATTACTGTCCAGGTATGTTCCCAGTCATCAAAAATAAAGGGCAGACAGATTACACCGGCATCAGGATCATATCCTTCAAGAATACCCTGCCAGACAAGGCAGGCATCCAGTTGACCAGCCGCTACCATTTCAGCAAGCTGTTTCTGTTTACCTAACTGGCCGCTTGGATATACAACGACTTCTATTCTTCCGTTGGTTCTTTCCTTGACAAGTTCACCAAACTTCACAGAACCCAGATGGTATGGGTGGTTCTCCGGCATTTCGTGAGCAACACGAAGCTTGACAGTCTTAGCATCTGCTGGTACTGGAGCAAAAGCTGATACCACCAATAAAGCAAGACAAAGCACACCAATTACAGCAATTCCCTTTTTCAAAATCCTCATTAAATTCCCTCCTCTAGAAATAATGTATATCTACTTCATGAACCTAAAGCTATTGTGAAAAAAATATTTATGTAAAACAATTCTTTCACATTGGTAGATGTATCATATTGGCTGTTCAAAACAAATACAATATTATGAACATTATTAATATGAAATAAAAATGCTTGTAAAAACAACGAGGTGGGCTGGTTCATCAAAGCCTCAATATGCAGAGGTATTGCTCCTATAGAAGGGGAAAACCGATACAGAGCCTTTATGAAACAAGGCTCTGTAGGAAATACTCAAATAATTGTATTTGTTGCACGTACTGAAAAAGTCTGATGAAAAGGTTCTTTTATCATGGTAAAGCTGACTGCAGGCTGTCCATATATTCCAAACCTGAAAGCATGGCCTTTATCTTTAATTCCTCGCATGCATGATCCGGATTCCGGGCTTCAAGTAGAGCAATGGGTCTCAGCTCACTGCAAAGAAGACTATGAAATTTATTTTCGAAGGAAGCGGCAAAATCACAACAGATATTCTTTCCTTTTTCATCGGAAATACCATTGGATCTTATCCATACACCAATGAACATCAAGAAACCCTCAACAAGCCCGCATTGAGCACCATATCTTCCTGCACCGTTCATTCCGAGAGCAGAATCGAAAACCTGAGAATGTATCTTCAGCGAGTAGACTTCTTCCAGAAGTCTTAAGGATGCCATTGCTCAATTGATCTTTTCAACATGAAAATAATAATTAACCTTACGACGGATATCTTCTTCTGCAAATTTCATATTAATTTTCACCACCTTGTCAGGGACTACATTCAGAAAAAAGGAATTTCCCCAATTCTATTTTAAAAACTGATATCTGCTGACAGGCCTTCCGATTTCCTGATAATGCAATTCTTCAACTAATTTCCCAGCATTCAGCATATATTTTACATATCTCATTACAGTAACTCTTGATAAACTGGTTAACAACGCAACCTGTTCAACAGACACCGGGTCAGACTCATTCTTGAAAACATCAATAATGTTCTCCAAAGTCTGTTTCTGAATCCCCTTAGGCAAAACATCGGGAACTACTGATGTCATACCGGGGCGAATAACATTATCTATCTCTTCCTGACTGAATGTTCTTTCTCTTTTATTATGGATCGTTTCAAAATGTTTCAGAAAAGAATTCATTGTTTTCTTGAACCGCGAGAAATCGAAAGGTTTAAGAAGATAATCAAAAACTCCAAGTCTGACCGCCTCCTGTACCAGATCCCCCTCTTGAGCAGCTGTTATCATTATTACATCCAGATCAGTTCTGGTTTCCCGGATCTTGTGCAAAACCCCAAAACCATCCACCTCAGGCATGAAAATATCCAGTATGACCAGGTTAACATCAAGAGTCTCCAGAAGAGTTAGGGCTTCCTGACCTGTTCTGGCAATTCCAATTACCTCAAATCCATCAATAACTGATACAAAACGCCTGTGAAGATCTGCAACGGTCGGATCGTCATCAACAATCAATACTTGTATTTTCTTCACAAAAATCACCTTCCGGGATAGAGAGGTATATAGTTGTCCCTTTGCCAGGACTCGAATCAATCTTAATTTTACCATTCAAAGAATCAGTGAGAGATTTGACGAGAAAAAGACCGTAACCTCTTTTACCACCCGTTTTAGTCGTAAACCCTTTCTCAAAGAGCTTTTCTCTCGCATCTTCTGTAATACCTGAACCATTATCATTGATGGAAATATCCATACCTGTATTTGACCCCTTCATAGTGAGTGTTATTCTCTTATTTGCACTTTCACTCTCCAGGACTGCTTCCATTGAATTTTCGATCAGGTTACCAAGGCAAACCAGGATCGAGTTTATATCAATCCCTTCCAGTAAACCCAAAGAACTCTCCTCTGTTAGAACAAGCAGTATTCCTAATTCCCTGCATCTGCCTATCTTTCCTAAGAGCAATCCCGCAATTGAAGAATTCTGTATTCTTTTCATTACAAACTCGATCATTTCCTGCTGAACATTCGATTCATTATTCATGAAACTGATGGCATCTTCATAGTCTCCAATCTGTACCAGGCCTGAGATTGTATGAAGTTTATTTAAAAAATCGTGTTTTTGTACCCTGAGAGCTTCATTTTGAACCCTGAGGACCTCAGCCATTTTCTTCGCCCCCGTCAACTCTTCTGCCAAAAGCTGCATTTCATCTATATTTCTGAAACTCGCGATAGCTCCATATACCTGGCCATCAACTTTAATAGGAATTCTGTTGGTTATGATCTTCAAATTGATTACGCTCTGTTCCTGGTCATACTGAGCTTTTCCCGTTCGAATGACCTCCATAAGTTTTGAATTTGGAACAAAATTTGTCACGTCCTTGTTCTCAACCGGATCATTCTCACCTATACCAAGCATTTTTCTGGCCTGTTTATTCATAAAAACAATTTTTCCTTCTTTATCTGCAGCCACTATACCCTCCTTGACTGATTCAAGAAGGGCCTCCCTCTCCCTGAGCAGAGATGCTAATTGATATGGTTCCATTCCGAACATGGAGTTTTTTATATTTTTTGCAAGAAAGTGGGCACAGATTATTCCGATCAGAAGACCCAGCACTATTGCAAAAATAATCTTCTTCCTCAAGCTCCATATCAATAGATTGATATCGCGTGTCCACAGGTAGACAGCAATTGCCCCGACATGTTCCTCTTGTCTATATACAGGAACATACGCTCTAAGGGTAGGCCCAAGGGTTGTCACTTCCGGATAGGATGAATAAGGGATCCCCTCTATAACTGGACCAGCTTTGCTGCCAATGGCCAGGATATATTTCACTTCAGCTTTTTTCCTTATCTCTTCCACTATGGGCTGAACGATCTGGTCACCGTCAGGCCAGTCAATATATTTCTTGATATCGGGGATCCCTGCTACAGAATAGGCAATGTCCCTCGCATAGGAAGCAAGTTGGTCCTGAAATTTCAAGACCATGAATCTTTCTATCAAAATACCTGCAACTATCAAAGTAAGCACTATAATTGTTACGATAAGCAACATGAACTTATATTGAATAGGGAAAGATTTTCTCTGGGTAAACCCGATCTGGAGCACCTCCTCCAAGGAAGAGTAAATATATACAATAAAAATATTTACTCTAAGTACTTACATGCCAAATTGTATCATTATGAATCTTCTGTAAAAATATGTAATTTTTCTGATAACGGAAAAAATTTAAACTTTAGCGATCAAATAACATTTTCTCTTTCATCGTCCGTCATTTGTAAGATAAACCGAAAGGAAGGACGGAATAGCTGACAATTGAGAGTAAAAAGAGGCCCTGACCTGTTAAATTGGCCAGGGTATATTTTTTTGATTAGGTCGATCATTCCGTAGAAATAGAGTCATAAAAGAATTCTTTAATGAAAAATATCGATACTGCCACACATAGCATTATTCCTATAACAAGATAACTGAACCTTATGGCAGGGTCATTGAAGATTCTACCCAGAAATGCCAGAAAAACAGGTGATGTGAACTGGCCCAGATATATCATGGAACTTAATACAGCCATAGCCTTAACTGTCTGCTTTCCTGGTACGGAGTTGGAAGCCTTTAGAAAAACGTATGGATAAAGGGACCTGTTGGCAAAACCTATGAGAAAACTGCCCCCAAATACCATCCAGAGGGCCAGGGACCAATGGAGAGTAAAGAACCCCACAGCCATTAGAGCCAACATGCCCGAAAGAAAATACCTGCCTGAAAACTGCCGTGTTCTGTGAAGGAAAAGCCCGGCAAAGAAACCAGCCAGGGTGGAAAAGGCAACTGCCGTCCCTGCTGCTCTGGAGGTGCCCAGGACACTCTCCTTAAGAAAAAAGGCCATGGTGGGAGGAAGAGCGAAAAAGACTAAATTAAGGCAGAACATACCCACGGCAAGGCGATATATGGAAAAGGGAAGCCTGGTTCTATGTGAATCATGAGAAGAATGTTCTGGAGGTTCGGGAATAAATAACCAGGCCATAACCAGGACTGGAAGGGCAAAGAGATATATAAGGAAAGAATACCTCCAGTGAAAGCTGGCCAGGTAACCTGAAAGTACCAGCGAAACCAGGCCTCCAAGCATGTTGGAAGAACTGGACATTCCCATTAATTTTGCCCGTTCCTTGCCCTCAAAAAAATCTGGGATCAGGGCAATGGACAGCGGCATCACCAGGCCTACTCCTGTTCCAAGAACTACCCTGGATAGAAGCAAGGTCGAAATGCCAGGTGAGGCAGCACCGCCCAGGCCTCCTGCCATGTAAATCAAAAGCCCGGTAAGAAGAATTTTTCTCTTTGGAAAGTGGCTCACAAGCCAGCTGGATACAAAAAGAAAAGGAATCATTACCAGGGCGGGGAGTGTCGCCACAAACTGGACGGTAAGCCTCCCTGCCTGTGGAAAAGCTTCAGCTATAACTCCCAGGGCAGGGGAAACTGCTGCCCCGGCCATTACAGTGAGGAGAGAAAGGGAAAGAACTGCCGGCTGAAGGGACCTGTTATATTTTGAATTCAACACTCTCATACTCCTCTGTCTGTTGGATTCCATAAAGAAAGATCAGCTCTATTGTTTTATATTCAACAGAAAGCTATTCTCCCACAGATAGTGGAAATAGAACAGAAGAAGATGACTTTTATCAAACTCCCGATCATAGACCTTCTTCCAGAAAGGATCGGAAATCCCTGACGATCTCGGGAAGGGTCTTATCCATCTCTCCCCGACATATCTGTTCAAGTGCACGCCGTTTCTGGGTAAAGGCATCCTCTATCTGTTCAATAATATAATTACACATTTCCTCATCTGTCTGGTTGAAGAAACGCTCCTCAAAAGCAATTGCTTCTTTTCTTATGCCAAAATCAATAAGCCCCATGGGGAGCATGTCAAAAATGCTGTGAAGAGAAGAGTACACTCTTTTGTGATCCAAATCATCCCATTGCTGCTGAATTATTTCCCTTGCCCTCTGGGATCTAAGATCGTGAAATTCAGGCCTCAGGGCTTCGTATACCTTTTTCTGAAAATCTTCCCTGATCTGACGTGCCCTGGCCAGGAAATTTGATGCTTCCCTTCTCAGGAGCAGTGCTGCCGGATTATCCTTTCCGCCTCTGGCCAGAACACCGGATATTTCAGAACGTAGCCTTACCTCCACATCCTTGTTGAGCTCAAAGGAATCATCGGGATTTCGAAAAAGAATCCCCCCGCATGAAAGGGTTTTTAAAATGTCCGTAAGGCAATTACGGTTTTCCTGGTCTGATGAATAGTCTTCCTTCCCGCAAAGGCAGGTTTCACAAAGCCTCTGCTGGATTTTTTCATTTGTGAGGGGGTGCTCCATGCATAAAAGGAACAGGATCCTTGGTGTAATGTGTTGTGTGAGAAATTCAGGATCCACTCTGCTTAAGGACCTAATGTAGTCTTTCATTACGATCTCATCCCCTTTCATTCACCAGATTGAACTTCCTCTATAACAGTATAAACGTATTTATCCTTTATAGAAAAAAATGAATAACGCCTCCAGTGCAAGAAGAAGCTGTGCTGAGAATAAACAGTTAAAAATATTGAGAAAAAGACAAGGGGAACCCTTCTCTTGGGCTCCCCTTGTTAATTCAGACTCCTTAATTAGAATATTTCCTCAAAAAACAGGTTCATGGCCTCCCATGACCTTCTGTCCGCAGCCCGATTATAGGCAGAACCCCTTGAAGGATCATCTCCAGCCCCGGGATTGGTAAAACTGTGGACTGCATGGCCATACATTATCAGCTGCCAATCCACACCGCCTTCTTCCATCTCCTTACGAAAATCCATTACCTGTTCCATGGGAACATGGGGATCCGCTGCTCCATGAAGGACGAGGATCTTTGCCTTTATATTCCCGGCATTTTCTGGATCCGGCGTATCCAGATTGCCGTGAAAACTTACCGCACCAAGAATGTCAGATCCGCTTCTGGCCTGTTCCAGGGCAACTCCCCCGCCAAAGCAGTATCCAATTGTAGCTATCCTGTCAGGGTAAACCTGGGGAAGAATTATTATCTCGGCAAGAGCAGCGTTTACCCTTTCTCTCATAAGAGTACGATCCTTCCTATATATTGTGGCCTGCCTTGCCGATTCCTCCCTGTTCTCCGGGCGAACTCCCTTGCCGTAGATGTCCGCAGCAAAGGCTACATAGCCCAACTCGGCCAACATGCGGCATCTCTGGATTATCTGCGGATTTATCCCGTTCCACTCATGAACCACGATTATTCCCGGTCTTTTACCTTCCAGTTCCTCATCCCAGGCGACAAAACCTTCCAGAACAGTTCCTTTGTGGCTGTATTCATGGTACTTCTCCTTTATCATGGATGCTTCACCTCCGGATACTGCGGCAAGTAGCAAAATAAGAGCAAGGATAAGCATGGAAATAAAGAGGAAAGATCTCTTTTTCATTTCACGTATTCCTCCTTTTCACATCTAAATTCCCAACTGCATAATTATACTAGGAAACAAGTAGATTGATAAAGATTTAAAACATAATATTTCAAATGAAATATATTATAAGGTCAACAAAAAAGGGCCGGAGATATCCGGCCCTTCAAAAGGGGAGGTAGTTCGTATATTACTTCAGAAAAAGTGTTTTGCACTCGCAGCTTAAATTACTTATTCCTAACTATGTGTTAAGTATATCAAACATTTATTAAGACGCAACCAAACACAATAATCCTGGATACCTTTCAGGGGTATTTATGCCCAATATATGGCTGATAACGTTTATTTTCATAGATTTTCAAGGTAAATCATTATTTTTTATCTTTTTTTGGAGAAAAGGCTCTTATTTCGGTTCCATAACAATTTTATGAGCCTCCCGAGAGGTCATCACCTTTATTACCTCGAAATCGACGAGATCATCCCAGTTTGAGATCCATATGTCCAGAAGTTGTCGATCATCACACTTCATTACCTGGTAACATGTTTGAAGGTCGTCAGTAACTACACTGTTTATATACTCGACTCCCTCCGGAATCATTCTTCCCCTGGTTTCAAATCTTTCATATACCGGGCCTGGGTTTCCATTTCTGAACCGCTCAATTATCATGAAAAGCATTATTCCCTTCTCCTTTCATAAAATAGGCTGTTGGGAAAATCCAAATGAGCAATTTGTTAAGCCAGGGTCCTTTTCATCCAGACCTTGAAAGCGTTATAAAGATATCCAGGAGCCAGGTCCAGGTAGTTGCTGAACCACCCCGGCTTAAAAGCAGCAGCATCTTCTGTCATCTCTAGATTAATTGCCTTTACAGGGCAGGCCATTACGCAGAGTCCGCAGCCGATGCAGCGCATCTTGTCAAAATGGACTTTGCCATCAGATACGGACAATGCTCCCATGGGGCATGCTGTAACACATTTACCACATTTTATGCAGGTATTCTCCTCGATTTCGGGTATATATCGAGGACTGCTTATGAGGCTGGGAGCATTGAACTGATTTATGGTTTTCATTGCATGGCAGCAGCATCCGCAGCACGAACAGCTGGAGTTTCCATTGGGCTTACCCGTAATGTCGTTCATCATCCAGCTAACGCATCCCTGCTCTTCAGCGTAACGCTTGATGGCAATTATCTCCTCTTTATCGCTTCGGCGCATGAGCCCCCTATCGATGAACCTTACCGCAGTAGGTCCCATAGTGACACAGTTTTCCAGGGGTTTACCGCAACCTTTCCCTTCAAGCTGAGTTGTCATACGACACTGGCACATACCCACCGCAAAATCATCGTAGGGTTCAATAGCCTCCTCCAGACGATCCGAAGGCAGGGCCATGTAGAGGGTCTTTGCTACTCCTCCCACTGGCAGATAACGAACGATGGGCTGCACTTTGCCCGTATAATCAGCTATGTAGCCATCATCCCATATACTCTCAAAAAGGTTTGCAAAACCCTGATGCCAGTTATTGCGGGTTGATAGATCTGGAGTCATGAGGGCCATTTCAAAGGTTCCGGGCACAATAGGCATAAGGGTGTATTTCCGGGGCTCCCCCCAGGCTAGAACAACCCGTTTATTAAAGGAAAGGAAATCCAGGATCCGCTCAACTTCCCGAAGAGGACGACCGGAACGGGCGGCTACTTTTGCAGCCGTCCGGGGGCGAAGGGGCGGAAGGTACTGTACAAGCTCTGCTTCCTCGACGGAGTACATGTGCATAACCATTGCCAGCAGATCTTCAGAAGGCTCCGGACCCAAAAGCAGAGGCGAAGCATAGTATTTCAATATCCTGTGATGGGCAGCCGTGGGGACAGTCGCACTCTCAAAACCCGTCATTTTAGCGTTAAGATCTATATTAAGTGTAACTATTTTCGATGTCATTGTTCTCCCTCATTCCTGAATAATAAATGGGGTCAGACCTTGATTTTAACCGTATGTATACTATTGTTCTTTAACGGACAGTCTGTAATGATCGCAAACATTTACATTCTGAAAGGAGTACTTTTTCTTGCCCGTCAGTTCACCAGTCCCTTATCATCAGGGCTTCTCTTTAAATAGATACCTTTCGGCCTTTTACTGTCTGCCTTCAGGTCAGAGGGGATAAAGCTGTAACTGGTCAGAAGATAGGGTCCATAGGGCCCGGCAGCGGTGATATTTCGCAGGTATTCGGTGGCCATTGAATAAAGAAGGGATGATCCCTGAACATAGATTAAGGGTGCAAATTTTTTTCTGTTTTCATCCGATGCTTCTTTCATTCCGGGACAAACAAAGAAACCTTCAAGACTCAGGGAAAAATCATAGGGTATTTTCGATCTGTCAACCTTATCAGATAAGCCTATCAGTAAACTTACTTTCCATCTGGATGGATCTTCCTGATGATTCATCAGGGTGGCTCTTACCTCGATCTGGCCTTCCTGTTTCTCTCCCTTTTTATAACCCGGGGAAGCAGCGCAGAAGGTCCGGGTATAAAAATAACGTTCAAGCCGGAACAGAGGTGTGATTTTTTTTCCTGATCCTTTATCTGCCAAGGGGTTACCTCCATGAATAGTTTTTTTATCAACTCTTTCAGAAAATGGCAAAGATTCGGAGAGGAAATGCCAACTGGTCTCTCCGATGTTTGATCTTAACTAGACATCCTCAAGGAGTTCTTTAAGTTTTTTCATCTCAATATCAGACAGGGTAACACCCTTACCCATCTTCTGGTGGTCAGGTGACCATTCTCTAATATCGTACTTCGGTTCTCTCTCATTCCAGCTTACAAGATTAAGTTCCTTAGTCCATCCTTTGGAAGACTCGGAGATTAAACCAAAACTTTGTGTTATCTCAAATTTGAATTCAGCCATTGTATTTCCTCCTGCCTTGAAAATGCATCAGGGAATTATTGTAACAGAACATACTAATTCCTGAATTCTCTTACTGCTTTGCTTACAGTACTGTAGTGTACGCTGAAATACCTTGCGATCTCTGCCTGGCTGTAATTACCGGAAAAATATGCCTCTGCCATGGCCTCTTTGCGATTGGAATATTTTGCTTCAAAATCTTCCAGCTCTTTCAGAGGTTTACGTTTCTGTTCACGGAGAATACCGGAAAAATCCCCTTCAGAAAGAATCTTTTCCTGCATGGCAGATACAAAATCCTCATCTCCAAGGTATATCTGCTGCTGGACACTTTTCATCAGGTTCGTTCCTCCTGTTATTCCATCCAGGATATAGGCCCTGTAAAGATCCTGTTTCTTTTTCAAACCTGACTTGCAGTCAGCCACAACATTCAGGATCCACTCAGTGTTCAGCCATTCAGGAGAAGGATCCAACCCGACTGTTGATCTGTAACTGCTCCAGAACCAGTCTTCCGGTTTCTCAGCCAGTTCAGCCCTCACCGGATTCAGGACAACGTACCTGGCCAGTTCAAGGAGGTAATTTTCTTTATCTACAAGAATGGATTTGTACCGGCCCTGGAAAAGATGTCCAGTTCGGCCATGGGTGTGGTTGAAAGACTGGGTATATATTCCGTTGAGGAGTCTCATTCCCTCAGAAAGAGTAGCTCGAGGTGTTTCAATAACAAAATGGTAGTGGTTATCCATAAAACACCATGCATAGGTGATCCATTTCAGCCTGTCATTGATATCACTATAGATCTGAAGAAAACGATTCCGATCGTTGTCATTCAGAAATATCTGCTGTTTGTTGTCACCCCGTGATATCACATGATAGAGAGCTCCGGGAAACTCTATTCTAAGTGGTCTGGCCATAATTGAGTATAATAGCATACATACGGTTAAAATCAAGGTCTGACCCCATTCTTATAGGACCTGAGTCCCTTTATGATGATACACAAGTCCCGATAAAAGATTACGAAATACTGTATAGTGATATGTATTATTTTTGTAATTTTTGAAAAATCATTCAACTTTATATGAAGCAAAGGCAAAACCGTCGAAAGGCGGTGACGCAAAGCCACGGATCTAAAGCCTTAAAAGGCTATGACCGCCGGGCTGCCGACATTCTTTATTTGCCCTTCTATAACTTAACCCCGGGCAGAAAACCCGGGGTTTTTTTATTACCTGACCATGAAAGGAGGAATAGTTGCCCTTCTATTAAGAAAAGGGGCCAGTATAGAACATGTAATTGAGAGAGAACATCCAACCTGAGCAGTACATCAAACAAAGGAGAGATGATCCATGCGCAGATTATGTTTAGCTTTATTATTGTTAATGTTCTTTGTCTTGCCCGTTTCTGCCCTTGAGTTCGTAACAGAAACGGTGGATGAAGGAAGTATACAGGGTTATTTCACTTCCCTCGTAATAGATAGTGAAGGCAACCCTCATATTTCCTTCATAGGGAATGATCATAAGTCATTAAAATATGCCCATTTTAACAGCCAGGACTGGATCGTCCAGACAGTAGATATGGCTGCCGATGATTTATATCGGTTCGGAAACGCTACTTCTATTGCTCTCGACCAGAACGGGTATCCCCATATCAGCTACTATGCCGGCTGTAATAACAATGACCTTAAATATGCATGGTTTGACGGTTCTGAATGGCACACAGAGACCGCTGACAGTAAAGGAAACGTCGGTAAACACTCATCCATAGCCATCGACTCCCTGGGAAACCCCCATATCGGATACCATACATATGATACATATGATTTGAAGTATGCAAAAAAAATTGACAACAGCTGGATCATTGAAACTGTAGTATCTGACGATGCTTATTGTACACATAGTTCCATGACCCTCGATAACAATGACCACCCCCATTTCAGCTATAAATATAAAGATAACGATTGCAACCTTTATTACATAGCCTTTAACGGAACAGAATGGATGGAACCGGAACAGGTTGATCCAGACCTTTGCACAGGGCATCATTCTTCAATTACCCTTGATAGCGATGGAATACCCCATATCAGCTATGAAGACAACAATAACTCCGATCTGAAATATGCTTTTCTTTCCGGAGACCAGTGGGTGACGTCTACTGTCAATTCTGAGACTTACGTATACGATGCTACTTCCATAAAGGTCGACTCCGATGGAAAGGTACATATAAGCTACTTCGATTCTTCTTATGACGACTTGAAATACGCTTTCTTCAACGGAAATGACTGGACTTTTACCACTGTTGATTCAGATGGGTATGTTGGTCAGGATTCTTCTATTGCCCTGGATCCTTCAGGTAATCCCTCGATAAGTTACTACGACGGTAGCAACCAGGATCTTAAATATGCCTCTTTTGACGGCCAGGACTGGAATGTCCAGACCGTTCCGATCGCAGGAGGACCTCGTGGATACTATCCGGATATAGCTCTTGATTCGGCTGAAAATCCACATATGGTCTATACCTCCCGAACCTACTACTACGGTGACGATGATGACGATGACAGTCCTGTCTTCTATGCCTACCATGATGGCACCGAGTGGAAAAAAGAGGTTATTGCTATGGGCGACAGTGATAATGGTGCATCCCTGGCTATGGATGACAATAACGTTCCCCATGTAGCCTATGGAGACAGCGCTTATTCTCCGGAAACAGGTTCCTATTCCGAGATCAGATATGGTGTCCTTTCAAACGGTAGCTGGGAATTTGAAACAGTGGCTTTCGGTGACAGCTATACTTCCCTGGCCGTAGAGGGAAATGGAACTCCCCATATCTCTTTTGTTGGCGGAAGCGATCTCGAACCTGCAGAACTCGGATCTTCCGCATCATATTCTGATATTCTCTGTTACGGTGTAAAAAGTGGAGATTCCTGGAATATCACATCTGTAGATAATGCTAATGGAGAATTCAGGCAGAATACCATCGCCCTCGATTCTGACAATAACCCACATATATGCTATTTCAACTATGATTATTACGATAGCGAATATCAATTAAAGTACGCCGTTGATTTAAATGGCAGCTGGGATATACAAACCGTTATATCCGATATACGGGTTGAGGCATTTGATTTAGCCATAGATGAAACTGGTACACCTCATATCGCTCTGGTAAAACCGGTTGAGGACCTTGAAGATAGGTCTTTAGAACCATCTGGGCCAAGTAATTATGAACTTGCCTACGCTACCCTGATCGGTGACGAATGGTCAATGGAGACGGTTGAGAGCCTCGGCTATTTTTCTGACGGAAAGATCTCCATGGAACTGGATAGTAATAATAATCCACACATAACCTATGGCTCAAGACCAATGGATATGCGTAGATCCGAGACTGGTATCGAAGATGGAACTGAACTCAAATATGCCTATTACGATGGGTCATCCTGGCATACTGCCGTTCTGAACACAGGCTCCGATAGTTATTTCGGCAGATACTCTTCCCTTGTCCTGGACAGTTCAGCTATTCCCCATATCGCATACTTTACAGGAACTGGTGTGGGTTACGGGACAGTGGAAGGTCTGGACTTTTCCTCCTCCAGCGGAGGATCCTGTGGAGTTGCTATCTTCACACCCTCCCTGTTACTGCTTGTACTGCCTCTAGTGGGGCTAATGAAAAAAAGTAACTAGCTTCTAATACAATATATTCGTGTTAAATGAGGGCGGGCAACTTCCGCCCTCATTTTTATTTGTCCATGCAGTTTTAGGTGAAAAAGAATGATATCGCAACAGATGTTGTATACATACGGTTAAAATCAAGGTCTGACCCCATTTTGTTGTTGTATGTTGACTCTGAACAGGTATTGTTCTATTCTTCAGAACATACCTTTTGCTTTCACATATACTTATCTTACGTCGAAGGGAGCTTATACCTTATATGAAGCATTATCTCTGGAAAAATATACTTTCTCTCACATTATGTTTAATCCTTCTTCTACTATTATCCTCATCGGCCCTGGCCGGAAGCTTTGCCCCCCTTAACCCGGCTTTTATCCAATACCAGGAGGAACAGAAATTCAAACCATCAGGTACTGGATTCACCTTTCCTGGAAGAACCCCTTCCCCCGTAGACCTGTCACACCTCAAAGGTATATCCCTTTCGGCACAGGTTCAGGAATATCCGGCAAGTTACGACCTGAGGGAACTTGGATTTGTATCTCCCATAAGAAACCAGAACCCCTACGGCTCATGCTGGACCTTCGGTGCCCTTGCCTCCCTGGAATCTACATCCCTAAAACTTATGGGAAAAGAACTCGATCTTTCGGAGCGCTACATGATGTACTTTGCCTACATCGACGAGCTGGACCTTCCGGGTTTCGACAACTGTACTTCTGCAGACTTTCCATGGACCGCTAATTTCGGGGGAGATGATTACAAGGCCACGGCACTTCTTTCTCGATGGACCGGAGCTGTTCTGGAAGAAGATGCTCCCTATGATGATCTGGGATGTATCCCCACAGGCTTTGAGAATGACGCAATTCACCTTCAACAGGTACTCTATCTGCCCATGGATCAGGAGACCCGATATCCAAAGGCAAACATAAACAATATCAAATATGCCCTCACAAATTACGGAGCTGTGGCAGTTGGAGTCTATGCCGATGATGCCATGGCAGGATACAGTCCATCTTCTGATTACTACAAGCCTTCAACATGCGCTGCCTACATACCGGAAGACAATCCCGATAACCTTACTGTTGGCTGGGCCAACCACGAGGTAAGTATAGTGGGATGGGATGATAATTTTGCATCAGCCGACTTTGCTACCCAGCCTCCGGGAAACGGCGCATGGATCGTAAGGAACAGCTGGGGAGAGGGCTGGGGAGATAATGGATATTATTACCTTTCATACTATGATGCCCTTCTCGATACCGGTGCTGCCTATATTGGAGAAGAGCCCGATAATTACCGAAATATATACCAGTACGACCCCCTGGGGTGGATCATCAGTTATTCACCGGTTGATCAGGGAGATGAAACAGCCTGGTTCGCAAATGTATTCACTTCACAGCAGACGGAAGTTCTCAAGGCTGTAAGTTTCTACGCCGGCGGAGTGAACAATACTTACGAGATCTACATCTATGACAGCATAGGGGGCGAACTGATATACGGCCCCCAGGCAGGAACAATCAATGAACCAGGTTACCACACCATTTCCCTCGATGTTCCCATTCTTTTCGAGGAAGGATATGACCTTGCTATTGCTGTAAAACTCACAACACCAGGATACGAGTATCCCATAGCCATAGAATTTAACATTTCAGGTTATAGTGATAAAGCTTCTGCCCTTCCGGGTCAGAGTTACGTAAGCCTGGATGGACAGAACTGGACAGACACCACAACTATCAAAACCTCATTGAATGTCTGCCTGAAGGTTTTTTCGGGACCTGTGAATCTTTATATTCCAGGACTGGAGAATATCAGTTATACGGACCTTACTTTAACTTCCTCTGCGGAACCAGCCCTTGAAAAGGCACAGGAAGCTATAGAAACCATTCTTCCATCTTCCCTGGGTATTGGGGCGGGCTCTTTCAATATCCTTGGGCTTATGGATTACAGGGTCATCTCCGGGAACCTGGCCTCAATCGGGACCGACATCGGGATGGAAAACTCTATCCTTCCTTCCCTGAGCCAGGAAGGCCAGGAAAGGCTCATTTTCCTCCTGGCCTGGAATTATGAAACAGATAGTTTTGACCTGCTCTCAATAACCGGATCTGAAACCCTTTCAACATCTGAACAGGTTTCACCGATCCAGATAAACGACGGGGGAACCTACGAATCACCCCGGGAAGAGGATTTCTTTCTCAGTAACATGAAAGTGATGGAAGTTCTGGTAGAGGGGGTTCCTGTCGAGGATATTCCCACTTCAGGAGGCGGCGGAGGTGGCTGTTTAACAACTTCTTCTCCAGCTTCTGCAATATTTATTCTCCCTTTACTCATAATCCTGCTGGGGAAAAGGTAATCGAATTTTTACTATTCACGGTCCGATTCATTCGGAGGGTGGGAATTCCCACCCTCTTTTTGTTAACTACTTCACAGAATATTAAAGAATGAAAGAACATTTTCATTGTACACACATATTGATAAGAACAAATTATAGTTCCATTACTCTCTCTCAGAATCAAAAAAGAAACACTTAAGAAACTTTTAGAGGAGAGATATCCAGTCTTTTGAACTTTCCTTAATATATTTTAACTTGCAATAAATAATCTTTATCCATATAATTAGAGTGTTAGTATTGTAACTATTAAACATATAGAATCGAATGTGTTTTAACTGCTAAACTACAATTTCTTCTTATTGCAATTTCACCTTCTGATATCCAACTCCTTATTACAATACAAAAGCCCTTCGTTCTAAAAAGGAAAACTCTAACTTGTTTATTCCTTTCTTTCCTCACTGTTTTTTCCAGAAAAAATTGTTATGGAAAGGTTGTGAAAATGGTGAAGATGACACAAAAAGTATTTCTATTACTGTTTTTCTCTGTTTTGTTGCTTCTGGGTGGTGTAAGTACTTCATATTCATTTCTTTCCCCATGTGACAGTCCATTAACTCTTCCAGAAACTGTTAACATATCTGTATTCCTTCACTCAACAAGCTACCTGAGAACGGTAATTCATGATAACCCTCCAGGAAATTCTCTCGACGAAGGCTCCAGGTGTTACGAGACTTGGAACATCAACATCAGCAAAACCCTGACCTGTGGACAAAATTACGCTGGATCGGTAATTTCTTCAGATTTCTATCTTTCCTCTGGATGGCCGGAGTACTCCCCACTTCCCGAAGAACCCGAAAAAGGAACATGGGAACTTATAACATGGCTGCTCAATCATAAAGGATCAGGCAGCCGCGAAGATATCCAGAATGCCATGTGGTATTTCACAAATAATGATAATTCAGAAGTAAGAAATTTTATTCGCGGTGATTCTGAAGCTTTCGGACTTGTCCAGGGTGCTTACGAAGCAGTTTATGATACTGTAATTTCTACAGACAACATCAGTGATGATATTCTTCCAGGATCTTACCTGGGTTACGATCTTTGTGCCGATACGGACTTGGATTCCAAAGGACGTATTTTCCCATTGATCCTTTGCCCAGGAGGCCTTTCTAACGGAGAATGCTCAAATCAGATGCTCATCCTTGAATATTCGAATATCTATTTGCCAGAACTTTTCGTAACAAAGTTTTATGACTCAAACTTTAATTCATGGCATGATTTGCCTGAAGAACCCTGGCTCAACATGATGCCATGGACATTTCTCCTGAAATGTCCAGAGGGTATCACCCATTTCAGCTTCGACAACCTTATAGATCCAGATGCCCCTGACGTTCTGACAAATGATAAATGGTATATCCTTTGCCCTGGAAAATATTCCATTGAAGAACCCCTGTATCCACCTTATATTTATCCGGAAATGATGGATAAATGGATGGCAACCACTCCGAATCCTCTTGAAATTGAAATTTATGCCAACACCTGCTCTCCATCACTACGTTGGGTCTGTTTTGGGAATATTTGTGTCGATGACCCAGGCCATACACCTGGATTCTGGTCAAATTACCCCAAGAACTGGGACAAGGTGGACTTTGGATCCATGTCAGGACCCCAAATCCTTGCAGAGCTGGACAAACTGAATCTGAAGTATTTTGACAAGGACACGGATACCCTGATGGAATTTCATCCTTCTGCCTTTGGAGGAAAGAAGGGGTACGAACCTGTAGAAGGTTCTACTCATAACCTGATCCCCTGGATAAGGAAAAGTAATGCAAAAGCTATGGAATATAAGCTTTCCTGCCACTTGGTCGCCATGAAACTGAACCTGCTTGCTCAGGACGATAAGAAACAGAATTTTGTGGAATCAGGCAGTCTTATCTATGTTCCTGATCTTGAAGGTTACAAAGACTGCATAATAAACTATTTCGGATCACTGGACTACAGCCTTATAGATGGTGAACTGTTTCTGGAGCCAGGCGTCAGATTCAGTCTGATCATGAAGATCGAGGATCTCATAACCCTGTCAGCAGAAGCCCTGAAAGGAGAACCTTCAGGATGGGATGAAGGCTCATGCGGGAAATACAGCGACTTTCTCAATGCCCTGCATTTGGCCCTCATGCATGGAAACGAGAATGTATCCAAAGAAGGGGAAACGATTATTTATTTCTGGCCCCTTGAGGAATGCGGATTTGAAAGTCCATTCCTTTCTGCCGCAGCTCTGAACAATAGCGCACCTATAAGTTCCGGAGGAGGCGGGGGCGGGTGTAATACCGGATCCTCATCACTGGGATCCCTTATTCTTCTAATACCCATGATCTTGTTCTTTAAATTCTAAAGAAAGCCCAAGATGATATTGGGACGAGTTTAAAAAGAATCGGGGGCAGCTTTAAGCTGCTCCCGATTGATGATTATAAGAAAAAACCCCGTGCAACAGCTTCATAGCTGAAGTCAAGGTGCCAGATTTCCGACAAAATCAAGGAATTTCCATTTCTGGATCCTTGCCATTTCAAGAAAATAATTCCTTTTGGCATAAAGAAGATCAACATTCCAGTTTGAAATACAACCTCCCAGGCCTTCTTCCATTTCATAAAAGAAATTTTCCCCCTCAGGATCAATTTTAAAACCATGATCCAGGGTCTCGGTAAGTGCATGCATAACACTGCCTGAATCCACGATTAAAGGTTTACCGGCTAACAGGGCCTCATAAAATCTGTTAGGCATTGCCACCTGTTGCATTTTAGCTTTACCGTATGTGGCAATAATAAAATCAGCATGATCATAGATCCTGGCAATGTCTTTTTCGTAATTATACGATCCATGATAGATGACCCCTTCCATATAAGCATTGGACGGTAAATTTTCCTGCGGGCCACCCCAGATATGGATCTCCACATCGCATCTTGAGTCAGTTTTCCATTCTATTATCTTTTCCAGGCCCTTAATATCCCTAATGTAACCTATATAGGACAGGATATATTTTTCTGAAAAGGGCCTTGGTTTTAATGAGGCCAGTTGCGAAGCAATTGTCTCTTCAGGATAATTTTCAATGATCACTGTCGGTGCTCTGGTAGATATGAATTGCAGGTATTCTGCACTGGTCAGAACTACGCCATCTATATCATCAGCTAAATAACGGCTCAGGAGCCAGGTTTTCAATCGCAGAGGAATATATTTGAATTTACAGTGTGGAAGATCTGCTATTTCCAGTAGATAAAGGGTATGTTTTTTAGGACTTTTCCATGGAAAGGAAAAAGACAGAAAGGCTTTCAGGCTGCTGAAGTATATCAGATCGAATTCCTGAATTCTCTTAACCAGGTCCTTCAGCTTTATAGAGGGATAATTGTTCTGGAATTTTACATCTGACGCCAGTTTGAAATCATCACCACAGCATATATATATTTCTTCCGAAATATCAGAGAGCCAGATCAGTCTTTTCCTCATGCGAGGATCAAAAGGACTTGTTGAGATAACACATATTCTCATGAAAATCGCTCCCAGTCTAAATTATGACCTCAACTCACAAAACTTTTCTTCCTCTGAATTATTTCCTGAAGTAAATCAAAGTATTTAGCGGTACATTTTTTCTGAGAGTATTTCTTTTTGAAAGAGTTAGTTGCATTTTCAGATAGAGTTTTGTAATATACAGGATCATTCTTCATTTTAAGTACGTTATTTACAAACATGTTAACTGCGCCATTAGGGCAGACCACTCCAGACCCGTCTTCATTTATGACAAGACCTGTTTCAGAGAATTCGGGAACGATAGCCAGAATGGGCTTTCCTGCACTGAGATAGTAATAAAGCTTGCTTGGGACAGATAAACCCTTTGATGTTTCTCTCAGAGTAACAACAAAGGCGGAAGCTCGTCTGAGCAATTCCTGATATTTATCTTCGGGTAAAAAATCTGAAAAGGTGATATTCCCGATCCCCTTACTCCTCACATAGTCTTCCCAGACAGATTTTTTCCTTCCATTGCCTACAAGGAGAAAATGTATGGTTTCATCGATTTTTTCGACCTCTTCTGCCGATCTTAAAAGAGTTTCAAGATCAGCAGCTTCACCAAAATTTCCGGCATATAAGACCAGGAATGAATTGTCCATTGGATGACCTTTAAATTGCGTTTTCACTGGCGATTCAGGTAGATCTCGACCCCAATTGGGAATATAGGAGATCTTTTCCGGTATAACGTTATATTCTTTAACCAGGTACTGCTCAACATCTCTCCCAAGCGCAACGATCCTGGAAGCATTTTTCAACAAAAATCTAGTCTGGTTTTTTAATAAAATAGCCAAAGGGTTATATCTCGAAATCTGTTTACGGCGAATAGCAGGATCCGGATCCAGATCATGGAGTATGAGCACAAAAGGTCTGGATCTTCTCAAGCAGACCTTTAAAACATTAAAAGCTACAAAGAAGGGCGGGAAAACAACGAGGACGGACCTGGCATTCAACTTACACTGGAATTTCTCGGCTTCCCTGGCAAAGATGGAATAGATCAGAGACCTCTGCCATGCCCTGTTTTTGTCAAATCTCGGAAGATCAGCTCTGAATACATCACATCCTTTTATATACTCAAAGGATGGGTATTGTTGATCGGGATCATAGTAAGATCGATTCTGGGTAAAAACAGCAACTCTCAGCCCTTTTTCAGCCAAATCGGTCGCAAGGTCATACATCAGTTTTGCCGTTGCAGCTATATCAGGGTAAAAATTAAGTGTTACCAGACAGACATCGTACTTATCCATTCATCTCTCCTTCAAATGTTCCCTTGTGATCCGAAATCCCAATCTGAACGTTACCTATCATCATTTTCTTTTTTCTATTTCCTGCTTGCGTTTCATGATCCCCTGAATTGAAAAAGTAAGAAAAGGGAATGGATCGTCTATTGCAAAGATCTGATCGTAGGTGTTTTTCATGTTGAACCATGATGGTTTTGACCGGAAACGGTCAGGTGATCTAATGAACCATAGCAGATCTGTATGGATACACCTTAATCTGATACCTTTGTCATATTCCAGATATTCCGAGACTTCCTCTTCCATTGCCAACTCAATGATCTGTCTGGCAATATTAATCCCCGCCTGAAACAATATCTTTACGCTGGCTGAAACTCTCGGGTTAATTTCCATTACTTTGGCAATGCCATCCCTCGGGTCATAGATCAGATCAATATCGGCACAGCCTCTCCAACCAATCTCTCGCAGCAGTCTGCTGCAATTGGCTATGATCTCAGGTTCTTCAACGGTAATATTTAAAGTGCTTGAACCTCCGGTGACAGGGTACCAGCGATTCTTGGTAAAACACAAAGCCGTTTTGACTGTATTACTGTTATCGAGAAACATGGCCACCTCGTATTGTATGCCCGTCTGTGGAATGTAATCCTGGATAACATAATCGGATATATTTTCGTTATTTGCCATTAGGTAACATTTCAAAGCTTGTGCAGAATCAAATCGTTTAAAGCCTATGGCTCCATGACTCTTTCTTGGTTTGACTACCATGGGATACGTTAATTCACGAAAATTGATCTGATCTGCATCAGTGATGTTGAATAAAGTATGGGGACAGGGGATACCTTTATCCATACATATCTTCAGGGTATTCAGTTTGTCATAGGCCAAATTAAAAAGTCCTTCATCTACCACAGCGACTTTTGAATACTTTTCGATCTCTTCCTTGTGGTGAGAAAGCAGCTCCAGCGTTTCATCTGAAGTACCTATAACAACATCGATTTTCATTGTCTTAACGATAGAACATGTTTTCTCTACAAGATATTCAGGATCACCTTTAATTTTCCTGTCCAGGATCTTTCTATGGGCATACCTGGTGTTGAAACCATTATCCAGCCTGGAAGAATTAAGGGTTACCACACGGCAGCCAAGGTCGTGATAGGCCCTGGCAAAAGGCAAGGTCTGCCTGTCTTTACCATTGATCAGTAATACTACAATATCTTTGTAATCTATCATATAGCTGACCTCATCAATATCCGGACTGGGTCCGGGCCAGATCACAAAAGGTCAAGATCTTCCCTGAGAAACAGACCTATAGGTTTAGTAGGAACGGGAAAAGAGGAAAATAACTGTTCCAATTTATTGTATGCCCAGGAAAGACCGTAATAATGTCTGAACCTCAAACCCCATTTGACGGTTCTTATGTAAGGCTGATTAGCATCTATTTCCCATGGATGAAAATAGAACAGGTAAAATCCGTTTTCTCTAAGATATTTCTCCACAAGAATATGAAAGAGAGGAAATGGAATTAACCTGAAATATCCCCCTCCGGATATGGGAATAGTATTTTTTGCAAAGGAGAGAACAGGTAGAGGACATTCAACAACGCCACTCTTGTGGATAAAAGGATTATTACAATCAACAGATTCCAGTTTTCCGTATCTGGAATTCCTTTTGAACTGAAGGAAGCTTGAGTCATATTTGAAACCATTTGTATGCAAAACATCCATAACTCCCTCGCTTACAGAAAAACAGGGGGCTCTGTACCCTATCACATCCTTGTGTATTATATTTTCAAGGATGGATTTACTTTTCACTATATCCTGAACTATCTCCTCCTTACTCATTTTTGAGTTCAGCTGGTGGGAATAACCATGTGAAGCAATTTCATGTCCTCTTGAATAGATCTCAGCAACAAGTTCCGGTAACCTCTCGGCTATCCACCCCAGAACAAAAAAAGTTGCCTTGAACTGATATTTATCCAGCAGGTCCAGAAGATCACGTGTATGAGTTTCAACTCTGAGTTTCTGGGCATTCCAGCTTGAAATAGGAAATGCAGCTCGAAGGTTTTCAACCTGGAACCAGTCTTCAACATCAAACGAAAGACATACTGTTCTTTTCATCAAGGCATCCTCCAACAGAGCCTCATAAAATAATACGAAGGAATGTCTGGAAGATATTTCAATTAACGAAAATAGGGAGAGGTGGCATATTAAAACATATCAGAGGTAAGATATACACTATGTTATGTCAGAAATTGGAAAGAGCTCTTCTGTTTAGCTGTTTAAAATATCTCATAATTTATACGTTAAGTCAAGAAATTGACAAGTCGATAATTTAAAACTAATACCAGATACCTTTATACTATTAACAGAATTGAAGTATTATTCAATTGACAATCCTTCTGAAGGGATGGTTCTGATAATGGATAAAAAAATAGAGGTCATTAAGGGAGACATAACAAAGCTGGAGGTGGACGCCATTGTGAACGCTGCCAATACTACCCTTCTGGGGGGAGGCGGTGTTGACGGGGCAATTCATCGGGCTGCAGGACCACAATTGCTCGAAGAGTGCAAGGCCCTTGGAGGATGCCCTGCGGGCGATGCAAAGATAACCATGGCCTACAACCTGCCCGCCAAATATGTGATCCACACTCCAGGTCCTGTCTGGAGGGGCGGAAAAGGGGGAGAAGCCACACTTCTTGCATCCTGCTACCGAAAAAGCCTAGCTCTGGCAGTAACCCATGACTGTAAGACCATAGCCTTTCCAGCCATAAGCTGCGGGGTCTATGGTTACCCACTGGACCAGGCTGTTGAAATAGCGGTCAGGGAAGTAATGGCTTTTCTCGAAAAGGACGATTCTCTGAAAAAAGTGTACTTCGTCTGCTTCGGCGACGATATCTACAGGGAATATGAACGGGTTCTAAAGTGAAGAATAAGGTTATTAAGCTGGCTCTTATAGGATTTGGTAATGTGGGCAGGGCCCTTGCGAAACTTCTGGTCAGAAAAAAGAAATGGCTGGGAAAAAGGGGACTGGACCTTTCTGTGACCTATGTGATCAGCAGAAAGGGTGGAGTATATGACCTTGAAGGTATAGACCTGGATAACCTGGTCAGCTTCGTCAGCACCGGGCAAAGGCTCTCTGAATACTCTCATGGCGGAACTCCAGATCTTTCCTTTGACCTGATGATAAAAAGAGGCGACTTCGACACCCTGTTTGAGATGTCTCCCACAGATACTGAAACTGGCGACCCTGCCAGGTATCATATAACATCAGCCCTTGAGAGAGGCAAAAACGTTATAACCGCCAACAAAGGCCCTATTCTGCTTAAATATGCAGAACTTAAGGAACTGGCAGACTCAAAGGGGGTATTCCTTGGAATAGGATGCACCACAGGAGGATCACTCCCCTCCATAACGGCAGGAATATACGATCTCGCCGGAGCTGAGATACTTTCCATCGAGGGTATTCTTAACGGCACCACAAATTACATACTGAATCTCATGGAAAACGAAGGGCTTTCTTATGAAAATGCACTCAAGGCTACCCAGGATACGGGACTGGCCGAAAGCGATCCGAGCAAGGATGTTGGGGGATGGGACACGGCAACAAAACTGATCATCCTTTCCAATGCCCTTATGAACAGCGACCTTTCCCTCGATGATATTCAGGTAAAGGGAATACAGGGTATTACTCCCAAGGATATCCAGGATGCCGCAAAAAAGGGTAAACGGTACAAACTGATAGGGAAGGCAGAAAAGATAAAGGGCACTGTAAAAGCCTCGGTAACCCTGCAAACGATCGGTTCAGACAATTTTCTTTTCGGTATCGAAGGCTCGGGTAAAGCAGTTCTCTACCAGACAGATATTTTTGGAGAGCTGCTAGTTGCGAGCAGCGCCTCCGGACCAGGCTATGCTGCCGCTTCCCTGTTAAGGGATCTGATAAATAATGTTAAGTAAGCTGTCAGATGATCTGAAGAAACAAAGGGGAGGCAATTACATAAAATATGTAATTGCCTCCGATGTATTCTCTCCTGATCCTTAAGGATCAGGAGATCGTTTTTCCCAGATAGGCTTCCTGGACAACGCTACTCTGTAAAAGTTCTTCGGCGCTTCCCTGGAGGACAACATTCCCTCTTTCAAGGACATATCCCCGATGAGCAACAGATAATGCTATCTCTGCGTTCTGTTCCACGAGAAGGATGGAAATTCCCTGCCTGTTGATGCTGATTATATTATCGAATACTTCGTCCACGATCACCGGAGCCAGGCCCATGGATGGCTCGTCAAGGAGCAACAGGCTCGGGCGACTCATAAGCCCCCTGGCCATAACAAGCATCTGCTGCTCTCCCCCCGACAGTGTTCCCGCTACCTGTTTTATTCTTTCTTTCAAACGGGGAAACAGGGAAAAAGCCCTATCCATATCTTCTTCAATTTCAGACCTTTTTTTTCTGGTATATGCCCCCATTACAAGATTTTCCATAACAGTAAGATCCGAAAAGACATGGCGCCCTTCTGGAACATGGCCAATACCTGATTCCACTATTCTATGTGCAGGTACAGAAGTGATCTCCTGATCTTTGAAGATAATGCTGCCCGAATGGATAGGGATAATATTCGAGATGGCAGATAATGTACTGGTTTTTCCTGCACCGTTCGCCCCGAGTAGAGTAACTATCTCCCCGGCTTCAATGTTGAAAGAAATCCCCTGAACCGCATGGATCACGCCATAATACACATTCAGGTCTTTAACTTTGAATAACATGGCTTGATCTCCGTTTTCCTAAATATGCCTCAATTACATTGGGGTCGCTCTGAACATGATCAGGAGATCCCCGGGAAATGATCTTTCCGAAATTCATTACTGCGATTCTTTCGCTTAAATTCATTACCAGACCCATTTGATGTTCGATCAATAATATACCAAGAGAAAAATGATCTCTGGAAAATCGGATCAATTCAACAAGAGAATGAATTTCTCCAAGGGTCATCCCTGCGGCAGGCTCATCCAGAAGAAGTATCTTTGGTTTGATGGCAAGAGCACGTGCAATTTCAAGTCTTCGCTGCTGACCATAAGGAAGATTCCCTGCCAGTTCATCAGCGCGACCTTCCAGTCCGAACAGTTCAAGCATATGAAAGACCTTTTCACGGATAAGTTTTTCCCCTTTTTTGAAGCTGCTATTTCGGATAACCGCGTCCAGGGAGCTGTAATCTGCTAAGCGATGAAAAGCTATTTCCAGATTTCGAAATACGGTCAGATCTTTAAAGAGTCTTATATTCTGGAAGGTCCTTGCTATGCCCTTTTCAGCTATCCAACTTGTTTTCTGCCCCAGGAGATCTTCTCCATCGAGCACAACTCTTCCTTTAGAAGGGGGATATATCCCTGTAATTATATTAAAAACAGTTGTTTTACCAGCACCATTGGGACCTATCAAAGCAACTATCTCTCCCGCATCAACATCCAGGGAAAAATCGCTTACTGCAGTCAGACCTCCAAATTGTATGCTTATATCACTTATCTTCAATAAACTCAATTTATTCCCCTCCCGCTCTGGTGCGCCACAGGGAAAAGCGTCTTTGTAAATACTTCAATGGGTCCCGGCTGATGAAGACGATCAATAAGAGAGGATAAAGGATCAGCCGAAGATCCTGGGAAAACCTTAATATTTCCGGAAGGACTGTAAGGCCGATTCCCGCAATTACGGACCCGACGATACTTCCCATACCTCCAACAACAACCATAAGGAGAATCTCTATTGACTTTATAAAGGTATATTGGGTGGGATGGGCCAGCTGGATCAGATGCACAAGCATACCTCCAGCGAGAGCCGCAAAAAAACAGCCGATAACAAGGGCGTGAAGCTTGACTTTCAAGCTGTCGATACCCAGCGATTCTGCCGCTATTTCATCTCCAAGGATGGCTTCACAGTTCCGCCCCCTTGAAGAATGTATATATCTGCTTATGAAGACAACACTTATCCATGCAAGGAAAAGAAGAGTCCAGAGATTGCTGAGTTTTGGTATTCCATAAAATCCCCTTGGACCTCCAATAAAATCCATATTGTTCAAAACCACTACTACTATCTGGTTGAAACCCAGGGTTGCAATACAAAGGTAATCACCGGTAAGACGCAGGATTATCAAACCTAAAAAATAAGCAATTACGGCAGCAACAAGGGCTCCAATCAGTAGACTCAATATAAATAAAACAGTGCCTGAAAAAAAACCGGCTCCTGGTTTAAGATGGAATACCACTTTAGTCAGGTAGGCAGAAATATAGGCACCTACTGCCATAAAGCCTGCATGTCCAAGAGAAAACTGACCGGTTATGCCCGTTATCAGGTTCAGGCTGAGGGTAAGGATCACATTACATAACCCTACCATTAAAACAAACATGATATATGGCGAAACCACCTGAAATCTGTCTAAAAAGATCAATATGAGGGTTAGTATAAAGGCGCTCACTGGCCATTTATATTTTGCAAGAAATTGATAATTGAGGGTTGAATCCATCTTTACACCTTCTCTCTCGTTGTCTTGCCAAAAAGACCAAAAGGTCTTATCAGCAGTACAACCAGCAACAGAAGGAAAAAGACTCCCTCGGCCATCTGTGAATTAACAGCCGTAGCAGCCGTTTCTATGATTCCCATAAGCATTCCCCCTACCATGGCTCCGGGAATACTTCCAATTCCTCCAAAAACCGCAGCAATAAATGCCTTTAACCCGGGCATGATTCCCATATAGGGGCTTAAGCGTGGGTAAGTTATTGCAGTGAGCACCCCCGCGGCACCTGCCAGGGCTCCCCCAAGGGCAAATGTGGCTGAGATGACCCTCTCTACATTTACCCCCATGAGTTTTGCCCCTTTGGGATCAAGAGATACTGCCCGCATGGCAATACCAAGTTTTGTTTTTTTGATAATGAACCACAGCATGAGCATCAGGCTGATCGCCATTACCAGATTTATGATCTGAATGTTTGTAATAATAATGTTTTCAGTCAATGAAAAATTTTTTACATTTATTACATCTGGAAACCGCCTGAAACTCGGACCAATGAATGGGAGAGCCCTGCATCCATTTTCCAGAAGTAAAGAAACACCCATTGCGGTGATCAATGCCTTTAATCTGGGCTGGGACCTAAGGGGTTTATATGCAACTTTATCCATGATAATAGCTCCCAGGGCCCCTGTAGCCATGGACGCCACAAAAGCAAGGGGCAAAGGAACATGTAAGTTAACAAGAAAATATGCTACATATGCGGAGATCATCAAAAGATCACCATGAGCAAAATTTATAAGTTTAAGAATTCCATAGACCATTGTGTATCCCAATGCCATGAGGGCATAAATGGCACCAAGCTGTATACCGTTGATAAGCTGAATAATGACTAATTCCATATGACAAAGCACCATCCTCAAAACCAGGGATCCTGTTTAAGTCCTGGGGAGACAAGTTCAAAAGGATCCCTGGATTATTTAATAAATAACCCTTTCCTCATATCCTGAAGGATACAGGGAAAGGAAGCAACATCTTACTGGATAGGCTGGTAACTTTTCATATAATTAATTTTGCCGTCTTTGACAACAAGAATAGCAGCCGGCAGGGTCGTGGGATCTCCATTTTCATCAAGGGTAATATCACCCTGGGCGGCTTTTAATCCATTCGTTTTTGCGATAGCATCTGCAACTGCTTCCCGATCTTCTTTGCCTGCTGAACGGATACCGTCAATAACCATTAATGCAGCATCATAACCCATAATGGCTAACAGATCAGGTTCTGCGTTATATTTCTTTTTATATTCATCAACAAAGAATCTGGTCTCAGTACGTGGATCTTCTTTTGAGAAATGGCTGCAGTAATAGGCTCCATCCAATGATGCCAGATCGAGTTCAGGAGAATCCCAGCCGTCAGAACCTACAAAAACAGCCTCAATACCAAGGTCTTTTGCCTGTCTGGCAATAAGGTTGGCATCATTGTAGAAATCTGAGAAAAAGAAAACATCAGGTTTTTTTGATTTGATGATGCTTAACTGGGCCCTGAAATCCACTGCCTGGGATGGGTGGGTCTGAACCGTAATCACAGTTCCTCCCTCGGCTTCAAAGGTCTTGATAAAAACTTCGGCAACACTCTTGGCGTAATCATTTCCAAGGTCATAAAGAACTGCGGCTGTTTTAGCGGATAATTCGTTTATACAGAATCTTCCCATTACCACTCCCTGAAAATCATCGGTCCAACAGCTTCTTGATACAAAATGTTTATCAGGAGTAATTGCCGGATTCGTTCCTGTTACAACTGTGGGAACCCCGGCATCCTCCACTATGGAAGAGACTGCCATACCGATAGTGCTCGGAATGGGGCCGATAATTGCCAGCACATTGTCCTGTCCGATCAGTTTGAGGGCCGCGCTTGCTCCTGTCACAGGATCTCCCTGGTCGTCCTCATTAAGAAGCCTGATCTGCTTACCCAGAACTCCGCCATTCATGTTTGCCTGTTCAACAGCCAGTTCAACACCGTTTCTATGACTCTCTCCATAAGTCGATAAAGGTCCGGTAAGGCACGCAATGTTCCCTATTTTGATCACATCATTGGACGCCCACGTGGCACCTGCAGCAAAAATGATCATAAGACTCACCGCAAAAAACATAAAAACTCTCTTACCCTTCATTCTGTTCACTCCTCTTATTTTTAATTAATTTGGCATCACATCGTTTGCTATTTCATTTAAGATCATTCATGTCCCTTTCAATAACAGGAAAAGGGAGCTTATTTCAGGCTGATCTCATCATCAGAAAGAATTATTTAATATACAGGAGTTCCTTCCTTGTGGATCAGGATCTTGAAACATTCGATCAGGGAAGAGGTTATGGGACCGGCAGTTGAATCGCCAATTTTTCTTCCATCAACCATTCTTACGTGACATATCTCTGCTCCTGTTCCGCAGACAAAGGCTTCGTCACAGGTATATACATCTCCCAGAGTAAGATCTTTTTCACAGGTCGGTATCTCCAGTTCCCGGGCCATATCAATTACTGTCTGGCGGGTTATTCCATGGAGGATATTAGTTCTCCGGGGAGAATAGAGCACTCCATTTTTAACCATAAGGAAGTTCTCTCCCGGTCCCTCTGCAACAAAACCCTGGACATCAAGAAGCAGTGCTTCGTCACAACCCGAAGCTGTGGCTTCCTGTTTTGCCATAATACCGTTAACATATGTGCCCACACATTTGGCTCTGGAATCAAAACAGGCGGGGGGAAATTTCCTTACAGCAGAAGTCTTCATAGTAATTCCTGATTCTCCGAGGAAGGGCTTCCATGGATGAGCAAACACTATCACAGTAGGCTTATAGTCGGGATCAGGTCCGACTCCCAGTCCCATGCCACGGGTAATGATGGGTCTTATATGGGCATCTCTCAGGCTGTTTTCACGAAGGGTCTCTAAAACGATTTCTTTGAATTCATCTTTTGTCAATGGAATCTTTATTCCCAGGATTCTGGCTGAATCAAAAAGCCTGACTATATGCTCATCCAGCTTGAAAACTTTTCCATCGTATTCTCTGATCCCTTCAAAAACAGCATCTCCATAGAGGAGTCCCCTATCAAAAGGGGAGATACCCGGCTCTTCAGCAGGAACAAATTTCCCGTTGATATAAACCTTTAATCCTGATAAATCGATCATCCTTGCATTCCTCCCTGTTTTAAAACTTTGCATCCATTAAAAAGATATCATCCTGATAATGAATGTCCTATACACTTTGCTTTACAGGTTTAACTCAATTTTGAAATTTCTTCAATATCTTCTTTGCTGATCCCTGAAAATACATGTTCTTCTGAAGGGAACTGTTCTTGTTTAACTTCCTCATTAAAATCTTGAAGAGCCTGTACTATTTCTTCTCCGATCTGTTTATACTGCTTTACAAACCTGGGTACGAACTTGTCAAAAAGCCCGAGCATGTCATGAAAAACAAGAACCTGTCCATCGCAATACCGACCCGCCCCTATTCCTATGATCGGGATAGATACAGCTTCAGAGACTGCCCTTCCCAATTCTTCCGGAACACATTCCAGAACAATAGAAAAGGCCCCCGCATCCTCAAGAGATTTAGCCTCATCAAGAAGTTTCTTCGCAGATTCCAGACTTTTCCCCTGTACTTTGAATCCTCCAAGTAAGGAAGCTGTCTGAGGAGTAAGACCTATATGACCCTGAACGGGAATACCGGCATCCACTATTGCTCTTACTACCTCCGGCCTTCCTCCTTCCAGTTTAATGGCATCACATCCTCCTTCTTTCATCAGGCGGTTGGCATTGGAAATAGCCTGGGATATGCTTTCGTTATAGGAGCCGAAGACCATATCTCCAATTATCATGGGAGATGGTGCTCCTTTTACTACCGGGCGGATATGATGGATCATTTCGTCAGTAGTAAGAGAAACTGTCCCTTCATTCCCTAACATAGTCATTGACAGGGAATCACCTACAAGGATAACCTCGATCCCGGCTTTCTCGACAAGAACAGCCTGAGAATAATCATAAGCTGTAATCATTGATATTTTTTCTCCTGATTCCTTCATTTTCCTCATCTGCTGAATAGTAAATTTTGCCATTCCACCAAAACTCCTTTCTACTTTTCAATAAAAAAAGGCCGGAACCCATTTTCGGGTCCCGGCCTGAAGGTTGCGGCTAAAGGTTAAACGCCAACATCCACTCCAGGAAGGACCCTGCAGCTTAGGACATCGACTACGACAACAACATCAAAAGATACTCTTTTTGTAACACGAGAATGTTTCACCGGGCTTCCCTCCCTTTTACGAATGCTGAAAACATGAATTGCTGGTCATTCTATAGAAGATCGGCAAAAAGGTCAACTCTTTTTCAGAATTTTCATGAAAGATCTTGAAAAAATCTGCAAAACATTCTTAAAAACACCTTTTCCTCCACATCTTAAGAGCTATATCCAACTCTTCAAGAAATTCCGCAGATTCTGCAATAAACGGAGGATAGGGATATCTATAACATTGCTTCTACGGCCATTCCGCTCTCCTCAAGCACTGACTGGGCGGCGACCAATCCACTGGAGGCAGCCTGGACAATTCCCCGGCTCACTCCGGCTCCGTCGCCAACTATGTAAAGGTTTCTCACCCCGGGGACTTCGAGGGTATGTTTTAGCTCAAGCCTGAGCGAATAGAGCTTTATCTCGATACCATAAAGGAGGGTATCGCTATGGTTTACTCCGGGCATGATAATATTCAGGGCATCAAGGAACTCGACAATATCGACAAGATGTCTGTGGGGCAGCACAAGGCTCAGGTCACCAGGCTGTGCATTAGCCGTTGGCGCTACCATTCCCCTCTTGATACGGGCCTCTGTGGATCTTCTTCCATCCCTGAGATCGCCAAGCCTCTGAAGTAGTATGCCTCCCCCGGCCAGCATGTTGGCCAGTTTGCCTATATGGGTAGCATAACCTATGGGATTGCTGAAGGGCTGTGTGAAATTCTTGGTCACCAGGATAGCAAAGTTGGTATTCCTGGACTTTGTCTTTTTGAGACTATGTCCATTTACTGTAACCAGATTATGGGACCGGCTGTATTCTGTTACAACAAACCCGGATGGGTTCATGCAGAAGGTCCGGCAGCGGTCATCGAAGGTTGGAGTATTATAAAGACACTTCACCTCATAGAAATGTTCCGTAAGATCCTCACATACGCTATCCGGAACCTCTACCCGGACTCCGATATCCACGGGCATGGAAGCGATGGGCAGCTGAAGTCTGTTAACTATGTTCTCGAGCCAGGAAGCCCCATCTCTGCCTGGAGCTACTATTACACTGTCAGCATGGTAAATTCCATCATCCTTTAAAACTACACCTCTGGCTTCCCCGTTTTCAACTATTATGTCCTTGACAAAGGTGTTCAGCATGATGTCACATTTTTCTTTAAGGTCAAGATACATGTTATTGAGAACTTCTCTGGAAGCATCGGTACCTATGTGACGGATCCTTGCAGGAAGGACCTTTATCCCAACACTGGCCGCTTTGCGTATGGTTTCCTTGACTATGGCACCGCTGGGTTCATAACAGTGGTTGTCTGCACCGAAACTTACAAAGGTTCTGTCAACCCTGTCAATATACTGATCCAGTTTCCCCTCACCGATATATTCCTCGAGGTTACCTCCGAATCCGGTGGTGAGGGTAAGTTTGCCGTCAGAGGCAGAGCCTGCTCCTCCCCAGCCTGATACCACACTGCAGACGGCACAATTGACGCAGGTTTTGGCCTTTCCCTCAAGGACAGGGCAATGCCTTTCCTTGATCACCTTTCCCTTGTCGATTATGAGCACTTTTTTTTTGTGCTTCACAAGTTCTGTGGCGGCAAATATTCCCGCAGGTCCTGAACCGACAATTATGGCATCGTATTTCATAACTTCATTCTCCTTTAGAAGAATTGGGGGGTTCTTTATTCAGTATAACCTTAGACTCTCCAAAATGCATATTCCCCCAAACGAGGGATTATCTCACTAAGGTCAGACAAAATCAAATGATCATTTCATAGAAGGAAAATCCACCCCAAGGTGCTTTATTCTCACTTTTGGCTTGAATGTTTTTCAATCCAAAATCCGCAACCCGGCGATCTAAAATTGACTGTCTTTCAGTTCTGCATGGCGGAAGCAGACTGTTATATGATCATTTACCATCCCCACGGCCTGCATGAAAGAGTAGACTATGGTGGGCCCCACAAAGTTGAAACCCTGTTTTTTGAGGTCTTTGCTTATCCTTTCACCCAGGGAAGTGTAGGGCGGCAGTTCTGAAACGTTTTCCCACGAATTCTGGATGGGAGTCCCGTCCACAAAATTCCATATATAGGCGTTGAAACTACCGTACTTTTCCTGTACTTCGAGAAACTGCCCGGCGTTCCTGACGGCCGACTCCAGCTTTCTTCGATTGCGGATTATGCCTTTGTTGTCAAGAAGCTGGCCGATCTTTTTTTCATCATATCTGGCCACTATGCGGGGATCAAAGTTATCAAAGGCCTCCCTGTAGGCCTCCCTCTTTCTCAGAATGGTGATCCAGCTCAGACCTGCCTGGGCTCCTTCAAGAACAAGAAATTCAAAAAGGGTCCTGTCATCATGGACCGGGACACCCCATTCCTCATCATGGTAAGCCACATAAAGGGGGTCAGTTCCGGCCCAGTCGCAACGAGTCAGCACTAGTCGAAACCCCGGCTTGTATCAATGGCTTTTAGAAGGGCATACAGAGTTCTTGTGCAGGGAAAATCACTGTCATCCACGGCGTATTGCAGAACCCCTCCAGGTATACTATCAACTTCCATTTTCCTGCCTGCCAGGTTATCCTGAAGCATGGAAGGAATATTGGTAGCAGTTTTGCGGATATTTTCCATAAAAATGGGCCAGAGTTCATCCAGATCGATAACGAAACCTGCCCTTCGGGCGGCTTCAACTGCTTCTTTGCCTATCTCTTTCATAAGTTTAACAAGAAGAGGGCTGGCCAGGAGACCTTCGTTATCCAGGCCTGTAAGGGCAGCCGTCGTATTTACCATTGAATTGACAATGAGCTTTTTCCAGATGAAGATCCTCGGATCATCTACATAAGCAACATTGAAACAGGCTTTCTCAAGAACACCCGCCACCCATTCCATGCTGACGCCTTTTTTCCACGGACCAATGACAATAGACGCTCCACCAGCCTCCTGAACCACACCGGGTGATCGTTTGATGGCCCCATAATGGGCTACACCCACCCCTGTTTTTTCTTCTCCAAATATTGAAGAAAGGATTTCGGCATTACCAAGTCCGTTCTGAAGGGTAAGTATCACTCCATCTTCTTCCAGGATGGCCTTAACCGGCGCCACTTCTTCTGTACTGAAGGACTTAACCAGAACTATTATCAGTTTCGAGGGCTTTAGTTCCCTGACATCGCTGGATAGGGCAAGAAGGTTGTATATTCTGGAGGAACTCCTGTCCTCGGACTCAATTGTGAGTCCCTTTTTCAATGCATCAAAGGTTTCGCCCTTTCTCTGGAATGCCTGAACCTGGAACCCGGCATCCATAAGTTTAGAGGCGAAGATGCTTCCGAGGGCTCCGCACCCTGCTATTGTAACTATCAGGATTACCTCTCCCTTCTGCGAAAACTCAAATTTTCTATCATGTATTTTTGTCTTCTCCTGCGGGATTTTGATCAATTGACCGGATAAGGGAATATAGGGTTCTCGTATAGGGAAACTCTGCCCCATTCCTTGAAAGCTTCAGGATTTCACCTGCTATGCTTTCTATCTCAGTCTTTCTCCTCTTTTCAACATCCTCCAGCATTGACGAACGATTCCGGGTTGTCATTTTCATGGTTGCCTTAACCATTTTCCAGAGTTCTTCTTCATCAAGGACAATGCCCTTGCGCTCCGCAGCCATACGGGTTTCTTCACATATCTTCCGCATCATTGCAAGGACGGGCTCAGTTTTGAGAAGTTCTCCATTTTTCAGCCTGGTCAATGCTGTTATGGTATTTATGGTGGCATTGACGGCAACCTTTTTCCAGAGAAAAGGCCTGGGATCAGAAACACAACTTACGTTAAGACCAGCTTCTTTGAGGAGATCACACACCCAGCCCATATCCATGGCCTTCTTCCATGGTCCGGAATAGATATGGCCATCTCCTCCCCAGCCGATCACTCCGGGAGAGATTCGAAAGGCCGCATAATTGGTTATTCCTGCCGCTACTTTTTTTTCTCCGAAACCCTTTACAAGGGTTTCGGCATTACCCAATCCGTTCTGGAGAGTAAGAACAACGCCGTCTTCTTCAAGAACCTCTCTTACAGGAAAGATCTGCCCTGTATCATAGGATTTCACCAGAACCAGTACCAGTCGTGTCTTTTCAAGATCTGAAGGGTCATCAGATATTCTCTTTAAAGAAAAGGTCCTGGTGCTTCCGTCTTTATCTCCATTTATGGTGATACCTCTGTCTCTGAGGATATCAAAGTGGGAACCCCTTCTCTGGAAGGCCTGGACTTCAAGGCCTCCTTCTATCATTCTGGCTGCAAGGAGACTTCCAAGGGCACCGCAGCCCGCTATGGTAACTAACATAGGCTTCACTCCTCAGGAGAAGGTCTGAGCTAGATGTTTCCCCTACTCAGATCAATGGCTTTAAGCAGGGAGTACATGGTCCTGATACATGGAAAATCATTTTCATCCCGTCCATATTTCAGGATCTCCCCTGCAATACTGTCTATTTCCATTTTCCTTCCAGCTTCCATATCCTGAAGCATGGAAGGTTTGTGATCAGGTGCCTTTTTCAGATTTTCCATGAAAAAAGTCCACATCTGGTCAAGTTCCAGATCTACACCTGCTCTTTTTGCCGCCTTGACTGCCTCTGAACCTATTCTTTTCATGAGTTCCAGAGAAAGATCGCTTTTATAGATCTCTCGGGGAGACATGCGGGTGAGGGCAAATGTGGGATTTGCCATTACATTCATTACCAGTTTCTTCCATATAAGAGGTCTGGGATCCTCGACGTAATCGATCCGAAGGCCTGCATTTTTGAGAACCCCGGCTATCCAGGTCATATCTGTTTTTCCGGACTTCGACCAGGGACCGAAGGTTATGGCTCCCTTAAGCCCCTCCTTAACCACTCCAGGAGACATACTTACCCCTCCATAGGTGGTTATTCCAGCTGCTACTTGTTCTTCTCCGAAGATATCTGAAAGTTTTTCGGCATTTCCAAGTCCATTCTGGATGGTCAGGACAACTCCGTCAAAATCCAGTATCTCCTTGAGCGGAAAGATATCCGAAGTGCTGTAGGATTTCACGAGAACAAGGATCAGCTTTGATGGAGACAGTTTCCATGCTTTATCCGAAACTGCGGCAAGAGGGAAAGTTATCCCCTCCATATTCTCTTCGGACACAAGGGTAATTCCCTTATATTTCAGTACTTCCAGGGTTTTACCTTTCCGCTGCAGGACCTGTACCTGTAATCCCCCTCCGATCATATGGGCCGCCAGAAGACCTCCAAGGGCACCACAGCCCGCTATGGTAATCAGCATTTTCCTGCCCCCTCTAAAAACAGGCTATGAAAACACGAAAGTCCCCGAGCATAAAAACCCGGGGATCCATTTTAAATTCCGATATTAAGGTTACCATAAAATCAGTCGATAAATTCACGTATGAAAGATTCCATAGCTTGATCAAGAATACCTGCGTGTTTCAACAACTTGAGTTCAGGATCATTAATAAAGGTTCCAGCGAAGAAAAGGGCAGAGTTTATTATGAGGTTTCCATCCTCAATTCCCATGAGGTAGCCCACATAATGGAGATTGGACGGGTAAAAGCGGTTCCTGAAATCTTCCAGTTCGTTGCCTGTATCCAGAGGAGCTTCGTATACCCCTCCATCCATACATTCCACGAATCTGTCAACACAGGGAGCTGTAAAACTGAAAAACACAAGTTTTCCTTCCCTTTTCATCTGTTCAAAAACGGAGCTCCGGCTGATATCGATGGATACAGGCTGATCCCCAAGTTTTCCAACAATGTAGACGGAGCTGAAGGGATCAACGAACTGATCTACCTCAAAATCTACAAGACTATCGATAAATCCCTCAAGGTCAAATTTTTCAAGGGAAACTTTTAAAAGTTCCATCCATTGCTCCCTCCTTTAACGGCGATATCAGAAAAGCAGGGTCTGCCTGTCTTTCTGCTCTGCAGCAAGCTGATAGGTACTCCATCTTGCAGAACCGAACCTGTCAAGAAGCCTGTAATTCACAAGGTCTGAAAGTTCTCTCGTCGCGACCCGTGAATCAACTCCTGTAAGCCTGCAATAATCACTGTTATTGATCCATCCCGTGTGTTTGATATGGGCAAGGGCATATCTCTGGCTCTCCGTAAGGGTTTTCCCCCTGTTCACTATATCCAGCCATTCCAGGGTTGGTCCATCGAAAAGGGTCCTGTTTGAAAGGACCAGCCGGAAACGGGCAAGGTCCACCTTGAAACCTGGAGGAGAAAGGCGATCTTTCCTGCATGAGGTCATTACGGCCGCAAGTCCCGATCCCCTGTTCTCACAGAGAGGTCTGGACTCACCGGATGGAGCAAGATTTTCCAGGATGTTCATAAGGATCTCGTTCCTGGAGGACTGTACACCCACCTGTCCAAGGCTATCGGGGAGGATAGCCCCGTAAATGCCGCCCGGACTTATTATTTCAAGCCTTTCGGGGAATATAAGCATCTGGACCTGACATACCCTGGCCTGGGGTGAATAATCCCTGTGACCCAGGGCATTTATGATTCCTTCGCGTATGACTTCTTCGGGATATTCCCAGCGCTCTTCCCGAAACATTCCCCTTATGATGTCCCTTCTCTGCATATTTCTCTTTGCGGTTTTTATAGTCTGAAAAACAATTTCGGGAATTGGACCTTCAATTTTGACATTATCGAGGAATCTCTCTCCCTCAGGGCCAGTCTCTCCTGCAACAGGTGTTGGAAATCTCATCAGTGTAACGCAAAGAGATGGGAAGAATTTCTGGGGATAGGGGGCAAAACATAACCATCCCGCAAGGGATACAACATATTTCCCGTATCTGTCTCTAACCAGGACCTTGGAGGCCTCAAGGATCTCCTGGTCAGTCCACTTTGAAAAGGGCGTACCGGGGCGGTTTTTCATTCTCTCCAGAAATCCCTTTAACAGGATCGGATCCAGGTCCTTAAGGGAAGTACCTTCCATGGGTTCCCCATCATACCGGGGGCTGGAGGAGCTTTCTTTTATGGACTGTATCTCGTAGGAAGAAAGGACCCGCTCTCCATCACCTGCGCGAATATAGGATCCCGTAAATATTCCCTTTCCCCTGTAATAACAAGGTTTATCTTCTGGTGGGAGCTCTCCGATCTCAACAAGAAGGACGTCCTTGTCAAGGATGCTGAATTCCTGAACAAGGGGATCGAGCCTCGGTGACATCTGGGAACAGAGCACGTTTATTTCTTCCTGAAGATAGTGGATCCTCCTCACTCCTGAAACCTCGAAACTCTTTCCTTCGTCCAGACCAAGTATAATGGCCCCTCCTCCTGGTGAATTGGCAAAGGCAGAAAAGGTTTTCCAAAGATCCTTCGGAAGTTCCTTTGTCCCTTCTATTGTCTGTACAGGTATCTTCTCGGAGGTTCCTGTCTGAAGGTTCTTGATTAGGTCAAGCAATTCATACCGTGTCATGGCTGATCGGCTCCTTCACAGGTTGAATTATCCTTTTAAATAATTATCTCATTTCTTGACAGGTACATCAATTCAACCTTGAGATTCAAAAAACAAAAAGGTGTTCACCCGAAAGTTACAGATATTATCCAAAAGAAACAAAGGTACAAAATTGTGGAAAAGTTATACACCATTGTGGAAGTCTTTCAGCGTGATAAAGTGATATTGAATATTATTGTGGACAAATAGACATATTCCTTTAATGCAGGAGACATCTGAACGCTGACTGTGTATAATTTGACCTGTAAAACGGAAGGGGGGCAATATGATCTGGCCCTTTGGCAAAAAGGAAGAACATAAAGGAAAGGCCCGGGTGGATCCTGAGAAATGCACAGGCTGTGCAATTTGCCTTGCCGTGTGCCCTGTAAAGGGAATTAAACTGGACGGGCATATTGCCAGGGTTGTGGCCTCAAAATGCATCAACTGCGGCTTATGCTGTATAGCATGTCCCGAGAAGGCCATAAAAATGTAAAGGGAATCTTTCTTCCTGATCGTTACAGTGATTTATCAGGCAAGGAAATCCCTGATCTCCCTGAAGGTAAAACCCCTTTTCTCCAGAAGGATCAGACATGCATCGACAACATCTTCTTCGTAGAGAATACCCCTGTTATTCTTCAGTTCTGAAATGGTTCTTTCCATTCCAAGGCTTGATCGGTAGGGCCTGTGGGAAAGCATGGCCTCCACCACATCGGCCACTGCCAGTATCTTTGCTTCCACCATTATCTCCGAAGCCTTGAGCCCCCTGGGGTAACCTGATCCATCCAGCCTTTCATGATGCTGGTATATCATCTCGGAAAGGGGCCACGGAAACTCCACAGTCTTCAGGATCTCTTTTCCATAGTAGGAATGGGTCCTGATCATGTCCATTTCAGTTCCAGTGATTTTTCCAGGTTTGATAAGTATGGATGACGGGATCTTGATCTTCCCAACATCATGAACAAGGGCAGCGTACCTGATGGGAATGATCTTTTCCTCAGAAAAATTCATTTCCTCAGCAATGGCAACAGCCAGCTGGGATACCCGCTGCTGATGGCCTCCTGTGTAGGGATCTCCCACTTCAATTATCTTTCCAAGGACTTTGATCATGTCTTCCACATTGCTCAGAAGCTGCATGTTTCTTATCTCGAGCTCCTCTTCAATTTTTTTTCTGAGAAGGACAGCTCCCAGGAGGTTACAGTAAAGTCTCAGATCTTCAATATCCCTCTGTTTCCATAAAAAAACATCTCTTAAGTTCCTGACACTTACAAATCCCACAGGCCTTTCTTCCATGAAAAAGGGAATATTGATCATGGATACAATATTGTTTGCCTGGAAAATGGATTTTTCCCTGAAACCTTCCTTCGGGATAAGGGATACATCCTCCACAATAAACTGCTTTTCCGTGATTATCTTTTGATAGAACCAGGGAAGATCCGAAAGGTCATATTCCCTTGAAGGTGAAAGATCTTCGGCATTTTCTTCAGCAGAATACTCGTGGCTGCAGTACATACTGTTATCATCCATATTGAAGAGAAAAACAGATACATAACTGGATCTGAAAAAATAACATATTTCTTTCAGTGATTTTGAGATGCTGAGGTCAACATCTTCGGAGGTCATGAAGGTTGAAGATATATTCGCTATAAGGGATTCAAAACCAATCCTCAGTTCAAGGTTACGTTCTGCATTCCGGATCTGGGAAAGATCCCTGTATATGGCATAGGCCGAAGCCCCTTCCATACCCTTGGCCAGGGGCATGGCAAGTATGGAAACAGGGAAAAGGCTTCCGTCTTTCCTTCTCCGAACAGTTTCAATAATGCTTCCTCTGCCCGAACGGGCTTTAAGTGTAACTTCGCAGGCTTCTTCCTTCAGGCCTGGAGAGCGGGTTATAATCTGATCCAGATCTTTACCCTCAAGTTCTTCCCTGAAATAGCCGAACATCTCGCAAAATTTTTGGTTCACCCTGCATATTAAACAGTTTTCATCGACCATTACAACGCCCTCGGGAAAGGTATCGAAAAAACACCGCAAGTAATTTTCTCTCTTTTCAAGCTGTATATTTTCTCTCAAAATTCCACAACCGGAAAGATCTTTATCTTCCATGATAAAAAGCTGTCCCGGTTCCAACGCTATCTCCTCTTCTCCTGCTATAACGTCATGTTTCCTTAACATGAAGGCCTCCGCCAGTTAATAGAATAGGGGAACTAAATCGCTCTATGGTACACTCTCTACACTCTAATCGACAAAGTTTATCATAGTTTAATGTTTATTCCCAACAAAAAAGGGCTCCAGTCCCTGTCGGGAACTGGAGCCCTCATCTTTTTAGAAGACAAACACAGGATGTTGATTAATTTTTGGCTTCGGGAGCCTTGTCTCCGCTCTCTTCTTTCTGTCCTTCCACTTTTTCCTCAAAGAACTCGGCAGGATGCTTCGTCTTCAGTTCTGTAAGGGTGTCATCATATTTCTTGAACTGTTTCTCATTGAGAAGCTTCTCATTGATCTGATCATTGACCTCGGTAAGTTCCTTGATTCTTTCAGGTTTCTTTTCATCAACCCGGATGATGTGCCATCCGTATTCAGTCTTGACAGGTTCGCTCATGTTTCCTGCCTCAAGGGCAAAGGCCGCTTCCTCAAATTCTTTTACCATCTGTCCCCTGGCAAAAAATCCAAGTTCGCCTCCCTTTTCCTTTGAAGGACAGTTTGAAAATTCTTTGGCTGCCTCTTCAAAGGTCTTTTCTCCACCCTCAAGCATGGCAAGGATCTCTATGGCCTGGTCCTCACTGGCTACAAGGATATGGGAAGCCTTGACCTGTTCCGGTTCCCTGAACTCATCCTTGTGTTCCTCAAAATACTTTGCAACCTCTTCTTCGCTTACAGTGATATCCTTCATTATCTCTTTCATGGCATAGTTACTCATCAGGTTTTTACGGATATTTTCAAGGTCAGCCTTGAAATCGTCCTTTTCTGCAACCTTGTTATCCTCTGCCCAGAGGTAAAAGAGTTCCTTGTTAACAAGCTCGTTGAGGATTCGCTTTCTTCCGTAATCAGTATTGAACATCAAAGACTGCTGGGGAGGAAGCTGGGAAATTACCGCATCTACATCTTTAACCCTGATCTCCACATCGCCGATTTTAGCAAGGACCTTTTCTACATCCCTCTGCTCTTTTTCGGCAGGGACCTTTTCCTGCGCGAAGGCAACAACACTGAAGACCATTACAAAAACAAGAACGAGAAGTACTAATCTGGAATATCTAGAAGATCTTGACATTTACATTCCTCCTAAAGGGAAATTTAAATTACCCGACCAGTCTATCATAAAGATAAATAACCAGATGGGGTGGAACAAAAAAACAGGTAATATTACTTACCGGAATTATGATAGCTGTTGTAAAAATCCTCGTAATCGGCAAGCATGGTTTTCAGCAGGGCAGGCGTATCAAGACCATAGGGACATCTGGTTGTACACTGACCACAGTTCCTGCATTCCTTTATCGTTTCCATTTTATTCTTCCATTCTTCTGTCATGTACTGCTGGTAGGGTGCACGTCTCAGAAGAAAAGCCATGCGAGCCGCCTGGGGGATATCTATACCGGCCGGACAGGGCATGCAGTACCCGCAGCTGCGGCAGAAATTGCCTGCAAGGTCCTTTCGGTCCTTTTCTATCTTTTTGAACATATCTTCATCCAGTTCGGGAGGATCTTCCTCAAGGGCCAGGAACTGATCCAGTTCCCACTCCCTCTGGATTCCCCAGATGGGAACCACATTATCAAACTGCCTGAAGAAAGCAAAGGGTATGGATGCATCGGTCACAAGACCGCCCGACAATCCCTTCATTGCTATTACGCCCACATCATGCTTTTTACAAAGGGATATGAGTTCAAGGTCCTTGTCTGCTGAAAGATGGTTCAGCGGAAACTGTATCGTATCGTACAATTCGGAGGCTGCCGCCTCCAGGGCCACATCCAGTGTATGGCTGGTCAGCCCTATAAAACGTATTTTACCTTCTTCCCTTGCTTTTAGGACCTCATCGTAAAGACCGTTTTCATCACCGGGCCTGGGAACTCTTTTGGCATTATGGAACTGATATATGTCAATATAGTCAGTTTTTATATTATCGAGGCTGGTCTCAAGGTGTTCCCTTAGTTCCAGACCATTTTTGCCATGGCTTTTAGTGGAAATTACGATATCTTCCCTTAAATGAGCAAGGGAATAACCTATTTTTTCCTCACTGTCCGTATAACTTCTGGCGGTATCAAAATAATTGATACCCCCTTCATAGGCTTTCTGAAGCAGATACTTTGCCTCATCAAAGGTGACCCGCTGTATGGGTAGAGCTCCAAAGGAACTTTTTGTGACCATAAGCCCCGTTCTTCCAAGCCGCATCTTATCCAATACTGTTCCCTCCTTTACTGTAATGACAAACCTATTATACCTTCATTTCTCCAGGGAAAAAACATGAATATCAGTTGACCCTGGAAACAGATCAAAGGAAGAAAAACAACTGGTGTATAAATGATAAAGGGAAAGTCTAGTAATCGCACATCCTGTAGTTACCACTCAGATAGTCATAAAGACTGTAGACCTTGCCTGTAACAGGAAGTTCTTTTCCAGAAATTTCACAACAGATACCGGCAAGGGAAAAATAAAGGTCACCTCTGAGCCTTTCTGGCTGTAACTGGCCCCAGAGCTGTTCAGGCGTTTTCCATGCCCCTGGCTGACGGGCGGCATAATAGTTCCATTTGGACAAAAGGGAAAATTCCCTTTCCTGGCTATAGGAAAGGCTGCTCCCCCAAAGGGCTCCGGGGGGTATATTCAGATACATGCCGAGGTTGCTGTAATCCCGACCCCGGGTAAGTTCATCTGTCTTTGCTATCCAGAAACCGATGCCTAGATCATTCCACCATCTTGTAGCGGTAAGCTTGATCCCTTCATCCCCATCGATGAAACGGCCCCACTCCGCCATGAGGTCCAGGTTATAGACCGGATCGGAGTAACCTGCCTGAAGCCACCAGGCCCATTCCCAATCATCACTCCGGTAACTGCCTGGTTCAGTCTCAACTCTTCCTCCTCCGCCGATCTCAACGGGACCATCCGCAAGGGAACCGAAGCTTTCCGGATCCCGCTCATGAAAAAGGCTCACCCTGGCACCAGTCCACCATCTTCCGTCCTTTCCATAGAACCTTGCCCAGGCATTTACACCAAACCATTGGTCATCCAGCCAGCCTGCTTCCATAAGGAAAGCGCTGTCGTTTCCCGGAAGGACAAAACTGGCAACTCCTTTATAGATTCGGGTATAGTCATTGATTTCCGGTTCCCATGGTATGTCAATATCATTAATCAGGGGCTGACGAATATCAAGAAAGACCTCCCATCCACAGGAAGATCTCATCCGGTAAATCCAATCCACACTCCATCGGTCCATGTAGGAATCGTCATCAACGACGTCTATCCTCGGCTCATAAGAGATCATGGCCCGGAACTCGGAGACACCCTTCACTTTGGTATCTCCAGGACCTGTACAGAAGAACCATTTTTCCCCATCTTCCACCAGCCCGTCCATGAACCATGTGACCTCTGTTTCCCGGCTGTCATTCACAAGTATCTCTCCCATTCTCAGGAGGGCCACATGTGAGCCAGGAACATCCACCCGTGCCACCGGGTCTCCCCGGACCTTCACAACCAGGGTCATGACCTTTACATCCCATGGCAGAAGAAATGAGGTATGGTAGATCACCCTCGCCATGGCCTCTGCCTGTGAAGAATAACCGATGTTTTCATAAGCCAGAAGGATCTTTCTTTCGCCTATAAGGACTTCAACATCCCTTACCCCCAGGTTCTCTCCAAGTTCATCGACAAGCCTGGAAGAGAGCTTTTTCAGGTCTGTCCTTTCCCAGTCAGGCAATAGAACATCTTCGTCAGGAGGCCTGGAACATCTTTTCTTTCTCCCGCCCAGAAGAGGCCTGGAAAAATCGAAGTTATATGAAACTGAAAAACACCATTCTTCACCTCTCTGCCTGCTTATACCAAAATCCAGTCCCAGGTCCGTTCTGGCATGTATTCCATAGTTCCAGTTTTCATCAGATCCATCGGAGGCTATCCGAAATAGTTCTTTTTCCTCCTCACTTCGGTCCAGATCACAATACTCCGCCTTCAGTTCAAGACTATCACTGGGCATCCATGAAAGGCCTCCGAAAAAACCGTTGTAACGGTCAGTACCATAACCTGCAGAAAGGGCCAGTTTTTCCCATTGCCAGGTAGCTACTGCATAATAGGCTTCCTGTATCCCATCTTCGAGAAGATCGGTTCCTCCGACAGCCAGGAATGGAGTCCAGCCATTACCGGTCAACAAAAGGAGTTTGAGATCTACCCCTCTTTCCTTAGACATTTCGTACCCTCCGGATGAGAAGGGGTCATTGGAAAAACTTGTAAGTCTCAGGTTGAACTCCATCCAGGGAAGATAGCCCATGTCAACATACCAGGAATTATAGGGCTCATACCAGGAATGACCGAACCATCCCCTCCCATCTCCTGGCATCTGGGCAGTAGGACATTCATAGAGGCCAGTAAAACCTGCATTGGAAGGGGATTCCGCCTCCAGTCGATATGGAACCATAAAAAGGAAAAGGCTCAGCACCGCAAAAAGGACCATCTTTAACCTTGTCAAGATCTAGTCCACCTCCAGCGGAGGATCCGGTGAGTCTGGATCATCTCAGGAACAGTTTCAGTTGTGGTAGATGGGCTATTAAGGAACCAGCTCTGCGGTCTGGAAAGGGAAATTCTTATCTGAAGTAAGGAAAAACAATTCGACATCATTTATTAAGAATATTTCTCAAAAATAAGATTACAACATCTTTACATATAAAGCAATGTAGTAATATAATGAAGCGTAAAGCTCATTTATTTAACACTTTCCTTCAATAAATAACTATTCAGATTTCCATTTCAGCCCCTTTTACCCAAGTACATTTTAAATTGCATTCCCTCTTTATATTTCTAAAGAATTACCACTAATCATCAATATTTTTCAATCCAGAGTAAGTAAATGACTCTACATCACGAAAAACCTTATTAAAAGGAGGTATTTCTATGAAGCCTCGACTGCAGATAATTATTTACGTATTTCTTTCATTTTTTCTCCTTTTCTCATGCCTTGCCCTTCTTGCCCCTGCGGCTCCATTCAGTAACAACATCCCCCAGCAGGGACCGGGTATGTACATACCGGCCAAACCTGGAGAGGAAGGATTTCAACAGTTTCCCTGGGAAACACTGTCACCTGATCGGAGCTCAGGATATACTCTCCCGGAAATACAAACTCCACCATCGCCTCCGATCCAGCTACCTCAAGGACAGATAGCTTCAGTTGCAAGTCCGGATATTCAGGACTTCATTTCAGGAGCCCATCCTTCCGAGATCACAAAGATGCTCCCCCGCTTTGGATACTCTTTTTTCAGTAATCCCCCAACTACCTTTGCCCCCCTGCAGGATATCCCGGTAGGCCCTGATTATATTCTGGGACCGGGTGACAGTCTTCGTATATCCATATGGGGATTCCAGGAAGGTCAGTACACTCTTGAAGTTGACAGGAACGGTAATATATCCCTGCCTGGAGCCGGAGTGATAGGAGTGGCAGGACTGACTTTCGAGCAGGCAAAATGGGCAATAGAAAAGGCATATTCACAGTATTTCACAAATTTTGAGCTCAACGTCACCATGGGCCAGCTACGTACAATAACCATTTATGTGGTTGGTCATTCCAACCGGCCCGGAGCCTATTCCATATCTTCACTTTCCACCATCATAAACGGACTGATAGCAGCAGGAGGACCAGGCTATTCGGGAACATTACGGAATATACAGCTCAAACGGAACGACAGGGTGGTCAGTACCTTCGACAGCTATGACCTTCTCTTAAAGGGTAATAAAAGGAATGACAGGAGGTTAATGCCTGGAGATGTAATATTTATTCCTCCCGTCGGAGCTCTTGCCGGAATAACTGGAGATGTTAAAAAACCCGCCTATTACGAGCTTAAGGGAGCAACCAGACTCTCTGATCTGGTTGAAATGGCTGGAGGATTCACCAGCAGTTACTTCAGGGGCAGGGTTCAGATAGACCGCACAATGGGCCATGAATACCGAACGGCCATTGAAAATGACCTTAAGGGACTGAAAGGTGATCCAGAAAGAAATGTACTTATTCAGAACGGAGACCTTGTAAAGGTATTTCCTGTACATGAAAAGGACTCCTTCGCCTTCCTCTCAGGTGCTATCTCAAGACCGGGCAGATATGCTATTCAGCCCGGCTCCACCAGAGTGGGTGAGCTTCTGAGGAGGGCTGGAGGCCCCCTTTACATGGCTTCTGAAACTGGGGAGATAACAAGGGTCCATGTGACCCAGGCCGGACCGCAGACCGAGAGATTCACCTTCAATGTGGGAAGGGCTATGAACGGAGATCCTAATCATGATTTCAGGCTTGAACTTAATGACTATATCACTGTAAGAACTGTCCCCGAATGGGACCTTTATAGAACAGTGAGGATCCTGGGAGAAGTCAGATATCCAGGGATTTACTCTGTTCAGAAAGGTGAAAGACTTTCGGATCTTCTGGAACGGTCAGGGGGGTACACCTCCAGCGCCTTTCTTAAAGGAGCCTATCTGGCAAGAAAAAGCGTTATGAACAAACAGCAGAGGGAAATTAACAAAATGCTTGAAAGATTACAGACAAGTCTCTACGGAAATGCAGTTGAGGGAGTTTCGACAGCATTGAACCCCGGGGATGCTGAGTTGAGTGTTCTTGAAAGGGAGCAGAGACAGAAATTTCTCACGGCCCTCAGTCAGATCAAACCATCGGGACGAATGGTTGTCAATCTCCCCGAAAATTACCGTCTACTCAAAGGGACCCCCTACGATGTTGAGCTTGAACAGGGCGATTCCTTCTATATACCCAAACCACCGGAGTCCGTGAACGTTGTGGGATCCGTTTTCAATCCTACATCCTTCACCTACAGGCCCAATCAGAAATTCACCGAATACATAAAGCAGGCAGGTGGATACACCATAAATGCAGATCAGAAGAGGGTCTACCTCGTGCGCGCCGATGGAACATCGGCAAGAGCCTTTGAGAAAAAGAGACCCCTTCTGGTTAAGGATGGGGACACCATCGTTGTTCCCGAAAAAATCTACGTAAAGAGCAACAAGCGGGATACCGCATACGTGATAGACATGCTCTACAAGCTATCCATAAGCGTTGCGGTGGTTACAGACGCTTTCAATGACTAGCTGAGCAGACAGGAATGGAGGAAGAAAAATGCCTGAAAATTGGAATGATCCTCCTGAATCAGGGCAACCCGGAAAGGGAAAAAGAATTCCGGTCCATGATCACTTATCCCAGAATATGGATCTTCTGAAATTTCTGAGAGAGAATCTTGGGAAAATCCTGGTTTTTACCGTTTTATGCTCTTTGATCGCTTTTGTGATCATTTCGTCAATTCCCCCTAAATATAAAGCTCATACTTCCATTCTGCCAGTTAAGATGAATCCCCAGGCTGAGGATTTTTTCCAGGACATGGGAGTCCAGAAAGCAAGGAATAATGAAAAAGCCTCTATTGATGACGTCGTACTGGGCATTCTTCAAAGCAGAACTATAAAAGACAAGATCATAAAAAGATTCGATCTTATGACCGAATTCGAAACAGACAAACAGGACAAAACCAGGAAAGCGCTGGCCAATATGATCCAGGTGAATTCTGAAGCAACGACAGGAATAATAACCATTTCTGCAATTCATCATGACCCTGAGAAAGCATCGAAACTTGCAAACGGGTATGTGTCTGCACTGGAGGACCTACTCCAGGAACTTGCCATAACTCAAGCCTCCAGAGAGAGACTTTTCCTTGAAAAACAACTCGGGGAAACCCAGGAGAAACTTATAAAAGCAGAAAATGAGCTGAAAGAATGCCAGAAAGAAATGGGCATTCTTGACGTTGAAAAACAGGCAGCCACTATTGTTCAGTCCATGTCAAGTCTTAAAGCCGCCCTCTGTGAAAAGGAGGTGGAACTTAGTGCTGCAATGACCTATGCAACACGGAAAAATTATTTGGTCCGAAGCCTTGAGGCTGAGGTACATGAAATAAAAGATCAGCTTCGCAAAATTGAAGTTGAAGCAACTGATAATGAACCTTACGCCGATACCCTTCAATTCCTTCCTGATGCGGGAATGGAATATCTAAGGAAAGTAAGAACTCTGGAGTTTTATGAAACTCTCTACAATACGGTTCTATCTCAATACCAGAATGCAAGGATGGCTGAGGCAAAAGAGACCCTTATGGTCCAAATACTTGACAGGGCAGTTCCACCCGATTCAACAGAAGGCCCCGGAACCATTATCGTCGTATTTTTTGCAGGTATTACCGCTGCATTCTTCTCTTTTTCCTTCCTTTTCCTGAAAAAGATGTTTATCGGACGATCAGAGGAAAAACACAGGGCAAGTTAACCATATTATCAGAATATAAGAACAGGGAGGAGAGTAATTTTGAGGCGTAAACTTAGATCTCCCATGATTATCATGTTCATCCTTGATACAATATTTATATGGCTGGTTATCATACTTTACGGCCATCCGGCATCAGTCATGGAAATATTCCACTCTCTCATGGTCTATCTTATATACATCTGTTCACTCTATTCGTTCCGTTCCTACGAATTTCTAAGATTCATGAAACCCTACGACTGCATATCAGGTACTTTTAAAGGTGCTTTAATCGGTGGATCTGTTAATTATCTTATTTCTATCTTCTCTATAAGCTATATAACCATTAATCTCAATCTCCTGCTTCTCCTGGGAGGAATGGTATTCTTCCCCCTTGAAAGATTCGTTATCTGGCAGATCTATGATCGTTTTATTGAACCTGTCCCCATGATGGTAGTGGGCTCCAGAGATAAATGGGAAAAAATACTTTGTGAAATGATCTCAACCATAAATAACAAGATCTTGATAGTGGGGTATTGTGATCCGGAAATATATAAATTTGAAGAATTCCTTAAACTGAATCCTCATATTTCCCTGGCCCTCATTACTGAAGAACGTTTTTTAAATGAACCTCTCGTAAGAAAAAAATGCCTTTTCCTGCTGAAAAAAAATATTGATATCATGTTTCTTCCTCATTTTGCAGAAAATCTCATCAATCGAATTCCTCTTGATATCGCCATAGAATTCAACAATTATTACGAATTGATATTCAACCAGAAAGAAGATGATCCCAGGAAAAGGATCTTTGAAGTTGTCTTCTCGATTTTTGCAATAATTGCCGCATCACCTCTGATGCTTATGATATCTCTTATAATCCTGCTTGAATCGGGATTACCGATCATTTTTTCCCAGCAAAGAACCGGGCTTGATGATAAGCCTTTCGTTATGCATAAATTCAGGACCATGTCCAAACCCCAAGGCCGCCACAAACCGGATTTTGCAACAAACGAAGTTTTCAGAATAACAAGATCAGGTCATTTCATAAGGGCCACCCATATGGATGAATTACCCCAGCTCTTTGACGTTCTTCTGGGAAATATGAGCCTTATTGCGCCAAGACCCGAACAGGTAGAATTTGCAACGGAATACTCTGACAAGATCCCCTTTTACCACTACCGTCACAGAATGCCGCCTGGTATAACCGGTTGGGCTCAGATCAACTATCAGTATTCTTCATGTCTGGCAGAAACAATATCCAAAGTTGAATATGATCTCTTCTATATCAAGAACCATACCTTGTTCCTGGATATGAAGATCCTGTTAAAAACTGTTGAAACTGTCCTCTCCATCAGGGGACTTGAAATAACTGTGCCCCCTAAAGAGCCGGAGAATATGAGAAAAGGACTTTCCGATGAAAAATCAGGTTGATTACCTGAAGTATGAGGGAGTCACAGTTGTTCCAGAACCGGGATGAAACCTGCATAAGACCTTGACTGCATTTATACAGACTCGATCCATGATATTTTGATCTTTTCCCCGGATCATAAACCTTTTCATTCCCCCTATGAACCTCACACAGGAAACATTCTCTGATTACTGTAAAAATGCTCACAATGCTTTCCACCCAACCACCTTTCATTCTCATAAACTGAAAAAAGGAGGAATTTCAATTAATTACGACCATAATATCAGCTACCCTCAGGAGAACATATCTGATCAGGACCGGACAGGGTTCCTGAAATACGCAAACGATCTGGCATGGATAATTATTATTCTCAGCATGCATATCATGTATTTCAACCTTGGAAATATCCTGGGAACAAAAATCACTTCTTCATTGGCCTTGCGGATCATCGGCATGACCATGTTCATCATTCTCAATATCAGGCTTCGAAATTCCCAGTTGAATCTCCTTCTAGTGCCGATCACCTTTTTCTGGTTATTTTTCCTGTTTAATCTGAATCTGTTCTGGCTGTGGAATAGAGGATGGAATATTTTCGAGGTCTTTAAACAGTTAGTTCTCCTATCCCTGAGCCTCTTCTCTGTTTTTGCAGCGACACAGAGAAGCACCCTCAAGAACAGACATTCATTTCTCAATATATATTTCTGGTTTTTACGCCTGAATATTCTATTTATCGTTCTCCAACTTGTACTGAACCACTGTTTCAATATTAATCTTATCTTTCCGTGGCAGGGAAAACCTTTGCTTGCCGGGTCTTTCAGACCTTGTGGATTATTGGGAGAACCAGCCCACGCAGGTATTTTTTTCATGGGGATCCTTTTTTTAAAAATCCCGCAGATCAGGGAAAGAAGATCTCTCTTGATATGGAGCATATTGGCTCTTTTCTTTACGTTCTCCCTGATCTCCATAATCGTAGCCTCAGCCCTTACTGTAAAAATGTACTTTTCTCTGGATAAGGTATCCAGAAAATACCCTCTGCTTATCTCCATCGCAGTGCTGTCCATATTCATAATCTACAGGGACCACCCAAGAATAATAAGGATACAGGGCTCTCTTTCATTTTCAGGAGGATCGGCATACCCCAGGGTAATACAGGGATTACAGATCTATAGCGGGTTAGATCTGAAAGAAAAGTTCTTCGGTATCTCTCCCGGGAACGATCTTGTAAAATCAGAAAAACTGGCCCGGCAAATGCGAAACAGGCCATATTTTGACGATTTTATAAGCGGGATGATGGGCGAACTTATCTCCTACGGTTTAATTCCTTCTATTATGATCAACCTCCTGATTCTCCAGTGTCTTTATTTCAACAGACATTCAAAATGGATAATGTTGTTTGTCATATTAATGCGTTTCGGGACTCAATTAGGCATTGATAATCCTTTTCTTCCATTTATTCTCATGCTTTCTCTCTTCAGCAGCTCAGAATCAGATATTAACTCAGGAGGAACAGCAGCGCCTGGAAAGGATGTCACAAATTGAAAGTGGCGCTTATAGATCCCTTTAAACGAGGCCATCACAGAAGTTATTCCACCATTCTCTCCGAAGGGCTGTTGGAGAAAGGTATTGAAACAGTGTATATGGGCAATAAGGAAGTAGCTGACTATTTAACTGAAAAAGGAATTCAGACCCATCCTTTGGATTTATGGGATCACAAAAACCCCATTGTCCGAGAGGGCGCAAAGTTCGCATTTGTAAAAAAGGCCTTATCATTAAGCAGAGGAAATGTAGATATTGTCCATTTCCTTTACGTTGACAGGTTCATCAGGTCCCTGGGATTTTTCAGTAACCCTGAATATGATCCCCCCTTATGTGCGACCATTCACTGGGGATATCTGCTCCCGGAGTTCTCAACAGAAAAAACATTGGATCGGATCAAATGTTTTTCTGAAAACAGGGCCCTTGGAAAAATTGTCAGAAACGGTTCCAGGATAATGGTTCATTCAGAAATTCTTTCGGAAAGGTTCGCCCAATGTAATGGAACTGACTCTTTTGATCCTGTTCCATATCCGATCGAGATAGACCCGCACGACACTTTTTCTTCTGAAGGATTCAGAAAGCAGATGGACATCCCTCAAAACTGCATCCTCATACTTTGTTTCGGGGAAGCACGATACGAAAAAGGTTTTGACCTTGCCATCAGATCTCTTCCCCATCTTCCTCAATATTTTCATCTCGCCATATGCGGCCCGGAAAAGGACCTCAAAGAGGATGACCTTTTCAATCTTGGACAAAAAATGGCTGTATCCGACAGGGTTCATCTGAACCTTCACTATGTATCTGAAAATGAGATGATATCGTGGTTCATGGCATCAGATCTTGTTCTCATACCTTACAGGCCGCCCTTTTCCGGCCAGAGCGGTCCCCTGATAAACGCGGCAAATCTTGGGCTTCCGGTAATTGTCTCAGATCTTCCCGTTTTGAGAGAAACGGTTGAAAAATATGCACTTGGGGAAATTTTTGAAGAGGGAAACCTGAACTCTCTGGTTAACACCACCCTGGCCATATCCAAAGACCTATCAAAGGTCAGGAACCTTACCTTTATAAAAGATCATTCTCCTGAAAAATTCGTTGCTTCTGTTATCAGAAGCTATATCAGAACTCTTTCTAAAAAATAAGGGCAATAATGTCACTTGTGGACGTTTATCGTCGAAATGATCATGGTTTTCCTGTTTATCACATAAATTGTTGATGGGATAACAGAAACAAGAGATATGAATGCCACATATGTAACGGATAGGTCCAATCCTGAAAAGATCAGGCCTGTTAGGAGTATGACATTACCTCCTGTCTGGATAAGATTGAACATAAAGCAGTAACTTACCTTTCCCATTCCGAGAATAAAATAATAGGAGGGGACCCCCAGAAGGCTGAAGAATGTCGCACCAAGGAACAGGCGGAAAACCGGCAGAAGGATATACTCAAAGCTGCTCCCAAGCCAGATCCTCAGAAGCTGCTCACATAAAATAAAAAGAGGAAGATAAAGAAAACACCCTGCAACAACAATAATCCGGTTAGCTCTTTCATTGATGTCTTTGAGATGCTTTATTTCTTCGTGAGAATATAAGGCTGAAAGTTTACTGACCTCAGGAACAAAAGCCCTGAATCCACTTTCCACCAGACTTCTTATCTGCATGGATCCATTAAAGGCAATTTCATATACAGGGACAAAGCTCAGCCCGATATAACGTGTAATTATGAGCTTGTTGAAAGGATTGACAATGATATTCAAAAGCATGGTTCCGAACATGCCGCTTCCAAAAGTCAATAATCTTTTAAAACAGGATGGGTCCCGGAAATCCAGCATGAAAGGGAATAAACCGGTTATCCTTACAAAAATAAACAGAGTCACTCCGCAAACAAGTAAATATGATAGGGATGCTCCCACAAAAAGGGCTTTTATGCCGAATCCCATGTAAAGGCCTATAACAGATAGGCTCACTGTCAGGATCCGGTTTATTAACAACATATAATTTGACAGATCCATTCTTCCCAGACCGGAAATACCGGCATTAAGGCTTTCAACAAGCATGACAAAGATCGAAAGGATACCTATGGGAACAAGGAACGTTGACACGATCTGAGAATTCTTCGAACTTAGATTGAACAGGGAAACAATATCTGAATTTCCAACATGTACTATGAAGACCATAAAAACTCCCATCAATATGAGCAATATGCATGAATTGGTCATATAGATCCTTACCTTACGGATATTGTTCCGTCCAAACTCTTCTGCCACAAGCTTTATAAGAGCAGGCTTGATTCCTAGATTGCCTATCTGGGCGAGACTTAGAACAATGGTAAGGATCAACCAGATACCATATTGCTCAAAGCCAAGAAATTTCAGATAGAGAGGATAGGAAAGGACCGAAACAACAACATTGACAGCCGTACAACCTACCCCTGAGAGAAAATTTCTTCCAAGCTGATCTGTATGAAATGCCTTGAATAAGACATTTGTAATTTTTTTCATTTTGAGGCAATGTATATTTGAGAAAAATGCAAACCTGAAGTCTGAAGCATAACAAAGCTCCTTTATGTTGCATATATGTGCTGTCTGATCTTATGCTTGATAGAACGAAAAATCCTTTTCATTGGAGAAAGACCGAGAGAAGTATTGGAAGTTCCCATAAATCCTTCAATATCTGGTACAACAGGAGGGAGAGACCACTTTCTATCCTGAGACAACCCAAGATGAACCGCCCTGGCCAGGACGTGTTCAAAGAAAACTCCTCTTGTATCATCAATATTTTCAGAAAGGGGAAAAAGATAGTTAAGGAAAAAATATCTGGAACCCGCAAAAACCTGGCTGTCAGAATACCGAAGATTCTCTCTGAAGGTACATACCGCATCAAGATCAGGATTATTTCTCAAAAAATCTGTAAGGAGATACATATTTTTTACAAAATATCTTCCATTCACTTTTATTAAAAAGGAGTTCTCCCACTTATCCACCATACTGGAATGCTCAAGAATATACTTGAGAGTTAACATCTCCCCATACCCTTTACCCAGGGAACGGGGAAAGTCCTGTCCGTAAAAGCTCATAAATTCCGTCTCCGTTCCTCCGGCTGCTGCAGCCAGATCTTCCAGTTCAGAAAGATCGGCTCCCGAATTCTCACAGAATATTATCCCGTCAAGACCATCCGTTCTCAGCCATTTGGCCAGGGCCTGTTTGTAATCCTGATATCGCTGTTCCTTATCGGTCCTTTTCATGAAAGAAATACCCGACGGATCCACAGTGGCTGTAAGGATCAGACATACTGCCTTTTTCCCGTCATTCATTTTTGCTCCCCCCTTTTGATGGCCCTGAAGATCCTTTTACCTATCGGGATTACTCCCGATAGGTAAAAGGAGTTATGAACTGTTCAAAAGAAATGAACTTCCCATCCCTTTCCGATAGCACCGGATCAGGGTCGGGCCAATCCATATTTATGGAACTCCACAAAATTCCAGAATCGCTCTCGGGATGATGAACAGTGGAGGCCCTGTACATTACAATGGCCTCATCGCTGAGGGTATAGAAACCATGGCCAACTCCGGGAGGTAGATAGAGCATTCCGGCCCTCTCCGGATCTATCTCAACCGAAAATACCCTTCTGTAGGAAGGAGACCCCTTTCTGAGATCCACTATTACGTCCAGGATCTTCCCCATTGGACAGAATACCGTTTTAAAATGCTCATGGGGAGGTACCTGGAAATGAATTCCCCTGAGGACCCCTTTCATGGAAACGGAATAATACCCCTCAGCGATCCTGAAATCCAGACCTCTTTCTTTCAGAAGATCCCGGTTGAGATGTTTCACTAACCTTCCCCTCTCATCCCGGAAAATATCCGGAAAGATGATGTAAACCCCGGGAATCTCTGTGTTCCTTATATCCACCATCCCTGTCACCCTCTGAAATAGGAACGAACTGTATTTATCATGTGATCCAGCATCTCCCGGGTAAGTCCAGGATATACCCCGATCCACAAGAGGTTGTTCATTACGTAATCAGTATTTACAAGTTCCCGGGGAACACGATGGACCTGTCCCATGAAGGCGGGCTGCTTGACCAGGTTCCCTCCGAAAAGAAGCCTGGTACCTATCCTGTTTTTCTCCAGATGATCCACCAGTGCATTTCTTGAAGAATAACTCCCCTCCCTTAACCCCATGGGAAAGCCAAACCAGGATGGTTCTGACCGTCTTTCAGCATCTGTAAAAAGTAACACATCTTCCAGATCTGCAAGGCCCTCCCTCAGAAAAGAATAGTTCTCCCTTCTCTTCTTTATGAACATGGGGAGCTTCTTCATCTGGGAACATCCCACAGCCGCCTGCATATCAGTAACTTTAAGGTTATATCCCATGTGGGAATAGACGTATTTGTGATCATAGCCGAAGGGTAAATCTCCATGCTGTTGACCGAACCTTTTCCCACAAAGATTTGACTGACCGGGTCGGCATCGGCAATCCCTCCCCCAGTCCCGGATGGAACGAACTATTTCGGCCATTTCAGGATCATCAGTGACCACCGCTCCGCCTTCTCCCATGGTTATATGGTGGGCAGGATAGAAGCTGAAGGTGGAGAGATCACCAAAAGTCCCCGTCTTCTTAGAATTATAAAGGGATCCCAGGGCATCACAGCAGTCCTCCACCAGCCATAGTCCGTTGTCCCTGCAGAAGGAATATATCCTTTCCACATTGAAAGGATTACCCAGGGTATGGGCTAACACAACTGCTCTGGTCCTGGGAGAAAGGACCTTCTCCAGATTTTCAGGATCAACGTTATAGGAAGGAATAGATACATCAACATACACCGGAACTAATCCATTCTGGTAAATAGGGCTTACTGTGGTGGGAAACCCTGCAGCCACAGTTATTACCTCATCCCCTTCCTTAAGGGAACGGCTTCCAAGCCGGGGAGATCGAAGGGCGCTTATGGCTACAAGATTTGCGGAGGATCCCGAATTGACCAAAAGGCAGTTTGACACAGCCATATATTCTGCAAATTTTTTCTCGAACCGCTCAGCGTATGGGCCACTTGTAAGCCAGAAATCCAGGGACGCTTCCACAAGAAGGGAAATATCCTCATCATCGAAAACTCTACCACTCACTGGTACAGGGGTCTTTCCAGGGATGAAATCACCAGGAGGAAAGGAAGATAAATAATACTGTTTTACCATTTCCAGTATCCTATTTCTGATATCCGTACAATCCATTGGCTCGCTCCATAAATTCGTTTACCTGCCCCAGACCGAACTGGTACATATCCCCACCTCTATAAAGGGTTTTAACCCAGTCTATGGTGTATTCAAAGGCATTCTCAATATCCAGAGATGATCGCCATCCAAGGATGGACCTGACTTTACTTGTATCCAGGGAAAGAAATGAAGTTTCATGGAATTGATCAGGAGACGAAGCATCAACCCATGAACCGCTACCCCATTTCTGGATGATCAGTTCCACACATTCCTTCACCGTCATGGGGCTATCCTCTGTGGGACCGAAGTTCCAGGCTCCGTTAAGCACCCCCCCGCTCTTGTACATCTTTGAAGCTAACAGAAGGTAGCCTCCCAGAGGATCAAGCACATGCTGCCATGGCCTCACAGCATGAGGGTGCCTTATACTTATGGATCTTCCCTCCAGGAGAGATCCCATACAGTCCGGAATCAGCCTGTATTTCGACCAGTCCCCGCCGCCTATTACATTTCCCGCTCTCACTGTAGCTACAGAAGGCCTGATACAACCTTTCTGAGGATCAAAAAAGGAGGCTATGTAGCTTTCCACTATCTTTTCGACACAGGCTTTACTTGAACTGTAAGGGTCCTCCCCTCCAAGAATATCGTTCTCCCTGTAGCCCCAATCCCACTCCATGTTCCTGTAACACTTATCGCTGGTTATAATGAGGACCACCTCAATAGAAGATGTCTTCCGAACGGATTCGAGAAGATTGACAGTACCCATAATGTTGGTCTCAAAGGTCTCTCTCGGGTCCTCATAAGATGGTATGACAAGAGCCTGTGCAGCCAGATGGAATATGAATGTTGGCCTGTAGTACAGAATAACCTCTTCCAGTCGGGAAGAATCTCTAACATCACCTCTTATATCAACCATCCGACCAGACAATCCGGAAACCGCAAAGTTATCCTTTTCTGTGGAAACATGATCGGAATAACCCACCACTTCTGCACCAAGGAAAAGGAGCCACATGGAAAGCCAGGACCCCTTGAACCCCGTATGACCTGTTACCAGAACCCTTTTCCCTCTGAAAAGATCTTCAAAAGACTTCATGCTACCAGACCTTCCAGAAAGCCTTTCCGCTGTTCCATAGCTCATTCAGGTAGTTAACGTCCCTCTCGTGATCCATACAGGCCCACTGACCTCCATGACGGTAAACCGCGATTTCTCCTTTTCCTGCAAGCTCCTGAAGGGGACCTCGCTCAAAATCGCAGTTTTCATCTACGGTCAGATAATTCATAAGTTCCATGTTGAAAACCATGAACCCTCCGTTTATAAATCCCTGGGAGGTCTGGGGCTTTTCCTCAAAACAGCGGACCCCATTGCCTTCGATCACAAGTTCACCGAACCTTGAGGGAGGATGGACTCCGGTAAGGGTAAAAATTTTTCCCTGATCCTTATGAAACCTGATGAGATCATCAACACGTATGTTACCCACTCCGTCACCATAAGTAAGAAGGTTGATCCCCGGATCCAGAAAGGGTTCTACCCTCTTGATCCTTCCTCCCTTGAGAGTATTGAGTCCCGTGGTGATAAGGGTGACCTTCCAGTTATTCTCTTCTTGACCATTTATAAAATCCACAGAATCATTTTCCAGGTCTATGGTGAAATCGTTGTTGCAGCTCCTGTAATGAAGAAAATAATTCTTTATGACCTCTCCCTTATATCCAAGACATATGATGAATCTGGTTATTCCGAAGAAGGAGAAGATCTTCATGATATGCCACAGGATAGGTTTGTCTCCAATGCAGACCATGGGCTTTGGAATTACACTTGTTCTCTGCCCGAGTCGGGTTCCGAAACCACCTGCCAGAATTATTACCTTCATAGATAGCCCCTTTCGCCAAAAAAGCAAATTAACATGAATAAGATCCTATTTTCACTTTTTCGCTACATAAAAGGTATCCCCGGAAAAAACTTATTAAGGAGGATGGTTCGTATATGGTTGGTCTTAAAACTGGATATGGAAGGAGAAAAGTACTATGCAACTATGTAATGTATTATAATAATAAAAGAATGATATTTCAACTTAATAGATGATATCTTGGTATCCTAAATATCTGCAAGGAGAAGAGATCATGAAAAAGAGCAAGCTGTTATTTGGTTTCTTGTGGTTGATAGCTCTCATACTAATCGTATTTGTTTCGATCATAAAGGGGTTTAGGGAAGTACATTTGTTATGCTTCCTGGAAAACTGGATACCCTTCGCTGACAAGGCAGCACATCTTGTTGCATACATGTTCATGGCTTTTACCGTTACACTTTTTTTCAGGAAGAGGAAAATATGGGGGGTATATTCTACCCTGACTCTCTGTTTTCTTGGAACAGTCCTGGAGATAGGCCAGATATACGTCGCCGGGAGAACCTTTTCGATCATGGACCTGATTGCCAACGTGGCCGGTGTTATTATTGGATTCTCTCTGGCCTGGATTGTAATTTCACTTTTGTGGAAAAAACAGATCCCTGCGGAATGAACATGATCTGTTAATTCCGCAGGGATCAGATTATATTCAGATCTGCTTGTACTTGATTCAGGGATTCTTAGTAACTATTTCCAGGGCAAGGTCCACGTCCACTTCCTCCCGCTTGCCCTTTCCGAGCCACAGTTCCACCTTGCCTTCAGAAGCTCCCCTGCCAACCACAATAGTAAAGGGAAGATCCAGTATTTCCGCATCGGCAAATTTAACCCCGCCTCTCATTTCCCTGTCATCGAGCAATGCGGAACATCCCTGCTTCTCCAAGGTCTCCATTATTCTTTCTGCAAGGTTTGATGCCTCATTATTTTTCATCGAGGGAACAGTGACAAGAGCATGGAAAGGAGCCAATAAAGAGGAGAGGGAACCTTTCTGTCTGAAGCTGGCCATCATGAATGATACCGGATGAATCATTCCCTTCCAGAAAGCAGCTGGTACAGAATCGTTTGACTCATCGAGATATGTAATGTCATTTATCCTGCTCTTTGGACCAACTTTAAGGTAAAATTCACAGAGACTTGTGAAATGGGTATCCTTCAATTGGTTTCCGCACCTGGGACATTTGTCTCCTGCCTCAAGATTTGAAAGGTCTGCCATGGAATGGACATGAAAATCCCTTCCCCAGCAGGCACCTCTAAGATGAAAATCCTTTTTGTTTGCCCCTATAATTACATCTGAAGCTCCTTCCACACTTTTATCTGCAACTATCAGTATATTTTCCGGCAAGCCTGCCGGGCCAAGAAAACCTTCCACATCCCCGAGAGAATCAGCTATCTCCTGTGAAGTGGCAGGTCTAACATCTGTAACTCCAAGATGAGCGGCGAGCTTGGTCTCATTCACGTTCCTGTCGCCTCTTACAAGAACCGCAACAATTGAGCCTTTTTCAGAAGATGGGATAAAGAGCATGGTCTTGACACTCTGGTAAGGCTTTATATCCAGAAAGCTGCAGAGATCTGCTATGGTCTTTATTCCCGGCGTGTGAGCTTCCTTCATCTCCCCAGGAGAAGGGTTGGGATATTCGGTAAAAGGAATAAAGGATTCCGCTGTGCCATGCCAGCCGCAGTTGCTGTTCAAACAGGCGAGACCCTTCTTGGAGCAGTAATACCCTTTGTCGGATTTTACTCCAAGAACATACCTCTGACCACTAAGGGAAACATCTTTCCACGAAAAGACTTCTATCCCAATACCGGTAACAAGAATATCCAGTTTTTTCCAGAGATTCTTTAATTCTTCCTCAGCAGTGTAGAAGTCAAGGGAATAACCTGCCAGCAATATTTCACCGTTGTTCTCTTCAAAAAGGAGAAAGGGAAGATGGCGGTAACTCTGAATAACTCCTCTTCCTATCGAAATACCTCCATCGTAAGCAAGGGAGGAACTGACGGGTTGAAATGACATATTCATAAGATTTTTCCTTAACAGCTTCAGGAGTCTGTTCATGCTTATAACTCCCAGGGGCAGGAGAGAAAGCCGGTTCCCATCGTTTGAGAAAGAAGCATATCCCCTTCTTATCATTGCCGTCAGGCCGGGATCTGTAATCTGGGCAGGATCTTCCTTCATGGTAGGAACAAGGAGAGAAGACATTTTCATTTTTATCACCCTTCCAATCTGGAATTACGGATCTGAATTTAAGCGTAATGAGGTTATTCAGAACAAATCAGACATAAACATTTTTATTATAGATCAGCACAGAGAATAATCAGATCATATTTTCATTTAGTCATTAATAGTCAGTCATTAAACACACTTTTTTCGATATATTTTTCCTGAATGTCATATAACAAACTCAAAAATTTCAGAATATATTTTTATGTTTCAGGGGTAACACAAAACAGGCCCGTAAAACCAGGCCTGTTTTGTGTAAATCGGACAGTATTTATTATGGAACCAGAATATTTTGATGTTTATGTGTTCCTGAACCTCATATTCCCGGTCATTTTTTGAAGATTTAATGGCTTAAAATCCAAAATTCCCAATTGTTACAGTGGCATTTCTCCCGGCCTGTATATAAGGACTGAATAATGGGCACATCCTGCAATATTTATGGATGTACTTACTGTAAATATCTGTTTTATGGGACTATCATCATGATAACCGGCTATTTTAAGGTTATTTTCATTTTTTTTAGCCTTCTTTGTAACCTGATCGGCTGGATTTACCTTCTTCAATAAAAAGCTGATGTTCAGGAGGAAGCTCTCCCGGATATTTTTCCTCAGCCTCCTCCAGCCACTTCTTAACCTTGTATCTACAGGCCTTGATCGCATCTTTAAGACCATAATCAGGAATGCATGTTCTATATCCCTTCAAGGGAATGGATGGAGTTTCCAGAAGATGGATAAAAAGGCTAATTTCATGTGCAATTTTATGGCTTTAAGCGAGAAGTTCCTTTGATCGATCATTGACTCCTATGGCAAAAAGTACCGTTCCTGGTCTTACTACCCTTCCTTGAAAAAAAGATCTGCCAAAAAAACATGTGTTACTTATATAGAATAATATTTTACTTTGATATATATTTTTCTATCTCCTTCTGGCAGTTCTCCCTTATACGACGGCACATGGAACCAAAGGTTTTCATCTCTTCCAGAGAAAAATCCCTGAATGCCACATCGACAAGTTCCTCAAAAACCGGCTCCATTGCCAGTATCATCTTTTCGGCCCTTGGTGTAAGAAATACATTGGATACCCTTCTGTCCTCTGCACTTCTTTTACGAACCACTATCTCCTGTTTTTCCATATTATCAAGGATCCTGGTCATTCCCGGATTATCCTTGCCTGATAATTCTGCCAGTTTAGCCTGGGATATTCCATCCTCTACTACAAGATGCCTGAGTACCATGGATTGGACCGGGGTCAGTTTGGGACACTTCCTGTTTATCTCCGGATGATTGTCCAGAGCTTTTTTTATTATAAGAAAAGCATAATGTGTAGCCTGTTTCAGGTGATAAAAAGGTCTTTCTTTTATTCGATGAGATACATTCTTAGAATTCATGAGCTATTCCCTCCAGACAATGATTGTTTAGACAAAGATCGGGATTTTTTTATTTTATTCCTATTTTCAAAAATTTCATACCTCCTTAACTGAGAGAGACTATATTTGCAGCAACAACGGTTGTTGTAACAAATATGATTCTTAAGACCCATTGTATTTTTATAAAATGGATCTATAATCCGTTGTGTAAACAAAGATTGTTTATGCAATTATAACTAAAACAACTATTTTGAAAGGTGGTAATTGAAATGAAATTGAAAAAAAGTTTGTCTGTTCTTTTCGCAGTAGTTTTCCTGGTAGCTTTTGGTTCGGCAGCCTTTGCAGGAGATCTTCACCTGAGCACACCTCCCGAATATATCCATGCCGGTGCTGTTCCTGTCGTTGAAGCTTCTTCAGAAGAATATTCACATCTCTCAGGTCAGCCAATGTACACTCAGGCAGGTGCTGTACCCATTATTGAGGCTTCCTCAGTGGAATACTCACATCTTGAAAGCCAGCCAATGTACACTCATGCAGGTGCCGTACCCATTATCGAAGTCCCTGTGTTCATGTAACAGGAATTGGCAACATAAGCTTTAAAATATGTTATGGAGAAGAAATAGATCATACTGTAAAACCTGATCACTTTATGAACACAGACAAAGTTTATTCTCCAAACAAAAGCCTCAGCCTGATATAAGGGCTGAGGCTTTTGTTTGGATTACGCGTTTCTTTCCCTTAGTAGAGCACATCTTTTCTCCACTGCCATCTTGGCGATAAAAATCCTCCGTCTCCTTCAGAAAGTCTTATCCTGTAAAGCTTTCCTCCCTCCCTGTCCCAGGCAAAAGAGCCTCCTGATGAAGGAACTCCATAGGCATCAAGGGAAAAATATCCCCTTGAACCAGCTGCATTCTCACTAATTATTCCCATAACAGGATTAGCAAGGGGTAGGTTCCCCTGAACAGAAGCATCGGGCCATCTTCCAAAAGGGGGCCTGATGGACATTGATTCAAATCTCTCTCTGATCTGAATATATTCGGAGGGGCATTGAGAAACAAAATAAAATTTTGCCCGAGAGGATGATATAAGGGCTCCAAACAGATCCCTTGCAAGCCAGTGGGCAGAAGATTCAGGTTTTTCAAGGAGATTAAGTACCGCTACATATACGGCATCTACAGCAGCCAAAGATTTAGGCACCTGTGAGGGATTCCAGAATCCGCTCACATCATCCCACCTTGATGGATCACCCTCAGGATAAAGGGAATGAATGATCGAAAGGGCATTGGCTATTTTTATCTCTGGTAAAGTATCAGATTCCCATAAAGAATCCCATAATATCTTGTCTTCAAGAGGATCTGCCTTCTGAAGAAGCTCTGTCTCAAGTTTTTTCCCAGCTTCACTCAATTCTCCAGACCTGATATACCCTGAAAGAATATCTGAGTAGCTTTCCTGTGCCACACCATAAGAGGAAATTAAGAGAAGGGAAAATATAAATGAACCGGCCAGGAATGTTTTCATGATCTTACTGAACATTATTGACACCCCCTGCAATATATTATTCATAATGTAGTAGTTACATCTTTTCTGTATTTTATCATACTATTAAATAGATGAATTAGTATATTGATGAATTGTTTCCATTTCAATAATAAAGGGGGAGGCCCCATGGCCTCCCCCTTTATTCAGTTTATCAAACTATTACTGTATGGGAAAGTAAATAACGTGTGATCCACCGTTCCTTTCACGATCGATTATTCTGTATATCCTGCCCCTGATCCTGTCCCATGCATAATTTCCCATATTCACGATCTGCCCTGAACCATTAAGAAAGGTGTAATTCATGCTCACTGCCCAGTTATTTCCAACATAACCTCTAACTGGTACAGCAAGGGGAAGCTTTCCCTTCACTTCTGGCTCGGTCCAGTTTCCAATAACAGGATTCATTCCCTTATCCCTAAGCATATTGATGATTGTGAGATATTCAGCTGGAGCAGTTTTCATAAAATGGAATTTTGCCCTGGAAGACCGGGAAAGATCGTTTACAAAGTTTCTGGCAAGCCATGCTGAACCATTACTGTCCATCTGAATCAACTCAAGGGATGCAACATATACTGCATCAATGGCTGCAAGAGGTTTTGGAACTATTCCCGGGTACCAGAAACCTTCAATATCGTTCCATCTCCTTATATCCGAATCCGGATACAGCTCATCGATCAATTTGATGGCGTTAGCAGCTCTTTTTTCTGGATCTATACTTTCATTCCAGAGAGATCTCCATAGATCGTAACCTGTTAAAGGGTCTGCCCCAGACCTCAGCTCAAATAGTAATTCCTCTGCATCTTTTTCCCATTTTGAAGAATTAAGGTAATCTGAATAAATATCATCAAAAGATCTTTCAGAAGCATTTATAAGCGGTACATAAAGAGAAAATACAAGGGAAAATGCAAGGAAATAAAACATTATTTTTTTGAAATACTTCATTTTCCTCACCTCACAATTTTTTTTTTTACCATGAAGGCATTATGTAATGTCAAGGAAAGTTTTAAAAGTTAGTACATATAAACAATAACTATGATAATTATAACTTTTATTATCTATATGTAAAGAACCCTTGTAAAGGAATAAAACCGGTGGGGGAATAATATAGCTACTTAATTGGTAAAATAGATGAATTAAGAGGATTTTCTGCTGTTTTCGTCAGATCCGAACCTTTTTCTGTATGTAGCCTTCAGATTGGCAAGGGCCCTGGCAAGTTTTTCATCATCCAGCCTTTTTTCCATATATTCGAGTTCCCTTTTAATATCTTGAGGGGAAGGATTTATTCTTATATCATTCCTAGTCTGTTGAGATGAAGAGTTTTTTCTTTCCTGTCGTCCAACGTAAACCTTAACGCCTGATATATCAAGGTTCCATATTGATTTTATCCTCTCTCTGACTGTACCTGCCCTCATTTTTATCTGTTGTGCAACGGAAGAACTTGAAGCCATAACTACAAGATGATCTTCTTCCAGACCTGAAACACTGCTTTTTCCAGCAAGAAGGGGTCCTACAACCTCAACCCAGTTCTGACCTATTTCAGAAACCTTCATCCTCCTTAACACATTCGGATGAAGGGCACCTGTTATAAGTCCTGAAAGTTTCCTTGGTTTACTCCTGAACCTTTTCTTCGCCATTTTTTACCTTCTTCCTCTGTCTCTGGGCATGAAGGACTACTGATAGCAATTGGAGGTCCGTAGGAGTAACTCCAGATATGCGGCTTGCCTGTCCAAAGGTACCAGGTCTCACCTTTTCAAGCTTCTGGCGGCTTTCCGAAAGTAATCCCGGCACTGTCCCGTAATCAAAATCCTCGGGTATTCTGACCGTTTCCATCTTATTGAGTCTTTTGACCTGTCTGTACTGTCTTTCAATATATCCTTTGTATTTTATCTCTATTGAAACAGTATTTATTTCTTCATCACTTAAAGTCTGCGAAGAAGGGGAAAAAAGTGAAATAAGCTTATAATCAACCCCGGGTCTGCTTAAAAGTGTCGAGGCCGGCACAGATTCAGAAAGGGGTGCTGATCCCACCTCCGCAAGCTTGTTGTTGACCTCTTCTGAAGATCTTATCCTGGCCTTGTATATCCTTTCTATTTCATCATCTATTTTCTTCCATTTGGAAGTCAGGATTTTCCATTTTTCATCATTCAGAAGACCTATTCTTCTTCCGATCGGGCAAAGCCTCCTGTCAACATTATCATGCCTCAGGAGGAGGCGATATTCGCATCTGCTGGTAAGCATTCGGTAAGGTTCTTTGGTACCCTTGGTCACAAGGTCATCGATAAGAACACCTATGTATGCCTCTGATCTGTCAAGAACCACAGGCTCCTCTGCTCTAAGGGAAAGAACCGCATTTATGGCTGCCATAAGACCCTGGGCTCCTGCTTCCTCATAACCGGATGTCCCGTTTATCTGTCCGGCACAGTAAAGTCCCTTTACCCTTTTGGTTTCAAGACTGGGTTTAAGCTGGGTGGGAGGCATAAAATCATACTCGATAGCATAACCGGGCCTTATGATCTTTGCATTCTGGCATCCTGGAAGGGAATGTGTCATTTTAACCTGTACATCAAAGGGAAGGCTTGTAGAAAAATTCTGCATGTAAATTTCTTTACTGTTCCTTGCCACAGGTTCAAGAAAAACCAGATGGCTGGATTTATCGGGAAATCCCACTACCTTGGATTCTATTGACGGACAGTACCTGGGGCCAACTCCTTCTATTCTTCCCGAGTAAAGGGGCGAACGGTTGAGGTTGTTCATTATTATTTCGTGGGTCTGGGGATTGCTTCTGGTTATATAACATGCGATCCCTTCATGGACCTTTTTTTCTCCCCAGATGTCAAAACAGAGGGGTTCATCAGAGCTGTCCTGCCTCTGAAGGGAATCCCAGTCAACCGTGTCTGCATGGATACGAGGGGTGGTACCCGTCTTCATTCTCCCTACCTCAAAACCTGCGTCCCTCAGAGACGACGTAAGTTCTGTGGCTGCAACCTGTCCCAGGGGTCCGGATGGAAATGATGTCATACCGATATGGACAGCCCCTCCCAGGTAGGTTCCGGTAGTCAGGATAACTGCGGGAGCATTAAATACAAGGCCAAGTCTCGTTTCTACTCCTTTTATGCAGTTCTTTTCTACAATGATCCTGGTCACAATATCCTGAAAAACATCCAGGTTGGCTGTATTTTCGAGGGCTAGAATGTAATGATCATGATATTCATGAAGGTCACACTGGGCACGAAGAGCCTGAACGGCAGGACCCTTTGATGTATTAAGCCATCTTATGTGCATGGTCGAAGCATCGGCAGCCCTTGCCTGTTCTCCTCCAAGGGCGCATATCTCCCTTGTAAGGTTCGCCTTTGCCGGACTACCTATTGAAGGATTACATGCCATGAGGGCCACATTGTCATGATAAAGGTTTATCATAAGAGTCCTGGAACCCATCCTTGCTGCCGCAAGGGATGCCTCGCATCCAGCATGTCCTCCGCCTACGACAATAACATCATAATCTGAACTTGTATCCATGGTCCTCACCTTTTATTCCGGATTTACATCCTCTTATCCTGATCTGAATTATATATCAACTGACCGTAAGGCTAAATGATCTCAAACTCTATTATTCCCAATTTACCGTAATCTGCCCTGTAATTTCCCTTTTCAGCTAATACCATGGAACCCATAGCACCTGTCAGGAGAAAGTGACCCTTCCTGATGGTATATCCATCTTCAATTATCCTGTTGACAAGCCAGAGGGCAGACTCCCACTGGTCATCTTTCCATGTATTGCGCCCAACTCCGGTGTCCATTATCTTACCTTCATGATAAAGGCATACTTCTGCAGTATTGATATCGAATTTATCGGAAGAAATCCTTATTCCTTCCAGAGAACCGGAAGCTATTACGTTACAGGCAATCAGGTCCACCACTCTGTAATTATCCAGGTCAGCAAAATTATGATCGGGAAATTCAATAGCAGGCATTACCTCTGCTATTAAATCTTTCATTTCCTTAACGCTACTGACTGGACTGGAAATATCTGATCCTGGAACAAGTCCTATCTCGGTCTCAATGATCATCTGCCCTGAAAGATAATGGGGAACCCTCCTTTCAGAACAATTTCCCGAAGAATAAAGAACCCCCGAAAGGGGTTCATCATAGTCAAATTTATTCTGGGCACCAGAAGTACATAATCCTGCTTTAAAACCGCATATATTATCTGAAGCAAGTCTTGAATTGAGATATTCCTTCTGAACCTCATAGGCTTCTGAGGGAGTAATTCCGGGTTTTAGCACCGAAACAAGAGGAATTTTTTCCCGCTCCCTATATGCTTTAAATATGATTTCTGCAACTCTCTTGATATCTTTCATTGGAATGCTTTCGTTTAAGATCATATCTTCCCTCCAGGGTCAGGTATTGTGCTTTTCTCAATTCTGCCATTCTTTACTTCCCACACTACTCCGGGCCAATTCTTTATGTTATTCTCAGCTGTTGCCGCAAATACCTGCCATGAACATCCAGAAAGGGATTTTACCATTACTTCCCTTCCTCTTTCATCAAGTTCTGCCGCTATTTCATCAAGGATGAGGATGGGTTTGCGTCTTAAACGCCTTTCAACTGCCCAGGCAGCAGCCAGCATCAAGGCAACAGAAGCCCTTCTTCTATGCCCCCTGCTGAATTTTTCAGAAGCATTCTGATCTCCGCAGGTCATAATTATATCGTCCCTCTGTGGACCAACCAGGGGTATCCTGTATTTCTGCTCTTCCTTCCTTCTAAGCTCAATGGATTCCCAGAAATCCTGGAGGGGGTCTTCCACACCAACTGAACCTCCCCTTATGTGTTTAAGCTCCAGCTTTCCCGGAAGGAGATCAGGAAAGGAAGAAAGACCAGCACAGACAAGATCCATGGCAGTTATCCTGGATGACCATATCCAGGATACAAGAGGAGCCAGGACCTTTGAAGTAATACCCGTATCCCTGCCCTGCTTCAGAAGTACAGTACGATGTCTTAATGCCCTTTTGCAGTCATTCAATCTGCTGGCATAAAGGGGAAAAATAAGAGCACATATTCTGTCCATATATCTTCTTCTTCCTGAAGGAGAACCATCTATAAGGGAAAGATCTCCCGGGAGAAAAGCAAGGGCCGGTATTCTGGACCTTACCGATGAAAAGTTGGATCTTTTTCCATCACAGCTGATCAGATTACTGGAACCCATAACAGTATAGATCTCAATATGTTCCTCTCCTGCAAAAAATCCCTTCATAAGAGTCTGTTCGGAAGGCTGGTTCCAGTTAACAAGAGATGATTTTCGAAGTGACCTGAAAGGACCCCATCCAGTAAGAAGGTGCAGAGTTTCAAGGGTATTTGTCTTCCCTGAACCGTTCTCACCGATAAGAAGATTAAGCCCCATGGACCATTCAAGTCTCTGGGGCTTAAGATTTCTGAAATTACGGTTTGCAGAAGATATGCAATACATCTTCCTATTCTGAAACTTCTCCTTCTTCAATGTCTTCTTCTATGGAGGAAATATCGCTGTCAGTAAGTTTAATTGGCATAAGCATGTAAAGGAAATCATCCTTATTGGGTCTTAACATGGTCATCTGGCCTTCAGGTCCGTTAAATGTAAGATATACCCTTTCACCCTGTACAGCCTTCAGACCATCGACAAGGTAGCCAACGTTGAAGGCTATAACAAGGGGTTCACCATCGATGGCTGCATCTAGTACTTCCCTTGCCTCTCCTATTTCGGGAGCCCTTCCGCTGAGAGTAAGGTCTCCTTCGGGAGACATTTTCATAAGTACCATTCTACTGAAATCTCTTACAACAATATCAACTCTCTCAAGTGCTGATATGAATTCAGATCTCTTAATTTCCATACTGGAAGTGGTAAGAGGATTAAGTATCTTCTCATAATTGGGGAAAGAAGATTCTATCCTTCGAATGGAAAACTCAATTCCATCAAGCTGAAAATAAGCGAGAGAATTATCTATAAGGATCCTTACAGGAGCCTTTTCATCAATACTTCCAGCTATCCTGAGAAGCTCCTTCAACCCGGTAAGGGGAAGGAGCATTTCACTATTATCGCCACATTCTTCAACCATGCATTTTGATAAAGATAATCGTCTGCCATCCGTGGATACTACCCTGACTTCTTTCTCCTTCAGCTGAATCAGGGCAGAACCAAGGTACTTTGGAAATTCTTCTCCTACTGAACCTGCAACAGTACCTTCGGTGAATATTCTGATAAGCTCTGAAACTTTAATATCACAAAAAAGGTCTGCACTTTCGGATGAAGGAAGATTAGGAAATTCTTCAGGGGAATATGTGGTAAAACGGTATCTGTTCCTCCCGGCAATAAGAGTTCCCCTGCCATCCTTGTTTATATCGACTGAAAATGTCTGGGTAGGAGCTTTCTTGAAAAGCTCACCAACTACTTTTATTGGAAAAACTATATCTCCCGCTTCTTCCACAACCACACCGGAGGCCCTGCATTTTACAGATGTTTTAAGGTCTGTAGCTTCAAGGGTCACTTCAGAAGCGTTTTTGTTGGCCCTGCAAAATATTCCGGCCAGACTGTTTATGGTACTTTTTGAGCTTGTTGCCCTTTCTGCAATCTGCCAACTTTTCATGAACGATGATCTTTCAACCTGGAGTTTCATGTTATCCCCTCCCTTATTGCTTCTTTATCTTTTAAATATAAGTAAAATAGTAGTTCTAGTAGTAAGGTATGTGTATTTGTGGAAAACTATTGTTTCATATTGGTGTTACACGCTTTTTACTGTGAATAAATTTGTGATGAACCCTGCCGGGTTATACACACTATCCACATAGGAATTGTGAAAAAGTAAGTATTTCTTTAGTGTCCACAATCTATTTCCAGTAGAATCACCCTTAAATCACAGTTTTTCCTCTATGTTATCCACAATTTTTTTAACTCTGGGCTGCTCCACCAGGAGTTTGTCCACTTTTCTCTGGGCATGGAGAACCGTGGTATGGTCCTTCTTGTTAAAGGCAAATCCTATCTGCTGAAGACTTGATTCAGTATGCTTTCTCGAAAGATACATGGCTATCTGTCTTGCAAAAGCTATCTGAGATGTTCTTTTGCTGCTTTTCAGGTCTTCTACAGTAAAGCTGAAATTCTCTGCAACTATCTGCTGAATTGTTTCAACACTTACCGGACCATGAGATACATGGCGGATAACATCTTTAAGCCATATGGCGGCATTATCCACAGTCATAGGTTCACTGTTGAGGGCAGAACAGGCTATTATCCTGTTCAGGGCTCCCTCAAGTTCTCTGATATTACTGGGAACATTGTTTGCCAGGAAATCTATTATTTCAGGAGGAATTGATGCATTACGGTTCTGAGCCTTGGTTTCTAAAATGGCCATCCTGGTCTCGAAATCGGGCAATTGAATATCTGTAACAAGTCCCCATTCGAAACGGCTTACCAGCCTGTCTTCTATGCTCTGGATATCCTTGGGAGGCCGGTCAGAACTTATGACTATCTGCTTTTTTGAGTTATGGAGACTGTTGAAGGTATGGAAAAATTCTTCCTGGGTACTTTCCTTGTTAGCCAGAAACTGAATATCATCTATAAGGAGAATATCTACATTACGGTATTTTGATTTGAATTCCTGTGTGCGGTTGTTTTTGATCGAAGTTATGAGCTCATTGGTGAACTTTTCAGAGCTTACATAGGTAACCTTGAGATTACTTCCCTTATTGCTGTCAAGATAGTAGTGTCCTATGGCATGCATCAGGTGGGTCTTTCCAAGACCTACACCTCCCCATATAAAAAGGGGATTATATGCTTCACCTGGAGTTTCGGCTACGGCAAGACTTGCAGCATGGGCAAGACGATTGGATTTTCCAACGACGAAGTTTCCGAAGACATAGCTGGGATTAAGACCAGATCGTGGATTTAAAACTGGCGAGGCTTGTGCGGCCTTTTCCGCTCTTTTCTGCTCGTCTTTCTTGGCTTCTGCGGCGACCTTCATCTCAATCCTTTCCGCAAAGCCCTTTTCTATGACGAGTTCGGTAAGGTCTTCCAGAAATCTGGAGGAGATCTGTTCTTTTACGAATACATTTGGTACATCAAGTAGAAGGATATTTTGCTCAATGGAAAGGGGAACGCATGTTTTAAGCCATATATCCGAAGCCCCTTTATCAAGTCTTTCTTCTGCGGTTTCCAGAATATCCTGCCATATTTCCTTTACGTTTTGCTCCAAAACCTTCACCCCTGATAACACAATCTTGATCACAAGCCAACTAATCCACAAAAGTTATCCACATATCCACAGTTATGCACTCGCTTTGTGTATAAATCTGACCGGCGAAGTTGCTGATTATAACAGCGTTTTGACAAAAAAAAATCCTGCTAAGGAATACTGATCAAGTTTCACCAAATGGGAATAGTGGTATTTTCACATATTTATCCACATGATATTCACGGGGGTGGATAAATAGATATCCTCCGGGAGTATTTCAAGAATACAACAACAGGCGAACTCCAGAGGATTTTAGACAGTCCAGACTGAATAATAACATAGGATAGGGCTCTTTTGTGTATAACATGTCAGGATTTTCCATTATGGTGGATAACTTACTACTTAAGGCCCATTTTTTAATATACAATAGCTTTACGAAATGAACAGAAATAGAAGAGAAAAACACCGAGGAGGTATATTCTTGAGTTTTCCACAGAACCTGCTTCACATAATCAGTCACACCGATCTGGATGGAATTGTATCTGCGGCCCTGGCCTGGCATGTAAACTACGGTAGATATCCTCTGAAAGTAACCCTTGCGGGTTACGGCACGGTAGATAATCTCATACAGGAAAGTCTTCAGAAAGAAGAATCCTTTATGGTTCTCGACCTGTTCTGCCAGTATGACCGTACTGTAGACGAGATAGATAAACGTTTCCTTGAAGGAAGCCAGCCACTGGTCTTCGATCATCATGAAAGCAATTTTTCAAAATATTCCAACAGACCATGGCTTGAGCTTGATATAAATTACTGTGCAGCCAGGGTTTACTTTAACTGGGTAAGGTCTACATCTTCTGATCCCGGAACCCTTTCAAGGCTTAAAGATCTTGAAGCCATAACAGAGATAGCCAACGACAGAGATCTCTGGATAAATTCCATCCCTGAAAGCAGGTTATGGCATGCCCTTGTGACCCTATGCGGTCCCTGGAGCGTTTTTACAAGACTTGTTGCAGATCCATCGGGAGATCTTAATTCCAATGAGAAGTTCATAGCCCGGGCTTTCGTGGAAGATCAGGAGAAGAGATTTATCAAGGCCGTCGAATCAATAAAGAGTAATGGCAGGGATCTTTCCTTTATCGGAGATGGGATCCTGGAATTTGGTGATGTATCGGATTTCGGAGGTCTTGTTCTTGACAGGATGGATTCTCCTCCCCTCCTTCTAGCCGTAGCGACAAAAAGGTTCAGGGGAGACTGGGCTGTTTCCCTTCGGAGCAGAGATGGTTTTGCCGGCAGAGTTTCGGCTATTCTGCAGGATGGGAAGAAAGTAAGGGGAGGAGGACATGAAAATGCTGCAGCCCTGTATTTCCCGCCTTCCTATTCTGAAACAAGGATCCGTGAAAGCCTCGAAACGGCACTTCATACCCTGAAGGAACAGGAAAAACCCATGGGAGCCACCCTGGGAGACTTGTTCAGGGATTTATCAAATAATAAATAAAAGAAGCATGTACCATTGAAAAATATACGTTAATGAATAATTGACCTTATTCTGCTGAAGGAAGAATATAATGCATAAAATACTTTTCTCTCTGTCTCTTATAATATCAGGAGTTTTTTCAGGCTATATTATTCAGTTTATGGTTCAAAGGGGAATCCTTCAGCTTCCCCTGGATCTTGCCTGTCTTAGAAGAAATATCCAGAAGGCAGTTATTCTATTTATTGTTCCGTTAACGGTCATAGGAGCACTCTGGAAAATAGAGTTTGATGATATAAGAGTGGCAGCCTTTCCCCTCATTGGAGCATGTCACTATGTTCTTGGCGGTATTTTTGCCCTTCTTGCTGCAAAACTTCTTAAACTGGACAGAAAAAAAACGGGTTCCCTCTTCTGCAGCGGTTTTTTCACCAACATTGGATCCGTCGGAGGTCTTGTTGTTTATACTTTCCTCGGAGAAGATGGATTTGCGCTGGTTCCTGTATATCATCTTTTCGGTCACTTTTTTTATTACACGTTGGGGTTCCCCATAGCAAGATTCTATAGCTCAAGCCAGAAAACGGGGGATCCCCTGCTTCCCGTGATAAGAAGAGTGCTTTCGGATAAATTTGTAAGGGCAACTGTAAGTGCCATAATAATAGGGAGCTTGCTTAACTTATCTGGAATAGAAAGACCAACTTTTTACGCTGTTGTCAATTCTATTTTCATTCCTGTTGCTGCTTTCCTGATGCTTGTATCAATAGGACTGGCAATGCGTTTCAGCAAGGTATGGTCCTATCCCAGGGAATGTATGGCCATCGGGATCATTAGAATGATAATAATGCCCATGGTCCTTCCTATGATAGCCTTTTTCCTGGGCTATCATACCCTTATGGGAGGAATTGCTTTTAAAGTGGTCTTGATATTATCCTTTATGCCGGTCGCTTTTATCGGGATGATCCCCCCCTCAATTTATGATCTCGATCTTGACCTTTCAAATTCATGCTGGCTTTTTTCTACGGCGAGCCTTATATTTGTTATTCCTGTTTTATTCCTTGTCCTTTCGGTTATCCCCTTTTGATGCAGGGGCTGTTCTGCAGGGTTTGAATTTCTGGTGATAGGGGAAAGATATTATGCATAAAATTATTTTTTCGCTGGGGCTTATATTTTTCGGGCTTTCCTTCGGTTACAGCATTCAGGTCCTTGTAAGGACAGGTAAACTAAGACTTCCCATTCATATTGATCATTTGAGAAAGGGTATCCAGAAGGGAGTTCTTCTTTTTGTCGTTCCTGTTACTGTCATGGGAGCCATCTGGATAATGAACCTTGAAGACATGAGAATCGTAGCTCTTCCCTTTATGGGGGCATTCCATTTTCTTCTCGGAGGCACTATTGCCATCTTTGGCGCAAGACTTTTCGGACTCGATAAAAAAGAAACTGGTTCCCTTTTCTGTTGCGGTTTCTTCACAAATATAGGGTCGGTAGGAGGGCTGATAACCTACATGCTTCTAGGGGAAAAGGGATTTGCCCTTGTCCCCGTTTACAAGGTGATCGGAGATATTATCTATTACGCAGTTGGTTTTCCGGTGGCAAAATTTTTCAGTACTTCTTCTGTAAAAAAAGAGTCGGTAGGGGCTGTCCTGAAAAGAGTAAGCAGGGACATTTTTGTTATAGCTTCCCTGGTAGCTATAACCATTGGAACTGCTCTTAATCTCGCCGGCATTGAAAGGCCCTTCTTTTACACTAAAATTAATGCCCTCTTTATTCCTATGAGTGCCTTCCTGATGTTAACTTCAATAGGTCTTGCCATGAGCTTTGGCAAGGTTAAGAATTATAAAAGAGAATGTTTCCTTATCTCATGCATCAAGTTTGTTATCATGCCGGTCGTTCTGGGATCACTGGCCCTTCTTCTTGGTTTTGGTGAACTTATGGGCGGTCTTGTGCTTAAAGTTGTGGTTATCCTTTCCTTCATGCCCGTTGCTTTTACGGCTCTTGTTCCTCCGTCGATCTACGAACTGGATCTTGACCTTGCCAATGCCTGCTGGCTCGTTACAACTTTGTGTCTGGTTTTTATTATTCCCTTTCTTTCAGTGGTTATGAATTTTTTATCCTGAGTTGAACATGGAATTGGAGAAACCGGTTTATCTCCTGCTACGATAACAATAAGGTGTCTTTTTCAAGATCAGGTATTCCATTTTACCCTTCAGATAATGGTACAATAAGTAATAATAATTATCACGAAAGGTGATGGTTCTGTAATGGCTATATATCTTAATAATGCTGCCACTTCATGGCCCAAACCCGAGGTTGTTCCCAGGGCTATGTTCGATTTCCTGACAAGCAAGGGCGCAAATCTTGCCAGGGGAGCCGCTGCGAAGCGGGATCTCTGCACCATGGATATGGTTATGTGCTGCAGGGAGAATATTGCAAAGATATTTGATGGATTCCAGGATGCAGACCCGAGATATGTGACCTTTACACCAAACATAACTGAAGCCCTTAATGTCGTTCTTAAGGGCTATCTTAAACCTGGCATGAAGGTTGTCACATCGAGTATGGAGCACAATGCATCCATGAGACCCCTGAGAAAACTGGAACAGAAGGGCGTAATAGAACTGACTGTGATCAAATGTGACAGGGAAGGGGTCCTCCATCTGGAAGATCTCAACGCTGCCATGGAAAAGGATCACTTTGATCTCATGGTATTCACCCACGCGAGTAACATCTGCGGTACCGTCCAGGATCTGCCGGGAATCTCTGCCATCTGTAACGGATATGGAGTACCCCTTGTTCTGGACAGCGCCCAGACTGCAGGCGTAATTCCCATTTCAGCTTCGGAGCTTAATCTTGCAGCTCTTTGTTTTACAGGCCATAAGGGCCTTATGGGTCCCCAGGGGATGGGTGGAATTTTATGGAGGCCCGATTTTGCCGGGGAAGTTGATTGCTTCATTGAAGGAGGAACAGGAAGTTTTTCTCACCTGGAATTTCAGCCGGATATGATGCCAGACAAGTTTGAGGCCGGAACGCCAAATCTTCCGGGAATTGCCGGGCTTCTAGCTGCAACAGAATGGCTTCTTGAGGAAAGCATCGAAAATATTCAATCCAGGGAATATGAACTTGGCAGCTTCCTTCTCCATGGGTTGAAGAAACTGCAAGGCCTTGAATTAGCTGGTAAAATGACCATGGAGGGGAGATTGCCGGTCTTCCCCATCAACTTCAAGGGACGGGATCATGCCGAAGTGGCAGCCCAGCTTGCTGATGATCCGGGAATAGAGACAAGACCTGGTCTTCACTGTGCTCCAACAGCCCATAAAACCATAGGTACCTGGGGAAGCGGCGGAGCAATGAGAGTCAGCGTAGGATATTTCAACACCGAGGAAGAGATAGAAATATTTCTAAAAGCCCTTGAGGGAATCCTTTCCATACCGGCAGAGGCATAAATCTTGATATAAGGAAGGTGATCTCTCTTGGTTATTGATCCGACCATTACCGATGTTCTTTTAGCTTATCGTTTTCTCAAAAACAGGGTAAGACATACCCCAACAGAAAGATCCGTGCCCTTGAGCGAAAAACTTGGGACCAATGTTTTCATTAAGTGGGAGAACCAGCAGATAGCCGGATCATTCAAACTTCGGGGAGCTCTTAACAAAATGTTCAGCCTCTCCTGTGATGAAACAAAGCTTGGAGTAGTGACACCATCAAGCGGAAACCATGCCCAGGGTGTCGCCATAGCCGCAAAGATGCTTGAAGTTCGGGCCGTTATCTGTGTTCCGGGTGTATGTCCCATGACCAAGCAGAAAGCCATAAAGATGCGGGGCGGCGAGTTTGTAGACCTGAGGGTCATAGGGCATTTTTACGATGATGCAGAGGCAGAGGCAAAGAGACTTGCCCGTGAGGAAGGACTGACCTTTGTTTCATCTTACGAAGACCATTTTGTGGTGAGCGGTGCTGGAACATTAGGGTTCGAATTCATGATGGATGAGCCCGAACTCGATGTTCTTGTGGTTCCAGCCGGAGGAGGAGGTCTGTTAAACGGTATTGCAATAGCGGCCAAGGCATTGAGACCTCACGTCGAGCTATATGGTATCCAGTCTGTTGCATCCCAGCCATGGATAAAGTCCTGGCCTCTGGGTAAGGTCGTGGAAGTTGAATACGAAGATTCCCTTGCTGATGGACTGATGGGATCCATACCTCAGAGTCTGCTGGATCTTTCAAAGAAAAGGATCAAGGATTTCCTGGCAGTTACCGAGGATGATATTGCCCGTGCCATAGCCTTTCTCCATAATGAACACCACCAGGTGGTGGAAGGATCAGGAGCCATAGGTGTGGCGGCCCTCCTTGCGGGTAAAATACCTGTAGAAGGTAAAAATGTAGGAGTTGTTATTTCCGGAGGCAATATAGATAAAAAGAGGCTTATGGAGGTACTTAATAAATTTTAGATTTACGATTTTGGATTTTGGATTGAAAACAAGAACCGAAAAACATATGAGAGAGAAATACATAAAGCCGGGCAGGATACTGCCCGGCTTTATGTCGTGGAATGTTTATCAGGCTTCAACTTTTTCGGTGCGGTCTCTTTCTCTTTCTTTTGCATGATAGAGAGCCTGATCTGCCCGGGAAAACAGGCTGGAATAAACTATACTAAGCACAAACTGTTTTTACTGAAAGTAATTTTACAGCATTTTTGAGATTTGACTGTACAGATAAGAACAAGTCTTGACTGAAAAGTGTTATTTCTTTTCGAATTCTTTGACTGCCTTGCTTACCGTTGAATAATGGACCCCGAAATGATTTCCAACTTCCTTAAGGGTGAACTGACCTGAAAGATATGCCCTTGCCATGGCTTCTTTGCGGTTCGAATATTCAACATCAAAGTATTCGAAGGTTTTCATGGGATTTTTTTTCTGTTCCCATGGAATTTCTGAAAGATCTTTTCCAAAATTGTAGTTTTCCTGGAGTTCAGCAATAAATTCCGCACTTCCCAGGAAGATCTGGTGCCTTATCTCCTTATCCAGGTCTATTTCTAATTGTAAACTCTCTTCAACAAAGTCCATGTAAAGGGTTCTGGCCCGCTTCTTTGCTCTGCCAAAACATGAAAGGATCAGGTAAGGGTTGAGCCATTTCTCTCGGGCATCAAGTCCGGCAGTGGACCGGTAACTGCTCCATCGATAATCTTCGGCCTTTTCTGCTATGCCTGCCAGGACGGGGGTAAGGGCCACATACCGCGCAAGTTCTTTGAGGTAGGGTTTCTTTTCTACAAGGATGGATTTGAATCTTCCCTGGAACAGATGCCCTGCCCCGTCATGACGACGGTTGAAGGTCTGTGTGTAGACTCCGTTAAGCAGGCGCATGCCTTTTGAGAGATTTGCCTCGGGGGTTTCAATGATCAGATGGTAATGGTCTATCATCAGGCAATAGCCGTGACATATCCATCCCATTCTTGAAATGGTATTGCCCAGGATATCAAGAAATACTTCCCTGTCCTCCTCATTCATGTAAATATCCTGTTTTGCGTTTCCCCTTGAGGTTATCAGATACAGGGCGCCTTTGAATTCAATTCTTAGTGGTCTGCTCATGGTTAAAGAATACATCAAGAATAATATTATTCCAAGACCTGACCCCAAATTGTCAGAGATAGGGGGATTGAAGTTTTATCGTTTATTGTTCGTCTTCGGGCTTGTTCCAGAGGTTACAGCAGGCTTCCTTAGCGGCTTCCTGGTTCAGCCTCAGGGTTTCCAGCTTGAAGGCTTCTATGATCTTCTGGAAGTCTGGCATGAGGATGTTTTCTCCCTCCTGCTTAATAACGCAGATGAGGTTTTCCCCTAGAAATGTGCCCTTAAGAGTGGCGTCAAGCTGCTTTTCCGAGACGTTGTAGATCCTTCTCACGTTATCCACGGCAATGCCTGTCCTTATTCCCTGTTCCCCGAATTCAAGAATAATGAGCTTTTTCTGGTCTACGGAAAGAGATGACTCAATTTTCAGGAATTCCGCCAGGTCTATAACGGGCAGTATCTCGCCCCTTATGGTGGAGACTCCAAGCAGGGCGGCCGGTGTTTGGGGTATGGCCCTCACTTCCTCAAGGCGTATTATCTCCCTGACGCTGCTCACATCGGCGGCAAAGACCTGTTCTCCAAGCTCAAATATCACCATCTGCATCATGGTTTCGCCCTGTTTTTGAATCTTCTCACTTTGTCCTCTTTCTGATGTAAGGCTTTTCATCTTTCTTTACCCCCTGGTCAGGTTCCTATTAAAGGGTTATCCCTTTTTCATTGAATTAGCTATGGCAAGAAGGTCGTCGGCGGTCTGGATGGCCTTTGACCCGGCTTCGTAGGCTCTCTGGGCGGTGATCATGCTCACCATTTCCTCCACTACCTGCACGTTGCTTCTTTCAATGGTACCCTGCACTATAGAGCCAATTCCATCCTCGGAGGGTGTGGCCACTATGGGTGCTCCGCTTGCATCGGTCTCAAGGAACAGGCTTTTTCCTGTTGCCAGAAGTCCTGCCGGGTTAACAAAGCGGGCCAGTTCGATTTCCCCTATCTCCTGGAAGAGGGGATCGTCTGCTACTTTTACCGATACTATGCCTGTGTCGCTAATGCTTATCTCGGTGGCATCCTCCGGAATTGTCACGGCAGGTTCCAGAAGGTATCCATCAGATGTTACCATCTGGCCTTCCCCGTCTATGCTGAAGGCACCGTTCCTGGTGTAGGCTATTGTTCCGTTGGGGAGAATGACCTGGAAAAAGCCGTCGCCCTGGATCATAATGTCCGTGGGATTATCGGTGACCTCAGCAGTTCCCTGTCCCATCATTCGCGTGGTTCCCGTAACTCTGCTGCCAAGACCCACCTGCACACCGGTGGGTACTGTGGAACCTGGCTCCACGGGTGCACCCGGCTCCCGGTCTATCTGGTAGAGAAGATCCTCGAAATCCGCACGCTGTTTCTTGAAGCCTGAGGTGTTAACATTGGCAAGGTTGTTGGAAATGACGTCCAGATTCGTCTGCTGGGCTTTCATGCCAGATGCTGCCGACCAAAGGGCCCTGATCATATGCTTCACTCCCCTTTTCTTTATCGAGTCAATATCATGCCAGGAGGGACAGGAGGCATCCCCGGATCTCCGTGGTTATACCCATGACCCTGCTTCTTTTTCCTTCCCGGCCTATTGCCTCTTCAAGCTCGCTGAGTCCCTTGCGGGTCCTGTCGATCAGTAATCGGGAAGCTCCGCACATCATGGAAAAGTCCCTTCGTACCTCCAGCATGGCCTCCGCCTTCTGAAGTATCTGTCCCACAACGCTTCGGTATTCCTCCAGGACCTTGTCAGAAGGAAAGCGGAAAAGCTTCTCCGCCACAATCTCCAGGTCGCTCAGGATCTCCCTGGTCTCCACCCTCAGAAGATCTTCCTCGAAGTTTGTCTCTCCTGAAGCTTTTGTCTTTAACTGAAGTCTTCCGGCTTGGGCCCCCTTTGAACTTTCCATAAAGGGTTTTTCCAGAAATATCCCTTCAGCAACGCTGTTACCGGAAATGCTCATTCACCGGGCCACCTTTCGGGAACTCGGCCCTTCCTGTAAAAGGGAAGGGACTCCTCATAGAGTATCGGTCTTCCCTCCCCTGCTCTTGAATGGAAAAGCAGGTTATTCAAGGGAGGAGATGTACCATCCGTTCTTCAGCTCCGAAAGCTTCAGGAGGACAGAACGGAGTGTTCGTACCACCAGCAGTTTATGGGCGAAGATCACTCTTGTCCCGCCCTTCTCGCCCTCATCCTTGAACTTTGAGTCAAGGGGAAGTTTTCCGGGCAGGGACTTACCCTTCAACAGGGTTTCCAGGTCTTTTGCGCTCTTTATCTCCTCCCGGAAGGCTGGCGAAAGGAATTTCAGCATCTCCTCTGAGTCGCCCTTTTTCCAGGCTACCAGGAAAAGTTTCACTACCTGGTTTCGACTGAAACCGGGAAGAATGGGAGCATGTTCTTCCATACGGGGGGGATAGCTCACCTCCGGAAGAGTCACTTCCTTCTGTTCAGCAAAAAGGGATTTCTGTTTCTGGGCCAGTTCCGCCAGGGTCTCATCGAGTCTCTGCCGAAGAAGGTTCTTCTGGGATGAGAGGGCCTCTATCTGTTGAAGCAGGCTGGTTTTCTCCTTCTCCCACTTTTTCTGATTTTCCTCCAGTTCCTTTTTCCGGACCTCCTTAGCCTGGAGCTGCATCTCCTGAACTTCTGCAACGGAGACCGCCTCAGACCTTTTCTTAACCTTTTCTGCAACTTCCTTCCTCAGCCGGTTGTCATGGTCCTCGGTAAACTCGAAGGTCAGCTCCTTTCCCCGGTCGGGAAGGAGCACCAGTTCAAAGGGGCCGTCCACAGAGGGAAAGAAGACCAGTCCCTGTACCAGTCCCGTTATGGGACTGTCGAAAAGGCTGTCGTAGGAAGTGGGAGCCAGTCTTTCCCCATCGGAGGTCTGGAGAAAGAACCTTTCCGATAGAGGTTTCAGTTCCATGGCCCTCTGCGTGTAGCTGTGAAAGGAAAGGAGAACCGGGGTGGACTCATCCATCTTCAGGGAGCTGCGGAAATCCTCCGCTATCTTGCCAGTGGGGTCCCCAGCTCCACTCGTGTTGGCTCTAACCCAGGGATCCACCACATCCTCCGGGTAGTGCACCGCCCATACCAGGAAGTCCCTGCCCCAGCGGAAGGCTGTCCTGCCGTCCAGAACGGTCTCCACCGAGTTAATCGCACCACTTGAGGGGGCACTGAAAAGTAACAGGATAAGGGCTAATGTAACAATAACGAAGTTAAGGTTTTTTCGGATCATGTCAAACCTCCCTATTTTTTGATTTATGTAAAGTTTTTTGCAGGCATATACAAACTCACAAAAAATATTATAATAATAAACGTTTATATGTCTACTATAAAATAGCACTTAAGATCTAGTCGTAAATTCAGGAGAAACATGGGGCTCCGTGTTTTGGAAGAGTCCCTTTCAGGAAGGAGCTGATCTGTACCAATGACGGTAAGAATAAACACTCCCCTTATGGGGGAAGTGGACGTGGAGCAGAGGGACCTCATTTTTTTCCCGAGAGGCTTGCCGGGCTTCGAAAAAATGCACCGCTGGGTACTGGCGGGAGAGGATGATGACTGTATAAAGTGGCTTATCTCCGCCGACCTGGGGCAGATAACACTGCCGGTGGCGGACCCGGCCCTGGTGGACTCGAATTACTCCCCCTCCATTCCTTTAGAGGTTCTGGAGGAACTGGAGATAGGGAGGATGGAGGATGCCCTTCTGGTGGTGATCCTTAATATTCCCCGACAGGAACCATGGAAGGGAACGGCTAACCTTTTGGCACCCCTGGTGATCAACCCCGCAAGCCGAAGGGGCAGACAGGTGGTTCTTTTCGACGAACGCTACAGCGTCTATTCTCCCCTGATTTCCGAAAAGGAAGTGGCTCGGATAGAAACCGAAGAGGCAGACACTACCGAAGAAAAGGGGAATAACTGATGCTTGTCCTCACCAGGCGCAAAGGTGAAAGCATAGTTCTGGATGTGGGTAACGGCATAGAGATAACCGTCATTGAGGCGGGCAACGGCTCCGTGAGACTCGGCATAGATGCTCCCCGGTCGGTGGATGTGTGGCGCAAGGAAGTGCTCCTCCAGGTGCGGGACTCCAACAGGGCCGCAGCCCAGTTGCCCGAAGAGGGCCTGGAGGGCTTGCAGAACCTCCTGAAAAAGTGCAGTCGTACCCAGGAAGGCGAAGGCCAGGACAATGGAAGCCCTTGAGGCTGTTGAAGCTCTGGAGGGAGTTGCCCAATCTGGCTCCTTCAGGGATGAAACCTGGCAGCAGTATGACCCTCAGAATCCCTATAAATATTTTTTTGTTTCCACAACTCAAGACTCTTATATTTCTCCACGAGGGGCAGAGTCCAGCCGGCGGATTTTGCCCGGAAGCGTTTCGGATTCCACGGAAGGAATTTCACACAACTTACAAGGAGGTTTCAGCAATATGCGTATTTACCACAATATCAACTCTATGGTAACCCAGAATAGCCTCAAAGCTAACGACAGCTCCCTTTCCAAGTCTCTTACAAGGCTTTCCACAGGACTTCGCATCAACAGCGCGGCCGACGATGCAGCAGGACTGGCCATCTCCGAGAAGATGAGAGCCCAGACCTCCGGACTCGATCAGGCAGTGAGCAACTCCCAGGACGGCATTTCCCTCATCCAGACCGCAGAGGGCGCCCTTAACGAGACCCAGTCCATCCTCCAGAGGATGAGAGAACTCTCAGTCCAGGCATCCAACGACACCCTTACTTCCAATGACCGCCAGGCCATCCAGGGTGAGATCGACCAGCTCACCGAGGAGATCGACCGTATTTCCGACACCACAACCTTCAACACAAAGAAGCTTCTTGACGGTTCAGCCTCGGCCATAACCTCCACAGATAACGCTGACACAAGTGTTTTCGCCAGAGGTTCCGTAACCAACGAAGGAAACTACAAGATATCCGTAGATCTTCTTCAGGCCGGTGCGGGTCAGGTACAGCAGAGTGATACTTTCGTTATTGCTCAGGGTGAGAACAATGTTACAGATCTAACCATTGATTCTACCAGTGGTGTTACTCAACTCAAAGCCAATGACCTTCAGGCAGGGGATTATGGTATAAAAATTGACGCTGATCACGCTGCAAGAGCTGCAGCGAGTTTTACAGAAGTAAGTGCCGATCAGGATGCAGCATCTACGGCAGCTAGTTTTGTTGGAGGGGAAACTCTCACTGTAGGATCGGCAGCAGGAACTGATACAGGAACTCTAAATGCTTCATTGGTGTTAGAAGTAGCAAGTTTCGATGAAGCCGCTGATACTGTAACTTATAATGTTTCTGGAGATGCTTATAAGCTGGATGGAACACACTTTAATGTTGCAGAAGGTACCACCATTACTTTCAGCTTGAATGGTCTCGATGATGCTGCAGTTGCAACACTTGATAAATCCAGCCTGGTTCAGGACGATGGAACAACTGCCTCCCTTGAGGACATTGTGTTCAGCAATGATGGTGCAGCAACTGCTGATAGTCTGGCCGCCACTGATTTTACTGCTGGCGACAAATTTGTAGTCAACATCGTGGCTGGAGACGGAGCTACTGCAACAGATGACGTTGTTATTCAGCATGGTTACGACGGAACAGCCCCAGTAGATGACCCTGGAGCGGATAACGGTTCTCAGCTTTTTGCGTTTGCTTCCGGAACCTGGGACAATACAAGTACTGATCTTCAGTTCTCCACAGTCGGAGCTGACGCTAGTGGAACTACTTTTACGACTTATGAAGGTCAAGTCAGCCTGACTATTGGTGGTGCGACCGACTCCACTGAAGCTGTTGCATTAAGCTTTGGCGATGCTGTAGGTGAAGTTGCAACCTCTGCTACTAAACTTAAAGATATTGATAAATTTACCAATGCTAATGGGATCAACCTTCTCGATGATCCCCAGACTCTTACTATTGTTCAGGGTGATGGAACAAAGGCCTCAGTAACTCTTTATGCTGACGATACTTTGGGGGATCTGGAAAACAAGCTTAACGATGCAGTCTCATCGTTGCTTGGGCAAGACGCATATATTGCTAGTTCTGCGGATGAAACCAACATCGTACAATTTATTGATTCTGGAGAGATTACAGCCGATACAAACTTCTCTGCTCAGGGAAGTTTCGTGATCAGCAGTGCCGTTACCGGAGCATCTGGTGAATTGAACTTTGTCGGTAGCGAAGGCATAATCAATGCACTTGGTCTCACCGAGGTCCAGGCCAGCCAGGAAAACCGTTTCTCCGTGGATGTGACCAATGCTAACACCGGTGCTTCAATTGCAAGTGACGTGGAGCTTACGAGCAATACTCTTGTGGGTGTGGTAGATGCCAATATCGATGTCCAGTTCGACAAGATGGCAGCTACTGATGTTGCGTGGAATGCAACATCCAAGAGCTGGGACATGACTGCCAGCAGCAGTTCCACAGACATCAACATCCACATCGCTGCCAACTCCACCAACTTCCAGATCGGAGCAAACCAGGGTGAGACCATGAGCATCGACCTGGGCAACATGTCAGCTTCCTCCCTTGGCGTTGACAATATTCTTATAACCGATACAGCCAGCGCTTCCCGTTCTATCTCTGTTCTTGACAGCGCTATCAACAAGGTGTCCAACCAGAGGGCTGGTCTTGGTGCTTACCAGAACCGCCTTGAGCACACCATCAACAACCTGAGTACGGCCAGTACCAACCTCACCGCCGCCGAAAGCCGTATTCGCGACGTTGACATGGCCGCCGAGATGACCGAGTTCACCAAGAACCAGATCCTTATGCAGGCCGCCAACTCCATGCTTGGCCAGGCCAACCAGCTTCCACAGCAGGTCCTCTCCCTCCTCAGGTAGTATCCCCGAACCGTAACCGTCAACAACTACAACCACAACGAGGCGAGCCCACGGGCCCGCCTCGTTTTCCCCACCCCCCAACTTTCATACAACGAGGTTAAGCCCAACCTCCAATTCATCCAACATTTTTAAAGATTACTCTAAGTCTTTAAGGGAGAAATATTAGTTCTTTTAAAGGGTTTTCAAAATCAAACAGTTTAAAGAGCCAAAAGGCTTGAAATTAATAGCTGTTGCTTTAGCAGAATGAAAGAAACCTGTTGACAGTATATAGAGGATATGTTTAAGTTATAACACTAGATATGGTGATATGATTTGCACCTTAGACAAAGTGAGAAAGTTGAAAAATGGCAAAACCGCCGAAAGACGGTGACGCAAAGCTGCGGGTCTAAAGCCTAAGGGTCATGATAGCCGGGTTGCCGAATATTATGAAGAATTATGTTCGGTACACCTTGGGGTTAATATTTCTCGAAGGTGTTTTTTTATTCATCCGGGAGCAAGAGAGAGAATTAAGTTGTTTTAAATAACGTTATTTATGTTACAATAAACTTCAAATGAATAATGAACGATTTTTCAAACTCTAAGGAGGGTGAAATTATGTCCATGTACTTTTATCCCGTCGGGCGATCTGTAAAGATCCCTCTTCTTGATCCAGACAACGATATCTACATGGAAAGGGTTAGGCTTCTCGCTTTCTTTGTTTCTGAAGCAGTGGAAAAGTGGGAGCTCTTTTATGATCCATCTTTAACAAGTTCAAACCTGCCAAAACATCTTGCCTATGTCCTTCGCAAGCTTGCTGAAATGCTTCCCTCTGACGATATCGAAAGGATTCCCGAGCAGAATTTCTACAAAAAAGCATCTATCCTTCTGGATAATTCCAATGAGAATTGGGCAGAACAGGAAAAGGCGGAACAGGCTTTGAATATACTTTGCGCAGGTTTTTCAGGGATCCAGAACCGTCTGGATCATGGACTTAAACCCTTTGAAAGCCGGATCCTTCCCATGGTAGAAATCCCGCAGACAGCAAAAAAAGGTTTCGATTCCGGAAAAATGATATCCTTTCTGGAACTGAAGGACGAACCCTCATTGCTTCTGGCCAATTGACGGGATAAAAGGAGAAAATATTTCTGTAAGGATATTTATTTATCCTCTAACGGCATTACACCCCGGAGCGCTTCTTTTTAGAGGCCCTGGCGGTTTTCTTTTCTCCTTCAATGGTGTTACCGGTTTCCCTGGCAAGGTCTTCGAGGAGGGACTTGTCCTCGCCTCCTGCTCCTCCGAGGAGATTTTCAAGTTCTCCACCGATCTCGTTCATAGGTGAAGGCAGGCCCCTCCGTTCCAGATCCTTATCAAAAAGGAGGGCGAAGAGAACGCTTACAAGGCTGCCCGAATTTATGACTCCCAGGAAGTCCGTCTCCATTTCCTTGAGGTAGGGAAGGTAATGAGGCAGTAGTTCATGGTCGGATGCAAGCTTAAGATATTTGATAAGCTTCTGGGTTGAGAGGAATTTCGGATGGCGCATGGATTGCTTGAGAAGGGTTGTAAGATATTTATAATTAGGAAAACTTGAACTCCTGGTACCGTCAAGGCCTGATTTTTCCCAGTTAGCCACGGTCACATTGCCCACTTCCATGAGTTCTGCGAACTGGAGCTGGGTAAGACCAAGGCTCAGCCTGAGTTTCCGTATATATTCTCCTGAAACAACGGGAGCAAACTTCTCTTTACCACTGTTACTCATAGTTGTGTCACCCCCAGAATGATACCACTCACTGAAACTATATCATAATAAACAAGTTATTTACACCTATATGCATACTATACCAACTAACCTTGGATTAATGCCACATTTTATCATATATATCCTCTAAATGGTGCAATATAGTCATCTTCCCTAATTACAAGTATAACAATAGAGGGTTCCCTAAAAACACTCATTATAATCAATTTAAGAATTCTGATCAGTATTTATTAATTGCATGAACTCATTTTCTTTGAGAGTTGAAAGGCTTCTGCAGATGAGGTCCTGCTCGGGAAAACGGAGGTCCTCCCGAAAGGCTGCAGTCCTGATGGAATTGAAGAGATCTGTTCGTACAGTTTCTTCAAGGGGAAAGAGTTTTCTGTCCCTGGTGAGGGCATATTGTTCGTAGGTCTTCAAGCATGCCCTTTTGCATTCCCTATTTTGGTTTCTGTAAAAGAAAAGGGCTTCTGTAGCTGAAAGGCCTGTTCTTTGAAAGACTTTCTCCAGAACATACACGTGATCCTCGGCAAAAAAGAGATCCCTGTCGATACGGGATGGGGCGAGAAAGAACCTTTCACCTGTCAGTTGCCTGAAAAGGAAGGCGAATTCCTTGAGGAAAATGTTGAAATTCTCCAGGTCCCTGTTTCGAAGGGAGGCAAGCTGAACCTCTTTTTGCCACTCCTTCATCCTGTAACCTGGTTTCCTTCCAGATAAACTTTTACCCTTCTTATGGGGAGGGGTATTTTTACCCTTTATGTTTGGACGGTTCTCCGGATCTTTCATTGAGCGTACCTCCCTGCGGAAAAGATGAGTCCGTACCTTTGAGTATCGGCTTTTAGATGAATAAATTTAAAGAAAAAAAAGATAGAGAACAGGAGTTTTTCCTTAATTCCGCCTGAGCTTCAGGCGGGGCATGGGAGGGAGGTCGGGCATATTGAAGGACAGAAATCATGTAATTGAGGATCTTGCTTTTGTGGATTCTTCCGGTAAATTCATAGACGGTGCGGATTTTGCAAATCTCAACCTGAAGTTTCCCAAGCTTGAGAGGCTGCTGGATGACATAATGAGCAGGAATGAATGGAGCCGCCTCATTTTCCAGTCCATAGAGGGCTTGGGGGATGTATGGATACGAAGGCTTGACAGCAAGGGCAACTTCTGGAAAATATGGCAGGAAAAGGAGTTAGATGGAGAAACGGAGGAAAACCCCTCCATAAGATTCCTTTATCATCCTGATCATGGTGTGATCCGCCCTGTGGACTATGCAGACCCCTTTGTCCAGCTCGACGGGAACAGGCGTACGGCTCAGCTTCTCATCTCGTCCTTCCTTACCCATTGGCTTTCGGGAGTACTAGTGCTTGCCGAGGAAAGAGATACTTTCAGGGAACTTGAGGAAGTGGCCGAAATGGAGAGGGACCTGCTTTAGAAAAGGAACTCCTGAAGAAGAAGGAGATATCCCTTCTTCTTCAGGAGCTTAAAGAATTTCCTTGATGTTTTCTACACGCCCGAGGTAACTTCCTGAGCTTCTGTTTTATCTTCCGACATGATACTGTCTACATCCAGTATCACAACCAGGCCCTGAGAGGTTTCAATTACCCCCTTCAGGAGTTCTTTGGCGAAGCCTTTATCCACAATGTTTTCTTCAAGGGGCTGAAGTTCATCCAGGGAAATCTCGGCTATGGAGGTAACCTCGTCCACGAGTATTCCCTGAACCTTGTTCTCCATGGAACTGAGCACAATGATCCGCGTATCTTCCCGGTTCTCCATCTTTTCCATTCCAATGAAGCGTCTCAGGTTTATGAGGGAAATAAGCTCCCCCCTCACATTGAGAAAACCTTCAAAAAATGTCGGGGCTCCTGGTACCGGGGTCACTTCAGTACAGGGCATAATCTCCCGTACCTGTTCAATGGGAATTCCATATTTTCCCTCTCCAAGTCCAAACACAACTATATTGCTCAATCATGGCACCTCCCAGTCTATTACCCTTTGCCGGGTTGATCTGCTTCATATTCCGGTTTCAGAAAATCTCCCAGGAATTGCAGAATTCCCTCAACTCAGGATTCTTTCTGAGTTTTTCCATGCTTCTGTTCACAATGCTACGGATATGTTCGGAGCTCTTTCCGTAGACCTCGGCGATGTCAGCCAGGGTCTGGCATCCATATCTCCCCAGGCCAAAACGCCTGCAAAGTACGTCGTATTCCTTTTCGTTGAGTTTGCTGCTCAAAAGTTCCAGAGCCTCCTGGCGGAACAGGTGTTCTTCATCCAGGGAGGTGGAAAAAGTTTCGCCGAAAGAATTCCCGTCCATATTGCTGCCTACTTTGTCCGAACTCAGAGAGAACAGGCCCTTTCCCGATTCTTCCGGGTAATCAATGGGAATAGTAGCAGCCGATATCCTTGCCAGGGCCTGGAGCCTGTCCAGGTCAACCTCATGGGGAATGGATTCCAGTTTTCCCTCCTTGAAGGCATGGATATGTTCCGACATGGTGTGGACGGAAGTTCCGGCATATCCAGGAACGCTGAATCCGTGACGGTGCTGGACCAGGGCCATCCTTATGCGCTGGTATATCCAGGGGATGCCGTAGGTGCTGAACCTGGTGTTCCTTTTGTAATCAAATCTTCTTACAGCTGTCATAAGCCCCAGAATGCCTTCCTGCACCAGATCCATGAAAGATAGTATGCTCTGGTGGCCCATGCGGTCCCTTATTTTTTTTGCGCAGGCTATGACCAGTCTGAGGTTGGCCAGGACGAACCTCTGGAAAGCTTCGCTATCGCCTTCCTCCTGGATGCGCCGTGAAAGTTCTTTCTCTTCCCTGGGGGTCAGGAGGGGGATGCTTCCTATCTCGGCGTGAAAAAGCTCGTAGGCTGTTTTAAGGGTTTTCCAGTCTTCTTCCAGGTCTACGGTGATCTCTATGATATCCCCTTCATCGTTTCCAGGCTGAAGTTCCAGAGATGCATCTGTCCATGAGGAATCTGCCTTAAGGGGTTCCCTTCCCTTTCGAGGCAGTAATGATATGCTCCCTTGTTTCTTCCTTGACATTTTCTCGGCTCCTTCCCTGGATCCGTCATTGCTTTCTCTTAGTTATCGGCAGTAAGGAGGGGGGAATTTTAGGTTATTTGCGTAAATACGTTTAAAAGAGCCCCCTTTTCCCTTCTTCGTTTATAGGTTAGATTATTAAAATGAATGTTAAAAAGGGAGGGATGAGATATGGATGGAACCGGAAAGGTGGGAAGAAAAATTCCTTCACCCGAAGCTCTGAAAACGGCCAGTGCCCTGTATGACAGAAAGGGGAATCTGGCACAGACAGGAGGGACCACCGAAACGGCGAACCTGAAGCATTTAGCTTACATGATGGAGGGACTGTCTGCCGTCTACGGAAGGATAGTGGAGACCAGGGTCTTTCCCGGGGAGATGGTGTTCTCAGACGAAGATGGCGAACTTGCAAGGATCTCCGCAGCCAGGGCCCTCTCCATGTTAGAGGACATCCGTTTTCTCCTCTCCCCCATCCTTGACCGTAAGGTCTGAACTAATGATTTTCACTTGATCATAAGTCAATATTCAGCGGGCGGTTCTCCGGAGCTGCCCATTTTTTGTGAAAACTCTTTTTGTAATGTATCAAGGAGGCCGACCTATTAAACTTATCTCCTGAGAGGACATGTTCATGAAAAATGTAATGGACGGCAAGTCTGGAAGGAGGTAAGGGATTTGAAAAAATTATGGCAGCAGACGGCCCTTTCGATAGTGGTATCTGGAGTGTTGGTGGCTCTGGTGGTGCTGGCCGTGGCGGGGTATACCGTGTATAACTCCGAGAAGGCCGGTACGGAAAAAAGGATGGAGCTCGAAACGAAGATAATGGCCCAGGATCTGGATAAGATCCTTCAGGATGCAAGAACGCAGGTTGTGATGAGTTCTACGGTAGCCAAAAATGTTGCGACTGTTTCAAAATGGAAGATCATGCCTGACCTCCAGGACTTCTTCTGTTTCAAGATGGAAGAGCCTTTACTCAACCATGTGGAGGGAATTACATGGGGCGAAAACCTCTTTTTCTATTTTAACGCCTCCTACGTAGACTATGATCAGGCTACGGGTATTAATCTTTTCCGGAACAAGGAAGGTTCCTGGGAAACGGAAGTAGATACGGAGAAGACATTGAGTGAAAATGGTTTTACCAGCGAAAATAATGCCAATGATTGGTATTTTGGAACTCTGTCTGAGAAAAGGGAACGATGGCTGGAACCACAGGTCATAGATACAGCAAGGGGACTCCGTTACGTTATCCGTTATGTAATGCCCGTTCTGACCAGTTCCTCAGTAGAAGAGGTGAGCATGGGAGATCTGGAGGAAAAGGACAACGAGGTCACTCTGGGTGTTGCGGGTGCCGATTATTCTCTGGATATGATAAAAGGTTACATTGACAGTCTGGTCGATGAGGAAGGGACCTTTGCCTTCGTCCTATCACCTGGAGGTGCCATAATAGCCCATCCCGGCCTGAATACCGAAACGGGAGAAATGGATTCAGGGATGGCAGATCAGGTAGCTTCCTTCCTCAAAGGGTCAGAGGGAAAAACTGTCGGCTCAATACGGCTTGTGAATGGCTACTTTGCCGGAGTCCGTAAGACATCGGAAGGTTTCATGGTAGGCTATGCCATTCCCGAATCCGTAGTGATGGCTCCTCTCTGGAGCACTATTCTACAGATCATTCTGGGGTCACTGGCGGCCCTAATAGTGGCTGCGGCTCTGGGAGTTGCTTTTGGTAAGCGCCTGGCCCGGCCAATTGTAGAAGTGGCAGGGGTGGCCAGCAAGATGGGAGAAGGAGATTTCAGGGAAGCATCCATGGGAAACTACTCGGGAGAGGAAGTCTCTACCCTGCAGGATGCCATAAAGCAGACTCTGGAAAATCTGGGAACCATGATAAAACAGGTTGGGAACCTTTCGGAACAGCTCGCAGCATCAGCTGAGGAAGTGGCGGCCGGTGCAGATGAATCGGGCCGGGGTGCGGAGAACAGCATGGAACAGGTTCAGAAGGTTGTTGATGCCCTGGGGCTCCAGATTTCATCACTGGAGGAACTTTCCAGGTTCATCAGCCAGGGTGGCGACTTTGTTGACAGGTGTAAGGATCTCATGCAGAGGCTGGAAGAACGACATGACAAACAGCTTGAGGCTACCGGAGAGGGAGCAGGCCTTGCCCGTGAAAGCGGAGTGACTGTGAAGTCCCTGGAAGAGATATCTTCCGAAGTGAACAGCTCTTTCGCCGAAGTTACGGAGAGTATGGCCAAGATAATAGGAATGGCCGATACTATTTCCTCCATAGCAGACCAGACCAACCTTCTGGCCCTGAACGCGGCCATAGAGGCAGCAAGGGCGGGAGATGCGGGAAGAGGGTTTGCCGTGGTGGCAGAGGAAGTACGCAAGCTGGCCGAGGAGTCTTCTGACGCGGCCCAGCAGATCCATGGATATATAAGCGAGATCCAGCCAAGGGTGAAGAAGGCTGAGGAATCCCTTTCGGAGGCTGACAGGACCACTTCTGAAGGTTCGGAGGTCATAGAAAGGACGATCAAGGCCTTTGAGGTAATCCAGGAGGCCGCACAGGCCGCCAGGGAGGAAGGTAACCAGGTTGCGGAGGTACTTGGAAGTCTGGCATCCATCTACGAGACCATAGAGGGCAAACTGGAAGAGGTCAACAAGGGCAGGGAGGTAATGAGTGAGTCCATAGAGCATCTCTCCGCGGCGTCGGAGGAACAGTCAGCCCAGGCTGAGGAGTTTTCAGCCTCAAGCCAGTCCCTGTCGGAGATGGCAGAGAAAATGACTTCAGAGATCGGGAAGTTCCGCACAGAGTAGATCGAAAAGGTAGAACGGGGAGTCCTTCGAGGCTCCTCGTTTTTGTATGGTTTGAGTAGAAAGGTTCATATCTAAGGGGTCAGGTCTTGAATTGACAGTTTTTATTGCAATCAAAGTTAAAATAATTTTCACCGCGAAGATGCCAAGGATGCCAGGAAAACCTTGCAACCATATGATACTGTGCAAAATGAGAACACATTTTGTACGATGAGAATCGGAACACCCAGAATTCCAAATGGATAAGCCGGGTTGATAACCTCTCCTAACGATCTGCTGATGAGATAAAATGCATGCGGTCTGTCAAAGGATGAAAGAGATTGATGTTGACAGGTGCTTTCTATGGACTTAGTCTTTCTTATATGAAAGGGGTGAAGTCCTTTATGCCTGAAAGAACAGTGGAAACGGGATCTGAATGTTTTCGCAGCGATCCTGAAATGAAGATCAGGGATCTCCTGCAGTCGGGCGGTTTGCCCATCTACAGACTTGAACGAATTGCCGGAGAAGAAGAGAAAGCCCGCCTGGAGCTTATTCTCTATTTCCCGGAACATATTGCGGCAGCCGAAGATCTGATAAGTAAGGAATCTGCCCCTTTACCAGATTTTTCGCGAACCCCTGGCGACCGTCGTCATGGAGACCTTTCTCCCCTGGAATATGAATTTTCCCTGGAGGGCATTCCCGTTATCCTGAAGATGAACACTCTTTTCGGACAGGCTTTTTACGCTGCCCTGTCCCATCTTGAGAGTGTTCGAGCATCCCTCTTGTCTAAAGAGATAGAGAAACTGAGAGAACGGGCGCTGAAACTGGAGGGAACCTTCTCTAAAATGGGTTCCCCTTCTCATGGAAAAAAGAAGTCTGTCCACAGAAAAAGCTCAGCCCTGTACAGTACCGGTACTCTTGATTATGAGGAAGACCTGATCAATGCATCGGAGGTTATGCTTTATTTCCAGATCCACCCTTCAACCCTGGAAAGGTGGACCTCCCTGGCTGAAGAGAACGGCATATCCATTCTAAGGGACCCGGTGAATGCAGGAAGAGGAGATGAGCCTCCCGAGGGTCTTGTACTTCTCATGGAGGTACTCAGGGGCCTCAGGATACGGGATTTTCTGGATCTGAAGGACTACATCTGCAGGAACCTTGAAAGCTGGGAAGACCTTTACGAAGCCTTCGAAACGGCCCGTTTTAGGGGGCTTTTACCTTCGGGAAGGATTACACCCTTCAAGTTCGTCTGGGCTCTTCTGGAGGCCAGGAAAGACTGAGCATTAAAACAAGGGACAGAAAAAGATGTTTGAGTGAGACCCCATGATTAGACTTACATATATCTATTTGAAATACCAGCTGCCCTTTTTTCCCCAACTGTAGCGGCCGGTAAATCCCTGGAGGTTGCAATGGCAGGATCGACCAGAATCCGTGTTCTTATAGTCGACGATTCCGCCTTTATGCGGAAGTTCTTTGAAGATCTTCTGGCCTCCGTTCCTGATATGGAGGTCATAGGAAGGGCCCGAAACGGTTCGGAAGCCATACAAAAGATCAAGACTCTCAGTCCTGATGTGGTCATCATGGATGTGGAGATGCCTGTGATGGACGGACTGTCAGCCCTGGAAGTCATCATGAAGGAGCACCCTCTTCCGGTAATAATGGTGAGTACCCTAACCAGCCGGGGTGCCGAAGTGACCCTTAAATGTCTTGAAATGGGAGCCCTGGATTTCGTTCAGAAGCCGTCCAGCAGGGATTTGTCGCAGATATACAGGATCGGCAGTGAACTCCTTAATAAGGTTAGACTGGCCATTTCCTCAAAGCCGAGAGAGTTCCCCCTCAGAGGAAAGTCCCTTCTGGAGACTCAATGGAAAAAACAGGAAGGCAAACCATTGTCAAAGGGACCCTTCCACATCCTTCTGATCGCGTCATCCACGGGAGGTCCGCAGGCATTGAGCAGGCTCCTGCCGGAGATACCAGAGGACTTTCCGGTACCCATTGCCATAGTACAGCACATGCCTAAGGGGTTTACCTTATCCTTCGCCCGGAGACTTGACCAGTTGAGCCGGATCGATGTTGAAGAGGCTGAGCAGGGAATGAGCCTGCGTCCGGGAATGGCCGTAATTGCCCCTGGAGGGCTTCATCTGTTAATCAAGGGAAGCCGGGATGCTCTTTTCTGCAGTCTTTCCGATTCCCCTCCAGTGAACGCTGTCCGCCCGGCGGCGGATTGCCTTTTCAGCAGTACGGCCCTGATCCCGGAAATAAAAGTAGTTACAGTCATTCTCACGGGTATGGGAAAAGATGGTACTGCCGGGGCAAGATCCTTGCGGGAAAAAGGAGCTTTCATACTTGCGGAATCCGCTGAATCCGCAGTGGTCTACGGCATGCCCAAATCTGCAAAGAATGCAGGACTGGTGGACCTTTCACTTCCTCTGGACCGTATGGCCGGAGAGATAATGCGAAATTTCCGGAAGCCCTGATCCCCTGGGGCTTTATCTCTTTCAAGGAGGTTGAACTGCTTGAATTTCCTGCAGAAAGATGCACTTAAGGAAGTCGCCAACATCGGTACAGGAAATGCTGCAAGAGCCCTTTCGGAACTTATAGGAAAAAGAGTTGATATGAGTGTGCCTGAGGTGGAGATGCTTCCCCTGGAGGATGTAGCCTTTCACTTCGGTCATCCGGAGACTCCAGTTTGTGCCGTTCTCTCCACCTGTGACAGAAACCTTGAGGCCAACCTGGTCTTCATAATGGCCGGAAAAGACGCAGAGAAACTTTCAGAGATGCTGCTGGACAAGATCTCCATACCCGTGGCCCCCTCCCGGATACCGGAACTCAGGGAGTCTGCCCTGGCGGAGGCTGGAAACATCGTTCTGGGTGCCTTTATAAGTGCCCTGGGAAACCTTATGAACCTCCAGCTGGACCTTTCCGTTCCATCGGTGGCATTCGATATGCTGGGCTCCATTATGAACGTGATGGTGGCTATTTTCGGTGCCGCAGAGGATACGGCATTTCTTATCGACACCCGGCTTTCCTTTCCCGAGGATGAAGATCATTTTTTTTCAGGAAGGATCATGTTCATACCTGGCCCAGGTTCGCTGGAAAGTTTTTTCAGTTTTCTAGGAGTGAGATGACCATTTATGATTGAGAAGATCCTTAACAGGCAGGAGAATTCTCTCTACGTGGGTATGGGTGACCTGGTAATGGGTTCCAGTCCTGATGTCTTCATATGCCTCGGGCTGGGTTCCTGCATTGCCCTTGTTATTTATTCCCCTAAAAGAAAGCTGGCGGCCATGGCCCATATCATGCTCCCTAAAAGCCCGAATTCTGAAAAGGGAAAGCCTTTCAAGGCGGGGAAGTTCGCCGATCGGGCAGTGCCGGAAATGTTAGATATCCTGGAAAAGGAAGGGGTGGCAAGGAGCGAAGTCAGGGCAAAACTTGCGGGCGGTGCAAGGATGTTCGCCTTCTCTCCCTCTCCAATGATAGCTATTGGAGAACAGAACATTTTCAAGGTAACGGACCTGCTTGGTCAATATTCAATTCCCATTGAAGCCTGTGATACAGGGGGAAACAAGGGACGGAGCATAACTTTCCATACTGAAACATGTGCCCTGGAGGTCCGTGTCATGGGAGAAAGGACGAAAACCCTCTAGAAAGGATCGTTTTCAGGCCCTGGTATCGAGACTGACAGCGGCCGAGCCGGACCAGGCAAAGCGTTTGAGTCTTTCAAGGATCATTTCCGACAGGAAACGGTGTTCTTCAGCCTGCCTGGAGAGCGTGAAATTGATCTCCTTGATCGAGATGACGGCAGAAAGAAGACTTCTGGCGGATTCCTTGAGACGGCCGGAACTTTTGTCGTCCAGGGCGGTGCATATTTCCTTCACCATGGGATTACATCCGAGAGCCTCGGCGAGCTTGGCAGCAACCCTGTTCCTTTCGGCCTCTGCCAGCATGGCCTTTCCCGAAACTTCCTGGAGACGTTGGAGCAGTCCGGGCAGGAGACGGGGTTCGCTCTTTCTGAGTACTTCCTTCTCTTCCTTGAGAACTTCCAACAGATCAAGAAGGGCCTCTCTCTGGACATCGTTCTTTTCTATGAGGGAGTTCAGGAGTTCTTTCATTTTGTTTCACCTCTCTGGGCCTGTACTTTCAGGCCATCCATTTGTTTTTTATATTCTCTTGATGCTTTTTCCTGCTTGAGGGTCTGGTATAGGTCCTTCCAGAGACCAATCCCTCCATTTTCCTGTGAAGCCAGGCTTTCTCCAGTCATCTCAATGGTGAGTTCACGGAGGGATTCAAAGGGTCTGCTTCCTTTTTGTTCACTTTCTGCAGAGGAGGAACCCAGGGATTCCTTGAGCATGCTGGCAATGAAGATCCCCTCGAACTGCTTGCAGGCTCTCTTTAATTTCTGATCGTCCTTTTCAGGGATGCGTTCCTGTTGTTGAATTCCCCGGACCTGATCTGAGTTACCTACCTTCATAAGCTATCCCTCCTAAAGGATGACCAGTTCGCCCTTAAGGGCTCCGGCCATGTCTATGGCCTGAAGGATGGTTATGATATCCCGTGGAGTTGCTCCAAGGGCATTAAGACTTTTTACAACGTCGTCCACCGTAGCCGATGTTTCGAGGTGGGCCAGGCTCCCTCTCTCTTCCTCCGCTGTGATCAGGGACTGTTCAAGCGTCACCGTTTCGCCTTCGGAGAAAGGGCGGGGCTGACTAACCCCCTTCTGCGTCGCAATGGTAACTGTGAGATTACCGTGTGCCACGGCTACTTCGCTGATCCTTACGTTGCCCCCCATGGCCACCGTTCCGGTCCTCTCGTTTATGACCACCCTGGCTATAGTATCGGGTCTTATCTTCAATTTCTCCAGTGCTGCTATGAAGTGGGGAGTCCTTCCCCTGAAATTTGGGGGTATTTTTATTTCCACGCATCCGGCATCGGAGGCATAGGCCACTGAACCGAACCGATCATTTAGGGCCAGGGCAACCCTGTCAGCGGTGGTGAAATCGGGTTCTCTCAGAAGGAACCGTATGGTCTCCCCGTTACCGGAGTTCCAGGTAGTTTCCCTCTCTACCATGGCTCCTCCGGGGATCCTCCCCGTGGTGGAGATGTTCTTCGAAATGCTTGAACCGGAGGCACTGGCGGAGAAGCCACCGATGGAGATGGAACCCTGGGCTACGGCATAGATATTTCCGTTGGCCGCCTTGAGGGGGGTCTGCAGAAGCACTCCTCCTGCCAGGCTCTTGGCATCACCCACAGCACTTACGGTGACATCGACCTTTTCCCCGTTCCTTGCAAAGGGAGGCAGTTCACAGGTCACTGTTACAACGGCAGCATTCTTGCTTTTAAGGTCCTTCCGGCTCATGGATATCCCGAAATTCTGTGTGAGGTTACCCAGCATGGCTATAACCAGGTCTCCCTTATCGCCCGTCCCCTGGAGGCCCAGGACAAGGCCCATGCCCACAAGCTGGTTGGACCTTATCCCCTCCATTCTTCCCAGGTCTTTAAGACGTACTTCGGGATGGATCTGGGCGGCAGGGGCCGCAGGAGAGGCAAGTAGGATGAAAACCAGGTTCCATAGCAGGATATTTTTCAATTTCAGACCAATTTTCTTAAGAAGTGGGCTGTAACGGTTCATTCTATATCACCTCAGAATATGGCATTGAAGAGACGGGTAAGCAGGCCGGGATTCTGGATATCGCTTATGGTGCCTATTCCCTCCACGCTGACGGTAATGTTGGCAAGTCTGTCGCTATGTATGGTGTTGTCCGGCCCTACATCCAGGGGTCTCAGAATCCCTTCTATCTGAAGGGTCATGTTTTCTTTATGGGTCTGTATATTTTTACTTCCCTCTACTCTGAGGTTGCCTCCCGGAAGAACTTCCGTGACCGTACAGGTCACTGTTGTGGAGAGGTTGTGGGTCCTTTCAGTGGATCCGTCCCCTCCCATGGTGCTCTCCGTGGAGAAGCCCAGCTTCCTTATGAAATTCAGGATACCTACGCCATCTGAGGCTGTGCTGGAATTTTCTTTTGATATATCTGTGTTGGCTTCGTCTTTTGCTTTTGTTTTTTCTTCCACCAGAACGGTTACAATGTCGCCCACCTTTGAAGGCCGATGATCCTCCACCAGGGAGGGACCATCCACCCACAAGGACTGGCCCATGGCTGTCCCTACGAACAGGGAAAGAACCATTATTATGATGAAGCAGATCTTGATGGACCTCAAGAAGATCACTTCCTTTCAGGGATCATATCCCCTCTTTTACGAGAACCATGCCTGGCCCCACGATCATTGCATGAATGTCCTTTCGGTATTTCCCTAGCCTTACCCTTATAGTGGATCCCCTGGAACCGGACTCAAGGGCAAGCCCCGGGAGTTTTGCCTCAACGCCACCGAATCTGGATATCACTGTTAGTCTGGCTCCCCGCTCTACCACCATTACTTTTTCCACGTCCCTTTCGGAAATAACGCTCCCCGATCCGATCCTCCGTTTTGCCCTTTTTCCGGTCAGGAGGGCCATAGCTGAAAAGGTATCTCCATAAGTCCGCTTATAGCAGGCTTCCCGAACATCCATATCTTCCGCTGAAATGATCTGTCCCCGCTGTATATTCCTGGCGGCAAAAACCATAATGGCATTCCACTCCAGTCTGTAAACGGCGCTGAACTTTCTTGCACCTGACCGCAGCCTCAGTGTCAGTGATGGAATTCCCGGGTATATCCTCCGGGGACTCTCAATCTCTCCGGTTATACCGAAATGACGTGGTTCCATGATTATGCTGGTCCATTTTATTCTGTGCCCATTCTCCTGCAGGAGGTCCAGAAATACTTCAGTTCCGTCTGCGCGATCCAGCTGAAGCCCCTCTATGGATATTGGGCCTGCTGCGAAGGCCGGGACAGTAGTCAGAAGCAACATCATAAAAAACAATATAACCTTAAAGGCAGATCCAACCATGGATAGTTTCCTCCAATTACACATAATAACATTATAAACAACGTTTTTCCATATATATTTTTAAATAACAATGAATGATCTTTTCATTATTTTTTTTACACAGGGAACTGTTGCTGAATGCTTGTATTCCCGATAACAGAATTAGATCTCCCGGATAATCCATTTAGAGATGGAGGTATGAAAATGTCCAACACATTTTCGGGTCTTGAGATAGGCAGACGGGCCATGAATTATTTCAGACAGGGCATAGAGACCGCTGGTCATAACATGAGCAATGCGGATGTTGAGGGTTATTCGCGCCAGAGCGTCGAGGCATCTCCTTCAACACCCTTCACTGCCCCGGGGCTCAACAGCGGAGGCCAACCCGGGCAGATAGGAACGGGAGTGGATATCGACGCCATTTCAAGGATCAGGGATTCCTTCCTGGATTCACAGTATTGTCAGGAATCCACTGAGGGAGGTTTCTGGGAGGCTGCCAGCAGAACAATGGAATATCTGGAGATGTTCATTGGAGAACCCTCGGACAGCGGCATTTCGGCGGCCATGGAGAACGTAAACCAGGCTCTGCAGGAGCTTCAGAAAATGCCTGATTCCAGCAGTACCAGGGAGTCCTTCATAAGTGAATTTGACAACCTCTGCAGCCTTATATGCCACACCTACGAGAACATGTCGGAATATCGTGTTTCCCTCAACCAGGAGGTGGAGCTCAAGGTCCAGGAGGCAAATGACCTCATAGACAGTATCGCTTCACTCAACAGCCATATAGAGACGGTAATGGGCATTGGAAATAACCCCAACGATCTTATGGATCAGAGGGACAAACTTGTGGAAGAACTTTCCGGGCTTATCGATATCTCCACATACACCAGCAGCGATAACGGCACAGTGAACGTAAGCCTGGCTGGAAGGCTGCTTGTACAGGAGAGCCAGTCCCGCCATCTTGTTCTTGTCCCACAGGAAGGTAACTCCGGATTCTACGATGTGCAGGTGGAGGATAACGAATTCGACTCTTCAGCTCATCCTGAAACAGCTACAGCAGCCATAGGAAGAGAGGCCGTGGAGGGAGTTTACACAATTGAGGTCAGCAGGCCTGCCACAGAGACCAGGTGGGCCATAGGAAACGGTTCTGACACCGGCATCTCTGATTCATCGGATACCGCTCTAGGCATGGAGGGTTCCTTTTCCCTCCAGGTGGGAGTGGATGGTTTCAAGGGAGTATCTTCAAGGATTTCGGGGGGTGCTCTTCTGGAAGCCCCTTCGGGGGACGAACCGCTGAACTACTCCTTCCGGATAGCTTCAGGTGCAGAGGAAAAGGTACTGAATATAAACTGGGACGATTCGGCAGCGCCCGCACATTGGACAATCGATGGGACTGATTTAGGGAGTGAGCTTGATCTCACAGAACTGAGAGATTCCATAAATAGCCTTTCCGTGAACATTGAGGCCTCTCTGGATGCTTCGGGAGAGAAGATATCTTTTTCTGACAGTGATGGTTTCCTGGTTTCCCTGATGGACCTGGAGGGGAACCTGGTCTCCGGCATGGGTTTCGAAAAAACCTCTCCCAGTGTGGACATTAACATATCAGATACAGATTCACTTCAGACCATAGCTAACAAGATCAACGGCGCTTATGATACTAGTTCCAGCGGAGGCCCCGATTCCCCCGGTGAATGGCTGCATGCCAGCATTGAGGAGGCAAGGGACGGTTCTTTCTTCCTCATGCTCGAGAGCAATGCCGTGGGGGAGAGTTACAGGATAAACGTTGGTACTGCCGGCGGTGAAAGCCTTGAGACAGCAAAGCTTCTCGGTCTGGTTGATGTAAATGGCGCAACAAAGATAATCCAGAATTCAAATGATGCCCTTCTGAAAATGGACGGCATGGAGTACCTTTCTTCAGTGAACTCTTTCTCGGAAGCACGCCTCATAACCTCTTTCAATTCCTACAGGGCAGATACCCTCCAGACTGTCATACAGGGTGTGAAACTGGACATAAAGGAAGGTTCGGCCGGATCTGCCACTGATATAAGGGTGGAGCGCCATGTGAATGGCGGTTTCATAGAGGGCCTGCTTCAGTCCAGGGATGATCTGGTAACAGGAGCCATGAATTTTCTCAACAGTTTTGCCATGTCCCTTTCAGACCAGTTCAATGCCGTTCATTATTCTGGACATGGATCCGGAAGCCAGAGCCAGACAACGGGAATATCGCTCTTTGAGCCTCTTTCATCTAAAAGTAACTTCGCTGAATTCCTGGCAGTAAATCCCGACCTTCTTGCCGATTCCAACCTTCTTGCTGCTGCAGGAGACGATGGCCTGGGTTCAAGCCTGGGCAGCGGTGACGGATCCAGGGCCCTTCAGATGATCGGTTTCTTTTCGAACCCTGTCTTTGACGGAGGTTCATCAACCCTGGATGAATACTATACCTCCTTCGTTGCATCCCTGGGATCCCAGAGTCGGCAGGCCAGTATCATGTGTGATAACCAGCAGACCCTCATGGATCAGATATCTAACCAGAGGCAGTCTATATCGGGGGTAAATATTGACGAAGAGATGATGGATATGGTCCAGTACCAGCAGTCATATCAGGCAATTGCCCGGTACATCACGGTTCTGGATGAGATGCTGGGAATGGTTATCAACGGAATGGGAGTAGTGGGAAGATAATAAGAGGGCTCCTTAGGAGCCCTCTTATTATCTTAACAGGATATGTTCAGGTCACCGCCCACAAGTTCGAGTGGAGCGAATTTCCTCTCTTCCTCTGCAGAGAGGCTGCCCTCTTTCCAGAGCCCATCCAGAGCCTGCTGCCAGGTTTCAAAAAGCTCTCCAAGCATGGACATGACCCTTTCAATTTTCTCTTTATCTTTTTTGAGGTTTGCCATGACAAGCTCGTTATGCATGAAGTCATAGAGCCGGTTAAGCCCATGGGACAGTTCTTCCGCCTTCTCAGGCCTGAGGGCGAACTGAAGTTCCCTTATGGCTCTCTGGGCTGTCTGGAGCCCTGCATTGGCTCCCTCCGCATTGCTCTCCTCTATGGACATTACGGCTTTGTTACAGGCACCGATGGCGATCTCATAGGTCAAGAGAAGGAGTTTTTCCCTGGAGGCGGTGAGAATCTCCTGGTGAAGATATCTGAGGCGAACGTTAGTGTCTTTTCCTTTCAATTTGCCCTCTCCTTTCCAAAATCTCAGGCGATCCAGTGCAGAATGCCCTGTTCAAGGTCTATCCTGGCAAGGACGGTTCCATCCTCTTCCGGTTCGGGATTTTCGGGTTTCGATATTCCCTGTCCAGAAAAGGTATTTCTTTCTTTTCCAGAATAACTTTCTCTTCCACCATTTCCCACGTCCACGGCGAGGTCTCCAAGAGTCAGGCCCTGTCTTTTCATTGCATCCCTGAGTACGTCCTCCGAACTCTTTATCAGGTCCCCTGCCTCTGCCCTTTCCACTGTGAGATGGACCTGAACTTCATCATCGGAGGAGTTAATGACGATCCTGACCTTTCCCAGCTCGGGCGGTTCAACCCGAAGGACGCCCTTTCTGTCTCCCTTTTCATTTTTCAGAAAGGATACCATGTGAGCCAGTCCTTCCCCTATGGCCCTTTCGCCCGATGTCTCCAGGGGTATGCTACTATGGTCTCCTCCGGGAACAATTGTTCTCCGAAAGGGGATCGTTTCGAGCATGTTTGCAGGTATGGGCGAAAACTCACTTTCAGGATGTGTTCCTGGTTCTCCTTTCTGAAAGGGTAAATCCTCAAGCTGGTGTTTATTTTTCAGAAAGACCGGTTCTTTATTGAGTTTCCATTTAATTTTCTGAGGAAGCCTTTTTTCAGGAAAGGTTTTCTGTTCAGTCTTCTTATCCGGAGCTCCGGATATTTCCATATTTCCCTGTTTCTTTTTTTTCTCAGGCTTTCCCTTATTTTCCCGGAGGGTATCTGAGAGACGGGGGTCTTTCCCGTTTTCCCTTGCTGCTGGAACGACTTCTCCTGACAGGTCAGGTTCCGGATCCCCGGGTGTTCTGTTTTCAGTAGGAGTTTCCAGGGGCAGGAGAAGGATGTTCTCCTGAGGAGGGACACCGTATTGAGAAAGGTTTATCTCTTCGGAGGGGGAGAATTCTCTCCGTTCCTCAGATTCCATCATTTCCTCTTCCCCAACGTTTACAACAGGAGTTTTTGTGATGCGGGAGGTCATTGGTGCAAAGGGCGGCCTGCGGTTTTCATTAAGAACGGCCAAAGCCTTTTCCAGTTCCATCATTTCACCTGATGAAAAAGCCTCCCTGTAACCTGCAGATTTAGCAGGTTTGTAGGCTGACCCTGTAAAAGACCTATCCTTGCATCTTTGTTCAAGGCATGGAAGGGTTTCCGTCTCAGGAGAAAGTTCTTCAGGGAGTATCTCGCCGGTCAAAGCGCTCGGAAGGGGGAATCTTTCCGGGGTTGCCACTTTCGGAAGAGATTTGACCGGTGTTCCGGGATTGGGAAAAGATACGGTTTCCCCCTGCATTTCAAGTTTAAGTACCCTCTTGTCCAGAGCTTCTCCAAAACAGGTTTCTTCGTTCAAGCTCTCCAGAAGCGCTTCGCTTTCGGGACAGGTGTTCCTGTTCCCCAAGGCAGGGTTGTTCTCCGCGAGCATTACGGAATTCAAAAGATCCAAGTCAAAACCTCCCGGCTGAAAATATGCCTGTGTTCCTGTTTATTTTTCGGCAATTTAAGGTTCCGGAAATAGAGAGAGCTTTAAAAAGGGAGACTCCTTCAAGATTGAATGAGTCCTCGATATCAAGCTGCCATGAATTATCAGGAGTTACTGGAGTAATCGTAGCTGGTAAGCGCCGAAAGGTATCCTGCTCTCTGGCTCATCTCTGCCAGGCTTGTCTCCATGTTGGCATAGAGGCTTTCCAGGGAGGCTTTTTCCATTGCGAGCCTGGCTTCCAGGTTTTCTATCCTCTCGTCGATGCTGTTTGAGTTTGTTTCCAGAGAATCAATGCGGTTGCTCAGGGAGCCTTCTTTTGCAATTGTACCTCCCACGCTAATGGAGGAATCAGAGATCATGCTCTCTGCAAAGGTCTTCATTTCTGAAGCGAAGGAATTCATCAGTCCCTTCACAGCGGAGGGATCGCTGAGCATTGCCTCCATGAAAGCCGATTCGTCGAAATCCAGTTCCCCGCTCTTTCCGTAATTAGACGATTTGGTGGCGATACCTACGGATGAAAGGGTCTTGTAGTCCCCGTCCGCAGAAGAACTGTTTCTGACATCGCTGACGATATTTCTCATATTCTGTTTGGTACTCCAGAGCAGTCTATCCCCGTGAAGAAGGCCCCACCTGACTTCAAAGTCACTTTCGGCATCTTCATCCTCTTTTTCGTTGACACGGATGTTGATCCAGTCCATTGCGGCATTGTAGGCCTCCACCATGCTCTTAACGGATGTGACCGCCTTTTCAGCGTCCAGGACCACGTCCACGGAAGCGGATCCTTTTCCTGTTATTTCCAGGGTGAGTCCATCAATAAGGTCATCTATGGTGTTGGAGGAACGGCTAATCTCAAGACCGTCTACCTTGATCATAGCGTCCGCAGGTGCCTGAAGCTCCCTTGCAGGGTTCCCGGTTTCATCAAGCACCCCAAGACCCATGAGGATACCGTCATCGTCTGTGGTACCTATGCTGTAATCTTTCCCTGTGATATTGCTGGAGAGGATAAGGGTATTATCCATGATCTTTGCGGAAAGAGGATTCTGGATGTCTTCTTCCGAGGCTTTCTCCTGCACCGCACTGTTGATGGCTGAAGCCATATCGTTGAGACTGTCTCCGGATAAGATGTTTACGGTGACCTCGAAGTCTCCTACTGAGAGGGAAAAGTCTCCTGAAAGTTCAAGGTCGGCTGAAGTGCTGTCCACACGGTTTCCTGCGATACTGTGGCTTTCAGCCACCGATAGGGCTTCCATGTCGTATTTCCCGATCTCGGCCTCTGTGGATGCTGTTATGGAGAAGAATTCCTCAGAACCTTCAAGGACATTGATATCCGCCGTTTTATCAAGAAAGGTGGATTCCATTTCAAGGGGATCCATGCTTTCCCTGAGGTCAGTCAGATAGTTGTCCAGTTCCTCGTAAAGAACCATTTTCCCCTGAATGTCCTCCTGTTCCTCAAGCCATTGGATCTCCACAGCCCTCTTGCTGTTCATCATGCTGTCGATAATGCTTCCCCAGTCGATGCCCGAGGATATACCCGTGATCTGAAGGTCGGACATACCTGATGCCTCCTTTCTCCTTTAAGTATTTAAGGAAAATCATATTTATATTCTGAATCAGTTTCAGCATTGCAGATCTCTTTGCGGATCGTTTTAAGCTCCGGAAGAGATGGTTCTGATGCTGAATATTTCTTCAACCCAGGGTTTTTCTCTATCATTACGTGTCCTGAGAAGAAGTCTCCGATGGGAGGATGTCCACTATGCTCGCACAAAGCCTGCCTCTGTGATTTGAACCGAAGGTGACATAGAATTTGGGTATTGGGCCTACATGCATGGTTCCTCCTTCAGTGATGGGTGTTCCCAGATTTATGACATCACCAGGAGAGAGTGTGCTGAGTTCCTCCAGGGTCAGGCTTGTACTTGTAAGTTCTGCCGTCAGGTCGATGGTGACCTTCTGGACCTTTCTGTTTAGTCTTGCCCTGTCCTCTTCGGAAAGGTATTTGTCCTTTGTTACGAACCATTCCTGGGGATTAAAACGTTCCATTACCGGTTCCAGGGTATGGAAGGGAAGGCAGAGATTCATCCTTCCTTCCACCATCCCCACCTGGGCCTTTATATTCACAAGAAGGACCATTTCGGCCTTTGGGACGATCTGGACGAAGAATGGGTTGCTCTCCTTACCGAAGAGACTGAAATGGATATTTTCTTCGATGGCTTTCCAGCTGTCGTCAAGCTCTTTCAGGATCCTTGAAAGAGTCCGGTCCACTATGACCCTTTCAAGGTCGGTGAACTCCCTTGCTGAATCAATGGGAAGGCCCCTTCCTCCAAGCATCCGGTCTATGAGAGAGAACATCAGGAGCTGGTTCACTTCCAGTATGGCCTTACCGTTCAGGGGCGTTACATCCAGGATTGCAAGAGTGGTAGGGGACATGACGGATCTTACAAATTCTTCGTAGGGCACCTGTTCCACGTTGGATATTTCCACCGATACCATGGATCTTGTCATGGAGGACAGGGTGCTGGTCAGATATCTGGCAAAGCTTTCATGGAGCATCTGAACGGCCCGGATCTGGTCGCGGTTGAATTTGTTGGGCCTTCGGAAATTATAGGTCTTTACGGCTTTTTCCGTATTTTCAGGTGCGCTGGAAACTTCTCCGGAAGCCAGAGCGCCAAGCAGTTTATCTATTTCAACCTGATTCAGTACATCAGCCAAGAAAGTTCCTCCTTACTGCATTACGAAGGATTTGAGAAGAACCCTTCTTACCGGACTGGATACCTTTGGCAGGGTGGGCCCCACATTGTTAAGACGTGTGGTAACTGATTCCGAGAGTTTCAGAAGTCCTTCAGGGCTTTGGAAAGCTTGCTGGCCATGGCTGAGGGATTCGGAAATGACCTCGTTCCTGAACAGGGCTTTCCAGTATTTCTCCGAATCCAGTGTTTCAAGCACTTTCTGGTTATGAAGTTCCAGGATCAGCTCGAAGCTTACCAGGCTTGGGTCGGTGAATTTACCGCCCGGCAGGGAAAGCTTGAACTCCCCTAGCTCAAATATGGGAAATGCCCTTGTTTCCCTGGTTTTTGTTGATTCCTCTCCCATGCCTGCTGCCATGGTACTGAAGAAGATACCTCCTGCAAATCCCATGGCAAAGACAAGCAAAAGAAAGAGACCTCCAAGGACCATTTTTTTGAAGTTTAGCTTTAACACATTATCCCCTCCTGGAAAAGTGACACTCTTTCGCCTATACTTCTAGTATAATAATCGGCTTTCAAGCCCCCATTCATTAATGGAAACTGAAACAATATTTTTTACATGTCGGAAGGGAGATCGTCCGCCTTGCATCTGTCGCGAACTTTGTTACGGACTTTTTCAGGCTTTCTATTTTTTCTGTTCCTCCTTTTGCCGAGCTATGTTCTGGCAGCCGAAAAACACCCCCCAACAGATTCCCATAGATTAAAGGTGGCCTTCCTGGTGGATGAGAGTAAAAAGGGTATTGCCCTTTCCCAGGCAGCAAACCTTTTTCTGAATGAATTTCTTCGGGAGGGCGGCAACAGGTTAGAACCTCTTTTTGTGAGTATGGGCACATCCGGCAATACCTGTTCCTTTGAGGAGCTGCCGGAATTTCTTGAAGAAAAGGGGGTAGCGGCGGCAGTATCTCTTTTAAGAGGTCCTGGAAATTCCTGCTTCCATGAGGTGGGTGGCAGGATACAAATCCCACTTTTAATGGCATGGTCAGAAAGGATAGACCTGTCAGGGCTTCGAGGTGATAACCTCCCCTTATTTTTTAGCCTTGATTTTCCGGAGTCATTCAGGGCTTCAGCCATAGCCCTGTGGGCAAAGTGTACTGAAGAGCAGAACTGGTCGATCTTTATGGATCATCTTGACAGAAGGTCAAAGAAGATGGGTAAATTGACCTCAGACCTGTTCTTCGCTGAGAATATACGGTACAAGTCAATGGAATTTCTTCGCAACAGCAGATATGATTTCATCAATTCTTCCAGGGAGTGTGTCTGTTCCGGTTCAGAGAACCTCCTTTCCTGGCTTGCTCCCTCGGATACCATAAAACTTCAGGAAACTCTCTTCTCCCTTGGAGCCTGTAGGAAAAGGCTGGTTCATGGAGGTCAGAAAGAGGACATGTTGCTGGGAAATAACGGGATAACTGTCTTCAGCCAGGATCCCTTCCCGGAAAAGGAATTTACTGAGCGGATCAAGGACACCTTTCCTCAGAACCTGACGGACAGAATATCTCCCTCGGAACTGATCAAGGTAAAAGCCGTATTGCTATGGCTTTACACGGCTATGTCCGATCTTCAGGATAATGCTGTTACATCCGCGGATCTGGTCTCCTCTCTTGAGGAAGTAAGATCTCTTTCCCTGCCGGGTTTCTCAGTGGAATTTTCCAGGGGGCTTCACCGGCCTGTGAGAAAGACCATATTCATCCTACGATCAAGGAATGGCCTGTGGGTGGAGGAAGAAAGTCTTTTAATGGAGGCGTCTCCAGACGGAACCTTTTCTATTGCCCCATGAAGAGAGGTATCATTTCGAGAAACCTGTCCATCTCAAGGGGCAGAAGCTGCTTTACCATGGCAACGGCCAGGATGGAAAGCAGGAACAGTGCAAGGAGGATCTTCACAGGAAAGCCAAGCATGAATATGTTCATCTGTGGTACTGTCCTTGCCATGAAGCCCAGTCCCATTTCCGCAAGGAAGAGGACCCCGAAATAGGGAAGGACCACCTTTACTGAAAGAATGAAGAGTTCCCCTATCCATGTATAGATCCCCTCAATGGACAGCATGGAGATCATGGAGGTCCCTACGGGGAGTAAATTGAGACTTTCCACCACGGCCTGGGTCATGATCAGATGGCCTCCCAGATAGAACCAGAACCATGTCCCCAGAAGGTATTTGAGCTGCCCTATGATGGCCACCTTCTGCTGCGAAAAGGGGTCAAGGATCTCCGCCATGGCAAAACCCATCTGTTGGCTTATAAAGCGTCCTGCCATTTGAAGGGCGTAGAGAGGGCTGGATGCCAGCACACCCAGCATAAGGCCCACCAGTATTTCCCTTCCTGAGAAGATAAGAAAACCTGCAGTGGTGAGAATCTCCTTTATCTCCACTTCCGTGTTCTTCAATACGGGTAGACAGGCGAGGGCAAGGGTAAGGGACATCCAGAACTTCACCGGTGCGGGCAGGGAAGTTCCAGAGAAGAATATGAGAGATGACATGAGTCCTAGAAATCTCAGTGAAGTCAGAAACAATATCAGGATAAAGGGAATAAGTTCGTTCTGAAATTCCATGGCCCTTATTTGACGAAAGCGTTGAGGTTCCCCAGGACATCCACCGACATTTTCCAGATGGGTCTGAAAAGGGTGGGGCCAAGAAGCAGGGTGGTCAGAATAACCACCAGTATTTTGGGAACAAAGGATAAGGTCTGCTCCTGGATGGATGTTGCCGTTTGGAGTATCCCTATAATCAGTCCTACCACCATTGCTGCCGTCAGAATGGGCAGAGCTGCCCATATGGCAGTCCAGACTGCATTGCTGAAGAGAGCTGCCAGGGAACCATCCACGGGATCTTCCTCCTTAATTGAAACTCTTGACCAGGCTGACCACCACAAGGTCCCATCCGTTTGCCAGAACGAAGAGAAGGACCTTGAAGGGAAGGGATACCAGCATGGGTGGCAGCATTATCATGCCCATGGACATGAGGATGCTGGAAACGATCATATCTATGACAAGGAAAGGAACAAAGATGACCACACCCATCTGGAAGGCTGTCTTGAGTTCACTGAGCATGAATGCGGGAAGCAGAACCAGTGTGGATACATCCTCGGGAGTTCCTGGTCTTTCCATGTCTGATAATGAGATCATGAGCGATAGTTCTTCGTCCCGGGTCTGGGAAAGCATGAACTGCCGAATAGGCTGGAGGCCGCGGTTAAGGGCCAGCTCAGCCTGTATTTGACCTGACTGAAGGGGCTTGTAGGCTTCCAGGTATACTTCTTCCCAGACCGGCCTCATGACAAAAAGGCTCAGGAAAAGGGCCAGTGTGACCATAACCTGGTTGGGTGGAAGCTGTTGAATTCCCATGGCATTACGAAGAAAACCGAGCACCACCAGTATGCGGGTGAAGCTGGTTACCATAAGAACCATGGCAGGTGCAAGGCTGAGCACTGTGATCAGAATAAGGATTTGAAGTGTTACGGAAAGCTGTTGCGGGTCCCCTGATTGACCAACGCTCAGATTTACCGAGGGAAGGGTCGGTAGGGAAACTTCCGCAGCAGAGGCTCCCCCTGCTACAAGACAAATAAAAAACAACAGTATAGCTTTTAGAGGCCAGCCCTTTATCGGAACCAACTCCTCCTGACAAATGTCAGATATTAATCATAATATTTATACTGTTGTTTATAATAAGATAAAAAACACTATTTGTACAGATTGTCTTTCCTTTCCCTACTGGAAACCAAGTACGACATAGATGGTGTGCCCCTTTTCTCCCTGGAGGAGGATGGTGAAATATTTGATCCCCTGGAGGTCGGATGGGACGGATCGGAGATTGTCCCCCGCAAAAAGCTGGGGAGGGGTTATATCGATCCTGACGGGGTGGAATTTTCCGAATTCCTTTAGAGCAGTTCCGCAGATCATGTTTGCAAGTTCTCCCAGGGCGCTCATAGCAAGGGAGTCGTCCGTTTTCGGATCCTTGATCATTCCTCCGGACATGGTGGTAATGGTTTCCTTGAACGTTCCATGGTCTGTGAGGATGGTGACGGATCCCTTCATATCATCTCCTATTACACCAATAAGAGCCGCAGCGCAGCTTGCGGAGGCTTTCATCCCAGGCCCGGTCCTTTTCCTGTCAAGTTTGAGGGGCAGACCGAGACCCTTTGTTACTGTCATGGTGGAGACTGTAAATGCCTGAACCATGGCAGTTAAGGTTTGTAAAGAAGTCATCTCGCAACACTCCTTTCCTTATTTTTGTTATTGACCTTTGTTGCAAAGAAAAAACTTTTTTCTTTGCATTCAAAAAGTTTTTTTGTATTTATGTGTCCTCGGCCCAATCGGGTTGTTGTAAATGACGAACTATTCTATACTAGATCAAAGAAACAGCTTATCACTTTTCCTGAGGAGAGATAACTTTGGCCACCATAGATGTTAAGGTGAAAACTTCGGAGCTAAAACCGGGACAGGTTCTTGCTGAGGATATTTACGATATTTACGGAAGGCCTCTCCTTTATGCGGGAGTGGTACTCAACCCCACCATCATCAGAGGCTTGATCCTCAGGGATTATCTGGATTATGTAAAGATCCGCGTTCCCTGCGAGGAAGCCCCCCAGGGTCTTATCAAACCTGAGGAATCCGTAAAAGGAATTCCCAGGGGTATCCACAAGAAGATCGGGAATTTCTTCATCAGAGCCCGAGATGTTGATCGGGTCCAGGCCGAAGTGGTTGAAGAACTTTCAAAAGATGTGAAACCTGTGATAGATAATATTTTTGATTCGGAGCCGGCCATACTGGACAGTCTCCAACTTCTCTCCAGTCATGATGACCATACACATCAGCATTCCTGGATGGTTATGCTTCTGACACTTTCTATCCTGCGAAATGCGGAACTTAAAGGCATTCTACAGCCCGATCCTTACGATAAGATGGACGCTGCACTTGGGGCTCTACTCCATGACATAGGTAAGACAAAGATCTCTCTTGAAGTCCTTCTCAAGCCAGGCAAACTGACATCAGAAGAATTCGACCTTATTCGTAAACACCCAACCTACGGGTATGAGATGGTAAAGGCTACACCAAATCTGATGCCCATTGCAAAGGCTATAATAGCCCACCATCATCGGTATCTCGACGGAAGCGGATACTCCGCCGAGGGGCTGCCTTTGCTTGAGCGGATACCTGATCTGATAAGAATCGTGACCATCGTCGATGTATACGATGCCATTGTTTCCGAAAGGCCTTATCACGTGGCTGCCCTTCCCTACCATGCTATTAGAATTCTTTTTCAAGGTGCTGGAAGCAGGTTCGATAAACGGTTCATTTCTCTTCTCGATGATATTGTTGCGGGCTTCCCCTTAAGCTGTTTCCTGCTCTTTTCCGGTGGAATAATCGCTCAAGTTGAAAAGATCGAAAAGGAAGATAAAGATAATCCTCAACTTAATATTATTGGGTCCTTTTCCCGAAAAGGGGCTCACCTTGTGGGAAGCAAATTTTATCTAAATTCTGACTCCTGGGGAATGCCCAGGGAAAAAAACCTCATCCTTGGTGCTTATTCAACCGAAAGTCTTGAGGCAAAAGTCAAAGGAGCCGTAAGCCTTGGCAAAAGTGCAGATGAGATAATAGGTCCGGAAGAGGAATATCACTTCAGCGCTCTTCCAATCTTTGAGGAGCCCCTGCAGAGGATCTTTTCGTTATTTAATGAAAAATCCCCGAAACCTGAATCATCATCCGTGATTAACTGAAAATCGCCTTTAATATTGCGATCATTAAAAAACCTTGTTCACCGCTTCCAGGACCCTCTCGGGTTGAAATGGTTTTACAACAAAGTCCCTGGCTCCTGCCTTTATGGCCTGAACCACAATGTCCTGCTGTCCCATAGCGCTTACCATTATCACCTTCGCTGAGGGATCCAGCTTTTTAAGGGCAAGAAGAGTGTTGAGTCCGTCCAGTTCGGGCATGGTTATATCCAGGGTTACCAATTCTGGTTTCAGCCTGGTGTATTCAATAAGGCACTGCTTTCCGTCTTCGGCTTCGCCTACTACCTCATGATTTCCCTTGGTCAGGATATCCTTCATCATCATTCTCATGAAGGCAGCATCGTCTACGACAAGAATTTTACCCACATCCATACCTCCAGTTCATTTTCAAGTTTAGAGTTCTCCCTGTTAAGGAAAAGTATAAGAGTTAAAGGGGGTCATAAAACCATTTTTCTTTTCTTCCCTTACTGAATTGTCAGTTCTATTCGAATTGGAATAGAACATTCCCCTTCATTTTAGGAATGAGAGCTATATGGCAGACAGAATGCTCACCGTCGGGAATGTTTTCCCTTGAACAGAGAACGGAAAAACCTTCATCTTCCTGCCTGATCCTCTTGATAACATAGCCTCCAAGCCCTTCGTCAGTGGCTCCTGTAACGAGGTAAAGGAGCATTTCTTCATGAAAGTTCACCTCGATTTCCAGGATATCCTCCAGAATTTTCGGAAAAAGTGCCATCAGTTCTGAGCCATCCTTAATGATGCCCCAGGCAGGGACCCTTACCTCCTGGCATTGTTCTTCCCAGATGATCTTCACGGGGTTTTCCTGGGAGACTTTTCCATAAAACATTATCAGGAGAAATACGGTTAGGACCACCAGGGGCATGGAAAGGGACAGGATCTGAAATCTTCTCATGATCTTTAAATATCTCCAATGTATTTCCTGTCCTTTAAGCCATTTGTCAGTTTTGAAGAGGCCTCCCGAACTGAATCGGCATCTCCCCTGGCAAATGATTCAAGCATCTTCAGAAGGGTTTCTTCTTCCATCCTCAACCTGGCCATGACCCTGCTGTATTTCCTTATCAGAAGGGTATCTTTTTTTGGGGACCTGGGAACATCTCCCCTTAGGCTGGAGTAGTGATCCATTATTCTTTTTTCCAGTTCCTTCTTCCTGTGGGGGTCTCTAAAACAAGCAGCCATTTCTGCTGCACCGGGCAGCGAAGATCCCTTTTTTGCTGTCATCATCTATTTTCTCTCCTCCCGGATAGGGTTCATTTCCTGGAGCCGAGCTTGCCGAGCATGGTTTTCAGAAGTCTTGCCATTGGGCCTTTCTGGTCGTCCCCAGGTTTCTCTCTGTCCTTTTCTTCAGGAACGGAGAGGATCTTCTCCGTCATATCCTCTATTCTCTTTACCAGAGTGCTTCTTGGATAAAGTTTGACCAGAGGACATCTTGCTTTGACAGCCTTTGAAACCCTCAGGTCGTATGGAAGGTAACCAAGGAAGTTCAATTGAAGGCCAAGGAAATGCCTGCTCGTGTGGATCAGCCTCTCTGCTCCGAGAATAGCCTCCTGTCTGGAGAAGGCCATGTTGATGACGATGTAAATTTCCTTTTCTTCAAGCTGTTCTTTTTTATAGCAATGAAAAAGGCTTTTGATCATACCGTAGGCATCTTTCAGTGCAGTGGGCTCAGGAGTAGTTATGAGAACAATAGCATCGGCGGCCATTGAGAAATCCCGTACAGTGGAATTGATACCTGCCCCTGTGTCTATCACTATTACATCAACCATATCGTCCAGAGCCATTATTTCGGGCAGAAGCCTGGCCCTGGTGTGGGGATCCATTTCGGCCAGCTCGGGGATGCCGCTCCCGCCAGGAACGAGCCATACCCTTTTCGAAACAGGAAGGGTTATTTCCCTCAGGGAAAGTTCTCCCCGGATCACGTGATTGAGATTGAGCCTTGTATCCAATCCCAGGAGAACATCCGCATTGGCAAGCCCCAGGTCGGCATCTATGAGGGCAGCAGGTTTACTGAACTTCTCGCCCGTGAGGAGAGCGAGATTTAGTGCAAAGCTACTTTTGCCCACTCCTCCCTTGCCACTTATGACGGCGATGGATTTCTTGCCCTTCTGGCGGATCTTCTTATTTCTTTCCCTACCTTCGGAGAGGGTTTTCTGTAATTCCTTGAGCTGAAGAGATTCGAAGCTGTAATCCTCTATATCTGAAGGGGAGTTGTCTCCCTTTGTAGGAATGACCTTGCCAAGCCTCATCTTCCTTCTCTCCTGCCTAATATACAATCCATAATGAATTCGGGATCGGCGAAATTGATATCCCGGGGTACGTTCTGTCCAGTAGTTACGAAGGATAGCGGGAGATCAAAGGTCAGGGGCAGGGCCAGCAGACATCCAAGACCCAGGGTTTCGTCGGCCTTTGTTAGAAGCAGCCTGGAGAGTGGGACAGCGCCGCCTGTTTTTTCAATGGCAGCCCTGACATCACCGGGTCTGGCAGTGGCCGATACGGCCATGTGCACTGCCTGGGGAGAAAAGTTATTATATATGTTCTCTATTTGTACGATGCGGTCCCTTTCCCTGAAACCGTGTCCAGGCGTGTCCATAAGGATCAGGGTGTCCTCCGGATATTTTTTTAGCAGTTCAGGGATCTCCGCACCATTATTGACGGCTTCCAGGGGGATGTGAAGGACCCTTGCGAATGTTCTTATCTGGTCCACTGCAGATACGCGGTAGTTATCTGAGGTGAAGAGGGCCACATCCCTTCCTTCCTGAACGGCTATGGCAGCGATCTTGGCGATGGTGGTAGTTTTGCCCACTCCCGTGGGACCAACGATCATTACCCTGTTTCCTCCCAGAGCACTGGTGAGCATGTCCTTTCCGGGAGGAAAGCAGAGGTCTTTACATCGTATTTTCAGCCACTTTCGGAAAGAAAGTCCACTTTCAGGGGATTCAGAGAATTCGTTCCACAGCATTTCAGCATAATTTTCAGGAAGTTCGCTTTTCAGCAGTTCTTCCAAAGCAAGGGCCTTTTCAGAGAATTCCCCCTGTTCCTCTTCCCGGGATTTTCCAATCTCAGGTTTTGATGCAACCGGATTGGAACGTTGGTGGACCTTGATATCAACCTTGTCTTCCACTTCCTCAATGAGGCGTTCCTGAAGGTCTCCCGTACCCTCTTTCTGACCCAGGTTCTTTTTGTATTCCAGCAGGGCCTTGAAGACCTCCATCTGTCTCTTTTCAAGATCGGGGTCCCGTTTCTCCATCCAGGGTTTCTTTTCCTCCTCCAGGATGCCTGCTCTTACGACCAGTTCCTTCTTCCTGAAAAAGGGGAGGAAAGAGGGGGTTCTAACGGTTTGTATGGAAAGGATGATTCCGTCGGGTCCAAACTTCTCCCTTACCCGCTGAAAGGCCTCATTCTCGGTTTTTGCGCGGAACTCTATTTCTTTAACCAGCCTCAATGGTAACATCACCTTCTTCTGTCTGATCCCGGGGGGTCAGAATTCTATTTGGGTAATACCCTATCTTGCGTGCCGGAGAACCTTTGTGATCCCCAGTGATCTTTTCTCTGTTAATTCAGTGGAGGTATCCTCTGAAGGTTTTCTGTAGAGGAAGGAGCCAGCAGCCTCGAACCCCAGTTTGCTGTAACCGAATATCTGTTCTGTGGACCCGACCATGAGATAACCGCCCGGGGCAAGGCAGTTAAAGAAGCCTTCGTAAAGCTTGGCTTTCGTCTCTGCTGAAAAGTAGATAACCACGTTTCTGCAGAGGATGAGGTGCTGATCTTTGAGGAAGGGGTCCTTGAGGAGATTGAAGCGTCTGAAGAATACATTGTCTCTCACCTTTCGAGTGACCTGGAACATTTCATTCCCGGCGGGTCTGAAGTACGACTCTCGAAGTGTTTCCGGAATTTTTTCGAGCTGACTGGCAGGGTAGATCCCTTCCTGTGCTTTTGCCAGGGCTCCTTCATCAACGTCAGCGGCAATAAGCTTGAAGTGGAGTCCTGATTCCAGGGCCAGAATGGCAAGAGAATATGCTTCCTGACCCGAAGAACACCCTGCGCTCCAGATGTTGATGGTCCGAATGCCCCGTTCCATCAGGGATGGAAGGACCTTCTCCTTCAGAGTTCGCCACCTTTCAGGGTTTCGGAAGAATTCGGTGACGTTTATGGTGATGTAGTCAAGGAAGTCCCTGCGTTTCTGCAGGTTCCTCAGAAGTAGATCATAGTATTCCCTGTAATTGGAGATCTTCCAGTTCTTCATAAGGGTATGAACTCGGCGATGGATCTGGTATTTGTACATTCCCAGATCCACTCCGGTTAGATGGGCAACATTTTTTTTGAACTCTTCGTATCCGGGCCCGGCCGGATATATTTTCTCACTCACAAAAGTTCTCCAACAGGCTTCTACGATCAGGCCCCACTGGTAATGGCCTGTTCACTGCGGCAATTACCAACAAGTTCTGTAATCCTGATCCCGAAGTTTTCATCTATTACAACCACTTCGCCCTTGAGGATGAGTTTGCTATTGGCAAGTATCTCCACTGGTTCTCCCACAAGTGTGTTTAGCTCCACCACTGTTCCTGGTTCAAGGGAAAGAATATCACCGATGGTCATCTGGGCCCTTCCAAGAACCACGGATATTTTTATGGGTATATCCATAAGCAGGTTCATCCCCACTCCATCCATGGTCGAAGAGAATGGGGGTGTTTCCATATTGTCGATCTGGGGAAAGCTTGCCGGTTTTGCCTGAGGCTTATCTACCGGAGAAAATGATGGAGTCTCTAAATTGAAGCCTGAAGAAGATTTCACGCTTGCGATTATGTCATCGATAGCTGAAAGGTTTTCTCCTTCGCTTGCAGATTCAAGTCCCATCCGTTCAAGGTCTGGAATGTCAGGGATGCTTTCGGTGATGGAGTCCAATCCTTCAAGACCTTTGGCAATAGCATCGGCTTCCTCGGGGCTTATGCCCGAATCATTCCAGTTTTCAACTGTTTCAAGCTGTTTCAAGTTCTCCTCCTGAGAAGGGACGGTTCCTTCTGAACTTGCATGGTTTTCCAACGTGGGTTGTCCATTCATTATTGTTTTCTCTTCGGACATGATAAAGGGTAACCGCCTGCCGGCAGTTCACCCTCACCTCCTTCTGTCAGCCTTTTTTCTTCTAGGACCCGAAGGCCTCGATCATTTTTCTTGCAGATTCAGAACCGGATTCGAAGGCCTTTGAGGCAGCTTCGTAAGCTCGGCTAGCTTCTATCATTCTTGTCATTTCTTCCACAATATTTACATTTGAGCCTTCCAGGGCTCCCGTAAGCAGGTCCACATCTTCTTCGTCAATCTCTTCGGGAGGGCCGGATGGACCTGTCTCGGAAAGGAGGGTACTTCCCCTTCTCATAAGGTAAGAGGGTGATGTGAAACGGTACAGGGATATCTTCCCTATCTCCGTACCTTCAGCCAGGACGGACCCGTCAGATCTTATCTCTATGGTCGAAGCCTCTCCGGGGGTGATGGGGCCGCCATTGCCCATGATGGTCATGCCCGATGGTGTGACCAGGTTGCCTTCGGAATCCAGAGAGAGGTTCCCCGCCCGGGTATAGTAATTGTTCTTGCCGTCGGAGACCTGGAAATAACCCTCTCCCCTTATGGCACAATCCAGGGGATTTCCTGTTTCCCTGATGGTACCGGGTTCAGTGTTAACTGCAGTTTCGGAGAGGATCACCCCTAGTCCGACAGTACCCACTATCTCTTCAGAGATGTCTCCGGAACCTGGATTTTCGTTTCGAAAAAGCTTTACTTCGGGAAATGCTTTTGCCACAGCCAGGCTTTTGGAAAAACCGGAGGTATTGGCATTGGCAAGGTTATTGGATGCCACATCCACTGCTTTTTCCTGAACCAGCATGGCTGCAACACTACCATAAATTCCTCGAAACAAGAGATCAGCCCCTTTCCACTATCTATCCCTTAAGGAGATCTGTGGCGGCTTCCCACATGGACCTGGCTGTCTGGACAACCTCGAGATTGGCCTCGTAGGCTCGGCTTGCTGCCATCATGTCAGCCATTTCCCTGACCACTGATACGTTGGGATATGCCACGTATCCCTCTTCGTTCGCGTCGGGGTGACCCGGGTCGTATTCCATGCGGGGAGGGGAATCGTCCAAGTCGACCTCCTTGACTATAACCCCCGCGGATCTCCCTTCGTCACCCATGGCTTCCTCCAGCCTCTCTTCAAAGACAGGGATTTTTCTCTGGTAAGGGCCCCCATTTTCTGTCCGGGTGGTGTTTACGTTGGCCAGATTCTCCGCAATGGTGTCCATCATGGTCCTGTGGGCGGTAAGGGAGCTGCCGGCTATGTCCATGTTCTTGAAAACGCGCATTCTACTTGCCTCCCATGGCTGTTTTTATCATGTCGGCCCGCTTTGCCATCATCCTGAGAATTCCGTTGTAGGCCATCTTTGTTTCTGCCAGCTTTGCCATTTCGATCTCAGGGTCCACGTTGTTTCCGTCAAGGCGATAGATCCCTTCATCGTTGGTTATTTCCTCAACCTTGAAACCATCAGTTCCCTTTCCCCGGAAATTGGGGCCAAGGTGTTTTTCATCGGTGGTCTTAAGGGTCAACTTTCGGGAGGAGCAATTATTTTCAAGGGCTGATCGAAGATTGTCCTCGAAAGAAATTTCTTTTTTCTTGTAGGCTGGAGTGTTTACGTTTGCCAGATTCTCCGCCACTGCCCCGAATCTCCTGGCAAGGGCTGAAGCTCCCAGCTTGCCGGCCATCCATGTCTTATCATTCATTGGATCCATTCACCCTCTCTTCAAGGTGGCATTTATTATTCCTGAACATATTTTTCCTGGAATTATCTGATCTGCTTCTAAGTTTTTTCGGTCTCTATCCTTGCGAACCTTACAAGCCTGGCAGCAGATTCGGGATTCATCTTTCCCAGGACCTGGGCTCGCTGCTCCGAATCCATAATTTCCAGCAGGGAGGCGGCTTCCTCCAGTGGAAGAAGGGAGATTATCCTGGCAGCTTTTGAAGGAGGCATCTCTGCAAAACTTTCGGAAACCAGGCCGAAGAAAGCGGGACCCCCTTCTTTTTGAGCCTTTTCTTCCTTGATCTTATCCTGGGCTGCAAGCTTTTCCTCAAGGAGAGCCTTGCTGGTCCTGATTTTTTTCTTCTCCTCTTCAAGGCGGGCTCTCTCTTCTTCCAGGGCCTTACTTCTTGCCAGGAGATATTCCTCCTTCTCCTCAAGTTCCAGGAGGCGGCGTTCGTAGCCAGTTACAGGAGGCGATATCCTTTCAAGGAGCGGATAGACTTTTCTGCCTATGAGGGGCACTTCCTCCACCCATGGTGCTATCCTGTCAGCGATCACATATATCCCACCACCCATGAACAGTCCTGCAATTATGCCTGTTAAAAGGACAAGAAGGAGCAGAAGGATCTTGAACAGTTTAAAGAAATTTCCTAATCTTCCGGTGCTGGCTTCCATTTTCTTCTCCTTGTTCCGTCAGTAGATCTCGGTACGGAAGATCTTGCAGAGGTAATTTTTGTCCGTGCTGAGATAGATTTCAAGCATCTTGCCGTCCTGATCATCCTCCCTGAAACAGTTTATCCAGTCGGCAGGGATAAAACTGCCGTCCAGCATAATGTCACGGGCCTTTTCGAATGTTCTGCATACGAAGGTTCCAAGGTTAACCAGGGGTTCTCCGTTTAGGGAAAGGGCGCTTTTCATCCAGTCCCTTTCCTCTTCCTCCTCCTCTGAAAGGAAGGGGGAACTATGAAAAGGAGCAGGGATCTCAACAATCCTGCAGGAACATGACTCTATTTCAAAGATCTGAAGGACGTAGCATCTCTCCATATACACAAAAACTTCCCTAAAAGACTCTCCAGGTCTGTTCTCCCATGTCCTGGTTGTGTACGAGTTCTGCAGAGAAGGAACTGTATTTTTTCAGAAGACAATGGTTGAGACCTTTCAGAGCATTCAGATCCGGTTTGTAAGGATCGATCTGCAGGAAGGCTCCGATCATCTCCTCTATTGTCCCCTGTGGCTTTCGGTCTATTTGCCAGAAATGTTTTGCCTCCGCAAGGGTAAGGGCTACCTGAAGGGTATGGGAGAGATTCGCCCTGATCTGACCTTCAGGAAATGAACGGTCGATGAGATCGAGCTTTTTCTCTATTTCCTTTCGGTTTTCCTCGGGGCACCTTTCCTTCATGAGGGCATCGGCGAACCAGAGCCTTGACACACAGAAAATGGGCCATATGTGGTTTTCAAATACGCTTTCCGGCATGGCTTCCGGACCCTCAACGACAACAGCAGAAAAGAGGGGGTGAACCATTTCCGCAAGGAGTGCCTGGCAGAGGCATCTCATAAACTGGGAGTTATTCCGGCTTTCCCCTTCCGGAAAGAAGAATATGTGCTTTTTCTCTTCAGGATCGCAGGAGGCCTCACAGAGATCACCGTCGGCTTTTCGGATCTCCAGGGGCCATTTCAGTTCTTCTTGCAGTTTTCTGATAGCTTTATCCAAAATTATTGCACCTCTTTTCATAGTAAAGGGAGACTTCCTTTTCTAGAATCGGTAATCTACGGCCGGGAAAATAGGGGGTCTTTCCTGTTTTTTACTTTTTTCCCGGGACTCCGGCTAACATACTTAAGAATAGATATTTAATCGCTTGTTTCACCTCCGGGGAAAGGAGGTCCATGGATGGACATATTAGCCCTGTCAAGTCTTTTGGCAACAGTAGCCCTGGTAGTGGGGAGCATCATACTGGGAGGTTCCCCAGGAGCCTTTTTTAACTTGCCTTCCATAATGATCGTTGTGGGTGGAACCCTGGGTGCCATCGGTTTTGCAACGCCCAAGGATGAGCTTATGGTGCTCCCTCAAACGCTTAAGAAGGTTTTTGCCCGGGAGGAGAGCCTGGATATCTCACGCGTGATCACCACAATGATGTCCATGGCAAAGAAGGCCAGATCCGAAGGACTTCTCGCCCTTGAAGAGGAATTGGTAAAGGTTGATGACGGTTTCATCCGTAAATCGACCCAGCTGGTTATAGACGGTACTCCTCCGGAACTCGTAAAATCCATCATGGATGTAGAAATAGATCTCATGGAAAGACGTTACGATGATTCCAAAAAAGTATTTGACCTCATGGCGGAACTTGCTCCCGCCTTTGGAATGATGGGTACCCTCATAGGACTGATCCAGATGCTGAGGAACCTTGATACTCCCGAAGCCCTGGGGCCAGGAATGGCTGTGGCCCTGATAACCACCTTTTACGGAACTTTCATCTCCAATGTATTCGCCATACCTGTCTCTAAAAAACTGGTAACCAGAAAGGTCAATGCCATCACTGGAATGGAGATAGTGGTGGAAGGGATCCTGTCCATACAGGCTGGTGATAATCCCAGACTGGTGGAGGAGAAACTGAAGGTTTTCCTTTCACCTGAGGAGAGGAGAAGGTTGCAGGAGCGGGAAAATCGCTCCTTAGAGAGAGACAGGCCAGGAGTGAACCTATCGGAGGAACCTGTCGTTCAGCCGTAAAACTCCTTATCGGGGAAAGGGCAGAAAACCGTTCCAGAAGAGGATACGGCCCTTCATGACCATTGTCCCGGCCCTTCCCGTAATGAAGAGCCCTGCGGCCTTGGGATTTCCGGGCAGTCCCAGGGATGGTTTAAGAGCTATTCTCAGGTTGAATGACGGACATGGTCTTAAATCAGGTATTTGTTCTCTCGAAAGGATCATCCTTCCACCTGTGGCCTCCGAGAGCCTTAATTGATGAAGGTCTGGAATTCCTTTGTCAGCCAGAAGATGGATTACAATGCCGTTGGAGAGAGCATATCCTCCGAAGACGGTGAGGGACGCCAGATCCCGGGGAATGTCACAGGGATCAAGTAGAAGTTGCATTGCAGGTCCTCTAATGAATTCCTCATCTGCAGGATCGGGAAGACTGGACGTTTCAAGGGGAGTACTCCCGGAAGCTATCTCAGTCTCTACAACTTCGGTCAGGTTCCCTCCAAGTATGCCCTGGAATATCTTGTCATCAGTTCCGGAGGGGGTGCCCAGGGGGTGAATCAACCTTGCCTCTACGATCCAGTTATGGCGATTTGTTCTCTTTGCAGGAACAGGTCTGGGATATTTCAGGGCCAGAAAACCTCTTTCAGTTTTGGCCTTTATAATGTTGTACCTGTATAGACGGGTGTCGGTTACTAAAATTTCCCCCTGACCGTTACGGAAAAGGAACCATGCCTCGGGGAATGATTCACCAAGACTGGAGTTTTGGCCATTCTTCAGGGATACTTCGAATAGTCCCCTTTCTTCGGTAAGGACTATAAATTTTTCCGAATTGAGCCATTCAACCGATCGGGGATGTCCTGGAATACTGAAATTAGCCATCTCTTTACCTTTTTGAATGTCCAGGATGAAAACCCTGTTTCCCCTTCTGTCCGCCACTGCAAGCAGGGGACCAAGGGATGCCAGGGATACGGGTTCGAAGTCTGATGAGGAAGGATGCCATGAGTAGAGGGTCTTTCCATTGGAGATGTTCACGATGAAGATCCTGCCCATAACCCTTTCGGCCAGGGCCATGAGTTCAGCTCCTGCAAAGCATGCATCTGATATTGAACGGCCTTCCGAATTTCCCCGGAAGGTTTCTGAAAAAGCTTTACGGTTAAAGCTTCCCCTAAGGAAGGTGCCATCGGAAAACACCAGGATCAGATTATTTCCTCCTGTTGGAAGTGCCCGCACGATCTTACCTTCGGTCTGATCGGAATAATATCTGCTCCAGTCTTTTTCGTTTTTTCTGTAAATCCAGACCTTTCGGTTTATGGTATCGCAGATGGCAAGAATATTTCCCATGAGAGTCGGACGGCCCGGCATGGAAATGGAGGATCCCCAAAGAAGGTCCAGTCCGAATTCATCCCTTAAATTGCTGAGATCTGACATTTCAACCCTGCTGTTTATGCCTGAAGACAGGCTTTCCTCAAGATAAACCTTTCTATCTTCAATTTCCTGGAGAAAACCCACGGCGAAAGGGTCATCAGGCTTTACTTCAAGATAGAGTTCCAGGTTCCGCCTGGTTTCTGCATAATTGCCTAGAAGGGAAAAACAGTAACCTCTCAGAAGGTAGTATGAAATCAGGTAGGGGTCGTATCTCAGGGCCTCCTCCAGTTCTCCAAGAGCCCTGCCTACCTTTCCCTCCAGAGCCTTCCGATAGGCGGAGGCGAAGAGGGCTTCACCGTACATGTGTTCCGCTGTTGGGAGGAAAATATGGGGTTCAGATGCATGTACAAAGGCGGGAATCATAAGCAGAGTTCCCACCAGGAGATACAACATGAACTTATTCACCTTTTTCAAAACAAATCCCCCGTTCATGACCGGAAGCAGGGTTCCTCCGGAAACCTGTACTATGAAGTTTCTTCGACGGCGGCAGGGTCGATGATGAGAGCTACACTTCCATCTCCAAGGATGGTTCCTCCAGAGAACCATTTGATCCTTGTCGTTCCTGTATTTCCAAGGTTCTTTATGACTATTTCCTGCTGTCCAATAAAATCATCCACTATGAAGCCTATACGTCGGAATCCGGTACGCATTACCACAACGGAAAGGTTATCCTGTTCCTCCCTTTCGGGAATTCCGTAGAATTGTCTGGCATCTATGAGGTTGAGAATTGAACCCCTCAGCATTGTGACAAGACTTCCGTTAACGACCTTGGCCTGTTCCCGGTCAACCTTGATGGTTTCGTCCACGCTTTCAAGGGGAATGGCGTAGACCCTGCCATCGATCGTTACCAGTAGGGCCAGTACTATGGCAAGGGTTATGGGAAGTTTTATCTTGACCGATGTTCCTTCTCCGTTGTCAGATTCTATGTACATGCGTCCGCCCAGGGACTCCACCTTGCTTTTGACAGCGTCCATACCCACACCTCTGCCTGAGATGTCGGATATGGTATCAGTGGTACTGAAACCTGGAATGAAGAGGAACTGAAGAGCCTCCCGGTCGGTTGCCTTTTCTGCCTGTTCTTCTGTTATGATCCCCTTTTCAATTGCCTTGGCAACTACCTTGTCCCTGTCAATGCCCTTTCCGTCATCCTCTACTGCAACCACAACGCTACTCCCATCCTGGTAAGCCCTTACCTTTAGCCGTCCGGTCTCGCTCTTTCCTGCTGCAAGCCTTTCCTCGGAAGTTTCTATGCCGTGGTCAAGACTGTTTCGGATGAGATGGACCATGGGATCCCCTATCTCGTCTATTACTGACCTGTCCAGTTCGGTCTCCCTTCCCTCCAGTTCAAGGGAAACCTTCTTTTCCAGGGTGTGTGAAAGATCTCTTACCAGCCTTGGAAAGCGGTCAAAGATGAAACTGATGGGCAGCATACGCAGTTTTGTGACCAGTTCCTGTATATCCTTTGAAATTCTCCCGAGCTGCATGATGGGTTCTTCGAACTCTTTGAAATCAACATCCCTGGCGAGCTTCTCTATTCTTGATCTCCCGATAACCAGTTCTCCCACAAGGTTCAGAAGTTTGTCCAGCCTCTGGACATCCACCCTTACGGTCTGGTTGGTCTTGCGCTGGATGGATTTGACGGCATCGGTTACTTTCTCTTCCTCGCTTTTTGCATGTCCCTTTCTGGATGAACCCTGAACTTGACGGGAGGACTTGTCCTTTCTGGAGGTGCCATGTTCTTCTACTGTGCAGGAGAGGACTTCGCCGACACTCTGGACTGCTTCCCTGATGTCTTCGTCAGATACCTGGGTTTTCACAAGAATGGAGAACTCATTGCCGGAAAATTTCCCTTCCAGGATGGTCTCCATGGACGGATCGGCGAATTCAACCCTCCCGATAGAGGAGATCTCCTCCACTACCATCATTGCCCTGGCTCCCTTTAGCATACAGTCCTTCCGAAGTGCAACCTTCACATTCCTGAGCCCGTGATCGCAAATTTCCTCTTTGTCTACGGAAGAAGTCTCCAGGGCTGTTTTTTGCTCTTCGATCTGAAGTATCCTTACAAGTTTTTCCTTTATTTCCGTGGTATCAACCTTAACGTCTCCCTTGCCTTCCTTTATATCCTCCAGGAACTGGTTAAGCGTATCCAGGCATTCGAAAAGAAGAGAGATGTCTTCTTCCCTCCTGAGGTAGAACTTACCGTTCCTTACTCCGTCAAGTACGTCTTCCATGGTATGGGTAAGTGACGCCATGTTACTGAAACCCATGGTCCCCGCCATTCCCTTCAGGGTATGGGCAACCCGGAAGATCTCGTTGATCACATTTTCATTGCCCTCTTCAAAGGCCAGAAGATATTCGTTCAGCCTCTGCAGATTATCTTTGGTTTCATCGATAAAGGGCCCGATATAATCATTAAGGTCCATAATGGAATCCTCTCCTTTTCACTGGAAACTGGAAAAGCAATTCTTTCCCCGGAAAATAAAGACAGCTGAATGTCCTTATATGTTTTTTCTTTCCCGTCTCTCGCCAATGAACATCCTGCCCGGGTTCGAGTCTTCGGGGGCGCCCCTCTGCTCAATCTTTCTAAGCTCCGATGCAAACTGGTCTGCCAGGTCTCTTCTGGAAGTCGTATATTCTGACGATGTCTCTTCTTGTTCAAAGAGGCCTTCCTCTGCAAGTATCCGGATGTAGACATGATCCACATCCAGCCTTTCAGAGAGTTTCAGGCTGTCGAGCCTCTCACCGGGAGGAGTGTTACGGATCTCATCCCTGGCTCTGAAATATATCTCGTCGAGGTCATCCCTGCAGCCAGTACAAATCTGGGGGCCGTTGAGATGCAGATACACTTTTCCGCAAATCCTGCAATTTCTCAAAGAATTTTCCATCTTGACAAGTTCCCTCCCATCTGGACGATCCACAATACAAAGTATAAAAGTATGAGATGCAGCAAAAACAGGATAAGCCCTTAAAACCCGGGTTATAGTCATGTCTCTTTCTCAGGAAAGAATGACCAGGTCCACCCTCCTGTTCATCTGCCGGTGATAATCTGTGTCGTTGGGCATGATAGGTCTGGATTCCCCATATCCTACAGACTGCAGTCTGCGGGGAGAAAGATCCGCAGACCCCGAGAGAAAGGACACTATTCTTGAGGATCTGAGAGCGGAGAGGTCCCAGTTGTCCCTGATGATCCCTTTCCCGTTTACAGGGATGCTGTCAGAGTGTCCTTCGGCGGAAATATCGTTGGGTATCTCCCTGAATATCTCTCCAAGGATAGACAGGACTATTTTCCCCTCGGGCAGGAGCTCATATTGCCCTGCCTGGAAAAGCAGTCCCTCCGAAATGGAAACCACCACTCCCCGCTGGTTGATGGACACATTGACTTCCTTTTCCAGTCCATGTTTCCTTATTATGGATTGTATCTTCCTGGCCACCTTCGTGCTGTCCATGGTCTGTTTCCTTGAGCTGCCCGCATCCTCCATGGTCTGGCCCGAAAATACTTTCTGGTCCTCCTCGAAGGTCTTACCCCCATCGATAACACCGATGGCTCCCCGGAATGAGAAAAGCATTTTCTGAAACTTCATAACGTCTATGGTGGAGAATGAATAGAGGAGGATGAAAAAGGTGAGGATAAGGGTGACCATGTCGCCATAGGTGGTCATCCAGTTCCCTCCAGACTTGGATTCTTCACTTTTCCTCTTTTTTCTTGCCAATTCCAATCTTCCTTTCGTGCCCTATTCTACGATCCCTACGGTCTTTATCCTGGTATCGCCGGGAAGCTCGCTATATCCCATGACCGCTACGTTGGGGAAGGTCCTTTCTATGATCTTCCTCACGAAAAGCCTGACGTCCGGATGGACAATGAGCACCTGGGGCAGCCCTTCCCGCAGAAGATTTTCTGTGGCTGAACCCACAGCATGGATGAAACTCTGCATATCTTTCGGATCCATCTTTATGCGCCATCCCTCCACCAGGTTGCCCTGTACAGATTCTTTGATCATCTTCTCCCTTTCTGGTGAGAGGGTCACTGCCGTAAGTTCTCCCGAAGTTTCATTGATATAAAGGGAAAGGATTATCTTTCCCAGGGCTTCCCTGGCTTTCTCAGAGAGAAAATCGGAATTCTGTACTGACTTGCCGTAATCTGCAAGAGTCTCGAAAATACCAGCCAGGTCCCGGATGGGTATCTTTTCCCTCACCAGATTCTGAAGCACTTTCTGAATATCTCCCAGGCTGAGGCATCTGAGCATTTCCTCCACCACCGCGGGAGCGCTGTCCTTGACCATGTCAACCATGTTCTGAACGGTTTGCCGGGTTAGGAGATCCGCCGCATTGGCCCGGACCACCTCAGAGAGATGGGTGGCCAGAACGGAAGGAGCATCCACCACGGTGTACCCAAGTTCCTCGGCCTTGGCTCTCAGTTCCGGAGTTATCCACAGGGCATCCAGGTTGAAGGTGGGTTCCTTTGTGGGTATGCCCACAAGCTCGCCCTTTGTGTCTCCTGTGTCGATGGCAAGGAAATGATCGGGCATGAGCTCAGCAACCTTTTCGGGGACTCCCCTGACCTTGATCGTATAGGATGTAGGTTTGAGCTGGAGATTATCCTTGATCCGTACCGGAGGTGTGACAACACCCATTTCAAGTGCCAACTGGCGCCTGAGGGTCTGGATCCTGTCAAGAAGGTCTCCTCCCCTGGAAGGCTCGATCATGGGAATAAGTGCATATCCGACTTCCAGTTCCAGCGGGTCCACGGCGAGGAGCTTCATGACGTTGTCAAAACTGCCGCTGTCCCCCCTGGACTGGGCAGGTTCGGATGGTGCAGTACCTGTCTGTTTCTTTGGACTCTTTGAAGTCTGCGGAGGTTGTTCCTCCGCCTCTTTTTTGCTTTTGAAGACCCAAAAACCCAGCATACCCAGGAATGAAGCCAGAAGAATGAAAGGAATCCTGGGAAAACCGGGTATCAATGCAAGGGCAAGAAGAAGAATGGATCCTACCCACAGAGGTCTGTAATGGTTTATCAGCGATTTTGTTATGTCTCGCCCGAGGTTGCTTTCTCCTGCAGAGCGGGTGACCAGAATACCCGTAGCCGTTGAAAGTATAAGGGCTGGTATCTGTGCCACCAGACCGTCTCCAACGGTGAGGAGGCTGAATTTCTGGGTTGCCTGTGAAAGGGTGAGGCCCTGCTGGAACATCCCTATGCAGATTCCTCCGATGATGTTTATGGTCGTTATGATGAGGCCTGCAACGGCATCTCCCTTGACGAATTTTGATGCTCCGTCCATGGCTCCGAAGAAATCGGCCTCTCTCTGGACTGTCTTACGTCTCTCCCTGGCTGTATGCTCGTCTATAAGGCCGTTACCGAGATCTGCATCAATGGCCATCTGTTTGCCCGGCATTCCGTCGAGCTGAAAGCGTGCCTGGACTTCCGCAACCCTTTCTGCACCCTTGGTTATTACCAGGAACTGGATAAGGACCAGGATGAGGAAAACTATGCCTCCCACCAGGTAGTTCCCGCCCACCACAAAGTTTCCGAAGGCGGTGATGAGTTTTCCCGCGAAGCCATGAAGAAGTATAAGACGGGTGGTGGATACGTTCAGGGAAAGCCTGAAAAGAGTAGCTACCAGAAGTATGGAGGGGAAAGCGGCGATCTCCAGAGCATTATGGATGTAGAAAGTGGTGAGAAGGATGATAACTGCAAATGTGATATTCAGGGCCAGAAATACGTCCAGAATGATGGTGGGAAGGGGAATTACCATCATGGCCACAATGAGGATCACCATGAAGGTGATACCCATGTCTGAGTAGTTCAATATTCTTTCGATGGGATCAATTTTTGCTGCCTTAGCTCTTGCCATTGCCATATTCTCGGTTCAACTCCCCGCTATTCTTCAAGTGAAACGATCTTCACTCTACCGTCCTGGTAGATAAACCGAACTTCTTCCAGGGTTTCCCTCACCAGAAGGGTGTCCTGCCTTATGGAAACGGTAACGCCGGGGTAACATAGACCTCTTACTTTAACGGTTCCCTGGAGTTTTGCCCGATCTATTGCCTGATCTATCCCCTGCTGAAGGGCCTCTATCCTGGACAGTTGTTCCTGAAGTACAGGATAGAGTTCCAGGTACCTGGCGGCCAGGGCCTTCTGATTTGCGTCGAGGCCCCTTTCTTTCAATGTTTTTGACAGGTAGAGAATGTTCTTTTCCAGTGTTTTAAACTTGGCCAGAAGATCATGCTTCTTTGCCAGGAGATCCTTCTTCTGATCGAACAGTTTTGGCGATACTCCTACGTGAAGTGAGGTTCTGGTTCCCATCCTGGTACCCAGGGTGACACATTCGATTTCCAGGCCTGCCCTTAATGTGCCTCCTGCAATGAGACCCTTTCCTCCCCCGATTAAATGGATCGTTCCTTCCGCTTCCACTTCGCAGTGCATCAGAGCCTTTTTAAATAAAAGATTTCGCCCTACTTGTATTCTGCACTGGTCCATATATTCTGCATTAAGGTCGTTATTGCACTCGATAAAACCCTTTCCCATTCCCCTAACGCTGGACCTCAGGATCATGTTTTTGCCTGAGAAAAGATAAGCGCCCTCCACTACTCCCTTGATCTCCATGTTTTCGTGAGCCTTGAGGGAAAAATCGTCCCTCACCGAGCCGGAAACGGTGATGCTCCCGAAACACTCAAGGTTACCAGTACCGTAGTCAATATCACCCTGGACCTGAAAAACTCTTTCCACGGAAAACCTGTTGCCATCCCTTAAAAGATGGCCCCCCGCTATGGCTTTGAGCTCCAGCCCGTCACTTGAAAGACTGGTGTGGGGACCGGCCTTTATAGTGATATTCTTCGCCTTGCGCGCCTTGACGGATTTTCCCGTAACATCCATTCCGTCAAGGCCCTCCTGAAGGGGGGTCTTTGTGACAATGAGCTGTTTTTCCCGGATACTATTTATGATCCCCAGGTTCTTCAGATCCACCTGGACCGCATCGTCGGAGTTAAGGGGGGTATTCCTTCCTGTATCCACCAGGACATCTAAAGAGGCATCTATCCCGTCCACGGGGGGGGTTCCCCTGGCGATCACCATCCACTTTCCAGAGAGTGCGGCTCCTTTTTTCTGAATTTTGTCCAGGAGTCCTTCATCCAGACCTTCAATAACCCCATTTTCTTCAAGAGCCTTCCTGATGTTGTTCATTGCGGGTATTTCGTCCGATTCTGAAAGGTTCAGAAGGATCTCAGCCCTCATTCGATCCGGGCAAATGCGGACCTGCATTTTCCCATCGTCCTTTCCAGTCATCCGGACCCATTCCCCGGATACTCCTGCAATTACCTCTTCCACCTTTTCCAGTGAAGCCTTTACTCCCTTGTCTTTCAGGGATTCTAGGATCATGTGTGGGTTTATATCTGCGTCGAAGACCCTTAAAAAAACCTCTCCAGATTCCTTTTTCAACTCGTAGGGTTTTTCGTGATCCATTTTTCTGGCCCCTCTCTCAGGGAAAAATCTCTATTCTCCTCTTGCTCTGCTGGTCATGGCAAGAACGCACTTCACATAATGCTTCACCTTCGGGTGGGGTGGAATGCCCCCATACCGGTCTACCCGGGAAGGTCCGGAGTGGTAGGCTGCAAGGGAAAGGTCCTCTCTCCCTTTATACCTGTCAAGAAGTGTTTTCAGGTACCGGATGCCGCCGTCCAGATTCTGCTCCGGATCATAAGGGTCCTTAACTCCCAGCATCTCTGCTGTGGAGGGCATGAGCTGCATCAGGCCCATGGCTCCTGCCTTGGAAGTGGCCCTCGGATTTCCTCCCGATTCCATCTTTATCACAGATCTGACCAGATCCTCGTCAACTCCGTATCTGTGGGCCTTTTCGCTGATCAGGGAGTCCAGGTCTGATGGTTCAAGCCTCGTGTCAAGACTCTCATGGGAAAGTGCAGTGGGTCTCTTTTCCTCGTTCCTGCTCTTTCCGGGGATCGTGATATCCTTATTTGCATTAATTTTTTCCAGCACATGCACGAATTTGCGTTCGGGTTCCGGCTTCTCAAGTCCGGAGAAGCGGTTCCGTATCTCCTCCATTCTGGACTGGACCTTTCTCAGATTGGAATAACCTGGTCCTGCAAAATTCTTCAGGGTACGTCACTCCCGTCTATTTCCCGAAGGACATGAGAATCAGTTCGTCAAGCTCCTTCTGCTCGTCCTTCAGAAGCTGTTTCCGTAGTTCTCTGTTACTGTTCTCAAGAAATATTCCTGCCAGCTTCACGTCGCCATGCTTTTTTCTCAGGTCTTCTCTTATGGATTCAGCATCCTCGCTGACTTCCACAATGAGGCGATCAACCTCCCTGATGTTCTCTTCAAGGAAATCTATGTCGTCCCTTATCCACCAGAGCTCTTCCGTTGTGATATTCCCATTCCCGCATTTGTTACGGAAAAGTCCCATGACACCTTCCCGCCTGCATCCCAGGTCAAGAGACTTTTCCTTGAGGGATCTCTTTTTCTCCTGCACTTCTTCGAGACGGATCCTTGCTTGATCCCGGATCTTTTCCCTGAGGTCTTTAATGCGTTGAAGTTTTTTAACTTTTTTATGAGCTGTCATTTCGGATCATCCTCCCAAAGAGGTAAAGCCAGCATAGTTTTTTTCGTTTTATCGAAAGTGGAACATTCGTCGATGGGCTGCTTTAGGAAGGACTCTATCTCCTCCCTCGAATTTACCGCAAAATCAAGTTTCGGATTGCTCCCGGCCTTGTAGGCTCCGAGGCTGATAAGCTCTTCCGCTTCCTTGTATATGGAAAGGAGCTCCCTCAAGGTTCCCGCTGCGCCTGACTGTTCCGGAGATACCACGTCCTTCATGATCCTGCTGATGCTCTGAAGTACGTCAATGGCAGGGTAATGGTTTCTCATTGCAAGTTCTCTTGTGAGAACCACGTGTCCGTCAAGGATCCCCCTGACAGCGTCGGAAATGGGCTCATTCAAATCATCACCCTCTACCAGAACCGTGTAGATACCCGTAATGCTTCCCTTTTCCCCTGCGCCTGCCCTTTCGAGCAGTTTGGGGAGGAAGGTGAAGACCGAGGGAGTATAACCCCTTGTTGCCGGGGGCTCTCCTATGGCCAGACCCACATCCCTTTGAGCCATGGCAACCCTGGTAACTGAATCCATCATGAGCAGAACGTTCTTTCCGATATCTCTGAAGTACTCCGCTATTGCAGTGGCAGTCATGGCGGCTTTGAGACGTACAAGGGGAGGCTGGTCGGATGTGGCAACTATGACCACCGAGCGTTTCATTCCTTCCTCCTTAAGGTCTTTCCGGAGGAATTCCTGAACCTCCCTGCCTCTTTCACCCACCAGAGCAATGACATTGACGTCTGCCTCAGTGTTTCTGGCCATCATTCCCAAAAGGGTGCTTTTCCCCACTCCCGAGCCGGAAAATATACCTATCCTCTGACCCTGTCCAAGGGTGAGGGTGCCGTCCATGGCCCTTATACCAACGGGAAGGATTGTATCCACTGGCTTTCTCTTCAGCGGATGGGGCGGATCGGCCTGAAGGGGATAGTATTCCTGCTCCTTTATGGGCCCCATATCATCAAGAGGCTCGCCGAGGCCGTTTAAAACCCGTCCAAGAAGTCCCAGTCCAACCTTGACACCAAGAGTCTTACCTGTGGAAAAAACATCGCTTCCCGGACCAATCTTCTGCAGATCTCCCAGGGGCATGAGAAGAACTCTTTCTCCACGAAAACCCACCACCTCGCAGGGAAGGGGTGCCCTGTTCCTGTTACGGAAACGGACCTCGCACAGGTCGCCGATCTGTACGTCCGGACCTCTGGATTCGATGACTATCCCGATCACATCGACCACCTTCCCGTTCACTGGAACGAGCTCCAGATGGTTTAGTACATCCTCAAGGGTGTCGAAGATCCGGCCCAGCCTGGAACTGTTCATCAAATCAGATCTCCCTGACAAGAAGGTCTATCTGTCCATTGACGGCCTCGAGTTGCGAACTCCACCTTGCATCGTGGACTCCCAGGTTCGTCTCAAGGATACAACTTCCCCTTTCGATGTTATCGTCACCTATGATCTCGAAAAGTTCCGCCACTCTTTTAATTTCGGCCATTTCATCGCTTTGGCTTAGGAATAGGTCTCTGTCGGATGGATTTATGAAGAGTTTTACCTTACCCCTGTCACTCACCCTGGTCATGAGTTCCTTGAAAACCCGGAGAGCTACCTCGTCATCAAGTTCCACCCTGGTGCGAAGAAGCCGCTCCAGCATTGTCTGCCAGAGCCGGACCATTTTAGGGGCATTGATTTCAATATCCTTGTCTATAGCTTTCTCCAGGCCCTTCACAGTCCTGTTGAGGAGTTCTTCCATCTGGGAAAAACGGTCTGAATATTCCTGTCTTATTTTCTCTTCAATTTCTTTTTCGGCAGTGGCAAGGCCTCTGTCATACCCTTCTTCGAATCCCCTTTCAGACTCCTTCCGGTGGAGCTGCAAGCCTTCCTCCTGGATCTTCTCCCTCAGGGAATCTTCTTGTTCTTTGAGCTGGAGCTCTCCTTTTTTCCATTTGTCCTGGAGTTTTGAGATCTCCTGTTTCATCTTTTTTTCCTCGTCCAGAAGGGTCTCGATCCTTCTCTGGAGTTCCTGTATCTCTACCGCCGCAAGCAGGTAAGAATCTATCTGCCTGCCACCTTCGAAAGGGCAGTTTCGACCTCCCGAGGGAAGGACCACCTTCTCCTTGCAAATGGGCAGGTCCCTTAGAACGGTCCCCCTGCTTCTATCAGATGACAATGTCATCACCGCTTCCTGTGAGAACTATCTCTCCAGCCTCTTCCAGAGCGCGGATCTTGGTGACTACCTTCTGCTGGGCTTCTTCCACATCCCTGAGCCTGAGGGGACCCATGTATTCCATTTCTTCCTTCAGCATCTCTGAGGCACGGGCGGACATGTTGTTGTAGAACTTGTCCCTAAGTTCATCACCTACGCCCTTGAGGGCCATGGCCAGTTCCTTGTTGTCCAAATCGCGGAGCAGTTTCTGGAGGGAACGGTCGTCCACCAGGATGATATCCTCGAAAGTGAACAGCTTTTTGCGGATTTCCTCAGAGAGCTCCGGATCCTTTTCGTCCAGGATCTCCAGGATGAGTTTCTCCGCTTTTCTTCCTGCTTTGTTTATTATGGCGACCACCGAATCTATTCCACCTACCATGGAGAAATCGGATCCTACCACGGCGCTGAATTTCTTTTCAAGAACCTTTTCGGTGTCCCTGAGTACATCCGGCGCCACTCTGTCCATCTTGGCTATCCGGAGGGCCACCTCTGCCTGTAGTTCTCCAGGAAGTCCCCCAAGAACGGGAGCGGCCTTTTCGGCGGAGAGGAATGACAGGATCAGCGCGATCATTTGAGGGTGCTCCCCCTGCAGAAAGGACAGAAGCTGTATGGGGTCTGAAGCCCTGAGGAAATCGAAGGGCTTGGATTGCAGATTTGAGGTGAGTTTTCTCAGAAGTTCTTCTGCTTTATCTGAGCCCATGGATTGCTCAAGGAGCTCTCTTGCATAGCTAACCCCTCCCCTGCCCATGAACTCTTTTGCAATTACAAGTTCCCGGGATTCCTGGAGGACGGTATCCCTCGCTGCAGTGTCTATTCCCCGTAGAGACGCTATCTCAAGGGTCAGCAGTTCTATAGTGGCCTCATCAAGGTATTTGTAGATGTGAGAAGCCTTCTTCTGTCCCAGAAGGACCATGAATATAGCAGCTTTTTTCCTTCCTTTTATGTCTTTAACGAGAGCCATGATCACGCCTCCTCCAGCCACTTTTTGACCATGGAAGCGGCCTCTTCCGGGTACGTTTCAACGTAAAGGCCCATCTGTTCTTCCAGGATCTGCATATCGTTCTTAGGCACGTTCAACAGGTCCAGTGTGGGATAAGGCGTCACTTCCTCCTGCACATCTTTTCCGGTCTCCGCTTTTTTCCTTCTGCGTCTGAAGATGAAGAAGAATGCTCCTCCAACGGCCAGGGATGCAGCCAGACCTGTTACAGGAAGAAATAATCTGTGGAGGAAGCCCCGTGGTTCGGATATGGGTGCGAACCTGTCTTCTATCTGATCTGCCGATGCGAAGGGCATGAAAGCAAGGGAAAGGCGGTCTCCCCGCTCCTCGTTTATACCTATTGCTGTAGAGATCGAATAGAGGAGTTCATCCCTGGGGGCCGAATTTTCCTCCGAGTTTATGACCACCGATGCGGTGATCCTTTTCACTGTCCCGGGAGCCTTCTGTTCCTCCTGCTGGAAAGACGATATCTCGTAATTGATCACCTGGTCTGTTTTGCTGTAATCACCGTTATTGGAGCCCGATGTTTTAACAGCGTATCCGGGTATGTTGGAGGCAGTGCCTACTCCCCTGTTGGATTGGGCCGAACCGGAAAAGGTTTCTTCTACGGTCTGGATGCTCCTTACGACGCCCTTTCCCCTCGCCTCGGGAACGTATTCCTGTTTGGTCCTGCTGAGCCTGGTGAAATCCAGCTCCACCCTTACCCTGACAACTGAATTTCCGGGGCCGAAGATGGCGGAAAGCATATTCTGGATCTTTTTTTCCAGGTCTATTTCCTGATGCCTTTCCATCTCCCTCTGAATGGAGGAAACCCCGCCGGAGGCTCCCTGGTATAGGAGATAACCATCGCCCACAAGTTCGGAAAGAAGGCGGCCCGAGGTGTCCACTATGGACACGTTGTCCGGATTCAACCCTTCCACACTTGAAGCGACCAGCTTCATCACTGCCTTTATATGGTCAGTCTTCATCTGTCTTCCGGGGCGGAGTCTGATGAGTACCGAAGCTGTGGCAGGCTGTTCTTCCTTGAGGAAGAGTTTCTGTTTGGGAAGAACCACGTTGACCCTGGCAAATTCCACCACGTCCAGCCTGCTGATGGTTCTTGCAAGCTCCCCTTCCAGGGCTCTCACGTAGGCCACCTGCTGCTGAAAATCTGTCATGCCCATCTTGGCATTGTCAAATATCTCGTATCCCACGATACCGCTCCTGGGAAGACCTGAGGATGCCATGTTGAGCCTGAGGCTGTACACCGCATCTTCGGGTACAAGAATGGCAGAAGCTGAAGGGTCGAGCCGGTACTCCACACCCTTTTCCTTGAGAAGGTCCACTATGGCCGCCTGATCCTCCAGTTCAAGGCCTGAAAAGAGAGGGGCATAGCTTACCCTTCCGGAATAGAAGAGAAGAACAGAAAAAAAGACCATCAGGGCAGCTGATGCACCCGCAAGGGTCCATCGCTGCCTCTTTCCAAGGGAATTCCAGAATCCTTTTATCCGTCCGAGAAGTTCCTTAAATTTCTGCATTTTCAGGACTCCCTGTCATCATCTGTTTCCAGGCTCACACTGAGATCCTGATAAGCTGGTTATAAGCATCAAGAAGCTTGTCCCTCACCTGTATGGCGAAACGAAGGGCCAGGTCAGCTTCTGAGACTGCGGCAGCGACTTCGGAGATATCATCCACATCTCCTGTTACCATATTCTGCATAGCGCTTTCGGCCCTTATCTGAAGACTGTTGACCTTCTGAATGCCCTCCTTTAGAGATTCCTCAAAGGAAGGGACGGCTTTTGTGTCCTTATTGTTTTCATCGGTCTTTGCCGGCTCGAAGGATTGAAAGCTTTTGTTGATTTCGTAGGCTGAGCGGACAGACCTCGGGTCTGCAAAAGTCACCGGGAAAGAGCTCATTCTGGCGGACATCCCCTTAATTTTCTGTGTCTGACGGAAAGAGATTTTTTATATTGCGATCTCAAGTATCTGGACCAACCTTTCCTTGAGTTTGGAGAGCACTCTTTTGTGAAGCTGGGAGATCCTGGATTCTGAAAGACCGAACTCAACGGCGATATCATGAAAGTTCCAGTACTTGAAATAGTAGAGATAGATAAGCTTTTTTTCCCTCGCTGTAAGATCGTTCATGGCCTGATAAAGCTTCTCTATTTCATCCAAGTTTTCTGTAACTTCTTCCGGTCCGGGTTCTTCGCCTGTAAGAATGGAGCTCTTGCTGACCTCAGAATCTTCAAGGACCAGTTCCTCGTCAAGAAAGCCTATGTAACTCCGGTTGGCTATCTCCAGGACTTCCCGGAACTGTTCCTCCGACATACCCAGTTTTTCCCTGAGCTTGTTGTTTGAGATCTCCCCGGTTTCCTGCAGAACCTGTTCCGAGACCTTTTCCAGGGCATGTATTTTTTCTCGCCCCGTGCGGGATATCCAGTCGAACCTTCTCAGTTCGTCCAGGATCGTTCCCCTTATTCTGGAAGCTGCATAGGTCTGAAAGGCATAACCCAGGGAAGGGTTGTAACGGTCGATGGCATCAAGGAGCCCCATATTCCCGTAACTGAGGAGATCATCGTAATCAAGTTCACGAGGGGGGCAGAGGTTTGTCCTGCGAATGACGAATCTGATAAGATACTGATATTTTTCTACCAGTTCCTGCTGGATCATTCTTTTATCCAGACTGTGTTGAGAACAAATTCGATACCTTTCCCAGAGATCCTTTTCGGCGGTTCTGTCAAAACCCGACCTTGTCTTTGCAACCTTCTGCCGCATGGAATACCTCCAAAGGGCTAATTTAAATAATATATTAAACATCATTATAAACAACATATATATAAATGAAAGTATAAACCAATATATACATTTATGCAATAAGGGGTACTGAAAGGATGTTAACTTTTCGGGGTCTGTTCTTTTTTCAGGGAGTATACGTAGGCAAGAACTTCCGCTACGGCCACATAAAGATCCTGGGGGATCTCCTGTCCGATCTCTACGGTCCGGTAAAGGCCTCTGGCGAGGGGTTTGTCTTCAAAGAGAGGAACATCCGCTTCACGGGCTATTTCCTTGATCCGAAGTGCCAGATAGCCCGCACCCTTGGCAACAACTAAAGGGGCTCCCATCTGATGACGGTCGTATTTCAGGGCCACTGCGAAATGGGTGGGGTTTGTCACAACCACATTTGCTTCTGGAACCTGGCTCATCATCCTGTTCCTTCCCAGTTCTGCCTGCTTGCGGCGGATCCTTTGCCGGATCAAGGGGTCTCCTTCAGTCTGTTTGAACTCATCCTTGATCTCCTGTTTTGTCATCCTTATGGATTTGGAAAATTCCCATTTCTGGTAGCCGAAATCGAAGAGCCCTAGGGCAAGGAGCGCCATCCCCAGCTTTATAGAGAGATGAAAAAATACGGAGAGCACCATGGTAAAGCCCATTGCTGCATCAGTCCTGGAAACTCCCTGAAGAAGAGGAAGTTCTTTCCTTATCCCGAAATAGAGGACAAGGAAGAGGAAGGCTGCCTTCAGAAGGGCCTTTATAGCTTCAACGAAGGATCTGAGGGAGAACATCTTTTTCAGGCCCTTCGTGGGGTCGAAGCGGTCCATCTTCGGGACCAGGGGATTCGGGGAGATCTTGAGTCCTACCTGGCAAGCGGTCACAAAAAAGCATATTCCCAGGGAGATCAGGGCCATGGGAAGCCATGCCTGCATAAAGAAGATGGTCCCCTTTCCAGCCAAGGTCATTGGCCAGTGTTCCCTGGATTTGGCAACGCTAGGAAGCCAGACAAGACACCATTGCAGGAAACGTGAATAGGCCTTCCACATGAAGCCGGAAAAGATATAAAGGGTCGCTGTACCGGTAAGGATACTTATTGCAGCCGTCAAGTCCCTGCTTTGTGCTGCTCTTCCTTCTTCCCTTTCCTTGCGGCGTTTCCGGGGAGTTGCTTCCTCTGTCTTTTCCTGGCCGAAGATCTGCAGGTTGAAAAAGGGCAACCTCGATCTCAAAGAATGAGATTTACGATTTTGCCCTTTTATTGTCTTGAGTATCGATCCAAAGGAGGGATCGAAAGATTTTTCCAAAGATCTCACCATCCATAATTTATATTAATATAAATAACAATACTTATATTAATATAAATAAATCTTGGAGGAAAGGATTAAGAAAGATAATCTACCAGGGTGGGTTGGACGGCCTTTGCTATGGTGGCCAGGGTTGCCTGGTAGACAGTCTGGGCTGTTTGAAATTCCATGGCAGCCTCCGCGATATCCACGTCCATAATATTGCTGTAGAGTTCATTGAAGGCGATGCTGTTTTCTCCAAGCCTGTTGCTGGCTGTCTCATACTTTTTTTGAAGGGCCCCACAGTAGGATCTTGCCTGCAGAGCCTCATCCATGGCTTTGTCGAGCCTGGGAAGGAAGCTTTCCGACAGGGCCTTGTCTGCACCCTGTTCGATCGCCACTGCCAGATCGTTAAGGAGGGCGAAGAGATCGACCTCCTTAACGTTGGCACCGCTTCGAACAGCCAGGTTCTGGTTGTTGGGACCGGGTGCATTGTTCGCTCTCCGGTCAGGAGTGGTGTTTACGCCAAGAGGAAGATTCATGCCAGCAGGGACCCCGTTGATGGTAATATCTTTTCCCGCTGGAGAATAGAGGATCAAATCGCCGCTATCGGCGATCCGGGCCTCCGCGTCTCCTTCGCTGAAGCGGGCGTTCACAAGGTCAGCCACTTCCTGCAGAGAGGATAGACCCCGAAGGTCCATCTCATGGGTATATCCGTCAACTGAAAGTCTGAGAATGTCTCCGCCGGACCAGGTGCCTTCCTCAACCCTGATGTCAGTGTTCAGGTTAAAGTCTTCTGCAGCAGAACCATTTACATCATAAATAGTTACAGGGCTCCCGTCCTTTGGGGATAGGGCAAGCCTGTATTGACCTGAAGCATCAGAGGCCAGAGACACATCCAACCAGTTTCCCGCCAGGTCATCAAGCCTTGAGGCTACAGATTGCAGATTCTCTCCGGAAGTCACCGACATGGAGACGTCCCTGCTTCCCGAAGAGATCACGAAGTTGCCGTCGCCTGATGCGGGGCCGACCCAACTGCTGACTACCCCTGACTGAAGGCCCGAGGACATGGCCAGGCCAGATGTAAGTCCATTAAGGGTAGGATTGCTGTAGGGCAGGTCCATTACACGGAAGGGTTCTCCTGTCACGGAGTATAGAGCAAAACTGGTGCTCATTCCGGTGAGATCGAAACCGATCTTGTCGGACCCTACCTGTTCCCTGATCTTCAGGGCCAGGGCCTGGGGATCTATGAATCCGGTCGAGGCATCAACCACATCTTTCTGATATAGTTTTACTTCATGAATATTACCGCCGATTTCTACGCCTATCTTGACCGGAACTTCAGATCCTGCGGTATCAGGGAAACCCAGAGTGCTCATGTCTGCAGTGGAGAGGGCTGTCTGGATGCCGAGTGTTTTTGCCCAGTCATTCTGCTTGTCGTAGATTGTGAGGGGGCTGCCGTCCTTCGTCCATAGCATGAGTCTCTTCGTTCCACCTTCTGAATCTCCGGCTGAAGAGTCTGTCAGGTCGGTCCTTCCAGGATCTTCCTGGACAACAACTTCAAGCCAATCTCCGGCTGAGGCCTTTATCCGTTCGGCAAGTTCTTCCAGGGTGAGATGAACGTCGTCGTTTATTTTCATTTCCAGCTTATTGTTGCCGGATTTGAATACAATATCCAGTTCCTGTCCGGTAAGGATGGAGGTATCTCCGAGTTCAGATGTTATCTCCGTAGAGGTTACAGCAGTGGCCAGCCCAAGATAACTGGACAGGCCTATATGGCTTATCTCTTTCGGTTCCATCATGGCCTGGGATATGTTATCTGTTCCGAAAAGGTCTGTACCGCTGCCTGAGGCCGTGATGGAAAAGGATTCGGAGAAATTCTCCGCTACAAGGGCTATAGATCCGTTGTCCCTGACTCCGGCCCAGAGACCCTCAACGGCAGCAAAGGAATCAGCTACATCCTGCAGCGTATCTCCTGTGCTGATCTGGATGTCGTAGGTGATGTTATCGTTCATAACGAGGGTGATCTGTCCATTCGAACCGGCGCTCCATCCTCCGCCAGGAGCATCTGAGCTGAGGAACTGCCCATTTTCCTGAAGGCCTTCCCATGGCAGGGATGCCACCTGAAGAGATTCGCCAGAAAGGCTTTGGATGGAGAGCTTTTCAGTTCCTGAAAGGGTATCCGTCTCAACTGATGCGTGTACAAGTTTTCCCGCACCGTCAGGGGCGTTTATCAGTTCTGCGATCTCCGAGAGGGAATAGCCCATTATTTCCTCTCCCGGGGATACAAAACTGTTATAGTCGGAAATGTCTGCAATGTTGTCGGTGTTATGGTCAAACCATCTCTGGGGAAGCCTCACCTCGGCTGAGCCGTTTCCCACAGAGATCTGAAGGACCTCCGAGCTGCCCTCCCAGGTGAAACCCATGGGTACCTCAATGCTCCTTACGTCCTTGTGGAGAAAGGAAGTGGGGAAAACGTCCCTTCCATTGATGGATACGTAACCGGTCAGCCCCTCCTCTATTTCGAAGGGGATCCTGTTATCATCCCCCTGGTAGAGCACATCTCCTTCAGCGTTTTTGAGAAAGGGAGCTTTGGAGGTCTGAAGGCCTCCCATAAGGAACTGTCCCCCCACGTTGAAGTTGGCGGCCTGCATGAGTTCGTCCCTCATTGCTTTGATGTCCTGGGCTATAGCCTCGCGGTCTGTCTGGGAGAGGGCCCCGTCACCTGCATAGATGGTCTGTTCCCGTATGGAGGATATCAGGTCCGTTATCTGCCCCAGAGAGGTTTCGGTGTTGGAAAGCCATGTGACGGCATCATCAAGGTTTCTCTTATATTGCTCGTTCCTGGCTATGGTGGTGTTCACGGTCATACCCCTGGCAACCTCCGCCGGGTTGTCGGAAGGCCTTGAATAGAGCTGTTGGCTGGACATCTGTTTTTCTACATCCATCAGCCTGTTAAGACTGCTGTGCATATCCTTGAGGAACATGCTCGACATCATGGATTGGGATATTCGCTGCAAAATAGACCACCTCTCAGAAATGGAGATTTCTATGTTTCAGTTGTATTTGTTACCTCTTGAGGTTCATTAGTTCTTCCAGGATCTCATCGCTCGTTGTTATTACCCTGGCAGAGGCCTGGAATCCTCTCTGGGCGATTATCAGGTCAACGAATTCGGAGGTAAGATCTACATTGGAGGCTTCAAGGCTGTTTCCCACGATGTTTCCGGATCCGCCCTCCATGGGCCTGAGGATCTGGGGTATGCCTGAATTTGAGGTGTCCCTGTATACTCCGCTGCCCAGCTTCTCAAGACCGCTGGCATTTGAAAAAACGGCCAGGGCAACAGTATAGAGATCTTCGGTCTGTCCGTTATCGTAAACACCCCTTATAACTCCATCTCCGCCAACGGAATAATCTTTCAGGACGCCCATTTCGTAGCCATCCTGGTAGTATTCCTTTGTTGTAAAAGATGACCCGAACTGGGTAACGGCATCGATGTCGTCTGCTCCCAGAGCGTTGCCGGTGAAGTCCAGCTGAATCTGTGAATCTTCCGCTCCAATGGCTGCAAAATTTATACTGATGGTGCTTGCTTCAGCCCCGGTGGAATCGGTCACACCTTCTACCAGGCCGTCGGGCGAGAATTCCACAAGGCCGGTGTTATTATTGAGTTCCACACCTGGCATATCTGGAAGCCATGTTCGCCAGCGCCAGATGTTATTGTCTACCTTCTCCCAGCTTGTTTCCAGAGTGTAGGCATTTCCCTGAGAGTCGAAGATATCATATTTCGTTGAATGTATGCTTGAAGTCTGGAGATCGAAGCTTTTGACAACTGTTCCACTTTGTCCCAGGGAAACACCCATTCCTGAGGGGGTAGCATTCACATCGATGGTCTCGCCTGCAATTGTTATCAGGGTACCCGATGGTATATTAAAAGAGCCGTCATCATGGGCCGCAAGATCCACAGAAAAAGTGTCCATGGTGTTTGTGCCCGAACCGTCGTCTCCCCACAGGGTCAATGTTCGGCCACCCTCGGCAAGATCATTGAATTCGGCTAGATAAGGAGTGGGGGTCCCACCCACGTTTATGTCAACGACTCGATAGTCGAGGGCAGCACCGATCTCGCCTGTCCACAGTGAAGTTCCCCCATTTGTAACTTGTATCTGACCGGTGGTGTCGTTGAAACCAATAGTTTCAAATATTCCGTCGCTATCAAGATCCACACTGGAAGGAACAAGAGTTGGAAGACCCGTGGTGGCGTTGATCCCGGTCATTGCCAGATCGGCAGTGATAGGTGCTCCACCGTTCTGAGTGAATGTGACGGTGAGGAAGTCGGCAGCAGAAGATCCTTCCGAGAAGGTAATGCCTGTAAAATCCGTTCCGCCTATGGTTCCCTCCAAAACCAGGTCTTTCGAGCTGAGTCCCATGGGTAGGACATTGCCTATCCTGGAATCGAGATTACAGCGGAAACCGACCGTAGTGGTGGCCTTGGCGGGAAGTTTCTGTCCTACGGGTATGTTTATGTCCGTGAGATCTGTACCAACGATCCTTATACCCGGATTCAGGGGGTCGTCAAACATTTCAAAGCCCTGGAGTCTGTATCCTGTTCCGCTCTGAACCATATCACCATTACCATCGAGGATGAAATTCCCTGCTCTGGAGTAGGCATTACTTGTTCCGTCTTCCACCACAAAAAAGCCGTCCCCTTCAATGGCCATATCGCTTTTTGCTCCGGTGTAGTTGATGTTACCCTGGCTCTGATCTATAACCACGCTGCCCACAGCTGTTCCCAGGCCGACCTGCTTCGGGTTCGTGCCTCCCTTTTCAGCGCTTGGGGCAGTTGCGGCCTCTTCGGTCTGGCTCATTAGCTCCTGGAATTGAACATCGGATTTCTTGAATGCTGTTGTGTTGGCGTTGGATATGTTATCACCAACCACATCGAGAAGGGTCTGGTTGGCTTTTACCCCGCTGACACCTGATGTTAAGGACCTGAGCATTCCTTTAACCTCCCTTGATATCTACTTTAAAAGTGCTCCTGCTTTTTTCAGACCGCCATCCTTTGCGGAAGATCATTCTTTATTTGTTGAATCCTGTGATCTGATCTAAAGAGATCTCCACACCATCTTCAATTTTCACCTTTATATTGTCGGCCTCAAATACCACCGACTGTATTGTCCCCGTTTTGATCCCACCGTCCTCCAGGTCTGCATAGGATATCTCCGAACCTACCATGGCAGAGGATGAAAATTTCATGTACTGTCCCAGTGACTCAAGCCTGTCTTCAATATTGGCGACCTGTTCAACCTGGCTGAATTGTGCCATCTGCGAGATGAATTCGGATTGGTCCAGCGGCTCAAGGGGATTCTGGTTCGCAAGTTCCGTAACCAGGATCTTCAGAAAGGCATCCTTGCCCAGAAGGCTGTTGCTGGCTGCAGTTTCATTAGTACCCTGCCCGTTTGTATAAGAAGTTCCCACTGATCCCACTGATGCATCGCTCATGGAGATCTCTCCTTTCAGTGATATCTCTGGTTAGTTATCGGCAGGTGTGCTTCGTCATCTTAAGATTCGTTTGCGGGGATCATGGAAAAAGGTGAGTATAAGAGAAAATAAAAAGCGGGACCTCCATCCGGGAGTCCCGTAAGTTGCAGATATATGTTTTAAAGGGATCGGTGGACATAGAACCTTTCCGGTCCCTGGTTCCATCGGATGATCTTGAAGGTTCCGTACATGTTCTCCATCAGGGCTGAGTAGCTCTGATGCCAGCCATCCACGGTATATGTTGATATGGAATAAAAGGAAGCAGCATAGTTACTATTCTCGACCGAAACCGTACAAGCTCGGAAGAATTGGACCTTTTCATTAGCCTATTTCAGGCAAGGGTTATTAAATCTATCAGTAAAGAAAATTTAATTCTGCCGTCTTTTTTTCCCTTTTGGCCCTGTACATCAGTTCATCCGCCTGCCTGAAGAGTGTTTCCAGATCATCGGAAGATGAATATCCGTGAGAAAATCCAACCGAAAAACTGATTTTCAGATCGGTGTCCTTTTGATTGTATTCCGCCAGGTTATCCAGTATCCTTCTCCTTAAAGACGCAACAGATCTTTTAGCATAATCAGGAACAAGAGCGGCAAATTCGTCACCGCCTATTCTGGCCAGGATATCCCCTTCTCTGAAACATTCGATAAGGATATCTGCCGTAGCCTTTATGGCCCTATCTCCTGAATTGTGACCTCTGGTATCATTGATCTGCTTTAATCCATCAACATCACATACCATTACGCAAATGCCATTCTTCATTTGAATCTGTTGAAACTCTCCAACTTTTTCATCAAAAAATCTGCGGTTGAAAAGTCCGGTCATGCTATCGTGGGTGTCTCTGTACTCCATCTCTGCTTCTTTTTCCATAATTGTCTCGAATTTTCTGCTGTTTGATATGGCAAGTCCAATAACTCCTGCAATATCAAGTGTGAAAGAGAGATACTTCAACATATAACGAGGAAACTTGAAATCAGCTAAATGAAGTATTCCTTTTCCTTTTCCTGCGTGTTCTATCTTGACGAGAAAACCGGAATTATCTTCCAGAACCTTATGTTGTTTCCTATCTCTGAGGAAAGATGAATAATTATCCTCCAAAGGTTGGAAAATATCTTTTCGACTGGCAGAAACATATTTAACCTTTTTACAGGAGAACAACATGGAAAGCTCTTCATGTACTGTAGAAATTATTTTCATTTCACTTTCCTTATCAATAAGCTTTCTAATTATTTCAAAGAGTTTTATGTAGTCTGCGGACTGTTCCCTGTAAAATTCATTTTCATCGGAATAACTATGATCGTAGTTTCTTGATTTCCAGTCTTCATCCAGATGTTGGAGAAGATCTCTGATAAGGGAATAGTCAGGTTCCATAACAGAAAAGGGAAGGTCAAGATATCTGGAGAATTCTTCCAGTTCAGGTATCACGCTGTCCTTTGGCCCTTGTGATATGCAGATGATCCGCCGGGCAATCTCGCCATAAAATCGACGGGCTGTTTCCCTTTTCAGCCCCTGTATCTCCAGATGTCTTTTCCATTTCCTGACCCAGGATTCTGTGATCAGGTAACCTCCCTGGGTAACCAGATCCTGGACCAGATCATTTCCCAGGAGGTGGGAAAAGCAGCTATCCTGTTTTTCGACCTGAACATGTACTGCTCCTTCAATGATTGATTTAAAGGCTGGACACAGGGAACTGCCACATATAAGAACGGCATTAACGAAATAATTTGCCATGTTTTCTGAAGAAGGATACTCTGATCCTTCATATTGTTCACAGGAAACGCATGGTGAACTGAAGTTAAGGATCTCAATATCCTGGAATTCGGCAAGGGCGATCTTCTGAAAATAAGAGTGAAAACATTGACAAACAAGGACTTTCAATTTATGTGCCATTTTGACTCCTTTGAACTATCCCTCAGTGATTTCTATACAGGAAGGTCTTTTCAGGTTTTTTGCCTTTTCCATGATGGTGGAAGATATGTCCTCATGAAAAAACCGGGTTATTTCTCCAGGGTTTTCAAAAGGAATGATCACCAACTGGAAGATTTTAACCAGGGAGTATTTTAATTCCACTTTCAGGCTGATTCAGTTTACAATGTCTCACTTCGATGCCGTTAAATATATTGCATGGAGGTGAAATTATATTACTCAAGCCATCCTGCTTGAGTAATTATTGGCAATGCTCACTTTGATCTTTTCCAGGGCTTTTCTTATTTCTTGATCGTGGAGGAGGTCATTTCAAGAACAGTGTTTCCGGACCCTGGTTCCAGCGGATGATCTCGAAGGTGCCGTCCATGTTCTCCACCAGGGCTGAGCAGCTCTGAAGCCAGTCGCCGCAATTATAGTAACTTGCATCACCTATGACCCTTATCTCGGGGCGGTGAATATGCCCGCATATAATACCTTCTACTCCCTTGTCCCTTGCAGCGGTCTTGATGGAGTTGTCAAAATCACCGAGCTTCTGCACAATATCCTTGACCTTGTGCTTCAGGAAGTTGGCAATCAAAAGGTTCTGTTCCCTGTTTCTCGAGATAATCCGCTCTATGTTCGAATTTATGGTCATGGCCGCCTGGTAGGCAGAATGTCCCAGTTTTGCCATCCACCCCCGGTATCTGCTTATGATGTCGTATTCATCCCCATGCACCAGGAGCAGCTTTCTCCCGTCCAGGGCGGAATAGATGGAATCCTTGAGGACCTCTACTCCATCGAAACAGGAACCGGCAAACTCATCAAGGAATGCATCATGGTTTCCTGTAACATACTGTATTTTCGAGACTCTCGCCATTTTGAGGACCTTCCTCATGAGAGGGTGACGGCGAAGATTCCATTTTGCGGATCTTTTACTGTTCCAACCCTCGAAGACATCTCCAAGGAGGTAAAGATTTTCGCACGAAACATTGGAGAGGAAAGAATTGAGGTTCTTTACCTTGCACCAGCGATTTCCTAAATGGATATCCGAGATAAAAACCGAACGAAACTGCATATAAGTACTCCTGACTATGGATTAACAACTCCAGATGTCTAGCTTATCATAAAAATCATTATCTATAAGAGATGAATATAGGATTTTACCATAAATGTTTATTCACAACCCCTTGATTCATAGTTATACTAGGATAAATAACTAAAAGAAAAACAGAGGGGAGATGATCCCATTGCTGGAAACCCTGGATCTTGATAAACACCTGTCAAAAAAAGAGTTCAAGAACCTTTTTGAAAAATGTCAGGCCAGGCTGGGATCCCTTCAGAGGGAATTTCGTGACCATGGTATTCCGGTTATTCTGATATTTGAAGGTCTCGGTGCTTCCGGAAAGGGACGACTCATCAACGATCTTCTTCTATGCTGGGATCCCAGGGGCTTTACATACAACTATGTAAAGCTATCCCCGGAAGAAAAAGACCGCTATCCCATGCTGTATCACTACGGGATCAGAACTCCCGCAAAGGGAAGGATAAGTGTATTCGGAAGGTGCTGGTATCGGGAGATCCTGGACAGGGGAGTTGAAAAAGGCCTTGACGAAAAGTTCTTCAGGGATGGAGTTGAGATGGCAGGTTCCTTTGAAAGGCAGCTAGCAGCAGGGGGGGCTCTTATTCTTAAATTCTTTCTTCACATCGATAAAAAGGAACAGAAAAAAAAGTTAAAGGAGAGGGAAAAGGACCCGGAAAGCGCATGGTCAGTGACTGATTATGACTGGCATCAGAACCGGAATTACAGTAAGTATGAGCAGGTACTGGAAAAGATTTTCCAGGAAACGGACAGCGAATATGCTCCCTGGATAATAGTAGAGGCAACTGACTGGAAATTTGCAACATGCAAGGTACTTTCAACAGTTCAGAAAGCAATGGAAGATCGTCTCTCAAGAAAAGCGGGCCCACTGCCTGAGCCGGTCCTACCCCTGCATGGTTCCATGGCTTCTTCAGTGCTGGATAGTCTAGACCTTAAAAAGGATCTGGGCAAAAATGCATATAAGATAGAACTGCAAAAATACCAGGAACTCCTCCACTCCCTTGAGCTGGATATATTTCATAAAGAGATACCCGTTATTGCCCTTTTTGAAGGGATAGATGCCGCTGGCAAGGGTGGTGCCATAAAGCGTCTTGCCCAGTGCCTCTATCCCCGGAATTACGAGGTGGTTGCCGTTGGAGCTCCAAATGAGTGGGAGTTGAATCACCATTACCTCTGGAGATTCTGGAAAGAAGCTCCTGCCCGGAGGCAAATAAAGATCTTCGACAGGAGCTGGTATGGAAGGGTCCTGGTAGAAAGGGTTGAAAACCTGGCAACTACTGAGGAATGGAAAAGAGCATATCGTGAGATAAACGAAATGGAGGAAAACCTGGCACGTTTTGGAACAGTAATAGTCAAGTTCTGGCTCCAGGTAGACAGGAATGAGCAGCTTGGCCGTTTTGAGGCCCGTAAGGAAGACCCTGATAAGGAGTGGAAGCTTACAGATGATGACTGGCGCAACCGGGAGAAGTGGGACCAGTACATGGAGGCTGCCAGGGAAATGCTGTTCCGTACAAGTACGACCTATGCTCCCTGGACAATTGTGGAGGCAAACTCCAAGCAGTATGCGCGGATAAAGGTTCTGAAGACCGTCTGCGAAGCAGTGAAGAAAGCCCTGGGGTGAGGCATTTTTAATTTTAGATTTTAGAATTTGGATTTTTGATTAAAAACATAAGGTCAAAAACCAGATACAAAAACACTTCAAGCCGGGCTATGTATCTGCCCGGCTTGAAGTGTAATAAATAGTTTCTATGGGGTGTGCTTCAAAGTATCGATCTGGGGCCTGAGTCACTAAATATTAGTCCATATGTCCCGGCACGTGAAAGAAAAATAAGGTATATTGATAAGTATTATCTTTGTAATGTCTGAAAAATCATTTAACCTTATATTCAGCGAGAGCAAAACCGTTGAAAGACGGTGACGCAAAGCCACGGATCTAAAGCCTCAAAAGGCAATGACCGCCGGGCTGTCTATGCGCTTTATTTGCCCTATTTGTATATTATCCCCGGGCAGAAAACCCGGGGATTTTTTAATTAACCTTTATTGAAAGGAGGTTTTTCTTTATTCTCCGATCTGCTCCACTGAAACAGAATTCTGGAGTTATACCTTTTTCCGTGCTTAGAGATTTTAAAGCTGTTATTTTGCAGAAGTCTGGATTGAATTACTTTTTCCCGTTGAGAATATTTAACTTTTATATTTCGAGGAGTGACAATTGATATGAAGAGATTAAGAAACTTGAGATTACCCTTAGCTGTTTCATGCGTAATGTTCTTTTTCTGTATTTTCGCATGTTCTGTAAACGCTGTGACTGTAACCAGTGCCGGTGATTCCGGTCCTGGCTCATTAAGACAGGCAATAATTGATGTTGAGGCTGGCGGGACCATAAGTTTCGATCTTGACGATGGGGCAGTGATACCATTGTTGTCTTCAAGTGGGTTCCTTGATAGCGGGGTAAAGGAATTTACCATCCAGGGACCTGGGCCAGATAGCCTTTTCATAAGCGGCCAGGATAGTTGTCCAATTTTTAAAGTTGCAGATGGAGCAAGTGTTGATATCTCAGGCGTGTCCTTTATCGAAGGAAATGCCACGTCTGGAGGAGCCATTTATAACCCGGGTGGAAACCTTACACTTTCAAACTGCAAGTTTGCACACAACAAGGCTCAATCTGGTGGAGCCATTTATAACGAAGGCGATCTCTCCCTACAGAGCTGTGACTTTACCGGGAACCAGGCTCTTGTCTACGGTGGAGGTGCCATATTGAATTATACTGATGCTGCTCTGACATTGAATTACTGCACGCTGACGTCCAACGAGTCTTTTGTTAACGGTGGTGGAGGCGCCATATCCAACTATGGTGCTCTGGCATTGAATTCCTGTACGCTGACATCCAACTATGCACATGATAACTACCAAGGCGGGGCTATATACAGTAACAGTGCTACTGGCGGTACGTTCCTCACAGATTGCACCCTACAGAGAAACAGTGCAGGATCTGGCGGGGCGATAAGGAATCGGGATGGGTTGAACTATAATTCAGATACTAAAGGAATTTCTCTCAGTCTGACAAATTGCCTTCTGGCAGATAACGAGGCATACAGAGATGCGGGCGGGGCAATTTCCAGTAATCCCATATATAACAAGGATATCCTGAGTGATTGTGTTGTCAGGGATAATACGGCTCTTACTTTTGGTGGAGGAATATTTTACGGCAACGACATTCTTACAATGAAAAATTGTACGGTAAGTGGAAATATAGCTGGTTCATCTGGTGGAGGAATAGCTGTTATGTCTATGGGTAGTTTTGTTTATTTCCATAACTCTACCATCAGCGGAAATATTGTTTCTTCAGATATGGGATATGAAGGTGGTGGCATATACACCAATTCATCAGACGGTGCTCTCCAGTTTGTAAACTGTACTATTACCGATAATTCTGCTTCCACAGGAGCTGGTATTTCAGGCAAAAATATCAGTTTGAAAAACACTATTCTTGCGGGCAATAAAGGTGATGATCTTTACAAATCAAGTGAAAGTGTAACAACCTATGGATACAACCTTATAGGAGTTGTATCTCGGGATAATGCAACTTCTGAATTCACCTGGGAGGAAACAGATATTATTTCTATGGATATTGAGTCAGCAGACATTTTTTCAGGAGTATTGGCCAATAATGGAGGCCCAACTGTTGGAGCTCCAGATGCCACTGAACCAATGCTTACACTTGCCCTGAAGGCTGGAAGCCTTGCAATTGATCAGGCGGCGAGCACAGGCATTGATGGTGTTACAGTATCCGAAGACCAGCGTGGCGTATCTCGGCCCCAGGGAGACGATAATGACATAGGTGCTTATGAACTTGAGGAAACATCTTATTCTATAACCACCTCATCCATTTCCGGAGGCGGAAGCATTTCTCCCGAGTCGGCAGATGTTCCCGAAGGAATGACTCAAGTTTTTAGAATAACTCCCTATGATGGTTTTGTGATAGAGGAGCTTTATGTAGACGATGAGAAAATCGATTGTATAGCCCAGGGTGATTCACACACCTTTAGTAATGTTTCGTCAGAGCACGAACTTGAAGCCAGCTTTATGATAGATCCCGAAATGATGGAAGATGCAGATGTTGAAGACTTTGGTGTAACGGGAACTGACAAAGGACCCCTTTTAAGCCCGATAGCTATTACAAAGCAGGATCTGGGCTCAATCAGCATGGAAAAATTGGGTTTAGCCGAACTTGGCCAAGCCATCCAGGATGAAAATTTTGTTACCGGTTTTTCCTTCGAGATGGAATTCGATTCACCTGATATGGGAACAGCAGTCACCCAGGTGGATATCGTCATGGAAATATCCAGAGATCTTCTTGGAACAGAGACATGCACTGCCATAGACGGCGGAGATGATCTTGAAACAGCCTTTTTTGAGCAGGTCTCCATTTTCAAGATAGTAAGCCCGGATGTATATGACCTTTTCGAAGTTGCATCAGAGGATCAGGATCCTCTCGATCTCTTTGAAATGTCCAGCGACGATAATGCTTACTATGTATCCATGATGATAGTCATAGCTGATGAAGTTGACCCAGAGGGAGAAGCATCCGTTCAGGCCCTTGTGGAAGGGCAGGATAGTTTCTTCTTTGTCTATGATGGAGCGAAGGATGGGTACTTCACAGACCCGATAGTGGTAGCAAGAAAAACAGCAGACGAGGTTACGGAGACCGGCACAAGCGACGGAGGATGTAACGCCGGTTCTATCCCGGCAGCCTTCGGACTTCTCATGGTGCCGCTATTCTTCCTGCTTCGCAGGTAGATCGATTTTAGATTGCCGATTTTGGATTAAAAACATAAAAACCCAAATTAGGTTTAAACATAATTCAAGCCGGGCATATTCATCGCCCGGCTTGAATTGTATTCTTAAGGGTCTTGTAGGAAGATGGGCTTTAGCCCATCTTCCTACGGATGAATATTAATGATGACTGGTTTTGATGGGTAGTATTTTGTGGGCTTAAATATGCCGTAAATTCCGTCAAAAATCACTGACAAAACCGTGGAGGGTCGGACCGTAGGCAATCATACAAAGACGTTAAGGCGCATTTACAATCCATTCTACTAGGCTTCACGAGCTCTGAAGAAAGTTGGAGTGAAATCAGGGACCTGAGTCCCTGAATGTTGATACTAAAATCTCGACAAGTGAAAGAAAAATAAGGTATATTGATAAGTATTATCTTTGTAATGTCTGAAAAATCATTCAACTTAATATCAAGCAAAGGCAAAGCTGTCGAAAGACGGCGACGCAAAGCCACGGGTCTAAAGCTATAAAAGCAATGATCGCCGGGCTGCCATCGTAAATAATTCGCCCACCAGATAGATTGATCCCCGGGCAGAAAGGCTCGGGGATTTTTAATTTCTTTTTTGAAAAGGGAGTGATCACCGAATAACAAATGCAGCTTTTTGAAAATGCCCTTCCATACTCCTGACAATTCATAAGTGACAGGGTACCTGTTCAGGTTTATTTCAAGAAATTCAATTTATCAGTTTTTCCCAACTTTTCTTGAAGTGCGTCCGAATTTTAATAATGATTATGGTCATACTGTTATGCAAAGGAGTGATAATTTAGATGAAGAATTTACGAACTTTGAAATTACTGCTAGTTCTCGGAATTGTATTCCTTATGAGTGTTTCAACAGGCTGTGCTGCTACCCATGTAGTAACGAATCTTGATGGTGGAACGGAAGTGCCTGGTTCCCTGAGAAACATCTTGCTATATGTTGTCCAAGGTGATGTAGTCACTTTCCAGGAAGGCTTGACCGGAACCATCTACCTTACGGGTTCGATATCGCCATCTTGGGATCTTACTATCCAGGGACCTGGAGCGGATCGGATCACTATTAATGGTTCCCTTTCCACAGAAGGTGCACCCCTTATTATGATCAATTCAGGTGTAACGGCGGAGATATCGGGACTTTCGCTGGTTGACGGAATTGCTCCAGACCAGAGCGGAGGGGCCATATACAACGCAGGCAATTTAAGATTGTCAGGATGTATCTTCTCGGGAAACAATACCTCTCACTTCAACGGTCGGGGGGGTGCAATATGTAATGAAACACTGCCTCTTTCTTCTGTTGCCTCAATGAATATTTTTGATTGCCGGTTCTTGAATAATACTGCTGATTCAGGTGGTGCCATATATAACTACGAGGGAAGTCTTTCAGTAGAAAGCTGTGACTTTACAGGAAACGCGGCTCTTGCGGGTACAGGTGGCGGGATTTACAATAACAATTCAAACCTCACCGTGGTGACTAACTGCACCTTCTCCTTGAATACCTCAAATTCTGGTGGTGGAATGTATAACCGGGGATCCAACCCTGCCGTTACCAACTGCACCTTCGACTCAAACATTGCTTCTCCTGATTCTTCAGGTCAATCTTTTGGCGGCGGAATGTATAACCAGGGATCCAACCCCATCGTGACCAACTGCACTTTCGACTCAAACAGTGCGGCTTACGATGGTGGCGGAATGTACAACTATGAATCCAGCCCCACCGTGACCAACTGCACTTTCGACTCAAACACTGTGGCTTATTACGGCGGCGGGATGTTGAACTGGGACTCCAGCCCCACAGTGATAAACTGTACCTTTTTCGGGAACGAAGCTACGGAGGGTTATGGCGGCGGAATGTACAATATTTCATCGGTCCCCGAAACTTATGTATCTCGCCCCACCGTGACCAACTGCACCTTCTCCCTGAACAGCGCCGATTATGGTAGCGGTATGTATAACTCTGAATCCAACCCTGCTGTGACCAACTGCATATTCTGGAACGAAGGTGATGAGATATACAACTATCCATACGGCCACGATCCCAGTACACCCGATCTCAGCTTCTGTGTTGTCCGGAACAATGACGTTGGTGAAGGTACGACCTCGAGCGATATTACATCAGCAGATCCAGTTCTGCAGGTTTTGGCAGATAACACTGGTTTCACAGAGACCTGTGCCCTTGGAGTTGGGAGTTCGGCAATAGATGCAGGGATTGAAATTGAAGCAGTAAGCACTGACCAGCGCGGAGTATCAAGGCCCCAGGGAAGCAGTTATGACATTGGAGCTTTCGAACGTGAATTGGTAACATACACCATAACCAGCACTTCTTCGACAGGCGGGACTATTTCCCCGGTATCAGCGGATGTTCCCGAGGGGACTAACCAGGTCTTCACTGTCCAGCCCTTTGAAGGCTATGTGCTTAGCGAATTGCTGGATGGCGAAACAAGCGTTTTTGATGATGTCGAAAATAACACCTACACTTTTGAAGATGTAACATCAGGCCACACTCTTTCTGCGACCTTCGTTATTGATACGGTCATGACAGATGATGCAGGTGTAGGAGAATTCGATGTGATCAGTGATGGAATCGGAACCATTGGTTCAAGCTATCTTGTTCCTGAGGAAGATTTCCTTTCCCTGCAGATGAATGGTATAACCTCAGAAGATGTGCAGGAGAATCTTGGAGACGAAGGACTTGATACTCAAGATTTTGTTGCAGGTGTTTCCTTTGATGTGACCTACTCCGATGACGAAGGAGCGTACCTTCTTGCCCTTGATGTAACACTGGTGATATCAAGAGAAGATCTGGGCCAGGAGGCCTGTGATGAAATCGATGCGGGAGACGACCTGGAAGCGGCCTTTTTTGAAAATGTTTCCATTTACAAGATCGTGAGCCCGGATGTCTATGCCCTTTTCGAAGTTGCCTCTGAGGATTACGGGCAGACGGAAGCCTCCGATTTCTTTGAAGTTACAAGCGATGACAGCAGTTACAATGTTGCCATGAGTCTGGTCATAGAGGATGATGCAGCCTCTGAAGGAGAAGATGCAGTTCTCGCTGCCGTAGAAGGGCTTGACAATTATTTCTACGTCTACGATGGAGCGGAAGACGGGCACTTCAATGATCCGGTGGTCGCTTTAAGGAAAGCTACTGAAGTAACACCCCCGACAGGCGACGACGACGATGACGATACTCCATCGACCCCGATCAACGGGGGCGGATGTAATGCTGGTTCAATACCTGTAACCTTCGGGCTTCTACTTATGCCGTTACTCTTCATGCTTCGGAGACAGAATAACTAATTTTAGATTTTAGAATTTGGATTTTAGATTAAAAACATAAGGTCAAAAACCAGAAACAAAAACCCTTCAAGCCGGGCAGAACATCGCCCGGCTTGATTGCAATAAATAACTTCTATTTCAGCCCATGGATCTGAGACCTGAGTCCCGAAATGTTAGTCCAAATGTCCCAGCACATGAAAGAAAAATCGGGTATATTGATATTTATTATTCCTGTACTTTCTAAAAATCATTCAACTTTATATTCAGCAAGAGCAAAACCGTCGAAAGACGGTGACGCAAAGCCACGGGTCTAAAGCCTTAAAGGCCATGACCGCCGGGCTGCCAATGCAGATCTTTCGCCCTTTGATGTATTCTCCCCGGGCAGAAAACCCGGGGATTTTTTGTTTGAGGAAAGCTGTTTCTCTAATGGAACTCAGAATAGATTTCTACATTTTCCAGGGAGGTGGTTGGAACAGCTTGTTTTGTTAAGGGATGCAGCTTTATTTCAGTTAAATTAAACCTTTCATAAACGCTTATAAGGAGAGATGAATAATGAGAAAATTCAGCATAGCCCTTGTCCTGATTCTACTTTTAGCAGTATCAGCTTCTGCCCTTGATCTAAACATTGAAACAGTTGATGAAGGGAGTGTTCAGGGATACCATTCTTCCCTTGCAATTGATCACGATGGAAATCCCCATATATCCTTTATCGGAGAGAGTCACCAATCTCTTAAATATGCTTGTTTTGACGGTAACGAATGGACGGTGGAAACGGTTTTTGAGAGTTTCGATTCTATTGAAGACACGTCCATTGCCCTCAATTCAGCGGGGCTTCCCCGTATTGCTTTTACCAACAAGTGCAATTACCCCGATACATACATCATGTATGCTTCCTTTAACGGAAGTACCTGGGATATAGCTTCTGTGGATCAGGGTAATTACTCTTCGGGCAGAGATATTTCTCTGGCCATTGATAGCAGTGGAGATCCTGCCATTGCCTATATCTTGCAAAATACCTCAGATTCATACTATACCTTGAAATATGCACAGATGGTGAATGGTTCATGGGTTCCGGATACGGTCCATGCGGATGATTACATGGCAACTTCCTGTTCCCTGGTATTCAGTAGTGCTGGCGTTCCATATATCTGCTACGCATACCGCAACCAGGGAGTGGAACTGGATTATTTCTGGCTCGATAATGAAGATACCTGGCAGCAGGAATCTGTGGACCCCGAGGCATTGTATCCGGGAGGGTTTACCGCATCCATGGCCCTGGATAGCAATGACAGGCCTCATTTCGTATATAACGAGAATAATGCCGGCCTTCTGAAGTACTCCTATCCCTATGGAGATGTCCATGCCGCAATAGTTACTGAGCCATGGAATTATGGTTATTCTTCCATCGCAGTTGACGGTAATGGCAACGTTAACGTTGCCTATTGCGGATATGATGGTTCAGGAAGTGGGCTTAAATATGCATTGTATGATGGCGAAAGTTGGGACATAACAGTGGCGGATTCCAGTGAAAATTCCGGGTCTTACCTGGCCCTTGCATTAGATCAGGCAGGTCAGCCCTGCATCAGTTACCATGATCACGATTCACAGGCTTTCGACCTCAAATATGCTTCCAAAAATAGCGAAAGCTGGGATATCCAGACAGTTCCTCCGGCAGGTGCATCAAGAGGACAGTATCCGGATATGGAACTGGACAGCCAGAGAGAGCCCCATATGGTCTATATGAACAATAACGACAGGGCTATCAGATACGCCTCCAAAAACGGGGAGGAATGGAATATATCAGATCTTGCCTCTTTTGAGGAACTGCCCTTGGGCAATTATTTCAGGTCACCCTCGCTGGTTATGGGTGAAGGGGATATTCCCCATGTTTCCTTTGCCTCAAATGACGTTCTTACCTATGTTGTTCGATCTGCTGATGTTTGGGAGTTCGAAACAGTTTCCCCTGACCTTGATACCCAGGAATGCGACCTTATCCTTGATGGATTTGGCCGGCCACATATTTCTTTCACTGCCTACGATTATGGCCTCCCTTCAAATTCAGTGATGTCCCCTTCCGCCAGTTTGGGCAGAGATCTCTTTTATGGGACAAAAGAAGGAACAGACTGGTCTGTTGAAAAGATAGATGACGGAGAGATATACAAGAGCAGAATAGCCCTGGATGTAGAGGGTTCTCCATCCGTATGTTATTTTGACAATATTGCCGATGAACTGAGGTATGCAGCCCGGGTCGAAGGAAGCTGGGATATTGCGATTGTTTCTTCAGATGTCTATGTCTATGCCCTTTCCATGACCGATGATGAGTCTGGGATTCCCCACGTTGCCTTTGTGGCTAGAAATGAGGGCCTTGTAAACAATTCTCTTGAGGACTCAGGAACGATCATATCGAGTTCTGGCCTTTTCTACGGAACCCTGTACGGGGATCAGTGGATAATTGAAAAAATTGACGACATTGATTCCGGATACGGAGCAAGGCAGGTCTCCATCGTTCTTGATTCCTATGGTAATCCCCACATCACATATGGTACAGGTACTACAGAGCTGCAGGTGGGTGATGTTGAAACGCCGGAAGACAAGATAGAATTGAAATATGGATGGTTTGACGGAGATTCCTGGAATACGGCAATAGTGACCGAAGATTATCTGGGCGGTTTTGCCATGTACACTTCCCTTGCCCTTGATGAAAATGATCTTTCCCATTTAGCTTACTTTACCGGTACTGGTGTCAATTATGCTACATTGGTACCTTCAGATGGGGATGCCCGGACCGGCGGTGGCGGATGCAACGTGGGAACCTTCCCCTCAGCCTTCGGGCTTCTTATGGTGCCGCTGCTCTATCTGCTGCGCCGGTAGGTTAATTTGGGATTTTAGATTTTGGATTACAACCGTAAGATCCAAACCAGGTTCAAACACACTTCAAGCCGGGCAATACTTTTGCCCGGCTTGCTTGCAATAAATAACTGCTATTTCAATCCATGCATCTGAGACCTGAGTCCCGAGATGTTGATACACAAGTCCCGACAAAAGATTACACAATACTGTATAGTGGTATTTGTTATCGCTTTTATTTTAAAATTCATTCAACTTTATATTCAGCAAGGGCAAAACCGTCGAAAGACGGTGACGCAAAGCCACGAGTCTAAAGCCTTAAAGGCCATGACCGCCGGGCTGCGCATTTTTTATCCTTAGCGGAGTGCAAAAACCCTCCCGGGTCAAAAGGGGGGGGTTTTGTATATTGTTACAGCCAGACAATTTTGAGGAAAGGAGGACGTAATAACAGAACCAGAGTCGAAGGAAAGAAGTTTAGGGAACATGTTTGATTGAGAGAGAAACCAAACATCTTTTTAATATGGAAAGAGTGTATCGATAATAAGATCAACATCAGGCACACAATCTTTTCTTTTGTTCCTGGTACCTTTTCTCCCAAAAAGTTTTTTTGAAAAGAGTGATTCCAGATATCTGAACTACCCGCAAAGTGAGGAGGTGAATAAAATCCGGGTTTGATTTTGAGTGTGGAAAATTGTGTTGAAGCATGTAACTGAGAGTACCTCAGATTTTTCTATCTAGCACAAGAGGAGGATAATTTAATTATGAGAAATATTCGTAATTTTTTCACAGCAATGATGGTACTTTGTTTATTAACAACTTCTGCATGGGCTTTGCCCTGGGATGATGCTACTATTCCCGAGGATATTTCAGAACAGGGGGGCACATGGTTTATCACTCAGCTTGAAGGCCTCTATGATTATGATGATGAGGTTCCCCATTTTGTTAAAAGCAATGACCTTTCCCTCATAATTTCAGAATTCGATCTGAAGGGAGACTATCTTTATGATGATCTTGGCTTCCAAACAGGTAACTCAGAGGTGCTTCATGGCGACTCCGGTGGAACACTGAACATAATTACCAAGAACAGTTCAGTTGTTCTTCCTCTGAGCTACGACAACCTTACGGATCTATCAGGCTCATTCAACGTCAGTTTTTACGGCGGGGCTTCTCTTTCCACAGAGGGGTTGGAGGCCAATGACAGCGGAGATGTAACCATGAACGTGTCTGTCCCTTCTGCCAGGGGTTTTTACACTGTCGATACCGTCAGCCTCGGAGACAGTGTCTGGCCCCAGGTTAACCCCTGGGTAGATTGTCTGGAAGAGAGCCTGTTCAACAAGGTCCTCATCGCCAGGGTGCTGGACAGTCCGTACTATGAAGTGCGGTACTCAAATTATGGAGGGGCTATCCCTTATGGTTATCCGGCAGGTGTGTATCCTCTTATTCGAAGGGATCTTACGCCAAGCCGGTTCTCAGATGACGAGGACCTGGACATTGACCTTGGCACAGTGTTTGTGAATAAATACGACTCATGGCCAAGCTATACTGATGTACCTGGAAGTTACGACCCCACCCAGCACTGGGTGAATGACGACGTCCCACAAAGAGGGCGTTCCCTTATGGTGAAAGTAACCAACTGGGGAAATGAACATCAGGTTACCGATATTCACCCCCTGAATACAGGATTCGAAGCATTCAACCTTCGAATGAAGAAGATCGATTGTGGTACTGACTGGCCAGCATGGGGCTGGTATTACTATCTTTATTCTGGTGAGGGATGGGACTCAGGAAACTTCGAGAACTTCGACTGGGGCGACGCTGGTTCTGAGACCTACGAATGGCCTCTTCCTCCTGCATATTCTGTCATGTACTGGGGCGGCAGGTTCAATAATGTAGATGTGTTTGAAGGTATACCTTCAAACAGGACCTACTCTGATGGACAGAACAGCTTCTTTACTGTAGTGGGTGGTAACACCTTCACCTTTACCTGGACACCAAAGGAGTTCGAGACCCTGGGGAGTATCTATCCCTCTCCTAATGAGGAGGATGTATATTTCCTGGCTTCACAGGCATGGACAGCCGGTGATAATTATGTGCCGGATACTCCAGAACCTTACCAGGGATCAGGAGTGGTCATGCACCTTGTTTCCTTTGACATTCCTTCCACTGATCTTGGAGGGATGAACGCATTCCTTCCTGATTATGATTTTGAAAGTGAAAGTGCAGACATCGTATCTCTCGAAGAAATGCCCTCTGAGGATTCAATTGCCGGCAATCTCACTTATGCAGCAATCGTGGATGTACCCTTTGACCCTGTGCCCTATGGATGGGAATTTGTCCCGGTAGGAATTGAAGCTTCAGAGGTTGATCCAGACGAACTTGCAGTTATGCCTCTCCATGCCTTTGCTTTCCTCACGGAAGAATTAATGAAGGATGTGGATGAGGATGCCTATAATGAATTTGTCCAGGCCCTTGAGGAGGATACTCCTCTTGATATCGCTTTCCTGGAGAACTTCAGGCTCTTCAACTATGATGCGGGGGGGTACAAGACAGACCTTATCCAGTTAGTGGAATCAGAAGGCAGGGAACCCACCAATTATTTCAGGGTAGTGGGTAACAAGTATAGGGTATGTGTCCATTTCTTTGCTGTTTTAGCTGATTCCGACAATCTGGGAGTTGATGTCAAGGATGGGTATTTCCTTATTTCCGACGGAAATAAGGATCAGTCTTTCAATTCATCCTTTGCCGGTACAGTTGCTCCATCCAATGCAGTTACTGATCCCACCAGTGGAAGCGGTGGCGGCGGATGTAACGCCGGCTTGATCCCGGCAGCATTCGGGCTTCTCATGGTACCGCTAATGTTCCTGATGAAAAAGTAAATTTGATGGGCTGAAGCCCATCCTACGAAAAACAGGAAGCTTATAACAAGCCGGGCAGATTCATCGCCCGGCTTGCTTTTTGTCCTTCGTAATCTGGTGTAGGTGGGTTGTAAATGCGCCTTAACGTCTTTGTATGTAATGTGGCTGAAAGTCCGACCGTCCTCGGTTTTCTTCAATGGGTCTCGGCGGATTTTTTAAGAAGATCCTTGACGGATTTGCGGCGTACTTCAGCTCATAGATCCATGGGGTTGATTTTTCTGATCATAATTATTGATGGGCTGAAGCCCATTCTACCTTTTGAGTTTTTACTATTGAGTAAGTACTTCCACTTTGACTTCGAAACTCTCTCCAAAGGTTCTTTTAAAGAACGTCTGCTGGCTCTCCAGAGCCCAGATCTCTATTTCATAACCCTCAAGGGCCATTATATTCAGCACAAGCCTTCGGGCGTGTCGGGAAAACCATGCTTCCCGTATCAACTGGTGGTGACTGCGGTCAAGGCTTTCTGCTATTGACAGGAGCATGCTCAGCACTTTTACCGTTTCTCTGGATTCGGGATCAAGGCCTGAAAACTCTGGATGTTTGTTCCTGGGGTATTTTCTGCTGTGATAAAAGGCGGTGCTGGCCATTATTGCTATCTCACGGGCATAAAAGCCCAGAAGCTCCGCATTTCTGATGATGTAATAGGTATGGGCATGGTGGTTGACGAAGGAGAGAAACATTCCCACATCGTGAAGCATGGCAGAATATCTCAGAAGTTCCCCTTCTTCATTTCCGAGACTGTGAAGCGCCGATTCCCGGGCACTTTCAAACAGCTGGACCGCCAGCCTGGAAATGTGCCGGCCATGGGTTTCGTTGAAACCGCAGCTTCGTCCAAGCTGGAGGACGCTCTGTTCGCGTACAGATATCTTTGGTTTCGCCTCAAGGTAGCCGTATTTTCCCCTTATAAGATAATCATGAAGTAACCCGTGTCTCAAGTTCCGTCGGCTTATATGGATCTCCTCAAGTCCTATCTCCTCCATAAGGGTATGTAGAATGGCGGCACCTGGAATTATTATGTCGGCTCTCCGTGGGTTCATTCCGCTGACCTTTGTGAGATCTTGCAAAGGAAGAGAGCATAGCAGTTTTACGGTATTGCCGAGTTCCTGGAGAGACAGTATCTCCTGCCCTTCCTCTAGATGATTTACCCTCCCCGGGACATTGTTACGCCGGGCTATTTCATAAAGGGTCTCGATGGTCCCAGAGCTGCCTATAGCAAGGTGAGACTCTGTATCCCGGATCCGCTGTATGCTCCTGAGCGCTGAATTTCGGACGTGCTGCTGAAGCAGATCATAGCGTTCCATGGGTACGGGACCCTCCTCTTCTTCAGGAAAGAACATGTTCTTCAGCCTGACCGCGCCGAGTTTCATGGAATCCAAAGAAAAATATTCGAACTGGTTTCCCAGAATGGTTTCGGTACTTCCACCGCCGATGTCCAGAAACATGGCAGTCTTATCTCCGAGATGAAATCCGCTTGACACACCCAGGTATATGAGCCGTGCTTCCTCGAGGCCAGAAATGACCTTGAGTTCGAGGCTTGCTTCATTTTTGACCCTGTCTGTAAACTCCTGCCGATTAAGGGCATCCCTGGTTGCAGATGTGGCAACGGCCCATAATTCTTTTGCGCCCAGGTTCAAGGCCATTTCGACAAAACGTTTAAGCACAAGGACGGTGCGGTCCATGGCCTCTTTCTGAAGAAGGCCCCTTGTAAATTCTCCCTCTCCAAGCCTTACCATTACCTTATGCTGATTAATTATGGTGTATGATCTGTTGGGATTGAGACGGACCACCATAAGCCGGACAGAGTTGGTGCCAAGGTCTATGAGAGCAACCACATTCCCGGAATATGAGTTTAAATCTGATCCCATAAAATGGATAACCTTCTTTCGAAGACTTTTTCAAAGAGTAGTCCCTTTTCAAGGGCTCGCTCTTTTTCATCCTCCGATGGATGATCGGCCCTGCAGTTAAGGCTCACTGTAGTGTCATCTATCTCGCAGAATATATCCCTGACGTTATCAAAATGTTCCCAGTCCAATCCGTCCGCTAACCGGAGGATGGCTGACAGGGATCTCACCATATTTCTTTCCCCGTCTGAAAGTTCCCTGAAATGTGCGTGCTTTACATCCGGATCTGCCTTTCTGTGGTAGCGGGCGATGGAAGCAGCCCGGATACGGAGGTTGTCATCAGGAATAAGTTCCACTTCTGCTGATATTATTTTCAAGGCTGTCTTGTGATGTCCCTTCTGTCCCTCTATCCAGCCTATATCGTGAAGATGGGCTGCCAGTTCGAGGGCCCTCCGTCCTTCATTTCCAATACCGTGAAGGGACCGTAACTGGTCGAATAAAGAAAGGGAAAGCCTTGCCACCTGTCTGCAGTGAGCAGCATGTACGGGGGCTTTTTCTTCCATGAAGGCAATTGCTTTGCTGACCAGAGGGTCTTCCTGGATACCTCCCTGGATTTCTCCCCCATCACAATCCTCTCCGGAGTCAGGATAAAAAATTTCTTCCTTTAAAGGGAGTTCCGCCTCTTTATTGATGATCACTTCCTCCGGGCTTGTTCCCTGGATGAACATTTCTCCCCTTGATCTGGGGAAGCCTTTTTTTACAAGGTTTTCCACGGTCTGTTCAATATTGTAATCCACCCTGTAGTTGCTGAAGTGGAAATAACCCGGTTTTATCTGCAATATGGAATAGGAGGCCCTTGGATCTCCGTCAACAGGACGCCCGACGCTTCCGGGATTGATAAACCATGTTCCCTTTACCTTTCGGGAAAAGGCAATGTGGGAATGGCCTGTTATTATCACTTCGCCTCCCGTAAATTCGGCCAGTTCGGCCAGTCTGAGATCGGGTGTGTCCGGATTCAGGGCTTCGTTGATCTTTTGAGGACTTCCATGGGTAAGAAGAAACCTTTTGCCGCAAATGTAGAATCTCCTTTCTCTCGGCAGGGTTTCCAGGTATTCTCTTGCTACGGGGCTCAACTCTTTCAAGTCCCACAGGAAGGGATCCCATTTTTTCGGATTCTTCTTTTTTCCCAATTTTTTCAGTTTCTTTTTTATCTTAAGAACTTTAACGTCGTAATTACCAGCCACTCCCATAACTTCTATGTGCCGAAGAAGCTGTATCACCTCTTCCGGGTTTGGGCCATAACCTATGTAATCACCGGTGGAAATGACCATGTCAACCTCTTTTTCAGCCATATCACCCAGAACGGCTTCTAGAGCCGCTAGATTTCCATGTACATCTCCGATCAATGCGATCTTCATTTTCTCGTTACCTCCCCTGATTGTCTTCCGGGACTCCTTTCGAGGAGGGCGGATTTAACTTTTTCCCAGAAATTTTCGGTAAATAACCGATCCCAGGTATTTATGAAATTTTCATAGAGGAACTTTCGCTTTTCCATACGATCATTACAAAGAAAATCTATACCCCTTCGTATTTTTGCCATGGGTCTTGTATGACCATAATAATCCCGGGTTCTTTGCGCCTCATCTTCACGGAAAAGGGGAAGAAAGTCGGTCCACACATCACAGTCATGGATTTCTCCAAGAAGGGTCTGGAGGGTTTTTGCTTCATCTATGTAGGGACTGAGTTCCTTATTGTAGGGAGCATCGTAGAATTCAAGGGTGTAACGAAGTCCTTTGGTGGACTTGCGAAGGGCATGGAGCTGTTCCACATTGCCAGGATCGCGGACAAAATCGTCATAACTGAGGACATCAGCCATTTTTTCCATACACCTTTCAATTGCTGTGGTAAAGATAAACTCTGAAAACTCAGGAGACTCCGCAATTCGTGCTCTGCCAAGTAATGCACGAAAGGATTCCATCATTGCAGTTTCTACTCCCCTCTCGATAAAATGGTCCAGTTCTTTTTCCACTCTTTTCTGAAGGTCTACCCTTCTCTGTTTTATCCGCAGGAAAAGTCGCTGGATACCCGTTTCAAGGTTTGGGTCCTCAATATTTTTCAGAACATCATCGAGGGCCAGAAGCTGAACATCTGTGTCCCTTGTTTCTCCAAGGGTCCCGGTTATACGCTTTATCTCCTTTTCCCAGTCTTGAACGTGGTTTGCCGGAAAACATGACGAAAAAAGAGGAAGGGCGCTCCTGAGTCTTCTTGTGGCAACCCTCATTCGATGGACATATTCAGGGTCTTCAAAAGCACGATTTCTTACTCCCTCCATTTCCCTTTTCAGTCTTCCCAGATGTTTAAGAAGGATTCTGGAACCGAAGGCACAATATGACATATCGATCTTTGTCATTCCCTATTCCTCCTCTCCCAGGTAATTCCATCCTCCTTCATGACCCATCATAAGAGTCTGGGAATCAATAGGAATGCTTCCATCCCTGAGAACCTTTTCATAGTTCCCATCGCTTTTAAGGCGTCTTGCCTTTACGTTGTCTTTCAGGTGAACTTCAAGTATTTCCGAGTATATCCTGTTTCTGAGGTTTGGATTTTCGATGGGAATAATTACCTCTATTCTCCTGTCCAGGTTGCGGGGCATGATGTCTGCACTTCCAATGTACATCTCATCCTTTCCCCCGTTGCGGAAATAAAATATGCGGCTATGTTCGAGGAAACGCCCAACTATGGAGGTGACCTTCACATTGTCGCTTATACCTTTAATACCAGGGACAAGACAGCAGATACCCCTTACCTGAAGATCTATCTTTACACCGGCCATGGAGGCTCTGTAAAGGGCCTTGATACATTGTTTATCCACCAGCTGATTCATCTTCATGGCTATAAAACCATTACCTTCTTCGAGATGCTTTTCTATTTCCCGATCGACTTTCTTTATGATTTGATTCCTGCTGGAAATGGGAGAAACCAGGAGCTTTCTGTAGTTTTCCTTGTATGAGTAGCCTGTCATGGCGTTGAAAAGATCTGTTACATCTGCGCATATATCCGGGTCACAGGTAAACAATCCTATGTCAGTGTATATTTTTGCCGTATCGGGGTTGTAGTTACCCGTTCCAATATGGACGTATCTTTTCACACCCGTTGACTCCTTTCTCAGGATGAGACACAGCTTGGCATGGATCTTGTAACCTGCAAATCCGTAGACAACATGAACGCCTGCATCTTCCAGGGCACGGGCCCAGGTTATATTCTGTTCCTCGTCAAATCTGGCCTTCAGCTCCACCATTACAGTAACCTGTTTACCATTTTTACGGGCTTCCATAAGAGCTTTGACGATGGGAGAATTGCTTCCAACCCTGTAGAGAGTCTGCTTGATGGCCAGAACCTTCGGGTCTCTGGCCGCTTTGCGGACAAATTCAAGGATGGGGGAAAAACTGTCGTAAGGGTGGTAAAGGATTATGTCATTTTCCCTGATCATTGGATGAAGAGAAGCACCTTCTACCAGAGGGGCAGGTATACGGGGAATATAGGGACTGTATTTCAGATCGGGCCTGTCCACGCCGTAGAGCCTTAGAAAGTCGGAAAAAGCCAGGGGGATTTTTGATTTATATATCTGAAAGGGAGCAAGTCGTAACCTTTTCATCAGGAACCTGTACATCTCCGAGGGCATACCGGTTTTTATCTCCAGGCGGATAGCTTCTCCGAAGCTTCTCTTCTCCACGTAATCTTCAACTGCCTCAAGAAGGTCGTGAGCCTCATCTTCCTCAATTTCAATATCACTATTCCTGGTTACCCTGAAGGTTGAGGCATTGGCAACATCAAGGCCCGGGAAAAGCATGTCCAGATGCTGCATGATGAGATCTTCCACGAGGATTATTTCGTTGCTTCGGACATTTACAGAAAAACCGAGGTTCGTATAGGTCTTGGCTTCCTTGTTGCGGGGTATGAATACAAAACGGGACAAATTTTTCGGGACCTTGACCCTGGCGTATTTCACACCGCTGTAGGGATCGCGAAGCTGGACCAGGAAGTTGAGACTAAGGCCCGAGATCCTGGGAAAGGGACGGCCAGGATCGATGGCCTGGGGAGTAAGGACAGGATATATCTCATCCTCGAAATACCTTTTCAGAAAAACCTTATGTTTATCCGTAAGGTTCGTATAGCTGGTGATATGTATATTGGCATCATGGAGAGCCGGGCTCATCTCTTTTTTCCAGTAATCCTGGGCCAGTGCAAGCTGTGGTATAAGCTTTTTCCTTATTAGAGTAAGCTGTTTTGCAGGGGAGAACATGTCAGGAGAAGAACTGCTTATCCCCTCCTTATACTGCCGCACCAGGCCTGCGATCCTGACCATAAAGAACTCATCGAGGTTGTTGAAGAAAATTCCCAGGAAGTTAAGTTTCTCCAGGAGTGGGTTGGAAATTTCCATGGCTTCCTCAAGGACCTTGTAGTTGAAGTCAAGCCAGTTGATCTCCCGGTTAAGATAAAGCCTCGGGTCGTCCAGATCTACGATGGGTTTTTCTTTTTCAATGGTTTTTAAGGAATCCTTATCCTTTTCATGGGGCATAATGGAACCTCCAGATAGTTCAGACATGTGAATATATATATTCAAACAACATATAAACTTAATTATCATTCTAACTCATTATATCGCTATTTGTTGCCAGTTTAAACAACTAGAGGGAGTACGAAGAGCCTACGAAATGGTAAAAGAATAAATATATCGGGTTTTCAACCCCAAACTCTGTTTTATTTCCATTTTAATAATCTGGATCTGAAGGTTGGAAAAAATGAAATGAAAGTCTGTTAAAGGAGATATAGACCCTTCAATTCAGATGTTTTTATAAAAAGGGCCTTAAGGATCATTGTAATTATCCTTATATAGCAATAAAATGTTAGAGTAATAAATAGTGATATGGTTTATGTTCGAAAGGCAGGATCGAATGAAAAAGCTGCTTTCTGTGTTTTTGTTTGTATTTTTTCTGTCTATATTTTCGCCTCTGCCCTCTTTTTCGAAGGAGAGTGCAGATATGGGTCTTTCTTTACCCTGGTCCTGGATGTACAGTACCATATCTGCTGTAAATGAAGGCTTCCAGATAATTTCCCTGGAGGGTAACGACAAAGTGGATCTTTTCCTTATCCCTCTTCAGAGACGGGAGGGGGATATCCCTGAAATCTGGCATATGGGCCTTTCCATGAAGAAGGGAGACAACCTTTCCATGGGTATTTCCTGGTCTGGAAGGTTCGGGGAAGAGGAAATTACGGGCCCCCGGGATGAGAGTTACATTGAAAACAGGATCCCATGGGGAACTTATGGAGCAATGGCCTGGAAAGAAAGCATGGAGATCCCTCAAACCCTTCAGTGGGGCATCTTTTACCAGCCGAAATCAGACCTGGTTGCCGAAGCAGGTCTTTCCTATACACAATGGAGCAAATACAGCACGGATAATAATTTCTCCTTAAATTACGGAAATCAGGCACTTCAGGATACCCTGGGAATACAGCTTGGTCTGATTTACAGCCTCAATCAGACCATGAATATTCAGGCAGGATACATTTTTGACCCCTCGCCTCTTGGCGGAGGTTCTTCCTTCCAGGGCTATACTCCCTATGACAGGCACATCCTTCGATTCGGGACCGGATTTCGGAGGGGAGAACTTGACATGAGCCTTTCATACATGTTTTTACTCTATGAAAATAGCGGCCAGCAGACAGGCAGTTCTGCCTCTGATCCCTTCATGGACGAGGAAGATGCCAATCAGCTGGAACTGAAGGTTAAGTACAGGTTTTAAATATATCCCTCCATTGTTTTCTTTTAAAATAAGGCAAAAATGCAATTATGCCTTGTAAAATAAGAATACTTAAGTATAATACCTCGTATATAAAGGTAATAAAGTTTTTATTACTATTAAAGCGAGGTATTTAATATGGATTTAATTGACAGGCAGATCCTGAAAGAACTCATGTCCAATGGAAGGATAACACTGGCGGAGCTTTCGGATAAACTGGGTCTTTCTTCCCCAAGTCTCTCGGAGAGGATCAGAAAACTTGAAAAACAGAAAATTATTAAAGGTTTTACTGTCATTATCGATCCTGAAAAGACAGGTTTCCCCCTCCTTTCTTTTCTTGCTGTCACCCTGGAAAGGCCCTCTGACCGGGAGATCTTTCTCAAGCTCATTTCTGAAATGGATGAAGTCCTCGAATGCCACCATATAGCAGGAGACTTTGATTATCTCATCAAGGTCAGATGCAGAAATACGGCCCATCTTGAAGACATAATAAGCAACAGGCTCAAATCACTTGAAGGGATCGCACGCACAAGGACAATGATCGCCCTTTCCACCGTCAAGGAAAGCTTCTCCAAGCCCCTGGAAGGTGAAATTGAACGATGATCTTTCTCTTTTTGAAGGGGGCTCTCATGGGTTTTTCCATCGCCGCTCCCGTGGGGCCCATCGGAGTGCTGTGTATAAGAAGGACCCTCTCCCATGGAATGTTGAACGGTCTTGTATCCGGCCTGGGGGCAGCGACCGCTGACGGCTGTTACGGCATTATCGCTGCTGCGGGGCTTACCACCCTTTCTTCTCTCCTCGTTGATAATCAGGTTCTTTTAAGAGTTGCAGGAGGTGCCTTTCTGCTCTACCTGGGCATGAAAACTCTTTTTTCAAAACCCTCAACTACAACTTTTGGAGATGACAGGCCTCAGCCCGGAGAACTTGTGAAAGCCTACTCTTCCATATTTGCCCTCACCATGACCAATCCCATGACCATAATAAGTTTTACGGCCATCTTCGCTGGCCTGGGCATCGGGTCTTCTGCCGGGAGCATTGGCGGTGCCGTGATAATGGTGGCCGGGGTGTTCTGCGGCTCTGCTGCCTGGTGGCTGATACTCAGCGGCACCTTCGGCTTTGTCCGAAGTAAGGTAAACCAGGGGATGATGATGTGGGTCAACAGGGTGTCGGGGGTAGTGATAAGCACCTTCGGGGTGCTTGCACTGATTTCTGTGAAGATCGGGTAACTGCGGAGGAATCCAAAATCCAAAATAGGCAATCAAAAATTGATTCACCGCAAAGGCGCCAAGGCCGCAAGGAAATCCGCCATAACCCACCTAAATAACCCGGGGACGGTCGGACCTTTGGCCCTTAAAAATCCCTGTTCTACTGTGCAAAATGGTGGATCCGATTTTGCACGAGAAAACATTAGATTCTCTTTTGTAGGAAGGGCTTCAGCCCATCAAAAATGTCTCTTAACCTGAAATCGATTTACCGCAGGGGAAAAGATACCCCATAAACCTTTTCACCACTGAGGACACGGAGGAAGATCTGAGGAAACCAAGATCAAAACAAAAGTCAAGATATATTTTACCGCAGAGGACGCAGAGGACTCTACGAGTCTACGCAGAGGAAAAGCCAACCCTGAGGAAAACATGAGGAAACCCATAAACATTGAGTTTCATTTCGAGCTCAGGTTTTATGTAGGATGGGCTTCAGCCCATCGAAAAGGGGAAATTGTGTAAATCTGATGGGCTTTAAGCCCATTCGTTTTAAGCGCCAGATTCACGAGGTTGTTATGGTTTTACAATCATCTGAAGGTGAAATTTCATTTGGGAGATTTAATATCAATTGGTTAATGGTTTCTGATTTTGGGGAATGAATTGCCTGAAATAAATTTAGCGATTTTCGATACATCTCTTCGGCTCGGTCAAGTTCGCCCTTGATCTTATAAAGGACTCCGAGGTTTCCGTAATTATTTGCCATACCCTCTTTTCGGCCAAGGACCTCGTCGATGGCCAGAGCTTTTCGATACATCTCTTCGGCTCGGTCAAGTTCGCCCTGGGTC
>JAENYO010000012.1 GCA_016841745.1 Acetomicrobium hydrogeniformans
CCTAAAATTCTTCCTTTAACTTGAAATGCAAAGTAAGGTCTGTTCCTTCAAGGAGCAGACCTTACTTTGTTATCAAAGTTATTTAAATTCTTGCAATAGAATTTGCGAAGGGGTGGCCTGCCTCGAGGATCTCTATGGCTATTTCTGCAGCGAAGCGTGCAGCTTCTCCGCATACGTCCGGGCAGCCCTCTTCGGCGTCGACCATGATATCGTGAAGTTCATCCCGCTGTTTTTCATCTGTGAGGTCGAAGACCCTTCCGTAGAGTTTTTCGTGTATTTCCTTACAGATCACTGTTCCGTATTTCTCTTCAAACTTATTGAAGAGCTTGTCCATGTAACCCATACCCCGGAAAGCCTGGTCCTTCATCTCCAGATCGTCGCGTCCTACAAGGAGTCCGAGGAACATCAGTGCCCCGGCAAGGCCTCCGCAGATATTGCCTCGTCTTACGCAACCGCCGGCAAAGGCGGTGGATGAGCGCAGAACGTCGGGGTTATGGATGCCGAATCCTGTCATAAGTGCGGCCAGTGTTCCCTGGCTGCAGAGGTGATATTCCGCTTCATTATGATTTGCCATTTCAGCTACAGCTTCGATTATCTCGTTGTAATATTCGTCCATGGTTGACCTCCAGTGGATGGAAAATAAAAATCTGATGGGATCTATTGTAGCAGTATAAACGTTTAACTATAATCCTTAAACCATTATCGATCAGTAATTGATTTTTCTTGAATAACAAAACAGAATAACCCTTTTTCTGCTAGAATAGGTACTTATATTTTTCTCGAGTCTGATACTACATGATCTACCCGGAGAATAGGAATATATTATGTCAAAAATGCTTAAGCCAACGATTCTTTCATTATCGCTCCTCACTGTAATATCCACATCTGCCATATCACCTGCCCTTGGAGAAATAGCAGATTATTTCCCCTCTGCTGAGACGTTCTTGATCCAGCTGATAGCAGTAATGCATGCCCTTGCGGTTGTTCCCTCTCTATTTTTTGCAAGCTGGCTGACAGTGAGATTTTCCAAGAAGAGAGTCCTTCTTGCCGGTCTCCTTGTTTTTGCCCTTGGAGGAATATCGGGAGGCCTTGCGGAAAATATTTATATCCTTCTTCTGTCCAGAATCGTCCTGGGGATAGGCCTGGGTATGGTTATTCCCTTTTCAACCGCTCTGATCGCCGATTTTTTTGAAGGTGAACAAAAAACCAGGATGATGGGCCTTTCCAGCTCATTCAATATGCTGGGGGGGATGATAGCATTGACCATATCCGGTCAGTTGGCCATCCTTTCATGGAAGCTTCCATTCCTGATCTATGCTTGTGGAATTCCTGTGCTGCTTCTTAATGCAAAATATCTGCCCCAGGTACAGAGCAAAAAGAATAAACAGAATTCATCTGCTATCGAACCCCTTCCCCGACGAGTGTACCTGGTTGCTTTTATAATGTTTCTTTTCTGCATGATGTTCTTTATTCTCACTCCTACCATGGCCCTTTTTCTGAGGGATAATGCCTTTGGAGATGCAAGAATGGCAGGAACAGCCATATCTTTTGCTTCCCTTGGAGGGTTTACATCCGGTTTTGTCCTTCCATGGACCAGGAAATTGACAGGAAAATTTTTCCTTGCGGCCATGCTTGCAGTTACCAGCACAGGCTTTCTGTCACTTTATCTTTCTGGTGTAGTAGGAATGGTCTTTGCGGGGGCATTATGTATTGGTTTTGCCAACAGATCTGTCTATCCCCTTTTCTTTCTCAAGGTGACCCAGGGAATTACCCCTGACCAGTCTGTCAGGGCAACTGCTGTTCTCAGTGCTATGATCTATGTGGGCCAGTTCATGGCTCCTCCCTTCCAGCGGCTGGTAGGGGTTGTCTTTCATCACCCTGAAACCAGATTTCTTTATCTTTTCGTAGCCTCTGTTACCATTACTGTTGCCATGGCCCTTTTCCTCCACGCATTTTTCAATAAAAAAGAAGACCTGCGCTACGTCAGCGAATAGAACATTTCCGTCTCTGGTTTTGTAAGCCGGTATAATATTTACAAACCATGTTTTCCCGTTGTGGTGATAATAAGGTGTCTTGATAATATCACTGGGAAAATAGAGGGAGTGCAATAACCATGAATGAAGTGAGCATAAACATCAAAACCCGAAGGAGTATCCGAAAATATCAGCCTGTCCAGGTGGAGCAGGAAAAGCTGGATTCCATTCTTGACGCTGCCATACATGCTCCAAGCGGGCACAACCAGCAGCCCTGGCACTTTCTGGTAGTACGGGACAATGGAATTATCGAAGATCTGGACCTCAGGATCAGGAAAAGCATGGCGGAAAGTGGAATTTCCAGGATGGTTAAATTGGGCGAAGATCCGAAGTATCGTGTTTTTTTCCATGCCCCGACAATTGTAATAGTTTCTGGCAATGAGATTAATTATGATCCGGAAGGCCACCTCATTCCCTTTGCTGATTGCTGCGCCGCCATACAGAACATGCTCCTGGCTGCTCACAGCCTGGGAGTAGGGTCCTGCTGGATCGGCCTAGTCTGTTACCTTTTCCAACATCCTGAAAGGATGAAAGATATCCCGATTCCCGAAGGGTTCAAGCCTTATTATGCTGTCTGCCTCGGTTATCCCGACCCAGCATTAATAACAAGCTGCCCGAAGAGAAAAGAGGGAGTAGTGGATTATCTCAGGTGAGATGTTTTCCACAGATTATAAACACGAGGGCGAAGCCTGTAACTGCTTCACCCTCGTTTGATTAGTAGTTTATGCCTTCTGATATTTATAGCGGAAATGTTATTTCAGTGCTTCCCTTGCAGCCCTGGTAAGGTTGGTAAGACCTTCCTTCAGATCCGGGATATGAGGCCATCCGTAACCCACCCTCATGAAGCGGCGGGGCATCTCGAACCAGTGTCCCGGTCCTACGTAGGTCCCGTATTTTTCGTTGAGGATCCGGTAAAAAAGATCCATGTCCATGTTCAGCCCTGAAGATATCCTCGGGAAACAGACGACCCCGCCTGAAGGTTCCACCCATTGGAATTCGGTCTGGTTTTCCATCCAGTCCTTGATAATTGAGAAGGCTTCAGAAATGTGAAGGTTGTTCGATTTGAGCCATTCTTCCCGGCCCAGAAGGGCCCTGTAGGCTATCTCCTCGTCCACCACACTGCCGCAGATACCGATCTGCTCCTTCGCTGAAAGCAGGGTTTCCATAAGTTCGGGGTCCCTGCAAACTATCCACCCTGTTCTTATTCCCGGTATTCCATAGGTCTTGGAAAGGGATGATACGCTTATGGCCTTTTTCGACAGGGATGCAGCCACTGGAAGAGGTTCTCCGAATGTCATTTCCCTGTAGGTTTCATCCACAAGCAGGCGGCATCCTTTCTGTTCCGCCAGATCTATGGCGTTTTTCAGGTCATCTATCGTCATTACCGTGCCTGTGGGGTTATGAGGAGAGGTCAGGCTCACATATTTTGTTTCTGGCCGTATCATAGAAGCTATACGGCTGGTATCAAGGGCAAAACCTTCTTCAAAAACCAGGTCCAGAAAACTGATATCTGCCCCTATGGCCCGGGGAGTCTCTATATTGGTGGAGTAGTTGGGTTTCTCCACAACCAGGTGATCCCCCTGTTCGAGAAGGGATGTTGCAATGATAAAGAGAGCCCCTGCAGCGCCTGCGGTGATCAGGACTTCATCCGGAGTAACATTTTCACCGGATATGCAGGCTATTTTTTCTCTGAGTCCCGGATGACCCGCGTGATCACCATAGAACAGGGTCATATCCTCCAGGGTAAATCCAAGGTCCGATATCTTTCTGTCCCGGACGGAGCTTTCGGTAAGGTTGTAACGGATGAGATCGTATCCCAGCTGTTCAGGTGATTCCTTTTCAATAGGCATGCGAAGGTATTTCAAAGTGGATTCCCCTTTCTGAACTTCAATATCAGTATCCGCAGGTCAGTGTCATTAGATCGCTCAGCACTCCGTAGGCCGTATCATAGAGGCTGGGGTCTTCCTGGGTTATCAGGACGGGTCCCATGAGGTCCGTCTCTATACGGATCACTGCCCCTCCTCCTGTGACGGAATTATAATGGTGTCCGGCAGGTATCTCTTCAACCTTGACGCTTGCCTTGACTTCTTCCTCTTCTCTCCAGGCTCTGCAGATGAGCTTAAGCCTTTTTCCTGAATCAGCAGCTTTTTTCACATCATCAATGCTCAGACCGTTGATACCCTTTCTTTCCACATCGAAGGGCGTAATTGATGCACCCATGAGTGCGTTGGCTAGAACGGATATCTTCGCAGAGGGGTCCCAGCCTTCCAGATCGTGGATCGGATCCGCTTCAGCAACTCCTATCTCCTGAGCTTCCTTCACAGCACTCTCGAGGTCCTGTCCTTCTTCCATCCTGGTGAGGATGTAGTTGGTGGTTGAATTCAGAATACCGTCGATTCCTTTGACGGTACATCCCTTAAGGGAACAGCGGGCCATATTAAAGACTGGAGCACCATCCATGACGGTGGTCTCGTAAAGAAAGGCAGAGCCCTTGTTTTCAGCGAGGATAGTGAGTTCTTTGAAGGCAAAAGCGACGGGCCCCTTGTTGGCTGTTATGGCATGGCTGCCCCTTTCCAGGGCTGTTCTTATGTGACTTATAGCGGGTTCTCCCTGTTTCTCAATGGAAAGGGTAGAAAGTTCGACCAGTACATCATAGTCAAGGGTACGGGCAGCCTCTATCCCGGTAATTGAAGTGACGTCCGGGTTTGAAGGAGAAAAGGTTCCCAGCTCTTCCACTTCCTGAAGGGCTTTCTGGAGATCTACACCATTCTTTTCATTAACCAGGCTCCCCTTGGACCTCCCTATAATACCCACTACTTTGAGATCCAGTGGTGCGAGTCCTGGAAAACTGTTTCTTTCCCTGGTCAGTATCCGGGCAACCTGTTGACCCACATTACCGAAACCAATAAACAGGGTTTTAAGGGTTTTTGTCTTTTTATCCATCTTTATTCTCATCCTGCAATTTCTTTAACGGCACTTACCAGGCGTTCCACTTCCTCCATGGTGTTGTAAAGAGAAACTCCGACTCTTGTCACTCCGCCTCTTTCCATGAGGCCAAGGAGCTCTATGGGACGCATGGCGTAGAAATGACCGTCCCAGGCACAGATACCCTTTTCATTAAGTTCCTTGCACACATCTATGGGGTCCATACCTTCCAGAGTAAAGGAAACGGTAGGAGCCCTTCTCTCTGTTTCAAAGGAAGGTCCGATGAGAGTAAGGCCCGGAATTTCACCAAGTCCTGCATATATCTCCCGGGCAAGAAGATGTTCATATTCCCTTATTCGTTCCATCCCGGTTACTATTTTTTCCCGAAGGGACCCGCCCTTACCGAAGGTGGCAATATACTCAACGGCAGCCTTTACGCCTTCGATGGCAGCATGATTGAGGGTTCCGGTCTCTATACAGTAGGGAGCACTCTGTTCCTGACTTCGGAGGGTATAGACAGGAAGCTGTCCAAGAACACCTTCCTTTGCATAAAGTATGCCCACATGGGGTCCATAGAATTTATAGGCAGAACAGAGCAGGAAGTCCACTCCCAGGGATGTTACATCCAGGGGGAAGTGTGGGGCATAGTGAACCGCGTCCACCAGGAGCCATGCTCCAACTTCATAGGTCAGTTTTCTCAATAGGGCAATGTCGTTAACGGTACCGAGTGCATTGGATGAAAAACCGGCCGCCACCAGGCGGGTGTTCTCGTTGATCTTTTCCCGAAGGTCGTCATAATCCAGAGTACCGCCGGGAGTAATTCCTATTTCTCTCACTTCTATGCCCAGTTCTCTCAGGGCAAGCCAGGGACCTCTGTTAGCCTCATGATCAAGTTGGGTGACAAGTATTTCATCGCCAGGCTGAAGGAACCTTCCTATGGCTCTGCTCAGGGTGTAGTTGAGAGTGGTCATGTTGTGTCCAAAGGAAATATTCTTTCCGCTTCCAGCACCGAGAAAAGTTGCTACAGCTTCCCGGGTGTCCTCCACCATCTGGTCGGATTCATTGGTGGTTATGAAAAAACCATGGGTATTCGAATTATGGGTGATGTAGTAATGGCTAACTCCGTCGATAACTGCCTGTGGGACCTGAGTGCCTCCCGGACCGTCAAAATAGGCTAGGGGGTAACCATTCTGGCTTCTTTTCAGGGATGGGAATTCTTCTCTTCTTCCCCATACGTCTTTGTAATCCTGAAACTTGTTATTCATTCAGATTCCTCCCCGTAGAATTGTGTTTGGAAAAAAAGATCGTTCAGATGTCAGTACTTTTATAACACATCAGGGTAAATCTGAGGGTGAATTTCATTAAAAACAACGGCTGGAACAGGGGTAACTTCAATGCCCACGTTCCAACCGGGTGATTACAGGATTTGCGAGAAGTTCACACCTGTATTTTTATTGAAAGAGGATCAATTCAATTTTTTTGCAAAGGACCGGATCAGTTCTTCTGAAGGATTGCTTTTTTCTATTTTTGAAACTTCTATGATCAGTTTTTTAAGATCCACCTTTTCATCTTCAGCTATTGATCTGAAAAGAGGTAAAAAATTTGAATGGAATCCTGCAAATCCAAAGGTGAGATCCAGGGGTGTAATTCCGCTTTTGGGTGCAAAAACTGGTAACAGGTCTTTTTCTATGAATTTGAACAGGGTATAAATATCCACATCCTCCAGAAGACCGTTCCTTTTCAAAGCCGCTACCAGAACTTCTGTCGGAGCATTTCCAGCACTTCTTGCAAGTCCCATAAGACTGCAGTCAAGGGATCTGGCTCCTTCCTGATATGCAGCAAGGGCATTGGCAACAGAAAGTCCCATATTATTGTGGCCATGGAATCCTACCGGAATTTTAACTGCATTTACCATGGTTTTTACGTAGGATCCGGTTTCTTCAGGAAGCAAGTATCCTGCAGAATCCATAATTGTTACACCCTGGGCACCGTAGGATTCCACTTTTTTCGCATCTTCCGCAAGTTCCCGGCTGTCAAGGGCGTAAGCCTTCATAAGGCTATAGCGTACTTCCAGACCCAGGTTTCGGGCCTTGCTTATAACTTCTTCGGACTGTTCAACTTCACCTGCGTTAGTACCGACACGTAGGAAACCCAGTTTGTATCCGGCAGCCAGTTCCAGATCTTCGTCTCTTACAAATCGAGGTTGGCAGAACATGCCCAGGTTTGCCTCGGAAAGATATGGAGATATGCATTCCAGGTATTCCGTATCAGAGGCCGAGGCCCTTTTAGGACTTGTAAAATTTCCTCCAATGCTGGAGCTGTGTCCAAGTTCTATTGTTTTTATTCCAGAAGAGATAAGACCCTTTACTACTTTTTCTGTAATTTCAAGGTCAAATCCAGCTCCAATAATATTTGCACCATCGCGCAGTGTACAATCGAGTAACTCCATCTGATAAATGTCAACTCCTTCAAATAACCTGTGACCTTAAGTTTTTGTATTAACTGCTTAACCTGATTTCCTGATCCTTGATTTTTTAATCTCCTTGTAAAGAGGGAAGAGCACTGATAGTACGATAAGCACTATTATTGCCAGAGACAGTGGCCTCTGGAAAAAGGGAACAAAACTTCCATGGAACAGGATAAGAGACCGCCGGAGTTCGGCTTCTGCCATGGGACCAAGAATAAGGGCAAGGACTATTGGTGCGGGGGAGAAATCGTACCTTTCCATAAGGTATCCCAGAATACCGAATCCGAATAAAAGCCCGACGTCAAAGAGGTTGTTTCTGATCGCAAAGGACCCGATCACGCTCAAAACACAAATCACAGGTGCAAGGATCCTGGTGGGAGTCTTTATGACCTTTACAAAATATTTTGCAAAGGCGATGCCGATGACAAAGAACATGATATTTGCAAGAAAAAGGGAAAGTATGAGGGTATAGGTTATGTCTGCATACTTGATAAACAGATTTGGCCCTGGAATCAGGCCATGAATGGTCAGACCCCCTATGAAAACTGCAGTTACTGCATTGCCCGGGATTCCCAGGGTAAGCGCAGGAACAAGGGAACCCCCTGTGACAGCATTATTTGCCGCTTCAGAGGCAGCAACTCCTTCCGGATTCCCCTTGCCGAAACTCTCAGGTTCTTTAGAGGCTCTTCTAGCCTCGTTATAACTTATGAAAGAAGCTATGCTTGTGCCTGCTCCCGGCATTATTCCCACAATAGTACCGATCACTGATGACCTGATCATAGTAACCCAGGTTCTGGACATATCAGCCAGGGTAGGTAGAACCCTGTCTGAAAAGGAGACATCCTTTTTGACGATGGAGGACTCCTGTGAAATTGCTATTTTTATAGCCTGGGAAAGGGAAAAAAGACCTATCAATGCTGGCAGGATGGGTATCCCATCAAGCAGAGAATCTGAGTTGAAGATAAACCTTGGGTAGCCGGTAAAACTGTCCATTCCTACTGTTGCTATCAGTAGTCCGAAAACTCCTGAAATAAGTCCGTTAAGGTAGGAATTGGATGAAACGCTGATAATGATTGAAAGACCAAAAATGGCCACCAGGAAATATTCGGGGGGGCCGAACTTCAACGCTATCTTTGCCAGGAGGGGTGCTATCAAGAGAAGAGCCACGGTGCTTATAATTCCTCCGATAAAGGAAGCTGTTGTTGAGATCCCGATGGCCTTACCACCAAGCCCCTGTTGTGTCATTGGGAAACCGTCGAAAGTTGTAGCGATAGAGGCGTCGGTTCCAGGGGTTCGGAGAAGAATGGCTGTAATAGATCCGCCGTAGACAGAACTGCAATATATAGCTCCCAGAAGGATCAATCCGGTTTTGGGATCCATCCCGAAGGTAAGGGGAATAGCAAGGGCCACTCCCATGGTTGAAGATAGGCCAGGTAGCGCTCCTATAACAAGTCCTGCTGCCGTACCTAGAAACAGTACCAGAAAGGAATGGGGGGTCAAAACATATCCGAGAGCTATTGCTAAATGGTCAAACATGGTAGTTCACCTCAAAATCCATCTTTAGAAAAGTAGTCCTCTGGGGATGGGTATATGGAGCATAAGGTCGAAGAAAGTGTATATCAATCCCGTTGTTGAAAGGGAAATTATAATGACAGTTATAGTTTTCGCTGCTTTCATCATAAACATGAATGACAACATAAAAATTAGTGTGGAACTGTAAAATCCCAGAAAACGTACGAGTATTATGTAAAGAAGAATAGAAGCAGTGACCATGAAAAATTTCCTGTAAGGAGCATGTTCGCCAGTTTCTTTTTCTGCTTCGTTATTCTTCAATGATCTCTTAATGAGGAACATTGATAAAATGATCAGCAGGGCGGAATAAACATTTGGCATTACCCTGGATTCCTGGGGGTATTCCTGGGCTGCTATTATTGCTGCAGCACTGAATATAATTAAAACGACCGCTATCAAGAAATCCCGTTTCTTCATTCTTAAAACCCCTTTTGTATCAGAGGGGCAGGGGTGTCCCCCTGCCCGATATTAATAGCTATTTCTTGATCCAGGGATCTGCTTCCCAGAGGCCCTTCCAGAATTCATGCTGTTCCAGAAGGAATTTGCCGTAATCATCACCGGCCATGAAATCGAGAGGCATGTTAAGCTTTTTAAGCTCAGCGAGGTATGTAGGATCATTAGCGATCTTTGTCATTGCATTGATAAGAACTTCAAGCTGTTCCTTTGCCATGTCCTTGGGGGCCGCAAATCCTCTGGAAGAAGCCTGAAGAACTGTGAAACCAAGTTCCGGGAAGGTAGGTAGGTCGGCAACTTCAGGGGAGCGCTTGCTGTTTTCTACTGCCAGTCCGCGAAGCTGACCGCTCTGTATCATGTCTGCTACTTCGGAGACGTTTACTGCCATTGCGTCAATATGACCTCCCATTAGGGCTGCCTTTGCAGGAGCATCACCATCGAAGGGCACACCGTTCAGGGTTATACCAGCTTCCTTTTCGAAAGCAAGGATTCCCAGATGATCGCCGCCGCCTTTACCTTCATGGGATATGGATATCTTGCCAGGATTCTTTTTTGCATCATCTATAAGGTCCTGAAGTGTTTTATACGGGCTATCAGCTCCAACACAGATTATGCCGGGATCTGTAACTACATTTGCAATGGGGGCAAAGTCTGTGATCCTGTACCTTACTACTTTAGGTCTTGTGATAGGATTGACCACTACCGGGGATACATTGATAAGTCCAATGGTGTAGCCATCCGTTTTTGCCTTGGCAAGGGCAGTGAAGCCTATGTCTCCACCGGAACCGTCCTTGTTTACCACTACAAAGGGCTGACCCAGTTCTGCTTCAAGATATTTGGCGGTAATTCTTGCAAGTGTGTCAGTGCTCCCGCCGGGAGCGTAAGCCACTACCATTGTTACAGCTTTGGAGGGATACTCACCTGCGAAAGATGTTCCAAGGGCCAATGCAAGGCAAACAAGAGCCATCATGGTTATCATACAAAACTTTCTGGTTCTGGACATTCTTTTACACCTCCTGAGAGTTATTACAACAATCTTTTTCATACAGGAACCTGATCAAACCATTCCTCATTGGCGAACCGTTCCTGCGATAAAACCGCTTCTCCTCTATGATTCTGTAACAAATAAAGCACCTTTACTCACGACCACCTCCTTGACTCTATATGTACTCCAATTGTTTCAATTCTCCAATTCCTCAAGAAATTCTTTCAATCGCGACATTCCTTCCACAATATCTTTTTCTGAAACGGAGTAGGCGATCCGGAAAAAACCAGGCATAAGAAAAGCTGTACCCGGTACGAGGGCTATGTTCTTCGAATCCAGAACTATCTCACAGAATGCCATATCATCAGTTATCTTTCTGTTTTTGAATTTCATCCCGAGGCATTTTTTAATATTCACAAATACATAAAAAGCACCTTCCGGAGGGGTATAACTGATCAAAGGCATTTCATCAAGGAGTCCAAGGATCAGATGTCTTCTTCGTTCAAAATTCTGTCTCATCCATTCAACATCGGGCTGAGCTTCTTTGAGAGCGCCCAGGGCTGCCCATTGAGATATGGTACTGGTATTGGATGTCAGGTGGCTCTGGAATGAGACGATCTTTTCCATCAGTTCTTTTGGACCAAGGGCAAAACCAAGTCTCCAGCCTGTCATCGCATAGCTCTTGCTGGCTCCGTTGATATTGATGACATGTTCCCTGGCTTCGGGTGCAGCCTGGAGTATCTGGCAGTATCTGTTATTACCGTAAACAAGTCTTTCATATATCTCGTCGTTAATAATGAGAAGATCTTTGTCCATTGCCAGGTGTGCAAGGTCTTTGAGAAAATCAGCAGTGTAAATTACACCAGTCGGGTTATTTGGAGAGTTGATTATGATGGCAGCCGTATTGCTGCTCACTTTTTCATTTACAGCTTCTATGGTGGGAACAAAGTCTGTTTTTTCAGTATTCACTATTACGGGAGTGCCGTCGAAGAGCCTGATCTGTTCCACATAGCTTACCCATGCGGGGGCAATAACTATTACTTCTTTTCCCTCTTCCACAATACATCCCAAAGCCTCATAAAGAAGCTGTTTTGCTCCTGTTCCTATAACTACTTCAGAGACAGGATAGGATAGGCCGAAATGGGATCTGTAATAATCTGCAACAGCCTGTTTAAGTTCATTGATCCCGCTTGTTGAGGTGTAGTGGGTGTGTCCGTCATCCATAGCCTTCTTTGCATATTCAAGAGCCGGCTTGGGCGAAGCGTAGTCTGGTTCCCCGGTAGAAAAAGAGATTACCGGGTAACCCTGTTCCTTTTTAAGCCGTGCCTTACTGGCCATGGCCGTTGTGGCTGATGGTTCCATCCTTTCGATCCTTGAAGTGAACTTCAATCAAGACACGCTCCTTTAACTGACTTTTAAAATCTTATTCATCTGTGTCCATAAGTATGTTCCAGCGTTTACATATCTCGCTATGTTTCCCTACCCGTTGAAGAGCTTCTGTTTTATTGGCCAGGGCCACCCCTGTAGCCAGGGCGTTTAGTACAGCATTTGCTGCAACGGTGGAATTAAAGAAACTCTGACTTTCATATTCTGTGGGTATTACAACATCGGCCATAAGGCCCACCGGAGAAAGAGCTCCATCGGTAAGGGCTATGATCCTGCATCCCAGCCTTTCTGCTTCTTCCACTATTGATACGGTAAACTTTGCATATCGGGGGAAGCAGATAGCAACCATTACATCCTCTGAGGTCATTCTCAGGAGTTGCTCAGGATATCTTCCTTCATTCAGGGTTATGAGGTTTACACCTCCCCGGACCTGTTCAAGGACAAGGCTGAAAAACGATGCAGCACCGTATTGAGTCCTCATGCCTGCTACATTAACCTCTCTGGCCTCGCAGAGGAGTTTCACTGCCTGGTTGAAGGTTTTTTCGGAGATCCTCTCTGCAGTCATCTGTATATTCTCAATATCTTTAGAAAGGGATTCCCTGAAGCCAAAACTTCCCTCTGATATGGATGCCCTCTCCAGTCTTTCAGTGGGAAGAAGGCGTTGTTTCAGAAACACCCTGACTTCTTCCTGCATTTCAGGAAAACCCCTGTATCCCATCTCCGCTGCTGCCCTTGATACTGTCGAAGCGCTTACCCCCGCACTGCTGGCAAGTTCATCAATAGTCATAAAAGCCACCGTATCCGGATTGGAAAGAGTGAAAACAGCAACTTCCTGTTTGGCCCCACTCAGGTTTTTACAGGCTTTCTTGATTTTATTCAGCATCTATGGTATCCCCCTTGAAGAGTTGGAAATATTGTACCAAATATAAATATATGTTGCAAATATTTTTTCATTTGTATATACAATTACCAAATTGCCAGTATAGAAAACGGGGCATTCAGCCCCGTTAAGACAAGTTATTATCACTTTCAGCTCAAAGTACCCTTATTTCTACAGTTCTCCCTTTTCCAGTCCCTTCAGAATATCCTCTGTTGAAAGGACCTGTGCGAAGGTTCCCTTTAGTGCCGACATAAAAGAAGAATGGACATTGGCGGCGGAAAGTTTCTGATCCCTGAAAGTCAGGTCTCCTGTTGTGCATCCATCTTCTGCAACAAGGCAGGGGAAACCGATATCGAATGCTGCCCTTACAGTGGAGTCTATGCACATGTGTGACATGGCTCCGCAGACCAGGAGCTGTACTACATTTTTTTCAAAGAGGAGATCCGCCAGGCATGTTGCACGAAAACTGTTGGGAAAATGTTTTTCGATAACCGGTTCTGATCCCCAGGGTTTTACAAGTTCATGAATCTCTGCTCCTGTGCTTCCAGGGAGAAAGAAGGTCGAACCAGGATAGGTGGCTATGTGCTGAACATGGAAACGGGGCATATCCCTTTTTCGAAAATAATCCAGCAGCTTTCGGGCATTATCTGCAGCTCTTTCCATTTCAACCAGTTCCATGGATCCTCCCTCGAAATAATCTTTCTGGATATCTACGAGAACAAGACCAGTCTTCATGTTGTTACCTCCAGTCATTTGCCTTTTCCCAATGATTTCCATATTCGGGAAAGGACGGATTTTCTCAGAGTATGGGACTCAGGAGCTTTGCTATGCCCTGGACCGTTTTTACCCGGATGGGCCGTTTCTCCCATTGTTCGATATCGACCTTCGTGGCTCCTGATAGGTATTTCTCCTGAGCCTTCCTGAGTTCTGATATCTCTTCCTTACCGTATAGCACCATGTTCAATTCAAAGTTGAGGGCAAAGGAGCGGATATCAAAATTACTCGATCCGAAAAATGCGAGGTCTTCGTCTACAGTCATTGTTTTTGCATGCAGAAGGTCCGGCTGATACAGGTATATATTTACACCTATCTCCATAAGTTTTGAGTAGTAGGCTCTGGCTGCATTACCCACCAGGAACTGGTCGGACTTTTCTGGAACTATCAGGTCAACCTTTGCACCATTAAGACAGGCAACTTCCAGGGCCTGGAGAAGACCTTCATCCGGTATCAGATATGGAGTAGTTATGGTTACTCTATTTCTTGCCTGAAAGAGTGCAGAAGCAACAAGTCTCTGGTAGTTCTGGGTTTCGTAGGCCGGCCCGCTTGGAACCGTCTGCAGGGGATAGGTGCCCCTCTCTTCTTTCGTAATATCAGATAGACATTGCGTCAATACATGGTTGGTTTCCACATACCAGTCCTGAATAAAAACCCCCTGTATCTGCTCTACGATGGGTCCGGTAACTCTCAGAGTAAGATCTTTCCATTCCCTTCCCTTTGCTTTTCCTCCGTAGGAAGGTTCGATCATGTTATGAGACCCCATGTAACCTGTGGTGCAGTCGATGACGGCGAGTTTACGGTGGTTCCTGAGGTCAAATCTTGCGGTCAGGGGAGTCCTCCTCAATCGCGACAGGGGAAGGGTTCTCTGCAGATGTATTCCTGCCTCCAGAAGAGAAGGGCCTTCCTTCTTCAGAAAGTTCTTTGAGCCCAGTTCATCTAAAAGAAGATAACAGTGTACGCCCCTTCCAGCAGCGTTTTTAAGTGCATTCACGAGTGGGGCGGTCACATGGTCTTTCATAAATATGTAATATAGAAGGGTCACGTTCTTCCTGGCATTATCAATATCTTTAACCAGATTCTGAACAAGGACTTCTGTGGAATCAATAAGTTCCATCTCCCTGGCATACTGAACCGGCCAGTGACCGAGTTTTTCTCCCATTTTACTTATTGACTCAAGTTTTTCTGTAAAAACAGGTTTTCGAGGGGAAGGCCACATTTTAAGGGTCTCTTCCAGTCTGTTTACTGCTTTTTCGTGGCGCTCCCTCCGCTTCTGAGGAAGTTTTGTAGATCCAAGAGAAAGATAAAGCAATCCTCCGGGCAGGGGCCAGAAAAGAATAACCATCAGCCAGGTCATTGCCACAGAAGGATTATGTCTCAAGGGCAATACGCATATTGCTACCAGGCGAACGATGAAAAAGAAGAGGTTGTAAAAACCAAGAAAAATAACGCTGAAAGTCATATTAGCTATCTCCTCCTCTCCGCTTCTCAATATTGAAATCACATACCAGGGGCAGATGATCCGAGAGATGAACCCTGGGGATCTCCATACTCTCTATCTCCACCTCTTTACTTGTAAGGAGGTAATCCAGCCTCAGTTTAGGCATGCGGCTTGGGAACGTTGGCCTCGCAATGGTATCAGCATCCCTTAACCCTGTGGTTATTGTCAGCGGGTTGAGTTCGGAAGGACCATGGAGAAGGTTGAAGTCTCCACCAAGTAAAACAGGTTTGGATAATGTCTTACATCGGCCTGCTATCTCCTGAAGCTGGGCCTTGCGTGCCCTTTTTCCAAGGGAAAGATGGGCAAGAATAACATGAAATTCGGTAAATTCAACCTCAAGGTATGTGTTCTTGATACCCCTGGAAAAGTAATGCTCTTTCGATGAAATGATGGGCTGCCCGGAAAGAATGGCATTCCCATGAGAAGAGAGTATGGGCAGATGGTTCAGAAGAGATCTGGAGTCGTACTTATTGGAGAAGGTGTGTTCCCATCCTTTAAGAGAAGCCAGGTGACGGGCCTGGCAGTGTTTTCTGTGACGGTATGATCCACCGTCCACCTCCAGAAGACATACGATATCTGCTTTCAGGGAATCGAGAAATTCAGCTATTCGCCTTATCCTTGTGGTCGAAAAACGGAAGAAACCCGAGAAAGGAAAGGGGAAGTGATAGTCCCAGTTGCTCCCCGTGCCATAACGGATGTTATAAAAAACGATCCTCATATTATTTGCCCTTTCCACATTTACGGACCTGCAGTCAGTTCATTCATCATCCTTGTAAAGTATGCAGTCTGATCTTTCAAAAGGCAAGTTAAAGGTCAGGAGAAAAAAGCTTTAATGATATCTGAATGAATTTTTTAGGTGCAGGATATCAAGTTATCGTTCAGTTCGTCACATAAATTGCAATACATATAGTCCTTAACCTCTTCATAGGTTAAATTTGGGAGTCCAACTATCAGTTTGGTGATAATACTTTCAAAAGTCATATCCAGACCTGAAATTACCCCTAAATCCAGTAGATTCCTTCCGACTTCGTACAATGAAAGATTCACTCCATCATATAAACATTGGGAAGTTATGACCGTTGGAATCCCTTCTTCTCTGGCTATCTTAAGACTTGTAAGAATGTTTTCTCCAAGATAAGGAACTCCTCCTGTTCCATATGCTTCAACTACAATGGCTTTTGGTTTTGATTTGAAAAAGGATTCCATTTCTGTTCTCATAAATCCCGGGAACAATTTTATGATTGAAATTCGTTGTTCAAATGTACTATTTATAGGAAACAGGAAAGAATCACTTCTGATTTCAGGTTGTTTTAAATATTTGATATCAGAATTACTGATTGAGCCAAGATAAGGATAATTAATGCTTTTGAAGGCATCATTGTCTTTCCATCTTATTTTTTTTGCTCTGGGGCCATGAATCAACTTATTCGCGAAGCAGATAGAAACTCCTTTCTGCTCCTCTTTGATCAGTTTTTTTAAAAACAAAAAGGAATTTATTACGTTATTTTTTACATCTGAGCCTTGCAGAGAGATCGGTTTCATTGCTCCAGTAATAACAATGGGTTTGGAAAAATTTCGCATGGTGAATGAAAGAAAGGATGAAAGATACCCCATTGTCCCAGTCCCATGAAGAATCAGAAAGCCATCATATTGTTCTTGATTGTGCCTGATCTTTGATGCGATAGTAAACCAATCCTCAAGAGTCATGTTTATACTATCTTTCGAAAAGAGATCCATTATGTTTATTTCCATAGTGTCTAGTGAGTTTAATGAAGAAACTTTCTGTAAAAGATTTGCACCGGTTAAAGTGGGTTGAATCCCTCCTTCAGTCTGGGAAGAAGCGATGGTACCGCCAGTTGAGATAACTAGAATTTTATTCAAATGTTTCACCTCTGTTTTGCTTTATTTCTCCATAGGGATTATAGAAAATAGAAGTTGCTGAGATGCTTCTGAAAAACAGTTGGAGATGTTTCTTAAATGCCGATAATACCCTTTTCGGTTTAGAATAAGATGAGTACCGGAGAAAGGGAAGCGACCGTCCCATAAGCCATCTCGTGAGGCCTCTTCAAAGGTACCTGGAGAGGGAAAATCTGCACCTTAACGATTTTCAACTGTTATCACTCCTTTTTCTGAAGTTTTAACCTCTATTCTAAATTTGTCACCTCTTACAATACTTTTTGAATAAACAACAGGCATCCCTCTTTCATCAAGGTTAAGTCGAGAGATAAGGAAACCAGGAATCACACCACTGAGATGAAATAAGTCACACTCATATTGATCCAGAATTACAGGTTCTATATTTGTAACTGCCTTAGTGATCTTTTTCTGACAGTTACTATTTATCCATTCATAGAGTTTCCCTTCGTAGTTGACAGGAAGAGAATTGAATTCCGGACAACTGTTTTCTGCAATATAGGATTTTTCTAAAACTGACGGTAGGTCTTTGATATAACGGAGCCGTATTACACTGTAGACAACACCATTTTCCGGAATCTGCAATAATTTTGATACAGAAACCGGAGGAACCGAGTGCTGCATACTGATGTTTTCATGTCTAGCACCCATTTTGGAGGGGAAAAAATCTACGATATAACTTATTTCCTCTTTTGGTGCAGCAACAAAAGTGCCACGTCCACGCTGCCTTACAAAGATTCCCTTTCTAACTAAATCCAGGATTGCATTGCGAACAGTGCTCCTGCTAATTTGATATTCTTCAGCAATGTCCATTTCAGCTGGGATCTTTTCTCCAGGTTGTAACAGCCCACTTTCGACCATTCCTCTCAGTACTTCTTTTAATTGATGATAAAGAGGGATTGGACTTTGAATATCTAGTTTATTCAAAATAACATCTCCTTAGATCCTTAATCTAATTCGAGGTATATAGAGACTAATTCAGTCAGTTTTTTATCAGACTCTTCGAGCTTCCTGCTAATATCTTTTCTTGTTTTTTGGTCATTCAATAAATTGTTTTCAGAGTTAGATAACATTCTTTCAACTTCTACAGGACTTGGTCCTCCTATATGTTTCCTCTTTTCAACGACTAAAACAGGATCAAGTACTTCTTTCAGTATCTCATCAGATATTAAGATCTTTCTATCAATTATCATTTCAGAAACTTGAGCAAGCAAAGAACCAGAGATTGAACCAGGCCCAAGATCCTGGTCTATTAAGATAGAGATCATTTTCCCTACTATCTGGTGAGATTCTCTAAAAGATATTCGTTCTTTTACAACTAAGAAATCTGCTAGATCTGTTGTGCAGCTAAAACTTCTTTCTACGCTTTGCAGCATGGCATTCGGTTTTATCCGCATATTTCTGAATGTTGCATTGGTAAGCGAAATAGCCGCTTCTACCTCGTAAAGAGCATCGAAAAAATAATGAAGACTTTCTCTAGATACGTCCCGGGTATGTGTTAGCGGTGTGTTTTTTAATACTGCAAGACTTGACATCAAAGCACCATAAACATGTGCTGCTTTTCCCTTGATATGCTCAAACGTTATGGGATTTTTCTTTTGGGGCATGATGCTGCTTGTTGCTGCGATACTATCTTCTATTTCGATCATATTGAATTCAAAGGTTGACCATGTGTAAAAATCCTGGCTGATCCTGCTAAGTGTGGTCATAAAAATGCATAAGGAAGAGAGGATTTCCAGTATATAATCCTTGGTCGCTATTGCATCTACCGTGTTTTCAGCAACTCCGTCAAAACCTAACAGCCGGGCAGGAAGTTCCCTGTCGATATTGAAACCAGTCCCCGCAATTGCACCAGCACCCAGAGGAGAGTGGTTCAGGTTTTGGAAGGCATGATATAGCCTGTAATAATCCCTTTCAAAGGCAGAGCAGCAGGCTGATAAATAATGAGCAAGGGTGATCGGCTGGGCTGCCTGAAAATGAGTATAGGCTGGCATTACAGTTTTCGTATGTTTTTGTGCAATCTCCAGGAACAAAGTGCGCATTTCGATGAGTAGATCCAAAAGATGAAGGACGGCTTTTCTCATGGCCATCTTTGAAGTTGAAGCAGCAAGATCATTCCGGCTTCTTGCTGTATGCATTTTACCTGCGATCTCAATTCCGATACTTGAAATAAGGTTCTGCTCAACGTTGTAATGAAGATCTTCTATTGACGGGTCAATTTGCAGTTCTTCAGTACCGCTTTTTTCCATTTCAACCAGGGCAGCTAAAATTTGCTTAACATCGCTTTTTTGAACAATTCCCTGTTCTCCAAGCATAATCATGTGGACTTTGTTAACTTTCATCATATATGGGAAGATGTGCAAAAGTTCATCCTGAATAGAAGGGTAAAATAAATATTTGATAACATCCTCTTCAACTTTTCCTTTAAGCCTTTCTCGCATAACGAACCTCCCAATGTTATAATGTACGTACATTATAACATTGGGAGACAACTTCTGACTGATATGTGAATATGAACAAAAAGCAAAAATGATCAGATTTGAGAGGTTTTAAATTGGGTTCCTGCAAAGTTCATGAGATCAAAACAGAAACCCTTAAACCATTAACCAGGATTTACCTTTTTATTTTATTGATCAACGATAGAACCGTCGATGTTTAGCCTTGTATTGATATCTCTTCGCTTGTATGGATATTTGATCTCAACATCTTCCACAAGATCCACACCTATCCCTGGTGTTTTCGTGATATTTACGAATCCGTTATCAACTGTTGGTACCCACGTGACCATATCACTTTGCTTGAAGCTGCTGTTCCTTACAACATTCCTGCTTGTGAATCGTTCAGCTGCCGAAACCGTACTATGATCCGGAAATTCAAGGATAGCAACATTCTCCGTTGAAATCCCGATTTGGAGACAGGCTGCTGTGCTTACGGGGCTTAATGGATTATGAGGAACGAGCTGGACTCCATGGGCCTCTGCGATCGCTGCGATTTTTTTTGTTCCTGTGATCCCACCACAAATACAGACGCTTGTTCTAGCATATGCCATGGCATTGCGGGAAAACAGCATTTCATATTCCTGAATAGTATGAATTCTCTCTCCTGTTGCTATAGGTACATTTGTTCTATCTGCTATCAATGCCATGGAATCAAAGTTGTCGGGCGTTGTGGGATCTTCAAGAAAGAAAGGATTATATTTTTCAACAGCATGGGCAAAAGCAATCGCTTCTCCTGGTTTCATCCTTCGGTGAAGCTCAAGACACAGATCTACATCATCACCAACTGCTTCCCGGACCGTTCTTACCCTGTCAGCAGCCTCATTGATCATTCGTGTGTAAGGAAGGAAGTAGGGTTTGCTCCGTGGCTCATCCAGAAAGGGGGATAAATGACCTACTGCGTTATAACCCATATCCTTGGCTTTGACACAATTTTCGACTAATTCCTCGGTTGTTTCCCCGATCACATGATAGTATGTTCGGACCTTATCACGACACTTGCCGCCAAGCAATTGATAGGTTGGAACGTCAAAATATTTACCAGCTATATCCCATAAGGCAATGTCAATAGCACTGATGGCTCCCATTATGGCAGCTCCTCGGAAATGGAAACAACGATACATATATTGCCAGTGATGTTCTATATTTAATGGATCCTGACCGATGAGATATGTTTTAAAAGAATTTACTGCTTCTGCCGAAGCATCTAGAAATCCCCACGTTCCTGATTCTCCTAAACCGGTGATACCTTCATCAGTAAATACCTTGACATACATAAAACGATTTGCCGGGATCACTTTGATATCTGTTATTTTCATGTAATATCATATCCTTTCATTATCGATTTTCAGTTTCTGTAGCCAACTTAGTATAATTGTGAAAAACAGTTGTTTTGTTCCCACAAGAAGAGTTATAAGAAGCTTGAGATCTAATGTCCTACGGATCCTTTTCCCTTTCATTGGGCCATGTTACGTATAATTCATTTACTATTCCTCAGATAGGAGGAAGGAATTCTTTCCTACCCCATTTGAACAAAATGATAGAACAATTGAGAAAGGGGAATAGAAGGACAAGGGAAAATGCAAAAACGATCCCATGGATATCTGCTATCTTCCCTACTATGGTCATCATAAGTCCGCTGAGACCGAAGGCTACTCCCATGATAAGAGATGTAGCTGTGCTTTTTGCATGAGGAGCAAGTTCCTGTGCCTTGGCAACTAGAAGAGGAGAGGATGAAACCAGTAATGCGTTTCCAAGCATGAACAGGATAAAGGGAATCCAGCCTTCATAGAACAGCTCAGGAAAAAGCAGCAAGGGTGATAGCCCCTGGGCGAAGAGTAATACCCTTCTGTTGCCGTAGATAAGGGCTGCCTTACCGGCCATAAGAGGAGACATAACCTTTGCCAGCTGAACAAAAAAAAGTGTTAACCCTACCTTTTCGATACCTCCGCCTCTGAGAACGACCAGGAGGGGCAGAAGGAACTTTATTCCGTGATTGGTTATGTCCCTGAGAAATGTCACGGTCCATACGGGCCAGATATCATAGAGTATATCCCTTACTGTTTTCAGGAAGTCTCTGGATTTTTCAGGTTTATCGATCTTGCCTTTGATGGATGGAACCAGTATCCAGAACAAAATACCTGTTGCGGTTACAGGTATTATAGGGAAAAGATTTAAAGGCAGATCCCTGAAGTGCTTGAAAAGAAAAGCTGCATAGAGTGGACTTAGGGAGCTTCCGAGTATTCCCATCATGCTGAAAAAGGCCAGTTGCAGGGGTATCTTCTCAGGCTCTCCCATATATCCTACAGATCCGAATCCCTGGGGATGGAAAACAGCGCTTCCCAGCCCCCAGAGGGAGACAAGGACCAGGGCTGTTCCATAGGATGGAGAAGATGGAATTAGCGAAGCTCCAAGGGCGGTCAGGACAGGCCCCCAGACTATCATAAAAGGACGGGAACTTGTGTCCGAAAGAAATCCCATAAAGGGCTGGAGGAACATATTAAAAAGACCAGGCAGGGATGTCAGTATCCCTGCCTGAGTTACTGAAATACCAAGGTTTTCGATCAGGAAAGGCAGAAAGGTCTGCAGAAAAGTCGTATGCAGGTCATTCAAAAAATGCTGAAGGTAAATTAATGATAGTTTTCTTTTATTGGTAGAGGTAATGCTTCCAGAATTGATCAATATGGCCTCCTTGTTCAGTGGTTTTCAGAAGCCGCTGTGAAATTAAATAAGGCAGCCCTTTTCAATGGCTTTACTTATCCTTATGAGACCTTTCGTTAACGTCGATCTTGGAGCCGCAATGGTCAACCTGGCAAATCCCTCTGTTACCTTACCGAATTCTGCTCCATTATTCATTCCTACACTTGCTTCGTGGACCAGACAGTTCTGGAGTTTTTCTGAAGACAATCCCAGTTTTCTGAAATCTATAAGAGGAACATATGTGCCTTCAGGTTTTATGAGTTTTATTCCGGCCATATGGCTATTTAGGAATTCTTCTGTAAAATGCAGGTTTTCTTCCAGATATTCAATCAATTCTTTCAGCCATTCTTCGCCGGACCCGTAGGCAGCAGCTATGGCTTCCGAGCCAAAGACGGTCACTCCAGCAAGGTGCATGCCAGAGACCAGGCTGTTGTAGCGTTCCCTGAGATGTTCATCAGGGATCACTACTATGGCCGAACGAAATCCGGCAAGGTTGAAAGTCTTACTGGGTGAAAAACTTGTTATCGTTCTGTTTTCAACATCCTTTGAAAGACTAGCAATTGGAATATGTTTATTCCCTCTATATACGATATCGGAATGAACCTCATCCGATACAATGATGATGTTCTTTTCAAGGCAGATTTCAGCAAGTTCTGTCAGCTCTTTTTCCTGCCATACCCGGCCTGATGGATTATGGGGATTGCAGAGGAAAAGCATCCTTACCCCGGGATCCAGTTTATCTTTCAGGTCATCAAGGTCCATGGTAAAACGTCCATCATTGAGAACTAGAGTATTATCAACGATCCTTCGGCCATTCTCCTGAATGATATGGTAAAAAGGGGAGTAGATAGGAGACTGCATCATGATCTTGTCTCCCGGTCTTGTCAGAGCAAGCATGGAAAAGACAAGGGAAGGCGTTACTCCTGGAGAGTGGCATATCCATTCCTTCTCTATCTTCCAGCCGTGACGGCGCATCATCCAGGAGATAATTACCTCATAAAAATCGTCCGGCCTGTTCGGATAGCCGAAAATGCCATGATCAAGCCTTTTCTGGAGCCGTTCTATCACTTCAGGGGGAGCCTGAAAATCCATATCCGCCTTCCACAGGGCCAGAATATCAGGATCACCGAAAACTTTTCCAAGATTATCCCACTTCTGACAGGCAGTACCTTTACGTTCTATTACCTGGTCAAAGTTGTATTTTCCCATAAACAGTGTCCCTTTCACTTTAAGATGAATTTCTATATCAGTTTAAAAATTCAGTGTCGTTGAAACCCAGTTCTCTGGAAAGAGTTATGACCGCTTCAACCTGTTCAGGTGATTTACCTATATGCTTGCTGTAATCCATGACAGAATCGAGTTCTTCCCGAGAGAGGTTTGCCCCAATTTCAGGATCTTCCAGAAGAAGTTCTCGAAATGTCTTTTCGCTGGAATTTGCAGCCAGTATGGCATCACGAATAAGATGGTGTGCCGTCTGTTTCCCTATTTTTTCGCCAAGATGGAACATGAGGGCCTCCGAGAAAAGCATCCCGTGAAGCATATCCAGATTTTCGGTTATACGGGGCTCATTTATATCAAGACCTTCAACGACAAAAGTGCATGCCTGGAGAGCTTTTGCCATCATGATGCTGCTTTCGGGAATTGAGTGCCAGTCAAGCCTCCAGCTCCGGGTATCCCTCTCGTGTTCTGCCATCATTCCCTGGAGTCCAAGGCTGGCGTTGTTCATGACTATCCTTGTCATAGCCACTACGAATTCCGAGGTTTCTGCATTTCTCTTATGGGGCATGGTGCTGCTGCCTACATAATGTTCGCCAAGGGGTTCCTGTAACTCCAGGATCTCGGTCCTGCTCAACTGGAATATCTCATTTGCGACCCTTGCTATGGTTCCTGCGATTACACCAAGGAGAGACTGGTATTCTGCAAAGTTGTCCCTGGAGCTGCCCCAGCCAGTGACGGGAACTTCCAGTCCGAGTTTTTCCATGACACCTTCGATTATGGGATAAGCCTTTTCTCCAATGCCTGCCATGGTTCCGGTTCCACCGTGGAGCATTCCTACGAAGAGTCTTTTATGAGTATCCTTCATCCTCTCCATATCTCGTCTGACCTCTGCACCCCAATTTGCGAACTTGAGTCCCAGGGTTATTGGTAGTCCCTGCTGGTTATGGGTCCTTCCTGCCATAGGAAAGGATTTATATCGATCTGCCAGTTCAAGAATGGCTTTTTCCAGCCTGCAGAGATCTCTGAAAATGATCCTGAAGGCATCCTTTATCTCAAGGACCATTCCCGTATCTTCTATATCCTGAGTAGTAGGTCCGTAATGAATATATTCACCGAGGGAACCATCACATATTCTCTGCACTGCTCGAAGGAGCGGGACCAGAGAATGGCCTGTCTGGGCGAGTCCTTCCTTGATAAAGTCGATGTCCAGAAGTTCCACTTTAGCTTTTTTTGCGATCTCTTCCGCGGCTTGCGAAGGAATGACCCCAAGCTCTGCCTGGACTTCTGCCAGAACTATCTCAATATCAAGCCATCTCTGATACCTTTTTCTATCGGAGAAGACATTACGCATCTCCTCCGTACCCCAACCGTTTTTATAGAATTCCGAATCAATAATATGTGCCATTTTTCTAACTCCTCCGTGTATTCATTTTTCTGATTTGCCAGAACGACCGAAATCTCAGGCTGTCCAGGGTCCTTTGTAACTGTTCAGTTGATCCAGGGTGTAAACCCAGTCCAGGATCCTTTCTCTCTCTTCTTTTTCAAGGAACCGGGAGGTTAGCTCCGCAAACTTGTCTGTCATGGAAGCCTTATCCATTGGATTTTCAGGGTCACCCTTTCTATAGCGGTTCTCCGCGAACAGGATGGTACCATCCTTCAGGGTTATCGAGATAGAACATGGTCTGCAGGCAGGGAAAAGTTTTTCCAGCTCAGGATCGAAAAACAGTTCTACCTTTGTCATAAGATCTCTGATAGTTTCATTCTTGAGGTCCTCCACAGAAATATTGGTAAAGGTGATTTCCTTTTTTGTGATAAGGGCGGCCATGCAGAAGGGGTTGCTGAATTTAGCCTCTTCCAGGGAAGAAGGATCTTTTATACCCGCAACATCAATGGCTTTCTGGTACACCCTTGCCTCTATTTTTTCTATTTGTTCTGGTATTAGTTCATGTGTCTCCATTATCTTTTTAACTGCATCTATCATGCTGTGAGTCTGGCCACAGGTGGGATATCCCTTGAAATTGACTTCATCCACCTTGTAATGTGAGCCGAGTTGATATGTCAGGTATGAAAGGTCAAAATTGGGAGAGGAGGATCTGCAGAAGCCCTTTTCACCCTCGAAAATATGTTCCGGCCCTTCTATGCCCTGGGAAGCCAGTTCAGCAGCAAGAATACCGTTAAAAACCGCTTTACCTGGATGGAAGGCTTTTGCCGTAACGGCACCATCAAGAAGGAACTGCCACAGACCGGCAGCCTGGGTCCCTGTATGTCCGAGGGTCCATACGATCTCATCTTCGCTGAGTTTCAGCATTTTTGCAGCAGCAGCAGCAGCGCCGAAGGTTCCAGCCGTAGATGTGGTGTGCCATATGGAGTAGTGCTCCTTGCCAAGGCATTCTCCTACCCTTATGGCAAGATCGTACCCGCAGACGGCAGCCTCGATTATCTCCTTACCGGAGTAAGACAGCTTTTCCGCATAGGCAAATACCACGGGTAGAACTACAGTCCCGATATGCATTATGGACATCCGGTGACCGTCATCAACCTCGGTTATATGACCCAGGCAGGCATTTGCAAAGGCGGCCCATGGGAGGGTGGTCTTTTTTTCTAAACCTATGATGCTGCTGGATCCTTCTTCTCCCATTCTGGTAGCAAAATTAATGTAAGAAGCGGAAAGTTCGTTTGAATAGGAATTAAAGACTGCGGCAAGCCAGTCGGTAAAACAGTGTTCTGTTTTAAGAATTGTGCTTTCCGGCAGTCTGTTGAATTTAAGGTCTGAAATATATTTCGCAAGTTGTCGTGAATAACTCATTTTTATCTCTGTCCTTTGTCATTTGGTTTGACTATCTTAAATTACTGTCTTCAGATCCTTGCCACGCCAGTTGCTCTGGCGGCCTCTGCAACTGCTTTGGCGACTGCAGGTACAACCTTTTCATCAAGAGCTCCTGGAATAATATATTCTGGATTTAGCTCCTCCGCTGAAACGAGTTCGGCAAGGGCTTTTGAAGCGGCAAGTTTCATCTCTTCGTTGATATCGGATGCCCTTACGTCAAGGGTGCCTCTGAAAATACCGGGGAATCCAAGACAGTTATTTATCTGGTTGGGAAAATCGCTTCTTCCGGTTGCTATAACTGCAGCGCCGGCTTCCTTTGCATCTTCAGGGAATATCTCTGGTGTAGGATTGGCCATGGCGAAGATAATGGGTTTTTCTGCCATTTCTTTGACCATCTCTGTTGTCAGAAGTCCGGGTGCGGAAATACCGAGGAAAACGTCCGCTCCCTTGAGAACACCGGCAAGAGACCCTTTGAGTTTGTTGGGGTTAGTCTTACTGGCGATCTCTTTCTTCTCCCAGTTCATGTTCTCTTCTCTTCCTTCGTAAATAGCTCCAGCCCTGTCACAGAGGATGACATCTTTTGCGCCAGCAGACATGAGAAATTTACATATGGCTGTACCGGCAGCACCGGCTCCACTCATGATGATCCTGCATTCCTCGAGCTTCCTGCCTACGATTTTCAGAGCATTCCACAGGCCTGCCAGCACTATCACTGCTGTTCCGTGCTGATCATCGTGGAACACCGGGATGTTGGATACTTCTTTTAGTTTTCGTTCGATCTCGAAACATCTTGGTGCTGCAATATCCTCCAGGTTGATGCCACCAAAGGACGAAGTAATATGGCGAGAGATCTCAATAATTTTTTCCGGGTCCTGTGAATCGATACATATGGGAAAAGCGTCTATTCCTGCAAAACGTTTGAATAGGACACACTTGCCCTCCATTACAGGCAGAGAGGCGTCTGCCCCGATGTTACCCAGGCCGAGGACTGCACTCCCATCGCTTATTACAGCCACCATGTTGGCTTTTGATGTTACTTCGTACACGGCTTCGGGTCTATCGTGTATCTCCCTGCAGGGTTCTGCAACTCCAGGCGTGTAGGCAATTGAAAGGTCATGCATGGTCTCAACAGGCATTCTGGATTCAATTGACAGTTTCCCTTTGCTCTTGAAGTGAACTTCAAGAGCTTCCTTGAAGATGGCTTCTTTTTTAGCCATGGTATTTCATCTCCCTAATATTTTTATCTAATCCTGTTCCACACGAATTTGATCACAGGTGCAAGGGCAAAAAGCGCTGCGGCGATAAGCATAACCAGGCTTATGGGTCTCTGGAAAAAGATCAGGAAAGATCCCTTCGAAAGGACCAGGCTCTGGTAGAGACCTCTTTCCATCATTGAACCAAGTACCATAGCCAGGATGAGAGGCGAATGGGGCAGGTCCAGTTTATTGAAAATGTAACCCACCACACCGAATAAAAGCATAACCCAGATATTGAAAATGCTGTTTCCTACTGCAAAGGCTCCCGTAACGCAAAGAAGGGCTATGACTCCTGACAGTACTGCTCGGGGGATTTTGAAAATAACTCCTGAAAGGAATTTCCCGAGCATAATTCCAAGGGGGCCCATTATCAGGTTAGCAACAAAAAAGCCCACGATGATCAGGTAAGCTATCTCCGGAGAATTCTGGAAAAGTGAAGGTCCCGGCCTTAATCCCTGTATCATAAGGGCTCCCAGAAAAAGGGCCGATGTGGAATTGCCTGGAACTCCCAGGGAGAGCAGTGGTACCATGGAACTGGCTACAACAGCGTTATTGGCGGCCTCTGGAGCAGCCACACCCTCGGGAATTCCCGTTCCGAATTTCTTGTCTTTATTGGAACGGACAGCCTGGTCGTAGGCAAAATAGATGGCCATGATCATTCCTGCCCCTGGTATAACCCCAATGATATTGCCTATGGCAGAAGATTTGATCCAGGTGGGCATAAGCCTTTTCACCATCTGTTTGTTAGGGAGGACCCTTGTGATCTTGGGAATGGGTCCTTCTGCAGCCAGGTTTGCTCCAACGGTTTTGATGGATTCAGCCACTTCAAGGACAGAGGTAACACCAAAAAGACCTATAAGCATGGGGATGAAGGGTATCCCTTCAAGGAGATAGGGGTTCTCGAAGTAGAAACGGGGGTATCCCGTCTGGGGGCTCATTCCTATGGTGGAGATCAGAAGGCCGATGGCGCAGACGATAAGGCTTTTGAGAACCTTGTTGCCCGACATTCCTGCTACTGTACTCAGGCCAAGAATTGCCAGGGCAAAATATTCGGGAGGCCCGAATTTAAGGGCATAACTGGCAAGAACAGGAGCAAGGAACATTAATATGAGAGAGCTTGTCAGACCTCCGAATACAGAACTGGTGGTTGATATGCCAAGGGCTAGTCCTGCTTCACCCTTCTGAGTCATTGGATAACCATCAAGGGTCGTTACTACGGAAGAAGCAGTACCTGGTATCTTTAACAGTATGGCAGGTATGGACCCCCCGTAACAGGCGGAACAATAAACACCTACCAGCAGTGCGAAGGCCTGCTGAGGCTCCATGGAAAAGGTTACAGGAATGAGAACGGCCAGGGTGATAGTGTCATTCAGGCCAGGTAGCGAACCTACGACCAGGCCGAGGACCACCCCGAAGAATAGAAAAGCGAACACTGATGGATGCAAAAGATCCAGAAATGCGCCGAGGATGTTCTCCATTTATAAATCCTCCTAGAGATCAGAATTAATTCGTAAAATCTTTTTCTCGAATATGGAGAAAAAGTAATTCTCTTGGTTATTAAAGGTTTGTTTAAGAACTAACCTTCCAGGAACAGACCTGGAGGTAATGGAACCCCCAGTATCAGCTTGAATGCAACATAAACTGCCAATACACATCCTGCTGTGGTCAAAACCAGCGCCATTTTTCTTGAAAAACCGAGAAAGGATATAAGGAATAAAAGAAGTAAGAAAGACGAGATAAGATATCCTGCATATTTTAATGCGAGGGTGTATACTCCTATCCCTGCCACCACAATAAAGACACCCTTCATAGAGGAAAAATCAGTTTCCTTTTCACCCTCTGTAACTCTCGTTACTACTATCGATTTGATAAGCAGAGCAAGAGAAAGACCCCCCAGAACCAATGCAAGTCTTGTGGGGAAATGTGAAGCTATATCTGGATATTCCCTTGAAACAATATATGTAGAAAGACTTATAACCAGTAACGTTACTGCTAAAATAGAATCTTTCAGCCAGTTTTTCATCTCTAAACCCCCGAAAAATCAAAGATCACAAAAAAGAGAAGTGGACCTTGAAAATTCAAGGTCCACGAAATTCAATACTGGAACTAGTTTTTATTCAGAGTGGGAAGTACTTTCTCCAGGCCTTCTGCTACACCTTCTACGTAAGTTGCGAAATCAGCACCATTACGGTAAACGAGAGGGAATCCGGCCTTTTTCATGCTGGCTGCGTAGTCAGGGTCAGCAATTATGTCCTTGAATATTTTATCAAGGGTCTGAACTATTTCATCGGGGGTATCGCCAGGAACGGCAAGACCTCTGAAGGCGCCCCATTCAAGATCAAAACCTGCCTCCTTGAAAGTAGGAACTTCGGCCACGTTGGGGTCTCTTTCAGAAACAGCAACTGCAAGAGCTCTTAGAGTACCATCCTTTACATAACTTGTAGCTTCTCCCATTGCCATCATGCCGGCATCCACATGTCCGCCAAGGAGCTGCTGAAGCTGCATGGCTGCACTCTCGTTGTGGACATAGCCGAATTGAACTCCAAGTTTGCCTTCCATGATAAGGGCTGCAATGTGATGGGAGGTGGAATATCCGGGAGTAGCTACACTGAGTTCCTTTTCCCTTGCGGCATTGATGAATTCCTCCAGGGTTTTATAGGGGGAATTGGCCGGGACCATAAGGATCTCTGGGTCGAAACAGTACATGGCTATGGTTTTGAAAGATTGATGGGTATAGGTAGTTTTCTTGGTCATAGGATTAGAAACAACTGAAGAAGTATATCCAAGAATGGTGTATCCGTCCGGTTTGGCTTTTGCCACAAAGGTCTGGCCGATGACTGCGCCGCCTCCGGGCATATTCTCAACGATGATCTTCTTGTCTCCGAGGTATTTAGGAGCAACTTCAGCCAGCATTCTGCATGTAGTGTCAACTCCGCCGCCTGGTGCAAAGGGAACGATTATTTTAAGGTTCTTTTCCGGGAAGGTACCCGCAAAAGCTCCTCCAACACCAACTAACACCAGACACATAACCGCTATAACACTGATAACTGTTTTCCTCATTTTCCTGTCTCCTTTCGATTTGATCTCTATTTTTCTCAACATATTGCATACCTGAATAGAATTACACAGGATCCTATT
>JAENYO010000006.1 GCA_016841745.1 Acetomicrobium hydrogeniformans
TACTGTACCTATGTTCAAATGCGGCTTCGATCTTTCAAATTTCGCCTTTGCCATTACAAGTCCCTCCTTAAATAAGACCTTTAACCTTTTAATATCTTCTCTGCTATGCTCTGCGAAACAGGTTCATAATGGTCAAACTGCATGGAATAAGTAGCTCTACCTGACGTCCTGCTCCTAAGATCCGTGGCGTAACCGAACATCTCAGCCAATGGTACAAAAGCCTTTATAGCTCTTGTGTTGGCTCTCATTTCCATTCCCTCAACATGACCTCTACGGGAAGAGAGGTCTCCCATAACATCTCCGACATATTCTTCAGGCGTGACAACTTCTACAGACATTATCGGTTCCATCAGCACAGGCCCAGCTTTTCTTACTGCTTCCTTGAAACCCATTGAGGCGGCAATCTTAAAAGCCATTTCGGAACTGTCTACTTCATGGTAACTGCCATCGACAAGTGCTATCTTAATGCCGACAACGGGATAACCGCCAAGAACTCCGTTGGACATTGCTTCTTCAAGACCTTTCTGAACCGCTGAGATATATTCTCTCGGAACAGCACCGCCTACGATCTTATCTTCAAATTCAAAGCTTTTCTGGTCCTCAATGGGCTCGATTTCAAAGACAACATGTCCATACTGACCCCGTCCACCAGACTGCTTTACAAATTTACCCTCTGCTCGAGATGGTTTGGTAACTGCTTCTCTATAGGCTACCTGGGGCCTACCGACCCGAACATCTACACTGAATTCTCTTCTAAGACGATCAACAATTATCTCGAGATGAAGTTCACCCATTCCAGAGATAATTGTTTGCCCTGTTTCTTCATCAGTTTTCACTCTGAAGGTAGGATCTTCTTCAGCCAGGGCCATAAGACCTTTTGTAAGTTTTATTTTGTCCGCCTTTGTCATGGGTTCAACCGCAAGGTGGATTACGGGATCCGGGAAAGTAAGATTTTCAAGGACAATGGGTGCTCCTTCATCACACAGGGTATCACCTGTGCGGGTCTTCTTCAGCCCAGGCAAAGCAACTATCATGCCAGCGGACGCCTCATTAAGGTCCTCCCGTTTATTAGCATGCATCTGAAGAATTCGTCCTACCCTTTCCCTGGTATTGGTAACAGGGTTATAGACCGAACTCCCCTTGGTAACTGTTCCGGAGTATATCCTGCAGAAGACGAGGCGTCCCACAAAGGGATCTACCATGATCTTAAATGCAAGAGCTGTAAATGTTGAATCTGCAGAAGCAGTTCTCTCCAGAGTCTCTGAAGAATCAAGTGACATCCCAACAACAGGAGGAAGGTCCATGGGACTTGGAAGATAGTCCACAACTGCATCAAGAAGGGGCTGAACACCCTTATTCTTAAAGGCAGTACCACACATCACAGGAATGATGTTTATTGAAATGGTATTCTGTCGAATAGCTTTTTTTATAAGTTCCTGAGGAACTTCCTGACCATCAAGATAGAGAGACATTATTTCCTCGTTAAAATCTGCAAGGGTTTCAATAAGTTTATCCCTGGCAGCAAGAGCCTCCTCTTTCAAATTAGAAGGTATATCAAGTAACTTGGGTTCATTACCAAGTTCATCTGTGTAAATTAGTGAGTTAAAAGATACAAGATCGATAATACCCACAAAGGTATCTTCAACACCCACAGGGAGCTGGATAGGGATTGCCCTGGCACCAAGGCGATCACGAATACCATTAACTACTCCGTAAAAATCAGCACCAACCCTGTCCATTTTATTAACAAAGGCGATTCGCGGAACATGGTATTTATCAGCCTGACGCCATACGGTTTCAGACTGGGGCTCAACTCCACCTACAGCACAGAATACAGAGACTGCTCCATCAAGTACACGCATGGAACGCTCAACTTCAACTGTGAAGTCCACGTGGCCGGGTGTATCAATTATATTTACAAAATTGTTCTTCCACATACAGGTAGTAGCAGCAGAAGTTATGGTAATACCCCGCTCGCGCTCCTGTTCCATCCAATCCATGGTAGCTGCTCCCTCATGGACTTCTCCAATCTTGTAATTCCGACCAGTGTAAAACAGGATACGCTCAGTGGTTGTGGTTTTCCCGGCGTCTATATGAGCGGCGATACCGATATTACGGATAAGACTAAGATCTTTCAATTCATTTCACCACCAAGCACATTAGTTAACATACATCAAGCTTATAAACGATAGTGAGCAAAAGCTCTGTTGGCTTCAGCCATTTTGTGAGTATCTTCCCTCTTCTTGATCGAGGAACCTTCTCCCTTATAGGCGTCAACAAACTCTCTAGCAAGTCTCTCGGCCATAGGCATACCTTTTTTGGAACGGGAATAATTTATTATCCACCTGATGGCAAGCAACTGAGCCCTCTCTGGTACAACTTCTACAGGAATCTGGTAAGTTGCTCCTCCAACCCTTCTTGGCCTTACTTCAACAAGGGGTTTAACGTTATCCATAGCTTTTTTAAACACTTCAAAGGGTTCAGTGTTAACCCTTTCGGCAGCAAGATCAAGAGCTGTGTACATCACTTTTTCCGCAACACTCTTTTTGCCACCTGTCATCAAACTATTAATGAACTTTGAAATCGCCTGACTTCCATATTTTGTATCAGACAATAATACTCTTTTCTTAAGGTGCCCCTTACGTGGCATGATTCATATTCCTCCCTTAAACCTAACTCTACTTGGGCCTCCTGGCACCATATTTGGAACGCCCTCTTTTACGATTTTCAACGCCGCCACAGTCCAGAGTACCTCTTACAATATGATACCGGACACCAGGAAGGTCCTTTACTCGGCCGCCTCTCACGAGAACCACGGAGTGCTCCTGAAGGTTATGTCCAATTCCCGGGATATATGATGTTACTTCAATACCATTGGTCAATCGAACACGGGCTACCTTCCTTAAAGCAGAATTCGGCTTCTTTGGAGTTACGGTATAAACACGGGTACAAACTCCCCTGCGAGCTGGATTTGACTGTAAAGCAGGAGCATTGGTTTTCTGCCTCTTTTCCTTCCGTCCATGTCTTATCAGCTGGTTAATTGTTGGCACTGTATTCCCTCCTTCCAATTAATTCGTAAACAATGTTAATTTATCTTCTTTGCAAGACCGGCTACTGAGGCTCCCCTCGAAATAGCACAGGCTCTTCCAAGTACCTGCATTGATACAGCATGTTCTATCTCGATTTCCGATTCAACAGCTAGTTCTATCAAGTATTCGATCCTGGACCGGTTTGCATCTTCTGCGATAAATAGTTTTATAATATTTCCATTTATCAATGCTTTCTTTACCTGGCGCTCTCCAACAACCCTGTTTGGAACTGCGAGCTCGCTTAAAGGCATGAGACACCCTCCTGTGCAAGTCGCACCGAGTGATAATATCAAAATATATTGGGAGATGTCAAGGCTTTATCTTGACATCTCCCCTGTAACTATAAACTATCTTCTACTACAGACTTTGATTCTTCTTCATCCTTTGACGCTTCGGAACTCTTCAGGACCAATTCTATGTCCTTGAATGCATCCACGCCAGTCCCAGCTGGGATAAGGTGACCGATGATAACGTTTTCCTTCAATCCTTCAAGGATATCAACATCACCCTTAACCGCTGCACCTGCAAGGATCTGTGCTGTCTGCTGGAAAGAAGCTGCGCTCAGGAAGCTGTCAGTGGCTAAAGCAGCTTTAGTAATTCCGTGTACAAAGGGTTGACATTTGGGCCCTTCCCGCAGTTTTCTGACAAAGGTTATTCTATGAATAAGTTCTTTTTCCTCTGAATGAGCATAGATCGGTCTGACCACAAAGTTTTCAGCTTCGGCCTTTACAAGTTCATCCAGAACTACCCTGTTTACATCCTGGCCGGCTTCAGCAATTATTGCTCCAGAGGCATCCATAACAGGGTCAAGAAGCACTTTGCCGTATACCATATCCGAGAGAAATTCACTCACAAGTTTATCCCTGGTAATAATGCCGTCATCTATTTCGATAGCCGTTATTTCTCCATCCATAATGCTCCGGACCACCCTGCCATCGACCATATGAGCAATATCCTGCACTGCATTGCCATCCCTGTCTATGGCCTGGGAAAGAGGTTTGCCCCATATCTTGTCTATCAATCTTTCCTGAAGGGCATCTGGAACATGGATCCTCTCTATGGTTTTCCAGATCTTAACAGACGAAACGTTGGCTATTTTGAGAAGATCAACAACATCTCCTGTTAAGAGTCTGTCTGATTTACCGATAATTTCTCCATCCACGATTATGTCTTCAGCCAGATAAGCACTGTCAATTAAAGCTTCCATAGCCTCCACATTACGAACATCGAGCGGCGTAGGTACATTACCTGTTATTATGGCAAGCTGACCAGGCGTAAGAGGCAGACCTTTCTGAACTGTCTTTCCATCAGCTGAAATAAATTCTTCGATGAGTTCCATTCCCTCAAGTTTTTTCCGGAATGAAGCCTCTCCTATCACCACAGACAATATCCCCTTCTCATCCTCAACCTTGATTTCATTAACACTGGCACCTGGTCGAAGAAGGGCTCGTATTGCTTTATCATCAAGTTCTGAATCTTTTTCCAGGAGAGTCCCCTGAGTATTACGCTGCACTTTCATATCCCTGAGTATTCTCCCTGAGAAAGTATCTACAGCCTCTCGGACATTGGCCTCGTTCTCTTCAAGGATATTCTGATTTTCAGTTTCTATATCCCTTGTCCAGACCAGTTCCCCTGCAACAAAGGAGGTATCTCCTTCCTCTGTAACCCGAAGCCTGTTAACAGGTGCAACTTTCCTGAGAATAACTTCAATATGTTTATTATTGATAGAAACCCCCTGAGAACGGTAAACACCCTGAATCTCGTCTACGAGTGAAGATTGTACTGCTTCGATCCCTTCGACTTCAAGGAGTTGCTGTGGATCGATATAACCCTCTGTGAGCTTCTGACTTCTGGAAACATCTTCTCCCTCCTCTACAAGAAGGTTCTGTGAAGAAGGGATGTTATAAGAGACCTTTTCATCCACACCTGATGTATCTGAATTTATTATTACTTTACGTTTTCCTTCCATTTCTCTTATCTCAGTCACTTTACCGTCAAGGCCGGCAAGATAAGCCACTTTTTTCGGACGTCGAACCTCAAAAAGCTGCTCGATACGGGGAAGACCCTGGGTTATATCTTCTCCCGTCAGCCTGACCCCTCCAGTATGGAAGGTTCTCATGGTAAGCTGTGTTCCCGGTTCACCAATGGACTGAGCAGCCACAACACCCACAGCTTCTCCAATGGCAACTTCCTTCCTTGTCGAAAGATCCATGCCGTAACATTTCTGACAGATCCCATGACGAAGGCCGCAAGTGAGAGGGCTGCGCACCCATACGAGAGATATACCAGCATTTTCAATACGCTGTGCATCCACAACAGAAATACAGTCATCTTTGCTTACGATGACATCTCCCGTTTCAGGATGGAGTATATCCTTAAGTACTGTCCTTCCCGCTAAACGCTCACTTATGGATATCATCACCTTGCCATCCTGGAGAAGGGGCTGTATGCATACTCCCTGATCTGTACCACAGTCATGATCGCGAACAATAAGGTCTTGAGCTACATCAACAAGCCTTCTAGTCAGATAACCAGACTTTGCTGTCCTCAAGGCTGTATCAGCAAGTCCCTTTCTCGCTCCATGGGTTGAAATGAAGTATTCAAGCATGTTCAGGCCTTCCCGAAAATTGGCAGTAATTGGATAATCGATGATCCTTCCGGAAGGATCGGACATAAGTCCCCTTATGCCAGCCATCTGTGCTACCTGACTTTTACTTCCTCTGGCTCCTGAATCTACCATCATTCGGACAGGGTTTTCCTCATCCATATTGGCAACGATATGATCCGCAATGTTCCTGGAAGCCTCAGACCACAACAATTCCTTCTCCCTAAGATATTCATCTTCAGTCAGAATACCCATTCCATACTGAGATTTGAGATCATGTTCCCTTTCAAGGGTATCATCCATGATCGCTTCTTTCTGGGGAGGAATGATGATAGCGTTTACTCCTATGCTGATACCACTTTTTGTAGCCCAGTGATAGCCAAGGGATTTTATCGCATCCAGCATTTCAACAATAGCAGTTCTGTCTATCAGGTCATAAGCCTGGTCAATAAGAGAACTCAGAGCCCTTTTCCCAAGCTGGGAATTAATGTATCTAAGCTCCGGGTGAATGACACTATTAAAAAGCACCCTTCCTGGAGAAGTCTTGATCCATTTTAGAGAAAGATCTCCGGACCAGGAAGGATCGCGTTTCAGATTGATCTCTGCATTTGCGTGCACTATCCCATGATCCAGGGCTGTTAGTGCATCCTCTATATCAGAAAAATATTTTCCTTCACCCTTCAGGCCAGACCTCATCGAAGTAAGATAGTAAATACCAAGAACTATATCCTGGGTCGGGGTAACTATAGGCTTCCCACTAGCTGGTGAAAGAATGTTATTGGCTGAAAGCATAAGCATCCGAGCTTCAGACTGAGCCTCCAGAGAAAGAGGCACATGGACTGCCATCTGGTCACCATCAAAATCGGCATTAAAAGCAGTACACACCATTGGGTGAAGCCTTATAGCCTTGCCTTCCATCAGAACAGGTTCAAAAGCTTGAATACCAAGTCTGTGAAGAGTTGGAGCCCTGTTGAGAAGAACCGGATGGTCTTTTATGATCTCTTCAAGAATTCCCCAGATCTCTTCTCTTCCTCGCTCTATAAGTCGTTTCGCACTTTTGACATTGGGAGCCAGTCCCCGTTCAACAAGCTGTCTTATAACAAAAGGCTTGAAGAGTTCCAGCGCCATCTGTTTTGGAAGTCCGCACTGGTAGATCTTTAATTCAGGTCCGATAACGATTACTGAACGGCCTGAATAATCTACACGCTTTCCAAGAAGGTTCTGTCTGAACCTGCCTTTTTTCCCTCGAAGAAGATCTGTAAGACTCTTAAGTGGCCTGTTTCCTGCACCGAGAACAGCTTTACCCATTCTACCGTTATCAATAAGAGCATCAACGGACTCCTGAAGCATACGCTTCTCGTTACGGATTATGATCTCCGGAGCTCGAAGTTCCTGTAGTTTCCGGAGTCTGTTATTCCTGTTTATGACTCTTCTGTACAGGTCGTTCAGATCTGATGTCGCAAAACGACCACCATCAAGTTGCACCATAGGCCTGAGGTCAGGTGGAATGACAGGAAGTACCTCGAGAACCATACTTCGTGGAGAAAAACTGCTTTTGCGGAAGTCTTCAGCAACCTGTAGTCGTTTGATCAGTTTTCTTTTTTTCTGACCTGTTGTTTCAGAAAGCTCTTCCCTGAGGGAAGATGCAAGGAGGTCAAGATCAATATCATCAAGAAGAAGCTGTACGCCTTCGGCCCCTATGCCCGCCTTGAATCTTTTGTCATAAGCAGAACAAATATAATGCTCCCGTTCAAGGATTATACTTGCCTGCTCGAAGGAAGAATTTCCTTCATCTATAACTATATAACATGGATCCTCAATGGTTATGGTTTCTACCTGGGCCATAAAACGTCCAGGATATTTCTGATGAAATAGTTGAAATTCACTTGTAGAAACGATATCTCCCTTGGCAAAGGGAAGGTGAGCAACAGCAGTTACAATAAAGGCTTCCTGTTTCCCGACAAGAGCCCTTTCAACCTCAACATTCATGCCAAGATCCCTAAATCTCTCATATTCCATTTGTGAGATCACATCGTTCTCATTGTAGTTAAGGTTCTCAGGAGCAGAAAGAATTCTGAAAGCTGGCTCAGCCTTAAAAACACTGTCTCCATAGTCTGCCTTCATGCGTGACATCTGGTTGGCAGAAAGAAGATCACCTTCGTTCATCGGAATGTCATCTACAGTAGCTATCCGGTAAGCTTCTTCTGCTTTGACCTTAGGATCATAATGACTATGGATCTTCACCTCGCATTCAGAGATCACATCTCCTCTTTTGAGAAGATCTGCTCTCCGTCCGTCCATAACCACCTTGTAAGCGACTTCCCTTCTCCTGGTCGGAGCAAAATAAACGACCTTTTCAAGATCCCGGGTACTAGTGCCAAGGAGAAGACTAAGCCTGCTGGGTATTCCCCTTAGGTACCAGATGTGAACAACAGGAGCTGCGAGTTCAATATGACCCATACGTTCCCTTCTGACCCTGTTGTCTGTAACTTCAACTCCACAACGGTCACAGACCACACCTTTGAACTTGGGACCACTCCTCTTGTATTTACCACATGAACACTCGTAACTCTTGGTTGGACCAAATATGCGTTCACAGAAAAGACCATCTTTTTCGGGTCTCAGAGTACGATAATTAATGGTTTCCGGTTTTTTTACCTCACCACTTGAGAGCTCCCTTATCCTTTCAGGACTGGCAAGTTTTATCCTTACACCCGTAATTTCACGCCTGGCCATCTAGTTTTCAGCCCCCTTCGGGTCATCATCGGAATATCCTGCATCATTTGAAGGACTGCCAAATATCATTTCCGCAGTTACAGATGGTACATTTTTCTTATCATCCCTGGAAACGATCTTGTTTTTTTCCATACTGAGAGAAGGTTTGCTAATTCCCATAATCTCTTCTTCATCTTCAATGACAAGTTCTCCTGAAGATCCGTCACTGTAATTGATTTCCACATCAAGTCCCAGACCCTGAAGTTCTTTAACAAGGACTCTGAAGCTTTCGGGAACACCAGGCTTGGAAAGATTCTGTCCTTTGACAATCCTCTCATAAGTCTTTAATCTGCCTCTGATGTCATCCGATTTAACTGTAAGCATTTCCTGCAGGATATTAGCAGCACCATAACCTTCAAGCGCCCAGACTTCCATTTCCCCAAAACGCTGACCTCCAAACTGGGCTTTGCCCCCAAGAGGCTGCTGTGTTATCAGACTGTAAGGACCGATGGACCTGGCATGAATCTTGTCATCCACAAGATGGATGAGTTTAAGCATGTACATACACCCAACGCTTACCTTATGTTCCATTTGTTCACCTGTCCGACCGTCAAAAAGAGTGATCATTCCATCTGAGGTAAGATCCGGATACATTTTGTCCCTTAATTCCTCCAACAGGTCAAATATTTCCTGTTCTTTTGCACCCTCAAATACAGGAGTTGCAACAAACCAGTCATTCTTAAGAGCAACAAATCCCATTATTGTTTCAAGAACCTGTCCCAGGTTCATTCGGCTTGGAACTCCCAGGGGATTAAGAACCACATCCACAGGCGTACCATCTGGAAGATAGGGCATGTCCTCAACAGGGAGAATTCTTGAAACAACACCCTTATTCCCATGTCTCCCCGCCATTTTGTCTCCAACCGTTATTTTCCTTAACTGGGCAACATAGATCTTTACAACCTTATTAACCCCAGGACTTAGGGCATCGCCATTTTCGGACCTCGTAAGAGTTTTAACTGCAACTATCTTCCCTCTTGCCCCGTGAGGAACCCTTAGGGACGTATCCCTGACTTCTCTGGCTTTTTCACCGAAAATAGCCCTTAAAAGCTTTTCTTCAGGGGTCTGATCCGATTCTCCCTTAGGAGTAACCTTTCCAACAAGAATATCTCCTGCATTTACTTCTGCCCCGGTCCTAACAATTCCATCCTCGTCAAGGTTCTTAAGAACATCTTCCCCAACGTTCGGGATATCCCTTGTTATTTCTTCAGGACCAAGTTTTGTATCTCTGGCTTCAACTTCATATTCTTCAATGTGAATGGAAGAATAGAGATCCTCTTTTACAAGTCTTTCGCTCAGAAGGATAGCATCTTCAAAGTTGTATCCTTCCCATGACATAAAGGCGATAAGTACATTTCGTCCTAAAGCAAGTTCTCCACTGTCAACAGACTGACCATCGATTATTATCTCTCCTGCTCGGATCGAGTCACCCTTGGAAACAATTGGCCTCTGATGTATTATCGTTCCCTGATTAGACCTCCGAAACTTGACCATTTCATAGACGTCTGTTCCCTGACTTGTTCGTACTTCGATCTTGTTAGCATCCACATAATCTATGACACCCTCTCGCCGGGCAACAACACAGGAACCGGAATCCTTGGCGATCCTGTGTTCAATTCCCGTCCCGACCCTCGGTGCTTCTGGAAGGATCAGAGGAACCGCCTGCCTCTGCATGTTAGATCCCATAAGGGCTCGATTGGCATCATCATGTTCAAGAAAAGGGATCAGGGCAGTTGATGCTGAAACTATCTGTTTTGGAGAAACATCGAGAAATTGAACCTGTTCCCGTAGTACTGTACTGATAGCACCCCGATGTCTTACATGACACTCCTCTTCCAGAAGACGACCCTGTTCATCAAGTGGAGTATTAGCACGACCAACAAGGAATTCATCTTCCTCATCGGCGGCAAGGTAGTAGATCTTGTCCTGTACGACACCATTCTCAACTTTTCTTCTTGGGGTCATCAGGAAACCATATTCATTTATCCTTGCATAAGTAGCAAGAGACGTAACAAGTCCTATATTCGGTCCTTCGGGAGTTTCAATAGGACACACCCTTCCATAATGGGTGTAATGGACGTCTCTGGCTTCAAACCCTGCCCTTTCACGGCTCAGACCACCTGGTCCAAGGGCGGAGAGACGTCTTCTATGGGTAATCTCAGCAAGTGGATTAGTCTGATCCATGAACTGGGAAAGCTGACCAGAACCAAAGAATTCTCTCAAGGCTGCAGCGATAGGTCTGACATTAATAAGATCTCTTGCCATAGCGGATTCCAGATCTGGGATAGTGGTCATCCGTTCTTTGGCAATCCTCTCCATACGGAGAAGTCCAATACGAATCTGATTCTGAAGCAGTTCTCCAACAGAACGAACTCTCCTGTTGCCAAGATGGTCAATGTCATCGATCCTATCTTCTCCGTTTCGGAGAGCGAGGACTCCATTGATAATACTGGTAATATCTTCAATGGTAAGGAGACGGTTCGTTTCTACGATATCTAGTCCAAGTCTGCGATTCAGTTTATAGCGCCCAACTCTGCCCAGGTTATATCTTCTTGTATCAAAGAAAAGCCCAAAGACATATTCCCTTGCATTTTCAATTCGTGCTGGTTCATTTGGCCTGAGTTTTCTAAAGAGCTCCATTACTGCATCGTCGGAAGAAAATGTTGAATCTCTTTCAAGGGTAGACGCAAGGGCTGGGTCAACTTCCCAGACAGGGATTTTTGTCCTGCCCTGATCCCACAGGATCTCAAGATGCTCCTTGGTAAGTCTGTCATTTTTCCTGATAAGTACAGATCCTTCCGGATCAAGGATAGAAGTAGCTATAAGTTTTCCTTTAACTTCATCTTCAGCAATTTCCATTTCAACCTGTTTTGCACCGAAGATCTCCAGAATACCGTCATTATCAGGGATTCCAAAGGCTTTCATAAGAACTGTAGCAGGTAATTTCTTTCTGTTATCAATGTTTACAGATAGCACATCTCCAGGAGTGAGACTGAACTCAAGCCAGGCTCCCCTGTCCGGTATAATTTTCGCGGCAAAGGTTTCCTGTCCTGGAGTTCCCATTTCAGCGGAAAAATATACTCCGGCTGAACGAGCAAGCTGGTTCACCACGACTCTTTCCGTACCATTAATAATAAAGGTCCCCCGGTCGGTCATCACGGGGAAATCACCAAGAAAGATCTCCTCTTCCTTGATCTCTTTCGTTTTTCTGTTGACAAGGCGTATTGTGGCTTTGATAGGCTTGGACCATGTCAAATCACGCTGCCTTGCTTCTTCGATATCCACTTTGGATGCTTCCAGAAAATAGCGAACGAACTCAAGAGCAAAAGAACCGTCATAGCTCTCTACAGGAAACACTTCGTCAAGCAATTCCTGAAGACCGTGTTTCACTCGAAGTTCAGGGTCAACGTTCTCCTGGTAGAAGGACGCATAGGAACTTCTCTGGATCTCAATCATGTCAGGAATTTCTACTAGATCCCTGACACGTCCGAAAGTCAACCTCTGGCGCTGTCTGCCGACGGGAACGAATTCGGCCATAAGTCTTTTGACCTCCCTGTTAGTCTAAAATAAGAGGAACAGAACACTGCGAAACTTAAAGATAACAAAAAGGGTGCATCATGTCAATGACATGACACAACCCCATTGTTGTGCATTTCGTTTAGCACAAGCAATATAATCTGGCCTTCACTATGGTGCCGAAGCGGGGACTCGAACCCCGACAGGCAAAATGCCCACTAGAACCTGAATCTAGCGCGTCTACCAATTCCGCCACCCCGGCACATTTTAAGCACAGCGACAATTTTAACAAGGCCAGTCGAGTTTGACAAGTCCACACCGTAAATATTTTCCGATGGTTCCAGTTGCACACAAGTAAGGGATAGCGCCACACTAATTCTGGAAGGATCAGGAAAATGATTATTTACTGGCTGGCTGCCCGCCTTAATCGGTCCCTTAAAGCCAGACCTACTCCTTCTTCATCTGGAAATTCTGCAATGATAGTTTTCACTCCTGCCCTCTCCAGAATCCGGAAAGAAGAAAATAGATTCCTTGCATAGGAATCCAGATCAGGGAAAATGATCTTATTCTTTGCTGTAAATGGAGGTTCATGGATCCCAAGAAAGCCTATTGGACACATGCTCATTTCCATAATATCATCACGTGTTGTCCCCTGCTCCCATAACAAAAGAGGAACCAGTGGCGCATAATGCCTGTAACGTGTTCCAGGAGAACGTTTTATCTCTTTCTGATCTGTAGGCAACAATACTCTACCGACAAGTTTTGTTATTTTTTCTAAAGGAAGTCCCCCCGGCCTGAGAAGTACAACTTCTTTACCTGTTACATCAATAACAGTCGACTCAACACCCACTTCAGTAGCCCCGCTGTCGAGTATTACCGAAACTCTATCTCCAAGATCTTCATAAACTGACCTTGCATCAGTAGGACTCGGTCGCCCACTTCTGTTAGCACTTGGTCCAGCGATGGGAACGCCCGCTCGTTGTATCAACATGGTCGCGACAGAGTTTGAAGGCATCCTTACGGCTACTGTTGTCAATCCAGCGGTAACTACTGCTGGAACTATTTCGCGTGCCGGTAAGACCAACGTCAGAGGACCAGGCCAGAAATGATCAATTATTCTGCATGCCAGATCATTAAGGAAAGCGATCCTGTTGACTTCATCCTTCGATGCCACATGAGCAATCAACGGATTATCAGCGGGCCTTCCCTTTGTTTTAAAGATGGAAAGCACTGCTTCAGGATCCAGTGCATTTGCTCCCAATCCATATACTGTTTCGGTGGGAAAAGCAACAAGTCTTCCCTGCCGAATTGCCTCTGCTGCTATTTCAATAGTTGCAGGATCAGGATTATCCCTCTCAACTTTCAGTATTCGCGTTTTCAATTTCGGGGTACCTCCCTCACTAGTTTTGCCAGAACTCTCTCCCTATAAGCTGGAAATGTCCCTTGTATTATTGCTTGTCTCGCACCTTTTACGAGATGGATCAGAAAATGGAGATTATGCCATGTACACAGGCGGGAAGATAATATTTCTCCAGCTTTATAGAGATGTCTCAGGTAAGCTCGAGTAAAGGTGGAACATACATAACAGTCACATAGGAGATCAATCGGAGAAAAATCTCTTTCGTAAATCTTATTTTTGATATTTATTCTACCCTGTGAAGTAAAAAGTGTTCCATTACGTCCATTCCTTGTAGGGATAACGCAATCGAACATGTCAATCCCCCGTGCTATACCCTCGACGAGGTTACTGGGAAAACCTACTCCCATTAGATATCTGGGTTTCTTAGCAGGTAAGATAGGATGAAGAACTTCGAGTATCCTATACATTTCAGAATGAGGCTCACCAACAGAGAGACCTCCTACAGCATACCCAGGAAAATCCATTGATACCAGATCTCTGGCGGAGATCTTTCTAAGATCTTCAAAGACTGAACCCTGTATTATCCCGAAAAGGACCTGGTCTGAACGCTTATGAACCTCGAGGCATTTTTCAGCCCACATTGAGGTACGATGAACCGAACTTTCAGACTCTTTTCTGCTACATGGGTATTTCACACATTCATCAAAACACATGGCAATGTCGCTGCCAAGTTTTTCCTGAACAGCTACAGACCATTCAGGGGACATAAAATGCCTGCTTCCATCAATGTGAGATTGGCACTCGACTCCTTTATCGGTAATATGGTTAAGCTTTGAAAGGGAAAAGACCTGGTATCCTCCACTATCAGTCAGTATCGGATGATCCCATTTCATAAAGGAGTGAAGGCCACCCGCCTCATTTACTAAATCGGCCCCGGGCCTGAGGTAAAGATGATAAGTATTGGAAAGGATTATCTGGGCTCCTAACTGTTCCAACTCAAATGGAGCCATGGCTTTTACTGAAGCCTGGGTACCAACCGGCATAAAAACGGGTGTTTCAATACTCCCATGATCTGTTACTATTTCTCCTGCTCTTGCTCCTGTTACTGGACATTCTGCGATAAGCCTGAAAGAAAACAATTACTCTCCACCCCATTTAAAGACCCTGCAGGAATTATTCCACACAGAGTCAACAAAGTTTTCCAGATCCATATCCCGTAACTGGGCAATAAACTGGAAAGTATATACGACATATGATGGTTCATTCATCTTACCTCTTTTGGGTTGAGGTGCCAGGTACGGGGAATCTGTTTCACAGAGCAGTTTTTCCATGGGGACCCTGCATGCTATCTCTCGAAGATCCTTATTTCTTGGATAGGTAACCGGACCAGCAAATGAAATATAAAACCCAAGATCAAGGACTTTAACAGCGTCATCCCATGACCCTGAAAAACAGTGTATTATTCCACCACACTCCTCTGCTTTCTCACTTACAAGGATATCAATCGCATCATCAAATGCCTCACGAATATGTATAATAAGCGGTTTACCGGCCCGTTTTGCCAGATCGATATGCCATGCCATGGAATCTCTCTGTTGAGATCTTGAAGAAAGATCATAGTGATAGTCAAGACCTGTTTCTCCTATGGCGCGTACGCAGGGTTCATGTGAAAGTGAAATCAACACCTCGGGTATGCCTCCCGGAATGGAACTACTGTCATGGGGGTGAACTCCTACTGCGGCATACAAACCTGAAGATGCAAAGTGCTTTGAAAGATCCACTGCTTTGATACTGCTATCAATATCTGCACCAACTACCATAATTCTTGTAACATTCTGAGCGATAGCTCTCTGGAGGATATCTGCAAGATCCTTTTCCAGTTCTTCCGAATTCAAGTGGCAATGTGTATCAACGAGATTTAACATTAAGAATGCTCCTTTACTTCATAAACTTATCGGGCTTCCTGAGAGGAAGCCCGATAGATGATATATTTTATCCTTACCTCAGGTTCCAGAAAATGATCTAGCTGACCCGGCTTCCCAGTGGGATATCCCTATCCGGGGTTAGAAGGGCAAGCTCTTCCTTACCCTTTGGACTTGCTGCAAGAAGCATTCCATTGCTAAGTACACCTCTAAGTTTAGCAGGTTTGAGATTGCAGACTACAATAATTTTCTTCCCCAAAAGCTCTTCTTCGGAAAAGTTCTCCTTGAGGCCTGAAACGATGGTCCTCTTTTCATATCCAAGGTCTATCCCTATTTTATACAGTTTGTTGGCCTTTGGGATACCTTCAATAGAAACGATCTGAGCGACCCTCATCTCCAGATTCTTGAAGTAATCAATCTCAACTTCCTCTTCATGATCTCCAGGATCAGTAATTATACCCTTTGACATATCCCTTTCTTCTTTTTCTTTCTTCCACTTGTCCATATCTATTCTTGGAAACAGGATATTTCCTTTATTAACTGTGGCATTCTTCATTTGAGAACCCCATTTATACTCAGCAAGGTTCTGTTCAAGTGGCTTACCTTCCTGTCCAAGCTGAATCCACATCTTCTCGGCAGTTTCAGGCATGAAGGGGGCTATAAGGAGACATGAGACAGACAGAATTTCGTAAAGAACTGCCAGCACTGTGTCAAGACGTTCAAGGTTCCCCTCTCGTCCCAGTTTCCAGGGCATAGTCTGATCAATATATTTATTACCCCTGCTGATAAGGCTCCAGATGGTTTTAAGGACTTCATCAAAAGCAAAGGAATCCATATTAGTTTCAACTTCTTTAAGGGTAAGCTCCATCGTGGTTTTAATTTCCAGATCCAGGTCTTCAAGAGTAGTGGCAGAGGGGACAACATTTTCCCTGTAACCTTTAATCATCTGGAGTGTTCTATTGAGAAGGTTTCCCAAATCATTAGCTAGATCCGAATTGATCCTCTGTACCATTGCCATTTCAGAAAAATCTCCATCCAGTCCAAAGGGAACTTCTCTCAACAGGAAGTAACGGAATGCATCGACACCATATAGATCAGCCATTTCAAAAGGATCTACTACATTTCCTTTTGACTTCGACATCTTCTCTCCTTCAAATGTCCACCAACCATGTGCAAATACAGTAACTGGAGGATTGATGCCCAGCGCTATGAGCATGATAGGCCAGACAACACAGTGGAAACGGATGATATCTTTACCTACAAAATGTCTTGCCTCAGGCCAGTAGCGATTCATAAAATCTCCATCGGGATACCCGCAGACCGTCAGATAGTTTATCAGGGCGTCAAACCATACATATATTACGTGCTCCTCATCTCCTGGGACAGGAATTCCCCATTTGATGCTGGTCCTGGAGATGGATTGGTCACGGAGACCCCCTCTGATAAAACTAACTATTTCATTGTATCGAGTCCTGGGCATAATAGACTTAAGATTATGTTCATAATAATCAAGCAAGTCTTTTTCGTATTTTGATATTCTGAGGAAATAACTTTCTTCAGTCATCTTTTCAAGAGGTCGGCCGCAATCAGGACAGGTTTTACCATCACCCATGCTGCTCTCCGGAACGTAGGTCTCACAAGGTACACAATACCATCCTTCATAAGTACCTTTATAAATATCCCCCTGTGACATCAGTCTTTCAAATATCTGTTTAACCGTAATCTCATGGCGTTGTTCTGTGGTACGGATAAAATCATCATTAGATATGTTCAAGACCTTCCAGAGGCTTTTGAAATTCTCGACAGTCTTATCGGCCAACTCAATAGCTGTCATACCCTTTTCAAGGGCACTTCTCTGTATCTTCTGACCATGTTCATCTGTGCCCGTGCAAAAGAAAACATCGTATCCGCACATTCTCTTATACCTTGATATCACATCTGCTGCGATGGTGGTGTAGGAATGACCGATATGAGGGATATCATTCACATAGTAAATCGGCGTAGTTATATAAAAGTGTTTACTTGGCATAATTATGCCTCCTTCCGAATCTCCATGAAAATATATTGATAAATCATAACTGACCGACGAATGCTCAGTCAGTGTTTTCAAGAAGAAATTTCTTGATCCTGTTCTTCGGCAAATCGTACCGTTTCTGGATCTGGAGAACTATATTCTTTACAGACATGCCTAATCTTAAAAGATCTAATGCTTCAGCATTCCACTCTTTTTCATCAGAATTAACGGTAATCGGAGCTTCATCGACAACAAGAACCAGCTCTCCCTTTATGCCCCCTTTGTCGTTTATATAAGACATAAGCCCAGAGAGGGACATTTTCAGGGTTTCCTGATAAATCTTGCTCATTTCCCTGGATAAGGCACATCTACGTTCTCCAAAGACCTGGATCATATCCTCAAGGTGCTTCACTGCTTTATGTGGCGAAAGAAAAAAAACAACAGGCCACGAAATATCTTTGAATCTTTCCAGATATTTGATTCTCTCTCCTTTTTTATCGGGAAGAAACCCTACAAAGGTAAAAGGATGAGGTTGAAATCCAGAAAAGAGTACAGCCGGAATAATTGCAGAGGCTCCAGGCAGAACATCTACCTGAATACCCTCATCAAGTGCAGCCTTAATAATAACATAGCCTGGATCAGAAATCCCCGGGGTTCCTGCATCTGAAACAAGTGCCACCTTCCTGTCTTCCTTCAGAATCCTGAGAAGGTAGGAAGTTCTGGCCTTTTCATTATGTTCATAGTAGGAGATAAGTTTGTTCCTGATCTCGAAATGCTTCAAAAGTCGAGAGGTTTTGCGTGTATCTTCACAGGCTATAAGATCCGCATCTTTCAAGACTTCAAGGGCCCTGAGAGTGATATCTCCCAGATTGCCGATCGGGGTCGGTACAACGATCAAAGGCATGGATTATCCTCCAATGAATAAGCTCTCTTCAGCTCTTCTGTATATTCTCCATTTTCATTACACACCAGTAAAGGAGGATCTAGATTTAAACCTTCGCCAGCATTTTTACAGGCGTAAATTAGCGCAACCGAAGCCTTTTTGCCAGGACAGGGGTAAACAGGTCTGAACCTTTTGACCATAGTTCTATTTTTAACCAGAAGAGACATTAGTTCATCTACCCGACCAGCGTTGAAAACAAGGTAAAGGCGCCCCTTGTTTCGAAGCAGATAAGTTGCCGCAACAATTACATCCTGAAGGGTACAGGATAAACCGTGATTAGCTACAGCTGAACTTTCATCAGAACTTGGTCTGTTACGTAATTTTTCAAAATATGGAGGATTAGCAACTACAACGTCAAATGATTGAGGCTTGTAGATATTACTTATATTCCTAAGATCTCCCTGTCTAAACCTTACTCTGTTCTCAAGATTGTTTTTTTGAATATTCTCCACACCAAGTGACCAGAGGTCTTTCTGGATCTCCAGTCCCTCTATCAGACGGGCTGAGGGATACCTCAGAGCAAGAAGGAGGGAAACAGCACCATGTGCACTCCCCAACTCAATAGCACTCTCTCCTCCTTTGATCTTGACAAAGGCGGAGAGAAGCACCGTATCAATGTTGACACGAGGCCCACACAAGGGCTGGAACAACTTAAGTTTTCCATAAAGTATATCGTCACATGTTCTATCGGTCATTTCCAATCATCCAATTTAACTCCAACAATCTGCGACAGACCGGGCTCTCTCATGGTAACACCATACATTATATTGGCATTTTCCATGGTAATCCTTCTATGGGTCATAATAACGAGTTGAAGAGATGTAGAATAATCCAGGATAAGATCAACAAACCTTCCAAGGTTTACATCATCCAGAGCAGCATCCACTTCATCAAGAACCGCTAGAGGAACTTCTGCCACCTCCATAGATGCAAAGAGGAGCGAAATAGCTGTCAGAGATTGCTCCCCCCCTGATAGTTGATTGAGGTTCTGCATTTTTTTGCCAGGAGGCCTGGCTATTATATCTACGCCACAATCCCAGATAGAACCGCTTTCCTGTATTGTCAGATGTGCTTCTCCTCCCCCAAAAAGTCTTTTAAAAAGAGAATCAAACCTCTTATCAACTTTCTGAAGAGCACCTCGAAAAATCTGTTCAACCTGCTTATCAAGGTTCTCGATCATATTTTTCAACTGACCTGAGCCAGTCATGATATCGTGGGTCTGTTCCTCAAGGTAAGATATCCGTTCCTTCAGCGAAGAATCTTCAGACAAACATCCCTGGTCAATTTCACCAAATCCTCTGATCTTCTTTTCAAGTACCCTGATCCTGTTCTGAAGATCTGCCTGATCGACTTGAGATAGATCCAGATCACCCTGCGCGGTAAACCTATCTCCCCACATCTCCAAAAGCTGTTCCATATCCCGTTGTACAGATAATCTATCATTTTCAAGTCTGTTCTGATCATTTTCAAGCAGCCGCAGTATTTCAGAAGCCCCATTATATCTGGAAGTGATAGAATCCAGTTTCCTTCCATAATTTTCCATGGATTCCCGGTCAAGTCTGATCTTCAATCTCTCCGCATTAAGATCAGCCCATAGTTCCAACCCATACAATCCATTATTTTTAAGTTTTCCCAAGGATTCGATAATCAGGGTTTCAAGGTTACGTTTTTCAGACTGGATCTCCAAGAGCGTTCTTTCAAGTCTGGTTTTTTCTTCCACTATTCTTTTGATTATCTGATTGGAAGATTTCAACTTTTCTTTCAGAAGGTTAACCTTATTCTCCTCCTGGGACAGTTGGACTTTCAGTTGACTTATATCAGTACTATCCAAGGTATCGCTTACCATCTTGATCCCAAGAGATCGATATTCAAGCTGAATCTTACGTCTTTTTTCCCAGAATAGGATAAGATTATCACTTGATTTAACCTTAGCATCTCCAACATGATTCAGCTCGGACGTAAATGATGACAATTGAATATCATTCTGTTTAAGGGAAGAACTCAGGTCATGTAATTCCAGATTGATCTTTTCTTTCAGTTCCGCAAAGTTTTGTTCTTTTTTTTCTAAATGATCAAGTTCAATAGCAAGCATTTTTATCCTGGAGATATTTTCTTCAAAGATAGTCTTTTTCTTTTCAAGTTCAAGCTTCTGTTCTACGATACCTGGACCTCTTCGCCTGAATCCACCTGATACATGACCTTGAGGCGAAAAAACCTCTCCATCCAGAGTAACTACAGGAAAACGGACCCTCCGGGATACAAGTTCCCTTGCATTCACAAAGGTTTCAACAAATAGGACATCCCCTATCAGATGCTCCAGAGCCGGCAACCATTTATCCTCTACAGATATCAAATCTATAGCCCATCCGATTACACCGGACTTATGATCAAGATCAGTTCCATTGTGCAACTTGGGTCGACACCGGTCCAAAGGGAGCATGGTGACCCTTCCTGCTCCTCGTTTCTTAAGATAATCAATACAGATCTGGGCTTCGTCCATATTGTCTACCATTAGCCAGAATAATCTTCCTCCAAGGAAAGAATCCAATCCTTGAGCTAATCTTGTAGGGGCGGTAAAGACTTCTATTAAAGGGACAGGCGAAACATTCAATCTGCCAAGCCTTGACCCCGAGGTGAGAAAACGAACTGGTTCAGGATACCCTTTTTCCTCAACAGTCGTTCGCAGATCATCAAGAAAGACTTCAAGATTTCTTTGTTCTTTTTTAAGGACCTGAAGATTCCCTGCTATATTCCGGCATTGTGTAAAGATCTGGGAATGTTGATCCGTCAATGAAACAGATCTGGAAGCAAGTAAGTCCTGTTTATCACTCTGGTTCCTACCTTTTCTCTCCAGATCCACTATTTCCCGTTCAAGTTGTCTTTTACGATTTTTCAGGTTCCTGAGAGATCTGATAAGTGTTTCGATTTTTACTGTTATCTGCCCCTTCTGCTGACGCAATTCAGTAAAATATCTTGTCTGATCTCTCCTCTGTTTTTCCTGGTCTTCAAATATTTTCTCTTTAGAAACACATTCATCTTTTAGCAAATTGAGAACTGAAAGCCTGTTTTGGAGATCAGACTGCAGCATCCGTACCCCTTCAGATGATGATTGAGTTTCTTTTTTCAGAGCAGCCAGGTCTTCCTGTAATTGACGCTCTTCTTTGTTTATGACATCTATCCGCTGTCGGGCATTCTTCAGTGATGTTGCAGTTATGAAACATTGACGGAACAGGTTCTCTCTAACAGTCAGTATCTTATCAATAGTTTCATAACGAAGGTTTAAACCTTCTTCAATTTCCTTTTTCTTTCTTCTGTATTTGTGTAAAGATTTGCTCCATATATCACTCCAGAACATCCTTCCTGCAGCTTCATTCTGAAGTCTTTTTTCTTTTATAGACAGACTCTCATGTTTTGCTTTTAAAAAAGATATCCTCGTGAAATAGTATAATTTTCTCTGTTCTTCAAGCTCTTCAAGAACAACTCGTGCCTGAGATGCTTTTCTGACGTGAGGTTCTATCTGTTTTCTTCGACTCTGCAGCTCAGACATTAGAGTCTGAAGTCTCAATAACTCCGAAGAAGCGAGATCGAGCTTTCTATTCGCTTCATCTCGTTTCTTACGGTATTTATCGATGCCAAAGAGACTTTCAAGATGAAGACGTCTCTGGAAAGGTCTGTGTCTTATAGCTTCTGCGACTTCACCCTGACCGATAAAAGCAAACTGTTCCCCTTCAAGTCTGAAACCGGATTTTATCTCCTGCAGGTCCTGAAGACGAACTTTTTCACCATCAACCATTAAAAGGGTCCCTTTAACCGTGGAATAAGTTCTCCGAATTGTAACTGATTTTGATATATCAGAAAGTTGAAGGATCGACTCAGCCTCATTGGAGGAAGGTATACTTATGCTTCCCTGAAATAGAAGGTCACTCTGTCTCTGGATCCTTAGCCTTGCTGGAGTTGGATCCCCCAGAACCCATCGAATAGCGTCCAGAATATTACTTTTTCCACTCCCATTTGGACCAACTATGGCAGTGTAACCTGGAGATAATTCTATTTCATGGTTTCCCCCAAAACTTTTAAATCCCTTAAGACGAAGACGACTGATGTACAACTACCGTTGCCTCCCGAACCTTCATTAATGAAAGTTTATGTTCGATCTGCTCCAGTGGACCCTGATAATCAAGTCTGTACTTACTCCAGGGAAATTCCGGTTCCTCCTTGATAAAGATCTTCCTGTCCAGTTCATCTTCCCACCCATTCAGATATGTCTCAGCAATGTATCTGGCTATAACAGGATGTGTTTCAAGAAGAAGGGCTTCGGATCTATTTGAATGTATAACCTTTCGAAGGAACCTTTTAATCCCTACCGCAATGCTGTCCTCTTTCAGAACCCATCCATATCCACCGCAGAAGGGACATCCCCTGGTAAGAGTAGCACGGATATCCTGCCTTGCCCGTTTTCTTGTTATCTCAACTAATCCCAGTTGGGTTACCCCAAATATTTTAGCTTTATATCGATCACCCTGAAATATTAATTCAAGTCTACTGATGAGCAAGTTACGATCTTCTTCATGATCCATGTCTATAAAGTCAATAACAACAATTCCGCCTATCGCACGAACCCGGAGTTGACGGGCTATCTCTTCTACTGCTTCAAGATTAGTATTCAGGACTGTGTGCCTGAGATCCTTACTGCCGATATATTTGCCAGTGTTAACATCGATAAGGGTAAGTGCCTCAGCCTGATCGATAACAAGATAAGCACCTGATCTTAACCAGACCTTCTTGTCCAGAATAGTTTCAAGTTCTCTTTCTATACCATAAGATTCAAAGATCGGGATTGACCCTCTGTAGAGATCTATTTCAGGGCAACGTCCCCTGGATATATTATCAAGATGGTCAGCTATTCTGTCATATTCCTCCTGGTTATCTACAATTATCTCCGAAACATCCTCAGTAAGCTCATCCCGAAGAATTCTCCCGACAAGACCCAGATCTCTGTAAATCAGACAGGGAGCACTCTGTGTTATTGAATTACGTTCAATTTCTCTCCATAACCCGATCAGATACTCCATATCGTTAATCAGGTCAGTTTCTTCAACACCATCTGCAGCAGTTCTGATAATTATCCCAAAACCATCTTTCCTGATATGTTTGGCAATACTCCTGAGCCTTTCTCTTTCTTCTTCATTGTCTATTCTTTTAGATACCCCTATCTCATGACCACCTGGGACCACAACGAGATAACGTCCTGGAAGGGATATTCTTGCTGTAACTCTTGCACCTTTATTCTTTCTGGCTGTTTTGACTACCTGAACTACTACCTGATCGTTAGGTTTAAGGTCAAGGCCTCTGGCATCGTTAAGATAAAGAAAGGCATTTCGGCCATCTCCAAGGCTGACAAAAGCAGCATGAATACCAGGAAGAACACTTTCAACCCTAGCGGTATATATTTCACCAGTTTTCTGTCGTTCCCACATTCGTTCATAAAAAATATCCTGAAGTTTCCCATCTTCCAAGATGGCAACACGCATTTCTTCACTATCTATGGTATTTGCTATTATTTTTCTATCTATTGACAAGGCAGTTACCTCCCCGAATACCGAAGGGTTTCATCGATCTTCTCCAATCAATGAAAGAACAGCAGAACCGTTCCACTCTCCAACAATTGACCTTACAAGACAGATCTCTGACCATTTCTGTATAATTCCCTTGGCCTGAAAATACTTGATCAAAACACTGGGGCCAAGTCCTCCAGGATTGGATAAAACAATAGTTACAGAGTCGTTTGACCGAGAACAGTACAGAATGGACTCCTCAAAAGGGGGCGCCTGATTCAAAGCCAAGAACATAGAAGACACTTTCTTACCATCTCTCGGGATTAAAACATAAGAAGCTGATCCACATTTTTTATTGAGAGATGGCCCTTCTACTTCGATCGAACGCCGTATTTCAAGTCCCTCTGGTAGATGTTCATTCAGGATGGAAGTAAAAGATCCAACCCTATTTCCAAACCAGACCTCTGCCGGTTCTTCAAGTGCAACAATACCAACGGGGAGGGCTGGACCAAGGGTTATCCTGGGACGGGGAGAGAACCCTTGTGACATAAGAGGCTTCATCCCAGCTCTACGTAAAGATCTGTAAAAGATCTGAGGCAAAACAACATGCGGGATGAAGCAGGTTTTGCCTCTTTTCGAATATGTAAACCTTATCCTGAAAACAGAATCAGACATTGTGTACCCACCCGCATCCTTTAGTCTGAAGTCCACAGTTGTTACAACCATTCCAGCGACAATCCGGCGTAAGTATTTCACCTAATGCTCTTGCCCTTTCTTCAAGGAGAAAGGATTTTGTGACCCCAACATCAATATGTTCCCAAGGAAGAATTTCCTTCACAGATCTGCCTCGAGTATATTTCAAAGGATCGATCCCGGATTCGTCAAATGATGAAAGCCATCTTGCAAGGTTAAAGCATTCACTCCAACCATCAAAACGGGCCCCTTTTCTCCAGGTTAATTCTATAATATCAGCAAGCCTGCTGTCTCCTCTTGCGAATACACCTTCAAGGAATGTCTGTTCCGGTTCATGGTATCCAAGGGATATATGTTTGTTCCTGACCCGGGATTTTACCATACGACCTTTATCTCTGAGACCCTCAATTGATTCCTGCTCTTCCCATTGAAAGGGAGTATGTGCTTTTGGAACAAATCCGGCTACTGAGACATTTATACTAGCCTTTCTCTTATAATTTCTGGCAATTCGATGCGCAAGTTCTGCTATGTCTAAAATACCCATTAAATCTTCTTCAGTTTCTGTGGGAAGACCCATCATGAAGTAAAGCTTTACTCTCTGCCATCCATGTTTGAAAGCAGCGTCAAGACTCTCGTGAATATTTTCTTCAGTTACCCCTTTATTTATGACATTTCTGAGTCTTTGTGTCCCTGCTTCCGGGGCAAAGGTAAGTCCACCTGTCCTCAAAACTTTAAGGGTAGATGCCATATCGATCGAAAAAGCATCCATACGAAGACTTGGAAGACTCAGCTTCGTCTCCCTTTCATTCAGGAAAGGAGTAATTCTCTGAATTAACTCATCAAGACCGGAATAATCACATGAAGCAAGAGAAAGAAGACCAACCTCTTCCCATCCTGTAGAGTTAACAAGGGCCTTTATTAGCTTCTCAACTGTCTCGGGTTTTCTTTCCCTGACAGGGCGATATATCATACCAGCCTGACAGAAACGACATCCACGGGTACAGCCCCGAAATAATTCAACGGGAATACGGTCATGCACAACAGAAGCCGTCGGAACTATCATTTTCTCCGGGTAATAACTTTCGTCAAGATTATGGATAATGTTTCTGGAGATAGATCTTTTCTGACCAGAAAGAGTAAGATCTGCAAAAAGAGCAGGAACATAGGCTCCTGGGATCTTGGCTATTTCAGAAAGGATATCCCGCCTGTCCATTCCTCTGGTAGACTCAATAACCTTAAGGAGAGTGGGTAGAAACTTCTCACCATCACCAAGGCAGAATACATCTACAAATGGAGCGACAGGTTCTGGAGTAAGGGCACACGGCCCACCTGCAACAATAATGGGTGATTCATCTCCCCTATCTTCTGACCTGAGGGGAATTCCTCCCATATCAAGCATTGTCAATATATTAGTGTAAGTAAGTTCATACTGTAGAGTAAAACCAACTACATCAAAATCCTTAAGAACCCTTTTACCTTCAACCGATTTCAGAGGAACACCTGATTTCCTCATCTTCTCTTCCATATCAATCCATGGACAGTAAGCCCTCTCTACATCGGCATACCCCAGTTCCTTGACCAATGGATACAGAATCTGGTAACCGACATAACTCATACCAATTTCATAAACATCCGGAAAAGCAAGACAAACCCTGACAAGGTCTGAAGATCCATTTTTCGGCTCGGTATTTCCCCATTCGTTTCCTACGTATCGGGAAGGACGCTTAACATCTGCCATTAAAGGCCAAATGTTATCATCAAATTCCCTGAAGTTCACTTCATCCATTTTATTCTCCTAAAATATTATTCACACAATTATTCATACATCTTAACAGAAGAAAGGCCGACACTTGAGATCAGTCCAATAGCTATAATAATGGCCAGGAGCGAACTCCCACCGTAACTTACAAATGGTAACGGAAGTCCGGTCACGGGAAGAATGCCCATGCTCATTCCTATACTCTCTACAGTCTGAAACCAGATCCAACCTGCCACCATCGATATGAAGACCTTGGCACGCTGATCCTTAGCTTTAATAGCAATAGATATCATTCTGCAGAAAAGTAACCCAAAAATAGCCAGCAGGAATACAGTTCCGAGAAAACCGAATTCTTCTGCAAACACACTGAAAATAAAATCAGTATGTGGTTCCGGAAGAAAATGAAGTTTGCTCTGAAGTCCCTGCAGAAAACCCTTACCCAGAAATCCTCCCGAACCAACTGCAATCCGCGACTGAATAACATTATATCCAGCCCCAAGAGGATCGACAGCGGGATTGAGAAATACCATTAACCTCAATTTCTGATAACCTTTGAGAAAATTCCACGCAATGGGAAGCATTCCTAAAGAGCAGGCAATAAGTGTACCTGTATATCTCCATGGAGTCCCGGATGTAATAAGAGCAATAAAAACCATAAAGCAGTAGACGAGAGTACTCCCAAGGTCAGGCTGTAAAAGCACCAGGAACGCAGCAGGAGCAGCTACTGCAAGCCCTCCCAGAAAACCAGAGAGTGTATTGGGAGGATATCTGCAAAGATGTCTTGATAGGACCAGAGCAAGGGATATCTTGCCAATTTCCGAAGGTTGAAGATGGAAAGGGCCGATACTCAACCAACTTTGGGCACCCTTTACAGAAGCTCCTGAAACAAGAACTACGACAAGGAGGGTAAGGCTGATGAAATAGATCATATAGGACCACTCCATCAACTTGGAGAACCCTTTTCCAAGAATTATAAAAAATGGGATCATCGATATGCCTGTCCAGACAAACTGTTTTGCAGCAAACATTGAACCACGGGTACCTGGTCCTCCCCCTGCGCTATAGATCACAACAAGACCTATGGCGATAAGGGCAAAAGCAGAGAGAAACAACAGCAAGTCGATATTCCTGATCTTCTTAAGCAGATCCAATTTATTATCTTTCCATATCCTGAGAGGTCAATCCCTCTCCTGTTTAATTCTTTTAACCTTCAGAATAGGGATATTGGCAACTAAAGCTACTGAACCGTTCTCTCTGTCAAGATCCATTTCAATATTGCTTGTATCAATCTCCATATACTTATTTATCACTTTAATAATATCTTCTCTAAGTTTTTCCAGAATCTCCGGAGAAATATCCGTTCGATCATGGATGAGAACAAGTTTGAGCCGTTTTTTTGCTGTATCTTTTGAAGAATTACGAGAAAAAAATCTTTTCAAGAAATCCATGTAAGTCCCTCTCTTCTATTAAACCTGACGAGGTCTAGATGCGAAATATCTTTTTCAATCCGGCAAAGAAACCGGATTGCTCGTTAGCATTCAAATCCATAAGTGGGACATCCACCCCAACCAGTCTGCTTGCAATATTACTGAATGCTTGAGAAGCAGGGGATTTAGAACCAAATGTAAGGGGCTCTCCGCTATTGGCTGACTTAATAACTGAATCGTCATCAGGAATGACACCTATGAGTTTGACTGCCAGAACATCAAGGACATCATCCACGTCCAACATCTCGCCCTCTTTAACCATATTGGGCCTTACCCTGTTGATAATAAGCCTTATAGGCGATTTATTCATGGACTCAAGCATGCCAATGATCCTATCTGCGTCTCTCACCGCGGAAACCTCAGGAGTTGTAACAACCAGGGCTTCATCTGCACCAATAACAGCATTCCTGAATCCACCTTCAATTCCAGCTGGACAGTCTATAAGAACAAAGTCAAACTCCTTCCTCAGTTCTTCACAGAGAGTAACCATCTGTTCAGGAGAAACAGCATCTTTTGTCCTTGTCTGAGCAGCCGGTAAAAGAAAAAGATTTTCGACCCTTTTATCTCTGACCAGAGCCTGTTGCAATCTGCAATTCCCTTCGATGATATCAATAAAATTATATACGACCCTGTTTTCCAAGCCCATGATCAGGTCAAGATTTCTTAAGCCGATATCCGCATCAATAGCGACAACTCTGAAACCAGCTTTAGCCAGACCAACCGACAGATTCGCAGTTGTAGTGGTCTTGCCTACCCCACCTTTACCGGATGTTATGACAATTACACGAGAATCCAATCTTCGATCCCTCCATTCACAAAAGTCTAGATCTTTAATTCTTTGAAAAGCAGGGAACCTTTTTCCGGAGAAACAATAACGTAACGTCCCCAGAAGTCTGCTTCTTCGGACAATGTACTCACCTTTGTACCAAGTCTAACCTGTTTGGTTTCAAAACTGGCTGCTATTATAGCCCGGTCTTCCTCACTATTGTATCCAGCGTGTACCAGACCTTTAAGTTTTCCCATTACCGAAACGTTCCCTTCTGCAATTACTTCAGCACCATCGTTAACGTGTCCGATTATAAGCACATCACCATCATGTTCTATCCTCTGACCTGATCGTAGAGAGCTGTGAATAACAAGCGTTTCAGATCTTCTGGCGGATCGTCTGGACTGTTTTATATCTTTCCTGGAGAGGTTAAGCCCCATGGAAAGAATGGCTTCGCGGCTTGATTCATCGTTTGCTTCCCAAGATGATAATCGGATATCATGGGAGATAACGAAATCTTTAAGAAATCTCAACAGGAAGCCCCTTGAAATGACTCTCCCCCCAAGATGTATTACAAGATCCACTCCTGTAAAAAGATTTGAAGCATCCAGGGCAGTATGATCAAGTTCTTTCCACATTGTTCCCTCAGGCATATTTTCCGGAATGATAACTTTAAGTTTATTGGCACTACCTTTAAGACTGATCTTTTCATTAATCGGGAGGTCCGAACTCATAGGTACCCCTCCTTTATATTAATTTTGTTTAGAATATGTTTCATCATGAGTAACCAGGTAAGCCAGAAGTTCTCCTACGATAGGTGCAGCAACTGAACTTCCATGTTCCCCGGCTTCAATAATGACAGCTGCGGCGTAACGGGGCTCCTTATCTGGAGCATATCCTACAAAAAGAGCATGATCAAGCCCATGGGGATTCTGAGCAGTCCCGGTTTTTCCCGCAACCGAAACACCAAATTCTCCTGCCTTCATTCCTGTTCCCCTTTTTACAACATCAATAAGGCCATTTCTCACCAGATTTAGATTATACCCGTTAAGATCAAGTTGTGTATACTGTGGTTGATTAACAGAAACAAGCCTTGGCAGGAATAGTTTCCCTCCATTTGCAAGGGCTGCATACATTCTTAACATCTGAATAGGCGTAACCAGAAGATAACCCTGCCCAATTGAATAGTTGACAGTGTCACCCTGATACCATTTTTCATGGAACTTTTCCATTTTCCAGTCTTTGCCTGCTATGTTTCCAGTGCTTTCTCCAGGAAGATCAATCCCTGTTACTTTGCCCACTCCAAAGAGGTTTCCCCATTTGACAAGGTTATCGATACCTGTTTTCAGACCTGCCTGGTAGAAAAAGATATCGCAGGAATCCTTGATTGCAGATACAATTCTCTCATTGCCATGGCCATATTTTTGCCAACACTTGAATACTCTCCCGCCAAACCTGAATGTTCCCCCGCAAAAAAAAGAAGTATTCCTCGTAATTGCTTTTTCACTCAAGGCAGCAAGCCCGACCAATGGTTTAAATGTTGATGCAGGAGGATATACCCCACTGATAGCCCTGTTCATCATGGGTTTTGATTCATCATATATCAAATGAGCCCATTCTGTCCCAGAAACTCCCCATGCGAGGGGGTTATTATCATAACCGGGAGCTGAAAACAAAACCCGGATTTCCCCGGTTTCGACATCCATGGCTACTGCAGCCCCTCTAAAATCACCAAATAGGGTTTCCACAAGTCTCTGAGCACCCAGATCAACAGTAAGATGGAGATCTTTCCCTTTTTCTGGAACTTTTTCTGTAAGACTTCTTATCTTCCTTCCCCTGGCATCTACTTCAAGTATCTCTTCTCCAGATTTTCCCCTGAGCAGGTCTTCATATTGTTTTTCTATTCCATTCTTGCCTATGAAATCTCCGCCCTTATAACCTGAATCTCCTCTGGATACCAGTTCTTCTCGACTTATTTCCGCAACATATCCAAGGATGTGGGACGCAATTGAACCAGCCGGATACGTCCGACAGGTTACCTGGATAGGAAAAAGAAGCCTGGGAAACACTGGATCAGACAAAATTGCTGTCATCTGTGTAAGGGTTAGATTCTGGACAATTATTACGGCCCTGTAAGGTGCCCAATACTGTTTTTCTATCCTTGAAGAAAGATCTTCTGGAGAAGAAGGTATCCCATGCTTGGTAAGAACATCCGAAATAATCGGTAGAAGATCATATTTTTTAATATCAAGAGGATAACCCATAATGTTGAAAGTCTTAAGGTTTAAGGCAAGAGGAACTCCATTACGGTCAAAAATCTCTCCCCTAATAGGTGGGAATCGGAGCATCCTAAGACGGTTTTCAGATGCCAGCCTCACATATCTGTCAGTGCGTACTACCTGAAAGAACCAGAGTGCAACGACGAGTGCTAATAAACCCGCTAACATGAATAGAAGCCAGATCCTTAAACGTTTATCGATACTTCGACGAATATCAACCATTCTGAGAGGCTACCTTCCAGGAATAGTACACGTATATAATGATAACGGCAGGAAGAAGGCATAACTGTTGGACTAAAAAACCTGTATAAAAGGGAAATACAGGGATATCCCATACAAAGACTCTTGCTAAATAAATGTTTAATGCTCCAAACCAGACAAGTAGAGCAAGTAACAGAGGAGTTTTACCCGTACCTGGAAAGAGATGCCATATCCAATTAAGGATAAGCACTGCTACGATATATAAACCTGAAGACATACCAACTAGTCCTGTCCATCTAAGGTCCCAGAGAATACCACCAATAAAAGCTATCCAGATAGATGATTTCCCAGATCCCTCCTGAGATAGAGTTCTGTAAAGGAGAAAAAGAAGGAAATATTCAGGGGCCAGAATATTCTGAGTTAAAAACGCCTGCAGGATATCCTGGAACAACCAGGAAGCTCCTATCCATATCATTGTGATAATGCCTCTTGCGGATTATAGATATCAACATCAAACAACCGGGAAAGATCTCCTCCCAATTGCACATAGAAAGCTTTTGTACCAGCTATTCTCTTGCTCAACGAGGTATCTAGTCTACCAATGGGGAGACCGGGAGGAAGCATTTCGCTTACAAGGGCAGTCGAGATTGTCATACCTCTGGCAACCTCTGATGATTCTGGGAGATATAAAAGCCACGTTTTTCCCAAACCATCTCCCACAATTACTCCAAGCTCCCTCGTTTCATCAACCACTACCGGGATCATCATTGAACTGGATGTAATAAGTTCAACCCAAGATGAACTGTTTTCCACTCCCGCAACACGTCCTACCACAAATCCGTTCTGAAGAACAGGCAAACCAACGGACATTCCATCCTTCTTGCCACGGTTGATCCTTACTTCAGCCCACCACGACGAAGGCGAACGGAATGTTATCCTGGCCCTTGATGTCTGTTCATCCATGGAACGGATAAGTGTCTGAGCTTTCTCGGTACCAAGGATTCCCTTTAGTCTGATATTTTCAAGTCTAAGGGATTCCAGCTCCATTTCAAGTTCCATTTCATCTTCAAACCATAAACTCACATTGTGAATGGAATTACGTAAAAGAACGGATGGATACTCAGGAATAGACAGGATTCTTGTAGTCAGCTCCATAACTCCCATGCGAAAGGGCATATGGGGCACTGCTACAAGCAGGGACAGGCTCAGTATAATAGCGATAAGACCATGTATCCAGTGAATTTCAAGATCTTTACCTGTCATGTATCTTCATGCCTTTCTCTGTTGTATTAAAAGTCAGAAAGAACTCACTGATCATAACAATGATCTTGAGAGCTATCTTGTTCCTCTTTCAACGGACATAAGTATCTTTTTCATTGTATCCAGATTATCCAGGATCTTTCCAACCCCTCGGGCAACAGATAGTAAGGGATCTTCAGCTACTATTACAGGGGCATTAAGACTCCGGGAAAGTCTTTCAGCAAATCCTGCCAGTTGGGAGACTCCTCCGGAAAGGATAATACCTTGGTCAACTATGTCTTTGGATAACTCAGGTGGGGTTTTTTCCAGTGCCACCTTTACCATATCCTCTATCTTGAGAATAATAGGGTTAATGGCCTCCCGAACTTCCACAGAAGAAACTGTATCAGCTTTTGGAAGTCCATTGGCAAGATCTCTCCCCTTTACAACGATGTCCTTTTCATCTTCAAGGGGAAGGGCAGAACCTACAGCGATCTTGACTTCTTCTGCCGTGGATTCTCCTATAAGAAGACCGTGGTTTTGTCTCAGCATGGCCAGGATGGCTTCATCCATATCGTTTCCAGCTGCTCTCAAGGAATTACTGATAACAATCCCACCCATGGACAGTATGGCTACTTCGCTTGTACCTCCCCCGATATCCAGTATCATGCTTCCTCGAGGTTCCTGTATGGGAAGGCCTACACCGAGGGCCGCAGCTATGGGTTCTTCAACAACATATGCTTCTTTCGCACCTGCTCCAAGGGTTGCATCGATAACAGAACGTCTCTCAACCTCAGTTACTTCAGCAGGAACAGAAATGACAACTCGTGGATGGGAAAGAAGTTTTGTTCCTCCACCAATCTTGATAAGAAAATGACGGATCATAGTCTCAGTCATATCATAATTCGCTATAACTCCATCCTGAAGAGGTTGGAGGGTAGTCACTCCTATGGGAGTCTTCCCCACCATGGCCTTAGCTTCCTTCCCTACTGCAATGATATCGACTTTCCCGCTTTTGCTGCGTTTTCTGACAGCTACACATGAGGGTTCGTTAAAAACAATACCCTTACCACTTACATAGACTACTGTGTTTGCAGTACCAAGATCTATCCCTACGTCAGAACCTAGAACACCGGATAAAAATCTGAACAATTTATCTCCCTCTCCTTCTGATACACTGTTATTATCTTGTTATAGCTATTTCGGTAATGTTACCGGCAGCACATAAATAATGGCCTATCATTTCAAGTCCGAGGACAGAAAGCTGCCTGGATATATACTCTGTAAGAATAATATCATCATTGCTGGGCACTTCACTTCCATCGGGATGATTATGAAGAAGCACCAGCCCTTTTGCCCCAAGCCTGATGGCCCTTCTGAGAAGATAACCTGTATCCAGAAAAGCCCCATCGATTCCTCCATATGATACCTTATCATCTTCTATTACTCTATTCCTGTCGTCAACATATATGGAGATAATATACTCTCTTTCCTGCAAAGAAAGTTCAATCGCCCAGAGCTGCAGAGATTGTTTCCAATCACCATTTTTTACAAGTGAAGGACTATCACCAACTGCTCTTTTACCAAGTTCCAGAGCTGCCAGTAATATCCCAGCCTTGGCTCTACCTATGCCAGTAAGGGAACACAGTTCAGAAAGAGTTGCTCTCGAAAGACCGGAAAGATCCCTGAATTCTCTCAATATGGATGCTGAGACTTCAAGAACATCTTTTTTGGCTCCGCATGAACCCAGAAGAAGGGCGATCAACTCTACAGAAGAAAGACATGATATACCCTGCATAAGTAGACGTTCTCTTGGTCTGTCCCAATCTGGAATATCAGAAAGTTTCATACTATTTGTTTACCTGGGCCAGAAGGGATTATTTGTTTTTTCTCTTCCAAGCAGGGTTTCAGGTCCATGCCCAGGAAGGACCCTGATCTCATCTGGATATACGGAGAGTCTGGATATAGAATTGAGGAGAGCTTCATAATCTCCTCCCGGCAGATCTGTACGTCCAACACTGGAGGCAAACAACGTATCTCCTGATAAAAGGAGGGAATCATTTTCATCTTTTACATAAAAACAACAGCTTCCTTTTGTATGACCTGGCGTATGTATCACATATATCTCCATGTTACCTATAGTTAATTTTTCCCCTCCAGAGAGAATCCTTACATCAAATGAAAATGAAATTGAAGTACCAAGAAACTGTGACAGATTAAGATCTGGGTTGCCTATCATCTCAACATCAGCTTGATGAATATAGACACCACTCGTAGCCATAGTAGACAATGTTTTTAGACCACCTATATGGTCACTGTGACCATGAGTTAAAAGTATGGCCTCAAGTTGAATACCATTGTCGGCCATAAATGATAAGACTTCCTCCGGATCTCCACCCGGATCTACAAAAAAGGCTTTTTTCATTTCGTCCCATATAAGAAAACCATTGGTCCATAAAGGACCCAGCGGGAAACGTTTATCCTTCATTTACTTGTACCTCCCCTGGGGAATCAATTATAAGAGTCACAGGTCCATCGTTATTGATAGATACTTTCATGTAAGCCTGAAATTCCCCAGTCTGGACTGTAATGCCCTTGTCTTTGAAAAGAGAACAGCATTTCCCATACAATTCATTCGCTATTTCAGGGCGTGCTGCTTTGACAAATGACGGTCGGCGTCCCTTCCTGCAATCGCCATATAATGTAAACTGTGATACAAGAAGTATAGATCCTCCAACATCGGTAAGGGATCTATTCAACTTGCCTTCCTCATCCTCGAATATCCTTAGTCCAATTATCTTGTTGACAATCCATTCTGCATCCTTTTCGGTATCACTATGGGTGACACCAAGAAGTACACAATAACCTGTATTTATCTCTCCAATGATCTTATCTTCCACCTCTACTCTGGAAGAAGTAACTCTCTGAATAACCGCCCTCACAAATATCACCCCCGAAAAACTACAATAACGCTTTTCACAGAATTGAGTCTGGCAATTGTAAAATAAAGATGCTCAAGATCTTTAACTTCAACTTCTATCTTCATGCGAGCCTGGTTATTACCAACCATATTGGCTTTGAGACCAATTATATTGCAATCTGCAGACATAAGGGCCTGTGCAACATCCGAAAAAAGCCCAGGTCTATCTATTCCTTCAAGTTTAAGTCTGGCGTGATATTTTTTATTACCATGGTTACCCCAGGATACTTCAATCTTTCTTTCTTCAGTTGATTTGGAAATATTGGGACAATCAAGTCTATGAACTGTAATACCTCTTGTCCGTGTAGAATAACCCGCAATAGAATCCCCTGGCACAGGGAGACAGCAATTGGCCAAAGTTACCAGTACTCCTTCTGCACCTTCAACTATTATGTCAGAATCCTGCTTTGCCTTAAGAGAAGGTTTCAATTCCTCAACTAAGATATTGGGTGTTTTAGACGCTTTAAAGAGGGATGAGGTAGATCCCAGTTTCTGGGCCACGTTGGAGGCAGTCTGATTACCTGAACCAAGAGCAAAGAAAAGGTCTTCAGTCCCGGAATAACCTAGATCCCGAGCTACTTTATTCAGATAGGGAGATAGATCTTCAAGTCCTTTATCAAAAGAAACATCGCGCCTCTTGAGTACCTTAAGGAGAAGATCCTGTCCCCTCTCAACTCTATCTTCTCTCTCCAGCCTGCTTTGCTGTCTGAAAAAAGATCGGATCTTTTCTCTGGCCTTGCTGCTCCTGACAATTTTGAGCCAATCCATAGAGGGAGTACCCTGAGGTGAAGTGATTACCTTAATGATATCCCCATTGTTTAATTTATAATCCATCGGGACTATTCTGTTATTTACCATAGCCCCAACACATTTATTTCCCACTTCTGTATGAATGGCATATGCAAAATCAATGGGCGTTGAATCTCCTGGAAGGGTAACTACCTGTCCTTTGGGTGTAAAGACAAAAACTTCCGAACTAAGAACATCCTCCTTGAGTCTCTCTAGAAATTCAGAAGGTTCACCCTCTTCATGATCGCTTTCAAGGGCCTGTCTGATCCAGGTAAGTTTTTCATCAAGTTTGTCCAGTTTCCCCGGTCCACCCTTGTATCTCCAGTGCGCAGCAATGCCATACTCCGCCAGCCAGTGCATTTCCCATGTCCTTATCTGAACTTCCAGTGGTTCACCTGTAGGACCTACAACAGTTGTATGAAGGGACTGATACATATTGTTCTTTGGATTAGCTATATAATCATCAAATTGTCCAGGAATAGGGTTCCACATTGCATGAACAATCCCCAGAACCGTATAACATTCCGTGACCGATTCTACTACCACACGGAGTGCCAGAAGGTCATATAGCTGTTCTATGGAAAGATGCTTACGGTTCATTTTTTCGTATATGCTGTAAAAATGTTTGGCTCTGCCTTTTATCCGGGCCTGTATCTCTTCCTTTTTTAATCTTTCCTGAAGCATTTCAAGTGCTATTGTTACTGTCCGCTCCCTTTCGGGAAGTTTCTGCCTGACTTTCTTTTTGATCTCATAATACATATCCGGGTCCGAGAATTTAAAGGCCAGATCTTCCAGGCCCCTTTTCACCTGGTAAATCCCCAGGCGGTGGGCAAGAGGAGCATAAATCTCCAGTGTTTCCTTTGCAATACGTGACTGTTTGTCCTTTCTGAGGGCACTTAAGGTGCGCATATTATGAAGTCGATCAGCAAGTTTGATAAGGACAACCCGGATATCCTTCGCCATTACAAGAAACATTTTTCTTAAATTTTCAGACTGATAATCTTCAAAAGATTTGAATGGAAGTTTTCCGAGTTTCGTTACTCCATCTACTAAGGTAAAGATATCCTGTCCGAATCTTTCTATAATGTACTGCGAGTCTACTTCTGTATCTTCCAGAACATCATGAAGTAGTGCTGCCTGAAGGGTTGGAGAATCCATTTGCATATCTGCAAGGATAGATGCCACGTTCAAACAATGTACTATGTAGGGGTCACCAGTGGATCGTTTTTGGTCTCCATGGCTGTTAGCAGAATAGATAAGAGCCTCCCCCACAGCCATCAGATCCTCTTTTGATAAATATCTGGATATCTTTGACCAGACCTCATGCCAGGCGAACTTCACAGAAACAGATCTCTGGGATTCAGGGATCCTACCCATAAAACTGTCCCGGAGCTTTTTAAGTTCCTTTTGGACAACAACCCTGGAACCGGTCTGAAATCTCCGATCTTGATGGTCAGTAAAGTACTTATTGCCTTCTTCCAAGAATTTCACCTCTCTGGAATCTGTCCTGGCATTTAATGAAAAAGCATACCTAAAGGATTTTGATTTACCACCAGGGATGATTCAATCAGGAATCACTACACAATCGAGGATAAACTGTAACCTGGGTCTACCTCTCCATACGTCAAGTCTGGGATGATAAACCCAACCCAGAGTAGAACCATCTTTTAGCTCATCAAGAAGATCTCCTATATTAAAAGCCAGAATCTCAGATGATCCCAGAGATATCTTGAAATGTTCTCCAGTTCTACCAAGAGATGTAAACTTTTCAATACCCTGCCTGGGATGATAAAAAGAAGGAACAGGATTACCCTGTCCAAATGGCCCTAGAACGGTTAGTTCCTGGAAAACCCTGGAATTGATATTATCGGGATTAAAGTCCAGAGCATTGATGGAGATATCAGGGGTGTCGAATAGACATAAATGGTCTTCAAGTTTATTCCTTATCAGATCCCAATGTTCAGGAGCAACGGAAAAACCTGCAGCGAATTTATGTCCTCCCCATTCTTGAAGATAATCTGATACGATATCAAGAGTAGCGATAGCATCTCCTCCCGTGGGAACTCTCACTGTACCTCTGATACTTTTTTTATTAGGGGCTGCAAGGATCACGGGTTGACTACTCATATTGCATACTTTACTGGCTACCCCGCTGAGAATTCCTATAGGCCATGTTTTTCCAAAAATAACATGGCATGACTCCCTCTCCATTACAGAAGATACCTGCTTTGATATTGTAAGGGACAATTCCTGTCTTTTCCTGTTAAGACTTACAAGTTTTTCCGCAAATCCGGATACAGGTTCTACCCCCGCAAGAAGGTTAACCGAGGGATCGGCAAGTTCCATTCTGCCTGCCGCATTGAGACAGGGAATCACCTTCATAGCGAGATGTTCTTCAGTAAGATAAGAACTTGATAAATCAAGCTTTTTTAAAAGTTCCCTGAGACCAGGTCTTGTAAATCGCTTGATCTGATCCAGACCAATGTTAACAATAGACCTGTTAAGTTCATTAAGGGGCATACAGTCTGCCACCGTAGCCAAAGCGACAAGATCAAGTCGTTCCATAAGCCAGTCGGTTGGCAAACCGCTGTGAAGGAAAGCCCAAGTCCATAACACCGCAGTAGCACATAATTGCCTGGAACGTGGATCTCCGTCTATCTGGGGATTCACGACAAAAGAGGGGGCACAATAGCCATCATCTACAAGGTGATGATCAAAAACAAAGACATTCAGTCCCGCCTCACGAGCCTGTAAAAGCATTTTCTTGTCCTTTGAACCACAATCAACGATTACAAGAGTTTCACAGCCTGTGTTGATGAGGCTTTCCAAGACATTCCAATGAAGCCCGTAACCTTGATGATGACGATGAGGAATAAAATATCTCACTTTCGCCCCGACTCTCGTACATAGCTCCATGGCAAGTACAGTAGCAGAAATACCATCCACATCATAATCACCATAAACGACAACATTTCCAAGAGTTGCAATGGAATTCCACAACTTACTGGTTTCCATTGCATTTCTGCCAAGATCAAGACAGGAAAGCATAGAGTTAAGGCTCGGACTTAGCCAGGCCCGAGCCTTTTCTATATTTTCCATATCTGCAAGTCCTCTCATTTCGAGGACAGATGCAACAAGTACAGAACATTGAAGTTGTCGGGAGATTTCTAAAGTACTTTCCTTTGGCTCAAAGAGGCAAAGTCCAGATCTACGACAGAAGGATGTCAATTGTCAACTTTTCCCTCATCCTCAAGTTCTTCCTTAAGGGTAAAATCTGTGTCTTCATCGACTTCAACTTTATCTCCTTCGCATGGTGCACATGATCGATCCCTCTGTTCGGACTCTTCCCAGACCACGGTCCCTTCCGAACATGACTCCAGCGAGGAATCAACCGATGATTCCACATAATCTCGTACATCCTGCTCCCATTTTGCAGGGCCCTTTGCAGCTTCATCCTGGACTGGGATTTCAAAATCCGACCCGCTTCTCTTGAGAGCTATCATAAGAGATTTACGTTCGTCCCTAAGGACCGATAAATCTTCTTCAAGTTCTGTAAGCCGAGTTTTCTGATCCTTTACTATACCGGTATACCTATTGCGGTTCTCTACAATTGCTGAGAGAGATATAACCCACATAACAACACAGCCTAAGGCAAATAGCGCTATCTCCCATACTCCCTGAGGAAGAACTCTTTCCCCGGTAAGGAACCTGACAACCACTTCTCCCTTGTTCTGAAAAGCATAAAGAGCAGCTACAAGCATGGTAAAAGATATTCCTAATCCATAACTCCTCATTGATAACCCTCCTAGCCAGAATCATATTCTAAAAAACCGAACAACAGACAAAATGCCCAAATCAGAATGAAATGCGCATGTTCCAATAATTACAATAGTTTTGGAAAGATAAAAGAGCTATCATTGATGGTTAAGAAAAGTACCATTTTCGGCTTCGACAGATAGTATTGATGTAAGCTTTTTGATTTCTGAACTGATACAACTTATCATCTCTTTTCTTTTTTGATGAACATCCTGATCAATATCAGAAAGTATAGCTCTGAACTCCGAATCGCTGAGAAGTCCTTTCTTGACCAATCCGGATAAACGCTTGCGGCAAATCTCGACTGCAGAGTCTCCTACTGCAAGACCTTCTGCTATCATCCTCAAAATGGGTTCCATTATCCATCCCCCTTAATCCGTATTCCAAGCATTATTGTAATACTGCTGTATCTTTTCGTAAACCACAGTATGGCATACTAAAAAGGGAGCCACGAGGGCTCCCCGGACTTATCTAAATAAAAGATAAGGAAAATAATCAGGTTCAAAGGAGAAACCGAAAGGTCAGTTGACTATCTGGCAGAAGACCTTTCATACCACTCAGAAAGAAGCGATCCTGCAATATAGATGGAACTGTATGTGCCAACGACTATTCCTATAAGCAATGCAAAAGAAAAATTCGCAAGGACAGGACCACCTAGAATGAAGAAAGCCATTACCGGAAGAAATGTGGTGATTGATGTATTCACGGTTCTCGAAAGGGTCTGGTTCAGAGAAACGTTGAGAAGTTTCACTATTCCCCATGACTTAAGATTTTTCCAATTCTCCCTGACTCTATCGAGAACAACTATCGTATCATTGAGAGAGTAACCTACGATCGTAAGTATGGCAGCAATGAAAGGGAGGGAAACTTCCATACCTGTAAGACTGAAAACCCCAAGGGTTATAAGCGAATCATGCATGAGGGCCAAAACACTTACCACAGCAAAACGGAACTGGAAACGTATAGTTATATATCCCAGGATACCTAACAAAGCCATACAGACCGCTATAAAGGCCTCTTTGCGAAGTTGTTCTCCGACAACAGGCCCAACTTTTTCGAATCTCAACAGTTCCACATCAGGATATTTCTCTCTTATTGCCTGGAGTACTTCTTTTCTTACAGTCTCTTCCTGGGCATTCAGGCGAATCATAAATCCGTCATTACTATAAGACTGGATAACAGCTTGAGACTGGCCTACATCTGAAAGGATATCCCTAAGATCACTGACCTCTACTGCAGCGGGAAACTTCAATTGCATGAGATTCCCACCCACAAAGTCTATACCCAGATTAAGTCCCCTGGTAAATAAAAGCAGAATGCTTGCTAACAGAAGAATTCCACTAAGGATCAAGGCCTTTCTGCGAAATTTCATAAAATCTAGATTTATTGAAGATAAGCTGAACATGGAAATACCTCCTCAGTTATCCACGACGTGTAAGAGAGGGAATTCTTGTCCCGCTCATCAGTACCTGGAGCAAAGCTCTTGTAACAACAACAGCAGTGAATACACTTGCTAAAATACCAAGGCTCAGAGTGACAGCAAATCCTCTTACAGGACCACTACCAAAATAATACAGAACACCAGCAGCAATAAGGGTCGTTACATTGGCATCAAGAATCGTTGTTAAAGCCTTCCGGAACCCTGAATCTATAGAAGCATGAGGCGTCTTTCCTGAACGGAACTCTTCTTTAACTCTCTCGTAAATCAGTATATTACCATCTACTGCCATTCCTATTGTAAGGATTATACCTGCAATACCTGGAAGGGTCAGTGTAGCTCTCAGGCTTATCAGACCTGCAAACACAAGAAGAAGAGCAACTGCAAGGGCTGAATCAGCGGCAATGCCAAGAACATGGTAGTAGACAAGCATGAAAAGGATAACAAGGACTGCTCCAATGATACCGGCTCTAAGTCCCTGCTTTATTGAATCTGCACCAAGAGATGGTCCTACGGAACGGTTCTCCAGTACCTCTACTGCCACTGGGAGAGCACCTGCCCTCAACATGATGGCAAGGCGCTGCGCCTCAGGAACTGAGAACCTGCCGGAAATCTGTGCATTACCTCCACTGATCCTTTCCTGCACAACCGGAGCTGAAACCACTACTCCGTCAAGGACAATAGCCAACTGTTCACCAACAGATTCGGAAGTCGCTTTGTCAAAGAGCTTGGCTCCTTCATTATTAAATGCTATGGTAACAACAGGCCTGCCCAGGTTATCATACTGTGTACCAGCATTTTTCAGGTCTTTACCGGTGACATATGGAGTTCCAAGAAGATAGTATTTTTCATCTTCATCTCTTGACAGGAGAAGTCCCTTTCCCTTGTCAGCTTCGGCTTGAAGTTCATTTTTTATCGTTAATATCTGTTGTTTTGCTTCTTCCCATCTGGAAAGGGCACTGTTATACTCCTCATCACTATCATAATTGGGCCTCTGTGGACCAGGAGGTACCGCAGGAGTTCCCTTAAGAACTTTCCTGAATTCCAGAAGGGCCGTCTTGCCTATTAGTTCCAGAGCCGCTTCAGGATCTTCCACTCCGGGAAGATCTACTATCACCCTGTCCTTACCTTGTCTCTGGATCAGGGGTTCCGATACTCCATACTGGTCAATACGGTTTCTCAGAACAGCAAGAAGCCTTTCTATGCTGTCTTCCGTAAGAGGATTTGTATCTGTTCCCTTAGCTTGAAGGACAATGTGGGCTCCACCCTTAAGATCCAAACCCAGATTAATCCTACCCTTTATTGGAAAAACAGATACAATCGCTACTATAACAACCAATGCTACCAAGAGAAGCCGCCAACGGTCTCTTTTCTGCATCTGCATATACCTCCTTAACCGAATTATTCCTACAAAATCACAGTCTGTGATCTGAGAGTTCAAACAGGAAAGTCAAATAATAAAACCGAAAAAAAAGATAAAAAATAGAAAAAGGAGCGGACGCACATGCATCCACTCCAAGATGTTTAGCACCGGAGCAGACTAACTATTCCTCATCAGTTTTCGCATCATTATCTTCGACTGGAGCATCCATTTCCTTTGCTTCCGGGGCAGAAGCTCTCTTGTTAGCGATAGAACCTTTAAGGACTCTCGCTTTAACACCATCTGCAATCTCGATAATTAAACTGTCATCCTTGACTTCTCTTACTATACCCCAGAATCCTCCCGCGGTAACAACCTGATCCCCTCTACCAAGGGAAGCTATCAATTCGTCATGCTGTTTCTGCTTCTTTTTCTGGGGACGAATGATGAAAAAATAGAAAATCAGCACAAATATTGCTAATGGGAAAAGCATACCCACCAAGCTACCCTGACCACCAGTCTGCAAGAACACCATCTCCTTCTTCGATACGTTTCCTTCTGTCACAGGACATTCTAACATGATACCTTAAAAGGTATAAACCCCAATCTTACTTTTTTTTCTCTTCCTCCTTGAGATAAAACAGTAGCTTTTCAAGTTCCACAGAGATATCAACGCTTGTAACAAGGACATCAGCCGGAGTGACAATGGATATTGGTGAAAAGTTGAGGATTCCCTTTACACATCCGCTACTGACAATGGAATCAACACAACTCTGCGCTGCACTTGAAGGAACTGCAAGAATGACTACCTCTATCCTGTCCCTGCAGATTATTTTCGCAGCATCATCTATGTGATGACATTCAACTCCGAAAAACACTTTGCCAACCTTTGATTTGTCATTATCAAATAGAGCACTTATCTCGACCTTGTCATTGCGAAGGGCTCCATAACCAAGCAATGCACTCCCAAGATGACCTACTCCGATAAGTCCCAGTTTCCATTTTCTGGGTGAAGAAAGGATCTCATTAATATGTTTATAGAGTTTTTCGACATGATATCCCACACCGCGTTTACCAATTTCACCAAAATATGAGAGATCTTTCCTTACCTGACTGGCCTTAAAAGCGAGGGATTCCCCGATCTCCTGGGATGAAACAACTTTTTGCCCTTCCATGTACAAACGCTCGAGCAGCCTGTGATACTGTACCAGTCTTCCCACAGTTGGTTCAGCAATTTTCATTTAAGCCTGCTTTCCTGAAGCACGATGACTTCATAATAATTATGTAAACCTTAAGACTGGACTAGTCTAACTTCTTTTAAGCAGAATTTCTATTCTGACAGACTCCCGAGATGGATGCCCACATTGATTAAATACCCGGCATTTTTATATTCCGCGTCTTGTATCAGAAATATAATAATGCCCCATCAACTTTTACAGGAGAAAAGATAGTTTCATTTCTTGCCTCTTTATTCAATCGATCATAAGGTAAAGAAGATTTATCTGGCACATTTTATTCGACATAAACCGGAATAAGGAGCAACTTCAAATGCCTCTTCCTCTATCCTTAATAACTGATTGTATTTAGCCACTCTATCAACTCTTGCTGGTGCACCACTTTTTATCTGACCAGCAGATGTGGCAACACTTAAGTCGCTTATAAAGGTATCGGAAGTTTCCCCGGATCTATGTGATATTATCGTTCCAAAACCGTTGGATCGGGCAATATCAATTACTTCCAACGTTTCGGTAAGAGTACCTATCTGGTTGAGTTTTATCAGGATAGCATTGGCCGATCTGTCATTTATCCCTCTGCAGAGTCTTTCCGGGTTTGTAACGAAAAGATCGTCACCTACTATCTGGACCTTGCTTCCAAGTTTTTGGAGCAATCCTCCCCATCCTTCCCAATCTTCCTCTGACATCCCGTCTTCTATCGAAATAACCGGGTACCTACTGCATAAATCAGTATAATAATCCATCAGTTCCAGCGATGAAAAAGTTTTCTGTTCTCCTTTAAAAATATAATTACCCTCTTCAAAGATCTCCGTAGCAGCTACATCAAGACCAAGACTTATATCCTCTCCAGGAACATAGCCAGCTTTTTCTATTGCAGAAATAATTATGTCAATAGCTTCTCTGTTAGTTTTCAGATGAGGAGCAAAACCTCCTTCATCTCCAAGAGCGGTATTCAGTCCCTTTTGGATTAGAATTGTTTTCAATGCATGATAAGTCTCCGTACCCATTCTCAGAGCTTCTGAAAAACATTCGGCCCCATGGGGAATGATCATAAACTCCTGGATATCGAGATTATTGTCCGCATGTTTACCTCCATTAATAACGTTCATCATGGGAGTAGGAAGAGCAAAGGGACCAAGTCCTCCTATGTAGGACCATAAGGGCATTTCATATTCCTTTGCTGCAGCTCTGGCTACGGCAAGGGATACCCCTAAAATCGCATTGGCTCCCAGGTTCCCCTTGTTATGTGTCCCATCAAGTTCTATCATAACTCTGTCAATATATTTCTGCTCTCCTGCATCGAGACCTATTATCTCAGGAGCTATTCTGTCATTCACATTTTGAACAGCAGAACGTACCCCCTTACCCATATACCTGTCGCCTCCGTCTCTTAACTCCACTGCTTCAAAAGAACCGGTAGAAGCTCCAGACGGAACTGAAGCTGTAGCTACTATTCCGCTCTCCAGCCATACTTCACTTTCAAGTGTGGGATTACCCCGAGAATCCAGTATTTCTCTTGCATGAATTCCTATAATTGAACTCAATTAGCTCATCTCCTTTTAAAACAGAAAAAATCGGACCTTCAGTACCATATTACCAAGGTCGTTCTTCCGGATTAACTCTTTTTTCTTCGATCAATTTGTATGGAACTGCATCTTTTCTTTTAAGAAGAGCCTCATCCGCAGTTAAAGCTTCAATGGCAATAACACGGGAAGTGTATGCAATCTCTACAATATCGCCCTCTCTAACAATACTTGAAGGCTTTACCTGCCGCTTGTTGATCCTCACTGCTCCTACTGAAATCATTTCCTGAGCTACAGACCTTCTTTTCACAAGTCGGGCAAGTTTAAGGAATTTATCTATTCTCATCTTTGTGCCTCCATACACAAGCAACAGAGAGAGTATATCAAATTAACTTCATTCTTTTCAACAAAGGCATGGATGCTAAAAAACAACATCTTTAAGCTCGGATGAAAGTTGCGAATACTCTTTTAATTCCTCTCCTGAAGCTTCCATTCTTATAAGTTTTCCTTTGAGGATCTTGTACCGGGTTATCTTCTTTTTTCTCTCAAGGGATTCAATTATCACACTGCATAGACCTTCTTTTTCAGGAAACTGTTCAAGATAGGAGCCACCCTTTGCAATAACCTGCTGGGCAAATTTCTCTCCAAGAAGCAACCAGCGCTTCTCAAGGTCAACTGGATCCTCACCCGAGATGAGGGCTGAGGTGATGGTCTGCATCCTCTCATCTTCGAACAGAGAGATAATATTATGGGATGTTGTCGTTTTTCTTATATCCGGATTATTCCACAACAGTGTAAAGAGAGCGGCCTGGAGAGGTTCAATATCATTTGCAACAAGATTATCTGTTTGTCTTTCAATCCTGTCCCTTCCCACTTCCGAAGATTTCCTTTGATCCTGTTTTCTTAAAGAATGGAGCTGATCCTGGAGTATATGAGGAAGGATACCTAATTCACGTGAAATGTGATTGAGGTACTGCGAAACTGTTTCAAGGGGAAGCTGCGATATCTTGACCAGAAATTCATCAGTAGATCTGCGGGAACCGGTCATGCCTCCATTTCGCCCCATATATAGATGATAAAGGACTAAAGGTTTTGCCTTTACAATCATTTCTTCAAATAAATCCCTTCCCTGGGGCAGGGAAAGCAGGTCATCCGGATCTTTACCTTGGGGAATCTGAACTATAAACACATCAAGCCCCAGTCTCTGAAGAATATACATACCTCGAATAGTGGCATCCTGTCCTGCAGCATCAGAGTCGTAACAGATATAACATTTATCGGCAAGTCTTTTAAGCAGAGATGCCTGTTCTTCCGTAAGTGAAGTTCCCAGGCTCGCGACTGTTTCCGGATACCCGGAAACATGAAGCCTTATGGCATCCATGTATCCCTCTACCAGGATTGCTCTACCTTTTTCACGGATAGATCTTTTGGCCTTGTTCAGAAGATATAGATTCTGTCTCTTGCTATACAGACTACCTTCAGGACTATTAATATACTTTGCACCATCACCATCAACAAGTCTTCCACCAAAAGCGATCAGTTTGCCCACGATATCCCTTATAGGGAAGATCAATCGCCCTCTGAACCTATCGTATGGTCCGTGCTTGCCTTCAAGCACAAGACCACATTCAAGCGCATCCTTAAAGGAGATCTGGTGATCTTTCAGCCAAGTCCATAATGAATCCCAACTCGCTGAAGCCCATCCGATTTCAAAGGCCGAAGTGAGGTCCATTGAAATCGACCTTTTCTTCAAATATTTACGGGCACTTTCTCCTCTATCAGAATGGAGGGAACATTGATAGAACTGACAGGCAAGTTCCATAACATCGTAAAGATTTTTGCCTCTAGCTTCCGTTCGTTTCTCGGCGATGTCGATCCCTGCTCTTTTCCCAAGTAATTCCAGGGCCTCACGAAAATCGATACTCTCTGCTTCCATTATAAAACTGAAAAGATCTCCTCCATTCCCACATCCAAAACAATGATAGGTCTGCCTTTCCGGAGAAACATAGAATGAAGGGGTTTTCTCGCTGTGAAAGGGACAAAGGCCCCTGAAGTTCTTTCCGACTTTCCGGAGTCGGACGTAGTCGCCGATAATTTCTACAATATCGAGTTTTTCCTTTATATCCTGGACGTGATCAATCATTACCAGGTACACCTCCGAACAGAATAGGGGGAAGAGTATATACTCTCCCCCCTTAATCATAGCATTTATGCTAACGAGTCAACTCAGACGTTCAGAAGTAGAATCCTGAAAATATCAGATAAACAGGGGAGCCAGAACCACAGCAACGACAGACATCAGCTTAATCAGGATGTTAAGACTTGGACCTGAGGTATCCTTAAAGGGGTCTCCTACTGTATCTCCGACCACTGCCGCAGCATGGTTTTCGGTTCCCTTACCCCCATAATGACCTTCCTCTATGTATTTTTTTGCATTGTCCCATGCTCCACCAGCGTTAGACATAAATATTGCCATCATAACGCCTGTGACTATAGAACCGCCAAGAAGTCCGCCAAGTGCTTCAGGACCCAGGATAAATCCTACAGCAACTGGGGAAACGACAGCAAGCAGACCCGGAACGACCATTTCCTTAAGAGCCGATGACGTAGAGATCTCAATGCATTTTTCATATTCAGGACGTGCTTTTCCTTCCATTATCCCTGGAATATCCCTGAACTGTCTTCTTACTTCATCGATCATTGCCTGGGCAGCGCGGCCAACAGCCTGTATGGTAAGCGCACTGAACAGAAAGGGAAGCATACCTCCCAGGAAAAGGCCTACCATGACTTTGGGTTCTTTAAGATCAATGGAATTCAGCTGGACAGCATGAGCGTATGCAGCAAACAGAGCCAGCGCTGTGAGAGCGGCTGAACCGATGGCAAGTCCCTTACCCATAGCAGCAGTTGTATTACCAACAGCGTCTAGTTTATCGGTAATCTTTCGGACTTCGGGTGGAAGATGGCTCATTTCAGCGATTCCACCTGCGTTATCAGCTATGGGGCCGTAAGCATCCACGCTGAGGCTCATTCCTGTAATTGAAAGCATTCCGACTGCAGCACATGCTATACCATAAAGGCCACCAAACCTATAGCCTACAAGTGTTGCAACACAGATAAGAATAACGGGAATAACGGTTGACTTCATACCAACTGCCATACCGGCAAGGATAGTAGTTGCAGATCCAGTTTCAGTAGCAGCAGCTATCTGCTTTACAGATTTAAAATCAGAGGAGGTATAAATCTCAGTCACAAAACCGATCAGGACTCCCACTGCAACTCCAGAAAGGACAGACCAGAAAAGAGTTATTTCTCCGAACATTCCCTTGGTTATGAAGAAGGCACCAATCATCATAAGGCCGCCCGTGACAAAAGTGCCGATCCTCAAGGCTACCTGGGCATTACCACCTTTTTTTACCTTAACGAAGAATGTCCCTATTATGGCAGCAACTATACCTACAGAAGCAAGCATGAGAGGATAGGCTACACCGCGGCCGCCAAATATTGCAAGTCCAATAGCCATAGCAGCTATTACAGAATTGACGTAGGATTCAAAAAGGTCTGCACCCATTCCAGCTATGTCTCCTACATTATCTCCAACATTATCAGCAATGGTGGCTGGGTTACGGGGATCATCTTCCGGAATCCCGGCCTCAACTTTTCCTACAAGGTCTGCTCCAACGTCTGCAGCTTTTGTATAAATACCACCACCTACACGTGCAAAAAGAGCAATTGAACTTGCACCAAAACCGAATCCTGTAATAACGTTAGGATCTTTAAAGAAGAGGTAACAGAGTGAAATGCCAAGCACACCAAGACCCACAACGGACATTCCCATGACACTCCCACCACCGAAGGCAATAGTGAGTGCCTCGTTTATACCTTTTGTGGCAGCAAAGGCTGTTTTGCCATTTGCCCTGGTTGCAACCTTCATTCCAAAGAATCCAGCAAGGCCACTGCAAAGCGCCCCCAGAATAAAACATATGGCCGTAGCGAAACCTATCTTAATTCCTAAAAGAATGGCGACAAGAATGACAAAAGGTGCCAGCCATTTATACTCCCTTGATAGGAAAGCCATTGCACCCTTGTGGATGATCTCGGAAAGTTCATTAACTCTTTCATTCTCAACCACAAAGGCATTGATCTTGTTAAACGAAATTACAGCAAAAACCAGAGCAATAACCCCTGCTCCTACGACTACAAACAGCGTTAGAAGACCCATAAAAAGTACCTCCCTTTAATCTAGAACAATACATAAAAACATCTATAGCTCGCCATTACGGCGAGCAAGCTGACAAAGCGGAAATAATTATAGACAGCAAAAGAAATAAATACAAGTTTTTTTACTACTAAATATCAGTTTTCTTTCATTTACGAAAAGGAAAGTTCCTAATTAGCAGAGAACGATCTAATTATTCTTTTTGCTTTTGATAAAGAGGGAAATGCCAGAGTCAAAGGAAGAAACTCCATGAAGGGCACTCAACATACCTCTCAGTCCTCTAGCTAGAAAGTCCGAAACAAATTCTTTGACTGGAATTCTTTTATTACCGATATAAAGCTCGATCCTGTTTCCTTCAGATCTCTGCCAGAATTTATATATGTAAGAAGCAATCTCATCTTCCTCTCCCGGCGTAAAGGTAAGCAAGTCTTCCTCGGTCCTGGAGCAATAGCAAGCAAGAACTCCACGTACATGGAGCGGAATATCAGTAGGTGAACCTACCCAGATTTTCGGACAACCCATATTCTTACCCCCCTCCATGATCACTATATCCTTTCCCTTAAAAGCTAGAGAGAGTGCTTTTTTTCTGTCAAGGTCTTTATCTCCAAATTCCATAATGAGACCATCAGACCCCCATAGTCCTCTTGGAAGACATAAATCTGATCTTTTCCCAGTATCAGTATTGTCTGGAGATAACACTTTCTCATGGGTATGTTTCACATAGGCTACATCCAGCCCCTTTTCTTTAAGGAGGGAAAGGATCTTCCAGCACAGAGTAGTTTTTCCGGAATTCTTGAAACCTGCAATAGAAAAAAGTAATGGCATACTTGTTCCTCCTGAAGGAAAGTATATACTGGACACACTGCAAGATTATTCACTTCTAAAACGCATTTTCCACTCTTTTCGGTAAGTATCCAGCATAAATACAAAAAGAGAAATTACAAGAGGTCCAAGAAAGATCCCTATAAATCCCCAGGTAGTTAATCCTCCAAATACTCCAATAAATATTATCAGAATATGGATCTTACTACCCTCGGAGATAAAAAGAGGCCTGAGGAAATTGTCGATAAGACTTACTACGAGAAGTCCCCATATAAACAGGACAAGTGCATTTTTCCATTGCCCCAGGTAAAGGAGATAAAGGGCTCCGGGAATCCAGACAAGAGGAGTACCTATTATGGGGAACATGGCCAGGATAGCCATAAGGGCACCAAATAAAAGTGGGGTTGCCAACCCGACATACCACCACCCAAACCCTCCAAGAATACCCTGAATTATTGCAGTCAGGGTTATTCCATACAGCACTCCCTGCAGAATCCGTTTTGCCTGACCGAAGAAAGCTTCCTTGTCCTGTCGCAACAACGGTGTTATATCCTTGACATAACCAAGTATCAGGTGCCCATCTCTTATCATGAAGAACGATGCTACTGCGATAACTATTAGTTGAAGCACTATCCTAATGGCATTACCCAGAAAACCCCTCGATACCGCTGCTATGGAAGAAGCTGCCCATCTCCCCGTCTGACCAAAAATCGTTCCCAAAAATTCAAATTCCTTAAAAAAAGGGGTAAATCTCTCTGCAAGAGCAGGAGGCATGATCATCGTGAGAGGGTGTACAGTGCTGCCATCTATCCCTTTAAGAAAATCAGCAACATTCCCGTACAGGCGAATTCCCTCTCTTGCCATTACAAAACCAACCATTACAGTTGGAAGCACTATTATCAGTATGACAAAAGCAGTCATGATAACTGCTGTAAGATTAGGCCATCTTCCTTTAAAAACGTGATGATGAAGTACCTGATGGAGCGGATAGACCAGGAAAGAAAGAAGGGCCGACCATGCAAGGGGCCTTAAAAGGCTAAAACTGATAAGATAAGAAAGTCCTGCCAGGAAAAACAGCACAAGAATAAAGGGTAAAAACCAACCTCTTACTTTTCTGAACGTCAATCCGTACCCTGAGTCCACCTTATTACCCCCCCCTTGTTAGAACAAGCTTGTAACATTAATGTTCAGTGTAAAAACTCTGGTCTGCAGGTAAAACAACCTCAGATATTCTTCATTTCAGTATATATCATTTTGTTATTTTTCTCACAGTATGTCCCCAAAAAAGGGTGCCATTAAGGCACCCCAAGAATTACACAGTTGTTATTCCCATTCTATAGTAGATGGCGGCTTGCTTGTAACGTCCATCACAACTCTGTTAATACCTCTGACTTCGTTACAGATCCGTCTCGATACCTTATCTATGAGATCATAGGGTAACCTGACCCAGTCTGCAGTCATTCCATCCTGGGATTCAACAGCCCTGAGTGCCACAACCTCGGAATAGGTTCTGGCATCTCCCATTACCCCTACGGTTCTTACTGGAAGAAGGACGCAGAAAGCCTGCCACATCTTATCATAGAGTCCAGTTCTAAGAATTTCTTCTGTGAAAATTGAATCCGCAGCACGTAAAGTATCAAGTCTATCTGTCACGAGTTCACCAAGACACCTGACGGCAAGTCCGGGACCTGGAAATGGATGACGATCAATAATTTCGAAAGGCACATTGAGGAGACGGCCTATTTCTCTGACCTCGTCCTTGAAGAGATCCCGAAGGGGTTCCAGAACTTCAAGATCCATGTCCTCCGGCAATCCCCCTACGTTGTGGTGACTCTTTATGACAGCCGCTCCTTTTCCTGTATGTCCGCTCTCGATAACATCGGGATAAAGAGTACCCTGAAGAAGCCACTTTGCACCCTGGATCTTCTCTGCCTCTTTCTCGAAAACCCTGACAAAAGTTTCTCCAATGATCTTTCTTTTGGATTCAGGATCTGTAACCCCTTTAAGAGATCTCATGAAGACTTCCGAAGCATCTACATAATGAACTTTAAGGTTGAGTCTTTTATACCGTTCCAGTACACCTTCAGATTCCCCTTCACGAAGAAGACCGTTGTTCACGAAAATACATTCGAGTCTTTCACCTAGAGCCTTTTGAGTCAGGACAGCGGCAACAGTTGAATCTACTCCACCGGAAAGGCCACATACCACAGAATCATCCTTTACCTGGTCCTGGATAACAACCACCATTCTCTGGATCCAGTCGCCAAGGTTCCAATCCCCCTGGCATTTACATATCTTAAATAGGAAGTTGGCCAGTATATCAATTCCATGTTGGGTATGAACAACCTCTGGATGAAATTGCAGACCTGTGAAAAAACCGTCTTCATTAGCCATGGCTGCTGGAACACCTTCATGAGTGCTGGCCAAAAGATGCATTTCAGGAGGAATCTGATCAATGTGGTCTCCATGACTCATCCACACCTCAAAAGAAGAAGTTATCCCTGAAAAAATGGGGGCATTGGAATCTACAATGGAAATACCTGTTCTTCCATATTCCCTTTTACAGCCACTTCCAACAACACCACCCATAAGTTTCGTCATCAACTGCATTCCATAGCAAAGTCCAAGGATGGGAATACCCATGTCAAAAAGCTTATTTGACACAGAGGGAGCCCCCTCTTCCCTGACACTCTGAGGACCTCCTGAGATCACTATACCCTTTGGTTTTTTGTCTTTAATGGTTTCAATACCTACATCCCATGGCAGGATCTCACTATGAACCTTAAGTTCCCGAACTCTTCTTGCGATAAGCTGCGTATATTGAGAACCGCAGTCAAGAATTAAAATATTATCCATTCCGCCATTCCTCCGAACAAGATTAAGTAACATAATTCGTCAAGTATATCAGACTGGAAGTGATCAATGTAATTCCATGTGCTGGTTATATAAAAAGGAGCCTTCGCCTGAATGGCGAAGGCTCCTTCCCATACTGAAAAGGATCGTTGAATCGAAAATCCCTGGTTATAACCTAGTACATTCCTTCCATGCCGCCCATGCCGCCCATGCCGCCCATACCGCCAGGCATTCCGAGCTCGGACTTCTTCTCTGGTTTATCAGCTACCAGAGCTTCTGTTGTAAGTACCATGGCAGCGATAGATCCAGCATTCTGGAGAGCACTTCTGGTAACCTTTACCGGATCAATTATGCCTGCTTTGATCATGTCAACATATTCACCAATAGCTGCATTAAGACCCTGACCTGCAGGAAGCCCTTTGACCTTCTCTACAACAACATCTCCCTGGAAACCAGCATTATCGGCTATGAGATGAAGAGGGGATATAAGGGAATTGAGTACTATATTGGCTCCTGTCCGCTCATCCCCTTCAAGGGTTTCCAAAAATTTCTCCAAAGCAAGAGAAGCATTGACAAGAGCTACACCACCACCAGAGACAATGCCCTCTTCAACAGCAGCCCTTGTTGCATTGAGAGCATCCTCAATACGATGTTTCAGTTCTTTCTGCTCTGTTTCAGTAGCAGAACCGACCTGTATTACAGCTACTCCACCTACAAGTTTTGCGAGTCTTTCCTGAAGTTTTTCCCTGTCATAGTCGGAACTTGAGTTTTCATACTCAGCCTTGATCTGCGCTGCACGATTCTTGATGTCAGCAGGATCACCTGATCCCTCTACAATTGTTGTATCTTCCTTGGTTATCTTGATCTTTTTGGCTCTACCAAGCATCTCAATATCAGCGGTATCCAGTTTTCTTCCAAGTTCTTCGCTTATAACCTCACCGCCGGTAACAATTGCTATATCCTGAAGCATTGCTTTACGTCTCTCGCCAAATCCAGGAGCTTTAACTGCTGCAACCTGCATAACACCACGGATCTTGTTTACTACGAGAGTTGCGAGAGCTTCGCCTTCAATATCTTCGCTGATTATAACGAGAGGCTTACCAGTCTGAACTATCTTTTCAAGAATTGGGAGCATATCCTTGATGTTGCTTATCTTGCCATCATTAATCAGGATATAGGCATCCTCAAATACTGTTTCCATTCTTTCTGTATCCGTAACCATGTAGGGACTGATGTATCCCTTATCAAACTGAAGACCCTCAACTACTTCGAGAGTTGTTCCAACAGTCTTGCTGTCTTCTACAGTGATTACGCCTTCTTCTCCAACTTTCCCCATAGCCTCAGCTATAAGATTACCAACAGTCTTATCGTTTGCGGAAATTGCTGCTACCTGTGCTATGCTGTCTCTGTCCTTGATGTGAATAGCCTGATTCTTAAGATCATCAACGACATACTCAATAGCCTTCTCGATTCCGGAACGCATAAGCATACCATTTGCACCAGCTGCAACATTCTTCATTCCTTCATGAATGATGGCACGTCCAAGGATAGTTGCTGTAGTTGTTCCATCACCAGCGATATCATTAGTTTTGGATGCAACTTCCTTGATCAGCTGAGCTCCCATATTCTCATAGGGATCTTCAAGTTCTATCTCTTTAGCGATGGTAACACCATCATTGGTAATTGTTGGAGATCCGAATTTTTTCTCCAGCACAACATTGCGGCCCTTAGGACCAAGAGTTACACCAACTGTATCTGCGACTTTATCAATTCCGTTCTTCATTGAACGGCGTGCTTCTTCTCCAAACGAAAGGATCTTGGGCATAATAAAAATACCTCCTTATACTATTCTTTCAGTTTTACGTGAAATTATTTCTCTATTATGGCAAGAACATCTCGCTCGCTGAAGATAACGAGTTCCTCACCATCGATCTTTACCTCTGTCCCAGCGTATTTACTGAATATTATCCTGTCTCCGATCTTTACTTCCAGTGGCAGTTTCTGACCATTCTCAAGCACCTTGCCACTACCTACCGCAAGGACTTCTCCCTCTTGAGGCTTTTCTTTTGCAGTGTCCGGGAGAACAATACCGCCCTTGGTCTTTCCCTCCTGGCTTACAACTTTAACTACTATACGATCACCTAGAGGTTTCAAATTCATCTAAACATCCCTCCTGTTAAATATATAAACACCTGGTTTATTTGTTAGCACTCCTCGAGGACGAGTGCTAACGACCGCAATTGATATTAATTCCATCCAGTCCATATCTCAAGGCCGACTAGAACCAACCAGGCCCTATTATCTTTTATTTTTCCTCATTAACTCTGTTTTACCCTTATAATGACACGTATATCATCTTGATGTAAGTCGCCAGGAAGGATCAGGAGATAGGTACAGGTCGGATACAACTCCTCTTTGAAAACCGCTATAACCGGCAGCTGCTATCATAACTCCATTATCAGTGCAGTATGATAGGGGCGGTATGAAAACATCCCATCCTTTTTTGTTCCTAAGGTTCTGCCTCAACGCGCTGTTTGCTGCTACCCCTCCAGAGAGGGCAACCTTGGTTATTCCTGTTAGATCTACTGCAATTTCAAGTTTAGATATAAGTGCATCGACAGCAGCTTTCTGGAAAGAAGCGCAAATATCATTTAAGGGTACTTCTATTCCTCTTTCAACCATATCTTTTACCTGCCAGATAACAGCAGTTTTCAATCCACTATAGCTGAAGACTATTTCCTTATGATTCTTCATCGGTACGGGAAAAGAAAATGAATCAGGATCTCCATCCTTAGCCCTTCTGTCTATAACAGGCCCTCCAGGATATCCGAGGCCAAGAAGCTTGGCTACCTTGTCATATGCTTCACCGGCAGCGTCGTCACGGGTTTCTCCAAGAAGGATGTAGTCACCGTATGAACGTACCATAGTGATCTCTGTATGTCCTCCGGAAACGATAAGACAAAGAAAGGGTGGTTCAAGCTGGGGTGATCTTATCAGGTTGGCAAAAATATGGCCCTCTAGATGGTTGACACCAATGATAGGTAATTCCCAGGCCTGGGCAAGTGCTTTTGCTGCCATAACTCCGATAAGAAGAGAGCCCATAAGTCCTGGACCAGCAGTCACCGCAATAAGATCAAGTTCTTTTGCCGGGTTATTTATACCGGCTTGTTTCAGAGCAGCTTTAACAAGAGGAAGTATTGCCTCAAGATGCTTTCTTGAGGCAAACTCAGGAACCACTCCACCAAAGGGTGCATGGTCCTTGATCTGGCTTGAAAGGAGATCAGCAAGAACTTCTCTTTGTCCCTGCAGAACAGCAACACCTGTGTCATCGCAACTTGTTTCTATTCCAAGTGTTATAAATTTGTTATTCATTCAAGATATACCTGCCTCTTTACCTTGGGACTTTCCAGGTCCGGGAAAATTCACCGCAGGAGAGGAGCAGTTCATGGCCTTTTTTAAGGGTATCAAGAGGCACCATGATTGCAAAAGAACCAATTGCGTCAGAGGGTAGTTCTCCTTCCAGGCGAAAGGCTTTTCTTGTAATAACATCCTCTTGCTGAAGTGTATAGTCTTCAACAGAAAGCATTTCAGGGTTGAAACTCCATGACCTGAAGGTCTTGAAACGGACTATAAAGATTCCCTTCTTCTTTTTTAACGCTTTATCATAATACTGGGAGTTCCAGGAAAACCATTGGGGGACATCAGGATTTTCTCTCCCTTTATCGAGTATTTTTCTATCAACATAAACAAAGACCAATTGGGCTCGAGCACCTATCATCATATCTCCAAGGGGCTGTCCTTCTATCCATATACTGACAGATCTTTCATCAAGGAGCTCCTGAAAAGATGACGCTTCAACCTGAGACAAGAGGGGAGAAAAGAATAACATCCCCAATAAGATCAACAGCAGTAGAAATATATATTTATCCTTTTCTCGAAAAACCCCAGGTTTCCGTTTTCTGCCGATATATTCAGTATCATGCCTTCTATTCTGATTTTTCATCATTATCTGTTCTATCCTCTCTGTGCTTTATAGCACCATATATCCATTTCCATTCATCAAAACCCAATCTGTAACTTGTAAGCCCAAAGGATAGCATACCTGTCAGGATGTTCAATAAAAGCCATAGACATCTGATAAGAAGCCCTGATCCTGAGGGATATATCCAAAGATAATTGCTTAATACCAGAGAAAGTACCATAATCCCCAGGGAACAGAAAAGTTTCACAACCCATGATAGAGATAATATACCAACCGGACATCCCAGGACTTTAGACATACGGTGATTTCCTACAAAAGATGAAAAAACAAAAGCCAGAGAGGTTGCAAGGGCAAGACCAGAAAAAGATAGTATGGGCATAAGCATAAAACTTAGTATAATATTTGATAAGACACTGGAAAGGGTTACCAGCATGGCATCCCTGGGCATGCTTCTGGCATAAAGTCCTCTCATGATAACAGTTGTACAGGCCATTCCTGGCAGACCCAGAGTATACATGGCCAGGGCACTTGCAGTGGCATGCCATGCCCAGTCATTAAAAGCTCCCCTATGGAAAAGAATATGGACAATCTGCTCCGAAAGAAAGATTAAGCCTACTGTCGCAGGGAGCACAATAAAAAGAGTAAACCTTAGCGAATCGCGCATCATGATCCTGAAGTTATCCCCGGCATTCATGGAACATCTGGAAAGCTCCGGGAGAACAGCCTGAGAGATCGCAATAACAAAAAGACCCAGAGGCAGCTGTATGATACGATTGGCATAATTAAGTACAGAAATAGCACCATCCTCAAGAAAAGACGCAAGCATCCTGCTGATAACAGGGTTGACCTGGTTAAGAGAAAGACCGGCAGCATAGGGGAGAAAGAGACTAAACATCCTTTTTAACTCTTTGTCTTTCATGTCGGGTCTGGAAGGTATAAGGAGTACTCCCGAACCGGCACTCCAGAACCACTGGAGGCCAAACTGGAATAATCCGCCAACAAGAACTGCTATGGCAAGACTCCAGACTCCCAATCCAGTACCAGTAATTGCTACAATAGCAATAAATATGATATTGCTCAGGGCTGGAGCTATGGCAGGAACAAAATAGCTGTCAAGGCTATTAAGAACACCCATGACAAGGGCCGCAAGAGACATAAATAATAGAAAAGGGAACATTGCTCTTGTAAGGGTTGTAGCCAAAGCAAGTTTCGCCCCGGAGAAACCCGGTGCCATTATTTTGACCAGGAATGGGGAAAAGAACATGCCAGAAAGGACTGTTACCGATCCTGCCAGCAGAAGGACTGTCATTGCCTGTCTGGCAAGGCTTGCAGCCTGTTCTTTTCCATCTTTGATAAGTGTCTGAGAAAAAACGGGGACAAAAGCTGCGGAAAGTGCTCCTTCAGCCAGAAGTTGCCTTGTCAGATTCGCAAGTGTATAGGCAACATAAAAAGCATCCAGTTGACCGGATGCTCCGAAGAGGGCCGCTGTGAGAATCTCCCTGGCCAGGCCTAATATCCTGCTTGCAAAAGTACCAACCATCATTATCATGGCGTGACGAACCATCTTTGAAAGCCTTGAGGTCATACAGGAAACCTCCAGAATTAATTCAGACTAAAAGGAGTGACTTAAGTTGAGTAAACCATCTGTTGTCTTATGGGGAATTGGCAATCCCCTCTATGGCGATGATGCCGCAGGTACAGTTTTTGCCGATATGCTGAAAAACAAAGAACCGGAATGGTTAAAGGTCTTTAAATGTGAAACGGTTCCGGAGAATTATGTAGCACCTTTACGAATGTTATCTCCGGAAGTTCTGCTGATAGTAGATGCTGCTGACCTTGGTAAAAGACCCGGAGTGATGAAAAGAATGACCCTTAAGGACTTTTCAAATATATCTTTCAGTACCCATGGAATTTCTCTCGACCTCCTGCTTGAAGGTATCGACTCCCGGGTAATTATAATAGGTATCCAGCCATTAACAAGGGACCTGGCTCTCGAAGAAATCAGTGAACCAGTTCGTTCCGCCCTTGAAGAGCTGGAAGATATAATCATCTCCAGAAGCTGGGACAGGATAGAAGACCTTCACCATGAAAAACGTTCTCCCAGGTAAAACTTTCTAGCCACATCACTTTCTGCAACATATTCAGGTGAACCTTCTATGACTATCTCACCTCGATGTATGAGATATGTCCTATCTGTTATGGCGAGGGTATCCCTGACATTGTGGTCGGTCAGAAGTATTCCATAACCCTTTGCCCTCAGACTAAGAATGATCTGCTGAATATCATAGACAGCGATTGGATCTATGCCGCTGAATGGTTCATCCAGTAGAAGAAAATTGGGCATTATGGCAAGACATCGGGCAATCTCTATTCTTCTTCTTTCTCCGCCGCTCAACGCATAACCCGGAATATCACAAAGGGCATCAAGACCGAAATCAAGGAGGATCTTTTCTACCGCACTTTCCTGCTCATTTCGTGAATACCCGAGTTCCTGCAAAACCAATTCTACATTCTGCCTGACCGTAAGATTTCTGAATACAGATGTTTCCTGAGGAAGATATCCTACTCCGAAACGGGCCCTGCGATACATAGGCATTGTTGTTATGTCCTTCTTATCAATAAGAACCTGACCGGAGTCAGGTTTAATAAGACCCACAATCATATAAAACGTTGTAGTTTTGCCAGCACCATTAGGTCCGAGAAGCCCTACTATCTCACCCATCCTGACATTAAGGTCAACTTTGGAAACGACAGTTCGCCCCTTATAGCTTTTCTGAAGTCCAACTGCCTGAAGAACATGTTCCATAAGGATCAATTGCCCTTTCCCTTTTCAGGGGTAACAACAAGGGTAGATTTACCAATAGCTTCGATCCTATTTGTTTCCGGGAACAACACAAGACTGTCGGCCCTTATTTTTCTGTCATCCTGTAATGCCCTGGCATTACCTGTAACAACGATGGAACCTCTTTCTCTTGAATAAACGGCCTTGTCCCCATAGATAAATGTTTTCTTACCCTTATCATCTTCAAGAATTATCCTTATGTTGCCTTCGGAAATGTTTTCTGTGATCTCTTTATTCTCAATGATCCCGCTGATCCTGTTCCCGGAAATTTCGACACCCCTGGAAAGATCAAGAAATTTATCAACGCTGATAGCAATAAAGGTTTCAGCAGTTAATTCTACAGTTTCAGCAATTATTTCTCTTTGACCAAAGCGTCCTTCGACCTTACCCTTGAGGGCATAAAAAGTTTCCGGAGAAAAGGTGGCCTCGGCCATATCACAGGAAAAATGCACTTCTTCCCCCGTCCATATTCCTTCACCTCTCACATTATTCCAGAAAAGTGCAGTTGTACCGTCAACAGAACCTTCGCCCCTATCTGAACTTATTTTCATACCATCTCGTGTAAGCATAACATTTCCTTCTGCATATATTACTCCTTGATCAGGATCATATCGCATTATGTCAGAAGTAAGCTGCATTTCTCCAGTCAATCCTGCTGTCTGGCAGAAAAGAATAACAAGGAGTATTACAGTTCCTGCAAGCTGGGGCTTTCTACACACAAAGCAACACCTGCCCTTTCATTTTTCCCTGGTAACAGAGATATTCTAGCACAGGCAGCCACCAGGTCTGATGATAACCTCTCCATAATCCATTTTCTCCGGTGTCTGATATTTCGCTGGACTGAACTACAGATTATTTTCATATATAAAATATTTCTTGAGTGAATCAACTGCATCTCTTTCACTGGATGAACCCACCACACATGTTATAGAAATGGAAGAAGCAACTATCATTTCCAGATTTACTCCCCTGTCTGCAAGTATGGAAAACATTCTTGAAGGAACTTCAGGATGATTAGCGATTCCCGCACCTATCATGGTAACCCTGGCTATTTCAGTATCAAAGGTTACACCCTGGGCTCCAATTTCCCTTGAAATGATACGACACTTTTCTATCGCAGTTTCCATATCCTCCTTGCGAACGAGGAAGGCTATGTCATTGATCTGCCCGCGCATAACGCTTTGAATTATCATTTCAGCCGTTATTTCTGCTTCCGCAAGTCCCGTAAAGATCTTTGCTGCAATACCTGGGACATCAGGTACACCCAGTATGGCTATCTTTGCTGTTTTAGTGTCGGAGACAACTGCTGAAATAGTAAAACTTTCATCAACTTGCTTTTTCATAATACATAAGCCCTCCTGATCTGAAAAAAATGGAGTAAGCCAGACGGTGATTTCATGTTTTTCCGCCAGTTCAATCACCCTGGGGGGAAGGATCTGGCCTCCTGCAACCTCGATCTCCATACACTCCTGGTAGGAAATTACACTTCCATCTCTGATGCAGGAATAGAACTGGTTATCGTGTAATTTTCCGGTAAGCCTGGTATCCTGGAAGAAAGAACAGACTGAGTCACCAAGTGATGCTGCAAGTCCAACTGAAAAGGCCTCTGCTCCTCCAAAACCAAGGGATATGATTTTCCCCTCAGGACCGAGACCGAATGAACCTGATATAACGGGGATAACTCCTTCGCCAAGAAGGGTTGCCACATTCTGTGGATCCAATTTCATTATCCGGCTTTCAAGGATATCTCCTGTAGGAACAAGGCCAGTCGCATCGTCTTCTATTGTTATAGAATTGAGGCCTCTGCTTTTCAGAACTTCTACAAGCAGATAAACAGAGGTTTTTGTAAAAGCAGCCTGATTGGCAACAACTGAGTAAAGTTCTTCGGACTTGCCTGACTTAAGGTTTCCATATTTCAGTGCAGGAGCTCCTAGAATTATAATAATCCCGGATCCCATTGACCTGAAATCTTTAATTCTTTCAATGATCCAATTGATCTTCTGTGGAGAATCAAGAAGATCGGAATTAAGTTTGAGTATCTGGGTCGTCATATTTATCCCTCCAGAAAGGTCATGACTCAATATTTATAGTAATAGCTCCATAGTGATCTTCGTTAAGGACAAAGAAGCGTGACCTTACACCATGGTTCGAAAATATGGAACACATTACCTGGGCTATATCTCCTACTTCAGAATTTGAAAAAGCAATGACACTTGGACCTGAACCGCTGATGGCAACTCCTGAACATTCCGGAATTTTTCTCAATTGACTAAGAATATCTTCTCCTCCCGGGAAGAGTTTTGCTCGAAAAGGCTGATGAATTTTATCACCCATGGCCCAGGGTAAGTTTTCCCATCTTCCTGTGGCCCAGGAAGCTGCAAGTAGCGCTGCCCTGGAAAGGTTAAATACGGCATCCTTCAGAGGAACTACTTCTGGAAGCGCTTCCCGTGCAAGACGGGTACTGACTTTAAAATCAGGAACAGCGACAATGGCGGCCATGGTTTTGGGAAGCCTGGGAAGCCTGACGAACCTGAGCTCCTGACCATTCCAGCAACTAACCACCATCCCGCCAAGGCAACAGGGAACAACATTATCCGGATGCCCTTCTATTTCAACCATAAGAGGCAGAAGATCCTTTTTTCTAAAAGGAACATCTCTCAACTGGTTGGCAAGCATTACTCCACCGACAATTGCGGTGGAAGAACTGCCAAGGCCTCTGGATAAGGGAATCGCATTGATGCTTCTCAACCTGAACCCTTGAGGCCTGATACTCCACTCGTTACATGCTTTTTCATAACTTTGAACTATTTCATTCTCGATATCGTTTTTAAGTTCAGAACTGCCCTCTCCTATTATTTCTATTTCATATTTCTTTTCGGAATAGATCTCAAGTACATCAAAAAAGTTGTACAGGGAAAGGGCCAACCCCACAGTATCAAAACCTGAGCCGAGGTTGGCGCTTGAAGCTGGAACACGTATCCTGAATGGAACCTTCATTGTTGCAAAACCTCCCTTAGTGACTCCCATTCAGCATTTATCTCTATCGGAGAGGGAGCCTTCAGAAGAGCAGTATCCGGATCCTTAAGCCCATTCCCGGTCAGGACACAAACGACCTTAATTCCTACAGGCAAGGAATGTAGTTTCTTCAATTTAACAAGTGATGCAATGGTTGTACATGAGGCTGGCTCTGCGAATATCCCATCTCTTCCTGCCAGGTAGATCTGGGCCTGAAGGATCTCTTCATCGGAGACAGAAAGGAATCTTCCTTCAGTCTGTTTAACAGCATTGGATGCCTTCAGATGACTTACGGGACATCCTATTCTTATGGCTGTTGCCACAGTTTCAGGATCAGATATCATGCAACCCTTAACCATGGGAGCTGCCCCTTCTGCCTGAACACCGATAAGCCTGGGAATAGAAGAACATTTTCCCATCCCGAGATACTGATCAAACCCATCATAATATGCACTGATATTACCTGCATTACCCACAGGAATGACCAACCAGTCAGGAGAATCTCCAAGTTCATCACATATTTCCCAGGAAGCGCTTCTCTGCCCCCATAATCTATAGGGATTAACTGAGTTGACTATGGCAATTCCCATATCACCGCTAGCCTGCCTGGCCAATTCCAGGACCCTGTCAAAGTTTCCCTTTATGGCGATTACCCTGGCACCATATATCAAAGCCTGGGCAAGTTTTCCAAGGGCTACATTTCCAGCTGGAAGAAGCACAAAACAGGGTATTCCAGCATGGGCAGAATAGGCGGCTGCGGAAGCAGAAGTATTCCCTGTGGATGCACATATCACGGCCTTTGCTCCTTCTTCAAGAGCCTTGGAAACGGCCATTACCATACCCCTGTCCTTAAATGATCCTGTCGGATTCAAACCATCAAATTTGGCATAAGCTTTGATTTCCAGATCATTTGAAATATTTTTCAGGGGTATAAGAGGTGTATCCCCTTCGCAAAGGGACAATCTTGGGGTTTTCTCAGTTAGTGGCAGCAGAGAACCGTATTTGTTCAGGATCCCGTTACTCATAGGCCATTCCTCCTTAAAAATAAAAAAACCCGCGTGTCTCCTTTGACGGAGACGACGTGGGTTAATGATCGCGGTTCCACTCCATTTCCGGAAAAGAAACAAACGCTTTCCGGCACTCAATAAGCTGTAAGGGGCTAACCCCGGTCACCTTATCCATTAAGGCTTCGGTACCCGTTCAAGGGTGGTATTCACTTTACATCTCCGAAAAGGTCTTCCAGCCTTGGACCTCTCTCTCTGTCCAGAGAACAGCAAAGCTACTCTTCCTATCATCACGTATATTGATTTAAAGTGAATATATACAGGCAAATGACCCGGTTGTCAACTGGAAAAGAGTTAATCAGAATAATCTCCACCATCTTTTTTTGAACCAGGGGCTGTGGATTGGGAAAATTCTGAACGCAGATTCATTATTTTCCTTTCAGGAGCACTATTGTGGTCATTACGCCTTCCAATAACTTCAAGAACTTTTTCAGCTGAACCTTCCGCTTTAAAGGCTTTGATAAATCTCTCAGCCCACCACTGAGTTTCTTCCACTATCCTGCTGACGACTTCTTCCTTTTCATTCATGATCATTTCACCCATTGGCAGATTGGCTTTTTTATAATTACCATCCTTACGGCTATACCCCTGTCCATCACACCAGGTAACCAGTTTTTGCCATAATTCAGGGGAAATACCCCTGTCATTTTCTTTAATATACGATCCATCTTCGATGACTGCATTTCCTGTTTCAGGGTCCATTCTGACACCATAGACTATATTCTGAAAAAGGGTAGCTACATTACCCTTTCTTATACCATAGTCCGCAAACCTGGAAACCTTCTCTATGGCAGTACCGGAAATACCATGTTGGGCTATTGAGACACCATAAGGATCTATAATTTGAGCAATTTCAGCGGTTCTTTGAAGATCGATGCCTTCATATTCGCCTGAAGAAGCATCATAAGTGCCATGGAGACTGCCGTTGGAGATGGCAAGAAGATCGGGATATATATTCCATGCATTCAGACCTCCGATAAAGAAACGGGCTTCTTCTACGGTAGAAAGCTCTCCAGCTCCCTTTATCTCCCCAACCTCCACTTCAAGACCAAGATAAGGAGGAATGTTCATTGCTACATCACGGGTGAAACAAAGGTTTTCCCAATCCGGTACATGTGACGCATCTACAGCTACAGAAGTCCATCCGTTTTCAATGATCTTCCGGAGGTGTGATATGGAAGAAAGAAGGTCAGTCCTGGACTTGATCGCATAATGATCCACATGCAGACCGAATATTGCTCCATGTCCGATCTCTTTTGAATATTTCACAGCATATTCGGGAATATTATCAAAGGTTCCCTTACAATACGTAGATTCAGATTTTGCAAGTTCAATATATACCGCAGCATCGAGTTTTCGTGCAGCCTGAAGAACACCCTTTACTGTAATGGGTGATCTGGCATTAACTGCAAGAATAATCCCGCCAGTCTCCCTGAAAGCCTCCACAATATCTCTGCCGCTCACAAGACCGACTTCTTCTTCTCCGTAGACTGCCTGTACATTAAGTGGCCTTTTTTTTAACATTTCAATGTAAGATTTACCATTAACATTCATTTAGATATCACGCTCCTTGAAAAAGATTGATCTGATCCTGCAATTAACCTATCATGAAAATGTTTTCCGTCAAGCCCCAAAATTAAGAAAGATTTTTACTCTGGGGGCTTGAAGAATGGGTAAAGCCATGTTAATATACCCTTCGCTGAATGTAGTAAGAATCTTTACAAATTGGGGTATCGTCTAACGGCAGGACACATGCCTCTGGAGCATGTAATCGGGGTTCGAATCCCTGTACCCCAGCCATTTCTATGGCCCCATCGACTAGTGGCCAAGGTCATCACCCTCTCAAGGTGGAGACACGGGTTCGAATCCCGTTGGGGCTACCATAACAACAACTAACCTCCTCCGAACAGGGAGGTTTTTTTGTTGTTTAAGCAAGGCACATATTCTGCAGAAAATTGACATTTATTCATTTTTAAAAGTTTTTGGATTATTCCTTCTTTACAGGCTCAGCATACATGGGGAGGCTTATTTCGAACTCTGCTCCATCCATATTTCTCAAGAGCTCTATTTCACCACTGTGACCTTCAATTATTCTTTTGGCTATGGAAAGGCCCAGACCATACCCGCTTTTTCCCCATTCACCTCGGACTCTGTGTGAGTCACCCCGCTGAAAGCTCTCGAATATCTTTCCGGCCGATTCTTCAGTTATTCCAACCCATTATCAGAAACCCTTATCTTGCAGCAACTTTCAGTTTTATATAACAGGATATTTATCCTGCCTCCCTGAATAGCATTAAACTTCTCCCGTACATATTTCAGAGAATTATCAAGTATATTGTTTACAGATCTAACCAGGCCTGTAGCTCTTCCCATAACATATACTTCCTTACTGGATATCACTTTGGATCTCAATTTCTTCGGCAAAAGGATGCCTGGAAATATCTTTTACCAGAGAATTGACCATAGGGCTCAGATCAACCCTGTCCCAATCTTTCCCCGGAAGCTGACTCTCTATTCTTGAAAGCAGCAATAGATCATCGTCCATCAGTTTTGTCATTCTCTCCTGCTGCTCAATGATGGTCGAAAGATACTTTGATGCTTCTTCATGTTCCCGCAGTTCATCCAAAAGATATTCTGCGGCGACTCGTATTGTAGTCAGGGGAGTCTGAAGTTTGTGACTGGCATCTGCAATATCGGTTGACCTATCAATGATAGCCTTGATACCATTCCCACTTCTACCGCCAGAAACGGTGATCTTGCAATCGGAGTTGGCTTCCATATACTTTTCTGCTGCGGCCTGAGCTATCGGTAGAACGGTTGTTGAACCTTTAATGACCACTTCTCCGGCAAAAGCTATTCCAGAAATTGCCATAACCATTATTACAACTGCACGAACTGACATTAATTTCTTCATTGCATGAAAGACCTCCTTTAATTTTGTCTCTTGGGATAGTGTGTAGTTTAAAGGCCTTATGTAACAATAATATTCCGAAAAAGTAACGGTTGTGTAACAGTTGTTTACAGATCGTGGAATCATAAGTCTGGATAAGATTTTGCTTTAAGGGAATTACACTGGAGATAAGAACTACATTGGATAGAACTGCTAACTAAAGAACCACTTATATGACCCCGTAAAGGTTCCCTTTCAGATCTATTGTCCATTATCCTTACTATAAAAGGGACTAGTCTAACACCCACCTCCAGGAAAAAGATTTTTGCTTTCTGTTTTATCTTACCCATAAGTTTGAATATACTGGTATGCAATCTATCGTAAAAATCTGTTTAAACCTGTTAGAAACAACATGGTAAGGTAGAATTGAATTCCGTTTTTGTTATTTTCAGGGTTATAATTTATTATCAGTTCTATTAAATCTGATTAAAATTGTCCCGTCACACTATGGATGTAATATCAATCAGATATCTTCAACAAGAACGCATAGAATCTGGTTGACAGATACATTGAGAAGTACAGGAGGTATATTTATGCTTACAAAGTCTTTGATTGAAAGAATTTTTTCCGCTGCCAGTATTGAACGATGGAATGATCATCCAAGACCTGTCCAGTTCAGTGAAATGGCAAAACAGGCCCATAAATTTATCATCGCCTATGTAATCGCGAAATATGAAGAAAAAGAAAATAACACCACTATCGACTGGATAATGCTTATCGAAGGGGGGATTTTTGAATTCCTTCACCGTGTGGTTGTTACTGATATAAAACCACCGGTTTTTCATAAACTGATGGAAAAAAAGGAACAGAGAGATAAATTGAACGAATGGGTTCTTGAAAAACATCTGAAAAAGGATCTCAGCCTTCTTTCGGGAGATATATGTTCCAGATTCTACAGATATCTGTATATCGATGATACTGTTATTGAAAAAAAGATACTTAGTGCTGCTCACTATCTCGCAACGAAATGGGAATTTGATTTCATTTACGATTGGAGCAGAAGATTATACGGCATTGAAAACACCCAAAACGAAATTAACAGTCAGATAAACGAACACAGGGATCTGAAGGCCGTAGAACAGATGCTCGCCAGCAGAGAATTACCAGACAATAAAAAGGGATTGTACGGTTTTATTGCCATGGTGGGACAATTAAGATTTCAAAAGAGATGGGCACAGACTCCCCGTATCCCCCAGACTTCAGTTCTGGGCCATCTGCTCTTTGTGGCAGTTCTGTCATATTTCATATCCCTTGATATAGGGGCCTGCAAGAATCGCAGATATAATGATTTTTATGGAGGGCTCTTCCACGATCTACCTGAAGTACTGACAAGAGATATTATTTCACCAGTTAAAAAATCTGTAGAAGGACTGGATGAACTGATCAAGTCATACGAAAAGGAATTGGTAGAGAATCAGATCTTTCCCCTTATCCCTTCTTCATGGCATGAGGAACTCAGGTACTTCATCGAGGATGAATTCTCCAACAAAATATATATAGACGGGAAAAGGATCATATCAGGAATTTCTGAAGGAGATATGATGAAACTCTATAACGAAGACAAATGGAATCCAATCGATGGTGAAATCATAGAAGCGTGTGATAAACTGGCCGCTTTTATTGAAGCATCCACTTCTATCAATATAGGCATTAATTCACCTGCCCTTGAAGAAGGACGGAAAGGACTCTACGCAAGATTCGGAAAATCTGATTTATGCGGATTCCCCATGGGGAAATTATTCGATTTTTTTAAATAGGGTTAACTGTTCAGAACTTAAATCTTAAAAAACGAACCCGGATTCCAGTTAAACACCGGGCACGGGTTCGTTTTTTGTTTATACACAATAATAAAGAAAAAGATTACTATAATAAAAAATGTAATTAGATAAAGATCACTGCTGTTTATGGTTGTTCTTTCTTCGGCGTTCATCCCATGTGATGAAGGAATGATAATATTCTTTATCTCCATCATCATCCAGACCCCTCGTTATCTCCGTGATGTGGGTATGGGTGGATCTGACCTGTTCAATCACATATTCAACAGCAACTTCCGGCATACTGTGCTCTCCACATGTGTAAATATCAAGGGCCATGTAGTTTACTTCCGGCCATGTGTGAATAGAAAGATGCGATTCGCTGATCACAACAACACCACTAACGCCGTTGGGCGGGAAAGAATGGAAGGAAACAGAACAGATCTGAGTGTTGGCCTTCCGGGCTGCATCTACCAGGATCTTCTGCATTTCCTGAATATCACCTATTACTTCTGAACAGCCTGAAGCCTCCACTATAAAATGGTAACCCTTGGGTGACATTTACCATCCTCCTTGCCCCAAATATTCATCGTTTAAAATCCAGTTTATATTACACCACGCAACCCAATTCTCCAAGAAAAAACCGTCCCTGACTATACTCGGGACGGTTATATATCTCTGAAATGGTGGAGCTAAGGGGATTCGAACCCCTGACCTCTTGAATGCCATTCAAGCGCTCTCCCAGCTGAGCTATAGCCCCACGCGATGCGACCCGACAATTATATGGATCATGTCTAATGTTGTCAACACCTGAAAAATATTTGCTTCAGGGAATCTAAAATGAGAAAATAACATAAATTCAAGTTTATGTTTCGGAGGATCCAGAACATGTCCCTAAGAAACTTCAGAAAATCCCTGTCGACCTTTGTTTTACTTGTTCTTATTATGTTTATATCCAGATCAGCTACGGCAATAACAAGAGGAAGACTTCTTAAAGAAGTCTTCGATTCTCTTGGAATACCTCCTACCTCTGCCAGTGTCTCTTATTCAGACGTCTCGTCCAACCACCCATTTTTCAATTATATAGAAACAGCCAGATCACTTGGAATAGTTTTCCCTGGAGATCGATTCCATCCTGATATGGAGATCACAAGAGCAGAAAGCATAATGTTCATTTTTAAATCCATGGGCTGGACCCATGAAGCTCAACTGACTGGACTATTATTGAATCATCCTGTTTCAGAAGACATACCACCCTACATATCCCCATACCTTATTCTAGGTGAAAAAGTTCAACCACCCGTTCCCGAATATCTACTGAAGAATCCTACTCAGAACCTTCAAGATGATGATCTTACAGCAATTATCCAATGGATAAAAAGATGCAGACAGGAAATGATATGGCATATGGAGCTGATCGAACAGGGAATAACCCTTATAATCCATAGGGAGGGAATTGGAACACCTCCTGACACATGGTCCGTCCAGATAAATGAATTTGAATACATCATCAAAGCAAGATCTATAGAGAAGACTCTTAATCAACTTGGACTGAGAACATATATTACTCATGATGGATGTACCTATGCCCTCTTCCTGGGGCCCTTTGATCACTATGCTAAAGCATGGGAAAATCTCAAGACACTATCCGTCACATATTCAGGAAACATTGTTCCTACAGGCAAACAATCCAGCAAAGCTCTTTTCTGGGCTGCGATCGTATCAACTCCTTCCAGGGACAAGTTATCTATAATTACAGCACCCCAAATAGGTGGATACAGACTACCCTTGTCTCATATGGCAAGAAATGCTGAAGCAATTGGAGCTGTAAACGGAGGATATTTTGTAAGCAGATATCCAATTGGAACACTAGTTGAAAACCACTTTCCCCTTTCTACTTCTTATGGGCAAAGAAGTGCAGTAGCATGGAATTCAAATGGTGACATTAACTTCTCCAGCGGATTTTTCAGAACCTTTGTAAAACTGAAAGATAGGGAAATCCCGATAACATCAATTAACCACGCACCTGGAATGGATTCCATGGCTCTTTTTACACGACTCTGGGGAACATTCGCTACATCCATACCTGATGGCGCCATTGAATTGACAGTCAAGAGAGATAAAGTAACCGCCCGAAAACAGTCCTCCATGTCTAATCACTTTCTGCCAGAAGATGGCTATCTTTTGGTAGCAAGAGGGAATACAAGCCTTCTTCTTGAACAGATAAGTATTAACTCCCCAGTCGGGCTAACGCTCAAGTGGCATGATACTTCCATGGGGTCATTTTCAAGTATCATCCAGGGAGGCCCTCTTCTCGTAAAACATGGAAGTATAGTTCTTCACAACGAAGGTTTATCAAAGAGCATTTCAGACCTCAGACATCCTCGTACTATCGTTGGATCCAACGGCAATAAGATGTTCTGGATCGTTATTGACGGAAGGAACCCATGGCATAGCAGCGGTCTTACTCTGGATGAAACAAGAAAGTTTGCAATTAGCCTGGGGCTGAAGGATGCTCTTAACCTTGACGGAGGGGGCTCTTCCGAACTCTGGTGGAAAGACTCTATAATCAACTCCATACCTGGGGGGAAAGAAAGAAAACTTCCTTATTGCATAATCTTCGGGAAAGATCAGGATTATAAGATTAATTAATGATGGCGGTCAGAGAACAATGGAAAATCGTGACAGAAACGTTTTTAATACCACTTACTGGCAGACCAGGTACCTTGGCAGTTATGTGGCAATGATACAAAATCCCTCAAAATATTTCATGTAAAGTGATGCTTATATCTATGTTAACCACCTTCAGGGTGAACTTCCTGAAATTCTCGATGCAGCCATGCAGCCTCCGAAATACCCTTCAACCATGGCGCATCGAGAATGGAAACAACTCTATTATAGAAGAGATAACTAAATTTCTATGAACTGGAAGATCTGAGCTTGAGGAAAAATGTAAAAGGTGCACGACCCTTGGCGGGAACAACCAGAAATAATCATCCCATCAAAAGATCTTGACTTCAGTCTCCGGACTGATCCTGTTTATAAAACTTTCTAATTCTTGAGGATCTATATGTGTAAATTCAGCATTTATCGCTTTTTTCTTCGTTTTAAAAGATACCTTTACGGATTGAGGACAGCCCTGTGCAAATACCTTTTCAACACTAGCCCAGGGTATCATGTCCTTACCTGAAGCTCCCCATGCCCTGTAAATTCTCAATACTCCCTCTGAGGAAACAAATATCTGTTTCTGAAAACCTCCGATAAAAAGACAGCTTATGCCAAATAGTGCATAGGGGAAGGTAAGCTTCATCTGAGCAATATTAACGGTAAAGAAAGTCTTTATACTATAACTAAGCAGAGCAAGACCAACGATAATTGTCATTACTCTTCCCCACCTGGGAAAGGGGGTTTCAGATCTAGCCTTAAGAATATCCTGCATATATATGGCACCTCCAGAGATTGAACTGACTTTTAGATTCCATTACAAAAACTCGGGAAAGTATTTATTTCTCAATCTTATAATTTCCTGTTGTAAAGTTTCCATGAAAAGATCCTCAATAACCTTGTCTCTGGCTTCATCAAACGAAAGTTGCCTTCCATGTTCTTTAGAAATCAACTGAATCAGATGGTATCCGTATTTTGAGGGGTGGGGTCCATAAAAACTTCCTGGATCTAGGGAAAAGACGGCATCTTCGAGAGAAGCGGGCATATCAGCACTGGTAAACCAACCTAGATTTCCACCATTTGAAGCTGTTGTGAAATCCTTGCTATACAAATCCGCAAGGCCTTGAAAATCATTACCAACAAGCAATTCAAGTATTATCCTGAAAACCAGTTTTCTCTGATGAACAAGAATGTGCCTTAGAAAAACACGATCCTTCGTAGTATAATCAACCTGATTCGCAACATGGAATCTCCTTATTGCATCTTCAGAAAAAGATTGTGTATTATAAAGGTCTCGAAGATAAAGTTCAGCAAGAACACACGATTTTCTCCATCTCGCGGAAGGAGAAAGACCTTCTATCAGGAGGTCCTTATGGCCGGATTCCCATGCCAGTAACATTACATCCAGAATAACTTCATCAGGATTTTCTGAGGGGCTGGAATAGGCTTTACCCAAATATAAGAATTCCCTTATCTGATCCAGGATTTCTGCTTCCCTGATAAGGGATAATCCTTCAGCAGAAAGAACAAGACACGGTTCTTTTCCTGCGAAAACCAGTCCCACACTACTTTCAGCCTCTCCAGGCATAAAAAAGACTGAAAGAACCAGGAAAAAGGTACAAAGAGGAGCCTTTAAACAGGACAATACAGTTCTGCGGCTAAGCAGAAAAGACATCCCATATTGGGGAAAACGCCCTTTCCGGCAATCGCAAGGTTCTTTATTCAATATCATTTCTGATGTTTACAAAATCCAGTTCGCCATCCTGTGTTCCAATCATGACCCTGGAGTTTTCTTTGAGACTGCCATCCAGTATCATATCGGCCAGTTTATCTTCAACTAGCTGCTGGATTATTCTTCTTAGGGGTCTGGCTCCATATTTAGGGTCATATCCTTTTTCCAGAATAAATTCCTTTGCATCCATAGAAACTTCCAGGACTATCAGACTATCATACAGTCTTGATCTCATGTCTCCTATCATTATGTCAACAATAAGGAGCATTTCCTCCCTGCAGAGACTCTTAAATATTACGATTTCATCGATCCTGTTAATGAACTCCGGCCTGAATGTTTTCTTTACAGCTTCCATAATACCGGAACTTACTTTTTTCCAATCCAGGTCCTCTTCCTTTGAATTGCTGAATCCGAGAGCTTTTGTTCGAAAGATATCCCTTGCTCCTATATTACTTGTCATAATTACTACAGAGTTCCTGAAATCAACAAGATGACCCTGCCCATCCGTAAGATGTCCATCTTCCATGATCTGGAGAAGTATATTGAACACGTCTGGATGGGCCTTCTCAACTTCATCGAAAAGGATTACAGAATATGGTCTTCGCCTTATGGATTCAGTAAGCTTCCCACCTTCTTCATACCCCACGTATCCGGGAGGGGCTCCGATCAGTTTTGCCACTTCATGCCTTTCCATGTATTCGCTCATGTCGACGCGAATGACAGCTTCTTCGCTTCCAAAAAGGAATTCTGCCAACGCTCTTGCCAGTTCGGTCTTGCCAACTCCGGTCGGTCCAAGAAAAAGGAAACTGCCTATTGGACGTTTCGGATCTTTAAGCCCACTCCTTGTTCTTCTTATGGCACGAGAAACAGCACTTACCGCCTCTTCCTGACCTATAAGTCTTTTATGTATTTCATCCTCCATCCTCAGTAGGCGTTTGCTTTCCAGCTCTGTAAGTTGAAGTACGGGGATACCAGTCCATTCGGACACTATTACAGCTATATCTGAAGCGAGGACAACTGGCTCCTCCAGATCTCTCTTTGTGTGCCAATCCTTTCTCTTTCTCTCAAGTTTTTCTGCAAGTTGTCTCTCCTGATCCCTGAGATCAGCAGCCTTTTCAAAAGCCTGAGAATCTACTGCAGCTTCTTTCTCTTTGCATATATCATCAAGCTGTTTTTCAAGTTCCTTCAGGTCAGCTGGAACTTCCATGGTTTCCAATCTAGCCCTGGCGGCAGCTTCATCCATAAGGTCAATGCTTTTATCGGGAAGAAACCTGTCACTTATGTATCTTTCTGAAAGTTTTGCAGCAGAAGTAAGAGCCTCATCCGTTATCTTGACCCTGTGATGAGCTTCATATTTATCTCTCAGCCCAGCCAGGATCTTTATAGTATTCTCAACAGATGGCTCATCTACCATAACTGGTTGAAATCTCCGTTCAAGAGCTGCATCTTTTTCGACATGTTTTCTATACTCATCAAGAGTAGTCGCCCCTACTACCTGAAATTCCCCGCGAGCTAAAGACGGCTTTAGAATATTTGCGGCATCTACGGCACCTTCAGCACCACCGGCACCAACAATAGTGTGTATCTCATCAATAAAGAGAATAACCTCTCTGGATTCCTTCATTTCCTTGACAAGTTTTCTCATACGCTCTTCAAATTCTCCCCTGTACTTGGTCCCTGCGACAAGATTACCCATATTGAGTTGAACAACTCTTTTACCCTTAAGAGGTTCCGGTATATCTCCTGCAGATATTTTCTGGGCCAGGCCTTCTACGATAGCAGTCTTACCAACTCCAGGATCTCCGATGAGAACAGGGTTATTTTTTGTTCTTCTGGAAAGGATCTGGATAAGTCGCTTAATCTCCTTATCCCTTCCAATTACAGGGTCAAGCTCCCTTTTACCAGACATTTCTGTAAGATCTATTCCTAATTGATCCAGATTTGGCGTTTTTGATCGTCCTGCTATCCTGATGCTCGAATGCCCCTTGAGTAAGTTTTCATTTTCCTTTTCCGAATTTGATAGAAATTTATTCAGTTCCTGACGAACTGTTTCAAGATCAAGTCCATAAGAGTTCATAACCTGGGATGCTACTCCCTCTCCTTCTGCAAGAAGTCCCAACAGAACATGTTCCGTACCAACATAATTGACTCTCATATTTCTGGCCTCGCTAATTGCAAGATCAAGAACCCTTTTGGCCCTTGGGCTCAAAGGCAGATCTACGGGCCTCAGTTTTGACGGTCTACTTCCAACTGCCTCTTCAATTTTGATCTTCATTTCTTCAAGATCTACTCCGAGGGACTCGAGAACCTGTACAGCCACACCTTCCCCCTCGGCAATAAGACCAAGCAATATATGTTCAGTCCCGATAATATCGTGACCCAGCCTAAGGGCTTCCCTGTGTGCCAGCTGGACTACCTTTTTGCCTCTTTCTGTAAAGAACTGCCACATAAAGCACACACCCCTTTCAAAGGTAAATTAATTCTATACATGATCTTTTTAAAGACCTGCCTCTCCTGATAGCTTTCCTGAATCTGCACCAGAAATCATCCATGGCTGCAAATCTGACCTGATGGAGACTGTCAGGAAAATCCAATAAAGCCCTTACTCCTGAATTGGCAAATATCACTGAAATACAAACCATTTCAAAACATCTTTTTACAAAACAGGATAAGGAAAGATAATGTTAATTAGATATAAATATCTGATATATTGCTCATAAAGAGGAACTTCCAGAAAAGGCAAGGTATCACATTTTCAAATGTCCATGAATCTGTTTTTTGAGAATAGTCACTTATTGCCCCGGAAAAAGGGGTTCCGTTATGAAAGAGCAAGACTCCCAAGCATTCTTTTTAAAAGTTCTGCCTGCAGAACATTTCTTTTGTAAGGAGAGATATTAAAAACAGAGGCTCCAGTTTCATCTGTAAACCTGAGTGATACCTCTACAAGAAGTCTTTCACGGGAAGTAATCAGGCCTCTCTCCTGAAAAGCGGCAAGGATGCTTTTAGCCTCTTGTTCACTTATGGAATCCCCAATGATATCCTCTATGTGGTTGATCTTGTCTTGAGGCATTTCATAGCATATCCGCAAAATCTTGATATATCCATGTCCACCTCGCTGGCTTTCAACAAGGTAACCTCTTTCCGGAGTAAATCGACTTCTCAGGACGTAGTTTATCTGGCTGGGAACACAACCGAAAAATGCTGCGAGTTCCTTTCTCCTTAGAGAAACATAATCTCTTTCCTCTTCTTCTGCAAATAACTCATTGATGTAAGATTCAATGATCTCGGTTAGACTTGCCATAAAGGAACCTCCTTTGTAAAGCCTGCAACAGTGCTATTTTATGCATAAGGTCAGTATTCGTCAATATACTAGTGACTGTTATAATTCCAGAAGTGGTCCTATTCCTTTTTCTCTGCAATTTTTACCTCGGTCCCGTTAAGGATACGTCTGATATTCTGCTGATGTCTGTACAGGGATAAAATTGCAAGAAGTAATGATGTCAGACTGTATTGGAAGGGACTTTCAATGATTAAGAAAAAGATGGGTATTGAAAAAAGTGAAATTAGAGAGGCTAAAGAAACATATTTTGTAATTTTCAGGAAACATAACCAGACTATCCCGCCAAGAATACCAACAACAAAAGACAAGGGAGGGCAGAAAAAGATAATAACCCCAAAGGTCGTTGAAACACCCTTACCACCCTTAAACCCAAGCCACAGAGGAAAGTTATGACCACATACACTCGCCAGACCAATAAGACTTATCACAAGAGGATCTCTTATACCAAAGGACATTGCAAGAAGGATGGCCACGCCTCCCTTGAACATGTCCATTACAGCAACAATAACCGCCCATTTTTTACCCAGGAAACGGCCAACATTCGTAGCACCTATATTACCCGAGCCAAATTGGCGAATATCTTCTCTCTTCATTAGTCTGAATAGAACATAACCGGAGGGAAATGAACCAAAAAAATAACCAAAAAGAATCCACAAAAACATTTCAAACTACCCCCTGATCATAAAGGCATCTACTATTACAGCCTCTTTCTCTCTGGCAAAAACCGGGTTGATTATAACCTCTTGGAGATCGTGTTCTACACAGATAATTGCAGAGACCTGACTAACGATCTTTGCGAGTGAATCGACATCATAACCTGGCTGTCCCCAAAGTCCTTTGAGGATAGGATACCCCTTCAGTTCTTTTATCATTTCAATAGCAGCATCAACTTCTACAGGGGCAATTCGAGTTGATCGGTCATCAAGAAATTCCACATATATACCACCAAGACCGACTGAAACCACAGGTCCAAATACAGGGTCCCTTCTCGCGGAGATCATACACTCAATTCCTGTTTCAAGCATTTCCTGTACTAGAACACCAATTATTTCTGCATCGGGATTGGCTACAATAGCCCTTTGAAGGGTCCTTCCATAGGCATTTCTGACTTCTTCAGAATCCCTAAGATCAAGAGCTATAATGCGTGCCTGGGATTTCTGCACAATATTAGGAGACATAACCTTAAGGGCGACAGGATAGCCGATTGTATCTGCAGTTTCGATAGCCTCTTCAAGGTTATGGCATAGATTTTCCTCAGTAATTACTACCCCGTATTCTGAAAGAAGCACTTTGGCATGATATTCAGTAAGTCTGGATGGAAGTTCCTCTAAAATGTTCAACCCTTCTGGAAGATCAGGAGATCTGGGAAATTGTTTAACTTCAAGATAGAGAGCTGCAAGAGTTTGTGCACATCTTCTAAAACTGGAAAAGACGGGTATTCCTGCCTCCTCAATTAAAGAAACCATCTGCTTCAAGTGCCTATTCCCTGGCAACCAGCAACATACAATCGGTTTTCTGTTATGTCTGAATATCTTCAAAAGGCTTTTAAGTATCTGCTGAATTACCAAAGGACTGATAAGTGATATGACAACAATTATCATGTCAAGATCGTTCTGATTCACCATACATTCCAGGGATGAGGAAAAAATAATGGGATCCTTCCATAAGTGGGTAAAAGTATTAAAGGTCGAGTTACTTGACAAAGGCAACAAAGCTTCATCCGAGAAACTGCCTTCAGTAATAAGAGAAGGAACTTCAAGACCCTCTTCAAGACATCGGTTGCACATGATAATTCCTGAATCAGGGGAAGTTGAAAATATTCCAACCCTGTTTCCTGTTGCTTTTCTGGACATATTGAAAATATGGCCAAGATCAATAAGATCTTCAATGTCCTTTATCTCAATAATCCCATACTGTTGAAACACCGATTGCCAGACCGCATCTTCTTCTTTTCCATCCCCATTATGTAGTATTCCCTTTCCCCTGCAGTTTGCTAATGAACCGGGATGAATTACAGCAACGGGTACATCTTGATTTCTGGCTTTTTTGACAATATCAAGAAATCTTCGGCCATCAGAAAGTTCATGGAAAGAAAAAACAAGGAATCCCAGATCTGGATCACGCAGCAAAAATTCCCCTACATCAAGACAATCAATTTCAGTACCCACTCCTGTAGTTACGACATATCTGAAGGTAATCCCTTTCTCAGCAGCAGAACAATAAAACGAAAACCCAAGGGAACTATCCTGGGCAATAAGACCTATGTTGCCCCCTTTCGCTGGAGGCAATCCTGAAATCGAAGAACATGTGAGGGAAACTCCATCTTTAAAATTCAAGAAACCGAATGAATCCGGGCCAAGTATACTGGTTGAGGATCCTGAAGAGATTTTCTTCAGATTTTCTCGAGAAGGGATATTGTTACAACCAGGTGTCAGGATAAGGAAAGGTACATTCATAGCCATTATCTCAGCAACACCTTCACAACCTCCATTTTGTGAATCCATAAACATAACAACTTCAGGAATTTCAGGAAGGGATAATAGGGATGGGTAACATTTCAGACCATAGATGTTAGTTAATTCAGAATTAACCGGGAAGATATGCCCACTGTATCCAGACTCCACAAGCAGTTTGACAGGCATTGATGACATTTCATCCTTACGATCTGTAGCTCCTATAATTGCGATGCTGCCAGGTGATAAAAGATGTTGAAGATCCGTTCTTTGCTTCATCGCTAAATACCCCTCCAGATTTGGACTGTCTTAGATTGTAACAGTTGAGATCATTATTCGTCCATTTACCATATATTTGAGACAGGTTATCCGTTTTAACAGGGTAAAAAAATTGCCTCATCCGATACTCCGAATGAGGCATTCTTTCCAAATGGTGCGGAGGGGGAGACTCGAACTCCCACAGGCTTGCGCCCACAGGCTCCTTAGGCCTGCGCGTCTACCAGTTCCGCCACCCCCGCACAGCGAAGGTTATTATAATAGGCTTAAGCCTTCACGTCAATACTGCTAAATTAAAAAAATCTTCTTTCTTTAATACGGGCAGCTTTACCGCTAAGTTTCCTGAGATAATAGAGTTTAGCTCTACGGACTCTGCCGTATCTTTTTACTTCGATCTTATCAATGGTAGGACAATGTAGTGGAAAAATTCTTTCCACGCCTATTCCACCGGAAATCTTTCTTACAGTGAAAGTCTCATTTATTCCGCCGTTCTTACGTGCTATGACAACACCTTCAAAGACCTGAACTCTCTCCCTGCTGCCTTCCTTGACCTTAACATGCACCCTGATAGTGTCTCCTGAACGGAATTCAGGAATATCACTTTTCTGGTATTTCTTTTCTACCAGGCTCATTCTGGGATCCATAACAAACCCTCCTTATATCAGACATTTACAAGAATAGTTATCTTGAACCAAAAAATCTGTCCAAAGTTACCGCAACAGCACTCCTGACCGAAAGATGATTATAATCCAGACTTCCACCCTTGACAGGCTGCATAATCGCATCGCACTGTTCTATTATTTCATCATGAAGACCCCAACCTGTTCCAAAAACAAAAAGCAAAGGTCTGTCTATTTCCAGTACTATACGTTTAAGTTCCAGCCAGTGGACAGAACCTGTCCTATTATTTGCAGAAGTTGCTATGATGTATGGTTTTCCATGTTCTTTATCCGTTACCCACTTACTGGCCTTTTCCATATCCGGAAAAAGTTTGATCAGCTTAAGAGCCTCTCCTCTATTGGGAATGAAGGAAGCGCCATATCCATCAATCCAATGTTTCGTGATCTTTCTTACAAACTCCCGCTGACTGGGAATTGGAGATGTAACAAGAAATCTTTTTACTCCAAAAGTTTTGCAAGTTCTACTGATATCATGAAGATCCAGTCCCATTATGGCAGTGCTGTTCTTCTGCCCATTACGATCATAGACAGGGGAATGGATAAGCGAAACAAAGACTCCCTTCTTCAAGTATGGAAGGATATTTGCCCTGCTCAACATATCAGGTCTTCTTTTCAAAGTCCTTGTAACAGCTTCATTTCTTCTCCAGTAATCTATTTCAGCCTTGTTACCGGAAGTGAGAACTTCGGGAACACCTAGTCCATCCCATTCCGCAGGTCTTGTAAAATGAGGATGGTCAAGCATTCCACGGAAAAACGAGTCTTCTATGACCGCTTCTTGACGACCTACCACACCGGGAATCTGTCGTAATACCGAATCAATGATCGCCATTGCTGGAATTTCGCCACCAGTAAGTACATAGTCACCAATGGAAACTTCAAGGTCAACATATTTCTGAACAAATCTCTCGTCGATACCTTCATAATGTCCGCAGATAATTACGATATGCTCCCTCGATGCGAGAGATTCAACAATCTCCTGGGTTAAAACTGCTCCCTGGGGACTTGGATAGAGAACAGACCTGCCTGTCCCTGAGTCAGAGAGAGATTCAAGGGCTATTTTCAAGGGTTCGGCCATAAGTACCATGCCACCGCCCCCAAAGGCATAATCGTCTACCTGGCGATAATGACCTTGTGCAAAATCCCTTAGATCAATAACATCAAATTCAATGAGGCCCTTTTCTACCGCTTTACCGATTATGCTAGTAGCAAAGAAATTTCTCAGAAAATCGGGAAAGGCTGTAATAACGGAAACTCTCATCAGTCGAACAATCCTTCAATGATCTCTACTTCTATCGTTTTATTGTCAAGGTCGATCTTTTTAATGAACTGGCTGACAGCAGGGATATGCTTCTCTTTTCCATCCGTAGAGCGCACTTCGTACACATCGTTTTCACCTACGTCAAGAACGTTTATAACATGTCCCAATTCTTCTCCGGTCTCACTGTTTACAACTTTCAATCCTATGATATCATCGACCCAGTACTCCCCTTCCGAAAGAGCATGTTTCTCAGATTCGGGTATTTTAATCAATGCACCCCTTAAAGCTTCTGCGGAATCCCGGTCGTTGATCTCATCAGTATCAATGATAAGGTAACCTTTACTTTCAAGAGTTCTCACGTTCCGCACTGAAAGAGAACAAATAAAATTCCCTTCTTTTGAGTACACCTGGAGTTGAGACATCTCACGAAATCTGTCAGGGTAATCAGTCAGGGGCTGCAATTTGAGAGTACCTTTTACTCCATGGGGACCAACAATGCGACCCACAGTTACCAGTTCATCGGAACCCATTACGGTCATCCTCATTCCTCGATATCTACATCCACCTTGTCATTTGCCTTTACTGCAGAAGATTTTGTAACCAGACGAATAGCATTTATGGTTGCACCCTTCTTGCCTATTATTCTTCCAATATCTTCAGGAGCAACTCTTATAGCTATTTTAACAGTCCCGTCTTCCTCAAAAGAGTTTACTTCTACTGCATCCGGCCTTGTAACAAGCCGTTCGACAATATACTGGACAAGCGCTCTGTAGTCAGGCATGATTACTGAGCCTGCTTCTTGTTTTCCTGAAATTTGTCCCAGACGCCGGTTCGAATAAGGAGCCCACGAGCCGTATCAGAAGGAGAAGCACCTTCCTTCAGCCAGTGCATTACCCTTTCTTCATCCACTTTGATAGAAGCGGGATTAGTCATTGGGTCGTAGGTACCAAGCATTTCGATAAAGCGTCCATCCCTCGGTGATCTGGAATCTGCCACTACAAGCCGGTAGAAAGGACTCTTTTTTCGACCGTGTCTTGCAAGACGAATTCTTACTGCCATAAAACAACACCTCCAGTGTAAATTATTTTCTTTATTAATAGGAATCTACCCTTTCCATTAAACGGATGGGTAGTATAACCACATAAATATTTGGCTAGAAAAGATTGCCAGGAAATTTAAAACCCTTGCGGTTCTTGCCCTTACCAATTTTTTTCCAGAGCTGATTCATCTGACCATGCTGTTTTAACAGCTGGTTCACCAGTTGAACGCTGGTTCCTGAACCCTCGGCAATCCGTTTTCGCCGGCTCCCTTTAATGATCTGCGGATTTTTTCTTTCCTGATCTGTCATTGAAAGAATTATAGCTTTTGTCTGCTTAATCCTTTTGGGATCCAGTTCCGCATTCTTGAGACCTTTCATTTTTCCAGCTCCAGGTATCATATCCAGAACCTTATCAAGTGGACCCATTTTCTCTATCTGATCGAACTGAAGTAAAAGATCATTCATTGTAAGTCTCTGTTTTTTAAAACTTTTAGCAAGCTTGTCCACATCGTCCTGGTTTGCAATCTGCTGGACCTTTTCTGCAAGACCAGCTACATCACCCATTCCAAGAATTCTCTGGGCCATTCTCTTTGCATCAAAAGCTTCGAGGGCATCAATACCCTCGCCAACTCCAGCAAACTTGATAGCAATCCCTGTTGAAGCTTTAATAGCAAGGGCAGCTCCACCTCTGGCATCACCATCGAGTTTCGAAAGAACAACACCTGTCAGAGAAAGCCTTTCATGAAAGCTCGATGCGACTTTAACAGCCTCCTGACCTGTCATTGAATCTACTACAAGGAGAATCTCATGGGGAGAAGTAATTTCCCGTATCATCTGCAACTCTTCCATAAGTTCTTCGTCTATATGCAATCTACCAGCTGTATCAAGAAGGATCACATCTATGAGGTTCTGAGTTGCATAACCGAGAGAACCCCTGACTACCGAAAGGGGATCCGATATACCCTCCGAAGGTCCATAAAAATCCACTTTTGCCTGATCCGCAAGAACCCTCAGTTGCTCAACAGCTGCGGGTCTCCTGAGGTCACATGCAACAACCAGCGGCTTATGACCTCTTGAAAGCTTTTTTGCAAGTTTCACAGTGCTGGTAGTTTTTCCACTTCCCTGTAAACCTACCATGAGGCATATCGTCGGAGGCTTGGGTGAAATTGTAAGGGGAACAACCTTGTCACCCATAAGAGAGATCAGTTGCTCATAGACTATTGCAATTACCTGCTGTGCAGGGGTTATGGACTCCAGAACTTCCTGTCCGACCGCTCTTTCCCTTACACTGCTTACAAAAGATTTCACGATCTTGTAATCCACATCAGCTTCTAACAGCGCTCTCCGTACTTCCCTGAGTGCAGAATTGACATCATCTTCTGTAAGTTTACCCTTTCCTCTAAGACCATCAAAAATAGAATCAAGTCTTTCTCGCAATGAATCAAACATGGGGTTCTCCTAAAGAATCAATGATTTGATCTATCTGTAAAACAAAAGATTCCGGCAACTCCTGCTGCCAGGATCTGGTAACTTCTCTTATTCTTTCAAGATATCCTTCGTATTGTTGTACCCTTTTTGAAAAAGAAAGGTCATGCTCCAGATTTGTAAGTCTGTCTATGGCTCTTTGAAGCAGATCATGGGCAGCCTGCCTGGATATACCTGTTTTCTCTGCTATTTCTCCGAGAGAAAGATCCATTAGTTCGTGAAGTTCAAATACTTCTCTCTGCTTTTTTGTCAGAATTGGCGAATAAAGATCAAAGAGAACTGTCTGGTTGATCCTTTTTTCAAGATAAGAACTGTTATTCAAAATCATCACCCCCGAAGCAGCAGAAAAGATTATAAGTTCCATTTAAGGGTCTGTCAAGTATTATACCTTGACAGTTTAGACATCCCGATGTGCTGTAATTTCCATTCTGATAGTCTTCCACCTCATAGCCTAAGCCTTTTGAACTATAGACAAATCTCATCTTGTTTGCAATCATAGTCAACGTTCGTATAAGTAGAATACGAAAAAGGGAGATGAGAAAACAAATGAAAGAAAAAAACCTTTCACCCTTTCAGCCTGCAATGACTGAAAAGAATCGCCTTCTGGGTGAAGCTGTCGTAAAAGCCCTTTCTGAAAACGGCTTTTCTGCCAAATACGTTGAAACCAGAGAAGAAGCTCTGATGGAAGTCCTCGAACTTATACCCGAAGGCGTTTCTGTAGGTATTCCAGGAAGTGTTACAATCAGGGAAATAGGAGCACTGGAGAAACTTCAGGAAAGGGGCAACAAAATATACCATCACTGGGATCCCACCCTTACTCCTGAATCAAAGAATCAGAGACTTACAGATGAAAATAATTCGGATTACATACTCACGAGTTCCAACGCCGTTACCCATGACGGGATGCTGGTCAATATTGACGGTGTAGGCAATAGAGTAAGTGCAATGGCTTGGGGAAATAACCCGATTGTATATGTTGTAGGGATCAATAAAGTTGCAAAGGATCTGCAATCAGCCATTCAAAGAGTTCGTGACGAAGCCACACCACCTAATGCCCTGAGGCTAAGTATCGACACACCATGCTCTAAAACCGGACATTGCATGGATTGCAAATCCCCAAGCAGGGTCTGCAGAGCCCTTCTTATCCTTGAACGGGCAACAATGGGCAGAAAATCTCATGTAGTAATTGTCGGAGAAGATCTCGGATATTGATCGGCAATACCCTGTTCCATAGACTACCCCCCTTATTTACGTTCAACCAGAATCCCTGGTATTGATGTATTTTTGTCGAAAAACAAGGGGAGATCATACAGGAGGGAAACATATGCCCAAAAGAAACAAAATCGCCCTGGTGATTGCAGGTGGCCAGATAGGCATGAAATTCTCGGAAAAACTGAACGGCCATACTCCTTCATTGAGTGGAGAAGAGATAATGTACTGGCTTCCTCAGGAACTATCTGAAAACCTGGAAATAGTTGATTGGAGCCATCAACCCAGCAGTCATTACACGATGAGAATGACAAGCGACCTTGTACATATTCTAAATAAACTTGTCCAGGAAGGTATAGCAGGCCTTGTCGTCTTGTGTGGAACAGACAGTCTTGAGGAAATGGCATACCTGACCGATCTCCTGTGGGCCTATCCTCAGCCGGTTATCTTTACAGGGGCAGTTCTCCCCCCTGATATGATCGGCTCAGATGCATCAATCAACATTACCCAGGCGATCATGGCAGCCCGCTCTGAAGCGTGTTGGGGTTTAGGGGTAATGGCTTGTTTTCAGGATCAGCTTTTCGCCGCTTCTGAGATCACACAGATAGCGAATCACAGAGGTTCCGCATTTATGGCTCCTGATCGTGGTCCTGTAGCTGAAATTGTCGGTGAAGAGGTAACGATTCTGAGAGTTTACAAAAGACCCCAGATTCTGGAAGGTGATTTTTCTCCTGCTCGAAACGTTGAGTTACTTTGGATAGCCCTTGGATCCAGCAGCAAAATAGTTGAAACCATGGCTGGAGAAAAAGAAAAAAGCATTGACGGTCTTGTTCTAGCTGCATTCGGTAATGGTAATATCCCTCCCTCCTGGACCCCTCACATTAAAACGCTTGTTAAGGAAGGTATTCCCGTAGTCCTTACCTCCCGTTGTCTGTCAGGCCACGTTAGAAGAATGTTCAGTTTTGAGGGAAGTGTAAACAAACTGCTTGAAATGGGGGTTATGTCGGGTGGACATTTATCTCCAATCCATGCAAGACTCAAACTTGCTGTAGCGTTGGGGGCTGGCCTTAAAGGAAAGGTACTTCAGAATTATCTTATCGCGAAATAGTGCGTTTGAAAGAGTTTCGGTAAAGGGGGATCGTTATATGAACCATGGTTCCCCCTTTATTGTCAGGACATCACAACTCCTGTTAACATTTTTAAAGCACTGACTACAATAACTACTGCCAGAATCCATCTCAACCAGGTATTTCCCTTGGCAATACTGAATCTGGCACCGAGATACCCCCCCACCATGTTCCCCAGTGCGAGAATAATTCCGATTCTAAAATCAACCATTCCCTTTGAAACAAAAATGGCAAGGCTTACAAGGGTATAACAGGCCACGATACACACCTTAAGAGCATTTGAACGGAGCAGATCATTGCCAGCTAGTCCGACAAGCCCCCAGAGCAGAAAAAAACCCACTCCTGCCTGGATAAAACCACCGTATATTCCGATAAAGAAGAAGGCACAGGCGATCAGCCAATTCGGAAGTTTTTGTTCTCTCTGTTTTTCCCACATACCGGGTTTTGCGATAAGGAGAACAGCCATGAAAAGGATCAAAAACGCAATAACGCTCTTCAGGATTCTTTCATCAAGGCTGACAGCAAGGAAAGCTCCCACGATGGATCCGAACGTGGCTGGAAGAGCAAAAAAAACCGCCTCCTGTAAAGATACTACCCCTTCTTTTCTAAATTTTTTCATGGCCACAATGTTCTGACAGATAATGGCGATCCTGTTCGTCCCATTCGCTATGGACATATCCATACCTCCAAGAACCAAAACAGGCAAGACCAGCAAACTCCCTCCCCCTGCCGTAACATTGAGGAATCCTGCTATCAGACCAGTTAATATAATAAGAATGTAATGGAAAAGATCCATTTTTTACCCCCAATACAAATATTTTTTATTCATGGATTGGTCAACAAAAATTTTAACATATTCTTTCCTGTTCACTTCATTGGGTTACCATGATACAATGGGAACATCCTGATCAATTTTAAAAGAAGGTGATCATATGAGATACGCCGCATCAGAAGAGGTTGTAGTAATTCGACTTACTGAGGGTGACGATGTCCATGATTCTATCTCTCAGGTATGCAGGGAGAATAATATCGACTCGGCTATGGTTGTCACAGGTTTGGGTATGGTCAGCCATATCACTTTCGGCTGGTTTACTGGTAATGAATATCTTACAGAGACACATGACGATACCTTCGAACTAATAGGATTAAACGGAAATGTCAGCTATAAGGGAAACAAGCTCTACCCTCACCTGCACGGAATCTTCAGCAGGGAAGATCACTCTGTACTAGGCGGGCATATACTCAAGGCAACCGCTCATAACAACATAGAAATCTTTATTAAGCCTATACAGACCATATTCCTGAACCGGGATTTTGATGGATGGTTTGACGCCCTGGCCCCAGAAAAAAGGAGTTCCTGAAAAAGGGCTCGAGCACAATTTTCTCCATTTGAAAACGTCATACCCGGAAGTCTTTTCTTTCCGGGTATGACGAAGTGTTACGCAGAGATATTATTATAAGTCCTTTTTAATATCCAACTGTTCTCCACCTGTAATTCTTTCGAGTTCCTGTGGAGATAGGGGGAAAAAAGCATGATCTGTCCCAGCAGCAGCCCATACTGTTTCATACAGGAACAGATCTTCGTCAAGCAGGGCCTTCAGTTTCTCTGGATAACCAACAGGAGGAACTCCACCCACTTTAAAACCAGAAAATTGAAAAACAAAATCAGGATCAGCCATTTTCACTTTGCGCACATCAAGAAACCTTCTGATCTTTTTTATGTTGACTCTGTTAGTTCCTGAGAGAAGGGCAAGTATTGGTTCGTCATCTGCTATCAGAACAAGGCTTTTAAGGATATGCTCAGGGGGTGCCCCTACCGCCCTGGAAGCATCCTCAACCGTAAAGATGGTGTCCGTAGTGGTCAGGATATCTCCCTGGTAGCCATTCTTTTCAAGAAAGATACGAACTTTTTCGATTGGATCTGGATCTGAACTGAGAAACTTCAACTCATACACCTCCACAAGATATAGGTAAGGCTTCAAAAGGAGATCCATAAATTGATCTTGAAGATCTATCCATATTTATTCTGCCTTTTCCCGCAGAAATTCAAGAAGCACATCCATGGCACTGGTTGAAACGGTTCCATTCATAAGGTAAAAGGAGCGACATAGGGGAGGGTCAAAAGGAATTGCAACTATATCCGGATTACGGGGAATAGCCAGTTTCGACACTACACCGGCTTCACCACCATGTTCAACAGCATTAATCACTGCCATTACATGGCCAAATTTCAGATGAAGTTCAGCAAGATTTACAGACGTATCCGCAAGCTTTGCCTCTAGTACATTTCTGGTTCCGGAGCCCAAGGTTCTTCCTACCAGGTCCAGCCCCTCAAGGTCTCTGGGAGAAACTCTTTTTTCCATAGAAAGGTGATGTCCTTTTTTGACAATAAGGAACAATTCATCATTGAAAAAAGGATGAATTTCAAAACCGGCAAGATGCTTTTCCTGTCCTACTATGGCAATATCCGACTCATGGTTAACCAGACTTTCCACGGCTTTTTGGGAATCAGATATCATAACCTCGATTGAAACATGAGGATATCTTGAATTGAAATCTACCAGTATTTCAGGGAGCAGAAAATCTCCGGGAATTGAACTGGCGCTTATTGTTATCTGCCCCGAGACTTCATCTGACGTTTCTGCTATTTCCCGTCTGACATCTGAAAGTGAGTTCTTTATGCTGGTTGCATATTTATATACTATTTCCCCCCCTGGAGTAAGAACAGAACATCTATGTCCCCTTTTAAAAAGTTTTACTCCCAGATCTTCTTCAAGTTTAGCAATATGCTTGCTCACTGCCGGTTGTGAAACTCCGAGAAAAGCCGCAGCACTGGATATACTTCCCTTTTCAAGTACAGCGACGAAACTTTCCAATTGTTTGAAGATCATTAATCCAACCTCCGATGGGAATATTTTTTCTCGTCTTTATTCCAATACAGAAACGATTTTACTACAGTTTACCGGTTTTACAGATCATTCATTTCTAAATGATGGCAATTATTCTATTTCTGAACATTATAATTCCCAAAACTGCTTGTCAACAAAAGTTTATTGATATATATTTTAAGATATCAATTGAAGGAGGTCAGATAATGAGCTTAGGTTTAAGGATCAAGACCTTGAGAAAAACATTGGGCTATACCCAACAAGCCCTAGCCGACATAACCACTGTAAGCAGAATTTACATACAGGCCCTGGAAAGCAACAGACGCCTCCCTTCCATGAAACTCCTGGCCAGACTTGCAGATGCCCTTGAAGTGGAAGTCAAAGATCTGGTCCAGGAAATGCCTTCAGACAATGAAGGAAAACTTCATTTAGAAGAAGTCCTTGGCAATTCTGAGGAAATCGAAGTATGGTATAGAAGTAAAAAGCTTTCTCAAAGCGAATTGCAGTTCGTCCAGAGACTTATTGACGCTGCTCTTATCAAATGGGAGGCAGAAGAAAACGAAGATGGAGCTTAGAGATACTGATAGCCTTCAAGATTTCGATTTCCCCCTACCCCCTTCTTCCATTCCTTTATGGGCAACGGAAGAGGCATCTCAATGGCATAGGCTGGACCAATTCGATATTCTTATTAAAGCAGAAAATATGTGTAACAGAAGTATAGATATCGAATATGTGTGCATGAGCTCCAAATTATGGGGAATACATGTAGCAAAGGGGCCCAGAGCGTTAATATATCTTAACAGTTTACTCCCCCTTATATGGCAGCGTTTTGCCCTCTTCCATGAACTTTACCACCTGATAAAACATAAGAAAGGGGAAGTATTCTGGATGAGAACAGCCACACCAATGAACAGTTTTGAGTATCAGGCTGACCTTTTTGCATGGGCTGCGATCTGGCCTGAATGGACCGAAGGTGATCTCTATTGAAACGAATAGCTTTTTTCCTTTCCAACAGAAGCTGCCCTCACAGATGTATCTATTGTGACCAGAGGGCAATAACAGGTGAGATGCACATCCCATCTCCCCTGGAAGTTGCAGGGATTTTACAAAAGTTTAATCAACCAGTTGAGCTTTGTTTTTTTGGCGGTAGTTTCACCTGTTTTAAGCTTGAGGATCAACGATGCTATCTTGATACAATTAAAAATGCTCCACAGGGAAGCACGGTCAGATTTTCGACCCATCCCCTCTGCATTAATGAGGAAGTTCTTGACCTCCTGAATTATTACCCCATCTCCATGATCGAACTGGGAGTATCAAGCCTGAATAATGAAGTTCTCGCTTTTTGCGGGCGAGGCTACGATAATCAAAAGGTAATACAGGCAATGAGAATGGTCATATCCAGAGGGTTTGCTCTTGGTGCCCAGTTGATGATAGGCCTGCCCTTTCAGAATGAAGAAAGTTCACTTGAGGATGTCGATAAGATATCAGAAATATCCGGCGAACATATAACAACCCTGAGAATATATCCCTGCCTGGTTCTCAGGAACACTTACCTGGAAGAACTTTATAAGAAGGGACTATATCGGCCACTGGGAATTGAAGAAGCAGCTGACTGGTCAGGAAAGACATTGTACAGAGCCCTGAATAAAGGTTTGAAAGTCCAAAGAATAGGACTGCAGGAAACTGAAAGTCTGAGCGCATCTGTAATAGCAGGACCTCACCACCCTGCCCTTGGAGAAATGGCAAAATCACATTCCCTTGCTATAACGCTTACATCTAAGATAAAACAAGGTCCATGGCAAATCGCCCGAAATCAGATCTCTCTAATTAAGGGTCATAATTGTTATGGGCTCAGAGTCTTATCTTTAATGGCAGGACTTGCAGAAGAACAGACTCTACAACGGATAGAGTTTGTTTAAACTTGTACTGTATTTCCTCCAATCCGTTCCTTACTTTCTGACATTAGGAAAGTAGTAAATCATTGACTACTTATAATACATGTTCTAAACTTGGGTACAGTTACTTATTGCCTTTTTCAGGAGGTGCTTATACATGGGAGGAACTGAACTTCAAGCCCTGTTAAGGGCAAAGATAGAGGGAATGCCCAACAAGGCCAGAAGAGTTGTAGACTACCTTCTTTCGCATACCCGGGAGGCAGCTTTTCTATCCATCGGAGAAGTTGCTGAGAACCTGAAGGTATCCAAAGCACAGTTGGTAAGAGTTGCCAGGATGCTTGGCTTTAAAGGATATGCAGATCTGAAAGATGCACTGAAATCTGCAGTACTGGAACAGGTCAATCCGGCTGCTGGTCTTGCCAAAACAATGAAAGAAAATAAAGATCTACCCGAAACCATATATCGCATGGAACATGCGAATCTGGATGATACATGGAAACAAATAACTCCTGATAAAGTAACAAGATTTTGTAACATGATAAAGAAAGCTACTAATATCTACTGCGTAGGATGGGGTATTTCTGCCATGGTAGCCGAGTCTCTTTACACCAGGTTGATGGAACTTGGGCTTAAGGGGATTCTTGTAAAAAGGGGATCTGTGGCACTAATCGAGCAGGCAAGGGCAATGAAACAGAATGACCTCGTTATTGTTTGCGAACTACCCAGCTATGTAATAGAGGTAACAGAATCCATCAGCAAAGCCCACGAGAATGGTGCATCCGTAATAACATTTACTGACAGCCCCGCTGCTCCTGTATGCCAATATGCAGGACTTTCAATGTATGTAAGTGATAAGAGCCCCACCTTCGGGAGCAGTATCCTCGGACCATTGTTCCTTATTCACATCCTGACCTCTATTCTCGCCATTGACATGGGAGAACAGGCTAAAGCAGCATTGAAAGACCAGGCCGAGGGGCTACATGATGAACGTGTATACTACCCCTCTTATGACCTGCGTTACTAACCGGGTAAGAATTCAGACAACTACTTCCTCCCCCGGTTTCAGTATCCGTATGTCAGAGAATTCTTCTGCAAGTTTTCTGAATTCTTCGGGATTGCACTTTATTATATCGAATGTATTGTAGTGCATGGGTATTACCATGGCGGGTTTTATCATTTTCACAGATCTTATTGCATCAGCTATATCCATGGTAAAATTCCCTCCTATGGGAATAAGAGCGACATCGACTTTATCCTCTTCCAGAAGACACATATCATAAGTCAGCCCCGTGTCCCCTGCGTGATAGATCTTTTTGCCATCCACTTCCAGAAGGAATCCGCCCGGATTACCACCAGGCATAAGCTTTCCTTCAACTTCCACATCTGAACCATGAATTGCCGGCGTCATTTTGACCCGGCCAAAGGGAAAAGAAAAGGTCCCACCCAAATGCATGGGGTGGCAAACAAGTTCGTCTTTCTGAAACAGATGACATAGCTCATAATTCGCAACAATGGTTGCTCCTGTCTTCTTTGCCAGATAAGGGGTATCTCCGATATGGTCTCCATGACCATGAGTTACAAAGATAAAATTTAGAACGTTAAAATCTTCAGTGCCACAACATGCTGAAGGATTTCCAGTCAGAAAGGGATCTATAAGCGCTTTAATCCCTTTTCCCTCAATGTAAAAGGCCGAATGACCAAGGTACTTGATTCGTACCATAATTAAGCTCCCCTTTCTACTCTGTTAAATTGATATCTTTTATTTTATCCTATTATGTTTATCTGTTTCAAACAACAATGGGCGGCCTTCGGCCGCCCATTAAATATATCCTGATATTTCTCTGAAAAGGGATATCTCTTAGTCCTTTTCTTTGACCTCTATATTAAGCTCTTCCAACTGGTTATCGCTTACGGCAGAAGGTGCTGATGACATAAGACACTGAGCCTTGGCCGTTTTGGGGAAAGCTATGACATCTCTTATAGATGTGGAACCACTCAATAGCATGGCGATTCGGTCCACACCCAGAGCTATTCCACCATGAGGAGGAGTTCCAGAAGCCAATGCCTCAATAAGAAAACCAAAACGGTTCATCGCTTCCTCCCGGGAAAAGGCAAGACATCTGAACACATTTTCCTGAACCTTGGGATCATGTATTCTGATAGAGCCTCCACCAATCTCATTACCATTGAGGACAAGGTCATATGCTCTTGAGCGGACTCTGCCAGGTGCAGTCTCTAAAAGGTCAAAATCCTCTGGAAGGGGGGATGTAAATGGATGATGTACTGATGTCCATCTACCATCCTCTTCATCCCATTCAAAGAGAGGAAATTCTACAACCCAGAGAAATTCCCAACTCTCTTTCTGAATCAAACCATGTTCTTTCGCAAGTTCAAGTCTCAACTGACCGAGAACATTACAAATCTTAGACCAGTCAGGGTCAGACATTACAAAAAGAGCATCACCATTATCCATGCCACATTTCTGGATAAGTGCTTCTTTTCGAGAATCATCGAGAAATTTTACCAGAGGGCCTTTCAGTTCAAGATCCTTAAGTTGAAAGGCAGCCAATCCTCCTGCCCCAAGAGCTTTAGCCCTTTCCTCTATCAGGGAAAGCCCCTTTCTGGACAATGCAGATCCTCCCTTAAGTCGAATTCCCCTCACAAAACCACCCTTATCAAGATTTTCCCTGAATGGAGCGAATGTACATCCTGAGAAGATATCTTTCAGATCCACTATCTCAAAAGGTATCCTCAGGTCTGGTTTATCACTCCCATATCTATCCATGGCTTCTGTGAATGGGAGACGTTTGAACGGAACCGGTATATTAACACCAAGAACATCTTTGAAGAGACCCTGGATGTAATCCTCCAAGAGTTCAAAAATATCTTCCTCTGTAATGAAACTCATCTCCATATCGATCTGGGTAAATTCCGGCTGTCTGTCAGCTCTCAGATCTTCATCCCTGAAACATTTAACGATTTGATAATACCGATCAAGACCGCTGATCATAAGTATCTGTTTAAATATTTGAGGAGACTGGGGAAGGGCATAAAATTTGCCCGGGTTCACCCTGCTGGGAACAAGATAATCCCTGGCTCCTTCAGGTGTTGATTTGGTAAGGAATGGAGTTTCTATATCAATAAAACCTTTGGAATCAAGGAAATTCCTTGTAAACATGTTAAGTTGATACCTTGTCCTCAGATTTTTCTGCATCTTTTCCCGTCTGAGATCCAGATACCTATACTTCAGCCGAAGGTTCTCATCTACCTTATCAGTAGATCCTGACAATTCAAAAGGAAGAGGAGACGCAGGAGACAGAAGAATAAGATCAGTGGCACAGACTTCCCATAGTCCTGTCTTCATTGATGGGTTATCTGTTCCATAAGGCCTTTTTCTTACAGTTCCCTTAACGGCAACAACAAATTCGCTTCTGAGTTCTTTCGCGATTTCATGTACACGGGGTACATCTTCTGGATTTATTACTACCTGAACAATGGAAGTGTAATCCCAGAGTTCAAGGAAGATAATCCCTCCCAGATCCCTCCTTTTGCGGATCCACCCGTTGAGGACTACCTCTTTTCCTTCATGCTCTCCTGAAACCATTCCGCAATAAACACTTCTCTTCCAGGATTTATCAAAAACAGAACTTCTGAACTCCATACAAATAACCTCCAAAACAGTAGCACAAATTAAATATTTTGTTTTATAAAAGATACTACTTCAGGTCTTGCAATTTCTGACTGTTCACTTCTGCCAAGATTCTTCACCGTGACCACACCTCGGGAAAGTTCATCTCCACCGACTATACAGACATGTGAAGCAGACTTGTTAAGGGCTGATTTGAACTGGGCTTTCATTCCCCTGCACATAAAGTCCATATCTGCTTTTATACCAGCTGTTCTCAAGTCTGAAACAAGAGACATAACTTCGACGTCCACATCTTTTTCTGCAGCAATAACATAGACATCAATATGTGGTTCTTCTCCAAGATTACAGTTCTGCTGCTCCATGATAAGAACTATTCTTTCCAGGCCAGCCGCAAATCCAACACCAGGAAGATCTGGCCCGCCAATGGCTTCTGAGAGATTGTCATATCGCCCTCCGCCACAAACAGCATTCTGAGCTCCAAGTTCTCCGGAGAGGATTTCAAAGGCGGTTTTAGTATAATAATCAAGACCTCTGACAAGACGTTTATCCATCTGATAATGTATACCCAGAGAAGAAAGGCCTTTGAGAACCATATCAAAATGGTCCTTACATTCTCCACAAAGACTGGAATATATGTCTGGAGCTTCTTCTGTTATCTCTCTGCAGTTCTCGTTTTTGCAGTCAAGTATCCGTAATGGATTCCTATCAAGACGACTCTGACATGTATGGCACAGATCATTAAATCGGTTCTGAAAATAGTTCTTTAACTTTTCACGATACTGAGGTCTACAGGCTGGACACCCTACAGAGTTGATCACGACATCAAGATTAGACAACCCCAGGCTATTGAAAAGGTCAAGGGCTATACTGATCACCTCCACATCCACCATAGGACTGGAAGTACCCAGAGCTTCAAAGTCTATTTGCCAGAACTGCCTGTATCGACCTTTCTGGGGTCTTTCATATCGGAACATAGGCCCTGCACACCAGAGTTTAGCTGGCTGAATACCATTTTGCATTTTATTCTGAAGGTAAGCTCTCACCATCGATGCAGTAGCTTCGGGCCGCAGGGTAAGGCTCCTTCCGCCTCTATCCGTAAACGTATACATCTCTTTTTCCACTACATCTGTCGTTTCACCTATCCCTCTGGAGAACAACTCTGTATGTTCAAAAACCGGCAAATGTATTTCGCTATATCCGTAATTACCTGCAATTTCCATGGTTGTATTAAGAACAAAAGCCCACTTCCATGACTCATCCGGGAGTATATCCCTTACTCCTCTGGGAGCTTTAATCGCTGACATAACAAACCCTCCTGTTTTGTAACTGTAAGGATAGATCTTCTGAATAAAATATTTTATATTAAGAATGCAATTATACTCTACCATAATTACTATATCCATATAGATTTTCTTATCATACAAACCAAGAGAAATCAGAAATGAAAAAGAAAGGAGCGTGACCCTGGTTCAGGTCACGCTCCTTCAATCAACAGAATTACAGATATTATCTTGATTCAAGCTGAAACTTGATAGCTGTCCTTTCCTCTCCATCGATCTCGATCTTCTCAAAGGATGGAATGCAAACAAGCTCTATTCCATTGGGCGCAACATAGCCGCTTGCGACCGCGATAGATTTGACTGTCTGATTAACTGCTCCTGCTCCTACGGCCTGAACTTCAACTGCGCCTTTTTCCCTGAGAACGGCAGCTATAGCCCCTGCAACAGATTTGGGTTGAGATTTTGCAGAAACCTTGAGAACTTCCATGGAATACGGCCCCCTTAGAATAATGTAGATTCAACTGTCCCAGCTTATTCTCGTATCAAAGTACGAGCCCCCCGCCTTTATTCTATTAGTATATCTCTACAATTAAGTTTTGTGCAAGTATTCACCATTTCAGCATCTAAACGTCAAAAGAAATCCAGATAGATCTCTCTAATAATGGATATGCCATGTTATTGAATTTGTTCTGAAGAGTCACTTCAACACAATAAAGAGGGCATTTACCTTAAAGATAGATGCCCTCTAATTCATATTTGGATCACCTTGGTTGAAGGAGAAATCTTATTGCGGTTCTTTCTTCGCCATCGATATCGATCTTTGCAAAAGCCGGAATGCAAATAAGATCTATTCCATTTGGTGCAACATACCCCCGGGCAACAGCTATAGCTTTTACTGTCTGGTTAACTGCTCCCGCGCCTACGGCTTGCACTTCAACTGCTCCATCTTCTCGTAATACTGCCGCCATTGCTCCTGCAACAGACTTTGGCTGAGAATTAGCAGAAACCTTAAGAACTTCCATTAGGACAACCTCCCCTATCTTATTACCCACTTTGATTTACGAGGTATATCATGACAAGAGTTATTGAATTATTTTAAAGTTTACATCTTTAATTGATTATTTGCAACACATTTATTAGATAGCGTTTCTACGCTGCACCTCAGTGAATTGGGATTGCAAATGCAACTCGTTTCATCCTTCATCCGTGCAATCCTATGATACCTATTCCTACAATTGGAATCTTTTACCTGTCAAAGTATTATGAAAAATGATCGGGTTAGCGTTTTTGAGAATTGGATGCCAATATAGTGTAGAATTAATGACACTTCAACAGGAAAGTCTTTTGAGCAGCACTTGGAAAGTGTTTTTTGAAATAAGCAGGAGGTCTATAATGAACTCAAAATATGCTCCAGTGATAGCAAAGGTTTTAGGCATAAAAACTGATCAGGTTATCCAGACTACCAACCTTCTCTCTGAAGGATGTACAGTTCCTTTTATTGCACGTTACAGAAAAGAGGCTACAGGAACTCTTGATGAAGTTGCTATTGCTGAAATAAGGAACCTACTCAATCAAATGACTGAACTGGATAAAAGACGTAATGCTATTCTCAGTTCACTTACAGAGCGAGAACTACTGACGCCTGAATTGGAAGGAATTCTTAACTCAGCCATGACCATGTCACAATTGGAGGATATTTACCTTCCCTATAGACCCAAAAAGAGGACCCGGGCTTCTATCGCAAGAGAAAAAGGACTTTCTCCTCTTGCAGAAAAGATCTTTCTTCAAAAAGGAAGTGACCCCGAGGAAGAAGCAAAGGCTTATCTCGAGCCTGACAAGGGAATAATGACCGTTGCTGAAGCTCTTTCTGGAGCCTCGGATATTATTGCAGAACAGATCAGCGAAACCAGAGAGGCCAGATCTAAAATGCGATTGCTTTTCGCAACAAGAGGTCAAGTTTCGTCAAAGTCGGTTAAAGGAAAAGAAGAAGACGGGGCTAAGTACCGTGATTATTTTGATTATTCCGAACCAGCACGAAATTGCCCTTCCCACAGGATACTGGCAATGCTACGAGGTGAAAAGGAGGGTTATCTTAATCTTTCATTCCTACCACGTGAAGAGGAAGCAATTCCAAGGCTAGAGTACCTGTTTATCCATGGAACCGGAAGAGACTCCGCATTCGTCCTTAATGCATTAAAGGATAGCTATAAGAGGCTGTTGGCTCCATCTATGGGAAATGAATTGAAAAGTGCACTGAAACACCTGGCAGATAAAAAAGCTATTGAGGTATTCGCAAATAACGTTCGGGAAATCCTTATGGCACCAGCTCTAGGTAAAAAAAGAATTCTTGCTTTAGATCCAGGTTTCAGGACGGGCTGTAAGGTAGTATGTCTGGGAACCGAGGGTCAACTCTTGCATAATGACACGATTTATCCCCATCCACCACAGTTCCAGACAGAGAAAGCAGCACAGATCCTCAGGAATCTTCTCAAAGATTTTCAGATCGAAGCAATAGCCATAGGAAATGGAACAGCAGGAAGAGAAACCAGATCATTCATTGATTCTCTTGAATTACCTGAAGGGATAATCATTGCTATGGTGAATGAAAGCGGAGCCTCCGTTTATTCTGCTTCAAAGGTAGCCAGAGAAGAATTTCCTGATGAAGATGTGACAGTAAGAGGTTCAGTATCAATAGGGCGACGACTGGTTGACCCTCTTGCTGAACTTGTAAAGGTGGATCCTAAAGCAATAGGTGTAGGTCAATACCAGCATGATGTAGATCAGAAACTTCTGAAACAGAGTCTGGGCGATGTTGTAGTGGAATGTGTTAATAGAGTAGGGGTTGACATTAACACCGCAAGTAAAGAGCTGTTGTCATACATTTCAGGCCTCGGCCCTCAACTTGCCCAAAACATAATAAACTTCAGGGAAACTAATGGAACCTTCAAATCAAGAATGGCTCTGAAAACAGTTCCAAGACTTGGACCCAAGGCTTTTCAACAAGCTGCAGGATTTCTCAGGATCAGGGGAGGAGAAAACCCACTTGATGCAAGTTCTGTTCATCCTGAAAACTATAGTATTGTAAAAAGGATCGCAGATGATACCGGCTATTCAGTGATCGAACTTGCAGGAAAGCAGGATTTGAAAGAATCTCTTGATCTTGAAAAATACATGACACCTGAAGTGGGATTACCCACACTGAATGACATACTGGAAGAACTGGCCAAACCAGGAAGAGATCCCAGAAAGGATTTCGATCTTTTTACCTATTCTGAAGAAGTCAGAAAAATAGAAGACCTTAAAGCAGGAATGGTCCTTCCGGGCGTTGTTTCGAATGTCACTGCTTTCGGAGCTTTTATTGATATTGGTGTACATCAGGATGGCCTGGTCCATATAAGTGAACTTAGTAGTTCCTTTGTCAAAGATCCACACCTTATAGTAAAGCCTTCCCAGAAAGTAACTGTAAGAGTACTGGATGTAGACATAGAGCGTAAAAGGATCTCTCTGTCAATGAAAGACATAAAACAAGGTAAGAAGGACCTGCTATGACAACCTTTGACTTCGACATAGCCATTATCGGAGGAGGGCCTGCTGGTCTTATCGCAGCCGGGCAAGCCGCAGAAAAGGGAGCAAAGGTAGTATTAATTGAAAAGAATGCTGAACTGGGAAAGAAACTTCTTCTCACAGGAAATGGCAGGTGCAATGTTACTAACGCTCTTTTTAAAACCAGCGAACTGGTTAGAGAATTTGGAAAAGGTGGATCTTTTCTGTATTCCTCTCTTAGTAGATTTGGACCTCAGGATATTATGAATTTTTTTGAGGAAAGAGGTGTGAAGCTCAAAGTTGAGAGGGGCAACAGGGTATTTCCCGTTTCTGACCGATCTACTGATATTCTTTCATGCCTTTACGGATATTTGAAGGAGAAAAAAGTAAATATCTACAGGGATGCTCAAGTCATAAATATGATCGTTAGACAAAACCATATCGAAAGATTGATTTTACGAAATAAAGAGTTAACTGCTCGAAGATACATACTCTGTACTGGGGGGAAATCTTATCCTCAGACCGGGTCCACTGGCGATGGCTATCGCTGGGCTACCATGATGGGACACTCCGTAACCCCGCTCCTTCCATCGCTAGTACCCATCAAGGTTAACAATGATTGGGTCAAGTCGGTGATGGGTCTTTCTCTGAAAAACGTATCCATCTCTTCTTTTCTGGAAGGTCAGAAAAAAGAATCCCGTTTTGGAGAAATGCTCTTTACTCACTTCGGCATTAGTGGACCCATCGTAATGGATATGAGTCAACACCTTCTTGAGCTTCAAAAGAGCGGAAAAGTACACGTATTGATTGACCTGAAACCTGCACTCGACGAGAATAAACTTGATGCCAGACTTCGTCGGGATTTCAGAAAGTTCAGTGGAAGAAAACTGAAAAATGCTCTCAATGAACTTCTTCCTCAGAAACTCATACCTCCAATAATCGACTTGTCCAGTTTAGATCCGGATAAACAGGTAGACCACATAGATCATGGCGAAAGACTTCGACTTGTTTCAAAGTTGAAGGGACTTCCTCTGGATATAAGTGGATCCCTTGGTTTTAAATGGTCCATAGTGACCAGCGGAGGTATAGAACTCAAGGAAATAGAACCAGGCACGCTCAAGTCGAAGATAATAGACAATCTGTATTTAGCTGGTGAAATCCTGGATATTAATGGCCCCACAGGAGGATTTAATCTCCAGGTATGCTGGACAACAGGTTACATTGCAGGCATATCAGCAGCACTGTCTCTTTATTAGGAAGATAGGGATAAACCCTCGGCATTCCCTGTTTGACAGCTACCTTGGCTGATGCTATGCTTCACTTGGATGGTCTTGTGACGCGCGACCGCTCTACTGGCTTTTTCGGAGATTTCCCAAAACTCTTCAATTCGTGCTTTTCATAACATTGTTGAACCTTCTAAAAGATAACTGAAGCAGTTTTTTGTTTTAATAAGGAGACATATGAAGGAGGTAGATACTGTGAGTGTCTATAAGGTTATAGAATTGGTTGGAAGCAGTGAGAAATCCTGGGAAGATGCTGCATCTACTGCAGTGAGTACTGCTTCAAAACATCTCAGGGATCTTAGAATTGCAGAAGTCGAGAAGATGGATATGCACATTGGTGATGACGGGAAATGTAATTTCAGGATAAGGCTCAAAGTTTCTTTTAAATATCACACAGAAGAGTAGAAAGATTTTTTATATTACAGAACCTAAGCATGGAATTTTATCTAAGTAGCAATATCTGAAAAATAATATCTTTTCTATTAAGGTATCCATGGAGGCTTTTCCCTTCCGGATACCTTTTTAACGTCCGTTTCTATCTACTAAAGTTAATGGCGCTCGTTCACTTTTCAAGAGATCGGGATATTTGATAGATGTTTTCTCTTCTGCAACTCTTGAAGAATGAACCGGATATATTCATCATTATCCATGAGTAACAAAAAAGGCCCCAAAAGATAAGGGCCTGAAACTCAAGTCATGAAACTTACATGAATGATCAGTCCTTGATCCTTTCAAGAACAAGTTTATAACCATCAGCACCATAGTCGAGGCACTTTTTAACCCTGCTTATGGTTGCAGTACTTGCACCAGTTTCCTGTGCTATTTTTGGATAAGTCTCACCAAGATCCAGTTTTCTGGCAACCTCAAGCCTCTGGGCAAGAGCACGGATCTCACCTATTGTTGCTACATCTTCAAGAAAAGAATAAACCTCTTCGACTGTTTCAAGACTCAAAAATCCTTCTGCAAGTTGTTTGGTCAGTTCATCCTGCCACTTCTGGGCCATTAAACTCTCCTCCTTAAATATTAAGTGGACACACTGATGAATGATAGCACTGTAAAGTATGACATTCAAGAGCAAAAGTTGCTTTCTTTCACGTCCCACAAAAAAAGGTCCAGGGCATAAAGCCCCTTCTTGCCTCTTGCGACCATGGAAGCTCTGCAGGCAACACAGTAAGTGACTATGGATTCCGAATCAGCATCCTGTGCCCGGTGATTCATGATCTTTTTAGCCAGTTCCGGGTTAGCTGGAACGATCATTCCTCCAGAACCGCAGCATCTGGTATTTTTTCTTGAATGAGAAAGTTCCTCTATCCCGTAACCAAGCTCTTCAATAACTTAGCTGATCCCGTTGTGAAATACAGGAACATCCTTTGTAACAAATGAATCATGAATAGCAGAGGTACATTCTGAATCATTGCCTATTCCCCTGGATTTCTCAGGTATCCTCATTTCATGAAATATTTTCCACAAAGATATGACTTTCATATCAGGATAATACTGCTTAAAAGTGGAATAACAGCACTGACAGGCCAATTTCTTATATTATGTTATATTATGGAGGTTGTTTTTCTTAGTCTTTAAAAGATTTAGGGGTCATCTTCCTGCCTTACCCTCATATTCCTAAAAGATCGTCTCTGACAAGATCCATTTCAATCTGTCGTATCACCAAATTTTTCTTAAGAATCCAATCTGGTGCTACTAACCAGGGATACCTGGCATCTGCTGTAAGTCTCTGAATAATTACTGAGGAAGGGATGGCCTTGATTGCACAAGCAACCCGTCGTGCATATTCGTCCAATTGCAGAGGGATATAACTTCCATCCAGAAAGAATTGCTCCAGTCTGGTTCCCCTTAGAATATGAAGGGGATGAAATTTCAGAGCCGCGATCCCCCTTTCAACGAGCCACTGGGCTGAAAGGGAGAGTTGTTCTCTGCTTTCGTTCTTTATTCCTGACATCAAATGTGCACACGTAGATATGGGTAGCGAAGAAATCCTCTCAAGGGTATCCTCTACACAAGAGAGAGTGTGTCCCCTGTTAAGCCAGTTCAACCCTTCTTCATTTATAGTCTGAACTCCCAGTTCAAGCCAGACTTCATAACCCTTATCAGATAAATCAACAAGAAAACCGAGAAATTCATCCGGGACCATATCTGGTCTGGTTCCTAGCGCAAGCCCTACAACCTCTGTTCTCTTTCCGGCAATTTCTATCGCATTGTGAACCCTTTCTCTTAAAAGGGGAAGTGGTAGATTCGTTGAGGTGTAGCTCTGAAAATAGAGAATGGTCTTGTGAGCATGATAGCGGTACAATGCTACTCTAACTCCCCTGCTGATCTGTTCATCAAGACCAAGGGATTCAAGCCAGGCACCGCTTCCACCACCTCTTGCATCACAAAAGATACATCCGCCTTTTTCAAGCCCGTCACGATGTGGACACCCGGCACCGATATCCAGGCTTATCTTTTGAACTCTTTCTCCGTACTTCTCTTTAAGAACAGTTGACCATTTACAATAAAGGGGCAAATTAGGGAACAAGTGTTAATCCTCCATTAAGATTGTTTTTCATGAATATTAAAATCAGTAAAGAGTTGTTATAAGTTCTTTAAGCTTCGCTATGTGAGAAGGTGTTGTACCACAGCAACCTCCCACTACTGTAGCACCTAGTCGGAGCCATTGCTCTACATGTAAGGAATATTGTTGAGGGTCAAGATCATCCCTTATCCCTATCAATGCATTGTTTTCACTATCCAGCACCCAGTCTTGAGGAATTTGCTGGAAAGTATTTGCATATCCTCCTGTAAACTCTAATCCTGTTTTCAATAAATCTGGTAAAGCTGCCGTAATACTCTCAGGAGAACAGCAGTTAGCCAATATTCCTGCGACAGGAACAGCTTCAAGGACTGCAAAAGCCGCAGAGATCTTTTCTGAACTTCTGAGCCTACCACTTCTATCCTCATGAAGAGTCCATGAAACCCAGACAGGTTTGCCTGTTTTAGAAGAGGCCCTTGCCGCAGCAAGTCCCTCCTCTGCGCAAGACATGGTTTCACATAAAAAAAAGTCTACGTAGGGCGCCATAATAGAAGCCTGTTCATCATATAGTGCTTCAATTTCATCACAAGGGCCAACCAGATCCGGTCTGTAACTCCCCTTGAGAGGTGGAATAGACCCGGCAATAAGAACATTCTGGCCCGACATTTCCTTTGCTTCTATCGCTAGTTTACATGCAAGGATATTCAGATCTTCAAAACGGTCCTGGAAACCCTCCAGTCCCAGATTCTGCTTTATCACGCCATAGGTGTTGGTAGTTATGATGTCTGCTCCTGCGTTAATATAATCAAGATGAATCTGACGCACTACTTGCGGTGCAACTATCAGTGCATTGGCAGACCAGATCGTATCCAGTATCTCTACTCCCCTGAAACGCAATTCCCTGCCCATTCCTCCGTCAAGAAGAAGAGGCTTTTGCCTCCATTGGAATAATTCATTCCTCACAGGATCATCTCCTCAACTCTAATGTAAGGTAACATCATATTACAAGGCAAACAGCAAAATTACGCTGCATTCCCATTAAGTCTTGTTTCAATATTTGCCTCTGTCTCCATGAATACTATACGGGCATTTTCAGCCCCGAAAGAACGGGCGATCCCCTCTAGTGTATTCCGGGCTGAAGCCCTGACATCATCCTGATATTTTATTAACAGATCATGGGCATTATGATTAACCATCTTCATCGCTTCAGAAAAAAGTCTGTTTTTTTCCTCTACAGTAAAAGAGCGACCCAGCGGACCATTAATAATGTCAGGAAGGAATATGGGTAAAAATTTCGATTTCTGTTCATCGTAAAAGGATAAATCCTTAAGTGCCACATCACAGGATGGAACAGGCATGGTTACAGTAAAACCATTTTCAACTTCGGAGGAAATAGAGAAACCTGGGTCACGGAGATCGTATGTAAAGTTCATGGAAAACTCAAAGATCATTATTATTCTTTTTCGGGTAAAGATCCAGTCCGGGAGAACCTTCCCGATCATACCTTCAAAAGCGTTCTCCTCCACGGTAACTATTTCCTTGGATATTATCTTGAAAACCAGGAGTTTTCCCAGAGACCGGAAACTATCCAGACACGAATGGATCAGCGTCCTCGTTTTTTGCCTCCTTCGAGACGCGATGAAAAAACCTGTAAAAAGACCCAGCAATCCTATCAATAATGCGGTAAGTAAAAAAGCCTGGAAACCCATCGAAAAGATTCTCCTTTCAGATTCATGTTGTCATCTCTTTATATTCTATGTCTTGCATCCATAAAGCCTTCGAAACAGAACAAACGGCACATTAGTCATGTTCACTCATTATCCCAAGCATAGGAGATAATATTAACACCGTTGTAACGAAACAAGTTGCAACTCCAATAAACATGGCCCCTCCAAAACCCGCAAATCCTCTGTATATGGAGAAGACAAGGGAACCAAAAGCAAGCATATCGGTAAGGCTGGTTAAAAGTATAGCCTTTCCTGTGCTGGAAAAGACCTGGGAAAGGCTTCTTTTCCCTTCCATAAGCCATCGATGAAGAACATACACTCCATCGTCTATACCTATCCCTAGAATAAGAGGGAGTACCATTATATTGATTACCGTAAGCTTCATTCCGAGAAGATACATAATTCCAACCATCCATACCAGGCCAGTCGCCAGGGGTATCATTGCTATCAGAGCATAACGAACTTTTCTGAAATCAGACCAGAGTAAAATGAAAACAACAAATATGGTTAAAATAACCGCATTCCTGCCATCCTTGCCCATTATTTTCATCAAAGCCCGGAAAATGGGTGGCATTCCAGTAGCCTTATGACTGACCCTCTCCAGGTCATCGACAAACCTGTTAAGGAACCTTGCGTCTTTCCAGATATCCCCAATTGGATAAACTGTCACAAGGAATCTATCCCTCTTTATGTTTGAGTACCGATTAAGTATGGATTCCGGCAATTCTGTCATACCGATAGTCCCACCACTCCCCATTTTGTGAACTGAATCTCTGAAATAGGGAGAAAATTGACGTTCAAAGTCTAAAAGACCCTGAAATCCTTTCGCTTCATCACTTTTCAAGTCTGTGAAAAAAGAGGAGAAGAGATTCTTTTCTTGTGGATCATCTGGATAACCCACTATTTCAGAACACTTTGCATCAACTCTATCCTGCCCCCCCAGGTAAGCTAGATCCTGCATCTCCATTATGTTCATTTTCAATCTATTTAACTCCTGAACAAGACTTTCCATGTCTTTCGGTTCCTTTAGTCCATAGGGGGGTGACCTTTTCATCTCCATAATTATTTCTTGTACGTAATTTATCCTCTTCTGCTGTTCTTCCTTAGAAGGAATATACAGGGAAATATCCTCGACCATAGCCACAGAAGGGAGAAACTTAGCCTTCTCAGCAAGGAAGGAGGATTCTTCAAGACTGTCGGCAAGGAACATGGAATAATCAATGCTGAAATCGAATTTATCCAGTATGGTGTCATAAAGCTCTACTGAAGTAAGCCCCTTTGGTTCAAGGTTCATGTAATTCTGGTCAAAAGTTATTTTAACCCCTACGTAAGCCAATAATGTTGTAATAAGAGTTACAAAAACAAGAATTCTCTTCGGATAAAGATTCAAATAAGAAGAGAAGTTGCCCAGCGGTCTTAAGGAAATATCCCGACTTTTGGTGATTGTAGATACTTGCTTCTGGCCTTTTCTTTCCAGCCACTTTTCCCTGAGAACAAGAAGAGAGGGAAGAAAAAGAAAGGTTACTATCATTACGGAAATAAGACCACAACCCATTACGATTCCCATTTCCCTCATTCCCCTTGTGCTGCTTATTGAAAGAGTCAGAAATGCAGCACTGGTGGTAAATCCTCCTGTAATTATTCCGTTACCGCATTTGGTAAAACTATTTAAAAGGGACCTCTCTATGGATATGCCCAGGCAACGCTCCTCCGTGAAAGCCGAAATAAGATGGATGGAAAAATCTATTCCAAGACCAAGCAACACAACTCCGGTCATGGAAGTCATGATATTAAGATTACCCACAACCAGAAATGCTGCCCCCATAGCCCATATCACCCCGACAACAAGATTAGCAATGGCAAGAGCAGGCGCTACTGTCATTCTGAATGCAAAAGCCAGAAGTATGAAGATGGCTATAATCGCTATTATGGAAGTATATCCAAGACTTTTAGTGGTGTAGATCATTTCGTCATGCTGTATAACAGGCATCCCGGTAAGTCCGGCTGTTATACCTGGAAAGCGGGTCAGGGTTATATCAACTGCTTTCTGGATTGCTCCTATCCCGGGAACAAGGCGGTCCATCTCAACCATGGTGAAATTAGGGACCACATCGATAATAAGGGCCTGTTTATCATAAGAAAGGATATAAGGTTCTCCCACAAGAATCCTGTCCACTGCTTCTCTGGATAGTTTTTCTGAAATTCTCCCATCCCGTACTGCCTTCGATAAAGCCTCCAGGAAAAAAGAAATTCCATCAAGAAAGTTAACAGCACGATCTTCTTTCTCTCGTGTTGAAAGAGATTCCTCCTTTCCTATGTATTCTTTTTCAAGACTGTTATTCAGATTACGAATAAGCATAGGGAAGTTGGATGCCTGGAAAATATCACTGATATTTTCCAGATAATCCGATTTAATCATCATAAGCCCGTTATTGCGCATAAATTCAACTTCCCTTTTATAGTTTATCCTCTGCACATAAGGCTTTCCTTCTTCGTCCTGAAGCTCTCTGATCCGGGGAACCAGTGTTTCTGCAAATTCCTGTATATCTTGTCCCTTTCCCTGAACTACAAGAATTACGCTGCTGGATGAAACAAAATTTCTTATAACCCTGTCGAACTCTACTGTTCTCGGATCATCCGACGGAAGCAGATCTGACCAGCCCATGGATTGTTCAAGCCGTGCTGCCAGAAAAAGGGAACATATGGTCAGTATCCCGATAAGGCATAACATTTTCAGGGGATGTCTTGAATGCCATTCAGAAAGCAAAATAAATATTTTGTTCCTCATGAATCTCCACTTCTCCTATTTCAGAAATACCAGGTCAAACGCATCAGGAGACCTTTTCCAAGTTCTCTTGAATAGACCGTATCATCTTTACCAAGATTTATTCCCCCAAAGAATTCCAGATGAAGGTCGTTAGTAAGGCTGTAATCAATAACAGGGATCAGAGCAACGCTTCCATCTGAAAGGCTGGATGCGACTGACATACCAATATTCATAAGATCCGTCACAGGGTAGTATCCGTAAAGGTAAAGATTGTCCTTTGAAATGGCCTTTGTCTCTCCTGTGAAAAACCTCATCCACGAGTTCAGGTCGTAATCTGAGGAATTGCTACCTCCAAGGCTTGAATGAAAATATTCCATTAGGAGATAAAAACCGTTTCGCCATGTATAATCACCACCAACAACAAATTCATAATAATTATCACTTTGTTCAAGCCAGTTGTAGGCACCTTCAAACCAGAGACCTATACCAAAGGCTTCTCCCGCCATATCAAAACCGATGATCTTCCGCTTTTTTCTCGTTCCGGAAAGCTTTTCATAATCAGTAAAACTCCAGTATGTATGCCCAAAGATAAGGGAATAATCAAAATGACCGAAGGTGGCTTTATAGCACAATAACATGCCCGGCTCATGGGTTGAATCCTCAATATCATATAAAAACATGATCCCTTGGGAGAGGGACAGTGGGTAATCTATTCTGAGGGCTTTATGCCCTTTTTTTTCATCTGTAGGATCCACAAGATTCTTGACATTGAAAAGGTCTGTAGGGTTCCAGGCATATCCGCTCCCAAAACTGATCTGCTGTTTCCCGATTGTTACATCAAATTCCGATAAAATGTATTTTATGAAAAAATTATCCCATGTAAGATCATTCTCGAGGGAATAATCAAAAAGGTATCTTGAAGCAGAGTCTACTGATCTTTCGATACTGTCAGGCATATTATTAAGGAAGTTCCCATCATTATCACCCTGGTAAACAAGAAGGTTCACATTTCCCCCGATAAAAAGACTGGAAGACAGTACAGATTCGAAGTCCAGCCTGAGTTTATGCATGAACAACAGTTCAGAAGGGTTACCATCACTTGCGCTGAGTTCGCTTCGTAAATACCCTAAAAAATTAACTGGTTCGGCACTCGCAATATCAATGAAAGGAATTACAAATACGTAGACAAGAAAAAAACAGTAAAGGATCCTGGTAACCTTATTTTTTAATATACAAGCGACTGGGATGCGCAACAAAGATACCCGAAGCAAGGAATGGCATGGAATCAGTTTATCCATGATCATTTGCGAAGAGCTCTCTCTGTAAACATTTCATCGCTAAGTTCAAGACTATAATCTACCTGGATAAGTTCCATCAGGGTTTCTGTAAGATCCAGTTCATTCTTCATGGTCATTTTCATAGCCGTTGGAATTTTCTGGATAATCCGAATGTCTTCCATAAGTAGTATCTTCGACGGGATGTCAGGGTAATCATCTTCAAAATACTCTATTACAAGTGGGAAGAAATCGCTCTTTCTAATCCACATAACAATTTTCAGATATGACGAATCACTGGAAGGAGCACGATCAAGACGGACCATGTAGCAGGCCTCTTCTCCTGTAACCTCGTCTTCAAGTCTGGAAGCATCGAAATCGGTAATAAAGGTGTCCCCACTACCCATATCTTCATAGGAAAAATCACTTCCCTGCATTTTCTGTCTTTTTGCATGGGTAGCAAGTTTTCTTACTCTTTTGGTTCTGGGGAAATACATCCATATATCATCCGCATTGTTTAGCATTAGTATTGACTGACCCCTTGTCCTGGATGGCTCAGTATATCTAATAAGGGTTTTTTCTCCCCTGTCTTTTGCCCAACTGTCGAATTCGAAAGTACGCAACTGTCCTGATGAAGTCTGGATGACCATCCGGGTTGTGGTAAATCCAGATTCCTGGTTTAAGATTTCGTTGACTTCCCTTATTATTTCCTTCCCTGAAAGATCTTGGGCATAAGCAGATGACGATCCTAAAACAAACAGTGCGATTATAATGATCAAAAAGGAATATTTTTTCATCCTCACCACTCTTTCCACGTTTTTCCAAATAAGAGGCTTTATAATATTCTTATTTCAAAGTAACAACTGTGTTTGTAATGATCAGATCGATAAAATAAATATTAAATAATTAACTTAAACCTGGCCTTAGCCTCACTCCAATAAGAAAATATCATCTATATTTTACGACACAGTGTCATCATAGTAAACTTTATCCACCACTTGGCATCCCTGTATTAAATATAGGATATGAAAAGTATAATGAAAAAATGTTGTTTCCAAATAATATCTATTGATATGGAGCAGTCATGCTGAATAACATTGAATTCAGAGTTTGTAACGGAGAAAATATCACTGAAATAGAAAATATCGAACAGACCTGCTTTGCTACCGATGCATGGTCACATGATTTCATAACCTATGCCCTGGGAATTTTCCTTGTAATAGGCTTATTCGACGAAGGGAAAATGATCGGTTATGGCGCTTGTCATAATAGGAGCAGGTTTATATATATAGATAATCTTGCAATACTTCCCTCTTACAGAAATAAGGGCTTTGGTACCCTCTTCATGCGTTATTTTTTCAGGATAGCCATTGAAAACAACTGCACAGAAGCCCTTCTACAGGTTAATGTTAACAACAGTTCTGCCATAGCCATGTATAAGAAGATGGGGTTCAAAACTGTAAGATTGCTTAAAGGTTATTACAGGAGAAGAAACGGCAGAGACGAAGATGCCCTTTTAATGAATGCGAAAATAATGCATGACCTGGATTAACACTTCCCTGAATATATCCTGTAAGATATTATTGTTTTTACTGAATTATTCGACTTCAATGATGTGAAATGGTCTGAGGAATTTCCCATACACTTATTAAGAAACTCTGTCTGGGAAAAAACACTATCCAATTTCAAAGGAATAAAAAATTATCATTTGCTGAAAATGTCGAAAAGAAACCTGCGGCCAAACTATAGGAGAGTGATAAAGATGGTAGAACAAAAGGCTATTATCCGTACTTGCAGACCTGGAGAACTGAGTTATGTTTCCTACCTGCACTGCCTGATCTATGAAAGGGAATACGGTTTTGACGGTACCTTTGAATATTACCTGCTAAATGCTATGGCTAAATACCTTGAAGACCCCTCTGATAACAAAGGGCAGGTATGGGTTGTTGAAGATTCCGCTAAGGTTAGGGGATCTATCGCTATTGTAGAAACGGATCACCAGACAGCTCAACTCAGATGGTTTATCCTTACACCTGAATTGAGATCCAAAGGACTGGGTAAAGGATTAATGGAAAGATGCCTGGATTATTGCCGAGCAAAGGGATACAAAAAGGTTTTTTTGTGGACATTATCCCAGCTTGACGCTGCACGCCATCTATATGAAAAATACGGTTTCAAGAACATGGAGCAGGTGAGTCATACCATCTGGGGGCAGGATCTTGTTGAAGAAAGATGGGACCTGTATCTTCAGTAATTTCTAATAGCGACATTTTGTTAAGCAGCGATCTTAATCTTAGATCATACATTTACCCGGACCGATCTTACGAGTCTGCTGCTTCATCATCTCTTAAAAAACCATTACGACAGGATTGAACAAGAACCTCTTCAACTTTTTCCCAGAGTGCAGGTGCCCCCTGTTTTACAGGCATCTGTCTCTCCATAACCTTGCTCTTTGGTATATCATGGAGCTTCCATGTCCCTCCTCCATTTCTGTAGTTCTGAAAGATAACCAGAAATCTGTCCATTGAATTAGCAAATCTGGATTCGGTTGTTGATGCTTCTTCAAATTCATCCCATAACTGTCGGAATTCAATACTCTGGTCTTCCGGAAGGAGACCGAAAAGCCTTTCAGCTGCCCTTGTTTCCCTGTCAGCCTTATCCATATTACCCTCATCGTCGTAACAGAATGTATCACCTGCATCTATCTCTATAACATCATGTATGAGCAGCATTTTCAGTACCTTAAGTGAATCTATCGGCTCGGGAGCATATTCAGCAAGGATCATGGACATTACGGCAATATGCCAGGAATGCTCTGCACTGTTTTCTCTCCTGGTTCCACCTATTATTGAATTAGCCCGGAAAATATTTTTCAGTTCGCCCAGAGTTTCCAAAAAATCTATCTGTTTCTCCAATCTTGCTTTTTCAAGAACCATTATTTCCCCTCCTGAATTAAATCTAAACTGAACAATAATTCTACAATATTTAATGGAGCAACTTAACCTTCAAAATACCATATCTTGCAATTTATCGCTGTAAGAAATAATAAGGTATAATAGGGTGTAATTATTCATCATTTAAGCAGTACTTTTAACTAATGCTGCTTATTCTTCCTAGATTCAACCTACTCCACATTATCAAGTTATGGATTCCACATAAAATCAAGGGACCTTAACGCAGTTTCCTGTCTATACAAAAAACTTGTTGTAATTATAAAGGGGGCATCACAGTGAAAAGAATTGTGTTCTTTGCTATTTGTACTCTATTGCTTGTATGCTGCTTTATCAATCCTTCCATGGCTGCAGAAGAACCTGTTGTTTTTCTTGACCTTAGCTGGGACAGCATTCAGCTCCAGAACCGGATTGCTGGATACATTGTAGAACATGGATACGAGAAAAAAGTGGATTATCTCTTCTCTGAATCCATCCCCGGTCTGATGGGACTGGAGAGAGGCAACGTTCATATATATATCGATGGGTGGGTGGACAATCAACCTGAATGGTGGAGAAAGGCTAAGAAGACAGGTACCGTAGTGAATCTTGGGACAAATTATGACAGGGCGCCCCAGGGCTGGTATGTACCTACCTATGTGATCAGGGGGGACCCCGAACGAGGGATAGAACCTATGGCTCCAGACCTGGAGTATGCTGAAGACCTTCCCAAATATTGGGAACTCTTCATGGATCCTGAAGTAACCGATAAAGGCAGACTTACAAATGCGCCTCTGGGCTGGAAGATCTCATCCATCATAAGAGCAAAACTAAAATCTCTGGGCCTTGACAAGAATTATGTCATTTTTGAACCAGGATCAGGAACTGCTTTGAAAACTGAGGCTCTTGCAAGCTATAAAAAGGGTGAACCTATTCTTTTCTATTACTGGGAACCCACTGCATTGATGGGAAATTATGACTTTACGCGCCTGAAAGAAAAGACTCCCTTCTCAGATGATCTCTGGACTGTGGAAAACGGTTACAACTGCGACTTTCCTGCACCTGTGGTCATTAAAGTAATGAACAAAGAATTTGCAGATAATAATCCCTGGCTTGTGGATTTCATAAAGAAATATGAAACCACGCTGGAGTTGAATAATATTATGCTAGCTGAAATGGCCAATAACGAACTGAGCACTCAAGATGCTGCTGTATGGTTCCTCAAGAATTATAAGGAAATATGGCATAAATGGATCCCCGAGGACAGGCAGGAAATCATAGGCAAAGTGGAGGAAGCCCTGGCAAAGGAAAAGTAATATCCTTTTGATCAACCAGTTTTTCATTCTGTAAATATAAATATACCCGGGGGAACTACCCCGGGTATATTTATATTTACACGTCCGCTTCAGCAGATTTATTTCATAAACTTTGAAACAAAAGGAGATGTTTCTCCTCTCCTCAGGAAGTGTCCAGAAGGACCTTCACCCAGAAATTCGGAGAACCATGACTCATGCTCTATTTCTTCATTCAGAATAGCCAGTGCAAGATCATAAGTCCGGTGATCCTTACCCGCAGTCATGTGGCATATTGCAGTATACCCGCGGACAGCACATCTCTCTGCATTGACAAGAACAGTCAGCATAGCTTTAACATCTGTTGGATCTTTCGGTAAAGAAGCGGGAGGACATGCGGACATATCATGAAAGGCCTTCATATCATCGGGGAGTTTTCCTCCAAGTTCATAGATCCTTGGAACCAAAGCCTCAAAATGATTACGGTCTTCTATACGGGCCGTTTCTGCTATTTCCTTTATACCCTCACCCTCCAGTCCAATAAGGTTACAGCGAAGTATGGTGTAGTAATAAAAAGTTGTCAATTCAGCAGCAGCATTCTTAACCAGCATATCAAGAAGTTTTTCTACATCAACTCCCGCTTTTTCAACCATTTCTCTTGCTACTTTTCCCATCTTAATACCCCCTTCTCAGGCTAATGGATCATAAAGCATTCGGTGGGGAGGACGGATCGTAAAGGCTCATCAGGAAGATTGCCTTCGTAGGACAAGCCATCATACATGCCCCATCACTTATACAGTTTTCAGGCCTGGTGACTTTGGCAATACCATCGATCAGATCGAAAACATTTGGTCCCAGCTTTTTACATAGTTGAACACAATGACCGCACCCCATACATCGAACACCATTGATCTCAGGGATGTTACCCTTAACAAATTGTCTGCCAAAAGCTTCCACAATCTCTACTTTCTTTTCTTTTGAAGCCATATCTCAACCTCCCATAAATTCTTCCGTTTTTAGAATATTCGAGAACAAATACTGTAGATCCAGCAATGAAGAAAAGTTCAAAGATAAATATACAAAGGGGCATGAAAGGTTTAATCAACAAGGGATCAAATAGAGAGAGCTAAACTGAGGAAGTAGCACTGACATCTGTTCACCGTTGTACCTAGTCATTATAACAGATAGGCATGGTATAGCGAGGAAAAATATACTAAACTAAGAGGACTGTGACAGGAGGAGTTGCAATGAAACCATTTTCAATAGGGAAAATTTACTTGAACGAAATTAAAGAAAGAGTTATAGATATAAATCCACTACAAGGAAAATACTGCACTTTTGATTGTATATTCTGTCCTCTCGGACCAACAAAGTTTAAAACTGATATACCTCATAATTTTAATGAAACTGGAGCATTCCTAAATACTCTTGAAAATGTCCTGAAACAAGAAACTATAGATGTTGTCTTTATAAATCCGGACGGTGAGCTATTAGCCCAGGAACGGATTTCAGAGGTTGTAAATCTGATCAAAAAACATAATATCAAACTCAAGATCATTTCTAATGGATATTTATTCAATAGAGGTGAATATGAAACGACTCTTAATCACTGTGATGAAGTAATTGGTGAACTGGCAGTAACGAATGAGGACGATTTTCAAAAGATCCAAAGACCTTTGAAGGGATACACCTTAGAGGATCATGTTTCGAATCTGACAAGATTCAATAGGCAGTATCAGGGTAAATTCATACTTGATATAACGATTTTAAGAAATTATTCTGATAGTCATGAAGATATTGAAAGATTTGAAGAGTTTATTAAAGGGATAAAACCAGATGAAATATACGTTCACACACCATCCAAGAAGAAATTTAAAAAAGCATTTGCAATTGATGAGGCAAGGCTTCAAGAGATAAAGAAACAATTAAGTCTCGTTAGATAACCTACCATATATTCGCACAATTGAATAATGGGGATATCTGGGAAACTCCGATCACAGAAGAAAACAGAACGTGGGGGTTTCAAGTAACAGTTATTCCTGGAATCTGTAAATGGAGAGGACGAAGCATGATGAGTTGTATATTCTGTAATATCTCCGAGGAAATGGTATTCGAGAACAAACTTGCCTATGCCATCTGTGACGGTTTCCCTGTCAATAAAGGACATATGTTGGTCATCACCAAAAGACACGTGAGTTCATATTTTGATGCCACAGAAGAAGAGATAATTGCAATCCAAGATCTACTACTGAAGTGTAAGGATCATCTAGATAAGCTATATAAACCTGATGGATATAATGTCGGGATAAACATAGGAATACCCGCAGGACAGTCAATAATGCACCTGCATGTTCATATAATCCCCAGGTACATAGGAGATCTGGAAAACCCCAAAGGTGGAGTCAGAGGAGTACTTCCCTTTAAAAGACACTATTGAAGCAAAACTATAACGCTGGAAGTCTTATTTAAAGAAATCCATATCTAAGACTTATTCTGTAGTATTTGCAATCAGTTCCAACAACTACATCTGTGAAAAACCCAACTCCGGCGGACTGTAACATTTTTCGCCCAAAATAAAGAGGACCCCGAACACATTAAAAGTGTTGGGATCCTTTGCTATTACGAGATGGTTACAAACAGCTCCCTTTTCCCTTCCTGGCAAACAAAAACATTAACGATCAATGTTGCTGATGCTTTCGGGGAGTATATGCATATCCTCTTTAAGAAGCTGGTCAAAGTAATCCACGGTTTTTTTCAACCCATCCTCAAGAATTGTTGTTGGTATCCAGCCAAGGGAATTCTTTGCCAGTGAAATATCAGGTTTTCTTCTTCTGGGATCGTCACTCGGGAGGGACTGGAAGATTATTTTCGAGTTTGAAGAAGTGATCTTTATGATCTTCTCTGCCAGGTCTTTTATGGATATCTCTTCAGGATTACCAAGGTTAACCGGTCCCGTAAAACTATCAGGAGAGTCCATGAAAGATATGACTCCATCCACAAGGTCATCCACGTAACAGAAGGACCTTGTCTGCAAACCATCACCATAAATTGTAATGGGCTCTGTTTTCAGGGCCTGAAGTATGAAATTGGATATTACCCTTCCATCGTTCATGGCCATGCGAGGACCATATGTATTGAAGATCCTTGCGACCTTTATCCTAAGCCCATGCTGCCTGTGATAATCAAAGAAAAGGGTTTCAGCACATCTTTTACCTTCGTCATAACATGATCTTGGGCCAATGGGATTCACATTTCCCCAATACTCCTCTCTTTGGGGATGCATATCAGGATCACCATATACCTCACTCGTGGATGCCTGGAATATCCTGGCTTTTAAACGTTTTGCCAACCCAAGCATGTTTATGGCGCCATGGACACTGGTCTTGGTGGTCTGAACAGGATCCCGCTGGTAATGCATTGGAGACGCGGGGCATGCAAGATTGTATATCTGGTCCACTTCAACATATAGCGGGAAAGTAATATCATGCCGCAGGATCTCGAAATATCTATTGTCTATCAAATGAGTAATATTTCTCTTGGAACCTGTAAAGAAATTATCCACACATATAACTTCATGGCCCTGCTTCAACAATTTATCACAAACGTGGGAACCTATAAATCCGGCTCCACCAGTAACCAGTAGACTTTTCCTCAACATTCATTCAACTCCCTCTTCATGCTCCTTTTTCTAATAGGCTTAAAAAATCACAATTTAGATCAGGGTTGCTGTATGGATAGCAGCAGGCGACACTACTCCTTACCAACATCAGGATGAAAAGGAAGGTCCTTTAGACTTCCTGTTCCTGAAATAATGGGAGATCACCTTTCTCATGGGCCTGACCTTTTTCCTGAAAGGTATATTGCAATCCCTGATAGCCTTTAGGTATGTATTCAGATCTCCCAGGGTTAGCTCCGGGAGGGCAGCAAACTCGAATCTTAGAAGTTCCGGAACCCTGGAAAAAACCATATCCCTGGCCAGAAACTTAAAAAGCCTGTTCTTAGCCAGCTCTCTCAGGTATTCCTCCTGAGGAGGTATTTCTTTTCCTTGAAAATAGTTTTCTCCATGGATCCTGTAATTCACAAGGGGTGTTGCTATATGACACTTGTAACCACCGATTATCGAAGCTCCCCAGATAAGACAATCATCGGCTCTGGTGAGCCAGTCACCCTCATAGGGAATGGGAAGTATCTTCTCCAAAAGAGCTCTTCTCATGGATATGCAGGAAGTGGGAGCACCTATCCATAGTTCCTCAATATAAGTTATTACTGAAGTGAAACCGTAATGTTCCTTGGGACGGGAACGATAGGTATGGCTCATTTGCTTTCCATGGTTATCAACAAAACACGGTTTACAGAAGATAAAGTCACAGCTCGAATTCGCTATGTAATATTGAACCGTCTTTTCAATGTATTCTTTTTCATAGAAATCATCTGAATCCAGAAAGAATATCAATTCTCCTTCAATATATGATAGAGCGGTGTTGAAACATGAAAGCTGGCCACCATTTTCTTTGGTAACCAACACCACATTATCTGCAAGATATCTTTCGGCAACAGCGACAGACCTGTCAGTGGAACCATCATCAACTATGACAAGTTGTATATCCATATAGGTCTGAGCCAATACAGATTCTATCGCTTCAGCGAGGTATTGCTCGTAATTGTAATTATTGATAACAACAGTGCAAAGCAAACTCTCACAGCCTTCCGGAAGTCAAGTTAAAGTGCCCTATCCTCTACAGAAGATTTTCTTTTTTCTTAGTGAATTCTGATGAAATCGAATAATTCGATGAGCTATGCGAGTATCTTGTATTGCAAATCCATTACCATTCTACGAGATATCCCGGGGGTCTTTCTGGTTCAGAAATCAGCGTTGGTTTAGATGTTCATCCCGAGATTTTACCATTAAAGCTCTCAACATAAGCATTCTGTGAAGGTTTGCCAGAGTTTTTGAACCTCTGTGGTGTCCCCTTGTATAAACCTGGTATTCTTATCAATATCATTAAATTCAACTCCGTTGCCTGTATTGATATTGATAAGAAAAGAAAACAGATCCAACTTAAACCACATCTTTGCAAAACCCAGACCTGGTAGATTGTAGTTTTCCCACCTCAAATACCAAAGGACTCCGAACACTTCAAAAATGTTGGGATCCTTTGGTATCGCTAATTTGGGAAAAAGTTTTTTCTATCAATATTTACTTCATCTTTCTGGAAAGAAATATAAGCGGAATGAATAGAATAAGATGGATGGTCGAAATTTCAGAAATACTACAGCCATCTCCACTTTCCCCCTCAGACCGAGGAAGAGTTATAACGTAAGAATCTCCTCCGGATTCATAAGCACCTATGTCAGGACTCTCTCCTTGTGGCCTGGGTACTCCACGCTGATCTGTGGAAGGTGCTCCAGTTTCTGTCCCTGCATCTATGGCTGGACTCCCTTTCGAGAGCGCACATGTTAAAGTTGGACCTCCATTATCTGCCAATGGTCCTAATAGAGGATCTGCAGTAAGAATATCTCCTGTAACATATGAATTCCTGCTTATCTTCCTGTTTTTGATGACACAATAACCTACTTGAGGGTAACTGAAAGAGGAACCATTGTACTCTATATAATTCAGGATCTCATAGTCACCATCATCCCAGAATATGCAGTTCGTCACTATAGGACTGGAACTGAGGAAATTACAGATACCGCTACCATCACCTGCGTTGTTATCTTTGAAGGTACAGTTCATAACTATGGCGGGTGAATTAAAGTAATTACATATTCCAGCACCTTTATCCGAATAATTTTTTATAAAAGTACAATTGGTCACTATCGGATTGGAAGAATCGTTATTCATGCCTCCCCCAAATGATGAATAAGATTCTGAAAAGGTGCAATTCGTCACCTGAGGATTGGAGTTTTTGTTACATATTCCGCCACCAAATCTTCCCGCTTCATTCGAGGCAAAAGTACAACCCACGACAGTAGAATCAGAGTAATGATTGTATATTCCACCTCCATCACCTGCTATGTTCGAGGAGAAGTTACAGTTCGTAACTCTTAGGCTACAATTATCGTTATATATGCCGCCGCCATCAATAGCACTATTCGAGGAGAAGCTACAATCCGACAAGGTGGAATCAGAATAATAATTGTATATTCCACCTCCAGAATCTGCGTTGTTTTCAATCAAAGCACAGTTGATAAGTGTTAAATTCGAAAAATAGTTATAGATTCCACCTCCATCTTCATCTTCAGTATTTCCATTCGCAATGGCAATACCAGATATGTGCACAGAACCAGGCGCACGGATATAAAAGATCCTGCATGTTTCACTACCACTTATGATAAGTTGATCTGCTCCTGGCCCCTGGATGGTAATGCCCTTATAAATCCCCAGCTGACTCTCCAACGTTATGGTTGCAGGGTATTCAAGGTCAAAACTTATGACATCCCCACTTACAGCATTTTCAATGGCGTAGCGTAGAGAATCAGGGTTCGAGACATCATCACTTACACTGGTGACCATAAGAGTATCAGCCTGAATTTGAGTTGCTAAAACACTAATGAATAAAGCTAAGAGAAATACAAAAGGTAGAAAGAAAATTAAGCGTCGAAAAGAAACCGTGCTGAAACTGATCTTCATATAAAGGACCTCCCCAAATGGAAATCAGGATATGAAAAATAGGCTAATAAGGGACAAGCGATCTTGATGTGATGGCAAAATAAGAAAGAACGAAGAAATATGTAAGGTTAATGGTTAAGTATTTTTTCATGTTAACACCATGTATTTATGCGTCAAGTTAACCCATCGTGTGAAAAATAACAGTTCCTTCTTAATGCACCCTCGAACTGATATGCTTTTTTCAGTCCAGTTCACCCGGCAGACTAAACGGACTCCCGCTCTCCATTTTGCACAATCCCCTACAATTACAGCATCTCTTCAAAACCCAGCTTCAGCAGATTTTAACATTTTTCGCCCAGAATAAAAAAGGACCCCGAACACACGGAACGTGTTGGGACCCTTTGGTGTTACACGATGGTTACGAACAGCTTCCTTTTTCCTTCCTGGCAAACAAAAACATTAACGATCGATGTTTCTGATGCCTTCGGGGAGTATATGCATATCCTCTTTAAGAAGCTGGTCAAAGTAATCCACGGTTTTTTTTCAACCGAACTGTTGTTGGTATCCAGAGGATCCCTAGGATATGAACCAAGCGATATACCCTATCAAAGCCGAAGCCAATGTAACGGGAAGAGCCAGGAACATTATCTTTAGAGGATCTGCTTTCTTTGCCAGAATCCCACCTACAATACCTACAATTACGAAAGTAGTCAGACATGCCGGAGGCATTGACTGACCAGCCGCAGCCAAATGAGCTCCTCCAAGAGATGCAAAGGTTGGATTGACCGCGAAATTATCCGTAAGTATGGGTCCAAGGAACGTAAAGATAGTGTTTTGTGCCGTGCTCTGAGATCCAGTAAGCATACCGACAAGCATCATCATAGCTCCACCACCGATCTTCATCATCCCGGCAGAGAGGGTCTTAGTGAAAACCAGCACGGCATCAATCAGTCCGGCTTTATAGAAAGCTCCGATCATGATACCGGCAAAAACCTGGATCTGGACTGTTTTTGAAACCGCAACAATACCGTTCTTCACAACTTCTGCACCTTTGCTTCGGACAGATTTTGCACCAAAAGCAACAAGCGTCGCCACAATTATCGCCTGGAGAATACGGCTGACACCACCGAAAGAAACGATACCACGCACTATGGGAATAGCCTTAAACGGAGCAAGCACCGGATCCAGGATCGTGAGTAACTCTATGTGGAAACCACTGCGAAGAACAATTATGACTACAAGGACGATAAGGGGGAAAAGGTTTCTCCATTCGTCTCCGAAGATCTTTCCCGCAGAACGATCTGGAATAAGTTCAGAAGGAAGAGATTTAATTTTAAGAAAGGTCCAGGACCATAAAACAGAGATCAAGACGAGTAGACCAGTAGTGAAATAACCGATATTTATAACCGGCCCTATATCTGTTCCTACTAGAGCTGATGAAAGAAATATTGCCTGGGTAATTGGAGGCATGAGGGCACCCATTGAAGAGCCCATGAGAATTATGCACCCCGTCTGTTCCGGAGAAAGACCCATGTCATCAAGAGCTTTGATAATGAGTATCCCTATAACAGTTGCAGCCGCGATACCATCACCCAAGAGGGACCCTGAAATGACCAGAGTAATAATGATCGATGCAACAAGCCCTTTGGGAGTTTTGCCGATCGTGGCACGAAACATTCCCAGAACCGTATCTATCGCACCCATTTTAACCTGGGTCTGCGCATATATACTACCAAAGATAGACAGCCCGATAACCCAGGACAACTTGTCTATACCAAATATTGCCGCCTGAAATCCTTCCCCAAAACCAAGACCCCCCATTGCCATCGCTGCAATGGCTGATAAAAACAAACCAAGCCGGATATTGATATTACTGATCTGACGAATCGGGAGCAAGATCACCAGGAAAAGAAGAATAACTGGAACTATAACCAACAGCATTTTGAAACGCCTCCTTCAGATTGTAAGATTGATGTTGAAACCCCAATTAGAGAGCCATATCCTGAATGAGAAGTTTTGCGTCCTGAAAAAGCTCTTTCCCCCCTCCTTTTTCTATTGCAAAACCCACACTCCGGCTCTCACACGAAAAACCCTTTTACTGGTAAACACGCAAAAGGGTACAATCGACCAGATATTTCCCATGATCGTGAGATTTCTTTTCCTCAAGATTGGTGCGATTATAAAAAGATCAAATTAGTCGTTTCCTGGAATCAAGCTGAAAAGATCCTTTACGAAATAACCCGAGGGGAAATACTCCACAAAGAGCAAACCCGTTAAATACCTACTGACCTGGAAATGGGTAATACCTTGGATCAGTAAACATCGAAGGTCAAGAAACACACAAGATCCAACATCCCCCCAGTTTATGTAGATGATGTAATTCCATCTCTCGAGATCTATGCGATTTATTGATAACGATTACTATTATCATAATTAATTAAAGTTTAAATGTCAATTGCATTAAAATATCTCCCCTAGTCAAGTCTCAAAACTGTTCTCCACATACTCCCCTGGAATTAGAATGTAGGCTGTACAAAAGATCAGAACAATCATTATCCTCTTGCTTGATGAATTGAACATATGAAGAAGAATGCAAAGAAATTAGTTAGGTCAAAGACAACTTCTTTATTAACACTACAGCTTGCTAAGTTGAGTTAATTTACCAAATGAAAAAGTACGGTTTTTTTATAATAAATTCTGAAAATGTTATTCTTTTCGTCCTCACTCTCCCCGACAGACTAAACGGACTCCCATTATCCAATTCGCGCAATCCATTCCAACCACTCCATCTCTTCAGAACTCAACTCCGGCGGACTCAGGCCTTTTCACTCCAAAATAAAAAGGACCCCGAACACATAAAAAGTGTTGGGATCCTTTGGTATTACTATATTTAATTCAAATATACTGTTTTATCTGCTTACTTCATCTTTCCTGACAAGAACATCAGCGGTAACACAAGCAACAGTGCAATGCCTGGCAGTCCAGAGATGTTGCAACCATCTCCGTCATAGCCTGGCTTAAAATCCACATGAATAGAATGATTCTCCGTTACATTTTCAAACGTAAGGGTATTGTTAATTATCTCACTGGAAGGGATAACTTCCTCATCCACATAGACTGCCTCGATGACGTAACCTTCATCTGGCAGCAGATAAAATACCTCGTTCTCTATTCCGCCTAATGTGTGTGCTTCTTCTGGAGAAATACTACCTCCTTCTGAGGCTGTGGCAGTTATTACATAGACTTCAATTCCGGATTCGTAGGCACCAATGTCGACACTACCGCTACTGTAAGGTCTGGGCGCTCCCCGCTGATCTGTAGATGGCGCTCCACTGTCCGTTCCAGCATCTATGGCTGAGCTGCCTTCTCCCAGAGCACATGTCCAGGTCGGACCACCGTTATCTGCCAAAGTTCCAAGTTCAGGATCTGCAGAAATGATATCGCTGGAAATTGTCCCAATACCAACATCATAGCTCTGGACAACGCAGAAGCTTAGGGTAGGGAAGAAAGGTCCTACAATTTCAGTGTTGTATATTTCACCACCATCATCCCAGAATATGCAGTTGGTCACTTCGGGGCTGGAATCGTCAACGTTGGACATTCCGCCACCTTCAGTAGTTGCACTGTTCGAGGAGAAGGTGCAGCTGGTCACAACGGGGCTGGATTCATTTTTGTTGTACATTCCGCCGCCTTCTCGAGCGCTGTTCGAGGTAAATGTACAGTTCGTCACGGTGAGACTGGCTTCATCCCAGTTGGACATTCCGCCGCCTTCTCGAGCACTGTTCGAGGTAAATGTACAGTTCGTCACGGTTGTGCCGGGAACCAGGGAGTTGCACATCCCGCCGCCGTTAGAAGCGCTGTTCGAGTAGAAAATACAGTTTCTGACTGTGGAACTGGATCCCACGTTACGCATTCCTCCACCAGCATACGCATTGTTACCACTGAAACAACAGTTATCCACTGTGAGATTATCCGACAGGTTGCATATGCCTCCCCCACGGCTTACATCATATATATCGGCATCTCCGCTCACGATGGAAATACCAGATATGTCCACGGACTCAGCCGTACTCTCAACATAAAAGACCCGGCATTCTCCTCCCCCGCTCACTGCAAGGTTCTCTGCTCCAGGTCCCTGAATGGTGAGTCCATGGTCGATGCTGAGCTGTTCTGAGAGTGTTATGATGGCCGGATATTCAAGGTCAAAGGTTATGACATCCTGGCTCGTCGCATTTTCGATAGCGTAACGTAAAGAATCGGGATTCGAAACATCATCGATAGTGGTGGTAACCGTGAAGGTATCTGCATAAACCGCTGTCGCCGTACCGGTAAAAGAAATAACTGCGACCAACACAAATACAAACAACATACAAACTGTAGAATGGCGAAAAGCTATCTTGCTGCAACTGATCTTCATATAAAGGACCTCCCGAAATAGAAATATAGTGATGAAAGAACACCGGCTAAAAGGAACAATTGATCTTGATGTTATAGCGAATAAAAATGGACGTAAAAATATCTAAAGATGCTCGGAAAAGACTTTTACATATTAACATCATAAATCTATGGATCAAATTAATTCACCATATAAAAGAGTAACAGTTTTTCCCGTTACAGATTCTGGAAATATTACTCTTTTATTCCTCTCTCCCCAACAGACGGGATGGACTCCCATCATCCAATTCCTGCAAGCCATTCCAATCACAGCATCTCTTAAAAACCCAGCTCCGGCGGATTGTTGTTTTTTCTCCCCAAAATAAAAAGGACCCCGGACACATAAAAAGTGTTGGGATCCTTTGGTATTATTTGATATTTATAAAACTGTTCTTTGTTTTATCTACTTCATCTTTCTAGACAGGAACATCATTGGTATTACCAGCAACAAAGCAATGCCTGGCAAAGCAGAGATGTTGCATCCATCTGAATTTCTATGAGCAGTTTCATCATCACTACTGGGTTGGAAATCTGCACTTATTACATGGTTATGTGATACATTCTCAAAAGTATAGGTAAAAATATTATCTATCGTCTCGAAGGAAATTAGTGTTCCATCGACGTAAACTCCTTCAATAAAGTAATGTATGTCCGGGCTAATCATAAATGAAACACTTTCATCAAAATTAACACTTACCGCGCCAGGAGCTATCGTTCCGCCACCAGTCCAGGATGCATTTATAAAAAAGCAACCAGATTCATAGGCACCGATATCGAAACTTACATCATCAGGTCTGGGTGCTCCACGCTGGTCGGTAGTCACTTCAGCAATTGTCATTCCTGCGTCTATGGCAGAACTGCCCTCTCCAAGGGCACATGTCCAGGTAGGGCCACCATTGTCTGCCAAAGATTCAAGTTCGGGATCTGCAGACGTAATATCGCTTGAGTTTGTACTAATACCAACATCATTGCTCTGGACGACGCAGAAACTTACGATGGGTTTGCTTTGTGAGAATTCATCATCTGCAGGAAAGTTGTATATTTCGCTGCCACTGATATCCCAGAATATGCAGTTTATAACTCTTGGGTTGCTATTATCTTTGTTGTACATCCCGCCGCCAAGATCTTGAGAAGCAAGGTTGGAGGAGAAGGTACAGTTCAACACTGTGGGGCTGGAAAAAGCATTGTACATTCCACCACCGGAATCAATCGCAGTATTCTCACTGAAGGTACAGTTTGTTATATCGGGGCTGGATAACAAGTTAATCATTCCACCACCGTTAAATTTTGTAGTATTGTCGCTGAAGGTGCAGTTGCTAACAATAGGATTTGCCTGTTCGTTAAGCATCCCACCACCATAATCTGAATCGTTCCTGATAAATGTGCAGTTGGCCACTATAGGTTCAGATTTTGCATTACACATTCCGCCTCCAAAAAGTGTTCTGTTTTCACTGAAAATACTGTTGCTCAAATAGGGACTTGAATAGTAGTTACACATTCCGCCACCAAAAGCTAGTGCATAATTTTCTCTGAAAGCGCTGTTGGTAATCGTTGGGTTGGAATTGTGATTGTATATCCCGCCACCATAATCTGAATTATTATCTCTGAAGATGCAATTGGTCAAGGTGAGACTGGAATTGAGATTGTACATTCCTCCCCCGTAATCTGAGGATAAAACCTCAGAAGAGGTATCCCCACTAACAATGGAAATACCCGATATATCTACGGACTCAGCGGTGTCTTCGATATAAAAGACCCGGCATTCTCCTCCCCCGCTCACTGCAAGGTTCTCTGCTCCAGGTCCCTGAATGGTGAGTCCATGGTCGATGCTGAGCTGTTCTGAGAGTGTTATGATGGCCGGATATTCAAGGTCAAAGGTTATGACATCCTGGCTCGTCGCATTTTCGATAGCGTAACGTAAAGAATCGGGATTCGAAACATCATCGATAGTGGTGGTAACCGTGAAGGTATCTGCATAAACTGCTGTCGCCGTACCGGTAAAAGAAATAACTGCGAGCAACACAAATACAAACAACATACAAACTGTAGAATGTCGAAAAGCTATCCTGCTGCAGGTGTTCTTCATATAAAAGACCTCCCATGATATGAATAAAGATATTATGGAATCTTCTGAAAAGGAACAATTGATATTGATGTTATAACGAATAACAATGGACGGAAATTATGTAACGTTAATGAAAAGATTTTTTCTTATGTTAGCACTATGGACCTATGGGTCAAGTTAATTCACCAAATGAAAAAGCAACAGTTTTTACGTACCACATCCTGAAAATATTACTCTTTCATCCTAAATTCACCCGACAGACGCAACGGACTACCAATACCCATTTCCCGCAATCCGTTCTAATTACTACATCTCTTAAAAACTCAGCTCCGGCGGATTGTTGTTTTTTCTCCCCAAAATAAAAAGGACCCCGGACACATCAACAGTGTTGGGATCCTTTGGTATTATTTAATATTTACAAAACTGTTCTTTGTGCTATTTACTTCATCTTCCCTGACAGGAACATCAGCGGTAACATCAGCAAAAGTACAATGCCTGAAAGTACAGAGATGCTGCAGCCTCCACCTCCACCGCCGTCATTATCGTCAATAGGTTGAATAACAGCTACCAGGGGATCCTTGAAATGTCCATCTCGTTCTCCATCAAAGATGAAGAAGTACCGGTCTACTCCATCAGAAATGGCCTGTACTGCCATTTCTGGTGTATCCGCCGTGGCATCAGCAACGAGAAGATTCATTCCCACATAGTAGTTGTCCAGATCCGAATCCACATCGAAGAAGGCTTTGGCTTCTTCTTCCTCATATTTCCCCCACGCTTCTTCAAGGAGGTTATATACGTCGGAGCTGATGATCTTGAGTATTTCCACATGGTCCAGGAATGCGGATCTGAGTCCTTTATCTGCGGATTCCTCGTCTATCAAGGATGCGTACTCCAGTCCTATATCTTCCCTGGAGATATTCATCTCCACATGCAGGGGCAGGATCGCCCAGTCAGCTCCATCCTGGCTATAGGATATATCAAAGGATACTCCTTTGACGAATACTTCTCCTTGTTCCCTTCTTTCAATCAGGGGGGCTACAACACCCGCTGTTATTGCCTGCATATAGATATCTTCCAGGGAATCATCGGTAACACGGTCAAGGTCACCGGAGGTTATTCCTGAAGGCAGTAAAAGATTTTCAAGCAGATTCCCACGCAGGTTAGGATCGCTAAGCGAGAAATCCTCGAGTCCGCTTTCGCTCACCATGCTCGGATTAAAGCAGAAGGATACCGAAATGGTGTGGTTTGCATGGACTGGTTCAAGGGTAAGGCTGCTCACTGATCCTTTCGACACGCCATCAAGGCGAACATCATCAATAGCAAAGCCCGTACAGCAGTCTATATCATATGTGGGCGTAGCATCCCAGGTCACGGTATCGTCCCCTGAGATATCACCGTGACATCCACAGTCCTTGGTGATGCTAAAAGTCTTCAGTTTAAAGACCGCTTTCACGGACATGGGTCCTGTTATAGTTATGGTCTCCGGATTGATGCTTCCGGTAAGACCTTCCTCCCAATGCGAAAATCGTGAACTCACGTGGGGAGTTGCGGTAAGATTCACCTCCGTACCGAGGGGATAAATGGAAAAGTCTGGAGAAGTTGTAACACTTCCACTTCCTGTAACAATTAAGGAAAGACTGTACTCTTCAAGGGCGAAATCGGCGCTTATAAGGTGATCTGCTGATACGTTCTCGAAGGGATAGGTAAAGGTACCGTCCCCTTCGGGCTCAAAGGTTATGGGTAACCCGTCAACATAGATCTCATTGATGTGATAATACGAATCCGGACTTACAGTGAAGGGAACATTGTCACCGAAGCCAATATCGGCAGAAGCGGGTGCGATAGATCCGCCATCGGACCAGAAGGCATCTATCAGATATGAGGTCCTCTCATATGCACCTATATCATAATCTGCACCCCAGGGTCTTGAAATCCCTCGCTGATCTGTGACTGGTGCTCCATCGTCCGTGCCTGCATCTAAGGCAGAACTTCCTACCCCCAAAGCACAGGTCCAGTTGGGTCCACCGTTGTCTGCTAATGTTTCAAGTTCAGGGTCAGCAGAGGTGATATCGTTTGAGTCTGTGCCAATACCAACATCATTACTCTGGACAACACAAAAACTTAGGATTGGAGGGGAAATTATATTCATGTTGTATATTCCACCACCATCACCCCAGAATATGCAGTTGGTCACGATGGGAAAGGAATAATTATTGAACATCCCGCCTCCATTAGTAGCGCTGTTTGAGGAGAAGGTACAGTACCTCACTCTGGGGATGGAAAAATCGTCGTTGTACATTCCGCCACCATACACTGAAATGTTTTCAGAAAAGGTACAGTTGGTCAATGTGGGGCGGGATTGCCAGTTGTACATCCCGCCGCCCTCTCCTGCACTGTTTCCAGAGAAGGTGCAGTTGGTCATGGTGGGACCGCAACGATAATTATACATTCCGCCGCCAGATTTACAGATGTTTGAGTCGAAGGTACAGTTGGTCACGGTGGGGCTGGAATTCATGGAATTGTACATCCCTCCGCCATCCCAATTTGAACGGTTTCCTGAGAAGGTGCAGTTGGTTAATGTGGGGTAGGATTCCCAGTTGTACATCCCGCCGCCCCGAGTAACTGCATTGTTCGAGGAGAAGGTACAGTTGGTCAATGTTGGGTCGGAATAATAATTATGCATCCCGCCGCCCTCTCCTGCACTGTTTCCAGAGAAAGTGCAGTTGGTCACGGTGGGACTGGAAGAATAGTTATACATCCCGCAGCATCCGTTAACTATGGAAATACCTGATATGTCAACAGACCCCGAGGCAGTAATATAAAAGACCCTGCATGCGTCATTACCGCTTACTGCAAGCAGTTCTGCTCCCGGTCCCTGGATGGTGAGTCCATGGTCGATGCTGAGCTGTTCATCCACTGTAATGATTGCCGGGTATTCAAGCTCAAAGGTTATGATATCCTGGCTTGTGGCATTTTCGATAGCGTAACGCAAAGTACCTTCAACTGGATTACTTGTGTCATCACTTAAACTAGTAACCGTAAAGGTATCTGCATAAACAGCTGTCGCTGTGCCCGTAAAAGAAATAAGTACAACCAAAATAAATACAAACAACATAGAAACTGTAGAATGTCGAAAAGAAACTGAGCTGCAACTGCTCTTCATATAAAGGACCTCCCCAGATGGAAATTGAATTCAGAAAAAGATCGCATAAAAGCAATAAATGAACCAGGTGACGTTATTGGATGTCGAATAAAAAGGGACGTAAAAGATATGTAAAGTTAATCGGGAAAGACTTTTTCATGTTAGCACAATGGATTAATGGGTCAAGTTAATTCACCATATGAAATAGTAACAGTTTTTACATAGCACATCCTGAAAAAAGCTGTTTGCTTCGCTCAATTAACCCGACAGACGCAACGGACTATCATCCTCCATTTCCCGCAATCCATTCTAAACACCACATGATTTAAAAATCCAGACACGGCGGACTCATGTCTTTTCAAGCCAAAATAAAAAGGACCCCGAACACATCAAAAGTGTTGAGATCCTTTGGTATTACTTCATTGAGCCTAATGACAAGTTTCGCCGGGTTTACTTCATCTTTCCCGACAGGAACATCAATGGCAGCACCAGCAACAGGCCCGTAACTGACAATGCAGAGATGTTGCAACCATCTCCATTATCATGCGGTTCATATTCATAGGCACCGATGTCGTATCCAATTACTTGAGGTCGTGCTACTCCTCTCTGATCTGTACTTACAGTATCAACAAAGATTCCTGCATCTAGAGCCGAACTCGCTAATCCCAAAGCACAGGTCTGGGTGGGTCCGCCATTATCTGCCAAGTTCTGCAACTTAGGATCTGCAGAGGTAACATATCCAGAAATTGTACTTAAATCATAGTCATCACTCTGGACGATACAGCAGTTAAGGGTAGGTATACTTGGCCCCAATGGGTCGTCATCTTCAGCAACGTTGTATATCTCGCCACTGCTTCCGTTCCAGAATATGCAGTTGGTCGAAGTTGGGCTTGATCCATTAGAGTTGTACATTCCGCCGCCAACATCCGCGCTGTTAGCGGTAAAGGTACAGTTCGTCACGGTGGGGTCGGAATCGTAACAGTTGGACATTCCGCCTCCTTCATGAGTATTGTTCGATGAGAAGGTACAGTTCGTCACGGTGGGGTCGGACCACATGTTGTACATCCCCCCGCCAACATCCGCGCTGTTAGCGGTAAAGGTACAGTTCGTCACCTTGGGATCAGAGGATAAGTTGTTCATTCCACCGCCATGAGATGAATCTGAAATAAAAGGAACAATGTTTGAGGAGAAGGTACAGTCGGTAACAGTGGCTTCGGAATCGTAACGGTTGGACATTCCGCTGCCAATGTTAGAGGTAAATATACAGTTGGTCACTTGTGGATCAGAATCAATGCGGTTATACATTCCACCACCTGTGTTGAAGGAGAAGATACAGTTAGTCACGGTGGGGCTGGAAAACAAGTTGCGTATTCCGCTACGATTGTTAAAGGTAAAGATACAGTTAGTCACTTGTGGATCAGAATCAGAATCGTTGTACATCCCACCACCATTATCTGCAGTATTTGAGGAGAAGGTGCAATCGGTTACAATGGGATTGGAATTGTCGTAGTTAAACATCCCCCCGCCGTTCTCATATGCACTGTTAGAGGAGAATGTACAGTTGGTAACTGTGGGACTGGATAAAGAGTAATTGGCCATCCCGCCGCCACAGTGGCTGGGGGGCTCTGTGGCACTCCAAGACTTGGGAGCACTGTTAGAGGAGAAGGTACAGTTGGTAAGTGTAGGACTGGATTTATTATTGAACATTCCGCCGCCTAAATTAGTTGCAGTGTTCGAGGAAAATGTGCAGTTGGTCACGGTGAGGTTGGTGGATTCACTGTTGAGCATTCCGCCGCCATTATCAGAATACCCGCTCACAATAGAAATACCTGATATATCCACGGACGACGTGGCAGCAATAAAAAAAACCCTGCACTTTTTGTTTCCGCTGATAAAAAGTTTATCTGCCCCGGGACCTTGTACGTTCAAGCCATGGTAAATGCCAAGCGTACTATCCAGGCTTATGACTTGGGGATAAGAAGTGAAACTAAAGTTTATAACATCTTCGTGAGACTGAGCACTGGCAATAGCCTGTCTCAAAGAACCTTCACCAGCATCGTTAGTGTTGGTAACTGTAAAACTCGCAGCATAACCTGCCGTTCCCCAAAAACTGATAAATAAAGCTAACAGAAATACAAACAACATACAAACCGAAGAACGTCGAAAATAAACTGAGCTACTACTGCTCTTCATATAAAGGACCTCCCAAAGTGAAAATTGAGTTCAGAAAGAATCGGATAAAAGCAATAAATGAACCAGGTGACGTTATTGGATGTCGAATAAAAGGGACGTAAAAGATATGTAAAGTTAATCGAAAACGTCTTTCTCATGTTAGCACTACGGACCTATGGGTCAAGTTAATTCACCATACGTAACCATCGCTACCAATTTCTCGCATCACCATCACAAATCCAACCTCATATATATCTCGTCCAGCTGTTCTTGGGTGATCCCGATATACCTCAATGTCACACCTGGCGATGAATGATTCAGCAGCTTCTGTATCTGCGAAAGATCATAGCCAGCCTTGTACGAATGGTAGCCAAAGGTCTTCCGCAAAGTGTGTGTCCCTATCTTTTCTTTGATACCCACAGTCCTGGCAGCTTCATTCAATATCCGGTAAGCCTGTACCCGAGTAATAGCACCGTTTCCTTTCTTGGACTGGAACAGTGGCAGATCATTTTTCGGTTCTATTCCAGCCATATATTCCTGAATAGCCTTCCTGGCATTCTTACCAATCGGAAAGTCCTTTGACTTACCAGTTTTCTTTTCACGCATACTGATACGGTCCTTCACATTACCTTTATTATCCATCACATCAGATACCTTCAGTGCAAGCAGATCCGATACTCTCAAACCCGAGTTGATACCCAGCACGAATAACAGGTAATCTCTCACGTTCTGGCTCTTCAGTATCTTCTTGACACGTTCTATAACTTTTCTTTCTCTTATAGGCTGTACAAATTCCATTTATGGCACCTCCCTCAGTTATGTACTGCAACCAGTAATTTTTTCCGGTTGTATTACTTTAAAAATCCTACGGTTGCTGCTATCAAGACATGAAACAGCCACAAGCCTTTGAAATTACTGGACTTGTGGCAATTTATGCGATGTAACAAAAGTGCGTTGTGTTACCTGAACCTTCAACCTCTTCCTTGCATACTCGTTGTCTGTGACCTATTATTCTTGTGGACTCCATGGACATTACCTTCCACCCACTCGTCCCAGTCTTACCGACATCCCACACTCCAGCATATTCACCGGACTCGCCTTTGCATGCTGTTTCTGTATATCTTCCTGGGTCAGTGCCAGGTATCTCTTGGTCATATCCAGTGTGCTGTGACCCATTAGCTTCTGCAATACAAATACGTTTCCACCGTTACGAAGAAAGTTGAGAGCAAAAGAGTGCCGCAAGTCGTAAGGCCGTACCTTGAAACCAATTTTCTTTGAGTACATGTTCATGCGCTGTGACCATGTTTCCGTCTTCATGCACCCGGCTTCCCATGTACAGAATATGGGCACTTCTCCATTCCATTCTTCGGGCCTTACATTGAACACCTTTCTTATTGCCCTGGCAGTTACCTGTGTTATGGGTAAGGTACGAGATATTCTAGTCTTTGCATTAACAGCACGGACATATACTTCATAGGCTCCAAGGTTTATATCTGCAGGTAATAGAGAAAGACATTCCTTAGGCCTTATTCCAGTGTCGAGAGTAAGAAGAATAACTGCATGATCCCGTAGGCCTGAATAGGTTTGCGGATCAGGCTGCTTTAACAGGCCTTGCAATATGTGGATCGGTATATTGACTATGCGTGGTTCTTCTCTGCGCCTGGTTAGTCCGTCTGTGGGATTGGACTGCAGGAAGTCTTCCATGATGCACCAGTCGAAGAAGTGTCTCAGGTAGACAAGGCGAAGGTTATAGGTTCCGGGCATTACGGGTCTTGATAGATATGCCAATAGTGAAGGTTTTAGTTTCTGATTACTCCAGGCATCCGGGTAGGCAGTAAAGAAGGCTGTGATGTGCCTGTCGTAATCGTAGATAGTTCTATCTGAACGGCCCTGGGCACGCTTGAATGACAGGAACTGGTTCATTGCTTCGTTCCAGGTGGAAGATACCTGTTGTGGCTTGGATTTCAGTGACTTGAGACGCGGCATGAATTATAACTCCTTTCTTCGCACTTTTATTATCAATTAAGGATGGTGATAGATATGCAAAAGGATTTTCACTTTTACACGACTTACGTTTTATGCAGATGCAATGGCTTACCTCATGAGAAAGCCAGGATCATTGCCTATTCTTCGCAACAGGTTGACGATGCAAAATACGGACATGAACTGGAATTCAAGGAAGGCGGACGTTTTCAGCAGCAGATGACAGCTCACGAATATGTGAGTCCCAAGATTCTCAATCTAAGAACCCAGTACGAGATTTACGGAACATACCATTTTATTCCTGGCAATAGACAGGATAAACGGAAAGAAGATGGAAGCATTCCGTTCAGACATAGAATGCTATGTGCAAAAAACAGCGAAGTATCGCAAAAGGTTTTTGAGCACGTGTACCGACAAAAGAAGGAACCAGATTTCTTTCACTCTCTTGGAATAGCTTTACACGCCTATTCTGATACATGGGCTCACCAGGACTTTTCAGCTTTATTCAAGTTTGAGAAAAACAATAAGATGAATGATGCAGATCATGTAATGGTTTCAAATAACAATGGTGATTATTACGAGCCTTATAAACCTGGAGAAAAGACGTTTGATAAGGTCCGAGGAAAAGCGGAAAGAATTGGGAATTACATAATAAATCAATTCGAATTAATGAAGATGGGACATTGCCAGGTATATACCTTACCGGACGAGCCTTATCGAAAATGGAAATACTATCATCGTTATTTGAATGAGCATATTGAACGGGATAACATTGAGATTTATCTTGATGCCAGTAAGACTATATATCAACAACTCCGAAATCTATTCTCGAAACCAGGACTAAAGCACCATATATCAGAACCTGTTATTGCCTGGGAGGATATCGAGGCAAATTTGGAAGAGTGCTTCTCATATGAAGATACACTGGAAGAACGCAATAAAAATTGGCTAAAGGCTATTATTGCAGGAAACTTCGGATTTGCTATGTCTGATGGCTCACTGGACTCATTTAAATATGCCAGAAAAGAGTGGTTCAATAAAGCCGTTGAAATTGAACCTAAGAAATCACGCCTTTTTGACAAGAAGAAATTGAATTGTTTCTTGATGTACGGAGAATTTAATCATCAAAGCTTAAAAGAAACATATTCAAGAAAAGATGGCTTTCTTACATCAGATTGGAAGTTATTCCATGATGCTGCCAGGAAATACAAAAACTTCTTCATTCATGACTTGTTACAAGAGTATGGGATGATCTGTGGGTAGCAACATGTAGAATACCCACTCTTGGATCAATGTTGCATGTAGACACAAGTTTCGGTGGAGTATTCCCGATTGTTACCTTTTTTCGAAAAGATAAACTAAACACAAATTTTACCAAAAGACAGTACATGACCCTTGTCTCTGCTGTTTCAGAAATGGCATATAAATGAATCTTGCTGAGAATACGCTTTCTTGAATCTCAGCTTTTCTGAGTTGCTGTTGGACAAATATCGTTCATGAAGCATTCATGACAATCAGGATCTCTTGGCTTGCAGCAAGTTCTCCCGATTTCCCAACATGGCCAATCCATTATTCCAGGAAATTCAGAGTAAAGTGCTCTTGCTTTATAGATTACCTGTTCCACAGTAGCATTCTCTTTGCAGAGGCCCAAGCGAGCAAATACTCTGCGAACATGAACATCTGCGGAAATATCAATATAAAAGTAATCACTAAATGGAATTTTGAAATCCCTGGCAAGAATATTAGCCGCCATACTACCTATCTTTGGTCCTACTCCATCAAACTCCAGAAAACGATAAACTACTTCGGCACTTGATGGTTTCCCATTCCATATTCGGGAAGCATCACTCCCATATTCCTGGACTATTCTTTGAACAGCCTTATGAAAATAACCACTCATTTGATCAATAAAGCGATGCAAAGGTTTAGGTTCCGACATTAACCTATTTATCTCGGACTCAGTAAGTTTGTGGAGCCTTCCAACTGAAAATTCCCCGATTTTCTCCGAGATGAGGTATGGAATAAGCCATGCCTTTTCAGCCTTGAACTGACGGTCCATTACACATGCAAGAACAAAGGCATGAGGATGATTCATCAGATCATTTAGTAAGGAGTCAGCTTCTGTCACATTGGTAAATGGGATAAACTGCTTAGGAGAATCAAACAAGTGCTGTCCTTTTCGGATTAATCTATCACGGATTTTTCTTTCACTCATTGATTCAACCTCAATGCATTCCCCGAATTTCTGTCATACCATTTCATAATGTAAACGCCTTCTTTCAGAAAGATGTCTACAAAGAAGAATTCAATGACGGTTTAATTTGATTGTATATCCTAAAGCAGATTCAAGCAAAATAATCACAAATCCACCCGACAGACGCAACGGACTCCCATCCTCGATTTCCCACAATCAATTCCAATCACCACACCTCTTAAAAAACCAGCTCCGGCGGACTCAGGCCTTTTCAATACAAAATAAAAAGGACCCCGAACACATCAAAAGTGTTGGGATCCTTTGGTATTACTATAAATGGTGCCGAGAGGGAGACTCGAACTCCCACAGGGTCGCCCCCGGCGGATTTTGAATCCGCTGCGTCTACCGATTCCGCCATCCCGGCATGGTACCTGTTCTTCAAGCAAGAAATAGTCTACTGGTTATCTGCGAAAAAATCAACTGTTTTAATTACGAACAGGTAAGTGTTTTGATTATTGATTTTACGCCTCAGGAACCGGCTTTCAGAACCTTGAGCTTGACCTGAAAATATTCACCCCGTTCAAGTTCTCCTTCTCTAAGCAGATATTCTGAAAGATCCGCTCTTACTATAACCTTGAATCCATTTTCACTGAGAGGAAGCAGGGATGCCTTTTTTATTGAACTGGTAAAAGCACCATACATCTTTACATAGTCCACGTCATTTGTCTTGAGGGTTTTTAAATCAAGGCTTATCTTGACTTGATCTCCTCCGACAAGACCATCCAGAATAGCTGTCCGGTGAATCACTTTATCTTCCTGGAGATAGGCAAGACTATCTGTCTCTATGGGCCCCCTGTAGACAAGCAGAACGAAAAGAACTGCCCACATGGAAACAAGTCCCGCAAAATAGTATTTCTTTTTCTCCGAAATACGTAATATGTCACAACATTCCCTGATGGTCTTCATCTTCTACGTCCTCCAGTTTGATTTTCGGATTGTTAACAGGATAATTATTTCCAGGTAAAGATTTTATCCTTGAATTTTTGTTCGCTAAACCATATTTTACTGTGAAATGCCTGTCAAGTCATAGTAACATATTTATTTTCTTTCAAAATGATGTGTTTTTAAAAGTGCTGAACATTTCATTTATATTCGTATTTTTCTGTCTTAATATTATGTTGACTTCATAATAACAGGGACAAATAATATTTTAAGGGCAGGAACGGTTTTATGAGGAAAGCATTTAAAATTACATATTCATTTAAAATAATGATAAAGTCTTATGAACATTGACTTCTGAAAATGCAGTTGTAAACCATGTTAAATCATAAAGCAACGGAGGGATCTATCTTGGAAAGGATACCAGGTACAGATGGATGTTTTGTTTGTGGTAGACCTGAGGGCAAGAACAGCAGATCACTCGGATTAGATTTTTTCTGGGATGATGAGAACTTCAACGTGGCCGCGCTATTTGAACCTGATAGCACATGGTGCGGTTATGAGGGTATAGTTCATGGTGGGATCATTTCAGCCATAGTGGATGATGCTATGGGAAAGGCTGTATCCAGAAGGACCTGCAAGATGGGTTTTACCGCGATACTTTCCATGAAATATCGTAAAAACCTTACAATCGGCAGACAATACACTCTTAATGCCTTTACAACAGAATTGAAAGGAAAAAGAGTCAAGGCAAAGGCTACCATTAAAGATGAAAGAGGAAACCTTTATTCGGAAGCAGAAGGTTTGTTCATTCTGAAGTCATAATATTAACACCATGGGGAGGATAATTAATGCCAGATAACTGGATCACCACAAAGGGAGGAGACAGAGGGAAAACCAGTCTTGGAGATGGGAGAAGGGTCCCAAAAGATTCTTCACGGGTTGAATTATACGGAACCTTTGATGAATGCCAGGCACATATAGGAATGGCAAGAGCCACCTGCCCCTATACTGAAATCTGCCAGGAAATATACTTCCTGGAACAGGTTCTTTCCCCTCTTATGGGTTATATAGCCCTGTTTCCGGGTCTGGATCTTCCAGACATCGGAATGCTGGAACAAAAGATAGAGAAGGTCAGAGAAATTACGGGCAATACCTTCCGTTTTGTCAGACCTGGGGACTCAGTATCCGGAGCTGCTCTTCATGCCGCCAGAACAGTTGGAAGAAGGGCGGAAAGAATAGCAACAGGTCTATATCGTGATGGTCAACTCGACGATAAATGCTATGCCTATATCAACAGGCTTTCCGATGCAATATATGCCATTTCTCTATGGATAGACTACGTTGATCGAAAAGGCGAAGAATCTTCACGCGAATAGGTATCAAAGGGATGGATAATTTTTTGTTATATTGTATAATGAGTACAGGTTGTTTTTTTGATTTAAGGAGGACTTACATTGAAAAATAATCCTTTATCCCCTGCCAAGAACCCTGATCTTCGTCAGATTGTTTATGAGAAGCTCAAGGAAGCTATCGTAGAGGGTATAATTAGGCCTGGTTCTAAGCTCTCGGAGATTGATCTGGCTGATAAACTTGCTGTATCAAGAACACCTGTACGTGAAGCAATAAGGCAACTGGCTCAAACAGGTCTCGTCACCCTTACCCCCAGAAGAGGCGCATATGTAACCCTTCCGACAACCAAGGATGCAGAAGATCTCTATGAGCTCCGTAAGGAACTGGAAAAGCTCGCAGTTTCGTACATATGTCACCAGCCTCCCACAAAAGAACTCGAATATTACAAGAACGTATTTATGGAAATGGGCAGCAGCACATCTCATGGCGAGTACATAAAGGAAGACCAGAAATTCCATGTATTTCTTTATGAGTCATGTAACAACAAATTCCTGAGTAAAATGCTCTTCAATATTATGGATCTTATCAACCTGTGCAGAACTTATTCGGTTGAAGGAAATGTCGATCTTTCAGTATTCACCCAGGGACATGTTAAGGTTATCGATGCTTTGCTAGAGGAAGATTGCGATAAAGCAATTAAAGAGATGGATGGTCATATCATTGATACAAAACAAAGTTTTCTTAAATTCCTTAAGGACCATCCCGAAGGTGTTCTTTACGAAAACTCCGGGGGGAAATAACCCCTTCTCAATCTCTTATCTGAGTTAAATATAAAAATGCAGGATAACCCTCTGGGAAATCCTGCATTTTTTGAAAACACTAAGATATATTCTACTCTTCCCTGAATCTTCGCCAGAAACTTTTAAGCCTTTCTTTTATTTGCCTCTCGTTTCCTTTTTCTCCAGGAAAATAAAACCTGACTGTTTCCTGAACATACTTCTGAGGCAGCCAGTGACGGGGATCATCATGAGGATACTGATAACCCTGTCCTCCCTGTTTAAGATGACCAGGAACTTCCTGAATCTCTCCTGAATTGATCGCTTTTTCTGCCTCTTTCACCGCCAGGTAGGAACTATTGCTCTTGAGAGCAGATGCAAGATATATTACTGTTTCTGAAAGAATGATCTTGGCTTCAGGGTAACCTACCATGTCAACAGCATGTGCTGCTGACACTGCCATCGTCAGGGCATACGGGTCTGCAAGCCCCACATCCTCGGAGGCAAAGATGATAAGCCTTCTGGTTATAAACCTCAGATTCTCTCCGCTGAGCATCAATCTGGCCAACCAGTATAAAGCTGCATCCGGGTCAGATCCTCTCATGCTTTTTATCAGCGCAGAGATAACATCGTAATGATCGTCAGAAGCCTTATCAAAACGAAGATTAGATATGGGGAGGATATCCCGGACATACTCAGCAGTAATTGTCCGCCCTCCTGAGAGGGCTACTGTATGAGCTACCATCTGAAGCCTGTTCAATGCCTGACGCGCATCTCCCCCAGACATTGCAGCCAGCATTAGAAGAGCATCATCCTCTGCATGGAGTTCCAGTTCGCCAAGCCCCCTCTCGGCCGTAACTGCCACTGTAAGAAGTTTAGCCAGATCTTCCTTTTGCAAAGGTTTCAGTTCAAATATCACAAGTCGGGAAAGGAGGGTTTTGTTTATCTCAAAATAAGGGTTCTCAGTAGTGGTACCCACAAGGATTATATCGCCCTTCTCTACAGAAGGAAGAAGGGCATTCTGCTGGCTTTTGTTAAAGTGATATATCTCGTCAACAAAGGCTATGACGGAGCGGCCACCGGTAATATTTTTCCGGGATGTAGCAATATGAACAAGTTCTCTCAATTGAGACACCTTAGCTGATACGGCATTTATCTCCATGATATGGCGTCCTGTAGTTGAGGCCATAAGCCTGACCAGGGTGGTTTTACCAACTCCCGGTGGACCGTAAAGGACACAACATGGAACTCGCCCTGATTCCAGAACTTTGCGAAGGGGAGCGTTTCTACCTATAAGATGTTCCTGGCCAACAAACTCTTTAAGGTTTTGGGGCCTCATTCTCTCAGCAAGGGGAATATCCCACTTATTAGGCTGTTGGTTAGGATCTAACTTTTTCCCCTCTTCATCGGCAAAAAGAAAGCCTTCTTCTTTCAATTGATAAGTCCCTCCATTATGGATTCGATTGAAGTTTCACCCTCAACGAGATGACCATCGACGGCATCTTCCACAACCTCAATCATTGGATAATGACCATCGAGAAAGTTCTTTAAAGCCCTTGAAAGCTCCATCCCAATAAATCCGGTTTTACCTCCTGGCCACCTCCTCCATTGTTCTATGCTCACAGTGCTTCCTGAAGGGACTGACAGTTTGCCAGAACCCATGGATGCAGCCCTAAATGCTCTTAATGCTATTTCTCTATCATCGGGACAAAATGAGATTACCTTTTTCCACGATGCACGCAACCAGTCGACACTCTTTTCTTTTACCAGATCATGATATTCCCAAGGCACAAGGGGCTCAGGGTTAATTAAAGAAGATACCATTTTTTCAAGAGTTTCAAAACAGGCATCAGCCCAGACATTCCAATCCTCTCCCGTTCTTTCCACGAGAACTCCTCTTATACCGGATCTTCTGGCTCCTATCATATCGTAAAGAAAATCGCCTATCATCACACATTCTTTGTAAGGGATTCCAATTTTATCGGAGGCAAGCCATAGTGCCTCCGGAGCAGGTTTGACAGGCCCATTATCCCTGCTCAGAGTAACCTCAGGAAGGGGAAACCCTATCCTTAAAGCAGCAAGTTTGATAGATTCCATAGAATTCCGGGAAACAACACACCAGGGGATAGAGTTTTTCCCACACCACTCGATAAGTTCAAATGCTCCACTTACAGGAACTGCGTTTTCGGCTCCTTCCATCTCAAGATCACCTATATCCTGCCATAACTCGATCTGATGAGCCTCTGAGAGCCATTCCCCCGCTTCAATAAGAGGGACCCTTTTACCGTCAAAATACTTGTTTCTTATCCCCGAAAAATCAAGATCTGTATCGGCAATAACCCCATCCCAATCAAGGATGAAACCTTGTGCAAGGACAGGGTGCCAGAATGGTAAAAAAATATTGTCCATAGTCTATCCTCCGGCAGATCTTTAGGATCTGAGATATGAATCATTACTAACAGAGAGGGGTGCAAAGAAAATCTTTGCACCCCTTAAAAATTCTCCCCGCAATGCCGTGTCATGGGCGTCTTGACCCGATCCTAATATATTTAGACCTGTCAAACCTTAGCTTTGGTGATGTCCAGCATCTCCTCTACCGGCATGAACATCTGGTCTGTTTCTAATCGAGTGTTGGCTCAAGACAACTATCATGAACACGCACACCGCAGGGTTACTATCTGCTAATATTATACCATACTGGAGGAAAAGGAGTACCTGAATACCCTTGGGAATAAAGGATTCAAGACCTGAACAATACTCCCTCACATCTAACGAAAAAACACTCTGTGAAATGAGAACTTGTATCAGAAATGGTCTGAATTGGATAGATTATTTCCATCCTGGGAGTATTATGTTTATTGCGGAACTCTCATGATCTGTTGGTAAGTTCATCGAGGTTTTCCCTTATGTAATCCTTTATCCATAATGCAACCTGGGGTTCCTTGAGCTTTAGGGGATCTTCAAGTATCTCCAGGATGGTTAAACTATCCATTTCAAAATCACTTTCTCCATGGGAATGAAGATATACCCACCGTATTTCAGGGTGAGACACAAGAAGGGACATTATGGTGGCAGGGATATCCCCTGCTGGAGGAAGATCGATCGAATTCATCCGGAAAGTTGCCTTGACTCTGGTTCCAATCCCCGGTTCTGATGAAATTGAAAAATCCCCTTCGCAGAGCTCTGCTAATTGTTTAAGGAAAGGTAAGCCCAATCCCACTCGTCTTGTTGTACGGGAAGTACAGAAGGGATCTGTCACCCTTAAAAGCATATCCTGATCCATACCCTTCCCGTTATCATCTATCTGAAAAACCATTAATCCCGGGGGCCTGTCCTCAGAGATAGAAATCCTTATCTCCGAAGCTCCTGCCTTTATACTATTTTCTGCAACATCCAGAATGTGCTGGGAAAAGTCCTCAAGCATAAGGTTCTTCCTCCTGATAAGGTACAGCTAAAATACATCACTCATGTCCATCAAGTCAAAAGATGGATAAACTCTTCCCGAAATTATGACAGGGTATTGAACTGCCTAGAATAATCTATTTCTCGCAAGGATATTAATTAATGCCATATCTCTTTCGTAAAGGTCTTTATGCTGAACTTTTGATTCTACATTCTGTATCTGCTTTGCAATCTTGTTGAAGACTCCTCCAAGCTGGAGATTTTCAAGAAGAATATCAAGATTTTCCAGAGTGTTTGCATTAAGCCGATGAGTAAAATATCCAAAAAGCACTGTAGCCTTTGCAAGCCAATCCAACATATCTTCGCTTCTGGACCAGGCTTCTTCAAAGAGAAGAGAGAAATTGAAATCTTCCTCCTCTCTTTCATCTTCCATTGCAGGCTCAGGCCAATAACCCAGAACATAAAAGGGTATATCCGGTCCGACTCTAAATACATCCCAGAGGGCAAAATAGGATTCATCTGACTGACCATTGAGTGTTAAAAGGGCCAGGGCTTTTGCATGTTGTCTTGCGGGAGTTATATTGTCATCTTCAATACACTTTTCCAGAACATCTCTATATTTCTCCATCTCCAGAAGGCACCTGTAGTAAAGTGTCTTCCCCAGTGTTCGGTCCTCAGGATCATACTGCATAAGATCCTGTGCGATCGAAAGGATCCTTTCAAGATCACCATCCGGAAAAAGAGCAAAACCAAGTCTTTGCAATAGACCAATATATAGAAGCCATGGATCGGAATCGAGAAGATCCTCTTCAACTTGTTCAAGGGAATCTTCAAACGTTTTCTTTGCATTGGGCAGGGCTTTTTCGAGAAGTCGGATCTGTTGATCTATATCTTGCGTAGTATCTGCAAGTAAAAGAAGGCCTTCTGGATGATCCGGAATAATTTCAATAACCTTCATTGCCAGAGCTTTTATCTCATCATTGTCTTCACTTCCATAAGCCTGATCCAGCAGACTGTTTACTTCTTCTCTTTTTAAATCTTTCATCATTTTCTCTCCCAAAACAAATATTTTTCTAACCCTGGTTAAATTTCAAGATAATGGTACAGGAAAGTTTAGTTGATTGCGAACTTGGAGTCAAATATTTCGTAAAACCTTCAACATGGAAGAATGTAGTCTGGTCCTTGCGGCAGTTCTCTCATTGATGTATTCTGAATCATGCTCTCAGAAAAGTAATTAGTTTAACCTGGAGGTTGAAAAAATGAAGAATAAGACCATTGTAAATATATCCTTTTTCCTTGTAATTTGTGTCGTAACTGTTTTATCCCTGATCGGTGTGGGACAAGCGAAAACACCTGGAGAAAGAATATCCGGATCTCTGAAGATCATAAAGGAAATGACTGAACAGGAGGATGCAGAATCCATGGCAAGCGTTCTGAAAGGAGCGAAAGGGGTAGCCATATTCCCTTCTGTAGTAAAGGCCGGATTTATCCTCGGAGGTAAATACGGAGAAGGTCTGGTACTCAGACGAAATTCCTCAACAGGGAAGTGGTACGGTCCCAGTTTCGTCAATATAGTGGGAGCTTCCTGGGGACTTCAGATAGGAGCACAATCAATAGCACTTGTCCTGGTAGTGAACAATGAACGTGGAATGGAAGCGTTCACAAGTGGCAGCGACATTAAGCTGGGTGGAGATGTAGCTGTAGTAGCTGGACCTGTAGGTAGAAGGGGCGAAGCTGCAACTGACATTCATTTAAAAGCTTCGATGTACAGTTATTCGATGAGCAAAGGCCTGTTTGCCGGTATGTCCCTGGAAGGAGCCGGACTTAATGTTGATGAAAATGCAAACCAGGTTTACTGGGGAGCAATCATGTCTCCCAAGGCCGCTTTGGATAAAAGTGCCACTGATAAAAGGATAAAATCCCTGATCCGGGGAATTAACAACTTGATAGCAAAAGCTGACTAAGAGCCGCCCTTAGGGCAGCTCTTAGTCAGTAGTAACGGATTTAATCTCTATGATGGGAGCTAGAGGATGATCTTTCCTCCGCCCTTCTGGGGATTAGCACCCATCCTGTTCAACTGTTCAAGGACTGCAGGAGATGCGACGTCTATTCTGGGCTTGTGAGCCTGCTGACGTTGCATTTCTCTTATTTTCTCCTCGTATTCTTTAAGGCTTTTCTTGATGGCATCAACGTCTCCCTTGATCCATTCGAGGATACTATCGGCGATAGACTGGAGGACATCTTCCGGGGGAAGATCCTCTATCATGCCAAGTTCCTTAAGAATCCTGTGCTCTTCCTTTATGGAATCCAGGATATCTTCATCATTTATTAGACCTTTCTTGTAAAGGACTCTACCCATGATGTTGAATTTGCTTTTCATGTTTTCCTGGTTGACTGCAACTCCATCAAGCCTTGCCATCACCATAGAAAGTAGTTCATCTAGACTTATCTGCGTAGGCATCGCCATTATTTTAGCCCCTTTCTTATTTTGTGGAAAAACGCGGATATTTTATCACGTAGGTTCAAATAAAGATAATTTAAGAGATCCGGTTTTTACACATTAAACCGTATCTCTATCATATCTCCATCCTGAACAACGTAATCCTTCCCTTCCAGACGAAGGGTTCCTGACTCACGGCACTTTGCAAAAGAATTCTCATGTTCCAGGAAATCCCTGTAATGAACAACTTGGGCTCGGATGAAACCTCTCGCCAGGTCAGAATGGATAGTTCCAGCTGCATCCACTGCAGTATCGCCCTGACTCAGAGTCCATGCTTTCACCTCATCTTTTCCGGTAGTAAAGAATGAGATCAATCCAAGAAGACCGTAGGCCTGGGATATAAGCCTTTCCCTTCCCGCTTCATCGATTCCCAGATCTGCCATGAATTCTTTCTGTTCTTCCAGATCAAGCTCTGCCATTTCCATTTCCATGCTTCCAAAGACCTTTATCATTTTAAGGTGTTTTTCTTCACTGAGCTTTATCATTCCATCCAGACCGAGAATATCATCCCCCGTCTGTGTCTCATCGAGGTTCAGGACAATTAATTCTGGTTTAAGAGTCACAAAGGCAAAACCACTCAATATTCTCAATGCATCTTTAGACAACCCCATATCTCTTAAAGGAGATTCTTCCATCAAATAAGCCTGGCATTTTTCAAGGAGATCTTTTTCCTCTGATTCCTGGGGAAGGAGACGTTTTTTCTCTCCCAGCTTTGTAAGCCTGTTCTCTATGACTCCAAGGTCCCTGTATATCAATTCGAGTTCTACTATATTCCAGTCTCTAAGTGGGTCAAGGGTGTCTTCCGGATGAGGTACATCTGAATTATGAAAACATCTCACCACATGGATCAGGGCATCCGATTCGCTGACAAATGATAGGAAAGAATTACCAAGCCCCGCTCCCTTACTTGCATCTCGGGAAATTCCGGCAAGATCAACAAATTCAACTGTTGCCGGTGTAACCTTTTTAGGCTGGAAAAACTCTACCAGCCTATCGAACCTACTATCTGGAACTGATACGATAGCCTTATTCGGGTCTGTCTTTCCACTAGCATAAGGCTTGACTTCTGCTCCCGCACGGGTGATTACATTAAAGATTGTGGACTTTCCACATAGGGGAAGTCCTATGATCCCACAGCTAAGCAAACTTATCACTCCTTGTAAAATGACCTTATCAACCTGTCTGGTTTCCTCAAGAGATAATAGCATAACTGTCGTCAGGCTATTTATAGAACTTGTTTTTCCTTATTGTTGTATCATAAGTATAAGGGAGATTCACAAGTTTTACACCCTGCAAAGAACACATTAAAAACATGGTCCTAACATAAAGGAGGAAGTTAAATGAAAAAAATACTTTTCTCAGTTTTCAGCGCTATCCTTTTCATTATCTCTCCTGCATTCTCAGCAGTTCACAACCCTGAAATACACGAAGTTGACATATACCCTTCCGGCGCAAAGATCTTTATGGATTTTCAGGTAGAAGAGGATTTTATCATAGAATTGCCAGGAACGCTGGACAGAGATTCCATATCCCTTATCAGGGACAAAAGTGTTCCCATTGAAGAATTTATGGTTATCGAAGAAATCAGGACCGGATGGATTCCTCCTTCTCTTTCCGAAATGGATGCCCGCATCAAAAACCTTGAATCTCAGAAATCAACAAGAGAATCCGAACTGGCTGGAATGATACAGACAAAGGCCTATCTGGAAAAACTAAACCTTGAATCTGTAGATAATGATAATTTCCTCGATTTTATACAGGAACTACAGAGCAAGAGGATGTCGATAGAAATTTCTATCAGGAAAACGGAACTTTCCCTTGAACACCTGAAGAGGGAAATAAAGCTGATGGTTGATGAATTCAACAGTAAAATGCCTAAAGATCAGAACAGGCTTATTGTCATAAAAGGACTCTCTAGGGGAAAAGGCATCATGAGGGTTTCGGGATGGACAAGCCAATCAGGATGGTTCCCCCTCCATGAGATGGATCTTGATACATCAGAAAAGATTGTCCATTACCTTCTTGAAGGACATGTCAGCCAAAAAAGCGGAATAGACTGGAGCGGCACTCTCAGATTCCACACTGTTCAGCCCAGGAGATCTGTCTCGACTCCTGATGCAAGGCCTCTTATAGTGGATTACAGAAGCGATGCCAGGAAACTTGACATGGTTTTATCTGAAAGCATGGAAAGAGCTGGTAAAGCAGTCACTGTTCCACAGGCCATTAATTTTGCAGAGACAATGACAGACCTTGTTATCACAACTGAAGGGAAAGTGTCAGGTACAGGTGAGATTGCTCAGGTCAGGATGGGCAGAACTGATATCCCCTCTAATGTTGAGATCGTAGCCCTCCCCTACCTGTCCGACGAAACATGGGTTATATCAAAGGTACCGGACCTTTCTTCTCCGATAATACCTGGCCGTGTTAAGCTGTTTCTTGATAGTGAATCTTCAGGAACAACAACAATTGGAGAATTCGCCAGAGGAGAGGAGTTTATCATAGCCTTCGGGCGCTCACCAATGATAAAGGCTAAACGAGAGAGGATAGTTCCCAAAAAGGGGGCAAACTGGATAGGGAAAGGCACTCTTGAAGAGGGATATACCATCACTGTTGTTAATGGAATGAAAACAGATACCGAAGTTACAGTGATCGATCGTTTCCCCCTTTCTGTTCAGGAGAAGATCGAGGTTGTACTTACCGAGATCAAACCGGAAGCAACTGAACGTTCAGATGAAAATCTGCTGACGTGGAAAGTTTCTCTAGCCCCAGGAGAGACAAAGGAGATGAGAGTACTCTATAGAATAAAATATCCATCAGATAAGGAAATCATCTTTCACTAGAATGTGATATACCCTTTCGGATGCGGTTTGACTGGGATCTGGATTGATCTTTGATAAGATCATCAATGGTTTTATTAAAATGTAGACCGAAATTGAAGGAGCTTCCTGGGGAAAGATCCTTTTTTCTCAGATCTCTTCCCTCCTTCAGAACCGGGGCCAAACAAAATATAGGAAAAGATTATATTGGATATTCAACTCTGGAAGATATAATAGGCTGTAAAGAAGTTTTAATAATTTACAGACAAGATGCTTGAACATTTATAAATCTAACTGTAACGTCAGGGAAGTTCAGCCAAAATATTTTCTGCCGTAAAGAGATGTTTCTTCAGGTATTTTGTGATTAATTACTGAAGAAATGTTTTTAAAGAGAAATATGGATTTCGTAAAAAGAAGTTAAGCGAATAATAGAAAATTACAATCTGTAATAACACAGCCTGTATCTATGGGCCAGATTGGGTATCGTAATAATTTTTCGACATCTGTTGCAGACCTGATTTCTGAATCCTCAGGTACATCTTAAGAACAACAGGAGAGAAAGAAATGGTAGAAAAAGAGAAAAAGGATCTGGTGGAAGAATATCTTAAAACCCTGAAGGAAAGGGGTTTCAGACTCACAAATCAGAGAAAGATCATAATTGAAACTCTTCTTGGCAATATTGGCAGTCATCCGAATGCCCAGGAGCTCCTTAAGAAGGTTCAGGAGATCGATCCTTCCGTCGGAATAGCAACCGTTTATAGGACTGTAGAGATACTTAGCCAGATGGGTTTGCTGAATCTCATGAATCTGGAAGAAGGCTTCAACAGGTTTGAGATCCCCGGAAAGACAATGCATTTCCATACTTTCTGCAAATATTGCGGAAAAATACTCCATCTTAACAATGAGAAAGAAAAGGAAGATATGGTTAAAAAATGGATAGAAGAAACCGGTTTTAAAATCATTCCACAGACCTTCGAGATATCGGGTATTTGCAGTGAATGCGCGGAAGATATCGAAAAGGGAGACGAACTTATATGCCGTTGTCCATCTCCTAATCCGACCTGTCGCTACAGAAAGGGCTTTGGGCCCGGAAAAGGTAAATGCCGCATGAGATGGTGCAATAGTAATGATTAGATAAATACCTGACTTTCATGCTGGTTGACAAACTGAAATAAGAACATATAATGCTTATTGATACGTATTATCATTAGGCATAAATATCTGGAGGGATTTTCATGATACTAAGCATTGCAACTGAAGGGAATATGGTTTGTCCTCACTTTGGGCATGCACCTTTTTTTACATTGGTTGATATAGTAGAAGGAAAAGTAGTAAGCAACAATAAACTTCAAAGCCCGGGGCATTCCCCCGGAGCCCTGCCAGCATGGATGAAAGGACATAATGTGGAACTTGTGATATGTGGAGGTATGGGCCCAAAGGCAAAAGATCTATTTACTCAATTCGGGATCGGCACAATAACAGTAGAACCTGCCGAGATAGACAAGATTATTCAGGATTATATTGATGGTAAACTTACGGAGGGTCCGAGCGCCTGTAATCACGGCTAGAAGATCCATTCAGTAAGCTTGCGTTGTACCAATGCAATTTACAAAAACGGGGCAGGTTGCCTTAGGGTAACCTGCCCCGTTTTTATTAGACTTCTGTATTTACTGCTGAAATATTTGCAATAACAGAGTCGGTTAAAGACTTGTAAAGTGCCTGGTTTTCATATTCTTCAAGCCTTCCTGCATCACCAAGTTCGGCTATTCTGGGATCAAGAGGGAGTTGCGCCAGCACCGGAACATTGAATTTATCATGAATTTCATTGACATGACTTGGACCAAAGATATTGAAACTCTTTCCGCAATGAGGACAAATGGCAAAACTCATGTTCTCGACAACACCGAGGAGAGGAACGTTGAGCATTTTTGTCATATTTGCTGCCTTCTCCACCACAAGAACAGAAAGTTCCTGGGGAGAAGTCACCAGAACAAAACCATCTAGGTCCAGCATCTGCATAACAGTAAGGGGAGCATCTGCTGTTCCAGGCGGAAGATCTACAACAAGGTAATCAAGTTTGCCCCAGTCAACATCTTCCCAGAACTGCTTAATCACATTACCAATAAGAGGACCTCTCCAGATTACAGGTTTGGTAGGATCATCAAGCAAAAGGTTGATAGACATAACTTTAATACCCAACACTCTGGAACAGAATGGGATCATCCCATTCTCGTTTCCCATAGCCTGACCTTTTATACCCAGGAGCTTGGGAATAGACGGACCAGTTATATCGGCATCAAGCACGCCAACAGAGTTACCATTTCTTGCAAGACCAACGGCCAGCAACGCAGAAAGAGAACTTTTCCCTACTCCACCCTTACCACTACCAACAGCAATTATATGTTTGACGTTCTTTTTACTTTTTGCAGGCAGACCGCAGTTTCCTGCATTTCCGCAACTGGAACAATTCTCAGACATAAAGGTTCCTCCTTACATTCAACTCGAAAAGTTTTCTAACACCTTCATACGAAAAGTGAAAGGTAAGCACCCTGATCTCAGGACGTAAACCTAAAACGTATAAATCCCACCAGGACAAAACATTCCTTAACGTGTTCGATTTGTACCACAGGTGCAAATCTACCATGAAAATGAGATACCTACAACACAAAAGACAAGATGGATCATATAGAGAGATTCTTCTCAGCATGTTGATAACGATTATCGCGGAAGGTAATTATAACACTTAATACAGTAAGGATGGTTACAACTTTATGCAGCAATAAAGGGGACACCATTAAAATGGCGTCCCCTTTATTGAATTACTATAACCTTAACAGGCCATACTCATTGCTTTGCCAGTCACAAGGGTAAAATTTTTGACTTTATCAAAACTGGTGGTTTCTTTTTTCAGGAACCAATCACCCTTCGAATCCTTATCCCACACATTTGAATTTTTATGATTTTCGGATATTGCCTCTATGTTTGACATAAACCAGTTCCCGTTACTATCTTTAAGCCACATACTACATTCCTCCCTCGATCAGATGGTCCTTTTCACTGGTAGATCAGACGCTTCGCTTTTCGGGAAGGTCACCTTATTCGTTTGGTATAAAGATTCTTAAATAACATGGTCAAGCTCCTGAAATTTAGGATAGCTAATTTATACCAGACATAGATGCGTTTGTCAACTATTATTTATTATTATATTTATAAGTGAACTCTGGTTTATTGTTTTAAGTAAAAAAATATCATACTCCTTTGTGTCTGAAAAGAACGAACCCTTTTTACCCCAGACAATTAACAAGATCTCCAGAGGTCGAGATAACAGATGGCACTATCATCACTCTTGATGGTCGTACTCCCTTAGATTGGAGAGTATTAAGAATGAGCCTGCCTGAGATAGCGCCCATTTCAAACAAGGGTATGTCCAGACAATATGATCCTGTTGCTCTGGCAAGAACAGGATCTGTACAGATCACTGGATATTTGCTGGAAATGGCCTGCCTGAACTCTTCTTCAGAGATGACTTTCATGGGAGGTATGAGCCCGTCAAAGATACCGGAATATAACTGAATATTTTCGCTGAAAAGAAGGATCTCTTTCTTTTCACTTATCATGGAGATCTTTTCCATTGTTTTTTCAACATCAAGCAATATGGAAAAAACTGATGGATTTTCAAAACCAATACTAACAACTGGAATATCTACACCTGGGTCAGGCAGTTTATCTCCGAACCAGACGATACCATCAACTTTCCTGGATCTCAGATTTCGCATGATATTTTCTTCATGCTGACCAGCAAGGGAAATGCTCTTTACCAATAACTCCAATTTATGACGAGAGAATACCCTTTCCAGCCCTGCAAGGAAAAAACCAGTCGAGGAGAGATTGAGATCTGGGAATACAACTCCAATTAGATCAGTTCGCTGGCTTGAGAGTCCCCTCGCTACAGCATCTGGCTCATAACCAAGAGATTTTGCTGCATTCCAGACCTTTTCCCTCGTTGAAGGGGAGATCCTGTGGTCACCCTTTAAAGCCCTGCTTACTGTTGCCTTGTTAACACCAGCAAGTCTGGCCACATCTGCCATGGTAACGCTCATCTAGATCAACTCCATCTTTTAACTGGACAACTCAAGTATATCAGGGAAGGATCACTACTTCCTGGCCTACCATGGAATAGTCGACTACTCTGACAAGATCAATATTTTTCAACCTGATACATCCATGACTGGCATTTGTCCCTATCTCTGCTATATGTCCTTCATCAGTCCCATGTATTCCTATACCCTTCCACTTACCCGTGTCAAGCCTTATGAAAAAGGGACCGTATCCAATTCTTTCTCCAGTCTTCTTATCTTCATAGGGTTTCCACCATGAAGCATCCTGGATCATGGATACAGTGAACTTTCCTTCAGGAGTCCTCATATCTCCTACTTTCTGTTTTTGTCCAGTATTTCTCCCTACCGCAACACTCGAGATCAGGAACACTACTCCATTAGACCTGTCTATACCAAGGAAAAAATGATACTTTTTAGAACATACCCAGAGAATAGATGTATTCGTTACAGGTTTCCATTCTGTGTCTATATCCGGATCGGTCAGAATAATTCCGGGATAAACAAAAGAAAGATCGTTCAATATATAAGCAGTCTTATCAAAGCCGGAACCACTTTCATCATAAGCCTCAAGTGAATCGACATGATTCGAAAGAAGAAGGGCTATACAAAATATGAAAAGTGAAATGTATCCTTTATTCAAAACAACTTCCTCCGATAAACTCTCTCAGAATGGAATTATTTGGTACTGATTCTGACGGAATAACAGGGATAAATTTTAACATGGAAAGTATTCTTCTTGCTTCTCCATAGACTGAGGACCCCTCCGCAACTGTATGAAGAAGCGGCTCGGCATACCCCTTGAGGACGGCGAGCTCATAGGGAAGGGATGAATTAAAAAGGGCATCTGCTCCTTCTTCATAAGGAAAAATAAACTTCATTGAGCCTCTAATTACAGAGGGCCACTGCATAAGGGTAGATTCTGCGGTATGTCCCCGCCTTCGATTATCCCTTACGAGTCTTCTCAATAGTCGGTTATCAGTAGTACTAGTCCTGTTGTGATTATCAAGAGATATCCCTGTAAGAGGGGATACAAATATCTTGTATTTCTTTTCTGAAGGGACAACTGCTGCGACTTTCTCATTTAAACCGTGTATACCTTCAAGAATTAGAATATGGTCATCGTTTAGCTGAAGGACTCTACCCGGACGCTTTTTTCCTTCAAGGAAATCGAATACCGGGAGAGTTACTTCCTTACCTGTAAGAAGTTGTTCAAAAGTCTGATCCAGAAGGTCCATATCAAGGGCTTCCAGTACTTCAAAATCATAATTTCCTTTTTCATCTATGGGAGTTCGTTCCCTGTCAACAAAAAAGTCATCGAGGGAAATAATTATTGGCTTTTTGCCGCAGACCTGAAGCTGGATGCCTAATCTCTTCGCAGTGGTAGTTTTTCCTGAACCTGAGGGGCCAGCAATGGATATGACCTTGACATGATCTTTACTGGAGATCTTTTCAGCAAGAAAACTCAGGTTCCTGGCATGGAAAGCTTCAGATATCAGGACCATTTCAAGTCCCTTTCCTACAGCTATCCGTTCATGAAAACTGTTCATAGTAGAAAGCCCAAGTGTTTTAAGCCAATCGGCATAATCAAGAAATACTCCCGAAAGTTTGGCGGAAGCCTGAAAAGAAGGAACCTGCTCTGGCGAACTAACTGTTGGAAATTGAAGCACCATTCCAGGATTAAGCATCTTCAGATCAAAGTGTTTGAGGTATCCAGTTGATGAAGCAAGAGGTGCAAAAAAGAACCCGTAAAAGTCCTGACAGGAATAAAGTTCTATCGGATCAGCAGCACTCCATCGGAAAAGTTCAGCCTTTTCCCTTCCCCCCTGCTGTTTAAAGATCTTCTGGGCCCGGTCAATGGGAACAATTTCTCTATGTATAGGAATATTCCTTTCAATGATATCAGTAAGACTGGCCTTTATCTTCAAAAGCTGCTCCGGGGAAACCGAACCCTTTTCAAGTTCCCAGTAATATCCTTCACTGATGGAATGGCGTATACGCAGGTCCTGATCAAGGGCGTTTCTGCATGCTATGACAAGCAGAAAACTCAGGGAACGTCTATAGACTTCCATTCCTTCGAAAGAACTTGTATCTACAAAATCAACAACACAATCATCATCTATTACCCAGTCAAGAGACCTTAAATAGTTATTAACATGCCATGCCACAACATTGGGAGGCCTTTTGCTGCCGTTACATATCCGCAAAAGGATCTCTTCTCCCGAAAGAGGTTCTACGCTCTCTATTTCAGCTGTATTGGTAACCGTAATCTTATAGGACATCTTTTCACCTTCCAGACATTAATAACTCAAGTTTGTTTATCCACTTTATATCAGATTACTTATACAATAAAGGCAATAAATAGAAAACCCCATCCGCCAGATAACGGATGGGGTAATAAAATAAAAATGGATATCTTATCTTTTATTGGGCTCCCAACGTCGGGCAAAACCCTGTGTTATCCTGTCTATGACTATGGCCAGTATAACAATGCTGAAACCGGATTCAAAACCATGTCCCACATCGATCCTGTTGATCGAAAGCAGAACTTCCTGACCAAGACCACGTGCACCTATCATTGAACAGACAACTACCATTGCAAGAGCCATCATGGTAGTCTGGTTGATACCAGCCATAATATTTGGCATAGCCAGGGGTATCCTTACTTCTTTCAGGAGTTGCCACTTGGTCGCACCATATGCGAGAGCTGCCTCCTGAGTTGCCTTGGGAACCTGTCTTATACCAAGATTCGTCAGTCTTATAACTGGAGGCATGGAGTAGATAAGAGTCGCAAATACAGCAGGTACCTTACCCAGACCAAAGAACATCATGGCAGGAATAAGATATACAAAACTGGGCATGGTTTGCATACCATCCAGGATCGGTGTCATTATGGACCTTGCCCTATCAATCTGCGCCATAAGGATACCCGTTGGTATTCCCATAAACAGAGACAGAAATACTGCTGTAATTATTACAGCAAGGGTATCGATGGCTAGATCCCATAAACCGAACATGCCTATGATCATGGGCATGAGAGCAAGGAATACAGCAGAAGAGATCTTTTTGTTCACTACCCATGCCAGAACACCTACAAAAAGAATATACCCCCACCATGGAATGGCGGATAAACCGGATCCTATGGCCATAAGTACGTATGAAATAGATGCGGATATGCTGTCAAAACCTCCTGAAAAAGAATGGAGGAGCCAGTTTATAAAATCATTTACATACCCTGCTACATGAAATTCCAGAACCTCAGGAAACATTCCCGATCATTCCTTTCTTTTCAGAGCCAGTTTCTTTGCTTGAATTATCAGTGATCAGGGAAATTTTCTTACTATTGTCACCATCTGCCATCTGAAGCTGTTTTCTCTTATCCTGAACGAAGCGAGCCACGTAATCATCTGCAGGATTGGCAAGGATCTCTCCAGGTGCACCCATCTGAACTATCTTCCCGTTTTTCATTACTGCCATTCTGTCCCCCAGCCTCATTGCCTCATCGAGATCATGAGTAACAAAGAAAATCGTCTTGTGCATATCTTCCTGCAATCGGATAAGCTCGTCCTGCATCTCCCTCCTTATCAGAGGATCAAGTCCGCTGAAGGGCTCATCCATTAGCAGGATAGGGGAATTCATTACGATAGCCCGGGCAATACCGACCCTCTGCCGCATTCCTCCACTGAGAGAACTAGGATAGTAGTTTTCCCATTTGGAAAGACCTACAAGTTCCAGGGCAACCTTGGAACGTTCAAGACGCTCCTTCAGCAACACTCCCTTCAGTTTCAGACCAAAGGAAACGTTTTCAAGAACCGTTCGATGAGGAAGAAGACCGTAATGCTGAAAAACCATGGCCGTTTTTTCTCTTCGGAACTCTGTAAGCCCCTTTTCATCAAGAGCTGTTACATCCTCCCCAAAAACATTGATACTGCCTGAAGTAGGTTCTATAAGCCGGAGGATACACCTGATAAGAGTGGACTTTCCACTCCCGGATAAACCCATTACAACAAATACTTCTCCCGGATTTACCGTAAGAGACACGCCTCTTACGGCAACAACGGCTTCTTCTGATTTATCCAGAGAAGTGACCAGGTCCTGATCTTCAACATCTATATCCTGGTCATTTTTGGTATAAACCTTCCAGAGGTCTCTTATTTCAATTGCTTCAACCAAATTATTTCAACTCCTCAAGGGCCTTTTCTATCTTTGTTATCCTGACATCATCGGTAATCCATGATTTCCAGTCCTGTTCATATTTTTTCAGGAACCAGACCGCTGCTTCCTCAGCTTTAACATTATTGTCTTTCATGTAGGCCAGACCTTCATTGGTCTGTGTAAGAGTTGTTTCATACCTTCTCAGCATTTCTGTTATTTCAGGATTTTCTTCTGCAAAATCTGCATTCAACAGGATAAGAACTTGAGCCGCTACAAAAGCACATCCTCGATCCTTCTTGAATATCTCTTCATCATAGGCAGGTTCTTCGAGCATGGTCATATCCAGCTTACCCATGATGGGAGTCGGTTCCCAGTAATAAGCAAGGATCGGTTTTCCTTTTTCGTAAGAACCAACGATAGCTGCGGCAAGAGCGGATTGTGAACCAGGATCAAAAGCAAGATAACTGTCACCAAGACCATAAGCCTCTAACTTGGCAATATTATGACTATGAACTACCCAGCCACTGGGGCCGTTGTAAAGACGTCCTTTTGAAGGTTCTTCCGGGTCTTTGAAAAGCTCCCAGTATTTTTTTAGATCATCCACAGTTTTAAGATCCGGTGCCATGGGCTCAATACCCCTGGACTTATCTCCCTTGATCACATAGGTAGGCACATACCAACCCTGGGGTGCATCGGGAAAAACCTTTCCAACAGTAACAACTTTTTTGCCAGCTTTGGCCTTGTCAAACCATTCCCAGACATTATCGGCCCACAACTCCATGGTGACATCGATGTCTCCACGTTCAATACCCATAAGTCCCGGCATTGATTCTGCAAATGTATATTCGACTTTTTTGTCAAAACCATTTTCAAAGATAAACCCGGCCACTCTGTTATGGAACTGGACACTATCCCAGCTGAAATCGACAAAAACAACCGGCTTCTCGGCAGCAAGGGACATTGAACTCCCCATAGAAAAGACAATAAGCAATAGGGCAACCAATGAAAGAAAACGCATTTTTTTCATGTTTGTATCCTCCTTTTGAATTTGAAAAAAAGTTGAGTGATATTAGAATGTTATCTGCACCATGCAAACAACTATAGACCTCAGCGGAATACTGATAAGGTTATAAGGGAAACATCTCTAATGGCTATCTAGAAGCGGGTCTGATGAACTTTCAAGAATTTTAAGCCTGGACTCCAGATCATATACTTTTTCCTGAAGCTCATATATTTGTGTCTGAAGAGTATCCAGTGTGTTCAAAGGAAGTTTATTTTTTTGACGTGCTGCAGAAATAGTTTCTCTGACTACCTGATTTCTATAGAGCGTGGAACGGGCAATTCCCATTTTTCTAGACACTGTCTGGAAGTCAATATGACTTCCCATAACTTCCATTTCCTTTATCGCTTTTTCTACTGCTTCTACCAGTTGTTTTTTCTCCTTTTTTGTTATTTGTTTCTCCGTCAGGATCAATCTCTCCTCTTGCTTCATTCTTGCTACACATATAGCGGATATACATTACCATAATGGTATTAAGTTGTCAAATTGCCACATTGGTAGGGTATCTTATGAATTGACGAATAAAGACTGGCCTTTGTGAGTTTTTTCGAGTATAAATGTACATAAAGTTCAATTGCAGGAGGGACCTCATGGTTGAACATATAAGAATACCCACAAAGATTTATGAAAAGGTAGTTGAAGAAATAAAGGACCTTATTTCAAAAGGAATTCTGGAGCAGGGAGACCCCCTACCCCCGGAAAGACATCTTATGGATCAGCTGGGCGTAAGCAGAAGTTCATTGAGAGAAGCATTCAGAGTCCTTGAATCTCTTGGGCTGATCGAAAGCCTTCCTGGAAAAGGTCGGTTTGTGCGAAGATGCAGAGGTGATGGAATATTGAGCGGAAAAGTTCCGTTGGCTGACGAAGCTGTTCTGGAGCTTGTGGAAGCACGACGGGTACTGGAACCGGTGATCGCTTCCGAAGCGACAAAACATGCTACCGCTCCCGACCTTACCCGAATGAGGCGTCTTCTTACGACAACTGGAGAGGATGTGGAATCCCTCACCCATCGTGCAGAATGTGACTACGCATTCCATCTTCTTCTTGCAGAGACCACCCACAACTTTATATACGTCAATATAATTAAGATGACCTTTAACCTTATAATGGCTACCCATGAAAGGATATATGCACTGCTTGATGATAAAGAAATATTTCTTAAAGAACACGAGGAGTTGTATGATGCCATAATCGCCAGGGACCATGAGCTTGCTGCTTCCATAACCAGTAAACACATTGACAGGGTTTATAAAACACTTTTGAACGCTCTGGCCGAAGAAAATCTTTCTGGTGAGATAATGGAATAGATACTTCAGACTGAAATATAAAGAAGTGGGACTTTAGCAAATCAGTCCCACTTCGATGCACCTCTAAATTCCCATAAAGGGAAGCAAAACCTCAGGAATTTTATCATTTACAGTTACTGCTCTGGGACCGACTATTCCCTGTCCCATTTCCCTGAAGATCTTTAATCCACCGTCTTCATTCATAACAAACTTCGCGAATTCAAGAGCAAGTTCACGATTTGGAGCCTGCCTCATAACAGTAAAGCCATAAACTATGGGAGCACCTGTGAGAGTATTCTTTGAACCAGGTTCTTTGCCTGCCACATCTACTTTTGCTGTTGCATACAGATCAGCGTATTCCACATCCCTCAAATTGATCTGTTGAGGAAGTTCCACAAAGCTGAAACCATGTTGAACTGCCACTGAACGATATTCGAAGGCATAGTCCATTGCACCGCTCTCAACCTGAGCAACCAATTCTATGGCCTTGGGACGTGTATAGTGTCCTGAATCTTTCATGGCTTTTTCGTAGATACCCTCCTGAGCATAATGTTTCTCCGCAAGCTGAAGAACCATTACTGCCCTGTATCCGCATGGATCAAGATCAGGCTCTGAATTTCCCCAGGTTACATCTTTTCTCAAGATAATATCGAACCAGTTGTCCTGGTTTATTCCCTCAGCATACTTTGACTTGGGCCCATACATCAGAACTATTTCGTTTGAAGCAAACATTATGTTCCAATCCGAATATTCAGGTCGCAGCATATTTTCTATAACCTGATAATCTGCAGAAAAATATATGTCACATTTCCCGCCAAGGTCAATTATCTTCCTTGCCAGTTGGCGACTTCCTCCAGCCTCTCTTTTCACATCAACATCAGGGTGCATTTTTTCAAATTGTGATTCAAGTTCTGCCATGGGTTTGCTTAGGCTCCCAGCATGAAAAAGGATAAGTTCGTTCCCTGCTGCAGCGAAGCCTGATGATGCAAATACACTGAGTATTACCGTTGCCAGCAATAAAACCATTATCTTACGGATTTTTTCCAAAGCTTACACCTCCACTGTGAATATTGGTTAAAAAAGATGTACTCCCCGGGCCTTTATACCTAAAAAGACCCTGTCGCCTCTATTTATATGCATATCCATCATGGCTGAAGCCAAAAGATGGGCGATCAATATGGTTTCTCCTACTTCTACGATTACTTCAAAAACAAGTCCCTTCGTGTGAACAGATCGTACTGCTCCTTTGAAAATATTTTCAAAACCATCCCCTGGATCTGATGGAAAGATCTGAATATCCTCAGGTCTGACACCAATAAAAGAATATTCATGACTATTTGATGAATGATCTGTCCTGAATTGAAGTCCTTTGTCATTAAAAAAATATCCTTCACTGAAATAGCATTGAAGGATATTTTTCATGCCTACAAAACCGGCTACTGTCCGATCAAGAGGATGATAAAATACATCCTCCACTTTCCCAATCTGGTGAAGGCGTCCATCATTGATAACTGCAACTCTTTCACCCAGCGAAAGAACCTCACCAAAATCATGGGTAACCATAATAATTGTGTTGCCCTCCTTGTGAAGGAGTTTCAGATAGTCTTGTATTTCTTCCCTGAAGACTGGATCCAGGGCGCTTAATGGCTCATCCAGCAGAAGCAGATCGGGATTCAGTATAAGAGAACGGGCAAGTGCAACTCTCTGCTGCTCCCCTCCTGATAATGTTTCAGGAAACCTTTGAAGAAGATTCCTTAGCTTCAGAAGATCCACCAGATGTGAAAAATAGGACTCATCACAGTGAGGATTAAACCTTAAACCATAACGAATATTTTCATTGATCGTAAAATGGGGGAAAAGGGCATAATCCTGGTAAACAAGTGCAACTTTTCTCTTTTCAGGTGTAAGTTCAGTCACATCTCTACCGGATATATATATTCTTCCCCTGTTTATTCGCTGTAGACCGGCAATTGCCTCCAACATAAGTGTTTTGCCAGCACCACTTGGACCAACCACCATTACAAATTCGTTTTTTTTGATATCCAGGTTCAAAGATTCAATACTGAATCCTCCAAGAAGAATGGAAACGTTATCAATCCTTATCAAGTATGATTCCTCCCCTCGGAGCTTTCACCCGACCTGCAGCCAGAAGTCTGAGAAACATGAACATGACCAGACAGATAGTGATAAGTTGCACCGCTATGGGAGTGGAATATTTCAAACCAAAAGTGGCAAATCTGTCGTATATCAGCGTTGGAGCCACCATTGGATGATATGCAATAATAATAACTGCACCAAATTCACTTACCGCTCTTGCCCAGCTCATTATCAGACCTGAATAGATACCCTTTCTCGCCAGTGGGAGTGAAACATGAAAAAAGGTATATAACATAGAAGCACCGAGCAGCCTGCTGGCCTTTTCTAATCGGGGAGAAACAGACGCAAATGAATCCCGTGCGGAATCGACATAAAAAGGAATGCTGACGAATATACATGCCATAACGATGCCAAGAGAACTGTTAACAGGTTCCAGGCCTATGGAAACAAGGAAAGATCCTATGGGGGATTTAGGAGAAATGGTCATCAGAACTGCTATTCCTGCTACTGTATGAGGAACCATTATGGGAATATCAATTATTGCTTCAAGGATAGATTTTCCCTTAAATTCATTTCTTGCCAGAAAATAAGCCAGAGGTGTACCGAAAATGGCTATGACACCTGTTGCAGCTGCTGCCGTCCAGATACTTCTCCACAGTACAGAGATCACTTCCGGATCGGCTGCCGTTTTCAGTACGATATTCCAATCAGCCCGGAGGTACATTCCACCAAGAGGAATTACAACATAGGCGATAAGGAAGGATCCCATTAGAAGGCTGAACCATTTTTCACGAAAATAGACGTTTGACAACAATATGATCCTCCTTATTCAGAAGAAAGCACTGGCTTTTTTCTGTTCCCGACATGGGGGAGGGGGCTACTTTACGTAGCCCCCCGGCTGTATAACACAAATAGTGCAGGAGGTAAGCAAACATGAAAAAAGGGCCTCTCCCACGCAAAGGAAGACGACCCTCAAAAGCCCGATCGTATCCTCCTTTTCGAAAGCGGGAGGCTTACCCGTTTCCAGGTAAACCCTATCGGCTATGGACCATTGATTTTTCAATCTTTAGGCCTTCAAGCTCGGAGGTTTTATATTATTTACATGAATAATATCAAAAGCTTGAGCATAATTCAATGATAAGCTGTATCATAAAGTTAAAGTATATGCAAAAATCTTATCCAGATGGGTATAAAAAATACTGAAACGAGTGTGCTGACTGTAATAAGCTCACCCGTATACTCGCTATCCATACCCATTCCCTGGGCTATGACATAATTGTTTACAGCAGTAGGCATAGCTGAAACAAGAACGATTGTTTGGACTATAAGGGTGCTGCAAGGCCATATCAGGAAAACAACCCAGACAATCAAGGGGTGAGCTACCAGTTTAAATAACACGTCCTTCCAGGTCCTTTTGAGGGATTTTAAGAGGTGCTCAGGCCGTAAAGAAGCACCAAGACAAAGTAGGGCCAGCCCACTGGCTGTTTTCCCCAGAATATTAAGGCTTTCATCCAACCATTCAGGTAAAGGGCTTAAACCGCAGAGCGAAACGATTATTCCGGCAACACATGAAAGGATAAGAGGGTTGCGGGATATCTTCTTACAGGTACTCCAGAAAGAAGATATTGAAAAAGAACCTGAGAGAGCCAATTGGCCAGCGCTTATGGATATGATCTGAAACCCGACCATTCCAACTGCGAGGAAGGCTGTCAGCACGGCAAGCCCTTCCTCTCCTGTTGTCATCGATATTACCGGAATACCCATAAAAACGTTGTTTGCCCTAAGCGAAGCAAGTACAGATACAGCCATTCTTCTTTTCCCTGCAGCCCTGTCAAAAAACTTGACCATAATCCAGGCTGTTAAAGGAACAATAAGAAAAGAAATATATATAGCCTTAATAAAGTTTGCATCGGAAATTAGTCCAAGGTCTGATGCCACTATTATACGAAACATTAAAGCCGGGAGGGCTACCCAATAAATAAGAGAAGAGATCCTGTTTGCACCTAGATCATCAAGCAGGGAAATCTGTTTAACTACAAAACCCACAGCCATTACGAGGAAAAGTGGAAGTATGACAAGTACACTCTGCATAATAATTTAACCTTCTCTTTCAACCTGGATCAAAAAACTTTTCATTGATTAAGACAATTACTTATTGTAACAGTATTATAATATTCTTGAATAATAATGTTCATAGAAAAAACGAGAATCCGGAGATTAACAGACTGACTAAAGGCAAAACAGTTGTGACAGGACCTTTATTCTGTTAGCTTATGTCAGTATGATATTCAACTCCGATATATGATATGGAAAGGAAGGGATTATTATGAGCATACTTCCAGTAAACATATTCAGAGAATACGATATACGCGGAATAGCAGAGAAAGAACTTACAGATGAAGTTGTAGAACTTATCGGGGGCGCTTTCGGGACATACCTTGCGGAAAAGGATATACGTAAGGTCTCTATCGGCGGAGATGTCAGACATTCTACCGAACGGATAAAAAACGCAGCCATAAAAGGATTGACATCCGCTGGGATAGACATAATAGACATCGGGACAGTTACAACACCGATCCTTTACTGGAGCCTGTTTCACTTTGACCTGAACGGCGCTTTGATGATAACAGGAAGCCACAATCCCAAAGACATGAACGGACTTAAACTCGCCTGTGGAAAGACGACACTTTATGGAGAAGAGATACAGAGAATTCGCTCGATCATAGAGGAAAACCGTATAGTCAAGGCTCCCGTAAAAGGTATCACAAGCAAAGCCGATATTTCAGAGGAATATATACGAATGCTGGTTTCAAAGATCAATCTTGGCGAAAAGAAACTTAAAGTAGCCGTTGATTCAGGAAACGGTACCGCTGGAATATTTATAAGATCTTTCCTCGAGGGAATCGGCTGTGAGATCATTCCGTTATTTTGCGAGCCTGATGGGAATTTCCCGAATCATCATCCTGACCCTCTTAAAAGGGAAAACCTTGCCTTTGTTATCGAACAGGTCCGCAAACATAATGCCGATGCAGGGGTCGCCTTTGACGGTGACGCAGACAGGATAGGAGTCGTTGATAATAAAGGGGATGTAGTATGGGGTGATACACTTATGGCCCTTTACTGGAGAGAGATACTTCCTAAGAATCCTGGCGCTGTTGCCATAATAGAAGTCAAATGCTCACAGGCACTTGAAGATGAGATCCTTCGTCTTGGCGGGAAACCCTATTACTGGAAGGCAGGACATTCTCTGATAAAGGCCAAAATGAAGGAGTTGAATGCACTCTTCTCAGGCGAACTTTCTGGCCACATGTTCTTTGCGGATGAATACTACGGTTTTGACGATTCTTTCTATGCAGCAGGCAGACTCCTTCGAATACTCTCAAACAGTGACAAGTCTCTTTCCGAACTTCTTATGAATATGCCGGTTTATCACAGCACTGCGGAAATAAGAATCGACTGTCCTGATGAGAGAAAGTTCAATGTTATCGAAAAGATCAAGACAGAGGCCCTCAGAGATCATGAAGCAATTACAATTGATGGAGTTAGAATAATATACCCCGAGGGATGGGGTCTTGTAAGAGCATCCAACACACAACCTGTAATTGTAAGCAGATGCGAGGGAAAAACCAGAGAAGACCTCGATGGAATAACCCGCGACATGAAGAACAGGATGCTGAAAGCGGATCTTCCTGATTTTGAGTGGACCTATTAACAAGAAGAAATAAAACAAGCCCCGGTAGTTCTATCCGGGGCTTGTTTTATTTCTTCTTCCATAACATTCGACCTTTCTCAAATATGTACTCAAGGCATCCCTCGTCATAAAGATATGCTAAATGAGCAGATATTGTTGCAAGATTCAATACATACTGGGTTGGATTAAGTTGAAGTCCGTATCTGTTCATGAGAAGAGCAAGAATATCTTCCCGTGAAGAAGGAGTTTTACATTTCTCCTCAATTTCTGTAGTAATAGATATGATATTGGCTCTGTTTTTTTTGACCAGGGGCATAATATTATCTGTGACACCAGCATGACAGGGAACGTACATTGATGCTTCCGAGGTTTCCAGAAAAGCAATCGTCTCGAGAGCAGATTTGACATCAAGGGTCACGATAAGATGATATTTATCTATGACTTCCTCAGAAAAAAGGCTGTCTGCAATATAAAATACTCCATCCGGTGTTCTGATACCTATCATATCGAGAAAATGCCCAGGTAAAGGAACAGCTTCAAGTTCAGTTCCGGCTATAGGTCCTGAATTATCGATCACATGGGTAATCCTTGAAGGCATTGCCTGGAGAAACTTGTTCTTAAGTGTACTGAAAGGAAAGGCTGACCACAGAATCAGCGGTTCCATGAAGGGATTTTCGGTAATAAAACCTTCGATTCTGGTACCAAAAACCTTGCATTGTGTTTTCTTCTGAAGGTACGCATTACCTCCGACATGATCTGCATTGGAATGGGTATTAATTATGACAGAAAGCTCCAGACCTTCTTTTTCAAAAAGCCGAAAAAGATGCCTCCCGGAAGTCTCATCGCCTCCGGTATCAATCAGGATAGATTCTGAGTTACTGACATAAAGGCCAATATTAACCCTTCCGGGGATATAAAAACTTTTACCTGCAATATGACATAACTCCATTACTGAACACTTCCTCTTTGAATACAGACTTATTTTTTATTATAAACATATTTATTGATGAATAGATGTTGCATACTATTCTGTATTATCTTTCTATTTAGACTTATTCAGCCTCCCTTACTAAAAAACAACTTTATCGTTTATAATTAACGTAACGTACCACTGGTACGTACCAGTTTCAAACCAGAAACTCATATTCTGAAGGGGGTGTAGCTAAGTGGAAAACAAATATGATATTTCCGCAGCAAATATCTTTGTCAATAACCCAAATGATAGTGATGATTTTGTTGCTGTAATGAATGATCTCAACGACGATCTCCTTCGGACCAGGCTTGATTAGACCTTAAACCTGTGTTTTTAATATATTACAGTATGTTTAAATGAGGTTAGTTTTACTAACCTCATTTTTTTGTTCCTGGGATACGCGTATTGCATACAAGAAAGACTTCCATTAAATTGCCTGTAACCTTCAGTTGAGATATAATTCCCCCCGTAAACGGGAGGTGACATTTCGTGAATAATGCTATTGAGATAATAAACCTTCATAAATCTTTTGGGGACTTGAATGTCCTTAAAGGAGTTTCTCTATCTGTAAAGGAGGGAGAAGTTGTTTCGGTGATTGGCCCAAGTGGCTCGGGCAAAAGCACTCTTGCCCGCTGTATATGCAGACTTGAAGAGATAAACAGTGGGGAAATAAGACTTTATGGAACTCGGTTCGACAACAAACAACATTCCAATAAAGAGCTTTCCAGTATGGTGGGCATGATCTTCCAGCAATTCAACCTGTTCCCACACCTTTCTGTTCTGGATAATATAACCCTTACACCAGTTAAAGTAAGAAGTTTCACAAAAGAAAAAGCAGATAAGCTGGCTAAAGATCTACTGGACCGAGTCGGTCTTTCTGACAAGATCCATGCCAGGCCGAGGCAGCTTTCAGGCGGGCAGATGCAACGAGTTGCCATTGCAAGGGCTCTGGCCATGGAACCTCAGATAATGCTTTTCGATGAACCGACCAGTGCCCTGGATCCAGAACTGGTCGGAGAAGTACTGGATGTTATTGCCGGGCTCGCTAAAACGGGTATGACCATGATGATAATAACCCACGAAATGCTATTCGCGAAGGAAGTGTCAGACAGGGTTTTATTCATGGATGACGGCAGGATCATTGAAGACGGCACTCCCTCAGAAGTACTGACTCATCCAACCCAGATAAGGACTCAGACTTTCCTTAAAAGAATGCTTGCTCATTTTGGAGAACAGTTAACAAAAGACACTTCCGGGAAGGATGATCAATATGGATCTTGATTTTGTGACTCTTATACCCTATCTTCATATGTTCTGGGCTGGAGTCCTAATAACGATCAGGGCATCGATCCTTGCAGTAATACTGGGTTCGATCCTGGGTGTAATTGTAGGAGCCATGAGAGTTCTCCCCTTCAAGACTCTTCGGTCTGTTGCGGCTGCATATATTTATATCATCAGGGGAACACCCCTTCTTATTCAGCTCTTCCTTATATATTTCGGTCTTCCTTCCCTGGGACTGAATTTACCAGCCTTTGCTGCCGGAATCGTTGGCTTGTCCATCAATTCCTCTGGATACGTGGGTGAGATAGTAAGAGGTGGCATAGAAGCCGTTCCCAAGGGACAATGGGAAGCGTCGCAGGTTCTCGGTCTATCCTACATTAAGTCCATGAAACATATCATCCTTCCACAGGCAATCAGAAATATGCTTCCTGCCTTTGGAAATGAGTTCATAACTCTGATCAAGGAATCATCTCTGCTTTCGACCCTTGCTATCACAGAACTCACGATGGTAGGCCAGCAGGTGCGAAGTGTAACATACGCATCCTTCGAGACCTTTATTCTTGTAGGCCTTATTTATCTTTTCCTTACAAGCTGCATAGGACTGGGACTAGGAATAGTAGAAAAACGCTGGCAGGTGAGTTAAAAAAGCAGCCAAGCTGGTAAAGCTTGGCTGCTTTTCAAGTTTTGATCCCTGCTATATGGCCCTGATGATTCCCGTAACGGGTCATAATGATTTCTGCATCAGAAGCATCAAGAAAACCCCATCCTGCTGACACTACTTCCTTTATGGATAGTTTTCTTTTCCGCCTGAGTTCCTCCCACAGGTTCATGTTTATATACATCCAGACCCTTAGCTCATTATAATCATTTCCAGAATATTCAATAAGAAGAATAAGATAACCCAGGGCATTTGATATAACTATTGGATTTGAAAACTTGGCATTCATATTCTTCAGGTTATCCCTTGTAAAACCAAGACTTTCAATATCAGCTAACTCATCCTCCCCAGGAAGAGTAGCTAAAGAAAACCACATTCTGGGATAATTAAATGGATCCTGGAAAACATCTGAAGCATATGTGTACCAGGTTTTAATCCTCTCCAACATCTCGGGATTTCGCTCAAATAACGCCTTTCGTATCCCCCAATAGGCTTTTGACAATCTCTCATTTGCAGATATTCTTGAAAGAAAGGATTGTTCATCACCCCACTCATGGTGATCACCAGGGATGTCAAAACCTCTACTTATACCCCGAAGCACCAACACAGTAGATATATGGTTTCCAGGAGGAGGAATCTGTTCAAAAAGTACAGCCTTGAGTTTTGCCACTGCCTCTTCATTCAGAGTTATATCTGAAATATTCTGTTCCTTTAATACAAGTGGAATATCATCGTACAGAAAGACTTCTTTCCATTCCCTGGTTCCAAGCTTTCCCCAGGTCCAACTGTCCATGCTATTTACAGAACTACCAATAAGGACACGATTAAAAGGCAAAAAGAGCGCTACAAGAACAGAAAGATGAGCTGGCAATCCCAGAACTTCCATCCCTTCAGGAAGTTTTACAATTTTGCCATCTGACATAAGTTCCAACACAATCACAACGCTCACCTCCCTGATAACAGCCTATCACGCTGAATGAATAAAGGCAAGATGTTTCCTGTGCAAAAATGAAGATTTATTGTCATTTATCCAGGGAAGGGGAAAATATCTATATATGGAAAAAAGGAGATGGAACTTATTTTTTCCATCTCCGGTGTAACCATAACCATTGTTCAGGGTATTTCTTTATCATGTCCTCAAGGACCTCATTCGCCTCTCTGGTCATAAACTCAAGTCTTCCTGCACGATCTTCTCCTTTTGGATCTGAAAGGGGTGGATAAATCCTTATCTCATGGTGGAATGGTTTTTTTCGATACGAAACAAGCGGAATTATGGGAACCCCGGCAAGATGAGAAAGCGCAGCTGGTCCAACGGGAGCCGAACAGGCCTCACCCATGAAAGGAACATGGATTCCTTCCTTTCCGCCATCCTGGTCTGCCAGGATGGCTATGAAGGCTCCTTTTCTGGCCATTTTGGCAGCTCCAAGCATAATGTTAGATTTAGAGAATGTCTTAAGTCCTACAGTCTCCCTGAAGTCTGCCAGCATCGATGCAACACTCCTGTCATTTGGTGCCCTTACAACGGCATGGATAGGATATCCCCGACTCGCAAGCCATCCTGCAAGCAGTTCCCAGTTTCCTATATGCCCCGTAAGAATGATTGCACCCTTTCCATCCCGGGAAAGGGACTGTAGTATATCTTCACCCTTAACATCAACAAACCAGCTCTGAACCTGACCAGGAGCCTTTACAAGACACATATACTCCACAAGAGACCACGCCAGGTGATGGTAGCATTTTTTCAGAATATCCTTTTTCCAGGCCATATCCTTTTCAGGGAATGCTCTGCAAAGATTTTCAATCCCCACTTTTTTCCTGGGAGAAACTATGCACACCAGCTTCCCCAGGGATGCAGCCGCAAAGGAAGCTCTCCAACCAGGTGAAACAAATTTATAAAAAGTATTTAACGCAATGGATTGCAGAGTCAAAGATTACCTCCTCTGAACATGGAAGATCATTTGCATTTCACCATGAAGAAACGTTTTTTACCGAGTCGTAAGAAAAGATATCCACCATGAAGAAGGCTCTCTTTCTGAATAGCATGATCTTCTTCAGTTATCCTTCTGCCATTGAGATAGAGACCACCACCCTTGGCAAGACGTCTGGCTTCACTTTTGCTCCTGGTTGCTCCAGAAAGGACTAGCAGATCTGCTATCACCGATGGAAATATTGTCTCAATCTCTGAGAATGGCACCTCATTAATCAGAATTTTAACCATATTATCCTGTAATTCTGCAGGTTCAAAGGCCCCTCCGAACAGGATCTCACTTGCCCTTTTAGCCGTCTCTGCAGCATCGGCCCCATGAACAATACTCGTTATTTCAGATGCGAGGATCTTCTGGGCCTGACGTTTTTCGGGGGCTGTTTTATGACGTTCTACTATTTCCGCTATTTCTTCCAGGGAAAGGAATGTAAATAATCTGAGCAGCTTTTCTACGTCTGCATCCTCGGTGTTGATCCAGAACTGATAGAACTTGTAAGGAGAAGTCTTTTCAGGGTCAAGCCATACTGCCCCCTCTTCAGTCTTTCCAAACTTGGTTCCGGAAGAACTCAACAGCAGAGGATTTGTTCCCCCATAAACGTCTCCTCCACCCATTCTTCTTACAAGTTCAATTCCAGAAACGATGTTTCCCTGTTGGTCGTTTCCACCCATCTGAAGGCAGCAGTCGTATTCCCTGTAAAGGTGATAGAAGTCAAAAGCCTGCAGCAGCGAATAGGAAAATTCAGTAAAGGAAATGCTTTTATCAGGGTCGTTAAGTCTGGATCTTACATGTTCTTTGGCTATCATATAATTAATGGTGAAATGTTTACCCACATCCCTTAGAAACTCCAGGAATGTCATCGCATTCAACCATGTATAGTTATTAACTATCAGGGCTGAATTTGTATCGGAATCAAAATTCATAAAGTGTTCAAACTGTTTCTTTACTCCTCCAATATTATTTTCTATCTGCTCAAGAGTCAGAAGGACTCTCTCCTTACTCTTAAAGGAAGGGTCTCCGATCATCCCCGTTCCACCGCCAGCAAGACAGATAGGGCGATGGCCGAGTCTCTGAAGCCAGGCAAGTCCCATAATGGGTATGAGATGCCCTACATGAAGGCTGTCGGCTGTCGGGTCAAAACCCACATAAGCAGTCACCATTTCTCGTCCGAAAAGTTCTCTGAGTTCATCCGGATTGCTGCACCATTCAATATAACCACGCTGTTGAAGAATATCATAAGCATTCTGAACCATTGTAAAAAACCTCCCCAGGTTAAACGGTGTCTAGTGTGCAAGAAAAATCTTTTATCTTTTCAATCTCGACTTACAAGTTCAACATTTTCCCATCTTATACGGCCCTTTTCAAGTGATTTCATAACAAAAGATACTTTGCCCATCTTTTCCAACTTGCGAGAAGATTCCATGATAACCCTTGTCTTATCTGCCATGGGGCTCCCCATTTTTTCAGCAAGGGAAGAAGCAGTGATCAGGTTTTCAAGAGTTTTGGAAAGACCGGGTCCATCAAGGAAAAACCATACAACGGATTGATCATCCTTTTCCATAATGGGGAGGGCAACCGAAGCTTTTTCTCTTTTTTCCAAGAGCTCCTTTTCCATAAAACCCATAACAGCAAGATCATTGTTTGCAGCAGCTACAAGAGAAAGAGGAAGAGAAGAAGAGCCTCCTCTTTCATACCCTTCCATAAGATCCATAGATGGTCTGAATGCTCCCCATTTTCTTGACCAGAAAAGGTCCACGAAGTCTAGACCTGACTGCCCCCTTCCGATCAACTGAAGGATCAGTCCTGGAAAAGAGAAAAGCAGGAATTTACTTTTCCCTGATACATTAAGAACCATAGGACCAGAAATGATTTCCCTGAATTTGTCAGGAGAGATACCCAGATCTTCCTGCCATTTTTCAAGACCCAGGATCTTATAATCATCTTCATTGATATTGGGGATGTTAATTCCTGCAGCGAAAAGGTTCGGAGAGGGGAAAAGGAGGTATTCTTTCCACTTTCTGGATTGTATCTTATGGAGGAACTGCCCCGGAATTATTTGATTAAGCCCTGATATCTTCCACTCAAGCTCTCCAGATCCTTCAACATCCATCCAGTCAGCCCTCAGCAAGACCCTTCCCGGCTTTACCTGTATCCCGTAAAGAGCTCCTATCTGGCTCAGCAACCCTGCATCATTTATCTTTGCATGATTTGGATATTTGTCGTTCTTCTCGACCTTTATATTTTCCAGATCTCCAGCAAGTGTTCCAATCATCTCCTCAAGACCTGAAGTACTATCTGAAATCAGTATCATGCCACCATTTTTTTTCATTAAGAGAGGTTCGCTGCTCCCTGGAGAGAATAACTGAAAGGAATCGTCCTCCCCCTTTTTCAGAACATATCCTTCAAGACCTACCCATTCCCTCGGTATCTCTCCACTGGAAAGCACCTGAAGATCATTGAAATTAAAACGGATGGAACCCAATAACTTGAGATCCTTATCTTCTAACCGGATCAGCAGAGCCCCAGAGTCACTTTTAGAAAAGAGGGGGAAAAAAGAGGCCAACTCATTCCTGTAGGGTATATCCTTACCCATTTTCTGAAAAAGAATGTCACCTGGATCAAGGCTGAAACTCTTACCCTCTCCAATAAGGAATATATAAGGTTCGTTTTCATCTGGTTGAGGAATGGCAGAATAAATATCCCTTTCTTCCGGGACATGCCCCAGAAAGAACATAACTGCAGCGGCAGAAAAAATTGCGATCAGGATCGCTCCCCAGTACAACATAGTTTTTTTCACAGGATCACCCCCACTTCCTGAACTGAAAAATATTTAGGGCCAACATCAGTAAAGCCCTTTTTCTGAAAACCATAAAATCGGCACTGTGGATCCAGTCTAATCTTTATCGGATCCACAGTGCCGAAGGATTGCCTACGATTACATTAAAATGAATTAGACAGCAGAGCCACAGCCTGTTCGTGAATTTGCTGTTTCAAGAAGAAGCTTGGTAGAGTTTAGAAGACTCCTGACATCCTCCAGATTATCAATGCTTTCAGCCTTGCACTTGAGGTTTTCTGCAAGTTCTGCAATGTCGGTAAGAAGTACCAGCACTTCCGGGGGCTGGGGCGTCAGGCAAACACTCACTAGTTCTTTTTTAGTGATCTTCTCCCTGGAAGAAGTCAATTCAAATTCCTGGTTAATGGATGGAGCTACAGCTTTAAACCCCTTCTGGTTCAACGTTTCAGTTAAAGCCCTGGATGATTTCTCTTCACCATGGGTAACAAAGAAAACAGGATCGGTATTAAAGTTGGAAGCCCAAGTCAGCAGATCGTTTTTATCCGCATGGGCTGAAAAACCATTGATAGTATGCAATTGAGCCTTAACGTTTACTTCCTCTCCTGCAATACGAACTGTCTTCTCCCCTTCCACAAGTCTTCGACCCAGGGTTCCAACAGCCTGATAACCTACAAAGATAACATGATTCTTTTCATCCCATATACCATGTTTAAGATGGTGGACTATTCTCCCTCCAGAACACATTCCGCTGCCAGCCATTACAACTGCATGTTTAACCTGGTTAACAGCCCTTGACTCGTCAACCCCTGATACGTAATTCATCTGCTTGGGTTCAAAGGGATTATCTCCTTCATGGATATGGTCCTGAATTTCGGAGGAGAAAAGACCTGGATATTCCTTATATATATTTGTAGCGGTTACCCCCATGGGAGAATCAAAATAAATGGGTACATTATCCCGAAGAAGTCCATCCTTCTGCATAAGCATCAGCTCATACATTAATCTCTGTGCCCTGTCCACTACAAAGGTCGGGATCATGACCTTTGATCTGCTCCTTAGTGCATCTTCCATAACCTTTCGGAATTCAGCACGAGTATCGTCATTGTTTTTATGCACCCTGTCTCCATAGGTGGACTCTATTACCACATAATCAGCACCATCAATAACAGCTGGGTTTCTTCCCATCACGGGTTTCTGCGGCCCTAGATCTCCACTGAATACTAATTTCACTTTTTCCTGTCCGTCATCAAGGAACAGTTCCAGAATAGCACTGCCCAGGATATGGCCTGCATCCCGGAAACGAACCTTTATTCCGGGAACAACTTCTATAACGTCGTCATAGCTTGTGGGAACAAGGAATTCAATCGCCTTCTGGTAATCAGATTCGGAGTAGAGCGGTTCAACAGGAGGAAGTCCCCGCCTTGCATTTTTCCTGCTCTGCCATTCTGCTTCTTCTTTCATCAGGTGTGCAGAATCTTTCCAGAGAACTTCCGTAAGCTGTACAGTAGGTAATGTAGCAAAGATATTTCCGGAAAACCCCTGTTTGAAAAGAAGGGGTATCCTTCCCGAATGGTCTATGTGAGCATGGGTCAGAATAACCGCGTTTATACTTCCAGGAGTAAACTGAAAAGGTTCTCTGTTCTTACGGTCATCACCTCTACCCTGGTGCAGACCGCAGTCTATCAACACCCTGTTTGAACCTACTTCTATCATATAATTGGAACCAGTAACTTCTCCTGCTGCGCCCAGTACTTTTAGCTTCATGACTTTTCCCCTAAAGGGGAAACCCTCCCTTCCGCATCTCTAAGATCTGAATCTGTAAACTCGTTTATTTATTTTCTATATTAACAAATGGCAACCTGCAAGTTAATATGGCACCTTCTCCAGGAGATGATTCTATAGCTAGATCTCCATTTAGAAGACCAAGACGTTCCTTCATATTCGCCAGGCCTCGATGCCCTTCTACTCTAAGTTTCTGAAAATCTGGGGAAGGTTCAAAACCCTTTCCGTTATCCTGAATCTGGAAGACTACATATTCTCCCTCACGGTAAACCTTACCTGAAACACTGTCAGCCACTCCATGGCGGAAGGAATTATTCACAGCTTCCTGAAAAACCCGAAAAAAAGACAGTATGTATTCTTCAGGAAGTGCTATATCTTCGGGAACATCAACGGTCACTCTTATTCCCAGGTGTCTTGAAAGTCTTTCCGAAACTTCAGTAAGAGCATTCGCCAAACCGAGTTCAAGCCATGGAGGAGAGAGATCATCACATAGTTCTCTAAGTTCCCTCACTGTAGCATTGGCGGCTTCTTCTGCAAGATGAAGATGATCCCCGCTATTTGATTTACCTCTTGCAGAAGTAATTTTAAAAAGCCTTATCTGTTGGATAAAAGCGGTAACGGCTTGAAGGGGACCATCATGAATGTCCCTGGCGATCCTGGCCTTTTCCTCCTCCTGGATCTTTACGATGTCGTTAACATAACTGTCTCTGAGCTGATCTCTTTCGATAGCCGCTCTAGAGAGGTCATAAAGAACACTTCTCAGGCTTCTGATCTCAGATACAGCCCTGGGATCATCTTTCTCTGGTTTATCCTTTCCCCACTTAAGATATCCTATTTCATTAACAAGGGATCTGAGGGGCACTATGACCCATTTGAAGAGAGGTATCAAAGCTACTAAAGAAGAGAGTACCATTATTAAAACAAGGATAAACCAAAGATGGTTAAATCTCACCATGGGGCCAAGCAACTGTTCCCATTCTACCGCCGCAACAACAAAGTACTGATTTTCTGATGTTGGTATAACTGCAATAGTATATTTGGCTCCCTTTTCATCCCTTATTTCGATGGCTTTACCTATGGGAATATCAGGAGTCCATATAGAGGCCAGATTCTCCGCTCCAGAAGAAGCGTAGATCAACTGACCCTCCGAATTGACTATGGCCACCCAACCAGGAACAGAAGATGCCAGTGAAGACATTCCCCAACCGTGGAGATTCATGGAATATGGAAACATCCGTCTCCAGGCTGGAGATTCCTGGTCAAGTTTGTAAGCCATATTCTGGGCCAGATCTTCAACATAAGACCTTGCTACCTTTTCCATGGCCCATTCATGTTGGAAAATACCAAAACCTGCCACAACAAGAACAGTCAAAGTAGGAAGTAGTACCCCCAGAGAAAGGACCAGAAGCAGGCGGCGCTTCATTCGATAAGTTCCTCCAGGGTCACTACACCATATTTCAGCCCTAAAAGAAGGGATTCCGTCTTGTTTCTGGCTCCAAGTTTGTCATATATAGAAGCAAGGTGGGTCTGGACGGTACGTTCACTGATATAGAGTTGCCCAGCCACTTCCTTGCTTGAAAATCCTCGAGCGGCAAGAAGAAGAACTTCCCGCTCCCTCACGGAGATGGCCTCAGGTAAGAATTCCTTTTCTCCAACAGCTTGAGCTACTTCAGAATCCAGATACAATCCTCCCTTTGCTACGGTCAATATAGCTCTGGAGAGCTCTTCAGGCGTTGCTGTTTTCAGAATAAAGCCCCTGGCACCTGCCCTCAGGGAAGCAAGTACATATTGCTGGGCATCATATGAAGTAAGCATGATAGCTGCAACTGGTAAGGTAGATTCCTTGATCATTCTGGCAACAGTTACTCCATCCTTTCCGGGCATACGGATATCAAGAAGGGCTACCTGTGGTTCCAGCTTCCTTATGAGGTCCCAGGCCATATCTCCATCCGAAGCTTCTCCAACAAGTTCAATTGTGTCCTCTGTTTCAAGGTATGCTTTAAGACCAGCCCGGGTTAAAGGATGATCATCAGCAAGCAGAACTGTTACTCCCATTTAAGAACCTCCAGATATATAAAGATCTTAAAATTAATTGTTCCTTTGAAAATACATTAACACTACAGGAAAGACTGGCTTACAGTAAAAATACCTAAACTCTTCAAAAGCACATTATTGATAAGGAAGAAAAAGCTTCTATCTATTGGCTCTTTCGAAAAAAAGCCTTTTTGAACATATACAAACCCCTATCATTCATTTCTGACAAGGTGCCCTATTGAAGGTTCCTTCATTTCCTCCACTATTTTCTCAACCAGTTCTCCCGTTTTTTCGAGATAAACAAGGCGTTTTATCATTGCATTTTTTATCATTCTTCTACAAAGAAGACATGGAGCTCCGGATGCTATTGATCCATCTGCGTTGAAACCCGCTATGTAAATAGTTGCACCTTTCATCTTTGCCGGATCTCCATTAATTATGGCATTCTGCTCCGCATGGACTGCAACACAAAGCTCATACCTTTCGCCCTTGGGAATATTCAGTTCCTCCCTGATACATTTTCCAGTATCGGTACAATTGGCCTCACCTCTACAGGCACCATTATAGCCAGTGCTAACGATAACCCTGTCATTAACAATAACGGCACCATAATATCTCCTTAAACAAGTTGCTCTTTGGGATACCATCTTAGCTATACCAATAAAATATTCATCCCATGATGGTCTTAAACGAAAATTCTCCTTCAAATGCATCTCCCCACCTCAAAAAAAATATTTACAGATTCACCTGCTGATGACATAAAAGACCCATCTCCGAGATCTATGAGGACAATCCGAAGAAATAAAATCTTTTCTCTATAATAAAGAATTATAACCAATAATGAAAATATCTCCATTGACCCGGATACAGATATACTGCAAAGGTAAATCTATATGGTAATCTATACCTAATTAACTTGATGATGTCAGAAACGTGAGGAAGGAGAAAATAAGATTGTCTGATATATTGTGGAGAACCCTATTCGACAAAAAAGACATGACCGTAACTTCATGGTGTCTTTATGATGTTGGAAATTCTGCTTTTGCTACAACCATCATGGCCGCCATTCTTCCTGTATACTTCAGGGAAGTTGTCGCAACAGGACTTCCGGGAACTCTCCCAACAGCTTATTGGGGCTATGCCTCCGCCATCGCCCTGCTTTTAAGTGCTATTCTGGCTCCATTCATAGGAACTGTCGCAGATATAAGGCAAAGTAAGAAAAGAATACTTGTAACCTTTACACTGATAGGAAGTATTGCCACTTCAGGATTGGCATTTATGGGACCTGGAGACTGGAAGTGTACCCTGTTCCTGATGATCATAGGCACAATAGGTTTCTCCGGATCCATAATCTGTTACGATTCGCTTCTACCACACATAGTAACCGTTGACAAGATAAATTACACTTCTGCAAAAGGGTATGCCCTTGGTTACCTGGGAGGAGGAATCCTCCTTGGCTTCAATCTTATTCTTATCCGGTCACTTTCTGGAACCCTGGGTCCCCGTATATCATTTTTCTCTGTTTCCCTATGGTGGCTCATATTCACAATTCCTCTCATTGTTTACATCAAAGAACCCGATGCTGGCAAACCTCAGGAAGAAGGTGTCTCCCTTCCTGTTTCGACATTAATACGATTGAAGGAAACATTCCTGGAGATAAGGCAATACAACGAACTTTTCAAGTTTCTTTTCGCTTTCTGGGTGTACAACGACGGTATCGGTACCGTGATAAGAATGGCTGCAATCTACGGTTCTCAACTCGGCATAAGCATGAATCACCTTGTGGGAGCTTTACTTCTTACCCAGTTTGTGGGAGTTCCCTTCTCAATGCTTTTCGGAAAGATAGCGCATCGTGCAGGAGCAAAAAATGCCCTCTACATTGCCCTTTCCTGGTACACTCTTATCGCCCTCAGTGCAGTTTGTCTTAAATTTAACTGGCATTTCTGGTCTCTTGCCATTGCCGTAGGAATGGTACAGGGAGGGGCCCAGGCTATAAGTCGAAGTATGTATGCCAGCATGGTTCCAAAATCAAGAAGCGCTGAATTCTTCAGTTTTTATGACATATCAAGTAAATTCGCAGGCATAGCCGGTCCAGCTATTTTCGGGATTATAACCCAGACTACCGGCTCAAGCCGTTTTGCCATTGCCGCTCTCTCTACAAGTTTTGTTATCGGAATGATCATCCTTAGAAAGGTTGATCTTGAGAAGGGTATGGAGATGGCCCATATGATCAACAGACAGGAAAAATGAAAAAGATTATAAAAAATCATTTATACAGAGCTCTAGGGATATACATTCTAGCCCTGATGTATTTATGTTCTATAAATTCTTTGGCACTGGCAGGAAGAAGAGATAATTTCCCGGGTAGCTACTCCCATTCTCTTACATCAGATCCCTGGATAGCACTGACCTTCGACGATGGGCCCCATAGGTGGTACACCTCCCGAATATTGGAAGTCCTGGAAAACAATAAAGCAAAAGCTACATTTTTCCTGGTAGGGAAATTATGCATCAAGTATCCGGAACTAGTTAAAGAAATTTTCGCTCAGGGACATTGCATAGGTAATCACACATTCAACCACTGGAATATGACCAGGCTGAGCGAGGATAGGGCTCTTTTCGAATGGCTAGCATGTAGTGAAGCAATAGAAAATGCCATTGGAGAAGAAACAAGATTCTGCAGACCACCGGGAGGAAAACTCAACGAAAGTGTTATAAGATCTGCAGATAGAGCAGGAATGATGGTAATAACATGGACTATCAACAGCCTGGACTGCTCAGGGAAAAGCTCTGATCAGCTAAAAGGCATAATTCTTTCCAGACTGGAACCTGGAGCAATAATCCTTCTCCATGACGGATTTGATACCACACTGCAGGCCCTGCCTGATCTTATAAGGGTCATTCGAAAAAAGGGGTATAAGCTCGTGACTCTGGATGAGATGTTCTATAAAAAATAATAGGCAGGATAAATGTTCAGACATTAGCCTTCCTGTGACTTTCAGGTCTATCACCAACCAGGAAGAGAACACCTTTGGAAAAGGTTTGATTTTTTCATTTCCGATCTTATTCCAAACCTGGTAAGAACAAAATCATACCTGGTAGGATCATTGGGAACGATCTTTTTAAAGGCATCCGTAATCTCAATTGCTGCCTTGAGATTCGCCTGTTTACGCTCAGTCATCCCAAATGAAGTTGCTATGCTGAAAATATGAGTATCTACAGGCATTACAAGTTGTTCCGGTCTGATCTTTGTCCACCCGCCAGGATCTACTTCATCCTTTCTTGTCATCCACTTCAGAAATAAAAAATGCCTTTTGCATGCACTTCCAAGAACCGGTCTTGAAAGAAGGCTGGAGCGATCCTGTCCGCTTTTATTTGCAATGCATGAAATTACCGAATCCAAAGAGGATATGATGTTTCCGGTTTCATCCATATTAGAAAATAGACAGTTTTCAATGCTTCCGTATTCCTCAAGAAGTCCCCTGATACCCATGAGAAGATGACATATTTCATCACCTGTGGTAAAACGATGTTTGAATCCACCATACATGGATTTCAGATCTTCCATTTGCGCATCCATAACATAACTGAAGGGAGAAGCCCCCATGGGTTCAAGAACCCTTGAAACACTTTTAAGGATCTGCTGAACCCTTCCATATGCAAGAGCGGAAGCTATGAACCCTACTATCTCCCGGTCCAGGATAGATTCGTAACTATATAGGAACTCCAGAGGATCAGGATGTACAAATTCCCTCTTGTTATACTCGTCATATATTTTCTCAAATATGGGGTAAAATTCACCAAAGCAAAAATTGTGATCCAAATCTCCATACTCCTTTTGGCCATTTGAAAGTTGTTTCAAGATCAAGTAAAATCAATCATTAAAAATGCTTGTGGGAGCATTCATTGGGGATTTACCTTTCTTAAGTTCATGATAAGCTTTATATGTAAGGGGAACACCATCTTTAAGTTTCTCCGCATTGGTAACCCTTCCAATAAAGATCCTGTGGGTGTATGCCGGTACGATAGAGAACACTTCTGCACATACAATGGAAAGTGTATGCTGAGTAACAATCGGCAGGCAGCCTCCATGAACCTTGAATTCACATTTCGCGAACTTGTCTATATCTCTGCCGCAATGAAACCCAAAAATACCGATGAAAGGAAGGGGAACGTTTTCATCAAGGATGGATATAGAAAAAGTTCTGCTCTTTTCGAGCAATTCTGTCGTGTAATTATCCTTATGTAGAGCGATGGCAATACTGATATCAGGATCGCCGGATACCTGCATGGCAGTATTAATCACCTGGCCATTGAATTTACTTTGATAACCTGTACTTACAATATAGACCCCACTGGAAATAAAGTAGAGAGCCTGCCTGTCAATGGATACTGTCATGGAATACACTCCTTTCAAAGGAAAAGGTTAAATCATTTTCTGATTGGCCATTATAAAGGGAAGGGGCTTCACTCAACAGAGTAAGCCCCTAGTATTTTACTTTAAATCAGGGAAAGAGTCATAACCTTCTTATTCCTCTTCAGAAGAGACGGCACCTCGACCACCAAGCTCCTTGTCAAGCATGTAAATACCGTGTTTTGCATCCCCGATCATTTCCATCTTGCTTACGATCTCACTGACATTCGCCTCTTCCTCAACCTGCTCGGTAACAAACCACTGGAGCATTATCCCGGTGGCATGGTCCTTTTCCTTAATGGCAAGATCAGCCAGGTCATTTATCCTGCCGGTAATGTACTGTTCATGCTCATAACTTGCCTTAAAAACCTCTATGGGTGAACTCCAATCAAAAGCCGGTTCTTCGATTGCCATAAGCCTTACCCTGCCGCCTCTTTCGATAATGTAATCATAGAATTTAAGGGCATGAGTCATCTCTTCCTGAGCCTGTACATTCATCCATGCGGCCATACCTGTAAGGTTAATATCTGAAAAATATGCACTCATAGACTTGTAAAGATAAGCTGAAAACATTTCTGCATTGATCTGGCTGTTTATTGCCTCTTCGATTTTTTTGTTGATCATTTACATCTACCCCTTCCATAATCCGTGTACATTACAATACTCTCTTGCCATTTCGGGTTTAAACTCCTCAAATAATGCTTCTGGTTCCAGACCGGGTTTAAGAAATTTCCTGTAAATCCTGTCTCCTGAAATTATTTCAATCCATTCAATAAAATGGTTATCTGTCATAGGATGAGGCACGCTGCCGACCTTAACTTTGTTACCCTCTGCTACAGGAACGTGTTTTTCAATAGCGGAATCAGCAGTCTGTTCCTCAAGAAGTTTCATAGGCTGTCCACAACATACAAGATCACCAGGACCCTTATGCAACACTTCTACAACATTGCCGCAAAGCTCACATTTGTAAACTTCCAGACGCTCAGTCATTTATTACCCTCCTTTTCAGCAATTCTTTTGGGTTAAGAATCTACCGATCACATCTGATATTTTACCACGTTGCTGTATCTCCGTGTAGTGTTCATCTTTGTATATAAATTATATAGCCTCTGGGGGTATATCTGTCAAGCCTTATATTGTATCCAGAACGAAAGGATGTGGTCAACTTCACAAAAAAAACAGGGAGGCTTTAAAGCCTCCCTGGAACCATTTCAGTATCTATCCTTTTTTCTATATCAGTTTTTTACGGTAAAACCTCTTTCCTCCTGTGTACCCGGTATGAGGTTATCAAGAATACAGGCAGATATTCCCGCGACAGCCATAGCAGTATTACCGAGAGCCCAGGCTATCTGGCCAAATATGCCCCATGCAAAGAATATGTCTTGATGGGCACCAACCCATGAGGGAAGACCCAGGGCCATAAGAAAGGCAAAACCGACTATCATGACATTCCTTTGAGAATTCATGTCTGCTCTCATCAGGGCCTGTATTCCCAGGGCTCCTATTATTCCAAAGAGAGCAATGTAGCATCCTCCAATTATGGGAGACGGTATAGTGGCAACAAGAGCGCCAAGTTTACCGATAAAGCTCATGATCAACAGGATAACTGCTCCTGTCCTTACGACATTTCTGGATGCTACACCCGTGAGACCTATGAGCCCTATGTTTTCAGTATATGAAGTACATGCTACAGCTCCAGTGAGACCGCCAATAACGCATCCTATCCCTTCTGCTCCTATGCCACGGTTAATGGTCATCTCAGATGGGTCTGGAAGATTCGCAGCGTTACAGACGTTAAAATAATCTCCGATAGACTCAATGAAAACTGCAAAGAAACCAGCCATTATGGCGCCAAAAGCCACAAGACTGAACTTGGGGAAACCCCAGGGTGCAACCCCGGTAAAGCGGAACCATGGTGCATTCTTAACTGCTGCAAGATTTATAAATACGGGGTGATCTACACCTATGATCCCTGTTACGCTGAGAAGAAGGCATACCATGTAGACTATTACTATAGAAGAAAGTATCGAAAAAATATTAAGATATTTATTATCGATCCTGAGGCTGAAAACAAAGATAAGAAAAACGACTGCAAGAGAAGCTGGCCAGAAATTCGCCGCGTTCATTCCAACTGCAACAGGGGCTAAGCTGAAACCGATAGCCATTATGGTAGGACCTATGGTAACAGGACCAATGAACTTCTTAACCTTACCGACAAGTTTTGTATAACCGACCAGAGACATAAGGATGCCTCCCAGGATAAGAGCTCCACCAATATATTGCATACATACGTTTGCCCCCATGCCGCCATAAATTCCGATTATTGTCATTATGGGGGGGATAAAGCTGAAGGAAGATCCCTGTACAATGGGGAGACCCGAACCAAACTTGCTGGTTTGAAGCAATGTCGCCAATCCCATGGCAAAATATACACAACTAACAAAAAATCCCACTTCAAGAGCTGACATACCCATGGCTGGACCGAATATCAACGGGACAAGAGTGGTAGCACCAAAAAGTGTGAGGACATGTTGCGCACCTGCCAGAGCAAGTATGGGTAGGGGGGGAGTATCATCAACTTTGTAGACGAGTTGTTTAGCCATCATGAGCACCTCCAAGGTCGTTTTCAAATATTCTACCATCTTATGTAACCGGTTGCATAAACTAAAGATTAACTTTACTCAGAACCTATCCAGAGTTGAACTCTATATGTATGATATATAGAGTTCAAATGGAGTTTTCCAGGGGGTGAACGCGTGAAAATAGACATTTCTCTTAAAGCTAAAAATTGTTCAGACCTGATAAAGTCTGCGAAGTCTATCGTTCTTTTAAGCGGGGCTGGTATGTCAACCAATGCTGGAATACCAGATTTCAGGGGACCTGATGGCATATACAGAAAAGAGATGCAAACTGATCCTGAGCTTATTTTTGATATAGACTATTTCAGACTGAACCCTCTGTTTTTTTATAATTTTCACAGAGAGTTCGTCAAATCAGTGGAATCGGTCAAACCAACATTTGCTCATTTCTTTTTTGCTTCTCTTGAAGAATCGGATAAAGTTCTTGGGATAATTACACAGAATATTGATGCTCTCCATCAGAAAGCAGGTTCAAATAAAGTTTTTGAAATCCATGGCAGCAGCTGGAAAAGCTACTGTACAATCTGTGGCACGGAATATGATTACACAACCAGCATCGATAAGATGCAAACTGAAAAGGTTCCTCATTGTGAAAAATGTGGAGGGGTAATAAAACCTGACATAGTCTTTTTTGGAGAAAATGTAAAATATTTATATGAATGCCAACAGATGGCCCAAAAGGCGGATCTTATGTTCGTAGTTGGATCATCCCTTGCGGTAACCCCTGCTGCTCTGCTGCCCGGTATGTGCAGAGGTAAAGTTATTGTAGTTAACAAGGGTGAAATATCCTTCTCCTATCTTGATAAAACCAGGATAGACATGTATGTAGAAGAAGACATTGACAGCTTTTTCATGGAAGTTAACAGTTGCCTTCATAATTGACCATAAATATTTTCATTTGGGGGGAAACATTTGAAAAACTACAGGAAAACCTTTATTTTGTCACGGAAATAAAGACTGCAGCATAGATCTCACTTGACTTCCTGGGATACCCTTACTCGAGCATAGAAAGAAGGAATCTCTTTTTTTAAAGAGGAAGGCCTTGCGAACCTGAAAAGGAGATCTTTGCCCATCAATCGTGATAATTCATCCTGTGTTTCAATATTCAGAGGCTCTGCAATCCCCATGATTATCCTTCCATAATCATCCTCTGAAAGGGGAAGAACCTGGAATCTTTCTGAAAAAGTCTGAGGGATCAGGTTCAGCAACTTTGGCTGAGGTTTGAAGTCTGATAAAAGAACCGTAGGAATTTTCATTTGCCTGCTAAGTCCTTCACTAAGCTCCCTCTCGTTCAGAAATCGATTTTCCAGGAGAATATCCCCTAATCTTTTGTGATTCGATCTCTGAAGGTCCAGTACATCCGCCAACTGTTTCTCGGTTATCATCCCTGCATTAAGAAGAACCTGACCGAGCAATGTCTTTTGATAGCAATAGTTCAGCTCATGGCTAGAATTGTAAAAGTCCTTGTAAATGGATGGAATTTCCCTTCTTAATTCAGATGGTAGAGCTATCCTGACTTCCAGTTGCATACAAGTGATGGTAGAAAGCTCATCGATGGCCAGAACATCCATGGGTTCCGTCACTGCTATAAGCAGAGAACCATTATTCTGTATGGTTAGGGGGAGGGCCTGAAGCCTTAATGCGATATTTTCAGGAACTTTCTCTAAAGCACGTTTTTCAGGCGGAAAATCTTTAAGGGAATAGACAGGAATCCCAAGTTGAGAGCTGAGTCCCTCAGCAAGCTCTTTCTCAGAGAGCCAACCGTTTTTGAGGAGTATCTCTCCAAAACGCATGTGAGTGTGTTTTTGCTCTTTAAGCACTGACTGGATCTGTTTTTCAGAGATAAGACCTGCATTGAGAAGAATACCGCCAATAAGAGCATTTTTAGCAGTTAAATTTTCATGCTTAGATTTTGTCTTAAGAGAATCATAAAAGGAGGATGTGTAGAACCGGATATCTGAACCTGTAGCGAAAACCATGTCTATATCCAGACCAGTGTAAAGATGCAACTCATCTTTAGTGAGGACATCAATTGGTTCAGCGGTAGCGACCTTCAGCAGTCTATCAGGTGTCAACTCCAACGGAAGGATCTGAAGTTTTTCTGCCATAGATTGAGGGACTGCGAGAAGAGCGTCTTCATGAGGTTCATACCCGGAAAGCTCGAACAGCGGAATGTTAAACTGTTCACTTAGACCCTGAACAAGTTCCTTCTCAGATATCCACCCGTTTTTGAGGAGAATCTCTCCAAACCGCATACGGGTATTTTTCTGTTCATTGAGAGCAGAAAGAAGCTGGTTTTCATAAATCATACCTGTTTTCAGAAGGATTTCACCTATAAACTGATGTTTTTTACAGGGAAAGATGGGAAAGACCCCCTCAGAATCTTTGTATAATGCGATTTATAGATTAAATATACCACCATGACAAGAGTTCTACCAGAAGAAAGAAAGCTCAAAAGCTGACATGCACAGATGGTCCCACACTGAATAGTAGCGAGGGAGGACATGATCAGAGCCAGGGCA
>JAENYO010000001.1:0-524406 GCA_016841745.1 Acetomicrobium hydrogeniformans
GGAGTCATCGGTACTGCCGTCGCCGCTGGTGTTATGCTTACTCTGTTGAGCTGAAGTGAAGTCCCATACTATACATTTAGGGGTATACTTATATTGATAATGTCCGTCAGAAGGGTACGGGGTTTTCCTGTACCCTTTCTGTTGAGAAAGATCATTCAATAATTTATAACGAATTACGGGGAGGTTAACCATATGCTAATTGCCTTGGGTTCAGATCATGCAGGATTTACTTTAAAGGAGTCATTAAAGGGCTATCTGGTACAGAATGGTCATGAAGTTGTCGACATGGGAACAGATATAGAGGAAATAAGCTGTGATTACCCTGATTATGCAATTCTTGTGGCAAACTGCGTAGCTGATAAGAAAGCTGATAAAGGTATACTTATTTGCGGTACTGGTATCGGCATGTCCATAGCTGCTAACAAAGTACCTGGAGCTTATGCAGCTGTAGTTCATGATCTGGAGACTGCCCGGTTAAGCCGAACCCACAATAATTCAAATATCCTGACACTGGGTGCAAGACTTCTCTCTGAAACGGTTGCCATGGAAATTGTTAACACATGGTTGAATGCTGATTTTGAAGGTAATCGTCATTTGAGAAGATTTGAAAAGATCACAAATGAAGAAAAACGCATATGCCGAACTGATTCTGTAAAAAACGCGAAAACCGTTATCTTTAACCATCCACTGATACAACATAAAGTTACGATGATCAGGGATAAGAACACTTCAGTAAAGGAATTCCGGGAACTTGTACAGGAAATAGCCGGTCTTATGGTTTATGAAATTACAAGAGATCTTCCTCTGAAAAAAACAACTGTAGAAACACCTGTAGCCAAGACAGAAGCGTACACTCTTGCAGGTAAGAAGTTAGCGATTGTACCCGTTCTGAGAGCAGGACTCGGAATGGTTGACGGTATTCTGCAGCTTATTCCGAATGCTAAGGTTGGTCACATAGGATTATATCGTGACCCACAGACTTTTGAACCTGTTGAATATTATTGTAAACTTCCCGGAGACATTGAAGAAAGAGACATTCTGGTTATCGATCCAATGCTTGCAACAGGTGGGTCTGCTTCTGCTGCCATATCCTTGATAAAAAGAAAGGGTGCTAAAAAGATTTCCCTTGTCTGCCTGATAGGGGCACCAGAAGGAGTAGCAAGAGTTCATTCTGACCATCCGGATGTAGATATCTTCATAGCCGCTCTGGATGATCATCTTAATGACCATGCATACATCGTTCCAGGACTTGGAGATGCAGGAGACCGTCTCTACGGAACAAAATAAAAAATGAATTCTATTGCCCACATTATCTGGATTTCTTGCATGCTATTCCTTTGGAGTCTGGTTATAACACCAGTGTCCATAAGTATTTCTAAACGTTTCCGGATACTGGACCTCCCGGGTGGAAGAAAGACCCATAATAGTGTCATCCCCTATGGGGGAGGGTTGGTCTTATGGACAGGTTATATGTTATGGACTCTTTTTTTCTCTCCTCAAGGAGCAATGATAGGGTATTATGGAACAGCTGTAACGATGGTTTTTCTGACAGGCTATCTGGACGATATCACACCGGTAAGACCAATTCTGAGATTCGGGCTTCATTTTATAGCAGCAGCCCTTGTAATTTCACCGCTGAGCATGGGTCTGCCTGAAAAAATGATCCTTATAATCTGGATAACCGGTATGACAAATGCATATAACCTCATTGATGGCATCAATGGGTTATGTCTGATGCTATTCCTGGCTTCAGTTTTCATTACAGCCTTATGGACGCCTAAGATCTATTGGTGGCCCCTTATGGGGCTTTCCCTAGGCCTTCTGAGATGGAACTTTCCCAAGGCTTTTACTTTTCTGGGTGATGGTGGGAGTACTTTTCTGGGTTTTATTTTTTCCTCTCACGTAGTCCTTTCCTTTGCAGAGAGGATCTGGGGACTGGACTTTTTTTCTCTCCTTGTCATACTATCTCTATTGGGAGGAATCCCTGCAGTGGATACGCTGTTTGCAATAACCAGAAGATCTTTACATCATGGATCTCCTTTTCTGGCTGATAGGGGACACCTTCACCATCGACTTCTTGATAGAGGATTAACAGGAACTTCCACTGTTATGACCCTTACAATAGCACATAGCCTTTTGCTTACGTCTGGAATTTACCTTGTGTTATGCAGGGGTTAGCGTGTAAATGGAGGATCTAATTGGATACTAAATATATTATTTGTGTTGTTGGCACACGGCCTGAAGCAATCAAGATGGCTCCTGTGATAAAAAGGTTCCAGCTGTCTAAGGAATTTGAATGTAGGGTTCTTGCAACTGGCCAGCACACAGATATGCTGGATCAGGCTCTATCACATTTCGGCATCCTTCCTGATTTTAATCTTAAGATAATGAGAGAAAAGCAGTCTCTTGATTATCTCACTTCGAGCGTATTGGAAGGAGTTGGACAGGTTCTGGATAAAGAGCACCCTGATATGGTTCTTGTTCATGGGGATACTACAACTACATTTGCCTCTGCCTTAGCTGCTTTTTACCGTAAAATACCTGTAGGCCACGTGGAATCTGGTCTGAGAAGTAACGATCCTTATCTTCCATTTCCAGAAGAACTTAACAGGATATTGGCCGATGATCTTTCTACACTCTTTTTCGCTCCAACTATTCATGCCCATCAGAACCTTATATCAGAGGGAAGAGATCGTGATAAGGTTTTCATTACAGGTAATACTGTAATAGACTCTCTTTTCTGGACCTTAGAGAATCTGGGATCATATAAACCGGACTGGGTTGCTCCTCTTTTACCAAAGAACAGGATAGTTCTGGTTACAGCCCATAGGAGGGAATCCTGGGGACAACCGCTGAATTCCATATGTAAAGCCATAAAGATCGTGCTATCCCAGTATGAGAACCTACATGTCATATTCCCAGTTCATAAAAACCCGGAAGTTCGCAAAATAGTCTATAGCTGTCTTTCAGATCAGAAAAGGGTTACTCTCTGTGAACCACTTTCCTATCCGGATTTTGTAAGGCTTATGCAACTTAGTTATATGATACTTTCAGATAGTGGAGGAGTTCAAGAAGAAGCAACTGCTCTTCAGAAACCACTGTTAATACTTAGGTATCAATCTGAAAGGCCAGAAGCTACAGAACAGGGAACCGGCGTTCTGGTCGGTACAAATACAGATCTTATAATCCGGGAATGCCGTAGATTGATTGAAGACAGGGAACATTATAAAGAAGTAACAAATAAACCCCGGAATCCTTTTGGAGACGGCAAAGCAGCAGAAAGGATCGAGAATATAATTCGTTCTTTTTTTCACACGACATAACGTTTATTTTTATATGGTTAATTACTTACTTTGACAATCTCGAAGTAACTGATTAATTCACACGTCATTGAGGTGATCTTTTTGAATTGTAAAATGAATATTAAAGGTGGAATTAGACTCAAGGGAACAGTAACGACCCAGGGAGCAAAGAATGCAGCCCTTCCCATACTGGCATCAGCGTTGCTTCTGAAAGACAAGACTCTTAAGCTCCGTCGAGTTCCCAACCTCCGGGATATTAAAACAATGGCAGATCTACTTGCTACGCTTGGAGTCAATGTATCCTACTCCGGACATGAAATGATCCTCGAGGTTCCTTCTGAACTTTGTTGGGAAACTCCTGCAAACCTGGTAAGAAAAATGAGGGCCTCTTCACTGGTTCTTGGTCCCCTTGTAGCCCGCTGTGGAAAAGCTGTTATGCCACTACCCGGAGGATGTTCAATCGGAAGCAGGCCTATAGATCTTCACCTCAAGGGACTTTCCAGGATGGGTGCTACCATTGAACTGGATCATGGTGCTGTCCACGCATCAGCAAAAGGCCTGAAAGGCTGTCGCATATACCTTGATTTCCCATCTGTTGGTGCAACTGAAAACCTTCTCATGGCAGCAGTGTTTGCAAAAGGAGAAACGCTGCTGGAAAATGTTGCGAGGGAACCGGAGATCTCCAATCTTATCTCTACTCTGAATCTTATGGGTGCCAGGATCGAAGAACGTCCCACAGGTGAGATCCTTGTTCAGGGAGTTGACGAACTGGATAGTGCTTCTGCCACGATCATTCCAGATAGAATAGAAGCATGTACCTACCTGCTTGCAGGAGTAATAACAGGAGGCGAAGTCAAGGTAACAGACCTGAATATCAACCATGTAGATGCGCTGATTGCAAAACTCGAAGAAGCTGGAGTCCCTCTATCAATAACAGGAAACAGTGTTACCGTTCATCCGCTTAACAAGATCAAGGCTGTTTCTCTCAAAACCCTGCCTTTTCCGGGCTTTCCCACGGACCTTCAGCCTCAGATAATGGCTACACTGTCACTGGCCGATGGAACAAGCATTATCCAGGAAAGTGTCTTCGAATCGAGATTCCGTCATATAAGTGAATTGAACAAGATGGGCGCATCCATTGAAGTCCAGGGACATACAGCCATCATAAAGGGAGTAAGGGAGTTGGTTGGAGCAGACGTTGTTGCTACAGACCTTAGAGCTGGTGCTTCATTGATACTTGCTGGTCTTGCTGCATGTGACGAAACAAACATTTTTAATCTTGGCCATGTCTGGCGTGGATACGAAAATATTGACGGAAAGCTACGAGAGCTGGGAGGGGAAGTATCCATTCTTCCAGTTGATATAATTGAATCCAAAGTGAATGGAGTAACCCCTGAAGGGGGTGATTGATTTTGACATGGCTTATGGACCTGGTCAGACACTCCATAAGAGAATATGAGCCTTTCAGACTCGAACAGGATAATCGACTATATATGGGCAGTTCATTTCTCGATCTGAGATATAATTCCAGCAGGTGGTTTATGCTTAAGGATAGTGTCCGGAAAGAAGCTGTTGCATTTTCTGAGAACAATGACTACCGAAAATATATGAGATCAGGGCTTCAATATCTTAAAAATGAAATAGCAAGGGTAAATGGTGTTTCTGTATCTGAGGTAATTATTGGAAACAACGTGCCTGACCTTCTGAAAAACCTGTTCTTCTGCATCATAGAAGATGATGATGAAGCTGTTTTGTCTTTGCCTGTTCCTTCCTTATACCAGGACCTTATCAAAATATACGGAGGAAGGTTTACAGCCGTTCCTTCAGGCAGTGACCTTATGCCCAGGGAGGAACTCCTCTTATCAGCATGTAATTACCAGACCAAGGTCATGATACTGAAGAACCCCCTTTTCCTTTCGGGCATTCAGGTACCAGAAAGAGATCTTGTAACCCTCCTTTCCTGTATGGACAAATATCGCATCTTGTTGTTTGTTGATGAGACCGAAAATATTCTGGACTACCCTGATACAGGTTTCCTGGGGACAGAACTTTTCAAGAACTATGGAAAAATGGCATTAATACGCTCTTTTCACGCATTGTACGGTATTTCAGGTTTAAATGTAGCCTATTCGATCTTACCCGCACCATTAGCCAGGGAATATAATAAAATAGGAAATATTTCCTTACCTTCTGCCTATGCGGTAGAACAAGCCTTGTACCAAAGGACTGAGCAGACAACAATCACAAACATCAAGAGAAATATCTCGTTAGAAAAAGCAAAGATGAAATATAGGCTTAGACAAATGGGATTGCAGGTAATCAAGAATTGCACATCCAATATTGTGATCCATTTTGTACAGGCCGATAAGGTCTGGGAATGCTTGGCAAAAGAAGGCATTATTGTAACAAATGGAAAAGAACACTCGATTCCTGGATATCTGATAATATCTGTCGGTTTGCCCGAAGAGAACGAACAGTTTCTTGCTGCTTTGAGAAAGGTGTTGAACTACCTTGGCCATAGATGAAAAAACAAAACTGGAACTTGAACAGATTCGAGTCCTGGCTTTTATTGGCCCCGCAGGCACAGGGAAAAGCAGGAGAGCTCAGCTCCTTGCTCGCACAAGAAGAGTGGATTATGTTATAGATGACGGTCTAGTTGTTTCTCGTGGCAAAATTATGATAGGCAAAAGCGCAAAGTCTGAAAAAAACCTTATCAGTGCCATCAGGAGAGCCCTTTTCCAATTTCCAGATCATAAAGAAAGCGTTATTGCATTCCTGGCCAATGAGTCACCCTGCAGAGTAATGGTAATTGCTACATCTCAATCCATGGCCGAAAAGATCATAAAGACTCTGAGGCTTCCAAAACCTTCAGAGTTTATCAACATAGAAGATGTTGCAACTCCGGATGAAATCCGGCAGGCAAAACAGGAACGCCAACAGAAAGGCCATCATGTTATTCCAGTTTCTCAGGCTCAGATAAGGAAAAACTTTGGAGGAAAACTGGTGGGCCGACTTAGAGAGCTATGGAAAACAAAGGACAGACATGAAGGGGAAAGAACAGTGGTCAGGCCACCATTCAGTTTTTATGGAAATCTCTGCATTGAAATGACTGCAATCAGCCAGATAGTAGAATATATTATTAGATTAACAAGACAAGTAAGGGAAGTTATGGAAGTAAGGATTCGGATAAATGCCGAGAGGCTAAGTATATCTATAGATATCAATGTTAATATGGGCAAACAGAACCTTCTCGAACTTAGTAGATCCATACAGAATAGAACTGCTTCGGGAGTAAGTTATTTTACTGGAATGGATGTCAGATCAGTGGACGTTAATATCAAAGAGGTGTTCGTTGAATGAACCGAATAATCTATAACCCTGAACAGGATGAAATGGCAGAGGAGAAAAAGAAGTGCTGGGAAACAATTCAGGATCAGGTGAAGAAGTGCATTCTTTGTCCTCTTCACAAAGAAAGGAACTGTACAGTTTTTGGTGAAGGTCCAAGGAATGCGGATCTTATGTTCGTTGGAGAAGGACCTGGAGCAGATGAAGACAGAGAGGGTATCCCCTTTATAGGAAGAGCAGGCCAACTTTTAACCAAGATTATGGAAGCTGCCGATATCTCGAGAGACCAGGTGTTTATAACCAACGTTGTAAAGTGTCGCCCACCCAACAACAGGGTTCCGATGATAGAAGAAATGATGGCCTGCAGCAGCTACCTGGAAGCACAGATAGCAATTATCAATCCAAGGATCATTGTCTGCCTTGGAAGCACCCCTACGAAATGGTTTCTAAAATCAACAGAAGGCATATCCAAGATCAGGGGGAAGTGGTTTTCCTGGAGGGGAATTGATCTTATGCCTATGTTCCACCCAAGTTATCTTCTAAGAAATCAATCCAGAAAACCAGGAAGTCCTAAAGACCTGACATGGCAAGATATCAAAGAGGTTAAAGACAGACTAGAACAGCGTGCTTCTGTTTGAGGTGATTTGATATGATTAATGGAAAATCAAGTATTATTCCTGAACATATTGCTATCGTAATGGATGGCAACGGCAGATGGGCCAAGAAACGGTTATTACCACGTGTCGCAGGACATAGAGCTGGTGTTGATGCAGTGGAAAGGATTGTCAAGGCAGCAAATGAGATTGGTATCCGTTATCTCTCCCTATATGCATTTTCTACAGAAAACTGGAAAAGACCAAAGGAAGAAATTAAAGGCCTTATGGGGCTTCTCAAATACTACCTTCTCAAAAAAGCCCAACTATTGAAACAGGAGAATGTTCGGATCAGATTTGCTGGGAGAAGGTCTGATCTTTCTGATGAGGTGCTATCATTAATGGATTCTGCCGAAGCTGTAACAGCAGAGTGTACAGGCCTCCAACTCATCTTTTGTTTGAATTATGGTGGAAGACAGGAAATTATTGACGCTGTAAATACAGCAATACATTCTGGTCATATTGGGTCTATCTCCGAGTCTTTACTTGAAGAGAATCTTTATCTGCCTGACGTTCCTGATCCGGATCTGATAATTCGGACAAGCGGAGAACTCAGACTGAGTAATTTCTGGCTTTGGCAGTCAAGTTATAGTGAATTCTTTTTTTCAGATGTACTATGGCCTGATTTCAACAGGGATAACTTGATTGAAGCAATTAAATCTTATGAGGGTAGGGAAAGACGTTATGGATCTTTCACAGTTTAAGCAGGAACCAGTCAGACGGATTTTCAGCGGTATCTTTATTGTATTACTTATCATACTTGGCATTATTCTTGGAGGACTGCCCTGGCTGGGATCGGTATTTCTGATTTCCATTTTGTCACTTTGGGAATTTTATGATCTTTTATCACAAAGAATCCATGTTTCCAAAGGTGTTGGAATTTTGAGCAGCCTTCTAATCTTTCTGCTTGCTAGATCCGGATTGTTTGAAGTTTATTCAATTCCTCTTCTAACTATAAGCGCCTTTGCTGTGATACTCATAGAAATATTAAGGAAGCAACTTACAGGAACCAGTAATGCCCTCTGGAATCTTGGAGGGACTATTTCCGGTATAGTGTATGTTATTTTGCCATGGACATTTATGTATCTTATGAGGACAAAACCCTACGGCATGTATATTCTTCTTGCACTTTTTATGTGTACCTGGTCCTGTGATGTTTTTGCCTATATTATTGGCTCAAGATGGGGGAAAAATGCACTATGTGAGGAAGTGAGCCCCAAAAAAAGCTGGGAAGGATTCTGGGGAGGACTTGCTGGTTCTTTGCTCGGTTCTTTATTTATTCCCTACGTTTACAATTTGCCCCCTGTTCCTTATCTTCTGATTGGATTGATTTGTGGTATCGCAGGACAACTGGGAGATCTTGGCGAATCTATCCTTAAACGTGAAGCCGGAGTTAAAGATTCTGGAACTCTGATACCAGGTCATGGAGGATTTCTGGATCGCTTCGATAGTATTCTTGTAAGTGGAACGTTGACTTACCTGATCTTTGGAGTGATTATACGTTGACTAATTCCTCCATAACCAGATTATGCATTATAGGAGCTACTGGAAGTGTTGGATCTTCCGTATTAAAGGTCTGTCGTCTTTTCCCGGATAAATTTTCCATCCATTCACTGTGCGCTCACAAAAATATAGAAACCATGCTATCTCTTATTACTGAATTCCGCCCCAAAAAGGTTCTTATGACTGACCATTCTGCAGCTTCAGAATTACGGTCTCGCATAGGAGACAGTTGTCAGATTATGGGAGGTCTGGAGTCTCTTGAAGAACTGGCTACAGACAGTGGTTCTGATCAGATTATTTTCGCATCATCCGGAACACAGGCTATTACTGCCCTGCAAAAAGCACTAATGGCAAACAAGAACATTTCTCTTGCCAATAAGGAAAGTATTGTTGTGGCAGGACCCTGGGTGATGCCATTAGTAAGAAGACAGGATCAGCTTAGGCCACTGGATAGTGAACATAATGCCATATGGCAATGTCTTCGGGGGGAAGAAACAAAAACCGTAAAAAGAATATTTCTCACAGCTTCGGGCGGACCGTTCAGGAACATGTCCCTTAAAGAACTTGAAGTCGTTACTCCTGTAATGGCAGGGAAGCATCCCGTGTGGAAAATGGGACAAAAGATTACTATTGATAGTGCAACTCTTATGAATAAGGGAATAGAATTAATTGAAGCAATGAATCTTTTTGAACTTCATCACTCTAAGGTTAAAGCTGTTGTCCATCCAGGTTCACTAGTACATGGAATGGTAGAGTTTACAGATCTTACAGTAAAGCTAATGGCTTCCTATCCTGATATGACTCTCCCGGCTGCCACGGCAATGGCTTTTCCTGAAAGACTTGATATGTCTCGCATCTCCTTACCTGAATTTAACTTGACTCCTCTGAATCTCTGCTTTGAGGAGCCGGATCTTGTTCGATTCCCGTGCCTCGGATTAGCCATGGAAGTTGCTGCCAGAGGAGGTCCATATCCAGCTCTGCTTGTTGGTGCAGATGAAATAGCAGTAGAATCCTTTATCCGAGGAGAGATTTCCTTTATGCAGATAGCAACAGTCATACGGAAAGTTCTGGAATCCTATTCAGGAAAAGATCCAGTGGATCTTGAAGAGAGTATTTTCATTCTTGAATGGGCTCGCAACAAGGCCAGATTATTATGCAAATAAAATCTTAATCTTATTAAGAGGTATTTAAATGATCAGTTTACTTTCATTTCTTCTTGTTATTGCTATATGTGTAATATCTCACGAATATGGACATTATAAAACAGCTAAATTAGCTGGAGTACAGGTTCATGAATTTGCCTTTGGAATGGGTCCTGTTCTTTGGCAAAGGCCAGGGCAAGATGGCACTCTTTGGTCGGTTAGGATGTTTCCTATAGGTGGATTTGTGCGACTGGCAGGAATGGATGAAGAAAAACCCGGAGAAAAGGTTCATCCAGGAGGAGCCTTTAATGACAAAACTGCCATCCAGAGATTTCTGATTCTTTTTGATGGGGCTCTTGCAAACATTGTTCTTGCTGTTGTTCTAACTGGTCTTTTACTTTGGGGTCATGGGATCCTGGACCTGGAGAGCACCCGAATAGGTGAACTGATGGCCGGGTATCCAGCCCAGCAAATAGGCATTATCCCTGGAGACATGATAGAGAAGGTCAATGGAGTTAGTGTCCATTCATGGCAGGAAATGTCACAATCCATAAGAACAAATGCTGAAAAAGGTCCTGTTACTATAGCATTAAAGAGAGGGGAAAGAATCCTTACCTTTACCTTGGTTATACCAGATGACCCAGAATTTGGTGTGCCTCTCCTGGGTATCAGACCTGTTTTTCGAACTTTTGGTCCGATTGAGGCATTTGGAAGTGCTTTAAATTATATTTTCAGAATGAGTGCCGACTGGGTAAGAGGAATATTTCAGCTCCTTACGAATAGATCTCAAGTAGATATTACTGGTCCAGTTGGTATTGCATCAATGGCCGGAGATGCAGCCAAAGCTGGTTTATGGTCTTTTATTTCATTCCTTGCAGTAATAAACCTGAACCTCGGTATGATAAATCTTTTCCCGTTTCCTGGCCTTGATGGAGGAAGACTTGTTTTTGTTTTTTTAGAAATGTTAACAAGAAAAAAAGTTCCGGACCATATAGAGAACTATATTCACCTTGCAGGTTTTTTCCTTCTCATAGCTTTGGTAATATTCATTACCTGGAAAGACCTGATCAGATTATTTGATTGATCTATTTATGAAAAGGTGTGAAAAAACATGTTAACCAAAAATGTATCTATACAGGAATTGAAAATAGGAAAGAACAATCCGGTAAGGGTTGAAAGCATGCTCAAGGTCCCTATCTCGATGAAAGAGCAGTGTATGGATCAACTCGAGAAACTAAGTAGCAGAAAATGCGAACTAGTCAGGGCAGCATTCCCCTCCATGGATCTTAAGAACCATCTCTCAGAAATTGTCAAAAGATCCCCTATACCTGTAATGGCAGATATTCATTTTGATCATAAACTGGCACTTGCAGCGATTGAAGCTGGATGTAAAGCTATAAGGATCAACCCGGGAAATATGGGACCTGTATCACGACTCCGTTCTGTAATAGACTCTGCGCGTGATCATCATACTGTTATAAGAATTGGAGCCAATAGCGGCTCGATCAATACATCTCAATTGAAGGAAGCAGAAGGGGATGTGGGAAAAGCTCTTTTTATAGCAGTCCAGGAGCAGATAAGATCACTTCTCGATAATTCTTTTGAGGAGATCATTATTTCTGCAAAATCTACAGATGTTATTGAAACTGTGAGAAGTAATGTGCTTCTTTCGCAGAAGTACCCAGAGTTTCCCTTCCATATTGGAATAACTGAGGCCGGACCTGGTTTCAGGGGTATAACCAAAAGCGCAGTTGGCTTATCGATCCTTTTATCCCAGGGAATCGGCGATACTATGAGGGTTAGTCTTACTGGAAAACCTGAACTGGAAGTTGACGTTGCTTACGAGATCCTTCGTTCCAATGGTCTCAGACATATTGGCCCGGAGATCATATCATGTCCTACATGTGGACGAAAAAGAATAGATGTGGAAAAAGTAGTAAATGAACTGGAACCATTTTTCAATGATTTACCGGATGGTTTTAAAGTTGCTGTTATGGGCTGTGAAGTCAATGGCCCAAGGGAAGCAATAAATGCCGACATCGGCATAGCAGGAACTCCTCATGGCTTTGTTATTTTTGAGAAGGGAAAGATAATAGAACAATGTGGTCCTGAAAACATAAAAGATATCCTCTCCTGCCTTTTACAAGACTATAAAAGTGATCACTGATCTTTTTCATACCGATAGTGAAATCGCTTAAAAAAGGTTAATGATTATGCTGAAAATCTTTTTATAGCAGGCTGAAACCGGAGGGCTGTAAAGATGATCCAGATCCCGGAAAGATATACATTGTTAACAGGTAGAGGAGAGGGTTCAGATAAAGTTCTCTCCATGAATTCCGCTTTTTGTGATGCTGGCTTGAAGAATATAGATATTATTGAAGTTAAAAGGGAATTGCCTCTCGAATGCAAATACACGTCTAGTCCTGGGCCATTTTTCAAGGAATCCATAATATCTGGCGTATCATTTGTTATTACAAGTGAGCATCCCGGCCAGCTTATATCGTCTGTAATTGGAGTAGGTATTCCATATGATCCCATGGAAAATGGGGTCATAGTAGGTCATTCAGATCTCGATAACGTTCAGGATGTTATTGTCAGGGTAGCGTCAATAATACAGGAAAGATTCACTGACCGGAGACTCCAACTTCAAGACATCAGGATCAAAGGCATTGAACATCAGGTAAACTTATGTGGCTCTGTTATAGCAACCTGTCTTTTATTTTCAGAAAGTAGGGGATATCGATGGAAGTAATTGGAAGAAGAATTACGGATCTCTGGTTTACTGAATGCCAGACAGAAAACATGAAACTTGATCTAAGGATCTCGAATATTCTTCTGAACAAAGATACAGAATATCAACACATAGTGGTGGCAGACACTGAAGAGTATGGCCGGATAATGGTGCTTGACGGTGCGATCCAGATAACTGAAAGAGACGAGTTCTGTTATCATGAAATGATGGCTCATGTTGCAATGTGTTCCCACCCAGAACCCTCGAGAGTACTGATCGTAGGTGGTGGAGATGGTGGAATCTTAAGGGAAGTTGTCAAATATGATATCCTGGACACGGTTACCCTGGTGGATATCGATAAGGAAGTTATCCAGGCTTCAAGAGACTTCTTTCCTGGTGTCAGTTGTGGCCTTGATCATCCAAAAGCAGAAATCTTGCCTATGGATGCCATGGAATTTATAATAAATCATGAAAATCAGTTTGATGTAATTATAGTTGACAGTACTGATCCTGTAGATTTTGCAGCAGGTCTTTTCCAGTCTAGCTTCTATTCCGATGTTTTCAAGTCATTGAAGAATCAGGGGCTTCTTGTTGCTCAGACTGAATCTCCTTTTGCAGAATCCAGATTAATGAAACAGGCATATCTGGAAATGAAAAAAACATTTAAAGATGTTTATCTTTGCTGGGGAGCTATGCCTACTTACCCCACGGGCATGTGGACATACACTATAGGAGGCAAGAACCTTAACCCTAAAACCTCACTTAGAACTCCGCCCACAGGCTTGAAATATTACTCAGAGGCTATTCATAAACACTGTTTTACCCTTCCCGCATTTCTCCAGGAGATTATCGAACAGTATAATGCATGATAATTACAAGGTATGGCCCCTTGTCCGGAAGGGCAAGGGGCCACTGTTTCCAACATCCTGTTACATCAGTAAATGGGTTCCAGAAAGGTTCTCCAGTTTTATTCCTAGAAATACCTGGATTTGATCTTTTTCCATACATTGAGCATAACTCCCAGTATACGATTATTCTCATCACATAAAGAGAGGTTGAGATGAATTGAAAAAGAGACATGGTATTACTTCAGAAATAGGTCCTTTGAAAAATGTTATGCTCCATCGACCTGGAAAAGAACTTGACAGACTTACAGCTGCAAACAAGGATCTCTTTCTTTTTGATGATCTTTTGTGGGTTGAAGAAGCTCAGAAGGAACACGACTCATTTGCAGAAACTCTTAGAAACTGTGGTGCAGAAGTAACATATCTTAAGAACCTTCTGGAAGATATCCTTGAGATGGAGGAGGTGCGATTCTCATTAATCCACGAGGTTCTAAAGAATGAGGCCCTTGAAGTCACTCTCAAAAGAGAATTGGAAGATACCTTTAACAGTATTGATATACCTTCATTAATAGAAATCCTGTTTTCGGGCATTACCAAAGGGGAATTACTGAAATACACCAATACGATTAAAAATCTTTCTATCAGTATTATGAATGATGACGATTTTGTGATCTCCCCGCTTCCCAATCTGTATTTCCAGCGGGATCCATATGTTATTGTAGGAAACAAGGTTATTATAAGCAACATGAATTTTCCTGCAAGAATTAGAGAATCACTTTATGGGAAATATATCTTTCAGCATCATTCTGAACTTTCAGATCTTGAAGTTATCTTCGGCAGTACTGAAGAAGAAAAACTCTCCGGCCCCGTCGAAGGAGGAGACATTCTTATCCTTTCCCCAGATCTTATAGCTGTAGGCATAAGTCAAAGGACTTCTCCTGGAGCTATACAGGCCCTTGGAACAAAGTTAAGCAAGTGCGGGGCATGTCGAAGGATCATAGCTGTGGATATTCCCAAAACACGGTCTGCCATGCATCTCGACACGGTATTTACTATGATCGACCAGGATTCTTTTACAATTTATCAAGGAATTTATGACTTATTGAAAGTCTGGCAGTTGGATTACGACCCTGAAGGTAAACTGACAGGACTGTTTCAACACAAAGATCTCCAGAGGTGCCTTTTAAAGAACCTTCGTCTCGAAAGAGTTAATTTTATCGAAACAGGTGGGGGTGATCCGGTACAAGCTGCAAGAGACCAATGGAACGATGGAGCAAACGTTTTTGCAGTTGCTCCCGGGAAAGTCATTACCTATAGCAGGAATGTTGTAACCAACCGGTCACTCCGGGAAGCGGGAATAAAGGTTTTTGAGATCAGAGGGTCTGAACTAGGCAGAGGAAGGGGAGGCCCTCGGTGTATGACTATGCCTCTGTCCAGGCTGGAACCATAACCATTGTCTTTCAATCGTCAGACTCAATAAGGAATGGCTTTTCCCCTTTGCCTTGACAGAGTAAGCTTTATCCTTTAACGAATGATAGGAATGTTTTTTTACGAGACCTAAGGGTTGGGATAAAATCTGAAACAAATCACTCTATTTTATGAAATATCTATCTGGTAACTTATTAAATGGTGTTCTATAATTACTAGTGACAGCTTTCTCGCGTGACGAAAGGAGATGTTTAGATGCTAGAAGAGACTCGTCGTTTCAAATGTGCAGAATGTGGTCATGAATTTGAGCTTTCCTCGAAAGATAAGGACTTAAAATGTCCAGAATGCAAAAACAAGATCCTCTTCCTTCTTGAAGGAGAATCAATGAAAAAGAATAGCTGTTCTTCTTGAGGAATTTAGTTTAAGGGCAGCCGTGTGCTGCCCTTATTTCAGATAACTACCTATAGGATCGTAGTTATCCTGTGAGAAACAGTTTCCACACATCTCATAGACGACAATGAGTCGACCAATCGCTTTATGTTTTTTGCATTCCCGCTTACTACTATCACTTCAAGACAGTGGTCATGATCAATATGAACATGGGTACTGCAGTTGATTATGTTCCCAAAGTCATGCTGTAAAGTTGTCAGCCCCCCCATGGCATCATGGACATGGTGATCATAGGTTATTGTGATAGCTCCATATACTGTACCTGTTTCACGATCCCAATGTTCTTCTGCAACAAACTCCCTTATAAGCTGGCGAATAGCTTCGGACCGGTTGGGGATTCCTTTATTCTTGATCCATTTATCGAACTCAACCAGGAGATTTTCAGGTACAGCAACTCCAAATCGAACCAGTTTTTCCAAAAAGAAAACACCTCCGATCATTTCTTTATATCAAGGTCAACTATACTATATAATCATGTTGGCAATTTACAAAAAATATCAAGGTGGTCATTCAATGACAAATTTGAATGTAAGTATGGTCCAGAGTGCTGTTAAATATGGGAACCCTTCTGCTAACATAGAAAGCCTGAAAAGGATCATAGATGATCAGGTTAAATCGTTCAGTGTCATTGTTCTGCCCGAATTGTGGACATGTTCATATGATAATGACAATCTTATGGTCCATTCAGAATCTTCTTCTGAAGCTCTTGAATTTCTGGCCGGAGTAGCAAGAAATAAAGTCTCCTGGATTATTGGAGGATCTATGCCAGTATATGAACAAGGAAAAATGTATAATCGTAGTTTTATCCTTGATGATTCAGGTATGATAGTCGGGAAATACGATAAATGCCATCTTTTCCCTGAACTTGATAAACAGTTTTCACCCGGTACTGCCCCCCTGTTTTTTAATATTGGGGAGGTAAGATGTGCGTGTGTCTTATGTTACGACATAAGGTTTCCTGAGTACATAAGAGCGCTGGCTCTGGCAGGCATTGAAATCTTGTTTGTTCCTGCAGCCTGGGGCTCCCTCAGGATATCTCATTGGAGAACTCTTCTTCAGGCAAGAGCTATAGAAAATGAAATATTTGTCCTTGGGGTTAACCAATGCGGACGTTCAGGAAAGTATAACTATGGAGGAACATCAATGATTATCTCACCATTTGGTGAGATAATGCAGGAAGGAAAGGATAGCTTCGAAATCCTTAAAACTAATATTGAAACCTCTGATGTTTCAAGGGCAAGAAGGATGTTACCTGTTTTTGATGGTAGGAATCATTCCCTTTATCACTCTGTTACAGCCCTTTAAGACTTTTCCATTTCACCAATAGTTTTACTGATCTTTCAAGGGATTATAAACATGTATATGTTAAAATAACCAGGATATTTCTTTGACCCCGTGGTAAGGAGATGGCAATATTGGCAGACAGTACCCACACTCCTGATTCAATTGTTAGCACAATTGAATTATGGCTTAAGAACAGAATATCCGATGCAAAAGCATCAGGTGGTATAGTCGGTTTAAGCGGAGGAATAGACTCCGCATTAGTATCCATTCTGCTTCACAGAGCTTTTGACAGCAATATGCTAGCTGTAATGATGCCATGCCATAGCCAGCAACAGGATCTGGTAGATGCCATGATCCTTGTACAACAATTCGGACTACCCCATATAACCATAGATCTTTCTGATACTTACGATATATTTTTAAAAAACTTTCATGATTCTGAAATAAACGTGACAAGACTTGCTACCGCTAATCTTAAACCCAGATTAAGAATGATGACTCTTTACCTTCTGGCCCAGAGTAAAAATTACCTGGTCTGCGGCACAAGTAACAAGGCTGAACTTACTGTCGGTTATTTTACCAAGCATGGGGATTCCGGATCTGACCTTTTGCCTATAGGTGATCTGCGAAAGGAACAAGTGATTGAAACAGCGACATATCTTAATATCCCCGAATCGATCATACACAAGGCACCAAGTGCAGGACTCTGGCCAGGCCAGACAGATGAGAAAGAAATGGGATTGACATACAGGGATATTGACAGTTTTCTTAAATTATGCCCAATTCCCGAATCAGTACAAATAAGGATCGAAGAAAAAATACATATTAGTGCACACAAACGGCAGATGCCCCCTGTGTGCCCGATAGAATAATAAATACAAGATATTTTATGGAGAGGTGATCTTCTTTGTCAGGACATTCAAAATGGGCAAATATAAAACACAGGAAGGCTGCACAGGATGCCAAAAGAGGTAACCTGTTTCAAAAACTTGTTCGGGCCATTATAGTTGCCGCAAAAGAAGGTGGCGGAGATCCCGCTATGAATGCCAGGTTAAAAACAGCTATAGAACGGGCAAGAGCTGCAAGTGTTCCCATGGACAACATTACAAGAGGAATAAAAAGGGGAACTGGTGAAATAGCAGGAGCATCCTACGAAGAACTGATATATGAAGGATACGGTTCAGGAGGAATTGCTATCCTTATTGAAACTCTTACCGACAACAAGAACAGAACCACATCAGAACTCAGAACCATCCTAAGTCGTAATGGAGGTTCCATGGGAGAAGCTGGATGTGTAGCCTGGATGTTCGAAAGAAAAGGTGTTATTACGATACTGGGAGAAGACCTGGATGAAGAAGAAGTTATGATGCAAGCAATAGAAGCAGGAGCAGAGGATATAGAAAAAGGTGAGGAGGGATTCCTTGTTTATTCAGATCCATCCAACCTCTCGGAATTGAAAGAAAGCCTTGAAAAAGCAGGATATGTCCTTGAGAAAGCTGATACTGATATGATACCCAAAACAACAGTTCCAGTTACAGATAAGGATAAAGCCTATAAAGTATTGAAACTCATGGACCTCATAGAAGATCAGGATGATGTCCAGAACGTATACGCAAACTTTGATATCCCAGATGAAGTGATCAATGAACTTGACGCATAGCCATGTTATCTGCCTTGGAATAGATCCTGGCCTTGGCAGACTGGGCTACGGAGTAGTCTTGCGGCGGGGACATTCGTATGAATCTTTGTCATATGGATGTATCGAAACTCCGCCAAAAAGTGATATCGCAAAAAGACTTAACACTATATATCAGTCTATCGAAGAGAAAATACATCAATGGAAACCGGATTTCATGTCTATTGAACAATTGTTTTTTGGAAGAAATACGACCACTGCCGGATGTGTCTGGCAGGCCCGTGGAACTATTCTTCTCCTGGCTTCGCAAAACAATCTTCCTTATTACGAACCAAAACCCAATCAGATAAAGATGGCTGTTTGTGGAAGTGGTTCGGCAGACAAAACACAAATACAGAAAATGGTTAAGCGTTTACTTAATCTAAGGGAAATCCCCAGGCCAGATGATGCTGCAGATGCTTTGGCAATAGCGGTTACAGGTTTGGCTCTTGATTCCTTTTCAAGAAAGACCGGGTATAAAAACAATGATTAGAAGTCTCGAGGGAGTCGTTCTGGTAAAGACCAAAGATTCGATAGTGCTGGATGTACATGGCCTTGGCTTTGAAATAGGCTGTTCATCAATGGCCTTGAGGTTAAGCGAGGAAGCAAATACCATACGCCTGGTAACATACCTCCAGATATCTGAAAATGGCATTGCTCTTTTCGGATTTGCCAATGAAGAAGAAAGAGATATTTTTCTGAAACTTACTTCCATCAAGGGGGTAGGGGGCAAACTTGCTCTTACTGTACTTCGCTCATTGTCTTCTTCAGAGATCGTTAACGCTGTTGTGCATGCTGATCAGGATACCTTTATAAGCGTCCCTGGCATTGGGAAAAAAACAGCAGAGAGAATATGTTTCGAGCTGCAACGTCATTTTAATGAGGTTATTCTTCCTTTATCACCTGCTAATGCGGGGAACGGTTCTGGCGTTACGGAAACAGTGATTTCTGCCCTAAGATCTCTTGGCTTTTTTAATCACGATATTGCTATGGTAATACAAAAGATGAAAGAAGAAATGAATGATGATTTTGACAGAATTGATGAGGGACAGATGTTGAAAGCGGCACTGAAAGGACTGAACAAGAATCTGAGGTGAAAAGGTTGCTCGAAAAAGAAGAAAGGGTTTTTAATGCTACTCCTGTAAATGGAGAAGAAGATCTATCTATACGACCCAAAACCCTTGATGAATTTGTTGGTCAGGACCATCTAAAGGAAAAATTGAAGATATACATCCAGGCTGCCCGACAAAGAGGGGAATCCCTTGATCATTCATTATTTTACGGACCACCAGGACTTGGAAAAACCACCCTGGCCGGGATTATTGCTCATGAAATGGGCGGACAACTTAGGGTCACTACAGGCCCAGCGCTTGAAAGGCCTGGTGATCTCGCAGCTATTCTTTCCAACCTCGAGGATAATGATGTGCTATTCATTGATGAAATACACCGTCTTTCAGCAAGCGTTGAGGAAATACTTTATCCCGGCATGGAAGACTATTCTCTTCATATAATAGTCGGAAAGGGTCCCCTTGCCAATAATATCTGTATCTCTCTTCCAAACTTTACACTTGTTGCAGCGACTACAAGACTGGGACTTCTAACTTCACCACTCAGGGCACGTTTCGGCATAGTAGAACAACTTGCCCTTTATGAGATAGAAACGCTTACTGAAATCGTTCATAGAGGCTCAAGAGTACTTGGAATAGACATTAATGATGATGCTGCAGTGGAGATAGCAAAAAGATCCAGGGGAACCCCTCGAGTAGCCCTCAGATTGCTTCGACGTGTGAGGGATGTTGCAGAGGTCAGAAATGCCGGGACAATCGATGCTCCTCTTTCCATAACAGCATTGGATATGCTCGGACTCGACTCACTGGGTCTTGATCAGGGAGACAGGAAAATACTTAAAGTCATAGTAGATCTTTTTGGAGGTGGACCGGTAGGGCTCTCTACCATTGCTGCAGCCATGAATGAAGAACAACAGACAATTGAGGATATTTATGAACCCTACCTTATACAACAGGGGCTTCTGGAAAGAACTCCCCGGGGAAGGAAGGCTACCATCAACGCCTACCAGTACCTGGGTAGACCGTGTCCTGCTGAAAATAGTTTTCAGTTCTGTTTTCAAGATGAAGACAGTCTGTAACATTATAGGTGTATGTTTTGCATAACTTCGGGAAACTACTGATATTTTTTGGCATATTACTTATATTGACAGGGTCAATACTTCTTGTTTCTGGCAGGTTTCCCTTAAGTTTTTTCGGGAATCTGCCAGGAGATATTTCATATCATAAAAAAGATATATACATTTTTGTCCCCCTTACCTCAATGATCATAGTAAGTGTCATTGTAACAGTGATATTGAACCTTTTTTTCAGATGGTACCGATAATGATCATATACTCTGGAGCGTGGTATTGATGACCGGATCTAGACCTTATGGAATCCTTGTACTGGCAATTCTTTCTGTTTCTATATTTATTTTCTTTAGCCCGATATCGGAAGCTTCCAGTAAACATATCCTTGTTGGACTTGTGTCCAACAAGGCGTCATTGAATATTTCATCTACTTCATCTTATATCCTCAAAGATTCAAAGGGTAAAAGAATAACGCTCAAGAGTAACCTTGTCATTACTAGTAAAGGTACACAAGGAATGGTTAATATAAAGAATGACATCTTTCATCTTCCTCTTTCTATATCGGGAAAGGGATTTCTGGTTTTTAACAACACAAAATACAGAGGAACCTTAAGGATCATTCAAGGAAACCATGGCCTGAACGTGATTAACCTTCTTGAGATGGAAGATTATTTAAGAGGCGTTCTGAAAATGGAAGTCAACCCTAATTGGCCCTTTGAAGCCCTCAAGGCACAAGCTATTATTTCCAGAACCTACGCTTTCAGACATATGGGCAGACACTCTAAAGATGGATATGATCTTTGTAACCTGCCTCATTGTCAGGTCTATCGGGGGGTTAATGCAGAGGACCCACTTCTCGACAGGGCTGTCAAAGAAACCAGGGGACTTGTGGTAACCTTTAATGGAGGAATAGCTTTGACTCCCTTCCATTCAGATAGTGGTGGAGCAACAGCGGATGTACGGACTGTCTGGGGTAGACAGATTCCCTATTTAAAAGCAACAAAGGAACCCTTTGACTATGTTTCACCATATTCATCATGGAGTACTACCCTGAAGACCTCAGATATACAAAAAGCCCTTGGTAATATAGGCGTAAATCTCGGTACAGTGAGAGATCTTGAAGCAGTTCAGCATAACCCATTCGGAAGGGTTGACATGTTAAAGATCAGTGGAACAAGGGGAACGAAGACCCTTTCTTCTCACTCTTTCCGAATGGCTATAGGTTCCAAAACAATTAAAAGTACCATGTTCAATATCTCGCATGGAAACTCCAGCATGAACTCTTCTGCAGGTAAACAAAGAACGGATATCAACCAGCAATCTCCGGCTCCAAGATTATCTTTTGTTGATGAAGGATCACCCGAACTCAGCATGGAAGAAGAAAGATTAATGATCGTGTTGACAAAACAGGGTTTTTTTAACGCTGAACAGATGATTGACATGCTTCTTCATCCAGAAAAAAGAAAATCATACCTTGTAAATGCCTTAAACAGAGAACCTGGTAAAGCAAAGAATACTCAAAGATTACCGATCGCTTCCGCATCTGATTTTATCCTGAAAGGAAAGGGTTGGGGACATGGAGTAGGTTTATCTCAGTGGGGGGCAAAAAGTCTGGCAGAAAAAGGATGGAAAAATGATCAGATAATATCCCACTACTACCCTGGAACAAAGATAGAAAAGTACTATTAAGCTCAAACTAAATTGTAAATACTCTATTATGATCAGAAGGAATATTATGAAAGATAAATATAAGTTGGACACTTACAATTATTTTCTACCGGAAGAACTGATAGCCCAGGAACCTGCCAAACCCAGAGATTCTTCCAGACTTCTCATCCTCAAAAAAGATACAGGAGAGATTGAGCACAGAAAGTTTTCCGATATCATCGATTTTCTAAGGGCTGGAGACCTTCTAATATTGAATAACACGAAGGTTATACCGGCAAGGTTGTTTGGAACAAAGACAGGCGGAAACTCCGATGCGGAATTACTCCTTTTATCTCCCCTTCCAGGAAAAGGTAATTCATGGGAAGCCCTGGTTAGACCAGGGAGAAGACTTAAACCAGGAAATAGTGTTCTTCTTCCTAATGGGATAGAAGTCAGAATTGAAGAATATATGGAAGATGGAACAAGGAAAATAAGTTTTCCTGAAAATATCGATGTCATTTCCATGCTTCACAAGATAGGGGAGGTTCCTTTGCCTCCCTACATTCATAACAGGGATGTACCCGCTTCATCATACCAGACGGTCTTTGCTGAAAAAGACGGGTCATCGGCGGCACCTACTGCTAGTCTTCATTTTACAAAAGAACTTCTGGAAAGAATCAGATCAATGGGAGTTGAAACTGCATGGGTAACCCTTCATGTGGGATTGGGAACGTTCAGACCAGTTAAAGAAGAAGACATCCGTGACCATAACATTCACCGTGAAATATGTGAAGTCCCTGCAGAAACCCGTAATGCCGTGAACGCTTTCAAAAACTCGGGCGGGAGAATTATCGCTATTGGGACAACTGTTGTCAGAACCCTTGAGAGTTTCAGTGATGAGAAGAATGTTCTTCAGCCTGGTAAAAAACATACTGAACTTTTTGTCTACCCCGGTTATTCTTTCCGAATAGTAGATTCCATGGTAACAAACTTTCATCTCCCTAAAAGTACCTTATTAATGCTTGTTGCTGCTTTTGCGGGTTACGATAATACGATCAATGCGTATAAAGAAGCAGTGCAGGAGAAATACCGCTTTTTCTCCTTTGGAGATGCGATGATAGTGATTTAAGGATCTGCTATTCATATCTAAGCTAAATTCTCAAGGTTTTTTTTCAGAGATTCTACAAGTATAATAGATGTATACGAACACCTTTTTACTATATCCACTTCATCAGGGAATGGAAAGGATGTGTTGACAGTGTGGCAATGGAAATGCCTGGTCCCTCACCCTCCTATCATAATCCCAGAAGTTGGACAGGGAAGGGAAAGAGAAGCAAGTAAAACTGTTGAGGCTATGGAAACCCTTGCACAATCTTTACAGGACCATGTACCGGAAACCGTTCTTCTTCTGAGTCCCCATAGCGCTTATTCAAAGGGCATGTGTTTCGTTGTTGCAGACAATTATTCAGGCAACCTTGCCATGTTCGGACATCCAGAGGTCAGACTTTCTTTCAGAGGCTCTCCTGATAAGGCTAAATTGATCATGAGAACCCTTATTGATGCCAACATTCCTGTAGACCATTTCAGGGAAGAAACCATAGTCCTTGACCATGCGAGTATTGTTCCTCTCTACTTTTTCACGAAATACTGGGAAAAACTCCCGAAACTTATTATTGCTAATCCTATTGGATTAACTCCCAGAAAAGCATTCGAAACGGGCAGAATCCTGAATAGTGTAAAAAATGGTTCATCACTTGCATTAATTGCAAGTGGCGATCTGTCCCACAGACTTACATTAGACGCACCTGCAGGATTTCACCCACAGGGAAAAATATTTGATAACCTTGTAGTTGAAAGCCTTAAAACCAATGAACCTGACAAATTGCTTCAAGCTGATACCAGTATTCTGGAGAATGCCGGGGAATGTGGTCTCAGGTCCGTCATGGTCTTTATGGGAGGTGCGTTGGGGAAAAAGATTGACGTTCTGTCATATGAAGGACCTTTTGGGGTTGGATATTGCGTCGCAAGAACTGAAGAATCCAAAAACGAACAGACTCTGACCGGCGACCCCTTTGTTGCCATGGCAAGACAATCAATTGCCTGTCATCTTGAGGGCAAGAATGATAAATCCATGGGCACTATCATTTCAGAAGACAATCTGATGAAACGGCCCAGAGCATGTTTCGTCTCCCTTAAAACCAGTGAAGGCCAACTTAGAGGGTGTATAGGAACAGTAACACCTTTGAGAGAGTCCCTTGCAGAAGAGATATTTGATAATTCCATATCTGCAGCAACCAGGGATCCCAGGTTTCCTCCAGTTTCCAGGAGAGAACTTGATGAACTCCTGGTATCCGTCGATATTCTTTCGGAACCTTATGAAGTTGACAATATTGAGGATCTTGATGTCAAAAGATTTGGCATTATTGTTGAAAAGGGATACAGGAGGGGTGTCCTCCTTCCAGACCTGGATGGAGTTACCAATATAGAACAGCAGATTGCCATAGCTACATCTAAAGCAGGTATCTCTGACCCGAAGGGCATAATTATATACCGTTTTACTGTGGAGCGTCACAGTGAAAAGGAACAGAAATGATGTCAACCTCAGAAAATGGTCTTAATCTGAAAAAGGAGGCATTGTTCTGGTCAACGTCAGGAAAAGATGTACAGTGTCTACTTTGTCCTCATAAGTGCATCATTGAGGAAGATGGGACAGGATTATGTAAGGTAAGAAAACATGTACCCGGCAAAGGGCTTTTCAGTCTGAGTTACGGTCTTTTTTCAAGTATTTCCGTTGATCCTGTTGAAAAGAAACCTCTTTATCACTGGCATCCGGGAAGCAAAATACTCTCTCTTGGCAGTGTAGGATGTAATATGACCTGCCCCTTCTGCCAGAACTGGCCAATAGCAACCTGGGATCGAGATCTGAAACTCTTTTCCCAGAATATTGATCAGATCATTGAGCTGGCTAAAACTCACGGACTGGAATCAATTGCTTTCACTTATAACGAGCCTTTAGTCGGTTTTGAATTTTTAATGGATGCGGCCACCAAAATAAAGGATGCAAATCTGAATGTTGTCATCGTTTCAAATGGATTGATCAATAAACAACCCCTCTCTTTACTGTCGCCTTATTTAGATGCCGCGAATATTGACCTTAAGGTTTTTACTGAAGAATGCTATAAGAAACTGGGTGGGAATCTGGAAACTGTAAAGGAATCCATTCTTCTCCTGGTGGAGGAGGGAATACACCTGGAGATAACCCATTTGATCGTCCCTGGAATAAACGATGATCTAGAATCCTTTCAGTCCATGGTAAGATGGATAAGATCCATATCTGGAGATATGATTCTTCATTTGACACGGTATTTTCCAAACTATCTCTGGAATGAAACACCTACTTCATTAAACTTGATGGAAGAATTTGAAGGAATAGCTCGAAGTCAACTTAATTTCGTTTATCTGGGGAATATTCCAGGGGAATCTGTTACATACTGTAAACGATGCGGGCGAGAAATTATCGTGAGGAACGGCTATTTAGTATCCCTCTGTCGTACTGATTCTAAAGGTAAATGTCCTTATTGTGGTTCTGATAATTATATTGAAATATAACCCTTTATGACATAACATAAAGGTACTGCATGGCTAGGAGGTTTCCTGTTATGACTTCACCAAAGATTGAATTAACTGGACATTCCCTGACTCTTGAGGATGTAATCAACGTTGCCAGGAAAGGCTATGAAGTTTCTCTTGATCCAGCTGCTGTAACCTTTATTGAAAGAGGAGCTGGAATAGTTCGTAAATGGGCAAAATCAGACAAAGTTATTTACGGAGTCAACACAGGATTTGGAGATCTTGCTTCAGTAGTCATATCACCGGAAAACAGTAGAATTCTACAGGAGAATCTTCTTAAAAGCCATGCCTGTGGCGTTGGCCCAGCCTTTTCAGAAGATATTGTTAGAGCAATCATGCTTCTCAGAGTTAATAGTCTTATCAGGGGTTTCTCCGGAATCAGTCTCGCTCCGGTAGCACAGATCGTTAACTTTCTGAATATGGGAATTCATCCCGTAATACCTGAACAGGGTTCAGTAGGTGCAAGTGGAGACCTCTGTCCTCTTTCTCATCTTGGTATCACTCTGCTTGGTATTGGCGAAGTAACTCTGTGTGGTAAAAGGATGTCAGCCGTCGATGCAATGAAACTGAATGGACTTCAGCCTGTTTCACTCGGACCCAAGGAAGGACTTGCATTGAATAATGGAACCGCAGCTATGACTGCTGTTGGTGCTCTGGCGCTGGCCGATGCGATCCAGCTTACGAAAACAGCTGACATTGCCGGAGCCCTTTCTCTGGAGGCCCTCCACGGGGTTCCTTACGCCTTTGACCAGAGAACCCATGAATTACGGCCATATCTTGGGCAAAGAAGGGTTGCCTCCAATATCCGAAAACTTATAGTTAATAGTGAAATAATAGATCAATTTAAACATCAAAGGGTTCAGGATGCATATTCATTAAGATGCATTCCACAGGTTCACGGAGCCAGCCGGGATGCACTGGATTATATAAAGGGGAAACTCCAGATCGAAATAAATTCAGTAACAGATAATCCTCTGATCTTTCCGGCAGACATGGAAGCTATCAGTGGCGGAAACTTTCATGGCCAGCCAATAGCTATAAACATGGATTTTATGGGAATTGCCCTTGCGGAACTTGCTAATATATCAGAACGAAGGATAGCGAGACTCGTAGATGGTAAACTCTCAGGTCTTCCACCCTTTCTAGTGAAAAACAGTGGACTCAACAACGGGTTTATGATACCTCAATACACAGCTGCAGCCCTCGTGTCTGAAAACAAAGTCCTTGCTCATCCATCGTCCGTTGACTCAATACCCACCTCTGCAAATCAAGAAGATCATGTTTCCATGGGAGCTTTTAGCTCCAGAAAGGCCGCCTTAATATTAAATAATGCCAGGAAAGTAATCGCTATTGAATTATTTACAGCATCCCAGGCGCTGGAATTCTCAAAACCTTTAAGAGCCGGAGATGGAACAGGGGCAGCTTACCAGAAAATTCGGGAAAATATTCCTTTTCTCGAAAAGGATGAATATCTTTATCCTTTTATTCAGAGTGCCATAAGACTGCTAGAAGATACACAGATTATTTCCAGTGTAGAGAATGCCGTTGGAAATCTTTTTTAATTTCTTCGATCAAGCTATTTTAATGTTACAACCTTGAAGGTGGTATCACTTTCAAGGTTTCTTTTTTCGTCCCGGATGAACCAGAATACATATAAGAAACATTACAGAATATTCAGATGGAGTGTAAATAATGTTAAGAAGAATATTGGAAATCCTCAGTTTTTCAATCGCTGTTATATATTTTATTTTTCTCTTATCAATACCTGCCCAATTTTGGGATAATTGTTTTCCTCCTGGCTCAGGCCCAGAAGTTAAAATTGTCATAGAACCTGATAAAAACGCAATAGAAATAGCAAAATCCTTCAGAATCCAGGGGATTATTGATGACCCCTATGAATTAACCAGATGGATGGTACACTTTGGCATAGACCGTAAGCTCATGCCTGGAACCTATACACTTAGAAAAGGGACTCCATGGGAATTAGTAAAACAACTTCTTGTTTCTGAACCCTCTTATTTCAGATTTACAATCATTCCAGGAAAAGAACTGTCCGATCTGGAACGGATTTTTGATGGCTCGGTATCAGCCTCGGAAATTCACACGGCTATTATGAACAGTTATAATTACCCGGAAGAGCTTCAACCCTTGCTTCCAGAAACACCAGATGGGAGAATAACTTTCCTTTTTCCTGAAACCTATATTTTGCCTGCAGAGGATCCTGAGTACATCATCAGGCAAGCGTCTTCAATGTGGTGGGAAAAAGTCGGAACTTTGTTGAAACCCTCTGATAGTTCCAGTGATAATTTGTTGAAATTAGGTATAATAGCGTCTTTGGTTGAAAAGGAAGCAAGAATAGATAAAGAGCGTCCGGTAATTTCCGGTGTGATCTATAACCGATTGGATAGAGGAATGCCTTTACAAATCGACGCGACTGTTATTTATGCATGGAAACAGACAGGAAAAGTCCTGAAAAGAGTTCTTTTTAGAGACCTTGAAATCGACTCTCCATTCAATACCTACAAAAACAAGGGGCTTCCTCCCGACCCAATATGTTTACCCTCCTTTTCCTCATGGAAGGCTTCTCTGAATCCGGAGAAAAACAACTATTTGTATTATGTTGCAGGAAAGGACGGACAACATATCTTTTCAACTACCTATAACCAACATCTGAAAGCAATAAGACAGATCAAGAGAGGTAAATAGAATAGTGAACAGCATAAGATGTTTAAATATCCAGATGTATCGTTTTTATATTTCTATGCATCCTCATGATATCTGTTATCTGAGCTGGACTATAAATGCCTACGAAGGAATTGGTTTTCTCACTACAGATGATCCGGGCAAAGGCCTCGTTTCTGTCTACTCGACCCTGGGAAATGAGGATATAATGAGGGAAGTCATCAATTCAGTATTAGAAGAAGGCACTGACCTCAAAATCTTGGGCGAAATAATTGAATAATGCATGTAAATTACTTACGTCTGTTCCCTTTTCATTGAAGATAGGAAGTGACTGAATGAATAAATGTAATTCTTTATCCGCCCTCGCTGATAAACTTTTTCAGAAGGAAGAAGTCTTTCACGATTTCTATTTCGAGACTTCATCCGGTCATAACGCCCATTATGAAGACGGAAAGATCGAGGAGATCAGTTCTTCCTCATCAAGGGGAATTGGAGCCCGTATCATCTCTTCAGATACCTCGACTTATGCATATGCTCCTTCGACCGATTTCTCTTCTGCTGTTGAATGTCTTTTACAGGCCACTAACTGTGCTGGTATTGACATACCGGATTGTTTTCCTCATACCAGTGAGACGGATCAGATCCTGGACGATCCTGAAAAACTCGAACCACCTGATTACAGCTTTATGCATAAAATTGACCGCTACATACGGGACTACTCAGAACTTGTGACGCAGGTTTCAATGAGACATGATTGTTCACGTAAAAAGATTCTGATGCTTAAAGATAATGGAGGCATCGTTGAGGATCAGAGATTTTACAGTACATTCATTGTTCAGGTGATAGTCCAGAAGGGAAACAAGATTCAGACGGGTCTGGAAAGCAGGGCTTTATCTCTACCATTAAGAAAATTCCAGGAAAAAATAGATCCACGCCAAGCTGCAGTAATGGCATTAAATAGAGCTTTACTTATGATTGATGCTCCAGAATGTCCAGCGGGTGAAATGCCAATCATACTGTCTGGCGAAGCCGGAGGAACAATGATCCATGAAGCATGTGGGCATGGTCTGGAAGCAGATATAATACAAAAAGATTTTTCCGTTTACAGAGAAAAGCTGGGGACAAAAGTTGCCAGTGAACATATCACCCTGTTAGATGATGGCACTCTTTATGGCTATTATGGTTCCCTTAATGTGGACGATGAAGGTACACCTTCACAACGAACTGTACTTATTGAAAAGGGCATTCTTAAAAATGTCCTGACCGATTATTTCTCATCCAGGAAGGGTAATTTACCCTTATCAGGGAATGCAAGAAGGAGTTCTTACAGGAATATTCCCCTTCCACGAATGACAAACACCTTTATCCTCCCAGGAAATTCATTACCAGAAAATATGATCCGTAGCGTTTCAAAGGGACTCCTTGTTAAAAAAATGGGAGGGGGAGAGGTTAATCCTACTTCTGGTGATTTTGTTTTTCAGGTTACAGAAGGATATCTAATAGAAAATGGCCGAATTACGACACCCGTTAGGGGGGCTATCCTTACGGGAAATGGACCACAGGTATTAGAGGATATAATAGATGTGGGGAACGATTTATCATTCATGCCAGGTATCTGCGGTAAATCAGGCCAGAGTGTTCCTGTTACGGATGGTCAACCCTCCCTTTACATTAAAAATATGATTGTCGGAGGCAAAGAGACTGGTCATGAAGTTATTTAACCGGGAAGGTGGAGGAAAGAAAGACAATACTTCCTCCAATAAAAAAATAAAACGTTTATCTTTAGATGTTATATCAAACACCTTTTTGACATGGATTCAGCTTGGCGTATTCATCGTTCTCCTTATCTGTACTTACATTACAGCATCTATATTCTCACTATCGACTGGAACCTGGGGACAGCTGATCAAATCTTATCTGATTGATAATTTTGGTGGAGCCATCTTGATACCCTTATTGTATGTCGGGTATATGTCCATCGGTTTTCTCCTAAGAAAAAGAGTCCCTTCCTTTATAAGGCAATTAGCAGGAACAATAGCTCTTTTTTTCTGCTGCAGCCACGTATTGGGACTTTTCAGTATTTCCGGCACTACTTTTCCTTTCGACTTTATGTATCCAGGGAAACTGGGAACCCATATAGCAACAATACTGTACACAAAGACAGGAGCTCTTGGGGCTGTACTTACAGGTTTACTGATAGCCCTTATTTCATCGATTCTCTACGGATTTGTACACGTAAATCTGCTAATTGATAAGACACTGGGAATATTCTCCAGAATGAAAAATATGGTAGGTTCCCTTAAATCATTCTTAACCTCTATATCCATGACACCTGGAACTGAAAAGGTATTATCAAAGACCGAAGAGGCCGAAAGTTCTCAACTCAAGGATTCTGAAAGGGTGATTCTGGAAAGTAAAGAGTCGTTTATTAAGAGTTCTGATGTCACTCCTTTAACTATGGATTATCCTAAACCAGGGAAAATGAATGACACTAATGATCCAGTTAATCAAACGGGAACAGATCAGGATGGCTATTTTCTGGAAGAAGAGGATCCGGAAGAAAGTGCCATCAGTAGATTACCACTGAAGATCAAACAAGGCATATTTCCACCCCCTCTTGATCTTTTCGGTCCTTCTCAGATTAATGACCAGGACGTGGACAGGTCTATTATAGAAGAACAGGGACAGCAGGTAATATCAACCCTGAATGATTTTGGTATTCAGGCAGAATTAGCTGAAATAGTCGTTGGGCCTACTGTTATTCAGTTTCAGTTACAATTGGCTCCTGGTATTAAAGTCAGTAGAGTAGCGGGCTTGAGCAATGACCTTGCCGTTTCCCTTGCCGTACCCGCCTTGAGAGTAGAGGCTCCCATTCCGTTCAAACCTTATGTAGGTATAGAAATACCTGCGCCTCACAGGCGATCTGTAACAATACGATCAATTCTTGAAACCCAGGAATTTAAGGATACACACTATCAACTTCCCCTACCTGCTGGATTAAGAGTAAATTCAAGTCCTCTGCTTATTAATCTTGAGGATCTTCCCCACCTTCTTGTCGCAGGAACAACAGGATCTGGAAAGAGTGTCTTTGTAACAAGCTGCATTACCGGCCTCTGCTGCCAGAGAACACCCGGGGAACTGAGACTTCTTATGATAGATCCTAAAAGGGTAGAGCTTAATATTTATGAACATCTACCGCACGTTCTATGCAAGCCGGTTGTAAGTCCTAAAAAAGCAGTTCATGCCCTTGGCTGGGCAGTCAGGGAAATGGAGCACCGCTACGAGGTCTTTGCCAGAAGCAGGGTAAGAAATCTCGCTTCCTATAACTCAAAAGTACTCCCAAAAGACAAACTTCCCCGGATAGTCATAATTGTCGATGAACTGGCAGATCTTATGTTCACTGCCCAGAAAGAAGTTGAAGATTTTATATGCAGACTGGCCCAAATGGCACGTGCTACAGGCATACATCTCATTCTGGCCACTCAGCGTCCATCAGTTAACGTAGTTACAGGATTGATCAAAGCAAATATTCCGGCAAGGGTGGCTTTTACTTTACCATCACAAGCTGACTCTAGAACTATTATTGACCTTGGGGGAGCAGAAAAACTTCTCGGCAAGGGAGATATGCTTTTCGTTAGTTCCAAGTACCCCCGTCCAGTCAGGGTACAGTCACCTTACATGGATGAAACCCAGAGCATTAATTTCATAAACTACATGAAAGACCTCTTTGGAGAACCTGAATACGTGGACTTGGAAGATCAGGGGGAGTCATCAAATACTCAAAGGGATACTGCATACCTTGATGACCCACTAATTGAAGAAGCAGTTAGCATAATTCTGGGAACAGGAATTGCGTCCGCAAGCAGATTACAGAGACAACTGAGAATCGGATTTACAAGGGCCGCTAGAATTATTGACACTCTTGAACAAATAGGCATAGTAGGACCACAGGAAGGATCTAAACCAAGAGAAATCCTTGTTGACGAAGATCAGGCAAATGAACTATTTGAACAAAGTATCGGTTGAGAATGGAGGGAGCCAAGGCATACTGAGATTACCACAAGCAACTTTTAGATTTAATGTCCCTCTTAATGCCCCTGGAATAGGCATTGTGGCTGGTGGTAGAGCACCTTCCCCACAGTGGTTATCGGATTTTGCACAGAACTTTCCTATCTGGACAGCTGATTCCGGTCTGAATATCTGTTGTCAGACCGGTATTGTTCCTGTAGTTGCTTTGGGGGATTTTGACAGTGTGTATTCAGAGAGTTTAATCTGGGCGGAGAAAAATAATGTTATTCTTGAAAAACATCCTGTAGATAAGAATCTTACAGATTTACAGTTGACCCTCAAGCGGATTGAATCTGATGAACCTGGAGCAACTGTAATTATAACGGGTTGCTGGGGAGGAAGGTTCGATCACGCACATAGTAACGTTTTTTCTTGTCTCGGATACAGTAAAAGAGGTAAAGGAATCTGTTGTCTTGCAGATGAAAACGAAGTTTTGTTAATCCTTGAGGGTGGTAAGTCCATAGAGATGGCTTTTAGAAAAGAACCGGACGTTCTTTCCCTGATCCCCCTTTCTGAAATATGTACCGGGATCAATCTAAATGGAACATACTGGGAGTTAGAGAATTCATGCCTAAGAATCGACGAACCCTGGGCCATAAGTAACAGAATAAAGAGTCGAAAACATAATCACATTAACCTTGGATTTGGTCAGGGCTGGCTTGGTCTATATCTTGAATGGAACTAAAAAACGGGCTGCACTACACAGCCCGTTTAACTCTACCAGATCTGAGGCACTTGGTACATATCTTCATCCGTCTGGTTTCTCCGCCACCAACATCAACTTTAACTTCCTGAAGGTTAACATTCCAACACCTTCTTGTATGGCGGTTCGAGTGGCTTACATTGTTTCCTGTTGTGGGACCTCTCCCACAGGAATCGCAGACTTTAGCCATTACTGAGTTCGCCTCCTTGTCCGTGAAAATGAAAGCTCAGCTATGGGATTTTAGCACAGGGTAACATGAAAATGCAAATACATTCTTTAACTCCTGGAGGATTATGATGCTATTCAGAGAAAAAATGGATAAAATCGATTTAATTGTAAGACGCCTTGAAAAAGAGCAGCTTCCCCTTGAAGAAGCATTACTTCTATTTGAAGAGGGGATAGGTCTGATAAGAGAATGTCAATCTTTCCTTAGGGAAACTGAGCAGAAGGTTACCATCCTCAGCGGTGCAGGAGAGGAAATCCCCTTTCCTGGAACAGATCATTGTGAAAAGTAGTTTACTATTGTGATGCTATACTCTGAAAAGATACCATTGGAGGATTTTCTGATACAGAGAAAGAGTTCAGTGGAAGAGGCCCTTAATCGTTTCTGTTGCGGAAAACCGGATGATATTCCCCCACGGTTATGGGATTCTATGTGTTATTCTCTGATGGCTGGGGGGAAAAGACTTAGACCTATACTCTGCATTGAAGCTGCACATGCCTTTGGATCTGATATGAAAACAATAATGCCCTTTGCTCTTGCATTCGAAATGATACATACCGCATCTCTGATCCATGATGATCTTCCCTGTATGGATAATGATTCTCTAAGAAGAGGGAAGCCCACTAATCACATGAAGTTCGGGGAATCACTGGCATTAATGGCAGGAACTTCTCTATTTCTGATCGCTCTTGAATATCCGCTCAAGAAATGCAGGGGAGAAATTGCCCAAAAAAGTCTCTTGGAGGCATTGGAACTTCTCCTTAAAGCAGCAGGCCCTTCTGGAATACATGGTGGTCAGACACTCGATACAGACCTTCAAAGTCAGTTGCATGAAACTGACTTTGTCTGGCAGATAGCACTTCAGAAGACTTCATGCCTGATACAGGCATCTGTTCTATGTGGGGCAACAATCGCCGGAGCTAATATTGAAGAATTCAAGATTATGTCCACTTATTCAAAGCATCTTGGTCTGGCATTCCAGATCGTTGATGATATCCTGGATATCAAATCAGAGGCTTCCCATTTGGGAAAGACTCCTGGAAAGGATCAGAAACAGGGGAAATTAACATTTATTTCTTCTTTTGGATATGAGAGAACTTTACAACTTGCAAGGAAAGAATCTCAACGCGCACTGGATGAAGCAGTAAAATTAGGATTGAAAGGTTTGTTTTTTAAAGACTTGGCAGTCTATCTGGAAAATAGGACAAAATAACTTATAATCCTTGGAGTTTGATCAAGGGATTGGATTGGAAGTGATAAGAATGGCAATACTTGACAGGATGACAGATTATCATGATCTTGTAAATCTTTCAGACGAATCTCTCAACGTATTATGCCAGGAACTGAGGGATACAATAATCAAAGTTGTTCTTAAAAATGGTGGACATCTCGGTTCTCCTCTTGGAGCAGTTGAACTTACTGTTGCTCTCTTGCGCCAATTCGATCCTGAAAGAGATAAGATTGTTTTTGATGTAGGTCACCAGTCTTACACTTATAAGATCCTAACTGGCAGAAAAGAAGAGTTCCATACCTTGAGACAATGGGAGGGCATAAGTGGTTTTCCCAAGAGATCAGAAAGCAGGTTTGACCATTTTGATGTAGGACACAGCAGTACATCTCTTTCTGCATCTCTTGGCTTCAGCAAGGCAAGGGATCTTAAGGGAACAAATCATGACGTAGTTGCGATCATAGGTGATGGATCTCTTCTGAACGGAATGGCCTTTGAAGCACTGAACTATGTCAAAGAAGCAAATACCAAAGTAATTTTTATTCTTAACGATAACGAAATGTGCATAAGCAGAAGAGTTGGAGGATTTGCTACTCACCTGGCCAGGCTCAGCTCAAACTATACTTACAAAAAGATCAAGCGTATAGTTCGGGAATCTTCTTCAAAATTACCAAAAGGAGCAACAATTGAAGCCTTTCTGGAAAAAACAAAGAACAAGATAAAAGGACTCATTAAACCAGATAATATCTTTGACGAAATGGGTATTAATTACTGGGGACCCTTCGATGGTCATAACATCAAAGAACTTGAATCTGTTTTCGGACTTGCCAGAAAATATGACAAGCCAGTTATTATCCATGTTGTAACAAAAAAAGGTAAGGGTTACAGAAAAGCTGAAGAAAAACCATGGATATATCATGGAGTTTCCCCAAGCACATCCCCCAAATGCAGCTTTTCCTGGAGTCAGGCAGTAGCCTCAACGCTTGAAAGACTTGCAGATGAAAACAAAGACATAGTGTGTCTTACTGCTGCGATGAAAGAAGGCAACAAGCTGAATAGCTTTTCTGCGAAGTTCCCGGACAGATTCTTTGATGTCGGAATAGCCGAAGAACATATGTTTACAATGGCAGCAGGTATGGCTGCAGGGGGAATAAAGCCCTGCGTTTTCATTTATTCAACATTTATGCAGAGAGCCATGGATCAACTGGTTCACGATATTGCAATGCAGAACCTGCCTGTAGTTATTTCTGTTGATCGGGCAGGACTTATAGGTCAGGATGGGGAGACACACCAGGGCCTTCTGGACGTTGCCTGGGGAAGATCTATTCCAAATCTACATATTCTTTCACCTAGAGATCTCATTGACCTCGAACTCATGTATCGATATGCCTTTGAAAGGCAGGGACCTACTATGATCAGATACCCGAGAGGCAAAATATGTAAATCCATTCACCGAAAAGGTCCCCGTCCGGCAAACACTAATATGAAAAGCAAGATCCTTTCATCGGGAAAGGAATGGGCATTCATTGGTTATGGCAAAACTATTGAATTTCTGCTCCACACAAGGCAATTAGCTATGGAACAGAACCTACCGGAACCATCCGTATTGGACCTTAGAATAGTTAAACCTCTAGATTATCAGACCATAGACAATGTTTTAAAAACACACAGTCTGGTAATTGTCGCAGAAGATGGTTATATTAATGGTGGAATCGGTGAAATTATTGCCGGGCGAACAAACGGGATGTCCTCAAGAACGACTGTAAGATTATTTGGAGTTCCTGATAAATTCATTCCTCATGGGACGACAGAACAACAATGGGAATATTGCGGGATGACACCTGAGAAAGTTATAGAGGCATATCTTGGCCATACAAAGGCAAAGGCTTGATCAGCTTATAGTGGAACTGGGCCTGGTTGACACCCGTTCCAGGGCCCAGGCAATAATTCTGGAGGGTAATGTCTACGTTGACGATGAAAAGATTCAGAAGGCTGGAACTCTTGTAGACATAAGATCTCGAGTCCATATAGCCAACACTGGTAAACAATGGGTAAGCCGTGGAGCTAAAAAACTTCTCAAAGCATTGGATGTGTTCCCCATTGATCCAGAATCTCTTGTTTGCATGGATGTAGGAGCCTCTACTGGAGGGTTTACCGAAGTTCTTCTTTCAAAGGGAGCTGTTAAAGTCTATGCCGTAGATGTTGGATATGGTCAATTGGCCTGGAAAATCAGGCAAGACCCCAGGGTGGAAGTTATGGAACGACAAAACGCCCGTTATCTTAAGGAGACTGATATCCCGGAAAAAATCGATCTTCTCACTATTGATGCGTCATTTATCTCTCTAAAACTGCTCCTACCTCCATTGACTGCTCTTCTGAGTCCTGAAGGAAAGGTTATATCTTTGCTGAAACCACAGTTTGAAGCAGGAAGAAAACGCATAGGCAAAAAAGGAGTAATAAAAGATCCAGATATTCACAAAGATATAATTGTTGAGATCAGTTCTTTTATAGAACAAAAAACAGAACTATCTCTACAGGCTATAGATTATTCTCCTATCAAGGGACCTAAAGGAAATATGGAATTTCTTCTTTTCCTATCCAGAAATGGGTGTAGTTCCATAAGTCCGGATTTGTACCACCTTAGAAATGTTGTTGAAAAAGCGCATAACGAACTTGACTGAATCAGGAACGGAGTGAATGGCATGAAAGGCAATGTTGGCCTTCTGGTAAACACACAAAAACCTAAAGCTCTTGAGATGGCCCACAGGCTACTGAAATGGGGCAAGAAGGAAGGCATTTCCTTCTTTCTCCCTCCTCATGAAGCATCTGTACTTGGAGTCGCCGGCTATTCTGATGAAAAGTGGCATAGCATTATAGATTTTACAATTGTGATAGGTGGGGACGGAACTTTTCTCAGAGCAGGCCGCTATGTTCTTGATTCTTCTATTCCACTCTACGGAATTAACGTGGGACACTTGGGATTTCTTGCCTCCGGTAACCAGGATAGGGCGGAAAGAGACATCATGATGATCCTCGAAGGAAAACACCGCATCGAAGAAAGACTTGTTCTCAAGGGAATAGTCTGGCGAGGAAAGACTCAGAAACATACAGTTTTTGCTATTAACGATCTAGTGCTAACAAAAGGTGCTTTCGCAAGGGTTATCCATGTAGAAGTAAGAGTAGAAGACAAATTTTTCGCTCAATTACCTACAGATGGAATAATCGTTGCAACACCGACAGGATCAACAGCATACTCGCTTTCTGCAGGAGGACCAATCGTCCCTCCACATGTCCCCTGTCTTGTCCTTTCGCCCATATGTGCCCATACACTTTACTCCAGACCTGTGATCTTTGGAAAGGATGACAGAATATCACTTATCCCCAAAGGTAACCATCGTGATCTTGTGCTGACTCAAGATGGTCAGCTTGGGTATGAGATACTACCCTCTGACCGGATTGATATATCCCTTTCCAGAGACAAAACTGTTAAATTGATCATGCTTCCAGATCGTGACTATTATGATCTTTTGCAGGAAAAACTCAACTGGGGTCATGGAATTGTTAATCCTGACAGGGAGTGACTTTCTTGATCGATGAACTAACCATATCAAATATAGGAGGTCTTTCCTCCGCGACATTAAGAATATCAGGTCAATTTGTTGCAATTACTGGTGAAAGCGGTGCTGGAAAAAGTAGCGTTGTCAGGGCTATAGAACTGATTTCAGGTAAAAGGGCTCAGACGTCATTGATTCGCCATGGAGAAGAACATGGCTTCGCCAGGGCCATGCTTCTTTTCCAGAAAAAAACAGATCTGCCTGAAGGAATATTTCCAGAAGAGAATACACTTTTTGTTAGTAGAAGCATATTCAGAAACGGTAAAGGGCGTACAACGATACAGGATCAACCGGTTCCTCTTTCTACACTTTCCAGTCTTATGGATAACCAGATACGAATACAAAGTCAGTTCGCTCAGCTAGACCTCCTTTCCACCAATAAACAACTTGAAATTATAGACAGTTGTGGGGGAAAAGAACTGATAGACATTCTCTCAGACCTTAAACAGACTTTTCAGCAAGCTCTCAGACTCGATAGAGAGATTCGGGAACTGAAACAGAATCAGTCAAGAATAATTGAACAGTATAAAGATGCGGAAAGTATCATTCAGGACTTCAGGAAGATTGACCCTTTTCCAGGATGTGACAAAATATGGGACCAGGCATTGATCGAACTTCAGGAACACATTTCTTCTGCTAACAAACTTAAAGAAACCCTTCTGAGATTGACCGGGACTGATATGGAAGAAGGAATCATGGATGCTTTTTATGCACTACTGTCCAATCTGTGCAATTATTCAAACAAAGAAGATCAATCTGAATGGAACGCTCTTTTATCCCTTTCTATGGAAAAGAGCGGCAGACTAGTTGCCCTGGCTGAGGAGAAGAATAGGCCCCTTACTCTGGACGAAATGGAAATATCCTATGAAGAAACTGAAAAAAAGACCGGTATCTTAAAAAAAATTATGCGGCGAGCCAGAGTTTCAGATATAGAAGAATTGATTGAATTCTGTAAAAAGGCCGATAAAGAACTGATATGGCTTACTGAAAGTTATCAGATTATAGAATCAAAAGAGCAAGAAAGCATAAAGCTAAGGAAGGATGCAAGCAAAAAAGCAATGAATCTGCGTAAACTCAGGAATACCGCAGCTAAAGAACTCAAGACTCGAGTAAACTGGGTTATGGGTGAACTTGCCATGATGGGACTTGTCTTTGACGTTGAAGTCAAAGAACTTGGAAAACTTAGGGTTAATGGTGCTGATGAAGTTTCATTTATCTTACGAACACCAGAGGGGGCCTTTGGTCCCGTTAACAAGATCTCTTCAGGAGGTGAGTTGAGCCGTATGCTGCTTTCCATTCAGGTTTCCCTTCCTGATGAACAATTACCGAAAACAGTAGTTTTTGATGAAGTTGAAGCAGGGCTTGGTGGAAAAGCAGCAGTCCTTGCAGGCTATAAACTCAAGCAACTTTCTGAAAAATGCCAGGTCATCCTTATAACCCATGAAGCCAGCATCGCTTCCATAGCAGACCAACACTTCGTTATAAGAAAACATGATATGGAAAGTTCTCTTGAAGAAATAACAGGAGAACAACGAGTCAAAGAAATAGCAAGAATGCTGTCAGGGGACTATAATCTTTATGAAGCTCGAGAACATGCAAGAAAACTGCTGAAAACAGCAAGTGCTGATATACCAGCGACGATAAACCTTTTGTAAAAAGGTTGACTAAAGTCAACATAATCTATACAATGCTTAGGTTTAGATATTAACGCATGGAACAGGTTTTGAAAGCCATTTGTGGCTACCTGACAATCCAGCGGAGGGAGGAAGTTATTTGATGTATGCAATAGTTGAAACAGGTGGCAAACAGTACAGGGTCACACCTGGAGATGTTTTGAAGGTGGAACTTTTACAGACCGAAGAGGGAGAAAAGGTTTCTTTTGACAAGGTCCTTCTTGTTGCGGATGATAATGGGATTACAGTCGGAGAACCTTTTGTTACCGGTGCAACTGTTGAAGCTACAGTAAAGGAACATGGTAAGGCTGCCAAGGTCCTTGTATTCAAGTATAAAAGCAAAAAGAATTACCGCAGGCTTCGCGGACACAGACAGCGTTACACACAGATCGTGATCGATTCTATAAACATTTAATGACCGAAATAATATGCGAGTATAACAACGGTCAACTAAATGCTATATCTATGTCTGGCCATACCGAATATGGTGTTTGTGGAACAGATATAGTCTGTGCGGGTATATCGACTTTAATACAGGCTCTTTCAATAGGACTGGAAGAGGTTCTTGGATTGAATAATGTTGAAACAGTTTTTAAAAATAGTGGGGATGAGCCATTTATTCGATTATCGTTCCCTGTGAATGATGACAGGGTTGAGATATTAACAAAGACGATCGTTCTCAGTATTAAGGAGATACATAAAGCTTATCCCGAGAATGTAAAGTTCACGGAGGTGCACAAATGATTAACAGAATTTTTGATCTTCAGATTTTCGCTCATAAAAAAGGACAGGGCAGCAGCCAGAATGGTAGAGACAGTGAGGGAAAGAGACTGGGTATCAAGAGATACGCTGGTCAATTTGTCAAAGCAGGCAACATACTGGTCAGACAGAGAGGAACGAAAGTACACCCTGGGATTAATGTCGGAAAGGGCAAAGATGATACTCTTTTTGCTCTTTCTACTGGAATAGTTCGGTTTGAAACAAAAGGAAGCAGAAAGTTCGTTTCAATCGAAGAATCAGTTGAAGTATAGAAATTTAGCTGTTAAGCTGTTTTCTCTGTTATAATTTCCTAACAATGGGCCTGAGCTTACCTTGGGCCCATTGTTTTTTGCAGTTCATCAAAAACAGATACGGATGGTGTAATCATTGAAATTTGTTGATTTTGTAAGAATCAATATCAAGGCAGGGCGTGGTGGAAACGGTTGTCTGAGTTTCAGGAGAGAAAAATTTATTCCAAAGGGCGGTCCAGACGGAGCTGATGGAGGTAATGGTGCTAACATTATAATAGAAGCCGTTCCGGGGCTGCATACCCTTGCCGATTTTGAATTCAACAAGAGATTCGCGGCCGCTCATGGAGATCATGGGAAAGGTAAAAAAAAGATCGGGTCTCGTGGAAAGGATCTTTTGATACAAGTTCCTTATGGTACCATAATCTACGATGCAGACACAAAGGAGATTCTTGCCGATCTTGTTGAACCTGGAGACAGATTTCTTGCAGCCAGGGGTGGTAGAGGCGGTAAGGGAAACGCATATTTTGCAAACTCTGTGAGAAGGACTCCACGTTTTGCAGAAAAAGGAGAAGAAGGGGAAGAAAGATCTCTTATTCTTGAATTAAAGCTAATAGCAGATGTGGGTTTAGTTGGTCTTCCTAATGCTGGTAAATCAAGCATACTTGCTGCTATTTCAAACGCACAGCCCAAGATTGCAGGTTACCCATTTACCACTCTCTCTCCAAATCTCGGAATTCTTTCTGTTGATGATGAACGGGTAGTCGTAGCAGATGTTCCAGGTCTTATTGAAGGAGCATCCGATAATAAGGGTTTGGGTATTTACTTTCTTAGGCATATTGAAAGGACCAGGGTTCTGGTTCATGTGCTTGATCTCTCTTCAGGCTCTTTTGAAAATGTAATAGGACAATGGCAAACCATCATTGGAGAGTTCAAAGCATACAACAGGTCTCTGCTGGATAGGCCATACCTTGTTTCAGGAAATAAGATCGACCTTCCAGAAGGTGCTGCTTTATCCTCAAAGATAAGGCGTTTCATGCAGGATCAGGGTATTACCTACGTAGAAACCAGTGCAGTAACGGGAGAAGGCATACCTGATCTCATAACGCAGATCCTGGACACTGTAAGACTTCATCCAAGACCAAAGGGTGAAACACGTTTATTTGCAGTCCATAAGATAGAAGAGGGACATAAGAAAAGATCCAGGATCGAACCGGTACAGATCGTACTTCTTAACGATCACAGTGGGTACAGAATCATTCATCCTTACCTTGAAAAAGCTATTGTTCGGTACGACTTTGAACACGATGAGGCAATTCTTCACTTCGCTCGTCTGCTTAAAAAGTTTAAGGTGGAAGAACTGCTCGAAGAAAGTGGTGCAAAAACAGGGGATAATGTATATATAGGAGACATCGTTTTTGAATTCCAACCTGAGAAAGCAATGGAATAATTTTCATCAGGATACACGGGAGTGAAATCTTCTTGCATGTAAGAGCACATGCCTTGCGTAAAAGAAAAATCGGTATAATGGGTGGGACCTTTGATCCAATACACTACGGGCATCTTCTTGCCGCAGAAGAGGCTTGTTTTGCACTTGGACTGGAAGAGGTTATATTCGTTCCTACAGGAAGCCCTTATCACAAGAAGGGACGCAATATTTCTTCTGCGGAAGACAGGTACACAATGGCTCTTCTTACAACCCTGGATAACCCGACGTTTAAGACATCCAGAATCGAGATTGATCGTAAGGAAGCCAGTCATACTGTGGATACTCTGCGCGAAATGCGCCACTGGTTTGCCCCTTACAGTACTGCGTTTTTCTTTATAACAGGCCTTGACGCATTCCTGGATATGCCTAAGTGGAAGGAATTCAACGTTATTTTTGAACTATGCAAGGTTGTAGCTGTGAGCAGACCCGGATATAAACGCGTTTCCCTTGATGATCTTCCGGTTCAGATAAATAAGGAAGCCATAATTCTACTGGAGATTCCTCTCCTCTCAATTTCAAGCACGGAAATCAGGGAAAGAGTAGCAGACGGGAAAAATATAAGATATATTGTTCCCCAACTGGTGGAACAATATATCTATAAAAAAGGCCTTTATAAGAGAAACGGACGGTGAATTCAATGAGGATAGGAAAATTCTTAATAGTCCTTTTAATTGCAGTCATCTCTGCTGGAGTCGGGGCCGGTATCAAACTAAACAGTTTCCTTCAACCTGACGCAGGCAATATAAAGGAAAATATAGAATATGATGAAGCTTCCGGAAACGTAAATTTACTGTTAATAGGAATAGACGATGTTGAAGGTGTTCATCGTTCAGATACAATTGCTTTTTGCACTGTAGATATTGATAACAAGATAGTTAGGTTGATGTCTGTTCCCCGTGATACCCGCGTCCAGATCGAAGGACATGGGTGGCAGAAAATCAATCATGCCTATGCATATGGGAAAGAAAAGCTTCTGGAGAAAACCATTGTCAATTACCTTGGCATGCCTGTTAATTACCATATTATCGTAAATTACCAGAGTTTTCCTGAAATAGTTGATCTGATGGGCGGAGTTGATATCGATGTAGCGAAAAGACTCTCTTATAATGATAATGCCGGAAATCTTCATATCAACATCAATAAAGGTTTACAACATATGGACGGTGAGACTGCCCTGGGTTTTGTCCGTTTTCGGCATGACGCTCTGGGTGATATTGGAAGGGTGCAACGGCAACAGAAATTCCTTTCTGCCATACTTGACAAAGCAAAGAGCCCTGCAATGATCTCAGAATTATCCTCTATTGCAAAACAACTGTTGAAACTTGTAAACAGCAATATGAGCCCAACTCAGGCAATCCAGTTCGCATCTTACCTGAAGGACATTCCAAGGGAGAACATGATGTTCTTCACTCTTCCCGGTAGGGCGGCCTATATATCTAAAGTCAGTTATTGGATAGGAGATATTTCTGAAGCTTCGACAATGCTGAGCAGTAAACCTGGAGATGTTCCAAAATCTATGGACAAACCCCCAGAACTGGATATAGAGGATATAAGCAATTACCTAAGTTCTATAACATCCCCTGTAGCAGTTCTGAACGGGAACGGGACATCGGGGCTAGGCAAAAAAGCCTCTGATTTTCTGCAGAAGTTGGGCATTGATGTTGCTTATACGGGAAATGCTAAACATTTTGACTACAAGTACTCCAACATAGTCTATCCTTCAAATCAGGACCAGGAAAAGATAAAAACGGCCAAAGCTCTTGCCGGGATATGTCAAATTAGTTCCAGTCTGGTAAAACAGGATAATTCGGCACCCTATGCTACTATCATACTTGGACATAATTATAATTTACTACTGGATAGATTGAAGCAATTGAACGATAATTAGTAATATATACAGGAAAGATTATCTGTATATATTTAAAAAATAAAATGAATGGGGGGATCTTTTTCTAAAATGGGTCTTAAAAATGAATATGCACCGATCCTGGAAGCATTAGCGGACAAAAGAGGGCTTGATATTACAATAATGGATTTGTCTGAAACATCCTCAATAGCAGAGGTTTTTATTCTTGTTACTTCTAATTCCAATATTCATATTAAAAGCCTGCGAGATGCGGCAAGGGAAAGCCTTGATAAAATGGGGATACCTTCGGTTGTAGAGGGAGATAATAGCGCCCAATGGTGCCTTATAGATGGCGGATACATAGTTATTCATATTTTCAGCCGCCAGGGAAGAGATTTCTACCGGTTGGAAAAAACATGGGGTGATGCACCCTCAATATCATATGAATACCAGGATTAGATTAATAATATAAAATTGCACCAGACCATTATTAAGTGCCAATCCACTTATACAGGATTGGCACTTAAGTTCTAAAGTCAAGATTCACTTTTGAAACAGAATGAAAGTGGGGGAAGTCCATGTCAACGCTGGATTTTTTGACAGATGAAGAAATTACCGGAAAAATCTCCAGATTGAGAACTACCATTGAAACAGCCTGCTACGGTAATAATGTAAAATCTATCCTTACTTTGATAGAGGCATATGAAATGGCCAAACATAGCCCTGGAACCATCGAACTTACAGGTATGCCTATTTATCAGCCCATGGGACAAGGTTTACCGATCAATTCAAATGTGCTTCTTTTTAACGATGGTGCCGTGGTAGGACGCTGTGCTGCTGCCAGGAGAATTGCTGGAGAACCAGGAGTAGATCAGGAGATTTATTCATCATTGGTAAGGGAAGCTATTTTTAATACCCGTAAGAGGACTATATACCATACTGAAGCGATAATTGGTCTTGAAAAGGACTTTATGGTAAAAACACATCTTCTGATCCCGGAAGGACATGAAAATATTCTTTATAACTGGCTGCTTAATTTCCAGTATTTAAATAATATCTACTCGGAAATGTATAGGGATTCCAGACCTTTTCAGGAAGGTGATATATTTATCTTTTCTGACCCTGACTGGAGCCATCCAGACCATCCCCTCGGATTAACTTATTTTGATCCCAATAATAATTGTGCAGCACTCCTGGGAATGAGATATTTTGGAGAATTCAAAAAAGGAACTTTAACGTTGGCATGGGGTACTGCAGTCAGAAATGGTTTTGCTTCGTGCCATGGGGGATTAAAACGTTATAATCTCTCCCATAAAGAGGACAGTGGAGAGGACTTTGTCGTAGCCGTATTTGGTCTTTCGGGATCTGGTAAATCGACAATTACCCATTCAGACCACGATGAGAGGTATGACATAACCGTTCTTCACGATGATGCTTTTATTATAAATGTAAAGGAAAAGTATGCCATAGCCCTTGAACCCTCCTATTTTGATAAGACTGCGGATTATCCCATGGGGTGCCCCGATAATAAATTTATTCTGACAGTCCAAAACAATGGTGCAATGAAGATGAAAGATAGCAAATTGGGACTTCTTTCAGAAGACATAAGAAACGGCAACGGAAGGGCAATCAAATCTAAATTATGGTCAGCTACTCGTGTTGACCGAATAGATGAGAAAATAAACGCCATATTCTGGCTAATGAAAGATCCCACCTTACCTCCAGTTTTAAAGTTAACAGATACGTCTCTTGGTGCTGCAATGGGCGCAACCCTTGCTACCAAAAGAACTTCTGCTGAAAGACTGGCACCTGGAGTAGATCCTGATGCCCTGGTAATTGAACCTTATGCAAATCCTTTCCGTACTTATCCTTTAGGTCTCGATTATGAAAAGTTTAAAGGACTACTTGATACTGGAGTGGACTGCTATATTCTGAATACAGGTGACTTTATGGGCAAGAAAGTGACTAAGGAAATAACCCTTGATATTATTGGTCAGATTGTAGAAAGAAAATCTTCTTTCACCAAATGGGGCAACTTCTCAGCCATCCAGATCATGGAAATAGAAGATTTTAATGCTGACCCCAGAGATAAAACATATAACGATAAACTGATAGCCAGATTCCTTGACCGCAGAGATTATGTCAAATCGCGAGAAAAGGAAAAGGGAGGTTTTGATAAACTTCCTGAAGATGCACTGAAGTCACTGGAAATGGTAATTCAGGAACTGAATATTTAAAATATGTGTTATTGAGCAGAATCAAAAGGACCTTGTCTTAATAGACAAGGTCCTTTTAGACTACTTCATAATACTCATTGATATGCTGCAATTCTTTTAAAAATCCAGCGGGTGTAAAAAGTGGAATTGTTTTTGCAAGACTTGAGTTCAGATAATAATGCAGGGTACTCTTTATAACAGGAATAGTACCAGCAGAAAAAGCTATCTGAAAATAGAGAACATCCTCAGGAGGGAGATCTTCTGAAAGATAGGGAAATGGAGAAGGAGAAATAATATCAGATATTCGTGAAAGTTTAAAAAGCATATCTCTGCTGAGGTTCCGGGGAAGGTTGAGATCGTCACACTTAAGCATCGTTGCATAAATAGAGGACAATCTGGAATCAATAACAGGGATCACCTTACCGTCCAGAACAATATTGAATAACTGTGCAGCTGAACTGGCAGGCAACAGTAGGGAAGTGAGTAGAACATCTGCACCAAGAACGACTCGGGGTATGGTCTGCGCTCTCATTTAAAATAACCTTCCCTGATTGTTAATCAGGTGGGTTACGATCTCCTGAGCTTTGGCAGGGGTAAGCATAAGACTTGCAGATGTTCTGAGAAGCAGATCCCTTATCTTTTCAACACTACGTTTTGCACGGGCCTGGTGGATGGAACTTAAAAAGTCATCAATATCATCGAGTTCATCAGCATCAAGGGTAATGCAAATGGCCCTGGGACGACCCCTTGAGGTTATTATAGTTTCACTGGGATTATCGAAAAGTATGTTGGGATTATTTTTGATGTCCCTGCTTGTAACGATCTTCAAGGAAGTACACCTCCTGTCAGAATTAACTCTTTGTCAAGTACTTGTTAGGACTGGAAATTTAATCGTTCTATTTTCAATTCATAATTATCAAAAAACAAACTGCGTAAAAGTCAGACATAAAACGATTATACGATACAGTATAGAATTATATTAACAGATATCGGTAAAAACTGTCAGATTAACAACTGGAATCATTTCGTAATTTTTCTTGCTGGAGATCCATGAAGTCCTCTTTAACGTCTCCTGTTTCTGCAACTTATCTTGTGTTGAGATTGTAAAATATGCTTCGAGAAATGAGCTTTTATGTCATTCACACTCCAAATACTGCGTTAACGACAGTCCAGGTACAGCGTACAAGATGGAAATGGAGAGACGAGAAACAGGAAAAGGTTTCAACAAATGTCAAGATAAGAGATGGGAAGAAATGTCCACGGAGGGGATAAGAAATGGTTTAGTTTAGAATAATATCTCTGGAGAAAGGAAACAATATTAACAAGACGAAGATAAGATTGAGAAAACCAGGGATAGTTCATATTTGAACAATGCATTCATCTGGAATGGCGAGAATGGAAATAAATATTGAATGGCTTCGTTAAAACCCATGTAAACCACTCACAGAAAGAGTTAAAGTTGAAAAACTTGACTCAACAGGAATATTCAAAGGTTATGGAAAACGAAACGGTTACCGGCCAATTGTATGGATAGAATCTCATTTTGTTAAGTTACAAAGACATACAAGAATAGTGGAGTATTTTAGGTATTTTACGTTATAAAAAGAGCCTAGATCCGTGGTTGTATTTTAGATATTTCACCTTGTCCCCAAGGAAACAGGTTTGGGGATCGGATCTTTGTGGCCGGATCACTGCATTCAAATCCGGCCTGTTTCTTGTATACAGAACATATATCTGTTAAGCTGAATGATTGCAGACAGGATAATAATTTCTTACCAATTTATTCCTGGGAAATTGGAAATAGAGCAGGAATTTGAAATTACTTACTGGATGTATCCAGATTTGATCTTATTTTCGAAACTAACAAAGATTTCAACATATGCGCCATAATGGCTTATATCAAGTGCCATACTGGCACTTGATATGCAAAAGTATCGAAAATATGAGGCCTGAAGATGGCATTTATAAAATAGACATCTTAACGACAAGTTTCAAGCGTTTATCTGAAGTAATATCCTCAAATAGAATAGGACCAACCACTGTTTCTTACCAGTAATTTCAAAACAACAATGGGAAACATATAACTTCAATAGTGATATTCTGTTATATATCAAATGTGTGTGAAACAAAGATCTTTCCAGATAAGAATAGATTCTTGAAAAGTCACTTGCAGGGAAAATCAGCAGCATCAGTTTTCCATAAAGTTCTTCAAATATAGTATTTGCTAAATAGTGTTTTTTGAAGCCCACTAATCAAAAGTGGTGGAACATAAGAATCTCTCTCATGTCCTATAATATATCTTATGTTGCGTTGTTTGCTGTTTTCAATATTTCTGCTATATGCTCTTATGATTAACCTAATCTGCACTGAATTAATCTGTTCCTGGAAATCCTTCTCATTTCTCCTTGAATAATCAGGTATTGACAAGAATCATCAAGAGTCCCTCTGTTCAGTAATCACACACAGGGGACCCTTGAAAATTATGAATGTATCTCAAGCCCAGGAGATTATCTTATGCAAAGGATTTTACTATATCGAGAAATGAATCAACTTGGAGTGAAGCTCCTCCCACAAGAACTCCATCTATATCTGGCTGGTTCAAAAGTGATTCTGCATTAGAAGATTTAACGCTTCCTCCATAAAGGATCTTTGCGTTACCTGAATATTTTTCTCCCAGGACTGAAGAAATACACTTTCTTGTATACCGACATACATCTTCTGCATCTTCAGGCATAGCTGAACGTCCTGTTCCGATTGCCCATACAGGTTCATATGCATATATGATATTTTCTACAACACTCTTATTATTGTCCAGGTCTTGTAAAGAAGTTGATATCTGGCGCGCCACTACCCTCTCGGTTTCTCCATTTTCCCTCTCTTCCAGAGTTTCTCCACAACAGAGAACAGGTATGATCCCATTACTAAGAGCTGACCTTAATTTTTGACTTATCATCTCATCAGACTCCCCAAAAATGTGTCTTCTTTCACTGTGACCGATGAGACTAGAATTACAATTAATTTCATTGAGCATTGACCAGGATACTTCCCCTGTAAAAGCGCCTTTTTCTTCATAATAAAAGTTTTGACTTCCAATATGTACATTCATTTTGTCCAGACCTGTGGAAGTCAAAACCTTCTGGGCTGAGGCAAGGGATGTAAATGAAGGGAAAAGTCCAATTTCAAGGCGGTCATTCTTCAGCATCTGTCGGAGCCAGGAATTATCTTCCATGTATTCGCCCAGATCATTAATGAAGTTTTCTGACTGTTCGATCCCCTTATACATCTTCCAGTTCCCATAAAGGTAGATCTTTTTCATCGTGAAACACCTCTTCCAAAAGTATGTTTAAAAAGGAACGGCTTTTTGCCGTTCCTTTTTAAAATCGTGCTCTTCTTTTGATTTACTGTTCCAATAATAATGGAGCTATTCCTGGAAGGACTTTACCCTCACAGAATTCAAGGCTTGCACCACCACCAGTGGAAACATGGCTAACCCTGTCTGCCAAACCGAACTTTTTAACAGCTGCAGCAGTATCTCCTCCACCTACAACAGAAAGGGCTCCCCCTTCGGCGGTTGCCTTTACGACGATTCGTGCAATTTCCCGTGTCCCCATCGAGAAAGGGTCCTCTTCAAACACTCCCATTGGCCCATTCCAGAGAATAGTTTTAGCATTTTCAATATAATTTCTGAAAACTTCAACAGAACCTTTACCTATATCAAGACCCATCAAATGTTCCGGGATCGAATCAATGAGAACATTTTCGCCCTTTGAAGACCCTGGGCCTTCAGCAACGATGGTATCTATGGGTAGAACAATATCCACGCCAAGTTTCATTGCTTTAATAAGCATTTTTCCTGCAAATTCAGCTTTTTCTCCATCAAAAAGAGAATTACCAATGGGGTTACCCTTGACCTTAAGGAAAGTATAGGCCATACCTCCACCAATTAGGATAGCAGAAGCTTTTTTCATAAGATTCTCGATTACCCCGATTTTATCAGAAACCTTTGCTCCACCCAAGATAAGAATAAATGGTTCCTTTGGAGTAGAACTAACTGCACTCAGCATTTCCACCTCTTTTGCCATTAAAAGGCCAGCATAAGAGGGTAGATACTTCTGAATAGCATTTGTAGAAGCATGAGCCCTGTGAGATGCACTGAAGGCATCCATTACAAAGATATCAAAGGGGGATGCCATTTCTGCAGCAAAGTTCTGGTCATTACTCTTCTCCTCCGGATAAAAGCGCACATTTTCAAGAAGAAGGATCTCTCCTGATTTGAGATCATTCAGGGCAGTACTGACTTTTCTCCCACAACACACTCCTGGAAGAATAACGTTAAGACCCATTACTTTCTGGACCTCATTTCGGATGACCTTCATGGAGAGATCATCACAGAACCTCCCCTTTGGCCTTCCAAGATGAGACACCATGGCTATCTTAGCTCCTGCCTGATTGAGAAGAGTTATGGTATCTAAATGAGCCCTTATTCTTGTATCGTCAGTGACTTTGCCATCCTTTAAGGGCACGTTGAAATCAACCCTGACGAGTACCTTCTTGTCTTTGGCAACTTCTTTCGTCAATTGACGAATTTTCATTATTTCTCCAGTCCGACCTTAACAATATGGTTAACAAGATCAACAACTCTGCAGGAATATCCCCATTCATTATCATACCAGGCAAGAACTTTAACCATGTTATCAACAACCATAGTATGCCTGGCCGCAAAGATGGAAGAACGTTCATCACCTACAAAATCCATAGAAACAAGATCTTCCTCCTCGTATCCCAGGTATTTACCCATGTCTGAGGCAGATATTTTTTTGAATATTTCGTTAACCTCTCCCTTGGTAACAGATCTGGAAAGTTCGACAACCAGATCAACCGCTGAAACATCAGGAGCAGGAACCCTTATCGCAAGACCGTTAAGTTTGCCATCCAATTCTGGAATAACCTGACATATAGCCTTGGCTGCCCCTGTTGATGTAGGGATCATTGAAAGGGCTGCGGCTCTGCCCCTGTGAAATTTCTTATTACATGCATCAACAATGCTCTGATCATTCGTATAGGCATGGGTCGTAGTCATCAGTCCCTTAACTATCCCGAATTCCTCATGGAGGATTTTCACCACGGGGGCCAGGCAATTGGTTGTACAGGATGCATTCGAAATTATGTCATGTAGGCTGGGATCATAAGCACTTTCATTAACTCCCATAACTATTGTACACAGACCGTCGCCCGTACCGGGAGCTGATATAACAACCTTATTTGCTCCAGCTTCAATATGGGCACAAGCCTTTTCTGTGCTTGTAAAAAGTCCTGTTGATTCGATAACAAGATCCACGCCTAGTTCTTTCCATGGGAGATCTTCCGGGTTTCTTACTGCAAGCACTTTTATCGCATTCCCATCGACATAAATGTTTTCGTCATCAAAACTTACCTCTCCCGGAAATCTTCTGTGTACGGAATCATATTTCAGGAGATATGCCCTTTGTTCTGCACTTGTAAGATCATTGACTGCAACTACTTCAAGAAGACCCTCTTTATCATATTGATAGATAGAACGAAGGACAAGCCTTCCTATCCTGCCAAAACCATTAATCGCAATTCTTGTTTTTCCCATTTTTCATTATCCTCCTATATTATTGGTTCATAATCTTTAATTTGATTATACAATTTAACGCTATGAAGCAGAAAACGGGAAAGCACTGGATTTTACATTCTGTTTCCCCTATATATTTCTGGTGGTGTACTGTTGCTGAACTTTAAATTATTCGACAACTGGTCTGCCAGCAATTGAAGTTTTTTCCATCTGTACTTGACAGTGCTTTTACTTACAGGCTTTTCTACGAACTGTCCCAGCTCCGTGAGGGTTGAACTTGGATATTTCAATCGAAGATCTATCATTTCCTTCAATGGCTTTGGGAGATCCTCGTAAATCCCTTTATCTTTAAGACTTCTGGCAATCTCTATCTGTTTTTGAGCCGCTTCAAGGCTTTTGCGTATATTGGCGCCGTCGCAATTTACCAGTTTATTTGCCCTGTCCCTCATAGCCCGAATCATGGTACGTTGTTCAAGTACTAGCGACGAATTGTAGAGTCTAAACCTTGTTAGAAGTGTAACGATAAGATCCTGATCTCTTAAAATGCTTTCATTATACCCATTTTTCTGTCTTCGGCTTACTTTGATATTATTCTTTAAGAGGAAGTTATTGATATCCTCAATCAGCTCTTTGTCGAGTGAACGGAAGATCATGTATTGACCGCCCTTCGGTAGATAGAGCGATCCGATGTTACCCCATACTCCTCTAAGCCAGAACCAGGCATTTCTGCCCGGTAGAATATTCTTCCTTTCATCTACGACAGCCTGATAAAGATCCCTTGGAAGATCTAAAGCGACCTTTCCTTTCATCTCCCGTGGAATCCTGAGCATGGTTGCAAGATCGATCACAGATGACCACGATGTCATGGGCCATATCCTTCTCAATCTTCTGAATACCCAGAGTCTGCTGCTTCTAAGGCTGACATTTCTTGACGAAAAGGCTGGATACAGACTGCCCATGATCCCAGAGCTTTCTGCTTCTGCCTCTTGAACCGCCCTTTCCGGAAGGGATGTTATCCATTCATCCCACATTAAATTAGCAAATTTCTGCATTTATAGAACCTCTGAATTTTCTCTGCAGATTTTCATAAGAATCTCGGACAGAGAAAGACCATTATGTCTGAGAACACCTTCTTCAGATATTTTAAAAAGTTCAGCGCCAATAACAGATATCCCTTTTGTTTCAAGATCACGAACCTGTCCATTATCTAGATACAAAGGACTGGCACCCTGTTCATTATAGATTGAGAGTACATCTTCAGGAATAATCCCATCGTTAACAATAACAGAATCCGGATTTCTTCCCATTGACCTGGAGATCCAGTTAATATGGTCCAGAATGTTAAAATCATCAGTTTCACCGGGCTGGGTCATAAGGTTTGAAACATATACAACCGGAACTCTGGAACTACAAAGGCGGTCTGACACTTTTTCGAGTAAAAGATTTGGAATGACACTTGTGAAAAGGCTTCCAGGACCAAGCACAATTAGATCGGCCTCTTCAATAGCCCTTAGCACTTCTCTTTCAGGATTTGCATCTCTGGGCTCAAGCCATATTTCTTCAATTTCAGAACCGATCCTTGAAATACGGAGCTCACCTCGGACCATATCTCCTGAACAGGTACGCGCAGCCAGGCTGACAGGTTCTGTAGTCATTGGAACAACCCTTCCCCGAATAGCAAGAAGATTATTCATCTTGTCCACGCCAAGTCGAAAGTCACCTGCAAGTTCAGTTACAGCAAGTAATATCAGGTTTCCAAGACTATGACCTTTCAGTTCTCCTTTATCAAACCTGAAATCTAATATCTGACTTAATTCATTATCATTCTCAGCTAAAGCTACAACACAGTTTCGGATATCACCAGGAGGAAGAAGACCCCATTCCTGCCTCAGCCTTCCAGAACTACCTCCTTCATCAGTTACTGTAACTACAGCGGTAATATTCCTGGTAAAGCATTTTAAACCGGTTAAAAGAGAAGCAAGACCTGTTCCTCCTCCCAGGACAACAATTGAAGGGCCCATGGAGAGTCTGAAATCGACAGCATTAGACATCACAAGTCTCTCTCGCAGTTTTCTGGTGACAGGATTATTTGTCTGATTCTTTCTCTGCTTTTTAGTCATCAGAGTACTCTGAAAGAGGGATGTCAGAATAAAAGCAAATAAACAGCCCAGAACAAAACCGATCTTCCAATCCATTTAAAACACCTGGTCTCTCTCTATATCTCTATGCCTTACAACACATTGAAAATCGGGTGAATTAAAGTATTCTCCCAACCACTCAGCTACAGCTACAGATCGATGTCTCCCCCCTGTACATCCTAGCGCAAAATGTAATTGAGGTTTGCCCGTGTTGCCATAGATAGGTACTATGTAATCAAGAAGCTCTATAAATCTCTCCAGAAACCCCCTTGTTTCAGGAAAAGATCTAATATACTCCTGAACACTGGGGTCTTTCCCTGAAAATTGTCTTAATGCAGGAATATAATGAGGATTAGGCAGGAATCTGACATCAATGATAAAGTCACAATCCTGAGGAACTCCAAATTTAAATCCGAAGGACGTAAACAAAAGAGCAGATTTCCCAGATGTGTCACTGAGTTGTTCAATAAGTTTTTGCCTGAGAATCTTTAATGGAAGATCAGAGGTATCTAGAACAATATCAGCACTTTCCAGAACAGGAGATAACAGGTTTCGTTCCCTTCTTATACCCTCAAGAATGGGAACATCCTGCCCCAGGGGATGGTTTCTTCTGGTTTCACTGAACCTTCTTACGAGAATTTCATCTGAAGCATCCAAAAAGATTACCTTCACGGAAGTTAATTGTTCCCTAAGGTTCTCCTGAACGGAGACAAGGTCGCTGAGGAGATCCCCTCCCCTGATATCGACAACTGCAACAACCCCATTCTGAACAGCAGACCTGTGTCTTGACAGGACATTCAGAAGTTGAGGGAGAAGAGAAGGAGGTATGTTATCAATGGCAAACAATCCCTGGTCTTCCAGTATGTTGAGGGTAGCAGATTTTCCCGCCCCTGACATTCCTGTAATTATGACACAGTTGCTGACTTTGCCACTCTCCAGGTTAATCACAGATCACTCCTTCAAGAATGGGAAGAACCACATGGCCCACTCCAACCACAGATAATCTCAACAGCATGGCGAACAACAGGGGCAATAGCTTGAAAACATTCAACAGCCCCCTTATGGCTTCCCGGAAGGGCTATTAATAGCGTCTCACCTCTTGTTACAGCAATGGATCTCGATAGTATTGCCCTTTCGGTTATAGTAGAGGTCTGCATCCTCATTTTTTCTCCAAAACCTGGAACCTCTTTATGAGCCAGAGTCTTCAATGCTTCAGGAGTGATATCCCTTGGCGAAAGTCCGGTCCCCCCAGTTAGCAGTATAAGGTTCATATTCAGAGAATCAGTCCATTCTGTTAATGTAGAGATGATCTCTTTCTCCTCATCTGGCACGATCTTTTGAACAATTATTTCAGAACCCAGAAAAATTGCTTCTTCAGCAAGAGCAGGGCCTGCTGTATCAATACGGTCTCCCCTGCTACCCTTGTCGCTTACGGTCAGGATACCTACACTCATGGGACGAAGAATACTTAATTGTTTTGAAACTTCAATAAAACCAGCTTTTTCGACTGATAACTCGAGGATTGCCCCCTTTATATCTTGTATTTTAAGGATCGTATCATCATCTTCCAGGCAGAGAAAGTACCCTTCCTTTGCATCTAAGATCTGTGGAAGAGTAATGTAGAGGACATTTCCTGATCCCAGTTTATCTTCTCCTGGCGGTACAGCCAAAATACGGGTAGGGATTCCATTAACTAGTTCCCTGTCCTGGGAATCTTTCGAAACATAGGAAATATATACTTCCCTTTCTTGGGTAAGATCAAAAAGACTTAAAATCCTCATTCCACATCACCCTTTGCAACATAAGAACCACTTTTCCCGCCAGACTTTCTAAGCAACCTAAGATTTGTAATGGTAATGCCTTTATCAAGGGCCTTGCACATATCATATATGGTGAGAGCAGCGATCATTGCCCCGGTCAGGGATTCCATCTCAACACCTGTTACCTCTGATGCCTTCACAATGCATTTAACTTCAATACGACTCATTTCGGGTTCCAGGGTACATCTTACAGTTGAACTGTCAATTCTGATGTTATGGCATAGAGGGATAAGATCAGAGGTCTTTTTACATCCTAATATACCGGCAAGTTCAGCAAACTTTAATACATCTCCCTTTGCTATTCTTCCAGATGATATAACCTCCAATACCCTGAAAGGCAGAATAACATGACAGACCGCCTCTGCCTCTCTGAAAGTTATATCCTTTGAGCCTACATCAACCATCATTGGATGGCCCCCGTTATCAAGATGTGTAAGATTCTCCATGATTCATCCTCCGATTCGTGACATTCTACAACCACTTCTGTCAATGATTTTCCAACCCGAGGGTTTCATAGATACAGCTTTCAGGATTAATTCTTTCAGACAGTCCTTGTCTTTAATCCGAATAGCTGGTGCAAGTTCAACAAATTCATTGCTGAAGAGGCATGGTTTCATTTCTCCCAGGACGGTAACGCGCAAACGGTTACAGGAGTCACAAAAATGATGGGAAACGGCCGCTATAATGCCTAGAGTATATCCCCATTTGAAATTACGGTAATACTTTGCCGGTCCAGAAACACAACTGGTCGGGCTATTATCTGTTATGTCCTTCCATTTTCCAAGGGGCAAAGACTGAAATATCTCATCAGACGAAATAAAAGAGTCTTTATCCCAGACATCGTCAAGGGGCATGAACTCGATAAGTCGGAGCATTGCTCCATTTTCTGTAGCTAATTCAAGAAGGGGAATTATCTCATCATCATTGAAGTTTCTTATCAGAACCGTATTGATCTTTAAGGGTGTCTTCTTAAGTGAAGCCACGATTTTTATTCCTTCAAGAACATCTTCCAGCCTTCCAACTCTCGTTATATGTTTAAATTTAGCAGGGTCAAGGGTATCAAGGCTGATATTAAGACCTGACAGTCTGATATCTGATAATTCCTCTGCAAAACTGGAAAGGAAAGAACCATTAGTAGTAAGAGCAATTTCTATTTCAGGAAAAGAACTCTGAAAATCCTTTAGAAAAGAAATAAATCCTTTTCTGACGAAGGGTTCACCCCCTGTAAAACGGATCTTGGTAACACCCATCTCCTGAAGAACAGATACAAGGAAAAAGATGTCTTCATAACGTAACATCTTTTCATGAGGAAACCATGTAATCCCATTTTCAGGCATACAATACCTGCACCTATAATTACAGCGATCTGTTATGGAAATCCTCACATAGTTGAGGATTCTCCCGTATCGGTCGATCAGGCTGACCAAATATATCCCCCCAAATCTTCTACATTCTTTTTCCATTCATTGTCCTGCAGTGCATCGAGAAAAGCTTTAATACCTGGATGTTCCATATACTTCAAAGGAATAATGATTTCGAAGGGTTCCTCGGTTATTGGAATAAAATCCAGACCCATTGCATCAGATGCAGCTTTTATGCCAATAGCTGCATCTGCTACACCAGCCACTATACGGTTCGCGGCATCATAATGTGAAACGGACTGCGTTTCATAGCCTGAAACGGAAGTAGATGGTATACCAGATTGTTGCAAGAGCATATCTAGAAGAACCCTTGTACCTGCACCGGGTTGCCTGTTGATTATCCGAACATCGGACCTCGCCAGATCAGAGACAGTATTTATTGATTTAGGATTGCCACTCCCAACAATTATTCCCTGGACCCGTTTGTAAATAAGGAACCTTTCCCATATCTCATTACCGCAAAAGTCCTGAATAAACGATTCATTATATACGCCTGTCACTGGATCAAGTAAATGTGCTGCAGCGAGGTGACATTCATCCCTGCTCAAAGCAGCAAGCCCACCCATACTTCCAACAGAACGAAGGACAATGTCTCCGCTGTATTTACGTACATAAGTTACTATTCGATCAAGGGCAGGATCATTTGAACCTTGATAAAGAACTCTTTTCTTCCATGGAATATCCTTTGTCACCCACACCGACACTTTCGTTCCCTTTGGACATTCCAGGGTTTTAGCTGGGAGTAAACATAATCCGTCAGTTTCAGACAGAGACCACAAGGTGCTTGAACCTGAGGTCAAGGGGATAATCCTCTTTTCCTCATTCAGTTCTACAGCTTTGAATCTAAGCCATTCGGAGATTCCTGGAGGAGAAGAGTGGGACGAAAGAAGGGTCATCTCGTAGGACTCTTTTGAAGAAACCGCTTTGGATAATACAGAATTATCATAATCGCCCTGAGTAATAAGCCGTAAAAGTGGATATACAATGGACCATAAAACTACTGCAGTGGACATAGGAAATCCTGGAAGATCGATAACCGGAGTATTCCCGACAATTCCTCCCATTGCTGGACGTCCAGGTTTCATTAGTAACCAATGAAACAGGAGACATCCTTCTTCAGAAATAATTGAGGCAATATGATCTTTTTTGCCTTTTGCCGATCCTGCACCAATAAGGACAAGATCATACTTTGTAACTGCCATTTTTATAGCTTTCCGAATAATATCTGGATCGTCAGGAAGGATTTCGTGTACATGTAAAGGGATTCCCCACTCATGAAAATATCCCTTAAGCAAAGTTGAATTACTTTCTGCAACTAGTCCTGATTCAGGGAAATCAGTAGAGATCCATTCCTGCGGAGATACGATCTCATCACCAGTTGGGATATAAATGGTTTCAGGAAGAGAAAAGATCTCCAGTTCATAAATACCAGAAGCTATGCACAAGGAAAGGAAAGATGAAGTAATGATGTCCCCTGCTCTACCAATAACCTGTCCCCTGGTTACATCTTCACCCACTGGTCTAACGTTTTCTCCTGCTGAAAGACTTTTAAAAATAATAAGATTCCCAGTATTGCCATCTATGGAAGAATCTTCCACCATCAGGACACTGTCAGATTGATGATCTACAGCAAGACCTGTATTAACCCACTGAAAATCCATTTTCTCAAGAATAACCGGAGTCGCGGAAGAAGCATAAACGGACGATGAAGACCTGATGGCAAATCCATCCACTGCGGATGCGTTAAAATGAGGAACATTTCTTTTAGCAACAACATCTTGTGTTAGCCTTTTCCCCATGAGACGGTTAACGGATTTCAGGGGGACTACCACACTCTCAGGACGATATAAAGGTAGAAAATGGTTGCGGAGTATATCCCATGCCTTTTCCAGAGATATATGTTCGTTTTCAGCGTGAACTACCATAATAAGACCTCAACTTCCTCTCCCTTTCTAACAGTTTCTACAGACTCAGAAAGTCGTATGAGCCCTGAAGATTCATACATTGCGCTAATGTAACCTGATTTTGCCATCTTAGGTATGACTCGACCAGAATCATCCAATTGAAATGGTATAAATTCTTCAAGGCCAGTTTTTCCATGAACATCCGAAATCAGGGGTAGGAAAAGGGATTTCCATGGAACCATGGTTCGAGAGGAGATCAATCTGAAAAGTAAAGGTAATATGATGGCATAGGCTACAACTGAACATGATAAAGGATGACCAGGTAAACCTATTACAAGTTTTTTATCTTCAGAACTCCCTCCTATCAAGGTAGGTTTCCCTGGGCGTACCTGGATTCCCCTTACAAGGAGACCGGGGTCTGGTAGTTCTTCAATAAGTTCTGAACAGAAATCCCTCACACTTACAGACGAACCACCACTGATCAGGACAACGTCATTCTCTGAATAAGCCTGGCAAATACAGGAACGCAGTAGATTCTTCTGATCTGGTATTATCCCATACGTTTTCACATTGAATCCATGGTCTTTTAATAAAGAACACAGAGTCCAACTATTCACATCTCTTATACACCCAGGATGTAAGGGTGATTTATCTACTGGGACAACTTCATCACCAGTACTTATTATTCCCACCTTCAGATCAATAACATTAATTCTGCTGAAACCAAAGGTCGCCAGAACGCCAATACTGCAAAAGTCGATCAGACTTCCTTGTTTGAGAAGGTGCTGGTTTTCCTTGACTTCTTCTCCCGTCTTTAAAATATTATCTCCATTCTGGACTGAACTTCTTACCTCCAGCCACTTTTCGGAGAGTTCTGTATCTTCAACCATTACCACAGAGTCAGCCCCTTCAGGCAAGATTCCCCCGGTATATATTTCCATAGCACTTCCTGGAAGCAACTCTGATGAAGGGATTTCTCCCATAGAGATTTTCCCATCAAGATTTAAATAAACGGGAAAAGAAGAAGAGGCACCAGATACATCAGTGCTGTTCACAGCATAACCATCTCTCAGGCTTCTATCATACGGAGGATAGGGGGTATTTGCAGAAATATCTTCAGCAAGGAGCATGCGATTAGCATTTTCAAGAGCTACTTGATAGTTTCTGGTTTTCCAGGGAAAACAAAGAACATGAGAAACAAAGTCCAGAGTATCACCTCTGGAAAGAAGTTCTTTAACAAGGCCTGACACACAGCTCACTCTCCCCATTGGATTGAATTGTCGTTAAAGTAAATTGAATCAAGAGATATTGATTTTGACATGGATGTGTTCTTTCACTGATTAGCATATTGGGTAATAAAGGTAGGAAAACCTTTCTTTTTAAGTTTTTTCTCAAGTATCACCGCATCCGATCTTTCTTTTCCTGCTGAAACAAAAACTCTATGATAAGACTTGCCATTCACTGATGCGGTAATAATGTTTGCTTTAAAACCAGCATTTTCTGCTCTTTGAGCCTCAGTTTGTGCAGACTTGCTTTCTACAAATGATCCAATCTGTACATTCCAGGTTATCTTTGAAACATCACTAACGGAAGAACTTCCTTTTACTGGATTATTACTTGCCTTCATTACTTTGTTATCTGTTTCCGTACTAATAGTTGGTTCCGCTTTGTTGGTATTTGGGTTCTGTTTAGGCAATACCGACACAATAGAAGGTTGGTGAGTCTGTCCCGCGGAAGAAACAGGGACAGCTATAAGCTCTGTCTTTTTTTCATTTTTCGGTGATACTAGTTTTTCTTCTGAACCTGTTGATACAACAACAGTTTGAGTTGGCTGTTGTTTCTTTTCCTGCTTTTCTATGACCTGAGGAACAGGGACTGGAGTGTACTCATTTTCAGAATTAGCGGGAAGGAAGAACATCTTTATACCTACGACCAGTAATCCCAAGGCAACTATTCCAATAACAGGAAGCATTATGTCTCCAAAAGGAAACATGGGACTCGGATCTCTATGTCTTCTATTCTTTCTTGCGATCATTGTAATTCCTCCGTTCCAGCAGAAGAGAATATAGAAAAGACTCTCCCCTATTCAAAAAAGGCAGAGATCAGAAACTGTTGATCGCTGCCCTTTTGTTAACTCTAAACAACTGAAAGTGTCCACTTATCTCAAGTAACGTCTGTCGTAAGTATATCGAATATGCCACTGGTTGAACAAAGAACTCAAGGGCTAATGCAACCTATTTTTTGCCACCTTTTCTGATATAGGTAGGAATATCATATTTATTCGTAGGTACACCATTAAGCTTGAAAAGATCTTCTTCCTCCGTATTGTATACTACTTCAGATTCCTCCAACTCAACTCTACCTTTGAGTTTAGCCTGAGCTGTCATGCTGCCAGGAAGTTTTGATCTCGATACACTTTTCATCTGAGAAGAAAAACCAGTAGCGATAACGGTTATCTTGATTCGATCAGCCATATCTGAATCTATGGTGTGACCCCATATGATTGTGGCATCCTCATCGGCAGCCTCATTAATGACTCTTGCAGCTTCTTGAATCTCATAAATACCGACGTCACTGCCACCTGTAACATTAAATAGGACTCCCTTTGCTCCATCCATAGGAGTAGACATAAGCGGACTGTTAATCGCTGCCTGTGCTGCCAGAGCTGCTCTATTTTCTCCTTGAGCTTCTCCTATTCCCATTATGGCTGCACCAGCATTTCTCATTACCGTTCGAACATCAGCAAAATCGACATTTACGAGGCCAGGACAAAGTATTAGATCAGTAACTCCCTGTACTGCCTGGCGAAGAACCTCATCAGCAAGTTGAAAAGCATCAGTAAGACCCGTATTGCGATCTGAGATCTCCAGTAGTTTATCGTTTTCAATTACGATAAGGGCATCTACTTTATCCTTCAGGCTTGCCGTTCCTTCAATAGCCTGTTTGTACCTTTTTCGTCCCTCAAAGGCAAAAGGATGGGTTACAACTGCGACAACTAAAGCTCCTGTTTCTTTTGCTATTTCTGCAATTACGGGAGTTGCTCCAGTACCAGTTCCTCCTCCCATACCAGCTGTCATGAAAACCATATCGCATCCAGAAGCTATCTCGCGGATATCATCAAAAGATTCTTTTGCCGAGTTATATCCTATTTCGGGATCAGCTCCAGCTCCTAAGCCTTTGGTCAGTTCTCTTCCAAGAATGAGCTTCGTTGCCGCCTCCGAAAGTCCAAGAGAAGCCATATCTGTATTAGCAGCGATAAAATCAACACCAGTAACGCCGCTTCGGATTATATGATTGAGGGCGTTACCACCACCGCCACCTACGCCGATCACTTTGATATTTTCATGATGGGCTCTGGAGTGCTCGACAACTTTGAACATCTTCTCCATCCCTATTCCTCCCCGATATCCTGAAAAATGGTTAAACTAAAAAAGTTCCTTGATTGATCTTTTTATCGCAGAAACAAAGCTTCTGATAGATTCATTTCGACTTGTACGAGATTCCTTTTTTCTGACTTTATTTACATTCCCTTTGATCTGCGAAGGACCCATTCGCAGTTTACTTATCGGAGTCTCAATATACCGATATGGATTTCTTTCTCTGTTTGTCATATATCTTATTATCCCCGCCACTGATGCGTACTGGCAATCATTTCTTCCAGGCGGCATCTGATACGTATCAAGAGGATCAGCGATCCTTATCGGGAAACCAAGCAGTTCGGATACAAACGGATCTATAGATCTCATCTTGGCAACTCCACCCGAAAGAACAAGACCTGCAGGAAACATATGAACACTGAAATCTGACAACTGATGCGAAATATGCTCTGTAAACAACTCTTCAATTCTATACCTTACAACATCGATAGCTTCATAGATATTGACCTCTCTCTGTTTCCCTCTTATATCAAGTTCCATAGTTTCAACCTCAATATCGTTAGGATCAAGGCTTAATTTCTGTTTCAGATCTTCGGCTTTACTTATGGGAATTTTCAGCACATACGCCAGGTCATTCGTGATATGATCTCCCCCTATGGGGATCACAGAAAGTCGGACGGGTCTGCCATCAACATACAGAGCAATCGATGTTGTACCTCCTCCTATTGACAAGGCTATAGCGCCAGCAATGGTTTCTTCATTAGTCAAAGACCCCATTGCACTGGCAAGAGATTTGATTACAAGTCCCTGAACGTTTATCCCAGCTCTCTCTACACAGTTGATGACGTTTTGTATAACTGAAGAGGGGACTATAACAGACTGGAGTTCGATTTCCAGTCTTATGCCAGTCATTCCCAAAGGGTCATCAATACCAGAATTGCCGTCGATAGAATATTTTACAGGAATGGTATGAAGGGTACATCTGTTTGAGGGAACTGCCAATTCACTCTGGGCAGCTTCAATCACCCTTTCAACATCCTGTATTGTTACCTGGCGTGGGGTTCTGCCAAGGGATATCATCCCCTTTGAGGTAACACTGGTTGAATCGATACCCGAAAAAGCAACGGTAGCAGCAGAAACATCGAATCCGACCATATTTTCTGCATCAGATAGTGCAGCCTTTACGGATTGGACTGCCTGTTCAAGGTTAATAATCAGACCTTTCCTTATTCCCCGGGAAGGGGCTTGTCCAATTCCGATAATTTGAGGTTCCCTCATATTTTCATCTCGTTCGGCCACCACTACAGCAATTTTTGTCGTGCCCAGATCGAGCCCTACGAGAATTTCTGGTTCCCTGTAAACCATAACTCTCGCTCCCTTCATGTCAAAATCTTCTTGACTATGTATCTAGTTGACCCAAGAATCCACATCCTTAACGACTATCTTATCCTTATAGGTAGCATCTATGTAAATATTACAATATTGCTGAGGAAACCCGGGCATAATTTTACCCAGAGCTTCTGTAATTTCTGGCCATTTTTCAGATTCCGCTCTTAACAATAAATCAATCCGGCCTTTCTGGGGCTTTAGTTGCAGAACCAGATAATATTCACCCGCTCTTTTCTCCATTACAAGCCTTTCCAGAATGGAGAACCATGGCAACCCTATAACTTCTTCACTCCATCTCCTGATAAGATCCATGGGTAGATGATTCTGATAAATCAGATCTTCTCTGCTTTCAAGAACACCAGGAGGTAAAGGAACGGGAAATCCCTCACCTACTTCAAATACTGGCCCATCAGGTTTTGATATGCCATCAATCAAGTTATTCACTTCTCTGGATACTTTCCAAGTCTTACCCATTTTGTCAACATACCATAGAGTTTGTTTCCATTCTATGACATATAAAGGTTTTAAAGGGTGCACCCCTAAACTGAATTTACCAAAACCGGAAAGGCTAAGATCCACTTCAACTGGAATTATCTTCTCGATCTCTTGTGTTATTTTATCTTTTTGAAAAAACAACAATGGCCAGTAACGAATCTTTTCAGAACCCAGACTACGCCAGAATATTTCCTCTGTAAAGTGTTCTTTAGACTGCATTGATATCTCCCTTGTCCGTAGAAAATGGAAATTCTTCTCCAGAAAAAGCAGCCCTCCTAGAACAAAGGATATTAGAATAACTAAAGTTTGCCATCTTCTATATCTGAAGTTGAGCATCACTTAGAATATCTACCTCGAGACTTAGATCGATGTCAAAGGAATCTTTCACTCTCCGTTGACATTCTTGAATGAGCCATAATATGTCCGAGAAAGATGCATTCCCAAGATTTACAATAAAGTTAGCATGAAAGTGAGATACCTGTGCATCTCCTTTTCTGAGACCTTTACATCCAGCCACCTCCAGAAGGCGACCTGCACTATCCCCGTCTGGATTTTTAAACACACATCCCGCACTTTTGAAACCGTATGGCTGATGAACTCTTTTTTCCCAGAACGACCTGGAAAGAGCCCAGACATCCTGCCTTGAAGAAGTGGCAAGATTAAGACAACATCTCGATATACAACATCTCTCTTTTGATAATGCAGAATATCGATAACCCCAATCAATCTGGTCACGGTTCAGTTTCGTAACTTCACCTTCGTCATTTATCGTTTCAACCCATGATACGAGGTCAGACATGGCATTATCTCTTACCCCTGCATTGCCAAAAACGGCACCTCCAAGTGTACCTGGGATACCCACCGCAAACTCTATTCCCGTAAAACCTTCTTCCAGAGAAAGACCAACAAGTCGCTTTAATTGAACACCTGTCTCAGCTATGATCTGTATTAGGATACCCTTTCTCCTTATCTCAATTCCCTTAAGTGATACTGTGGATATCACTATCCCCTTCAGACCCTGATCATCAATAATCAGGTTACTTCCTCCCCCAATTATATGAAGAGGCAAACCGAACTTGTACCCCAGTTGTTTCACAAGAACAAGGTCTTCGATTCGGTAAGGTTCGAAATAGAACTCAGCGTTACCACCAATACCTAGAGTAGTTAAGGGACCAAGGGACACTTCCTCTTTTATCTCTGAACCGAAGAATCTTTCCAGAGACTCAGTCGAGGTCATTCCTGCTAATCCCTTTCACCAAGCCTGTCAAGAAGCTGTATACCAACCTCACTTACATTGCCTGCTCCAATCGTAAGCAGAATATCATTTTCGCGAAGTTCCTCTCCTATAAGATCTACAGCCTCTCCAAGGTCAGAACATAACTTGCATTTGTTGTATCCATTTTCTAAAAGATGGTTTGATATCATCCCAGAAGAAACTCCATCAATAGGAGCTTCGTCTGCTGGATAAATAGGCGTCAGAACCAATCTGTCAGCCATACTCAGCACATCAGAGAACTCCTTGTACATAGCCATGGTTCGAGTATATCTATGAGGCTGAAAGACTACTACATGTCTCCTGTCCGGGAACATCTGATCAAGAGTATTGAGAGTAGCAGCTACTTCACGGGGGTGATGACCGTAATCATCATAGATATCTGCATCCATAACATGTCCCATATATTGAAGACGCCTTTTTGCTCCTCTGAAATCCTTAAGTGTTTCCTTAACGGAGCTTATGGGAATAGACAACTCAGAGGCGACAACAGTCGCCGCAAGTGCATTAAGGATATTGTGATCACCCGATACGCTAAGATGAAATTCAGAAACGAATTCCCCCTCTTTACATACAGAGAAAGTAACTCCTCCACCCTGATTATGTTTTATATCAAAGGTTCCCCAATCCCATGTCTTGCCAAAACCATATGTAATTATCTTCCGGTCAAGAGAGTTACGAGCTATAATCCTGGATAATCCCGTATCTTCTCCACATAGTATTACACTTCCGTCCGGTTTAGTGTTATTAATAAATGACCTGAACGCTGTAATAACGCTTTCCAGATCCGGATAGTGATCTACATGATCCCAATCTGCATTAGTAACTACAGATATATTTGGCTTGAATTCTTCAAAAGAACCATCGCTCTCATCAAGTTCGGCCACTATGTAGGGGCCATCACCAAGTTTAGCATTCACTCCTATATCACAGAGTTCACCACCAATAGCTACAGAGGGTCTAAGACCGGCCTGTTCAAGGACCATTGCTATCATTGAAGATGTAGTAGTTTTACCATGGGTACCCGCAACTCCTATGCCAAAACGGGAATTGAACAACCAACTCAGAACCTCAGCACGCTTAGCTACGGAGATACCATTGGCAATAGCTCCCTTAAGTTCTTCATTCTCAGAAGGAATCGCACTACTATATACAATCAAGTCCGGTTGATATTTGTCGATATGTTCTTTTTGATGTCCGAGGGTGAACTTAATTCCTTTCTGTAAAACCTTTTCAACATATGAGGTTTCGTTGACATCGCAACCGCTGACGTCATATCCCAGTTCCTTAAGTAAAAGGGCAAGTCCACTCATACCGGCTCCGCCGATGCCCATAAGATGAATTCGATTCACGTCACTAAGCATGCTATCTGACAAAACCAATTATAGAATCTCCCTTCCAGTCGTCAAAAACGTTTCTTCCCAGATCTTCTCACTTACCCTTACTCTTCCCGCCTCTATCTGATCATCAGAGAAAGTTTTTTTTATATCAATGACATCACTGATCTTTGTTGTCAACGATAATATGGAGTCATTCTCATTCCAGACTAAACCCCCATATTGTTTAACAAAAAAGCCCGCATTCATAGCCTGATGATCTTCAGCAGCAGACTCCCACGGTATAACAACACTAGGAATACCATAAAGAGCCATTTCAAATAAAGTTGAAGCTCCTGCTCTTACAACTGCTGCATCGGCAAGAGAAAAAGGAGCACTTAAATCCCAACTTCTGGGAACGAGAACCACATTCCCAGGAATATCACCAGAACAAACTCCCTTTCCCCCTAATAACAGAAAAGTTATCTTCTTCATCTCATCCCTGGATGCTATAGTGCATATATGCTCAAAAACACTTTTACTACCTAAAGAGCCACCCATAACCACAATAATAGGACCATCTGGAAGTTTAGACCCTACATGTAGTATATTCCAAGCTTCCAAGTCTTGCAATCTATTAAATCTTCTTACGGGAATTCCTACAGTTTTAAATCTATTCAAGGGTAGAGGTTCACATACATCCCAACCAGACAAGACTTTCTTTCTCAGCCTGCTGGCTATTCTTGTTATTTTTCCAGCTCTTGCATTCTGTTCATGGATAATCGAAGAGATTCCCATCAAGGAGGATGTTATAAGCACTGGAAAAGATATGTATCCACCAAATAGAAGACATACCAAAGGCTTTTCTTTCTGTAGAACTCGCCATGTCTTGAACAGACTCCTGAAAATACTAATTGACCTTTTATAAAAACTCAGGACATTACACGTTCCAATAGGTGATCCTTCAATCGGAAGAACAACTGGATCTATACCATATCTGCTGTATATTTCAACCTCAATAGGCCTCGCTCCACATACATACATGAGAGAACATTCCGGATGATTATCCTTGATCCAGTTTCCGAATGAAATCGCAGGAATAATATGCCCTCCCGTTCCTCCTGCAACAATAAGGATTTTATTTCTCATCACATATCATCTCCGGCTTCAACATCCTTGGAACATCGAAGTATTAGTCCTATTGCCATCCAGGACGATACGAGAGAACTCCCTCCATAACTTACAAAAGGAAGAGGCATTCCAGTCAAAGGCAATAACCTGGTAACTCCAGCGACATTAATAAAAAAAGGAAGAAGTATTGAAACACATAGTCCCCATAAAAGTATCTTTATATAGGAGGAATCTGATTTCCGGTAAACACGGAATATCCGATAAGACCAGATGGCAAATAACATCACTATGGATCCTGTTCCCGCTAGTCCATATTCTTCTCCCAATGCAGCAAAAATAAAATCAGTATGAGCAGCAGGAAGGTAATTCAGTTTTTGAAGCCCCTTCCCGATCCCCACACCAAGTATTCCCCCATTGGCAAAAGCAATCAGGCCCTGAATGATCTGGAAACCTTTATCAAGGGGATCTTTCCATGGATCTATAAAAGCAAGATATCTTCTAACTCGATAGCTTTCCTTAAAAATCAGAAAAAACAGTCCAGGAAGCATAACGAATCCGGTTAATAATGGAATTAACCATCCATAGGCTTCCACAAACATTGCCATACCCAATAAAAAGAGCAGGATTGTCCCACCAAGGTCAGGTTGAAGGATCACAGGAACTATGCTTATAATCCCGATAACTGATAGTTTTAAAAAAACTTTTATCCTCTTATTGTCAGGAACAGAAAGAATCTTTGAGAGATGAAGAACATATACAAGAGATAAGATCTCCAATGGTTGAAGTCTGATACCACCAATATTTATCCATCGTTTTGCACCACCAGCTTCAAGCCCGATTCCATGCAGAAGGGTGATAGAGGTGATCCCAACGGCAATAACCCATAGAAACCCGCTGATCCTTTGCCATAAGACAACAGGGATAAGATACATTACAAGCATTGCAGCAAGACCAATAACAAGCCATTGTAACTGTCTTATACCTAAAGAAGAATGCAGCCCTCCATTTGATATGGATTCTGGTGATGTTAAGGAAAATATCATAACCACACCTATCAGGCTCAGAATTAGGGGGATAAGCCATAAAAGTGGATCTACCCTGTATAATCTTTCTTCAATTACTGGAGCTTCATAGGTCTCTTCCATAACTCTTGCCTTTCATAATTTTATTAACCAGAGAATGAAAATGTTCCCCTCTTTTTTTGTAACTTTCATACATATCCCAACTGGTACAGGCGGGAGAAAGAAGAACGGTGATACCTGGAATGGCCAATTTGTACGCAAGGAAAACAGCTTCTTCCATGTTTTGGACATCATAAATATTCTCATACCCCACTTTTTGAAGTTCGGCTATTATTCGAGGTTTCTCATCACCAAGGACTATGGCAGCGATAACACTTTCCTTAACACTCTCTGCAAGGGGATGATAATCTTCTCCTTTACCCTGACCTCCCAGGATGACAATTTTATTTCCTGCTATAGAATTTAGTGCTGTTACACTTGCTGCAACGTTAGTTCCTTTTGAATCATCAATGTATCTGACACCATTGATTTCAGCCACAAACTCGCATCTATGAGGTGGCGGATTAAACCCTCTGAAGAGTTCTTGAGATGCTGGGTGAACAACTCCCATCAGATTAAGAGCAGAAAGAGCCATGGCTACGTTTTCAACATTATGTATTCCTACAAGAGGAATATCCTGAAAATGGGCCAGAGGGATTATGCCATTAGGCGTGTTTAATAAGATTTTCTGTCCTTGGATTAAAATGGAGGTGCCAGATAAACAAGGCTCACCCCAGGTAAGTGGAACCGCGTTCTTATCTTCTACAATATTGAGTTCCTTCATATCTCTTTTCTGTATTATGGCTTGAGCTTCCGGTTTTCTGAGTAATAGCAGGTTAGCTTTTGAGTGAACATAATTCGCATAGGATCCATGCCAGTCAATGTGGTCGGGAGCAAGATTGGTTATTACAGCAAGATCAACCTGAAGGCACTTTGACCAGTAGAGTTGAAAACTACTTAGTTCCAGAACAATAAAGTCATTATCTGTATTAGCATAAAGGGCTGCAGGATTACCGATATTCCCTGCGACCGCAGTTTTACAGCCAGAAGTTTTAAGAAAGTGCCCTATTAAAGAAGTAGTTGTCGTTTTACCATTACTACCTGTTACTCCAATGATTCGACCCTTAAGAAAGGGATAAACAAAGTCTATTTCTCCTATTATGGGAACATTCCTTTTCATTCCCTCTCTAACTGCCTCTGAACCTGGCGAAACACCTGAACTCAAAACCAACAGATCCGTGTCCCAGAATCTTTCTGAATGTCCTCCTGTTTCAAAAGAAACGCCATTTTTATGAAAAAGATCGGTAGTGTCTTCTGGGAGGCTGCTCTTAGTATCAGATACAAAGACTTCTGCTCCAAGGGAAGATGCCAGAACTGCCAGGGCCATGCCGCTAACACCTGCTCCAATAATTGATATTCTTTTTCCTGATATTTCGGGTTTAAATGACATTGCAGCAACCTTCCTTCAACCTGTCAATGAAGACACTATCTTGAAAAGGATGAATGACGAAAATAATATTCCTATACCATGGATAAGCCAGAAACGCATCACGATCTGGTTTTCACTCCATCCCGATAATTCAAAGTGGTGATGTATCGGACTCATAAGAAAGACCTTACTTCTAAAAAAATAGATAGCTATAAGCTGGATACATACTGAGAGCATTTCAAATCCGAAAATAAAAGCAACTGGTACAAGAAAAAGAACAAAGTTACCATAAGAACATAAGACCACAAGAATAGCTCCCAGAAAATGTGATCCCACATCACCCATAAAGACCTTTGCCGGATGAGCATTATGCCATAAGAAGGAAGTTGTAATAGCAAGACCTGTCAGGCAGGGGACTGTTATAACAGGGTCCATGTCCCTTGCTATGAAAATGGCGAAAAGAGATATTACGGTTGAACCTGATGCAAGTCCATCAAGTCCATCAGTTATATTCATTGAATTCAACATACCTACTGTCAGAAAGGTCAATAGAGTTACCGACATTAATCTTGAAGGCATTTCAAAACCTGGCCATATCTGTACTCCATGTGTGTAAGTGAAAAAGATTGACCAGGTAAGGGAAACAATGATCTGGAAATAGAGCTTTTTCCGGCTACTGATACCTTCACTAGACTTTGAGGAAAACTTCATCCAATCATCATAAAGACCTATTAGTGATGATACTACGGGGAGCATCCAGATCCATAAGACATCTGAAATAGAACCTAGCTGAAGGATTGTCATAAGAGCAATACTTACCAGCACAACAAAAAGAAAGACAACCCCGCCCATAACTGGAGTTTTGCTTTTCTTTTCAAGATGGGTTCGGGGACCGTATTCCTTCTGGACTAGATGGACCTCCATCTTATTGAGTCTTTTTATCCACAAGGATTGACAGATGATCGAAAAAAGAAAAACAAAGATTGTGAAGAGGCATAAATTAAGATTCATCTTGTCTTCACCAGCTCTTTGACGACAAGATCAAGGTTATTACTGTGAGATCCTTTGACCAGGATCATATCTCCGTCTTCAAGATTATTACAGAGGTAAGACAATGCTTCTTTTGAATCTTTCATTAACAGGAAAGATTTTCTATTGCCGTTTTCTTCTTTTTCTGAAAGAAATTCCCATTCAGATCCTACGAGGATAACCTCATCGAAAAAATCCAGGTTTGCAGCAATCTTCACATGCTGCATTACGACAGCATCCCCAAGCTCCTTCATACTTCCCAATACAGCAATTTTTCTACCATCCCAGGTAAGTCCAGATACGGTAGAAATAGCAGCTGACATCGAAGCAGGGTTAGCATTATATGAATCATCAATTATTACGATATTTCCTGATAGTAAAACAACCTCTCCTCGTCCTTTCTGCGAAACGAAAGAAGATGCTTTTGAGACAATCATGTGTGTCGGCACTCCCATTTCAAGTGCAACTGCTGAAGCAACAGCTAAACATCTGGCCTGATGAGTTCCGAATAATCCAGAAACAATCTGTAAAGATAAATTATATCCCTCCAGAAAAAAAGAAAGCCTTGGTTTACCTGTATCTAAAGAGAACTTAGGCTGCTCTATACGGATATCACCAGTTCGGAAACCTATAGAAGTAGTTTTACATGAAAGGGAAAGATTCTGTACCCCTTTCCTGAGTTCTTTATTATCGGCATTGTAAAACAAATGGGTAAGCCTGGGGGATGAAGTTATCTCCAGTTTAGCTTTCAGGACTCCTTCCAGGTTGATAAGTCCTAACAGGTGAGCTTCCGTTACTTCGGTAATTACAGTTACAGTAGGTCTGAAGAGTGATGTCATTTCTTCTATCTCTCCAGGAGAATTCGTACCCATTTCCAGAATTAACATTTGGGAGTTACAAGGCATCGCCAGGACAGTGAGAGAGCAGCCGAGTCTTGTGTTGAAACTGGATATTGGGCCATGTACTCTGTACTTCAATTTCAACAGTTCCCGTATGAGCTCTCTAGTTGTTGTCTTTCCTACACTTCCTGTTATGGCAATTATTTCTTCAGGCGCTGCATATTCAAGATAATGTAATGCCAATTGAGTAATAAAAGTAGATGTATCATCGACAATAATACAGGAAAGAGAAGAAGGAATCAGGGATAAATCAAAACAGCCATCCTGCGCAATAATTCCAATGGCACCTTTATCTACTGCCTCCTTGATATATAGATGACCATCAGTATTGTCACCTTTTAAAGCCAAAAAGATCTGTCCTTCATTCAATGTCCTGCTATCAATGGATATTTCAATAGGAAGTTGTATATCCGGTCCTCGATATTTTATTTTACCGGACCTTGTGAATTCTGATAAATACATAGTCAGTTCCAACCGAGAGACCTGGAATCAGCCCAGTTTTTAACGGTCTCTGTATCATTGTAGGGAATCCTGTCGTTTCCCCAGATTATAAATCTCTCAGGTCCCTTTCCCGCGACAAGAACAATATCTGAACTGCTGGCTGAATCCAGGGCAAAATGAACAGCTTTTTTGCGATCAATTATGACCTCATAAGGTGTCACTTTAACATCCGTGGACACAATTCCATCGATGATCTGATCTGCTATTTCTCCGGGATCCTCATCCCTTGGATTATCCATTGTTATAATAATCTTGTCTGCAAACTGTGCTGCAGTTTTACCCATTATAGGACGGTTTTCTCTGTATCGATTGCCTCCAAGGCCGAAAACAACTGTTAATTGCCCGGATGCCACCTCTCTCAATGCCTTGAGAACATTCTGGAGGGCATCAGGAGTGTGTGCGTAATCAATCACACAACAGATTCCATTGTGAAAAAGAAACTTTTCGAGTCTTCCCGGAACCTGGGGCATATTTTTAAGAGCCCCCCGTATTAGTTCATCTGCTATATGCATTGGAAAGACTGCAGCAATACTGGCAAGGACATTGTAAACATTGTATCTCCCAGTTAATGGAACTTTGATATTATTGATATGCCCACCGAAGGGTAACTTAAGGTTAAACTCAAGACCCTCAAGAGACATATCCAGAGTTTCTGCTGTTATCGTTTTTTCATTAGTGTCGGAAAGGGCATATGGGATAAACCTTTCAGGAAACTCATTGAAGAGAATCCTGCCAAATGTATCATCTACATTAACTGAACCCTTCCACTCATCCTTCATATAACAGGTGAAAAGGGATTTCTTGGCCTTGAAATAGTTTTTAATGGTCTTATGATAGTCAAGGTGCTCTGGGGTTATATTGGTAAATACGCCAATATCGAAAAGACATCCATTAAGTCTCCCCTGAACCAGTCCATGGGACGATGCCTCCATTACACATGCCTTGCATCCATTTATGACCATATTATGGAGATACCTTTGAACATCACAACTCTCAGGAGTTGTCCTGCTGGAGAGAACTTCATTTTGCCCATCATTGTAAAGGATTGTACCCAGAATTCCTGTCTTGATACCACATTCATCCAGAATGCTTTTTATCATATATGTTGTGGTACTCTTCCCGTTTGTTCCAGTTACTGCAAACATCAACATTCTCGATGAAGGATTCCCATAGATGAAGGAAGCGACAAAACCCATAGTTTCTCTTACAGATGCGACAATGATCTGAGTTACATTTACATCAAGTTCTTTTTCACATAATATGACCACACATCCATTTTCACAGGCATCAGATACAAAATCATGACCATCCACCTGGTTTCCCTTTACACAGCAGAACATGCTTCCAGGAGTCACAGACCTGCTATCAGAAAATACATCTTTTAGATCCAGGTCAATACACTTTGGGTTAGTTTCAGTATGAACGTTATATTGAAGATTCCTTGAATCCATAAACAATAAGGTTTCTTGTAAGGTCACCATTGTTTTATTCCCTTTCCAGAACAAGGCCTGTTTTTTCTATTCTGTACATATCCTCAACTATATTCCGGAAAACAGGACCAGCTACTGTACTTCCATAATATTTCCCCTTGGAAGGCTCACCAATCACTATAAGCATTGAAAACTGAGGAGTCTCATGGGGCCAGAATCCTACAAAAGACGAAACCCATTTCCCCTTTTCATAGATTCCCTTCCTCGCCACCTGAGCAGTTCCAGTCTTTCCAGCAATTGGTACTAGTTCAGTATTAACAAGCGTTCCTGTTCCCTTAAGCACAACTTCCCTTAAAACAGATCTCAACCAATTCGCAGTCTCTGTAGAAATGACAGTCGCTACTTCTGTTCTCGAACCCTTATAAACCAGAGTCCCTGAAGAATCTCTGACCGAGTTGACAATGAAAGGTTTCAGCAGATGTCCTCCATTTGCAATGGCTGAAATTGCCGTTATTAGTTGTAAAGGTGTAACTGCTATTCCCTGCCCTATGGCTATGTTAGCAGGAACCACACCTCTCCACTGATCTGGTGGCGGTAATAGTCCCTTCTCTGCTCCTGGCAGCTCTATCCCTGGTTTATTGCCAAAACCCCATGATATCAAAGAATTATATGTATCAAAAGGATTAAATCTTATCCCTATCTGAGACATTCCCACATTGGAAGATTTGATTATAAGCTGATCCAGGGTCAGCTTGCCATAAGCCTTGGGATCTGATACCACTTTATCCGCCACCCTGATACGCTGAGCACACATAAAATATTCGTTTCTGTTGACCAGCCTTTTTTCAAGAGATAAACCCATAATTATCGGCTTGAAGGTAGATCCCGGTTCATAAACACGTCCGATAGCATTATTCAAAAGGTGGTCTTCTCTATTAAAAGTATTCCTTCTGTTAGGATCATAAAAAGGCCAGCTAGCCATTGAAAGGATTGCTCCTGTTTCTGGGTCCATGCATATAGCTGCTGCCCACTTTGCTCGATTAAGGAGAGCACCTTCTTCTAGTCGGTTCTCAATTATATACTGGAGTGTACTATCAACAGTAAGATTTACATCAGCATTTTTATCCTGCCTTTTATTAGTTGCTATATCTGCTAAATTAACTCTTTGGCCAGAAGGATCTTTGACCAGAATTTTAGTTTCTGGGGGGGAATAAAGAACTGAATCCCATAGCAATTCGAGTCCAGACTGGCCATGGTCATCAATATTACAAAACCCGAGGATGTGTGCTAGAAGGGTTTTGTTCGGATAAAGTCTTTGTTTTTCACTCACGGAATATAGACCTGGCAAATTAAGGTCCATTATCATGTCAGCCCTTTCAATTCCAACCTTTCTAAGAACAGGGAAAAACCTGCCCGGGAGATTTCGGGAGAGATCTTTTACAACCTTGTCCGGTACAAATTTTTCAAGTTTCCCCGAATTAGAAGTATTCCAGAACTTGGGATCAACGAAAAAGCTGTACGAAGGAACCGAATGTGCCAATATGTCTCCTTTAGAATCAAGGATAACACCTCTGCTTGTACTAACACTGATATTTGCCCAATACTGTTTTATCGACTGACTCCTTATCCTTGGATCGGGCCAGCAATGAACGAACAGGAGGCGGATAAACACTACCAGGAACAGGAAGAGCAGCCAGAGCCAGGGGCTTGAGAATATTCTCTTTAGCAACGATCCATTGATGCCCCTTTCAATTGGAAGAAATTTAAATAGATTCAATCATCAGTCTTTTGCATTGGCTCGTCTGGAGAAGAGATTCATAAGTTTGAAAAGGGCATTGTTTTGTTCGATAAATGCAAAGTCAAATTGGTTATTCTTATTGGCATTGGGACTTGATGCAACAGTAACTGTAGCAATATTGGATGTTCCCTGCATGCCCAGGTTGACAGACGCAAAAGTGTGAATACGCGAAGGCGATTTCAAGGTTGCCATATGTTGCTCATACCGTGAAATATTCTTTTCGTAATACGTAATTTTATCATTGATCTGTGCAAGTTGACATTCCAGTCGAAAACTGTAAAAACGCAATGCTCCCAACCCCAGAATCAACATCCCGGCTATAATACCAAAAAATAAAAGGGTTGAGCAAATCGAAGTGCCACGTTTTACATTATTACAGGTAACTGTAGTATTCTGGGCATACATTACATCCACCTCCTGTCAATCATAAAATATCCAAGAGTTCTCCTGTTGACTAATATCCTTTTTTTGGAAAACCCTCAGTTTTGCACTTCGAGCCTTGTAATTGGAAGATATTTCATCATCATCAGGAAGTACTGGTTTTTTTGTAAGGATACTTCCCCATCCATCGCTCTTCCATTCTTTGAATTTATGCTTGACTATCCTGTCTTCAAGAGAGTGATAACTGATCGCAATGATCATTCCTCCTGGTCCGCAACAGTTCAAAGATCCATCCAGTCCTTGATCTATCGCGGATATTTCCTGATTAATATATATTCTTAATGCCTGAAAGACTTTCCTCGCTGGATGGCCTCCCATCTTTCTCTGAAGGGGGGCAGGAAGAATCGACCTTATTACTGCAACAAGTTCCGTTGTAGTGTCTATCCTCCCCTTAGTCTGTCGATATTTAACGATCCCTGACGCTATTCTTGATGCATTTCTATCTTCACCATATTCTCTGAAAATCTTTGTCAATTCTCTCGAATCGTATGTATTGATAACATCCCACGCAGTTAGTCCTTCATTCGAAGAACTATTATCCATCCTCATATCAAGAGGTCCTTCATTCTGAAAAGAGAAACCACGTTCAGCTACTGTCAACTGAAGGTTAGAAACTCCCAAATCAAATACAACAGCACTTATCCTATCTTTAACAGTTTGTGTCAGAGTGGGAAGATCCCTGAAATTCCCATGAACAGGAATAAATCTTTCTTTAAAAGCTGATAACCTTTCTTTTGCTTTATCGATGGCATGAAGATCCTGATCTATTCCCATTACTCTGGAAGTCTCAAAATGATTGAGGATCTTTTCTGAATATCCTCCTAAACCCAGAGTTGAATCCACCACCGTATCTACACTGGATAGAAGTTCAAGATAATAAATTACCTTCTCTATCAATACTGGCAAATGTTCTATCAAAATCCTTCCACTTCCTCTGCTATCTCTGGAAGGACATCCATGACCCTGTTCCTGTATTCAAGCCACAGATTTCTGTCCCATAACTCCAGATGATCACTTACGCCTAATAATGAAATATCAGCCTCTAGATGTGCATGTTCCCTTAGAATCGCAGGTACAAGAATTCTTCCAGCTGAATCCACCTGAAGTTCACTGGCATTGGAAAGAATAAGCCTCATAAGATCTCTGGACTTTCCCTTCGAAAATGGCAACTGCTGGAGTTTTTCAAGCATCTTTTCCCATTTTTCGGTTGCATACAAAGAAATACATCTATCTATACCGATGGTACAGACCACTACTGCTCCCAACTCCTGTCTGAAGCGGACAGGAAGTACAAGTCTCCCTTTGGAATCCAGTCTATGGTCGTAAGTACCAACCAGCATAATTCTCCCCCACTATATTACATTTTTTCCCACTTTCTCCCACCCTAGCACCCTTATAGAAAAATGAATGAGCCTTTAGGACTATCTTTTAGAAAAAAAGATAGTCCTAAAGGCTCATTTTTGATTTATTATTTTAATACGCCATAAAATTAAAGACTATATATAAGACTTTGATAAATATGCATACCTAATGTAAATAAAATAAAGGAGCATTTAATAAGCCGGGTTCTGTACTTTGTGACCATTTATCTAGGGATATCCTCGCGAATATCCTCGAGCGGCCGTACCCGGGAGTCAGCGGGCCACCTCTCCCTCCCCTATTCGGCCTTGCTCCGGACGGGGTTTACCTGGCACACCAGTCACCTGGTGTCCGGTGGGCTCTTACCCCACCTTTTCACCCTTACCCCTCCTTCTACAAGGAGAGGCGGTATATTTCTGTGGCACTTTCCTTTGGTTCACACCAACTGGGTGTTACCCAGCGTCCTGCCCTGTGGAGCCCGGACTTTCCTCCCCCTTTTGAACAGGCGGCGGTCACTTTAAATGCTCCTTCAATAATTGTACCATTTTGTCTGTTTTGATATTATTGTAAAAAGTGAAACCGACCAGAGAGGAAATCCTCCTCTGGTCGGTTAAAACAACATGATGAAAAAGAATTAATGTGATCTTACGATTTCTTTGATTTTCATTAATCTGCTAAGGGTTGACCTTTCCTGTTCATCAAGCTTCATAGTAATGTATTTGATGGTTTCGATAAAATTGGGTATCATTACATGTTCCAGAGCATTAACCCTTCTACGGGTCTTTTCTATCTCTGTAGCCATGAGCTTAATAGCCTTTTCCTTTGCAGCTAATGTGATTAACTTCGGCATAAGCTTGGTAAAGCTTTCAAGGGCAACGTCCAGACTGCCCAAAGAACTCGCAAGACCATAATTTAGGGCACTACCCTCTTGTTCAAACTGATACTCCGGAACAATTACACTCATAACATTTTTGCTGCTTACGTGAAGATTGCATGTTGTTCCAGGTATCATCAGAGCCTGTTCAAGCATGGCAGGAAGTGTCTGAGCTCTTGCAAGAAGAAAACTTTTGTAACAATTCATAAGCTCCTTTTCAAGGTCTTCCCTAAGAGTCCTAGCCTCACGGGCACGCTCAAGAAAAGCCTTTATCAATGCATCCTGTTTATCCTTGAGCAGTTTATGTCCCCTTTTGGCTGTTACAAGACGTTTTTTTAGCCTTGATAGCTCCATTCTGTTGGGGTTGACATTTAGTTTTGCCATCTCATTCGCCCCTATTCAGAAACCGCTGCTTCTTCGGTTGTCTCCTCTTTTGTCAGCCTAGGCATAAGATACTTCTCGAGATAAGCATCCCTTATTCTCTTGAGTTCCTTAACAGGTATCGTGGTGAGAAGATTCCATCCGAGTTCGAGGGTCTCTTGAATCGTGCGGTTTTCATATTCACCCTGACGTACATAGGAGTCCTCAAATTCATCTGTAAATTTAGCAAAAGCCTTATCCTCTTCTGTTAGAGCACCTTCACCCAGTATAACAGCAAGTTCCTTGGCTTCTTTGCCTCGTGCATAAGCGGCAAAAAGCTGGTTCATAAGGTCTGCATGGTCTTCCCTGGTCTTCTCCTTGCCTATACCCTTATCCTTTAACCTGGAAAGGGATGGCATTACATCGACAGGCGGATAGATACCTTTTCTGTGCAGTGCCCTGTTAAGAATTATCTGCCCTTCGGTGATGTATCCGGTAAGGTCGGGGATAGGATGTGTCTTGTCATCTTCAGGCATTGTAAGGATTGGTATCTGGGTAATAGAACCCTTCCTGCCTTTGAGCCTCCCGGCTCTTTCGTACATCGTAGCAAGGTCAGTGTAGAGATACCCAGGATAACCACGACGGCCGGGAACTTCTTTACGTGCAGCTGATATTTCTCTAAGGGCTTCACAGTAATTTGTGAGGTCTGTCAGTATTACAACGACATGCATATCCTGCTCAAATGCCAGATATTCAGCAGCAGTCAGGGCTAATCGGGGAGTTGTAATACGTTCAATTGCGGGATCATCTGCAAGATTGACGAACATTACCGTACGCTGAATAGCACCGGTTTTCCTGAAATCTTCCATGAAGAAAAATGCTTCTTCAAAGGTGATACCCATAGCTGCGAAAACTACTGCAAAGTCTTCGTGCCCGCTGATAACAGAAGCCTGTCTTGCAATCTGGGCAGCCATTCTGTTATGAGGAAGTCCGCTACCTGAAAAGATGGGGAGCTTCTGACCACGAACCATCGGATTCATTCCATCAATAGTTGATATTCCAGTCTGGACAAATTCAGAAGGAAAGTCTCTGGAATAAGGATTCATCGGAATACCGTTGATGTCGACTTTTTTTTCGGAGATCACAGGAGAACCGCCGTCCATAGGTGCACCTCTGCCATTGAAGACTCTTCCGAGCATGTCTCTGCTGACAGGCAGTTCCAGTACTTTTCCAAGGAACCTAATCTTGGTATTCTGTATGTCGATGCTGTCGGTTCCCTCAAACACCTGAACAAGAGCCTGGTCTGAAGATATTTCAAGGACCCTGCCTCTTCGATTTTCTCCATTGGCAAGTTCTATTTCAACCAGCTCATCATAACGGACTGCCTTGGTCTTTTGAACTACCAGGAGCGGGCCCGAAAGATCAGATATTGTTCGATACTCTTTAGGCAACATCTATATCGCCCCCTACTGGCATTGTACTGCCGATTTCAGATTTGATCTCGTCCTCAATAAGATCAATCTGGTCTATATCTTTCTCATCAGAATAACGCATCCTTGCGATCTTTTCCCTGACAGTAAGATTAAACACTTCGTTCATGGATGCTCCTCTATTAAGAGCGTCCATACCTAGCTCATGGAACCTGATGATAATTCGAAGCATCTTGAACTGTTTTTCCATTGAGGCATATGTATCTATCTCATGAAAAGCATTCTGATGAAGGAAATCTTCTCTCAGAGACTTGGCTGTTTCCATTACCATTCGTTCATCCTTGGAAAGTGCGTCTATTCCGACAAGGCGAACTATCTCCTTGAGCTTATCTTCTTCCTCCAGAAGGGTCATAGCAGTTATTCTGAGATTACTCCATTCGTCATCGAATTTTTCATCCCAATATTCATCAAGTTTTTCTGTGTAAAGTGAATAACTGTTAAGCCAGTTTATGGCTGGGAAATGTCTCTGATAGGCAAGGTTGGCATCAAGTCCCCAGAAGACTTTGGTTACTCGGAGGGTGTTCTGGGTTACCGGCTCTGAAAGGTCTCCACCAGGAGGAGAAACAGCTCCGATGGCCGACACAGATCCCTCTCGCTGCTCAGACCCAAGACAGATAGAACGACCAGCCCTTTCGTAGAAAGAAGCAAGGCGGGTGCCAAGATATGCCGGATAGCCTTCTTCTCCAGGCATTTCTTCAAGACGTCCTGACATTTCGCGAAGGGCTTCAGCCCAACGGCTTGTCGAGTCTGCCATCAATGCAACAGAATATCCCATATCACGGTAATATTCAGCCATAGTTATGGCTGTATATATACTTGCTTCACGGGCAGCAACCGGCATATTCGAAGTGTTCGCTATAAGAACTGTTCTTTTCATAAGTGGCTGTCCCGATCTTGGATCCTCGAGTTCAGGGAATTCAATGAGAACGTCGGTCATTTCATTACCCCGTTCACCACAACCCACATAGACAACTATCTCAGCCTGAGCCCATTTTGCAAGCTGGTGCTGAATAACCGTCTTACCGGACCCAAAAGGGCCAGGAACACAGGCAGTACCACCCATAGCTATTGGGAAAAAGGCATCAACAACTCGCTGTCCGGTTGTAAGAGGAGTTACAGGTGGCAACCGTCTGGCCACCGGTCGGGCTTTTCTGACTGGCCATTTCTGAAGCATCCTGATATCGTGTTTATTTTTTCCGTCATCGACGATGGCGATCGTTTCTTCAACAGTAAAGTCCCCAGATTTGATCTCCTTGACTGTTCCTTGTACTCCAAAGGGTACCATGATTAGATGTTGAACCAGAACCGTTTCCTGTACGGTACCAATGACATCACCCGGTACTACCTTGTCACCAGGTTTTACTTTGGATTCTAAGGTCCATTTCTTTTCTCTATCAATAGCAGGAACATTAATACCCCTTGAAATGAAAGGGCTCTTCGCTTCTTCTTCTATAAGGTTCAAGGGACGCTGAATACCATCATAGAAATGTTCTATCAAACCCGGACCAAGTTCTACACTCAGGGGAGCACCAGTACTTATGACTACTTCTCCTGGCATAAGACCAGAAGTTTCTTCATAGGCCTGGATCGATGCTGCATCCTCTTTCAGTTCGATGATTTCACCGACCAGACCCAGTTCGCCTATGCGAACAACATCATACATACTGGCACCCAGCATTCCCTTTGCGACAACCAGCGGTCCGGATATTCTTTCAATATATCCTTTTATAACTTTTTCCGTGGCCACAATCTATCGCCTCCAGCCTCAAATTTCTAGTTTACCGAAAAGATATCCATACCGACAGCACGTTCTACGCTGGTCTTGATGGATTCCAACCCCGTACCCATAGAACCTTTGAGTCCAGGGATGGGGATAACGCTTACGGAATACTTCTCATTGATCTCATTAACATGAGTGGAAAATTCAATAAAAAGTTTTTCCTGAATAAATATAACTGCGTAATTTTGTTTTGTAAGTTTAAGAAGAAGCTCTGGAAAACCTGATAAGCTTTCCTCATCCACAATGAAAGGTCTTACGCCTACTGCCTGAAATGGCAAAACAGTTTCATATTCTCCTATTGCTGCCATTGGCTGGTACGCTTCACTTTTAGCCACGGCGCATCAACCCCCTTACCATGTCTCTGTCCGTATCATTGGCTATAGCCACAAGGATCATCCTCAGATTTTTAGATTCCATTTCCTTTGACCATATATAATAAAGGATATTTTCCGGAGAAAATGCACCATATTTAGCCCTGCGAAGAATTCCGGTAGTGTATTCATCAAGGACTTTTTCCATTTCTACGATCAGAGAACTGAGATCTATACTTTCCTGCGCATGCAGAAGAACCCCTCCGATATCAGCAAAGGAAAGCACCCTTCCCCAGCCTTCAATTGGTTCTCCAAGCAAAGACACAAGCCTTTCAATAGAGACCCAACCACCATCATGAAGAAATGATGCTACTACGGCAGGGTCTAGTTCCATCCTCTTGAGACGCAGGATGTTTCTCAGGTTTTCGGCATCAATCCTGCCTTTCAGCCACTTATCGACCGCATCTACATTGATTTCTCGAGCGAGCTTTCTCATTTCCCCGAAAAGAAGTCTATCAAGAGATTTTTCAACCTCAAGGATGTCGTGGGACTGCTCCCACATGGTCAGGCTTCTTGGAAAAGCCGAGTGTAATCCAAAGGGCAACAAACGATAGTCTTCGCTTTCGATGGCCAGGATAAGATCATCAGTTGGGATCTTGCCTAATGTAGTAAGGAGATCAAAACGCCTGTCTCCTCCATCTCGCTGAAGGATATGGCTTTTAAGCAAAACTTTAACGTTGTGGAAATCATAAGGAATTCTGCAGATGTCAACCAGCCTGGTATCAGGAACAAACTTTGTTATCTCTGAATAAACAAACCCCAGTTCCAGTTCAATGGTCTTGTCAAATTCCGAGTTGGACTTAAGTTCAACAAGCCAGGAAGAATAGGGAGTTTCTCCAAGGATCTTCATAGCATTTTCAAGATCGTCACTTTCAACCAACCTCTGCAGCACGCTATCATCTAGGATCCTGTTCTCCATCGCCCGCAGGCGTGCTACTGTATATCCATAACGCTCTGCCGGGACCATGCTGCCACCTCCCAACTACGCAGAGAACAGCCGTTTAACAACGTCTGCCTCGAGATCTTCACGATTCCAGCTGACCAGCATATCGAAAGAACAATTCGTATCGATATCCTCGTTCTGAAGAATAAATCCCCCAGAGATTGAGACTTTTTCCTTTGAAATGGTCAAGCTGGTTTTATGTTCTTCGTTATATACATCCAACCAGGCTTTAGTAAAGTTTTTCTCTTTTCCTGAAAGAAACACGATTTCCTTACCAGTTTCAACAGATTCCTCCAGAAGAACCTTAATGAAACCAAGGTATTTATCCTTTGGAAGATTTGAAAGAACCTTGACTGCCTCGTTAAAACCCATGGTTATAAGTTGCTGCTTGGCATCAAGCTCTAACTTTTTCACATCCAGTTTAGCGACGATCTGCCTCCTGTTAAGGATTTCGGGTTCTTCTTTTTTGAATCTGCCATGATAGGATTCTTCAAGCAATAAGATTTCTGCATCACTTTTGGTTCGTATTTCATCTATCTGCTCCTGAGCTTTCTGAATTATAAATTCAGATTCTTGTTTTGCGTCAGTTGCAATCTTGTTTTTGATATCCGCTAAAGACATTAGATTCACCCCTTACAGGCTAGATCTGAATGCCGTTAAGCAGGATGATGCTCATGAGCAACGCAAGGACAGCATAGGTTTCAACCATAGCGGGCAGGATAACCGCTTTTCCGGTTTCTTCAGGACGTTTCGCTATCATCTGGATACAGGAAGCAGAAGTTTTACCCTGTGCTATACCAGAAAAATATCCTGCAATAGCAATCGGAAGACATGCAAAAAGTACGCCAAGACCCTGCCAGACATTTACAGTCACGGCTCCGCCACCGCCAAGGAGACCGACTTTAAGAATGGCAAAGAATGCTATAAGAAGACCATAGATTCCCTGGGTGCCTGGAAGAGCCTGAAGAAGAAGTACTAGGCCGAATTTTCCCGGGTCTTCAGTCATAACACCAGCACCTGATTCACCAGCTATTCCTACACCTATTGCAGAACCTGCACCTGCAAATCCTGCAGCTAACGCTGCTCCACAAATTGCCAACATGATTCCGAGAAGATCCATATTGTAAAACACTCCCCTCAATAAATGAAAGTAATTGATAGATTTAGTTTCTTAAGAGTCTTTTGATGTTTCTGAAATATTGATGAAACTCGGGCTGTAATTCAGGGGCGCAAATAACTTTCCTCCACCCGTGTAAAACTTGCTGAAGAATTCGACATATTGAAGTCTTAAAGAGTGCACAAACGCACCTAATACATTTACAGCAACGCTGAACAGGTGTCCTCCTAAACATAGGACGATCCCTATAACCCATCCGACATATGGGATTCCTCCTGCAAGGGTTGAAAGCATATTGATGATCATTGCAATAGCTGATGTGGCAAGACCTAGAGCAAGGAGCCTGCTGTAACTCAGCACATCTCCAAGATAGGCAGTAATGTTGTAGAGACTTAACACACCGGAAATTGCCTTCTGGACAATCCCTTCTTTTTCTCTGCCCTGTGTAGCAACCAGAATGATAGCACCCGCAGCAGAAAGAGCTTTACCCAAAAGGGAAAGACTGGAAGGAAGTTTTCCACTTACAGTACCTCCAATAAGGAGAAGGCCAACCAGCAGGATAATCCATCCACCCTGATCTCCTATTGCTCCAATATAGTCCTTCCTTCTAAGGCAATCATAAAAAGCTACAAGCAGTCCAAATAAGATCTGAACAACTCCAAAAGCCAGAGAAATAGCAAGGAATGTCATGGGATCATTCATTGGATTCAGAACAATTGGTACATCCTTAATGACTTTCAGGAAATTCAGGAAGGGAAAAGCATCGACCATGTCACCAAACCAGCTTCCAGTCAACGCCCCTACAATGATAGCAGCAACACTTGAAAGGACGAACAAGGTAAAGAACTGCCTGGTTCCAGATGGCATCTTCTTGAATTTCTTAAGAAAGAACGCAAAGAAACCCAACATTATCAAACCATATCCTCCATCTCCAAGACACATACCGAAGAAGATGAAGAAGAATGGAGCCAGTAAAGGCGTAGGATCAATAGCACCATATTTAGGGGATCCATACAGTTTGGTCAGGGTTTCATAAGGCATAGCCCATTTAGGATTCTCCAGAATACAAGGAGGCTCATCCATTTCTGTTGGTTCAGAAAGAAGTATCTCAACAAGTTCTTCATATTGTGAAAGCTCATTTTTGATTACCTGAACTGAATCGGAAGGCACCCAGGCTCTAAGCATAACGATCTGATCTGTATATTCCCCGGAATCGAGAACTTCAATTCTTGATCTGAGAATGCTCCAGTAGTCACTTAAGGAACGAGTTAGAGATACATATTTCTGGGCAGCAGATCGTGCCCGGGAATGAAGAACCTTTTCTTCGTTTAAAAGCTTTACAGTCCGACTGTCGAGTTTTGATGTTTCTCTCTGAACCGTATCTAATAGATCCAGGGATACATCAACTTTGGAAAGATTATGTTTGGAACTTATGTCAAAAGCCAGATACTCAAGTTCCCTAAGATAGAACAGAGATACCCAGGCTTCTTTATCTTTTTCTCCATAACCACCAACATAGATCTCAGCGTTTTCTCCAAGTTCTGTTTCAATAGCAATTTTCCAGTTTTCAACTTGATCCAGTGGGATAGTGCCTAGAAATCCCTTGGTTGTATCAGTACCTCTAGAAAGAAGTTCCAGAGGATAGGGAAAACCACTAATGTTGGATAGCATGGTCTGAAGAGATTCAATCTGGGATAATTCAGATCGGATCTCCACCAGTCTGCGCTCAAGCTTCCGCATCTTTTCAGCCAGAGAACTGATATCTGTCCGTTCAGCAAGGGATGCAAGTTCCCTTAAAGTTGCTTCAGGTTTGTCTCCTAAAGCCCTTGCTATTGAACTTACATCATCAACATAATAAGGTTCAAGGAATCGAAGGAGAAATCTGGCTTCACTTAAATAACCATCAAGCTCCTGCATTTTCTCCATGGAGGGATTAACAGAACCCTCATCCTCTTCTCTGCCGATTATTTCACATGATCCCGTTCGCTGAAGAGAAGCAAGTACACCATCCACTATTGATTTGTGTACATACAGTTCCAGTTTATTAATCCTAGCCACGGCCATACTTAGCCATCACCTCTCCCGCAATCCAGGTAGCTGTTCCTTTAATTTGCCCCTGATGGCTATTCTTAAAGGACTTTGCTTTTGCCATGCCCTCTTTCACGATCTTTTCGGCTTCTTCTCCAGCCTGCTTTTCAACGCCAGAAAGCTGTTCTTTGTAAAGTCGGTAAGCCTTTTGTTTGGATTCCTTTCCATGCTTTTCCGCCTCATTACGTGCTTCTGCGATCATGCGGGCTGCTTCGCTCTTGGCATCCTTTAAAACCTTCTTTGCTTCTGTTTCAACCGCTTTAATCTCTTCCGCAATTCCGTTTGCCATTAGCTCCACCCCCTTCCACAGTGACAAGATAGTTTGGTTATACATGATTACTGAAAAAAGCCTGGCCTATTCTAATACCCACAAAAATTTGTGTCAAACTTAACAAACTGTTTAACATTCAAAAATACAATATAGAAAACATAACATTTTAGACATTTGGTATACATGGACTGTCAAATTCTCTGGATGATTAGTGATAACTTTCTCTCGGAATATTAAAAGGACATATAGAACTGAGGCCGGATAGGCCTCAGTTGTAAACATTGGAGCGGACAACGGGATTCGAACCCGCGACCCTTAGCTTGGGAAGCTAATGCTCTACCAGCTGAGCTATGTCCGCACTGCCTGGTCATTATATTATACGATTCAACATATTTGCAATATCATTCAGCAATATTTGTTGATTTTGGAGAATATCTGCATATGGTTGTGACAGTTTCCACATGGCTTGTATGGGGAAACATATCAAAGGGTTTTACCTTTTGGAGAATATAATTACCTGAGGAAAAAAGCCTGGATATATCTCTGGCAAGGGTTGCCGGATTACAGGAGATATATATGATCCGTGAAGGGTTAAGTTCTTTAATAAGGTCAATAACCTGTTCAGCACATCCTGATCTTGGAGGATCAAGGACAACAATATCATGATTCTGATCTTTCAGTTTACCTGTTACATCCTCTACTTTCCCTTGAACTACACTCACATTTGAGAGCGAATTCCTTATAAGATTCTGTTTCATACTTTGAACCGAAGAAGGCCAGTCCTCTACTGCAGTAACATGGCGTGCTCTTGAAGCCAACATCGAAGTTAGCACTCCAACCCCGCTATACAGTTCCAGCACGGAATCAGTATCATTGACCAAAGCTTCATCACATGAGTAGGAGAATAGATTCTCAGCCTGAAAAGTATTTATCTGAAAAAATGCAGTAGAAGTATATCGGAAAGAAAGACCTGCAAGACCTTCTGACAGGCTCTCCCTCCCAGCAATAAGCAATGTTTCCTCGCCCAGAATCACATTGTCTCTACGGGAATTAATATTACAGGTTATTCCCACAAGACAAGGAGTTATTGCTTTTAGCTCATTTGCCAGATCTCTTATATTTTTCAGTTGAGCTCTGTTTGGTCTTTTTTTTAACACAAATGAAAGCAGCAATTCAGAAGAAGCAATACCCTTTCTTATAATAATATGGCGCACCATGCCTCCATGAGATGTTTCTGTGTATCCATGAAGACCCATGGATGGAAGAGCTTCAGATACTGCTGAATACAGCACATCAATGTCCCTGTCGTTTACAAGGCAGGTATCAACAGGTACAACTTCATGAGTACCTTTGATAAAGAAACCTGTCTCTGTTCCTGTTGTTGTCTTTCGTACTGGAAATGAGGCCTTGTTTCTGTAGTTCCATACCAGAGGACTGGGGGCACACTCAGAAATAGGAGTTTCAGGTATTACATGGGCAATTTTTGCGATGGCCTCTCTAACAAGATTTGTTTTAATTTTCAACTGATATTGGTAGGAAGAATGCTGGAGCTGACAACCACCGCATTTCCCAAACCATTTACAAGGGGGGGACACCCTCTCATGACTCTTTTCCAGGATAGATATCAACTGAGTCAGACCATAGTTCTTCTTTAATCTGATTATCTTAACCTCTACCGTTTCCCCTGGTAGAGCAAAAGGGACAAAAAAAACAAATCCTTCATTGTTTCTCCCAACACCGCTACCATCGCTGCTGATTTTATCGATCTTCAATGTTATAGTATCACCAATTTTTATATCCAAATTAACTACTCCTGACAAATTGGCCATTTCAGAACCCCAGGCCCAGCTAAAGATAAGGGGGAGAAAGCTGAAAGCCTCTCCCCCCATCTATAATACCATCCCTGATGATTTAAAGATGTTGACTGTTTTTAAACATTCCGTATCCTTCTTCGTAGGCTCGAATATTCAGATCTTCAGTACCTTTAGGGACCGCTTGAAGAAGAGCTTTTTTTATTGAGTCAGGATTAAGGACACCATCAAGTTCCAGAACTCGTGCAACACATCCAAGAGCAACCATGTTTGTTACTATCTCTCTTCCGAGCTTTTCTCTGGCTGTTCTGACAATTGGTAAATAGTACAGATTGGCATCTACCCTTGGGAGGGTGTTAACATAATAGTCATCGCAGATAACACGGCCGTCCATTATTGTATCGCCAAGATATTCACAGGCCTGCTGGGTAAGGATTATCTGAAGATTAGGTGATATAACCTCTGGATAGTCGATAGGTTCAGTTGATATAATCACCTGTGCCTGGGATTTTCCACCTCTCGCTTCAGCCCCATATGACTGGGTCTGGGCAACATAAAGATCCTTTTCAAACAAAGCAGCTGCCTTTGCAGTTATTACTGCTGCAAGTATATTGCCCTGACCACCCGAACCTGCAAATCGAATTTCATAACGTTTATTCATCTGGATCCCCCCTTCAACCTATCTACCAATCTTGAATACTGCTCAGTATATTCAGGGGACTGAATATTCACAAACTCACCTGTAACATATTTTCCTGCAAGTTCTTCCTTCGACATTCCCTGAGCTTTGGCAAAAGGAACGGAAGCATCCTTGATTCTGTTAAGGTTATCAATGGGGGTCCTGAACTTATTTCTTCTACCAAACTGAGTGTGACAGCTGGATATTATTTCTATAACAGAAAAACCTTTATGCTTTATACCATCGACAATCAACTTTTCACACTGTTTAGGATTAGCTATGGTACTCCTTGCGATAAAGGTTGCCCCAGCACCTTCAGCCAGTCTGCATAAATCAAAAGAGGAATCGATAACTCCATATGGTGCAGTTGTGGCTATTGCTCCATGGGGAGTAGTAGGCGACGCCTGTCCTCCAGTCATACCATAAATATTGTTATTCATTACAATAGCTGTAATGTCAATATTTCTTCGACATGCATGAATAAAATGATTACCTCCAATAGCAGAACAGTCACCATCACCCATTACGTCTACAACAGTCAGTTCAGGTCTGGCCATCTTGATACCTGTAGCATATGCGAGGGAACGTCCATGGGTGGAATGGACAGTACATGCATTTATATATCCTGGCATTCTGCTTGAACAGCCTATGCCAGAAGCAATGACAGTTTCCTCGGGTTTCATATCAAGGTCAACGAAAGCTCTGAGCATCGCATGAAGAATAACCCCATGACCACATCCCGGACACCACATATGTGGGAAAAACTGGGTTCTTAGCCATTTCAGTACTTCGGGATTAGGCATTGTTAAGCCACCTCCTGAATAGATTTAAATATTTCATCTGGAGTAAAGAGCTCGCCATTAACGAGACTTTTTCCAATAACTTTTGTTTTTCCATGCACTGCCCTTTCAACTTCAAGAACCATTTGTCCACAGTTAAGTTCTGGAACAATTATAATCTTTGATTTCTTGGCTATCTGGTATATCTCTTTATCTGGGAAGGGCCAAAGGGTAACAGGCCTGAAATGACCCACTTTAATACCTCTTCTCCTTGCCTCATTAACTGCCCTGATACTTGACCGGGCGACAGTACCAAAGGAAAGGACAACGATCTCCGCATCATCTATTGCTAATGTTTCATATTCGACTATATCATCACGGAAACGGTTTATCTTGCGAACAAGCCTTTTAATATTTTTTTCCACTTCATCCTCCTTTGCGGAGGGAAAACCGAAATCATTATGGGTCAGACCGGTGACATGCCATCTGTAACCGTCTCCGAAAGAAGCCATAGCAGGAATATCGTCTTCCGGATCAGCAAGGTATGGAATGAATTTAGCTTTGTCAGTACATGGTCTTTTTCTTTCAACTATCTCATATGAACCTGCAGGGGGTATGACTACTTTTTCTCTCATATGCCCAAGAACCTCATCACTGAGAATCAAGACAGGTTGACGGTAACGCTCTGCCGCGTTGAAAGCCTTAATGGCTATATCAAAGCATTCCTGAACAGAAGAAGGGGAGTAGGCAATAGTTCCATGATCTCCATGAGTTCCCCACCTCGCCTGCATAACATCCATCTGGCTTATTTTTGTGGGAACACCAGTAGATGGACCTCCTCTCATAACATTAACAAGCACAAGAGGGATCTCTGCCATATAGGCAAGTCCAAGATTTTCCTGTTTAAGAGATATACCTGGACCCGATGAGGCAGTCATCGATTTTCTGCCTGCAATTGATCCACCGATGGTCGCTGCCATACTGGCTATTTCATCTTCCATCTGGATAAACTTACCACCACGAAGAGGAAGTTCCTTTGCCATTTCTTCCATAACATCTGTAGAGGGAGTTATGGGATATCCAGCAAAAAAACTGCATCCGGCAGCAAGGGCACCTTGAGCCAGAGCCTGGTTCCCTTGCCAGAAAGCAACATCAGTCATTATTTAGGTCCTCCTTCACAGTAATTGCCAGGTCCGGGCAAATATTTTCACACTGCCTGCAACCGATACAATCATCTTGACGAGCAGCATATGACGTGAGTCTATCGTTCAATTCAAGGACTTTTTTGGGACAGATCTGGACACATAGGTTACACCCCTTGCACCAGCTGCCATTTACTATTACTTGAAATTTTTTGGCCAAAACTCCACCCCCTGATAGCAAAATTCATTTATCCATTCTGTTTTTCGGACAAACGATGGTATTTTAAAATTTCTTAATAAGGATAAACGTATAATGCTTTTCTTACAAGCGTTATTTCTTAGAATACGATAATCAGTTAGTTGCATTTTTAGTTTATCTGCTTTATTCAACTTGTATACTCTATTATGAACTGACTGAACAATATTCAATACTATGAGAAAGGTTTTCGTACTGATATTGAATCATTAGCGGAGAACATCTGTTTAGATTAACTTCAAAAAGAGCAGGTATGCTGTATATATACAGCATACCTGCTCTTAAAATATCTCATAAGAGTTAAAGAGGAATGGGCATGTTGAAAACAGAACAGTCTCTACAAAAGAGATGCTTTTGGTTTCCCTATGTCAGGTTCTCTGCAATATCGGGCCTTTATTTCAGTAGGTTCTACCGACAGGTTTATTTTCTGAAAAGCCATTGATGCTACAGAACCGCCTGAGATCGAACAATGTCGGACCGTAAAAGCTTTATTCTTAAAAAGCTCTCTGCATCTTTCACTGTCTGGACTGACAAGGATTGGTGTTTTTTTGAGGTCATTGAGGAACTCTTCCAATATCGGGACTGAATATGCGTCAACGGGCAGCAATGACACCGTCCTGTCATTCTCTATAGTATAGGCACCTGCATAAATTGTTTTTCTGCTTCCCCATATCAGGGGAACATTTACCATGTGACTACCAAGGCAGGATCCATAAACGACTGCCTCGAGGGAACATATGGGTATCACTGGTACTCCTAGACCTTCTCCAAGAGCAGTAGCATAGGAAATACCCACCCTGATCCCGGTAAAGTATCCAGGCCCGACAGTAACAGCTATGCGGTCTATCATATTCAGATTAATATCAAAGAAATTCAGCAATTGTTCTGTGACAAGGGGTAGAGATGCTGACTGCCCTCTTCCAAGATCAAGATTTATCTCACCTATGGGTTTCCCTTCTATAGCAATTCCCACATTTGTTTTCCTGGTACTGCAATCTATTCCAAGTATGTATTTCACAGAAAGCCGATCTCCTTTTTTAATGTATCTATATAATCACTAAGTATCTTCGCTGCTTTTTCTCCTATGGCAGAAAAAGAAAAATACCGTGTCTCTTCTGTTCTTCCTAATGGAACATGATCATTACTATTTTTACAGGAGATATTTATTATCCAGAGATCTCTAGACGGAGTTTCTTCTAGTTTTTCTGCCCATTCGATTATCAGAAGGAAACCATAATCCAGGTAGGAATCCAGATCCAGCCCATTTTCATCTCCTCTTTCAAGTCTGTAAAGATCCACATGGGCAATAGGAATCCTGCCCTGATATTCATTTACAAGGGTAAATGAAGGGCTTCGAACTCCTTTCACCCCCATAACATTAGAAAGTCCACGAACAAAAACTGTTTTTCCAGCCCCAAGGTCTCCAGAGAGATGTATTGTAAGACCAGGATAAACAAACTCTGCAATCTTGCCAGCAAGGTCTATTGTTTCTTCTTCAGAAAAAGTAATCAGAGAGTTATGAGAAGCAAAGATCAATAATTATCAACCTTTCAGGGTACTCATAATGTCATTTGCTGAAAGTAATCTTAATCGATTCACTATTGCAGGAATCCTGTCGGCCAGTTCTCTGGAAATTATTCCGTCCAGTCCTACAATCCCGGCAAGTTCGTCTCCTGCCCTGGCATGTAGCCACGCACCTGTGTATGCTGCCTCAAAGGGTTCAACACCTCCGGCCAGAAGGGATGAAATAATCCCGGATAACACATCTCCGGACCCAGGTATGGCTAGAGACTGATTGCCTCCCAATATAACTGCAGTTCTAATCCCATCGTCAATAAGGGTATGGTAACCTTTGAGTAAAACCACACCCCATCTGGTTGCTAATTCTCTTACACATCCAAGTCTGTCTTTTGTTACAGTCCCTATATCAGTTCCAAGTAATCTGGACGCTTCGCCTTCGTGGGGAGTTAAAACCACATTTTCCCTCCGGAGCATTTCTCCCTCTATTTCAGACAGCGAGAATAAAGCATCCGCATCGAGAACTATCGGAGTGTTAACCTCATTCCATAACCTGGTTACAAGCCTCGTTGTTGACGGGTTTCGTCCAAGTCCAGGTCCTATCACCATTGAGTCAGACCTCTCTTCCAGAAGTTTTATACGGGGAAAAAGGGATTCCGTCAATATATCTGCTTCGTCAAATGAGAAACCCCACGTTATAACTTCTGGCAGAAAAGAAGATATAGTATTCTGCGCATCTATGGAAGAAAGTGTAAAAACCAGGCCAGCTCCGGTTCTGAGACAACCAAGAGCAGTCAGTGCAAGAGAACCCCTGTATTCAGGAGCACCACCAATAGCGGTAACATTTCCTCTCTGCCCTTTATGCATGTCCAGTGGCCTCTCCGGAAGATTTCTTCTTACATCACTTTCTGTAACACCTATTATCCTTGGCGGAACAACAAGGACTGTATCCTTAGGAACTCCTATATCTGCAACTTTAAGATTGCCTGAATACCGTGCTGCTGGCATAAGCCCCAATCCTGTTTTAGGCGCAAGCATTGTAATGGTAAGTACCGATTTGATACAGGGAGAGTAGACTTGTCCGTTCAGTGGATCAATGCCACTTGGAATATCGACTGATACGACAGGCGTTTTAGGAGGAATCAGGGATATTATTCGGGCACATTCTCCACGGGGACAACCCTTGCTTCCAGTACCAAGCAATGCATCCACACATATATCACTTGAACATATCATTCCATGAATATCCTCATCCAGGATCTCAGAAGATGAATATATTTGAATACCCAGCGATTTCGCAACCTTGAAATTAATAGCAGAATCACCACTGAAAGAGGTCGTTGTTATAGCTGAAATTACTACAACATCTACCTTATTCCGCATAAGGTGTCTTGCCATAACAAGACCATCTCCCCCATTGTTGCCGGGGCCTACAAATATGCAGACAGATGATAAGTTGTATTCTTCCATCAATATATCTACAGCATTACGCCCTGCGTTCTCCATAAGAACCATACCTGGAATTCCAATGTCATCCATTGCTCTCCTATCAGCTTTTTTGATTGTTTGAGGATCGTAAAAATCCATTCTGGAACACCTCCAATACGACAAAAGCAGCTGAAAGACCACCCTCATGGCTGATACTGACATGTACTCTAAGTGGATCATTGGCTGATAGTAGGTCCTTAACCTTATCACTCAATTGCATTAAAGGACCTTGAGGCGTCCTTTCGACCCACACTCCTTGAAAGATTATTCTTGAGAGTCCTAATCCACTTGCTTTAGCAAATGCTTCCCTGGCCGCAAAGGAAGCAGCGTAATGCTGCGCCGGAAATAGCTTGGAGGATGCATAATCAATCTCTACGGGGTGAAAAACCCTTTGCACAAAATGAGAATTTTGTATAACCTTCTCCATTCTGGATATTTTACAAAGATCTATCCCGATGCCCATCAACATTGCTATCACCTTCTCTGAATAAATAATACTACTGTTCTCATCAACAGTATATTGGATATCAAACGATGTTTGAATAACATACAAAAAAGGGGATGTCATGTAAACGACATCCCCTTTCAGATAGCTATTAATGGTGGGTGGTACAGGAATCGAACCTGTGACCTCTTCCGCGTCAAGGAAGCGTTCTTCCTCTGAACTAACCACCCAGTGCTGAGCAATTGTACAATCAGGTTTTAGGCTTGTCAACTTCTTTTGTCCTATAAAAAGAACAAAATTAGATTTACACTTCCATTCAAGCAATTATCCCAGTAATGTCTGAATTCACAAAACATTCGGGATACCTTTCAAAACCTGAACCCATATTACTTCAATCCAATTCCAAGTTAAATCTTCTTGAGTGCTTCTCTGGTAATGTCCATACCCCTGGCAAGATCTTCAAGGGGTACATTCAGGGCAGGTCTGTAACGTATTGATAGAGTCCCACAGGGTAAAATAAGCATTTTCTGAGCATGAAGAAGCTTCAGAAGTTTATTGCGGGTTTCAGTATCAGGAAGATCGTAGGCGCACATGAGTCCCTTTCCCCTTACATTCTGCAGGATCGGAAATTCTTTCTGCAGTTCAAGAAGTCCATTGTAAAGGGCAGGTCCAGCAGTATTTGCTACATAATCAAGAATATTTTCATCCCTGTATATCTCGAGGAATCTTTGGGATCTTACCATATCTACAACACTTCCGCCCCATGTAGAATTGATCCGACTGGAAGTAACCCAGCAGTTTCCCTCGACTTCATCTATCCTTGGCCCTGCAACTATGCCACATATCTGTGCTTTCTTACCAAAAGCAAAGATATCGGGTTTAACTCCATAATGCTCCCAGGCCCACATCTTACCAGTAATACCCATCCCACACTGAACCTCATCAAATATCAGAAGTATTTCATTTTCGTCACAGATCTTACGCAGACTCTGGAAGAATTCTTTCCTGAATTGATTATCTCCGCCTTCTCCCTGAATCGTTTCAATGATCAGGGCACATATATCATCAGGATTATTCTCTATAGCCTGTTGGATCTGTTTAAGCGATTGGAGCTCAGCCCACTTTACCATATTGAGATTATCTTCTAAAGGCCAGTATATTCTGGGATTCAAAACCTTGATCCAGTCATTGAACTTGGCAAAATACTGATGCTTGTTTGGATCATGGGTATTAGTCAAGCTAAGAGTATATCCGCTTCTTCCATGAAAAGCTTCATTGAAGTAAATCACCTTTGTTCCCTTTTTCCCCCGAATTGCATCTCCTTTATTGACCTTACCGGCTGCTAGAAGTCTTCTTACTTTCCAATCCATGGCTACTTTAAGAGCATTTTCTACTGCTAATGTTCCATAATCGATCAGGAAAAGATGCTTAAACCCTTCTGGCATGGCAACTTTACCAAAAGTGTGAACAAATTCTGCCATTTCCTGAGTATATATATCCGAATTAGCTACTTTGTTTATGGCAGAACGATATATTTTTTCTTTGAATTCTGCATTGTCGACCTTGGGATGATTCATACCAAAGGGTGCTGAAGCAAAAAAAGTATAGAAGTCAAGCCATGCATCGCCTGTAGAAGCATCGACGATATGGCTTCCTCTGGATTTTTCCATATCGATAACTATGTCAAAACCATCTCTTAGCATCCATTCAGCTATTGTTGAAAAAACTTCTTTGGGTGGAATTGAAAAGGAAGAACAATGTTCAGTCATTTTCTATCTGCCTCCTTGTTGGTCTGCTAGCTACTTTCCCCTCACTACTTAACAGCACTATTTCTATATCAACCTACGGCCCCCTTTTTTTAGTAAAGTTAGGGATCTTGGGCAGCAGTTACTGAAAAAGTTGCCCTAAAATGATGGGATGAAACAGCATCTTATTTCTGCAAAACTTCAACTTGGATGTCAGGACGATTTTCAAATATGATATTTCTTAAGTGATTCTCCGCATCTCGTGAGAATAAAACGCGCCAGCCCTTCAGCCCTTTTTCAAATAAAGCCATGAGCTTATTCCCCCGAAATGCAAAACTTACAGACTTAACTTCTCTCCACGGTAAAACTTCCCTGTAGGCTCTTCCCAATATCCTCTGCTCCCTTATTACACCCTCAGAGGAAACAGAGAATATCTTATTGTAAGAACAGCAGGCAATGCAGATGGAACCTACTACAATGTAAGTAAACGCTCCGTTACTTCCATGTAAAAACTGGTATAGACCACTCGAAGTTATTATCAGACCTATTACTAAAGAAAGGGATTTCATCCCTTTTGGGAGGGGGGATCCCAGAGTTGTTGTTAACTTATCAGTCATGTCAGTCTCCTCACAAACAGTCAAGAACAGGGAACTGCCTGTTCTTGACTGTTTGTTGAAAGTTATCAGGATTCTTCTTTATTATCCTCAATGTCTTCTTTCCAGAAAACACCTATTCCCAAATAAGTAATGGTAATTGCAACGATTGGATTCAGCCAGTTAAGAATGGCATAAGGAGCATAGGCGAAGGGATGAACACCAAGGACACTGGACTGATAAGCTCCGCATGTATTCCAGGGAACCAGAGCCGATGTAAGGGTTCCAGCATCTTCAAGGCTTCGTGAAAGCATCCTCGGAGCAAGTCCTTTCTTACCCTTGTATTCAAAATTCTCAAAACCTGTCTTGAAAAGCCTTCCCGGCATAACAATTGCAAGATACTGATCGCCGAGAAACAGGTTAGAAAATATGCAGGAGGCTATAACAGCTGTTACTAGTCCACCTACTGTAGTAACCATTTTAAGGATTTTCTCAAGGAGAACTTCAAGGAATCCGCAGGTTTCCATGATACCGCCAAGAGCCAGAGCCAGAAGGATCAGGGAGATTGTCCACATCATTCCATCCAGCCCACCTCTAGTTAGAAGGTCTGCCAATAGGCTCCCGACTTCATGGACCATATCAAGACTGATGTTATCCCCTACGAGGGCCACGCCTTTCAGTGCTTCAGTTACTGCCTCCATACTTCCCGCTTCTGATACGGCATTTGCGATACTTGTCTCATAGCCATAATGTAGGGCACCCATGACATCGGCAAGGCCAACCCCCTGGAAAAGAGACATTACCGAACCGGCAAGCATTCCAATTATAAGCCCGGGTATGGCGGGGACCTTTGCAGTGGCCATTATGATAACAAGAACCGGGGGAATGAAACCAAGAAGGCTTACATGAAATTCAGCTTGCATTACCTGCTGGATAAGGGATATCTTTGAAGCATCAAGTGCGCCACCGGCATATTTCATGCCCATAAATCCTGCTATTACAGCAACGATGATATAAGTAGGACCTGTTGTCCAGAGCATGGCCCGTATATGGTCAAAGAGATCATTACCAGCAACTGCAGGAGCAAGATTTGTAGTGTCGGAAAGAGGAGACATCTTATCTCCGAAATAGGCTCCCGAAATAATAAATCCGGCAGTTATATGAGCAGGTATTCCAAGTCCGGCTGCAATACCCATCATTGCAATACCGACTGTACCTGTTGTAGTCCAGGAACTTCCGGTCGCAAGAGAAACTATAGAACATACCAGAAGTGTTGCTAAAAGGAAAAATCCCGGAGAGAGCAGGTCCAGACCATAGTAGATAAGTGAGGGGACTACCCCGCTCTGTACCCAGGCACCGATCATAGAACCTACTATGGTGAGGATCAGAATAGCCTGCATGGCAATCATAATTCCATTGATCATTCCGTTTTCAATCTTTTTCCATGGATATTTCAAAACAAAGATACCCATGAAGGCAGTAAACACAGCACAAAGGAAAATCGGTACATGAGCATCAAGACCTAATTTTAGAACACTCCCGCTTATAACAACAGCAATAACTACCAGAACCAACGATGCTTCGATAAAACTCGGTTTTCTACCCACTTTTTCTTCTGCCATTTCCCTTCCTCCTCTAGAATGATATTCTCTCCAACCTGGAACTACCCCCCAAACCACACAACTTCGCGATAAGGTTAATCTAACCCTCATCCAGTTTTGATTATATTCTATTTCTCGATTTCATGTCTACAATCTTTAGGTTATTCTGACTAGACAGAGAACACACTCTCTCACTCACTATCATTCAGAATATAGTAATCGCCCAATGCTATCTCGCAAATATGTTTTCTCGTTATCTTGACCAATACCGGAAAAAGAATATGAAGAGAAAATATAATCTTATAAAAAACTCAGGGCAAGGGGTATACCCCTTGCCCTGAGTTTTTTATTGTTAAAGTCTTTTAACGATTTCCCTTGCCATATCGAGGGTCGAAGATGCCTTTGTTTCCCAATCTGCAACACCTTTATCTCTCAAAAGATCATAGGTAAGGACCTTCCCCTCCTTAAGAACATCAAACATAGCCTTTTCCATAGTTTCGGTATAGGTTTCAAGGCCCAGGTAATTCAAAAGCATTCCGGCAGCATTAAGCATTGCAACAGGATTAAGCTTGTACTGGCCTGCATACTTTGGTGCTGAACCATGACAGGGTTCCATAAGAGCATAGTTTTCACCAATATTCCCACTGGCAGTGACTCCCATACCCCCAACAAGCTGGGAAGCTTCATCAGAGACTATATCTCCAAACATATTTGTCGTAACGACGACTTCATAATTCTGAGGATTCTTTATAAGCCACATACATGTAGCATCCACATTCTCCATATTCCATTCAACCTCAGGATAATCCCTGCAGACTTCCTTTGCCACATCGAGGAATAAACCACCTGTAGCTCGGATTACATTTGGTTTCTCCACAACTGTCACTTTATTTCTTCCTGTGTTTTTAGCATACTCAAAGGCCGCTCTTATAATTCTCTCACAACCTTCATATGAATAAATCCTTAGAGAGGCTGCAAGTTCTTTTTTCCCCCTGTATCTTTCAAGATTGGGATGTATGGATAGAAGTTCTTCGGGAAATGGCCGCCATTCAACAGCTGAATAAAGACCTTCTGTATTTTCCCTGAACATTACCATGTCAATATCATCACGGTAAGAAGGAACCCCGGGCATGGATTTTGCAGGTCTTAGATTAATATAAAGATCAAATATCTGTCTCATCTGAAGAATAGCGGATTTAAAACCCTTCACACCAGGTTTTGATGTTATGGCTGCCATCAATGCGGCATCTGTATTCTGCAAAACCTCTTTGGTCTCATCTGGAACGGTATTCCCGTATTTTTCCCACATGCACCAACCTGCATCTGCCCGAACCCAGTCGATAGGAGGATTCAATGCTTCCATAACCTCCATACACGCTTCCATTACATCAAAACCAGAATCATCCCCAGGAATATAAGCAACCTTATATCTTTCTTTTTTGCTCGAAACCTTAAGAACATCTCTATCTGTAGCCATTAACGTCCCCTCCTTAGTTCCCTTATTTTAAAAACTAGTAACATTTTTGTGAGTTACCTTCAACCTACCTGGATTTGCTCATTCCAATCCCAGACTTTTTCTTATATGTTCAACAAGTCCACCATCCTGAAGTATTCCCCTGACATATTCTGGAATGGGTGCAAAAGCAAATTCCTTGCCCTGATCTGTCCTGATGAGTCCATTCTCAAAATCTATTTCGATTTGCTCACCAGCCTCAATGGAATCTACCGCTGCAGGCGACTGGATAACAGGTAATCCCTGATTAATGGCATTACGGTAGAATATCCGCGCAAAACTTTTGGCTACAACTGCCCCGACCTTAAGAGATGTAAGACATGTCGCTGCCTGTTCTCTGGATGAACCGCATCCCCAGTTCTTCCCTGCTACAATTACATCTCCAGGCTGGGCCTTTCGTGCAAATTCTGGATCAAGGTCCTCCAGAGCATATTTGCCCATCTCTGCTGGATCTAGAACAGTATATGTGTATTTTCCCGGGAAAATAACGTCAGTATTCACATCATCTCCATATTTCCATACCTTTCCCTTGACTTTCATTACACAAGCACCTCCCTGGGATCAGCGATTTCACCCTTCAAGGCAGAAGCGGCAACTGTTGCTGGACTGGCAAGGTAGATAAAGCTCTCCTTATTTCCCATTCTTCCTTTGAAATTCCTGTTCGCTGTGGAAATGCAGGTTTCGCCTGGAGCAAGGATCCCTTCATGATTGCCCATGCATGGACCACAACCAGGGTTAGCCAGTACACATCCTGCATCAAGAAGAATATCAATTACTCCCTTTGACATTGCTTTTCTGTAAATTTCCCAGGAAGCAGGTATTACAATAGTTCTAACAGCCACTCTTTTTCCCGAAAGTACCTTTGCAGCTTCTTCCAGGTCCTGAAGTCGACCGTTGGTACATGTCCCTATAAAAGCCTGGTCGATGGATGTACCCTTAACTTCTGTAACAGGAGAATAGTTATCCACGGTATGAGGTTTTGCTACTCCTGGTTCTATATTTGCAAGATCATATTCAAGTGCTTTTTCATAGCAGGCATCTTCATCTGCCCATATTGACTCCCATTTGTCAGATTTTGCCTTGTCTTTGATAAAGTTCAGAACCTTATCATCAGGCGGGCAAACCGCATTTTTCGCTCCCATTTCTATGCCAAGATTACAGAGGGTCATTCTGGATCCAAGGCTCATATCTGCTATAGCCTTACCATGAAATTCAACAGACATATAGTCAGCTCCATCAGATTGGATATCACCCATGATCCTGAGGATCAGATCCTTTGCACTGACTCCCCTGCTAAAGGTTCCATTCACACTGATCTTCATCGAATCCGGTACTTTAAACCAGATCTTCCCAGTAGCCCAGGTGGCGGCCATTTCGGTTCGGCCTATACCGGTTGAGAAGGCACCAAAAGCTCCGTAAGTACAGGTGTGACTATCACTTCCAACCATGACAAGTCCTGGCAGAGCATAGCCTTTTTCACACATAACCTGGTGACAGACTCCACCATTACTCATGATATCGTAGAAATGTTCGATTCCCTGATCTTTAACAAATTCCCGAATAACCTTGTGATTCTGTGCATGTTTATCAGTCGGAGCCGGAATAGCGTGGTCAAGTATAAATACCAGTTTGCTACTGTCCCATACTTTGTTGACTCCAATATCCCTGAAGATCTTGGAAATGGGTGCAGCATTGTCATGACTCATACAGAAATGTGGTTCAACCGTTACTATCTGACCAGCAGAAACTTCATTCCCAGTTGCCTTACCAAGAACTTTTTCAGCAAAGGTCTTACCCATAATCTACCACCCTATTCCTTCCCGGCATGGGCCTTTATGTATTGAAGAAGGCCTCCATGGGCCATTATTTCTTTTTCCAGGTCTGTAACGGCATCGCCATGTATCTTCTCTCCTGATTTCAGATTTGTGATCTCGCCTGTATCAAGGTTTACTTCGATCTCATCTCCATCCTTGAATTTAGAAGAGATTCCTGGAGCTACAAGTACCGGATAGCCATTGTTTACAGCATTCCTGTAATAGATTCTGGAGAATGATTCAGCAAGAACCACAGGAATACCTCCCTCTTTAAGACAGTAAACAGCATGTTCTCTGCTTGAGCCACATCCGAAATTTGTTCCCGCAACTACAACATCACCATTCTGTACTTCTCTGGCAAAGTTTTCTTTTCCAGGGTAGTATTCAAAGGCATACTGAGGCATTTCAGCAGGATCTGTAACTGCCAGATATTTATTATGATAGATCAGATCAGTATCAACATCATCGCCGAAAACCCAGGCTCTTCCTTTTATGATAGAACTTCCCATTACTTCCCCTCCTTTAACCAAGAATATCTCTAGGATCTGTGATCATTCCTCTTACCGCTGATGCCATTGCTGTCATTGGACTGGCAAGAAAAGTGCTGCTTCCTTTTCCAACTTTTCCGAGGAAGTTCCTGTTGGTGGTCGACATACCCACATCATCAGAAGGAAGGGCTCCGTAGTGCTGGGCAGTGCACAGGCTACATGTCGGATTTGTGAACACGATCCCCGCATCAATGAATTTTTCTATATAACCGGCCTTGGCACACTGGGACATAACTTCTCTTGTAGCAGGGGTAATTATGCACCTGGTCATTGGGTTTATTTTGAAATCAGCAGCTTTTAACACATTAAACGCTGCAGTTATATCCTCAAACCTGCCATTGGTACAGGATCCTATGTGTACCTGGTCAAGCTTTGTTCCTGCAACTTCACTAACCTTTTTGACATTATCCGGGGCATGGGGGGCTGAAACGAGAGGTTCAAGGTCAGATACATCAAAATGAAGGTCTTCGCAATATATTGCATCCTTATCAGCTTTCATAAATTCAACGCTTTCCCTGACATCTTCGCCACCTCTCTCAACAAGCCATTGGAGAACTTCGCCATTAGGCTGGATGAGACCGATTTTACCACTCATTTCAGTGATCATGGAACAAAGAGTTATCCTCTCTGCCAGTGAAGATCTTTCAATGACTGGTCCATAGAATTCTGCAGCTTTGTACAGAAGTCCATCGGCTTTAAGGTTTCCAACAAGAAATGTAAGGAAATCTCTCATACATACTCCGGTTTGAAATTCTCCGGTCACAGTAATTCTGTCCGTTTCAGGAACTCTAAACCATAACTTGCCCAGTATCCACGATGCAACAATATCCGTATTGCCTACACCGGTAGCGAAAATACCAGCCCCTCCAAGCAGATTCATATGGCTATCGGTACCTAGGACGACATGTCCAGGTTTTACCACTCCATTTTCAAGCATGACATGCTGGCCGATTCCCCAGTTGATATCAAAGACTTTCTCTATACCCTGCTGTTTTGCAAATTCACGAATTATCTTCTGATTGTTTGATACTTTTTCGGTGTGAGATGGAGCCTGCAGATCGAATGTAAAAGCAATCTTATCAGGATCCCAGACTTTACCCCGACCCTCTGTAACTTCTTCAAACTGGAGACAACAGTTAGGACCGGCAAAGTCTCTTGCAGAAGATATATCTATATCGCACCATACCCTGTCTCCGGGTTTAACATCCTTTCCGGACGCTCTGCTTATTATTTTCTCTATCGTTGTTTTTCCCATTTAAAACCCTCCTGAGTCTTTCCTGAAAATTTTTGGAAATAATTCATTCGCCAAGTGCTAAAGAAGTCCCAGGTGAGACTTGATACTCTCGAAATTTATAAAATCTACATGATGCACAACCACAGCCTCAGGACTGCGATGTCTGCCGTTACCTTCCCCGGCATGTGTAGCTATTATGTGACATATATCACTGGAAAGGCCATTTCTGGCAGCAAGCACCGCACCTGAAAAGGGGTGTCGCAGATCCTTACCATATTGGGATTTGACATAGCCGCCGTCCTTGAACTCCATTTCAACAAGCTTGCCCACATCATGAAGAATTGCTCCTGCTATCAGCACATCCCTGTCCAGGGTAAAATCTCCCTGGTTACGGTATATAGGGTTATATACATCTCCTATATGCCTGCACATCTGGACTATAGACCTTGTATGGGCCAATAGCGAAGCGGGACAATCCGGTATAAGGAGAGTGAAGGGCATTTTATCCATATCTTCGACTTCCCAGCCCCCGGATCTAAGTCCATCTGCTATTGTCAAAACCACTTTCTCCTGCAGAGTCTTGTCAACAATCCAATCAATTTCAGGTATCGTTTCCCTAATCTTTTCGTTCATTCATAAGACCTCCATAAGAATAGATTATATTCACGCCTTCAGGCGCTCTGGTAAGAAAACTCCCACCTATACAATTCCTGCCTTTTCAAGAAAATGAATGGTAGCGGTAGCAGCAAGAAGATCTGCGGAGCCTCCGGGATTGATGTTTTCTGATATGAACAGCTCATCCATTTGTATTATGAATTCTCTTCCTTTCGCAGTTCCCATACCACCCAACTCCAGGGCCTCCGACGCCATAGGCTGAACCCTTTCCTTCAGCGTTGAATAATTGGAACGGGATATGACATTTGTATCCGCAGAAACAGACATGATCCGAAGCAGAGTATTAACCATTGAATCATTCAATGAAAGCCCCCTGGAAAGACCAGCTCTCATTTCCGGCAGGCCATGGTCTACAACAGCTGGCAGGCCATCCTCCACCTCACCTCTTATACCCCTGACCCCATATTTCAGATATAACTCTTCTCCTTTCGTTAAATTTCTTTTCGGTATTTTTTTAGTTAAAACAAAGAGTTCCCTCTCGCAAATACCTGAAGCAATGGCTCTTATCTGTTCCGAAAGGACATTTGCACTCAACGCTATTCCTTTCCTTATTATTTTCCCTGCAGCGGCACAGATAACACCCATTATGAAGATAAGACCTTTCTGGGTATTAACTCCATACGTAGCACGGAACATCCTTTTTTCAGTAGCCATTCCTTCCTGGCGAAGGCTGTGAAGAAGTTGCTCATTTGGCGATTCAGACTTGAGACCCAGCATTGAAAAACGATAAAAATCCTGGCATATAGCAGCTGAGCTAATGCTGAAAAGGAAAAAATCCATATCGCGGTTAGCTCCATTATTTGTAAGGTCAACCAGTCCAGGTTTTGGCGTACATGCCATTTCGAGTAACATACCACGAATAGCTTTTTCACTGATCTCCCAGGATATCTGAGAATAGGATCTATCCAAAAAGGTTTCCCTCCATAACTATGGCTGCCTTTATGAAAAATCTCATTAACAGGTCTTGACTTCCCGTATCACATCAACAACCGTACCATCTCGATACTCAACAACCCCAATGACCTTATCTGTGAACTCAGGATCTTCTGGCTTTCCAGATATTCTGTACGCTTCATTTTTCAGATCATGAATATTGATCACGGGTAATCCAGCTTTTTTTAGGGTTATCTCGAGCTCAGCACGTAGTGGATTAACTGCTATTCCTCTCTCGGTAACGACAACATCAATAGTTTCTCCGGGACTTGTGACTGTTAGAACATCGTCGACTACCATAGGAAGTCTGCCTCGAAGCAGTGGAGTTGTAATAATGGTCAGATTCGCACCGGCAGCAGTGTCCATGTGCCCACCAATACCATGAAGAAGGACTCCATCAGATTCAGTATTGACGTTGACATTAAAATTGGTATCTACCTGGGTGGCTCCCAGGATAACTGCATCAAGTTGATTGACGGCACATCCCTTATTATGGGGGTTAGCATAAAATGAAGCGCTCATTTCGACATGATTAGGGTTTTCCCGCAATGAGCGAACAGCTTCCATATCAAAGGATTGGACATCCAACAATGTCTCAAAAAGTCCTTCCTGGAGCATCTGAACAAAAAAAGCGGTAATACCTCCCGAACCAAAGCTCCCCCTGATATTCCTTTCTTTCATTGTTTCTCTTATATAATCGGCTACAGCCAGAGAAATACCACCTGCTCCCGTCTGAAGGGAAAAACCGTCTTCTATGAATCCGGAAGCCTCTATTACCTTTGCGGCATTCTCTGCGATTAGAAGCCGAAGGGGATCTCGGGTTACCTTCAGGGTACCTGAAACAATACCCGAAGGATCACCTATCTGATCAATCTTTACAACATAGTCAACATAGTTTTGTGGAATGGATATGGGGAAAAGAGGATATTGAACCAGATGATCAGTTATTGCTACAACCTTATCTGCAAACATCGCATCTGCGACACAATATCCAAGAGATCCACATGCCGACTGCCCATCAGATCCATTGAGGTTCCCGTAACGATCGGCTGAAGGAGCAGCAATGAAAGCGACATCAATAGAAAGGTCTCCTGCTTCAATTGCTCTAGCACGTCCTCCATGGGAACGTAAAAGGACAGGAACATCAAATCCGCCATGGGAAGCAAGTTTCCCTACAGGACCATTTACACTTCCCTGAATGGCTTTGACCACACCACTTTCTATATGTTTTATGATGGATTTATGAATAGGGAAAAGTGCAGTTGGAGCCAGCGTCATGTCCCTGTAACCCATTTCGGCTATAAGATCCAGAACCATGGCAACAACAAAATCTCCATTTCTAAGATGGTGATGGAAGGATATGGTCATCCCATCCTTGAGGCCTGTGGCAAGGATGGCATCTCTCAGTGAAGGGAGAAGTTTTTCCGTATCCCTGGTGACATATGGAACCAGGGGAGATTTCATTTTGCCTTCAGGAAATCCTGCAAAGACCCCTTTAAAAGGTTTTAAGGGACCTATCCCCTCAATAAATTCAGGAATCACTCTTCCTGCTTCATTTAACATAATGACAGACCTCCTTTTAAGCTAGACCCATAGCTTCAGCAAAGGCCAGAACTCTTCTGGCCTTTGCAACAACAGGAGCATCAATCATTCTGCCATCAAGGGCAACAACTCCTGATTTCTTTTTTTCTGCTTCTTCCAGTGCCTGGACGATTCGTCTGGCCTTGACGATTTCTTTTTCTGAAGGAGTAAAAACCTTATGAACTGGCTTGATCTGTCGAGGATGGATGATAGACTTGCCATCAAATCCCAATTGTTTGATAAGACTTGTTTCAGCTAAAAGGCCTTCTTCATCATTTACGTTTCCAAAGACTGTATCAAGTGCATCGATATGAGCTATCCTTGCAGCAAGTAGGATCTTCATTCTTATATCAAGAAGTTCCAGACCTTCTCTTGTCCTCTGTGCTGCTATATCTGCAGTATAATCTTCACCACCAAAATTTATCGCAGAAATCCTGCTGTCTGCACATGCTATTTCCACCGCATTATAAGAACCAAGTGCAGATTCAATAAGGGGCATTATCTTTATTTTCCCCCTGTCCAAACCCTTTTCAGTTTCCAGTTGATCAAGCACCTCACTCACAGTTATAACATCCTGAGCATGTTCGCATTTAGGCAGTCTTATGGCATCGAGCCGTGGACAAACAACATCTTTCAAATCATCCATACCGTAGGGTGTAGAAAGAGAGTTTATTCTTACCACCACTTCGGCCCCAAGAAAATCTACATGATTAAGCGCATTCCTGACCAATATACGGGCTGAATCCTTTTCGCTTATGGATACAGCGTCTTCAAGATCCAGAACGACTGAATCGGCCCCAAATATTCCAGAATTCAACAACATTGAAGGATCGTTACCTGGAATATAGAGAGCTGTTCGCCGCAATTGTTTTAAAGACATCTTCCAACCTCCCCAATTGTAGAAGATAGAGCCCTTCTTGCAGCAGTTTCCACACGAGCACTTATAGCGCAGTCAAGAGCACCCCTATCCTGAGCCTTTACATAGGCATCATGGATACCGAGATTAACAAGGGTATCTTTGATAGTAAGGATAATCTGCTTACCGAAGGGCACTATAGATGGGCTATCAAGGTCAATGCTTATCCCTTTTTCTTGAACGGAAAGGTCAATAAAGACCAGTATATCCCCAGACTCCAGTGTACCTGCCTGACCTTTGCTCTGATCTGTTTTCAACTATATCAATCCCCTTTGTTTGACAATTTATCTTGATAGTCTATTGAATTTCCACTGTTTCCAGAGAATATCCAAGGGCCTTGGATATAGAATTGGCAGCGCCTATTACCAGTGGAATGAAACGTCTTATATTCACATCTGTAAACCTGGAAACAGGTCCAGTTACACTCAGAGCTGCTATAACACTTCCGGAAAAGTCCCTTACTGGTGCTGCTATGGAAACAGCCCCCAGGTAAGTTTCCTCAAAGCTTATTGAATAGCCCTGCTTCCTTACCTTGGATAGTTCTGCCAGAAGGTCCTCCCTGTCTGTAATAGTGTTGGGACCCATTGTTATGAGTTTCTTATCCTCAAGTAGACCTATGAGGGAATCATCCGGGAGATAAGCCATTAGGACCTTGCCAGGAGCACCAGAATGGATCGGGAGCGATTTCCCCAGCTCCACGGCCTGTCTGATCTCATGTGGACTTTCAATTTTTTTAACACTCATCCTTCTACCATTATAGAGAACATTAAGATTAATGGTTTCCTTTGTTTCAAGGGCAAGGTTCTGCATAAAGGGATGCGCATAATGTCTTATTTCAAGCTGTTCTTCTACAAGATAACCAAGCTGAAATAGTTTAAGTCCAAGACGGTATTTCATGGTATCAGGATTCTTTACCACAATACTCCGCTGTTCCAGAGTAAGAAGAATCCTGTGGACCCTGCTTTTGTTAAGACCAAGTTTTCTGCTTATCTCACTTATTCCGAGGTTCTGTTCTTCTCTGGAAAAACAGTCAAGGACATCAATGGAAGTGAGAAGAGATTGTATGAGATAATTTGAATTGTTGTTCATTAGAAAGCTCCTTGTCTTGTTTGGCAATACACTGTATTATTATATGAGATTATTTTACTCTTTATGTGATCACGAGGCAAGGTTAAAATATTTCTTAGGGATCATAACATTCAGCAGTTGGGTCAACTATTTCGTTATCTTATGGAAATGGCAATTGCTTTCATGTATATTAACGGAGATGTTTAATATTTATTCCATTAGAATATCTTTCAATAAACACAAAATGAACGGGGGGCTTTTATTTGAAGTGGCTGAAGACATATCCGGAGAGATGTATTGGTTGTGAACAATGTATGGAAACATGCTCAGAGTTATGGTTTAGAGAAAAATCAAAACTTCTGTCAAGAATCAGAATATCAGCGAACGAAGTAGGTTTTTCACTTAATGCGTGCAACCAATGTGGCAAGTGCATCGAAATATGTCCCGTAGGGGCCTTGGCAAGAGATGCAAATGGCATAGTTCAGCTTGATAAAGACAAATGTGTAGGCTGTATGATGTGTGTCGCTTTTTGCCCGACATCAAGCATTTTCTTTAGCTCCACAAAGGGCGTTGAACCTTTCAAATGCATTGCCTGTGGAGCCTGCACAAAAGGATGTCCTACGGAAGCATTGGAGATAGTGGAAGAATACAATTGACTTTTATTTATGGGGGGTATTTAAATGGCAGGCATTGAAATGAAAGTTCTTGCAGAATGGAAATATGAGAAATCCATACCGTTCAGAGGATATACCGGTAAAACTCTTTATGTAAACGTAGAAAACCAGGAATGCATTGAAAAAGAAGTAACTGAAGAGATGAAGGAAAGATTTACGGGGGGAAGAGGTTTTGGACTAAAACTTCTATGGGATGCTGTAAAAGACAATACAAAGTGGGATGATCCAGAGAATGAGATCATCATTTCAGGAGGCCCCTTATGTGGGGTAACGCAATATCCGGGATTGGGTAAGTTCTATGCCGTTTTTATTTCGCCTCTTTCCGGCCAGACCTATGACAGTAACGCAGGAGGGCATTTCGGTCCTCTGCTAAAATTTGCAGGGTGGGATGCTCTGGAAATACAGGGAAAATCAAGTAGTGATGTTGTTATATTCATCGATGGTGATAACGGCAAAGTTCAGTTCTTAGAGTCAGACCTCAAAGATTTAAATAGCTACACAATAACAGAATCCCTTCATGACTATTTTTCAGAAACCGAAGACGATAAACGTTCAGTTTCAGTTGTTTCTACAGGACAGGCTGCTGAACATACTTACTGGGGTTGTCTTAACTCCAGTTTTTATGATCTAAAAAGAAAGACACCCCGCTTGAAACAGGCAGGAAGGGGTGGCGGTGGAACTATCCTCCGGAATAAAAAGATCGTTGCACTGGTAGTTAGAAATCGAGATTGGTCCAACATCAAACAAGGAATCAAAGATTTTGGCATATTGCAGGAAGTTGGACTAAAACTACATAAGGAGATTCATGATCTCGATGCCAAACAGGCGAGAATGCGTACTGTTGGAACAGCTCATCTTAATGAGATCATGAACGATTATCACCTTCTTCCTACCCATAATTTTAAATTCGGTCAACATAAAGACATTGCGAATATTCATTCGAATGTTTATGAGGGCCTGTTCACCCAAGGAGTACCAGATGGATGCTGGTATGGGTGTTCAATGGCATGTAGCAAGGGAGTAGACAATTTCGAAATTAAGACTGGCCCCTGCAAAGGACAAATTGTAACAGTGGATGGACCGGAGTATGAAACAAGCTCTAGCTTGGGACCAAATATCGGAATAATGAACCCTGCATGGACCATTGAAGCTAATTTTTATGCTGACCATTATGGTTTTGATACTATTGGTCTCGGTACAGGATTAGCTTTCGTCTGTGAATGCTTTGAAAAAGGTTTCATCAACCAGGAGATCACCAATGGACTTGATCTCAACTTCGGAAATATGGATAACATAATGAAACTTATCCATCGAATGGCCGAGGGAAAAGACACTTTTGCGAATGAAGTCAGTAAAGGTATCAGGCAGATGAAAAAGGTTTTTGAAGAAAAATATGGTGCTCCTGCCGAAAACCTGCGTGATATAGGAATGGAAGGTCAGGGAATTGAAGTTTCCGAGTATGTCTGCAAAGAATCTATCGCACAGTGGGGCGGTTTCTTCCTGACCCTCAAGGGCCCACAACACGATGAAGCCTGGCTTATTTTTATGGACAGAGTGAACAAGCAATTACCAACCTTCGAAGATAAGGCTGAAGCTCTCCATTATTTCCCTCTTTTCAGAACCTGGTTCTCCCTGATTGGAGGCTGCAAGCTTCCGTGGAATGACGTCGAACCTGCAGATAATATGACCAAGTACCCACCTCAGGAAGCTGCAAAGGTTCCTGAACATGTTCAGAATTACGTCGATATCTTCAATGCCGTTACCGGGAGAAGTATAACTAAGGAAGATCTTCTACTCATGTCTGAAAAGGTATATAACTTCCAGCATCTTTTCCAGATCAGACTTGGAAAGGGCACAAGAGATTTCCACAACATACCTTATAGAGCAATGGGCCCCGTATATGCAGATGAATGGGAAGCCCGATCCGAATATTACGATAACGAACTTCGAGAGGCTGGGATTGAACCAGAAAGACTTCCTGTTGAAGAGAAGATAAGTAAATTGAGGGTTATCAGGGAACAACAGTGGATAACACTTGTTGATGCAGTATATAACAAAAGAGGATGGGATAGAAACGGTATACCGACTCTTGAAAAACTAAGAGAAATCGACATGGAACTGCCTGAACTGGTAAAGATCGTCAAAGAAAAAGCAAAGCCTGAAGACAGTTTCACTAATTAGCACTCATTAAACAGTAAAAACAGGCCTCCTCTGGTAGAAAAGGAGGCCTGTTTTTACTGTAACCTTTTAACATCTCGTCAAACCATTTCAGAACTTCTTTGACGACTATCTCTCAATATAGCTTCTGTTATAAACCAACATTATCGATAGGGCTTGCTTTTAATACTCCTGTTACAGGACCAGAAAAACATTCTGCAAAATATTTACACGTAACTGAAGATTTCAGTTTTCAGGGTGTATATACATCGAAACCTCCCTGGTCATTTACTACATACATAAGATATGGTACTCCTTCTCTATCGCCATTCTCAGTAAAACCTATGGAACCGGTAACACCGGGAACACCATTGACTTCATTTCGAAGATACTCTGCTATTGCTGCAGAATCGTTAGTTCCAACCTTATCCACAGCATAAGCGATCATATTCAATGCGTCGGCAGCATAAACAGGCCAGGGACTTGATGGAACTTCTCCATATTTTGCTTTGTAAGCATCAAGGAACTGTCTGGATTTATCATAGGGAAGCTCCGCAGGCATCGGCTCCTGGGTCATAAAACACCCTTTTGCAATGTCCAGACCTGCAATTCTTACAAATTCATCATTAATTGCAGCATTTCCTCCCACAAAGGGACAGTCAATACCTAAGTCTCGTGCCTGTGCTGCAATAATGGCCGCTTCCGCATAGTATCCAGTAAAATAAAGAACATCAGGTTCAGTTTCTTTAACTTTGGTTAAAGGCACCATAAAGTCTTCGTCGCCAGGAGTTATGGCATCATAGTAGACTATTTCCACTTTCCCCGTATTGATCAAAGTCTGGAGTGCCTTTTTGGTCTCCTCTGCAACACCAAGTGCAAATACAGTATTGTCATGAATTATTGCAATTCTTTTAGATCCAAAGACTCTTGGAACATATTGTGCGAAGAATATGCCCTGGGCACTATCGACTCCACATATTCTGAAAAAATAATTAAAACCTCTCTGTGTGAGACCAAGTGCCGTTACGCCATAACCAATGTTTACAATTCTTCTTTTTTCATAAATTTCAGAAGCAGACTCACACACAGAGGAACCATAAGTAGAGACAACACCCACAATATTCTTGAGTGAGACAAGCCTGGTTGCGGCAAAAGATCCTTCCTCCGGCTGACCCATATCATCCGCAACATGGACCTCTATTACCCGCCCACCAAGGATACCGCCATTTTCGTTAATCAGTTGAGCAGCAATTTCGCAGGTTTTTTGGGCCGTTTGACCTTCATATTTCCAAGGGCCGGTAAGAGGCCCTTGAAGTCCTATTATCACAGGCATATCCACTGCAAAAATGCAACTTGACGCGAACAGCACGAAAATGAAAGAGACAAAGAAATTCCTGACAATATTTTGCATTACTCCTTATCCCTCCTCATATACACGCGATGTTAAGTCTTATCCTCTCTCGTCTTGATTTGTACAATGATATTATAAATCCTATAAAGTTAATCCGCCTGTTTAGTTTTCTGCAACAGAATTCATTAAGATAGGAAGAGAAATGCCTGGAAGAAAGATAATGCAACAAATCCTATAATCTTTTGAATAGACTACTCTCTCAGATGGGAACATACCATGCAATAAAAACCAGATCAAGAATTGTCAAAAAGGAGCAACGAAAAGCCCCCGCATTCATTCGATGCGGGGGCTTTATGACAGATTTAACCCGTTATTCTACCTCTTCAGACTTAATTAATCCAAGCTTCACCGGCTTGGTTGGCGGTCGGAAGGTACCGGGAGCAACTTCTTCGTAAGATTTACCCGTCATTTTGCAAATTTCCCGAATGACTATATCGCGGCAGCCTCGGCCCTGGCATGGGCCCATTCCCACGCGTATAACGCGCTTTAATTCTTCCAGGCTATCATATCCACGCGCAATCCATTCCCTGATTTCGCCCAGGGTTATCTCCTCGCACCGGCAAACAACGATGTCATTATCTTTATCGGGCATTATTTTTCACCACCTTTATATTCCGAATATCCATGACTCTATCCTTCGGAACAACAACATGAACAACCATGGTGCTGTCTTCCCATGGTTCGGTGATATTAATGACCTTGCCCTGAGAAACCTCACTACCAATCCGGTCAAGGCAGACCACTTCATCACCAGGCTCAGGTTTAGGCAGCATCTCGTAGGGGAGCTTCATCAGAGCTTCATTCTCGGCACCCCAAGTCAGGTCTGCTACAAAACATGCAAGGCCAGGACACTTCGCTACACATCGGCCACAGCCAATGCATTTTGTGTAATCAACAACAGGAGTATCATTGATATCTTCAAAAGGAAGTATCGCTCCGGTGGGACAGCTCTCATAGCATGGATTGCACGGGATACGCTGGGGACACTCTATTATTACAAGACCGTTTTTCTTTGTCTTCCAAAGATCTCTAGGCGGTATTACTGTCTCTATACGTTCCGCTGTGAGCACGCCGCTGTTAAAGAGTTTATCCATATCCGTCATTTTCTCCTACCCCCACTGTTTGCAGCAGACACAACTAAGCCCGCTCCTGATCTTTTCGCCTACTTCTCCTGCCCTGAGATTCTCTAGGCGCTGGTGATACTCCGCAGATCGATCATAGAAGGTTTCCTGAGATACATGATTCAGCGAAGCTACTGCACTCAGACCTGCTATGCGACCCTCGACCATGGCAGCAGAGGCTTCTTCAATCCCGGCTGCGTCTCCAGCTACCCAGATGTCTGGATGGGAAGTACGCATCATGGGATCCCTTCGTGCAACGTATCCACAAAGTTGAGGTACAAACTTCATTTCACATCCTGCCGACCAGAGCAGTTCACATGTGGGGGTAAGTCCCACGGCAAGACAGATGGTGTCACATTCGACTTCCATGGGATCACCCACAGGCTGGAAACAGTTATTAACCTCCTGTATTACAGCCCCCTCAACAACATTATTTCCAAGGGCCTCCTTGATTGTGTGCTGCAGATAGATGGGTACCCCCAGACGGCGGATCTTGGCTGCATGAACCCAGTAACCTCCTATTTTGGGCATAGCTTCAACAATCCCGGCGATCTTGATACCGGCCTGCATAAGTTGATAGCTCACTATAAGACCGATATTTCCTGCTCCGATCATGAGCACTTTCTCTCCTGGGACTATGCCGTAAACGTTCATAAGTGTCTGAATCGCTCCTGCTCCATATACACCTGGCATATCATTATTCACAAAAGGGATAAGGCGTTCCTGGGCTCCAGTAGCGAAAACAAGTTTCTGAGGCTTAATCCGGCCGTACTTCTCCTCACCCACCATGTAGCTAACGACGCCGTCCTCTTTGTAATACCCCGTAGCTGTAGTATTAGTGAAGACCTTCAGTTTACCCAGGGTCTTATACTTTTCAATTTCATCAAACAGGAAATTAGCGATCTCAAATCCGCGAGTACCAGCATATTCTGCTTTGGAACCGAAGAACTTATGGGTCTGCTTTATAAGTTGGCCGCCAAGCTTCAGGTCGCTGTCCAGAACGGTAACATCTGCACCAAGCGAAGCTGCTTCAAGAGCCGCAGAAAGTCCAGCAGGTCCACCTCCGATAACAAGTATCTCTGTAGTCTGCATGGTTAACGCTCCTCTCCTTCCTCTGACTTCAGGACTCCTCTGCCCTTCTGGGTTTCAACCTTCATTCCGGCCTTGAGGGGCGTTACACATGTACGCACGTTAGGAACGCCATCAACGATCATGAAACAGGATGAACACTTCCCTATGGCGCAGAAGAAGCCCCGAGGACGTTCTGTTTTAGGTGTGATTCGATAGACCTGGATGCCATTAGCGTGAAGGGCTGCAGCGATAGGATCGTCTTCAAATCCTTTCATCTCCTTGTTATCAAAGGTGAAAGTTACCATTTTTTTCTCTTCATGACCAAAATCCAGGATAGGATGATCTTTGATGAGTTTAATAGACATTATGTACGCCTCCTATATGCAAGCGGGTTCGAAGAAAAGGTCCCCTTCTTCGAAGCGACTGTACCTGAACATGGAAACGTCGATAAAAGGTTTTTCACCATTCACGATCTCTGCCATGATCCGTCCGACCGAGGGAGCAAACTGAAGGCCATGACCGCTCCACCCACAATCAATATAGAAACCTTCTACAGGAGTTGCTCCGACAATAGCCTGGAAATCTGGTGTATTTCCATAAGGACCTGTCCACTGCCGGACAACCCGGATGTGTTCCAATATAGGCATCTTCGGAAGGATACGTTCTGTAGCAGCTTCCAGATAATCCCAGCTTGCATAGAAAGAGGTATCTTTTACCTCTTCTTTACCCACACCGAGCATGAAAGTTCCGTTAGGGCACTGCTTCCAGTAACTACCATCATCCAGACAGAGCGTCATGGGGTGTTTCATCCGTTCCACCGGTTCGGTAATAAGGATCTGATGCCGTTCAGGAATGACCGGAATATCCAGGTCAACCCACCTTCCGATATTCTGAGTCCAGGCTCCAGCGCAGCATACAACAGCATCCGCCTCCCAGTCGCCCTTGTTCGTATGAATTCCAGCTACTTGGCCACCCTTGCTAATAAGTCCCGTGACCGTAATCTTTTTGTTAATCTCAACCCCAAGGGCTTTTGCAGCATCAGCATATGCAAAACAGAGGGTATGGGGGTTAATATGCCCATCCTCCTGGTTAAAACTTGCGCCAAGCATCCCTTCTGTATTTAGAAAGGGAGCGACCTCTTGAATTCCTTTTACAGTAAGAACCTTTGAACCAGTTGTGCCAAGTTCATTCTGTAACTTCACGTTTTTCTCAAGTTGAGCTAGCTGAGATTCAGAATAGGCAATCCAGAGATATCCAGCTGGGTCATATTCCAGGTCTCCAGGATAATGGAGATCCTCTCCCAACGATTTAAGGCATTTCATATTGTACTGAGCAAGTCGAATATTCACCTCAGTACCGAACTGATATCTTAAACCGGCTGCGCTTCTACCGCTTGATCCAGAAGAAATATAATCTCGCTCGAACAAAGCCGTCTTGAACCCTTTTTTCGCCAGATGATAGGCAGTAGAACATCCATGGACGCCACCACCTATGACAGCTACGTCCACACGTTTGCTCACCATGCATACGCCTCCTTTCAGAGGTTATGTTAAATATTTGTGAAAGATAGATGAATTACGCGATTTCCAAAAGGTTAAATAATAGAAGCTGGCGGACGCTTACGACATCCCTTCGGGAGAGGGCATGTCCAAAGCCATATGGGAATGTAAGATTCAGAAAATGCACCAGAACACAACAGGGGCAACCATCCGCTAGGAATAAGCTGAAAGGGCTGAATTATATCAATAGACAATGTCATATGCCTCCCCCCCCTGTGGCAATGATTCTGTCGATTTTCGTCGTCTATAATGTCCTAAATATTAGTAGTTGTCAAACGATGACCACAATTTCTATTAATGAGATTTTTTAGGCAGAATAGCACTGTGAACTTGAGACTATTTGTCTATAAAAAGTCACAACCTTTGTTGATATGTGATTTTAACAATGAAAAAACAAGGATCAGAAATATCAGAATACGCGAAACAGGTTACTTCGTATGGTGGAACAATCTATTTATTAATCTTAGAGACTTACAGCCAGAAAATATTTGCTGAAGCTTATGGTAGAGTTAATAAACTGAAGGCAACCCTTAGTAATAATTCATACGTTACCCTTTTATAAACTGTTTTTCATAACCCTGTTCTCCCTCATGGGAAGATACAATGATTTAAAACCGCATAAAAGAAGATCTCTCACTACCAGGGAAAGATCTTCTTTTATGAAGACTCACTCTATATCAGATAACGTCAGAAAATACAGGAAATTATCTTATCCTGAAACATTTTGCATAAATCTGTAAGTCATTCCCTGTAAACAGTTTGCTCTTAAACAGTGGAACAATTGTTAATCCTTACGAATTCCTGTAAAGCTTGAAAATCAGATCAGTTCAAGATTTACTTATACCACCGCAGGTTCTATAATGAGTTTTCCCTCGGCAAAACGACGGTAATGAAGCATATCTATTGGCATGTCGGTGTTGCCTCTCACTATGAGTTGAGCTATCAGTTCGCCCGTAACAGGAGCAAACATGAAACCATGGCCAGAGAAAGCTCCGGTCATGTAGAAGCCCTTAACATGCTCAGCTTCACCCATTATTGGCTGGCAGTCAAGACTCATGTTATACAGGCCGGCCCATTGCCTTACCACTCTGATGTCCCTGGTTCTTGGAAGAAGCTTGGTAAACACACTGGCCATATGTTCAAGGAAAGAAAAATTGCTCCTCAGATCATATTCGATAGGATGTCCTACTGGACTGCAACCCCCGACAATGGTTCCATCGGGTCTCTGCTGCAAGTAATAGTTACCACTGAAGCTCATCAGCATTGGAGGACAAACACCAAGTTCTACTGGTTCGGTTACAAGAATATCGTGGTTCTCGGAATGGACAGGTAATTCAAGGTCTATCATTTCAGCTATGTCATGAAAAAAACCGCCTGCAGCATTAAGCACCACTGGTGTGTCTATTTCTCCTTTGTCTGTCACTACAGTTTTAACCGCACCATTTTCGACCTTGATATCTATAACTTCTGTAAATTTGAGAAACTCGACTCCGAGCCTTTTAGCACTTTCCATAAAGGCAAAAGTTGTGAAAAAAGGATCAGCATGACCATCTCTTTGGTAGAATGTAAAACCCAAAGCATCATCGGCGGATAGGCCCGGACATATCTCGTAGGCTTCATCCTTCGAAACAACGCGAGAATCAATGCCAAGGCTGTTCTGAAGCTTGATGTTTTCCTTGAGTTGGTCAAATTCGCTATCCTTGTATGCCACCATTAGATATCCACTCTGATCGAGACCTACGTTCATTTCCAATTCTTCTTCAAGGTTTTCGAAGCGTTCAAGACAGGCTTTTCCAAAACGGCAGTTCATCTCGGTGCCCCACTGGGCCCTTATCCCTGCTCCACACCTTCCGCTGGAACCTGAACATATGGTACCCTTTTCTACCACTATTATGTTTTTTACACCCATTTTGGCAAGATGGTACGCCGAAGAACAGCCCTGTACTCCTCCACCAATTACAACAATATCTGCAGTTTTCCAGGCCATTAGTGACTCACCACCTTTCCTTTCCAGGGATCTTCTTTATTCGCTTCCGTAAGCATCCCAAGTTTAACTGGTTTCACAGGTGGTCTGTAAGTACCAGTTCCGATCTCTTCCAGGGTCTTACCAGTCATCCTGGCAATCTCTTTCATAACGATATCTCTGCAACCTCTACCCTGGCAAGGGCCCATGCCTACTCCGGTAAGCCGTTTTAACTCATCAAAAGTATCATATCCTCGTGAAATCCATTTCCTGATCTCCTTCAGGGTAACTTCTTTACAGCGGCAGACAACGATGTCTCCTTCTTCATATTGTCTCTTCTCCGAGCATATTCCAGCCATAATTATTTCACCACCCTGACAGCTCTGATTTCATTAACCAGATCATTAGGCACTACTACGTGAACAACCAGGGTACAATCCTTTCTTGGTTCATTGATGTCTACTACTTTCCCTTGTGCCACGACCTCTCCGATCCGGTTCAAGCAATTAACCTGTTCCCCTATTTCCGGTCTTGGCAGCATCTCGTAGGGCAACTTCATCAACGCTTCTTCTTCAGAACCGTAGGTAAGATCCACAACGAAACATGCAAGCCCGGGGCAAGTCGCAACACACAGCGAACAGCCTATACATTTTGTGTAGTCGATACGTGGAACATCAATGATCTTATTGAAGGGAAGAACTGCTCCTGTAGGACAACTTGAGTAACAGGGATTGCACGGTATTTGCTGGGGACACTCTATAATAACCAGTCCATTTTTCTTCTTGTTCCAGAGTTCTGTGGGAGGTAACTCTGCTCCTGGCCGACTTTGGGTCAGAACTCCACTGTTGAATAGTTTTTCATCTTTAGTCATGTTAATCCACCTCCCAGGCCTGGCAGGTACATTTACCCACGCCGCAACGGATTTTTTCACCTGTTGCTCCGGCTCTTAGGTTATCCAGTCTCTGCCAGAACATCCCAAGCCTTTCCCCAAACTGTACTCTGTCAACATGGTCAAGTGAATGAGCCGCGCCAAGTCCAGCTATTCGTCCTTCTACCATAGCGGCAGAAGCCTCCTCTATACCATGTGCATCTCCAGCTGCCCAGATATCAGCATTACTGGTACGCATCTGATTGTCTCTTCGTGCAACATAGCCACAAAGTTCTGGAACATACATCATCTTGCAGCCTGCCTGCCATAAAAGGTCTACAGTTGGAGACAGTCCCACTGACATACAAATGATGTCACAATCTATCTTCTGGGGTTCCCCCATTAACTGATTATTGTCGTCTACAGCCTGGATATATGCTCCTTCAACCTTGTTTTCCCCAATTGCCCTTGTTATGGTATGCTTCAAGAGAACGGGAACTCCAAGACGTCTAACCTTCGCTGCATGTACCCAATAACCGCTGATGTTTGGTAAGAATTCCACTATGCCAACAACATCAACTCCAGCCTGAAGCAACTGATAACTAACAACAAGACCGATATTACCTGCTCCTACCATAAGAACTTTTTTCCCTGGCACTACCCCGTAGACATTCATAAGGGTCTGGATCGCTCCTGCACCATAGACACCTGGAAGATCATTATTAGGGAAAGGAAGGATCTTTTCTGAAGCACCAGTAGCATTCACAATCTTTTTGGGCTTAACAAACCAGTAATTATCCTCATCGGTCATACAGCCAACCACACCATCACCTCTGTAATAACTTTCGGCTGTAGTGTTTGTAAGAACTTCCACCTTCCCTTTCAATTGGCCAAGCTCATCCAAAAGTATTTCAGCTATCTTGAAACCCCGGGTACCAGCTCTTTCAGATTCTGAACCAAAAAACTTGTGGGTCTGTTTGATCAACTGCCCTCCTAATGCGAGGTCACTATCTACGACCATGACTTCACAACCATGAGAAGCTGCTTCTACTGCTGCAGAAAGTCCAGCGGGACCTCCACCAACGACAAGAAGTTCAGTTTCACGCAAGGTACTCACCTTCTTTTCCTTTCATCCAGCAAGGCTACCTGTCCATCTCCGTGCTGGGTTTCCACGTTCATGCCTTCTTTCAGGGCTGTCACACATGTACGGACATTAGGTACTCCATCTACAACCATAAAGCAGGAGGAACATTTTCCGATAGCACAAAAAAATCCCCTGTCTCTATCCATTCTCTTTGTTTTGCGATAAGTCGTTACACCATTGGCATGAAGAGCGGCAGCAATAGGTTCTCCCTCATAACCTTCCAGATCTTTGCCATCAAAAACAAACTTGACTTTCTTTTTGTGACTGAACTCCAGTACAGGATGTTCCTTGATCCAGCCCAAATAACTCACTCCTTTCACCGAAAAAGACAGACAGAATTGAGCGACTCCCCCTTGATCACTACAACTTACCTAGGAATATGTTGTTTTCAGATAAACGTTTTCTATTCCCCCAATCCCTTGGTAGAGCTATTATAGAAACTCCCTTTTGTCAAACATGTTCAGCGAGGCAGGAAAAAGCCGTCTCCCACGTCATCACCCTTCTGTTTCAATAGAAAGTTGAACCCTGTTACGTTTGAACGACTCTTGATATAAGGTATGACCGTGCCAAAGCCCCCAACTTCAGGACCGGCCTCAGTGGTCCCCCTGAAGTGACTGCCGGTAACACCTTCATGGATAAATTCTTCTCCGTATTTGAGTTTTCCTTTGGCAACAAGGGTAGCCATCTTGGCACAGGTTCCAGTCCCACAAGGAGACCTGTCCACTGCTCCATCTCCAAATACCACCAGGTTTTTTGTCGGAAGTCCTTCTCTCTCTAGACTGAATTCTGTCAGTTCTACCTTATCAATATGCGTTTCGACAGGATGTTGGATTTTAAGTTTTCGATTAACCACATCTCTTATCTCAAGTCCTAGAGGAATCAACTTCGGGGTTTCCTCGGCTATAAGGTCCATACCAAGCTGCCCTGCAGGAACTATGGCAAAAAAATTACCTCCAAATGCAATATCAAGTTTGACCTTATGTCCTAATGAAGGAACTTCAACTTCCACATTCCCTTCATATAGGAAAGCAGGTACATTCTTCATAGTCACATCCCCTACAAGACCTTGAGAGACTTCGACGTCAAGTTCCACGAGTCCAGCCGGAGAATCAAGAAGAACTTTTGTTGTCGGCTCTGTTTTACGGATCATTCCAAGTTCAACAAGAGTCCGTGCCATGCCTATAGAACCATGACCACACATGGAAATACTTCCTCCAGCATCCATAAAAAGGACACCAAAGTGAGAACCTCTCTTTTCTGGGGGCGTAATAAGAGCACCGAACATATCGTTATGCCCCCTGGGCTCTCTCATGACAAAGGTTCTGAAATCATTGTGTTTCTCCTTGAATTCAAGCCATTTCTCAGCTACTGTTTCACCGGTCAGGAAAGGACCTCCACCAATAATTATCCGGGTAGGTTCCCCCCCTGTATGGGTATCTATAACAGCTACAGCTCGTTCTATATCCATCACAGACCCTCCTTAGATAGTCTATTAATGAAAAATATCAAAAACCCTAGGTGTGAAATTAATCACATTTCCAACTAAAAAAACACTTCAACCTTGTATTACTCTCATTCACTATTTACGGAAAGATCTGAACGGATTGTAACCATCCAGGTTGAGCAGACAATGAAAAGGGTGCTCTGTTCCGGAGATTTTACGATACACCATCTCTTATCTTTTCAAATAGAACTAAACAGAATATAAGAGATTGGCGGCAGATTGTTTCCATTTTTCCACTTGATACAGTTTGTTCAAAGGAATTGCGGGCGAATCTCCTTTCGTCCGGAGTGATTCACTCCTCTCCTGAACAGCATTTTTGAAGGAGCAATAGAATTACGAATAGAACAGTTCTTGTTATTACTTAATATATTAATAAAAAGAACACTTGATAAAGGGGAGCGGGAAAACCGCTCCCCTTTGATTAATTCATATAGACTTTAGACTATTTCTGAGCTTCTGCCTCCATGGTTTTCTTAACACACCAACCGGTTCCACCCCAGACAATACCTAAAACAACAAGCATCCACAGTACCCACATAATAATTCCTCCTCTTCTGCGTTAGATAAACTTATCAGTATCAAATAGACTTATAAGTGTTAATCCAACACGGCAGGATATTTCATCACCTTGTTGAACCAGTTATTGAGCATGATAATAACTGCAAAACAAGGGATCCATTGATAAATAATGGTTCCAACTGAGAAAGCATATTGGGACATGGGAAGCCATTTCATCCACTCGCCCGGATACCAGGTTGCGGCCTGCCAGATCCACCAGCTGGTAAGGATAACGAAAATCACAGGAACACCATAAAGCAGGTTCCACATCCACCTGGCATTGATATTTGAAGTGGGGGCTATATGGTCATCATAAACTTTGCCGATCCCGTACTTCATCATAGCTATGGTTATGAATACGCCGCTGGCAAGAAGTCCCACACCCCAGACCCAGTCCTGGTTATCCTGGAATACCATGCTGTAGGATGAAGGCAGACCAAGAAGTGTAATAGCAACACCCGCAAAGATGGCAGCTTTTGTACGAGTCCAGCCCATATCAAGAAGCAAACGTACTCCAAGTTCAACCATTGAAAGGAGTGAAGATAGTGCAGCAAAAGAAAGGGCAACAAAGAACATAATTGCTGCAGCACGACCCATGGGCATTGTTGTAAACAGTTTTGTAAGGTGAATGAATGTAATTCCGCTGTTTCCGGCTGCGAGGATGGGGGTAGGATCAGGAGAAAGAGCAAAGATCGTAGGAATGACGACCATTGCTGCAAGCATACCTGCACTTGTATCAGCAAAACAGACAGTTGTCGCATTCAATGCAATGTCTTCTTCATCCTTGACATAAACGAAATATGTAAGCATGAGACCCCAGCCAGCACCTGTGGACCAGGCGATCTGAGTAAAAGCTTCCAGCCAGACCTTACCACTTCCAAAGAGCTTGATGTTAGCCGGAGAGAAAAGATACTCCAATCCAGCCATGGCACCAGGAAGGGTAACGGCGCGAAGCATAAGTACAACAAGCAAAACAAAGAGAGTAGGTATAAGGATCTTGTTAACCCTCTCTATGCCAGTCTGAATCCCCTTCATGATAACAAGGGTACAAATGATCATGGCAACAATATGAAAAGTCATCTTGTCGGTTGGATTATTACTGAAAGTGGTCCATAAGAGTTCAGTATCAAGACCGGACTTGATAACACCTGTAAAAGCATAGACCGCATAACGGAGGCAATACCCCACTACTACGGCATAATAAAAAGTAACACAAAGACATATCCAGGCAACGATGCCGCCCATCCAGGTATACTTCTCTCCAATAAATTTCTTGAACGAGCCGATTACTCCAAACCTCGTCGACTTACCAAGAACAGCCTCAGCCATCAGAATAGGAATACCCCAAAGGAATAACGCAAGAATACAAAGTACTATGAATGGCCCCCCTCCATTGGCTGCAGCAACACGTGGAAACCTCCAGATGTTACCGGTACCAACCGCCATTCCTATAGCGGATAAGATAAGACCCGTACGTGACCCCCACTGTTCCGTTTTTTCTGTCTTCCCACTCATAAATAAAAACGCCCCCTTTACTTCTTTTCTATACAGATTCCCCTAGTATTGCATATAGAAGCCACCACCATCAGTTGAAAAAAGTTTGAACTCTTTGTCAAGACCACCCCCCACTCGATCACGTCGTTAAATCAAAAGAGTTTGATTATGAGAATTCCCATGCTCTTCATTAAAACAACGTCTCAAAGATCTATTGCATCTTAATTAATACCCCTTAAACAGGATATTTACTGCACCACAATCTCCTTTCTGTATAAAAAACCCACATACTCTGAACTGTTTATTATGTCTATGTTCTATAGAACCTGATAATTGCCATTGTGAGCTTGAGACAGTATTCCCTATGGTGAATCGAACATTGTAAGCATAATTAGGTAGACACTGCCCTGCACAGCAAACCACCTGTTCTATATTGGAATATATAAATCAAAAAATAGAACATACTAGCTATTGCAAGGTCACCTCTTAAAAGTTTCTTTCTTGAGAATATACGGCAGGACACAAAACAGCACCGTACCATGTTCAAACGAATGGTCAGGAGTATTCATATCCACGATAAGAATCCTGTTTTTTCAATAAAACGACAGTCTGTCGATACATATGAAATTTTGCCTGTTCACCAGGTTAACTTGTTCCCTGATAAAGATTTCACAAATACGAATAAACACGAACGAATACAGCTCGAAAGGAACATGTCGACACTAAGCACATTTCCTTTCAACAGAATTACAGAATTGAGATGGTATCTTAATTCTCGAAAAGACAGACTAGACTGAACATGACAAAAGAAAAGTGGGATGGGTATTCTTATATATGAACTGGTCCAGATTTTTATAAAGGAAAAGAAAAATGAAAGAATCTGCTTTGAAATATTGAGTTTGGAAATTTCAATGTTGTATGGCAGACCAGCTATATCGGAATTGATTGTAAAACAAGGAGAATCTTTCTGTCAAGACAATAAAGGCACTTTGGAAAAGAATAAAAAAAGTGCCTCTAAAATAGAGGCACTTCAGACTGCAGACAAAGTCCTCTGGAAAAACTTTTCCAGAGGACTTTGTTGATTTCCTAGATTATGCAGAAAGCAAAGTGGCTGACAATAGAATGAGAATAAAGTTTATCCTCGCTGAACCTTGGCTCCTTTGCCTTCCAACTTGCTAACTTCTTCAGATTCATACACGCAAAGGTAAGCAAGACTTTCATTTTCATTCTGGCTTTACCTTTCAATGTGGTATATCTCAAACCATGTCTTTCCTTGGCATCCGCAAATACCCTTTCTATGGTCTGAGAACGTTGTGCATAGGTGGCTTTACCAAGTCGGATCTCTTCCACCCTGTCCACATAATCAGCCCATACATGACGAATTACTACCTTCTGGTTACTCCTGCTTAGAGTACACTTCTCCAGATGTGGACAATCCTTGCACCTTTTCTTGTCGCTTCGGTATTCCCGGTAACCTTCCCTGTTGGTAGTTCCGTATTTCAATTCCTGACCTGCAGGATTTGTGAAAAGATCTTCTCGAAAATATCCGTATCTGCAAACCTTCTGACGTAGTTCTTGCCGAAGGTGGTGAAATGGGGTATTATCTCCATCAATCCGTAACCCAGGAACCAGGGGTAAGCTATGTTCACCCCTATCTCCCTTATGGTCCTCCTCATGCTTGAAATTCCGAATAGGTACTGTATAAACACGATCTTGAAAAGAACCACAGGATCTATGCTGGGCCTGCCATTATCATGGCAGTACCTGTCCTCAACAAGGTCATAAATGAGAGAAAAATCTATGGCCTTCTCTATATCCCGCAGTATATGGTCCTGAGGCATAAGGTCCTCAATGCTGTGAAATCCAATCTGTTGTCTGCTGTCTTCTGTACGTCTATTCAACATCTATATCACCACCAACTCAAGTATAACCAAATCCCTTACATAGAAAAAAAGCCCAACCATAAAAATGGCTGAGCTTTGTCTTCAGTCAGGCACTTCTTTTTATTCTTTTGGTTGCATGCTCTCGGTTATCTGTTGTAAGGCCTGTTTTCTAATTTGTTCTGCCAGTTGATGTCCTCTCTCGGTAGCAGCACTTATAGCCCTCATAAAAGCAGTTCTGATCTTGGCTTCTTCAAGTTCATATAACCCCTCTATTGTCGTACCTCCCGGGGTTGCTACCTGATCCCTGAGTTCAGCCGGATGGACATCGGCTGACAGAAGAAGTTCTGACGCCCCAATCGCAGTACTTGCTGCAGCTTTGCAAGCCAGATCCCTCGGAATACCCACACGAAGGCCTCCATAAGTCAAAGCCTCAATGACAGTATATATATAGGCAGGACCAGATCCTGACATGGCTGTCAGAGGATCCATAAATCTTTCTTCGACCATTTCAACAAGCCCCATGGTGTGCAGAAGGTCTTCGACCATGGATAGGTCTTCACTGGAAAGGCTTTTGGAGGGGGTATATACTGTAAAAGCTTTTTTCACAATAGCACATGTATTTGTCATCCCCCTGACCCATTTCACATCAGGCAGAACTTTACATAGTAAAGACAATTCCAGAGCTGCAGCCATTGAGATACATATTTTACCCCTTATTCCTTCAGATACTTCAAGGACTAACGGTATTACCTGAAAAGGTTTTACAGTAAACAAAACAAGGTCTGCTTCTTCCGCGGCCAGCCTGTTATCAGCGATAACCCTGATTCCCGCCTTCTCAAGAGATTTGCTCTTTTCTAGCTTTCTCCTGGTAGCTGTAACTTCATATCCCTCAGATACGAGACACTTACATATGGCAGATCCGATAACACCAGCACCCAGAACTGCGATCTTCGGTTTTTTCGTATTTCCCATTCTTAACACCCCATCCAGATAGTAAAGTGAATTGTTCCAAAACAGGTAAAAAGATTCTTAGCTTATTTTACCCATAAATCCCCTTGTCCATTCATACATCCCTATAGCAGCGGCTACACTTGCATTAAGAGATGCGGTATGTCCGCTCATAGGAATACTTCTCAGTTCATCACATTTAGAGGCTGCAAGCCTGGATAGCCCCTCACCTTCAGAACCAACGACCAGACCAAGCCTTGATGGCATATCATCTTCCCATATTCCCTGTTCTGCCTTGTGATCAAGACCTACAATCCAGAAACCGGCCTTCTGAAGAAGCTGAAGAGTCCTTGAGATATTAACCACACAGATAAGAGGAACCCTTAATGCAGAACCTGCACTTACCTTGATTACAGTTCCCGTAGGCGATGAAGATCGTTTGCTTGGGAATATTACTCCAGAAGCGCCAGATGCCTCTGCACTCCGGATAATTGCACCAAGGTTATGGGGATCCTGTATGTGGTCGAGAATTATTAACATACATGGCTTAGCAGGATCCAGTCCATGTATAAAATCATCGAGATCAAGAGGTTCTAAGGCTTCCATGCGGACAACGATACCCTGATGATTTTCTCCTTTGGAAAGTTTCTCAAGAACCCCTGCGTGAACCTTTTCAAGGACAATATTTTTTGCAGATGCTATTTCCTCAACTCTGTTGGAAAAGGTTTTGTCTGAAGATTCTGAAAGCAAAACTTTTAGACATTTTGAAGGATACTCTGTGAGTAATGTAAGTACAGGCTGCCGACCCCAGCAGAGTTCCGTTCCATTTCTTGGATTTTTCACATTGACCAGGATAATCACCTTTCCTTTCGCTGGGTCTCTTTGATATACTCCTTCAGGCTGCGAGAAGTGTAACCTTTCCGGGATTTTAGCAGATTATCAGGAGTTCCATGGAAAACTACCCTTCCGCCATTGTCTCCGCCCTCAAGTCCCAGATCGATTATGTAATCTGAAGAAACCAGAACATCAAGGTTATGTTCTATCACAAGAACACTATTACCCTTGTTAACAATTTTATGCAGGATTTTCAATAGTTTTCTGACATCGGTATAGAAAAGGCCAGTAGTAGGTTCATCAAGGATATATAGGGTGTGACCAGTAAAACGTTTGCTCAACTCCTTGCCCAGCTTGACCCTCTGAGCTTCTCCCCCACTGAGAGTAAGGGCAGACTGACCCAGTTTAATATATCCCAGACCAGCATCCTGCAACAGTGCAAGTTTGGATGATATACGGGGTATATCCTGAAAAAAGGTTTTCGCTTCATCTACAGTCATATCAAGAACTTCTGAAATATTTTTACCTTTATAATGTACTTCAAGAGTCTCGCTATTATACCTTTTTCCATCACATACTTCACACTTAACATAAACATCAGGCAGGAAAAGCATGGAAACCTTGACAGAACCTCCTCCGCCACATGCTTCACATCTTCCCCCTTTGATATTGAAACTGAACCGGCCGGGAGAATAACCGCGCATTCTGGATTCCGGAACTTTGGAAAAAAGCTCCCTTATAAGGGTAAATAGGCCTGTGTACGTTGCTGGATTGGACCTCGGGGTTCTCCCAATAGGAGACTGATCTACAAGAACTACATTTTTCAGTACTTCCCAGCCTTCAATAGTCATATATTTGCCGGGCCTCTCTCGAAAATCGGAATCAAGAGACCGTTTAAGTCCCTTATAAAGTACTTCATGAGTCAAGGTACTCTTGCCTGAACCTGAAACCCCGCTGATACATGTAAAGACACCCAGAGGAATGTTTACATTGATATTTTTCAGGTTGTTATGACAGGCACCGGTCACCTTTATCCAGTTCTCAGGTTTTCGAGGAGTAAGCGAAACCTTTGTTATTCCCGATGCCTTGCCATTAAGAAATGGCGCTGTCAGAGATCCTTCAGTTTTCAGGTGATCCAAATCCCCTGACTGAACTATTTCTCCCCCCTTTTCACCAGCTTCCGGTCCCATTTCAATTATGAAATCAGCATGGCACATGGTATCACGATCATGCTCCACTACTATAACAGTATTTCCAAGATCTCTTATCGACAACAATGTCTTAAGTAGACGGTCCGTATCTCTTGGATGAAGGCCAATTGTAGGTTCGTCAAGGACATACATAACACCTGTGAGTTTAGAACCTATCTGGGTAGCGAGTCTAATCCTCTGACTTTCTCCTCCACTCAGGGAATCAGCTCTTCTATTGAGAGAAAGATATCCTACTCCCACATCCATAAGGAAACTCAGTCTTTTCATCAACTCCACTAGAAGCTGGCCAACAATTGATTCTTCTTTAGCACTGAGATTGATTCCTTTAATTATTCCAGTCAAGTCCTGAACTGGAATCCCTACCATATCTCCAATGGTATATTTCCCGACTCTAACCATAAGAGCTTCAGGTTTTAGACGTAATCCGTGGCATTTCTGACATATATCTTCAACCCTGAACTTGGAAAGCTCATCAAGAACATTATCAGAATCAGTTTCCCTCCAGCGACTCTCAAGCCACGGTAACAATCCCTCATATCTCCCCATATAGGTCCTGACCATTGACCGATCTTTGAATTCAAGTGATATTCTTTGATCGGAACCATAAAGAATAAATTCTTTTTCACTTTTAGAAAGATCTTTAAAAGGTTTGGTAAGATACCAATTGTTATATTCTGCAAACCGTTCAAGCTTGTTGATCATATAATGTTTTTTCTTCCAGGGAAGGAGGGCTCCTTCAAATACTGAGCGGAGAGGATCTGTAGCTGACTCTTCTGAAAAATACTGGTGACTCCCAAGACCTGAACAATCAGGACAGGCACCGTAGGGATTATTGAATGAAAAAAGTCGCGGTTCGACTTCAGGAAGGGATATGCCACACTCTGGGCATACATAGTTTTCAGTGAGTATCTTCTCTACAGACTCACCACAGATCATCACATATCCTTCGCTTAAAGAAAGCGCTGTTTCCACTGCTTCAGCTATTCTGTTCTTTCTTTCAGGTAAAACCTTAAGTCTATCTACTATAACCTCAATATTATGTTTTTTATTCTTGTCCAGAGGAATCTCTTCCTCCAGCCACATAACAGAACCATCGACCCTGATACGCATAAACCCCTGTTCCCGATTCCTGGCAAAGAGATTCCTGAATTCGCCCTTCTTTCCTCTGACCTGGGGAGACATTATCTCTATCTTTTCTCCTTTGAAGGCCCTATAGAGTTCATCAAGGATCTCGTCAAGTGAATATTTCATTACAGGCATTCCACAGGAAGGACAATAAGGTATACCTATTCTCCCGAAAAGGAGACGAAGATGATCGTATATTTCCGTAACAGTACCTACTGTTGATCTGGGGTTATGTGAAGTCCCCTTCTGCTCTATTGATATGGCAGGAGAAAGGCCGGAGATATCATCCACATCCGGCTTATCCTGAACTCCCAGAAACTGACGCGCATATGCAGAAAGTGATTCGACATACCTTCTCTGTCCTTCTGCATAAAGAGTATCAAACGCAAGAGAAGATTTCCCTGATCCTGAAGGGCCTGTTATAACGACAAATTTATCTTTTGGAATATTTACGTTTATATTTTTTAGATTGTGTTCTCTTGCCCCCCGTATTCTTATGAAGCGTTCCACCCTGTTCTTCTCCTCCATTTCTGCTGACAAGAAGATCCCTTATCGTTGCTGCTTTTTCGAAATCAAGCTTCTCAACGGCATTCCACATCATTTCTTCAAGAATCTGTAAAGGTAATCCATTTGCGGCATCACCGGCAACCCTGCTTGAAGATGGAATTTCCTTTACAAGATCCTCTGGAAGCAGGTTGATAATGTCCTTGGAAATGGACATCGGAATAATACCATGTTCTTCATTATATTTTAACTGGAGGAACCGTCTGCGTTGCGTCTCATCCATAGCAGAGCGGATACTCCCTGTAATGTCATCTGCATATAACACAACCACTCCAGAAACATTTCTTGCAGCTCGTCCCATGATCTGAATGAGAGATCTGTGAGAACGGAGAAATCCTTCCCTGTCTGCATCAAGGATGGCGACAAGAGCCACTTCTGGGAGATCCAGTCCTTCTCTGAGAAGGTTTATCCCGACAAGAATGGAAATATCTCCCTTTCGAAGATCCTGTAGAAGTTCAGCTCTTTCGAAAGTATTGAGTTCTGAGTGAATATATTTCACTTTAAAACCCAGGTCTGATAGATATTCAGAGAGATCCTCCGAGGCTCTTTTTGTGAGGGTGATAACAAGCGCTCTCTGTTCATTTTTGACGATAGACCTGAGTCTGTAAACAAGGTCATCTACCTGCCCTGTTGCTGGGGATATTTCAACTTCAGGATCTAGAACCCCTGTCGGCCTGACTATCTGCTCCACTATCTTCTGACTGACAGACTTTTCCCAATCACCTGGCGTCGCTGACACAAAAATAACCTGCTTAAGATATTGATAGAATTCTTCCCAGTTTAAAGGCCTGTTATCCAGACATGAAGGAAGTCTGAAACCATTTTCTACAAGCGTTAGTTTTCTAGACCTATCTCCGTTATACATCCCTTTAATTTGAGGAATGGTTATATGGGATTCATCGATAACCATCAGGAAATCTTCCGGAAAGAAATCAAGCAGGGATCCTGGAGCTTCTCCCGGGTTCCTGCCATCAAGAAAACGGGAATAGTTCTCGATACCAGAGCAGTATCCGACTTCAGACAACATTTCCATATCATATCTGGTTCTCATTTTAAGCCTTTGAGCTTCCAGATATTTCCCTACCCTAAGAAATTTCTCGACTTCTTCTTCCATTTCCGCTTCGATCTTACCCAAAGCATCCCTTATGGCAGTATCACTAGTTACATAATGCTGAGCTGGGAAAATAGATGCCTTGGTTTTCACACCAAATGATTTTCCCAAAAGAGGATCGATCTCTTCAATTCTTTCAATCTCTTCATCAAAAAATGATATCCTCAAAGCATTATCACTATAAGCTGGAAATATCTCAATAATATCTCCCCGGACTCTGAAGCTTCCTGGCTGAAGGTTCACATCATTTCGTTCATAGTAGTTCTGCACAAGTTTCTCAATAAATGAGCGTCTGACAACAGTATCTCCAACTTCAAATCTGAAAACAGCGTCTTCATAGGTTTGTCGCCTGCCAAGACCGTAAATGCATGAAACACTTGCAACAACGATCACATCTCTTCTCTCGAGAAGGGATTTAGTAGTTGCAAGACGTAGTTTTTCGATCTTTTCATTTATGGACGCATCCTTTTCGATGTACACATCACTGGAGGGAACATAAGCCTCTGGCTGGTAGTAATCATAATAGCTCACAAAATAGTTTACGGAATTAGAGGGGAAAAAAGATTTGAACTCGCTGTAAAGCTGTGCTGCAAGAGTCTTATTATGAGCCAGGACTAGAAGAGGACGCTGGATTTCCTGGATGACATTGGCTATGGTAAAGGTTTTGCCACTTCCAGTAACGCCAAGAAGTGTCTGATACTGGTATCCCTTCTTTATCCCCTGAAGAAGATCTTCAATAGCCTTGGGCTGATCTCCTGATGCATTCCACTGCGATTTGAGTTCAAATCGGTCCATTTCATACTCCAGTTCTCATAACTCTTGAGAAATAAACAAGGAGCGTGGAGGAATCCCTCTACGCTCCTGATTCTACATGTCCGGTCCCATTTTGCCTTGAGAAGAAACATATATCCGTTTAAACTGGCACTGTATCCGGATTATCTCCAGCGATGCTGTCAGCACCATAGGAAGTCTTATCCTCGATATCAGGATTAGGGATCTTTTCCTTGACACTATCCCCTGTTTCCAATTCGTCAACTGCTGGAGATTCCTCTTCCATCCCAAGTATAGCATCAAGTTCCTTACCTTCAATGACCTCTTTTTCAAGGAGGGTTTTTGCAACTTTCGCGAGATCTTCAGAATTATCCGTCAAGATCTGACGAACCTTACTGTAACAGGAATCTATTATACTACGAATCTCCTGGTCAATAGCATAGGCTATTTCTTCACTGTAATTTCTTTCCTCGGCAATATCACGGCCCAGGAATATCTCATGACGCTTGTGTCCAAGTTTAACAAGACCCAGGCGGTCACTCATTCCAAATTCCATTACCATCTGTCGAGCTATCTGGGTAGCCCTCTCCAGGTCGTTTCCTGCACCTGTGGTTACATCTCCAAATTCAAGCTCCTCGGCAACTCGACCACCAAGAAGGATACAGATTTTATTTTCAAGTTCAAGTTTAGACATAAGGAATCTGTCTTCCTCCGGAAGCTGCAGGGTATAACCAAGAGCCATGTGACCGCGAGGGATTATAGATATCTTGTGGACTGGATCAGACCCGGGGAGATGTTTTGCTACAAGAGCATGACCGGTTTCATGATAGGCAATGATGTTTTTTTCTCTTGGACTTATTAGTCTGCTTTTTCTCTCGGGGCCAGCTAGAACCCGGTCTATGCCTTCTTCAAAATCATCCATTTCAACGACTTTTTTCCCCTGACGGGCGGCAAGAAGTGCAGCCTCGTTAACAAGATTAGCAATATCCGCTCCTACAAAACCTGGAGTTCTTCTCGCTATCACACCAAGATCAATGTCATCTGCAATCTTTTTATCTTTTAGATGTACTTTCAGGATGGCTTCCCTCCCTTTGACATCGGGCCTGTCAACAACTATATGCCTGTCAAATCGGCCTGGCCTCAGAAGTGCTGGGTCAAGGATATCAGGCCTGTTGGTGGCAGCTATAAGTATGATACCTGTTGTTTCGTCAAAACCGTCAAGCTCGACAAGAAGTTGATTCAGAGTCTGTTCCCTTTCATCATGGCCGCCTCCTAAGCCTGCTCCACGATGTCTACCGACAGCATCCATTTCATCAATAAAGATTATACAAGGCTGATATTTTCTTGCCTGTTCAAAAAGATCTCTTACCCTGGCAGCTCCTACGCCAACAAACATCTCGACAAAGTCTGAACCGCTGACACTGAAAAAGGGGACATCTGCTTCTCCAGCTGAAGCACGGGCGAGAAGGGTTTTTCCTGTTCCAGGAGGACCAAGTAACAGAACACCTCTGGGAACCCTGGCACCAAGAGCAACAAACTTACTGGGATCTCTGAGGTACTGAATAACCTCACTTAACTCCTCTTTGGATTCATCACAGCCAGCCACATCACCAAAGGTCACCTTGGGACGATTGTCCAGAAAAAGCTTGGCCTTGCTCTTAGCAAAATTCATTACCTTTCCTCCACCGCCCTGCATGTGGTAAAGGAAAAATATCCACACTCCTATCAGCAGAAGTGTAGGAAAAAGGGATGAAAGGATTGCTGCCCACCATGGAGTTTTCTGCGGCGGTTCAACTTTAACGTCTACTCCTTTATCCGCAATCTGCTTGGCCAGGTCACCCACACCGACTACATATGTTTTAAAACTCTCTCCGCTTGTAAATTCTCCCTGAATAACTGAATCATTTATGTTTACAGTGTTAACCTTACCAGTATCCACAGCGGAAAGGAACTGACTGTAACTGATCACTTGGGAATCAGGAGGATTCTCCGTTGGAGAAAGAAAAACGTTAACCAGACTGACCACAAGAACAATTAATATTAAGTACAGACCTAAATTTTTCGCTAAACGGCGCAAAAGATCGCCACCTCTCATCCTTTCAGAATTTCATTGTTACACTTTTCCACACGATAGATATCAGGAAGATTTCTCCACATTCCAGCATAATCAAGACCATAACCTACAACAAAATCGTCAGGTATCTCAAAACCCCTGAAATCAACTTCAACATTGATCTTCCTTTTTTCAACTTTATCTAATAATACACATACTTTCACACTTTTGGGTGAACGTTCCTTAAATAATTTCACCAGGTAAGAAAGAGTAAGTCCAGTATCAACTATATCCTCTACAATCAAAACATGTTTATCCTTGATGCTGGCATCCACATCCTTGATAATTTTCACGATACCGGAAGTTCTCGTAGAATCTCCATATGAAGAAACAGCCATAAAATCAAGAACTACTTTTACATCTTTATTGATAAAACGAACCAGATCGGAGAGGAAGACAACAGCTCCTTTGAGTATGCCTACAACTACAAGGTCCTCCCCTTTATAAAGATTACTTATTTCCAGCCCAAGTCTTTCAACTCGATCTTCAATCTCCTGTGACCCTATAAGTACATTGGACAGAACATAATCCATGTTCAAACTCCTTCCATCAGAATAACAGGTAATACTGTAATTCGTAAGAACTTATCAATCTTTCCCTTACTGACCAGAGATGAGTTATCATTATCAGACAGGGAAGGAAACCAGAATACTCTACTTCCTAAAGAGAGAACAGGCCAGGCCTTGCGGATCCACCAGGGGATACTCTGAAACTTTGAACCTGAACAGAATTCAGCATGACTGGTAATTTGAAGGGATACCTGTTCAGCTAGAGGCATAATAGCCTGTCTGCTACCGGAACCTGGATTTGTAAATCCTTGCTGAATGGTTTCCCACTCGATCTTCCATCCATTCCAGAAACATTCCCCCATTACTTCTTCCTCTGGGAAAGTAATGGAAAGTGCAGGCTGTTCCATGAATACATCTGTATCAACAAGACCAACAAAGCCTTTACCGGCACATAGTTCGATGGAATCCTGCCATTGGAATCTCCATCGGCCTGAATCTCTGATAAGGGTTACCAGGTTGTCCAATCTCTTCCTGGACAGGGAGGTCATACCAAAAGTTCTCCCGATAGATCTGATAAATATAACAAGATCCTCATTCTTGAGCTTTCGGGCCCGATGAAGATCAAAACTGTAAATGCTGCCAGGAATTCTCCTCTCAAGATAAATCCTTATAGACCTTGATCTGTCTTCTTCGAGTTCCCGGAAAAAGGTCATATTGCCTGCAAGGTCAATAATATGTTTTTTAGCCTGTGCGTTGATGTTTTTCTCAATCCAGGGTAAAAGTTTATGCCTTATTCTGTTGCGTGTCATGGCAATATCATCATTTGTGAGATCTTCACACCATGAGATATTCCTGGATCTCAGTATTTCCCTTAACTCTTCCCTGTAAAAGTCTATAACGGGACGGACTATCCGTTCCCGTTTTTCAGGAATACCGACTAGACCAAATGGGCCTGTACCTCTTGTGAGGTTGTGGATGACAGTTTCTGCCTGGTCATCAGAATTATGGGCTACAGCTATCAACGATGCTTGATATATGTCAATTACAGAATAGAGAAATTCATACCTGACCCTTCTTGCGGCCTCTTCGGTAGACTCTCCCTTTTCCTTAAGATCGGGAACAGATCTATGCTCTACTTCACAATCAAGACCCCATGAAGTACATAAAAACTTCACAAAGTCTGCGTCGTTTATAGAATCCTGACCTCGAATACCATGTTCAAGATGAGCAACAATAATCTTACCAGTCCAGAATTCATGGAAAAACCATAACATAGCCACAGAATCGCTTCCGCCGGAAACAGCAAGGACAATGGGTTTATCTTCACTCCACCAACCTTGTCTTATCCCGATATTCATAAACTTTCTTCGAAGGAAGGAATTCGAAAGGTTAAATGGCAACGATTTTGAAGTAAGATGATCTTTCCTCATCCGGATTCTCTTTTCTGAAGGAGTGGGAGAGGATATTCCTCTCTCCAGATTGGAACTGAACTGAAAGATCAATTCGGTTCTGACTGACGACCATGTATTATAACTGTAAATACCGGCTTAGACAAGATTGGTCATTTTCTTTATATCTGAGATTTATGGTCCAACCGGGATAACATGACCTTGCCCAGGAACCATTCCTGGACATTTCTCAAAAAAAAGCCCCCACATTAAGTGAGGGCTTTATCTTGACGATTGGTGGCGGTAACTGGAATCGAACCAGTGACACTACGGGTATGAACCGTATGCTCTAGCCAACTGAGCTACACCGCCAGTTGGTTGCGGGGGCAGGATTTGAACCTGCGACCTTCGGGTTATGAGCCCGACGAGCTTCCTAACTGCTCCACCCCGCGATGTCAAAGCTTAATCTACTGGTGCCGGACGCGGGACTCGAACCCGCACGGACTCTCGTCCACAGGATTTTAAGTCCCGTGCGTCTACCACTTCCGCCAGCCCGGCCAGCGCTCAAATATTATAGGGATGAATATCGATTCCGTCAAGGAAAAAAGAAATATATTTATGTTTTGCTTGACATCAGAAAAAAGAGAATTTAAAGAAACTATTTGAGGATTTAAAGAAACTATTTAAGGTTGTAAACACGATCATGCATAAAGCTCTTACTGATCTTGTTTAACGGTAGAACTGTCACTGATTAATTTACCTGATATCGCAAAATTGGAATGTTCCATTTCATCAATTATAATCCTGACCTGTTCAGGTCTGACCTCAAGACATCTACATATTGTTTTTGTCAATTCAGAAGTCAACATTCTTTTCTTTTCAACGGTTCTTCCCTGGAGAAGGTGAATCTCAAGGATTGGCATCAATAAACCTCCATTGAATCAGATTTACATTTAGTATATTAGTTTTCATTGGTAATTGCAAAGTATCATCTTAAAAGATACTACTGTGCGTTACCCCAGGTTGTGTTCATAGAAACATAATGATTTGACATCATCGGGATACCATGCTAAACTCCCCAAAGAACAAATATGCTGCACCACTTCATCATAACAGAGCGACTGGAGGCTACATATTGAAATCTAAATCTACATTAACTAACCCTCAATCATTTGACAATTTAGGAAACAATACCTTTCTTGATAAGAATGAGAACCCCTTTCCGCTGCCACCTTCTCCGATGGAAGAGATAAGAGATCTCCTGCCCCAAATCCTTCTCAACAGATATCCAGAATCGAGCTATCGAAAGTTAAGGGAATGTCTTTCTTCTGTAACTGGATTCCCTCCTGAAAATATAATAGTTGGGAATGGTGGAGATGAAATTCTCTGGCTATTGTATGCCTCTTATGTAAAAGCCGGGGATAAGGTATTAACAATGGACCCAAGTTTTTCAGAATACTCCCATTTGTCCAGAGTTTATAATGCAGAACAGAGAACAGTCCCGATAGTTTTAAATGATGGTACCTTTTCTCTTGATGAAGAAGATTTTATTGATTCACTATCAGCTTCATCCCCTTCTCTTGTGTTGATTGATTCCCCCAACAATCCGACAGGGATATCCCTATCTTCAGGATTTCTCGATCAAGTTACGCATTTATCTCCAGGTATAACAGTTATTGACGAAGCATACGGAGAATTTGCATCTCAGGATTATCTGAAAACGATCCGTAATACAACAATTCCTCACAGGACAGTGATTTTAAAAACCTTGTCAAAGGCATGGGGTTTAGCCGGAGTTCGTTTGGGTTATGCCATATGCAGTGATGATGTGGCGTATAAAATTAACGAAATACGTTGCCCTTACAACGTAAATGTTTTGTCCCAGGAGGTGGCGAGGATTATGCTCTCCTATAGTGAATGGATGGAAAGCAGAGTTTCCACCATAAGGTATATAAGGGACAAATTCATTACGGCCGTCAACAGAATTTCCAAGTGGCGGGCTTTCCCCAGTAACTCCAATTTTGTTCTTCTTCAAACAGGTATTAACCGGGACCTTATCAGACAAAGCATGGAAAATCAGGGAATCCATATCAAATATGTAGATATGCCTACTTATCCAGGAACATGGTTAAGGATATCTGTCGGAAAAGAAGAAGATATGAGCCTGATACTTGAAGTTCTGGTAAGGCTATCTGATTTCGTCAATAAGAACGACCATACTCTCGAGAATGATCTTGATATAGCTTGACCATCATAGGTCAAAGAATAGGCACTCCGCTTTAGTTCGTCTTTTAGATGATTTGTTACAGGCTTGCATTATAGAAATATTACTGCTACAATCTTGATAAATTATTAAGGTTGTATTTTGCAGAAGGGGTGAAAAATATGGTGGAGAAATGGAAAGATCGTCTTACCGATCAACTTTCAAGGGCTGTTCTTGCCCTTGATAACCCGGAGGAAGTTTACTGTTTCCTTGAAGATATTGCCACCATTGGCGAAATACGCGCACTCGCTCAGAGGCTTGAAGTTGCAAGGCTCCTGGATGATGGCTATACCTATCCCCAGATAGCCCAGCAGACAGGCGCCAGCACCGCTACAATAAGCAGAGTGAAAAAGTTCCTTGAATATGGCGCCGATGGGTATAAGATCGTACTTGAGCGATTAAAAAAGTAGGCGGCCCTTAAACACAACAAACGACCTTTCTTCTCAGAAAGGTCGTTTGTTGTGTTTAAGCATCATCCTGGTCAGGTAACATTTTTTCTCTACGATGATAGTTACAGTTGGATTGAAGAGGACATTTTTCACACTTGGGTTTTCTTGCTGTACATATTCCTCTGCCGTGTGAAATTATGTTAAGATGGGCCCCCAGAAATCTCGAAGGCTCAATAATTCCTTCCATTACCTGCTGGATCTCTTCAGGCTTAAGGTTACTGCCAACCCAGCCTATTCTTCTGCAGAATCGCGAAACATGAGTATCAACAGGGAAAGCCGGAATTCCCAGTTCAAAGACAAGAACACAGGCTATTGTCTTTGGACCAACTCCCGGCATCCGCTGAAGAAGGGACTGAACCCTTTCTCTGCTGGCTCTTCTGAGAACTTTCAAAGATAATTCTCCAAAATCCTCAAGTATCATTTCAAGAATATATTTTATCCTCCTGGCTTTAATGTTAGCCAAACCAGCAGGTCTTACCAGATCAACCAGGTCTTCTAAACTTGCTCTATGAACATCATCCCATTGTTGATAAGCATCCTTAAGCCTGGAAAAAGCGACGTCTCGGTTCCTGTCATTGGTATTTTGGGATAATAAAGTCAAGATGAGTCCATCTAGTGGCTCCTCATGTCCAAGATCAGGAGACTCACCTTCCATACCCCAGGTTTTCTCGAGGATATCTAGAGTCATCTTAATGTTGTAATACTTGGATAGCACTTCATCTGATATATCATTCAGACAATTAACTGATTTGCACATTATTTTACAATTCTGGCTTTTCGCTATCGACTTTTCCGGAATCGTTATTGCCTCCAAGTTCCTTGGTTAGCCTTACAGATAGATCAAACCAGCTCTTAAGGCGGGCTTTCACCTTGCCATGAATGCAATCTTCTGGATAGAATCCCTCAGGGCCAGCTTCACCTGCTGGAACATCAGTAAGGATTTCAATACCCTGATCAATAGTCTTAATTGCCCATACATGGAAAGTCCCTTCTTCTACAGCATTGATTACTTCCTTATTGAGCATGAGGTTAATGCAGTTCTGCCAGGGTATCATAACACCTTGGTCTCCCTTCAGACCCCTTGCTTTACAAAAGCGGAAAAACCCTTCAATCTTTTCATTAACTCCTCCAATAGGCTGTATGTTGCCAAACTGGTCAACCGAACCAGTTACGGCTATGGACTGCTTCAGAGGTACACCTGAAAGAGCTGAAAGAAGACAATACAGTTCCGTTGAAGATGCACTGTCTCCCTCTATTCCTCCATAGTTCTGTTCAAAAGCGATCTTTGCTGAAAGGGATAAGGGCATATCCTGAGCATACTTACTACCCAGGTAACTGCTCAGGATGAGTAATCCCTTATTATGAATTGGACCAGCCATTTTTACTTCTCTTTCTATATTTACGATCCCTTCTTTTCCCATAAAAACATTGGCAGTTATACGTGAAGGATGGCCGAACATATAGTCTTCCAGGCTTAGTACAGCCAGACCATTGATCTGGCCAATCCTGTTACCTTCAGTGTCTACCCTTATCATATTTTCGTGAAAAGCTCTATCAATTCTTTCCTGAATCAGGTTGGAACGGAATCTTTTTTCCTGGATCGCCTTGTAGACATGCTCAGAGGTAACGACATCAGCACCATCCATCCCGGCCCATGCTGATGCCTCAACAATTACTTCTGTTATCCTGTTAAACTGTGTAGACATGCGATTCTGATGATCAGCAAGACGACAGGACCATTCAACAACCTCTCCGACTCCAGCACAAGTAAAGGGTTTGATATTCTGTTCCTTTTCAATAAAACTAGAAACAAAAAGGGCCATTTCTTTTTCAGATTCGGGAGTCCTTGTCATGTCAATATCAAAATCTGCCTTTATCTTGAATATCTTTTGAAACTCTGGATCGTAGATTTGAAGCAACCTGTAAAGATATCTTGTACCGACCATTACAACTTTTACATTTATGGGAATTGGCTGAGGTCTCAGCGAAGAAACAGGGATGGCTCCATACTGTTCACCAAGATTCTCTATCCTGATCTCCCCGGTACGTAGAATCTGTTTAAGTCCCTCCCATGCCATAAAATTACGTAGAACTTTTTCAGCATCAAGAAGAATATATCCACCATTAGCTCTGTGAAAGTCACCTGCCATGATCTTGCGGAAGTCCGTGTAGAGATAACCCTGCCTGCTCTCATATTCAAGTTTGCCATTCAGGTTATAAAAGGTAGGGTTAGTCGCCCAGATTACGGGAGCCCCTACATCAGGGTCATTACTCACAAGTACGTTGATCGTATAACGACTGAAATCAACCTCAGCTGATTCATCTTTTGCTGCCGCAACAAAAACATTAAAATTGGTTACTATATCTTCAGTCAGGAAATCGATCCAGTCACATAGTTTTTCATTACTTTTGTATTTATCCTTTATCTCTTCAAGATAAGGTGTAATTGCTGTTCTGCATATCTCAGCTTCCAGTTCATTTATCTTTTCTTTAAGAGATTTTTCCTTATCTCGAATTGTCCTTAGAACTTCAAGTGTTTTCAGGGAAACCTGCTCGGATTTCTGCTGGAGTTCTTTTTGCTGATCTTCGGAAAGGTTTTCAAATTCTTCCTGCTGTATTTCCCTGGAAACTTTTTCCCCATCATCGTTAACCTCTTCTTTCATGGGGATATTGACAAAACCCTGAGGAGTTCTTTTAAGAGAAAAGCCGAGGCCCGATGCCCAATTCCTGACCTCTTCCATTAGGAGGTTAACATCCTCCTGAAAACCCTTGACAAGCTGGGCCTTTCCGTCTTCATATTGGCTCTTTTCAAAAGCTTTACTAATGGTTACTTTAAGTTCATCCAGCAGCGAACCAAAAGTCGTCTCCAACTCCTTGCCCTTCCCTGCCGGGAGTTCCATTGCAATAGGTTTTCCTGGATCATTGAAGTTATAGACATAAACCCAGTCATCAGGAGCCGGGACAGTTCTGGCCATTTCACCAAGTCTGTCCAGGGCATATGTAGTTCGTCCACTTCCGGGTTCTCCGAGGACAAAGATGTTATATCCTTTACTATTCACAGCCAGGCCAAATGAAATAGCCTTCACTGCCCTTTCCTGGCCTATAAAGTCTTTAAGTCCCGGAAGTTCCTTTGTAGTTTCAAAACCCAGGGTTGAATAATCCAGTCGTTTCCTGAGATCCTTTACATTTAATTCAGTATCCATTATCGTTGACATTTAAAAACCTCCCTTGTTGACAGAATTATGCCCCCACCAACCACTTTATCTTGGGAATATAAGACTAACGACTGACCTGGAGCAGGTGCTTTCATAGGTTCCAGTGCCTCTATTATAAATTGATCTCCTTCGATTGAAATTATCCTTATTCTGACGGGCCTGGTCCTGTATCTATGTTGTGCAAATAATTCATCTCCCACAGATACCTTACCATGCCATACGGGAGAAGAGCAATTAATAATAGAGGGGAAAAGTTCATTTTCCTTACCTACTATTACCATTTTGTTGAGGGGATCAAGAGAAATAACGAACCATGGCCCCCCCTGAAGCGCTAGACCCCGTCTCTGTCCTACAGTATAGAGGTAAACTCCCCGGTGTTCTCCAAGAATATTACCTCTTGTATCTACTATAGGTCCCGTATTATCATACGTACTGTCTGCTTTATCCTGTAACAAATCCCTGAGGGCCATACCCTGCAAAAAACATATATCCTGGCTTTCACTATCATTTTTCAGTAATTCACCAAAGATATTTTCTGAAACAACCTTTATCTCGGATTTCTGAACCGATCCAAGTGGGAAAATAAGCTTTGGGAACCACTCATTTTTTAACCTGTATAACATATAACTCTGATCTTTCAAGGGATCCATCCCTCTTAAAAGAAAATGAGACCCATGCAAACCAACTGAAAGTCTTGCATAATGGCCGCTCCCGACTAAATCTATTGCATTCTGATCGGCATAGCGGAACAACAGATCGAATTTAACTTCCACATTACATATTACACAGGGATTGGGAGTAAAACCCTTTAGATAGGACTCGACAAAAGGCTTGATAACTGCCTTTTGGAAGATACGAGAGCAGTCTTCGATAACCAGAGGAATGTCAAGTAGCTCACAGATATCTGAAACTTTCTTTTGTTTGGCATGATCTATTTCCCCTGTCATACGGAAAAAGATACCATGGACATCCAGCCCCTTCTTTTTAAGCAGGTAGGCGGCAAAAGAGCTATCCAGTCCTCCACTCATACCCACAAGAACACTGGTCATGCTATTTTTTCCTCAATGATCTTTTTCAACTGGGCAGCAGTTGTGGGAAATAACGCCCCCATGAAGATAACTGCCCATTCGTTAAAACCTAGAGGAACTATTTTCAGAACAATCTGGAAAATGGGAACATAGGTTATAAGAATCTGCAAAAAAAGAGAAATAAGAACTCCACCAATTAACCAACTATTTGCCCATAGCTGGGAAGGATTTTTCATAATACTATCTTTTCTGACATTGATCACGAAGAAAAGCTGCGATATTACAAGAGTATGGAATCCCATTTCGGTTGCTCTGCTAAATTCACCAGCATGATTTGCCAGAGACCAGAGATATACTCCCAGGACACCCAGAGTCATGAGAGAACCATAAATAAAGATCTGAACCTTATGTCTGTTAGTAATTATCTCTTCACTCCTGCTCTTAGGAGGGCGTTTCATAAGATCAGGCTCTGCAGGGTCAAGTGCAAGGGAAAGAGCTGGTATCACATCAGTTGCCAGATTTATCCATAGTATTTGAAGAGGTAGCAGGACAGATGGAAATTTAAGGAGAATGCTTAGAAAAACAGTAAGCACCTCACTGAGATTACAGCAAAGTAAAAATAATATGGCTTTCCTTATATTGTCAAAGATCCTTCTTCCCTCTGAAACTGCATGAACAATAGTAAGGAACCGGTCATCCTGAAGGATGATATCGGAAGCTTCCTTACTTACTTCAGTTCCCTGGACACCCATGGAAATACCAACATCTGCCTGTTTCAAGGCAACAGCATCATTAACTCCGTCTCCGGTCATTGCTACGACTTCGCCGTTTTTTTGAAGTCCCTGGACTATCTTAAGCTTGTTTTCAGGGGAAACTCTTGCCACAACAGCAATACGCCTGATCCTTGAAGGCAGATCATCTTCGGGAATTTGGTCAAGATCAGAACCAAGAAGAGATGCATCATGCCGATCTTCAAGGATACCCACTTCTCGAGCTATGGAATTAGCCGTTGCAAGATGGTCACCTGTGATCATAACAACGTGCATACCTGCTTCAAAACAGCTCCTGACTGCTTCCGGGACTTCAGGTCTGGGAGGATCATCGATGCCAGCCAGACCATAGAGAACCATTTCGTCAAGAGATTTGCCCCAGGCAAAAGCCAAAGTCCTCATTCCTCTGGACGCCATAGAATTTACTTTTTCTTTCCAGTAACTCCGATCTTCAGGGGTCATAGTCTTTACTTCGCCTTCAGGACATGTAAAATACCTCACAAGATCGATAACTGTCTCAGGAGCCCCTTTAAGGGCTATCCCTGATTGATGGTAGGTAACCATCCTCTTCGTACCAGAATCAAAGGGTTCTTCACTTAGCCTGATAAAGGCAGTCCTTATTTCGCGATAATCATAACCCATCTCAGATGCATACCTCAACAATGCTATATCCATTGGATCTCCGATAACCCCATCATCAGAAATCTCTCCGTCATTGCACAATACTGCAGTTCTGATAAGTATTGTAAGAGCATTCGGATGGTCAACATAAACAGATCTCACACTCATATCATTCATTGTTAATGTTCCTGTTTTATCAGTACATATTACAGTTGTAGAACCAAGAGTCTCTACAGAAGAGAGGTTTCTTACAAGAGCATTTAACATTGCCATTCTCCTTACCCCAATGGCAAGGGTCATGGTCGCTACAAATGGAAGTCCTTCGGGAACTGCGGCAACTGCAAGAGCTATTCCAGTTTCTATCATCTTGACCAATCCCCTACCCTGCAATATGCCGAGGGTGATAACAGCAAAGGCAATACCCATAGTGGCATAAATAAGAAAACGGCTGAACCTCGCAAGCTTCTCTTCCAGAGGTGTTGCATTTGTTACGACCTTCTGAAGCATCTCTCCTATTTTCCCAAACTCGGTTTGCATAGCGGTTGCAAAAACAATTGCTCTTGCTGTACCTTTAACTACAGCAGTTCCAGCATAAACACAATTGCTCCTGTCGGGAAGGTTTGTATTTACGGAAAGAAGATCCAGGTTTTTTTCTACAGGAAGAGACTCACCCGTAAGGGATGCCTCGTTTACTGCCAGATTATTGACTCGAAATAGTCTGGCATCAGCAGGTACTATATCTCCTGCCTCCAGAAGGATGATATCCCCAGGAACAAGACATTCAGACTTTATAAGTCTAATTTCGTTGTTTCGAAGAACTCTTGAACTGGCAGAAGTCATTGATCTAAGAGCTTCAAGTGAACGTTCAGCTCTATATTCAGTGAAAAATCCAATAAAGCCATTAATAAGGATAACAATAAATATTGCGCCCCCGTCAAGATACTCTTTCATGACTAAACTGATTGAGGCAGCACCAGACAGGAGGTATATCATTGGTGAAAGAAACTGACGGATAAGCAGCTTCATCCAGGATTCTGTTTTTAATTCCTGCAGAAGGTTTTTGCCATATTTTTCCAGAAGCTCTTCAGCACGAACCTCAGAAAGACCGCGCTCCAGAGAAACTTTTAAAATATCAGAAAGCTCATCTATACTTCTTGTATGTGCTTGATCCATATTATCCTGCCTTTCCTGTAACTAAAAATCGATGCCTTTTCTCGCCAGTATTCCCCCCGTAAAGGGATGTTTGACTTCTTGCATTTCTATTGTGATATCAGCAATGGCAAAAAAGATTTCGGGAGGATTCCTTCCTGTAAGTACTACGGTTACAGGAGATATCCTTTTCTGAATGATAGATACTACCTCTTTTGCACAAATGAGTCCATAATCTGCAGCCACATTTATCTCATCAAGTATTAGCATGTCGTATCCAGGATCTTTGATAAGGTCTTTGGCTATCAACAGGCCTCTTTCTGCCTCATTGATATCTATACGAGAAGGAGATCCCTTCTTGACAAATAAAGGAGTGCCAGTCTGGAAAAGAGAAACGCCCTTAAGCTTCCCTATAAAGGAACATTCGGAATACTGATAACCCTTCATGAACTGGATAATTCCCACATTTTTACCCATTTCTACCCATCTGAGGAGAAGTCCAAGCGAAAGGGTCGTCTTTCCTTTCCCGTGACCGTGTATCAGAAATATACTTCCCTTCTCTTCTGCGATAATAAACACCATCCTGTCAGAATACATATGGACTTGTTAACTTCTGCATATTGAACTAAAATGCCTTGAGATCGGAGGTTTGTCAATGTTTAATGAAACAATACTTCTTGTAACAGGAATTGTTCAAGGCGTAGGTTTTCGCCCTTTCTGCGCCAGGCTGGCATCAGCACTTGAACTTTCCGGATCTGTCAGGAACACTTCAGATGGAGTTGAGATAGTCTTGAGAGGGCCAGGTTCTGCCATCAACAACTATATCGCCAGACTCCAGGCTGAGAACCCCGATGCCTCCACAATATCCTCTATTGTTACGATTTCCAGCTGCCAAATCGAAAACACTTATATCAGGTCTTTTCAAATAGAAAAAAGTGTTCGCATGGAAAGACAGAGAGTTCTAATTCCACCTGACATTGCTACCTGCAGTGACTGCCTTGTTGAGATGCTCGACAAGAACAACAGGAGATACGGCTATCCTTTTATCAACTGTACCAACTGCGGCCCCAGATATAGTATCATCAAAGACCTTCCTTATGACCGCCCAAAGACGACAATGAGCAATTTTGACATGTGCACAGAATGCCAGGCAGAATATACCGATCCGGGTGACAGAAGGTATCATGCCCAGCCCAATGCTTGTTTCCAATGCGGGCCCCGATTATGGCTATGTAACAATAGAGGAGAATTAATCTCTCGGGATAATGACTCTATAAATATTTGCTGCCGCATGGTTGAATCCGGTAATATTGCAGCAATAAAAGGTCTTGGCGGATTTCATCTGGCCTGCAATCCATTGGATGATGAAGCGGTAATAAAGCTCAGAGAGCGTAAAGGTAGACAAAAAAAACCCTTCGCTCTAATGGTAAAAGACATCGAAAACGCAGAGAGAATAATTCATCTCTCGGATAATGCAAAAAAAATACTCCTGTCCTCTAAAAGGCCGATAGTTTTATGCAACAGAAAAAAAGATACACCTCTTTCCGAAGAAGTTGCCCCAGGCCAGAACTGTCTCGGGATCATGCTACCTTACACTCCACTTCATCACTTAATCATGTCTCATTTCGGATATCTCATAATGACTAGCGCAAATGTCAGTGATTCACCCATTATTGCAGATAACAGAGAAGCATTGAGAAAACTGGGGGGAATTGCAGATATTTTTCTTATGCATGATAGAGATATTCACATGCCTATAGATGATTCAGTTATAGCATCCATGAAAAAGAGGCACATCATTATTCGAAGGTCCAGAGGTTTCGTCCCCGCACCCTTAGGGATCCCTGTGAATTCTCCTGTAATTCTGGGCGCTGGAGCAGAAATGAAAGCTACTTTTTCCCTCACTCAGGATAAAATGCTTTTCCCTGGTCAGTACCTGGGAGACCTTAAAGAACTCCCAACAATAAATTATTACAAGAGGGCTTTAAAACATTTTCTCAAACTCTATAATCTACATCCACAATACCTGGCCCATGATATGCACCCTCAATACATATCAACAAGTCTTGCCAGAGAAATAGCTGAAGAAATTGTTGATAGTCTGGGGGTTCAACACCATCATGCCCACCTTGCTGCCTGCCTGACTGAAAATAGACACAATGAAAGAGTTATCGGAGTAATATTTGACGGAACAGGCTATGGCTCAGATGGGACTATATGGGGCGGGGAATTCCTGGTTGGTGATACCATGACATTTAAAAGAGCAGGTTACCTTCTACCATCAACTCTTCCGGGTGGAGAACGTTCGATATTAGAACCCTGGAGATACGGATTATCTCTTCTGTATAATTCCTTCGGAGCTGATAAAACAACAGATCTCGCAGAAGAACTTTGGCCTGATTACACAGAAAAGATAGCTGGAGTGATGAAAACTCTAAAAACTTCTCCCGTAACAACATCTGCAGGTAGGTTATTCGATGGGGTTTCTTCCATATTAAATATATGCACCAGAGCATCCTACGATGGACAACCAGCGTCAGAAATGGAATCCAGGGCAGAAGGAAAAGGAATAATGCCCTTTGAAATAATGGAATCTGAAGGAAAGTACATACTTGACTGGCGAACTGCAATAATCTGGATCATCCGTAATATTAATTCACTCTCAGCAGGCGATATATCGGGATGTTTCCATTATGGACTGGCAGATGCGATAGGCAAGATATGTAAAAGGATATCAAGGGATACCGGGATAAATACTGTAGCTCTATCGGGAGGGGTGTGGCAGAACAGAATACTTCTGGAAAACACCTGTATGGTTATGGAAAGATTGGGTTTCAATGTCCTTACCCATAAGATCCTGTCTCCAAATGATGAATGCATATCAGTAGGACAAGCGGTAATAGCGTCTAGTAAATGGCACAATTAAATTGAACGGGGAACCTGTATTATCCAAATAGAGAGAGCCTTAAAACCCTCTCTATTTATCGTCTTTGGACTCAGATAACTACCCCTTGATAACATTTGCAGCCTGGGGTTCTTCATCCCCCTCTACAATCTCGAAGTCTACACTGTTCTTCACTTGTAATAAAACCATAACCCTTTATTCCTTTGAACCACTTGACAATGCCTTTCATAAATCTGTTTCCTGCCCGTTTCCTGTCGCCAGTTCGTCAACTATGCGGAGAACTGGAGAACCTGAATCTGTTGATGTTACTCCTGCTATTCCAGAAAGTAAGAAATTATGCAATTTATCATATAATGAACAAAACCAATGTGACTATATCTAAAGGCCCTTGCTATAATCAATATCGCTGATTTCTTTGAGTTTTGCTGGTTTATGTATTCCCTCTACATATCTTATGGTACCGGATTTGGACCTGAGAACAAGAGAGCTTGTTCTTATGACCTTACCCTGATATCGAACTCCCTCAAGAAATTCGCCATCTGTAACACCGGTAGCTGCAAAAAACACATTGTCGCTACTCACCAGATCGTTAAGTCTCAGAATCTGGTCCAGCGATAACCCCTGTTCTTTGGCTTTTGCAGCATCTCTTGCATCTCTTGCCCAGAGTTTACACTGCATGTTTCCACCTAGAGCCTTTATTGCACATGCAGTAATCACTGCCTCCGGAGCCCCTCCTATTCCCATTAGAAGATCTGTTCCACCCTGAACCTTACAGGTTAAAAGAGCTCCCGCCACATCTCCATCAGGTATAAGCTTGATTCTTGCTCCTACTCGGCGAATTTCGGAAATAAGATCTTCGTGTCTTGGTCTGTCTAGAACCACGACTGTGATATCCTCGATCGATTTGCCCTTCAGTTTAGCTACCTTGGAAATATTATCTTCGACAGGGGCATCAATATCTATGGCATCGATCGCATCTGGACCAGTAACGATCTTGTCCATGTAAAAGATATTCCCAGGATTATACATGCTTCCCTTTTCAGCTACGGCAACAACACTGATAGCTCCAGGCAAACCCAGAGAAGTCAATCTGGTCCCGTCAACGGGATCTACTGCTATATCCAAATCTGGAACTGACCCCGTTCCAAGCTTTTCACCATTAAAAAGCATTGGAGCCTTATCCTTTTCACCTTCACCTATCACTACAATTCCATTCATCTCGACGCTGTTAAGCATATTGCGCATTGCGTGAACTGCAGCGCCATCAACAGCATTCTTATCACCACGGCCCATCCATCTGCCTGCAGCCATAGCTGCAGCTTCAGTTCCTCGAACGAGTTCAAGGGCCATATTTCTATCCGGGACAGCCATATTATTACCTCCATATCAAAGGTTTTTAACATTAAAAACTTCTAAAGCAAAAACCTGTCAAAGATTTCATTAATGTATCTATAATAGTAATTATAGTCGAAAAGACTGGAAAGTTCTTCTTTTGAAATTAATCCTGCAAGCCTTTTATCACTTGAGAGAAGATCAAGGAAATGGTTATCTCCGTCCCAGCATCTCATTGCATTATCCTGGACCACAGCGTAGGCGTCCTCCCGTTTCATACTGAACTGCTCTACAAGCTGAAGGAGGACTCGCTGGCTGTATACAAGACCTTTGGTCATTTCAAGGTTTTTTTTCATACGTTCTTCCTGCACAACCATATCTTTAACAATATTTCTAAACTTATCCAACATGTAGTCAATAAGGTTAAAAGCATCGGGCCAGATTATTCTTTCAACAGAAGAATGGCTGATATCTCTTTCATGCCATAAAGCTATGTTTTCCATGGCAGCCGAAGAATAACTTCTCAGTAATCTGGACATACCGGTCAGTCTTTCACATATTATGGGATTTTTCTTATGGGGCATGGCTGATGATCCTTTCTGTTTCTTTCCAAAAGGTTCCATTACCTCGAGCACCTCGGTTCTTTGCAAATGCCTTATTTCAACAGCGAACCTCTCGATGGAACAGCCTAGAATGGATACAGCAGAAAGGACCTGAGCATGTCTATCCCTCTGGAGTACCTGAGTTGTTATAGGAGAAGGATTCAGTCCAAGGCTGTCGCATACACTTTTCTCAACATCCGGTGGACAATGAGCATAAGTCCCTACTGCTCCGGAAAGTTTTCCATAGGATATTTCTTCCAGGGCGGCAATCAGTCTTTTCCTGTCACGCTGTAACTGAGAATACCAGCTTAAGAGTTTAAGCCCGAAGGTAAGAGGTTCAGCATGAACCCCATGAGTTCTACCTACACAAGGGAGGAATTTATATTTTTCTGCTTTCGAGAACAGGTCTTTACTTGTTGATTCCAGCTTTGAGATGACATGCTCAAGGCTCTGTTTAAGCATGATGGAAGAAGCTGTATCAATTACATCACTACTGGTCAATCCAAGATGAATATATCTTCCGTTAGAACCAACGTTTTCCGCAACATTGGTTACAAAAGCTATAACATCATGATGGACTTCATTTTCAATCTCATTTATTCTTTTCACACTGAAAGTTCCATTGTTTTCGATATCTTTCACAGCATCTTCAGGGATGATACCCTTTTCACTCCATGCTTTACATACAGCTATTTCAACATCAAGCCAGACTTTGTATTTATTCTTATCAGACCAGATTCTTTCCATTGTTTCAGTTGTGTATCGTTCGATCATAAGGTGTACCTCCCTTGTTAATATCCCGTAACCAGTCTTCCCTTACCAGTGTGAAAAAATCATCATAGATTCCTGAGGAAAAATCTGGAAATGTATAGTCAAAGGGCAACCATTTCTTAAAACGGTACCTCATTGTAACTTCTGCGAAAATACCGTCTCCAAGGTATACACGGTGAGCATGGTCTTTCGTAGACGCAAGAACAAGCCTCGCTCCATTAATATAACCTGGATCAATATTTATACGTCTATTCTCTGCACTTCTTAATTCTATCTTACAACTCGCCTTTTTCCATCCTGAAAGCTGATCAGCTGGTCTTAATCCCGGGAAAGAAATAAAACAACGTAAAAGGTTGGGTGATATATCATCATAATAATTGGTATGGTCAAAGGGAAAAGTGCCACTGATTCTTTCTGGCTCTCCCCATAACTGTGCAATCGAATTTACTGCCCATTCAAACCAGTCCAGGTCCGGATACAAAAGACCCGCTATAAGTTTCACCAATGGAGCTTCACGAATGAGATTCAAAAAAACACCTCTAGGTAGTGGGATTCTCTATCGTATTCTGATTCAGAAGAGCCTCAACAAACTCCCTGGGATCAAAAGGACTCAGATCTTCTTGTCTCTCTCCAAGACCTATATATCTGACTGGCAGGGACAGTTTGCCAGCTATGGTGAGGATAATCCCTCCCTTTGCTGTATTATCATACTTTGAAAGAATAACGCCTGTAAGTTTCAGGATCTCGTTAAATGCCTCAGCCTGCCTGAACCCATTCTGCCCCGTTATAGCATCAAGTACCAGAAAGATCTCGATGTCTTCTTCAGGTACCTCTCGGGATATCACCCTGTAGATCTTTGTCAATTCTTCCATCAGGTTATGTTTGGAATGAAGCCTTCCTGCTGTATCTACTATTACAAGATCAGCATCTGATGATTTTGCAGCCTGTATGGCATCAAAGGCGATTGCCGCGGAATCACTTCCCTGTTTCTGAGCCACAACTCTAACTCCAGTCATTTCACCCCAGACCTTCAACTGATCGATAGCAGCAGCTCTGAAAGTATCAGAAGCGGCGAATATTACATTTTTCCCTTCTTTCTTGAACTTTCCTGCAAGCTTTCCAGCCGTTGTCGTTTTTCCACTACCGTTGACACCGACAAGGATGATAACTGAGGGTCTGCCGGTAAGTGTTACTTCTTTACCCATTCCCTCTACCGTTTCCAGTGTATTAACAAGGATATCCATAAAATATGAAAAAAGTTCTTCGGCTTTTTTAACTCCCTTTTTTCTGCAAAAAATCTGTAAATCAGATATCATTTCTTCAGCAAGCTCTATATTGACATCTCCAGAAAGAAGAACTCCTTCGAGATGATCCCAGAATTCATCATTTACGAAACTCGAACCAAAAAGAGATGCCAGGCCACCACTCCAGTTTTTTTTGACACCAAAAAGTTTCTCCTTCAAATTAGCGAACATGCAAGATCATTCCTCCAGATCGTCCATCAATGCTAAGGTCAGGGCGATTATAGTAATCCTGATAGATATATTCTTACTTATCTTTTTCCTGATCCTTCTGTTTTAACTGACCAGGCGTATTTGGCCTGGAAGGTCTGTTGCGCCTTGAATTATTTTTTTTCTTTCTGGGTGGTTTTTCCTTTGATAAAGGACTTGGTCCCTCATTGGCAATATTAGTTTTTGGTTGCCCCTGGTCAGGTTTGCTCTTTTTCTTTCTTTTTCTTCTTTTCGGCTGGGTTTTCACTGGTCGTTTCTGTTTTGCGCCATCTCCTTCATCAGTCACTTGATCTTTTTCGGGTTTGACTGGCCCTTTTCTGGAATCTTTTGAGTAAGGTTTTCTGGAAGTTCCCCCGGATTTCTTATCTTTATTCTCCGTGGTGGTACTGACTTTGAGAGTATCAAAATCAAATATCTCATCCATCTGAGGAGGTTTAACATCCTCGTTCAGCATCTTATCCCATACCAGGCCCTTCATTATACATTCCTTGAATTCTCTAAAATCATTCACGGCAACAAGAACCTCTGGACCCTCAGGACAACGAACCCGTACCGCACTTTTGTCAAGATCTACTCCTATCAATATATAATTTCCTTTTGGTGTCTTGAGCTTGGTACCAGGGTTGGGAAGAGAGGACCAAAGATCCTGGTACATGGGGTGTTCATAGCTCATACAGCACATCAGACGACCACAGATCCCTGATATCTTGGTAGGATTAAGGGCGAGATTCTGCTCTTTGACCATTTTTATGCAAATTGGGGTAAATGAATGAAGCCAATAACTACAGCAACATACCTGACCACAGGGACCAATTCCTTTGACAGCCTTTGCTTCGTCTCTGACTCCTATCTGTCTCAACTCTATCCTTGTTTTAAATTCTCTTGCGAGGTCTCTGACATAAGCTCTGAAATCAACTCTCTGGTCAGAAGTAAAATAAAAGAATAATTTTTTACGATCAATCATGTATTCAACGTCAACCAATTTCATAGATAAATCATGACTTCGAAGTATTTCCCTTGCTTTCAGAAGAATCCGCTGTTCTTCTTCCTGATTTCTCTTATGTTCTTCCATGTTTTCTTTACCGGGTAGAGCAACAAATGTTACATTCTGAAGCATAGGTTCACCACCCCGGGGCTGCCCCTCCTGAGGCTCCTCAATACATGAAGCCTGGAACCTGGCCTGCTGTTCTTGTGTCAGGATACCTGCCACAAGCCCCAGTTCCACACCCCTAAGGGATTCAACCAACATGTAACTTCCCTTTTCAGGGTTTGTTTCCAACATTTCCAGGAAACCCAGATATCTTGGTTTACCAAAAATCACCAGGTATATGCTCAAAGGGTATACCCTCCTTAACAACAAATAAAATAAGATCCTGTAACATGGTTTTAGGCAGCTTTTTCCCAGATGCGATCATCTTCAGACTTTCCAGTTTAGCTGCAAGCAAATGTTCTTTTCTCTGAAGGGAATAATTTATCCATTTGTCAAGATCTTCAACTATATCTTTAACATTACGCTTATCATTCTGAGAAATCCATCCCATCCATTCTGTGTCACTTCCTGGGATGGGCATTGATATTTTTTCAGGAACATGTGATATGGAGAAAGTCCACGATCTGCTGGTTAAAGTCGGGATGAGATTTCCGTCAGGAGGTAAAAGAAATATAATGACCGCTCCTTCAGGGGGTTCTTCTGTTATTTTTAGAAGACTATTGGAAGCAGGAAGGGAAAGCTTGTCCGCAGAAAAAATGACAGCAACTCTGCCAGGAGCTGTCACAGGCTTTATAGACAATTCCCGGGCTATTTCCCTGCACCGGTCTATGCCGGGTGCCGATCCTATATCCCCAGACAGGATAAGATCGGGATGAGGACCTCTCCCAATGTCATTATTTTTAGAACTGGGACTGTCGATATCTATCCTTTTTTGACACAGAAAGACCTTAGACAAAAGCATGGAACACTCCTGATGGAGGGATTCATCTATTTTAAAAACAAGGGAATGCGGTCTTTTCCCGTCATCCATGGCTTTACATATTTCATTCCAGGCTCTACTTTCCCTGATTATTTCCAACTTGTTATCCAATAAATCCCCCTGCCCTCAGCTTGTAATAAGAACTCAGGTATTTCCATTAATATAAGGCCTGCAATTAATCCTTCAATAAGATCTTCAATTCTTGCCTTATGATACATGAAACTTCATCCACACTTTCTGAAGCATCTACCCTTCTTATCCGGTCAGGGAATCTGTCTCTTAAATGTAAATAACCGTCACGAACTCTGGATAGGAATTCTAAACCATCTGACTCTATTCTGTCCAATCTCCCCCTGCTGTTTATCCTTTGGATCGCCTCTTCAAGGGGTACATCAAGCCACAAAGTCAAATCAGGAACAGGAAACTGTGACCATAAGAACAAGTCTTCGATTCTTTCCAAAGGTAAACCTCTGCCCCAAACCTGATAAGCAAGGGTAGAATCGGTATATCTCTCACATAAAACGATCTTTCCTTCGTTGATGGCAGGCACAACAACTTTGAAAACATGTTCACATCTATCTACAAGAAAAAGAAATAATTCCGATAAGGGATGGGATAATTCTGTATCTAGAAGGAGTTTCCTTAAAAGATTACCTCCATTCCAATCTCCAGGTTCTCTTGTCCAGATAACATTTTCTCTGCCAAATGAATCTTTAAGCACAGCAAACGCTTTTTCAGCCTGGGTACTTTTCCCAGCTCCATCGATGCCTTCAATTGTTATCAACATTACAGATCTGTGACTCCTTTATCATATGGATGACAAAAGTCCCGACTTCGGTTAACTTCATCAGATCAGGGCGAAGTCTCCTTTGCTCCTTTGGAAGTATTTACAGATATTGTCTTTCTGAGAAGACCTTCCACATAGTAATCGGATTTGAAAATACGCAATGTTCCCTCTTTTATTCTTCTTGCCTTTACTTCGCTGAGAAGCTCTTCTTCATCTTGTTCTTTCAACTGGGAGACTGGATTCTTTTCACATAAGATTTCAAGGATAACTTCATTATTAGCCTCTTTTGCATTCATTTCCCTCAACATCTGAGAAAATGAAGAAATACTCTGATAACCCTGGGCAATAGTCTCCTGTCCCAATTCAGCTATGCCTCCTCCCCTGACGAGGATCTCACAGGGTCCAAAAGCATCTTCAGGTACAGTCAGTGTGTATTTCTTCAAAACCTGTGATTTTCTATAAGGTCTCAGCTTGACCTCTACAGAAACCTTGTCTCCAGGCTTAACTTCCTTTTTCTCAACATTGAGATCCTCAATAAAAAGGATCTTTGGCAGATAGGTTAACTCTACATCTACATGGATACCCAGCGGAACAATTTCCTGGAAAGGGTTAAGTGAAATAATTCGGGTTATCTCACTTATTTCCTTTATGCATTCCTTGACTGTGTCTTTATCAGAAAAGAAATAGTTAGATCTTTTCCACCCCTTGTGAAGTCCTCCACCTTCTACCTTGACATTAACCCGGGCTGTACCCTCTCCGTTTCGCCCCCATGTCTCATCAATTATCCCTGCAACCATTTCAGGAAGAATTTCCGAGATCATAAAGGGATCATATACCACATGAAACTTTCTTATTGACTTGGAACCTGTATCCATGTCAGAAAAACTGACTGAAACATCCACAGATGGCATAAATACTCCTATGCGACCACCTATAGCCTGAGGTCTGTCCTGAGTAACAGACCCTATTATCTGAAGAGGAGTTCCTACCTTAAAAGGTGCCTGGATACTGGGAACAACACTGTGCACCCAGGTTGTTGTAAGAGGATAAGCAACATTCCCCCGGTTCAGAAAAGGATGCGCAAAACCAACAAAACGGCCATCACGGGAGACGGCTGTAATAGTCCCTGTAGCTCCCATGGTCACATCACCCCATGCAAGAAGAACTCCAATGGCCTGTCCCGGAAATATTGAAGCACTATATATTACAGGAAGATCAGTAGATCCAGAACCTCCAACAGCAAGCACATCCCTATGCAACAGGTTTCCAATATTTTCAAGAGACCTGGGGCTTAATCCATCAGCCATAAGGGGAGCTCCCCTTTCTTTCAGTAACAGATCACTGAAAGTTTCTTTCTCCTTTTCACTTGATGGATCAGATTTGATCTTCCCTTTCTCCGGTTTTGTTTGCAACTGAACAGTTTTGGTGAATTCAGGAATTCTCTCCGGCCATTCCCATATGGAGACCATATCCTCTATAGGTGTCACCAGACCAAGATCATGCTCGGTAAAATTCCACCCATATCCGATGGCACCAATAAGTTTTCCCTGGATATAAACGGGACTCCCGCTCATACCTGATGCTATACCACCTGTCTTTTTGATTACCGGACCGGTCGCCCTTATCATTACAAAATTTCTGGGAATACCCTTTTTCGGAATTACACTTATTATTTCTACAGGAAAAGATACTACTTTTTGTCCCTGTATAACCGTAAGGGCCTCTCCCTTCATACCCGGTCTGAGATCTTGTACCGCCATTACAGGTTTTGACGGTATAAAGGCTGAACTGTAAGCACGTAAAGGAAATGAAACAACCCCAAGGACCAGAAAGATCAGAATAAAAAGATTTCTCAAAGGTCTCATCATTTTACACCTCTGCAACTGGGAAATATCCCCCATCCTAAAGTTTCCAACTCAAGTATGCCATTATGAAACTGTCAATTTCTCCATCAAGCACACCCTGCACATTCCCGATCTCCATACCGGTTCTATGGTCTTTAGCCATTGTATAGGGATGCAGAACATAGGATCTTATCTGACTTCCCCAACTTATTCCCTTCTTCTCACCCTGAATATGATCAAGTTCCTTCTGTCTTTCCTGCATGATCCGCTCGTAAAGCCTGGAACGGAGAATCTGCATTGCCATATGACGATTCATATGCTGAGATCTTTCATTCTGACAGCTTACGACTATGCCTGTTGGAAGATGGGTTATCCTCACTGCAGAATCGGTCATGTTAACATGCTGACCACCGGCACCGCTGGCCCTGAAGGTATCAATTCTCAGGTCCTCTGGCCTTATATCAATTTCTACATCATCAGGAAGTTCAGGAGAAACATCTACAGAAGCAAAACTGGTATGACGTCTTTTAGCCGTATCAAAGGGAGATATTCTTACAAGCCTATGAACTCCCATTTCAGATTTCAGGAACCCATGGGCATTGGTACCTTCTATAAGAAGCGTTACGCTTTTGATTCCCGCTTCTTCATCCTGGATGAGATCAAGTATTTTCACTTTATAGTTCCGTTTTTCAGCCCATCTTAGATACATCCTATACAGGATTTCCGTCCAGTCCTGAGAGTCTAGACCTCCTGCTCCTGCATGAATAGATAGAATAGCGTTTCTTTCATCATGCTCGTCTTTTAAAAGTAGGAACAGTTTTTTCTCCTCTATTCTTTTGATTAATATTCCAATTCGTTGATCAAACTCAAGCTGCAATTCGTTATCTTTCTGTTCTTCCAGCATTTCTGCAAGTATCTCCAATTCCTGGAACTCATTGAGAATATCATTGCAGTCATCTATTTTATTCTGAAGCAGGGAAAGCTCTCTTGAAATGTCCTGTGCCTCTTCCCTATTCCAGAATCCTGGTTCTGAAACCATCTTTTCCAGTTTTTCTATCTTAGATTTATCCTTTTCCTGGTCAAAGACCGTCCTGCAGTTCATCCAACGATGAATGCAGTTCTTCCAAAAGAGTACTATTTGCAAAACTACCCATTTAATAAACCTCCCAAGTTGTAATTCATAAACATTGTTCCTTCAGGTTTTTCATTATATCATCGTTGGTAATCCATCACAGAGAGGAGTAACCATAAGTGATTCTGAAAACCAACATTACCAGGATTGCCATACTGAAAAATCTTATGGCATCTGCTGAGAAACTTGTTTCCAGCGGAGACCTGTCAGAGAAAGTTAACGTAAGTCGCCAGTCAATCTGGAAATCCATAGAATCCCTGAGGGAGGAGGGGTTCCATATTACCTCCATACCCAATAGAGGTTACAGCCTTGTCCTGACAAATCAATATGACCTTTCTCCTACATGGGTAGCAGTCAGTACGGACCCTTCAGATCCATGGGGCAAAGAAGTCTATGTTCTGAAAAGTATAGATTCAACACAGATAATGGCCAAAGGACTTGCCCGGAAAAACTGCAGTAATGGCACTGTAGTCATTGCTGAAGAACAAACATTGGGGAGAGGAAGAATGGAACGCCGATGGAATTCTCCTCCAGATAGCAATATATACATGTCTGTAGTTTCCTTTCCCCAGATGAACCCCTCCATGCTTCAGTTGATAAACCTGGCAGCAGGAATGGCTATTCTCTCCTCCATAAAAGGAATTACAGGGCTTGATTGCCAATTAAAATGGCCTAACGATATCCTTTATGATGGAAAGAAATTGTGTGGTATCCTGTCTGAAGCCTCAATTGAGTCGGACAGGATACATTTTGCCGTTACAGGAATAGGGATCAACGTTAATTCAGATATATCTTTTTATCCGGAAGATATAAGGCAAAAGGCCACATCACTTTACAGTATCACTGGAGATTTAACCGATCGGGGAATACTTGCAGGGAAGGTCATTTCAGATTTTCACGTTGAAATGGCAGGAATAGAGAAGAACGGACCGGAAGAATTGTTGCATAAATACAGGGAAAATTGTTCCACCCTCAGGAAAGATATTGAAATAATCACAGATCATAATGTATTCAAGGGAAGGGCAGTCGACATAACATCCAAAGGAGAAATCGTCGTGTTGGTCGATGGCAGGATGATCACTTTTTCTGCAGCAGATATAGTCCATAGCCCTCAGAATTAAAAAATACCGAACCTTCGCTTTCTGTTATAATCCTTATGATAATTTGTACATGAATTGGAGGCTTTGACCATGCGTTTAACTGAAATGGCCAAGACAAGTGGCTGAGCGGCAAAAATAGGTCCGGCGGACCTGGAAAAAGTTTTACAGCATTTACCTAAACCCGTGGATAACAGGCTTCTCAGTTCATGGGCATCCGGAGAAGATGCCGCCATGTGGTTGATAGATGAGAACCGGGTCGGAATATTGACCCTTGATTTTATAACACCAATAGTTGATGATCCGGGGAAATGGGGCGAAATAGCCGCCTCAAATGCCTTGAGTGATGTCTTTGCAATGGGCGGCAAGCCAATGATAGCTCTTAACATTGTGGCCTTTCCAGTAAAGACCCTCGAACTTTCTGTCCTTGAAAAAGTCCTTCAAGGAGGACATGGGAAGGTCTCAGAAGCGGGTGGATTTCTGATGGGTGGCCATAGTGTTGAAGACGAGGAACCCAAATATGGTCTTGCAGTTTTCGGAGAGGTCCAGAGAAACCGTATGTGGCAGGTAACAGGCGCCCAACCGGGTGACGTGCTTATCCTTACCAAGCCCATCGGCACAGGAGTAATATCTACCGCTATCAAGGCTGACATGGTGGAGGATCCCAGGGGACCGGAAGAATCGATCCGTTGGATGTCGACCCTCAACAATGTACCCATTCTCCTTGAAGATAAACTGCTCTCAGCTATTTCAGCATGTACCGATGTTACTGGGTTCGGTCTTGCCGGTCATGCTCTTGACATGCTTTCCATGGGGGGGGTGGATCTACTTATGGATATCGATAATATACCACTGCTCCCTGGTGCTGTTGGACTGGCAGAGATGGGACTTCTTCCTGCAGGGACATATAATAACAGAATACAATACGAGGATAAGGTCATTAACAAGGAAGACCATCCTGAAATCCTTGTCGACATGATCTTTGATGCCCAGACCTCAGGAGGCCTTCTTCTCGCTGTACCAGAAGGGGGAGTCAATCCGATCCTTGAAGGACTGCTAATAGCAGGATTTGAACGATCAGCTATAATAGGCGTTTTCACCAAAGGAAAAGGTCACATAAGATTGGTTAATAATATCTGATATCATAATGGTCAATGGATTAATTAACTTGGTCAGAAATTGCAACCCGTTGTCAAAAGACAACGGGTTTTTTAAGGAGTTTTTATGTATTCAGGTAATGATAAAAGTCAACAAATACTGATGATAATTTGACTATCACTTTTCTACGCACTCCTTGGAGTAGGTATAATTACTCCTCTCCTTCCCATATACGCCACCAGCCTCGGAACCGGAGGACCCATGTTTGTCTTATATTGGGGATCTTCTCTTTTTAGCGGACTGGTGCCATGCTTCTATCGGGGAAATTTACTGAAAGATTTCAGAAAAAGAAACTACTGGCAATACTAACCAGCATTTTGGGATTCGGCGCAGGAACGATGCCAGGTCCTGTATTGGCAGGATGTATTTCAGAAGTTGCCGGCATGGATACACTTTTTTGCACTATGGGAATTGTGCTCTCAGTTTCTTTATTTATCTTTCCCCTCATTTGAATTATTCAGAAGGCGAAGTCCATTCCATAAAGCCAGATAATGATCATTAAGGAATAGTATAAATTCTGCTTCAAGTGAAGGTCGCGGTAACATGATCACAGCCTTGTTTTCCAGAAGTTTTTCTCTTAGATATAGTGGCGCCCATGGATCCATAACTGTAATAGCACCCTTGTGCCTCTCTTTCTGAAGATAGCTTATAAGCTTATCCATTGCTTGATTAAAATCATCAGTTTGTTGTTTATTTTTCTTTTTATCCTTACTTTCAAGGGGGGGGGGAGGGATCAGATCGGCCGATAAAGGTTGGATATTACAACCTGCCGCGACCATAAGCTGTGAAACATCCATACCAATAGAAATCACATCGGTACCCTTAAGAAGCTTTCTGCCTACAAGGACCGTACTGTCGAGTCTTGTCTGAAATTCAGCAAGTCGTCTTTGAAAATAGGAATAGTGAACTGGATCATAACCTGATAGCATATTCATAACTCTTTGAGCAAGAAAAGGCAGCGTTGATGGATCATAATACAGGGATCGTATCATTTCTGACCCGACAGGGATCCGGGTATAAAGGGTTTTAAGATTTGCGAACTTATCGTTGGATATACCAAGTTTTTCAGCCTGAGCACGGTCTAACGCCAATATTAGAGCATCTTTGGGAATATCTGCATTCACAACTATCCGAAGATGAACCTTTTCTCCAGTTTCATCCCAATCCTCTATCGAATGGACAGAGATGTGTATTCCGCCAATAAAATCAGCCATTAAGGAAATCCACGGGGATGTACTCCAAATATCTAACCCGGAAGGATAACAAGGGTTCGGATTAATTCCAAGAAACATGCAAAGGAAGAGTATACCAAAGATAATTCCGTACACTTTTTTCCTGTATTTTTTTGAGAGAAAAATAATAAATTTCTTTTTCAAAACCAAGTGGATGAACCTCGTAAAGATCAGGCTTTTTTTCTGCTTCCCGGTTTTACCAGATCCAGCCCATTTCTGCAATAGGGGCATTCTGACGGCTGGTATGTCGGGAATGAAACTTCCATCAGCGAAACTGGATGTGAAGGCAACACATTCCTCCCACTGCTCCTGTTCACAATGCACGCAGTTGATATCCATTCAACTTTATTTACCTCCATCAGTATACCAACTTCATTAGCTGAACCGCCTGTTGTAATGACGTCTTCGATTACCACCGCTTTTTTACCATAAGGAAAGGGAAATCTTCTCAGCATCATTTCTCCTTCTTCCCGCTCACAGAAAATAAAGGGGATTTTAAGGTATCGGGCAACCTCATGACCAATGATAAGACCTCCCATTGCAGGAGCTACAATAAAATCAGGCTTAAGATCAGCAAGCTTCTTCCCAAGGGCTATTCCGCAGAATTCTGCATATTCAGGAAATCTGAGCATAAGTGCACACTGCAGGTAATTACCACTGTGAAGGCCAGAAGAAAGAAGAAAATGACCTTCCAGTAAAGCCCCGCTGTTAACCATCATGCCCTTCAGCTTTTCGTTTAAAGCCTGTTTTTCCATAAAAGTCCCTCCTGAATCTGATCTGAAATCATCTTGACCGCTTCGCCTTTGTCCGGAGCTGAAAGGATCGGTCTTCCTACAACTATGTAATCTGCTCCTCTCTTTATCGCATCAATGGGGGAATTTGTCCTTTTCTGGTCATCCATACCTGCATTCAGACGGATACCAGGTACTACCTTCATCAATTCCACTCCTGCAAAGTCCATTATTACAGGCAGATCAATTGGGGAACATACAAGTCCATCAAGTCCTGCATTCTTGCATGCTTTCGATCTTGCTATCAAAGCATCCTTCATCCCACATCCAGGATTTACAGCCTCCCAGGACTGTTCATCATGGCTTGTTAGAACTGTAACTCCAAGTATATTGGTACAAGAACCAAGTTTTTTCTTTGCATCCACTGCATACTCGAGCATTTGTTGACCCCCTGCAGTGTGTAACGTAATAGCCCATATCCCAAGATCTAGATATTCTTCAAGGGCAATTTTAACGGTATTGGGAATATCATGAAGTTTAAGATCAAGAAAGACTTCAAAACCTTTATTTATTGTTGAGGTAATAAAGGCACTCCCACCCTGAGCAAAGAGTCGGTGTCCAATTTTGAGAAATTTAAGACTTCCGCCTATTTCATCAAGAATACTCTCGGCTTCAGATATATTCGATGTATCTAGTGCAAGGATCAGGGGTAAATCTTTTCCAACCAACTTTTTTCTCCCCATTCAAAATAAGATATATGTTCGCTATTCCCCTTCAACAATAAGAACTTTATCTTCTCCATCAAGTTCAAGCACCATAACCTGAATGATTTCTTCGTTTGAGGTTGGAATTTTTTTTCCTATGTAGTCCGGTTGAATAGGCAATTCCCTGTGTCCCCTGTCAGTTAGAGCAACCAGTTGAACACTTTCAGGCCTGCCCAGATCCATTAAGGCATCTAGGGCCGCTCTGACAGTACGTCCAGTATAGATGACATCATCAACCAGAATCAGTTTTCTCCCCGCTATATCAACAGGAATAGATGTGCTGTGAACTACAGGTTGTTCGCTTAACATGGTAATATCATCCCGGTAAAGGGTTATATCAAGTTCACCTGTCGGTACTTTGATATTTTCCATTTCAGCAAAGATCTTTTTGAGTCTGTTGGCTAGATGGACTCCCCTGCGTTGGATACCAAGAAGAACAATACCCGTCAAGCCCCTGTTTCTTTCTATGATCTCAATTGCTATCCTGCGTAATATTCTGGCCATATCATCGGCAGTCATAATCAGAGCCTTTTCGTTGAAGTTCAATATTCCACCTCCTGAAAAACAAATCATATCCAAGGGATATGGTCTATGTTCGGATTAATTGTTGGAAATATCTGAAAATATTTTTCGGGTCCATAGAATTTATGAATCCAGAGGGATTATAACAATTGGAAGATTATCTTGCAACCGGTTGCATGTTTATAAAAGCTGTTTCAGACCTTCAGAAGCAGCCCTGAATTCTGCAGATTTTCTCGAAGGTCCCTTTCCAGTACCTATTATATTATCTCCAACCTCGACTAGAATCTCGAAATAGGGCATGTGATCTTGACCACTGACATTTACTAGTCTGTATGAAGGCTGTCCCAGACCTCTTTCCTGGGTTAAAAACTGAAGTCTGGATTTTGGATCAATAAATACTTCAGATTCAGGTATCTTGTAACTATCAGAAATGTGTGTCTTTATCAAAGGAAAGGCAGCTGGATATCCACCATCCATGAAAAGAGCCCCTAGAAAAGCTTCAAGAGAATCCGCGCTTAGAGACCTGATAACTCTTGACTCTGGATCTTTATTCCTTATTCGTGCAAGACCTTTCCCCAAGCGTAGTAATTCAGGAATCCCCAATTCCAAAGCCCATTCCGAAAGGGCGGATTTACATACAAGATTTGATCTTAATCTTGTAAGATTTCCTTCATCTGAAAAAGGATATGACTCATAAAGGAACTGGGAAACACAAAGCTCAAGAACTGAATCTCCCAGGAACTCCAGCCTTTCATTACAATAAGAAAGCCCCGACTCATGGGCATAGGAAGAGTGAGTCAGGGCCTGTTCAAGCAAATACAGATCTTTAAAGAAATAAGCTGTTTTATTTTGAAATTGTGAAAGGGCTTTATTCCACCAAACCATTTTTTTCTGCTGCAAGAGTATTATCCCTCATATTTCTGGATTGCAAGTACTCCATTATGGCCACCAAAACCAAAACTGTTAATCAGGATACGTGAAACAGCTTGGTTTACACCATGTAACCCAACAACTGGAATATTGCACTCAGGATCGGGATTTTCATAATTGATGGTAGGATGGACAAAACCTTCCTCTATCGACTGTATGGCAGCTATAGTCTCCAGGGCCCCTGCAGCTCCAAGACAGTGTCCGATCATTGATTTCGTGGAATTAATAAGCAAAGAATCTGTATATTCCCCGAATACAGTCCTTATCGCCGTAGATTCCATCTTGTCATTAAGAGGGGTAGATGTTCCGTGAGCATTAATTAGATCAACATCTTCGAGCCTCCAATTGGCCTTGATCATGGACTGCCTTATAGCTCTTACCGCACCTTCTCCCTTGGGGTCAGGAGCTGTTATATGGCTTGCGTCGCAGGTACAGCCGTATCCAACTACCTCCGCATAAATATGAGCACCTCTTGCTAGAGCATGTTCGAGTTCTTCCAGAACAAGTACCCCTGCGCCTTCTCCCATAATAAAACCATCCCTGTCCCTATCAAAGGGTCGGGATGCCCTGTGAGGTTCATCGTTTCTAGTGGAAAGAGCTTTCATAGCAGCAAAACCGGCAATACCTATAGATCTTAAGGCCGCCTCTGAACCACCAGCCAATATAACGTCAGCGTCATCTCTTACAATGGTATGATAGGCTTGACCAATGGTATCAGTCGCTGTAGCACAGGCAGTAACGATGCACATACATGGCCCCTTCGCCTGATGTTTTATTGCAACATATGCTGCAGACATATTACTTATCATCATGGGAATAAAGAACGGGCTAACTCTTGTAGGGCCTTTTTCCATAAGAATATGGAAGTTGTTATAACTCGTTTCTATTCCACCCTGACCTGTACCGATGTAAACTCCAAATCTATAAGAATCCAGTTTTTCTACATCCAGGGCTGCATCATCAACAGCCATTGAAGAAGCAGCTACAGCAAAATGTATAACCTTGTCGGATCGTCTTGCCTCTTTTTTATCGAGCCACATCGTGGGGTCGAAATCTTTAACTTCTGCTCCAAAGGTTACCGGATATCCTTCTACGTCAAACTGAGCAATGGGAGCAACTCCATTTACCCCATTTTTTAAAGCATGCCAGTAATTTTCTTTGCCGTTTGCGATTGGACTTACAACTCCAAGACCTGTAAGGACCACTCTTCTCAAGTTTGTCACTCCTCTAAAAGGGAATTTACCCTATCTCCAGAATAGTTACTTAAGGGGGATGGCGGCTGAGAAGAGTCCGCCTCCCCCATGAATTCGAAACACATAATTTAGGATATTTCTGATTATTCCTCTACGTTGAGCTTGTTGAATGTGTAATTCATAGCCTCTCCGACGGTTGTAAGCTTTTCAGCATCTTCGTCGGGTATTTCAATATCAAATTCCTCCTCGATACCCATGATAAGTTCAACTATATCCAGGGAATCGGCACCAAGATCCTCAACAAAAGAGGCATCAGGAACTATCTGATCCTCTTCAGCATCCAACCTGTCTATTATTATTTCTTTCAGTCTTCCAAGAAGCTCTTCTTTTTTCATTCTCCTTCACCTCCCTCCGTAATTATTAACACGTAGTCATTCCGCCGTCTACGGCAATAACTTGTCCAGATATATAGCCAGCCTCTTCAGAGGCAAGAAAAGCAACCAGTTTCGCGACATCTATGGGCAAGCCAGCCCTTTCCAGGGGTATCTGACGCAACATTGCATCTCTGGCAGAATCACCCAATATCCTGGTCATATCAGTGTCAATAAAACCGGGAGCGACAGCATTAACTGTTATTCCCTTTGATCCATATTCCCGCGCCAGTGTCTTTGTTAAACCAATAATCCCGGCTTTTGAAGCCACATAATTAGCCTGTCCAGGATTACCAGTAAGAGCAACAACGGACGATATATTAATTATCCTCCCCCACTTCTCTTTCATCATAGGCCTTATGGCTTCTTTGGAACAATAGAAAGCGGAAGAGAGATTTGAAGCGAGCACAGAACTCCATTCTTCATCTTTCATCCTCATTAAAAGATTATCCCTGGTGATGCCGGCATTGTTTACGAGAATATCCACGGAGCCCAATTCATCTCTTGCAGCAGAGAACATTTTCTTCACTGAGTTATGATCAGATACATCTGCATGTATAGACATGGAAGGCACACCGAGAATCCCTATCTGTTCGCATAATTCCCTTGCCGGAGCTTCACTTCTTGCATAGTTCACCACTACGCCATATCCTCTTAACGCAAGTTCCATTGCTATAGCACGTCCGATCCCTCTGCCTGATCCGGTTACAAGGGCGATCTTTCTTCTGGAGTTCAAAGCTGATCACTCTCCTTTAAAAAATCAGATACAGAATCAAGAGATTCCCTATTTGAAACTGATAGGACTCTTGAACCCTTTATTGTTTTCTTTATCAGTCCGGAAAGGACTTTTCCTGGACCTATCTCCAGAAAGGATTTTATACCATTTTCTTCCATATAAAAAATTGAATCCGACCATAGAACAGGCATATATGTCTGCTCGGCCAATGCGTGAATTATTTCCTCCCTATCTTGTACAGCTTTGGCAGAAAAATTGGCTACGATTGGACAGGCTGGCCTTGACAAGGCACATTTCCCTGCTGCTTCTCTTAGTTTGGAAGCTATCGGCTTCAACAACTGACTATGAAAAGGAGCACTGACCTTCAGCATTAAGGCACGTTTGGCACCTCTCTGCTTTGCAATGGAAAGGGCTTTTTCCACAGCCTCCCTGTGTCCTGATATTACTGTCTGACCTGGAGAATTAAAATTCGCAGCCTGACAGACTTTATTACCAGATGCTTCATTGCACAAGGAAATAACTTCTTCTGAAGGAAGACCCAATATGGCTGCCATAATACCTTCTCCAAGAGGAACAGCTTCCTGCATCAATTTTCCCCTTAAATGGACAAGCCTGACCCCTTCTTCAAGAGAAAGAGCACCAGATGCAACAAGAGCAGTATATTCGCCAAGACTATGACCTGCCATATAGTCAGGAGTTATCTTCAGGCCCATATTGATGGTTAGTGTTCTAAGGACAGCAATGCTCATGGTAAGGATGGCTGGCTGAGTATAGGCTGTTTTCTGTAATTCTGATTCCGGACCTTCAAAAATTATATCGCTGAGTTTAAAACCCAGGGCTTCATCAGCACAATCAAAAACAGACTTTGCAGCATCGAATTTATTATAGAGGATCTTGCCCATTCCAACTTCCTGAGCTCCCTGTCCGGGAAAGACTACTGCATAGGTCAATCTTTTTCACCTCAGATCAAGATTTTACAGTTCTAAACATCTCTAAACATACTAGAGAGTTCATTGATTACTGCATCTGCCTCATTGAACATTTCCTGAATAATATCCGAAGCGGGCTGAACAGCTTTTACAAGGGCAGCACATTGGCCAGCCATGATTGAACCCCATATGACATTGCCATCTACAACAGCAGCCCTCAGTTTTCCGCTACCAAGCTTTTCAAATTCTTCAACAGGAACGTTGTCCCTTTCCATTCTTTCAAGTTCGGAAGTTAGTTTATTCCTGATACATCTGACAGGATGTCCTGTATATCTCCCCGTAACGACAGTACTCCTGTCTTTTGCTAATACTATCGACTGTTTATAGGATTCATGGATATTGGATTCGGAGCAGCAGGCCAGTCTGGTGCCTATCTGTACTCCCTCTGCCCCAAGGGCAAAGGCAGCTACAAGGCTTCTTCCATCTGCAATACCACCTGCAGCTAACACAGGTATATCCACTGAATCTGCAATTTGTGGAACAAGGACCATAGTTGTCAGTTCTCCTACATGTCCACCTGCTTCAGTTCCTTCTGCAACTACTGCATCGGCTCCCTGTTTTTGAGCTCTTTTAGCAAGGGCTACAGAAGCCACAACAGGTATTACAGTTGTACCGATTGGTTTAAGTCTTTCTATCACCTTGCCTGGTGTTCCTGCCCCTGTAGTCACTACAGGAACTTTATGTTGATAAGCCAGTTCAATGGCATCATCAGCCGTCGAAGAAAGAAGCATTATATTTACACCAAAAGGTTTATCTGTCAGTTCCTTTACTTTTTTCAGTTGTAGGTCAAGAAGTTCCGGGGGCATATTAGCAGCAGCAACAATGCCGAGACCACCTGCATTACTTACAGCAGCAGCAAGAATTGCATCAGCAACCCATGCCATTCCCCCTTGAATCAACGGATATTCTACATTAAGAAGTCTGGTTACCCTGTTATTCCACATTTATGATCACCTCAAGCTTGATAGATCAAAGAGCCGTATGTCATTCCTGCTCCAAAACTGGCAAGAAGAACCCTGTCTCCCTCCTTGATACGTCCATCCTTCATTGCCTCATGAAGCGCTATCAGTGTCGATGCTGCAGATGTGTTACCATATCTGGCAAGATCTATTACAGCCTTTTCTGAAGGTACACTGAGCCTTTTCATTACACTTTCAATTATGCGAAGATTTGCCTGGTGGAATATCCACCAGTCAATATCTTCAACTGTCAATCCGGAATTCTCACACAACTTAGTGATGAACGGAGGTAGAACCTTATTTACAAATTTGAATACTTCATTGCCCTTCATATGCACATAATGCAGGTTATTCTGCAGTGTTTCCAGATTTGCAGGGTTGGCAATCAGACCTGCAGGAAGAGTTATCAGCTCAGACTTTTCTCCATCTGAACATAGCCTGGTTGACAGAAGCCTGGATGAAGCACCATCCGATTTTGCTAAAATAACGGCTCCTGCACCATCGCCAAAAAGGACACAAGTATTCCTGTCTTTCCAGTTGACAATGCGGGAAAGTACCTCTGCTCCAATTACAAGGACCTTATTCCATACTCCTGAAGCAATCCCGGACGCTCCGACAGCCAGTGCATAAATGCAACTGGTACAACCAGCCTGCACATCAAATGCGCCAGCATTTGATGCTCCAAGTTTTCCCTGTACAATAGGCCCGACCCCAGGGAAAAGTGTATCCGGAGTATTAGTGGCTACGATGATCATATCTATTTCTGACCTATCTATACCCGCATCTAAAAGAGCTGACTCTGCTGCCATTAAGGCAAGATCACTTGTCATTTCATTGTCAGAAGCAATATGGCGTTCCTTTATTCCTGTCCTCTCGACTATCCACTGATCACTGGTATCGACCATTTTAGACAGATCATTATTTGTAAGAACTTTTTCAGGAATACATATTCCCGTTCCGATTATTGAAACAGCATTACCGCAAAATAAAGCCATTAGCGTTCTCCTCCCTGTTCTAATTCTTGTTTAATCAGTTCTACCCCCTGCTGTAAAACAAAACTTCTCGCAACACTCAGAGCACTTTTTATAGCAGTAGATTTAGATCTTCCGTGAGCTTTAATGACAGCTCCATTAACCCCAAGAAGAGGAGTCCCTCCTCGTTTTTCATAATCAAAACGAGTCCATAGATCTTTCAGCATGGGAAGCATGAACATCATTCCAACCTTGGGGAGAACTCTATGCCCCATTTCCTCTTTAAGGATAGAATATATTGCCTGTCCAAGACCTTCTGCAAATTTGAGGAGAGCATTCCCCGTAAAACCATCACAGACAACTACATCCGCTACACTAAAGGGAATGGAATCTCCCTCGAGATACCCGTAAAAGTTTAAGTGACTGGACTTAATTAGATCCCTTGCGGCAGAAACAACTTCATCTCCCTTTATCTCTTCGGTCCCATTAGACAGAAGGGCAATATTGGGAGAATTAACACCCAGGATATGTTTTGCATAAAAGTCACCCATCAGAGCAAACTGGTAGAGGTTCACAGGTTTGCAGCGCACTGTGGCTCCTACATCCAGAAGAAAGGTATCCTTATTAAGGGTTGGAAGAGCAACACCAAGGGCTGGCCTGTCAATACCCTGTATTCGTCCTATGACCAGAACTCCTCCTGCAACAATAGCACCAGTATTCCCTGCTGAAACACATCCCTGTGCTTCACCTGAACGAACCATCTGCATAGCTACCCTCATGCTGGAATGCCTTTTTTTCCTAATAGCTACAGTAGGCAGTTCATTCATGCCTATTGATTCCTCCGCATGAACGACATGTAACCTTTTTAAAGCATTTTTTTCAACTGATGATAATTCTTTTTTTATAAGATTTTCATCACCGACCAGGAGGACCTCCAGATCGGAATGTAATTCACAAGCTTCAATCGCACCCAAACAGGTTTCTTTGGGAGCATGATCTCCACCCATGGCATCAAGAGCCAAGATCAAAAGCGCACACTCCCCTCTAAGGTAGTTTGTTCTTCAGGATAGACAGAACTGACTATAAATCTTCCGACAAAGATTTCTTCGTTACTGACCTTTGTACGCACACTCACTATATATCTATTACCCTTATGTATCCCGACTTTTGCTCTGGCAGTAAGTATATCTCCAACCTTGGCATGGGATTTAAATCGCCCCCTCATTGAAGTAACTATTACCATATCCGCTTCTATCACAGCAATGGCAAGAGAGCTGGCATGGGCATAAATATAGTGATCCCATATAAGATCGGTATGTCTGAAGACCATATCCTTTTTTGTTTGAAGCATGGAAAGAGCCCATTTATTAGGCTCCAGCTCCAGAAGCTCTCCTGTCACTTCTTCCTGCTTAAGTGACCTGAGCTTACTCGTGGCTTTTTGAGCCATAAGACGCATACGTTCCCTAAGCTCCGGGATACCCATAAGTGCTCTATCAAGACGAACAGTTCCAAGACTTGCTCCCAGATTTTCGGAAAGTTCTTTATCTGTAAAAAGTGGGTTCTGTTTTATCAGTTTCTGTAACTTCTGTTGCCTGGCCCTTTTATTAATTGAACGGATTTTAAACAGCTCCCCTTTTAGCACCTGCTATTAATATCAGCTCCAAAGACATGGTGAGTATAATTATTTTCCTGTGAATGGTCAAGGGGGAGAAAGTAAAAACAAAACTGGGGGGCTCAAAGCCCCCCAGTTTGCAAGATCCACATAAGATCCAAGCCTCATTAATCCGTAAACACAACTGAAGATTACTCTTCTTCTGCCTCTTTTGTCTGGACAACTTTCCGGCCCTTATAAAAGCCACATTCAGGGCAAGCGTGGTAATTCATGATAACTTCTCCACAGTGAGAACAGGTCGTCATCTGAGGAGCCGTCGCTGAACCTAGCCACTGTGATTTCCTTTTATGACTACGGGCATGAGAAACCCTACTTTTCGGCACTGCCATTGCTATTCCCTCCTTTACCGCCTATTTTCCAGTATCATTCTGCTCGATGTTCTTTAAAATCTCAAATCTTGGATCAACTTCTTCCCTTACACAATTGCATGATCCACTGTTAAGGTTAACTCCGCAAACTGGGCAAATACCATTACAATCCTCTTTACAAAGCACCTTCCCCGGGAGACTTAATATAAAAGAATCCCAGATCTGGGATGTGATATCAAGATAAGACCCCCATGAATCTATACAAATAAAACTATCATCTCCATGTCCATCGAAACGCTCGGAAGAATCGTTTTTAGAAGACAGACTATAAAGATAACTGAATTTCTCCTTTATTGCAACTCCTGCTGGATCAAGACACCTGGAACATGGAACTTCGACGTTTGAAGCGACCCATATTTCAACATAAAAGTCAGGTCTAGTCCAGCTCCCTCTAACATCAACTTTCAGTGGTTCCAGAAACCTGTAATCCTGTCCCAGATAAGCTAATTCAGATAATATCTCGATTTTCCAGGATTTTTCAATTACTATACTGTCTTCGGGATCTGGAAGATTAAGAAAAAAACCCCACTCCTCTGGCATTTCTGTTATTGCCATGATAACACCCCGCATCAAGGGCAAATGGTTTATTTTGTTTCTGAAACGATTTTTTTAGTATCTCTTGCAATAACAAGCTCCTCATTGGTCGGGATAACCATAATCTTTACTTTTGACCCATCTGTACTTATGAAGGTTTCTTTTCCGCGCACATTGTTCTTTTCAAGGTCAATTTCTGCTCCAAGGAATTCGAGACCCTGGCACACCTTGGCCCTGGTAGGGATGCTGTTCTCTCCTATACCGGCCGTAAATACTATTGCATCTATTCCACCCATTGCTGCAGCATAGGCACCAATATATTTTCTGATCCCGTAACAAAGCATTTTTTCGGCAAGTCCGGCTCGATCATTTCCCTTTTCAGCAGCTTCTTCGACATCGCGAAGATCACTGCTTACTCCTGAAATACCCAGTATGCCGCTTTCTTTATTAAGTATATGGCTCATAGCTTTAGGATCTATACCATCCTGCTCGGCAAGGAAAGTAATAAGGAGAGGGTCCAGATCTCCACACCTTGTCCCCATTATTACACCGGGAACAGGCGTAAAGCCCATACTCGTATCCACTGACTTACCTCCATCTACGGCAGAAATGGAACTTCCATTTCCGAGATGGCAGGTCACTATCTTCAGGTCTTCTACTGGTTTACCCATAATGGAAGCAGCCCTGTTTGCAACATAATAATGACTGGTTCCGTGAAAACCATATCTCCTTACCCTGTATGTTTCGTAATAATGGTAGGGTACTCCATACATATATGCGTAATCAGGCATTGTCTGGTGAAATGCAGTATCGAAAACTCCTACCTGGGGAACATCAGGAAGAACATCCACCATAGCTTCAATTCCCATAAGATTCGCAGGATTGTGTAACGGAGCAAGAGGAACACATTCCTCTAGTGCATCTATTACATCCTTGTCGATCATAACGGAGCAGGCAAATTTTTCTCCTCCATGAACGACCCTGTGACCAACTGCAGTGATCTCATCCAGGCTTTTAATAACACCAACTTTTTCATCAAGAAGTTCTTCAAGAACATGTTTTATTGCTACCTTATGATTGGCAATATCAACATTTTTAGTCACACTGTCAATTCCCACCTTGGTATGCTTGATCCTTGAGCCATCGATCCCAATTCTTTCCACCAGGCCTTTAGCCATTGGTTGCTCGATTTCCATATCAAAAAGCTGGTATTTCAGTGATGAACTTCCACAGTTAAGAACAAGAACTTTCATTTCATAGAGCCTCCCTATATTTGACCTAAATCTACTTGACCTTTATGATTTTCTCGACGTATCTTTACACCAACCCATGTTTCTGCAAACTAGAAAGGAGAAGGAGAATTGTCAGAAAAAGCAATTGGCATCGTTGCTGAATATAATCCTCTCCATAATGGACACCTTTACCAGATACAGCAAAGCAGAGAGCTTTCCGGAGCTCATGACATAGTTATCGTCCTGTCCTCTCACTTTGTCCAAAGAGGAGAACCTGCATTTCTGGATAAATGGACCCGCTCAGAAATGGCACTCCTGGCCGGAGCAGATCTTGTAATAGAACTTCCAACCATCTATTCGTGTCATAATGCAGGAGTCTTCGCTAATGCAGCAATAGATCTGCTGAAAAGTACAGGGATTGTTGAGTATGTATCTTTCGGCATGGAAACTCCCACTCTTCTTGTAAACACAATCTCCGACATTTTAATTCAGGAACCCGAACCTTTCAAGTTCCTTTTACGATCTTTTCTGAATATGGGTTTTTCTTTTGTTGAAGCAAGGGCTAAAAGTCTGGAAGAACTGGTACCTGGTGCTGCTGATTTCCTTACCAAACCCAATAATAGCCTTGCCCTCTCATACGTAAAAAGAATACGGGAATCCAATTATTCCCTTAAAATTATTCCTGTAAAAAGGATCTCAAGTCATTATCACGAAGAAGATTTACAAGGATCCATTTCCAGTGCTACATCCATCCGTACAGCTACCCGGAAGGGACAGATCCAGCTGGCCAGCGAATCCATTCCTAGCCAGGCAAGAAGTTTGTTTGTTCAAAACATTATATCCGGCCGAGCTCTGCTTAGCATGGATATTTTCTGGCGCATCTTAAAAACAACCATTCTCCGCTCTGAACCTGACACTCTTGCCGGTTATGCTGAGATTTCCGAGGGGGTAGAACATTTATTCAAAAAGATGGCACCAAACGCGACCAATTGGGAGGAATTCGTCAATTCCTGTATTTCCAGAAGGTATCCCAGAGGAAGAGTCCAAAGAAATCTCATACATATCCTTCTTGGTATAGATCATTGGGATAACCGTTCCTTCCAGAGACTTGGACCTGCATATATCCGCATACTTGGAGCAAACAAGAAAGGAAAGGCAATGATAAGAAAAATGCGGAAAACAGCAACTCTCCCTGTAATAACAAGGGCTTCCGCTCCATACTCTCCCTATGCAAGAAAAATGATGGATCTTGAACATAGAGCAGGGGCAATATGGGAATTGCTGATTGAATCATCTGTTACAGAACATGAAAAGACAAGAATTCCCCTTATGATGTAATAGACCTCCTGGCAAACCGCTCTCTCAGCCGTCTGTATACCCCTGGGGGAACCATGTCCTGAACAGGCCCTCCAAAGTGGAAGATCTCCTTGACTGCTCTGCTGGAAAGATAGGAATATTTAGCATCTGTTACGATAAAAAGAGTTTCTATGTCGGGTGCCAATTGTCTGTTCATGAGTGCAAGCTGGAATTCATATTCAAAGTCCGAAAGAGCTCTCAGTCCTCTGATTATTATCCGGCTGTGTTCCCTGCGAAGAAAATCAACAAGTAGGCCTGTAAAGGAATTGACTTTTACGTTAGGCAGGTGGCTCAAGGCTTCTCTCGCCATAGCCCGGCGATCTTCAATGCTGAAGGTGGCCTGTTTCTGGGGATTCAGGAGAACAGAGACAACAAGTTCGTCAAAAAGGGCGGCAGCCCTTTCTGCTATGTATATGTGTCCATTGGTTATAGGATCAAATGAACCTGGGTAAACGGCCTTAATCTGACGTTTCATCTATGTCACCCCCGATACTCTCTTCTTTTCTGGAAATTATCGACAGACAAGTATCTCCGTATCTTCTCTGGTCTGATAAAACCCAGCCTTTCCCAATCTCGGAGAGAGGTTCTCTTACTGTATGCTCAAGGAACAATTGTCCGCCCTTAAGAAGCAGGTCCGGATTATTAATGACTATTTCCAGTATCTTATCGGGCCATCCAGCATTGTAAGGCGGATCAGCAAATACAACATCAAAGGCAAAGCCTTTCTTGATAAGGAATTTAACTGCACGTCGGACATCCATGGAAAGTACGGTAAATTTGCGCCCCGCCTCGGAATTATTTGGCAATTTTATCAGTGAACTCCTGTTTCTTAACAGTTCCACTGCTACAATATTGTCAGCATTTCTTTTCCATGCCTCCAATGCGACTCTGCCGGTACCAGAAAAAAGATCCAGAAAAGACTTATCCTTCAAAGGGCCGATCATATTGAAAAGAGCCTGGAGAACTTTCCCGGAGGTAGGACGTACTTCCTTCATATCTCTATTCTCTCCGATCAATAAAATATTTTATAGTGTGTGTATCCTATCATGATTATAGTGTAGCCAGACTATAATCGATAGGGTTTGATATCAATAACCGGAGTCCCATTGACAGCATCAAGATCCTTAACCTCCAGAAAAACACCTCTTCTCTCTATAAGCCTGCATCTGGTTACCCCGATAAAGTTTGGTCTTCTTGGAGAACAAGTGGCAAGGACACCCCTGAGGGGCCTTTTATGATCCCCTCTAGGGTGAACTTTCAATGGATACCCTTCAGATTTATGAAAGTAGAATAGGACAAGAATAAATTCTTCATGTTCGATACCATCCAATGCTTCTTCAAATTCCGGATAGATCTCCAGGCAACATGTCCTACCATGGAAATAGTCCGGAGGATGAGTCTTTTCGACTTCGGATCTCACTATTCCTATCGGCTCTATGGAGAAAGAAAGAGGTAAGGTATTCATTCTTCCGATTCAGTTCTCAATCTGTCACATAAATCATGCAGGGCCCCCTTGACCGCAGGGGTCCTGAAGGGAGATCCTGTTTCAGCCAGTTTAAAGATCACTCCTTCCCCACTCTCAGCAATCCTTATGAAGAATTTCTGTTCAAAACCTTGATCAGAAACAATAATCTCGATCAGATAGACTCCTTGTTCATTGGAAAAGGAGTCCTTGAAAACCCAATGACTGTCCTTATGACCACCTTCATGATTAAACAGGTTCCTGAGCTTTGCAAGGTTTAGTTCCTTGATTTTGGCTTTAAGGTGCATTTCTGCATCGACCTCCGATAGAACACGTTTAATGGTAAAATTATTGATTTTTTCGATCCGCACAAGATGGATATCCTTACCCATCTCCATCCATTTACGCTCATACTTTGTTGTTACAGGACGTACTGGATTGACTGTATATCTTTCCAGCCTCATTGAAGGGTGGGCTCCGAGAATTTCTCCGACTTCGTGAGCATACCACTCTTCATCTGTAACAAGTTCATAATAACCTCCCATCTTAAGCACAGATGCAAGAGCATCGGCAAATGATGGATTCGTAACTCTTCTCTTGGCATGTCGACTCTTGGGCCAAGGACACGGGAAATTCATGTATACTACATCAAGAGACATGTCTGGAAAGCACTCTCTGAGAAGAAACCTTGCATCTCCCATAATAAAATGAACATTACCCACGCCTGCTCTGATAGCCCTCCTTGCAGCTTTCAAGACACATGTAAGAGAAACTTCAATTCCAACCACAATATCTTCTGGTCTGGATCTGGCTAGATGTACTGGAAATTCCCCATTGCCAAAACCTATCTCCAGTAATACAGGTCTATCTAAACAGCCGGATATTTCCAATGGAAGAGGGCTTTTTTCAGGATTTAAAATTATTTGTTCCATTGCAGGGAGCATTGTATCTCCTCCTCTCAGTAGAATATATTTTTATCTTCCACTCTTTCTATTATATGTACAGAAGAAAAAGATTTCGAGAAAGAGAACTGATTAATGAGTATAATGGGAAGAGCGAGGGTAAATCATAATATTGGAGATGATATATTGCAAGCATAACATTAATTCCAGACTAATTTTACACTTTTTTCTGTAATGTTATTGTATATTTTATGCAACAAATTGACACATTCAATAGCATTGTAATATCATCATCCTTAATATGTTTTAGGTTCCATTTGATAATTTAGGCACAAACTCATTCAGGAACGATAAGTCCCGTGAATGAGAATAAAATCAAAGAGGTGGTAAGTATATGTCTAAACAGTGGAAAAGTATGGATGGAAATACCGCAGCAGCCCATGTGGCTTACGCATTCACCGATGTTGCGGCCATCTACCCCATTACACCTTCCTCCCCAATGGCTGAATACATTGATGAATGGGCAGCCCATGGGAGAAAGAATATTTTTGGCAAGACTGTTGAAGTAGCAGAACTACAGTCTGAAGCAGGTGCTTCTGGTGCAGTTCATGGATGTCTGTCCGCCGGAGCTCTGACCAGCACATTCACTGCATCTCAGGGTCTGCTCCTTATGATCCCCAATATGTACAAGATCTCAGGAGAACTTCTTCCGGGTGTATTCCATGTTAGCGCAAGAGCTGTAGCAGGACATGCCCTTTCGATCTTCGGAGACCATAGTGACGTAACTGCTGCAAGGGCAACTGGTTTCGCCCTTCTTGCTTCCGGTAGCGTACAGGAAGCAATGGATCTTGGAGCAGTTGCTCACCTCAGTGCTATCAAGGGAAGCCTTCCTTTCGTTCATTTCTTTGACGGCTTCAGGACATCCCACGAGATCCAGAAGATCGAGATCTGGGATTACGATGACCTTGCTAAACTGGTTGATTACGACAAGGTTAAAGAATTCCGTGCGAAAGCCCTTAACCCGGAGCATCCCTATACAAAGGGAACTGCCCAGAATCCTGACATCTACTTCCAGGCCAAAGAATCTGCCAACAAGTTCTACACAGCTATTCCTGATATCGTTGCGGGTTACATGAAGGAAGTCAGTAAGATCACTGGCAGGGAATACAAACCTTTTAACTACTATGGTGATCCTGAGGCCGAAAATGTGATAATCCTTATGGGTTCCGCCTGCGAGGCTGCAGAAGAGACAGTCGATTATCTTCTTGCAAAGGGAGAAAAGGTCGGTATCTTGAAGGTCCACCTTTATCGCCCATTCTCTGCAAAATATTTCTTCGATGTACTTCCCGAGACAACACAGAGGATCGCTGTTCTTGACCGTACCAAGGAACCTGGAGCACTTGGAGAACCCCTCTATCTCGATATCCGTTCATTATTCTACAAAAAAGACAATGCTCCTGTTATAGTCGGTGGAAGATATGGTCTTGGTTCAAAAGATACCACTCCTTCTCAGATCAAAGCAGTTTTCGACAACCTGAAGCTACCTGAACCCAAAGACCAGTTCACCATCGGTATCGTTGATGATGTAACCTTTACTTCCCTTCCTGTTGGTGAAGAGATCAATGCTGCGCCAGAGGGCACAATAAGATGCAAGTTCTGGGGCCTTGGCTCTGATGGTACTGTTGGTGCCAACAAAAACTCCATCAAGATAATTGGAGATAATACAGATATGTATGCCCAGGGTTATTTCTCTTATGACTCAAAAAAATCAGGCGGGGTAACCATATCTCATCTTCGTTTCGGCAAGAAACCCATCAAGTCAACCTACCTGATTAACGATGCTGATTTTATAGCATGCCACAAGCAGGAATATGTTCACCTGTACGACGTACTTGCCGGACTTAGAGAAGGTGGATCATTCCTTCTCAATACCCAGTGGACAACAATCGAAGAATTGGACACTCACCTTCCAGGTTCTGTAAAGCGTTACCTTGCCAATAATGATATCGACTTCTATATCCTTAACGGAACAGATCTTGGTCAGGAAATAGGACTTGGCAACAGAATAAACATGATCATGCAGTCAGCCTTCTTCAAGCTTGCCAAGGTCATTCCTCTTGATGACGCTGTCAGATTCATGAAAGAAGCCATCAAGAAAACTTACGGCAAAAAGGGTGACAAGATCGTTAACATGAACTATGAAGCAGTCGACAAAGGAATAAATGCTCTTCAGAAAATAGAAATACCGGAATCCTGGAAAACTGCAGCAGATGAAACTGCGGAAGAAAGCAAGTCCGTTCCTGATTTCATCAAAAATATCTGCATACCCATGAACATGCAGCTTGGAGATAAACTTCCTGTAAGTGCCTTCGTAGGAAGAGAAGATGGAAGTTTCCCCAATGGCACAGCCGCATTTGAAAAACGAGGTGTCGCTGTTAACGTTCCTGAATGGCAGATCGACAAATGTATTCAATGTAATCAGTGCTCATTCGTTTGTCCCCACGCATGTATCCGCCCCATGCTCGTGAACAGTGAAGAGATGAAGAATGCACCCGAATCCTTCAAGACCCAGGATGCAAAAGGCAAGGAATTCGAAGGTCTTAAATACAGGATGCAGGTTTCATCTCTCGATTGTACGGGGTGCGGTAACTGTGCAGATATCTGTCCAGTAAACGCTCTTGTTATGGAACCTCTGGCAACACAGACTGATACAGAGATATCTAACTGGGATTTTGCCGTCACCGTATCTGACAAATCGGAAGGTATCAATAAAAAAACTGTCAAGGGAAGCCAGTTCTGCCAGCCCCTTCTTGAGTTTTCTGGAGCATGTGCCGGATGTGGAGAAACTCCCTATGCCAAGGTAGTTACCCAGCTCTTTGGGGACAGAATGATAATAGCCAATGCAACAGGCTGTTCCTCCATCTGGGGTGGTTCAGCGCCAAGTACTCCCTATACGGCCAATGCTAAAGGCCAGGGACCCGCATGGGCCAACTCCCTTTTCGAGGATAATGCTGAATACGGTTACGGAATGAGACTTGCTGTAAACAACATTACAAAGACCCTCGAAAACGCTGTCATAGAACTTCTTGAAGCGAATATCACAGCAGAGGCAAAGACTGCTTTGACCAATTGGATGGAAGCCAAGGAAGATGGGGAAGCTTCCAAAAAGGCAGCAGAACAAGTCAAGACCCTCTTTGGCAAAGACATGGGCAACAAGGAATCCAACGAACTCCTCGCCAAGATAGAGGAACTCAAGGATTATCTTGTCAAGAAGTCTGTATGGATCCTTGGAGGAGATGGATGGGCTTACGATATCGGTTATGGCGGTCTCGATCATGTCCTCGCATCAGGAGCAAATGTCAATGTTCTAGTTTTCGACACAGAAGTTTATTCAAATACCGGAGGTCAATCTTCCAAAGCAACGCCAACGGCAGCTGTAGCAAAGTTCACTGCTTCTGGTAAACGTACAAAGAAAAAGGACCTTGGTAAGATATGCATGAGCTATGGGTACGTCTACGTTGCTCAGGCTGCAATGGGAGCAGATAAGAACCAGTTCATGAAAGCTATTACTGAAGCAGAAGCATATGATGGTCCATCCCTTATCATATGCTATGCTCCATGTATCAATCATGGCATTAAAGTAGGCATGGGAAAGTCTCAGGAACAGGAGAAAAAAGCTGTTGAAGCCGGTTACTGGCACATGTACCGATTCAACCCTGAACTCAAAAAGGAAGGCAAGAATCCTTTCTCCCTTGATTCCAAGGAACCAAAGGCTGATTTCAAGGCTTTCCTTATGAGTGAAGTAAGATATTCTTCCCTCACAAAGACATTCCCTGAAATAGCTGAGGAACTTTTCCAAAAGGCAGAAGAAGATGCAAAAGAACGTTATGAAAGTTACAAACAACTTGCAGAGATGGGCAAGGTACAGGCAGAAGCCTAACTATCCTCTGTTTTTTAGAAATATTTGAATAAAAAAAGAGACAGGATGTAGTATATCCTGTCTCTTTTTTTATTCAACCAAGCAGACAGATTTACATAAGACTTTCCAGAATCTCATAAAACATGTTGATGATCCCGGATATTTCAAAAAATTGTCTTTGTATTGAAAACAGGATAATATGGCAAAGTTGGTTTTTGATACTTGACCTAAGCGTCAAGGAACGATAAAATACCTTCTGTTCACGGGACGTAGCGCAGCCTGGCTAGCGTACCTGCATGGGGTGCAGGTGGTCGGAGGTTCGAATCCTCTCGTCCCGACCAGAAAATAAAGCGGGAAACCGGAAAGGTTTCCCGCTTCCTTTTTTAGGAGCATACAACAATGAAGGATAAGTCCTTATTCATTCATAAAACCAGCCTTGGCCAGAATTTTCTTATAGACAGAAATATACTTGGCAAAATTGTAAAATATGCCAACATCTCAAGTGATGACGTTGTTCTGGAGGTAGGAAGCGGAATGGGTATTCTTACCAGAGAACTGGCCTTACAGGGGTGTCAAAGGCTTTATTCTCTTGAGATAGATAAAAGACTCGAAGAATATCTTTTACCCTTGGAGGAAGAGTTTCCAAACCTTTCAGTTATCTGGACTGATGCTGTAAAGTTCGACTACTCTTGCCGTTTAGTTCCTCTCCCCAATAAGGTAATAGCCAATCTTCCTTACCATATAACTACTCCTCTGCTATGGAAGATTGTCAGCACCCTTGTAGATAAGGGGCTGAATTATTTTATCCTTATGGTACAAAAAGAAGCTGCTGAAAGGCTATGTGCACGCCCTGGTACTAAAGAGAGATATCCCCTTGGTATAACAATTGATGCCATGGGCACTGCAAAACCTCTCATGAAGGTGTCTCCCCAGTCCTTCCGCCCGATTCCCAGAGTCGACTCGATATTACTGGAGATAAAACTTCATAAAGATTTACAGCTTGGTTCCGACCCAACATGGAAGAAGATGTTAAGAACTGCCTTTGCTCAAAGAAGAAAAACACTATTAAATAACCTTGTACCCTTCATTGAATCCATGGAGAAGGCTGAGCTGGGAAAGATCATGTTAGAACTTGGAATTGATGAGCGATGCAGACCTGAGCAACTTACCACAGATCAGTGGCTCAATTGTTTCAAAGTGATAGGACCTTATATTAAAAACAATTAAGGCGGCTTTAGTGGCCGCCTTAATTATAAGAATTTTAAAACTTGGGGATAAATGCCTATACTTTGTCTTTAAGTGCTTTGCCTGGCCTGAAAACGGGAACTTTTTTGGCAGCAATCTGTATAACTTTGGAAGGATCCTGAGGATTACGGCCCTGACGAGCAGCTCTCTCCCTTACTTCAAAAGTGCCAAACCCCACAAGTTGAACCTTCTCTCCCTTGGCAAGGGAATCCTCAATAGCTGCGAAAATTGCTCCGACTGCTTCTCCTGAGGCCTTTTTGCTGAAACCTGTAGCCTTTGCAACAGCGTTTGCAAGATCAGTTTTCGTCAATTCAAGCCACCTCCTGTTTGGTTTTTAATATTGTTCACTTCAAATCCACGCCAATTACTATTAATACCAGTAATACCAAGGAAGGTCAAGACCTAAAAATATTTTTTAAGCCTTGGGACGCCAGAAAATTCTTATAGGGACTCCTTCAAAGTCTGCCAAACCTCTTAACTCTTTCTCCAGATGCCCCTGAAAAGGATTGTTCACAATATTGGGATCATTCACAAAAAAGACAAATGTCGGTGGTTCGATATCCGACTGAGTACAGTAATAGATCTTAAAGAATTTACCCTTACCATTCGAAGGCAGCCTTTCAAAAGCGAGAATATCTCTGACCATACGGTTCAAGATGTTAGTACTAATCCTTCTCTGCCTGTTGATATATACTGCTTCAATCTTTTCATAAAGTTTAGCAAGCCCTCTTCCTGTCAAGGCAGAGGCAAAGAGAACAGGTGCATGTTTCACAAACACCATTTCTTCCTTCAGGTCCTGTATCATTTTGTCCCCTGTTTTATCTCTTTTAGGAAGAAGGTCCCACTTATTCATAAGTAAAACAAGCCCCTTCCCCTTTTCCACTATATGGGATGCCAATTTTTTATCCTGATCAGTAAATGGTTCAGAAGAATCCATCACAAGGACAGCGACATCACATCTGCCGATGGCTTCCAGAGTTCTGACAAGGGAATAATACTCCAGGTCATCTTTAACCCTGCTGCGTCTACGCAAACCCGCTGTATCCACTATTCTATATTTAAGATCTTCTCTGTAAATGACAGAATCGACAGCATCTCTTGTGGTACCCGGGGTCTCGCTTACTATAGAGCGTTCCTGCCCTGTAAGGTAATTGACTATGCTTGATTTTCCTACATTTGGTCTGCCAACAATGGCAACACGGATCTCCTTTTCATCTTTAACATCAGTTTCTTCTTCTGGGAGGTTTTCAAGAATAAGGTCGCAGAGTTCATATATATTTCTTTTATGAAGAGCACTTATCCCGATCACCTTTTCAAATCCCAGTCCATAGGCTTCATAGATCATTTCATCGTGTTTAAGATCATCCAGTTTATTAGCTACAACTATAACCGGTTTTGAAGTACGTCGTAAAAGCATTGCTACATCTTCATCCATCCAGTTAGAACCAGACTGGCCATCGATCACAAGGAGTATAAGATCACTTTCACCAACGGCAAGCTGAATCTGACGTTTCATACTATCCATAAGAGGATGGTCCTGATTTACAATAAGCCCACCTGTATCGACAAGAAAAAAGGACTTCTCCCGCCATTCAACTTCTCCATAAATCCGATCCCTTGTTACTCCGGGCATGTTATCTACTATCGCATTCCGTCTCCCGGTCAGTCTGTTGAAAAGGGATGATTTACCTACATTTGGACGGCCTACTATGGTTACTATAGCCATTTATATTACTTCCCCTCCTGGCATGGGTATATATTCAATCACTCCATATCCTGATACTCGGAAAACCCCTGCTTGATCTGGAGATATTGAAAAAGGGGTCCAGTGCTGACATAAGAACGTTCAATTTCTCAACACTTACCCAGATCCGAAAGTGATCGTTTTCCCCTTCTCCTGGATCCATAACATTTATCTCTTCTTTCAGAAGGGCAGATGTTATCTCTTCCTTCATACATCTTCCAGGAAAATCAATCTGAATCAGATAGCAAAAGGGCGGAAGTTGCAGTTCTTTCCGCTCGGCAAGTTCTCTTCTCCAGAAATAATCCCAACCTGCAGAAACTCCCATCTGCCAGCCTATTCCTGGAATCCTGCTCTGAATTATAACTGATCTATCTTCATAAGATATTCCTCTCCAGCACGATTCCCAAATCATACTGAATGCTTTAAAACTGGAGTTATAAAAGGGTTTCCTTGCTTCTGAATCAGCATCAATCCAGATAATTGATCCGACAGGCAGTTTATCACATAAACTCAAAGCAAGTCTTGATCCGATGACAAGACCCCCTTTGTTAAGGCACTCCAGAATTTTCCTGGACTCTCCAATCTTCTTAGGGAAATCGGCATGCCATTGTACCATAGGTTTATCAGAAATCAATATTTCATTTGCTATTTCAGATAAAGCATCAATTCCGGGTCGTTTCCCAACCATGAGGCTACCTCGACAATAGGGACATTCCACTTGAAATGCAATCTCTGCACCACACAAAGAACATTTGAGATTTCCGGACCTATTGTCCCAGTTATATATACCTCCACATTTACCGCATTCGATGGTTCTCCCGCATTCTTCACATGCGACTTCCCCGACATATCCTTTTCGATCAAGGATCCAGATTACAACCTTATTTCCACGAATAGTCTTTATTGTTTCTCTCAGGGCGGTTTCGCTGATCCTGAAGGGATGGATCACTCCCTGCAGATGGGAAGAAAGGGCCGCATTCATATCCACAAAAAAAGTCCTTGAAGAGGAAGGTTTATCCTTGCAGGTCATCTGTTTATTCAAGTAGACCCTTGAGGAAGGGAGTCTTCCCCCGAGGATCAATTTGCTTCCACATAGTTCTGCCCGCTTGGCTAGAGCACTCTTTACATTAAGGAAGGGAAATCTTTGCTGTACATAGGCTCCACTGCTCTCCTCCTCAACAATAATAAGTGTTAATTGCTGAAGCGGTACAAAAGCAGCACTTTGACCACCCAGAACAAGGCCATTAAAGCCTTTTCTGACTAAGTTCCACACCTTCCACAGTTTTACTCCACCGGTAGATGGCCATAAAAGGGTATTATTTTTGATTGAGTCAGGAAGAACTGAAAAGAATTGTTTTACCTGTTCCTGCTCTGGAAATATTATCAAAGAGGAACCACTATTATTAGCTATAGCCTCAATATACCTATTATATCTAGTCCTGTCATCTGCAACAAAAATAGTATTCAAATCATAATGGTAGTTCGAGGTTGATCCTGCATGGGAAACTGATTCTATAGGTGTACCCTTGAGGAGGGGGGCAGGGCAGACAACAGATAGGGCCTCTCCCTGACCGCATAGATAAACTCTTCCGATCCAATCACTCAGTTTCCAGAGATCTGGAGATAAGGGGGGATACTGATCAACGATATAGTTCACTGACTTCAATCTCGAAAGATTAAATTCAAGAGAACCCTCATCCCGGTGCACTCGAGAAACAAAACCAAACCTCCTGGTCCTTCCAACAGGAACTTCAACTCTTATTCCTTCGACAAGCTCTATTTGGGAAAGATATGTAAGCTTGTTCCACCAAGGGCCAGGAATGACTATTTCAGCAAAAACAGTCAAGGAATCAGATTTCCTCTTGTCCCATAACTGAATCCCAGATAAAAGAAGCAACATACTCTTTTGATCCGGAAATATCACGGGAGGTACCTAAAGAATCTATTATCTTAACTGTATTGGTATCTGTACGAAACCCGGCATCAGAAGCAGTTATATCGTTCACCACTATGAAATCAAGATTTTTGTTCTGCATTTTCATGGAAGCATTTTTAAGAAGGTTCTGACTTTCAGCAGCAAATCCGACAAGTATCTGATTATTCCTTTTTCGTTTTCCAACTTCAAAAGCTATGTCAGGATTCTGTATAAGTTCCAGGAGAACCGTATCCTTTTCATTCCTCTTGATTTTATGCTCAGAAAAAGAGGCAGGCCTGTAATCACCTACTGCAGCTGCCTTAACAATGTAATCGGACCTCGGCAGTACATCCATCACAGCATCCAGCATCTCTCCTGCCGAGGTAACGGGGATGATGACAAGATCATGAATGTCACAGGACTCCACAGGACCCCTTACAACAGTGACATTTGCCCCCCTATACCAGGCTGTTCGAGCTAGCGCAAAACCCATTTTCCCACTGCTGGGATTGGAAAGAAAACGGACAGGATCAAGGAACTCCCAGGTGGGGCCAGCTGTTATCAGTACGTTTTTTCCATAAAGGTCTTGCACTGGACAAAGTGCTCTCCACATTTCATGAGTAATTACTTCTTTTTCTGGAAGCCTTCCCTTTGCACTATAGCCGCAAGCAAGATCTCCAGATGCTGGTTCAACGATCGTGTAACCCATTTCCTTAATTGCAACCAGGTTTGACCCTGTGGATTTGTGCTCCCACATGTTAACGTTCATGGCCGGAAAAAACAGAACAGGACACCTGGCAGCCAGTAAGATAGCCCCCAATAAAGATCTGGCTTCACCCCTGGCGGCTCTTGATATGCTTTCTGCAGTCGCGGGAGCTATCAGAATTATTTCGGCCCAATCGGCAAGATGGATATGAGGAATTTTCCAGCCCTCATCCGAGGAAAGAAAATCTTTCTGTCTCCAAACCTTCTTGGATAGCAATGTAGAGAGTACCATAGGACTAACAAAGTTCTCGGCATCTTCGGTCAACACAACCTCTACCTCACAGCCATTCTTAATGAGCTCCCTGAGTATGTCGGGCGTTTTATACGCGGATATGCCCCCGGTTATTCCAAGAAGAACTTTTCGATTATTCTTCCAGCCTAACATCCGTTTCCTCTCCTGATCCTCTTTCTTCGAAAGATTTTTCTGGATCTAAGATCATGATCCTTACCTTATCTATATCTTCCAGAGCTAGAGAAATATATTTTTCCTTCCCATCTTCCAGCAACCTTAACTTCGACTCACTGATCTGTCTTGCCCTGATTGAAACCATGGACGTCAGAAGATATTTGTTTGTAATACCATTTTTTTCAGCAAGTTTATCAATATCATAAAACTTCAAATTTCATTCCTCCAATATCAGAAATCTTCTATTATTTATAACTATGTATTATATTTTCCATTTCTTTAGCTGCCCGTGCAACCTCGTCATTAACTATCAGATGGTCAAAAAAGGAAGAATCATCCATTTCCTCAATGGCATTTTTAAGACGAACCTGAAGCACTGTTTCTTCTTCAGTCCCCCTTTGACGAAGTCTTTTCTCCAGTTCTGAAATCGATGGAGGAGCTACAAATATCATAATTGCACCAGGACAATTACTCTTGACCTGATGAGCACCCTGGACATCTATTTCAAGGATAACATTTTTCCTGTCACGTAATTCTCTTTCTACATCTTCTCTTAAGGTTCCATAATAATTATCATGAACCTTAGCCCATTCAAGAAATTTACCTCCTGCTATCATGTGCCTGAAAGATGCTTCATCAATAAAATGATAGTCAACCCCGTCAAGCTCACCCTCTCTTGGAGAACGGGTTGTACAGGAAATAGAAAACATCAGGTCAGGTATTCTCTCAAAAAGAAGCTTTCTCAAAGTACCCTTGCCTGCACCACTTGGTCCGGAAATTATAAAAAGATGTCCACTAATCCTGTGATGCATCTTCACTTTCACTCTCAAAACGATGGACGATGGTCTCAGGCTGGATTGCAGAGAGCACAACATGATTGCTGTCCGTGACTATAATGGCCCTGGTTTTCCTTCCCTGGGTAGCATCAATAAGACGGGCCCCTTCTTTTGCCTCCTCTTTCAACCTTTTTATAGGAGCAGAGGATGGATGAATAATAGCAACAATACGTTCCGCCACCAACATATTGCCAAAACCTATGTGAACTAGCTTATACGGCATACTGATCACTCCACATTCTGGACTTGTTCCCGTATTCTTTCAAGAAAAGACTTACCCTCGACTACCATCCATCTCAGACTTGCATCAGATATTTTGGACCCCATTGTATTAATCTCCCGATTCATCTCCTGAAGCAGAAAATCAAGTTTCCTACCTTCAGAAGTTGCCATGGCAAGAGTGGATCTGAACTTTGAAAGATGACTTCTTGATCTGGAGAGTTCTTCAGAAATATCCCATTTATCCGCAAGGATGGCCACTTCCTGGGCTAGTCTTCCTACATCCAGATCCCCTTCATGATCTGTAATAAGCTTGCCCAGACGTTGCTGAAAAGCTGATAAAGATTCTTCTCTGCCCTTATCCCAATAAGAATCGATTTCATCAATTATTTTCTCAAAAGATGCAAGGTTCATTGAAATATCCTCAAAGAGATGTTCTCCTTCATTTTGCCTCATCTCAATAAGAGAGGTTATCGCATCTTCAACCACTTGTGAAAGGCTGGATTCCCCCTCCTCTTCGATAAGACTGGTAAATGATGGGGAAGCCAGAACTCCTGGAAGCTGTAGTAAACTCTCTATCCGAATATTTTCGATTATTTTCAGATGATCTCTGGACTCATCAAGCTGTCGGTAATAGCTTTCAAGAATTTCGCTATTAATCTGGGCTGCACAGATTTTTGCTGCAAGAACGAGATCGACCCGGAGTTTGATCTTGCCTCTCCTGAAAGATTTTCTTATCTGTTGGTTTATCTGAGGTTCAAAAGAACTCAGTTCTTTTGCAAGTCGTAGCGTTATTTCCTGGTATCTGTGATTTATCGAGGACATTTCCACAGAAATTCTGCCCCAATTAAAATCCCTGGATACTCTACTGAAACCCGTCATGCTAAGAAGCATAACCTTCACTCCTCTTCATATCCCTGGAAAGGATAGCCTCCTTATCCAGTTTTTCTTTTAACTTATCAAGACCTGATCCGGTTAAAGCACTAACTGCAACAACCTTTTCACCCATATGGATAAACCTTGAAAGTAAAAAGTTTCTATCTTCTTCAGTTACAAGATCCATTTTATTTAAGACTATCAGGCGAGGTATTCGGGACGCTCCAAAATTATGAATCGTTTCCTGAATTACCGCAAAATGCTCCATAACTTTTCCGAGGCTGCCATCAAGAACTATCAGGATAACATCCGAAAGGATGATCTCTTCAAGGGTTGTCCTGAATGCTGCTACGAGATCAGGCGGTAATTTCCGGATAAAGCCAACCGTATCTGCTAACAAGACCTTATTCCCGCTGGGAAGAAGTATTTGTCTTACGAAAGTATCCAATGTGCAGAAAAGCTGATCTTTTACAATGATATTCTGGTCAGAAGAAAGAGTCTTCAAAAGCGTTGATTTACCACAGTTCGTATAACCTGCAAGAGAAAAAGTTATAAGACCCGCTTTCTTTCTTCGCTTTCGTTGGAGACTCCTCCGTTTTTTCACTTCATCAAGCCTGGCTGAAATATTTTTTATTTTTCTCTCAAGCTTCCTCCTATGTCTTTCAAACTCGGTTTCACCTGGTCCTCTAGTCCCTATTCCACCACCAGGTCTTGACATCTGCAATCCAAGCCCCTTCAGGTGGGGGATTTCATACCTGCATCTGGCAAGCTCAACCTGAAGTTTGGCTTCTGCTGTATGAGCCCTGGCTTCAAAGATTTTCATTATCACATAAGGACGATCCCAGACTTCTAGACCTGTAGCTTTCTTCAGGTTCGACTTTTGGATCGGGGTCAACTCTTCATCAGTAACCAGGAGATCTGCACCCAGGGTTTTACAAAAAAGAGATACCTCCACACTTTTGCCTTTTCCTATAAGGAAGGCCGGATCCGGGGCCATCCTTTTTTGAACTACCTCCCCGACAACATTTATGTCCAGATTAGAAAGAAGAAGTCTGAGCTCTTCAAACAGAACAGAAGTTTCAAAAAGATCATCTGGAGTTTCAAGTCCTACGATGACTGCCTTATTATAGATTCTCAATCTGAATCGGGCTTCTTCCCATATTCGCTTTCCAGTGAAAGTAGAGACTCTTCTATCTTGTGGATAATCAATTTTCTGGATTCCTTTGAAGAGAACCCGTCAGATAAGTCTTCAGGATCTATGGCATCACCAAAAATCACTGATATCTTTACTGGTCTGATCTTTGAAGCCCCTCTTGGCATTGCCTCATGTGTTCCAGAAATATATACCGGCAGGACAGGGACTTTGCTTTTCATGGCTATTAGAGCAGCTCCCCCCTCGAGAGGCTGGAGCTTACCGTCAAAAGATCGTGCTCCTTCAGGAAAAAGGAGGACACTTGATCCGGATTCCAGAATATCCAGAAAAGCTTTTAGAGCTGCCCCGGCAGACTGATTACTTTCCTTACTTACAGGAATAGCCCCAATAGCTTTCATGAAAAAGGAAAGGATGGGGTTTTTAAAAAGCTCCGCCTTCGCAAGATAACTAAGCCTACCCGGGAAAGCGACTCCCACAGCTATCGGATCAAGATTACTGCAATGATTTGCTACCACTATTACCCTGCCTTTATGAGGAATCTTTGCAATATCTATTACCTTGAAACGATTATAGACCTTGAGACAGATGAAAAAAAACATTTTTGTGAGGACATAAAAAATCTTTTTCACAAGTAACCTCTCTCTAGCGATCGTCCAATATCACACGCTCTTTAATTAGATCAAGGATCCTGTCAACGATATCTTCAATGCTAAGATCTGATGTGTCAATCAGAACCGCATCATCTGCCTTGATAAGAGGCGAGATGCTCCTGCTGGAATCATTTTGATCTCTGAGCCGAATATTTGAAAGGATGTCAGATCTCTCGACTCTGATTCCTTTTCTATTCAGTTCTAACCATCTTCTATAAGCTCGTACCTCTTCATTGGCTGTCAGGAAAATCTTGACCTGGGCCTCCGGAAAAACGACAGTACCCATATCTCGTCCCTCAGCTACAATACCTCCAGAATCGACCTGTGCCCGCTGGATATGAAGCAGTCTTTGCCTGACTGCCGGCAGGGCGGAAAAAAGGGAAGCCATAGCACTTATATGGGGATTTCGGATTTTATCTGAAACATCCCTCCCATTCACTATGACAGAAGTATTCTTCAGATTTACGCTGATACTGTCTAACTCACTCTCAAGGTCAGGACCATCCTTTGGTTCAATACCCGATTCATCAAGGATAAATGCTACTGCCCTGTATATCGCGCCTGTGTCCAGATAGCGAAGCCCTAATTTCTTCGCTACAAGCTTTGCAATGGTACTTTTCCCAGAACCTGATGGCCCATCAACAGCAATAATCAGTCTTTTTATCATTAATACTGCCCTCCACAAGATTTTTCAATGCAAGGATTAAATAATGATTCCTCAGACCTTACCGCCCCTGGTTATCATCTCCCAGATATTCTCCTTGGTTACTGCTTTGACACTACCAAAGGGGAGGTCCGTTAATTCCATTTTTCCTATTCTTTTTCTGGAAAGTTTATTCACTGAATATCCAAGGATCTGGGCCATCACTCGAATCTCTCTCTTGACACCCTCGTGAAGGGTAACCCTTACCCATTGACCATAAGGCTTTCTTGAAATGGGAATGACTGAGACCGGTTTCAGGTTTTTTTTATCGATAAGTATTCCTTTTCTCCATTTAGAGAGGTCCTCATCAGACAGTTTACTGCTCAACATTACCTCATACATCTTTTCAATTCCGGCCCTTGGATGAATTACCTTCTGGGCAAAGTCTCCATCGTTTGTAAGGATGATCAGACCAGATGTCATTCTGTCAAGCCTTCCCACAGGAAAAACATGGTTTTTTTGATATACTTCAGGTAGTATTCCAGTTACTGTAACATAATATTTATCTTTTACTGCACAAACTACTCCCAGGGGTTTATTCATTAAAAGGTATATATTGGACTCCGGGAAAATTATTTTCCCATCAACCATCACTTCATTGCCTTTCTTGACCCTGGTGGAAAGCGCAGTGACCGGATTTCCGTCGATTGTTATCCTTCCAGAGATAATAAGAGATTCCACTTGTCTGCGGGAGCCCAGGCCGCACATGGCCAGGTAACGATTCAGCCTGATTTCCTCGTCGAGTCTCTCTTTCTTGTTATGCAAAACCCGCATGAGGCTCACTCCACTCCTGTCAAAGAGAATTCCGCAGATAAATCCTTGAGTTCATCTAGAGTAGGAAGTTCAGAAATGGAATCCAGGCCAAAGATATCAAGGAAATCTGGAGTTGTTCTATATAAAAGAGGAGAACCGGTACCCTTGCCTCTCCCAGCTATTCTTATCAATCCATGAGAAAGAAGTGTTTCTATGACCCTCTCACACCTTACACCTCTGATCTCTTCGATTTCAGAGCGTGTAACGGGTTCGTTATATGCAATAACCGCCAGGCTCTCTACTGCAGCTTTTGAAAGGCGAACATGCTGTCTTTCTGAAGTATCTCTGAATACTGATAAAATCTCATTAAGAGAGGGATCTGTAAACAGTTTCCATCCGCCACTGATCTTTTTTAAAGACAAACCATGTCCAATATCATAATGAACCTGAAGGTTCTGCAGAGCCTGTGCGATTTCCCGATTCTTCAAGGAAAGAACTTCATTAAACTCTTTAAGAGTAACAGGTTGAGAGGCAACAAAAAGGATCGCCTCGATCTTCATTTCAATTTCTGTCAAGTTTTTCACAGCAGATGATCCTGACATCTCCAAACATTTCCTCCTGTTGCAGGGATATCTTACCTAATCTCGATAACTCAAGGAGAGCCAGAATGGTGACCACAAATCTGGGAATATCGGATTGAGAACCCATAACTCTACGCAAGTTAACATCTTTTACTCGCTCCAGAAAGACCATCAATTCCGAGATCCTGGTTTCAACTTGTTTTTCATCCGGCACCGGGACTGGCATTCCTTCAAGATGAAGAGATCTTTTACCTGTATTTATCTTGGACTTTCCCGCCTTTTTTTCAAGAAGGTCCCACCAAAGTGAAGATAAGCTGAAAAGATCCCCCAGAGTATAAAGAGGGCTTTCTTCTTCATGCTCTGGGGAAAACAGTAGATCCCGTTCAGATTTCAAAACAAGTAGATGCCTGGCAGCATTACGATAAGGAAGATATCTTTCCAGGATCATGCGAAGTTCTTCCTCTGACACTTCCCTTTCTGTCTTCTTTTCTGGAGATTCCTGAAAATATCCAGGAAGGAGAGAAAGAACCTTTTCAAGAATAAGCCCCGCTGTTGCAGAAATAAAGTCTGCGATCACATTCAGAGGAGCCTTGCCAGAACCTGAAAGAAAGGCTCCATAAATGCCTACGATCTCACTGATCTTGATTAAAGATATCTCGACTTGTCTATTTTCCACAAGACAACATAGAAGATCTAGAGGACCCGAAAAGCCCTCAACAGAAACCTCCAGCTCTGATAACCGTTTTATAGTCCTGACAGCTTCAGCCTCTTGGAACAAATCCTATCGCCGTCACTACCTGATCTATTGTTTCCTGGGCAATTATTTTAGCTTTACTGGCACCCTGGATCAGGATATCAGCAAGAAGGTCTTCATCTTTCTCATAATATGCTCTTCTCTCTCTTATAGGAACCATGACTCTCTCGACATGATCTCTAAGTCTTTTTTTACACTCTACACAACCTATACCTGCATTCATGCAACCTTCATGGATTTCAGCTTTCTGAGCATCATCGTTATTAAAGACTTTATGTATATCCCAAACTGGGCATTTCTCTGGAGTGCCCGGGTCTTTCCTTTTTTCCCTTGCCGGATCCGTCATCATGGTTCTTAGTTTTTCCCACATATCTTCAGGAGAATCTGAAATATCTATCGCATTTCCGTAGGACTTACTCATTTTCCTACCGTCTGTTCCAGGTACTTTTGGAGTGGGGGTAAGTAATATCTGTGGCTCTACAAGGATCTCTCCGTAAAAATTATTAAATCTCCGAACTATCTCTCTGGAAATTTCAAGGTGCGCTGACTGATCCTCCCCTACTGGAACCAAATGTGATTTATACAGAAGAATGTCAGCAGCCATAAGTACTGGATAACCAAGGAAGGCATAATTGCTCAAATCCTTATTCTGTATATTGATTATCTGTTCCTTATAGGTAGGACACCGCTGAAGCCATCCAAGGGGAGTGATCATGGAAAGGGCCAGATGAAGCTCAGCATGCTGGGGTACATGGGATTGAACACATATTATACACTTATCAGGATCCAGACCGGAAGAAAGCCAGTCAAGCAGAACCTCCCTGCAGTTTACCCTTATCTTGCTACTATCCGCATAATCAGACATCAAGGCATGCCAGTCAACTATTCCATAGACGCATTCATAATCATCCTGAAGTTTGATCCAGTTAGAAAGAGCACCTGCCAGATGGCCAAGATGAAGTTTCCCTGTAGGACGCATTCCGCTGAAAACTCTTTTTTTCATTCAAAATCACCCCATAAAAAGATTGATGGTAAAAACTATGATTAGACAACCCGGATTCACAGATATAAATACCTGAAAGATAATTCATCAAAGAATTCTGCATTCTGGACCTGCAGGATCAAGGAGTTTCACGGGAAGACCCGTATTTTCAAAAATGAGATCAGCAAGGACCGGGATGGATACCTTCTCCATTTCCCCGTGGTCTACTACCATGACCCTCATCCCCATGGAACATGCTTCCAGGATCTGGTGATATTTCATATCCGCTGTAATATACGTATCAGCACCCTTTTCAAAAGCCTGTTTCCAGAGTTCTCCACCAGATCCTCCGCAAAGGGCTACGTTCCTGACAGGCTCATTGGTAGCACCATAAACCCTAAGCCAGGAAAGATTCCATTTTTTTTTAACTCTAACGGCAAAACTGTCCATAGGTAAATAAGGTTCCAAACAACCAGAAACTCCCATTCCCCACGAACAGTTTGAGCCCGGGATCAAGGGAGATATTTGGGAAATGGAAATGGATTCAGCCAGACATACATTGACCCCTCTTGGTGAAACATCCCAATTGGTATGAAGGCTTATCACTCCAAGTTTTTTTTCAATAGCCTGATAGACTAATCTTGAGGAAAGATCTGACATGTCTATCTTCAGCAATGGAGAAAAGATCAGAGGGTGATGGACTACCAAAAGGTCACAGCTGTTCCTGACTGCTTCTTCCATGGTCTGCTCGAGAGCATCCAGCGCAACAGCTATTTTGGAGACTTCCCAGGAAACAGCGCCTACTATAATACCGGTATTGTCCCATTCCTCGGCCCATTCAAGATCAGCAAAGTCCTTGATCGAATCCAGAAAAGTTCTAATATTCATGCATTATTCCTTTCAGTAACAGAACATTACATTTTCCTGTTACGGGTTTATTATACTTGATATAAGGAAATGGTAACCGATGAAAAAGGATCCAATAAAACTGCTCCTTCAATAACATAGGGAATATGAAAAAAGCCGCTTCCAATACAGGAAGCGGCTGTTCTGGCTTTGGTGGGCCTACCTGGACTCGAACCAGGAACCTTCCGGTTATGAGCCGGTGGCTCTAGCCACTTGAGCTATAGGCCCAAAGCGAAGCTAATTATAAGCTCCTTCATAGGGAAAATGCAAGCCTTAAATTAAAAAAGTTTCCCCCCGCCCTTTTCCAGAAAGTTTCAATTGTTCTGCCACTAGTCCTCCGCAACATAAATACAGGAAACAGGACAACTATCTACAGCTTCTTTCACACAATCAGAACCTTCGGGCCTTATGACCTTTGATACGCCAGCATCTTCATCAAGGAGGAACACTTCCGGACATATCTGGGCACATACTCCGCAACCTATACATTCATTTTCATCCAGGGTAACTCGCACGAGAACGGCCACCTCCTTTACGGGAGGATTTTATATCAGGAACGGGCCAGAGTCAAACTTCATGTATACATATCAGAGAGAAACCTCAACTTTTGGATTCTCCTGATTTACCCCGTAAAGGGTTAACAGAGACTTATAACTAGATATAGCCTTGACTTCAGGCTCTGATGAAGTCATAAAAAAACATATTCCTGCAATTTCTGCCATAAATTCTTTTGCAACAAGAAGCATTCCTGAAGCAGTACTACCGCCACGCATAAAATCGTCAATAATAAGAACCCTGTTTCCCCTGGTAAGCTTTTTGGTTCCAAGATACATAGCTCGGACATCTCCATTTTTGGTTGGATAATGGACCGAAACTGCAGACCCATCACTTGGTCTGTTCCTGAAACGGCAGACGGCCAGCGGAACTCCAAGAGCATGGGCTGTGAAAATAGCAATGGGTATACCCTTTACTTCTGTCGTAAGAACAATGTCCGGTTTAGCATCTCTGAACATTGAAGCCATGGTCAGGCCCAGGGGCATTGCATAAGCTGGATTAAAGAGGATGTCACTATAATAGATCAATCCTCCCGGGAGAACTCTTTCGTGGGTCGAAAGCTGAGAAACGATGTCCTGAAGCAGTCTTTCCCTATATTCATCGGAAACAGAAGGCGTAAAGAACGCTCCTCCAGTTCGCCCCCTGTCAACGTGGATACCGCCCAGTCCTTCATGAACCAGAGCTTTGTCGATAATGGAAACATCATCACTTATCACAGTCTTCGAAACACTAAAGTTTTCCGCAAGTTGCGTTAACGAAAGTTGCCTGGAAGGAGCACTAAGAAATCTTGCAGCGGTCTGGATAAGACGCTCTGTTCTTTGTCCTTTCATCGATCATCACTCCATAAAAAGATTCTGTTAAGCCACGTAAATGAATTAAATGCGTTCAAACAACGTTCAATCTTCTCTCTATCATTTTGAAAGATCGCAAAAGAAGCACTTCCACTGCCTGTTATTCCCCATGCAAGAGCATCAGTCTTATCCAGCGAATCAAAGAGATGCAAATACTCCGGCCATTCAGAAATAAGCACAGGCAGGAAATCATTCGGGAGACAACCCCATCGCATCCTTTTGTTGAGTCTGGAAACTATAGCACCCGCCTCTTCTTCAGCCGCTGATGCCAGAAGGGGAAACCCTTGTGTCTTGTACCACATATCAAGCTTCCTGTAGGATTCCACAGTCCCTGAAGTCCATTCGGGGATAAACACCACAAAAACAAGACCCGGCATGATCGATCTGGGAACAAATTGATCCCCTATACCACTGGCAAGAACACAACTGTATCTGCTGGTAAGGAAAGCGACATCGGCACCAATAATTTTTGATCTTTCGGGAGGAATATGTATGCCATACCTTTTCCCCAGCCACTTTATAAGAGCAGATGCATTCCCACTTCCTCCACCAAGACCTGTCCCAGGAGGAAGTTCCTTGAATATTTCAATTTCCAGGGGAGGTATATTCAACCCTTCTCCCCTGAGGGTCGATAAGACTTTTTCAATGATATTCTGTTGTGGAATATTGAAATTATGACAGATAATGTCATCCTTAACATTATTACTGGTTATTTCGTTAATTGTCAACCTTTCAACTCTGGGAATTTTATAGAAAAGGGATACCAGATCATGAAATCCATCATCTCTGATAGCTGTTATCCTAAGGGAAAGATTGACTTTACATGGACTGAATTCTTCATCATACATAGCTAGTCTCCAATTCACAGAAAAACCCCGGTGCAATGATAATTGCACCGGGGTAAGGCGATCAAGCAAGAGAACTATTAACCGGACTTTTTGTTCACAGGCATTAACTCAAGTTCCACTTCCCGGGTAAGCAATTCCGCATAGCTAAAAGATATTCTACTTTTCTGAGATTCAACCCAGAGGGTAAAAATGTTAGGGTAAGTCTCAATGATAACCCCCTGATTCTCTTCGACCTTTCTTCTACCTTTAGAAGTTCGGTACTTGATCCTGGCACCTTTATAAAGGGCCACCTTTTTCCTTATTTCAGACAGACATGCTGCCATAGGACATTTCCCCTCTGTACACATTTTAAATAATTATATCAGAATAGTAAGGAAAACTCAAATTATAATAACATGTCAGGAAAAAAGCAAGTACCTTTAATTCGAAACCGATCATAAATCTTTCAGAAGTAAAATACGCTTATCTCCTACCCTTCGGGTTATCTTTCTGGAATCCAGATATTCTAGAACCGGAAGTATGAACTTTCTGGAACTTCCCGTTTTATCCCTTACACTTCCTATAGTAATATCCTGTCTTATACTCTTTAAAACATCAACAAATCTGCTCTGAAGTTCTTTGTGTAGAACAAAATTACCCTGGAGAAGAACAACCTCTCCCATGTTCCTCAGATTTTCAAGAAAAGAGGAAAACTGTCTGTTATCCATGTCAAGTTCAAGAGAGATCTCTTCTATTGTCGGGAACAGAAAACCCTTCCTGAGACATAGATCCAGGACTTTTCTACTGTTTTCTTCAAAAAACTTATCGTCTTTAGCAGTAAAACCATACTGGCATACGATTCCATCTCCATAAGAAAGTATTGACAGTTCACTGAGGTAGGAAAGAAGAGTTTTCAGAGCCTTGATATCGTAATTCCATTTTAGAAGTTCTGCCAGTTTGGGTGGGAAAAGACCGGGACTATAAGGTTGCTCCTGATGGAAGGAAGAAAGGATCGTGTTAATCTCACTTGTATATTTTTCAATAGCCCCCCTGGAAAAGATAATCCTCGGTGACGATTCGGTAACCAGGACATCTCCTTTTTTCTCCATTTTTTTCAACTTAGATAGAAGATTCTGTTCAGATTCCTGTATAAGAATACTTGCTTCAGAAACAGGAATCATTTCCCGGGACTGAATTATAGCCGCCAGTTTATCTTCATTGGATGAAGCTTCTTTGAGATCTGCAAGCATCTTTAGATATTCTACTCTGGAAGAACGTCCACGGGGTTTACGACCATACGGGAACAGAACCTCTCCTCCACCTATTGTTACAAGGGGGCTGTAGAAACGAATGATAAAACGTTCTGAAAAAGATGCTACTACATCCTCTTCAGTAACTATTTGGGCAAAACCGACCTGACCAGGTAGAATTTCTTTTTCGCCCAGAAGGGATACCCTCCCCAGGACATCAGAAGTACCTAGATGAAGTCTTATTCTCTGCCAGTGAGTAAGGGGTTCCGGTGATGAGGGAAGAATTTTAAGATAAGTGTCAAAACAGCTTGTTTTCTTAAAAAGCCCTTTTTCACATACTACGTCACCTCGGTGGAGGTCTTCTACTGATACGCCGGTTAGACTCATGGCAACCCGCTGCCCGGCCCAGGCCTCCTCCACCATGGAACTATGTACCTGAACACTCCTGATTCTTGCATCTTTTTCAAGGGGTAAAATGCTCACTTCTCTTCCCGGGAAGATCTTACCTCCGTATGCCGTACCTGTTACAACAGTTCCGAAACCAGCTACAGGGAAAGCTCTATCTATGGGCATGAAAAATGGTCCCTTTCTACTCCTCGGATGTGAAGAGGATACGAGCCTTTCTATTTCATCTACCACCGTGTCAAGGTTTTTACGTGTAACTGAAGAAACTGGAATTATCTTCTTTCCTTCGAGAAAGGAACCTTGAAGGAGTTCACGAACGTCTTCTGTCGCCATTTCTATCATTTCATCATCAACAAGATCTGCCTTTGTAAGAACAACAAAACCATCATGAATACCAAGAAGCTCCAGTATATCCAGGTGTTCCCTGGTCTGAGGCATTACCCCTTCGTCAGCTGCAACGACCAGAAGGACGGCATCAATTCCGGAAACGCCTGCTACCATCTGTCTAATAAATTTTTCATGGCCAGGAACATCTATTACGCTTACAATCTTTTCGCTTGGCAGTCTCAACGGGGCAAAACCAAGTTCAATTGTGATACCCCGTTTTTTTTCTTCTACCAGGCAATCACAGTCTACCCCTGTGATTGCCTTTATAAGTGTTGTTTTTCCGTGATCAATATGGCCAGCTGTTCCGAGAACAAGAGAAATTTCTTTACCACTCAATTTATTCATCCCCTCTAACAGGAAGCGAAGAAAATGCCTCCAACAGGAGTTTGTCATCTCCTTTGACCAGAGTCCTTACATGGATTACTACAGAATCATCTCCCGCACCAGCTATTACAGGTATATCTCCTGAACGCAGCGACGATTGTAGTCTGCCAGAACTTCCCCATGGGTGTTTTTTAATACCTATACCATAACCACGAAGGGTTGTCGCAGGGAAAGCACCTCCACCTACAGCATCCTCGACTTCCAGGACTCTGATTTCCGCGCCTGGAATGATCTGTTTGAGACGTCTGGCTAAAGAAGATGCCTTGTTTTTCATTTGCACCATTGTAAGTGAAAGCATATTTAGTGTAGGTATCTCTCTCCATTGACCCTTTAAATAAATTCTCAATGTGGCTTCAAAAGCAGCAAGAGTCATCTTATCAACCCTTAATGCTCTAAGAAGAGGATAATTTCTCAATTTGTCAATAATCGTCTTTCTCCCCACAATACCTCCAATCTGAGGTCCCCCTAGCATTTTGTCTCCGGAGAATGTAACAAGGTCTACTCCCGACCTCACACAATCTCTGACAGTAGGTTCCCCGGAAAGGCCCAAATTACCTACATCAACAAGAATTCCACTTCCCAGATCCTCCATGAAGATAAGCCCCTTATCATGAGCAGATAGAGCAAGGTCCTCTCTGGGGACATCAGAAAAGAATCCTTGTATCCTGAAGTTAGAGGGATGAACTTTTAGAAACATCACCGTATTATCCGTTAACGCACCCTCATAATCTCTTAAATGTGTCCTGTTGGTTGCCCCTACCTCTACTAGTTGAGATCCTGAAAAAGCCATAATTTCCGGGACACGGAAAGAACCTCCGATCTCTACAAGTTCACCTCTGGAAACGATAACCTCGCGGTTTCTCGCAAGAGCAGCAAGGCATAGCATAACTGCCCCGGCATTATTATTGACAACCAGTGCGGCTTCAGCTCCGGTAACCTGACATAATAGCCATTCGACATGTTCGTTGCGCTGTCCCCTTTTTCCCTTTTCAAGGTTATATTCCAGGGTACTGTACCCGGAAGCCACTTCTTTTACTGCTTCTACAGCAGCAGATGCCAGACAGGATCTTCCAAGATTGGTATGAACAACCACTCCTGTAGCGTTAACAACCTTTTGGAGGCTCGTTTTACGCCTGGACTCAAGAATAGTCTCTGCTCCGGTCCTGATATAGCTCATAGTTACTGTCTTAACTTTTCCTTCAATCACATTTTTCCTTATAACACTCATCAGCTCACTTAATATTTCTTTAACTGTTACTCTCCCAAGTTCCTGATAATAGGGAAAGAGCCATTCATTTTCAAGAAGTTCGTCCATTGGAGGCAATGACCTCAGTATCTGTCTTTGAGAATTTTCCATTTGCATGATTCCTCCAGAGTAAATAAGTTATATTTTTCTCCTGATCAAACATATCATAAAAACAGCTACAAAAGAATTTTCATTATTTCTCCAGATTATCGAAAGAAAAACTCATGCTATAATTTTATAATAATTATTCCAGAAAGAGAGATGATAACCATGATAAGACAAACAAAATGCGCTCTCATCGTGGTTGACCTTCAGATTGACTTCTGTCCGGGAGGGACTCTTGGTATATCCGCAGGTGATTCTATCATCCCTGTTATAAACGATTTAATAGATATCTTCCATACCAATGGTCTGCCTGTGATCTTTTCCCGGGATTTTCATCCTGCTGATCACATGAGCTTCACCGATCAGGGAGGTATCTGGCCAACACATTGTGTAAAAGGAACGAAGGGTTCTGATTTCCACCCCCTTCTGACGATTCCATCTGATGCCAGGGTTATCAGTAAAGCCACAGAAAAGAACAAGGAAGCATATTCGGCTTTCGATGGTACTGAACTTACGCAGATATTAGGAGATGAGAAGATAACATGTATTATGATCTGCGGGCTAGCAACTGATTATTGTGTAAAAGCCACTGCTCTCGATGGTATAGATGAGGGCTTCAGGGTAATTGTAGTTAAAGATGCAGTTCGGGGAGTTGAGGTCAGCGAAGGAGATATTAACAAAGCATTTGACCAGATGAAGAATGCCGGAGTTACTGAATATTCCTCGGCCGATGTGAAGAGAAATCTTTCATCTTGAAATACAGAACAGAATACAGGGAGGTATATAAGTTGGAAATAGTGGATGCAAGGGGTAAGACCTGTCCGCAACCAGTTATTATGACAAGAAAGATCATAAATGATGGACCTGAAGAGATTGAAGTACTTGTTGACAACAAGGTGGCTTCCGGAAATGTAAAACGACTGATGGAGAAAATGGGATATAACACCAGCACAGAAGAAAAGGATGATCTGATAACTGTCAGAGGCAATATCTCATCAAATAATAAGCCTGTCCCGACATCCATGAAAGGCACAGAAAGAATAAAAAAGACAAATACAACAATATTTATTTCAAGGGAAATCATCGGAGGAAATGACAGGGAACTGGGAGAGGTTCTTATCAAATCCTTCCTTGGAACTCTCGTGCAGATGGAATTACCTCCCAGATATATTTCTCTGATGAATGAAGGCATAAGACTTGCTCTTAAAGGAACCTCCACATGTGATCATCTTCAGGAACTGGAAAGAAAGGGTTGCGAAATTCTTGTATGCGGAACTTGTACTAACCATTTCGGGGTCACGGAAAAAGTAGGTGTGGGAGTTATTTCAAACATGTTCGACATCACAGAAAGCTTTATGAATGTTGATAAAGTAATTTCAATCTAGTTCAAAGGTTCATACCCATTCCCGTTTTTTCTACCTGGCAGGTTTTGAAGGATCAGTTCGAGCAGAGATAGAAACAGAGCATTTGTATTCAAAGACGGCCCTACAGAGTCCAGAAACGATTCATCAGCAGGAATGTAACCTACTTTGATACTATCATTAAGGTAATCCTTGACAGCGTAATCCAGATCTTCCTCAAATAGCAGTACCCACCCGGGTGCTGCTATTCCGATAAGACCCCACTCCATTTTTTCCTTGCAGGAGGAAGAAATGTGAACTGACAAAACAAAATCACTCAGTTGGTTCTCCTTTAAGAAAGCCTTACTCCATCCTTTGATTGAATCACCCACCACAAGCACTTCGTCAATATCTTCCTCTCCACATGCGTATACTCTGAATAACTGTCTTTCAAAGAAACATTTAAACTCGTCATCTTTTTCAGTAAGAAAACAAAGCACATCTTTCAAAGAATCTTGAACCTGAAACTGATAGCCGGGAAAAGAACTTGTTTGAGGTTTATAACCAGCAAGAGATATAAGAAGATTTTCGATAAAGGTTTCTTTCGTTTCTGATATTTTGATAAGCCCATACTCCATATTAGGGTCACCTTCCCAGAAGAATGTTTAAACAATTCTTTCCCATATGGCGTTCCCGACTCTCATTCCCTTTGCGCTGAGGGCGACTCGAAGCTCTTCCTTTGAAAAAAGATCCTTGGGAATCTCACTCAGCTCTGAAAGGATACTGTCAAGAATTTTTCTGTTGAACTTATTATAGAAATTATTGAGTGAAACACCCCATTTTGTCCTCGTAGCAAGTATGACGGCCTCGCGGATCTTTTTCTCTTCTTCAAGACATTCAAATCCCGCCGTAGCACCCTCTTCCGATTCTGTCGCAATCAGATAATCAGAAAAGTTTTTGTGGTTCCAGTATCTAACACCATTGAAGTACCCCCAGGCAGAAGGGCCTAGTGCCAGAACATTTTTCTGGTACCAGTATGCAATATTGTGCCTGCACCATTTCCCCTGTCTGGAAAAACTTGCAACTTCATATTGATCCAGCCCCTTGTGACTAAGATACCACTGGGCAAAACGATAATGGGGATAACCGTTAAAAACCCCCTCCGGAGGTCGTTCTCCCCATGGAGTCCCACTTTCCAGCATCAGCTGATAAAGAGAGAGATGATCAACACCATATTGAAGAACTCCACTAAGGGAATCATACCATTTTCTCATACTCTGTCCGGATAACCCAAAAAGCAAGTCGGCACTGAGATCGAATCCCGCATCCTTGATCTGTGTAAGAGCTTTTCTGGCAGTATCTGAATCATGAGCTCTCCCAAGCCACTTAAGCTCGTCATTATGAAGACTCTGTACACCCAGGCTAACCCTGGTTAATCCCCAATCATTCCATAAACGAAGGTGTTCCTTTGTTATGGAACCAGGATTTGCTTCTACAGAAATTTCACAGCCCAGGGAAAGATCAAGACGATGATCAAGGATGGAAATCAGTCGTTCCCATTGATATGCAGAAAAGAGAGTTGGAGTACCTCCCCCGATATAGAGAGTTTTTGCACCGATCCTCCCTTTCGGGAAAAAAGAACTCCACCATTCGATTTCTCTGGAAAGAGCCTCCAGGTACAGGCTGATATCATCATCAGTTGCAACCCTGCTGTAAAAGGCACAATAGGGACATTTGCTCATACAGAATGGGACATGAACGTAGACTGATAGAGAATTATTATATTCTTTCTCCAAGAGACCCGCCTTGGAGATCAATTCATTTTGTTTCTTCATCTTCTACTTTAAGAAATGCAAGGAATGCTTCCTGTGGAATAGAAACCTTGCCTATCTTTTTCATTTTCTTCTTTCCTTCCTTCTGTTTTTCAAGAAGTTTCCTCTTTCGGGTTATATCTCCACCATAGCACTTTGCAAGAACATCTTTCCTCAATGCTTTGATATTCTGGCGAACAATGACTTTTTTACCAACTGAGGCCTGAATGGGAACTTCAAAAAGCTGGCGAGGTATGAGCTCCTTAAGCTTTCTTGTTACGGACTGCCCCCTCCTATAGGATTCATCTCTATGGCAAATGAAGGAAAATGCATCTGCGGCTTCTCCCTGGATCAGTACATCCACTCTGACCAGGTCTGCCTCTCTAAAACCTTTATGTTCGTAATCGAGAGAAGCATACCCTCTGGTCTGTGACTTCAGTTTATCGTGGAAATCAAGAATAAATTCGGCAAGGGGAAGATTATAGACAATTCTGACCCGTTCAGGAGAGAGATAATCCATAGAAACATACTCTCCCCTTTTTTCCTGGCATAACTGCATTACCTTTCCAACATATTCAGATGGCACAAAAACTGTAAGACGTATGATAGGTTCATGAACAGCATGAATATCTCCGATCTCAGGAAAATCCGAAGGCCGGTGAGCCTCAACAAAACCCCCTTCCTTTGTATCTATTCTATAGATAACATTGGGAGCCGTTGCTATCAGTTCCACTCCAAACTCTCTTCTGAGTCTCTCCTTCGAAATTTCCATATGAAGTAGTCCCAGAAAACCGCATCTGAAGCCAAAACCCAAAGCAACTGAAGTTTCTGGTTCAAAAGAAATAGCGGAATCGTTAAGCTGTAATTTTTCCAGAGCCTCTCTCAGTTGACTGTAATCCTCTCTTTCGACAGGATAAAATCCACAGAAAACCACAGGTTTAGGATTTTTATATCCTGACAAAGGTTTTGCTGAAGGATGAGACGCATCGGTAACAGTATCCCCTACATGAGCTTCAAATAAACTTTTAACATTGGCAATGATATATCCCACTTCTCCTGGACCAAGTTCATTTACGGGCTGATAAGAGGGTCTGAAAACTCCTATTTCCTCTACTAGATAGTTCTTTCCCGTTACCATGAAAAGTACATTCTGGCCAGTCCGGATGGTTCCATTTACAACCCTTATATTACATACGACACCACGATAGTTATCATATATGGAATCAAAGACAAGAGCCTGAAGAGGGGCAGAACTGTCACCTGAGGGATGTGGAACCGTATGAACTATTTCCTCAAGTATGTCCTCGATTCCCTTTCCTTCTTTGGCACTGGCAAGGATAGCACCTGAAGCATCAAGCCCTATAATTTCCTCAACCTCATTCTTGACATATTCCGGTCTTGCCGATGGTAGGTCGATCTTATTGATAACAGGAATTATTTCAAGATTTTGTTCAACTGCCATATAGGCATTGGCCATAGTCTGCGCTTCTACTCCCTGGGCAGCATCTACCACAAGCAGAGCACCTTCACAGGCAGCAAGAGACCTGGATACTTCATAGCCGAAATCGACATGTCCAGGGGTATCTATAAGGTTAAGGACATAATCCTTCCCGTCCCGGGCTGTATAATTCATCCTTACAGGAACAAGTTTGATTGTGATCCCTCTTTCTCTTTCAAGTTCAAGGGAATCCAGTACCTGGTTTTTCATCATCCTGGAATCAACCGTATTTGTAACTTCAAGAAGACGATCAGCAATAGTAGACTTTCCATGATCTATATGGGCAATAATGCAGAAGTTCCTTATTCTTTCCAGATCCATAAAGGATACACACCTCTCTGAAAAATCATGTATATTTCACTCTTCCCTTTTCTGGCCTGGAATAAACCTTTATTCAGGCCATGTTCTCGCAAGATTTCCAAAGATCTGATAAGTAACCCGGACTTAAAGGCACTCAGTCTTATTCTTAATTCATAAATCTTTCACGGTAGGGAATCGATTATATGCTAAGTGCTCTCTTTCCGTAAACAGATCTATTGTATTTTACAGTAAAAGACCCGGAAAAATGTTAACAAGAAATTGAAAAAAAGAAACACATGGTGGTTATAACTTAATTTCCAATACAAGATCATGGTCTTCTATATTTATTTCTATTGACTTTTAAAGGTACCTTAGGAATAATGTAAACAAATATTCCTCTGGAGGTGCCTCATGGAAAAAGGGAAAATGCTTTACGAAGGAAAAGCAAAAAAGATGTTTACCACTGAAGATGATAACGTTCTTCTTATTGAGTACAAAAATTCACTGACCGCCTTCAATGCACAGAAAAAAGCAGAAATGGAAGGCAAGGGTGTTCTTAACAATCTTATCAGCTCAACTATTTTCAAGTTTCTTACAGAAAATCAGATTCCAAACCATTTTTTAGAGAAGATAGACGATAATCATCAAACAGTAAGAAGAGTTGAAATAGTACCTGTAGAAGTAGTTACTCGAAACATAACTACAGGAACCCTCTGCAAAAGGCTCGGAGTTGAAGAAGGAATGAAACTGCCCTACCCTCTTGTGGAGTTATATTTTAAGAATGACGAACTTGGAGATCCTATAATTACTGAAGATCACGCAATCCTGTTCAAATGGTCATCGAAAGAAGAACTTGATCAGATCAAGGAAATAACTCTAAAGGTCAACTCCCTGCTCTCCGATTACTTTAAAGAACTTGGCATAATTCTTGTAGATTTCAAACTGGAATTTGGCCGTGACAGTGAGGGCAACCTTATCCTTGCCGATGAAGTGTCACCTGATACATGCAGATTCTGGGATATCAAAAGCGGAGAAAAACTTGACAAAGACAGATTCAGAAAAGATCTGGGCAATGTTCTTGGTGCATACGAGGAAATCTGGAAAAGAATTTCCTCGAGGGATGAGTAGAATATGACCTTTCATACCAGGATACTGATCTATTTAAAAGAAGGTGTTCTTGACACCCAGGGAAAGACAGTCGCTAAATCACTCACTGATTCAGGCTATTCCAACCTGAGAAACGCCAGGGTGGGTAAATATATCCAACTATGGATCGATGCAGATTCCAGGGAAAAGGCTTATGAGGAAGCAGACAGAATGTGTGATGACCTTCTGGTGAACGAATTAATTGAAGATTACAGCATTGAAGTGGAGGAACAGTAAATGCACACTGCAGTTGTGATATTCCCCGGGAGCAACTGCGACAGGGATGTAATCCATGCAGTCAGTGAGATAACAGGCTCAGTAGTTGTTCCTGTATGGCATAAAGATACAGCTATCCCTACGTCAACTGATCTGGTCATCATTCCTGGAGGGTTTTCCTATGGTGACTATCTCAGGTGTGGCGCCATGGCAGCCAGGTCTCCCATAATGGCATCTGTTAAAAAACATGCATCTCAGGGAAAACTCGTTCTTGGTATCTGTAACGGTTTCCAGATACTAACAGAATCCAAACTTCTCCCAGGAGCCATGCTGGCAAATAAAACCCTTACCTTTATCTGCAAACAATGCTTCCTTAAAGTGGAAAAAACAGATATTCCCTTCACTCTCAAATATAAAAATGACCAGATCGTGCAATTCCCCATCGCTCACCACGAGGGACTCTACTTCCTGCCTCAGGACAGCCTTCGGGAAATAGAACAAAATGGACAGGTCGTATTCAGATACTGTACTTCCTCAGGCGAGATTTCAGAGGATGGAAATTCTAATGGCTCACTGAATAATATTGCAGGGATAGTTAACAGACAGGGGAACGTCCTTGGTCTCATGCCTCACCCTGAAAGAGCAAGCGAGCGTATCATGGGTGGGACAGATGGTGCCTTGATGTGGAATTCAATCAAAACCTGGATCGATAGGGAGGGTGCTTGAGATGCATTACAGCGAAGCTGGTCTGAGGGAAAATGAATACAAGGCCCTTGTCGAAACCCTGGGTAGAGAACCCAATGAATGCGAACTGCTTATCATGGGTGTAATGTGGTCGGAACATTGCAGTTATAAATCAACTAAACCATTACTGAGTCTTTTCCCGACTGAAGGGAAAAGTGTCGTCCTGGGACCAGGCGAAAATGCAGGAATAGTGGATATAGGTGACGGAAATGGAATAGCCTTCAAGGTAGAGAGCCACAATCACCCTTCTGCTGTTGCCCCATTCCAGGGAGCGGCAACAGGTGTAGGAGGTATTATCCGGGATATCCTGGCTCTTGGGGCCCGTCCCATAGCCTCCCTCGATGGCCTGTTTTTCGGAGATCCGGAACTTCAGAAAACAAAGAACCTTTCCGATGGGATAGTAAGAGGTATCGGAGGCTATGGAAACCCTGTAGGAGTCCCTACTGTTGGGGGAAAAACCTTCTATGATAAATCCTATACTGATAATCCCCTTGTAAATGCCATGTGTCTGGGCCATGTAAAACTTGACCAGATTATAAGTTCCCAGACAGCCCTTCCTGGACAAGCTGTAGTGCTTCTGGGCTCCAAAACGGGCAGAGACGGAATAGCAGGGGCGGCATTTGCCTCGATTGAACTGTCAGAAGATACAAAATCCAGTAGACCTAACATCCAGATCGGTGATCCCTTTGTTGAAAAACTCCTCATAGAAGCATGCCTTGAACTCAAGGAAAAGGGATTAATAGTAAGTATGCAGGATATGGGAGCTGCTGGTATTACATCGTCATCCAGTGAAATTGCTGCAAAGAGCGGAGTTGGAATGATAATGTACTTTGACAGGGTTCCCCTTAGAGAAACAGGTATGGAGCCATGGGAAATAGCTCTTTCCGAATCGCAGGAAAGAATGCTTATGATCGTTGAATTTGAAAATGTCTCCCATGTAATGTCCATTGCAGAAAAATGGGATCTGGATGCTGCCGTGATCGGTGAGGTAATTGAGGGAAATGACTATATTATTAAAGACGGAGAAACCATAGTTGTTGATCTCCCGGCTACTCTCATTGGAAGTGACTGTCCATCTCCAGACTGGGAATCATCTGTCCCCTCTGATCTTGCCGAAAAATGGAATTTCAGTGTGGAGAATATTCCCTTTAACAATGATCTGACTCCAGATTTAAGGGACCTGATATCATCTCCCAACCTTAGAGAAAAGAAATGGATCTATGAACAGTATGATCAGATGGTCCAGCTCAACACAGTAACAGGACCAGGCAACAACGATATAAGCGTTCTGAGGATAAAAGGTTCAGAAAAGCTGGTAGGGGTATCGATGGAGTCAGATCCCTGGAAATGCTACCTTGACCCATACAGGGGAGGAGCAGAAACGGTGGCAAGATCCATTCGGGCTCTGGCTGTTGCGGGAGCAGAACCTCTAGGTATGACAAACTGTCTGAACTACCCTTCACCAGAGATCCCGGAACAGTTTTGGGAACTTTCTGAAAGTGTAAAAGGTATGGCTGCATGTTGCTCTGAACTGGATTGTCCTGTTGTATCCGGAAATGTAAGTCTTTATAACGAAACAGCATCTCAGAGAATCCTTCCCACTCCTCTCGTGGGAGTCGTTGGCCTGATAAGAAATGAGAAAGAAATGCTCAGATGCGGATGCTGGAAGGAGGGAGATCATATTTTTTATGTAGGTCTTTCTGATCCTTCTCTTTCCGGAAGTCATTATCAGATGCATAAAATGGGCAGTCCTAAAGGAAGACCACTCATTTTTAACGGACAGGCAGAATCGGATTTCGTTGCCAGGGCACTTGGTACAGCCAGGAAAGGACTGGCCAGAAGCGGACGTGCCATCGCTGGAGGGGGTCTTGCTTCAGCACTTGCGAAAGAATGTATTTCCAGCGGGATAGGGGCCGAAATGAAACTCAACATTCCAACCCGCAAGGATATTCTCCTTTTTGGAGAAGGAGGACCCAGGGCAATTTATGCAGTTCCATCTGACAAGATAGTTGAATTTCGCCATACCTGGAGGGGATTCCCCATTGTAATGCTTGCAAAAGCAGGAGGCAAATCTCTTTATATTGAAGGACACCTCAATATAAAAGTGGAAGAACTTCAGAAAATCTGGAGGCAGGAATAGATATGTGCGGTGTATTTGGAGCCTTTGCGAAGAACGGCCAATCGGTCCTTGAAGATGTTTATCTCGGTCTATATGCGCTCCAGCACAGAGGCCAGGAATCAGCTGGAGTTGCCTGGATAAACTCCAGAGGAACCATGCACTCCCTTAAGGGTACAGGACTGGTCCATCTTGCCCTCAATCAGCAGCAACTTGCTTCCATCGATACAAACTGTGCCATTGGTCATGTAAGGTATTCCACTGCTGGAGGATCCGAACTGACTAATGCTCAACCCCTTACTGCTACATCCTCCAGAGGCTCCGTTGCCATTGCTCATAATGGCAACCTTACAAATGCTGAAGGGATTAAAAACTATCTGGAAAACAGAGGAGCAATCTTTCAGTCAAGAACTGATACGGAAGCAATACTCCACCTCATGGCTCATCAGCCCCATAAACCAAGACTGGATGCCTTTGTAGACTCTCTAAGACGTCTCATAGGAGCCTACTCTCTTGCAGTTATTCTTGATTCAAGACTCGTTGCCGCAAGGGACCCCTGGGGGAACAGACCACTTATACTTGGAGAAAGGGACAACATTATATATGTTTCGTCTGAAAGTTGCGCTCTGGACCTTGTTGGGGCATCTATCATAAGAGAAGTTGAACCAGGCGAAGTAATAGTGATAGATGAAAAAGGACTTCATTCCATAAGAATTCCCAAGGATGTAAAAAAAGGGTTCGCCTGTTCTTTCGAATATGTATATTTCGCTAGACCAGACAGCATCTTTAACGGAAAGACTGTCTATGAAGTAAGAAAAGCACTGGGGAGGAAACTGGCAGAAAGAGCACCTTGTCCGGATGCAGACCTTGTTACAGGAATGCCCGACAGTGGTACCATAGCTGCAATGGGGTATGCAGAAGTTTCGGGGCTCCCTTATGAAAAGGCTGTCGTAAGAAACCGCTATGTTGGAAGAACTTTCATAGAACCTACTCAGAGAGTCAGAGATCTTGGCGTAAGGATCAAGCTAAACCCGATAATGAACATGATCAAGGACAAAAAAGTAGTAATAGTAGACGATTCAATAGTAAGGGGAACTACCTGTCAGAGGATGATCGCCATGATTAAAGATTATGGTGCAAAAGAAGTACATGTAAGGATATCCTCACCCCCAGTCCGTTTTCCATGTTATTACGGAATCGATACTCCGACCAGGGAGGAGCTTGCAGCCGCCCGGATGAATATTAAACAGTTGGAGATCCAGGTAGGGGCTGATTCTCTAGCCTATATTACCGAGGAAGATCTTATCGATGCTATCGGACTTCCGGCACGTGATGTCTGTACAGCCTGCTTTACAGGGAACTATATGGAAGGAGACCATACAGATGAAATGGAACTATGAAAAAGCCGGTGTCAGCATATCTAAAGGCAATAATTGGGTAGATATTGTCAAAACGATTCTTTCTGATGTTCCTCCAGAGAGTAACGTTATTGGTGGTATTGGTGGATTCAGTGGTCTTTATCGATTGAACGACAATCAGTTTCTGGCAGCATGTTGTGATGGTGTCGGTACAAAACTGGAAATTGCCAGAGCCGCTGGGAAATACAGAGGGCTTGGGCAGGATCTGGTAGGAATGAACGTTAATGACCTGGTAACAGGCGGAGCCAGGCCACTATTTTTTCTGGACTACATAGCCTGCGGAAAATTGAACACTGATGTTCTTTCTGAGGTCATCCGAGGTATTGTAGATGCTTGTAGTTCATGCGGATGTGCGCTTCTCGGCGGAGAAACCGCAGAAATGCCCGATGTATATACGGAAGACGGGTTTGACCTCGCCGGATTTGCTGTCGGAATTGTGGATTCATCTGATGTTATCGACGGAACCTCCATAGAAAAAGGAGATCTTATTGTTGGTCTCCCAAGTTCAGGAATTCACAGTAATGGATTTTCTCTTGTCAGAAAAGTTCTTTTCGGAGAAGATTCCCCCCTGGAAATAGACGTCGTATATCCAGAGCTTGACGAGTCCCTTGCAGATGCTCTTCTGAAACCTACCAGGCTATATGTCAACCAGGCTTTAAAAGCCAGAGAAAGCGCATCAGTGAAAGGAATGGCTCATATTACAGGTGGAGGTCTGCAGGAAAATATTTCAAGGATCTTACCAAAAGGATTACACCCCAGACTCGATTTTTCAGCGTGGACAAGGCCTCCTGTTTTCTCTTTACTTGGCTCTCGAGGTATAGATGAAGAAGAAATGAGAAAGGTTTTCAACCTGGGTATCGGTTATACATTCATCGTGGGAAAGGATAACCAGAATTCATTTATTGACCTCCTCTCCGAGATTGGAGAAAAACCGGTTATCATAGGAGAGATTTCCTGAATGTCACGCCTGGCGATCCTTGTATCTGGAAGAGGTACAAATATGGAAGCTATCTGCAGGAAGATCGAGTCAGGTGAGCTTCCTGCAGATCTGACTTTTATAGCCAGCGATAATCCGGAAGCTGCGGGCCTGCAAAAGGCACAAAAAGCTGGAGTTAGAATCGAAGTTCTTCCATACCATAAAGTTAACAGGAAGGCAGCTGAAGAACACCTGGCAAGACTGATAAAAGAAACTGAAACTGAGTGGATAGTACTTGCTGGTTTCATGAAGATCCTTTCATCTGAATTCGTAAGACAACATCAGGGGAAAATAGTGAACATCCATCCATCTATACTCCCATCCTTCCAGGGAGCCAAGGGGATAGAAGATGCATGGAATTATGGCGTAAAAATAACTGGGGTCACGGTACACCTGGTAGACGAAGAAGTTGATCATGGGATTATCCTTGCCCAGAGACCTGTTATTGTCGAAGAATCTGACTCTATTGAAGATCTTGAAGAAAAGATACATTCTGTTGAACACGAGATTTACTGGAAAACACTGAAGGAACTTATCGAAGGGAACCTCGTAAAAATTGAAGGGAGGCGTGCTTTCATTGGTTGAAAAAAGAGCACTTATATCAGTTTATGATAAAACAGGCATAGAGGAATTCGCCCATGGATTAGTATCCATGGGCTGGCAGATAGTATCAAGTTCCGGTACTGCCCAGAGGTTGAGGGATGCTGGACTTGAGGTTATTGAAGTATCAGAACTGACTGGATACCCTCAAATGCTGGGGGGGAGAGTTAAAACCCTTCATCCGGCAATTTTCGGAGGGATTCTTGCCAGGAGACACTTGAGCAACGATCTTTCAGATGTAGAGCAGTTTAACATTCCCCTTATAGATATGGTCATCTGTAATCTCTACCCTTTTGAAGAAACAGCCAGAAAGGGAAGCGAACTTGACGAACTTCTTGAAAACATAGATATCGGTGGAGTTACCCTTATTCGAGCTGCCGCAAAGAATTTTAACCAGGTTATCATTTGTACTGACCCACGAGATTACAGCGTTATTCTGGAAGAAATACAATCTGAGGGCGACCTGCCTCTACAAACAAGGGAAAGACTAGCACTAAAAGCATTTTGCCATACGGCAGAATATGACACAACCATTTATACAGGGCTCAAAGCAAGTACGGGACTGGAAGAAAATGGGCTTTCAGAAACTATTCCTATGAATCTTCATCTCCATCAATCCTTGAGATATGGTGAAAATCCTCACCAGCAGGCTGGATTATACCTTCCTCCCCTTTCAGAACTACCATGGGAACAAGTATCGGGCAAACCACTTTCCTACAACAATATCCTTGATCTGGATTGTGCGATGAGAGGCTGCTCCATAATGCAGGATCGCTGCGGATGCCTCGTTATAAAACATACAACTCCCTGCGGCATGGCCTATGGGAAAACCACAAAAGAAGCCTATGAAAAAGCTTTCCGTTGTGATCCCCTTTCTGCTTTTGGCGGCATCGTAGGTTTTACGAGAAAACTTGACCTCGAAACTGCAAAAGCTATTTCAGAAAATTTCACAGAAGTCCTTCTCGTTCCAGAATATGATAAAGAAGCCCTTGTCTTCCTCTCAGAAAAGAAACCCTCTTTGAGGATCCTCAGGTGGAAAGGCGGAAGGATACTTTCATACCAGGTTACAGGAACATGGAGCGGCATTCTTATCCAGAATGACGACCTTCCGCCCCTCCCCGTTGAAGAAAAGGGTGTATGGATAGGCGAGCCAAGATCAGACCTTTGGGAAGACCTTATTCTTGCATGGAAAACAGCCTATGTTTCAAAAAGCAACTCGGTTGCAATTATCAAAGATGGAGAGGCCGTCGGCATAGGCATGGGATTCTGCAGCAGAGTTTTTGCAGTTAATTTTGCAGTTGAACAAGCTGGCACTAAAGCTCAAGGAGCTGTGATGTCCTCGGATGCTTTCTTTCCTTTCCCGGACGCAGTTGAATCTGCTGCTGCTGCAGGAATAAATGCAATAATCCAGCCAGGTGGGTCCAGAAACGATGAATCAGTATTTGCCAGAGCAAAGGAACTTGGCATAAGCATGTTTATCAGTGACTGGAGAACCTTTCGCCATTAAATAAGGAGGAAATCCATTATGAAAGTTCTTTTACTCGGTGGAGGTGCAAGAGAACATGCAATGGCGTGGGCTTTATCACGTTCACCAAAGGTAACTGATTTAACGGTTTCTCCAGGCAACCCTGGAATTGCTAATATAGCAAGAATAGTTGATCTTGATCCATGCGACGGAAATGCAGTCAGGACCTTCGCACTGAAGAACAATATAGACATGGTAGTAATCGGACCAGAGGCTCCTCTTGTAGAAGGTGTAGCTGATGTTCTCAGAGAATCGGGAATAAAAGTTTTCGGACCAGGTAAAGATGGAGCCAGACTGGAAGGTAGTAAGGCTTTTTCCAAGGAATTTATGAAAAGAAACGGCATACCAACAGCATCTTTTGACATATGTACCAACATGGATCAGGCAAGGGATGCTCTGCTAAAAAGAACGGCCCCGTACATAGTAAAAGCTGACGGTCTTGCCGCTGGCAAGGGTGCATTTGTACTTGAATCCACTGAAGAAGCAATCTCCAAAGCAGAGGACCTCCTTGTAGATAGATCTCTTGGCAAAGCTGGAGAAAAAATAGTCATAGAGGACTGTCTGAAAGGAACAGAGCTGACCGTCCTTACCATTACAGATGGCCATACAATACGCCCGCTCTCTCCAAGCCAGGATCATAAAAGAGTATATGATAATGACAAGGGCCCTAATACAGGTGGCATGGGTGCCTACTCGCCTGTTCCATGGGCAGGATCTGAACTCATGAATAGAGTTACTTCAGAAGTTCTTGAACCAACCTTAAATGGTCTTAAAAAGGAAGAGATTGACTTTTGTGGAGTGATTTATGCAGGTCTGATGATAGATGAACACAAGAATCCCTGGGTTATCGAATATAACGTTCGTTTCGGAGATCCGGAAACGCAGGTGGTACTCCCGGTACTCAAGGGGGATATCGCAGAGATAATAGAAAAATGCTGTTTAGGAAAACTAGCTGACGCAAAAATGGATGCAGCTGAAAAATGGGCTGCGGATGTAGTTATAGCATCTGGCGGATATCCTGGAGAATACAAGAAAGATATCGTAATTAAAGGCTTGGATGAAGCAAATGCCATGGAAAATGTTCTTATTTTCCATGCTGGAACCAGTAAAGATGATGAAGGAAATGTAGTAACAAACGGAGGAAGAGTTCTGAGCATAGTCGGAATGGATAAGGACAATCTTGATAATGCTGTTTCCCAAGCTTACCAGGCTGTTGAAAAGATCCATTTTACAGGAATGCATTTCAGAAAAGATATAGCATCCAAAGCAAAAGATTTTTCTTGAACAGGAGGACCTGTGATATGAGTGGAGGAAAGAGAGTCGGTATAATTCTAGGTTCAATATCAGATATTGAACAGGCTAAAAAGGCCGGAGCGATCCTTAAAGAACTGGAAATCCCCTTCGAAGTAACTATTGCATCTGCCCATAGAACACCTGAAGACGTAAAAAACTATTCGGAAAAAGCCATGGATAGAGATATCGGTGTCATCATAGCAGTGGCAGGTTTGTCTGCAGCTCTCCCCGGCGTAATTGCGGCCCATACCCTTCTTCCGGTAATAGGGGTTCCTGTTTCAGCAGGAAGCCTTGGAGGAATCGATGCTCTCCTATCGATAACCCAGATGCCTCCTGGTATTCCTGTTTCATCTGTAGGTATCGATAATGGCAGAAATGGCGCTCTACTTGCAGCAAGAATTCTAGCAATTTCAGATAAGACCATTTCAGTGAGACTTGTAGAATACATGGAGAAACAATCAGAAAAGGTTATAAGATCCAGGCAGGAAATAGAAGACCTTCCCCCAGCACCTGCCAATGCTTTCTAGAGATACAGTTGGGTCGGAAACAGTTTTTCCGACCCAACTGGTTTGTTCGCAGGAGATAGAAATATCGATTGCCCATTCTGTAAAATAGATATCAAAACGGAATTATCAAATGAAAGGGCTTTTGCTATTTTTGATAAATCTCCACGTGCATTAGGACACATGCTGATAATTCCACGCAGATTTGTAAGCTCCTTTTTTGAAACAACAGATGAAGAAAGGAAATATCTCTTTAACCTACCGGCCTACCGGGTTCAGCAAAAGCTCTCCCGTATGCATAATCTCATCCTGATGGGTTTAACATGGGAATGAACATCAGGTTTACTGCTGGACAGACCATTAAACACTGAAATATTCATCTTATTCCACGATATAAAGGGCATATCAATGATCCACTAGAGGAGTAAGAGCTTTATTCCTGGAAAACTGAAATACTGATTTTTTTTGATACTTCTTTCTTTTCCTACTCAAAAAGAATAATAAAAGATCTTCAATTTGACATTTTAAGACCCTTATAGATGATATATTCCCCAGAACTCCTGTCATGATTAGAAAAACTGTGTTCTACTATTACTTTAAATTCTGATCTCTCAAGCCTTTCAAGAAACTTCTGATCCATAAAAGCGGACCATAGAGTAAAGACCCCTGTCCTTTTAAGGGATCCATAAATACAGGCTATACCCTCATCCGAATATAACCAACTGTTCCCAGGGACAGAGAGAGGGTTTGGACCATTGTCAATATCGAGAATAATTGCATCATAAAGTTCAGGGCCAGTTATCTTTACAACCACATCACCTTCATAAAGGTATACTCTGGGATCCGAAAGGACATGTCTATTTATATTCCCGAAAACTCTGAGATTCCATCTGATCACAGATGGCTCGATCTCCGAAACCTCGACTGCACTTTCAAGAGGCAGAAGATCAAGGAGCTTTCTCAAAGTAAACCCCATCCCCAATCCCCCAACAAGAACCCTTGGAGCATTCACAAACCTTATGTTTTCGTAGGTACTCAAGGCAAGCTTTTCTTCTGATCCGTGGCAATAGCTTGTCATAAGCTCATAACCGTTGACCCTGATTATATACTCATCACCACTCCTGTAGAGATCATATTCGACCCCCTCTTTGCCTGTAGCTTTATCTATCAGTTCTGCCATATCCTCTTCATCTGATCCTTGTAGAAAAAACACCAAGACCCAGAAGCACAATGATCCAGAAGAACTTGAGATAACCGGAAAATAGAAAAGCTATTCGTTCTTTGCCCACTATCGCGCTAAGGGCAAATATAGCAAGAACAACCGGAGTAAGAACCATTAGAACCTTTCCCTTTGCACTAAGGGGTTTTCTTTCCATACTTCACCACACCTCCAGAAAACAGGGACAAAAAAAGACTAGCACATGCTGTGAATAAATACATTTCTTACTAATTTTACCACCCTTAATAAGTATACATGAACGGGGAGGATGTCTGAGGAAGACATCCTCCCTGTTATGAAAAAGTCATTCCTGCATGAGAATAAATCAGTTGCTTATAGTTTCTGTATCCAGACTTTCCGGGAAAAGGGAAACTTTATATTTTTTCATGTCATTACGGAAAGTATCTAGATAATGTCTTGCTGTTATTAACTGAACTTCCAGATTCGAGAAGGAAGTCCCTCCTGGCGTTTTCCTTCTGGAAACTGATGAGTGAAGGTTCATTATCCCAAGGATATCATCTTCAACATCAGGTATACAATGTTTCCATTCACTGATAGACAAAGTCTGAAGATTTTTTCCATTCTGCATACACCATTTTATAAGTTGGCCTACCTTCCAATGGGCATCTCTGAAAGGTATACCTTTGAGGACAAGATATTCTGCAACATCAGTAGCAAGGGTCATTCCAGTTTCCAATCCCGTCAAAGCCTTTTGTTCATCAACCTCAATTCTCGCTATTAGAGGAGCAAGAACACCAATAACGCCCTCCATTGTCTTAAGGGATGAAAGGAGTCCTCTTTTATCTTCCTGAAGATCCCTGTCATAGGTGAGCGGTAATCCTTTAATGCTTATCATCAGGTCCAGCAGATGACCTATTATCTGCCCAGTCTTGCCTCTTACCAGTTCCAGTACATCTGGATTCTTTTTCTGTGGCATCATGGAGGATCCCGTGCAGAAAGCATCCGGCAGAAGTATCCAGCCAAATTCCTGACTGCTGTATATTATAAGATCTTCAGCCAGTCGGCTGCAATGAAGAGAAAAGATCGATGAAAAATAGTGGTAATCGAGAAGATAATCCCGAGTTGCAACTGTATCGAGACTATTATCAGTTATGCGGCTGAAACCCATTTCCCTGGCTGTGAACTCCCTGTCCAGAGGTATGGTTGAACCAGCCAGAGCTCCTGCTCCAAGGGGTGACTCGTCAAGAGAATCAAGAGCAATAAGCAGTTTATTACAGTCTCTTCGAAAAGAAAAGAAATGGGACATCCAGTAATGGCCAAGATTTATCGGCTGAGCCTGTTGAAGGTGAGTATAACCAGGGATTATGACCCGTGCATGCTTCTCAGCCCTATCAATGAGGCTTTCCAGCAATATGGAGATACTCCGACCAAGGGTTAAGAGCCTGTCTCTCAGGAACAGTCTCATAGTAGTGGCGATCTGGTCATTTCTGCTTCTTCCGGTATGAAGTTTTGCACCGACGGGACCCAGAGTATCGATAAGCCTCTTTTCAATATTCATGTGAACATCTTCAAGTTCTATAGCAGGTTCAAATTTCCCTGTCTCGATATCTCTTTTGATAACAAGTAGGCCCTGAACTATGAGTTTCAATTCTTCTTCGTTCAATATGCCAATTTTTTGAAGCATCCTTGCATGGGCTACACTTCCAGCGATATCATATACTGCAAGACACCAGTCGATATCAAGAGACTGAGTGAATTGGAGAACTACTTCGGCAGTTTCTTCGCCAAAACGCCCTTTCCACATTCAATAACCTCCTATTGGCAGGAAATTTCAATCTCTGGACCCTTCAGGTCCTCTTTCTGAGGATGTTTCTGCCTCCAGTTCTTGATAGGAAGCCCCCAGATCTTGATAAATCCAACTGCAGCATTATGATCAAAGGCATCTCCCTCTGAATATGTCGCAAGCCCTAGATCATAGATTGATTGCGCTGACTTCATCCCTGCAACAACTGCATTTCCCTTAAACAACTTTACCTTCACAACACCCGTTACATGTTTTTGAGTCGTCTCAACAAAGGCATCAATAGCATCCTTTAACGGAGAGAACCAGTAACCCACATATGTTAGTTCTGCATACTGGTTCTCAAGATCTTTTTTAACATTTCTTAATTGCTTGGGAAGGGTAAGGGTTTCAAGCGCCTTATGGGCGCCGAGCAGAATAGTGGCGGCAGGGCACTCATATACTTCCCGACTCTTGAAGCCTACCAGTCTGTCTTCTATCATATCAATCCTTCCAACCCCGTGTTTTCCACCAATTTCGTTAAGTTTCTTGACCAGAAGGACACCATCCATCTGCTCTCCGTTCAAAGCTGTGGGAATACCCTCTTCAAAGGCTATCTCCATGTACTCAGCATCATCAGGTGCATTACTGGCGTCAACTGTCAAAACGAAGGCGTCTGACGGAGGTTCGATCCAGGGATCCTCGAGAGCGCCACACTCTATGGATCGACCCCACATGTTCTCATCAATACTGTAGGGAGAATCTGCCGTTGCCATTACCGGGATTCCATGTTCAATAGCATACTCCATTTCTGCCTCTCTGGTAAAATGCCAGTCCCTTACAGGAGCTAATACCTTGAGGTTTGCATCCAATGCATTTGTACACACTTCTATACGCACCTGATCCTGTCCCTTGCCTGTACATCCGTGGGCGACAGCAACAGCTCCTTCTTTTTGAGCTATCATGGCAAGTTTTTTCGCAATAAGTGGCCTGGAAAAGGCTGAATTAAGAGGATATGTTCCCTGGTACATCGCATTTGCCTTAAGAGAAGGCCATATAAAGTCCTGCAGGAATTCCTCCCTGAGATCCATTACATATGCTTTTGTAGCTCCGACATTAAGAGCTTTATTTTTCACAGCCTCAAGATCTACAGTCTGACCTACATCAGCTGTAAATGTAATTACTTCGTATCCCTTTTCCTGCAGCCATAAAACTGCAACAGAGGTATCCAGCCCTCCACTATAGGCAAGTACTACTTTCCCTTTTTTTTCCATTTTATAACCACTCCTTTGAGAAATATTGTCAGTTCAAAAAAGCCCGCCCCTAGAGAAAGGGACGAGCCAGAAACCCGCGATACCACCCACATTGACAAAGATAAGCATTGTCCGCTTTAAGTTCTATAACGGGAACTGCCCGCGTTCCTACTTGACTGAAAATGTCTTTTTTCAAAACGAGCTCCAGGGCTCTATTCAGCGGAAGTCATCCAGGGGAAACTTTCAGCCATGATTTCCCTTCTCTGTCGGAGCTTTCCACCTACTCTTCCCCTTCATTGCCTGTTTCATTATTGGTTTTCTGTTTTAATTCTATCTTCCAACAAAAAAACCATAGTTCAGCTGACTAATCAGTGAACTATGGTTACGTATTATATCCTGTTTTAAACCTATGTCAATATATTCCAGGGTTTTTAAGAAAGTATTGTTTCCAATCCTCCATTTCTGACCTCTTCCAGACATTCATAACAGGTCATGTCCATATGTATGGGTGTTATTGATACATATCCCCTCGCTAGAGCCCACACATCACACCCTTCTACGAGTTGATCCTCGGGACGGCCCGAAATCCAGAAGTATACCCTACCGTGGGGATCGTTCAGTTTTGTAACTTTCCCTTCGTATACCCGGACTCCCTTCCTCGTCACCTTTACTCCCTTAATGAGTGATAAAGGGACATTGGGAACATTAATATTCAGAAGCACACCCTTTGGAAGGGGATTTACATTTATCCATTGTATGACCTTGCAGACAATGTGTGCTGCTGTCTCATAATTTTCATCATCTTCTCTACTGGAATTCAGAGAAACAGCAATAGCTGGACACCCCAGGATAACACCTTCCATTGCTGCTGATACCGTACCGGAATAGGTAAGATCATCACCAACATTGGGCCCCCTGTTTATTCCGGAAACTACAAGGGAAGTCTCTGGTTCCAGTTCTTCTACCGCAAGAACGACCGAATCAGAAGGAGTACCATCACATGCATAGGTCTGATAGCCAACCGGATATGGACCATTTTCAACCCTCCAGAGCCTAAGTGGCCTGTGGAGGGTGATAGCGTGTCCCACACTACTTCTTTCCCTGTTCGGAGCAACTACAAAAGAATTGTAATTCTTTTTATTCAGGAAATTGGCCATAACAGAAATACCTGGAGCAAATACCCCGTCATCATTCGTCAACAATATTTTCATTATCATATCCTCCAGTTAAAACAACCACATATAGCTCGGGAGGACAATGTGATAAACAAGCCCTACTATAGGAGTCATTATTCTTTGAAGAACACCAAGAAAAAGAAGTGCCATCAATACAAACATCCCATATCGTTCAAGCCAGAAATATTTCTGGAGCAGTGATCTGGGAAGTATGGGATAGATAAGCTTTGAACCATCCAGAGGCGGAATAGGAATAAGATTAAAAACTGCCAGTCCTATGTTTATCAGTACCATCATCTGAATGAACATGAAAACAGCGAAATTTTTCAAAACAGCAACAGGGAGAAATCGAACAATGAGCCCTACCAGAATTGCAGTAATTATATTCCCCGTTACACCTGCAATGGACACTATAAAGATATCCCTCTTGGGGTTCTTGTAATATCGAGGATCTACAGGAACTGGTTTTGCCCAGCCGAAACGGAACAACAGGAGCATCAATGCCCCCATAGGATCCAGATGTGCTAATGGATTCAGAGTCAACCGACCCCTTATGTAGGCAGTCGGATCACCAAGTTTGTAAGACGCATATCCATGACAGAATTCATGAAAGGTTATTGCCCATAAAACAGCAGGAACACTTAAAAGTAATATCGGTAAAGAAGGGAACCCAAACAATACCCTCACTCTCCTTTGGTTTCAGTATATTTATTACGGATCCAATCCATTTCTTCTTCCCTTGTTTCCAATTCCCCATCCAGTCGTGCAAGTTTCAGATCAAAGATTATATCTCCTATAAGTGGGCCTTCCCTGAATCCCAGGTCCAGAAGATCCCGTCCGGTTAGCATAGGTTCTACTCTATGAAGTCGTGTGAGATAAAGGATGATCCTTCTTCTGACACGGGATCTGTTAGTAGCAGCAGCCCAGAACAGGCATGTAATAAAGTCGCTCTCCCACAAATACATATAAATCAGGGAATTTGCAACAGGTGTTCTGTAACCAAGTTCCTGCTCGGCTGCCCCAAGACCTGAAAGGGCACTGCTAACGATCCTTCGTTCTCCTGGAGACAGATGTAATCGATCCTCCACAGAAAACTGTACAGTATCTGTTGATTCCATTACCATAGCACACAAAAAGACAAGCCATTCTTTCCCGTCAAAGAAAGGAAGATCATTAGAGATCCTTTTAAGGAACGCAGAAAGTCTTCTGAATACCCTTAAAGATATTTTCCCGATCTTTATTCCTGGAAAAAGGATTTCCCAGACACCCAGATCCTCCATTCTATGAAGAAAAGTATGGGGTCTTTTTTCCATAAAACTCAGTTGCAGCTCACTTCGTAATCTGAACCCGGAAAGGAGGGAAAGCAACCCCCCCTTTACACAGCTGTTGAGTAATCTCAAAGAATTATCTTCAATTTTGAAACCTAATCTCTGTTCAAGGCGAATACCTCGGATAATACGGGTAGGGTCCTCCACAAAACTCAGATTGTGAAGGACTTTAAGCGTTTTGCGCTGGAGGTCTCTGCGGCCGCCGAAATAATCAATAAGTTGACCCCAGTTGGACGAGTTTATAGATATAGCCATGGCATTGATAGTAAAATCTCTTCGGTAAAGATCGTGCTTGAGAGAATCACTCGAGACCTGCGGCTGTGCCACAGGGTATTCATAAAACTCTCTCCTTGCCGTAGCGATATCAACCTTTTTCCCATCCGGGAATACTATGGTTCCGGTTTTATACTTGGAATGAATAGCAACATGACAAGCATCCTTCTCCCAGGACTTTATAAAACTGATGGCATCTCCTTCGATAACAACATCGAGATCCAGATTAGGACGCTTAAGGATCAGGTCTCTAACAAAACCCCCTACCACATATGCTTTCATGCCCAACTCAGCAGCCCTGGAACCCAGCTTGTAGAGAAGTATTTCCAACCAGGAAGGAAGAATCTGATGCATGTATTCCCCGAGATCTTCCATCCAGGGTAATTCCTTGGTCAGAAGTCTGTCCTCCGGTGGCAGTGAAGCGGGATAAAGAGCCCTTAAAAGATCTGTCCTGGTAACAATCCCCACTATGTTCTTTCCTTCCATTACTGGAATCCGTCCTATGTTGTGAACAACAAGAATATGGTGAGCTTCAGCAACTGATGCCTTTATAGGAATGGTAATTATACCCTCTGTCATGAACTCTTCCACAAAAGCAAGACCAAAACCGTGCAGCCGGGCTTTATCCAGATCTTTTCTCGTTATTATTCCTACTGGATCACCTTCAATGATAACGGGCAACGCAGAATGACCGTACCGTATCATAGCACGGTAAGCATCATCTATTGAAGTCCGGGGATCAACTGCCATTACAGGAGATGTCATAACATCTGCCACTGTGATAGATGGTTTTATCTGCTTTTCCAGTTCTTTTTCAAGTTCTTTCAGGATAGAGAGAGGTCTTCGGTTAGTAAGTGTTGCAGAAGCTGCCTGGGGGTGACCACCTCCACCCAGAGGTGCGAGAAACGCAGCGACATCAAGCACTTCTTCACGACTTCTTGCAACAACATAATTTCTATTGTCCATTTTGACAGAAGCGATTGCAACATCAGCATCAAAATAATCTCTCATCCGGTGCACAAATAGTGAAAGCCCTTCAATATATGTCGATGAGACTGTATATGAAAGGACTACCCTGGCTCCATTTATGTATCGCTGCCAGGCATTTTCAATAAGAAGATCAAGGATTCTTCTTTCTGATGCATTAAGGGACATCTCCACATGTGACGGGATCATGGTAAGATCTGCTCCAAGTTCCTTCATCCTTGAAAGCATCTCAAAATCCCTACTACAGGTAGCCCCAAAAGTCAGACCGCCAGTATCTTCGTAAATTCCCATTGCAAAGAGAGTTGCTTCATGAGATGACACTGGTATTCCCTTTTCAAGAATAATTTCAACCAGCAATGTTGTAGTAGCTCCAACGGGTTCAATAACCATGTAATCAGCAGCTATATCATCAGAAGATGAAGGATGATGATCATATACATGAACTTCAATATCATGCCTTCCCAAAAGGGTAGTAAAACTACCTATTCTGGATCTGGATCTTGTATCCACAACAATAAGACTAGTTACTTCATCCAGATCGATTTTCCTGGGAGTAAGAATCTTCCATCTCGTCTGATACCTTTTCACAAACTCCCTGACATTACGACTAGCCGAACCCGAAAAGCACATCACTGCTCCTTCGTAAAGCTTAGAAGCAGCTACCATGCTGGCAAATGAATCAAAATCACTGCCGATGTGACTGGTTATTAGTCTCATACCCTGATTTCCTCAGGAATATACTTTTTCCATATACTCCCGGGCCTTTTTACGTCTTTGAGGAAAGGCGCTACCACAGATGTAACTCCAGAGACCTTTGTTGTCTTAAGTATCTGATTAAAGTTCTTCTGAAAAGCCAGAAGAACTAGTTTCCAATTATTATTCTCACTCTGTTTCTGATCCGACACTGATAAGGTCGAAACAGAATATAATTCAATATTTAAGGCAAGTTTTCTTTCGAGTAGACATGAAGAAAGGATCATCGCCTCACGTTGTGAAGGAAGAATAATCGTTATTTCCGAAAGGGAGGCGAAGTTCTTCATTTTAGAAGAAAGGGAAAGAATATTTTCCTTTAGAGATTCCAGAGTCCCTTCATTCCTTATAACAATGTCGGCCATAGAGATCTTTTCACTTCTATCAAGAAGAAAGCTTTCTCTTTTCAATATCTCATCTTCTCCCCAGCCACGGGGTAGATTCCTTTTTTTCCGTTCTATAAAGGGTGAAGAAATATACATTGTTATGTCTATCCACCAGGGAACCCCATTTTCAAAAAGAAGGGGGATCTCGGCTACCACAAATCCTCCTAGGGAAAGGACTCTTCTTTCCATTTCAGAACGTATAAGTGGATGTAAAACATTACAAAGCCAGTCATATTCATTTCGATCAGAAAAAACGATAGAAGCAACCCGGCTGGAATTGATCCGGCCATCCGGAAAGATAATATCTTCTCCCCATCTTCCTGCTGCTTTTCCAAGGACTTCTCCTTTTTTCCACATTTCATGGGCTATATGGTCTGCATTTATTGTAGTGGCTCCATATTCGGCAAAGATTTTCGTTACAGTAGACTTACCAGCTCCTACGTCTCCAGTTACCCCCAAAACCAGCATCGACTTTTTCCTCCTTGCCCCTGTCATCAATGACCTTGTATTTATCAGGGATCTCCCAGAAAAAGCGGGAAAAACCATTGCGGTAGACCGTACCGAATAATCTCCTGCTCCTTGCTCCAGCCATATATAGTTTCTCTTGGGCCCTGGTCATTCCGACATAGCAGAGTCTACGTTCCTCTTCCAGATCATCACGGCTTTCAAGACACCGGAAATGAGGAAAAATGGCCTCTTCCAACCCTACAAGGAAGACCACAGGAAATTCAAGCCCCTTGGCAGCGTGAAGGGTCAGAAGATTTACACACGCTTGCTCTTCATTTCCTCCCATTTCCAGATCAGTAAAAAGTGCAACCTGCGCAAGGATCTCCGTGAGATTTCCTCCAGGTGGTACAAGGGATAACAGTTCTCTGACATTATCTACCTTGTCCTGCCAGTTATCCGGAGCATCCTTACGAAGGACTTCTTCGTAACCTATATTATCAAGAATATAATACAGCATTGAAGATGGATCTTCTGAAAGTTCAAGTATCCTTAGCATATGCTCGGCTAATTCTCTCACTCCCAACCCGGCCTTACCCTTTAGATCTCCCTGACTTTGAACAAGCCCCTGCCAGATTTCTGAAGCTTCCTGATCCTGAAACTCTGTAACAAAGAAAGAAAGCTTTTCAAGGCTTTTCTTTCCAATGCCCCTTGAAGGGAGATTCCCCACGCGGAACATGGAAGGACGGTCCATTGGGTTCACCGCCAATCTCATGAAAGAAAGGACATCCTTTACCTCCTTTCTTTCATAGAAAGCAGTACCCCTTACGATTCTGTAGGGAATATTCATTCTGATAAAGATTTCTTCGTACAGGCGGCTCATAGCATTTATCCTGTAAAGAACAGCAATATCCTGGTACCTGTGACCCTGCATTACCAGTTTTTTTATTTCTGAAGCCAGAAAAAAGGCTTCTTCCCTCTCATTTCCAGCAAGAAGATGATAAATCTTGTCTCCCATATTATTTGTTGTCCAGAGATCCTTCTTCTTGCGATTTGCATTACTCATAATAAGTGCATTTGATGCATTGAGAATATTCCCGGTGGATCTGTAATTCTGCGCCAGAATTACAACATTGGCGTTGGGAAAATCATGCTCAAAGTTCAGTATCATAGACATATCAGCACCTCTCCAGCCATAAATCGACTGGTCAGGATCTCCGACTACCATAATATTTTTACCCTTCCCAATAAGCTTGCGCAGAAGCTGGTATTGAATCTGATTCACATCCTGGTACTCATCAACAAGAATCCATTCGATTCTGCATCTTTCATTCTCCAGGAGAGGTTTTTCTGTAGATAGAAGATGAAGTGGCAAAAGGAGAAGATCATCGAAGTCAATGGCACTCTGCGCCTTGAGCGACTTCTGATATTTTTCAAAGATCTGGATCATTACTCCTTCGAGATTCCTCGGGACAAGAGTTACAGGGTCAGAACCGGTCTTTGCTTTAGAGATCTGATCAATGACCCAGGATGGTTCTATTTGTTTCGGATCCAGATTCAATTCATCGAGAATAGTTTTTACAAGGGATCTGCTGTCATTTCTGTCGAAAATAACAAGGTGCTTCTTTAATCCGAATTTTCCAAGATGATCTCTGTTGCGAAAAAGAAAATTAAGCCCATAGGCATGAAAAGTAGAAACCTGCATTCTCGATGAAGACGGTCCGATAAGCCTGCTCACCCTCTCTTTCATTTCATTTGCTGCCTTATTGGTAAAAGTTACAGCAAGTATTGAGGCAGGATCCACACCTTTTTCTTCTATTAGAAAAGCGATCTTGTGTGTGAGAACCCTTGTCTTGCCGCTACCAGCTCCTGCAAGGACAAGAAGGGGCCCCGTACAGTATTCAACAGCTTCTTTCTGCATAGGGTTGAGAGTATTGAGGATGTTATCCTTTAAAGCCATCAGCGACGCTTCTCCTCAAGCCACCCTTTAACAAGTCTTACCCATTCCTCAATACCTTTCCCTTGAACAGGAACCATCTCAATTAAAGAAACCCTGGGGTTAAGTTTAAAAACATCACTTTCAAAAAGTTCCTTATCAAAACTGATATATGGAAGCAGGTCCAGTTTTGTCAGAAGAACAGCTCCCGCCTTATGAAAAAGGTGGGGATACTTGAGTGGTTTATCAGAACCTTCCGGAATACTGTTGACTGCAACCTTATAATCTTCGCCCAGGTCAAATTCAACAGGGCAGACCAGGTTACCCACATTCTCTATAAAGATCACGTCAAGAGAATCAAGATCCAGCTCATTAAAAGCACTTTCAACAAGGTTAGCTTCAAGATGACAGCCACCATGAGTATTGATCTGAACTGCAGGAACACCTAATAAAGCTATACGCTCAGCATCGCGGGTAGTTGCTATATCACCTTCGATTACAGCAAATCTGAAATCAGCAGCTTTATAGGTCGCCTCAAGAACAGAAGTTTTACCCGCTCCCGGTGATCCGATAAGGTTTATGATCAGAATACCCTTCTCCCTGCTGACTGACCTGATCTTTTCAGCTATCTTTTCATCAGCTGCCATAACTGACTTTTTAATTTCTACTGTTTTAGCCATTGGTATCGTCAACCTCCAGACTTTCAATTTCCAATTCCATTCCATGAATCAGTTTAACTTCAAAACTTCCACAAAAAGGGCAAAGAAAGGCCATATTCTCCTCTCCCCACTCTTTTTGACAGTCATTACACTTGAAATGTAATTTTACCGCCTTTACAACAAGTTCGGCACCTTCAAGAGGTGTTGAGACTGAAGCAGTCCTGAAAGCAAATACCATTATTTCAGGGATAACCTGCCTCATATCCCCTATTCTCAGAACGATCTTTCTAATCCTAACCCATTCGTTCTGTTCTTTCATTTCAAGGATAGCATCCATTATGGACTCTACCAGGGACATTTCATGCATGCTTAACCTCCATCGTCCGCCAGGAGGTTTATCCCGGCGAAAAGCCTAGTATAACGGCAAGGTACTTCTGAATTCAACCTTAACACTCTTTATGCAGACAAACAAAAAGGGACCCTCGAAAGGGTCCCTAAAATCAACAGCAACTTATCATTCTGTTGGCTCTAAAAGACCATAACCACCGTTTTGCCTCTTATATACCACATTCAGGGAACCAGTATCCATATTTTTGAAAAGGAAGAAACTGTGTCCCAAAAGATCCATCTGCATAGTCGCCTCTGTAGCTGTCATTGCGCGAACAGCAAACTTCTTGGTCTTGACTATTTCCCGTTCTTCTTCAGAGGAAGCACTCTCGATCTCATTCATGAAACCTTCGATGTTAAAAGAAACTTCTGGAGTTTTAAGCTTTGCTCTGTCCTTTAAATATTCTTTGTGTTTCTTAATCTGTCTTTCCAGATTCTTCAAAGCCTTGTCAAAAGCCCTGCGAATATCAGCGTCTTGCTCTTCACCACGCATTATCACACCATTGGCGTTGGAAGTAACCTCAACACCGTACTTTCCACGGTTAAAAGAGATCACTACCTGGCTACTGAGTATCTTACTGAAGAACTTCTCCAGTTTGGACATTTTGGACTCCATGTAATCCTGAAGCTCGACGTTCATTTCAACATTTCTGGTTAAAAAGCGTATGTCCATAAATACCCCTCCAATCCAAGTACGATTTTATTTATTGTAACATCCGGGATAATTTAGAGCAATCCTGTTTAATACTTTGACCATCTAACTATCTGTCTATGGATTCTATTTCAGAGACACTACAGATAGTCGTTTTAGGATTATCTTTGTTAGGGAAAGGGTGAAAATATCCATAATTTTAGTATAATAACCTTTAGCCTGTTTTCAGGTCTCAAGAAAGGAGTCTGATATACAAATGGATCTTTCGAAAAGGGCACAGAATTTACTACCTTCCGGAACTCTCGCCGTAGTAGGAAAAGCAAAAAGGTTAAAACGAGAAGGGAAACCTGTTATTTCCTTTGGCGCTGGAGAACCTGATTTTTCATCTCCCTCTTCTGCTTTGAAATATGCAACAGATGCGATAGAAAATGGGAAAACCCATTATACACCAGCAACAGGCATCCCGGAATTAAAGGAAGCCATAGCTTCCTATTACAGAACACATTTTGACCTTGAATATGACCCTGAACAAATAGTTGTCGGAGCCGGTGCCAAGCCTCTTCTCTATGAGGCCATGGGGTGTCTTCTAGATGAAGGCGACGAAGTAATAATCTTTGCCCCTGCCTGGGTCAGCTATGTGGAACAAATAAGGCTCTTTGGCGGAAAAGAAGTTATAGTTGATACGAAAGATACATCATTCGTACCAGATCCTGTGAAAATTAAAAAAGCAATAACTCCAAGGACAAAATGCATGATACTGAATACACCAAATAATCCCACTGGATCTGTATATAACAGTAAATTGTTGAAAGCCATAGCTGATATAGCGCTTGAAAATAATATTGTCCTTGTATACGATGAAATATACGAAAGGCTTGTCTACGGAGATGCATCTCATCACGAGATCGTGAAAGTTGAACCAAGGGTCAGGGATCTGACGGTTATTATCAATGGCGTCAGCAAGGCCTATGCCATGACAGGCTGGAGAATCGGATATGCTATAGGTCCCAATGAAATTATTTCTAAAATGGGAGCTATCCAGGGACATATGACATCAAATCCCTGTTCAATAGCTCAATGGGCAGCCCTGGGAGCCATAAGACATGCTGAACCTGATATTGAGACGATGAGGGTAGAATTCAGCAAACGAAGAGATCTCATTCTCAGTCTTCTTGAGGATATGCCACTTATTTCCTTCCAGGAACCCAGGGGAGCTTTTTACGTCTGGATCAATGTAGAAAAAACCTTCGGACTCAAATATAAAGGTTTGGAGATTTCTAATGACAGCTCTTTCTGCAGTCTACTTCTGGACCATGAATTTGTAGCAGCTGTGCCTGGAAACGCATTCCTGGGACCAGGAAATATAAGGGTTTCTTATTCTAACTCCGAAGAAGAGATCACAGAAGGGATGAAAAGACTGAGTCGATTCCTCAAAGAGATCGGATAGTTTTGCACTTGAGATCCAGATTCCAACGAGTGGACGAATAGGGTTCTTACATCTGCCTTTTTTCAATGCCCTTTTCATATCATGTATAAACAGGAATAAAATTCACGGTTATAACCAGGTATTAATCACATTTTTACAGAAAGACGCAAAATCTCACTAATAAATATCCTTTCCAGGTATCATATTGATCTATAAAAATCACTTTTCTAACTAAAAAAGGGAGTGCAGTTTTTCTGCACTCCCTTTAACTAATGTTTTAATAAAAGTCTTAATCAACAGACATTATCTCTTCTTCTTTTTTCTTCAGAACCAGGTCCACCTTCTTGATAAATTCATCGGTTACATCCTGTACATCTTTTATGTACTTGTGCATTTCATCTTCGCTTATTTCAGAATCTTTCTCCATCTTTTTATAATTGTCATTGGAATCCCTTCTAAGATTCCTTACGATGACCTTTCCTTCTTCAGCATATTTTCGGACAATCTTGGTGAGCTCAACTCTTCTTTCATTCGTAAGCTCTGGAAGGTTTATCCTGATTACATCTCCGTCACTCTGAGGTGTTACACCCAGAGATGAAGCAAGGATGCCTTTTTCAATTGCTTTAAGGATATTCTTGTCAAATGGAGAAATTACAATCGCGCGACCTTCGGGGATATTGATTGTAGCAAGCTGTTTGATAGGTGTAGGAGCACCGTAGTATTCCACCTTTATATCGCTAACAAGAGCAGGATGGGCTCTACCGGTTCGTATTCCGACAAACTCCTCTGCCAGGTGGTCTACTGCTTTCTGCATTTTTTCTTTAAGTTCTTTCATTTCTTTTTGCGGCATCCTGAGATCACTCCTTATCTGATGAAACAATCGTCCCTATTTCTTCGCCTTGAAGAAGGAATCTGGCCAGATTTCCCCTGCTTAGAATATTGATCACAGCCATAGGAATCTTGTTTTCCATACAAAGGGAAAAAGCTGCTGCATCCATAATTGAAAGTTGACTCTGCAAGGCCTCCATGTAGGTAAGCCTGTGAAGCAGAATTGCATCCTCGTTCTTGAAAGGATCTTTATTATATATACCATCTACTTTAGTTGCTTTCAATAAGCAGTCAGCACCAATTTCAGCCGCACGAAGAGCAGCGGCCGTATCTGTTGAGAAATAGGGAGAACCAGTTCCTGCTGCAAAAATAACAATTCGACCCTTTTCTATGTGCCGAAGGGCTCGTCTTCTGATAAATGGTTCGGCTATCTGTCTCATTTCAACAGCTGTCTGAACCCTGGTGGGGATACCAAGCTTTTCAAGGGTATCCTGTAAGGACAGGGCATTGATAACTGTTGTCAACATTCCCATATAGTCAGCCTGAGACCTTTCGATGCCCTCTTTTGCAGCGTCCTTACCTCGAAGGATATTACCTCCACCTACTACCACGGCTATCTCTATTCCCTCTTGTGCAACCTGGGCAATTTCTTCACAGATAGACCTGATAGCTTCAAAATCCAGTCCGCTCTCGAGCGAACCGGCTAATACTTCGCCTGAAAGCTTAAGTAAGACTCTCTTATATGAAGTCAAAAACAATCCCCCCCGGTAAGATATTTATATCGAATAGTTTTCTTTTCCTGTTCTAATAGAAAATCATAGTACAAAAAAAGGGGCGAGACATTTAATTGTCTCGCCCCTGGTAAAACAGGTTATTCCCCGATTGAGAAACGTGAGAACCGACCTACGACAATATTTTCACCAAGCTTCGCGATATTCTCAACAATAAGATCGTTGATCTTCTTGTCACCATCGCGAATGTAGGACTGTTCGACAAGGCAGCTGACCTCATAAAACTTGTTAAGCTTACCTTCTGCGATCTTTTCTAGTATCTTTTCAGGTTTACCCTCTTCGAGAGCCTGCTGTTTATAGATTTCTTTTTCTCTATTAATGACATCCTCGGGGATATCGTCAGGCTTGACATAGTGGGGAGCGGCAGCAGCGATCTGCATACAAAGCTCATGTCCAAGGCCCTGGAATTCATCGGTCTTGGCGACAAAATCAGTCTCACAATTAAGTTCGACCATGGCACCGATCTTGCCGTTAGTATGGATATAAGTAAAGACCCTGCCATCCTGAGCAGATCGGGAAGCCTTTTTTGCAGCCTTTGCAAGTCCCTTCTCCCTGAGATAATCTATGGCCTTTTCCATATCTCCACCTGTTTCCACAAGTGCATGCTTGCAATCCATCATCCCACTGCCTGTACGATCTCTAAGTTCTTTAACTGTCTTTGCATCAACAGCCATAGCAAATAAGCCTCCTTAAGGTCCAAAAACTTTTCTATTTATTCAACTTCAGCGACGGGACTTTCTCCATCACTCTCATAGGTCTCATGAAGCCTTTCCTTGACTTCGATTATATCGTCATCAGAAAGGTCGACAGGTTTTTCTGGAGTTTCCGCAACTTCTACGGCACCATCCATACCCTGTCTGCCTTCGATAAATGCATCTGCCATAAGTTTAGAAATGAGCTTGATAGCTCTTATAGCATCATCATTACCGGGGATTGGGAAATCGATGAAGTCAGGATCACAGTTGGTATCAACAATAGCTACAACAGGAACACCAAGTTTTCTGGCTTCAAGTACAGCGATATCCTCGCGGCGAGGATCAATGAGGAATACTGCATCAGGAACACCCTTCATATTCGCTATTCCACCGAGATATTTTTCCAGTTTCGCAAGCTGTTTCCTGAGAAGGATCGCATCCTTCTTTGAATACTTGTCAAGTTCACCTTCCTGATCCATTTTACGAAGCTCGATCATACGGTTAACACGCTTACGAATGGTCTGGAAATTGGTCATAAGCCCACCGAGCCAACGCTGGTTAATGTAATACTGTCCACAGCGAAGAGCTTCTTCCTTTACAGTTTCCTGGGCTTGCCTTTTCGTTCCGACAAAAAGGATGTTACCGCCATCCTTGGATACTTCACGAATAAAATTGTAAGCATTCTCAAGACCCTTGACGGTTTTCTGAAGATCGATGATGTAAACACCGTTTCTCTCGGTAAAGATGTAGGGTTTCATCTTTGGGTTCCAGCGCCTGGTCTGATGACCAAAATGTACACCACACTCCAAAAGCTGTTTCATACTAACTACTGCCAAAATAATCCCTCCTAAATTTAGTTCAGTTTCCCTCCATGAACATCTGCTGGACCTGGAACTGGATCAAGGGACTATCTATCCAGCACCACCAGGGCCATCAATCCATGTGTGTGATAAGGGCCGCCGGAAAGTATAACATAAATTGCTCTTGACCTTCAAGTTTACTGTTAGTAATATATACCCAGTATTTTCACTAACTAAAGATACCCATAGGGGAGGATTTTAATAATGGCAAAGGCATCACTTATTGACCAGTTGGATAATCTACCTAAAGAGAAAAAAGCCATGCTTAACAGGTTGAGAAGGGTTGAAGGACAGTTAAGGGGCATCCAGAGAATGATCATTGAAGATAAAGCCTGTTACGACATCCTTCTCCAGCTTTCAGCCGCGAGAAAAGCAATGCAGAAGGCCTGTATAGTTATCCTGAAGAATTCCATAACTGACTGCCTGACTGAGGCAGCTGAGCCTGACATCGAAAATCTTGAAAAACTTATCAATGCCTTAATAGACGTAGCACCCACCGGAGTAAACCTCGAAGAATAGAACAAACATTTTCAGATACAAAAAGGGCAGTTCTTTGCTGGAGACCCAGCTTACCTGTGGCACCCAAAGATCACCGCTTACCGTTGCTTCCTTCCGGACCTGGCGGGGTTCGCGGGACTTCGCCGCACAGGACTGAGCCTCCAGCAAAGAACTGCCCTATTCATATGTTGATCTAAAAATAAAAAATGGCGGAGAAGGAGGGAGAGGTACTTGTACAACCCTATCTTCCACCAAACCTTGATATCACCTAAGTCTTACTTCAAACTTGTACTAGCAGTTTGTACAAGTATTTTGTACTAGGGGATTGTATCAGTTAGAAGCATCGCTTGCAAGTAACGAAAACAATTGAAACATTGAGTCAGTTACTTCATAGCAAGAGCTATAAGAATGGAATAAATAGCCTTTTGAACCTTTTTAGACCGCAGGTGAAGCTACACCCCATCCGCTTATATTAGTCTCATGCGATAAATGGACTGCAATAATTAATCCTTCTATCGAAATATTTACAATTGAATTCCTGCATTATCGCTTTTTACCTTAAGGTAATTTACAAATGCTGAGCATACTACCAGCATAAACCTTGCATCCTCTTCACAAATATTACCTTCGCTTAAAAGTGCATGCCTTATCCCTTCCTCTTTTGATGAAGTATACCCATAGAGTTTTGAAAAAGAAGACTTTAAAGCTGTATGTAAATTTATCTTAGCTTCTCGCTCTATCCTATCAAGTGCTTGATTCAAAGTAGCATTCTCATCATTGGCGATAACCTTACTAATAGCCTCCACAGCACTAATAGACTCCTTAATTGTATTTCTATAATCTGGCTGCTCTCTATCAGAAAACCTTTCAAGAGCACACTTAAGGTGGACTATCCACCCATTGCCAGAAGAACCTGAAGCTAAAGCTGTTTCAACACTTTTTATTTCTACTTCACTAGTTACTGGAGCTAATAGTCCATTCAAAATACGATACGGAGAATTTTCTAACTCCAGAACATTATTGAAAGATAGAGTCAACTCTTTTGTTAAATCTTCCTTAATGATTTCAAGCTTTAATTGCAAGATAAAATCGACAAGATCGTACACTTTATACCACTGAGTATCAAAGATGAATTCCCGAATTTGCTTGTACAAAAAACTGAGGGAATATGCTTCAATTTGGAAACAATCATGTAACATCACTTCCTGAAAAAATAAACGGACTAAAGTGTATCCCATTTGTTCGCTCAAAGGTTCAAGAAGCTTGTTGTTAATCACATTCCAGATTCGCATACGCAATGTCTTATTCATTGAGTTTGTTTGAATTGCAATGGTTTCACAGAGCTGTTCACGAAAAGAAAAAAGGGGCATAATTACACTCACCTCATCATACTAATTTTAGGAATGAAGAATAACAGTTCAATTCTACTTCTTATTAACCTTCAAAAGCTCAATAGCGAAAGAGATTCTGTGAAGAAGCCATTTTTGACGCAGATAGAGAGAAAAAGTTTTTCAACAGTCGTTAGAAAGTAGAATGTAACAGGTAGCAATAGCATTAATCTCTTTAATCTATCTCTAGTTTAGCTTCACCTAGCCAAGAACCAAGGTACTCGCTAAATAGATTGCTTATAGCAGTCTTCTTCTCTGAAAACTGTTTTAATCTTCTTTCAAGGCTTGCTCTATCATAGCCTTGGATTTGAGTATTGATGTCCATTTGCTCAACAAGGTGCTTCGGTATTGCCATCGAATATAGAAACTGCATGATAACCATTATATCTATTGATATGGCAGCACAGTTCCATAATAAGACTAAAACACTTGAAGGAAGCAAGCCAGACCAAGTGGAACATAAGTCTGTAAGTTCATTAACAAGGTTACAGTAGTTCTCAAAAAGGGGCTTCCTCCTTAGTGGCTCATTTGCTCTATTCATAATGAGTATGATAAGTCTCTCCATTTTTGATATCTTGCCAAGAATATGTATTGCACAATCCCAATGTTTAAGATACATCGTTTGCTGGAATGGAGCATTACGACTATTAACAGAGATATTTAATGCACTTTCAGATATAACTGTCGCTTTCCTAAGTGTCATCCATTGCAACAATAATATTCCAGTTTGAAAAGCAATAAGAATAAGGTTTAGAGAAAGTTTAATCTGTCCCAATAATAAATAGCCGTCAGATATTTGCATAGAGTACCATTCTCCCCCCTGAATGAGGCTAACTCACAATTAACTGTAACTCTATTTTAACAATACATCAAACAAGGACAATGCATCACAATGTAGTTTTGTTGCATTCGTCAACTTGGCTTTAAGCTAGTGATACCAAAGCCTTACCCTGCTTTCTTGCAAAGTGGGGTATTTTTATTATTCTTGCAATGCATCATAACATGTGTTATATACCTGATGTGGCCTATTCATATCGGAGGTGTATCTCATGCAGTTTGTTCAGCCCATCCGTGACAGAAAGAAGATCGACCAGATCAAGACACTGCTGAAAGCACAGAACCACAGGGACTATGTCCTGTTCGTCTTAGGTATCAACTCTGGCTTGAGAGTATCAGACCTGTTAAGCCTTAAGGTAAGTGATGTAAGGAATGCACAGGGAGACATCAGAGACAGGATCACCTTGAGAGAACAGAAGACAGGCAAGACTAAGGACTTTCCCATTGGCAAGACATCACAGAAGGCACTAAAGGAATACTTCAGTCTATCTGCATTGGAAGATGATCAGCCACTGTTCCCCTCAAGGAAAGGTCATGATTCACTGGGAAGATCACAGGCCTACAGGATCATCAATAGTGTAGCCAGAGTCGCTGGCATTGATGACCAGATAGGAACACACACGCTAAGAAAGACCTTCGGATACCATGCCTACAAGATGGGAATGGATCTCTCTGTGATACAGAAGCTGTTGAACCACTCCTCATCATCAGTCACCCTGGCATACATTGGTATTACTCAAGATGACCTTGATGATGTTTATCTGAACCTCAACCTTTGATGTAAATGTACACTAAGGATGGACTAAGGATACCCCTAGGGGGAGAATAGCATACGTATCCATAGTAGATATGACCTCTGACATTTTTATAGCAAAAGACTTCACGCTTTCATGCTTTATTACACGAAAGAAAAAAATAGAGAGTCACAATGTCCATCTTCAAGTTCAACCTTAGTGAAAGCAAAAAAAGCCCCAGACCATCTGTAGCTTGGCCTGAGGCTTAAGGGAGCAATAGAGTGAACTGTAACTCCCTATCTATGATCTCACCTGTAAGGGGCTTACTAAAGTATCACAAGCCAGGCCAGGGGGAACAGAAGTTAACAGAAGTTAAGGGTAGGTATATATCTGTTATGACAATAGGCAGGGATTACATAACATCGGTTATCTATAAGGCTCTTTAACAACCTAAGTCAGACTTAGATCATCCAAAATATCTGATGACCATAGCTAAGATAAGATTCCTGTCTTCACTATAGTTTTATCTTGATCCATCCCTTATACATACCTTCCAGGAGATGTCTCTATACCTTAGCCTGAGCTGAGGTCTAGCTTCTGGATCTCATATGTCTAAACAGAAGTATCTATATAGTTTCATCATATGTAACCAGAACTATTACCTCAGTTACAACTATAGTTAGACCTTAGTTATATCTATAGTCTTTATCTATATATGTATGTATATAGATTAATAACTATAGCTAAACTATAGATATACTATAGTCTTTACTTCAGTTACACCTTAGTCAAACCTAAGGTATTTAACGTAAGTTATTTAACCTGAGTTATACCTAAGTTATACTTAAGTTATACTTAAGTTATAACCTTAGTCTATATCCCCCTGGCTTATCTGTAGCTTGTACACCAGCGACTAAAAGTGAAAGAAAAAGACCTACAGAAGTGGATACTGCAGGCCTTCAGGGAGTACAGAACATCGATTATCTTTAAGGCTCTTTAACAACCTAAGTTAAACTTAGGTCATCCAGAGTATCTGATGCACATAGCTAAGATAAGATTCCTGTCTTCACTATAGTTTTATCTTTATCCATCCCTTCATACATACCTCAGTTATACTTTAGTTACACCTTAGTCTTTATTTAAAGGGATATGTAATAGGTATTAGAACTAAGTCAAACCTAAGTTACACTCAAGTTACACCTAAGTTATACTTAAGTTATAACCTTAGTCTATATCCCCCTGGCTTATTCGATGGTCGTACACCAACGACTAATTTTGGAAAGCTAAGGCTCACAACCAAGGACGAAGTCCAGCTTTTCAGCCTTTTAGTGATCATGAGCCTTAAACTTATGTTCTGAGCAATGCTGATCTTAAGATTTGAAAATAAGCTTTATTTGAGTATTCATCAAGGTGAGAGCATTCGGGAGATCTACAGCTTGGATTATAAATATTTCCAATAGTATCTACATTTCCATTTAGATGCATCCTAAGCACATCACCCTTGTCAGACATGTGGTTTGTCATCTGTTTTAAGTTACATGCCTTGGCTTTAACCGTAGAGGCCTATTTGGCTTTATAGAGCGTATATATGACATATGTCATTGGCTATTACCACTGGTGTCTAAATATGGATCATTTATCGCCAGGGAAAATATCTTACTCCTGCTAATTCTTAGATATCCTGTATCTGCATCCACAAACGTTTACCCTTAGGTGACAGTTTGACTACCTTAAATCTTCTGTCCATAGGATCTTCTTTTGCTTCCACAAGGTCTAAGCCTGCCTTGTTTACTCTGTGTACTTTTGAGAGAGCCGAAACTGTTCTGGAACATGTTGACTGCAGTAATCCAAGTTTATTAGCTAAGTTTTGCATGGTGATACCCTCATTGGTTGCGACTTCGATAAAGAGCGATATCTGCTGTGCTGGAATGTTTTGGTCTAACACCCTAAATAGGTCGATAAGCTTTGCTGACTGTCTGATCTCCAATGAATTCATGTAATAGTTCATCCCTTTCTATGTACGTATGGAAGTTAGGTTGAAGGATATAACTAATGCTACAGAATCAGGTTCATCCTATGGGATATATTAGTGTAATTAATCCTTTGGCACAAACTCACTGTTCGCAAGACTACTGAAGTCTATTCCCCAGTCTATCTTTGATATTACATCTTCATACAGCTTGGACATTGAATAAGCCTGGTTGTAATGCTGTTCAGTTATGTCATTACCTGAACTGTGGCCCACTATCTGCTTTACCTTCATAAAGTCTATATCATGTTGTTTACAATGGTTGGTGAAAGTACCTCTAAAGGAATGAAACACCTTTTTGCCTTCGGGAGTGTCCTTAATGCCAACCTCTTCTATCCTACGGTTAAACCACTTGGAAGCCCTATCAGAGTATTTCTCTGTCCTTTTCACCATCTTTAGTTCAGGGAACAGTCTTGTGTTACCCTCTGCTTTGACTTTTGCAAGAAATGCTGGAAACTTAAGCTCTTCAGTAATCACAGCATGAAGAGGAGCTTGCCTTATACCTGCCAATGTTTTTACATGCTTTTCTCCATGATTATTGATATCTATAACCCATACACCATCCACAACCTTTACATCACTAACATGGAGTTGACATAGTTCCTCAAGCCTTGCGCCTGTAAAAAGACCAAGGAGCGGTATCCAAAACTGGTAAGGTTCTTTTAAGCTGTCATCTCCATACCCTTTCCCTGTAAAAAGCTTCTGTAAATCTTCTGTTGTGAATGGGATCTTATCGGAGAGTTTCCTGTTCTTTGGCTTCAGAGTTTTCAATGGACTGTTCAAGCCGGATACATTGTTATAGTCCATATCATTCAACCAGGCAAGAAAACCGCCAAGCTTTATCTGCCTGTTATTGATAGTGTTCGGGGACTGCAATTCATCCTGAGGAATATCCAGGGAAACTATTTCTTTCAAGGATAAGTCTCTATAGCATTTTTTAAGCCTGTGTCGCTTTGGAAGTTTCATAACGATTTCTCTGAAGTGTCTTACATGGTCTTTAGTTATGAAAGAAGTGTCAATATCCCCTGTCAATTCAAGAAAGATCCTTAAGTCAGGTGTCATATCCTTGACCGAAGATCTTGACCATTCACCAGACCTTGTTTTTTCATCAGCAAATTTATCAATGGCTTCGGATAGGGTGAGTCCATTGGTTACAGTAGTTGATAATAAGGAACTAGATACTGATACAGGATCAGCGGAAGCAGGATACCAAGAATGCATTCTCTCTAGAAAGGTATCTTCTAGTATGACTGCTCCTTTTAGCATCTCCCTACATAACACTTTAAAAGGAACTGAGTCATGGCTCAGCTTTATACCCCTTTCATTCAATAGTTGATCTGCCCAATCTTCAGCACTCCTATGATTATTTATAGATAGCTGTTTCATGGCATCTATTGAAAGATGAAAGTGACTTTTCTCTTGAACCTCCCACTCTTCCTCGGTCATCGGCTTAGAAGCTAAAGCTCTCTCTAGTTCATCCTCTTCTAGCTGTTGTTTCACCCAAGTATCGACTATTTCTCTTATTTGTTCAGCAGTAAGCTCCGACATTGGCCCTACCCCTTTGCGTAACTCTGTTATGAGATTATGAACTTTAGAAGCCAAACCTCTTGAACTTACTCTTGCCTTACGGAGATAGCCTGTTCTCAAAGAATAGCGTATCTCAGTTTTGCCAAAGTTATCTCTTAGATCATGAGGTATTGAAACACGGAAGTAGTATATTTGTCCATTTTTAAACAGATATGATGAAGGTTTAGCTACTGATGTAGTCAATACTTCCAGCTCCTTTGTACCAGTAATTTGTACAAGTTCACCTTCAGTAAGACATCATTGGGCATAAAAAAACGCCCCTATGCTGTGATAGCAAGGGACGGACAATTAAATGGCGGAGAAGGAGGGATTTGAACCCACGGAACCTCACGGTTCAGACGCTCTCCAAGCGCCCGCCTTCGACCACTCGGCCACTTCTCCGCAACGCAGGGTATTATAACAACTTCTTGAAGATTTTTCTACTATCAAAATTTAAATTGGCGGAGAGAGTGGGATTTGAACCCACGAGGCAGCTATGAACTGCCTAATCGATTTCGAGTCGACCGCCTTCGACCACTCGGCCATCCCTCCACGTCATATTTGACCTTCTACGAATAAAGAATTCCTGTAACAGCAGAGCACATTCTTCTGCCATTACACCTTTTCTGATTCTGCTCCGATGATTAAGTCTGAGATCGTTAACAATATTATATAATGTTCCGCATGCTCCTGCTTTCGGATCATCTGCACCATATACAAGATGACTTATACGCGCCTGAACAATGGCTCCCGCACACATGGAACATGGCTCAAGTGTCACATAGAGAGTACATCCCTTAAGATTCCAATGTCCAAGTTTCAAGCAGGCTTTTCTTATAGCAATTATTTCCGCATGTTCAGTCGGGTCATTGGTTTTTATATTATGACCGGAAGATATTACAACTCCATCCTTTACTATCACGGCCCCAACCGGAACATTCCCTTCCTGCTCGGCAACAAGGGCCTGTTCAATAGCTTCCTTCATGAACTGCCTATCCTGTTCATAAATCACAGAGAGAACACACTCCCCCATAAGAATTCCATCTTTGGGACGGCGAGAATTGTATCAAGAAATTCAGATATTTTAAAGTCCTCGTCGGTTAATAACAGAAAATACGAAGAAAGTTCATTTTCTTATCTTACAAGTTGTTGATATAGTTCCGGTCTTCTACCCAAAACCACATCTGTTCCAGGTACTACGGACTTGGATCTGACCATAGCTCGTGAAAGGAGAGATGATACAGCCTGGTCCTTCCCTGGAATGGAAGCAGATGTTACCTGACCAGAGGGCGTTATGATAATACCATGATAATCACCGTTACAAATTCCGTTCCGCAAGAGAAAAATCCTGTTTTCAGAAGCCCTTGTCCTGCTTATTATCTCGGAAGAATTAGAATTACCGACATCGAACCATAGAAGGATCTCTGTTCCCTCAAGCATGAAGCACCTTGATACTTCCGGGACAAGCCCCTCCTCATCAAACATGACAGCCAGGTTCCCTGAAGATGTTTTAAGGGGAACAAGAGGAGAATTAGATGAAAAGAACCCGCCATGATTCGCAAAGAAGTAGCCCAGGTTTCCTTCTATGGTAAAAAGAGAAGCTGACCTCCGGCTTACGTTTCCATTATTGGCATACCCTGATAAAGCAACTATCACATCTGGGGATGACAGATTTGTTCTTAGTCTACCCTCAATCTCCGGAATCGGAATGTTTTCTCTTAAGGTGGGAAGCATTATCAGGGAACTTCCCTGATCTTCCAGGATTCTTGTGAAGAACAACGCCTTTTTAATATATTCTGATGTTGAAGAATAAGAAAAATGTACAACAGAAGAAAATATTTCCCTTTTTCCAGAAAAGATATATTCAGACATCATTGCCGTCACAGGCAATTCATCATGTGGTCTTACAAGTGCCTCATACAACTCTGGTTTTCTGGAAGGCATAGATGGTCTTTTACCGTCCAGGACAATATCTGCCATAATGGTCTCAGGTTTATCCGAGGAAGCCTTGATCTGTACATTCCCGAAAGGATCAATAATACAGCTCAATCCTGTATTAAGGACTGTACCTGCTTCAAGGCCCACTTTGTCAGCCATAAGGAGCCAGAGACCGTTCTCCCTCGCTCTTGCTGGCAACATATATTCGACCTGGGGATTGGAAAGACTTGCAGGGTCTTTCCCTGTAGTGACAAGATTGGCCATATCTATAATTATCTCTGCTCCCCGGAGAGCCAGGATGCGAGTTATCTCGGGTGCTCTACCATCAGCGCAGATAATCATTCCGATTTTTCCGATCTCTGTGTCCCATACATCAAAATCTTTTCCGTAACCTACATATTTCGAATCAAAATGCCACATATTCGATTTTCGTACCCGCCCAACTTCTTTTCCATCAGGACCCCAGAGTCTTCCCATGTTATAGAGACAATCATTCTCAATAGACAGGAATCCTGATGCAACATGAACTCTATATTTTAGAGCCTGTTCAGAAATTGCGTAAGCCAGTTCATTAAAATGCTCCATTGCTCTGGAAAATGACAACGGGTCATTTCCTACATAGTAGGAAGGATATGCACACTCAGGAAGGATGATGAGATCTGCACCTTTCTCGCAGGCTTCCACAATACGATCAAGGATCTGTCTTTCAGCCTCAAGATAATCAGCAACATCCATCGCCTGGATCTGAATACATGCAGCCTTGAGTTTCTTGCTCATTGTTTCTCCTTTCACGATTTACCAGTGATTCCGGTGAATCCTTGCCGGATCAAAACGTTTGGACGGAAGTTTTTCCATAGCCGGATATCCCAGAGATACCAAAGCAAAGGGTTGGATGTTTTCAGGTAATTCCAATAACCTCGAAAGCCCCTTCATCAGTTCTTCCTTTGGATATACACCCAGCCATACTGATCCAAGCCCACAGGAATTAGCTGCAAGGAGAATATTTTCTGTAGCGGCAGAACAGTCCTGAGGCCAGAATTCAGGGCTTGAAAGATTCGAAGTATCAGCACAAACGAGAATTGCAATGGGCGCGTGCAGGAGCATACTGGAATAGGGATGAAAATCCGGGATCCTACCAAGAACTTCTCTGTCATCAATAATCACAAACACCCATGGCTGCTGGTTATGGGCTGAAGGTGCACTCATTGCAGCTCTTAAAAGAGATACAACCTTTTCTTCTTCTACCGGTGCTGTTGTATATTTCCTTATGCTCCTTCTTGAAAGAATAAAATTCATTTTCTCTACCTCCTTTTAATAAAAGATTATCTCTCACTAATTCATGAAAAGAATCTCCATCACTAGCATAACTGCACAGACCCTATGGTTTTACAAAATACACAGGATATGGCCATACTGACATCTATAATACCAGTTTTTGCACTACTGATTTATCTTTTTACTCTGTAAATTATACTTCCTGGAAGATAGGGATAAAAGGTTTGCTTAACTGGCCAGAATTAGAGGTTAGAAGATCAACTTGTCCTATTATAGATATGGGAAATAAAGGAGTGGGTAACTGGTTCCGATAAGTGATTTTGCTCTATAAGAATCGATTTATGAAAATTAAGAAAGAGGGGAGAATCCCCTCTTTTGACCAATAATCAGAGGACAGACTTTATACTTCGAGGACCGTTTCGTCCCCTTCAATAAAAAGGTTTACCCCGGCAAGGGAAATGCTGTTCCCTGCTTCCTTTGTCAAAGCCATTCCACATAGCTCTTCGCCGTCAACAAAAACTCGAACATTGATCTGTTCTCCAACCTGTCGTATCCTAAGGGTCTTTTTCATTTTGGCACCTCGACTTTCCTTTCCTCTCTCAGGAGAAGGGGTATATCCCTGGACATCATCAGTTCCGGTAGCAGCAAATTCAGACCGGTAGGAAGATGTAGTTGTGGCTTCTGCATTTGAGGGTGCATCATTCATAGGTCTGGTGAAGTCATGGGCAATTACTTTTCGGGAGCTATCAACAGCGTTATTTACGTCAGAACCGGCCTGGACAATCGTACCGGGGTTATCGGAATTCTGAATAATTATCTCCCCATCGGATTTTGGATCATTTGACTGCCGTTCCTGATCATTTTTACCTATTTCTTCCTCCAGGATTGAAAAGATATCAGCACTGCTGAGACCGGCCATACGATCACCCCCATGATAATGTATAACTTCAAAAAAATAAGCCTTCCGGTTTCCCGAAGGCTTATTTATAAACCATGTCTTCGGCAACCCAGCCATCATAGCCTCTCGGCTTTAGACCCGTGGTTTTGCGTCATCGCCTTTCGGCGATTTTGCCCTTTCGTATAAAAAAACTACCTCAGTTTCAAAATATAAATCATTAACTTCATTTTGTCAAACACTATTTACTTTTTCGTACTAAGTAAAGAAATATTGTCTTTACGAGATTAAGTTTAAAACACTTTCTGTAAATTCTCAATCTCTAATCACTATTATTTGTTCAGGACTTCGAACTCCTTTCATATCCCTGGCAGTAACTGTGATAATATTTTTACCATACATTAATGGTATAGCACCTATAAACCATTTGCCATTGAGATTGGGTTCCTTATAATTGCCTATCCTCAGGATTGCCTGACCTCCTCCACCCCTGCTGTTCCGCCATGTAAGGGATGTAATTCCGGGACGAGATGCAACGGAACCAGAAAGGAAGATAAGTTTTTCTGAAGTTACATTATCTTCTGCGATTTTATTATTTAACATAAGAGGATCAATGGATACCACGGTTTCTTTGTTATAGGCAAAGGCCATAGTACAACAAAACATTGTTAAAAGAAGCACTACCAGGAAATGCAATTCACTCGTTCTTCTCATTCTTCCTGACATTTCGATACACTTCCTTCATCAGAATTTCGCATATTATACCTGTTTAGCATATCACCTTAGTGTGTTTTTATCAATTCCAGGTCACGAAGGGGGGATTAAAATCCTTTTCCTAAATAAAAATGGCCCTCTACTGGAATGAAGAGGGCCTGGTGTGAACGACCTGAAATGAATTAAATTGGAACCAGACTTGATTAAAGTGAACACAATTATCTAATAGCGCACCTCTGAAGAAAGGTAACAGGAATAAGGTTTCTTATAAACCTGAAAACCCGATGTTTATTGAAAAAATCTGCATCACAAAGCATGTTGGACATTACCTTCACCTCCATAATGTTTACTGTGTGTAATTATAGACCATATTTACTATCTGTCAATATGTTTTTTATACTAACAAACTATTTTAGCTATATGAATTTATAATTGCTTTGAATCTTTGTTTTTAATTCGGCATAACAATGGAGGAAGAAAACATACGGCGGGAAAAGATCTTTAAAAAGAACTTAGCAGTTCTATGGGTTTATTCGGTTTCTAGAAATCGAATAATAAACCAGATTCCCTCGTATAGGTTACTATTAAGCAAAATAGCGTGTATTCGAGGAGACTATAAATTGAAGATTCGATTTAATCTTGATTTTCTCCCCATTTTAGCCGCAGGAATATTCTGGGGAACTATGAGCCCTGCAGGAAAACAACTCGCAATTCTTAATACAGACATGCTGAGTGTTGCATTTCTGAGAACTATTCTTATGTCTTCCACTATTGGTATATATATTTTTTTAAGAAAAAAAGAACTCTTCAGAATAACAACCCGCCAATGCTTATTCCTGTTCCTTTTATCAGGAATTACAATAGGTGGAATATACGCAGGTTACTTTTTCTCACTGCAGCATCTTTCCGTTTCTCTTACAGTTGTTATTTTTTTCAGTCACCCTCTTATTACAGCCCTTGGTTCAGCTATCATAACAAGGGAACCACCCACTAAATTCCAGATCGCAGGTGCTATTCTGACTGTTGCAGGAGTCAGCACTGCTGCTCTTAACAGCTTCAATGGACCAGGATCTTTCGATCTTACTGGCATTCTATGGTGTCTATTTGCTGCCCTGGCCATGTCTATTTATTCAATTTCAGGCCGTTTATCAGCTAAAACCGGGTTTGTAAATCAGACTGCTCTATTCTTTTATATACAGTTTTTCGGTATTTTATGGATGGCATTCATCAAAACTTTTGCTTCAGGATGGGCTGACATACCGACCCTCCAGTGGGAACAACTGAAATGGATTCTTCATATCAGTCTTATTGGAAGCCTTATAGGTTATTCCCTCTATTTCATTGGCCTGCGAAGGGTAAACGCCACAACTGCCAGCATAGTATCATGCATTGAGATAGTAACAGCCATGTCACTTAGTGCCCTGTTCCTGAATCAACCTCCTATGATAACTGAGGTTATTGGGGGAATCCTCATAATTATGGCTATAGGCATTGTATCAAGCGAAAAAACATTAAAAAAGGTCAGCCCCTGAACGGACTGACCTTTAGTATCTAGATAGTTTAACCCTTTCGCTGCATCTTGGCCCAGGTATCCTTCAGAGAAACAGTTCTGTTGAATACCAGCTTTTCAGGTCTGCTGTCGTAATCAATACAGAAATAGCCATGGCGAAGGAACTGGAATCTATCCATAACCTGAGAATTCTGAAGAGAAGGTTCAACGAAACATTCGGTCAGGATTTTACGTGAATCCGGATTAAGATAATCTTTATAATCCTTACCCTCTTCCATTTCATCCATATTGCTAATAGTAAAGAGGTGGTCATAAAGGCGAACTTCCACCTTAAGGGCATGTTCAGCAGAAACCCAGTGAAGGGTTCCCTTAACCTTTCTTCCGTCGGGAGCATCCCCTCCCTTTGTTTCAGGGTCGTAGACACACCTGAGTTCAACTATTCCTCCATTCTCATCTTTGATAACTTCCTTGCAGGTAATGAAATATGCATGTTTCAGACGAACTTCCCTTCCGGGAGCAAGTCTGAAGAACTTTCTGGGAGGCTCTTCCATAAAATCATCTTTTTCAATATATATGGTCCTGGTAAAAGGAACCTTTCTGTAGGTCGGCTCTTCAACTTCCGGGTTATTGAGTGCATCAAGGTATTCAGTCTGTCCCTCCGGATAATTCTCTATTACAACTTTCAGCGGGTTTAAAACAGCCATTACACGGTCAGTAGTACGATTTAGTTCCTCTCTTATGCAATACTGAAGGAACTCAATATCCACAAGACTATTGGCCTTCGATACACCTATATCCCGACAGAAACGTCTTATTGCCGAAGGAGAGTAACCTCTCCTTCTTACACCACTTATGGTTGGCATACGAGGGTCATCCCAGCCCGAAACATATCTCTGGGTAACAAGTTCAAGGAGCTTCCTCTTGCTCATCAGGGTATATGTAAGGTTGAGTCTGGCAAATTCATACTGATGCGGACGGCTCGGCACACTCACATTGTCAAGGAACCAGTCATAAAGTGGTCGGTGAGCCTCAAACTCAAGGGTACAAATGGAATGGGATACACCTTCAATGGCATCTTCAAAACCGTGGGCAAAATCATACATGGGATATATACACCATTTATCACCTGTATTATGGTGAGATTGTTTCAGGATCCTGTAAAGTATGGGGTCACGCATGTTAAGGTTGGCGTGAGCCATATCTATCTTCGCCCTGAGAACACATTCGCCTTCTTCGAATTCTCCGTTTTTCATTTTCTCAAAGAGTTCCAGGTTTTCTTCAGGAAACCTGTTTCGATAGGGAGATTCCATACCTGGTTCCTTTAACGTGCCCCTGGTCTGCCTGATCTCTTCTGCCGACTGGTGGTCCACATAGGCTTTACCGGAATCTATAAGTTCAATGGCCCATCCGTAGAACTGGTCAAAGTAATCAGAGGCAAAACGGAGGTTGGCCCACTTGAAACCAAGCCATCTTACATCTTCCTTGATGGATTCGACATACTCTGTTTCTTCTTTGGATGGATTGGTATCATCAAAACGAAGATTACATTCCCCTTTAAACTGCTCAGCAATGCCAAAATTCAGACAAATGGATTTGGCATGTCCTATATGGAGATAACCATTAGGTTCAGGCGGGAAACGGGTGATTATTTTACTGACCCTACCCGCTTCAAGATCATCAAGAATGATCTGTTCGATAAAATTGGTGCCCTTCTGTATTCGTTGTTCCATAGTTTATTCATCCACCTTCTCTATCAAGGATTAGAATTTTAAAAAGCCTTACATTGAAAACGTAGCTATCATTATAGCAATTAACTCTACCACTACTGGTAGTACTAGAACAAGGTCGGGTTGAAAATACATTAAATAGAGGTATTGCAGAATAAAACTACGAAGGACAAAAAAGGACAGATCCTGATTCACAGGAGCTGTCCAAATATTCGGATAGTTCTGTCATGCAAGAATAAGAATTCAGTTCAGTAACCTGCTTTAAAATTTAGCAGCCTTAAGAAACTCCATTACCGGGTTTTCTCCCCTGCCAAAATAATCGTGAAGTTTTCTGAACTCGTCAAACAATCTATTGTAGATACTGACATTTTCCGGGATAGGTTCATATCTCTTTTCCTCTATTGAAGCCATTCTGGCCACGGCATCTTCTATTGAATCGTATCCACCGCCATCACTCCCGGCAGCAAGGGCTCCAAACATTGCTGCTCCAAGGGCTGAAGCCTGCCTGGAAGCAGCAACTCTGATCTGGCGTCCTGTCACATCCGCATAGATCTGCATAAGCATTCTGTCTTTATGGGGCATTCCGCCACAGGCATAAAGTTCTTCTATTTCAACCCCATTTTCTACAAAAGTATCGATGATCATCCTCGTGCCAAAAGCAGTTGCCTCTATCATTGCCCTGAAGACCTCTTCTGGTTTCGTATTAAGGTTCAAGCCCAATATCATTCCGGAAAGATTGGCATTATTAAGGATGGACCTGTTGCCATTCCACCAGTCAAGGGCCAGAAGTCCATTTTCTCCCGGTTTCAGTCTGCATGCTTTTTCCTCCAGAAGGTCATAAATAGTTATACCCTTTTCCAGGGCCTCTTTTTCATAAAACCCGGGGGTAAAATTTGAAACAAACCAGTCAAAACTATCCCCAACAGCCGCTTGTCCAGCCTCGTACCCAAAATATCCTGGAAGTATCCCATCCTCTACTACACCCGGGATCCCCTTTATAAATTTCTGACTAGAATCCAGAAGCATATGACATGTGGATGTTCCCATTATAAGGACCATCTTGCCAGGTCCGGTCACTGTAGAACCAGGGACAGCGGCATGGGCATCTATTATTCCCACCGCGACAGGTGTTCCTGTTTTCAATCCGGTTTTTTGAGCCATATATGAAGTCAGACCACCTGCCCTGGAACCTGCAGGGTAAATATCCGTCGAGAGTTTTTTCCTTACCACATCCTTCAAATCAGGACTGAGGGCAGCAAAAAAGTCCGGAGAAGGATAACCTTCTCTTTTGTCCCAAATAGCCTTATAACCGGCATTACAGGAGCTGCGTCTTTCTTTGCCCGTCATTTGAAGCACTATCCAGTCTCCAGCCTCAATAAAACGATGGGCTGCCTTGTATATTTCAGGTGCTTCTTCCAGAACCTGCCATATCTTGGGCAACATCCATTCCGAGGAGACCTTTCCTCCGTAACGGGATATAAATTTTTCTTTACGCATGGAAGCAATATCTCTGAGCCTGTTTGCATGAGGTTCTGCTGCATGATGCTTCCATAGTTTGACCCAGGAATGGGGATGCCCTTTCCATTGATCGTACATACATAAGGGAACTCCTTCTTCATCAATGGGCAGAATGGTAGAAGAAGTAAAATCGACACCGATTCCTATGACATCTTCCGGAGAGACACCTGATAGTTGTAAAACATCAGGGACAGCATGTTCCAGAACTTCAATATAATCGGCAGGATTCTGAAGTGCCCAATCCAGGCCAAGTTCTATATCACTGCCGGGAAGGGATTTGTCTATAACACCGCAACTATAGGCATATACTGACGTGCCGACCTCTTCACCCGTATGTACATCCACAAGAAGCGCCCTGCCGTTCAATGTTCCAAAATCGAGGCCAAGAGCATATTTACTCATCCTCAAATGCCTCTACCTTCTGCCGTATAATGGGCCATAACTCTTACATACCCTGAAATCCGCACCTTCCAGGCCACAGGTACCAAAGGAGGCCCAGGCTTTTGGTCTGAAGATCTTTTCTTCCGGTATATTGTGCATGGAAACAGGTATACGGAGCATGGAGGCTAAAGTTATGAGATCCTTGCCTATATGACCGTAACTGATAGCACCATGATTGGCACCCCAGTTATTCATTACTGAATAGACATCCCTGAAAGCTCCTTTTCCAGTAAGACGGGGAACGAACCATGTGGTAGGCCAGGTAGGATCCGTCCTGTCATCAATGGTACGATGAATTTCAGGAGGAAGATCCATTGTATGGCCTTCAGCGATCTGGATAACAGGCCCAAGTCCCATTATCAGATTTACCCTGGCCATAGTGACAGGCATTACCCCCCTGGTACGGAAGGTTGAAGAGAAGCCGCCTCCTCTGAAATACTCCAGGCTCGCTGGAGACCATTTTGTACTTTCGAGACAAGCCTTCGTTTCTTCCTCGGTTATCTCCCAGAAGGGCTTCATTACAGATTCTCCATTCTTCTTCTGTTCACCCGTAGCATCCAGCGTAGTAGACCCTGAATTTATAAGATGGAGAAAACCATTAACGGCAAGTCCCTTCAATTCCATACCAGTTACCCGTTTAACAGCTTCGGGGCTCCAGTAGGTCCTGATGTCAGAAAAGATCTGGGCCCTATCACTCAGAAGATGGTTGAAAAGCATGGTAATTCCATTGAGGCTGTCATTTTCTGTGGCAAACACAAAGGCTTCTCTGATCCCGTTCCAGTCGAAGGAAGAATTGAGAATGGTTTCTGTAAAATCTCCGTTCGGGAAATGGTCAGTCCACTGCCTTTGTCCCTGGAAACCTCCAACTATGGCATTATGCCCCTCCCCTTCTTCTTCATATCCAAGTGATCCAAGCCTTTCGTTGCCGACCATCAGATCCCTTGCTATGAGGGTCATTTTTACTACCATTTCCCATTCTTCATCTTTGCGCAAACGGGAGTGCTTTATTTCATCCCTGTTACGATCCTCTCCTTCCGGACAGTTGATCCTCACCCACTCAAGAGCTTTTCTGAATTCTTCTTCATCATAGATCTTTTCGTCTACCCTGCGTATGATTTCGGACATATCCACATATTCAGTTCTCATACCCAGGTAATCCTGAAAGAATGAAGCATTGACCTGAGAACCGGCTATTCCCATGGAAACACTTCCGATGGATAAATATGATCTGCCCCTCATAGTTGCAACAGCCAGACCTGCTTTAGTAAACTGGAGTATCTTTTCCTGAACATCATCCGGGATAGTTTTGTCATTGGCATCCTGAACATCTTGGCCATATATACCGAAAGCAGGAAATCCTGCCTGGTCATGAGCAGCCAATGCTGCAGAAAGATAAACTGCTCCAGGCCTTTCCGTACCGTTAAAACCCCAGATAGCCTTTGGAATAAGGGGGTCCATATCTATGGTCTCCATTCCATAACACCAGCAAGGGGTCACAGACAGGGAAACACCTACGCCTTCCCTTGCGAACTTCTGGGCACATTTTGCAGCTTCAGCTACACCGCCAATGGTCGTATCAGCAAATATGCATTCCACAGGAGACCCATCAGGATGCCTGAGTTTCTCCGATATAAGTCGGCCGGCAGCATGAGCCATGGCCATGGTCTGATCTTCAAGGGATTCCCTTATACCTCTTCTGCGACCATCGATAACAGGACGTATGCCAACCTTGGGCATTGCTCCCTGAAGTCTATTTTTAACTATCGCCATCTTTTACCCCTCCTTAATACTTGTCCAGCAAGATGGTTCTGTAAAATACCAGGTAATAGGAAAACTCATCCATCGAAGGCCCGTTCCTGGACCATAAAAGAATCAGATATAGTTGGCCATTATTTCATCTATATCTTTCTGAAGTCCTTTTTTCTCACCCTCTTCGAGATCCAACAGGGGTTTCCTCGTAAACATGGGCCGGCAGCCCCTGCATAAAAGGGCATGTTTAAAGTAAGCAAGATTCGCACCATTTTTTAAAAGGTTGGCAATCCGGTTTATAAGGATCTGCTGGGTATGAGCCCGTTCGTAGTCTCTGTCATGCATGGCCTTATAAAAATCCAGGAATATTTCCGGAAATACGTTGGCATTCCCGGAAACACTTCCCTTTGCACCATAAAGGATAGCTGACAAAAGGATGTTATCTGCCCCTATCAGAACATCAAAATCATCCGGTGTCTCATCGATGAGCTGGCTCAATCTGAATATATCTGGCATGCTGTTCTTTATACCTACAATATTTGTGATTTCAGCGAGATTTGCAACTGTTCGGGGAAGAAGGTCGTTGGTGGAACACCCGGGAATGTTATACAGGTAAACAGGAAGATCTTCACTCACACTTCTTGCTATTTCAAGATAATACTGTTCCATTTCCCGTTGGGTAACATGAAAATAAAAAGGAGTAACAGCTCCAATTCCTGCAACTCCAAGGCTTTCAGCATGCCGTGCAAGTTCACAGGTCTCCCTGGTCGAAGAAGAGCCTACATGAACAAAGACATTGCCTTTATCTGACACGTTATCTACAACAAGTTCTGTAATCCTTTTCCTTTCCTCCTTGTCCATCAGAAAGACTTCCCCAGTCGTTCCCAGAATATAAAAATTCTGAACCCCAGCTCTGATAAGAAAATCAAAGAGATCCCGAATGCCCAGCGGATCGACTTCACCATTTCCATCAAAGGGAGTAATAACAGGTACTACAAGATCTTGCATCCTGACCATAGGACTATGCCTCCTACTCTTAATACTGTACCCCTTTAATAGAATATATTATCACTAATTCACCTGGTTTTGGCATCAGGTAAGGAGATATCCTGCATAGATTTCAGATATTCAGAATTTTATGGGTAAAAAGATACCCCTGGAGAACCTCCAGGGGTAAAATCAGTACTCCTTTGAATTGAGCAGCTATTTAAAAAACCCTTCAGACTCCCCTGTTTTGTATTATCCGTCTGGCTTCTTCAAGATCTTCCTGAGTATCTATGCTTAAAGCGTGATACTCATGTTTTGTTTCCACTACAAATATCCTGTAACCATGCTCCAGAACCTTCAACTGTTCCAGTGATTCTGTCATTGATAAGGGAGTATCCTCCAGAGCTATGTATTTTTTGAGGAAGTCCTTCGTATAACCATATATGCCAAGGTGTTCATATACCTTGATAGCATCTGCCTTTCTGGGAAAAGGGATCATGGAACGGCTGAAGTAAAGGGCATTACCATGAATATCTGAAACAACCTTTACAACATTCTCGTTTGTAAAGGTTGTCGGGTCAGTCAGCTGATAACAGAGAGTAGCCATTGAGATCTCGGGGTTCTTTATCATAACTTCAAGAAGCTCATCGATCATAACGCCCCTTATGAATGGTTCATCACCCTGGATATTGATAACCAGATCCACATCCATAGACTCAACTGCCTCGGCTATCCGTGAGGTACCATTGGGATGTTCCGGGGAGGTAATTACAGCCCTTCCGCCAAAGCTCTGAACTTCTTCCACTATTCTTTCATCATCAGTTGCAACAATGACCTCATCGATCATTGAAGCACCCTGAACGGCTTCATATACCCTTTGAACCATGGATTTTCCACAGATATCTTTCAATGGTTTACCTGGGAGCCGTGAGGAACCATATCTTGACGGAATAACTCCTATTGTTCTCATTAGTACTCTATCCTCCTGCTTATTTCAATAATTGGGATAACAAGAAAATGGTCAAAACACTGTTAATGCACTATGGCATATATCCAGCCATCTTGGGAAGAAACAAAATAATATCCGGAATATACGTACAAGTTAACAAGACAAAGATAAGAACACCAAGGAAGGGCCACATCTCCCTTATGATGCCTCCTAAAGGCACCTTTGATAAGGCACTTACAATGAACAGGTTTTCCCCATAGGGTGGCGTCGATAGACCGATCATGGAATTAAGGACCGAAACAACTCCCAGATGTACCAGGTCAACCTCGAAAAATATAGCGATGGGAACAAGAATAGGCATGACGATAAGTTCTCCGACTATAGGATCCATAACACATCCAAGAAGAAGTAAAAGAACATTTACGAACAGCAGAAAGGTATACTTGTTGGTTATTATTCCCGAGTTCATAACAAAATTAGTTAAAAGTGCAGGAAGCTGCTCACGGGAAACTATGTAGCTGAAAAGAAGAGCTCCAGCCACCATAGCAGAAACATAACCGGTACTGAGGGCAGCATCCTTAAAAATATGCACAAGTTTTCTAAACCCCAGTATGCGGTAGCCGAATACTGAAAGTATCAGAGCATAAAGAACTGTCACAGCAGCAGCCTCTGTAGGGGTAAAAACTCCGCCATAAATTCCCCAAAGGAGAATAACCGGGGTTAACAACGGGAAAAAAGCCTTGTAAAAGGACCTTCCAAGGGATTTGAGATGAAAGGGTTCCCCCGATGGATAGTTCCGTTTATGTGAAATATAAGCGATATAAACCATCATTGATATCCCGAGAAAAAGACCTGGAATTACGCCGCCAATAAACAGGTAACCCAGAGAGGCACCTGAGATCATGGAATATATAACCATAGGTATGCTGGGAGGTATGATCGGACCAATGGTCGCACTCGCAGATGTAACAGCACAGCTGAATTCGGGATCATATCCTGCATCGTTCATCGCCTTGATCTCAATTAAACCAAGTCCCGAAGCATCTGCAATTGCCGAACCTGTCATTCCTGAAAAGATTATGGAAACCAGCACGTTAACGTGTCCCAAACCACCCTTTCGGGAACCCATCATCCTGTTTGCAAAGTCAAAAAGACGCTCTGTTATAAGACTTTCATTCATTATCTTGGCCGCAAGAATAAAAAGAGGTACCGCAAGGAGAACAAACTTTTTCTCGAACCCTATTACCATCTGATCCATGATAACGGCAGGACTTACTCCCGATAAAAGTATATAGATCATGGATGGAACAGATATTGAAAAAAGGATAGGATATCCAAAAATGAACATAATTATAAATGCAACGATCCATATTGTAATCAGCATTACCCATGATCTCCAGTTCTTTTTACATCCCCTGCATGGTAAAGGGCCTTTACATCACCAACTATGAAACTGATATTATGAATTATTGTCAGGATAAGAAAAATGGGGAAAACCATGAACACATAGGTCCAGGGTATTTTAAGGGCAACTGATTTTATCCTGTAATTGAAAAGAAGGTAATCCCAGTTAGGCCAGAATATAAGAATAAAAACGACAGTTGTAGTGGTATTGAAAATAATATTTACTATCTTCTGCACTTTATAAGGCAATTTATCATAAATAATGTTAAACCTTACATGGTAGCCTTCTCTAACCCCCCATGCCGCCCCAAGGTAAAGGGTCCATATATAGGCATGGATCGAAAGTTCGAAGGGCCAGTCAAGGGAGATATTCAGGGCATACCTGTAGAAGACCTGTATCACAATGGCAGCAGCACAGATCACCAGTGCCAGCATGGAAAGATATTCCTCAAGAAAAACAACAACAAACTCATATGTCTTTTTCAGATATCCCGCCACTAATATCACACCTTTAGAATAGATATTACATCCACTTCTGAATCTATTATAAGGAAAATACCCGACCATTATAAAGAAGTCAAAGGGCAAAAGATATTCTTCTGCCCTTTGACTTGTAGCCAATATTGTACCAGATCAGGAAAAGTTATTGAGCTTCGTAGACATTTGCACTTTCGTTCTGAATTTTTTCGTATACTCCTTCTCCCCAGATCTTCTCATTTTTCACGTAAACTTTCTTGGTGTTTTCCATGAAAGCAACCTTGTCAGGAATGATTATTTCCATCCCAAACTCGTTCTGGAATTGGGCAAGCAGTTTGGCTTCCTGCTCCAGTACAAGCTGATTGCAGAGATTTCTTCCAATGAGAAGAGCTTTCTTCATGTAAACCTTGTAATCCTCAGGCATACTGTTCCACAGCTTTTCATTGATGGTTGGATTGATAATGGTCATCTGATGATCGGTCAATACGATATAGTGGGTAACTTCATAGAACTTGCTGGAAAAGTCAGTAGGAAGGGGGTTATCCTGTCCATCGATAGTTCCGGTCTTCAGGGCCATGTAAACCTCGTTGAATCCAAGGGGAGTCGGCTGGGCACCAAGACCGCGCCCGACATCCATCCATGCTTCTGAACCAGGCATCCTGAGTTTTACGCCCTTGAGATCTGCCGGTTTTTTTACCACACCAGCTTTCTTGGTGAGGTTCAGTTCTCTTGTTCCCAGGAACCATGTGTCAAGAACTACCATTCCTGATCTTTTCCTGAGCTCATCCCAGTACTCTTTGCCTATGGGGCCGTTTACAACTGCATAGAGATGATCCAGGCTTTTGAAAACATAGGCTGCTTCAAGAACTCCAATTTCGGGATAGGGAACGAGATCGGCATACCAGGAAGGAGACCCGTCACACATATCAATATCACCGCGCATGGTTCCAAGAACCTGGGTTTTCTGGTCTGCCAGCTGTCCAGAGTGATATATGGTAACCTTGATATTACCTCCGGTAAGCTCTTCGATAATCTCTGCAAATTTCATGAAACCCTTGGTCTGGGGCTCCATGGGGGTTGCGGCCGTAGAGAATTTCAGCTCATATTTCGGCATATCCGCACCAAATGCAGAACCCGCGATGACAACAAACAGGCAGACTGTTACCAGTGCTATCAATAATTTACACTTTCTCATTATCTATTCCTCCTCTTCTTTATGAAAAATGTGTAACACCTTTAGTAGGCTTCCAGAAACATAAGCCATAAAATTGGGTATGAAAACTATCACCTCCCGCTTCTACCACAAGTCAAGGTAGAATTATGATTTATGCTTCAAGACCTCATTCTGAACATCTAAACAGAAACAGATACAATGAGCGTATCTTTTCATTCTCTAGCAGAAAACATTCAGCATGTTACCATCCTAACGCTAGAGATAATTAACTTCAAGACTTAATAACGATACCAGATTTTTTAACTTTGTTAAAGGGAAAAATGGAATATAACTTAGAAGAGCAGGAAGTTCGGGGGGATTTGTTTATGGTTGACTTCAAAAAGAATATAAGTTTCTCAGGCCTGAAATGAACTGCAGAGATCAACACCATAAGAGCTCTGACTCTCATAAACTGTAATGGTAGATTCAATGTCTCTTATCTCCCGGGAATGGGCCCTTCTCCATTGACAGATTATTGCGTAGGGTTAATTCATGAAAAGAAATCCAGTTTATTCTTGACACCAGACTTCACAGGGTGTAATATACCCCTAATAGGTATATTACACAAGGAGGGATTCTATTGTCCATTAAAGTTTTTTCAACACCAACATGTCCCTGGTGCACAAAAGTCAAGGATTATCTCAAGAATAAAGGAATAGAGTTTGAACACATAGACATAAGTACTGACCGAAGCTCAGCCATGGAAATGGTTCGCAAAACAAAACAGATGGGTGTCCCTGTGACACAGATCGGTGAAGAGTTCGTTATAGGCTATGATCCTGAAAAAATAGATGCACTTCTGGCAGAGAACAACTGATAAGTCAGTACTATTGTTAATAGAATTTGAGGCATGAACCGGTTTAGATGTAAAGAATAACTCCCCTGGCCAAGGGAGTTATTCTTTACTATTCATCTTTCATACCACAAAGATTCAAACGGATTACCTGCAGTAGTATCCCCGGACTAATCATTAAGACACCAGGAGGCAATACAGGCTGTTAATTTTCTGATCAGGAAACAGTTTCCTTGACGTTATCCCTATATTTTTTCCTCAAGGATCGATCCTTCAGGCGACCGCTCCATGGACAAGCTGACTATGCCCAACAGTACCAGTGTACCTCCGATCAAGGCTGCTCTTTCAGGGATCTCTGAAGAAATAAGCCATGCCCACATCATGGAAAAGGGTACCTCACACATTGTGGATATGGACGCCACATTTCCCGAAACCCTTCGAAGAGCCAACATCAGAAGTCCAAACGGAACAAGAGATGTAGCAATTGCCAGATAAACAAGCACAAGCCAGCCTTGTAAAGGTACAGTAAGTAGTGAGGATAACTCACCTCGGATGAGAACCATTACCCAAAGCATTGTTGTGGCTAAAAGATACGTTTGCAAAAATGATCTAAAGGGAGCATCCCTGCCGGTACCGTAATGCCCGTTGAGAATATAAAAGGAGTAGCCTACAGCACCTGCCATCGCTCCAGCCAGACCTGCAATGTCCAGAGTACCCATGTTTCTGGCTCCTCCAACAGCAACCCAGACGCCAGCAATTGCCAATGTGAAAGCCCCAATCTGCCAACGCGTAGGTTTATCCCTTTCAAGCAGCCATGAGCCAACCATTACCCAGCATGGTGCAGAATAGTAGATAACCATGGCAAGGCCGACGGAAATATGGAGGAAAGCTATGTTAAGCCCCAAAGCACTTATTATCATCCCGCAAGCTCCAAGGAGGAAGAGGGGTGATAGCTCTCTGCGGGAAGGTTTGATAACCTCTGGATGAAGCATAAAAGCTATCAACAGGATAACAGCACCGCTTAGAGTAAAGCGGACTATATTAACCTGCAGTATGCTAATGCCATAGCCGTCAGCCATCCGCATAAAGGGTCCAGAAGTACCCCATAAAAGGGCGGCCATCATCCCCAGTAAGATCCCGATAAATTGGTTCACAAATTCACATCCCGTCCAGGCTCATGGTATAAAAAATAACCTCTTTAGTAAACATATCCCAAGGAACAATATCTTCATTGAACCTCCTGAGAAAGTATTTAGCCTTACCAGCAACCTGGCTCAGAAAAGTTCTCTCTTAATCCTGGAAACATCGAAATATGTCCGCAAGGGAAGACAATTGCCCAATAAAAAAATTCCCTCCCATTATTTTGGAAAGGAATTTGAAAAACTCCATAAATGTCATTTTACTAGTTATTCTGTAAGGCCTTTTCAACATTCTAACTCGTGACCTGCGGTTCCGTAGACCGCCGCTCTATCCAGCTGAGCTACCGGCGCACCTTAAAAATGGCGGTGGGTGAGGGATTCGAACCCTCGAGGGAGGTTTGTGCCCCCCTACTCGCTTAGCAGGCGAGCGCCTTCGACCGGCTGAAGTAATCACAGTGCAAATCTTCTGGGTTTCCCTTTCGTCTTTCCTTTGTTTGTTCTTTCAGGTCCTACGGACCTTGAAAGTTACATATAAGAAATAAAAGGAACCTGCAGTATCACTTGATAACGTGAATTTAACCAGAAATTATAATCCCGTATAAATTTCCTGCAAGCTCCTCAATAATTCAACGAGTTTAAAGACGGTAGTTGAAGGATTAGTGCAAGGATCCGGATAATAAGAATATAACAGTTGAGCATTTCTAATGGCATCATCCATCTTTTTTTCTAAATATGAATATATTTGGGAATCGTTTTTCTTATACTTGAAACCCAAGAACTTGGATAATTTTCCACAATACTGAGACCTTGATAAACCACTATGTAAAAATGAAAAATGCAACAAATACCAGAGCTCAAAAGCTTCGTTAGAATGTGCTATTTTGATATTTAATTCCCTTGCCATCTTATGATTAATCATGGAAAAAGCAGCATTAAAGTGTTCTTTAGGAAAACTATCTCTGTCAAAAACACACCAGATTTCATCATATGACTCATTATTTTGTGCTGCTTCTTTCCCCATAGAAACAGCTTTAGCAACAATTTGCTTAGTATTTATCCCAAGACCCTCGATATCGACAGTGTGAATAGAAGAAACCTCAAAAGAATCAAAATATTGTGGCTCAGTTTTTGTCCCTTCGCATAATATTAAAATACGTTTTCTTTCATTAAGTTTCCCGACAGGTCTCTGATAAGATTTCGCAGTACGTTTTCGTCCATCACATATTTCCTTTTTACGTTTGTTTTCCTTTTTTCGATCGTTCGACATCAATCTTATTCTCACTTATCAGAAGAAGTTTCTTCAAGAAGCTTTTTTTCTAATTCCATTAACTCTTGATATTCACTTTCTTCCTGTTTTCGATTTGAAAAGATATCACGATATTTGATATTAGGAATGCCTCCATATCTACCTGATAGATAATCTTTTTCAATAATTCGATCCTGGCGTGGTTTATAAGCAAGGAGAGGAATTAGTCGGGAAGAAGCATACCGATCTTTTTCCACAAACCAGATCTGATCTCTCCTTAATTCTTTTTTGTTCAAAGGTTTTGTATTTTGGGTTGAAAAGATTAATTGAGCATTATTCGGATTTGTCTTTTTAGAGTTGAACAATTTTAGAATAAAACTTATCAATAAACTATGAAATCTTGAATCAAGTTCGTCAATAACAAGAACTGACCCATTTCTTATTGCATTAAGTATGGGTCCGAGTATAGCAAAATACTTCTGGGTCCCATCTGACTCTTGAGTCGTTAGATTAAATTCAATAAAGTCAACCTTTTCCCCTTTATCATTGAAAATAGGGTGAGAAAACTCAACAACTGAGGAGGCTTCTATATCTATATCAGACTTTTTAGCAAATTCTTCGAACTTCTCTCGTGCTTTCTTCGGTAAATCTTTAAGTGATTCTTGAATAGATCTAACGTTAAAGCTTTCTATATTTAAATCAGCAACTTGCAAATATTTCACAATAATGTCTTTAAGGGAAGGATTCTTTTGGAGCATATCTAAAATTACATAACGATAGTCTTCATCATCTATTCCAGAAATAAAAAGGCTCTGTTGAAACCACTTTAGAACTTCTTTCCCCACTAAATTATTCCATTGCGACGCAACGGAAATAAATAAGGCATTATCTCGAGTTTTGTCGATAAGATCTCTGGCATTTTTCATTTGTGGACCAAGTTGGAAAGCTTGAAATTCCCTAATAAATAATTTTGCTTCTCTACTACTTGTTGATTTGAATAACCATTCTCTATGAATTTTTTTCCCATCGACTTCAAAACCATATCGATATTGTGCTTGATTTTTCAAGAAAGTAACTTCAAAACAAGAAGGATTATGGCGAGTTTCAGCGTTTAGCAAGAAAGGTGTTACAGGAATAAGTTCATCTGACTGAGATTCTTTTGCAGAATTAAGGACTAATGATCTCATGAAAGCAAATGCAAGAAGCATATTTGTTTTTCCACTAGCATTGGCACCCAATAAAGCAGCACATGTTAGAATACGATTTGCAATTCCCTTCTTAATATCATGTTTAATAGTGTGACTCTCTTCTAATTCCTTTGCATGTGAAGCTACCATACTGAGTCTTGTTTCATCTTTAAACGAAAGAAAGTTTTTAAAATTAAACTCAATTAACACAAGCCAGTCCTCCTAATTAAAACAAAAAACTACGTCTGAAAGAGATTTATTGAGATATTTTCTCAATTTTAATATTTTCGAATCACAATATGACTATAACTCCGTACAACCACATTGTCAAAGAAAAATCGTTTTTTACCTATCCCACCCCTACAAAATCAGCATTAGCATTTACCTGATCCAACAAATTCACAATCTCAGTCGCCTCTGCAGGTTCGAATACACCATCGAGCCCTTCAAAGTGAATAGCGGTAAAAGGCTGCTCATAAAGAAGCCCTGGGTCCATAGTTCCTTTACTGGTCAAATAATCAATTATCTTTTCTATGAAACGGATTTGACTGGTATTGAAACTGGTCTCGTCCATATACTTCGAAAACAGCTTAATGGCTGCTTCTCTATCTAGCCCGACAAGAGACCTGATGAAGACTGGCAATTTCTGTTTTCCATAAGCCTTCTCAAACAGCTCTTTACTCTGGGCTTCACCGGATTCAAAGAGGAATCTTTCCAGTTCAGACAGGTCAGTGGGCGTAAGAGGAAGATTATGTTTAAGCTTTTGGATAGCCACGTGATCCTGGTTCGACCTGATAAAATACTCCACCTTTTTCTTGTATTGCTTTATATTGATCCCGGTTTGAAAGGAGCCTACCTGCACTTCTTCCTCTTCTCTGATCTCGTCCTGCAAAACCGTATAGACAGGCTCACTTCTCCTCTTTTCGATGAATTGAATGAGATCACGCAGCTTCTTTCTCAGATTCTCTATTATGGGAAGTGTTATATCCTGCCAGTATTCGTCCGTCTGAACATCCAGAATCAGGTCCATTTGAGCTTTTACCATGGGGATGGTCTCTTTGTATTCCAGGTCGGAAGCCATCTCCTGAACCTTTTGTTTCAACCTCTCAAAGGAGACAGATTTCTCCATCAGGGCAAGCTGCAATTTGAGGCAGGTCAGGTCAAAGAGTTTAGCTGTTATATCTTCTGCCTCCTGTTCAGTGGGAAGTCCTGCTATGTAATGATAAAGCTCGCTCAGTTTCTCCATGTCAAGATTATTCCAGGCTTCTCTGTTCTGGAATCGATCAACATATCTTCGTTTTACCCTGACAATGAAATTATCCACGTTCATTGCAGATACTTCCCTATACAGAAGATCAATGGTTTCCAGGCGCAACTGTTCAAGTGGATCATCTTCTTCTGAATTACCAGAAGCTAGTGTTCCCATATTAGAAGGACCCTCCACAAAGATGTTCTGGATAGTCTCTATCAGTTGGAGTCGATACTTGAATATTTTCTTGGACAGAGGTTCTGCCTCAATGCCCTTGACTCCTTCAGGGTTTTCCCCGAAATACTCCATGTTTCCGCAGTAATCAAAGACATAGAAAAACGTCTTATCCTCATCCGGTCCAAATAGGTCTTCACAAAGCCGGGTCCCTCTCCCTATCATCTGGAGAAATTTCGTTCTGGACCTTACTATCTTGAAAAAGACAAGGTTCACCACTTCTGGAACATCTATGCCCGTATCAAGCATGTCTACAGATATGGCTATCTGTGGATATTTCTCTACGGAACTGAAGTCATCGAGGATGCTCTGGGCATATGTCTCATAGTTATCTATAACCCTTGCAAAATGTCCTTTAAGATGGGGATAGTGGATGTTAAAGCGTTTCTGGATAAACAGGGCATGTTCATGGTTCTTGGCAAAGATAATGGTTTTGCCCAGCTTGTCTCCACCTTCTACCTTCTGTCCCTTCTCCATAAGATGTTTCAACACCTTATCCACAGTATCCTCATTGAAGAGCCATTTATTCACTTCATTGGCACCTACAGAATCGGGGGCTCCATTTTCGAAGCGATCTCCCCAGTCGAGGCTTTCCCAATGGTCCTTTTCATCCTCGCTCAACTCGTCGTAATGGATACCTTCTCTGACAAACTTAAGAGGTACCGATACCGCTTTAGGTGGAACCAGGAAGCCATCTGCCACCGCATCTTCAAGCCCATAAGCGTCTGTGGGTATTCCTGTTTCCAGGTCGAATAAATGATAAGTGTCATGGTGCACTTCATCCCTCGGAGTAGCCGTAAGTCCAACCAGCAGTGAGTCAAAGTATTCGAAAATAGCACCATATTTCTGATAGACACTTCTATGGGCTTCATCTATAACCACCAGGTCGAAATATCCCACGCCAAACCTTCTCTGGTCTCCTTTCATCCCATCTATAAGCCCCATCATGGTGGGATAGGTGGAAACATACACCCTTCCCTGGGAATCCTTTTCAGTAACTAGATTGACAGGGCTCGATTCAGGTAAGTGAGCCTTAAAGGCATTCACCGCCTGATTCACAAGGGCTACTCTATCTGCAAGGAACAGAACCCGTTTCACCCAGTTACACCTCATAAGAACATCCACAAGGGCAATGACTGTCCTTGTCTTTCCAGTACCTGTAGCCATCGCTAACAATCCCTTGCGCTGTCCCTTCATGAATTCCTCACTTAAGGATTCCATGACTCTTTTCTGGTAATAGCGATCCACTATGTTTTCTTTAACCTTCTGTCCATGCAAATCTTTTCTTATACTTCTTCTCTCTATAAGTAGCTGAAGTTCATCTTTAGAATAGAAGCCCTGAATTAACCTCGGGGGATAGAACTTGTCGTCCCATATCCATGTCTCATATCCATTGGTGTAAAAGATGATGGGACGTCGACCTTTCACTTTCTCCAGACAATCGGCATATAGTTTTGCCTGCTGTTGCCCTACATGGGGATCAATGGTAGTTCTTTTCGCTTCTACTACTGCCAAAGGCAGTCCATCCTGTCCCCAGAGAACATAATCAACAAATCCTTCACCCTTGACATTGGGCATCCCTGTAACAGGAAACTCCTCCGATACATCTTTACCTATGACCCAGCCTACTTCCTTGAGAAGAAGATCTATTATGAGCTTTCGTGTTTCATGTTCAGAATAGTCATGATCATCCGGTATCTGGAGATTCTTCGCCTTTGCTACTGCCAGCTCTTCCCTTACCCGTACCAACTCTGCATTTAGTTCTTGCAATCTGGCTTCACGTTCCTCCAGCGTCATTGCTTGAGAAGAAAGGATAGCTTCCTGTTCCTGAAGTTGTCTATTCCTTTCTTCCCACTTCTGTTCCTGTTCAACTTCTAACTGTTGAAGGGTTTCAATGGTTGAAGAATAAGCTGCTGGTTCTGCCTGGGCGGGTAGATCTGCATTGAAGGTAATATCCAGTTCTTGTGGGTTGCTTTGACGAATATATGTTCTTGCAAGCCAATATAGAAAATGGAAAAGCTCCCTGCATATTTTTAGAGAGTCATGCTGCTGGAAAGGTCGTTGTGAATGGGCTGCCTGGTTTCCTGCCTTCTGAATAGCTCTCACCTTGTAAAAGAGCTGACTTGGGAGCAGATCCTTGAAGGTTGGCTCATGGATCATGGCTCCCAGCTTATTCTGATAAGGTCTCCTCAGGGTTCTGTCATGGTCATAAAGCCAGTGAACGGCAAGTTCCAAGGTGAGCCTGGCATAGAAACAGCTTCCTCTGGGATCTGAATAAGCAAGATCCTCTACCCGTTTGGAATTGATAAAGAGCTCCTCAAATTCATCCTTCAAAAATGCAAAGTTGCTCATAGCGGTCACAACTCCCCGTTAAATGCTCTTTGTTGGAGGGAAGAGAAAAGGGTATTAATTCGTTCAAGACTTGCCTGAAAATCTGATTTTTCTATTTTTAAACAATCATAGAATTTCGAAAACCTTAACTGCTCTTCTATCGGTGGAATATAAAGTTTAATCTTTACCATACGTGTTAAACCGAGATCTTTATTTGCGATACCATGGGTATATCGTTGTGACTGGACGTAACAATAGTTTGTATTCAACATTGCCTCAAGCCATTTGGGATCAACTTTATTTTTTCTAAGTTTTAATAATGCAACATGGACCCATACAGCTATCGGTTGATCAAAATCTATATGGGTAGCAATACCTGTCGTCCCACCTTTAGAGTAAAGAATATCACCCTTCACGGGCTTGCACTTCTTCCAATGCTGTTCTGCTTCTTCAAGATCAATGAACTTTAAATCTTCCCAAATTACCTCTCCGAGGCTGATATTCCTTGTAGAAAGAAACGGAATTCCATTTTCCGAATATGATGGGCTGACATGAGGTCCATCTTTTGCTGAATAAATCACTTCACCCAGGACTCCAAAATCCCACCCCTTTGGATTCGTCACAGGATCCCCGAACATATCCAGAAAAACAGACTGAAGCAGTTCATCCAGTTTGGCAATTGCCTGCTGGCGTTTTTGACGGAGGGCATCAGCTTTGTCAAGAATGGTAGCTATGCGTTTCTGTTCTTCCAGCGGGGGAAGGGGGATTTCAAAAGACTCTAGCTGCTTTGGGCTTATGTTAACTTGAGCAACACCTACCGCCATTTGAGAAATTTTTCTTTGAAATAACTCAGACATTAAGTAATGGTGTAAGAAATCTCGGTTGATTTTTGTATCATCTAATATCTCAAATCTCGCAATACGTTGGTTTAAATAAACCGGCTCTGTAATATGTAAGGGCATAATCCCTATTTTCCCTATACTACCGGAAAGACCCATAAGAATATCATCAGGGAAGACTTGATATTTCTGTTTACCTTCTACTTTTGTTAGAGGTATCCGAATGGCTCCTTTAATATCTACAGTCCCCCCACCAATATTGCACATTCTAATCACGGGACATCCTTTATCACTAAAGTCCTTAGATTTAAAAGCAAAACCACCAATTACCCTTACATACTCTTCAAGAAAGTGCCTGGAAACAATCACTTCAACATATCCTCCAGCTCAGTAAGTCCTGCCTGGATCTCTGATTCAAGATCTTTCAAATCAATCAGGATCTTGTGGGGAGAATCATATTCAACTTCCTCATATACTATCTCCTTATATCTGTTGATGGAAAGGTCATAACCGTTCTCAGCAATTTCTCCTTTGGGTACAAAGAAAGATTGATCAGTTCGTTTCCTTACATCCTCTTCTTGCAGATTTTTCCAGCGAGAAATTATATCTGCAATGTTGTTGTTTCCATGCTTCCCATCGTTGAGAGGGGTACGTTTATCATCCAGGGAGTAACCATCTGCCTGCATGTCATAGAACCATACCTTGTCTGTCCCACCAGAGTTGGTCTTAGTGAAAACCAGCACCGCCGTGGAAACCCCTGCATAGGGCTTGAACACTCCAGAAGGCATTGAGATGACAGCATCCACCTTCTGATCTTCCACAAGAATCTTACGTAACCCCTTATGAGCTTTTGAAGAACCGAACAACACACCATCGGGAACAATAACTGCAGCTCTTCCACCTGGCTTTAGGAGTCTGAGGAAAAGGGTAAGGAACAACAATTCTGTCTTTTTGGTCTTAACAACTTTGAGCAGATCCTTGGAGCAGCTTTCATAATCGAGGGAACCTGCAAAGGGGGGGTTAGCAAGGATAAGAGTATACTGTTCCTCTATTCCTGCATGGTCTTCTGAAAGAGAGTCCCTGTTCTGAATGTCCGGGTTCTCGATTCCATGCAGAAGCATATTCATGGAACCTATCCTCAACATAGTGCTGTCAAAATCGAAACCGTTGAATGTGTCATGGTTAAATCGTCGCATAGCTTCTGGATCGGTAAATATCTCCGGGTGATTATTTCGCAAGTACTCTGAAGCAGCTACCAGGAATCCGGCAGTTCCACAGGCAGGATCACAGATAATATCCGTGGGTTTGGGAGCAACAAGCTCCACCATCATCTTGATGATATGACGAGGAGTTCGAAATTGACCATTCTGACCAGCTGTAGCTATCTTTCCAAGCATATATTCATAAAGGTCACCCTTAGTATCACGATCATCCATGGGTATCTCATCGAGCATATCCACTACTTTTGCCAGTAATGCTGGGTTAGGTATTGTAAACCGTGCATCCTTCATGTGCTTTGTGTAGGTAGATTTTTCCCCATTGCCGAGATTTTTTATGAAGGGGAATACCTTTTCACTAACCACTTTGTACATATCTTCAGGAGATCCAAGGGATTTGAACTTTGACCATCTTAATTCTTGTTCTTCAGGGTTGAAGATAGGCTTTTCTATCGGTCGGTTTAAGCGATGAGCTCTGCTTTCCCTGGCAGTATGAAGTTCATCAAGCCTCTTAATGAAAAGAAGATAGGTCATCTGCTCGATGACCTCCATGGGATTTGCAATACCTCCAGCCCAAAACGCATTCCATACCCGGTTAATTTGATTTTGAATTTCTCCAGTGATCAAGTACATCTACCTCCAACTGTGAATAAGGTGGGGAGTGATAAGAAGAACATAGCTATCCTAGCAACTTCTATTCTATTATTACACTACAAATAGTGAGGTCAAGTTAATTCTCCATACTAAAAAGAGGAAAACTCCATAACTCACTGTTTACCTTACACACACAGAATTGCAGCAAACAGAAAGCAGATAATTATAATTTGACCTTGTTGTAACAGCCTTTCCTAGATCAATAACACGAATGGATAAGAAAGAAGTTGTTCTATCCCAACTTTGACATTCTCCAGAATCTAGACTTGCAAGCATTGCTACAGTATTTTGTCGGTTTTCCTTTTATATTCCGGATAAAAGGAACCCCACAAGGACAAAATCCAATGTCAGTAACATTTTCGCCCCAAACCCAAAGAAGAAGTGCCGCTTCTAAATAACTCGAAGGTTGATAAAAAATACCTATCCAACTTGTTTCTCCCTTGGGTGGTTCAAACCCCAGTCCTTCAAGTCTTTTTTCACTTTCTCTTCTTGAATGATCTGAAACGAGTTTTCCTAAAGATGAAAGTTTGTAATTTCCTAAAGATGAAAGTCTAAAGATAGAATGCCTTGCTCTTGATAATGTGACATTCAGCCATTCGTCAATTTCTTCCATTACAAGTCCAGGAAGATTCTCTTTTTGTTTATATTTTTGCATCAAAGCAGCGGAAAAAAGCTTGTTTGGAAAATACAATTCTTCGTGTTGAGTTGTATGCTGAGTTTCTTCCTGTGTTTCATTGGGAGATTCTGCTTCTAGGACCTCTGCTGAATTTTGTTTTGATTTATGTTTAACTGGTGGAATTTGCCTCTCACACAGATAATATATTTTCTGGGAAATATCAGCATTCACAGAATCCAAATCTGGAAGAAATGAAAACCATGGAGAAAAAGGGTCCTCTTCTCTTGGATAGAATGCTGTCTTATAAAAGAATGGATCAAGAAAACAATTCATCGTTGTTGGGAAAATGTTGTTTTCTGAACCTTTTGCTCCAGAATTGGCTATAGGCTCAACTACTTTGGGAACAGGCACTTTAATCAGCTCATTTTGTAAGGTCTCAAGATCTCTTCGTTGAGCCGATTTATAAAGCTTAAAGATTCTATAGATAGACTTGGCAGAGTCTTCGAAAGAATCTGATTCCAAGTCAATAAACTGTACACCCCGAAAATCTATTCCTTTATCAATTTTCTTCGAATAATTTTCATAAAAGAAATCTCTTACCTCAGGAACAGTTTGGCTTTCTCTATTCTCCTCATATTCCCCACTAGCAACAGATTTTCCAGGGGGAACTAGTTTCCCTATTTCGAGTCTTTCTCCTGCTCTAACTAATAGTGGAAGGAAAAAAGGATGAATAGATCGGTGGTTTTTTACTGATCTTCCTGTTCTTGAAATACATTGCCCAACTTGAACAATTGTTTTCTCCCTCTTTAAGGTAAAGCTCATATGCTCATCTCCCGAGATAGAAACTTTAATCTACCATTTTAAAGTCAGAACTAGGGTGTATTTTCTCTTAAAATCAGATTTATAGCAAATATATATGAGACAAAGGAGGGTCTTAAATGATTAGCAGGTTATTGGTAGAAAGACAAAGAAAGACTGGCACAAATCGTAAAGACTTTTGCAAACAGTACCGTATCCCTTATCAGACATATGCAAAGGTTGAAACAGGTTACCAGAAATGCAGTCAACCTATGCAAAAGAAACTGGCACAGATTTTTCAAGTGAAAGAAGAAGAACTTTTTGAAGGAGGCTTTGTTAAGAACTGGAGATAAAAAAATAAACCCTGTGCTGGAACACAGGGTCAAAGGAGATTAATATTATGAAAATAGAAATTCGGCAAAATGAAGACGGTTGGACTTACTACGTCAACAATCTTCCACATGGAAGATTCTACACCAAAAGCAGGTCCTTCTTCAAGCAAGAGAAACCCCATGGTAGATACCGCAATCTTCCTGACGGTCCTGGACACGGGTTCCCCGTAATGGTTCTTAACAGGCTAGCGAATGATGAATGCAAGTGGATCATTATTCGGGAAGGCAATATCAGATATGTGATCTCCTTCAGAGACTTTGCAGAGCACAAGGAATACAGGAACTTGAAGAACGAAAAGAAAGTATTCTGCTCTCTCAAGTGGTTCACCAGGAAGGCTGGTTGATAATCAATGGCAGTAACCATAGACGAAGAACTTTCACGTGAACACCCCTGGATATACAAAGAACATGACTCGATAAGGGTTCTTCTTACTAATCGAGGGCTTTGTCTCAGAAAGAACGGTGAATCCCTAACCCTAATGGATGAAGAATTAGAACAGCTTAAGGACATACTTTCCCAACATCCATTGAAAGGGGAGGAATAAAACATGTCCCGATACACTGCAATTCACTCAATAATCTGGAGGGATGATGTCTTTAATAGCCTCAGCGAGAAGGGGAAGTTGTTCTTCATCTACACTCTCACTTCTCCACACTCGAACATGCTGGGACTGTATCTGCTACCCAAATCATACATAACCTACGACATGCACTGGTCACCAAAGGACGTTGACGAGATTATCCAGGAACTTCAGGAGCTTGATTTCATCCGCTATGACGAAAACGAAATGATCTACATTCCCAAGTTCTTGAAACACAATCCAATAACCAACATTAACCAGATGAAAGGGGCTTCAAACACCCTTTTAAACCTACCTGAAAACTCCTTTCAAGAAGATGTCCTGAACATCCTTAAAGCTAGTGTTAACAATGCTTCGGACAAACAACAGGAGTGTATGGATTCCGTTTACAAGGGGCTTATAAGGGGCTTGGAAGGGGCTTCGAAGCGGCTTGTAGGGGGCTACGAGGCGGCTACGAAGGAAAGAATAAAGAATAAAGAAACAAGAATAAAGAAACAAGAAACCCGTGATAGCCAGAAAGTAGCAGAATACAATAAGGTGATTGAAGATAGGTTTGAGGACTTCTGGAACTCCTATCCTCGGAAGACGGACAAGAGAAGAGCCCGATCTCGCTTCGCGAGTTTGTTTCCCCTTGATATGGACAAAGAAAAACGCCAGAAGAGGCTTCAGCATATGGGACTACATCTTCACCAGTATGTCGAGGAAACATCTGACCTTGAGGAAAGGTATGTCAAGCACCCTGCTACTTGGCTTAACAGTGTGGACTTCGACTTTCCACCAGATCCGAAACCTAATCATCAGCTTCAATGGGGTGATGCTCAATGATCAGCGATATCCTCATGAAGATGAAGGCTTTAGACATGGACATCGACCTTGAACGGGAGAAAATTAGACTAGTGAAGGTCTTTACGGAAGATTACTATAAACGTGGTCTGAAACCCTATGAAATTCTCCTTCAGCTAAGGGATGACGTGAATAAGGTCGGTACTCCCCTATCCCAATCAAAGGTATGGCAAATTGTGGTTCAAGCCTATAGGGAGTGCATAAGGTGCAACAACCTGGATGAAGCCTTAAACAATTTCTACATCGCTAATCCTTCTGAATATCTCAACAAGTATGCGGATGAAACCCGGACATGGCGAAAGGTTCCGCTCCTTCGTACAGGGATAGATAAACTGGATAATTCTTCAGGAGGAGGATTGTTACCTGGTCAACTCCTAGTCATTACAGGGGGTGAGGGAAGCATGAAAACTTCCCTCGCTCTCAAGATGATCGAGACATACCTTAAGGAAGTCCAGGAAACGGTCTTGTTCTTCTCCCTGGACATGGAAGCAGAAAGAATTGTCTTTAGAAGGCTTCTCCCTCTAATGGGAATGGGTTACAAGTCAGCAATCAATGAAATGCAGAAAGGAACGGATGAATACAGAGATGCTGTGGCAAAGCGTGAGGAAATTGACAATGGGAATTTCCGAATTGTTGATGGTACTCACGACCTGGAGAAGATCAAGACGGTAATAGAGTTTGAAGCCCCCTCAGTGGTGGTCATTGACTACCTGACATGTATTGAGGGTTTCAGAAACGAGCTTGACTCTGCAAGGGAATCAATTAAGCGTATCCGTGAATGGAAACGTGAGTACGGCATAACCTTTATCACCCTGAACCAGTTGAGCGAAGCAAGTAAGGCAAACCAGAGACAGGGATATCTCAATCCCCCTGCTATGGGAGGCGGGTCAAGCCAACAGGCAGCAGACGTAAAGATAGACCTGTTCAAGGACATGCCTTCCCAGGATGAAGAATGGTTGCAAACCAAGCCCAGGATAATAGCCACCATATCAAAGACCAGAGATGAGGTTGCAGGAAGATCCTTTGACCTGGAATACAGCGGTCAAACGATGTCCTTTACTGGTAATTGCAAGGAGGTTTTCAGGCTCAAGGAACAGAAAGCGATATTTGCAGACTGCGAACTTCCGATATGAAAACCTCTTTTCTGCATGAAAGGAAGTCTTGTTAATGAGTGACAGCAAGGATACCGAAAAGCACAGACTGGTAGATATCCACTGCTCTACTTGCGGTCAATACCTCTGTTCAACCTATGCTCAAAGCAGGGTCTTCTGCGAAAGGTGCAGGAAGTGGACTGATGGTACCAAAGCAGACAAGGGGGAATGGCATATAAGGAGGCATTTCATGTTACAGATTACATAAACATAGGGTTCCTAGCATCATCAACTCCCTTAAAGCTAGTCAGATATTTATCAAGGAGTTGATGATGCTAGGAACCCGCCAAAGCATCTAGTCCCAAATACTGAGCACTACTAAAACGGGGGGGGAACAAATGAGCATGCGAAAAGAAATTTCGTGCTCTTACCTGTACTATCGGGTACACAAATAAAAAAGATATATTTTACATATCAAACTGACTTATCCCAGTAGCCAGCGGTATTTACGAGGAGGCTCCATGATTTCCTAAGACAGCTATATATGATCATTTACTCAGACGATAAACACACTAAAATGGATGCTGGGGAAAGCCAGATTTCATTGAAAAAAATATATATTGATCAATCTTCGCGCTCATTTTTGAGCATCTTAAGCTTAGAAATCCATAAGCGACGCTCAAAACACACATTCTCCAAAAATAATAAATCTTTCCATGGCTTTAGGGTGGGTAACAAATAGATAAGAAGCAAAACGATCATTCATACAGAAATCGAAATCAGCGGGTAAACACGAGTTGAGAAGACAGTTCACAAAACTCGTTGAGAATTCATTATGTTCAAGCAACCCAAATTATAGAAAACTGATCAATTCTTTGGACAATGCATAGAGTAAGAAGTCCCATATACAGTAAAATTCGGAGAGGGGAAAGGATTGTTTAACACTACTCCTCAATAGATAAGCCCCTCCCCCCCCATGCTTCAAGTCTAACCACTAAGAAAAATTGCGAGATTCACCATAGAGTAACAACCCAACAAAATGATTCACAACCTAGTCTCTGTCTTGTCGAAAAAGGGTGGATCTTAATCAAAATTTTATTCTAAAAATGCAATAATCGCTTTACAACATTGGCGACAAGAATTGTACCTTCCTACTCTAGACAAACTCTGACGTAACTTCTCCATTTCAATTGTCCTCTCAATAAGTCTCGCTACAGAAAGACACCACTCCTTAAAATCACCAACCTGATTGTAATGGAGAGTATTGGGAGTACAGTGAATGAAGTTATTTCTTACCTCTCTTATCTTTTCCAAAACTTCAAATTCCTTATTGCTCACTTGAAGTGGTGGATTGATAAAATTAATGTCACGACATTTTTCTAAGATTTTATTAAATGGAAGGATCTGTTCATGGAATAAAAGATAGTTTTTTTGATCATCTAAAGACAAATTTTTCCAGTCGGGGATTTTATTAATGAAATCTTCGATATCTCCTAACTCTTCAAGAATTACATCTTCAATATCATCTTCTGTCATCTCACCATTTACAAAGCTCAACTTGTATTCTTCTTCCAGTTGAGCTTTGTAATCTTCATATTCCATTTCTTTCATTTCTTGAATAAAAGAAATATATGAAGGTGTATATTCCCCTCGTTTTTTGATTATTGGACATTTATATACATGAAATATCTTATATCCCGACAACAAGCATACACACATAGAGTATAGAGAATGATATAAGGAAATAATTACAAATTGCCACATGTATTTTGCTCTAGGGCATAAAGTAACTAATGTAAGAGTCATTTCTAAGTAATCACTTCCGATAGATTGAAGGTCTGTCGAAACATAATCTTTTTCACTCAAGGCAATCCACCTATTCAAGGAATAAACCTAATTATTCCAGTATTTTTTTGATCAAGCGATAGTGGAAATCTCGTAAATCCAATTCTCCTTTTCCGCCTAAACCATTGACAACCCTATTAAGAGCCAATAGATCTTCTTTTTCTTGTGCTAAACTGCATAATTTTTCTATCATGTCTTTCAAAACATCTCGATAGTAAATCAAGTTTGAAGGATCTTCGTCATAACAAACGATATTCTCAACGATATGAATAACCTTAGAAAAGAACTTCGGAAGATTTTTATTCATAACTGATAGAACCTGTTTGGGTCTCTCAATTAGTTGAATATCGCTTGTAATGTTAAAAAGCAGATTGATTGACCATTCATAATTAAATTTTTCTGAAGCAAACCATTTCCCGAAAAGGGATAACTCTCTTATCATTGTCTTAGGTTTATTCTGATATCTAAAAATCGATAGTCTTTCCTTAATAAGTGTTTGTAATCTTTTTTTTACGTCTTCCGGCATCTCTTCTTTAATTCGTTTTAAACTTCTTCCAACAAAATCCATTGCATAATCCCTGTATCTTTGATCATATTCTCCAAAAAAGATTTCATGATGCAGGCACATGGATCTTTCATCAAAGGTACCCCACCAATACAACATCAATATATGTTCGATAAGCCTTTTTTCAACATTTGATAATTCCTCATTTCCTCCTTGATCTCTGATTGACTGGCAATATCTCAAGGTCTCCCAATACACAAATTCAAGGAAAGGAAATATGGAAAAACTAGGCGAATTCGTTTGCAAATATGAATCAAATATAGCTTGACGATGTCCTTCAAACCCTTCAGATAACTGGATAATTGACATTATGCTCTTAAATAATTCTCGATCTACTCGGAATAAAAAATCGAAATATTCTCCATATACAGAATGGACAATTACAGAGGGTTCATTAGCTAAATCTAATCTCTGTTCAAGGAATTCCTTTGTTTCAGCAGGAATCAAAAATTGTTCTTCATCTCTGTTCTCGTATAACCAAGAAATATAGATCAATACGCAGCGCATAGCTATTCCCCTAACGGTATTTAGAGAGAGAGTCAAAGAATCGCTAGGATATTTTCCCAATAAATCCTCCTTTTCTGAAGACACAGAAGGAGATTCTTTGTCTTCAGACAATCGAATAAGGATATTCCATATGTCATCTTTAAAACCAAGTGGAATTAAATTCTCCTTCCTATCAAATAAATTCTCAATCAACCTTGCTATCTCAATATAAGTTAGTGACTTCGACGAAGCACCTGGATATTCTCTCAGCGTCGGATCTTCGTCAAAATATTCATTTTCTTTATCTAGAATCGACTTGATGAACGAAAAAAGTTTATGCCAATTCATGATTTTCTGATCTCCTGCTTCGGATAAGCCACGGAGTATTCCTCTAAGATAAAAGGGTTTCAACTCGGAAAAAAGGAGAAGGTCAGGGATTACGAATTCCCCTTGCTTAAACACATTTGTTAGAGTCCTCTCTAACCCTTCATATGAAGAACTCAGCAGTTCGTCGCTAGGTTTCCAATTCTCTATATATTTTTTAAGTCCTTCAGTATCCATGCTCATTAGCTCTTTAACGGTCTTAGGGCTTTTATATCCCCAATGGGGACCACTTGTGAAAACCGGGAAATCAACATGCTTGTTCTCACCAAATTTTGCAACCACATTTGTATAAATTTCATCCCATGGCTCTGCCAGGAAAGAAGATATTGGAGATAGATACTTATATCTCCACCTTTCAAATTTTTCTTTAGATTCATTACAATCAAAGTCCTCTTTTGGAAAATGCAACATATGCCACTCCTGGCTGAAGTTTGAATCAGCAAAATATCCTAAATACTGCTTCTGCGTAGTTTTAGAAAAGTTTTTGAAGTGATTTCTGAGAAGATAAAAATATTCATGCCTTAAAGACACATCGTTTAATATGTTTTGCTTTAACACTAATTTTTCAGTACTTGGTTGCATAAGATCTAAGAATTGAGACCTCAAATAAATTCCAATTCTTTGAAATATTTTATATGGTCTTTCTTCAAGTTCAGTTATAACCCTTGGATCATGTGTTTCTTGCAATATCTCTGTAGCTAAATCCCTGATGCTAGCAGCAAGCAAGCTTTTTTTGTCACTTGTATCCCTATTCTGCTCATGATCTTCAACTGCGGGTCGCCACAAATTTGAGTAATCGTAAATGGAATGTTTACTTTCTGTATTTTTAGTCTCAAGACAAATGTAATTGATCAGAGTATTGCAAAGGAGATCAAGTGTTTTCTTGGGCTGTCTAACAAATAAATCTGAGCAAATCGGACCCTTTACAATTGTTTCAAAATGCCAATAATCCAAATTGCGCATACGCGCACTACTCTCTTGGGATGAATTCAATAGGTCATTTGTAAGTGTGTACGCTTCATAATAAAAATTGTTTTTTGAAAGCTTGGATATCAGTTGCCCTAATTGGTCCATCATGATTGGATAATTCCCGACACTAATCCATTCACAAATTCTACTTGATAACTTCTTCGTATTTGTAGGGTTAGTCACCAATGCAATCTCAATGTAATCCTGAAGAATCCAGATATTATCGTTCCTAGGTATTACATTTTCCATTATTTCAACAACTTTATTTTCATCATCTTGAACCATATTTCGAAGGAGAATACTAGTAAGACTCCATCGTGGTATTATCCAAGTATCCTTTTCTTTAGCAGGAATTTTTTGGGGAATTTTTTTAAACTCTTCATTTTCACAAAAAAAATCTAACCACTTAGGATTATGTGTTTTAGATATCTCTTCATAAAAATAAGCGATTGATACATCTTCGAGAAGAAGTGGTTTTAGTTCCGTGGAATAATCAGAATTCCCTGGACCTTTTCTAATAATGTTGTCAAATCGGTCAAGCCGTTCAAAAAAAAGAAGATTTTTCATCTCAACAACCTCATCTTTTTACAAAAGGATCTAGTTTTCCCACAGGCGAAACAGTATCTAACAAATTCTGGACCTGTTTTAGAATTCTTGAAATATCAGCAAAATCCTCAACTCTAATCGTGCGAACTCCCAATTCCAAGAATATCTTATTCTCCTCTTCTTCTTGTGCATAATCTCTTTTCGAAGGACTCCCCTCAAGAACAGTACGTTTTGTTCTAAGAATAATATACTTGGGTGGAAGTTCCCAGTTTGGATGCCTCGTTTGCAATGTCTTGAATATTTCCGACATCTTCTGGAAAATTTTCTGAATCGGGTCTTCGCTAAGGCTATAACCAATAAATATAATTGAATTCAACTTCAACAATTCATTCAAAAAAGAGTCAACAATAAAGGAATATGTTGGTTCACTAAAATCCCTTGATGTAAAAACCAGGTTTTTTGCTGAAGGATGAGGAGAAGTGTCTGCTGGGAAAATATAGCCATGCATATAGAAAAGAGGCAAACGTACCCCTATTTCTCTCCAATCACCAATATCTTTGGAAACATAGTTAGGATAATCGTTAATCGAATATTTAATCGGATTTCCCCCAAAATGTCGACTCACAGCTTTAGCTAATAAGGGATCAAAATTCGTTGTTAGAAACCCAGCTATAGGAAGATGCAATAAAAGAGTAATCTCTTCAGGAATACAAGCAGGGTCTTTGCTAAAAAGATCGATTAACGTTTCTTCATATTTATCTAAGTTTACATTTTTGCATTCATGTGCTTTCCCCAAAAGAACACAAGACGTAGCTGTTTCTCCACTTTCAATTGGAGGTACACCACATTTTTCACACAGTTCCTGAACTGTCTGTTTCCAATCAAGATATTGAGCTTGCTTTGATACCCCAGAACCTATCCAGATATAGGTTCCAGATTGAGCTAGTAATACATTTTTAAGTTCGGAAGCTACAGATGAAATATTTTGACTCAACACAAAAGAACCCCTATCCCAACGCAAATATTGACTGATTGAACTGTAGAAAAACATATCCGAATAATTTTGTATTATCTTTTTAATAATATCATTATTAAACAACCATTGCTTTTAAATTAGAAGTTGCCACTAAAAATTATAGACCAGAATATAACTCAATAACTTGACCATAAAAAAAATCGACTGCTATTTCCCAAATCCTGTCTCGAACAAACGAATCATTTTTCAAACCTTCTCTTTCTATCTTTGCTATCAGAGATAACCGACAAGGGTGTTCCTATGCTATGTTGTTGCCTCACATCCCCTTCAACTAAATGGACATATCTTTCTGTCATCTGCATAGTTGAGTGTCCCATGATCCTCTGTAGTGCAAGAGCATTCCCACCGTTTCTCAAAAACAGGGTGGCAAAGGAATGACGAAGCATATAAGGGGTTACCTTTGATGGGAGTTTCCTGCTGTATTTATTCAGCCTTTTTCCCCACCAATCTCCGGACATTTTAGTTCCTTCAAAAGTAGAAAACACTGGAATATCCTTTCTCCAATTGGGGTGTCTTGCTACTAATAGCTTCTTGATAACCTTCACTGTTGTAGGGCTCAGAGGGAGGGTTCTGGATGTTCGGGTCTTTGCTATTGGCGCTGGAACCCTTACTTCCAGACTAGATAGGGTAAAGTCCGCCTCTTGTAAAGATAGGGCTTCTCCGGGGCGTATACCCGTATCCAGTGTAAAGATTATAAGGGCATAATCCCGATATCCTGCAAAGGTCTTTTTATCAGGCAAGCATAAGAGCTTTTTCAGGACCTCAGCATCAACCTCAACAAACTTTCCAGGGTTCTTCCTTTTCTTCAATCCTTGTGTGGGATCTGAAGGGAATATTCCCTCCTCCATTCCCCATGAGAAAAATACACGAAGATTTGAAAGTCTTAGGTTGTGTGTAGTAGGTGTTTGAGCTGATGCAATGAAGGAAAGGACAGAGGAACGGGTCTTGAGGGTTGTTGAGTAGGCTTCAGGATAAAGCTTGAAGAAATGGGAAATGATCTTCCTGTAATCTTTAACGGTTCTGTCAGCCTTCCCTAAAGCTCTCTGAAGGTTCAAGAAATCCCGCAATGCTTCTTGGAAATCTGGTCTCTGCCACCTTTTCATTTCCACTACTTTAGCCATAAAAAAATTCCCTCCTTTTGACGAGAGGGAATTTCAGCTCCGACGGTCTTTAAGTTTTTACAGGGACCACTTTTACTGTTTAGATAGAGTTTTTTAGCTAGTTCCTGCAAAGCTTTGTAAGAAATGGCGCGCCGGACAAGATTCGAACTCGTGACCTGCGGTTCCGTAGACCGCCGCTCTATCCAGCTGAGCTACCGGCGCACCTTAAAAATGGCGGTGGGTGAGGGATTCGAACCCTCGAGGGAGGTTTGTGCCCCCCTACTCGCTTAGCAGGCGAGCGCCTTCGACCGGCTCGGCCAACCCACCATTCATCAAGTGCGGGATTTATTCTATTCAAGTATCTGGCTTATGTCAATAGTAATTCTGGGCCAGAAACCGGTTTGTTGCTATTGGATCCTGAATAGCCCCACTCCAATCAGCTTTTTTATTCTGTGGGCTTATCAGCGCTTACTTGTTCAGCTAATTCTTCTGTTTTTTCTTCAGGTTTCGGGAAAAGGCTCTCATCAAGGATCTTTACATTAGTTTTGCTCTTGATCTCTTCAATGTATTTGCTCTGAGCCTGCTGTTTTTTCTGTCCCTCTATCATCTCTCTGACATCTCCACTAACTTCTTCAAATGGAGTAAAACTTTCTTCGACTTTACCTGTTTTCATAACAAGGAGGAAATCGTCACTTGCTACCTCGAGAACCTCACTCACCTTGTTGAGAGGCAGATCCCTGACTGATTCAAGCTGTCCGGTAAAAGCTGCAACAGGGACAAAAGCAGTAGCATCTCCGCTTGTGACATCGGTGATATCTGATGAAGACACAACTTCAAGAGCTTCATCCCAGGTCCAGTAGTTGTCAAGGAACTGATAGACATCCTGAGCTGAATCTTTTGTTTTAAACCTCGCAAGTTTAACAGTGAAGCCCTCGGGCTGATGGAAGAAAACGGTTTTGGCTTGTTCATAGAAATCCGCAACCTCTTCATCAGATGTTTTGATAGCCATTGTGGACTCTTCAATAAGCCTCATCTGGGCTAGCTGATCTGATATGCTCTTGCGGAGATCCTTCATATCTATACCATTTTGCTCAATGTACTGCTGGAATGCCTCTTTAGTCGGGAACTGGTTCTCTATCTCCTTGATCTGTGCCTCGACCTCTTCCTCAGTGGCTATTACGCCAAGAGCTTCTGCTTCTCTGGAAAGAGCGGCCTGGATAACCATGTTGTCCAGAGTTGCCTGGTATAACCCGGGAATATCAGCAGAAGTAATATCTTTAATATTAGCTCTCTCAACATAAGAGCTGAGATTCCGCTCAAGGGCAGATCTCATTACCTTTTTCCCGTCAATTTCAGCAATTGCATAATCCTTAGCCCCGGTTTCCTTCTTTGGACCTCTGCTTCCAAAACCATACATTCCAAAGATTGAAAGACAGAAAAGTATAACAATTGCTACCATTATCCATTTAACATTTTCACGAAGTGTTCGCATTACCAAGGTTAATCGTCCTCCCTCTTGTATGCCTGTACCGACTGGTTATTTTACCACAAGTACTGGTCAGTAATTACCACTATTTTGAAAATAGATCAAATATCAGCTATGGAGCTTCCGGACTTTGCTTCCACTTTAAGAGGTACATCAAGAGTAGCGGCTTTTCCCATTATTGAGACAAGCTGTTTCTGAACTGTTTCTCTTTTCTCAAGTGAGCATTCACAGACAAGTGAGTCATGAACCTGAAGGACAAGATTCACATCCGGATCATCCTTAACCACCTGTCTATGGAAATTTATCATGGCTATTTTAGCTATATCTGCTGCTGTCCCCTGTATAGGACTGTTCACTGCAACTCGTTTAAGTGCACCAGCATCTCTGCCATTTATTGTTGTTACTTCATCAAGGGGTCTGATTCTTCCAAAAAGTGTTTTTGTATATCCATCCCTCCTGGCCTGTTCATAGGTTTCCTCTATGAATGCTCTTACACCTGGAAGGGCACTGAAGTACCTGTTGATCATCTGGGATGCTTCTGACCTGCCCAGACCCATTCTCTGGGCAAGGCCGAAAGAGCTCATCCCGTAGAGGATGCCGAAGTTGATCATCTTCGCTACTCTTCTCAATTCAGGTGTTACAAAAGAGGGCTCTAGATTAAATACCCAGGAGGCTGTTTCTGTATGGATATCCCTGTCTCCTCTAAAAGCCTGAAGAAGTTTTTCATCACCGCAAAGGTGAGCAAGTACTCTTAGCTCAACCTGGGAATAGTCTGCCGCCACAAAACACCTCTGGGGTGAATGAGGTACCAGGCCCTCTCTCATTCTTTGTGACCAATATCCATAAACGGGAAGATTCTGAAGATTTGGATCCCTGCTGCTGAGCCTTCCAGTTCCTGTTGTGGTGGTTTCAAAGGTCCCATGTACACATCCTGTAGATTGATGGACTGCCTTTAAAAGGGGGTCTACAAATCCTGAGGACATTTTGGAGATCTCCCTGTGTTCAAGAAGAAACTTAGGGATTATGTTCGATGGTTCAGGGAGGCTGGCCAGTTCTTCCAGTACTTGAATATTAGTAGAATATCCTGTTTTTGTTTTTTTATGTGCGGGTAGACCCATATGTTCAAAGAGAAGCCATGCCACCTGTTTGGGAGAATTCAGGTTAATTCGGGTTTTAGCTGCTTCTGCAATTTCCAGCTCTATTTGCTCTATTCTTGAATTAAGGTCTGACCGCAATTCAAAGAAATGATCCTGGTCCAGTTTTATTCCATAATTTTCCATGGACAACAGAACGGGGATAAGGGGCAGATCAATATTCCTTAACACACTTTCGAGGCCTTTTTCTGCAATTTGAGGAGCAAGCATATCTTTCGCTCTCCAGATAGAGAGCAGGGTATCTGTCTCATTACCAGGTTTTGATCCAAGTACAGCTTCCAGATCATGAGAAGAACTATCGGGATGAAGCAGGTAGTGGACGGTCTTTATATCAAAGACATTATCCGGCATGGGTGAATTTTCTCCAAGTAGTGCAAGGAGAGTTTTAAAATTATCCGTTACAAGACTGTTTTTCTTGAACCATGTTTTCAGGGTATGGGGCAGTTCTTCTCCATTGATATTAACCATACAGTATTTTCCATCTTCTGCCATAAGAGAAAAAGATCTCAGTTTAAGATCAAGGGGATATGTTCCCTCCATAATAAAGCTGCAGGCAAGTTCAGTATTTCCGAGTAGTTCTTCCAGGGAAACCAATTTTATTTCCCTGCTGGAATTACGTTGAGCTTCCACGGTCCCCTCTGTGGCTTCTCCACTGCCTATCCTGTCCATTGTCCTTTCGAGGATCTTTTTTAATCCCAGTCTTTCGCAAAATTCGATAAAAACAGCGGGATTAATGTCTTCGTTTTGACCATCTCTTGCCACGAAGGGTACATCTGTTTTGAGAAAGACCAGATCTCTGCTTGCTATTGCCTGATCAAAGTTTTCTTCCATTTTTTTCTTCAGAGACGGCTTCAGTTCCGCCATTTTCTCTTTTATAGCTTCAAGTGACCCGTAACTGATGATAAGCTCTGACGCTGTTTTCTTGCCCACTCCAGGCACACCTGGTACATTGTCTATTTTATCTCCCAGAAGTGCCAGGTAATCGGGCATTTGAGAAGGGGCAAAGCCATACTCCTCTGAAAAAGATTCACTATCATATATCTTGAACCTGGTTATTCCGACAAGGGGACGTATCATCCTTATTCCAGGGCGAAGGATCTGCATAAGGTCCTTGTCAGAAGAAAGAGCTAAAACCTGTCGTCCTTCCTGACTTGACTTGATAGCAGTAGATGCTATCACATCATCCGCTTCAACTCCCTCCTGTATTTCCACTTTCATGCCAAAGGAGCGAAGCATTGACTGGAGAATGGGGAGCTGGATCTTGAACTCCTCCGGTGTGGGTTTTCTACCTTTTTTGTAATCTTCATAGATCTCATGTCTGAAGGTCGGTCCCTTGGCATCGAATACCACTATTACTTCAGCTGGATCCCATTCATCCATTATTTTCAGTATCATATTAAAAAAACCTAGTATTGCATTGGTAGGTGTTCCATCAGGGGCTGTCAGTTCAGGCAACGCATAAAAGGACCTGTAGGCCATGGCATGACCATCTATAAGCAGCAACGTATTTTCCTGCAGCGTAAACACTCCTTCCTTTTCCTTTTCCTTGGGTTATAATAACCAGCAGTTTTACAATTTCATTGTACATGTTCCCGAATTCCATGGGAATCTATTTCTGCATCAGAAAGAATTTACAGGGGAGGAAATTTGACATGAATGAACAGGTCCGTGTACGTTTTGCCCCAAGCCCCACTGGAGCTCTACATATCGGAGGTGGACATACGGCTCTTTTCAATTGGCTGTGGGCCAGACATAATAAGGGAAGGCTGATCCTCCGTATTGAGGATACTGACCGTCTAAGATCCACAAAAGAATACGAAGATACCATTATGGCAGGCATGAAGTGGCTGGGTCTTGATTGGGATGAAGGCCCTGATATTGGCGGTGAATATGGTCCTTACCGCCAATCAGAAAGGCTTGAACTTTATCATAAATATGCTCAGCAGCTTGTGGATGAAGGGAAGGCCTATATGGAAGGCCCGGCCATAATCTACAGAGTACCCCATGGTAAAAAACTTGTCTTTGATGATGTGGTCTATGGCCATATCGAGGTTATGAGTGAAACTCTAAAGGATATCGTTCTTATCAAGAGCGATGGCATGCCTACCTATAACTATGCTGTTGTTGTCGATGACCACTGTATGGATATAACCTACGTGATCAGGGGAGAAGATCATATTTCCAACACTCCCAAACAGATACTCGTATATGACGCACTTGGCTGGGAAGTACCGAAATTCGCCCACCTGCCTATGATCCTGGGTAAAGACAAGAAAAAACTTTCCAAAAGGCATGGAGCTACCAGCGTTTACGAGTACCGTGACCAGGGTTTCATTCCAGAGGGAATATTCAATTTCCTTGCCATTCTAGGCTGGTCAGCGGGAGATGAAAAAGAAGTCTTCTCAAGGGAAGAAGCGGTAGAATTATTTGATCTCTCAAGGGTAACCAAAAAAGCTGCTGTTTTCGATACTGACAAACTCCACTACATTAACCAGGAACATCTTAAAACAATGGAACCCTACGAGAGACTGGACCTTGTGGAACCATTCTGGAGAGAAACCGGTCTTCCTGTGGATGATCATTCAAGGGAATACCTAGCTGCGGCCCTGACCCTTCTGGGTGGAAGAGGAAGAACTACAAGAGAAGCAGCACATTACTCTGATTATCTAATCACTTTTGATGTTGTAAAAGAACGATATGATGCCTCTGACGTAGATGAAGATAACAGAAAGATCCTGAATTTATTTTTCGCTGAATTCCTTGGTCTCGAAAACTGGTCAATTGAAGAGATGGAAGATTTTACCAGGAACTGGGCAAAGGAACGGGAACTCAAGGTCAAAAACCTGCTGATGCCTATGCGCTGGGCAATTACAGGCGTGAAAGTAAGTCCTGGCATATTCGAAGTGGCGGATTTCCTGGGAAAGGATGAGGTAAAACGCAGGCTGGAGTTTTACAATTTTATATAACTGCAATATACCAGGCTATCTCTAAAGATATCTGCTGAAAATAAAAAAGACCGGAAGAGAAATTCCCTTCCGGTCTTTTTTATTTTATTGCACTATTACTCAGTTTCTTCTTTCTTTTTTCTCGGAGACCTCTTTCGAGCAGCAGGTTTTGTGCTTTTAGGTGCAGTTTTAGTCGGGGCGGCTTCGGGAGTTACTTCTTCTTTTTTTTCTTCCGCCATTTCTTCAACTACTGCTGTTTGGGCTTCTTCAACAACTTCAGGTGCGGCTGGCTTCTCTACTATTTCGGAAGGAGTGTTATCTTCTTTTTTCTCCAGATCTTCGAGAAGAATAGCTCCGACCGGACAGCCATCAGCACACTGACCGCATGCAATACATACCTCTTTATCGATAACATGAGGCTCCTTAACTTTTCCTGTGATCGCATCTACAGGGCATAGCCTTGCACATTTCGTGCATCCGATGCATTTTTCAGGGTCTATTTCATACTTGGGTTTCACTTCTTCTTCGATAGGCTCTTCCTCTACAAGAACGTCTGCCTCAACCTTGGCTGGTTCAGCTTCCAGGACTTTTACGACATTGCCCAACTTCACCTTGATCTCACCGGAATCTTTTACTATTACCTCTCCTTCATTTCTTTCATAAGAGGCAAAGGCAAAATCGTTTGACATGGCCAGGCAATTGACGGGACATATCTCTGTGCACTGGGCACAGAAGCAGCAGCGGTCAGAGTGGACCTGAACTTTCTTTTCTTCCTCAATGAAGGTAATTGCATTGGCAGGACATATTTTAATGCACATCTTGCAGCCAATACATTTGGTCTTGTCGTAAGAAACCCTGCCACGGAAACGCTGTTCCTTAAGATTTAAAGGAACCGGAGCGTTAAGGCTTATGTCGCCTCTTTCCGCAGCCTGGAGTGCTTCTCCAAGTTCTTCAGGCATGTGGGCAACTGGAAAGGGATTTGTAAAAGTCTTGTCTACCCACTGTCTTAGCATTTGAAGGGACATCAGATTAAACATTCATTCACCCTCCCCTCTTAAAGTAACACGTCAAGAGACAGCAGAATCATACCGGCAATGGAAATACCGGCGACCTTAACCCAGTAGAAGTGAGAGGCCTGCCAGATCTTGAAACGTCCAAAAGCTGTTCTGATCAAAGTGACGCCCAGAATCCCCACTCCAAACACCTTTATCCAGAACCAGATAAAGTCCATGCCAAAAAGGAGTGATCCCTTCAAGTTAAGCCACCCGCCGAGAGACCACGGGAGAAAAAGGGCCACGATAACTGCTGACATTGCAAGGCCACGGAGGGATACGGAAAGGTGCAGCAGAGCAAGATTCACCCCGGAATATTCAATGGAAAGCCCTTCCAGGATCTCGGTTTTGGCTTCAGGTATATCCATGGGGCCCTTTCCAGTTTCACCCGGTACAACCAGCACAAGGGAGATGAAGAGCAGGAGTATACCCAGCACTCCAGGTTTTCCGACTACTCCCCATACAGACATGCTGCTGAAGGTTTCCAGGCTGAAGGGCTGACCAGGCATACCGACACGATAGGCAAGCCAGGCCATGGTGCTTATAACAACTGCAAGGGGAAGTTCATAGCTCATCATAAGGATCATTTCACGCTGGGCACCTACATTCGCTATGGGGTTTCCGCTCGCAAAACCGCCAAGGGCCATGCAGACACCAGATAGACCTAGGAGGTAGATTATAAGTATCATCCCACCGCCAGTTCCTGAAATAGCCGGGAGAGATCCCACTGGTATGTACATGAACACAAGGAGCATTATTGCAACAGAAAACCAGGGCGCTGTATTGAAAAGCCACTTATTCGCCCTGCGGGGAACAATGTTCTCTTTGCCAAGGAGCTTGAGAATATCATAGAAAGGCTGAAGAAGAGGAGGCCCCCATCTTCTCTGCATTTTGGCATGGAGGACTCTGTCTACCCCTTCAAAAAGGATAGCAAGAACTCCTGTCAGAAGCATCAACGCAGCTCCGGCGATTATCTTCAGAATGAAGGACATCATGACTGCATCAACCTCCTTGTCTTTTCCCTACATTTTTCAAGCAGTTCTGCTTTGCTAACTACCTGTTTTGCATCCGACGACCTGTCAGTGATCAGCATCCTCTCCATGCAGGAAATACATGGATCAACACTGTTGATGATAAGGGGAGCATCTGCCAGTTCATTATTCCTGAACATAAGCGGCCAGGATACAGCATTGGCATAAGTAGGAGCACGGACTTTCCACCAGGTTACGTTCTCCTGTCCTCCTGTAAGTCTGACCACGTGAGTATCGTCTCCTCTTGGTGCTTCGATGGCACCCCAGCCCATTCCGTCAGCCTTTTTAAGGTGTGCAAGAAGTTTGGGCAGTTTGGGTTCCCACATTAGCGGACCTTCAGGAAGTCCATCCATTACATTTTCTATGATATCCAATGACTGGTAAACCTCCAGGACCCTGACGAGGAAACGGTCAAAGACATCTCCATAAGCCTTGCCGTAATAGTCCTGGGGAACGATGGGTTTGATATCCATATCACCATAGGCTTCATAAGGTGCGGACCAGCGAAGGTCACAGCGAATACCGCTCGCCCTTGCAGTCGGACCAAGGGCACAGTACCTGATGGCCTCTTCGCGGGTAAGCACGCCCACTCCCCTCATCCTTGCCTTCGCTATTGGATCTTCGGTTACTACATCATAAAAAGCATCAAACTCGTTGCGGTAGAAGCTGACCATTTCCCTTACAGTCTTGTCAACCTCAGAAGTTACATCCCACCTTACTCCTCCAACCGTACCCATACCATAGTTCACTCTATTTCCGGTAAAGGCCTCCAAAACGTCCATTACTTTCTCTCTGAGAAGCATCCCCAAATGGAAAGCAGAATCGTAACCTATGGAGTAGCAGGCAACTCCGGCCCACAGAATGTGAGAATGGAGTCTTTCCAGCTCAAGTACCAATGCTCTTATGTACTGAGCCCTCGATGGAACGGGTATATCCGCGACATTCTCAACTGCCCTGACAAAGCAGGTCACGTGGGAGAAAGAACAGATGCCACATATTCTTTCAGAGAGAGATATAACCTGGATCGGATTTCGATCTCTTGCCATAAACTCTATTCCCCTGTGAATAGCACCTGGCCTGATAGTTGCATTTACTATCTTTTCTCCATCAATGTCCAACCAGGCAGTAATCGGTTCTTTCAATCCTACATGGACGGGGCCGATGGGGAGCTTATAAGTAGAAACATTCTCGCTAGCCATTAAATCACCCCACTCTAGGAAAGCTCCCTGACAACTTCAGGACCAGGTCCTGTTTCATCACGTCGCCAGGGTTTGATAGTCTGATCCCAGTCCTCTGGAAGAAAGACAAGGGCCTTGTTGGGAAGTCCGTCAAAATCTACACCAAGCATTTCACGGATCTCCCTTTCACTGTACTCAATGCCAGGTATTCTATCGAAAAGTGATGGCATTACGAGATCTTCCTTGGGTACAGCCACGCCAACCGTCATACCAAGCCTTTTTCCCTGTTCCGCAACTCTGAAGAGAGAAAAATGGTAGTAAAGGGTAACCACATCTCCATCATCATTACCAGAAGTAATGTGAAAATGGAGGAAATCAAACTCGAAGAGCTGGTCAATGAGCTCAAGAAAACGTTCTCTCGTTATCGTCAGCCATACTTCATAGAACTGGGTTTCGTTCTTGATCCCCGCCTTCTGTTCTCTGAAGATATCTATAGATACATCTTTTTCGAACTTTTCCGTAATACAAGCTACTACTTCGTGGGGATCCTTGCTTTCTTTGACATAATCTTTACGACATGGCATTATTCAGCACCAGCCTTTACAACAGCGGGAGCTTCAGCTGCACCCTGGAGAAGCTGCTTTTTCATTTCTTCAAGCTTCAGGACCGCCTTAGCCGCACCTTCAATTATTGCCTCCGGTCTTGGAGGGCAACCATGGACATAAACATCGACAGGTATGACGTTATCTACTGGACCAACCAGATTGTATGATTTGTAAAAAACGTCACCCGAGCAACCACAGTTACCGATCACCATTACAACCTTGGGATCAGGTATCTGGGCATATATCCTTTCAAGTTTCGGTTTCATAAAACGGGTAACTGGTCCTGTAACTAGCAGAACATCTGCATGTTTGGGTGTTCCTACCAGTTTCATCCCGAAGCGCTCAATATCATATCTGGGGCTTATAGTTGCAACTATTTCAATATCGCAACCATTACAAGAGCCGGAATTACAGGCGAAGACCCAGAGGGATTTCGGTAATACTTCGAGGTATTTTTCCAGTTTCATCATATTTTCACCCTCCTAAAGAAGTACGATCAACGCTGTAATTATGGCTATGGACAGAACAAAATATCCTAAATAATCCTGAGCCAACCCATTGTGAACGGAAAGCATAACGTCGTAATATGGACGGAACACCTTAATAAAACCCCAATAGGCTGAATCTGCAGGAACTGAAATATCCTGGCCATCTTCCGGAACATCATTACCAGAGAAATAAATCTCATCCTGATAAGTCCCCTCTTTGTAATCCTGACGTCCGCTGTTCCGGAGCCAGAGAGTGAAGAAGGAAGCAATGGCCAGGAAAATAAGCCATGAGTAGACATCCCAGTATCCAAAACCGGTAACTACTTTAGTCCACATCAGAAGGCACCTCCCATGATGGCAGCAATATAGCCAGCCTGATCAACAAGCGCCTTAGCAGCCGGCTCTACAAGATGAGAAAGGGCCCATGTCGGGAAGAATGTCAGCAAAAGAACTGCGACCGTAAGTATCCCCATTCCTACAAGCATGGTGGCAGGAACTTTTTTGACATCCGCCATCCGGTCCTGTTCAGGACCCAGGAAAGCAGTCTGGAAAACCTTCACAAAGGAAGCCAGAGTCAATATGGAAGTTACAAGGGCCACGACTGTCAGCAGGGGATGCACTGCAAAACTGGACTGGTAAATCAGCAGTTTTGAGGCAAATCCATTCATAGGAGGAAGTCCTGCGATGGCTGCTGCAGCAACAACGAACATGAATGCTGTCCATGGCGATTTTCTGACCAGCCCTCCCATTTTATTGAGATCCCGGGTTCCCGTCATGTAGTAAAGAGTACCTGCTGTAAGGAAAAGAAGTCCCTTATACATGGCATGGTTGAAGATGTGGAAAACTCCACCCTTCAATGCCGTAAAACCATACTCTGCAAGGGCCTGTGAATTTCCAAGCGCAAGGAGACCTACGCCTACACCCAGAAGCATGTAACCCGTCTGGGATACGGCGTGATAAGCCATCAAACGTTTGACCTCATGCTGAATAACAGCCATGGATACTGCAATGAACATGGACAGCAATCCGAATATTATGAGTATCCAGGCTACGACCTTGTTTGACATGGCCAATCCGTAAATTGAGAAACAGACTCTGAAAAGTCCATAAAGGGATGCCTGGCTGACAGTTACAAGAAGGCAACTGACACTAGCAGGGGCTTCACCATATGCATCAGGGATCCAGAGGTACATGGGAAAGGCTCCGCATTTAAGGGCAAGGGCCGATATCAGGAAAGCAAGGGCGACCTTTTCGACAATACCCATGTGGATCAGGCTTCCTATAGCGGCCATGTTGAGAACGTTATATCTTCCATACAGGAATCCTATGGCAACAAGAACAAGCATGGCTGCCAGCTGAGAAAGAAGCATGTATTTAAAACTTGCCTCTATTGCCTGTGGTCTGTCCCTCCAGAATGCCACAAGACCATAAGAAGCTACGGAAGCGATCTCAAGGAAAACGAAGAAATTGAACAGGTCTCCGGTAATCATCATTCCGAGCATTCCAACGGTCAGGAGGAGATAAAGAGAAACGAACCGGGAAAGACCTGTGAAACGGTCCATGAAGCTCAAGGAGAACCAGGCTCCAGCAAGGGAAGTTATAGACCCGGCTAACGCCATAAAAGCGCTTAGGGCATCAACTTCAAGGATTATCCTTACCGGTAACTTCATTCCGGATGGAAGGCTCAGGGCAAACTGCTCTGCTCCCATTACATAGACCTGTATGCCATTGACGGATACCTGGTGCCAAAGGGCCAGGGCAATGAGAAATACAGATGATGATATGACTATAAACCATGCATTTCTGAGGGTCTTGCCCCCCATATTAAATACTGGTGTAGCAAAAGCTCCAAGCAGTGGAACGGCAAGGAGGAGTGCGGGTAAATGAGCGTGCCAGTTCATCCTCTTAACCTCCTTAACTCATCCACATTAAGCGTTCCGTAATGCTTGTAAATCAGCATTATAACGGAAAGCATCAAGGCTGAGGTTGCAAGGGCTATGACAATGGCTGTCAGTGTGAGTGCCTGTGGTGTAGGCATAACCATTACATCCACATCACCCGAGAGAAAATACACAGGAATGTCACCACTTAATCTGTAACCCAACGTAATAAGCAACATGTTGACAGCTGATTCAATTATGCTGATACCAATTGCAATTTTGATCAGATTCTTTTCCCTGAGGATTGCTAGAACTCCCATAAGAAAAAGGATTCCGACCACAAGGAAGGGCATATTACCTACTGTCATGGCCTGTTTCCCCTCCCATCTCTATCAAGTTGAACATACGGGTCCCCTTGAACATGTAAAGCAGGATCAGAGTCAGACCACCTGTAACTTCGATACCTACAGCTATATCCATAAGAGCGATTGTCCCTGAAGGAGGAATTATCCCGTGAGCTCCGCCAGCAAGGGCTACAGCCTCTGGCACAGCAAGAAAATTGTAAAAGAAAGAATTGGCCATTCCTGAGAATCCAAAAAGAAGGAAAAGAAGCAGACCAACTATCAGAAGTCCATTATAGAAACTGAACTTTACCCAGGAAAGGACCTTCTCCCCTCCGTAGGCCACCAGCAGAAGGGCCATGAATGTAGCAACTATGGCTCCACCCTGGAATCCACCACCGGGAGTAACATCCCCATGTATTATCACGTAGGATCCGAAAACTACCATGAACCATGCAAACATATCACAGCAAGTTCTAACAACAATAGAAAGAGGTTTCATTATTTCTTAGCCCCCTCTCTGAAGAGTGCCAACACAGAACAGACAGCAGTAAATAGCACTGCAGCCTCGCCAATGGTGTCAAAACCTCGATAATCGAACACTATGGAAGTAACCACATTTTCAGAGGAACGATCCTCCAGGGCATGGTGAAGGAAATATTCATCCATAGGCACATTTCCAGGCTCCCCGAAGGGATGTATGCTATCAAGGGCACCAAGCATTAATCCGCCAAAAACAAGAGCAGCTATTATGAAGATAGTTTTTCTCACCGCAGGCCACCCCCGTTACCTTTTTTGAGCCTTCCACAGGCTCTTAAAGCAATAAGATAGATAGCAGTGCTCAGGCCTGCCCCTATAGCTGCTTCAGCTATAGCGACATCAGGTGCCTGAAGTATGTAGAACTCCAGGGACAGAACTAGGCTGAAAGCAGCCAGAGCAAGGATAGATGAAAGAAGATCTCGGAACCAGATAGCATAAAAGGCGGAAATAATCAGTACCAACAGTACAAACAGGTGTAAATATTCCGTCATTCCTTAACACCACCTTTTCTTGCTTTCTCTACCAGTCTGTCTACGACTGCAAATTTGGGGGAAACCCCGCTACGATGAGCAGCCCTTGCAATCGCATGGGCGCTTGTTGCATTGGTAATAAGAAGCGCAAATACCGCTATCAGCGTATGAATTATCAGGACCAGAAATCTTCCTTCGCCCAGGGATACATATTTTGAAATAGCAAAAGCTATAACAGCAAGGGATGTAAAGATAGAACCGAAGGTGGTACATTTTGTCGCACCATGCATACGAGTGTACACATCAGGAAACCTGAAAAGGGAAAAAGCGCCAAGGGTATTAAATACAAGACCTATTCCAAGCAGGATAGCTACAAAAAATATTTCCATGGTCTTACATCCCTCCCTCAATGTAGCGCGCAATAAAGATAGTCCCGACAAATGATAATGCTGCATAAACTATCGCAACGTCGATCATAACGACAGAATCATTTATCACTCCAACAATTATCATAGCGGCTACTACAAGAGTATTCAGGGAATCAAGAGCTACAGCCCTGTCAGGTTTTGTAGGACCAGCGATCAGCCTGAAGGATATCACAAAAACAAGAATCCCTAGAATGGCCGCTGCCCCGATGAAAAGCTGGATACTCATTCCGCCAACCTCCTTGCCCACTTGGCAAATGGGCCGTAAACATCTTCTTCGCTGGGAGAAACATCCTTGACATATATCCAGTGAATGTAGAAGGAACCGTCCTCTTCATCTACATCAACCGTGATAGTACCAGGTGTCAGGGTAATTGAATCTGCCAGGATTGTCATAGCAAGACCGTTTTTCAACCCAGGATTAAGCTTGACAATACCAGGTCTGATGTCACCTGTGATAACACGCATGGCAACATCGAGATTAGCCTTGATCAGTCCAAGGGCAAAAGGACCAAAGAGATAATAGATAAAACCTATCCATCTCATAGGGTTAAGTCCTTCGAGCCCCAAGCGCTTTCCAGAAGTCCAGGTACGGGCCGCATATGCAAGCACTAGTCCCAGAAGAGCTCCTATAACTATCTCTACGGAACTAATGCCACCTCCGCCCGACCAGACTAAAAGAAGGTAAAGGATCAAGGAGAGGAAAAAAATGACCACACAATGCACCTCCCATCATAATATTAACTCCGTGTGTAGAAGGAACTGAACACACATTTAGAATACATTATACACACTGCTCTTATACTTTGTAAAAATAGTTAAAATAGTAACAATGAAATTATAAAAGAGATATTTTGACATATTTTTGCGATCTTTCAGTCTCATTTATTTTTTAAATGGAAGAGACAATTTCCGCCTCCATACCGGAACTTATTACCCCTCCCTTCTGAACAGCAAGGAAGTATCCGCAATAAGGCAGGAGACACCATCCCATGTAGTCATAAGAATGGGGTTCTTCCGGACGTTTGCCCTTTTCGATCACTTTGAGAATTACATCTCCTATCCTGATCAGGGTGCCTATCTCAAGAGGATCGGGGGAAAGACCCTGGACCAGGAGGTTTTCTGCAAGTGATCCCGGGGGGAACTTTATGCCTGCTTTCAATTCTGCTTTTTCTACATCTTCGCTCAACAGAAGGCTAACTTCCCTATCAGAAAAACCGAAATGCGAATCTCCTTCTACCCCTCCATTTTCCACAAACAAGGCTCCCGGAACAGGTATTTTAGGCTGATTTCGCTGTTGACTGATACATATAGCTAAAACTTTTCCCATGGTAGAGGACCTCCTGAAAAATGGAAGAACTGATAATGAGGAGAACATTTCGAATATAACAACTAAATTAGGGAAACGAAATGTCGCAGGTCACTAGGAAATTTTAGCAGAACCATTGCTAGAAGTCCCGATATTTCTGTATTTCATTACATTTCTTTCTTAAGGAATGGATAGTTGGCTGGAATTATGTTAGATTTGTCGGGCTTGTCCGGAGCCGAAGCTATTGGCCCTGGAATTTCCAGGTTCAGATTCTGATTATCTAACGACAGGAAGTGTCTTTACATGAATAGATTCCACAACAGGGTCCTTTTCGCTGACAGTGCACTGCTTATAGTTGCCTTATTCTGGGGACTGGGCTTTGTAGCGATGAAAGATGGACTTGATTCTTTTCCCATTTTCTGGCTAACAGCTGTTCGTTTCGGATCGGCATTTGCTATTATGCTGGCCCTGTTCTGGAGTAAGATTATTGACATAAAATACAGGGAAATTAAAGCAGGTACTATCATTGGAATATTTCTTTTTATGGGTTTTGTCACGCAGACTCTGGCCTTAAAATACACGACTGTTGGCAAGGTAGCTTTTTTAACCACGATCTATGTTATCATGGTTCCCTTTATATCCTGGATATTCTTGAAAAAACACCCAGGGATAACTGCATTTATTGCATCCCTGATCTGTCTTGCTGGAATGGGTCTTTTAACACAGGACTCTGGCTTTTCCGCAGGAACAGGTGAATTTCTGACTCTGACATGCGCCGTTTTTTTTGCTATTCACCTTCTTCTGATAGAACACTTTGTAAAACAGATGGATCCTGTTTTAATCGCTGCAGTTCAGATAGGTGTGGTTGCATTATGCAGTCTCTTGGCAGCAATGGCAATTGAAACCTGGCCTTCACAGATTTCATCTTGTTCACTATGGAGTATAGGCTTTTCTTCTATTTTTTGTACAGTTCTTGCCTTTCTCATACAGACAACTGCACAGAAGTTCACACCCTCAACCCATACTGCTATAATTCTGAGCCTGGAATCTGTTTTCGGTGCAATTTTCGGGATTATTTTACTGGGAGATCCTTTCACAATAAAAATAACAGCTGGTTTTCTCCTGATCCTGATCGCCGTGTTAATTACAGAATTAATGCCCTACCTGAAAAATATTACTCTCCGATCAAAAGGTAATTCTTCAACTGCTATCCTGAAACAGGAATAAAAAAGTCCCGGCACTTTTGTGAGAGCCGGGACTTGATATATATAGACTATCGATTGAAAATAACCCGAAATATCAGACCAGGAACATGGTTATGTAAAGGAAGAGCGATACTGACCAGAGTGTAACACTCATCAGGATCATCTTTGCCCTGTTGAGGTAACATAACTCTTTCTCTGTATTGAATCTGCTTATTATGCCACTTTCAATGATCGAAGTTCCTAAAATCCATACAACAGCAAGAAGGAAAAACTTGAAGATGCTGACAAAATAATAAGAGCTGTCAATGTAGGCAAAAGCCACTACAAACTGTGAAACCAGCAGAAAACCAATAAGCCATCTCAAGGGACGTATATTTTTATTTGTAAGTTCCATATTCAGAAGACTGTAAGGATTAACTAAATACCTGCAACAATTGTGAGCCCCAGTAGAGATGTTCTGTTTGATAGCAATATCTTCCATATCCATTTCCCCTTCTTTTAAAATTGGGATACCTGCAAAAACCAGTACAAAAAACACACTGTAGGATGCATCTCATCCTATCTTAGTTATAATACCACTTCTTTTCCCTTCAATTCCCTCTATCTGAAAAAAACACAGCAATAATATAAATTCTTTACAGAATTTGCATTATTCGGAAAACAGGAAGGGGCTCACCGATAAACCTGTGAGCTCCTTCCTGTGAAAAACACTAGAAGAATATATAAACATCCGGAATTGATCATATTCAGGATATTAACTGTCTGAGATGGCTTATGTCCCTTTCAATACTGGCAAGGAATGCCAAGCGTTTCTCCTGTTCTATCTCAAGAGCTTTGGGATCAGTTTCAAGATAACGCTTTCTTTTTTCCAGTAATGCCAATCTCTCCATCCTCTCCTTAAGAGCCTTCTCTTCATCGAGAAGGGCAAGGCGGCCGTCGTCTTCGCGGACAAAAGCCCTGCTCATGACGTTCCCTTCCTTTCTATTTTAGCTTTCGAAATAATTTAAAGTTATTCGCGGGAGAGATTCAACAAAAAAGTCCCTGCCCCCTTAGGTCCTTTTAATGTCGAATTGAGGCTACTACCCACGTCCATATATCATAAAGAATTGCAATTAGATCACAGTTATTTTCTATACATTCAGACTTTATACAAGCTTCTCTTACAACTCGATCTCACTCCAAATTCATGTTGAAAGTGCTGAATTCCAGAATAAAAGTATTATAGTCAGTATTGGTGAAATGTCAAGGAAGATTCATTCATACTAATTCATCTCATATTCCAGATAGAACAATAGAATTCTGACATTCATAGTATAATTTCCAATTCTAACTGTAAACAGAGAGTAAATCCTGGACAACCAACGTCTAGCGATATATAAAAGATAAGTTAGAATTCAAAAAGACCAAACAAAGATTTTCCACAGGTAAATCTTTCATTCCGCCTGTCTAGAAAAAGGATGTAAAAACAGTTCAACCAGCTCATATCATCCTTGAAGGGGGAAATTCATTAGCTGGCCTTTTGCCGTGAATGGCCCTTAAACTGAAGGTATTCATTTATATTCAAGGTAAAACCGCCTTTTCTGATACTGGTAATCCAAGTGGGGAGGGAATAATGACGAATTCCAAAAAGGAATTTCTTCGCGGAGGTAGAGCCATAACACCCATTCTTATAGGGATCATGCCCTTCTCTGTTGTTTTCGGGTATGCCATGAAAAATGCTGGACTTACGGGAATTCAGAGCTCTTTTTTTGCTCTTTCCCTTCTGGCAGGGGCATCACAACTAGCAGCAGTCCAATTATATGCTGCCCACACACCGGCTTTTATCATCATTGTAACGGCACTTGTAATAAACCTGAGATACGCAATGTACAGTCTTTCTCTTCAGCCAATTCTAAAACAAAGATCTTTTGTAAAACGTCTTTTTGCTGCTTTCATAATGTCCGATCAATCCTATGCTTTTACGATGTCAGAAGGAGAAAATAATCCAGGAAACAGATTCCTTCCCTCGTTCTTCCTGGGAGCTTCATTAGTCCTATATTGCTCATGGCAGGCAGGAATATTCCTTGGATATAACCTTGGAACGATCATTCCTGAAAGACTCTCTCTGGACTTTGCCATTCCTCTGGTATTCATGTCTCTCCTGATACCTCACCTGAAAGGAAGAGACAGGCAGATATCCGCTCTTGCCGGAGCCGTTGCTGCCGTTATCCTTGTACCCAGATTCCCTCTTCAGTCAGGACTATTGATATCCATTTTCATAGGAATAGGATCTGGAATGGCTTATCGAACTTTTCAGGAAACCTGGATGAGGGATAACCGATGAACTATTATCTACTGTTCGCCATTATTGCTATATCTTCTCTGGTTGTTAAAGGTCTTTTTCTGTGCTTTATTCCTCTTCGGAAAGTGACCCCCTTTTTCGAGAAGATTCTCAGGTATATACCTCCTGCCGCTCTAGCTGCACTGGTAGTACCTTCACTTGTATATTCAAAAGGCTCAGCCGGGATAGCCATCTCTTTTCCAAGGATACTTGCCGGTACCATAGCCTTTCTTGTGGCTCTCAAAAGCAGGAATATTTTTGTAACAATTGTTTCGGGAATGATCCTGTTATGGATCTTTTCATTCGCCATCCACTTTTAGTTATCCTTCCCAATTAGTCTATTCATTTCACTCTCTTTACCAGGGAAGAGGTTCGGGTGCAGATCAGCTTCAAGACAATAAAAAGAGCACCCTATAGAAGGATTGTTGTTGACTGTTCTTTTGTATATGATCAAATACATCCCCCAAGCTTGCGAGGATTCTCCCTTTACATTTCTTTGCTAGAAGCAGGATATTATATTTTATCGGAGCTTCTCAAGATATCCGCAGCTCAAAGCGTTTCGAGAGTTTTCCAAAAGGGGGCGCTTTTTTCTTATATCATATAGATAATCCATATCTATATCACAATGAAGAACACATTCTTTCAGGGGGGGCAACATACAAACAATCTCTCCTCTTGGATCAATAACGTAAGAGCCTCCCGCACAGAACGTTTTACCTTCCATCCCTGCCTTGTTGCAACAAACGAACCAGCACGTCTGGGACATAGCCTGACCTTGGCTTATGATATGCCAGTTTTTCATGCACTCTAAAGCAGTATTGGGATCATTTACACAGGCTGCTGATGGATTGACCAGAATCTCGGCACCCATTTGAGCAGATACCAGAGCGTTTTCAATGTGCCAGGAATCCTCACAGACCAGCAATCCAATTTTTGCGTTTTTCCCATCGGCCACAGTGATTTTATCACCCTGCTCAAAATTCAAATGTTCAATGTATCCTCCATAGTTACAAAGATGGGTTTTGCGATGAACAGCCACAGCATGTCCGTTGGAAACATATTCGCAAGCGATATACATCCGATGGAGTTGCTCGCCATCAAAGGTGGGATAACTGATTATGACGTCAACAGAAAGTTCCCGGGACATTTTTCTTATAGAACGCATATTTTCTTCAATTTCAACCACAAGTTTTTTTCTTTTAATCTCACTGAGTGAGTTTTTCTCTATGCTGTATCCAGTCAGGAACATCTCTGGGAATACGACCATTTCACTTGCTGAATTCAGGACACTGTCGCTGATAATTTTTTTTGCTTTTGCAGCATTGCATGAAACATCCAGAAGGACGCTGGCAACTTGAGCAATTGTAACGGTAAACTTCAAGGTTACATCACCTCGTTCAATTCATAATAAACCAATAAGAAAGGAAATAGATTTTTCACATTCAGCAAGTCAAAGTCCCCCAATAGTCAAGTCTCAAAACGGGTGTAATAGATCCTCTGCCTGCAGTAAATAGTTCATTTCAGTACGTCCAAAGACCTTGCGAACATCTATAGGTATGGCAATACGAAAATAATAGATTTCACCTTTACGAAAAAGATAGGTAGATATCTTTCAGATTCTAACACTTGTGACGGCTGGCATGGTAGACCTCCTTCCCGGGTATGAAACAAGCCAAGCCCGGAAATGGACTTGGTGCATATTCAACAAGATATTTGAACTATAATTCTATTTTTCTAATATTTGGATACTTTTACGGTCATTTTATGGAATTCGACAGGAAAATCTGGAAACAGAAAATATAAAAAACACAATAAAAGTAGCCAGCGGATACATACTTACTGACTACTTTTATTCATCTGGGGGAGGCGCGGGTACTCCACACCTTCACCAGAAATCTCTGGATGTTTGCAATCACTACACTGTGATTTTGAACATTGTCTGAGAATGTACCAGTTATTTGTACCAGTCTGATCTACTCAGTCTTTCCGAAAGATCATTAACCGGCATCTCTCAATTTTTGAACTATTTTCAATACTCTCTTCGCATAATTATTTTTCTGGCTTCAATGCCAAAGCAATAAGTCCCGCTAATACAACTGCTGCAAAAGTTGAAAAGAGCATTCTAAAACCAAGAAATCCGCCTAAATTGGCCATCAATGGGGGCAAAAGAAAATAACCTATACCCCAGAGAAGGTAGAAAACCCCCGAAATAGAGCCTTTCATGGAGTCTGGAACTGCTTCGTTAAGCAGAGCCAGGGAGGAAACACAAAACATGCCCAGTCCGAAGCTTGCCAGGAACAAAAAAACAAATATCCACTTTCCCATCAACCACATGAAAGGAGCTAACCCAGATACGACCAATATCAAACCAATATACATGGTGAGGTCTCTTCCCCGCCTGTCAGAGAATTTCCCTGCCAAGACCTGGGATATGCTTATCGCAATATAGAACAGAGCAAAAAAAAGAGCTACTTCGCTTTGACTAAAGGATTTCTCCCTCAGGAGAACTCCAGGTATAACAGTAAGAAATATCCCATAAGCTCCACCATAGAGGCCAATGCCCGTATAGATTGCAGGTCTACGGATCTCCTTCAGCGCTTGAAATATCCTGGAATAATTTATGGGATCTTTTTTCAGACCTTTAACACTATGTGTAGGCTCTTTAACAAAAAGAACCACTATCATAGCCCCGATCAGGCCAGTAGCCGCGTAGAGCAAAAATGCCTCATTCCCACTCCATACAGTGTAAACATAGATACTTACCATGCTTCCAACCGTTAATCCAAGGTGCAATGATGCATTATACTTTCCAATAGCTTCACCCTTGGAGTTTCGATAAAGCAGAGATAGTAAAGCTGGAGCCAGAGCCCATACCGGTATCTCTCCTATTCCCTGTAATGCTCTGCCACCGAGGATACTCAGCACATTTTCTGCCTTAAAATAGACTAGCCCTGTCAGACAGGAAATGATATATCCGCCCACAAGAAAGATCTTGAAACCGTATCTATCCCCAAGGCGACCTACCGGAAGTTGAAAAAGAACAAATGGAACAGCGAAAGCTGAGGCAATATACCCTACATAATCCATAGAATTGGACAGATGGATCACTCGACTGGGAAGAAGCGCTACGATCAACCCCACACCAATCATCTGTATAAAAACAGCTGCACAAAGCGCAACTGAAGAAGTACCGGATTTCATAAGTAACAACCCCCTCTTCAGGTGGGAAACAACATCTATCCCTCACATAACGAGGCACACACAACCATTCCCGCTGATATATAAACAGTAGGCTCAACACAGACCAGAAATCAAGATCACGAGATCTAGCTTTTAAAAACTATGCGGTGGGGGTGAACACTGTAAGAAGAGGTGCATCTTTTTCCTCCCCTGATGCAAATTGAGTTAAATAATATTCTACTCTATCTGTTTAATATAACAAGGACTATTACAATAGACTTTTCTGAATTGACAAATAGATTGTCGGATCGGCGAATTTTTAAAAGGCTTAAAGTTTTTTTCATACTTTCTTTGAGCTTAGTGATTACTGTTCTTCTTGAAAACCAGAATTCAGCCTCATCGGAAATTATTTACCGGGAGCAGTTCAACTCATAGGCGCCCTGTGTGTCACGAAATATAAGTCAAGTGATACAATGACTTTAATCAAAGTGCAGGACACATCGCAGGTAAGATACCTTTAAGGGGAGGTTTTTTTATGACGTTTTCACCTAGTTTGAGTTCAGGTTTTACAGGAGCAAGAAACAGAAGTAAGTATATTTCTCCTCAGTCAGGAATGTGCTCTTTGTGTACGGAGGAATGCATAGGAACTTGTGAGATTACTCAAGCGGCAGTTCTGGGGAAAATGACGGTCTATCCAACAACGACAGGTGCTAATCAGATTGCGTCGGAAAAGGATTATCCGGTAGATTTCTCTCATTTCAACATAAACGGTCGTGCCTTTGGTGCCATTGGGACAGAGGCTGATTATGAACATGCAGAGATATTTAACGTTAATCTGGCTTCCGAATATGGTAGCGATAATAAAATAAAGCTGGATCTGCCTCTTGTTTTGCCTGCTTTGGTGAAAATGAACTGGCTTGATTATTTTGGTGGTGCTGCTATGGCAGGAGTTACCTGCATGGTAGGTGAAGATGCAAGGAACAAAGACGCTGAACTAAAAATAGAGAACGGCAAGATTACGTCATTCCCTATGCTTCAGGAAATACATGATAGTTTCTATAAATATTACCGGGGAGCAGGGCAGATGGTGCTTCAGTGTAACGTGGATGACCATCTTATGGGTGTTCCTGAGATAGCTCTGAATAGGTATGGCTTCGAAGCTCTGGAATTCAAGTTCGGCCAGGGTGCCAAGGGGACTCAGCCTATGAACAGGCTTAAGGGCTATGATGAGGCCGTAAAAAAAGTTGAGTGTGGAGCTCTTGTCCGCCCCAATCCATTTGATCCTAAAATAATAGAACTTAAGGAAAAGGGCTGTTGTCCTAATTTTTACACTTACGGAAGACTACCAATATGGACGGAAGAGTCGATGGCAAAACGAATTTCCGAACTCCGTGCCATGGGTATGAAAAACGTCTATTTCAAGATGGCTGGGTTTGATCTGACTGATGTGGAACGTGTAATCAATATGGCGATAGAAAACAGAGTCGACATGATAACATTTGATGGCGCAGGTGGCGGTTCAGGCTATAGTCCCTCAAAGATGATGAACGAATGGTCTCTCCCGACAATTGTGCTTGAAAAAGCTGTCGTAGATATCTGTGCAAAACTGCAAAAACAGGACAAGACCTTTCCTGCAATGGTCATGACCGGTGGTTTTGCCAGTGAAGATCAGGTGTTCAAGTCCCTTGCATACGGAGATGGATTTATAAAGGCTATTGGTGTCTGTCGTGCCGCAATGGCAGCTGCCATGACAGGAAAGACAGTTGGAGACGAGATAAAGGCAGGTAGAACGCCTGAACTTTTCAAGAAATTTGGCAGTACGATAGATGAGGTTTTTTGTGATCTGGCTGATCTCAGGGGGATATATGGAAAAGAAGCTGATAACTTTTCTACAGGAGCAATTGGAGTTTTCTCCTATCTCAATAAATTGGGATGTGGCCTGAGACATTTTTCGGCTTTGAACCGTAAGTTTGACCTGAAATATTTGGACAGGAGCGATTTGATCCCGCTTACTTACTATGCAAGCGATCTTATGGGTTAAATAAATTTATTCAAAGAGACCGGCCATTCTGACCGGTCTCTTTGAGGTTAATAGCTCCATGATGAAGTATTTATAAGTGCAATGCTTAAAGAGAGAGGAATTTTGCAATGGCTCGCTCTTCACTGTTTGGATTATTTGACTGCAATAACTTTTTTGTTTCCTGAGAGAGGACCTTTCGTCCTGATCTCAGAGAAGCTCCTCTTTTGGTACTTTCCTCTAACGTTTGATTTATTAGCAGCAAATCTTTTACTGCGCTTTTCATATTTGGATACTAATCAGATCGTTTTATGGAACTCGAGGATCAATGTTCAAATATTGATCAGCTTGAAGGCAATAAAAAAGCAGCCAACAGAAGTATCTATGATGACTGCGAATGAATATTTTATGGCCTTATTCTAATGGGAGATAATCTAGAACCCCAGGTTTTCTCCCACAATAAACACATGAATATTAGACAGTAATGGTTGTTTGTGCAAAATAGTCGTCACATTGCAAATCCTGGTTGGTCCCTGGCAATCCATACATTCTCCAGTCTTGGTACAAGGATTTGGCAATCCGAGACGCTTGTTATTGATTGGAGCAGCAATTGATTGTATTCTCTCCATCGCTGCTGTTAAATTCTGTACGATCTTGTTAATACCAACTACTATAATTACTTTATGGGGTCCATAGATCATTGCTGCAACCCTATTGCCCGTACCATCCACGTTTACCAGTTCACCATCCATTGTTACAGCATTAGTTCCTGTCAGAAAAACGTCACAGGTAAGCTGTTGCCGCCTGATCTCATTTTTTTCCTCCATACTCAATCCGGCTTTACCATGATTCAATATTTTGTTGCCTCGGGCAGCAATTTCATCCGGCAAACCCAACTCTCCTACAGTCCACGAACCACCCATACCCACTGTTGCCCCATTCGGGATTTGATCAAGAATCGCTACGGAAGCTTCTTTCGCAGTGTTGCAATAGGTTGAAGAAAAACCATTTTCAATCAGGGCTTTAACAACTTTTTCACCTGTTATATCATGATGCCACTTAATAGATTCATTCATGCCAAAGACCTCCTTCTACAATTTTTTCTACAAAATATCATATATCACTTCTTGGGGGATAATCTATGAAAAATAATGCAGACCTGCCCCCCAGAAAATAGTCTATATCAAGATATAATCAAATATAAATGACCCTCCGATGACCTGGTAATTCTATCTTACCAAATAATGGGGAAGGTGCCCATCTTCCCGCAACATGTCTCTTTTTTTGTAATTTGAATACTAACATACCCCTTTTCTGGAGCTAACCTTAAAAATCCGAGATCTGAATTATCTCTAAAACATGAAAAAGCAGCCAAAAGAATAATCTCTTTAGGCTGCTAATAAGTTATGGTGGAGGCGCGGGGAATCGAACCCCGGTCCGACAAGGGCCAGTAGTGGAAGCCCTACGGGTGTAGTTCCTGTTTAGTGTCGAGCCAAATACCCCAGGAACAGGATATTCAACTCCAATCTCCGTTAATCTTTCCCACCCGGACCGGAGCTTGCCGGATGAGGCATTCGCCTGTTATGACGTCGGCAGGAAACCCGGCGACGAAATTCCCTGAGACGTGGCCGCTATCTAGGCAGCCAGTGCGTAATTATTATTGGCAATTATTGTTTTTTTCCGTTTGTTAACGAGGTTACGGAGACCTCGACCCGCTCTTCCATACCCTCCAACTTGCCGTCGAAACCAGTCGCCCCCATAAGTTTTATCTTAAACCGTTCAATCCCTGTTTTTCAAGGCTTGTTCCATGGAACGCCTGGCGTCCCGTTCAGCAATACTGTCACGCTTATCATGCTCACTCTTACCCTTAACAAGGGCTATCTCCACTTTTGCTCTACGGCCACCCTTGATGTAAACCGACAAAGGAACAAGAGTTAGCCCTTTCTCCTTGACCTTTCCCAGCAACCTCATTATTTCATGGCGATGCATTAGAAGTTTTCTAGGTCGGACCGGTTCATGATTGTAGAAACTTGCTTTCTCATATGGAGAAATATGGACATTCCATAGCCAAAGCTCTCCACCCTTGATACTAGCGTAACCATCCTTGAGATTCAACCGGCCGGCCCTTACCGATTTAATTTCTGTACCTGTAAGAACTACACCGCACTCAAAAGTATCCAGGATAAAGTAATCATGTCTGGCTTTTCTATTCTGTGCTACTTTATGGTCATCCATGAATTCCCCTCCGATGCAGATTATAACAGGTTAGTCAGCATTAATCAAGGCAAGACGAAACGTTTCATAATCAAAAACTTCGTCAAGAAAAAAACAAAAATCCTGGCAGGAAATGCCAGGATTTCGTTCCATAATTGGTCGGGGCGAGAGGATTCGAACCTCCGACCTCCTGATCCCGAACCAGGCGCGCTAACCAGACTGCGCTACGCCCCGAACGGCGGAATTGTATCATTCCGACAAGTCTGCGTCAAACATTAAAATACATCCTACATTGATGAGAGATACAATATCCTTCGTTTTAGATCCTGAAATTAAACTATCTTATCGACTATTACTGTTTCCATCATCTTCAAGGGGTGCATTAGGCTTGCTGGAAGAACCCTTCCTTGGATTTTTCCAGTCAAGTTTTCTACCAGCAACTGGATCATGACTTATTGGTATCTCTGACCATCCCCAGGGAGTCACCAGTATGAAATGAAAAGTTACCCCTTCGCTGTTCAGAGCCCTGATATGCTGAAGGTATCTTATTACTTCTCCCATTATCCAGTTATCACAAAGGATCCAGACCCTTTTACACAATCCCCTTGCGAAAAGGGCCGAATGATCAACGGCTATCCTCATTCCATCATCGAAATCAGCAGGACCCAGGCAAAGCACTATCATATCCTTTTGACCCGAAGGTTGAGAGGTCCCAGGAAACAGATCGGCAAAGTCCTCTACCCATTCCAGTTCTCTTATGAGTTTTTCAGGATCACCAGGAACTGAACTATCCATCATGGAATAAAGGTCTCTTTCAGTCTCATCTCTGTCTTCATATATAAGCTCAGACATCCAATTCTGAACCTGGTCTATCACCCTGGTAATAAAATGGGGAAATCTTGGGGTAGACATTTCCCGAAGTATTTCTCCAATAGTCCATTCCTTATCTTTATCATGACGGGAATGCATACTTTCCAAACCCCCTCCTGTAAAAGGCATTTTGTCCGATTTTTGCAAGCATAGCACAAAGACATGGAAATGCAACACAGGAAAAATGCGTAGAACAGAAAGTACTATGGTTATGATCCTTCGTATGTGTTATAAAATGCAGTAAGTCATAAGCCTTTAGAGTAATTGATTATGAATGGTTCTTTTGGAAGGAGAGATAATTTTAATGACACCCTTTACGCTAAATATAGATAAGGCCCAGTTTCTTATGATCGATATACAGGAAAAACTTCTACCGGCTATAAACGGTCATGATAAGGTCCTCCGAAACAGCATTAAACTCGCAAGGGCAGCTATAACTCTGGATGTTCCCCTTAAATATACAGAACAATATCCCCGCGGACTGGGGGGGACTTCGGAAGATCTGGTTAAAGTACTTCCGCCTAATTCGGAAAGGTTCGAAAAAACCCACTTTTCCTGCATGGCCGAACCGGGTTTTGAGGTATTCTTGAATAATCAGATCAGAGAACAGGTCGTTGTATTCGGCATTGAGAGTCACATATGCGTCTTTTCGACTGTAATGGCAATGCTTGAGAAAAGAATTAAGGTAATAGTAGCGGTTGATGCATGTGGGAGCAGGGTATGTCAGAATCATACTTATGCCATGGATACCATGGGCCGATATGGTGCTATGATAATCCCATCAGAGTCAGTCATTTACCAGTTGATCTGCAGAGCAGGTACCACCCAGTTCAAGGAGCTTCTGCCTTTATTCAAGGAAACGGAGTAAGAACATTTGAATTCATTGCCGGAAAACTTCCTTCTATTCCTTGGAACATCCGGAGCCAGGTTTTCGATGATGTATCAGATGAGAGCTTCAGGTGGTATGTGGATAAGGATAAACAGAAAGAATTTCGTAATCGATCCAGGTCCCGGGGCTCTGGTCAAAATATGTGAAATGTTACCAGACCTTGATCCAACAAAGATAGATGCTATTATCCTGACCCATCGTCACATAGACCACAGCAACGACCTCAATGTCCTGGTTGAATCAATGACCTTCGGGGGAAGAACCAGGCGGGGGACCCTTGTAATACCTGAAGACAGCCTTGTAGAAGGAAGTTCCATTCTTCTGGAACATCTCCGGAAACACATTGACAGGCTCCATACATGGCAGGAAGACAAAGATATTGACCTAGATGGTCATATCAGAATCAGGGGTAAAAAACTTATTCACCACGGTGTGGAATGCTTTGGCTTTACCCTTGAAAGCGAAACAACACCTATAATAGGTTTAATTTCAGATACCAGACTGAAGGATCATTGGCTGGAACACTTTTCTGAGAGCAGGATCCTTATCGCCAATATTACCCTTCTGAAAAAAATCGAAAGGATAGATCATCTGTCAATCGAGGAAGTACCATATATACTCAGGAAACTGAATCCCGAATTAATGCTCATTAACCACATGGGTACGTCCATCCTCGAGGCAGGACCAGACAACCTGGCAAAAGCTCTATGTACTCCACTAACCAGCGTTATTGCCGCGAGAGATGGAATGCTGGTAGATCTTGATACGGGCAATATCGTGTTACCTGGGAATAACAATGACAGTAAAATAATTGAAAGAATACAGAACATGGTTATACATAGAGGCAAAAGAGATAAACCTGAAGGGGGAAGATAGCTAATGACAGTGGACAGATTAAAAGCTCTGGAAATGCATCGGAGATCCAAGGGAAAGATAAAGATCTATCCCTCCATTAATATCCGCGACGAGGAAGATCTCGCTATGGCTTATGTCCCGGGAAGCATCCATGCCGCAAACGAGATCATAGCCGATAAAAGTATGACCTATGAATACACAGGGAAAGGCAACAGACTTGCTCTTATTACGGATGGTTCAGCCGTTCTGGGAATGGGCAATATTGGTCCAGATGCCGCATTGCCGGTTATGGAGGGGAAATGTCTCCTTTTCAAACTTTTTGGAGATGTCAATGCTTTCCCCTTGTGTATATCTTCCCAGAAGGCAGACGATATAATATGCGCCGCCAGACTCATTGCTCCGACGGTAGGTGCAATCAACATTGAAGACGTTGTTACTCCAAGAACGTTTACAGTAGTAAGGAAACTTCAGGAAAGTCTTGATATTCCTGTTATCTGCGATGACCAGCATGGATCGGCAGTGGTTGTTCTAGCAGGTCTGATCAATGCGCTGGAGGTTGTAGGAAAAGAACTGGAGGACATCAAGATAGTCATTTTCGGTTCCGGCGCTGCTGGTATTGCTACAACGGAACTGCTCCTTTACGCAGGAGCAGAAAATATAATAACTCTGAACAGTTCGGGGATTCTTGGTCCAGAGAATCCCAAAATGAACTACATTCAGGAGGAGCTGTCTGTCAAGATAAATCCAGAGGGAATATCAGGAGGCCTTGAAGAGGCAGTAAGGGGAGCAGATGTCCTCATAGGCTTCTCCGGAAAAGGGAAATTCTCTACAGACCATATCAGACAGATGAATTCCAGATCAATAGTATTTGCCCTATCCCTTCCAGAACCCGAGATCATGCCGGAAGAGGCTAAAGCAGCCGGAGCAACAATTGTTGCATGCGGATTGAGTGAATGCATAAATGCAATGCCTAACCTTCACGCTTTTCCAGGAATCTCAAGAGGGCTTCTGGATGTAAGGGCTCGAGGAGTTAATAATAACGTTCTGATCAGAGCAGCCGAGGCCCTGGCTAGTGTAGTGGACAGGAGAAGACTATCGGAAAACAGGATAGTACCTCCATTATTCAGTGACGAGGAAACACCGCGTGTGGCAGAAGCAGTTGCCCAGGCAGCAATAAAGGAAGGCCTCGCCCTGATCAAGGTCCCACCTAAACAGGTTTACGATGAAACCTGGCAGAGGCTTTATGGCGGCCACATGGCAAGACTTTAAAGAGGAGGCGGATATCCGCCTCCTCTTTTTCCTACAATTTATTCGCTATTCCGAAGTTACCACCACAATCTGCTTATTATCAGGATAGTCCCAAGGACTGTAACTATGATAGAGTGTCTCTCGCTCTTCCACAATATAGAACGATCAAAGGGACCGTATATGTCTTTACCCGGAAACCCCCTGGGGATAAATCTTCCAGTTCTATTCTTGTAATTTATATATCTTTCGCCAAATTTATTTTCAAGGAAGGATTCTTCAGAAGGGACAATAAAGTAGTTATACATAAGGCCAAAAAGGACAATAAAAAGTATCACCGCTGACCAGCCAGCAATTAATGACCATCCAAGACCTATGAGTCCATTACCTATATAAAGGGGATTCCTTATAATAGAATAAGGCCCCCAGGTTGTAAGCCTTAAAGCCTGGAGTTCTTCTCCCCTGTATTTTACTATGCAGCCTGAAGCCCAAAGCCTTATGCCCTGACCAATTACTACAAGGGGTATACCTATCAAGGGTCTGGCTCCATAGGGCCTTGCCAAAAATAGTACGGCGACAAAAAAGATCGTCCATATTCCACCCCTTAACCGGAATACCTTTTGTCCAGTATTATTCATCAGCTTCAAAATCCTCTCTGTCTTTCCTGAATATTTCTTCTGTCATTCCCCATCCAAGCATTCTTAAGGCTACGAAGGCACCCATCAGTATGGCAAGATATTCTGTAAAGAATCTCCAGGCAAGAGCCATTATCCCTGCCATATTCCAAGGGACCAGGAGGCTGAAAATTATTGCCCCGCCAGCCTCGGCAAAACCGCTTGCACCTGGGGTAGGGACAAAATACAGAATAAACATAAACACACCTTGGGCAAGGATAGTCTGAACATAGTTGAATTCAAGCCCGACTGACCATATTAGCACAGGAAGAACTGAGAATAGGAATAAAAGATGCAGAAAAGAAAAAACAACTGCTTTGATAAAAAAAGAACGTCCTGAAGTAAAAAACAGGCGGAAGTTCATATTGTAGTTATCAATCTCACGGTTTATCCTTCGGATCATAAAAAGAACTGATCTGGGCTTAACGAGACCTATCCTTTTCAGGAGAAGGATAATTATCTGACCCCATCGTTTAATGATCTGAGGTCTTAAAAGGCTTATAACAACAAGAGTCCAGGAAAAAATGACAAAGATAACTACATATGAGAAAAAACCTGTAAGAATATGATGTCCTCTGAGGAGGTCCGGCTCGAGAATTACAGCTAAAGGCACTACAAGACCTAGAAGAAGCATTGATAGAAGGGTTCTGGTAAGAGTTATTGCAACACCTTTTCCAATAGGCATCTTTCCCTTGTAGAGAACATATATCTGGAATGGACCTCCACCTGTCTGCATGGGGGTAACTGCACATCCAAAATAGTGAAGCCAGGTAAGGATAAGGCCGAGTCTGAAACTTATTTTCTCCGAAGCTGCCCTTGCAACTGCGCAAAATCTTAATGCATCACAACACCAGGCCAGAACGACAAGGATCAGGGCTATCAACAATGCTCTTTTATCAGCCTCAAACAAAAGAGCAAAGGTTCTTCTGTCTACGCTTGTTAAAAGAACAAAAACACTTACACCAAAAGTACATAGCAGAAAAATAACAAGCCCTTTTCGAAGAGACAAACGGATTATCCTCCTTAAATGAACTCTACCGTACACATAAGGAAATATGTGAAAAGGGATCAGACAGTTTTCCGGCTGATCTCAAGGATTTTATGGACAGAATCTGGATTGAGCTGGGCGAAACCAACTTTCCAGGCCATAATAGCAGCCTGGGTACGATCTCGAAGATCCAGTTTTTTCAAGACATGACTGACATGATTCTTGACAGTTTTTTCTGAAAGGACCATCCTGTTTGCTATTTCTGAATTACTGAACCCCTGGGAAAGCCAGTAAAGTATCTCTTTTTCCCTTGGGGTGAGTTCATAAAGCTGATCTGTTTCTTCTTTCCTCCTGTAAAAAGAGGTAAGAAGTTTTCCTGCCACCTTAGGGTCAACATAATTCTGCCCACGGCTGGCAGATCGTATGGCGGAGAGGAGTTCCACTTTTCCAGATGCCTTAAGGACAAACCCCTGAACTCCTTCAGCTGAAAGGGCAGAAAGACGATCTTCATCGTCATAGGCACTTATGGCAACATAACGCACTTCACTCTGAAGATTATTAAGTTCCCTTACGACCTGTAGACCATCAAGCCTCGGGAGGTTTACATCGAAAAGCAATATATCGGGACAGAAACTACGAACCATTTCCAGGGTTTCAATCCCGTCTGCAGCCTCTCCAACTACTTCTATATCTACTTCAAGCTCAAGCAATTTTTTAATACCATCCCGAAACAACTTATGATCATCCGCTACAACAAGAGAAATCTGCTGCATTACTTAACACCTCCACAAGCACTTTCGATATCAATAAAGAGAATTATGGACTGAAGTTAAAATGACTTGACTTTCCCAAAAGCACAACCTGAGAAAATTATCCTAAATCTATTTTGTATTACTATGGCCTGAAGAGAACCCGTTTGCACTTGACATACGGATTTGCACGAAAAGAATGCATGTTTATGTTAATATTCATACTGTCGGGGGTAATTTAGGCACCAAAGCCCCCACCTCTTGATTTATAGGTCTTGATACCCAGAATGAGTCTTTAGACCTAATTATACAGTATCTTGGGATTCAGACCAGCCCCAAGAATTTTTTATCCGCCAGGGAGTTGTATCATTTTGTCAGATAAAACCTCAGGAATTTACCCTTCCATCAGTCAAAGAGTTAAAAAGGGGATAGGGTGTGCCATTGGAGATTACGATCTGATATCGACAAATGACAGGATAATGGTTGGATTATCTGGAGGAAAGGACAGTGCTTTGCTCCTTCTGGCCCTTACAGAGATCCTTAAAAAGAGTCCGGTCAAGTTCGAGCTTGAGGCATGTACTGTCGATATGACGAACGGTAAAATGGACACCTCATGTATAGAGGCTTTCTGTAATTCTCTGGGTGTACCTTATCATGTAAAATGCCATCCTATAGAGGAGATCATAAATATCAGGGACGAAAGATCTCCCTGTAGTCTTTGTTCTAATTTCAGGAGGGGGATAATCTGTAGTATGGCTGTTGAAAGGAACTGTGATTCCATAGCTCTTGGCCATAATCTGGATGATGTATCAGAAACGGCCCTGATGAATCTGTTCCATACCGGAAGATACCGATGTTTCAAACCAAAACTCTGGCAAAGCCGCTCGAAAATATGGGTAATCAGACCTATGGTCTATATTGAAGAAAGGCTGATACAGAATGAAACTGAACGGCTTGGAATCCCGATAGCAAAAAATCCATGCCCCTACTCCGGAAAAACAGAAAGGAACAGGACAAAGGATCTGATTTCGACACTTTCGGATCAAATTCCCGATATCAGAAAGAAAATTATTAAATCCTTTACTAACATTGATACAGAAGACAGATGGGTCAAGAACAACTGAAATATTTAGTTAAAAAGAGAGGTCTTGAGAGAATACCAAGATCCTGGTGACTTTCTGCTAAAATAAGAATACTTGTATCAAATGGATACAATGCGGCAAGAGGTTTTCATAAACGAGAAAGTCATAAGAGAGATACAAAGATTAGGAGAAATCATATGACTGTAAATGATAAGACGGTTCAGGAATACTTTTCCTGGAATCCCCAGAAAGACCCTCAGTTCGCCCCTCTTATAGTAGGTGAAGGCCATATCGGAGGCAAAGGTAGATCTCTCCTTTATGGCATCCGGAAACTGTGGGATCAAGATGAAGAACTTGCAGCCAAGGTCATATTCCCACCTTCTCTTTTCTTTGCTGTAAGCATATACCAATATGTCCTGAACCAGATTGAAGATCTTGATTCACTTGTAACAGAGGATCCGGAAACAATTGAAAAACGCTTCCTCAAAACTGAATTGCCTCTCTACGTAACAAATTCTCTAAGGACATTTCTGACCAAGATCAAAGATCCGATCGTGGTCAGAAGCAGCAGTATCCTCGAAGATTCACTTAAATACTCTTTTGCCGGGAAGTACCTCTCCACATTTCTTATAAACGATGAAAAAGATCTTGAAGAAAGGGTAAGACTTGTGGAGAACCAGATGAAGATGATCTTTTCCAGGGTTTATTTCCCTATAGCCGTGGCCTACCGCAAGAAGCACGGTCTTGGCACAGATCAGATGGGAATAATTGTCATGAGAGTTTCTGGAAAGTGGCGGGGCAGGTATTACTACCCTACCCTTGCCGGTGTCGGATTTTCAAAATATTACAGAAGATGGACTACCCGGATAAAGCCTGAAGACGGTATTATCAGACTGGTTTTCGGTATGGGAACCACCAGTACAAAGAGAGGTTACGCAAGATCTTTCTCCCTTACAATGCCCAGTCTAAGACCGGAGGGGCAAAATCCCTTTAATATCATGAGACATTCCCAGGAACATTTCCAGGTTGTTGATAGAGAAAGACGGGATCTCGTAACAGTTCATATCAAAGACATCTGGAAGGATATTGTTCCCTTTCACAGCTGTTTCCCCGAATATGCCCAAGTCTACACATCAGACGTTGAGGGTGGATACTTCAGAAGGATGGGCAAGGGGAGTTTCTGTGTAGACAGGGATTCCAAAATCTGTTTTACCTTTGAAGAATTTGCCAATCGTTCAAAGAATTTCTTCATCAGAATGAAAAAGATATTGAAGATCCTGGATGAATCAATGGGAGTACCTGCGGATGTGGAGTTCGCTTACCATCCCACTGAGGACCTGATCGAACTTATTCAATCAAGGCCTCTATGGATAAAGGATTCTCTAAAATCAGCGCCTATGCCAGATCTTAATTCATCTAACATTATTCTAAAAGCCGACAGAATGGTTACAGACGGTCAGAAAAGAAATATTCCCTACCTGGTAATGGTGGATCATAAGCTATACTGCGTTGCCAGGAACTGGTGCGATATTGCCAGGGGAATAGGACAGGTTAATTACAAACTTGGAAAAGAGAAATTTATTCTGGTTGCACCTGGAAGGGTTGGGTCAAGTAATCCACTTCTGGGAGTACCTGTTAGATATGATGAAATAACAAGTTGCTGCTGTATCGTCGAGCTTGGCATTCCCCAGGAAGGGTTTATGCCCGAGCTTTCTTTCGGAACCCATTTCTTTACAGATCTGGAGATCGATGGAATACTTTATATGCCAGTTTACAAGGGCGAAGACAGAAACCTATTTGATGAAAGTTTCTTTGATCATCAACCCTATGCTCTAGGTCCAGATCCTTCAATACGAATCTACACTGGTTCTTTTTCAGTATATCTGGACGGAGGGGCAAACACTGGAGTTGTAATCGCAGACAAGGTCGACAAACACCTTTAAGTCATAAATCAAACACAAACTCTCAAACAGAGGGAAGGGGTTATTCCCCTTCCCTCTGTTTATCTCTCCTTTAAGAATTTCATAAGCCTTAGAGTTCAATCGATTTCCGGTTCAGCATATGGAAGAGATCTTCAGCTTCTCTGCGATGTTCCGCATATCCTTTTCTACCCATAAATCCATAGGTATAACGCTTCCCCTGCTCCACCCCCGGCTGATCAAATGGGTCGATCTCGAGAAGGCGCCCTGTCAGAGCGACTACGTATTCAAAGAAGAATATCATTCCACCAAGAGTTCTGGGTGAAAGTTCTTCCACTTCAATCCATAAAACAGGTTTACCGGATCTGTATATGGCTGCCGCAGTAGCCATAGCCTCATAGGAAAGCATCTGTCCCATTTCTTTTTCATAAAGATATGACAGTTCTTTCAGACTGGGCTGGTTCACCCCGGGTATGGAGATCGGATTGTCAGTTCTCTTTACTTCTATAATAGTGAAGAGTTTATCATCCGGACCTTCTGTGTAAAGCTGAACCTGGGAGTGCTGATCAATACTTCCCAGAGCCCTTACAGGAGTAAAGCCCTGTCCTTGTTTACCCAGGCTTTCTGCACATAACTGAGCATACCATTCGACAAAATCTTCAAGTCTGTCTGAATAGGGCATGAGGACATCAATATTTCTTCCTTTTCGATAATGAAGGTAATGAAGGGCAGACAGTATCCATGCAGGATTATCCAAAATCACTTTTCGTGAATTCAGCTTTTCATCAACCTCTCCTGCCCCTTCAAGAAGATTTTCAATATCAATTCCCATGGCAACCGCCGAAACCAGGCCGACAGCAGAAAGAACAGAATAACGCCCACCTACACCTGATGGTATGGTAAGACTTCTACATCCAGTATCTTTCGCAAAGGCACGGAGACTACCTCGGGATTCATCGGTGATAACGAGGACATGATCCGGAGCCATAGATGCTCCCACTGCCAGTTCCAACTGATGAAAGAAATACAGGAAGTTTGCCATTGTCTCAGCTGTAGAACCTGACTTACTTACCACAATAAGAGCCGTTCTGGAGATATCGACAACGTCAAGAATGGATTTACTCCCATGGGGATCGACATTATCTGCAACATAAAAGGCCGGCCCTTTTCTTTTTTGCAGGGGAATTTCATTGTAATATGGATGAACAAGAGCATTTCTGAGCATAAGATTACCAAGAGCTGATCCGCCGATTCCTATCTGAACAACATTTTCAAAGTTACCAAGCCAGTTACCATACTCAAATACATGCTCAGTTTGCTGGTAAGGAAGTTTAAGCCAGCCAAATCCATCATTTCCTTCATCTATTCCTTGTCTTAGCCATTTATCAGCTTCCTCAAGCCTGTTTTGAAGTTTCTCCAATTCTACAGGATCAACAGCAGGCCCCTTAAATACAGCCCCCGTAGAACCTCCATAAACCAATTTTAAAAAATCCATAATCTACCCCCCCTTAATTCAGACTATGAAAATTGAAACTACATCTATTTTAACAGGATGATAAAAAAGGCCCTGAAAAGGGCCTGTAATACCGCCTTGAATTATAAGTAAGACATAGTTTCTGTTCTACAGAATCAGGGAAATAACCGTTGCAGGGTTATTCTGTTTTTGCAAGCAGTTCATCTATCCGGGCAGTATCATAACCAACAACAAACTCTTCCCCTATCTGAGTTACCGGAACACCCATCTGCTTTGTTTTACGGACCATTTCCATTGCGGCTTCCCTGTTAGCACTTACGTCTATATATTCAAACTGTATTTCTTTTTTTACAAGGTAATCCTTTACCTTTGTACACCATGGTCAAGTAGGAGTTGAAAAAACTCTGACATTCATCGCAATCCCTCCTTAGTAGTCTTACCCTTATGGGTATATACTTATTTTAACGTATCATGTTAACAGTATTATATCAGAAGTGCTCAATTATATATTTTTGTCCAGTTGGCCCAAAAAACAAGCAGTAATCTGGTACCTAAGGTCAGTTTGCCAATGATCAGCTTGAAGTTATAATAGTAAAGTTTGAAGTGGGGATGATCGTACGCTAATTACTATTCCAGAGGAGGGACATTCAATGACGTCTTCGCCTGCTAAGGGCATCGAAAACATGTCTAAACGCCTTGACCCGATTATTGAGAAATACAGGGGTAAAAAGGGCGTAACAATTCCCCTGCTGGCCGATGTTCAGAAAGAACTTGGCTATGTTGCAGAGGAAGCTGTGGGTTATCTTGCAGAAAAAGCTGATATTCCTGCAGCAGAACTGTTTGGAGTGGCTACCTTTTATGCTATGTTCCGGATGCAACCAGAGGGTAAATATGTGGTCAGGGTCTGCAGAGGAACTGCATGCCATGTTCAGGGTTCGGCCCTGATAGGCGATCAGATACAGAGGCATTTCAAAATCAAGGATGGAGAAACAACTTCTGACGGCATATTCACTTTACAGTACGTAGCCTGTCTTGGGTGCTGCAGTCTGGCTCCTGTATTGATGGTGGGAGATGAAGTTTACGGAAGGCTCACTCCCGACAAGGCTGTTAGTATACTTGAATCCTATCGGGATAAGTAATTATTTGGAGGTGTCCGTATTGCCAAAGACTCTGGTAAAGGTGGGTATGGCAAGCTGCGGCGTTGCAGCCGGAGCCGAACCTGTCTACAAAAAACTCACCGAAATGTTAAAAGATCGAGACGATGTGGAAGTCAAGAAAGTTGGCTGTATAGGTTTCTGTTATCTTGAGCCGCTTGTTGAAATAGAAAAAGGGAGTTCCAGGATAACCTATGGGAAGGTCGACGAGGCCATAGCTGAAGAGATTGTAGAAACACACATTGGTCACGGTGAGACCATTAAAAAATATGTGGTCCTGAATAATTCTGATGAAGCCCCTGAAAATCCAAGACTGGAAAATCAGGTTCGTATCGTTTTGAGGAACAGCGGCCTCATCGATCCAGAAAATATCGATGAATATATTGAAAGAGAAGGTTACAAGGGTCTGGAAAAAGCCCTCAAGGAAATGAGCCCCATGGACGTTATCAAGGAGGTTCTGGATAGCGGTTTACGGGGAAGAGGAGGAGCAGGATTTCCTACAGGCCTGAAGTGGAAATTTGCTCATATGGCAAAATCAGACATGAAATATTTTGTATGTAATGCTGACGAAGGTGACCCGGGAGCCTTTATGGACCGTTCAGTTCTGGAAGGAGACCCCCACAGCATAATAGAGGGCATGGCCATCGGAGGTTATGCTATCGGTGCAAGTGAAGGAATAATCTACTGCAGAGCTGAGTACCCCCTTGCTATCAAACATCTTAACACGGCCCTGGAACAGGCCAGGGAAAAGGAACTCCTTGGTGATAATATAATGGGCACTGATTTCTGTTTTGATATCCACATTAAAGAAGGCGCAGGAGCCTTCGTATGCGGAGAAGAGACAGCTATGATAGCGTCAATTGAGGGTAAGAGGGGAATGCCACGCCCCAGACCGCCCTTCCCTGCCAATAAGGGAGTTTTCGGTAAACCCACAAACATCAATAACGTGGAAACTCTGGCAAATATCCCCTGGATCATAACCAACGGCGCAAGTGCCTTTAACCGATATGGTATAGGCAGAAGCAGGGGAACAAAGGTGTTCGCCCTTGCCGGGAAAGTCAATAAGGGGGGCCTGGCAGAAGTTCCTATGGGCATGCCTCTGCGAGATGTTATTTTTGAGCTTGCCGGTGGCATCCCCAATAACAAAAAATTCAAAGCTGTCCAGCTTGGAGGACCATCTGGGGGATGTCTCCCCGAAGCACTTCTGGATACTCCTGTTGACTACGAATCCATTAATGCCACTGGAGCCATAATGGGCTCAGGTGGAATGGTAATTATGGATGAAACCACCTGTATAGTGGATGTTGCCAAATTCTTCCTTTCATTTGTTCAGAAAGAATCCTGCGGTAAATGTCCCTTCTGCAGGATCGGAACAAAGAGGATGCTTGAAATTCTGGAAAGGATATCCAGAGGTGAAGGGAAAATGGAAGATCTTGATCTTCTGGAAGAACTTGCCTACCAGATAAAGGATGGCTCCCTCTGCGGCCTTGGCCAGACAGCTCCCAATCCTGTTCTTACAACTCTAAAGTATTTCCGGGAAGAGTATGAAACTCACATCCAAGATAAAAAATGTCCTGCTAAAGTATGTACTTCTCTCATAAAATACAGTATTGATCCTGAGAAATGCATCGGCTGCACAAAATGCGCCAGGAACTGCCCTGTCAATGCAATTTCCGGGGAAATTAAAAAGGCCCATGTAATTGACGACAGTATCTGTGTTCGCTGCGGGAAATGTATTGAAGTCTGCCCGGTTAACGCCGTTAGCGTGGAATAAGGGAGGATATCTGACGTTATGGAAAGAACAGTTAAAGTAATCCTGAATGGGAAAGAAGTATATGGCTTCCCGGAGCAGAAAATACTGGATCTCTGTACCGAATGCGGAATAGAGATACCCACCCTGTGTTATGATCCTCACCTTTCAGTTCACGGAGGGTGTTCAGTATGTCTCGTAGAAGTAAAGGGAGCAAAGAGCCTCGTGAGGGCCTGTTCGGCTGCTATTTCTAACGGAATGGAAATCAACACAAGGTCATCCAGAGCTGTAAATGCTCGCAAGCTTGCACTGGAACTCCTCCTTTCCGACCATGTGGGGGACTGCAGGCCTCCATGTACCTTGACCTGCCCTGCAAATGGAAATGTGCAGGCATATATTAATCTCGCCGCACAGGGAAAATACAAAGAATCTCTGGACATACTCCATGAACATGTAACTCTTCCAGCCTGTATAGGAAGGGTATGCCCCGCTCCCTGTCAGGAAAAATGCCGAAGAAACTTCGTGGACGAAGAGCCTGTATCCATAAGGGAGATAAAAAGATTCGTCGGAGATGTCGCCCTTGAAAAAGGTTTTCTGGGGACCATGCCTTCCATAAAGGAAAATGGCAAGTCTGTTGCTGTCGTTGGTGGAGGCCCCGCTGGAGTTTCAGCTGCATATTATCTGAGACTAAAAGGATATCAGGTTACTCTTATTGACAAGGAACCTCTGCTTGGGGGAATGATGCGCTATGGTATTCCCGATTACAGACTTCCACAGAATGTTCTTCAGAGTGAAATAGACTGGCTGTTAGGACATGGTGTTACCGTAAGGACGAACACCTGTCTTGGCAAGGATGTGACTCTGGATGAACTCAGGAACGATAATGATGCAGTTCTTCTAGCAATGGGTTGCTGGTCTTCCTCACCCATGAGAGCTGAAGGGGAAGATCTCCCTGGAGTTCTCGGGGGCATTGACTTCCTTTATACAGTTAACAGCGGAAATCCTGCACTTCTTGGTAAGAAAGTAGCTGTTATAGGCGGAGGAAATACTGCAATGGATGCTTGCAGATGTGCCAAAAGACTCGGGGCTGAAGAAGTTTCTGTAATTTATCGAAGGACAAGAGCCGAAATGCCTGCTGAGGATATCGAGATTGAAGAAGCAATGGAAGAAGGCATCAATTTCACCTTCCTTGCTTCTCCAACTAAAGTTGAAGGAAAGGGCAAAGTCGAAAGGATCATCTGTGAGAAGATGGAACTTGGTGAACCAGACGCTTCTGGCAGAAGAAGACCCATAGCAACAGGAGAAACATTTGCAATGGATGTTGATAACGTTATAGCAGCCATTGGGCAGAAAACTGACTTTGCAGGTCTTCCAGGATCTATACATGACGGCAGGAAAATGATCGTCAATGAGGATTACGCTACTCCCCTTCCCGGTGTCTTTGTTTGCGGAGACCAGCAGACAGGTCCGAAAATAGCCATTGAAGCTATAGGAAATGGCCATTGGGCAGTTGATTCAATCGATCATTATCTTACTCATGGTTATGCTAAAAAACCTTTCTACTTTGATGTTACAAGAGATGATCTTGGACCTGAAGATTTTACTGACAGGGAAAAACAACCCCGGGAACAGCCAGCTCATGTCCAGGCAGAAAAACGTATGTCAAAACCTTTTGAAGAATATAACGCAGGTCTTACTGAAGAACAGGTTCTCAGAGATGCATCAAGATGCCTTGAATGCGGGTGTGAAGATGTCTTCGAATGTAAACTCAGGAAATATGCCATCGATTACGAGGTGGATCCATCAAGGGTCGCCGGCGAACATATTTCCAAAGAAGAAAATGCAAATGAGTACTACATCCGAAATATGGATAAATGTATCCTTTGCGGGAGATGCGTCAGAGCCTGTGACGAGATAGCCGGATTCCATGCAATTGATTTCGCAAAAAGAGGATTTGATTCAGTAATGGCTCCCCAGTTCTTTGTTCCCATTGAGGATTCGGATTGTACTTTCTGCGGACTCTGCACACAAGTATGTCCAGTAGGTGCATTGGTCGAAAAACGAGCACCCAGATGGCCACATACTGAAAAACCAGAGATCGTCAAAACAACATGCAATAAATGCCCTGTAGGTTGTGAACTGGACCTTAATCTTGACAACTCAAGGGAAAGGATCGTTCGTATAACTACTGATCTTGACAATCCGGCTTCCCCAACCTATGGTAACTGCTGCGTTAAAGGTAGATATTCCTTTGGAGATGTTTCAAAGGACCGGATCATTACACCTCTGCAGAACGGAAATGAGGTTGCGTGGAATGACGTTATTGCTGAAATAGGACAGATAACTGAAAATGCAGAGAAGGATGACACAGCATTCCTCACCAGCGCATCTCTTACCAACGAGGAAATGAAGGCACTTAAGATCCTGACAGGAGAAGTTCTACAGGATATTCCCGTGACCGTAAAAGACTTTGATATCTTCAGACCAGGCCTTGACATCCTGAATAGTAAATGGGGAATTAATGGTTCTACGGCAGGTTATGACCAGATCCTCTCTTCGAACTGCATTCTCCTTATCGATTCAGATACCGATGAAGAACAGCCCGTACTTTCGTCATGGATAAGACGTGCAATGAGGAAGAACTCCACCCAGGTCATTTATCTTGGAAACGATCCCGGAATTTTAGGGAAAGGTGACTCTATGCTCCTGTCTCCAAGGCAAGGGACAGAAGAAGACCTTCTGAAGGGTATCCTGGCCGAAGTAACCAGGAAGACAGAAGGTAATGTTCAGGACGAACTGAAGCCTTATACTCTTGAACATACGGAGTCTCTGACCGGTATTTCTTCAACTGAAATAGCCAGGTGTGTAAACCTGCTTCTCGAAAGCAAAGGCCTCGTAACCATGTGGGGGAGTAAAGTTGCAGCAAGCAGCTCCAGAACGGAAAAGGTCCTCAAGCTGATGGAAAAGCTTGATAAGAAATCTTTCTTCCTCCTTTACAGGGAAGCCAATATGCAGGGAGCTATTAATATAGATCTCTCTTCTCTTTCCATGATGAAACTTCTGGAAGGAGTCAAGAATGGGCAGATCAAAAACCTCTTCGCTGTAGATGTTGACCCTGTATCTGTTGGTTTTACAAAAGAAGATCTTCAGAAACTCGATAACCTTGTAATACTGAACAGTAATCGTTTCGACGGCTGCGAAGAAGCTGCATTCGTACTGCCTCTAACATCCTGGGCCGAAAAGAACGGAACCTTTACGAATCTCTGCGGTCGCCATGTAGATATAATGGCAGGTCCTCTTCCAAAAGGAGAAGCCAGAAATCTTGCGTGGATAATTTCCAATACTGCCAGAACTGCAGGAAGAGAATTACACGCAAATCCCCTCAGTTACTAAATCTATCAAAAAGCAAAACAAGGGGAAGCGCTGAATAGCGCTTCCCCTTGTCATTAGGATACTTAAAAAATATACAGGCTCTTAAGAATTACTTTTCTTCCTCTTCCTCCTGGCGGGCAGCTATTACCTTTTTGGTAATATCTCCCGGAACTTCCTCATAATGGGAATAATCCATCGTAAAGAATCCTCTTCCAGAAGTCATGGATCTCAAGATAATGGCGTATCGGAACATTTCTGCAAGGGGCACCTGGGCTTTAACCACCTGGAGTCTACCTTTACTGTCTATTCCCATTATACGTCCCCGTCTGCTGTTGAAATCTCCCATAACATCGCCGAGGTAATCCTCCGGGACAACTACCTCTACGTTCATAATAGGTTCAAGAAGTACAGGTGACGCTTCAAGCATTCCTTTTTTAAAAGCAAGGTGAGAAGCTATCTTGAATGCCATTTCAGAGGAATCGACATCGTGGTAGGAACCAAAGAACAGACTAGCTTTAAAATCCACTGTCGGGAAGCCTGCCAGTACACCGTTCTTAATAACCTCTTTAAGACCTTTTTCTACTGCAGGTATATATCCCCTTGGTACGGATCCTCCAACTATCTTATCTTCAAACTCGAAACCGGAACCTCTCTCGAGAGGAATGAATTCGATATGGACATCTCCATATTGTCCCCGTCCGCCAGACTGTTTTTTATGTTTTCCCTGAGCCTTGGCAGATTTCCGAATAGTTTCACGGTAGGGAACCTGAGGAGTGTGCGTTTCAAGCTCTACTCCATATCTTTCCTTGATCCTTGACAAGACTATGTCTATGTGAAGGTCACCCATGCCCGAAAGAACATTATCATTGGTTTCGATGTTTTTCACGAACTGAAGGGTGGAGTCTTCTTCAAGCATCTTGTGAAGAGCACTGGAGAGTTTATCTTCATCAGCCCGGCTTTTGGCTTCAAGGGCAACACTGTAAACCGGTTTTGGGAACCTGATGGGCGGGAATGTCATCTTTGCACCCTTAAGGGCAAGGGTATCCCCTACATGAGTGCTATGAAGCTTTGGAATGGCTACAATATCTCCAACTACAACATCTTTGGAGTCTTCTCCTTCTTTCCCTTTCATAACCCTGAAAGAACTGATACGTTCTTCTTCGTCCCTGTTAACGTTATAGACAGGATGATCAGAGTTAAGGGTTCCAGAATTGACTCTGATGAATGACAGTTTTCCCACATAGGGATCGACCATTATCTTGAAGCATAGAGCTGTAAAGGGAGCTTCCGGATCCGGACTTATCATGACTTCATTTTCACCTTCCAGAGCGATCCTTGGCCTGGTTTCCATAGGATCCGGAAGAACATGGATAATTGAATCCAGAAACTGGGTAACACCGACGTTAGTAGTACTGGAACCAGGGATCACTGGGAATAGGATCCTTTTTGCTACAGCTTTTCTGAGAGCTTTATGAAGATCATCCTCTGATATTTCTTCCCCTTCAAGATAAAGCATCATAAGCTCGTCGTCAGCTTCAACAATGTTCTCAACGAGTGATTCTCTCGCAGATGAGGCTTCATCTGCCATCTCTGGGGGAACCTCCGTTTCCTCAAAGGCTGCAGAACCATCCCCTTTGTAAATATATGCTTTGCCTCTCAGAATATCCACTACACCTTTAAAAGATGTTTCCTTGCCAATTGGAAGGAATAGGGGGGTAGCTTTCTCTGAAAGCTCTTCTTTAATCTCTGTGACAGTTCTCTGGAAATCAGAGTTCTCCCTGTCCAGCTTACTTACGTAAAAAACTACTGGCAGGTTAAAATCTTCAGAAAATTCCCAGGCTTTCCCAGTGTGCACCTCTACCCCGTGAAGTCCGCTGATAACAATAGCAGTAGAATCTGAAACACGCATGGCTGATCGCATTTCACCGATGAAGTCAGCATAACCAGGGGTATCAAGTACGTAAATGACCTTATCATTTCGATTCAGAGTCAAAAGGGCCGAATTGATAGAGATCTGCCGCTTATGTTCCTCACTTGTGAAGTCAGAAACCATGTTCCCGCCTTCGATGCTTCCCATACGGGTAATATCTCCATTGTTGAACAACATTGCCTCGGAAAGAGAAGTTTTCCCTGCTCCTCCATGAGCAACAATAGCTATACTCCTTATGTCTTGGGGCTTGTGTTTTCCCATACGCTTTTTACCTCCCTGTTGCAATCGTGTTTTCAGTGCATGAAATATGTTGCCTCTTTATCACATTTCTTTTACTCACTTGAAATATCTTACGCACACATGCTCATATCGTCAACAAACCAGGTGCAGCTTTTCCTGAAAAACACCTGCCGATCAGTTGTTTTCCAGAAGGGATGCCAGTATCCATGAAACCTCAGAAGGATCAGCCTGTCCCCTTGTTTCCCTCATGACAAGTCCCTTAAGATATTTCTGTTTCTTTCCATTAAGGTCCTCTCCTGATCTTATTACTCTAACTACATCATTATTCTGTTCAAGGATCTTGCTGACAAGGTCCCTGAGTTGATCCCCTGCTATTCCTCCCGCGCTGATATCACAAAGGGACATTGCAGAATGGAGATCAGAACTATTTTCTATCATATGTTCAAATACTTCCTTCGCAGCTGTATTTGAGAGTTTTCGGTTATCCATCATCACTATCATTTCCGCGATTATATGCGATGAAATGGGAAAATCTTTCAGTTCCATCTTGTTCTCATTAAGAACACGGAGAACTTCCGTGCGAAGCCAGTTGGCAGTCCTCTCTGGAGAACCTCCTGATATAAGACAGTTTTCATAAAAATCAGCCATATCACGATTTTCTGTAAGAGTAGCACTATCCTGTTCAGACAGGCCATAAGTGTCCTTGAATCTTCTCTTCCTATCCCATGGGAGTTCTGGTAATTTATCCAGCTGCTCCTTTACATATCCATCAGGAAGGACAAGAGGGGGTAGATCTGGTTCCGGGAAATATCTGTAATCATGCGCTTCTTCTTTACTCCTCGAAGAAATGGTTATGCCCTGGGAATCATTCCAGTGACGTGTTTCCTGTATGATAATTTTTCCTTCTGAAAGCATCTTGATATGCCTTTTAATCTCATATTCAAGGGCCCTTTCAAGAGCTTTCAGTGAATTCATATTCTTGATCTCAGCCCGCTCTCCCCATCTTCCATCAGAACATTTTACAGAGATATTGGCATCCACCCTCAGCGAACCTTTTTCCATATCTCCATCTGAAACTCCAAGATATCTTACAAGCTGTCGTATGACAGATACATACTGTCTGGCCTCGGCCGGAGTTCGAAGATCGGGCTCAGAAACTATTTCGGCGAGGGGAACACCACCCCGGTTGTAGTCCACAAAAGACTGGGAGGCTCCGGTCAGACGACCATCGCTGGTTCCATGAACAAGTTTCCCGGCATCCTCTTCCAGGTGGAGTCTGGTTATTCCAATTGGCCTCAGGGTGCCGTCCTCAGATGTAATATTTATAAATCCATGTTCAGCAAGAGGAAGATCGTACTGGGATATCTGATAAGCCTTGGGAAGATCCGGATAAAAATAATTCTTTCTATGGAACCTTGTGGCATTCCTCACTGTACAATTCAACGCAAGAGAAGCTCTAACCCCATACTCAACTGCTTTTGCATTAAGCACGGGGAGGGTTCCCGGCAGCCCCAGACACAGAGGACAGACATTCGTATTTGGCACAGCTCCGATATAATCAGTTGAACAGGAGCAGAATATCTTACTCGCCGTGGCAAGCTGTACGTGGATCTCAAGTCCAATAACTGGTGTAAAAAGCAGGGACATTATTGATCACCTCCAGCAATAAGGGACGGTCCAAAACTTCTCTCCAGAACAGATGCAGCAGCCAGTAGTTGCATTTCTCCCCATTTAGGACCGATGAGCTGGACTCCAAGAGGAAGCCCCTTCCGGGAATAACCGGCATTTAGAGAAAGTCCGGGAAGACCTGCCATATTTATGGGCAGAGTAAATACATCCGCCATGTACATCTGGATAGGATCGTCCAGGAGTTCACCCTTCCTGAAGGCCGGAGTGGGAGCAGTCGGCATGATAATAGTATCAACCCTGGAAAAAGCTTCCTTAAATTCACTGGTCATTATCTGGCGAACCTTCTGGGCAGTTAGATAATATGCATCATAGTATCCGGAACTCAACACATAAGTTCCAGTTAATATTCTCCGTTTGACTTCTTCTCCAAAACCGTCTCCACGGATCTTCAGATACATATCCATAAGATCTTCTTCCTCACTGCTGATACCATATCTGACTCCGTCATATCTGGCCAGGTTCGAACTGGCCTCTGCGGGAGCAATAATATAGTATGTTGCAAGACCATAGCGGACCATTACCGGGAGGGAGAGTTCCACTATCTCCGCTCCCTCAGACCTCGCAACTTCTATTGTTTTCTCAAGGGCTTCCCTTACCTCGGGATCAATGTCATAATCCATAAATTCTTTTACTATCCCTACCTTCTTTTCCTTAAGAGAAGATTGATCCAGAACAGATTGATAATCAGGCCTTTTAGAGGGATTGCAGGTTGAATCCCGTGGATCAGGTTTTGAAATAACCTGCAGCGTAAGAGCAATATCTTCTATGGATCTTGCAAAGGGACCGATCTGGTCAAGAGAAGACGCAAAAGCTACCAGTCCCCATCTACTCACAAGTCCATAAGTTGGTTTAAGTCCGCAGGTCCCGCAGAAGGCTGCTGGCTGACGTATGGAACCACCCGTATCACTTCCAAGGGATATAGGTGCATAACCAGCAGCAACAGAGGCCGCACTGCCCCCTGAACTTCCTCCTGGGACCCGGTCAGGATCCCAGGGATTGCTGCAGGGTCCAAAGGCTGAGTGCTCCGTGGAACTTCCCATGGCAAATTCATCCATATTGGCTTTACCAAGGACAATAGCTCCTTCTTTCTCAAGTTCGGCGACAACAGTCGCAGTAAAAGGAGGCTTCCAGTCCCCCAGAATTCTACTTGCACAAGTCGTTCTGATACCCTGAACGCACATATTATCCTTGATCACCACAGGAACTCCGGCAAGAAGTCCAGGATCCTCTCCCGCGGAGAGCATCCTGTCTACCCGGTCTGCTTTCTCCAATGCCCTTTCATCCACCCTTGTTATCAGGGCATTGAGACCTTTTTCCAGACTGTTTATTCTTTCAAGGGAAGATTCTATGGTTTCTCTTGCCGTTATTTCTCCCGATTTAACTTTTCTGCATATCTCATGAGCAGATAAACGATAGAAATCCATATTCTCTACCCCTCCTCACTAACAATCCGTGGGACCCGGAAAAAATCTCCATCCCTGTGAGAAGCTTCGTTAAGAGCATCTTCTCTAAGTTCCCATTTTTCTGCCCTGTCTTCTCTGAGAGGGGTCTGGGTTTCATCCATTACGAATGGATCAATGTTATCAAGATCCAGCTCATTCAGTTTGCCGAAATGTTCAAGAATGCTGTCAAAATGATGAGCCAGTGACCGGACTTCCTCTTCATCTACTTCAAGACGTGCCAGTAGGGCAACTTTCCTGACTTCCTGTTCTGATATGGCCATTCAGATTCCTCCCTGTTTGGAAAAGAACCATATCTTTTCTTTTCTGAATGATATGGCATCCATAAAATAATTAGTATTAAATTTCTAAAGTAATTCCCTGTATGGGTCTATCTTTTCCAGAAAAGCCCTTTCATCAATGGTCTTCACGTTAAGGGAAAGGGCCTTCTCATATTTGCTACCTGGATTTACGCCTACTACGACAAATGAAGTTCTCGAACTTACACTTGAAGATGTTCTACCTCCAAGTTTTTTGACTATTTCTTCTGCCTTATGCCTGGACATGGAGGATATTTCTCCGGTAAACACAACTCTCATGTCATGAAATATCATGGGGAAAGAATTACGGTCAATAATTTCTTCCTCCATTTTAACTCCAGCCAGTTTTAGTTTCTCAATTACGGCCAGATTATGGGGATCTCTGAAGTATGCTATTATGGATGCCGCTATTCTTGGGCCTATTCCCGGAATAGATGAGAGTTCATCTTCATTAGAGGCCATCAGGACAGAAAGATCCTTATATTCATCAGCAAGGACTTCTGCTGCTTTAGATCCGACATATCTTATTCCAAGAGCAGTAAGCAGGTTGGTAAGGGAACATTTCCTGGAAGATTCGAGAGATCTCAGAAGATTATCTGCTGATTTATAACCCATTCTTTGGAGGGAAGCAATTTTCTCTCTGGAAACTAAAAAAATGTCTGCCAGATCATGAATAAGCCCCTGATGGATCATCTGTTCAATAATCTTTTCTCCAAGTCCTCGAATATCCAGTCCCTGTCTGGAAGCGAAATGCAACAAACCCTCTCTTATCTGGGCAGGACATGAAGTATTGGGACATCTGACTGCAACTTCTTCAGGAAGCCTTACCACAGGAGAACCACACACGGGGCAGAGGAGCGGCATTGAAAAAGGCCTCTGCGTGCCGTTTCGGCCTTCTTTATCGACACATACAACTTCAGGAATTATTTCCCCTGCTTTTCGAACCCAGACTCTATCCCCTACCCTTACGTCTTTACGGGAAACTTCATCCTGATTATGAAGACTAGCTCTCCTTACCACTGTACCCGCAAGATGGACTGGCTCCAGAATTGCAGTGGGAGTAAGGGCTCCAGTTCTACCAACAGAAACTTCTATTTCAATAACCGTGGAAAGTTTCTCCTCCGGAGGGTATTTAAAAGCGATAGCCCATTTGGGCGCCTTTGCAGTGACTCCAAGGCGACTCCATTTGGTTCTGTCATTGACCTTTACCACTACTCCATCAGTAACATATTCGAGCTCATGTCTTTTCTCTCTCCAATGCTCAATAAACTCCAGGACTTCATTGGGGCCAGAACAAAGTTTGTTTGAATTCTGGGTGGGAAACCCTATTTCCTTCAACCATCTGAGTATATGGAACTGGTCAATCAATCCATATTTATCAGGGTCAACCACATGGTAAAGATATACCGAAAGAGGACGTTTTGCAGTCACAGCCGGATCAAGCTGTCGAAGGCTCCCAGCAGAAGCATTGCGCGGGTTTGCAAAAAGAGGCTCCCCTTTCTCTTCTCTTGAAAGATTCAGGTAAGCGAAATCTTCCTTGTTCATAAAAACCTCGCCCCTCACTTCGAGAAGACCGGGGATATTTTGAGGTAGTCGAAGGGGCAAGGATCGTATTGTCCGGAGATTTGAGGTAACATCTTCTCCAATCTTGCCATTTCCCCTGGTCGCACCACTGATGAATACCCCATCCTCATAGACAAGGGTTACTGCCAATCCATCAATTTTCAATTCACAATCATAGACCACACCATCAGACCCAAGAGTGGAAGAAACTCTTTTAAAAAAAGCCTTCAATTCATCTATATTCAGAGCATTGTCAAGGCTTAACATGGGCTCTGAATGCTCTATCTTAACAAAAGCATCCAAAGGTATACCGCCCACCCTCCGGGTGGGCGAATCAAGAGTAAGTAATTCGGGATATTCAGACTCAATATTTACAAGTTCCCGTATGAGGAGATCATAATCCCTATCTCCTATTTCAGGACTGTCTATGACATAGTAGAGGTAGTTATGGCGAGATATTTCATCCTTAAGGTACTTTACACGTTCACGGGCATCTTTAATATCCACATCTGTTTCCTTCTATAACCTTCAGATCTTCGGTTTCATTGTCGGGAAAAGGATAACATCTCTTATGGACCTGGAATTAGTAAGGAACATTACCAGCCTGTCAATACCTATCCCTAGACCACCTGTAGGAGGAAGACCATATTCAAGAGAATTTATATAATCTTCATCAAAGGCATGGGCCTCTTCATCACCCATTTCCTTCTTTTTGAGCTGATCTTCAAAACGGGATCTCTGATCCAGAGGATCATTCAGTTCACTGAATGCATTAGCGATCTCTGAACCATTAATGAAAAGTTCAAACCGGTTAGTATAATCCGGATTTTCAGGGTCTCTCTTGGCAAGGGGGGATATCTCTGTTGGATGCCCGAGTACAAAAGTAGGCTGAATAAGCTTATCTTCCACAAACTCCTCGAACATCTCCGCAAGAAGTATGAATCTGCTCTCATGACCTTCAACTTCCAGTCCTGCCCCCTCTGCAATTTTCCTTGCTTCATGATCAGAGGTTATACTGGAGAAATCCACATCACAGTGCTCTTTCACAAGATCAAGCATGGTTGCCCTCTTGAAGGGAGGCGTAAGATCAAGCAATGTACCCTGGTAATCTACCTTTCTCTCTCCGATAGCATCTGCACAGGCAACTATTATCTCCTCTGTAAGGTCCATCATGTCTTCATAATTGGCATAGGCCCAGTACACTTCCATGGCTGTGAACTCAGGATTATGCATAAGATCTATTCCTTCATTTCGGAAGTTCTTCCCGATCTCATAAACTCTGCCGAACATCCCGACTATCAATCTCTTAAGATAGAGTTCTGTAGCTATTCTCAAATACATATCTACACCAAGGGCATTATGAAAGGTTTTGAAAGGTCGGGCATTTGCACCACCAGCAAGTACAGATAATGTAGGTGTTTCAACCTCAAGAGTCCCATGGTCATCCAGGACTCTTCGGAATGTCTGGATGATCTTCGTTCTTTTCCTGAATACCTCTCTGACATCCGAATTGGCAATTAGGTCTACATAACGCTGTCTGTAACGTGTTTCAACATCCTTCAGTCCATGCCATTTTTCGGGTAGAGGTCTCAAGGCTTTGGAAAGGAGGGTACATTCTGTTACAAAAAGGGTCAATTCACCCCTTCTGGTTCTGAAAGGATGCCCCTTAACACCTATAATATCTCCTGTATCCACCCATTTTTTAACAAAGTTGTAATTATTTTCGCCCATGGCATTGAACTGAAAATAAAGCTGAAGACGGTCATTTTCATCTTCCAGAGTAACAAAACTGGCCTTCCCGTGTTTTCTGAAAGTCATAACCCTTCCTGCAGTGACAATTTCGGAATCCTCTTCTCCCTGGTCAGGCTCAAGATGAGAAAATTTATTAAGGACGTAGGCCAGATCGTGCTTTTTATCCCACTTCTGGTGAAGAAAGGGATCATATCCCTCTTCTTCTCTGAGGCGTGTTAACTTGTCTAACCTCTGTTTGACGATCTCATCCTCCGGTAACCTATATTTTTCCTGTTCATTACTTGAACTCATAATTATCTCTCCTTTCAAGAAAATCCTGTAATTTATCGAGAAGATGGCTCAGGTTATCCCAGCCGTGTGTCATTGCAAACTGTCTTCTGAACTCTGCTACTCCAGGTATGCCCTTGAACATACCTGAGAGGAAACGTTTGACCAGAATCTCAGCTATTTTAGCATTATACTTGTTCTGAATATCCTCTCCCATTCCCTTTAAAAGTTCTGCCTGAAAACCTGTTGATGGGTAGATCATTCTCTCTTCAACGTTATATCCCATCTTTGCCAGAGTCCTGGGAACAAGAAAAGGATCCCTCAGGGCCCCTCTTGCAAAAAGGACAGCAGAACAGCCTCTATCAAGAAAATCAAGAGCATCTTCAGGATTGAATACATCACCGCTTGCACCGATAAAACCGGGAAATTCACGTGCTGCCTCATATATTGCATTCCTGTCAGAAATTCCCTCATATCTCTGGGAAGGTGTTCTTCCATGAATAGTGATATGGCTGGCACCAGCAGTGACAAGTTCCTGGCAAAGACTGAGAGTATTCAGGGGGTGCAGATCTCCAGTTTTTCTTATCTTCAGCCAGACCGGATAACCGAGCTTACGGAGCTGAGTTACCATTTCAACAGCAAGACCAGGATTTTCTAAAAGCTTCGATCCAGCTCCCTTTTTCAGTACTTTGGGCATGGGACAAGCCATATTGATCCCCAATGCAGCAAAGGAATGATTCTGAAGGGCTATTTCTGCCCCTTCGACAAGCGTCTTGACATCTCCAGCAAACAACTGGAGAACAAGAGGTGTCTCACATGGATCAGGTTCCAGCATGTTCCCGGTTTTATTGTTTCCCCTGCTCAGGCCCGCACAACTGATCATTTCTGTATGCACAAGCCCAGCCCCTAGAAAGACAAAGAACTTTCGTACAGGAGAAATGGTGATCCCGGCCAGAGGTGCAAGCCATAGAGGATTCCTTGCCATTACTCCACCTATTTCAAGGGAAGGGTTATTCAAAGGCTTATCAAAAGACGAAGAATCAGTTTTACCCAACATTCTAACAATCAGTTTTCCAGACCGGGCATGGTTTCTGGATCAGGACAATTACGGCAGAAGATCATTCTTAATCCTTCAAGTGTAATCCACGGATCAACGAGATCTATGGTCCTGGAAAGTGCTGCGATCTTGTCGGCATGACCTCCAGTTGCTATTACTTTTCCCTTTTGATCCAACTCATCCCATGTCTTGGTGACAAGAAAGTCGACAAGGCCTGCATTTCCATACATTATACCAGCCTGAATCGAACCGATGGTGTTATTGCCTATAACAGTCGATGGGGCTTCAAGAGAAACCTGGGGAAGTTTAGCTGTTTTACCGAAAAGCGCCTCCATACCTGTAACCAGTCCCGGCGATATGGTACCTCCAAGGTAAGCTCCATCCGGTGAGATGATATCGAGCGTAATGGCTGTGCCAAAATCCACTATTATTAAAGGAGTACCATGCTTTTTCACCCCTGCAACTGCATTAACGAGGCGGTCTGCGCCGACTTCAGAGGGAGATGAATATCTTATTTCAATTCCAAGATCCATATCAGATGAAACTCTCATGCAATCGATCCCAAGATAGTTCTGGACTCCTTCCCTGATAACCGCATCAAGGGGAGGTACAACGCTTGAAAGGATGGCTCCTTTGATTTCATCTGGTTTTATCGATACGGTTGCAAGCAGATTAAGAAGATAGACACCTATTTCATCTGCCGTCCTGCCCTTGGATATGAGTCTCCAGTGTGTCAGGAGTTCCACCCCGTCATATATTCCTATTACAGTGTTACTGTTACCAACGTCAATTACCAGAAGCAATCCAATCCCTCCAAAGAAAGTTTCATTACGGATACATTACATCAATGCAATATTACACCAAAATATATTTATAAAGAAAAGCCAGAAAAATAATTACCACACCTGAAGCAGAAAGGGAACGATAAAAATTATAACTTATACTTCTGAAGATAACTGCGAAAAAGATCAACACTGAAATGATTATCACGAACCAGTTCGATCCAAGAGAATAGGGGAATAGAAAACAGAAAAAATGAGCCACCTTTTCCCATGCCAGAAAGGGTATCTCGCAAGCAATAGAAAACAGATCACCAAAGGGAAATCCGAAAAGCACCCAGATAGATATAAGGCTTGCGAGAGGAAGAAGAATTCCGAAAAGAGGAATGGTAAACAGGTTAACGACCGTCCCGGAAAGGGGGACCTGTCCAAAGGCTGAAATTATAAGAGCAGCTGTGCTTAACCATACCATGGGGCTTATCAGAAAAACCTTGACCCTTTTGTGAAGTTCAAGTTCAACAAAGGCAGAGATGGTAAGTGATGCTACCATGGACAATCTCCATCCAAGATCCCAGAAACAGAAGGGGTTCCAACAGAGCATTATCACTCCTGCAACTGAAACCGAATTAATGGGCGTTACCGGTCTTCCAAAAAATCTGGAAATAAGAACAAGCTGGAGCATCATGGATGCTCTTGAAGCACTGGGAGCAAAACCGGTAAGAGCTACATAGAGCCACAGGAAAAGAGAAATAAGAATATTACAGGCGGAAAAGTTCCGAAATATAAAGAAGAGTCCAGAGGCAAGTATGGCAACGTGGAAACCTGACACAGCCAGCAAATGGACAGTCCCTGAAGTAGAATGGATCTGAACCAGATCAGGATCTTTTGCCCCGAGCCATGAAGCGAGCATATATCCTCTTGTCTTTTCTGGAAGGGACAGAAGGATCTTCTGACGGAGGTAACTTCTCCAGCTATGGATATCCTTCCCTGAAGAAGAAAGCAATTTCATAGATTCAGGGAGATATTCTCCTTTTACACCTTTTGCCTTCCAGTACATGTCCTCTCTAAAACCACCAGGATTTTTCAAAGAACTCTTCATAGGAATAATGTACCCTGTTACAAACAGGGTATCCCCTTCCCTGTAACCTTTATTCGGAGATACTTTAGCGATATACCTGCTTCCATCCAGGGAAAGTATAATGGCTCTCTTGCCTCCCCATGCTCTCTCGGAAAGAACATGCCCCTTCATCCGGACATACGTATTATCTACATGATTATGCTCAATCCTGGCAAGAGAATAATATCCCATACAAACAGAGAGTAGCAGGACCAGGAAGGAAAAAGCCCAGAAACCTTTCACCGTCCCCCTGGAAGAAAGCAGGATCATTCCAAAAGAAAGAACTGCACCGGTCAAAGGACTCACAATAAAGGGCAAACCAGTATCGTAAAGCAGGATGGCAGAGCAGATGCCAACAAGTATAAACAGAGCTGGAGCTTTACTCAGAGATGTTACCTTGGATAGCAAGTAACACAGTCCTTTATAGCTTCAAGCTTTTTAGGACCTATACCCTTGACTTTGAGTAATTCCTCTATTGAATTAAAGCATCCCCTTTCTTTTCTATAAGAAAGGATATTTTCTGCAGTTTTCGGACCAATCCCAGGAAGGGTCTGCAACTCGGAAATATCTGCCCTGTTGATATCGGTTTTTCCCTGTACATTACTGCTATAAGAGTGGCTAATTTTTCCTGTTGCAGTAGAAGGCACAGGGGGATCCGGAGAATTCGATCTTTCTTCCAGAGAAGGCACATGAACATGCATACCATCAGACAGGGCAGAGGCCAGATTTATTGCAACCGGATCCGCTTCAGATGTCAGCCCTCCAGCTTTATCGACGGCCTGATACACTCTCGATCCTGATTCTATCTCATAAACTCCAGGCACTTTGATAGAACCTGTTATGTAAATCACCCACTTTGAAGGCTGCCTGTTCCCTTTATTTTCCCTGGCTTCGCTGTTGGAAGATACCACTTCAATCTGTCCCGGCATGGGACCAGCAACTGTAGTGGGCCCAGAACTGACAAATTTACCAGTAAAATGCCATACCAATAATGCCGCAATAATAAAACAGCCTATCCCTCCAAGAAAAAAGAATATGGCAGTCCTTTTTCTCGTAAACAAAAGACAACCCCTCCAGTATTATGAAAGTCATAAGGAACTGAAAAATCATGGATGATCTTGAATCATCCAGTCTCTAATCAAGAAAACGCAAGATTTTGCCATGTAGACACCAATGCTCAGCCCTGATTATTTCAACTTCAGCAAAACGCCCAAGGCTTTCCTCATCAGAATCGAAAAGAACGACCTTATCGGAAGGTGTTCTTCCCTGAAAGAGAGATTCTCCCTTGGGTGCTTTGCCATCCACAAGGAGAATATACTTGTTACCCACAAGCTGCTGGTTAATTTCAAAAGCTATCTTTGACTGCAGATCATTGATAATATTGAGACGTCGTTTTTTTTCAGCTTCAGATAGCTGCTCCTCCATGGAGGCTGCAGCGGTACCTTCTCTTGGAGAATAAGCAGCTGTGTGAACCAGATCAAATCTGAACTTCTCCAAAGCTTTCAGGGAATCATTGAAATCTTCCTCCGTTTCACCTGGAAACCCTACTATAAGATCACTTGTCAATCCAGCATCAGGAAATCTTTTCCTTATCATATCTACCGTAGCAGTATATGTAGCCAGATCATATTTTCTGTTCATCTTCTTGAGGATCCTGTCACTTCCCGACTGGATGGGAAGGTTTATCCCGGGACATATTACTGCATTTTGTGCCATAACCTCAATAATATCCTCGGTAAAATCCTTTGGATGGGAGGTGACAAATCTTAAAAGCCTGAGTCCCTCAATTGAAGATACGTCCCTGAGTAGGTCGGAAAACCTGTAGCCATTTTGGAAATCAGTGCCATAACTGTTTACATTCTGTCCAAGGAGCGTTATTTCCTTTACTCCATCCTGAACAAGTGTTTCGGCTTCGGCTAGTATTTCCTCAGGAGGGCGTGACATAAACCTTCCCCTTACATAGGGCACAATGCAATAGGTACAGAAATTATCACAACCATGAGCTATGGTAAGAAATGCTTTCCAAGGATTATTCCTTTTTAAAGGGGCTGTTTCCAGGTCCAGGAACAACCTTTGATCTTCATCCATAAGAAACTTCTTCTTCCTTGACTCAACCACTTCCATGAGCGCATCGGGAATCATCCCAATATGTCTTGGACCAGCTATCAGCTCGACCCATGGAAATCTTTCCGCCATCTGCTTCCCGACATTCTGGGCAATGCACCCCAGCACTGCTACGCTTGGTTTATGTTCTCTATCCCATCGATCAGAATATCTTCCAAGCTGACTCCAGACTTTATGCTCTGCTTTATCCCTGATACTGCACCCTACGTAAATTACTGAATCTGCTTCATCTTCGTCAGACTCAACCCAACCCCTGTTAAGCAGGTCTGTGGAAATCTTGTCAGCATCATAAACATTCATCTGACATCCATAGACTTTCATGCAAAATTTAAACAATTTCCGAACCCCTCTCCTGAAAGGACCATTTTTTGAAAGAACCCGGGTAGAACATAAAAGAAGATCCTGTTCCAGAAACAGGATCTATCGAATTGGTAAATTATAACTATTGATCATTTTATTTTCCAGTCCCCCGGGCCAACACTTCCACATCTGCACCGTTCTTCACAGCTATGATCTCAGCAAGAACTGAAACAGCTATCTCCCGGGGAGAATCTGCATTTATGGGAAGACCTACTGGCGTATGGATACTGTCAAAAAATTCCATAGGAACTCCCAGGGCGAGTAACTTTTGCCTCAACTGTTCTCTCTTTCTGGTTGAGGCAAGCATACCCACATAGGCCGTTTTTATGTCCTGGATCATTTCAACAACCTCTCCATCAAGGGAATGTCCCCTGGTACATACTATTACATAAGAACCATGATGTAATTCTATATGTTCTTTAAACTCCCGAAGGGGACAGCATATCTTTTTGCCTACAGGGATATTATCCGAATTAGCGTATTCCTCCCTGTCATCCCACACAATAACCGGAAACCCGCAAAGATCTGCTGCTAAAGCTATAGCTTTTCCAACGTGTCCTGCGCCAAAAATCATGATCTCATTTCTGTTTCCAATGACTTCGAGAAAGATCGATGTATTTCCTCCACACAAGGGAGCGTCACCAGAATCTTGATCACTTGTGAAAATTCCCTTGATAAGATGGAATGCCTCTGAACCTGAAATGAGATCAAGGGCTTCCCTTATCACCATATGTTCGGTGCTTCCGCCTCCAACTGTTCCGATAATACCTCCATTCCGGTCTACCCACATTTTGGAACCTGTATTACAAGGAGTAGATCCGTTTTTCTCTATTACCGTACATAGGACTCCTCTATTTCCTGACGAGAGAGCCTGCTCAATGGCATTTAGTATTTCAGGTGTCATTCCAGTTCCCCCTTTTTGATCAGATCACCTGACTGAAAAATGTACTGTCCAGAGGTCTGCCTATTATCAACTCGGCTTCATCCCTCACTTTAAGGGCAACAGAATACCTTTCCATAACTGCATTTGTTGCCAAAACATCTGAAGAAAACTTTGATAAAGTCCGATTAAACCTTTCTTCCAGACATACAATTTCATTTCCTGCAACAAGTTTATCAGCAAGATAAAGAACGGAGTGTTCATCGAGGGGATAAAAATTCTTCTTCCCAAGGTCCTGATGAGTCTCAACAACATCAGCAACACGACTAAATCCATTTTCCCTTAAAAGGGCGGCTCCGGCAAATGGGTGATTTTTCTTTCCCTTTGCAATATCATGAAGCAGGGCTGCAGCTTTCAAGAGAGGAATATCGATCTTGTCATGCTTTTTCTCATTAATTTTCCCAGCTATCAATTCAGCTACATCAATTACTCTCTTTCCGTGGTTGATCACATTCTCGGGGCATGAAAACATTTCAAGAAGGGCTACTAACTCTTTTGCGGATGGTATATGATCCGTTCTGGCCCGTTCTTTGATCCTTTCAAGATCTTCAGGCGTATCCATATCCATTATCGTAAACTCATCTGCAACCTTAACAGATATGGACCTTGTCTCATTTTGTTCGAGTATACGGTTCAGGGCATTATCAGAAGAAAAGGAAACAATAACTTTTCCCAGTCTGGCTGCAAGCAAAGGAGGATGCCCTCTTTCACCCAGAAATACTGGATGAGCAATATCGTATCTATCATCCATGGAAAAGATCAGTTTTCTGAAAGTTTCCGGTCTGATCATGGGAACATCTACCGGAAGGACAAAGAATGCCTTGCTTTGAGAAGACATATATCTTACCCCTTCCTGGACAGAAGAGAACATTCCTTTTTGGAAATTTTTGTTTTCAACAGGCCTGAATCCAAGAGATACAGCTTCGGCAATTACCTTGTCTGCCATGAAGCCCGTAACTACAACAATATCTGAAACACCTGCCTCTCTCAGGCCGGACACAGCTCTGGAAATACAGGTTTCCCCTCCAATTTGTACCAAAGGTTTAAATTTACCCATTCTGGAAGAAAATCCTGCTGCCAGAATAATGGCAGAAACATCAACGAGCAGAATGATCATTTCCCCCTTTGAGAAACTTTTTTTTCATATGAAAAAAACGATAAACAACTGCCAATTTCGCCAAATTAGAGATCTGGGATAGAGCCCCTTTAATTATGGCCTTACAGAAAAAGAACAGTGGGGATAGTTGCAGATCTCACAGTTCCTGCAAAGTCCGCCAACTCCCCATGATGCTACAGTCGCGCTATCCGGGATCAATCCAGCGAATAATCTGTCAAGAACAAGATCCAGACTGGTTCGTTCATTATGGGCTACACAGGCAGGAGCGCCAATGATCAAGGTGGTGCCCTTACGCCCAAGCATCAACATGGATCCGGGAAGAACAGGAATACCCTGAAAAAAGATTTCGTCACACAAACATCTTATCGCTGAGGGAGTCCTGTCATCCGCATCAACACTCATTCCTCCAGTACATATTACGATATCGCATCCAGACTGTTTTAATTTCAAGATTGCTTCAACAATCTCATCCTCATTATCATGGACTGTCAGTTGTTCCTGCAGCATCCCTCCCATGGAAGAGAGCTTTTTTTCAAGTCTGGGCCTGAAAACATCCCTTATAATTCCATCAGCCAGTTCATTACCAATTGTAACAAGACCTGTAACACTGGACTTAAAGGGTATAACCTCAAAGGTCCCGGACAGATCAATGGCATGAAATACCGTGTCCTCCTTCACAACAAGAGGGAGGACACGGAATCCCGCCAGTGGCTGATCTTTTTCAACCCTCTCATATGGATTGAGTGTTGACAGCACCCATTCTCCTATCTTGTTGATCATCCAAACCTTTTCCGGGTCAAAAGAAAGGATACCCTGATGTTTTGCCTTTATTACACATTTCCCCTCTGAGGGACCCTCCAGCAAAACACCTCGTCCAACCATGGCCCTACCTAGCCTTAAGGCCGCATTGTCCTCATGGACTTCACCTTCCTGCAGGATGATGATGTTTAGATATTCCCTGCCCATTCTCTTCAGAATCACCAGGTCCTCTTTCCGGATAATATATCCCTTCCTGAAACGGGGTCCCTTATAATGTTTTGCAGGATCTATCTGTGTAAGATCATGAGATAGGGGAAGACCCACCGACTCTGCTGCAGAAACTTTCCTTATTTCCATCTTTATACCCCCTGACAAATACCTCTGGATTTAGAAAGGGAACAGGAAATAATAATAGACATATTCCCTGCATGGTAAATCTATTATATCCATTTCCAGGATATCATCACACAATCTAAATATTTCATGAGTCACGGATAAGCGGGTATTGATCTTTATCCCGATGCTATCAGGAACAGAATAGATTGGTGAAATATAATTAATTTATTATAATATTGCGAATTCGTTTATCCCTTTAATTGTTACCAGTTCTATCTAAAATAGCAGTATAATTAAATGCGGTATTTTAAATCACTTTTCATATTTGCCAAAAAGCCGGCTAAAGGGGGAAGCTTCCGTGGCAGATAATCTTGTTGCGTGTTTAGAAGAAGATGTTTCCACCGACACATCCGAAATTGAGGATATTCTCTCCAGTTATCCAAAGGAACCCCGGTTCCTCCTTCCCGCTCTCCTCGACATCCAGAAAAGATTTCGCTACCTTCCAGTCTCAGCAATGAAAAGAGTTGCCGAATATCTTTGCGTACTCGAAACAAGAGTTTTCAGTGTAGCCACATTCTACAAGGCCTTAAGCCTTACTCCGAAAGGAGAAAGAACTATCAGGGTCTGTGCCGGGACGGCATGTCATTTGAGAGGCAGTTCTTCGATCCTGAGACAGATCGAAAAGGAGTTGGGTATTCTCTCTGGAGATACGACAGAAGACGGAATGTTCACCCTTGAAACTGTGAACTGCCTTGGAGCATGTGCTCTTGCACCTGTAATGATGATAGATGACCGGGTTTATGGGAAAATGACACCTCATAAAGTTTGTGAGGTCCTCCGGAAGGACTCATGCAATGACTCTGAATGAAAAAGATTATCTGAACCTGGACAGAAAAGATATCATACAACTTCCGATGGTAGAAGAAGTTACGATAAGGGTCTGCTGCGGCACTGGCTGCCTTGCAAACGGAAGTGAGCTGGTCCTCAGGGAATTTCACAGATTGATCCAGAAAGCTGAAGATCCTCTGAAAGTTACAGTTATGGCAGACTCAACAGGATGTCATGGGTTTTGCGAACATGGGCCCATTGTGACCATCCATCCCTATAATATCTTTTATCAGAAAGTTCACAAGAAGGATGTTGAGGAGATCTTTGAAAAAACGATCAGAGAAAGAAAACTGGTCCGGCGACTCCTTTACACCGACCCGAATACAAAAGAGATATCTATGACATCAGAGGAAATCCCATTTTATTCAAAACAGACCAGGAAGGTCCTCAGCCTTTCAGGAAAGGTGGATCCTGAGTCAATTGACAGCTATATATCCTTTGGCGGATATTCTGCTCTGGCTAAAGCTTTGTTCATGGATAAAAAGGAAGTCATCGAAGAAGTTGCAAGATCGGGCTTGAGGGGAAGAGGCGGAGGGGGATTCCCTACCGGGGAAAAGTGGAGATCCTGTTCTGAAGCCGAAGATACTGAAAGGTATGTTATAGCGAACGGGGATGAAGGAGACCCAGGTGCTTTTATGGACAGAAGCCTCATGGAAGGGGATCCTCACAGCATAATAGAGGGAATGATCATTGGCGGGTATGCCATTGGAGCCAGCAGAGGATTTATCTACGTAAGGGCTGAATATCCACTGGCAGTTAAACATCTGGACCATGCCATCAAAGAGGCTCAGGCGAGGGGTTTTCTGGGTAAGAACATCCTTGGAGGAAACTTCTCTTTCGAACTTGAAACATACAGGGGTGGCGGAGCTTTCGTATGCGGAGAATCTACTGCCTTAATGGCTTCCATTGAAGGAAAGATCGGTGAACCAAGGGTCAAATATATCCGATCGACCCGAAAGGGACTCTGGGGAAAACCGACAGTGCTCAATAATGTTGAAACATGGGCCAATATACCCCATATTATCCTCCAGGGTGCCACTCCTTTCCGAATGTCAGGTACTGAACAGAGTCCTGGGACAAAGATCTTTTCCCTTGTTGGAAAAATCAAGAATAGCGGCCTTGTTGAGGTTCCCATGGGAATCCCCTTACGGGAAATCATTTACGGAATTGGCGGGGGAACTCTGAGTAATAGACCATTTAAAGCAGTCCAGACAGGGGGACCATCAGGAGGATGCATTCCCGGGACAATGCTTGATCTTAAGGTGGACTTCGATAGCCTGACTGAAGTTGGTTCAATGATGGGTTCCGGTGGACTGATCGTCATGGATGACAGGACTTGTATGGTAGATATAGCCCGTTACTTTGTCGACTTTCTCGTTGAAGAATCATGTGGAAAATGCACTCCCTGTCGGGAGGGACTGATGGAAATGCAAAATATTCTCCATCGTCTCACAACCTCCCGGGCAGCAAAGGGGGACGTTAAGAAACTGCGGGAAATTTCAGAATGCCTTCCCCATACAGCTCTCTGCGGTCTTGGAAAAACTGCTGCCAATCCAGTTATCTCCACACTCAGATATTTCCCGGAAGAATACATGGAACATGAAGAAGATAATTTCTGCCGGGCCGGCGTTTGTACAGGCATGTTCTCACTCACCATCAATCCTTCCAGATGTGTTGGATGCCATGCCTGCTTCAGGGAATGCCCTGAAGCAGCGATAAAGGGAAATCCCGGCCAACCCCATGAGATCTCCAATAATGAATGCATCTTGTGTGGGACATGTCTTAAGACCTGCAAATTTGATGCGATCGTTATCGGAAGGAGGCGACAGGATGATGATTGAGATCGTTATCGACGGGCAGAAATGTTATGTTGAAAAGGGGATAACTATCCTTGAAGCAGCAAAAACTATGGGTATCAGGATCCCGACAAAGTGTTACCATCCTGGTCTCTCCCCTTCGGGAAGCTGTAGATTATGTTCCGTTGAAATAAAAGAAATGGGCAGGCACAGGATCGTAATGTCCTGTATGTTCCCCATAGAAAATCCTGGTCTTGAAGTGATAACTTTCAATGAAAGAATAAAAAAACTCAGAAGTTTCATTGTGGAAATGCTTCTTCTCAGAAGCCCTGATGATCCTTCACTGAAGGCTCTTGCCAGAGAATATGGAATTGAAGATCAGCCCTCTCATAATTCTTACACAAGGGAGAATAAATGTATTCTTTGCGGATTATGTATCAGTGCCTGTGAAGCCTCAGGAAGCGCTGCCCTGAGCTTCATTAACAGAGGCCATGAAAGAGAGGTTGCAACACCATTCGACGAGCCTTCACTCACCTGCACAGGCTGTGGTGCATGTGCAGAAATCTGTCCTGTAAATTTCATAGAAATGGAAGATAAAGATGGGGTCAGGTTCATCTGGGGAAAGATCTTTGCTCTGGCAAAATGCAGAATCTGTGGAAAATATTTCGCCACTTTTGAACAGTTAGCTGCAGCGACTGGAAATGACGAACCGGAACTGCTCTGCATGAGATGCAAACAACTGGAAGAAGCCAGAATCATAGGCCATGGGATTACCACAGGCTGAAGTTCTATGTAAGGCACATAAACAGGGGGGAAGTCCTTTGAAAAAGGGATTTTCAGAATAAAGGCTGCATATCATAAATAAAGGGAGGAATGCCCATATGGAAAAGGTTCTTCTAATATCACCCGAAAAGTGTATTGGCTGCGGTAGTTGCGAAAGTGCCTGCTCTTTCGCCAACGAGGGAGAGTTCAGGCCCTCGTTGTCCAGGATCCAGGTTTTCAGATTTAAGATGGGAATAAACGTTCCCATGACATGTCTACAGTGCGAAGACGCTCCTTGTGCATCGGTATGTAAAACAGGAGCCCTTGTAAGGGATGATGATACCGGAGTTGTGAACATTGATTCAGAAAAATGTATAGGTTGCCGTATGTGTGTAATGGCATGTCCCTTCGGAAATATTTCATACAGCAGTGAGAAAAAAACGTCCATTAAATGCGATCAATGCGCAGGTGACCCTCAGTGTGTCGAATTCTGTCCCACAGGGGCCCTCTCTTATATCCCAGCTGAAAAGGATAGTCTCGACAAAAAGAAAGCCTTTGCTGCAAGATTCGCTACTATCGTAGAGGAGGTGGAGAAATAATGTTCGGGTGGAAAGGTAAGGTTCTCAGGGTTAATCTTACAGAAGGAACCATTGTTACCGAGTCTCTAAACACGAAGGATGCGAAGGAATTCATTGGCGCCAGGGGACTAGCCACCAGATATTTCTTCAAGGAAGTAGACCCTGCGGTCGATCCTCTGAGCAAAGAGAACAAACTTCTTTTTGCTACAGGACCTCTGACAGGAACTCTGGCAACATCGGCAGGCCGTTACGATGTTGTAACCAAGGGTCCCCTTACCGGCGCCATCGCTGCCTCAAATTCAGGAGGCTTCTGGGGACCTGAATTGAAGTATGCAGGTTTTGACATGGTAATTTTTGAAGGATCTTCTCCCAAACCGGTGTACCTTTACATATACAATGATGAGATCGAATTGCGGGATGCTTCCCATGTCTGGGGGAAGAATACCCATGAAACAACCGATACCCTGATGTCAGAGACAGACTCAGAAGCCAAGGTGGCCTGCATCGGTCCTGCAGGAGAGAATCTGGTCAAATTCGCATGCATAATTAATGATAAAGATCGGGCTGCAGGCAGGTCTGGCGTAGGAGCGGTAATGGGTTCAAAAAAACTCAAAGCCGTTGTTGTCAGAGGGACAAAGGGGATCAAAGTCGCAGATAAGGAGGAGTTTATTTCCGCAGTTAAATCTGCAAGAAAAAAACTGAAAGAACATCCTGTGGCATCACAGGGACTTCCAACTTTTGGAACCAATGTGCTGGTAGGGGTTATCAACTCAGCAGGAGCCCTTCCTACCAGGAATTTCAGGGAAGCCATATATGAAGGTGCAGACAAGATAAGCGCCGAGACTTTCAACTCCCAGAACCTGATAACTAACAAGGCCTGCATGGGATGCATGATCGGGTGCGGAAGGGTTTCGAAAAGTTCTGGTCAATACGTAGGAGAGGGAGAAGGACCTGAGTATGAGACAACATGGTCCTTTGGATCTCAATGCGGTGTTGATGACCTTGATGCAATTACAAAGGCCAACTATATATGCAATGAACTCGGACTGGATACCATAACCATGGGAAGCACCATCGGCTGTGCAATGGAACTTTACGAAGAGGGTCTTGTGTCCCAGGAAGAAGCCGGATACAAGCTTTCCTTCGGCAACGCAGAAGCAATGGTCAAGCTGACTGAACAGACGGCTTATCGGAAAGGCTTCGGCAATTCCCTGGCTGAAGGATCCTATAGACTTGCATCCGGATACGGAAGACCGGATCTCTCCATGAGCGTAAAAAAACAGGAAATGCCCGCATACGATCCGAGAGCTCTGCAGGGAATGGGCCTGGAATATGCCACATCAAACAGAGGCGGGTGCCATGTAAGAGGATATCTAACTTCACCGGAAGTACTGGGTGTACCAGTGAAACTTGACCCGGCTTCCACAGAAGAAAAACCCAAGTTTCTGAAGATATTCCAGGATCTTACAGCAGCACTTGATTCCTCAGGAACATGCCTTTTCACAACCTTTGGACTGGGCGGGGCAGATATAGCTGCCCAGCTTGCCGCAGCAACAGGAGTGGATTATTCAGAAGAAGAGTTCATGAAGGCAGGAGACAGAATATGGAACCTTGAAAGGTTATTTAATCTTGAAGCTGGCCTGTCCGCAGAAGATGATAACCTTCCGCCAAGAATGTTCGAAGAGCCAATTCCTGCAGGCCCTATGAAAGGTGCCTTAAGCAAAGTCTATGAAATGCTCCCCGAGTATTATAAAGAAAGGGGTTGGGATGCAGAAGGAGTCCCAACATCTGAAAAACTGAAGGAGCTTGGATTGGACTAAACTCAATAGGTTTTCAAAAGGAGAGGATGGAGGGAACATGTACCCTCCATCCTCTTTTACGATAGAATATGTATAGTAGCTATATTTTAAATGAGGGCAAACCGATGAAGACCGAAAAGGGTAATTTATATTTCCTGGTGATAACTTTGTTTTTCTGTAACACTTTCTGTTGCCATGGTCCCTGCTATGGCGAAGATGTTCCCATAATTCCCCTACTGTCTGAATGGGAAATTATAACAGAACAGGTCAGGGAGCTTAAGACAGAAAAGGAGAACCTCGGATGGTATATTCAGCAGGAGATTAAATCTCAGCCCCATAAGAATGCCAAGGTAATCCTGCTGACAGGATCCGGTCCAGGAGAGCTGTATGTCCCTTCCGGGAACATAAGTAACAATGACAGACCCATTGGATTTGGTGCTGAATATTCGACCCTGGAAATAGAAGGCTTAAGAGCTGTCTTTGAAAATTACCCTTATGCTGGAATGGCTGTCTCAATAAATATACCTGAAAAAGGTACCCTTACCATTGAATCGCGAACTTTGTCCAGAAACGCTATTATTGCCCTTGCTGGGAAATATATTCTTACAATGAACACATGGATATACAATAACCATAAATAATAAGACCTCCCTGATCAGGGAGGTCTTATTATTTATCATAAAATGCCAGGATCTTTGTATTTAAAATGTCACTCCTTATCCAGATCTCCCATGATTTTAGCAACAGTTTCCATCTGTTCCATTCCCTGGATATCAGTTTCCAACATGGGCAATCTCACTATGCTAAGGTAGCCGAACCGTTTATCTATGTCCTCAAGATACTCTTCCTGAGTCTGTCTCCGCTTTTCAAAGAAAGCACCTGCTTCCGAAGGTATCACCCTGTTGACCACTACTCCACCTACTGGAATTGAAAAAGTCTTAAGTATCGTAATAGCTCTTTCTGTTTCCAGAATGGGCATTTTTTCAGCATTCAGAACAAAAATAAATTCGCAGGAATCTCCATCTGTAAGGATCTTTCGGGCAAACTCGAACTTGTTTTTTCTTTTCATGAGCACATCGACTATAGGATCATCTTCAAGTTTCTTTTTCATTATCTTGTCATACCGGGCTGACATTTTCATAAGCTGCCTTGCGTTCATATGGCGGTCAATGAGATGATCGATCCAGGCTCCCAGAATCTCCGGTAAAGTAAGAAGACGAAGTGTATGGCCCGTAGGAGCAGTATCAAAGACTATAACATCATATGGATTATCGATAAGCCCCATAATTTCTATAAACTTGTCAAAAATAGCAGCCTCTTCTGCCCCTGGCGACATATAGGCTATCTCCAACTGGCGTTTTATCTCCTCAACGATCACTGCACTGACAAGGTTCAACATCTGGTCCTGGATGGACTTCATATATTTTTTGGCTTCCAGCTCAGCATCAATCTCTATACCCCAGAGATTATGAGTTATAGGAACAATATCCGGGCCTATGGATGAACCGAAGGCATCCGCAAGAGAATGAGCGGGATCTGTAGAAATAACGAGAGCCTTGTAACCCTCATTAGCCATTTTCAAGGCATAGGCTCCAGCGCAGGTTGTCTTACCCGTTCCGCCTTTTCCGCCAAAAAAAACAAATTTACGAAAAGCTTTTCCCTTCATTGATCCATGCTCCTTAGTCGAAATCATATTGGGCTGCTTTTTCTGCCACTATGAACTTTCTGTTCTGGATCCTTCGTTCCCATGGAACCAGTTCATCAGCCATGTAGGGTAAAAGTTCAAGCATGTAGTAAGAAATTGGGTTGGGAATTCCTAGAAAGTCGCTGAAGAGAAGAAGCATCAGATTGTCATACTGATCAAAGGCTTCTTTCCGGACAACCCCCATTCTTTTATCTACAAAAACTCCATAGGAAAATGCTCCAAACCACTCCTTAAAGTTTGCAAAGGCTGATCTTTTGTCTTCATCCATGTTAAAACACACTCCCTATTTATCCTATCAGGACTATTATACCTCCATTATCATCAAAGGAAATAACGCGTTACATCCCTGAAAATGACAGAATAAAAAAGGGCAAAAGAGAAAGGAACAGGAAAGATTTCCTGCCCCTTTCTCTTTAAGGATTTAATGGAAAGGACTTGAACCTTCTATTCTGAGAACCACTTCTTTTCAACCATTTCCAGCGATCCATCTTCCTTGAGTTCCCTAAGTGCATTGTTAACTGCCTCAACAAACCTCGTATCTTCCTTATTCATGGCCAGAGCCATAGCAGAACTGCCGATCTTGTGATTAAATGCAATCTTCAGTTTTCCAGCAAAATCTTTATTGGATTTAAGGTTTTCAGAAGCAACAGTGCTGTCAACAACAGCAAAGTCAACCCTTCCAAGAAGAACCTCTCTCAAGGCATCATCGGTTTTGGAAAATCTCTTTATTTCCAGATCCTTCAAACCTGAAACGAATCCGTCCTGAATAGTACCCAGCTGAACAGAACAGGTTTTTCCTGCTAGATCTTCGATGCCCTGTATCTTATCATTCTCGCTCTTTACGATAAAGGAATCGGGTGTGGAATAGTAGGAATCTGAAAAAGCCACTTTCTTTGCCCTTTCGGGGGTGTTACTCATACCAGCAGCAACAATATGGATCTTCTTTGTAAGTATGGATGGAATAAGAGCATCAAAGGCCATATCGATTATTTTTACCTCTTTACCAAGTTTATCTCCTATCATCCTGGCTAGATCCATATCGAAACCAACAATTTCATTATCTGCACTTCTAAATTCGAAGGGTCTGAATGTAGACTCCGTACCAACTATTAGTACATCAGAGTCAAGAGCAGATGCCCCAAAAGCGGCAGAACCCATAACAAGGAACATTGCAGCAAAAGCAAAACACATAACTTTTCTGAACATTGGAAGACCTCCTATTGATTTGTTTGTGCTGGAACAAGGATCAACATATTAACGAACTTTTGTTTTATATTAATTGCTTGCTCGTCACAGTGTTCATTACAAGTTGAGGAAATTACCTGTTAAGAAAATTACATACAAAAAGAGGGGTATCCCCCTCTTTTTGTATGTAATTTATCACACTCAGTTTTCCTATTCTGGCTCAAACATATCCTTACCCACAGCACACACCGGGCAAAGCCATTCATCGGGAACATCTTCCCAGGAGGTTCCGGCAGCTACACCGTTATCAGGATCCCCTTCAGCAGGATCATAGACATATCCGCAGACAGTGCAACGATACTTTTCCATTCTATCTCCTCCTTCCTGAAAATCTATCCCAATTATATACACTAGTCTGACTCAGCACAATGGCAATACGGAAAGGGGATCTTAACATCAGGGGGAATCAGATAGACCTCAGTTCCTTATCAGGTCCGCCGCTGAGACATATGCAGCCTTCCGTTGAAACAAGGTAATCATCCTCTATTCTCATGCCTCCAAGACCTTCAATATATATCCCCGGTTCGATGGTAACAACATCTCCAGCCATCAGCACATCTTCGGATGTGGAGGAAAGCCTCGGACTTTCATGTACCTCCAAACCGAAGGAATGGCCCAGGCCATGAGTAAAATATTTTTCATAACCGGCTTTCTTTATCACATCTCTTGCTACGGCATCCACATCTCTTCCTGTTACTCCCGCCTCGAGGGTTTCTACCGCTTTTATATGGGCTTCGTAAAGAACGGAATGGATCCTTTGAGCCTCCTCAGAGGGATCTCCAACAATAAAATTCTTTGTAATATCACTCAAATATCCTTTGAAAGCAGCCCCGAAATCTACTGTAACCCAGTCGCCCCTGGTAAATTTTCTTGTTGTTGGTACTCCATGGGGCAAAGCGCTTCTTGGACCGGAAGCAACGATAAAGCAATGGCCAGGCCAGCCGCCTTCGGCTCCCAGATCTTTCATATTGAATTCCAGCCAATTCGAAAATTCCTGTTCCTTCATTCCTTCATAAGAACCCTTAAGTGTCTTTTCATAGGCTGCAAGGGCAATTTCGGCCGCTTTCCGGATGAGAAGGATTTCATTATCGTCCTTGGAACGTCTCATTTCAGGAATGACTCCTTTAAGGTTTTCCCATTGATTCCCAGAAACTGAAAATTCTTCATACTGGCTTAAAGTTATTCGGTCAGCCTCGAATCCGATATTCTGAAGACCGTACTTATTGATCTCTTCTATAACAGCGCTCGTCATAGATCTTCCTGCCTGGTCTACTATAGAAAAGGGAGTCTGATCTCTAGCCTGTGTCAGATATCTGCCATCAGTGATAAGGATGGATTCGTCATTTGATACCAGAATGGAACAACTACTTCCCCTGAAGCCTGAAATATAATAAGCGCTCTCCCAGTTATAACCTTCTGTTACTATAAGAAAAAAGGCATCTACTTCCCTTTTAGACAGGATATGCCTCAGTTTTATAACCCTTTCAGATATTCTCTGGAAATCCATTTCAATGCTCCTTTCCTTAAAGATCAAGGATCCTCCAAAGTTCTTCCTCAGAAGTCAGATCACATGTCTCTTCGCTTTTCGGGATCATACTGCCAATGGCAGAGGCTTCTATCCCTGCATTCTTAAGGCTTTCAAGAACAAGGGAACTCTTTTCCCTGTCTACCACCATAACAAGGACTCCCGAAGATATGAGATGATAAACGTCGAAACCAAGATGTTTTTGTACTTTTCTCGTGAGAGGATGAACTGGAATGGCATCATGATCAAGATTTATACCCAGTCCGCTGAGCCTTGCTATCTCGGCCAGTCCGCCCTTGAGACCTCCCTCTGTGGGATCATGCATAAACTTTACATTATCACGAACCAGGATAGACTCAGGGTAAATAGAAAGATCGGAAACCCATGAAAGGATCTCCTGCAACTCTTCAGGAGTAACTACAGGGGAGATAAGATCAGGTCTGTCATTTGCCAGAATGGACATCCCTTCCAGACCTGCATGTTTTGTCATTATCAGCACATCTCCGGGAACGAGTGATTCCGCTTGATAAAGGAAAGAGGTACTACCAACTGCAGTACCCACTATTACAGGTTTATCGTAACGATCTGTAAACTCCGTGTGGCCTCCAATTATCGCTATTTCGAGATCTCGACAAACAGCATCGATCTCAGACATTATTTTTTCTGCAAATGGAAGACCCATGGAAACCGGTATGATAAGGGTTACCATGAAATATGCCGGATCCCCGCCCTTGCAGGCTATGTCATTGACATTTACATGAACCAGCAGTCTTCCCGCTCCCTCGGAAGCACCTACGATAGGATCAGATGCCACAACAGTATATTTATCCCCCGGAAGATCAATTATACAGGCATCCTCCCCGACACCGGGACCGACCAGGACTTCGGGCCTTTTAAAACCAGAGAAACGCAGGATCCTCTCTTGAAGAATCCGGGGTGGTAATTTGCCTACCGGTACAGGAATTGTTTCATTCATCTGATAGTTCATCTCCTCTAAAACTGTAAATACATCCACAGTATGTCTGGCGGTAAAGACCTATTTCTCTGCTAAGATGTACCGATCGCTGGAATCCACTATTTTTTCTCCATATTTTTTCAACCCATATCAATCCATAACGTGAAGCCACTTCTTTCCCGATGCTATTTATAAGACCTGGATCTTTATGGGGACTTATGGTCAGAGTTGTACTCAGAAATTGACAGTTAAGTTTCAATGCAGCCTCTGCACTTGACTCCAGCTGAATTTTAAAACAAAGGAGGCATCGTTTGCCACGTTCCGGTTCCGAAGCATATTCTCGAGTAGAATTGATCCAGAGTTCAGGTTCATAATTATTTATTATGAACTTTACATTCATTAACTCTGCAAGGCGAAGAGCTGCTTCTTTCCTTTTAAGAAATTCTTCGTATGGGTGTATGTTATTTCCATAAAAAAAACCGATAACATTATTACGTTCTGACACAAGTTCAATTAAAGGGACAGTCCCATCAGGAGCACAGCAGACATGTAAAAGGATATTTTTCATCAAAAACCCTCACATTTCACCAAGTTCCGCAACTGAACTCTTTAAGATCATAATATCTGATCCAAGAGTGTTATTAAAAGAGGTGAGTTTTCAGTAACGATCTCCATTTTATCTGAGGAGAAGCTGCATCTGAAGGACTATGTCATCTACGTCAAGTCCCATATGCTCAAAAACTTCAGCAGAAGCTCCAGAAGTCCCATATCTGTGAACTCCCATTGAACCGATCCTGGCATGTAAACCAAGAGAGGCCATCTTTGCGGCCACGATGGAACCCATACCACTATTGACATTATGGTCTTCACAAGTAAGGATCGCTCCTGTCGATGCGGCTTCCTTCAAAGAATCAACGTCCACTTCAAGAGGACATGAAACGTTGTAAAGCTTCACTTCAAGTCCCCTGTTTTTAAGGACCTGCCATGCTTTAAAAGCCTTGGGAAACATGCTTCCCATAGCGAGAATGGCACCGCAGGTTCCATTTCTTACAAGGTCATAACGGCCATATGTAAAGGCATACTTTCCGGAAAAACAGGGGGTATCATCTTCATCAGTAATAATTTCAGTCTTGCTCCTGCCCATTGCTAAACAGATATTTCCTCTCTCACAGATGGTCCACCGTGTTATACGATCAGTCTGATTAGGATCTGCAGGCACGACAAGCTTCCAGCCAAAAGTGTTTCTGAGAAGGCCAACATAATCAATACACTGATGGGTCATCCCATCCTCTCCAACATCAAGACCGACGTGTGTAAGTACCAGTTTGAGATTAGAGTTGTTAATATCATTCAGGCGCTGTTGGTTGTAGGCTTCACAGAGTCCAAAAACACCAAAATCTGCCCACAGGCTTACAACCCCTCCTGCAGAAGCGGCACCGGCAACTGTAGCTACAGAATGTTCCTGTATACCTGCCTGTATAAACCATTCAGGGCAGCTTTCTGCAAAGGACAATGTTTTAACGGAACTGGCAAGGTCACAATCAAAAACAAGTATAGGAGTCCTCCCGGGAACCTTATAATTGAAGACACCAACATCAGACAGCGCTTTTCCAAAGGCTGACCTGTTGTCTGTTTTTACATCCGAAGGATAATCAACCGGATCAGGGGAAACGAGGTTAATCGCTGGCATGGAAAGCTTAATTCCAGGAGGGAGGGAACCGGACCTGAGATCAACTGCTTTCTCAAGAATAGCTGGGTCTTCTCCAAGCTCCTTCAATGCCTGCAAATATAGCTCACCAGAAACGGCCTTTCCATGATAGTCAGGAATATTCTCCATGAAAGAAACGCCTTTACCCATAATGGTATGACAAAGAATTACCGTGGGTAATTCCGATCTCGATGCCAGTAAAAGGGAAGAATAAATGTCTCTGAAGCTGTGGCCGTCACACTCAAGAACATCCCAACCATCAGCCTCCCATAGAAGCCTGAGATCAGCCTGCATTATTTCCTCGGTACGTCCAGAAATCTGAATATGGTTGTAATCGATCAGAACAGTAAGATTGGACAATCCCTGCTTTACAGCTATTCTCCTTGCCTCAGCGATCTGTCCCTTGGTCTGCTCTCCGTCGCTTGAAAGGACAAAGACCCTCCCATCATATCCCCTACTCTTTTGAGAAAGGGCATAACCCACGCCCGCGGACAATCCCTGGCCCAGGTTACCCGTTCCCCAGTCTATACCTGGAACTTCCCTTTCAACATGCCCTTGAAAAGGGCTCCCTGCCTGTCTGAAATGAGCCATTACATCCCATGGATCCACAAAACCATAACAGGAAAGGGCTGAATAGGCTCCGGGAGAAGTATGGCCATGGCTTACCAGAACATAATCCCTGTCCCGGGATTTGTAGTTGAAGGGAGATAAATCTGCGACACTGTAGGTCATAATATACATTTCCATACTGGAAAGAGAACCTGCAGGATGACCACTACCTGCAACTGTAGTCATGGTAACTGCCATGGCTCTGCACTTTCGTGCCGCCTCGGACAGAATATCTATCTGATCCTGAGAAAGATCTTCTGTCGGAAAATCCGTTAGGGTAATTTTATCCGGGAACATATTCTGTTCCTCCTTTCTCTACTAAAAGTACATTATATAACGATTCCGGGTGAGAATTACATAACGAAAAGGCGGTCCCCAAACAGGGACCGCCTATAAAATAATCTGAAATGAATCAATCAATGTAGACCCTTGGAACTCGTTTAAGAAACATTATAGGCACTTCATAATTGATAGTATTCCTGGCAGATGCTATTTCTTCCGGCGTTATTAATTCATCTCCCTGGCGTCCGACGATCACAACTTCATCCCCCACCTTTACATCTGGTATAGAAGTAATATTGACCATGGTCTGGTCCATACAGATATTTCCACATATGGGAACACGTCTGCCGTGAATAAGTACATCCACTTTCATTGAGAGAGCACGCGAGAAACCATCTGCATAGCCTAAGGGGAGAACTGCAATCTTTTCGTTTCCCCTTGTCATATATTTAAGCCCATAACCTATTCCACTCCTTGAGGGCAGATCCCTGACCAGGGAAACCGCAGTTTTCACCTCAAAGGTGGGTTTGAGTTCAATGGGTCTTATACATTCTGCAGAAGGCCACATTCCATAAAGAATGACCCCTGGTCTTACTGCATCCAGATATTTTTCGGGCGAGTTGAGGGTACCGGCACTGTTACAGACATGGCGGAGGGGAACCTTAATGCCCTTATCCTCCAGAAGGTTAAGAACTTCTGTATATTTTCTGAATTGGGATTCAGTATAATCAAGTCTGACTTCATCAGCAGTTGCAAAATGTGTAAACAGGCCTTCCAGTTCAACACCAGGAATGGATGAGATTTCGTTCATAACATCCGGGACTTCTTCAGGCAAAAATCCGATACGACCCATTCCAGTATCGATCTTCATATGCAGAAGGCCCGGTTTACCTTCCTGCAATGCAGCTTCACTCATGGCTCTTGCAAAATCAAGGTCTGTGAAGGCAGCACTAATATTCAGTTTTATATATTCCCTGGCAACACTACAGGGAGATGGACCGAGGACAAGAAGGGGCTCATTAATCCCGGCTTCTCTCAGTTCAAGAGCTTCATCCGGGGTAGCAACAGCAAATCTCTGGCATCCTTCCTCCAGCAGTGCCCTGGAAACAGGGATAACTCCGTGACCATAGGCATCTGCCTTGAGCACTGCCATTATTTGAGGACCACTCCCTATATGTTGATGTATAGCCCTGAAGTTATGTCTTATGTTACCAAGGTTCACTTCCATTCTTGTCAAGCGATACGTCAAAATATATCATCCTTTCATCAGGAAGGGCGGAGGTAATATCCTCCGCCCAATGTGGATAATCGAAAAAAGAAATTTCAGGATCTATTGTTCAGGGATCGGGAAGATCGTTCTTATTCAAGTTCTCCAGATTTACGCTTATCATCAAAATCCTTAACCAGTTCGCGGAGCTTGCCTGACAGCCACAACAGGGCAATAAGGTTAGGTGCAGCCATCAGACCGTTCATGGTATCGGACATATTCCAGATGTTGGAAAGGAAAGCTCCTCCCCCACCCCAGGCACCAATTACAATTACAATTACCCAGAGGATCTTGTAAACAGGGATAACTTTTGTACCGAAGATATAGACAGCACCGGTTTCTCCATACCAGTACCAACCCAGAATCGTTGAAAAAGCGAACATTGCAAGACCAACAGAGAGGATCATTACCCCAGTATCTCCAAGCACCGTCTGGAATGCAGAGAGAGTCAGCTGTGCGCCTGTAAGGTCAGCGTTGCTGGTAAGAACCCCGGTAGTCAGTATAGCAAGGGCTGTGAGGGTACAGATAACAATGGTATCGGCAAAGACTTCAAAGAGACCGTAGACACCCTGGCGGACAGGATGATCGACTTCAGCAGTGGCATGGACTAGAGGAGCAGAACCAAGGCCTGCTTCATTCGAGAATACACCTCTCGCTATTCCCTTTGTCAGGGCCAGCTTGATGCTCCACCCTGCCAATGCACCCGGCATGGCCATGGGATCACTGACGGCATATTTGACTGCTTTTGCAAGGGAAGGAATGATAAGGTCTGAATGGAGTCCCACGGTAATGACAGCACCGATAACATAGAAAACAGCCATTACAGGCACAAGATAAGTAGTAACTTCAGAAATCCTCTTCAGTCCTCCATAAATTACCAGTGCCGTAAGGATAGCCATCACAATACCGGTAGCTACATGGGGAATACCGAAACCGAGGTTAAGCCCCTCAGCAGTTGAGTTGGCCTGTATGGCATTACCGATGCCAAAGGCTGCAAAGGTGGTGAAGAAGGCAAAGAGCCATGCAAGCCATTTCTGGCCAGTTCCCTTTTCGAGCATGTACATGGTACCACCACGAATATTACCAAGGTCATCCTTGTCGCGGAAGTGGACTGCCAGCGTGACTTCGGCAAATTTTGTGGTCATACCGAAAACTGCTGAGATGAGCATCCAGAAAAGTGCTCCCGGACCTCCAAGGTGAAGGGCTGTAGCAACACCTGCGATGTTGCCCGTTCCTATAGTAGAAGCAAGAGCCGTTGAAAGGGCTGCGAAGGAAGAGATACTGCCTTCCTTTCCTTCTACTTTCTTTCTCTTGCAAAAAACAGTTTTGAACATAAAACCAAAATAACGAATCTGTGGGAAACCAAGAATAATAGTAAGATAAACTCCAGTTCCCACGAGAAGGGTCAACATCCAGGGACCCCATACGATACCATTAACTATTCCATTCATTCTCATTACAGCTTCCATTACTGCGATTCCCCCTTTTGAGTCCAGAAAACGGGATCCCCCTCGGATCCCTTCAGTTTCTGAGATAAAACTCAATTCGCACGAACGTCAAGCTTCATTTAATCCCTGATCCACAAGATCCACAAGATCCTTACTATTACTCTTCTCTCCCCACCTCCTTAGCTAAATAAAAACCGGGTTGATTGTGAAAAACAAATCAACCAAGCATATTATATCATGGAATTCTGGCTGCTTTTCCATGATAGAAAGGGGCAGGAAATCGAAGATAATAACCTACCCCCTGACAACTGTCATAATTTACATATAGTTGCTTTCCTTAAGGATCTGGACTCCCTTTTCCATGTGTTTGGATGGAATTTTTACAACCGGTCCCGTGCAACCCATGGCTGATTCTGCATAGATCCCGGCCTTCCAGAGTTCTCTCACTGCATTTTCCACATCCAGAACATCGATACCGTGGATTTCTTCATCAGTTGGTTCCTGGGGAGGAGCCGTTACCTCTTCCCGACATTCATCCGGCTTTGGCTGAAGGGATGATATGAGATCATCCAGTCCCGCTTCTTTTGCTTTGCAAATTTCGTCCGCAACAACTCCGGGTAAATTGCCTGCAACAGCGGAAGCATTGAAAGAAATGGCATTTGCAATAACAGGAGCACCAGATGCCCTCGATATGATAGAGATAACATGGGGCCATCCTTCACCGACAGAAGGACCGTATCCCCAACCCAGGGCCTCAAAGGACCCTCCAGTGTTAAAGGATGAAAAAAGTTTCATCAGCACATTGCCGGTGAGCGTATCGTTGACACATATATCAACGGCTCCTGAAAGAAGGTCGTTTCCTCTCAAAACGGCCCCTCCGTCCTTACGTATGCTCTGACCAAATTTGATATCATAACCATTTTCTTTAAGCTGTCCAAGAGCCCTGTAGACGGGATGGGCACCTTCCACGTTCAGAATACCGACGGTTGGATCCTTTTTCCCTATGGACCTGGCAACGGCTATTCCGTAAATAGCATTCCGCAACATGGCCTCTGTTCGCAATATCGCTGAAGTTCCGGTAGATGAGGCAATTATCATATCCTGCCCCTTTGCAGGAGTCAGAACCCGGCCTATTGTCGTTACCCCCATGGGGAATGGGTAATGAAGGGCAACAGCACCCATAATTACACCGTCATTAAGGGCCTGGTCCATGGCTGAAGCAATATCAGCATCACAGTCAGATGTTTCTATCCATTCAAGATCTTCATACCCCTCTATCCTGGGACCTATCATCACAACCCTGATATGGGAATACTGCTGCTGAGCGAGTCTGCCTCCCCTTGCCAGTTCCTCATCACCAAGTTCACTTCCGCCAGCCATAAGTCCCACCCGCACCTTGGGACCGCCAGTTTTTGCTGATTCTATAATATCGGCAAGAGCTTCACCGACCAACTTACGGATATCGGACATAAATACCACCCCGCCAGATCACTTTAAAGACTCGCTAATTTCAGAAAGGACCTCAAGGATCATGTTCTTTATTTCATCCTTGCTTATTGCTCCCACTGCTTCGGTCCCACTACTTTTTTCAATGAAGAATGAAGCTCCATCTGAAAGATTTGTTAATCTTGCGAGGAAAAGGCTTCCTTTACCTATGATCATTACTCTTTTCATTTTTCCATCTCTAATGGCATCACAGGCATGCCCCACAAAGGGAACGCCGGAAGGAATATGTCCCTGTGTGTGGGCAAAACCGGTCAGACCCTTTTCCTTGACAAAAGCCATCATATCCTTTTTCTCTATCTGTTTCTTCATTACAGCTAGAGCAGCTATCATCTTGGCATTCGCAAGGGGAACATCTCCAGCACCTGCAGGAAGGGTTATCTCCGGAGTGTGAAGCTCTGCAGCATACTTATTAACATCCTGAAAGGAAAGTCCGAGTTTCTGCAGGGGTTCCCATGTAAGAGCAGATGTAACAGCCTGGGGTGATGCGCCTGTTCCGACAGAGTGTTTGCCCAGGGCATCCAATCTCATTACCGGATACTCTCCATTATCAGGAACAAGCAGGATGGCAAAGTTACCCAGACAGTCCTCAAGGGCTGGTAATCCTTTTTTCACGTGGTCGCGACCATTCATGTAAAGCTTGGGAATCGCACCACCGGCAACTACGATACAGTTCTTCCTTGCACCTGATGCAACCTGGGAGGCTGCCGCTATCATGGCATTGACAGGGCCGGCACAAAAACCTCTGACATCGCATCCGCTGGCATTTACACAGCCGGCTATTTCAGCGATAGCCTTGGCGAAATTACCACCAGCCCGCTGATTCATGTCTCCTGCGCCTTCCTCGGAACATTCGATAACAAAATCGATCTCCTGAGGCGAAATAGCGCTATTCTTCAAAAGATGAAGTACAGAAAGAACTCCTCCCGCTTTAGACGCAATGTTTTCAAGCAGGACATATGGAAAGAGACACTCATCGACTTCATGTCCGCTACGGACACAGCCTACAACATTGCCGTCAATATAAAGAGGCATAGCCTTATGATCTTTTATTTCACTGTCTATGTCTTCCTGATCATGACCAGTTTCAAGCCTTGCAAGGATAGTTTCACTGATGACAGGATCCTGCACCAGCTTTTCCTTTACCAGGGAAGCAAACCCCTTCTCAAGCCAGATGAGGTCGAACACGTCGCATATATCAATTAGTCCAAGGAATTCATCCTCGGGCATGATCTCACCGTATTTTCCATAACGCATGGCATCTGCCATACGGTTTTCATACCATGGCTGGGGCTGAGCTTCATATTCGTCCAGAGTTATGCCACCGATATAAGCCTGGTTAGGGGCATAACTTACTGCTTCCCCGTAGGCCTGCAGATGCTTGGGAAGCTCAGACAGGAACTCCGTCTCTCCCCTGGTCATTCTCTCAATATAAGGGGTATTCCCGTAATGAAGACCAAGCTCTGGTGTGTGATTTAGACAATATGCGTAACCCTTGATTCCGACACTGGACATACTTCAAATTACCTCCTCGAAACAGCTATAAATTAAGCCCCGGCCCGGTAAGATTCGGGCCAGGGCAGAAACACTTTCTAGTCGTTGAAAACAGTCTGTTCAGTAACAGGTGTCTGAAGGGCCTTAAGAGCCTTCTCTACAAGGTGGCGGCGAATAGCCTTTTCTTCTTCGAATGGTTTCGTTGGATCCCCAAGGGGATGGGGAATGGCTATTGCAGGTACTATCCGGTTGGCTCCAACAGTAAGAGAAATAGGAACGATAGTACATACATGGACAACAGGCAGTCCTGCTCTTTCAATTTCCTTAACCATCGTTGCACCGCAACGAGTACAGGTTCCTCAGGTGGAAGTCAGTATTACCGCATCGACTCCGTCTGCTTTAAGTTTATCAGCGATCGCGGCACCGAATTTTTTGGCGCTCGCCACTGCAGTTCCATTACCAACTGTAGTATAGAACTTGTTATGGAGTTTCTTGAAAACTCCTTCTTTCTCCATTTCCCGCATAACATCAACAGGAAGAACGCGGTCCGGGTCATCATCGGCATAGGTCGCATCATAGCCACCATGAGCAGTACAGTGATCTGCTGAAGTGAGGTCATCATAACCCTCAATACTGTATTCACCATATTTGCTTGCACTTGATGCCTCAATATGATCGGGATTCCCCTTGGGGCAGATACCACCCGAAGTTACAATGGCAACAGTGGCATTTTTCATGTCTGTCACAGGGAGGTTGGGCTCAACCCTGTCAAAGACCGGCATGGGGTATTCTGTAACAAAAGGCTCACCCTTGAGTTTGCTGACGAACATATCAACGCATCTCTCAGCTGCAAGTTTTTCATAGAACTTGTTGATACGGATACCACGCTCGATGTAACCTTCCTCAGAAGGAAGACCTGTTTTTTCGCCTTTGAGCAGTTTGAGGAGCATTTTTGCCATGGCTGGAACGGCCTTACCCATTCCCCTGGCACTGTCGGGGGTTTCGATGATATACATGCTTTTTCTGTACATCTCCACCCCGGGATTCTCTGGATACATTCCGGAAACGACGGGTATACCAAGTTCTGTAGCTATTGCATCTCCCATTGCTCCACAGGCTGAACCGTACCTTCCGGCATTGAAGGCAGGGCCCAGAACAACTGCATCCGGGTTGTATTTTCTGATCATTTCAAGAACTTCTACAGCGGCTTTTTCTATATCAGTCGCAAAATAGGTATCACCGCATATAGCAGTTGCAACTATTTCAGCCTCATCTCCGAGGGCATTATTCAGAGCCATTCCTGGCCCTACTACACCTTCTCTTATCTCGGGTTTATGATCGGCTTTTTCTTCTCCACCGATACCTGCAAAGAACTGATTTATATAATGAACGACACGGTAGGACATTGTTTCCCCTCCTTTCATTAAGGATTAGAGAGAATACTTGCTAAACTCTTTCCTCATCGCTGCGACCGCTGCACTCAAGGCTTCTGGATCGAGCACCATTTCCATCATGGAAATCTGCTCTTCCCAGGCTGCAGTATCCGCTTCTGCCCTTATCTCTTCCTCAAAAATATCATATACACAGAGTCCCAACTGGACTCCAGCCAATGGTCCTGCAAAGGTAGGATCCCCGTTTGCTACAGTTTCTGCGTAAATCTCAGCACCTTCTGCATCAGAAGATCCGAGTATTACTACAAGTTCTTCGGGGTTGTACTTTTCAGCAGCATCTTTGATCCTCTGCTGATTCTGCAGATCCATGGCTCCTGCTGCGGTTCAGACAAAGCATTCGGTAACGGAGAATATAACCTCGGCACCGCTATTCTGGAAAACCGATTCCATTGCAGGACCAGGGACCCCGTCACGTTCGCCAAGAAGAAGTAGTTTCTTTCCAGCCAACTTACCCATGCTTCGCACCTCCTTTATTAAAATGGGTTAGATTGTACAATCTGTTAAATGGTGTAAGCGCCAAGCTTTGTGAATCCAAGTTCGCATGTTGAACCAATGATAGCCTGAAGTTCAACTGTTATAGTTCCGTCAGAAGCCAGAGAACCGTCCCAGCCGCCAGCGATGATATTAGCTTCATCGGGATATCCAAGTACTTTTTCCATAGGCGGAAGGGTAATAACCTCATTTGCATTACCGGCTGTTACACATGCATCACCTTCGGGACAGGAGTCTGCAAGGGATTGACTGGCTCCATCCTGACCGGCATATTCATCCGTCAGGAGTGTAGTTTTCATACCGGCTCTTTCGGCTTTCCAGCAATTCATAATGAGATCTGCGTCGGGATTCCCAAATCCCTCTTCGGAAATAAGAAGACCGTCAAGGCCCATCATGCTTGCCAGTTTGATGGAATATGAAGAACTCCTCTTCTTGTCTGCAAGAGTAACGTTTTCATTGGTAATGATACAGCCCACAAAATTAAAGTCCTTTCCATGATGTTCGTACATGGAATTGATTATAGGATTATTAAGATGGACATAGGTATTGTTCTTGTCACAGGCGGAAACACAGTTACCTGAAACAATGGCCCCATCCATTACTTCGGTAGGACTGATAAGAGTTGGAAGACTCTTCTTGGCGTCTACACCGTATACCCATGTGTCATGAAGGAGTCCCTGGGACTGAAGCATATAAAGATAGGCTACCTTCGGAAGATCCGGATATGCGTGCATGGATTCCCTGAAAGAAAGGGTTTCATAGACATCCACCCTGTCAGGTTCACAATCTCTGCAACATTCAGCAAGGTATGCCGCAGTCTTCAGGCCGGCAAGTCTGCATGCAGCTTCGTGATCATGTTTTTCAAGATCCACTACGGGATCAAGAAGGAGAACAACGTTGTTCGTCTGTGAATAGGGACAGTAATCTGCTCCAGGCCCAGACATGTCGATAATGCCTTCCTGGAACCGTACGATCTTGCCTGTTGTTACGACCGCTGCTCCCTCAAGAACCAGGGTTTTACCTTCGCCAACGGTTTCAACATCGCTTACCATTCCCGGGAAGATACCTCCCTTGCCCTCGATCTTGCAACGGGGCTCAATGACATCCTTGACAGGAAGTATCCTGACACTTTCTCCTGGCATGGCCAACTCAACATCAACCTTGGCAAGCCTTTCGTCTTCAGAAAGCATGGATACAAGTTCTTCCTTATTGACGAAAAGGACTCCGTCCCTGACTGCTGTCTTGTCACCCCATGCCAGCTTGCTAACTTTAACCTTATGGAGTTCAAGTTTCAAAGAGATTCCCCCCTTTGGATTGAGTTCAACTATTAAAGCATCTCTTCGATCTTAGCCTTAATATTCTCTGCGGAAGCATCACCACCGCCCAGTCTTGCCACTTCTTCGCCACCTTTAAAAAACAGGATACCCGGGAGTCCCATAACCCTGTTTGCGATGGCAACTCGTCTATTGCCGCTTACGTTTACCTTGGTAAACTTGACCTTGCCTTCGTACTCCTTTTCCATAGCCTCCACATGGGGCATAAGAGCAAGGCAGGGACCACACTGAGGACCCCAGAAGTCAACAATAACGGGAAGTTCACTTTCCTTTACCTCTGCATCAAAGGTTTCCTTGGTAAGTTCTATCATCTAGTTCACCTCCTTTGCTTTAAAACTGTCTTTGTCCAGTTATGGCCGGACAGGCTCAAACACCCTTTTCGGAGAAAATATCATACTGCAGGAGGGTCTGCTTCATAAGTTCCATATCCATAAAGGCATAATCCTCTTCGGTTGCAGGGGGCAGGACCCCCCTCAGCAGAAGTCTGTCAAGGCATGAACGGTACACTGACAGGGCATGTTCAATCAGTGTGAGAGAATACTCATCTACTCTGGAGTAATCATTATCTGACTTGAGAGAAAGGATGGCCGAACGGAAAGGCTGCTGGTAGGGCCGGAGATTACCATATAATGGATGGGATAGTAACTTACATCCACCATGGACCATATCCCTGACTTTTACAAGAACATCCCACGAACTTCCATCAATAAAATCTATGGAAGTAACATTTGAAAGGTATCTGGGGTTATTAGTCACAAGAACTACACGACCTGACATGGAAACGCCTCCAATAACGAAAACGATACCAATCTCTGTCGTATAGCCCGTGGAAGGAATTATTACATGAACCACTTATGGCTAGGTTTTCAGAGATCCGTCCAGCCGCAATCCCTTTGCCTGAGAGTTTCAGTACACTGCTAGGCGTACCTTGCCCCTTCGGCGCCCCTGCTCTTTCGAGAGGATGATAATGGGGTCTCTCTTGCGACCTTCACCCGGAGCGTACGGGTAGATTTTACACTATGTCGCGACATAGTCAAGACAAGTGTGAAGAAAAAAACTATTATCGGTTAATGTATCCAAATACAACAAAAAAGGCGGGGAAACCCCGCCTTTAATTTAATCTCTGATTACCACTTAAGACCTTTAAGGAATATCCAGGCAATGGCTAAGGGTGCCACTACTCTGCATATCCAGAGCCAGGGACCCATAAGACCAAAGGGAATGGTACCTTCATTGGTAATTTCTTTCTTGGCACCATCGGTCCAGACCCAGCCTACAAAGAGGGCTATGAAAAGTCCGCCCAGTGGCAGAAGGATATTTGAAGCAAGGAAATCCGCCGCATCAAGGAAGTCCTTGCCTGCAATCTTGAGGCCTCCGCCGAGGGAAATGGCGGAAGGAACACCAAGGGCAAAGATAACCAACCCCATGACCCATGCAGCTTTTGCCCTGGACCAGTTCATCTCGTCAATGAAGTAAGCGCATACAACCTCAAGAAGAGATATGGATGAAGTGATGGCCGCCACCAGGAGAAGAAGGAAGAAAAGAGCTGACCACATTGCTCCACCTGGCATCTGGGCAAAGACGTTTGGCAGGGTGATGAAGGTAAGTCCGGGACCTGCGCCGGGTTCAAGACCAAAGGCAAAAACAGCCGGGAATATTACAAGACCTGCAAGGAAAGCTACGGCCGTATCAAGGAAACAGACCTGTGCTGCAGCACCGGGAATACTCGTCTCTTTGGGAAGATAACTGCCGTAGGTCACCATACATCCCATACCAAGGGACAGGGAGAAGAAAGCCTGTCCAAGGGCTGCCAGAAACACTCCGCCATTGAGCTTCGAAAAGTCGGGCTTAAGGTAGAAAGCAAGCCCCTTGCCTGCACCGGGAAGGGTAACAGACCTTACTATCAGGATCAAAAGAAGTATGAAGAGTCCAGGCATAAGAACTTTACAGTACTTCTCTATTCCTTCTCCAATACCTTTGTAGACTATCCAGATGGTTACAAGCATGAAAATAAGCTGATAGATGATAACCTGAGGAGCATTAGTGATAAAACCACCGAAGAGATCCCCAGCAGTTCCAGCTGCTCCAGCCGCCATGAGACCAGTAAAGGATGCCAGAATATATTTTATGCACCATCCGCCTATGACACCATAAAAGGAAAGGATTATGAAACCAGCAGCTATTCCCATCCATCCTACAAGTACCCATGGACCACCTTTAAGCTTGGCAAAGGATCCAACCGCATTGAGCTCTGCCTTACGGCCGATAACGATCTCTGCCATCATTACAGCGTAACCGATGACAAAAACGAGTGCGACATACATGATTACAAAGGCCGCACCACCATTCTGACCGGTAATATAGGGGAACTTCCATATATTACCAAGTCCTACAGCTGAACCAGCTGCCGCCATTATAAAACCGAGTTTACTACCCCATTGTTCTCTTTCTACACCATTACTCATTTTCCCAAAACCCCTCCTTTTGGCCTAAATGATGAAGCTCAACAACCATACGACAAAAAAACGACAAATCCCCCCTGCTTATTTGCACCTCCTTTGATTAATTGTATTACTGAACAATGAACTCTTAAAGACCCGAAAAAGGGTCATGGTAAGAAACAAATGAAAAGGTTTAAACATCCATTGAGAATACTCAGAAAACATTATACAACATCTCAATGTATTCTTTTATAAAATAATTGAAAAAGACCATTTTTTCAACAAGAAGTTTTATTCAGAAGATTTAAAGACATCCTGACCTTGTTTGTTTTATTAATGATATGGGTTAGAATATCCTCCGAAAGGTGGAATGTTCATGTGTCTAGCCATACCGCACAAGATCATTGAAATAATTGATGCAAAAAGGGCCTATGCTTCTGCAGGAAAAATCAGGACCGAAGTCAGGACAGACCTTATGGAAGAACTTAAAGTGGGAGACCCTGTCCTTGTCCATGCCGGTTTTGTAATAGAAAAACTCGAACCGGAAGAATCTGAGGAGCTGAATTCTCTCTGGGACGAGATCCGGAAACTGGCAGGAGAGAATGACCTTGTCTGAGTCAGAAAGATCGAAAAGGGTAGATCTGCTCCTTAAGGCCCTTAACAGACTGGCCGTAAGGCCCATGACCGTTATGGAGGTTTGCGGAACCCACACCGTTTCCGTTTTCCGCAATGGTATCCGTTCCCTTATTCCGAAAAACATACGACTGCTTTCAGGACCTGGATGTCCTGTCTGTGTAACCGACCAGGGTGACCTAGATGCAATTATAAGCCTTTCAGAAGAACCCGATGTCATAATAGCTACCTATGGTGATATGATGCGAGTTCCGGGCACCTTCAGTTCCCTTGCAAAAAAGAAGGGGGAAGGCTCGGATATAAGAGTTATTACAACAGCGACAAGCTGTCTTGATCTGGCCAGAGAAAATCTTTCAAAAGAGGTAGTATTCCTGGCTATTGGCTTTGAAACAACATCCCCTGCAACAGCCTCCATGCTTATGGAAGCAAAGGAAACAGGGATCACCAATTTATCCATTACATGTTTCCACAAGAGAACGCCCCCTGTTCTTGAACAGCTGGCCATGGATGAAGAACTGAAAATAGACGCTTTTCTGCTGCCTGGACATGTCAGTGTGATACTGGGATACGAACCTTACAGTTTTCTTGCTGATCACTATGGCATCGCCTGCACCATTGCCGGCTTTGAGGCTGAAGATATCCTTCTTGGACTGGTGGATCTTGCCTCACAGGTTGCCAGAAGAAACCCGCACCTGGATTCCACGTACCAGAGGGCAGTTCGTCCATCAGGTAATGTGGTTGCCCAGAAACTTCTGGAAACGGTTTTTGAGTACGGTAATGCATGCTGGAGGGGAATTGGAGAAATCCCGAATTCCGGTCTTCGTCTCAGGGAACCCTTCAGAAATTACGATGCCCTGGAAAGATTTAATTTCAAGATAGAGAAAATCCTGCCGCCTGAAGGATGTCTCTGCGGAGAAGTACTCTCCGGGAAAATAATTCCCCCTGAATGTCCCCTTTTTGCAGAAAGCTGCACACCTGTAACACCTGTAGGACCCTGTATGGTGTCCGGAGAAGGAACCTGTTCCGCATATTACAAGTTCACCAGAGGGGGTACTATATCATGGGAAAATTGACCCTTGGACACGGAAGCGGCGGGAGACTGACCCAGGAGCTAATTACAGAGATCACAAACATATTTCCTGACAAGGCAAAACTGTCAGAACTTGAGGATTGTGCATTTATTGGAAACGGTTACGCTGTAACCATTGATTGCTTTACTGTTACCCCCAGAACTTTTCCAGGGGGGGACATTGGAGAGCTTGCAATTTGCGGAAGTGCCAATGATCTTGCAGTAAGAGGAGTCAGACCTGAATTTATCTCGCTGAGCATCGTTATCGAAGAAGGCTTCGAACTTGAAGAACTGAAATTATACATGAAAAGCGCAGCTGCCATATGTTCCGACCTTGGGATCAAGCTGGCTTCGGGCGACACCAAGGTCGTTCCAATGGGAGCCGTAGACGGGATTTTCTTAACCACCTGTGCCATAGGAAGGTCTGAATTGAATCTTCCACTTGGCATGACAAATCTTCAACCGGGAGACGGCATTCTGGTAAGCACTTCCATTGGAAGACACGGTGCGGCAATTGGAGCATCCCGTTTTGAACTTGAAGCAGAAGGGCTGAAAAGTGACTGCACCCCCTTATGGCCAGCATTGAAAGATATTCTTGACCTGGAAGGCCTTAGATCCATGAGGGACTGTACCCGTGGAGGACTCGGTACAGTCATGTGCGAATGGGCAGAAGGCAGGAACATTGGAATAGAAATGGAAGAAGCGAAAATCCCCATCCAGGAAGAAGTTGCTTCTGTTTGTGACATTCTTGGATTTGACCCTCTCTATCTGGCCTGCGAGGGATGTGCCGCCATCGCAGTATCACCTGACCAGGAAGAAGAAGCCCTTCAAAGACTCAGAAAACATGAAATATGCAAAGAAGCTGCACTTATTGGAAGGGTTGTTGATTCCCATAAAGGCCTGGTGGGGCTCAGGACATCCATAGGCGGAATGAGAGTGGTGGATATGCCGGTTGGAGAGATGTTGCCCAGGATTTGTTGAGGAAACCAGCCCGAATAAAAAGAAGCCGCCCCGTGGGGCGGCTTCAGACTATTTGGGAACTGAGATTCTTTTTATACTAACAGCCTTACAACTTTCTTCATCGATGTCTACTAACACCGCGCAAAGCCTGAGATCATCTTCAGCAACCTCAAAACGGGTAGGCATTCCAGTAAGAAAACGGGGAATCACCGAATCCAGAGACATTCCGATAGCACTACGATGGGGTCCGGTCATTCCGACATCAGTGATGTATGCGGTCCCTTCGGGGAGGATCTCTTCGTCGGCAGTCTGAACATGCGTATGGGTTCCCAGGAAAGCTGAAACCCTCCCATCCAGGTAAAATCCAAGAACCCTCTTTTCCGAGGTGGCTTCTGCATGAAAATCCACCAGTACAGGGATATCTTTCACTTCATCAAGGATCTCATCGGCTTTTCTGAAAGGACAATCCAGTGGAGGCATGAAAACCCGCCCCTGCAGATTGAGAACCCCAAGGGTCTTGCCTTTTTTTTCAAACACCCTGAAGCCACTTCCAGGACAGGAAGGAGGGTAATTCGCCGGTCTAAGGAGATTAGGTTCTTCATCAATCAAATGTATAAAATCCTTTTTGTCCCATATATGGTTGCCAGAGGTCATAAGATCTATACCGAGTGAAAAAAGCTCATTCATCACCTTTTCAGTGAGGCCCTTGCCTCCTGCGGCATTCTCGCAGTTGGCTATGATAAAATCGAATCCTCCGTATTCCTGCTTCAGAACAGGAAGGAGCCTGGCAGTTATCTTTCTGCCAGGCCCTCCTATGATATCTCCGATAAAAAGAACCTTCATAACATATTACTCCTACTTGGCATATTCAATGCTTCGGATCTCCTTGGTAACGGTAACCTTGATCTGTCCCGGATATTTCATTTCTTCTTCTATCTTCCGGGCTATATCCCAGGCCAGTTTATGGATAACACCCTCATCGGTGATACTGGAAGCAACTACAACCCTGACTTCTCTTCCAGCCTGTATGGCATAAGCCTTACTTACTCCTCCGAAAGATTTTGCCAGTTCCTCCAGTTTTTCCAACCGCCTTACGTATGCATCGAGGCTTTCTCTCCTGGCACCTGGCCTTGAAGCACTTATGGCATCTGCAGATGCAACGATAACATCATATATACTCTGCTGCTCAAGGTCCTCATGATGGGACGCTATGGCATTAATAACAACCGGTGATTCATTGAATCTCTTTGCCAGATCTGCACCGATAAGGGCATGGGGACCTTCTATCTTATGATCCACGGCTTTGCCTATATCATGGAGAAGACCTGCCCTTCTGGCCAGTTCCTCGTCCAGGTTAAGCTCGGCAGCCATAATACCGGAAAGGTGGGAAACTTCCAGGCTATGTTTCAATGCATTCTGTCCGTAACTATATCTGTATTTAAGAGACCCGAGGGTTCTAACAAGATCATTATTCATGTTTTTTACACCTGTTTCAAGAAGAGCTTCCTCACCTGCTTCCATTATCTGCTCTTCTACGTCCCTGCCAGCTTTCTCGACAAGTTCCTCAATACGGGCGGGATGGATTCTTCCGTCAACAATAAGCTTTTCAAGGGACAGTCGTGCTATTTCTCTTCTTACAGGATCGAAACTGCTCAATGTAACAGCCTCAGGGGTGTCATCAACTATAAGGTCTACGCCTGTAAGGGTTTCAAAGGCTCTTATGTTCCGGCCTTCTCTACCTATTATTCGTCCTTTCATCTCATCTGAGGGGAGTGCAACAGTACTTACCGCAACATCAGACGTATGGTCTACTGCACAACGCTGTACTGCTGTGACTATTATCTCCCGGGACTTTCTCTCGGCTTCTCTTTTCGCTCTTTCCTCTATATCCTTGAGCCTCAAGCCGATTATATGCTGGGCATCCTCTTCTATCTCCTTCAGAAGAATCTCCCTAGCCTCATCTCTTGATAGTTGAGCTACTTCTTCCAGTCTAGTTACCTGCTCCTGTCTGATAGCTTCAACTTCCTTAAGTTGATTTTCCAGCTCTGTCTGTCTGTTCTTGACCTCTTCTTCCCGCTGGGCCAGCTTATCCAGTTTCCGGTCGAAGTTTTCTTCCTTCTGTTCAAGTCTACGTTCTGCTCTCTGAAGCTCTCCTCTGCGGTCCTTGATCTCTTTTTCCGCTTCCTGCCTCAGCTTGTATATCTCTTCCCGTGCTTCAGTAAGTTTTTCCCTTTTCTGTTGATCTGCCTCCTGAAAAGCTTCTCTGAGCAGACGCTCCGCCTGACTCTTGGCTCCTTCAAGATGTTTGGCACCTATCTTTTTGGAAAGCAGGAAACCTGCGATAATACCCACAGAAACCCCTGCTATTATTACCAGAATTAATGTTAAATGCATTTGTAAATATCACCCCTTATTTAGTTTTCAAGGTGCAGTCTATGCCTTGATAAAATTGCCTTTGACCACACAGAAATTTCAATCCATATTTTACATTTCAAAACCAATGTCCACAAGCCCTGTCCATAGCTTCTCTGCAAACACCCATTGGAAAACCTCTCCTGAGAAGTCTGGAAAGGATCTTCTCGATACTTATACCACAATCACTCCATGACCGGACCAATTCCTCAGCCCGTAAAAGTTCATCAGGTTCTTCTTCTTCCAAAGCCTTATCTATGACTGCCGAACTTACACCCCTGGCCCGGAGTTCAGCCCTGATACGGATAATCCCCCAACCATCATGGGAATCTATGTACAGTTTAGCATATATCAGATCGTCAACATAACCATATCTTGCATACTCTTCAAGAATTTCCTCAGTCTCCTCCGGCCTGGCTCCTTTTCTTATGAGTTTGTCCCTAAGTTGTTTTCTGGTATAGGGCCTTCTTGATATGATTCTGAGAAAATACTGCTCAAAAGGATTATTTTTCATCCTGTTTTCACCAGATCGAGCACCTTTCCCACTCTTCTCAAAACTTCTTCCCTTAGAAGGGGTAAACCTGCAAGCTGATTATCATTGCCCACAATTCTGAAGGCCTGTTCCCTTGCCAGTAGAAGCAGCTCTCTGTCCCTGACAAGATCAGCCACTCTAAAATCTGTAACGCCATGCTGTCTTATCCCGCACACCTCTCCTGGTCCGCGCAATCGAAGATCAGCATCTGCGATCTTAAATCCATTTTCGGTGCTGCACATAGTCCTGATCCTTTGTTTCGATTCAATTGATGATGGTTCTGCCAGCAGGAAACAGTAACTCTTAAATGAACCTCTGCCTACCCTGCCTCTCAACTGATGTAGCTGGGATAGGCCAAAACGATTTGCATCCTCTATCACCATAACGGTAGCGTTGGGAACATCTACACCGACCTCGATGATTGTGGTTGAAACGAGGATATCGATCCTACCCTTTTCGAAATCGGACATGGTAAGGTCCTTTTCATCAGGTGCAACCTGCCCATGTAGAAAAGCCACTCTCATATCCCCTAGAGAAACCTTGAGTTTTTCGTATCTTTCAGACAGGGAAACCGCCTGGATAGTTTCACTCTCATCTATCAAAGGACAGACCCAGTAGATCTGCCTGCCCCTTTTGATCTGATCACGGAGAAAATCCTTGAGATCTTCAATTCGGGAAGGTCTGACCCATCTCGTAGTAATATTTTTCCTGCCAGGAGGCATCTCATCCATTACTGATACCGAAAGGTCACCATAAACAGAAAGGGTAAGGGTTCTGGGGATAGGTGTAGCAGTCATCACCAGGACATGGGGATTTTGTCCCTTCTTTCTCAGAGCACCTCTCTGGATGACTCCGAACCGGTGCTGTTCATCTATTACAACCAGACCTAGTCTGGCATATCGGACTTTTTCCTGAAAAAGAGCGTGAGTTCCGACTACAATGTCAGCCCGACCATTCTCAATTTTCTGAAGACTATTTTTCCGTTCCTGGCCATTCATTGAACCGGTAAGAAAAGCAAGAGTAATATTATGACTCTCAAAATACCTTGAAAGCTTTTGGAAATGCTGCTGAGCCAGTATTTCCGTAGGAGCCATAAAGGCCGACTGATAGCCATTTTTTACAGCCAAAAGCATGGATAGCACTGCTATTACGGTCTTTCCTGATCCGACATCTCCCTGAAGAAGTCTGTTCATCGGTATATCCTGTCCCATATCCCCCGATATTTCCACTAGTACCCTTTCCTGGGCAGCAGTCAGGGGAAATGAAAACATTTCCCGGGCTGCTTGAATGAAAGAGATATTGCTACTGGGAAAAACAGGTGCTTTATCTTCAGTCTTTTCACCCGCACTTCTCCTCATAGCAAGACCCGCCTGAAGAACAAAGAATTCATCAAATACAAGCCTTTTTCTCGCTTTTTTCCAGGTGTCTCTATCTGAAGGATAATGCATCTGCATAATAGCATCCCTGAGTGGCATCAGGTTATTTATGGAAATAACCTCGGGAGGCAGAAACTCCTTTACTTTCTCAAGAAAAAGCTTAATGTTTGCGTTTATAAATTTTCTCAGCCATTTCTGATAAATACCGTAAGTAGTTGGATAGACAGGGACTATCCTGTTGAATTCAGAGATCTGATCATCATTCTCGATTATCTCGAAATCAGGATTTGTTAACTGTGGCTTACCATATTTCTTCTCAATTTTACCGTAAAAGGCAACATCCTGTCCTGAAAGGAATATCCTTTCAAGCCCTTTCCGGTTAAACCATATCACCAAGGCAATACTTTCGCCATCAGTTATTACTGCTTCTGTAATGCTGAGGTCTTTTCGCCTGGTCTTACGACTGGATATGGAAACTATCCTGGCTATTACCGATGAAGTTTCACCATCCACAAGAGCCCGCAATGGAGTAAGGGTCCGCCTATCCTCGTATCTTCGTGGAAAAGTGTAAAGAATGTCACCTATGGTTTCTATATCAAGTTTTTTCAGATGTTCAGAACGAGCCGGTCCAACCCCCTTCAGATATTTAACAGGAAGATTAAACTCAGGAAGTGAATGCAATCAGGAATCCTCCTGGTCCGAATACTCTTCTTCATGAACAGGCTCAACCAGGGAGCTGAATCTGGACAGGACTGTCCTGATCTCTGAAGTGAGCTCCCGTTTTAATTTTTTGAGCTGGTTAACTTCTCTCATGCAGTGGTCTTTTTCCCTGGAGGCGTCAAACAGGATATTTTCCGATTTGGCTCTTGCTTCGGCGATAATAGCCTCACCCTGCTGCTTGGATGCATTGACCTTTTCATCTGCACTTCTCTGGGCCATCAGCAGAGCCTCCTGAAGGGAGTTTTTCAGATTAGCATATTCCTTGAGCTGGTCATCAAGAAGCTGTATCTCCTGCTCAAGTCTTTTGCATCTTCCTGCATAGTCATGAAGACTCTCTGCTATTGAATCGAGAAATTCATCGACTTCTAACGGATCATATCCTCTAAGGACCTTTGCAAAGGATTTATTCTCAATCTCAAGAGCGGTAAGAAGCTCCTTCAAGATCATCAACCTCCTCTTCGTGATAGCATTCTTTATCCACAGAGTATTCCCATTCCTCGATCATGGACTTTCGCGGGGAGACGATGAAAATACCTGGGGCAAGCCTTGATACTGAACCATGGGCAGCATAAGCCACGCCACATATGAAATCAAGAAAAGTCTGGCCTGGTTCTCTCTCTATTTCCCTGAGATCAGCGATGATTATCTTCCCCTGGCGGAGCACTTCTGCCAGATCTTCCCTGTTATCAAGGCAATTATCTCCCCTGCATATTACTACAGATGCCAAAGGCGGTGCCGGACTTAATACCCGCTGTTTCCTTTCCTCGTGTTCATCTTCCATAAGATCTTCAAAAGTGTCGTCATTCTCAGTTTCATCAATAAGTCCAAGGAGTTCCAGGAGGCTCCTTAACATGTTATCCCTCCTAATCTCGATCGTAAATTCTGGGCCCGAAAAGAGCAGAACCGATCCTTACCATGGTACTCCCCTCCTCAATCGCCCACTCGTAATCTCCGCTCATTCCCATGGAAAGCTCAGAGATCCTTCTTCCCGAGGATATCTCCAGTTTTTCCTTCAGTTCTCTGAGCTGACTGAAAGAAGAACGGACTAACATCTCATCATTAGATAGAGGTCCTATGGTCATAAGCCCATTGATTTTCAAGAAAGGATATTTTTCAAGGATCTCAAGGCAGGCAGATTCAGCTTCCATAGGTAAAAAACCGAATTTACTTGCTTCACCAGACGTGTTGATTTCCAGAAATATATCCATAGGGATCCCTCTTTCCTCACTCATCCGGTTAATTAACTCCGCCAATCTGGTTGAATCCACGCTCTGAATGCATTTGAAAAGATCCAGGGCTTTTCTGGCCTTATTTCTTTGGAGATGTCCTATAAGATGCCATCTTACATCCAGTTCACGGGGCCATGAAATGATCTTTCCTTCTCCTTCCTGTACGCGGTTCTCTCCAAAAACGGATATTTCCCCGGTGTGAGCGGCTTCCAGAATCTCATCAAGAGTGCGGGTCTTGGTAACTGCAACAAGAATAACATCCGAGGGATCCCTACCACTTTTACGTGCAGATTCCGATATCCGGTCCTTTATACTGAGAATTCGGTCTTTCAATATACCTACCACAGCTTAAGCCTCCCCTCCCTGGCTTTGCTTCCATTCAATATGATCAGATTCCCGGGTTTCAGCCCCCTACTGACAAAGAAATTTCTATCCTTCAAGGGAGCCCCTTCCACCCTGGTAAATTCAGAAAAATTACCCTTTATCTGAAAAACACCCTTGATCCCCTTTCGCATCACAAGGCAGGATTCCGGAATGGTAACTCCAGCTTTTTCACCAGTATACAGGGTATAGGATACCCGTCTAGAACCAATGATGCCCATAGGAAAGAATGGCAGATCCATGTAGATTTGAACTTTATGGCTTCCCAGAAGTTTAAAGACCCTCACAGTGACTTCCTGTGGAAGATCGAGGGGTTGCTGTTTTATTCTTAACCGTCCGCCCTTCAGATCTCTCTCAAGCTCGGGAGTCAGATCAGCAAAAGCCACACATTTTAATCTCTGAGGCTGGTACACAAGTTTTCCCACTGTCTGGCCTTTTCGTACAGGGCTCTCATCCTGATACCAGATAATTTCAGGATCAGAAATGTTTCCATGGCTGTTCCAAAGGTAGGAATAAGTCCAGGTTCCCTCCCGGCCATCAGTTGCAGGGATAAAATAACCTTCTTTTCCTGCCCTTATCTTTCCTGTAATGGAAGATCCCTTTCTGATCTGACCCAGCATAGCTCCACTGGGAATTCTCACTATCTGGCCGGGGTACATGTAACTTATAGTACCTTCCGAAGATGAATTGATCATTTCTTCATCCCATAAAAGCCAACCTACTATAGGAATCTCTTCCGCATAAGAGAAGGGTTCAGCTTTAATTATCTCAGGGTGGATCGAAGAATAGTACCTGTACCAGGCAACATAGAAGACAACAGTCATCACTATCATTCCTAAGACAAAAAGCCAGTACCAGATCCTTTTAATTACTGATCTCATTCGCAATCCATCCCGAAAACAGCAGATCCCATGCCTTTATTGTCCAGTTGTGGGGGGGTTCAGACAGGATTCCGGCATCCTGTCAGCGGCTACCCTGTCAACATTCTCTACGATAAAACCAAGAACCCCTTTCATTGATGCATCTGTTACACCACCTATGTGGGGAGTGATGGTGATACTGTTATCATGGAGTATGGGATCATCCACTCTGGGGGGTTCTTCCCAGAGGACATCAAGGCCGGCACCACTTATCCATTGCTCCTCCAATGCTTTTTCCAGAGATTGTCTGTCAACTATGGGACCTCTGGCGACATTGATCAAAAAGGAATCCCTATCCATGGACTGCAACACTTTTTCGTCTATCAGCCCTTCCGTATCAGGGGTGAGGGCAAGACAGATGATCACGAACCTGGATCCCCGAACTGCCTTATGGATCTCTTCGAGAGGAAAAAGAGCTTTCATGCCCCAATCTTTGTAGCCCCTTGAAACATCCCTGTTTACTCCTACTACTTCCATCCCCAGTCCCTGGAGTCTCTCCACAACACAATGTCCAACATTTCCAAGGCCTATAACACTTGCCTTCTTTTTCCATAAAGTTATTCCCGGGGGGGTGAAAATCTTGCCCTGAAGAAGTTTTTCCCTTGCTCTTGCATATCTCCTGGCCAGAAGCATCATATGTAAAACAGCTATCTCGGCCACACCTTCCGCGTTTCCCGTACCTCTTGAAGGAACGTTACAAGCCCTGACATTATGTCTGGTACAGGCTTCTATATCCAGCCCCTCTACACCTACTCCCCACTGTTGTGCAAGTTTCAGGTCAGGTGCTCTAGATAAAAGTTCCTCTCCAAAAGGAATGGGACGAAGAATGATAGCTTCAGCCCATCCGATCTCATTCGCAAGTTCCTTGTCATCGACTATCCTTATCTCATGATATCTGAAGACCGGTTTTATCACATCTATTAATCTCTCAAAGGGTTTCCCCGCAAAGAGCACTTTCATCCATCTCACCTCTTGATCTGTTTTTGTGGAGTTCCACGAAATATTTCAGAAAAGAATATTCTTCCTGGTTTACTATTTTTTAAACATTCTTCCATTTTTCTATTTCTGCAAAAGCATCATGGTTATGGATGCTTTCATTGCTTACGGTATTTATCCTGTACCATGTGATGCGGTCATCAGAATCAAGAGCAATGGATGCATCTCTGACAACGTCCTCCACAAACCGGGGATTACCATAGGCAAGCTCTGTTACGTATTTTTCGTCTTCCCTTTTCAGTAGAGTATATAAAGGGGCAGAAGAGCTGATTTCACCAATTTTTACGAGTTCTTCTATCCACACAAGACTGCTCATTCGAACCGCAATTGTCACTGCTGCCCTCTGGTTGTGCGCTCCTGAATCTGCTATTTCCTTAGAGCAGGGACAAAGAGTCTGAACCGGAACAACAACTTCAAGGATAAAATCAAAGGATGATCCTTCCTTTGAAGCCCAGAAGGTGACATCATATCTGGAGTAGCTCAATATCCCGCTTACAGGAGCACTTTTCTGAATAAAATAAGGGAACTTGAAGGATATTTCAGCCTTTTCTGCCTCTAGTTTCTCCTTCAGGGTATCGATCATATTCTCAAGGTTCGACAGGGTGATCTTTCCCTGGAATTCATTGAGAAGACCGATAAATCTGCTCATATGGGTCCCCCTGGTATTCCTTGGGAGAGAAACAGCCATACTCACGTCGGCTACCGTCTGCTGTTCCTTGAATTCAGGGTCAAGAAGGGTTACCGGATAGGAAACATCCTTCACACCCACCTTGTCGATGGGTATATTTCGGGGATCATGCTGTTTCTGGATATCTTTCATTCCATATCCTCCCTTGAGAGTACTGCCCCGTTCCTGATAGTTTCCCACACTTCCACTTCCCAGAGAGAACAGTTAGACCTCTTCAGGTCAGAAGCTATCTCTCCCCATATCCATCTGGCAATATTCTCTGCAGTCGGCTGAGATATTATCTCATTAATGTATGAATGATCGAGTTTCTGAACTACCTTTTCGGAAACCAGAGACTTGATCTCCAGAAAATCGATTATCATTCCATCATTATCAGGCTGCCCCTTCAGAGTTACAACCAGTTTATAGGTATGCCCATGAAGGGCCTCACATTTTCCATGATAACAGGTCAGATTATGAGCTGCATCGAAGGTAAAAACACGTTTCAGTAACAAGGAAGACCACTCCTCTATCAAATTCAATATTATTTCTATCTTAGATTTTACATCAATTTATGTCCATAGAAGATAACTCGATAACAGGGATAATTCTATTTTTCTTCTGCACATTCTAAAGGGAATCTTGAAATAGATATACACCCTGTATTCCTGAAAATTGAAGGGATCTTTACTTTTATTATCGCTCATAATAATTATATCCAGACTTATACCGCAATAATTGGAATAATGTAAACATGCTTATTTGGTTTGATTTATTATTTTTTGCATAATATATAACTTTTCTAACGCTTTTTTTACAGAATTGCTTGCATATTTCAAAGGGTCGTGATATAAAATGCAATATTCTTTTTCTGACAATTCTAATGAGCGGGGTGAAAGCCACATGTCTTTCGAAAGACCCAAAGAAATTTTCGGAGTAAATGTATTCGACAAAAAGGTAATGAGGGAACGACTGCCCAAAGAGGTTTTCAGAAAACTGCTGGATTCCATTGAGGGTGGCCAGAAACTCGATCCCGGAATTGCAGATATGGTAGCCTCTGCAATGAAAGAATGGGCTATCTCAAACGGAGCAACGCATTATACTCACTGGTTCCAGCCAAGAACTGAAGCCACTGCCGAAAAGCATATGGCATTTCTTACAGTCGATGAAACGGGAATACCCCTTGAATCCTTCAAGGGTCAGGAACTTGTGCAGAGTGAGCCGGATGCATCGTCCTTCCCTTCCGGCGGTCTCCGCGCAACCTTCGAGGCCCGGGGATATACTGCATGGGACCCCACCAGTCCAGCCTATATAATCAAGAGTAAAAAAGGCGGAACACTCTGTATACCTTCTGCTTTTATATCCTATGACGGAACTCCCCTGGATACCAAGACCCCTCTTCTGAAATCTCTCAATGCAGTCGAAGAGGCAGCCATGAGAGTATTGAAACTTTTTGGGAACCGTGGAGTTAAATGGGCAAAGGTAACAGTGGGAGGAGAGCAGGAGTATTTCCTGGTAGACAACGATATCGCCAGGAAAAGACCAGATCTACAGTTCTGTGGAAGAAGTATCATAGGATCTCCTCCTCCAAAGGGACAGCAGATGGAAGACCATTATTTCGGCTCCATCCACCCGAGGATATTATCCTTCATGGAAGATGTAGAGAGGGATCTCTACCGTCTTGGAGTAGTCCTGACAACGCGCCACAATGAGGTGGCTCCCTGCCAGTTCGAATGCGCACCGCAGTTCACAGAAGCAAACCTGGGCTGTGACCAGAACCAGCTTATCATGGAAACTCTCCGAAAGATGGCCCGGAGACATAATCTAAGCCTTCTTCTCCATGAAAAACCCTTTGCCGATTTGAATGGAAGCGGAAAACATACGAATTTTTCCATAATGGACAGTGAGGGAAGAAACCTTCTTCAGCCTTCCAGCAATTCAAGGAAAAATGTTCAGTTCCTTACTTTCCTCGGAGGACTCCTGTATGGTCTCTCCAGGTATATCGATCTGCTAAGGGCATCTATTGCTTCACCTGGTAACATGCACAGACTTGGGGGCAACGAAGCGCCTCCAGCTATCATGAGCGTATTCCTGGGTAAGGAACTTACCGACCTTCTTGATAAGATCGAAAAGGGGCTTCCTGAAGACCTCCCTGCGAAAAACACCATGGATCTTGGTCTTAACAGGCTTCCATCTATTATCCTGGATAATACGGACAGGAACAGGACCGCACCAATGGCATTCACAGGTAACAAGTTCGAATTCCGTGCTCCAGGGGCTCCACAATCCATGGGGGGGCCACTTACAATGATATGTGCAATATGGGCCTGGGGCCTTAACGAGATAGCCGGAAAGATAGAGGCTCGAATGAACGAAGTTGACGTTATCGATGCTGCCCTTGACTCCATAAGGTTTGCAGCCCGGGAAAGTAGTGCTATTCGCTTTGAAGGTAATTGTTACTCCGAGGAGTGGCTTGAAGAAGCGAAGAAAAGGGGCCTAACCATGGCTAACACAACTCCTGAGGCTCTGGAACTTTATCTCATTCCTGAATACAGGGAGCTCCTTTCAAGCCTTAATATAATGACCGATAGAGAGATTGATGCATACTATGAAATACGGCTGGAACAGTATGTAAAGACTCTGGATATAGAGATGAGTATCCTCGACTCAATGGTCTGGGAAGGCATCCTTCCAGCCATATCCAAACAGATGGCACTCGAAAAGAAGGCTCTCAGTGCCGTACCTGAAGGAGAATTTGATCTGAAACCATGGAATGGCTATCTTGGAAGGCTGACAAACCTGAAGTCCGGTCTTATTTCCTCAATTCAAAAACTTGATGATCTGAGAAACAGGGTTCAGCCCCTTAAACTGGAAGAACAGGCAAAGGTACTCACTGAGGAAGGGCTGGATCTATTCTCTGCAATAAGAGAAATGTGTGACAGTTGTGAAAGGGTTATTGATCACGACATCTGGCCTTACCCAAGATATAGAGAACTTCTCAATATTTCCTGATACAGACGTGACTTGCACCATATCTCCATAATTAAAGGCTCGCCCTAGGGCGAGCCTTTAATTTCGTAAACATGGCCGGTTACTGATACCAGGTAAACTGTTCTGTAATCTTTCTTTTCAAGAACAAGGTGCCAGGGAGAGCATGTTCCATCGGGATAGATATAGAACACAGTAGCCTCTGACTTCCATCCGGAACTTCCTGGAAGCCACTTAAGTTCAAGTTTATTCCATTGTTCTCCCAGATCTTCAGTGATAGCCAGAACTTCTGCTTTAAGTTTTCCCTTTGTGTCGATAATGAATCGAAGCGGGTAACCACTGGATGCAACATCCATGGCTTCGTAAATAGATCTCTGGAGAAGAAGCGTTTCATTATTACCCCTTTCAGTAGTTATATGTGGGAAAAGGGTAAAAGAGATGAGCCCTATCAAGGCTACGGTGATAACCAGTTCTACCAGGGTAAAACCCGCATGTACCTCCTTGATGTTATGAGAAGGTGTCATTCCCAGCTTGTTATATCCTGGTTCTTCCCTTCTCCACCTTCCTCAGCATCCGGTCCATAGGAGAAAAGGTCATATTCCCCATGATCTCCCGGGCAACGGTATACATAAGGACTTCCCCAAGGGTCGAGGGGCACTTTTTTAATGTAGCCTTCATTCCTGTATTTCAAGGGCTCAGGGGATGATCCCGGCTTTGTTACCAGGGCTTCAAGACCCTGATCTGTTACAGGATAAAAACCATTATCCAGTTTATACAGATCCAGAGCCTGCTCTATTTCCCTTATCTGAACAAGGGTAGACGTTCTCTTGGCCTCTTCTCCTCTTCCTATTACTCTGGGTGCAACAAGGGTTGCAAGCAAACCAAGTATGACTACAACTACCAGGATCTCAACCAGGGTGAAACCCCTTCTAAATCTGTACTTCCGAAAGGACATCCAGACACCTCCTGTTATTTTCTTCGGGCTGAAAAAAGATAAAGACCATATTATTTTACTAGGCTTGATAGATCAAAGATAGGCAACAAAACGGCTACAACAATAAAACCAACAATTAAACCGAGAGAAAGTACCATGACCGGTTCAATCAGAGAAGCCAGTCTTTCCATCTGGCTCTCTGCTATCTCCCAGTTATTTTCAGATATGTGTCTTAATGATCCGGAGAGGTCCCCTCCCATTTCTCCGACACGGATAATATATACCATTTCTTCGGGAAAAGAACCCTCCCTTTCAAGAGCCGTATCAAAACGGTAACCCTCTTTGACAAGACCTGCTACATGAAGCCATCTCTCCGCCCTTCGATCCATCGGAGCAGACATGCGAAGGGCCTGAACCAGGGGAATCCCTGAATCCAGAAGTGTACCCAGTTGGGAAGTTACCACAGATATGGTTATTTTTTCCCTCAATTTATGAAAAAAAGGAAGGCTTTTCTTCTTTCGGCGAAAGTAGAAAAATGCTATAAGAATCAGAATAAGAAATGGTATTGCTCCAGTTTTAATAATTTCAGAGGAGGTTAACAGGATCCTGGTCGGGATGGGAAGATCCTGTCCCAGGTCTGCGAAAAGATCTGCCAGCTTTGGAACCACATAAGCCAACAGGAAGGATACAACACCAATACCGACAAAAACCATAACAATGGGATATGTAAGAGCAGCTCTAACTTTGCGCCTCAGAGATATTTCGAGTTTAAGCTGATCTGCCGTCTGTTTCAGGACGTCTATAAGGGTTCCGCTCTGCTCTCCGGATTCCACTACACGCCTCAGGCTTTCCCGGAAGATACCCAGCTCCTCAAGAGCAACAGAAAACTTGCGTCCTGCCTGTATCTCCTCAAGGATAGAGGCATAGGCATCAGAGACCTTTTTCTCCGAAGACTGTTTGGCAAGAAGATTAAGAGTATCAGTAAGAGAAAGTCCACTTTTAAGATATGACGAAATACTTCGGCAGAACATGGCCTGTGCTTCCAGAGGAAGAGATTTTATCCTGCCCTTTTTCCTGGTTTTTGCAATCTGGTTTACTTCAACGACAATGAAGCCCCTGCTTTCGAGCTGCCCTATCACAGCAGAAGAGGCCGAACCTTCCATGAAACCCTTTTTCACCTTTCCCTTTTTATCATAAGCAGTGTAAGCAAACTGGGGCAAATTAATCCTCTCCTGTCACGCGGAGAAGTTCTTCCGGAGAAGTTATGCCTGATGAAACAGCATTGAGCCCTATTTCCCATAAAGTTTTGAAACCCTGTTCCCTTGCAAGCTGTCTTAATCTCGAAGCCGGGGCGGAAGAGGAGATAGCCTCCGCAATAATATTACTTACAAGAAAATGCTCATATAGACCTACCCTGCCACGATAACCGGTCCATTTACAATGTTCGCATCCCTTTCCCATATATGCAGTATCTATCCCCTGGGATCTTATGATGGCAGGGGGATCAATTCTATACCTGCACTCCGGGCATATCCTCCTGACTAGTCTCTGGGCAACTACTCCGATAAGGGATCCGGAAGCCAGGTAGGGCTCTACCCCCATATCTATCAATCTTACTACCGCACTCACCGAATCATTTGTGTGAAGAGTGGAGAGAACAAGATGACCGGTAAGTGAAGCCTGTACACCAATATGGGCCGTATCGTAATCTCTCATTTCACCTATCATTACTATATCCGGATCCTGTCGCAATATGGATCGCAGAGCAGAAGCAAAGGTTACTCCTGCTTTTTCATTGACCTGTATCTGTGCTACGCCAGGCAGATCGTACTCTATAGGATCCTCTACAGTTATAATATTCACTTCTGGTCTGGAAAGGGCCTGAAGTATGGCATACATTGTGGTGGTCTTACCCGATCCAGTAGGACCAGTAAAAAGGATCATTCCATGTGGAGATCTGATAAGCTCATCCATGCTCTCTCTTTCAATTTCCGCCATCCCCAGTTCTTCAAGAGTCAACACACCCTGGGCCTTGTCGAGAACCCTCAGAGCTATTCTCTCTCCATGCTGGGTTGGGACGATCCCTATCCTTATATCTACAGCTCGTCCACCTATGGTTATACCGATTCTTCCATCCTGAGGTATCATATGTTCTGCTATGTCAAGCCTTGCCATTACCTTGATCCTGCTTGTAAGTGGTGCCTGGTGCGTTCTGGGCAGTCGCAGTCTGTCATGAAGGACTCCATCGATACGAAATCTTACCTGAACATGGTCTTCATAAGGTTCGACATGGATATCTGTCGCTCTCTGACGGGTGGCATCGAGAATAAGGCCATTGACAAGTTTGATGACAGGGACATCAACCGAGTCGCTCAACACATCCTCCCTTGCCAGATCATAGATATCATCTATACCCTCAACAGCCTGGACCGTTTCATCGGCTACTCCACTCCGGATATCGTAGAGAACCCTGATTATCCTGTCTATCTTTTGCTGATCATGTATCTCTATCTCCACTGCCCTTCCGAAAACACTCCCAAGCATCTGTGCACTGGGATAAAGATCCATTGTGGGCACTGCAACTGTCAGAACATTTTCGTTTATCCTTATAGGCAGGATACTGGACTGACGGAGGGAATCCAGACTTATGGAATTAGGTAGTAAGGATGCGATCACCGATGGAGTTGGAAGAGATGGACCATCTTCAAACGATCCAGCACTCTCTATGTTATCAGGAACACTTTCAGTTCCAAAGTAACTTTCTTCTGTCGTTTCCGACGAATTATCCCTGGCAACTGGCTCTGGAACATTTTCGCGGGCAGGTTCAGAATCAGGAAGATCTCCAGATGCATTCTCCCTGATTCTGACCGGGATATCCTTAGATGATCGCTGGCCATTATCAGGAATTTCCTGTTTCTCCGCTTCTGTATTTTCATCCCCGAAAGTTTCAATGACGAGTTCTTTGAGAGGATTATGCTTACTGTATTTGAATTTTTTCTGCCCCATTCTATTTCAACCCCAGATCTTCAATAATATTGTCAGCAACTCCAAGAAATTCCTTAAAAGAGCGGGAGGATCTTGAATAATCGAGAAGGGTCAGATTCATGGCTTCTGCCTCCTGTATCCTGACAGACCTGTGTATTATGCCCAATAGCTTATCACCAAATTCTTCTTCCAGGAAACACCTTATCTCTCTGTGTATCCGTACTCTATCTGTAAGCATGTTGACCACTACACCAAGGAATGACAAGCCCGGGTTTATTTCTCTTACAGCCTGGACCTGGGCCATCAACTGCTGGAATCCCTGTATAGCCAGATCTTCAGGAGGAAGAGGAACAAGTATCTGATCTGCTACATAAAAGGCATTGAGAACAAACAGATTTATAGCTGGCGGACAGTCTATAATAACCAGATCATAATTTGAAGCATTAAACTCAAGGAAATACTTGAGTCTGTAACCCTTCTTCTCCCTGCTGGCAAGCTTCATCTCTTCGGAGGCCATCATGGGAGATGCAGGCACAATATCTACTCCAGAAACATTGGTAGTCTGAATCAGGTCTCTGTAATCCCGGGCTATTTCATCCTGATAGATGGCCGCAAGAGTCTCCTCGTATTTGCCCGAATCCCTGGAAAGTATGTAGGAAGCATTGGCCTGATGGTCAGTATCCACTACCAGTATTCGTCTTCCCGTATCTTTCCATCTATAGGATATACATGCTGCGACGTTAACAGCAAGGGTAGTTTTACCGACTCCGCCCTTTTGATTGGCAACAGCTATGACAGGTCCCAAATCCATCTCCCCTGTTTTATAATCAATTCTTAACAATACTATATCATTACAAATGCAAAAGGGAACCCTCAGGGCTCCCTTTAAGATCTCGGTAAATCAGGATGAGATCACTGGCTTTCCTTTTTAAGGATCTCCTGGTATTCCCTTTCAAGGCGTTCCTGTAGGGCCCTTTCAGCCTCGTTCATTCCATGATCCCCTGAAATTACTATCTGACTGCTAAAATTGGAAGCCTCTTTGGGGGTCTCCATAATATAGGGCGTCAGGAATACCATGAGTTCGATCTTTTCCCTCTGTTTTGTTGAACTTTTGAAAAGGTTGCCCAACAGCGGTATGTAGGAAAAACCGGGCACTCTCTGTTTCATGGCTTTTTCTGCTTCCCTTATCAGACCGCCCAGGATAACCGTCTTTCCATTTTCAACCTGCACGGTGGTCTTGATCTTCCTCTTTGCCGTTACAGGGGTATCTGATGTCATAGCACTCAGAACCTCTTCCGTACTCTGTTCTATTTCCAGGGACACAAGATTACCGCTACGAATATGGGGGGTAACGTTGAGTATCAAACCGGTATCCTTGTAATCATAGCTGTTCTGGACAGAATTTGGATTGGTTATATCTGAAGTTTTTGCACTTAACTGGGGTATAACCTGTCCAACCTGGAGTTCACTCGGCATATTATCGGTGCATAGCAGTCTTGGCATTGAAAGGACGTTTATGGCATCAAACTGTTTTGTCAGCTTAATGTAAGAGTAGACTAGAGCCTTGGTGTCATACTCGGTGATAGTGCCAACAATATTACCTGAATCATTGTATACTTCTCTTTCTGTTGTTGTCAGATTCTGAAAATAATTAATTATCTCTGCAGGAACTGATGTATTCCCTAGCTGTGCCTGGGCTGCAATATAAGCATCTCCAGTGACAGCACCGCCCCAAGTCGCCCAATCAATACCAGCATCAGTAAGTTTTGTCAGATTGACCTCCGCGATAAGACCCCTGAGCATTACCTGTTTGGGCTGGATATCTATCTGTTCAATTATGTCTACTATAGACTGGTACTGATGTTGGGATACTGCAAAAATGAGGCTGTTGGTTGGTATATCCGCAACCACCGTTGTAGGAGTTGAAGCCTGTCCTTCCTTTTTACTGGTCTGCAGGCGGGCGGAGACATCCAGTATCTGGCTTAGCTGCTCGGCAACCTTTTCAGCATCGGCGTTCTGAAGTTTATAAACATGAAAGTCTCCGGAACGTGCGGGAATATCTATGTCACGTATGACCTTGCATGCGGCGGAAAGGGTATTTCTTTCCCCTACCAGGATAATCTTGCTGCTAGCTTCATCTGCTATTGCCACCAGTCCATTGACTGGACCTGACTTATCCTTGGCAAGGGCATTCAGGTGGGATTCCACAACCCTGGGAGAAGAGTACTTAAGTGTTATGGATCTGCTTGTACGGATACTGTCTGGAACATCAAGGGTCTGTACAAGGCTGACAGCCCGGTTTACATCAGAAGCTTTACCGGTGAGAAGGATCTCGTTACCCATGCCTATGGGAAGAATGCCAACATTCTTTCCAGATATCTGTTTAACCGCATCCGCTACAAATGCTGCAGACACGTAATCCAGAGGTACCACCTGGGCTACAACCTGCTCTCCTACTCCAGGTCCCATTTTACCTTTTCTAATAACGTTTTCGACACCTGAACCTGCTTTCAGGGGTACCACTTTACTGTACTGTCCCATTTCCTGAACGGATAATCCGTTCATCTCAAGAACAGAAAGCATGACTTGCCTTGCCTGGTCCAGGGGAACCGGTTGAGGAGAAATAACTGAAATGTTCCCCTTTACGGACGGGGGAACGATAATATTTTCCTGAAGCAGTTCTGACATGAATCGAATGAATTTTACGATGTCGATATCTGAAAAGTTGAACTGGACCCTGCCTGATTCCCTCATCATTCCAGCTGCCTGAAGCAGGTTCTGTTCATCAGAGGTATCCTGTGCCTGGGTGGAATTAATTCCAAAAGATAAAAACATCAACAAAGCTAGAATAATTACAAGATATCTTTTCATAGCTTCACCCCTTCCTTTTTTCACGGCAAATAAATCACTATTGTTCTGCCTTTATAAGTAAGATCGACCCTCCGGTAAGCCACTTCCCACTTTCCCCCGAAAACCGGCTGAGAGATTTTTCTTGTCTCCCAGGCCATATCGTTCTCTCTACCGCTATCTGCCTTTTCCTGGAAAAGCATGGAGAACTGGATCTCCCTTGCCCTGTTCAAGAGTTCTCTCTGAACCTGCACTTCGTTTATAGTACGGCCTGACATGATCATCAACCGAAAAGATGCAGTGGCGACCAATCCTAAAATGATAACTGCAACAAGAACTTCAATAAGAGTAAAACCGCCTTTTCTGGAATATAGACTCTTTCTGGATATCATAATCTTTTACTTGACCGTATAGGTCAGGGGAACCTTTTCCCCTTTTCGAAGAACCTCTACTTCAAATCGGTCTCCACCCATAAGGGAATTGATTGCATTGGAAATATCCCCCATATTGTTAATGGGCACACTATTTATAGACTGAACTATATCTCCCTTTTCTACTCCAAGTTCTCCAAGCAGACTATCCCTGGCAAGCCACTGGACTTCTATTCCCAGGGGCTCACCGTCCTGAAACTTTGCCCTCAACCGGACTTTTTTCATTTCATTGAAAGGGTTCATGAGAAGATCGTTGACAAGCTCCCTGGCAATAGTACCGTTTTGACCAACTTCGGCAGGAGCTATGCCAGGATTATCCCTCACCGGTAGGGTTTGTTTAACCTGAGATGATTTTTTCCCGGAGCTTTTGTTGCTATCTTCGTTCTGACCATAGAAGAGATGAAGGATAAATTTCTCATCATTCTTAAAAAAGAATGCCCTGTTATTCTCAACGTCCTTAAGAGTGTATCCTCTGTATTCCTGTCCACTTAAGATAAAGGGTGTCAGTTCTCCATCACGGAGCTGAGCCCCTATTCCCGGAATTGTGCCTGAAAGAGTCATGCCTTCAAGGGAGAATATCTCTTCCTTTTTTTCTGAAGCAGCAGGTCCTGCATTGGATTTTTCATATTCGATAACATTAAAGGGGTTGGAGCTTACAAAATCATTGATAGTAGGACTGGTTCCTCCAAGAGCAACAAGTCCTACTTCCAGACTCTTCCCTTCAAGCATAAAGATCCGGTCATATTCATAATTCTTGATTGAAAAATACCAGTCAAGAGAAGAAGAAGAGACCCATGCAAGAGCAAAGGCTATGATTATTGAGGCCAGAAAGGGCAGCATTTTTTCTATCATGGATAGAACTGACCCACTATTATATGAAAAATGCCCGAGGGATATCCTGCTCTTTATCATCCGGTCTCACTCCCTAGTTTTTAAGTATAAACTGCCATTCCCCTGATTTGTTTTTGTTGAGTATCCTGTTTCTCGATAGAGCCTTGAGAAAGACTTCCAGTTTTTCTGGAACCTTGAAAACAAGGGCTGCCGACTTTATCCCGCCTGCAGATGTATCAAAAACCATATCTCCGGAAGCTGAAATATCTCCTGTAAAACTTACTTTATCCACAAACATTTTACCCGGAAGAACTCGAAGCATAAATTCCCCATTCTGGAAGGCACCTGTTTCTTCCCCCCCGATAAAGACAATTCCTTCCTGAAGGCTTACACGAAGGGAAGGTTTAAGACTCAAGAGAGAAGATACTATATCCGGACTTACTTTCAGCACACCTACCTGAAGATTTCCCATAAGATATACTATAGATGTATCTTTAATTACAAGAACAGGATCGACGACATTCTCTCTGCTGAGATCCTCGTAGTTCACATAGACCCCTCTTGCCTGCAATTCATCCTGTACCCTTCCCAGAACAAAACTTCCCGCCCCTTCCCAGGGAAAAAACAGCCAGGAAAAAGAAAAAAAGAACAGAAGAAACATAAATATAAGTATAACAACCCTGAAAGACGATCTCATAATCGTTTACCTACTATCATTGAAAGGCTGAATAGAAGGCCTTCACCCTGTGGAAGAGTCTTTATTTCAGCGGACATTATTTCCAGACCATTCAGTCGGATCTGCTGGATAAATGTTCCCATGTCTTCTCCATAAAGATCTTCCAACTGCACATTGACACCGCTGGATAATACTGATAACTGGACAAGGTTGGATTTAAGTCCGACCTGGTCCAGGGTAGAAGAGATTATCTCTACCTGATCTTTCCCTTCAAGGGCACTCCTGTCCTCACCAGCAAGGGGTAGAGAAAGCCTCTTATATGTAGCAGCTAACTGGAGAAGTTCATTGAATCGTCTTTCCTGGATAGTTATCCTTGACAATAATGTAGCCTTTTCCTGAAGAAAATAAAGAGAACTTCCCCACACAAGAAAACATCCGAGTAAAAGCAGTACCACTTTCCTGAATCCTGGAAAGGATAGCATAGAGCCCAGTTTTTCATTGATGTCAGAAGGGAAACGAGCCATATCAATCACCACCTGATGGTCATATTGAACCTGATACCACCGCCCGGTATCTGTTGAATATCCCCGATCCTGCTTTTGATCTCCTTGGTATCGAGGGATTTCTGCAGTACCTGAACCGAAACCATTTCCGATGCAGTACCAGACATGTCCATATAATCTCCACTGTACCTTAGAGAGTTTAAAACGATCCCACTTTGCTCAACCTCTGACCATGCCACTCCAATACGGGCCATAAGTTCTTCAAGAGACAGTCCTTTTTCAGTCCCTGCTATATCAGCAATTACAGATTTAGCCTGGCTTAGCGGATCAATAATCGTGCCCTTGGCATGGAAAACATCCCTAAATACTTCAATGCTCCTCGTCTGCAGGGTTTCCAGATGTCTTTCAGAAGATTCATACCTGATAAATGAACCCGAGGCAAAAAGGATACCGGAAATAAGTATTACAGAAAGGATCCTGTTTAAAAGACCTGTCATTCGTTCGGTCATAAGAAATGAATCCATTACCTTTTTAGAAACATTTATCTGGGAATATCGAGGGAAAGCCTTCAGTGTCTCCAGAAGGGAAGTTGAAACCAGGCTTTCATACTCCTCTGCTTTCCTGGAGTCAATGATAACTGCCTTTTCAATCTCATCGCCGCTTGAACGGGAATAGGAATAAAGCCATTTCTTTTCTCTTTCGAGACAATTTTCAGAATAAATATTCCATCTGTAAAGCACAGGATAATACTCCCTGAAGAGCATTGAACAGATACTTTCGCCATCAGTCCAGATAACTGCTCCAGTACCATTCACCTTTGAAGCAAAAGCCATTGGTAATGGCCAATTTAGAATATTTCCGGAAATATCCTTTAGATTCGCCTCAGTTCTTTCCAGCTCTTCGGAAGAAATAAACCATGCAACTCCTCGGGAAGATCTGCCATCCTTATCAAAAACAGCGGGAAAGATCTCTACTCCTTTACCCTCGATTCTATAGGGTCTTACCTTTATTGCAAGTGCTTCTCTTATCTGGGAAAGGTTCGTAAATGGATATGAAAAGGGCTGTATGGAAAGGCTTTTAAAAGGCATCAGGCAAAGGGACTCTCCCCTTTTGAGGGGAATCCGCTCTACAAGATTGCGTGATAAGAATGTTACCTCTCCGCCAGAAGAGGATATAAGTACCTTGCTAGGGGATCTGGTCATTCTTTAGATTTCCTCCCATTTGACTATGGACGTGCTTCTGGAACCGTCTTTTTTAAGAATAACGCTATAGATCATCGCCACTTCGTTATCGGATCTTAAGACCTTGACAACTACTCGAAAGTAGGTGCTTTTGAATGTAACCATATTCATGATACGAGGCACAAGAGCATCAGAGAAAGACTGCATTCCGGTCAGATCGTCCAGATCCTTGAAAGGGTTAACAGCTCTTGTTTCAATTATATCTCCCGCGATGGATTCATCTATACCATCAAGCAGGACCAGAACATCAAGAGGTGCAACATTAATGTTGATCTTACCTGAACTCCATGGAGTAAGAAGTTCTTTAAGTCCTGTCATACCCGCATTTCCTGAAATAAGTTCCTGCGGAAACCCCTCCAGGACAAGGAAATCTGAAAGATCGGATATGTCCCTGTTGATGAAAAAGCGCCTTTCATAGCTTCCCAATCTTGGTTTGACATCCTCATCGAGAAAATCGAGGATAACAGTTCCCCAACCTTCCTGATTCCTATCTTTCCAAATCTTCTCCCACGGAACCCTGATTTCATTACGAAGAGTAACTCCATCCGGTAGAAAGAGTTCATTCACAGGGAAAAGATCATCCAGAGGTTCAATATTAACAAGCAGAATACCCAGACCATCTATGGGGATAGCGTTCTGTCCGAACCATTCTTCAGCATAGGAATCATAATCGTTCTTATCATACTGCAGTCCTTTGGCTATTTGCAATACCGCAGCATAGGCAATACTTCTTGAGCGAAGCGCAAATCTTTCTGCGGATATCCTTTTGAACTGGGCCCTGGCGAACCATGCATAACCCACAGTACAGGAAAGAAGGACAGTCAGAACGAGAAGGATGGAAACAAGTATAAATCCCTGTTTCCTATCTTGGGATCCAGTCAACATATTCTACCACCTCTCCCCGTCTTTCAAGGGTAAAGCGAACACCGGCAGGTCGGGGACCTTCATATTCGTCAACCCATATTTCTCCATCCCATACCGAGATTCGAAGACTTTCGGCGTAAGGGATGAGTATCTGAAGATCCTTTTCAGGCATTTCTCTGCAATCTATTCTCGAGGGTTCAAGGGATGGGAAAACGACTCTGTAAAGTCCGGGAAGTTGATTTTTTTCGGAAATGATTCTGTACATAACAGTACCAGGAGGCATACCGTAAGAAATAGACAAAGAACTCCAGAAACAGACTACATCATCTGCTCCGCCTCCAAGTCTTTCACCATGTAAAAGTTTCAGTGAAGGACCTGATGGTCCAGGAAGGGACTGACGAAGATCCCTTGCAATGAAAGACAACGACTTCCACATGGCCTCCCTGGTTCCAAAATCCTTTTCCGTAATCCTGAGGTTCCTTACTGTAAGGACAATTGGAGCCACGGCAGCTGTAAGAATAACTCCAGTGATGGCTATTACCACAAGTATTTCGATCAGGGTAAAGGCTTTTCTGGAATTAACCATAAAATCCTCCAATAGGGTTCAGCAAAGAAAAAGGGGTCAATTTTTCCTCAATTGCAGATTATATGAACCAGGTTTGAGATAGGAAGCTATCTCTCTTGTCAATTCTACATTCTGAAGCCTGACACCCCAGTCCATAAGAGTTTTCAGTTCCCTTGAATGGGGTTCCCTTAGAAAATACCTGTATAGCCTTTCCACTCCCTCGACAGTATAATCGGTATTCTTGCTGGCAGCTCCAATAGAAAGATAATGGTAAGCAAGCTGTCTTTCGGCTATATCCCTCACCAGGAGATGATCGTAAGCCCTTTCAAGGTAGGTACGTTGAGTGAATGGGTGCTTGGTCTGGACACCCTTTCTTAAAAATACATCGCCCTGCATTCCATGAAAAAGATACCCGAAACCAACTATCGAACAAAAAAGGATCAATGCTCCAAGGGCACGATAAAGATAGCCTCTCCTCACCTTTGTCCACGACGATTCCAAAGGCAGGATATCCCTGTTGGCAAGAGCAAAAGCAAAGGACATCCAAAGGGCATCCTCTATACGGTGGAAGGGTCTGGTCCAGATGGCATTGAACCATATCAGCCCAAGCATGGAAATGCCCCAGACAGCCTCAAGGGATATCTCTTTTTTCAATATCACCCATCTGAAAAGGGACCAGAGCCACCAGAGAGCCATACCCATTAATATAATCCCCGGGATAAGACCTGCTTCACAAAACCACTGAAGGTATTCATTGTGGGCCCAATAGGTGAACTTCCAGTCCATCTGGGGATGTTTTTTCAGCATTTCACGCTGCCCATCAAGATAATGCCATTTGTACTGCCCCAATCCTACACCTTTCATCGGCTGGCTTGTGAACATGAACCAGGAACTCAACCAGATGGAATCCCTATTGGCTATTTTTTCCGGATTTTTCACAATATCGAAAGTTTTTGATATCATCTTTCCAACTCTTTGCTGACTAAAGACCATAGCTGAAGAAAGGGCAATTACAAATATGAGAACTACCAATGCCAGTCTTCTAAGATGCTCTTTTTTCATGTCCCTTACAATAAGAATTAGGAAGAATAATATACCGCACAGGAGGGAAAGTATGGCTGATCTGCTGGTGCTGTTCCAGATACCCCAACCCAGAAGTGCTAGTATAAAGAGGTTACAATATTTCAATAATTTGCCTGGGAAAGTATTCGAATCCTTTTCTGATCTATAGGCTACATGAAGAAAGATACTGTTCAAAGCACATATAGCAAGCCAGAAACCCAACATGTTCTGCTGACCCGTATTACCTATATAATTCCCTGGTGTAGGAAGTATAAAAGGGAAGGGTGAATTTAAAGACGTTATCTGTAACTCAGCAAAAATAACGTTCAACGCCGCATTGATATTTGCCAGCCATAATATGGGACGAAGATATTTACCTCTGAAAAAGTTATAACACAAGATGTAAGTAATCCAGAGAGTTGCGAAAAAGAACCATTCCCTAACAAAGGTCGGCACAGAACGAATGTCAACCCAAAGGGGCTGGAGGGTAATATAAAGCAATAAAAAAAGCCAGATCCACCCAAAGATATCTATCCTGAAACCAATATCTGAGGCTCCTGAACGCAATAGTCTGAATCCCAGAAACAAGGCAAGGATACCTATCGGTACCATGGCCACGAACCACTTCATTAGATGGAGGGTCTGAAACCAGAACATACCCGAAAAAATAATATTAGGAAGAGCAAGGGAGATAAGGACAAGGATAAAAAAAACCACGTCCGGCACAGGCCCCTTTGAACAGCTCAACCCAAGTTCGGGAGAATTTACACTTCTAAAGGAAGGGGAAAAGGATTTTTTATATTCAGTCTGTCTCTTCTTCATCGAGTCCATTCACTGCCTTCCTGAGATTTTGACGTTTATCATCGAGGTTGACCTTGATTTCTACCACAAGTTCATTCTGCGCAAGCTGTCTAACTTTCCATAGAACTGGTACACCCTTTTTCCTGCTTCCTTCAACAACAAGAGCAAGATCTTTCAATAGTGCTCCAGTAGGGCCTTCCGGACCCGAAAAGGACAGACCTTCAGGCTTCCTGGAATAAACAGAAGGCTTATCTCCGTGAGGACGGAGCTTCTTCAGGAGAGATCTGGCAATCTCTTCAAGCTTTTTGGCACTGATATCCTCTTGAACAGTTCTTTCAGCCAGAACAACCTGTTCCGGGGCAGGAAGTCCGATCAGGGCTCTGGCCTGCCTTTCACCGAGTTTGCCGGAAAGTATCATTTGTTGTACAGGATCTTCCAGTCTGAGGAGGCGCAATTTATTGGCAATAGAGGACTGGGATCTACCCAGTTTGCCTGCCAGTTCAGTCTGATTCCAACCAGTTCTGTCAAGGATCTCCTTCAGCGAAAGGGCTTCTTCCACTGAAGACAGATCGCTCCGATGAATATTCTCCATAAGAGCCATCAGACGCTGCCGTGAAGGATCAACATCCTGGACAAGGGCAGGGATCTTAACCAGACCCGCTTTACGGGCTGCCCTGAGTCTTCTCTCACCAACGATCAGTTCGTAACCTTGTTCTAGAGGGCGTACTACTACTGGCTGGATAAGACCAATCTCCCGTATGGACACTGAAAGTTCTTCCAGCATATTTTCATCAAAAACTTTCCGTGGCTGGGATGGGTTTGGACGGATCTCATCCAGGGGTATTTCCAGCACATTTGTTCCCTGGAGATAAAGAGGAGAAGATATGTCTTCCTTTTCGGCAACAAGCGGATCAGTTCTGAAAAATCTTCCGGCTCCAAGCATTTAGCGCCTCCATAGAAAAAATAAATGACATTAAAAAAGACTTCAATGGAAAGATTTATGAATTTAAAATCCGAAACCACCATAGTTTTCAAAACGGGTGAATTCTTTTATGAATATCAGCCTGATGTCTCCTGTTGGACCATTCCTGTGCTTGGCAATCCTTATAAGGGCAGTATTATCCTCTTCTTCCTCCGACTGAGCGGAATCGTAATAGCCCTTTCTGTAAAGAAGAAGCACCATATCCGCGTCCTGTTCAATGGCTCCGCTATCCCTGAGATCTGAAAGCTGAGGAATCTTTTCTGTACGCTGTTCAACTGCCCTTGAAAGCTGAGACAAAGCTATTACCGGAACTTCCAGTTCTCTAGCCACACCCTTGAGAGCCCTTGATATCTCTGCAACTTCCTGCTGTTTACTGTCTATTTTTCTCGAAAAACTCATCAGCTGAAGATAGTCAACAACGATAAGGCCAAGATTTTCGTAACGAGCTTTAAATCTTCTGCACCTTGCCCTGAATTCTACTGTCGAAAGCATGGAACTGTCATCAATGAAAATTGATGACTGAGAAAGTTTTGCGGCAGCATCGGTGAGTTTATCCCAGTCCCTATCTGCAAAAGAGCCCGTGTTAAGGTCATGTATATTTATTTTCGCCACTGAACCCAGCATTCTCTGTACAAGCTGTTCAGCCCCCATTTCAAGGCTGAAAATCAGGACAGGAGTATGTCTATCTGTTCCGACATATTCAGCCATATTTATGGCAAGGGCGGTCTTACCCATTGAAGGGCGGGCAGCAATAATATTAAGGCTTCCAGGCTGAAAACCGCTTGTCAGACGGTTAAAATCTACAAAAGGCGTCTGGATTCCGGTAACTGTCTGGTCTGTATTATGGAACTGCTCCTCAATCCTTTTAAAGGCAGGAGGCAGCACATCCGCTACTGCTTTAAAGGTCCTTTTATTCCTGTCCTGAGATATGGCGAAAACAGCCTGTTCCGCCTCTTCCATAAGATCTTTTACATCCCTGTCTTCGGAGTAACCGAGCTTAACCAATTTATTACCGACTTGTATCAATCGCCGATGCAGGGATCTTTCCTTGACAATAGCAGAATGGTATTCGACATTGGCAGTAGTTGGAACCGCATCAACCAGACCAACTATAAAGGCCTGCCCTCCAAGCCTTTCTGTAATACCCCTCTTTGAAAATTCATCCATAAGAGTAAGGGGGTCGACAGGTTTATCCCTGTGAGACATGTCTGCTATGGCTTCAAAGGCTGCCTGGTGATTAAGATCATAAAAATCTGTCACTTCAAGCATCTCAATTACAGTATTGAGTGCATCCCGATCAACAATACAGGCACCAAGGACAGCCCTCTCGGCCTCCAGACTGTGAGGCACTACCCTGTCAAGAAGGGATTGGCTAAGCATTATTCACCCTCTACGGTCAATGTCATTTTGGCCTCTATGCCTGAGTAGAGTTTAATTGTAAAGGGATATAGGCCAGTATTCTTTATCACTTCAGCCATCTTTATATCTTTTCTGGCTACATCAAACTTCATCTGCTCTTTGATGGCCTCAGCCACATGTAAACTGGTAACACTTCCAAATAGCTTACCGGTTTCACCGCAACTCACTTTGACTTTGACCTGTTTTCCCTGGAGATGCTTTCTTATCTCATCCGCATTCTGCTTCAGCCTGGACTCCTTTGCTTCCAGAGATCTTTGTTTCTGTTTCCATTCCTGAAGTCTGGGAGCAGTGGCCTCTTCAGCTAAACCCCTCGGAATAAGGAAATTCCTGGCATAGCCGTCAGAAGCATCTACAAGTTCACCCTTTTTCCCAAGTTTCTTTACATCTTCTCTTAATATTACCTTCAAAAATCTTCACCTCGCAAAACGAGTCCTTATATCGAACCACATATCTATTATACCCAAGAGTAAAACCAATTGAGAAAGGATAGGAATAAATAATATTAAAACAATAATTATTCCCTTGAACAATGAAAAAATATTTTTACTGGCCAGGTAGAACCATATCAATGAAAGTCCCTGTAAAAGAAATACGATATTTACGAGGAGCCTCAGGTTCGTTCCTATCTTGAGCCATATGTTCCACTGATCCTGGCCTCCGACAAGGGAGAACAACAATGAAACAACAAGAGCAAGAAAGATGCTTTTAGGAAACCTCCACTGACTGAAAGAAGGGAGAGGTGGAAGCATTGTGCCATGGATCCTCTTCATTACCATACTGCTGACTATATAACTTAAATAGCAATCTACAGCTGCAGCCATCGAGAGTAGAGCCGGGAAAATAAAGGGTATCATCCGAATAGAGTTATATACCTGAGCCCTGATTGTCTCCAGGGTCTCTCCGGACATACCCCTTTCAGCATAGAACACAAACACTTTGTCCACTATTCCAGTCATTTCTGAAGGATCCATGGAAAAGGGGTTAATGCCACTAAGTTTACTTACTATGACCATTAAAAGCAATTTGCTTCCCAGAGATATCAGTATGCCAAAAAGGATTATCTCGACTCCGCTGGTATACCTTTTAGCCAGAAAACCGAGTCCGACACCAAGCACTCCAAAACCAAAGAAAAAGAACATAGCTCCAACTGGTCCAAGAAAAGCCATGACGATAAATGTGGCGACCAGAACTCCCAGGGATGCTTTTTTGAGATCGTGGCGGAGACCAAGAATTACCAGTGGTGCCGGGCACAAAAAGGAAAAGATTACACCTACTACCGGAAGAACATGGGAAGCCAGAAACAGAACAACAGCCAGGCCTACCAGGAGAGAGGACTCCACAAGACTCTTTGTCTGGGTCAACACAAACATCCTTTCTGGAAAACAATTTATAGCAGGAAGAATATTTATACCGCTAAAAAACGAAGGGGAGAAGCAAAAGCTTACTCCCCTTCGTATAATCCGGATATTGCCTATTCTACTGTGAAAGGCAGGAGAGCCATATGCCTGGCCCTCTTTATAGCAGTAGTAAGCTGACGCTGGTGCTTGGCACAGTTTCCTGTAACCCTGCGAGGCATTATCTTGCCACGCTCACTTATATATTTTTTCAGACGGTCAAGATCCTTGTAATCTGCATGATCGACCTTGTCCACACAAAAAAAGCACACCTTTGGACGGCGTTTGCCGCCCCTTCTACGAACATATGCCATTGATCTTCCTCCTCTCGCACATGCTTAAGGAATCTGGGATCATGACCTAAAAGGGAATATCCGCATCCCCATCATCCCCATCGTTATTCATTCCATCCATTTCGGAAAAATCAAGGGGAAAGTCTTCTCCACCGAATCCTTTATCTCTGATACTTCCCAGGTCGTTGCTGGAAGCAGAGTCTTTACTGAAGCCAGACCCTTCGTCTCTTCGAGAACCGACAAAATTAACACTCTGGGCTGCCACTTCGGTCACATATCTCCGAGTACCTGCTTTATCTTCATAGTTCCGCACCTGAAGTCGGCCCTCCACAAGAACAGCCTGACCTTTTCTGAGGTATCTTTCACAGTGTTCTGCCTGAGGTCCCCATACAACGATAGGGATAAAGTCGGCAGAACTCTGAAGTTCTCCATTTCGACCTTTCCACTGACGATTGACCGCTATGGTAAAACGTGCCCAGGCTCTCTTGTCTACGGTATAACGAATCTCAGGGTCCCTCGCAAGGTTACCCATCAGAATTACCTTGTTAAAACCTCGCGCCAACTTCTTCACCCCTTACTCTTCGTCAAGTCTTACAACCATATGACGCCAGACATCTGAACGAAGCTTGAGTACACGATCAAGTTCCTTCAGATGTACCTGGTCAAACTTGAAATTACATACTGCATAAAAGCCTTCCGTGTGCTTATCTATGGGATAGGCAAGACGCCTTTTCCCCCAGATGTCAGTCTTGGCAATTTCTCCTCCAAGACCGCGCACGACCTCCTCTACACTGGAAATCTCCTCTTTAGGATCTTCCAAATCTGGATTAACAAGGATCATCATTTCGTAGGGTCGCACGTTATTCACCTCCTCCCTATGGTCTTATGGTCTCTTCATTCCGAAGAGACAGGGACACAACCGTGCTATTATAAGCTACTGATTGTTTTCAGACAAGTGATCCGAAGAAACCAAAACTATCTTATAGATTTTTTCATCAGGATAGGCAAAGTTAAATTCTTCACGGGCAAGCCTTGCCACTCCTTCAGGTGTACTGTAATAATCGATCTTTTCCTGATATTCCTGCATAGTTCTGCTCAGTAAAACAAGCCTGGACATCTGGCTATCCAATTTACTTGAAAATCTCGATATCTTCAAGAACTCATGATAATAGGATGTAGCCATTATCGCAAGAAAAAGGAAACAAGTACATACAATAGCTACCCAGCGAAGTTTAGGCAATTACATTCTCTCCGGTGCACTTATTCCAAGGAGCCTGAGATTGGTTGCAAGGAGTATGCCGGCAGCCTCAGCCAGAAAGAGTCTTGCTTTCATTATCCCGTCACTTTCTCCCAGGATTCGACAGGAATTATAAAAAGAATGAAAATCTCCTGCGAGTTCCAGAGCATAATTTGCGATAACATGAGGAGCCATTTCCAGGGCCGCTTTTTCCACTTCCTCCGGGAAGGCTGACATTCTTGCCGCCATACGCTTTTCCTCTGGAGTGGAAAGGGCCTCTTCATCGAAACCTTCCTCAATGTTAAGTGTTATTCCTCTTGTGTCAGCTTCTTTCAGAACACTGCAGATACGGGCATGAGCATACTGGATATAGTAAACGGGGTTATCTGTGGATTGCCTTTTTGCCAGATCCAGATCGAAGTCGAGGTGGCTGTCGGATCTGCGCATTACAAAGAAATACCTGGTAGCATCGACTCCAACTTCATCCAGAACGTCCTTAAGAGTGATAAATTCTCCCGCTCTGGTTGACATGGCGATCTGCTCTCCTCCTCTAAGGAGATTCACGAACTGAATCAGAAAAACGCTGAAAGCATCCGGGTTCTTTCCCAGGGCAGCAATAGCAGATCTGACTCTGGGAATATATCCATGATGATCTGCACCCCAGACATCAATTACTCTGTCAAATCCCCTGTCAAATTTTTCCTTATGATAGGCTACATCGGAAGCAAAATAGGTGGGAACTCCATTTGCACGGATGAGTACCCTGTCCTTCTCATCTTCAAAAGCGGTTGACCTGAACCAGATGGCACCCTCTTCTTCATAAACATAGCCCTTATCTTTGAGATAGTTAACTGTCTGCATAACAAGATGGTTATCATAGAGACTCTTTTCCGAAAACCATCTGTCAAACTTGACTCCAAATCCTTCAAGATCCTTCTTGATACTATTCAGGATATGACCGGAAGCATAATCCCTGAAGTATGAAAGACTATCCTCAATAGCCATCTCTAGCAGGCTGACACCTTTTTCCTCCAGGAGTTCCTTTGCGAGATCATATATATAGTCCCCTTTATAGCCGTCTTCCGGAAAAGGTGCTTTTTCAGGAAGACCTGCAAGCTCAAAATACCTGGCCCTGGTCGATCTCCCAAGAATATCCATCTGAAGTCCAGCATCGTTTACATAATACTCTCTCTGGACATTCCACCCGGCAAAGGAAAGAATATTTGCGGTTATATCACCTACAGCTGCTCCTCTCCCATGTCCGACATGAAGAGGACCAGTTGGATTTGCGCTTACGAACTCAACCTGAACATCTCTATCCTTTCCAAGATCCGGCCTGCCATAGGCATCATTGCTGGAAAGGATATCTCCAACTATGTCCCTGATCCATCTATTGGTAAGGAAAAAATTAATAAAACCCGGACCAGCTATCTCGACCTTCTGAATATGTTCATTTTCCGGTAATCTTTCAACAAGCATCCTGGCAAGCTCACGGGGTGGCAAGTTGAAATTACGGGCCATCTGAAGGGCAACATTGGTGGCCCAATCTCCCTGACCCTGACGTTTGGGCCTTTCAAGAATTATTTCAGGAAAATTTGTTTCTATGTCATTATCTCTGCATAAACCCGTTAAAGCTTCTTGTATTATGTCATTAAGGATACCCTTAATATCAGACATAGGGACACCTCCAAAGATTATTTTTTATGCAATGGAACGGTCTTATCCATCCACATCAGCCATTCACGAAGAGATTCAATGAGTGCCCTGTGGATAGAAGTATCTATACCATCGGTATTGACTAAAAGTTTAATGTTTCCTGAAATCCTTCGTTTTTTCTTATTAATGGAAATATCTTCATTAAGCCTTATAACACCAAAATCCCTGTCGGAAGTTGCGGGAAGAGCGACTGTCTCATATCCATCAGGGAAACTTATCTCGAAACTATGATCCACCACAAAGGGAAACTTGAGCTCATAACCTGGTTCCATTTTCCCCAGGTCAAGCAAAGGATCAAGTAAAACAGGGGGGAAATTCAGCAACAGGTTGTTTCCGCTTATTATAGCTGAATTAAACATCACAGGAACTGTGATTCTGGACCCGTATTTAATTGGCGATATTTTAATTTTATCGGGATCAAATCCCGGAATCTTCAAGCTGTACAACATACCTGACACTGACTCATCAAAAGCCCTGCCATCCTCAAGTAACATAGCTTTCCATCCGTTCCTTACAAGAATCTCCAGGTTTCCAGACAGAGTTCCATCTTCGGTAAGGTCAAGTATCCAGTTAATGTTAAGCCTGTGATCAGAAGCTTCTCCCTTAGGAAGTTGCCGTTTAAGAAGGGCACCATCCTGATAACCGTAAACAGTTCGTCCCCACATTTGCGGGGGCAAATCAGAATTGGAAAATCCCTGACCAAGCTGGTAAAACACGGAGCTTCCTCCAGGGGGAGTTATCTCAAGTATAGGCATTGAAACTAATCCGCCGGTATCTGGAGTTTCCTCTGTCAGAGGTTGTGTAGTTGACCAGTAAAGCCTCGAATTCCAGCCGGCCCTGGATAACCAGTCAGAGAGAAGTATAACCTTTTCAAATACACTCCACGGAGGATTCTCGGGAATATTTCTTCGAACATAGGAAGCAGGAAAACCTCTAAGGAGTGACGCTTCTTCTATGAACCCGATCATTTTGCTTCCGGCACTGGTCTTGTTGGCTTCATGGTTGAATTTCGCCACAGAAGCCGGTAAAGGGGGGATAGAAGGGGAAGAAAGAACCTGTATATCCCTGGCAAAAGCTGTCTCTCCGCGCCTTAAGCTGAAAGCAAGAAAAGACCTTGGGTTAACAGCAAGGGAACTTCTATTGCGGGGTGAAAGATTAAAAGAAGACCAGCCATAACGTTTGGTAGCATCTACCTGTTTCTCGATAACTGGAGGATCAACACCCTGAGAGGAATAGAATAGTTCGCTACCTTGAGGAACATTTACATTGATCCTGTTTTCCCATAAGGGCAGATCAAGGGCCATCCAGAGAAAGTCATCAAGTCTGCAATCTTTGGGAATTATCTCCCGATAGGATAGATATATCAGATATTCATCCTGAAGCTCGGGGAAACGGATCTGTACGATTTCCATGTTACCAGATTCAGCAGTCTCCGCCAATACAGGAGTCATCATGGTAGAAGTTCCTGGATCATAAAGAGAGCTGTGTAAAACTTCAACAGAACCTTCAGGATATACGGGAATCTCCCAGTTTCTCCATTTTTCATCAAGTCCCTTTTTCGCAAGAATAATCCATGTTGAATCCTTTTCCATCCTTCCATCTGCAGTAAGGGAGTAATTTACCTCTCTATACCAGATTACCCCGTCAGATCCAGGATAATTGTGGAGGCCAGGAGCCTCCTGTGTCAATCTTGCCATGTTAACACTACTAAATGATTTTCCCGGCAACAGAAAAAAACCAGAAATAATGGTCATGTAGATGAGCAGAAGAACAAAAGCTCGTTTCTTCATTAAAATATTCCTCCTTGGCTATACTCCAAATCTCTGGATAAAAGGATCATGAATTTTTTCCACAACAATGTTTATATTTTTTCCCGCTTCCACAGGGACAAGGTTCATTTCGACCAATTTTTGGTGTCTTTCTAAGGGGTTCCCTCCGTTGAGGTCTTTCAGGCAGATTATCCCTTGATGATCCACCGAAAGAAGAAAGATCCAGATCCCTGCTTTCAACAACATTTTTTTCTTTGTGTATGGAGCTCATGCCTGGTTTTTCAGAAACAATAGAAACTCTCATCGCCAGTTCAGCAATTGTATCCCTGACTCTCTCCATCATCTCCTGAAAAAGATTATATGATTCAAATTGATATTCAAGAAGAGGGTCCTTCTGACCTATAGCTCTCAAGCCTATACCCTTTCTGAGTTCATCCTGGGCAAGAAGATGATCTTTCCAGTTCTGATCCAGGGTATGAAGAACGATAAAACGGAAAAGACCTTGCCGGGTTTCATCATCCATCTGGGATATTTTTGTATCAAAACGTTTTTTCAGTTCATCCAGAATGTTTTTTTTCACTGGCTCCAGATCACGAGTATGATCTACTCCTTCAAGGAATCTTTCAAAACCTGAGCCAAAAAGGGTCTTGAACTTTCCCTTTGCTCTTTCAGGATCTGCATCGCCATTTTCTGGATAGCACTGTTCAAAAACATCCAGAGCAACCCCTTCTATGATCTCCCATGTATGAGAAAGAATGTCTTCGTCCCTCAGGATACGCTGACGTTCCGTATATACCGCTTCCCGCTGCTGATTCATAACATTATCAAAAGCAAGGAGTTGTTTTCTTATATCGAAGTGAAGCTGTTCCACTTTTTTCTGGGCAGATTCTATGGCCTTGGTGAGAAGCCCATGCTCAATGGCTTCTCCCTCCTGCAGTCCAAGCTTACCCATTATCCCCTGTATTCTTTCAGAACCAAAAAGTCTTAAAAGATCATCCTCAAGGGCAAGGTAGAAACGGCTTGATCCAGGGTCTCCCTGTCGGCCGGATCTTCCCCTTAACTGATTATCTATTCTTCTTGATTCATGACGTTCTGTACCGATTATTTTTAATCCTCCAAGTTCCTTCACATGACTGCTTTCTTCATTACAGATGTTCTTTTTTTCTTGAAGAATCCGGTGGATCCTTTCACTGTTTTTGTCGATATCAAGGCTCTGTTTTTCAGCCTCCTGCATGGTCAGAAATTCAGGGTTACCTCCGAGCATAATATCTGTTCCTCTTCCAGCCATGTTCGTAGCAACAGTAACAGCTCCAAGGTGGCCTGCCTGAGCTACTATCTGGGCTTCCTTTTCATGATGTTTGGCATTAAGAACCTGATGGGGTATCTTTCTGGCTTTTAAAAGTTTGCTGACTTTTTCAGAACTTTCAATTGAAGTAGTACCTATCAGAACAGGACATCCCTGTTCGTGTGTTTCCTCCACTTCTTCTGCAACTGCGATGAACTTCTCTTCCCTGGTCCTGAAAATAACATCAGGATTATCTATCCTTACCATCGGTTCGTTGGTAGGTATCACCACCACACCTAAACCGTAAATATCTTTGAACTCTTCCGCTTCAGTAACGGCAGTACCTGTCATCCCGGCCAGTTTAACGTACATCCTGAAGTAATTCTGAAGAGTAATAGTAGCAAGGGTCTGGCTTTCCTTTCCTATCTGAACCTTTTCCTTGGCCTCTATAGCCTGATGCAGTCCGTCGGAGTAACGCCTTCCGACCATAAGACGACCGGTAAACTCGTCAACAATAATTATCTGACCGTCCTTTACAACATAGTGGACATCTTTCTGGAAAAGAACATGAGCCTTGAGAGCCTGTATTATCCTATGGGCAAGGTCAGAATTGGAGATATCCGAGAAAAGAGTCGGTACAGAAAGGATATTTTCACACCTTGTTATTCCATCTTCTGTCAGTGCAAGATTTTTTTCTTTTTCATCCACCTCAAAATCTACATCTTTTTTCAACTGCCTCGCCAGTCGGTCCGCCTTAACGTAGGGTTCCGTGCTATCCTCCGAAGGACCAGAAATTATCAGCGGGGTTCTGGCCTCATCAATAAGGATAGAATCCACTTCGTCAACAATGCAAAAGTGGTGACCTCTCTGAACCATCTGGGCAGCAGAGATCACCATGTTATCACGGAGATAATCAAAGCCGAACTCGCTGTTAGTTCCATAGGTAATATCGGCCTTATAGGCGGCAACCCTTTCTTCATTGCTCATTGAAGGGTATATAACCCCTACAGAAAGCCCCAGAAAGGAATAGATCGGTTTCATCCATTCAGCGTCTCTTCTTGCAAGGTAGTCATTCACTGTAATGAGATGAACTCCTTTGCCTTCCAGCGAGTTAAGGACCACAGCAAGGGTAGCAACAAGAGTCTTGCCTTCCCCAGTCTTCATTTCAGCAATATTCGCTTCGTGAAGGGCAATTCCTCCCATTAACTGGACATCAAAATGGCGCATACCCATGGTTCTTACGGACACTTCCCTTACAACAGCAAATACGTCCACCAGAAGATCATCCAAACTTTCTCCATTGGCAATGCGTCCTCTGAAAAGGGCCATCCGAGATGCTAGCTCCTCATCCGATAAAGAACTTACTCTCTCTTCGATAGAATTGATCCTGTCTGCAACCTCCCTGTATTTTTTCAGGGCTCGTTCATTCGGATCCAGACCAAAGGCTTTCTTAAGACTTTTCAACATCGATTTATCACCTCAAAAGGTTTATGCTGATATTTTTCTTGACATATAGTTCTCACTAAGGGATATATTATATGCTTTTGCACAAGATCGGGTCAAAGAATACCCGTAATTTTACTGATAGGAGAAGATGAAAATAAGATCCCGGATAGATTCACTTCCGAAAGAATTTCTTACATGTCTTTTTAGTTCCTTTGCATGTTACACATCAATGGCCATTTTTTTCCTGTATCCGCTGATCCTTAGTTTGAAGGGTTATTCACCTCTCTCGGTGGGACTTGCATGGATATCTTTTGAAATAGCACTTATAGGAAGCAGACCCTGGAGCAATGCATTTCTTCATAGATACGGAACACGAAAGGGATTGCTTACAGGGGGCCTTATTATGGCATCAGGGATAACGATCCTCAACATGATGCCGCCCTTTTATCTCATACTTATTGGCAGATTGATCCAGGGAACCGGTTGGGGGCTATTTATCCTTGCAAACAATATTCACAATGCAAAGGTACTTCCCCCTGAGATAAGGGGAGCCGGATTCGGGCTCGCCGGCCTCGCTCCAATTCTTCCACAACTGACCTTTTTTCCTTTGGCTGAGTGGTTGGTGTTGGAGGGTTATCTGAGACTGACAATCTTTGTTGCCCTTATGGCTTGTGTAATATCTTTATTCCTGGCTAAAGGACTATCTCAACAGAATGAAAAGGCAACACCTCGAATCCCCCTGCTTACAGTTCTGAATATGGCGTGGAAAAACGGAAATATACGAGCCATCCTTCTTTCGGCAAGTGCGTTTGCAATGCTTTCCGCACCGGTTCTTCCCTATATGGCCAATGGGGCAAGGGAATGGGGATCCTATGGGAGCGCTTTCCTTTTGCCGGCATCAGGAGTATCAATACTGATAAGGCTGTTCATTTCCAGAATGGTCGATCGCTTTGAGACCAGACTCCTGAAACCCGGATTTTACTGCGCAGCAACGGGTCTTATTACCGCATGCTGGGGAAGGTCTACTGGAGCACTGATCACAGGAGGGGTCCTTTTCGGCCTTGGAACAGGAATACTATATCCCCTTCTCTTTGCTCAAATGTCCAAACTCACACCAAGAGAACTGATGACACCCATGTTCACACTTTTTAACACATTTCTCGATGCTGTCTGGGTCTTGGCTCCTCTTGCAGCAGCAGGCCTGGCTCAATTCCGCAGCTATGGATGGATGCTTCAGTTCATTTCACTGTTAATCATACTTTATATATTTTCCCTCAGGCTCTGGGTATGGCCACTAATTAAACTTGAAGGGGAAGGATAAAAATGTCCTGATCAATTCATATCCCCGACATCATCAGAGCAAAGACGCTGGCTTCGTTTACCATATGCTCGATAACAGCATATTCATTGGGCATATGGACAACATCGGCCTTCTGTGCCCATACAGCAGCTGGAATGCCGGCCTGTCTGAAAAAAGCGGCACATGTGACTCCCCCAGTCCCTCCAATACACGGTTCGATACCATAGAAATGACTGATGGCATTTTTAAGCATGATAACTATTCCTGATTCTTTTGATGTTGGCTCTGAAGAATCGTTACGCTGAAGAACCTTAAACCCTATTTCAGAACTGTATTCATGGCCTGTGCGCCGGCAGACATATCCAACCACATCCAGCACTTGATCCAGTTTTACCGACGGAAGTATTCTACAGTCATAAACAAATGTTTCTTTTCCCGGAATAATATAGACACTTCCGACATTGTCCGATCTTCTGGTAGGCTCAATAGTAGAAACAGGAGGATTAAATAATTCATTCTTTTCAGGAAAGGCCTTATGAAGAGCCTCATCCAGCCTTACTGAAAGTATATTTGCCACCCGGCATGCGTTGATCCCGAGATGGGGCATGCTCCCATCACACTGTTTGCCCGTAACATTAAATTCAATCCACAATATGCCCTTTTCCGCCACCTCTACAAAATCCCCCCTGCCATTCCCTCCAACCGGTATCAAGACAAGGTCATCGGGAGAAAAAAGGTTTTTACTGATAAGATACTGGATTCCATGTTCGCTTCCGAGTTCTTCATCGGCTGCAAAACAGAGATGGACCTCATATTGAGGAATGATTCCAAGATTTTTGAGAGCCAGAACGGCAAAAATGCTTGCGACCAGTTCCTGACCGTTATCATTAGCACCTCTGGCGTAAAGATTCCCTTCCTTAACTACTGCTTGAAAAGGATTACTGTCCCATAGGGAAATATCCCCTTCAGGGACAACATCCAAATGCGAAATGATCCACATTTTTCTGGATGTCTTTCCAGGAATCTTGACTGTAATACTAGGTCTATATCCAGAGGAAACTCTGTTATCTTTAGAGTTATACCAGGTAATATGGGAGAGGCCTGTTTTTCTAAGAACCCAGGCAAGATGTTCAGCTTTTAGAAGTTCTCCCTCCCCTCCATTCTGAGGAGCAAGAGCTGGATAGGACACCAGGGAAGATAAGACCTTGACCATTTCATCCTTCAGGGACAACACCTCAGAAAAGATTTTGGCCGTGTCCATTATTTCTTCTCCCTGTGTTAAGTATTTGTGTTAAAAATAATATTTTTCCCTCTAATAAGATAATCAACACCGGACCACACTGTCATTATCATGGCAAACCACATGGCAACAAGCCCTCCCGGGAAGTTGAATATCATGAGACATATGGCAACGATCTGACTTACTGTTTTCCATTTTCCCAGTCTCGAAGCAGCTATTACAATACCTTCAGCAGAAGCCACCATTCTCAGACCTGTTACCATCATATCCCTGGAGATTATCACAACCACTATCCATGCAGGCAATCTCTGAAGTTCAACAAGAGATATAAGGGCAGCTATGACAAGGATCTTGTCTGCCAGTGGATCGATAAATTTTCCAAGGTTCGTCACAATCCCTTTTTTACGGGCAATATAACCATCTGCTGTATCCGTAAGGGCCGCAATAATGAACACTATTCCGGCAAGAATATCCCCGTAACTGACATCTACTCCCAGTTTTTCAAGGGGGAAAACCCCTATGTTGATCTTCATGGTCAGAAAAACCATTACCAGAGGTGCTAAAAATACCCTCGAGAAACTCAATAGATTTGGAAGATTCATGGCAGCCATATAAAGAGCCCCTCCCTTAGAAATAAAAAACCAGCTTCTAGTATATACCAATAATACAGATCCTGGGCCGGCAGATGCCGGCCCAGGAAAATGAATTATTGAAAAAACAGACTCATTCAGGCAGGATCATCCACCAAGGTAGGCTTCCTTCACCCGCTGATCCTCCAGTAGTTCTTTTCCAGGTCCCTCAAGGACTATGTTTCCGACTTCCAGAACATAGGCATAATCTGCGATCTTCAATGCCGCATAGGCATTCTGTTCTACCAGAAGGACGGTCTTGCCTTCTGCATTGATCTGTCCAATAATGTCAAAAACCTCTTTAACAAGAAGGGGGGCTAATCCTAGAGAAGGTTCATCCAGCATTATCACTTCGGGGGCACTCATTATGGCACGACCGACTGCAAGCATCTGCTGTTCTCCTCCGCTAAGGGTGCCGCCTTTCTGCCAGGTTCGTTCCTTCATTCTGGGGAAAAGATCATAAACCCAGTCCAAATCCTTCTTGATGGCTTTTTTATCATTTCTCGTATAGGCACCAAGCATAAGGTTTTCAAAGACTGTAAGGTGGGGAAGGATCCTTCTTCCTTCGGGACACATTACTATCCCTCGACGGACTATGTTCTCCGGAGATAGTCCGAGAATATTTCTGTTTTCACCGTTACCATTATAAGAGATGGTCCCTTTAGTCTGTTTCAGCAGACCGGAAACTGCTCTTATGGTACTGCTCTTTCCAGCACCATTGGCTCCGATAAGGGTTACTATCTTTCCCCTGGGAACTTCGATATTGATCCCTTTGACTGCATGGATGCCACCGTAATAGACATGAAGACCTTCGACCTTAAGCATTCTGGACATACTCCTCTCCAAGATAAGCTTCAATAACTTTGGAGTTGGCCTGGATCTCCTCAGGTGCTCCTTCTGCTATCAACTTTCCATAATCCAGAACCCAGATATGTTCGCAGACTCCCATGACTACCTTCATGTCATGTTCTATCAACAGTATGGTGAGGTTAAAATCCTCCCGGGTCTTTTGTATGAAATGCATTAACTCCCAGGATTCCTGGGGGTTCATCCCGGCAGCAGGCTCGTCAAGCAGGAGGAATCTGGGCTGTGTGGCAAGGGCCCTTGCTATCTCCAGTCTACGCTGCTCACCGTAAGGCAGGCTATTTGCCTGTTCATTGGCCAGATTCGCGAGTCCCACAGTCTCAAGAAGGAACATGGATCTATCCCTGACTTCTTTTTCTTCCCTTGCACAGGATGGAATATGAAAGGGTGCGTGCCACCACTTGCTTTTCTGTCTCAAGTGGGCCCCTATCATGACATTCTGAAGGACCGTTTCGTTATAAAAAAGTCTTATATTCTGGAATGTTCTTGCGATGCCCTTCTGACAAACCTTATGAGTAGGGATCCCGGTAATATCATCATCATAGAAAATTATCTGACCTTCGGTAGGATTGTAATAACCGGTTATCATGTTGAAACATGTAGTTTTTCCAGCACCATTGGGCCCTATAAGACCTACTATACGATCTTCCTGGACCTCGATATCAAAGTTATCAACGGCTGTAAGACCGCCAAATCTCATGGTAAGACCCGGAGTTTTAAGAATTATCCTTCTATCTGCCATTTAGGCCTCACCTCTCTTTGAAAAGCGACTGAAAAGTCCATCCCATGTAAACTCTCTCATTCCCATTACACCTTCACGTCTGAAAATTATTATCAGGACCAGGGAAAGGGAAAAAATAACCATTCTCATTCCGGGAACACCGGGTATCTCGAATCCCAGGATATTCATCGGATTTTCCACAAAACGGAGCCATTCCAACAGTGCAACTATAATGAAAGAACCAAGAATGCTTCCGGTAATAGAACCCAGACCTCCTGTTACTACGATCATCAAGACCTGGAAGGTCATTACAAAAAGGAACATCTTCGGGTCTATGGTTGTCAGGAGACTTGCAAGGAGGGCTCCACCTATTCCGGCAAAGAAAGCACCTACAGTAAATGAAATAACTCTGTATTTGTAGGTGTTTATCCCCATAGCACGGGCTGCAACTTCATCATCACGTATCGCCTTTAAAGCATTTCCGAAATTGCTGTTCACGATCCGCCATATGAAGTAGAAGGTAAAGACCATGAATCCGTAATTCCACCACAGGTTCGCATAAGCTGGAATCCCCTTGAGACCAAGTGCACCATTGGTTATGGGAACAAGATTATTGGCAAAGACTCGTATTATCTCCCCAAATCCAAGAGTTGCTATACCAAGATAATCTCCGCCAAGACGAAGAACAGGAAGTGCAATAAAGAGACCAAACAAAGAGGCTACAAGACCTCCAAGAAGAACGGCAACAATGAAGGGTGCATGGGCCGCATAAATTGGTCTGGCCATTGGCTCCAGGATAAAAATAGCATCCTTCTGGAGCTGCGGCAGGATCAATAGAGAGGATACATAGGCTCCTACGCACATGAACCCGGCATGGCCGAGAGAAAACATTCCAGTGAATCCATAAATAAGATTCAGGCTGACAGCAAGAATGGCATTTATGGCTATAAGGTTAAGAATCTGTATCTTGTAACCATCCAGATTTGTATTGGCCCACCAAAGGAACACACCCAGGGCAGCTATCGCAAGAAGTGTAAGGATCTGATTTCTCAGTTTACTGGCCATCATACTTTCTCCTCTATTTTCTCACCCATAAGCCCAGTGGGTTTAATAAGCAATATTACGATCAGCAGGATAAAGGCAAAAGCATCCTTATACCCTGACAGGCCAGGGAAAAAAGCCACTATCATGATCTCGATAAAACCTAGAAGCAAACCTCCTACAACTGCTCCCTGGATGGAGCCTATCCCACCAAGAACAGCCGCTATAAAAGCCTTCAGTCCCGGGATAAGACCCATAAGAGGCTGGATCTGAGGATAACGGAGGGCCCACATTATCCCGCCTGCAGCAGCCAGAGCCGACCCCAGACCAAAGGTCAGTGAAATTATCTTGTTCACTGAAACGCCCATGAGCCTCGTTGTTTCGATATCCTTGGAAATGGCCCTCATAGCAAGACCAGGTTTTGTTTTATAAACTATGAATAATAACCCAGCAACAAGAACAAAACACATTATGGGGACAGCTATTGCAAGAGGAAGGATTCTCACTCCGCGAATCTGTATTATTTTAACCAGCCAGTCCGGTCTGACAACGGGCTTGGGAATACCTGTAAAAACAACTATGGCAAGATTTTCTATAAAAAAGGAAACTCCTATGGAACTTATAAGGGCAGAGATTCTAGGAGCATCCCGAAGAGGCCTGTAAGCAGCTCTTTCAACAATAACACCACAGAATGACGTTAGGATTATTGCCAGTATTACACCGACGATCCATGGAAGATGAAATATGGTACCTGTATAAAAAATAAAATAAGCGCCCAGCATAAACACATCACCATGGGCAAAGTTGATGAGCCTCAAGATGCCATACACCATGGTATAACCTATGGCGATAAGGGCATAGAGGCTCCCCAGGGTGAGAGCGTTGAAAAAGTGCTGGATGAACATGGTCAATGTCATGTAAGCACACCTCTCAGATTGATTAAGGTAAAGAGGGAGTTTCAACTCCCTCTTTACCTTTCATAACTTCCTTTACGGTTAAATGTATATCTGAAGAGAGATTCTAAAGTTCCGGCTTGATGGATGCAGCATAAACCTGTTTGCCATCCTTTATGGTCTTGATACCGACAGGTTTTTCAGCGTCATGGCTCTCATTGATTGTTGTTGATCCGGTTGCACCAAGCCAATCCTTGGCAGAAGCGAAGGCTTCTGTGATCTTTTCAGGATCTGTTGAACCGGCCTTTTCTATCATATCCCTGACAAACATGTAGCAGTCATAACCAAGAGCGGAATTGGCATTGGGAAGCTGATCAGGGTATTTGGCATTCCAGAGTTCAGTAAATTTCTTAGCTACAGGATTCATATCAGGCATTTCAGGAGCATAGGGGAAGGTAGTGAAACTGAAACCTTCGGCGGAATCACCGGCAATCTTGACAAGATCCGGGTTATCCATGGCATCTCCACCCATGATGTCTCCCTCGAAACCAAGTTCTCTGGCCTGTTTCATAACAATAGCTCCCTCCGCAAAATAAGAAGGAATGAAGAGGAAATCGGCACCCTTACTGATCATATCAGTAAGCTGAGCTGTAAAGTCCTGGTCGCCAGACTGATATTTGTAAAGAGGAAGTACTTCCCCACCCTTTTTGATGAAAGAATCTTTAAAGAATTTACTAAGGCCAACAGAGTAATCCTGAGCTACGTCAACAAGAAGAGCAGCCTTGCGGGCCTCAAGATTCTCATAGGCATATGTTGCAGCAGCAGCACCCTGGTATGGATCGATGAAACACATACGGAAATAATATTTTTTCCCCTGGGTTACGAGAGGATTTGTTGCGGAATCTGTAATAACAGGGATTCCAGCTTTTTCTGCCACTTCTCCGCCTGCCATGGAAAGGGAAGATCCGTAACTTCCTATGATCGCAACAACCTTTTCCTTATCGATCAAACGTTTGACCGCATTAGCTGCCTCAACCTTATCTGATTTATTATCAACGATAATAAGTTCGATCTTTTTCCCAAGCACTTCTGGTGCCTGTTCCTGGGCAAGCTTCATACCATCAACGGTCAACTGCCCGCCAAAAGCCATCTGTCCTGTCATTGGCTCATATACACCAATTTTGATGACATCTGCAGCCATGGCCATTCCCGCAAATACCATAACCAAAAGCCCTGCAAGTAAAACATTACGTAACTTCATACACTTTTCCCCTCCTTCAAATAGATGAAACAAAACTAGAATTATTATACACTAAGAAAAGTTTCACGAAGATATGGCGCTAATAAAATCAAGTCAATTTTTTAAGCTATAATTTCAAGATCCCTTCCCACAGCAGCAAACTTACCTACAGCAAAATCAAGGTCTTTTCTACTGTGTCCGGCAGAAACCATAACTCTTATTCTTGCCGTTCCCCTTGGTACGGTGGGAAATGCTATAGGCCCTGCAAAAATACCTTCATCAAAAAGCCGTGAACTGAATTTTTTGGCAGCAATCTCTTCTCCGATGATAACCGGAGTTATGGGGGTTTCACTGTTCCCTGTGTTGAAACCCAGTTTTTTCAACTCTTCCTTGAGGTATTTCCCATTATCCCAGAGTCTTGTTACAAGCTCATCGCTTTCCTGGAGAATTTCAACGGAAGCAAGACAGGCTGCAACATCGGGAACGGTAAGAGCACTACTGAAAAGGTTAGGGCGTGCCTTCTGTCTCATGAATTCGACAAGGTCCATACTTCCTGCTATAAATCCCCCCACCACACCAAAGGCTTTTGAAAGAGTCCCAACTTCAACATCGACCCTTCCATGAAGACCGAAATGATCAACTATACCCCGGCCGCCTCTTCCCAGCACTCCTTCTCCGTGTGCATCATCCACCATGATCATTGCACCGTACCTTTGCGCCACATCCACAAGAGCCGGAAGGGGAGCAATATCTCCATCCATAGAAAAGACTCCGTCTGTCACTACAAGTTTTTTACAGTGTTGATCTTTATATTCTTCCAACTTCAAGGCAAGATTATCGTGATCACTATGCCTGAAACGAACTATTTTAGCTCCGCTGAGTCTGGAACCATCAATTATGGAGGCATGGTTAAGTTCATCACTGAAAATAAGGTCGTTTTTACCTACAAGGGCTGGAATAGCTGCAAGGTTTGCACAAAAACCTGACTGGACAAGGGCGGAAGCCTCAGTCCCTTTAAATTCTGCCAGTTTCTGCTCCAGTTCAACATGGATACTCAAAGTACCGGCAATAGTTCTTACCGCGCCAGGCCCCACACCAAAACGATCGACCAGGTCCTTGACCCTGGAAACCAACCTGGGCTCACTACATAATCCCAGGTAGTTATTGGAACACATATTAAGGTATTTCTTACCCTCAATGTTAACCCAGGCACCCTGGGGACCATCAATAGTGCGGATATTCGTATATAGACCTTCTTCTTTGAGTTTCTGGACCTCTTCTTTCAGGAAAGTCATTGGTACCGCCATTATTCTCAATTCCCCCTTAAATATAAAGTCAGAACTATGGTAATAATCATAGCACCATGGAAATGTAAAAAATACAGTTCACAGGAATTGTTAGCACAGAAAGGTGAATCTGACAAGAAGAAAAGAAAGGGATCTTAGTCTCTTGAAGTCACTGATTGCATGCTATCCCGATGCTCTTATCTTTCTGAAGAGAGCCTTGCCAGTTCTTTCTGGAAACTTGCAATATCGGTAAATTCCCGATACACCGATGCAAATCTAACATAGGCAACTTTATTCAGTTCCTTAAGCTCAGACATTACTAATTCTCCTATATCGTTACCTGATACCTCTCCATAGCCCTGCGTTCTGAGCTTATCTTCTATCCTGCATGTAATATCCTCTATCTGCTCCAGGGAGACGGGCAGTTTCTCGCAGGCTTTACTGATACCTCTCAAAAGTTTTGATCTGTCAAAGGCCTCCCTTCGCCCATCTTTTTTCAGAACCCAAAGCACCCTTTTCTCTTCAACTCTTTCATAAGTAGTGAAGCGGGCAAAACAGACAGGACATTCCCGCCTTCGGCGAACGACTTTTCCCTCATCAGCAGTTCGGGTTTCGATAACCCTAGTTTCCATGGCACCGCACTCCGGGCATCTCATAGAAAGACCTCCACATATAGGATATGGTTTATTATAATAACTCAACATATAGAGTACAAGTATAGAGCAAATCGAACCAAAAGGCTGAAAAGATAAAGGAAAAGGCCGGGAGAATTCCCGGCCTTGAAGGTTTGTACTTATTGCAGTTTCTGGAGAAAGTCAGAAACTTTCTGACGGATCATATTACCATCAGCCTTACCTTTTACCATGGGCATCACTTTTCCCATGAGCATACCCATATCCTTAGGTCCCTGGGGATGGACTGCATCAGCAGCCTTGCTGATTATTGAATCAATTTCCTCAGTCGAAAGCTGTACCGGGAGATACTGATTAAGGACCTCGACTTCCTGTAGTTCCCTTTCAGACCTGTCTCTGGCGCCTCCCGCAAGATACTGATCTGCCGCTTCTCTGCGTTGCTTGATCGATCGCTGAACAAGCCCAAGGATATCTTCGTCGGAGACCTCGTGAGAACTTCCCTTAGCTGTTTTCGCCTTCTGGATCTCGGCTTTTAACATTCGTAGGGTCGAAAGACGGAGTTCATCCCTGGTTTTCATGGATTCTACTAAATCTGACTGAATCTTTTTCTCTAGGTCAGACAAGCTTTATACCCCCTACCTGGTCTTGTTCTTCTTTCTTTTAGCAGCCGCTTTTTTCAGTTTTTTTACTTCGCTTGGTTTTTCATAGTGTTCTCTGCGCCTTGCCTCGCGAAGGGTACCAACTTTAGAAACTTCGCGTTTAAATCTTTTCAACGCATCTTCAAGGGACTCGTTATCTCTGCGAACGACAGTAGTCATATACGTTCCCCCCTTTCATTGGGAAAAAACCGCTCTTTAACCTGGGGGCCAATGGAACTGCCTTCCTGCCAGAAGATGTATATGCAGATGAGGTACAGTCTGACAGGCCATGGAACCGCAGTTTACAACCAATCGGTATCCATCCTTATCCAAGCCAAGATCACGAGCGACTATTGTAGCATTATTCATCAATTTTGCCCAGATATAGGGATCATTAACTTGACTCGCTGAAGGAATATGCTCTTTAGGAATTACCAGAAGGTGGATAGGAGCTTGGGGGAAAACATCCCTAATCACGAGAACATCTTCATCCTCATACACGAAGTCTGCCTTCTGATTGCCCTTGATTATCTCACAAAAAATACATTTTCTATTCATACCATCGATCAATTCCTGTTATTTAGATTAACTTAATCCTATCATATTACCGGAAATATATACACAGATCAGGATTGCTGATCCTCAATAATATTTCATGATCAAAAATTACTTAGTTATAGATTATTTATAGAGAAATAGAGATGTATCGTAGACTATATTCCTTTGTCGCAGAACCTGTCCTTTAATTTTTTACTCATACCTTAATGAATATAATCCGGTCATTTTTTCCCAAACTCAAAATATGACTGATTTGAAGAGAACTTCTGGAACCGGCAATTTTTCACCATTGAAAAAACTTTTGCTTACACGACTCCTGAGTGGCCAAAAGACATATACCTCGACCTATATCTGTTTCTATCTCAAGAAATATCTTCATCACTTGGAGGAGTTAAAATATCAGCGTTAAGTCCACCTGGGGAAATGGACCTGGGGATAACTTTTACAATATGATTTACCTCTGAATCACCCAAAGCCTGAACCCTTATGAACTCCCGTGTAAGCCCCTCAAGAGAGGAACCCTCTTTTTTCTCCAAAAGAAGTTCAACCGGCCTTCCTATCCACCTTTTACAGTACCTGGCAAGACTTTTTTCTCCAGATTCCAAAACCTCATGAACCCTTTCACTGATAACTTTAGAAGGTACTGAGGGACCCATTTCAAATGCTGGAGTACCTTCCCTTGGAGAGAAGGGAAAAACATGAAGTTTCCCGAAATCCGCCTTATCAATCAGATCAAGGGTATTGTGAAAAGCTTTATCATTTTCACCGGGAAATCCTACAAGTATGTCAGTGCTTATATGGACATCTTTTCCGAGATGACATCTTACCCTGTCAACCATTCTAAGATAATCCTCTCCAGTATATCCCCGTTTCATTCGGGATAATACACCATCATCACCGCTCTGTAGAGGAAGATGAAGGTGCCGGCAGAATTCAGGGGTTTCAGAAAGGGCTATAAGCAACCCTTCACTGAGCGCAAAAGGTTCAAGAGATCCAAAACGTATCCGCCATAGTCCAGATATGCAGGAAAGTTTCTTCACCAGATCACCAAGGGAAATGGAACCATATTTTTCATAAAGACCAAGGTGAACACCAGTAAGCACAACCTCATGACATCCAGCGGAAACAACATGGCTAACTTCTCTTATGATATCGTCGGGATCCCTGCTGACAGGATATCCTCTGACATAGGGAATTATGCAGTAACTGCAGAAATGATTACACCCATCCTGTACTTTCACAAATGCCCTGGTATGAAGTAAGGGCTTTTCGAGAAAAAGCGGATCCCACTGATCATTTTCCATTATCCCCATACGTTCCAGTAAGTATTCCAACTTGGATCCATGCTTGAGATATCTTTCCAGCATTTCAGGAATACATGATTTATTCCTGCTTCCAATGAGGATATCTATACCAAGAGACCTGGATTCACTTTCGCTTATTCGCTGAGCCCAGCAGCCGCATACGACAAGGATGCAACCAGGGGAAAGACGTTTGATCTTCCTGGATAGTTGTCTACATTTTCTATCTGCTGTTGCAGTAACTGTACACGAAAGTATAATTGCGGCATCTATACCTGAAGGATTTGTAATGATTTCTGCACCTTTTAAGGAGAGCATCGAGGCAAGGGCCTCCGACTCGTATTGATTTGTTCTGCAACCCAGGGCGTGGATCCAGATCTTTTTACCACGTAGATAACTATACAAACGATTCACTCTCCAGAATGGTAATTTGCCAGACTCTCGATTTGCCTGTTCCTAAGCTATTTCAACAAGAACTCCCCACCACTCAGAACAGGTGATCTCATCTGTCACTAGCAGGCCGTTTGATTCCAGAATCCGGGTAAAATCATTTTTTTCCCTTATGACCAGACCGGAAAAGATTGCTCTCCCTCTTTCGGTCAGAATAGTTTTCACGTCCGGGATCATCCTCTTTAAGGGTTCTACGACTATATTTGCAAGGAGAAGATCGACCTTGTGGTCAAAATCCTGTAAAAGGTTCCCGGTTTTAAAATCTACAAACTCATGGGGTATGGAATTCTGGTTAAGGTTTCTATAAACTTCTTCGCTAACAGCCGGATCGATATCCCTGGAAAAAACATGAGATGCTCCCATTTTCAAAGCAGCGATGGAAAGGATGGCTGAACCTGTCCCGATATCTGCAACAACATCTCCCCGACGCAGATGTCTTTCAAGAAGTGAAAGAACTATCTGTGTGCTCTCATGATAGCCTGTCCCGAAAGCACTACCTGGATAAATATATAAGGGAATTCTGTCAGCAGGTTCTTTGCCCTTATGCCATGGAGCCATTACTATGAAAGTCTTTCCCACCTCAAGAGGGGGAAAAGCCTCTTTCCATTCCGTATGCCATTTCTGATTTTCTATTTTGCCCGTATCAACAACTGATATTTCGGGCCAGGGATCAAGGGTCTGTTTAATTCTTTGCATCCAGAAACCAAGATCCTGGGAACTCCTGTAGTATGCTCTGATTCTTATCTTCTCTCCCTGATCATGTTGCTCAGTGCCTATGCTTCCTGACAGATCCGCAAGGGACGCCATCACTTCTTCGGAAACTGTCTCCCCCTCCATAGTTACATACCACCAGAAACTATCCAATCCAGGCATACTGTTCCCTCCCTGTTCAACGTTGCGGACTCAACCTAATTTAAACAGGGGAGGCTTATCAGCCTCCCCTTCTGAATAATCAGTCTAACATCAAACGGTATTTTTGGCACATCAGGCACCGAAAAGACTTTTGAATTTACCAAGAACACCTGTTCCCTTGACCCTGACATCCATTTCCACAGCAAGCTGTTCAAGGAGAGCCTTTTCCTTATCTGTCAGTTTTTTGGGAACTTTCACTGTAAGATGTATATAGAGATCACCTCGAAGAGATCCTCGCAGCGATGGCATGCCCAGGCCTCTAAGTTTCATGATCTTGCCCGGCTGTGTGCCGGCAGGTATTTCAAGATCTTTGTCACCATCGATCAGAGTTGAAACAGTCACTTCTGAACCGAGGGCTGCCTGAGGAAAAGCAACTGACAGTTTCCTGTGAAGATCTACCCCATCCCTTTTAAAGACCTTGTTTTCCATTACGTTCATCACAAGATAGAGGTCACCAGGAGGTCCCCCGTTAACACCAGCCTGGCCTTCACCAGATATCCTTAATCTTGTTCCCATGTCTACTCCGACTGGAACGGATACTTCTACTGAATGTGTTTTTCGTACTCTCCCCTCACCTTTACAGCTTTTACATGGAGATTTGATAACTTTGCCTTTTCCATTACAGTAGGGACAGGAATTGATCGAAACGAACTGACCGAAGGGTGTCCTCTGTTGAGTTTCCACCTGACCTGTTCCGCCACATGTGGAACACGTTTCCGGAGAAGTACCAGGCTCAGAACCAGTTCCTCCGCATCGGTCACAGGTTTCCCACCTTGGTATTTCAACAGTCTTCCTGGTACCCTTTGCAGCCTCTTCAAGGGATATTCCAAGTTCAGACTCGAGATCTCCCCCTCTCACAGGGGCATTGGGATCAGTCCTTCTCCTTCCGGTACCACCAAAGATATTCTCAAAAATATCTCCAAAGATATCCCCTACTCCGCCGCTAAAGCCTTCGAAAGGGCTTCCTCCCGGCATATCTCCAACGTAACCGAACTGGTCATACTGGGCTCTCTTTTGAGAATCGCTCAGAACCTCGTAGGCTTCATTTACTTTTTTAAAATGTTCTTCCGCATCCTTATTCCCTGGATTTGCGTCAGGATGATACTGTCTTACCAGTTTACGATAAGCCTTTTTAATTTCAGCAGCATCAACATCCCTCGGAACACCCAGTATCTTGTAATAATCATTATTTCCAGGAGGGGTCAATAGCGGTCACCTCTTAAACTTCCCCTTGATCACTGAACTCGGCATCTACCGTTTCTTCCTGCTCAGTTCCGGATGTATCTGTTGTATTCTGTTCACTTTCACCGGTTTCAGCCTGACTGTAAAGTCTTGAAGAGAACTCCTGGAGACTACCTGTCAGTTTCTCGCATGCTGCCTTTATGGCTGGGATATCGTCAGAAGACATGGCACTTCTGACTTCTTCTATCTCTGAGTTAAGTTTAGCCTTCTCGTCATCGGAGATCTTTTCTTTAAGATCGGAAATCAGTTTTTCGGTACTGTATATAAGGGTATCCGCCTCATTGCGGGCTTCAGCTGTCTCTTTTCGTTTTTTGTCCTCTTCCTCATGAATCTCTGATTCATGTTTCATCTTGTTTATTTCATCTTCAGAGAGGTTGGAAGACTGTATTGTTATGTGCTGCTCTTTGGCCGTTCCCTTGTCCCTGGCCTTGACATTGAGAATTCCATTCGTATCGATATTGAAGGTAACTTCTATCTGAGGTATTCCACGGGGTGCGGGTGGGATACCGTCAAGGAGAAAGTTTCCAAGAAGGACGTTATCATTTGCCATTGCCCTCTCACCCTGGAAAACCTTTATATCCACGGCTGGCTGATTATTTGCAGCAGTAGAAAAAATCTGGCTCTTGGACACCGGGATAGCCGTGTTCCGCTCTATTACCTTCGTAAATACCCCTCCAAGGGTTTCAAGGCCAAGAGAAAGGGGTGTAACATCAACGAGAACTATATCTTTATGCTCTCCAGTCATTATAGCCCCCTGGATAGCTGCACCATAAGCGACACATTCATCCGGATTGATCCCCTTGGTCGGATCCTGCCCAATTATCTCCTTGATTTTTTTCTGAACGGCAGGCATTCTTGTGGATCCGCCTACAAGAAGAACTTTGTTTATTTCCTGCTGAGAAAGGCCTGAATCTTTAAGGGCACGACGGGTAGGTTCTATTACCTTTTCAAGGAGATCCCTCGTAAGCTCTTCAAATTTAGCCCTGCTAAGGCTTAACTCTAGATGTTTCGGGCCTGTATTCGTTGCAGTTATAAATGGGAGAGAAATGGTAGTTTCCGCCATAGAAGAGAGCTCAATTTTTGCCTTTTCTGCGGCTTCCCTGAGGCGCTGCATAGCCATACGGTCATTCTTGAGATCCACACCCTCAGCCTTTTTAAACTCAGACACAATCCAGTCAACGACCTTCATATCCCAGTCATCACCGCCAAGACGGTTATTCCCAGCAGTAGCAAGGACTTCAAAGACACCTTCCCCTACATCGAGAATGGAGACATCAAAGGTACCTCCGCCAAGGTCAAAAACAAGTATCTTGTGTTCTCCCTGTTTATTCTCCCCATAGGCAAGGGATGCGGCGGTCGGCTCATTGATGATCCGCAGAACCTCAAGACCAGCTATTGTACCGGCATCCTTGGTTGCCTGACGCTGGGAATCAGTGAAATATGCAGGGACTGTTATGACAGCCCTGGTAACGGGTTCTCCAAGATAATCTTCTGCATCCCTCTTCAGTTTCTGGAGGATCATGGCAGAGATTTCCTGTGGAGTATACTTTTTATCATCAATCTCCACTTTTCTTTCCGTTCCCATATCCCTCTTAATAGACATGATGGTCCTGTCAGAATTGACGATAGCCTGCCTTTTGGCAAGTTGCCCGACAAGACGTTCTCCTCCATCTTTTGCAAAGGCTACCACGGAAGGAGTAGTTCTGCTGCCTTCTGCATTGGGAATAATAGTAATGTTATCCCCTTCTTTTACTGCGATACAGCTATTTGTGGTTCCAAGGTCGATTCCTACAACTTTTGACATAAAAGTTCACCTCTTCTATGTGATATATCTCAAAATCCAGATTCTTACTTTCTGATATTTTTTATTCTCTACTTTCAACAGGCTGTACATACTTTGCAACCAGAACCCTTGCTGGACGGATTACTTTATCTGCAATAATATACCCTTTCATGAATTCCTCCACGATGAGTCCATCCTGATCTGGATCGATAACTTCCTTCAATGCAACAGCCTCATGATACTCAGGAGAGAAAATTTCACCCACTGTAGGTATATCCTTTACTCCCATAATATTAAGAACATTTTTGAATTGTCTCTGGACCATAACTACCCCTTCAAGAACTGATGCAGGATCAGTTCCTTCTGGAAAACTCAGCGCCCGATCAAGATTATCAAGAACAGGAAGGATTTTCAGAACACTTGATTCAAGGGCAAGTTTTTTCTCTCTCGCTCTTTCCCTTTCGATCCTTTGTCTGAAATTATAAAGGTCAGCCTTCGATCGGGCTGCACTTTCTTTAAGTTCTTCTTTTCCTTTTTCAAGTTCTTGTAATTGAGACAAAAGCTCTGCCATTCTTATATCTTTTTCCAGAAGGTCCGCCAGAAGCTGAGCTTTCGTATGAGATGACCTGTGTTCCTCCATGGAAGCATCGATTTGAGACTTTTTCAGATACACCTCGGAAACAGGAGATTCTGTATTTTCTTTTTCCGGTAAATGATTCTTTGGATCTTTCATTAAAGGACCCCCTTAAAAATCTTCGTAAAGCCCTTTCAGCATGGTTTCCAACAAGGCTATGGAACGTTCATAATCCATCCTCATAGGTCCGATCAGGCCAAGCACTGCCCTTTGTCCTCTTGTCGATGAGGCAACTGTAACCACTGAACAGGAACTAATACCAGGCACAGGGTTTTCATCACCGATGGTCACCCTGACCCCTTCTTTCTGTGAACATTTTTCAACAATTACAGCCAGATTTTGTTCCTCCTCAAGTAAGGACAATATGGCCTTAAGCTTTCCCATATCCTGAAAATCAGGAAGAGCCAGGATATACCTTGCCCCTCCGGTGAACAATCTGTACTTTCTGCTCGAAAGGATAAGATCCATCTGATCTATGGCTTCCCTGCAGGAGTGAAAGATCTGCTCAAGCTCCTGGACAAGATATGAATATATTACTTCCCTTACCTGGCCCCACGGGTTTCCCGAGGCAATTGTATTTATGCTCCTTGAAATGTTATCCAGCATGTCCTGAGAAATATCTGCAGGGAGTAGAATGGTCCTGGAATGGATCAAACCTCCATTAAGCACAATAACAACAAGAACAGTTTCTCCTCCAAGACGGAGGAAATCGATCCTGTGGATAGCCACATCTTCCAGGGGAGCAATTGCCGCTACACCGACATAGCTGGTCACTTTTCCAAGAAGCTGGGAAGCATAGGCCAGGACAGACTCCATATCCCTTCGCTGATCACGTATATCGTCAAGCCAACCATTAATACCTGGGTGAGGCGTCCTTCTCCGCTGCATTATAGCATCTACATAAAGTCTATAGGCCATAGGAGTAGGCAATCTGCCCGCAGAAGTATGGGGCTGGTAGAGATATCCCATTTCTTCCAGATCCGACATTTCATTCCTTATCGTAGCCGGACTGCATCCTCTGAGGTATTTTTTTGCAATAGTCCTTGAACCAGCAGGTTCCCCGCATTCTATGTATTCATATACGACTGCCAGGACCACCTCAAGCTGTCTCTCAGTAAGCAAGGTCAAAACTCCCTCAGTCTATTAGCACTCTTTTAAGTCGAGTGCCAATTCTTTTTATCCCATGGTAGATTAACAATCTCAGGGCTTATTGTCAAGACTGGTCAGATAAACCGGCAATAGAATTAGCAGCAGATGAAAAAACTGATATACTGAAACCTGAAACACAAAAGACATACTCTTTTCAGGAGGGCCACATGGGAGTGAATGAACCTGCTCAGACAAGAATTATCCTGGTCAGACATGGTGAATGCCAGGGAAATATTGAAAACAGATTTCGAGGAAGAAAAGATTATCCACTGAATGAAAGGGGACATAAACAGGCGCTGGAACTGGCCTCAGAACTGAAGGGACTAATCCCGGATGTTATTTACAGCAGCCCTTTAAAAAGAGCCATCGAGACAGCCACTCCCCTGGCAGAAATGCTTTCCATCAACGTTGTTCCGGATGAAGGTTTAAATAACATCTCCCTGGGCAATTGGGAAGGTCGGCTGAAATCGACAATATCCAGGGAGTATCCTGAAGATTGGCAGACATGGCTGAGCAATCCTGAAAAGCTCCGTATCGATGGAGCTGAAACCTTCCAGTCAGTCCAGAAAAGAGCCTTTGATTCTCTATGCAGAATAGCCGAAACCCACCCCCATAAAACAATTATTCTGGTTTCTCACCGTACCACCCTGAAACCGCTTATAGCTGCCAGTCTTGCTATCCCGGAACCCTATTTCTGGAAAATCCACATTGATACGGCTTCCTATTCCATAATGATTTATCATAAGGAAAGAGGCTTCTGCCTGTACAGGCTTAACGAGACAAAACATCTTTCAGAGCTGAATATAGAGTGGACCTAGTCTCTATCCCTTGTACATGGGTATGCGCTGAGTACACTATAAAATCTGAATTCTTGACCCTCTCCACAGTTGGGCTTATTATTCTTCTGGTCCTACAACCTTTTCACGGAGGTAGTTCTCATGCCCGCATATCTATATAAAATCACGACTCCGCAGGAACTGGCCCAGGCAGTAATGAGGATCGGGGCTGATCCTCGAAGCATTCCATTCTTTGACTCCAAGAAAGAAATAATATCACTGTTTATCTCAGATGTTGACACACGAGCAGCAAATGTGATCAAACAGGAAATGCTTTCAAGAAGCGGCGATGTTATAGTTCATAAAAATTCCATCGACCGTCAGATTGACAAGACTGATATTATACTGCTTGGAACTAAAAAACAGTATGGTCTGCTCTCTGCAAAACTTGAACAAATGCCCTATTGGGGTCTGGATATGGTCAAGGCTCAGCTTGATGATTTTTTAAGTTCCTTTTCCAGACAACAATGGACTGTCCCCCTTCCAGGACGGGAACACCTTGCTCTGGGAAATAAAACGATCATAATGGGAATCATGAATTTAACTGCCGATTCCTTCTATCCAGCGAGCAGGATAGATTCAGATAAAGAACTCAGAGATAGGGCGATCGAGATGGCCAACAAGGGTGCGGTAATACTGGACATCGGTGCAGAATCGACAAGGCCTGGCGCTGAAAGGGTCAGTCTGGACCAAGAGTTGGAGAGAATCATTCCGGCGGTAAGACTGCTGCGAGAAAGTCTTCCCAACACCATCCTTTCAGTAGATACATACAAATCAGAAGTAGCTAGAGAGGCTGTTCTAGAGGGTGCACATATAATTAATGATATATCAGGTATGACATATGATTCTGCCATGACTGAGGTTATAGCCAGTTCTGGAGCCGCCATAATCATCAACCATGTTAAGGGAACTCCGGCAGACATGCAGGACAACCCGGTCTATGAAGACATACTTGGTGAATTAACAGATCATTTCCGTGAAAGAATAGATTTTTCGTTCAGGTCGGGAATCGCTCCGAACAGAATTATCCTTGATCCGGGAATAGGCTTTGGAAAGAGAATGAGTGATAATCTGCTTATCCTCAAGCATCTTACAGCTCTAAGAGGATTGGGTTTCCCTTTAATGATTGGCCATTCCAGAAAAAGTTTCCTCGGTAAAATAAACCAGCAGTCGGATTCTGATGACCGTCTGGAAGGTACTCTCGCCATATCTGCTCTTTGTGCATTTCAGAATGTTCAGATCATCAGAGTACATGACATTGAGAAAAACATGAGAGTCATCAATACTATTAATGCAGTTAAGGAGGCCCAACTTTGACAAGAGTAGCCATAGCATTGGGAAGTAACCTTGGAGATAGACTCGGGAATTTAAGGAAAGCCCTGCGTCTGCTGAAACTCAAAGGGATAAATATAACAGGCAGAAGCGACATTTTCGAAACCCATCCTTTAGGACCACAGGACCAGAATCGATTTCTGAACGCCTGCATCATAATTGATTCTCTACTTTCTCCGCAATCTCTTCTTATACTGCTTAAGGACATTGAAAAACAGACAGGAAGGATCCATCGGGAAAAATGGGGTCCCAGAGAAATTGACCTGGACATACTCCTTTACGATAACGACATAATCAATGAAAATGATCTTACCATTCCGCACCCTGAATTTCATAAAAGATCTTTTGTTCTTTTACCCCTTGAACAGTTAACACCTTACTGGATCCACCCTGTAATAGGAATAACCATAAGAGATCTGAGCGAAAAACTTCAAGACATGGATCAGACCATGGTACGCATTGCCCAATTGTAGCGAGGTGAGATCATTGCCATACCTTATTCGGTTTTTTCTACCATTTCTTTTTATCTTACATTTTTTCATTTATCCTATATCACCGGCATGGGCCTTCAACAGGGTCTTATCCGTCCCCCAGCAACCTTTTTTTATATCCATTGAACAACATAAATATGAGGCCGGAGAAATCAGGAAGGCATTTCTTCGGACCTCGACAGAGTTATACCGACTTTATGAAATGGAAGGGCTCATCTACCGAGATTCACACTACTCGCTGGTCCATGCAGACAGTGACAACATAGAGGATCTTATCTGGCATATTGAACTGGAAGACCCTCAAAAGGGTAATGATCTGACCATGTGGGTGACTACACTCTCAAAGGTTAAACTCGGGTGGGTTATTTTGACACCGGAGGGAGAGACCAGATGGGACAACCTCCCTCTTGACATCGAAATACCCGGGGATGTTATCCTGTACGTCTCACCGAATACACCTGAATACAGGGGGATAAGCTCATACAGGGGTAATGATATACTTTCATTTGTCTACACTATAGCCATAACACCCGACGGTCCAGCCCTTGTATCCGTTCCGGAAATATATCAACAGCTGACAAAAATAAGCCGTATGGTTATAGCTAACGAAGCAGACCCCAAACTCAGACTTGTGTATGAAAACATCTGTGATGATTACCAGAGGATGACCGAAGGCCGGATGCCATCAAAGGAAGCCATTCTTAATTTCACATGGGAAAAGATCCTAGACTTTGAATGGGAATGACCAGGGGACAAGCCGGATTTAAACAGCTTCTCCCCCTTTGCTATTAAATTTTTTTCATTACATTGTACTGGAGGATTCCTGTATCTTTTTAAGAACTTCCTCAGCATGACCCTTAACTTTAACCTTTTCCCATAAGTATTCGACCTTACCTTCCGGATCTATGAGAACAGTGGATCTTACCACACCCATGTATTCTTTGCCATACATCTTTTTTAACTGCCATAACCCATAATCTTCTATTAACTTGTGATCCGGGTCACTGAGAAGCTTATAATCAAGAGACAGCTTTTGCGCAAAACGGATGTGGTTTTTTACTGGATCCGGACTTATTCCTATAACTTCTGCTCCAAGATCTCTGAAAGAGGACAACCTGTCCTGAAAATCTCTGGCCTCGTTCGTTCAACCAGGAGTAGAATCTTTTACATATACGAATAGAACTACCCTTTTACCCCTCATATCTTCCAGACAGGCCTCTTTACCATACTGATCTTCAAGACAGAAAACAGGCGCTTTCTTTCCGATGATATCCATTATTTATTCCTCCGGTTTTTCAATACATCTCGTGAAAAAAATATCCTCTCTAATCGAAATCTACTTTTGGCGTAGCATGGATCCCTACAGCAGAGAGATCCTGCATGCACAGGAGTTTGCCCTTATTGTCGATAAGACATTTTTTGATCTCTACCTCCAGATCAATTGAAGTATTTTCATAATCGATAAGAAACTCCTCAATTTCCCTGAGATCGGGCTGTTCTCCAAGATAATATACCCTCGTGAATATCACCTCATGTTTCTCATTAAGGAGGATGTTAGCTCTTTCAGAGAAGCCATCCTTATCCCTGAAGAGTCCAAAAGCTCCAGCAATTTCACCGTGGGGCCAGAAATCAGAAAGCAGACGAAGTCTTTCGATTCCTATTTCTTTTGCCCATGCTTTCTTGCAAGGTACTGTATCTACACTCAATCCAAAGGGAATAGTATTGAGTTTTTCAAAAAGGTCCATCCTTACATCCAGCCTGTTCATCTGCTCAGTACATATTTTCGTCCACGCAAGAGGGTGAAAAGAGAGGAGAATATTCCTTCCCTTGAAATCAGATAGTCTTACTTCCTCGTTATTCTGATCTTTCAGACTGAAATCCAGCGCTTCAAAACCTAAGCCAATAATTTCCCCCATTTTTTCGGCCTCCTTAAAATTCCTTATTTTTGCATATCAAGCAACTCTTTAAATTTATCCATATCAAAATCTCTTTGGTAAAGAGGACGCTCATCTTCCCTGTAGATACCCAGATTTTCTTCAAAAGAGTCTCTGGTATTATCTTCATAGATGATGCCAAGAGGATATTTGTCCTCCTTCAAAGCAAGAAGTATAGCTTTTTCCCTGTTCCCCGAATCATGATCGTCATCAAGATAATAGGTATTGTCCATAAACCACTTATAAGTATTTACCTTGTTGAATGAAACACATGGCTGGAAAATGTCAACCAAAGAATAACCCTTGTGGAGGATCGCTTTTTTTATTATTTCCCTGGTTTTCTCGAGATCTCCGGCAAAAGCCCTTGCAACAAATGAAGCTTTCTGGGCAATAGCTATGGAAAGAGGATTAAAGGGCTCGTTTATAACACCATCGACCTGGACAGAGGTCCTGAAACCTAAGGGGCTCGTAGGGGATGCCTGGCCTTTCGTAAGTCCATAGACCATATTGTTACAGACAATATTGGTTATATCAGTATTACGTCTTATGGTATTAATAAAATGGTTACCACCTTCCCCGTACATATCCCCATCTCCACCTATAACTATCACTTGAAGAAGGGGATTGGAAGCTTTTATGGCAGTAGCATTGGACAATGCTCTTCCATGAAGACCATTGAAAAAGTGGGATTTCATGAAATGGGGCATTTTAGCAGCCTGACCAATTCCCGATACAATAACCACTTTCTCCGGGGTAAGACCAAGTTCAGCCAAGGCTCCTTTTAAGGCATCCAATATCTTGAAATCTCCACAACCCGGACACCACTGGATATCAATATTCTGAAGGTCAAAAATACTAGGATCCATCTTTTCACCTCCTAATCCAGAATCTTGTCAAGATATCTGTAAACATCTTCAGAAGAGAACTGTAACCCACTGTAATTAAGAACCAGGTGGTTGGCCTCAATTCCAGTTTCTCTTCTGATAAGTTTAGAAAACTGACCGGTAGCGTTACCCTCAAGAACTATGACCTTTGATGCCCTTGAAAGGTTATTTCTTATTTCCTCGGAAAGAGGCCATATCTGTCTCAGATGAAGAAAGGCCGTGTCAGCAGATCGGAGCAATTTTGCCGTTTCCATGACCATAGGATATGTAGATCCCCAGGAAATAACCAGGTTGTTGAAATCAGGCGGTCCGAAAAAAAGCGGTTCAACAGTTTCTTTTTCGATCTCTCTCATTTTTCTTAATCGTTTATCAACCATTCTGACCCTGAGTTCAAAATCTTCCTGAACATGTCCCCATTCGTCATGCTCATGGCTATCCGCTCCAACTATGCCCATGCCATGACCAGGAACAGAGCGTGGGGATATTCCATTATCTGACATAATGTATCGTCTGTAATCTTTATCTGCTTCTACGATATATCTGTCAATGAAGATCATTCCAGTATCTATCGCGGGGATATTATAAAAGGAATTAAGAAAATACTGATCTGTAAGTATTATGACCTGGGTCTGAAATTTATCAGCGAGATTAAAAGCTCTCTGTGTAAGCCAGAATCCATCCTCTATCGTTGCAGGTGCCAGAATTATACGGGGGAATTCTCCGTGTCCCGAGTAAAGAGCAAGTTCAAGGTCTGCCTGTTCTGTCCTGGTAGCCATACCTGTAGCTGGGCCAGGCCGCTGTCCCAGATGGATCACTACAGGTGTTTCCATGATACCCGCAAGGCTCAATCCCTCACTCATCAGGGCAAATCCGCCGCCAGAGGTGGAAACCATAGCCCTTGCTCCTGCATATCCGGCTCCAACTGCCATATTGATGGCAGCTATCTCATCCTCGATCTGTTCTGCAACGATGCTAAAAGATTTTGCGTGTTTAGATAAAAAAGCAAGGACCCCTGTTGCAGGGGACATCGGGTATGAGGCAATAAAATTACATCCTCCGGCGATCGCACCAAGGGATACGGCTTCGCTTCCATCCATCAAGAGCTCTTCCTTTACGCCAGGATCAGGTTCCAGATCAAGGGAGATCAGACCCGAAGATCCCATCCGCTCTCCAATCAGAAAACCTTTTTCCATGGCAACAAGGTTATTCTTAACTACCCCTTCGCCTTTGGAAAGGAAAAAGACATTGAAGAACTTTTTTACTTCCTGAATTGGCACTTTACAGAGCCCGAACATTATGCCAGCGGCAACGACATTGGAATAAACTGCCCCCCCCGCTTCTTTGGCAAGTCTGATCAGGTCAACATTATAAAATTGTCCTGAAAGGGAATCGACTTCACCACCAAGTTCCTCTTTGTCACCAACAATAACTGTTGAATCAGATATTCTATCTCTTATATTTTTCCTTATTCCCCCGTTGAGGGCAAGAAGCATATCTATTCTGTCCACAACTGCTGATACTCTAACGGAGGAGATCCTTATCTCCGTAGAGTTGTTACCGCCCCTTACCCTTGACATATATTCCCTGCTCGCGAATACGTTATATCCGGCTCTTTTCATTACCTTGACTACAAGGGTTTCTACAGTCTTTATGCCCTGTCCTGCAGCCCCGCATAAGACAACAGAAAAGTCACATGCCTCAGGTTCTCTGTAATTAACCAATAGATAGGACCTCCTTCACACTAGCCAGGCTATGTTTGGAGTCAAGAAAAAGATCAGAATAGCTCTTTGCCTAACTACTATGCTTAAGTATACTACAGATCGGTAAAGGGAAAAACGTTGCATGCCTTTAAAAGAGGAATCATTTACAGGATCAACTGGAGATTTATTCTCTATCTTCACATAAAAAAGGGGGACCGTAATCCGGTCCCCCTTGAAGTATCATAAACCAGAATGCTTATGATTATTTGTTTATTAAGCTTTTTCTTCCTTGATAGCCCTGAATGCCTGAACGGCAAGCATAAGACCGAGAACCATCAGAATTGACGCAACGCCTGCCAGTAGATAGTTGGGGTGCTCTCCTGCCATTGAATTCTTAATAAGGAGAACAAGAGCAGCAGCTGTTGTGGCTATCATGAACCAGAAAGGAGCGATAAGGAAAGTCCCGCTCTTCTTGAGACCCTTGATAACCCATACGCCGATAGAAAGAAGGGCAAGGGCCGCTACCATCTGGTTTGCAGCTCCAAAAATGGGCCAGATAGCCTTCCATGCCGGGATAGCGTTACCTGCCGGATCATGAGCAGGAGTAAACATGAGAGCAAGGGCTGCAGTAACTGCAATAATGGTTGCTACATACTTATTGATCTTCATGTTTGAAAGCTCCTGGATCTGGTAACGGGTAAGACGTGTAGCAGTGTCAAGAGATGTCAGAAGGAAAGAATTTATCGCAATGGCTCCAAGCCTCATTCCAAGTTTGGGGTCAATACCTATAAGACTGGCAAACTGACCAATCCCGGTTGAGAATGTTACGACCGGACCACCCTTGACAACAGCGCCGGTTACCATTACGGTTCCGATGGCTATTGTAGCGACAACACCCTCTATAAGCATGGAACCATATCCTACAATCTTGGCGTCCGATTCTTTAGCGATCTGCTTGGCTGTGGTTCCGGAACCTACAAGGGAATGGAAACCTGAAATGGCTCCGCAGGCAACAATAACAAAAAGCATGGGCCACATGGGCTGCCCATTTACAACAAACCCGCCACCCCATACCGGGATCTGGCCGGAATTAAATTTGCTTCCAAAAAGCATCCCTATTGCACCAAGGATAACCGCGAGATAAAGGAAGTAGGAAGCAAGGTAATCTCTGGGCTGAAGAAGAAGCCATACGGGTAGAACGGAAGCAAGCAGTATATATACGGCAAGGATCCAGTTCCAGTTCTTGGCCGGAACCGTGAAGGTAGACATTATCCAGGCGGAATCTGCTCCCTTTACGGTGGCAAAACCAACAATGGCGAGCATTACTACTGTTACGAGCCAGAGCGGGGTATGCCACTTGTAGATAAGAAGACCGGAAACGACTGCCATAGCAATGTAAAGGCATCCTACAAATGCCACTATGGGATCTGCAGCAAAGGTATTGGCAGAAAGCACGAGGAAAACAGCCACAACGAGGATAAGGGCAAGAATGGTGAACCATAGGAAGAGGACTTTACCGGTCCTGCCGATCCAGCGGTCTACAACCTCTCCGATGGACTTACCATCATGTCTCATTGATGAAACCAGGGCTCCCATGTCGTGGGGACCACCAAGGAAAGCGGAACCTACCAGACACCAGAGGTACGCAGGAAGCCAGCCGAACATTGTAGCAGCAACTATAGGACCGACTATGGGACCTGCGCCCGCTATGGACGCAAAATGGTGACCCACAAGGACAGCGGGATGGGCAGGGCAATAGTCTATACCGTCATACATCGTTTCGGCAGGAGTCTTATTACTATCATCCAAACCATATACCTTCTCCATGAAGGTTCCATGAACTTTGTACGCTATGCCAAAAACCACTATGGCACCAATAAACATTGCAGCAAACATACTTTCACCTCCAAATGATATTATTAATAATCAATAACAAAAAAGACTCCATATGCTAATGTTTTCCGGAATCACCTCCATATACGTCAGTTTTCTGTTTCTGTATCAATTCCCAGGCTTTATCGACCAATGGAGCAAGGTCTTTTATTTTTTTGTCATAACTAGTATTTACAGAATAGCGATATATTTCAAGGAATCCCCTGAACCCCATGAAAAAGGATTTTATTCTTTTTTTATCCACAGCCCTTTCCTCAACAAATACAAACCTCTGCAGCATAACATCCGGACCTGGTTTCCAGTTCCTGTAGATAATGTCTGCGTCAACATTTCCCCTGTGGACAAGGACTATATAATCATAAGCATAATATCGAGCAATCTCACCCATAATGCTATCCTTAACAAAAGTCACCTTTCTGGAAAAGCCCTTCATACCCATGTATTCCCAAGGTTCAAAACCCCAGTAGGTCCAGAAATCCGGAATTGTTGTAAAAACGGAATAATCAAACAAAAACAACACTCCTTATATGCGCACATTATACACCATACAAATTAAAAGTGAAGATAATGAGATCAACTATGCCTAATATTGCACCTGCTTAAATCAGTCTATCAAACAACTCTCTCCATTGGACCTTCCAAACGAAAAAGGCGATAAATCGAATGAAATCACATCTTTTTTGAAGGTTTTAACACTTGCATTAAATTCCTGCTGCAGATATAATACCCGAAGTCATGGGGCGACTAGCTCAGTGGAAGAGCGCTTCCTTCACACGGAAGAGGTCACAGGTTCGAACCCTGTGTCGCCCACCATAAAAAACACAGAACCACCCTATAGGGTGGTTCTGTATTTTTATGACCCTAAAGGCTTCTCAGTATGGTTTCTTCCCTTCCCGGGCCGACACCTATAAGACAAACGGGTACACCAGTTTCATTTTCTATGTAACGAACATACTCTTTAGCTGCCTCCGGGAGATCTTCAAAAGAACGACATTCAGAGATATCTTCTTTCCATCCCCTCATTAATTTGTAAACTGGTTCCACTTTGTTAAGAAAATCTACATTACTGTTAAAGTTCTTCTCTTCTTTCCCATCTATTCTATAGGCTGTGCAAATAGAGATCTCATCAAAACCGGTTAGAACATCCAGTTTTGTTAAGGCTATAGCTCCCATTCCATTCAATCTGGCAGAAAACTTCAGGGCCACCAGATCCAGCCAGCCACATCTTCTTGGCCTACCTGTAGTAGCTCCGAATTCTCCTCCCTTTTCACGGAGATACTGTCCCACTTCTCCTTCGTCTTCCGTGGGGAAGGGGCCAGCACCGACCCTGGTGCAATAGGCTTTAACCACCCCAATTACCCTGGATACATCAGTGGGGGCAACGCCAACACCTACACATGCCCCTGCTGAAACCGGATTGGAACTCGTTACAAAGGGATATGTTCCATGATCCACATCCAGAAGAGTTCCCTGGGCACCTTCGAGAAGAATCGACTTTCCTGACTCCATGGCTTCATGCAGAACAAGTGATGCATCAGCTACGTAAGGAGAAAGGACTTTCCCCCATTCAATTGCCTGTTGGAATATTTCATCAAAGGCCACTGGCTCTTCATTGTATATTCTCGATAACTGGAGATTTATTATGTCAAGATTCGAGGTTAACTTCTCTCTGAGTTTGTCAGGGTCGAGAATGTCATAGATCCTTATACCGGCCCTGTTATATTTATCGACATAGCAGGGACCGATACCCCTACCTGTGGTACCGATCTTTTTACCGCGCCCCCTGAAGTTTTCCTGAGCCTTATCCAAAAGCTTGTGATAGGGCATTACAACATGGGCTGCACCGCTTATAACCAGCCTGGCCCGATCCTTCCCCTGGTCCTGAAGCATTTTAAGCTCATATATAAGCTGCTCAGGATCTATAACTACACCATTACCGATAACACAAAGTTTTCCTGAATAAAGCATACCTGATGGAAGAAGGTGGAAAACATACTTGCAACCTTCAACGATAACAGTATGGCCCGCATTGGCACCACCCTGATAACGGGCGAAGACATCTACCCTGTTTCCCAGGGAATCAACTACTCTACCTTTCCCTTCATCACCCCATTGGGCTCCGACTATAACTTCAGCTTTTCCTCTCAAGATAGGAAACCTCCTTATATTCCAGTAGCATTTTCAATAACCCTGGAACGGTGAAAAATTCTACTCCAATATCGTCTTTAATGCAAAGGGTAGACAAAAAACTTATTGTACCAGGACGTACATGACATATGGCGACTACCCAACCCCGCTTCCTGGCTATTTCTCTTGCTTTTTGAAACTGTTCGAGCATAAAGTCAATCGTATCTTCATGATCAAGAAAAACGCTATTATAAAGGGCAGGAATACCTTTATCTCTGGCAATTGTATAAGCGACAGAATTACCACTGGTCCTGCTGTCAAGAAAAATAAGGTTCCCTTCAGCTATTTCATCCATTACAGCCGTCATAATATCTGAATTGGAAGTTGCTTTGGATCCTCTATGATTATTGATACCAACAGCATTCGGGAAAAGTTCGGTAATACGATGGATTTCAGACCGGACAGCATAATAATCCATGCCCTCTCCTATAAGGTAGGGCCCTCCGATCTCATCTATCAATGCCTGCATGGGAACATGGATAAGGAAAGGGATGTTTTTTTCTGTAGCCATATCCATTATTTCCATACTATAAGGAATGTCAGGAATTATGGACCATGTAAGGGGCATTGGGATATCCGCGATATCTCGGGCCTGACTAAGGGAATAGCCAAAATCATCTATTACTATTGCAATAGCCGGGGCTCGAGTTTCCGGTTGAGAAGTCAGTATATCCATGCTTACAGGCCTGGATATATCTGGACTTATTTCATCAATAGAAACAGGTACCAAACAGGCATCATCACTATAACTATATCCAGGATCTGGACTTAAAAAAACAATATCTGCAGATAGACCTCTATCAACACCACAATCCCCTGAAGATTTCAATAGCACAAAACCATCAGTGGATGGTCGGCCAGGGTCAGGCTTTAATTTTTTAAAATGAATAAGAAGGTTCAAGGCAGAACCTGTAATAAGGAGAACTATGACCACGAACCAAAGCAAATGTCGTATCTTCATCTCTGGCAGCTTTAATCAGTATCAGCTATTTCGAGGCAGCTGTTTTTTCAGAACCTCGACACTTTTTTTCAACTGTTCATCCTTTGTGTGATCCTTAATTAGTTCTCCTTCAACTTCAATATCCGGCTCAAGGCCTATATGATCTATCACTTTTCCGGAGGGAGTATGGTAACGGGCAATCGTTACATACATTCCAGAACCATCCGGAAGGTTAAAAAGGGTCTGAACTGACCCTTTACCAAAGGTTTTCTGACCTACCAGAGTTCCCCTTTGACGGTCCTTCAAAGCTCCTGCAACAATTTCAGATGCACTGGCACTACCTTCATTTACGAGAACAACCATGGGTAATTTGCACAGCCGTCCAGACCTTGCAAAAAGTTCATCATTAGCCCGCTGCACCCTTCCTTTCATTCCCACAACAAGTCCTCCATCCAGGAAAAGACTGGAAATATCAACGGCAGAGTCCAACAAACCTCCTCCATTATTCCTCAGGTCAAGGACTATACCTCTGGCTCCCTGGCTCTGAAGATCATTAAGTGCAGTTTTGACATCATCTGCTGTCTGCATTTTAAACTGACTGAGTCGTACGTAACCTATCTTGTCTTCAAGCATTTCAAACCTTACGGATCTCAGCTTTATGATCTCCCTCACTATGTCAAAACGAAGAAGAGAATCCTCTCCTTCTCTCCTCACCCATATTGTTACCTTTGTTCCCGACTTGCCTCTTAACCGTTTTACCACTTCGTGGGAATCCCAGCCCAGAATCATTTCATCTTCGATCTTAACGATCTGATCTTTAGGCTTGAGCCCAGCCTTATCTGCCGGTGTATCTTCAATGGGGCTGATAACAATGGTCATTCCATCTCTCTGCCCTATATAGATTCCCAATCCACCATATTCGCCCTTCATCTCTATTTCTTCATCCTTGAGACTTTGGGGATCAACAAAACGGGTATAGGGGTCACCCCAGGCTGAAACCATTCCCTTAAGCGCCCCATAAACAAGATCCTCCTCAGTAACATCTTCGCTTTCCGCATCTACATGATAGGTCTCTATAATAGCCCTGGCCTGTTTCATCAACCAAAGGGACTTTGGTTCAAAGGGGGTTATTCTTGAGAGGTCTGTAAAATCTCCTGCATTAGCTGCCAGAATAAGTCCTGCAGTGGTGAGAAATATTAAAACTGCAAAGATCTTTATGATATTGTTTTTTCTGGTAATTTTCAAAACTGGTTCCTCCAATATCTATTTTATCTGGAAAGATACTTTAAGGGATCCCTGGCTTCTCCATTGAGCCTTACCTCAAAGTGAAGGTGGGGTCCGGTTGCAACACCAGTACTTCCAACGGTTCCAATGTCCTGTCCCTTTTTAACGCCCATACCCTCATCAACTGTGATGGAATCCAGGTGGGCATAAACAGTGGTTATATCATGTCCGTGGTCGATAATTATTATCTGGCCATAACCTCTAAGCCAGCCGGAATAAAGGATCTCTCCGGATTCTGCAGCCTTGACGCGGGTACCCTTTTTTGTAGAAATATCGATCCCGGTATGCATTATCTTTGTTTTAAACACAGGATGAATCCTTGTTCCAAATCTGCTGGTTATCTTACCCCGAGTAGGCCACGAAAACTTACCGCCTGCATTCATATAGGTAATATCAGTTCTTGTTTTCCCGGTAGAAGCATTCCTCTGAGCTTCTGCCTGCCTCTTCTTGTTCAAAAGAAGGGATATCTTCTTTTCGATCTCCCTTTGAGAACGTTCAAGGTCTTTGGCAGCAGCAAGGTGAAGGGCTTTCTGTTTGCGAAGTTTCTGCAAAAGGGCATTCCTGCTGGATGTTTCATGGGAAAGGGATTCTTTCTGGAGTACGAGTTCACTGGACTGCTCCCTCAGGGTGGTCTTCTGATGAAGAAGTTTTTCTGCTGCGTTTTCCAACTGTCCTTTTTCTCGCGCCATAGTTTCGATCATTTCCTGGTCCTGTTTTGCTATCTGAGAGAGTAGATATGATGCGGTAAGAGCCTCGTGGGAACTTTTAGCTGTTACAAGAAGATTAAGCTCTGTCAATCCACCATATTTGTAAATTGCGATCATCCTGCCTCTCAGGACATCTTTCATCCTAACAATATCCGATTCTGCTGTTCGTATCTGATCCGTAAGTTCCGTAATAGTATTACTGACCTTTTCCTGTTTTAATTCAAGAAGTTTTATCTTCTGTTGGGCAAGTTTCTGTTTCTGGTCATAGACGGAAAGCTGTTCCAGAACGCTTTTCTCCTTTTTCTGAGTGTCTACAACTGCTTTCTTATGGTAGTTCACCTGTTTTTCCAAACGTTCCATATTCTTTTCTTCCCTGGAGATCTTCCCGTCAAGGGGAGAACCCGCAGCCTTGCCGTATGCGGCCTGGACCGGAAGGAAAAGAGCATAAAAGACAAATAATACAGCCAAGAAAGAGAAAGTGACTTTCCTCACATTCTTCATATGTCTATATACCCCCACTATATGATCAATCTGGGCTTCCTGCGCTCACGATATAACAATGGACAGCAAACCAGCTGCACAACCACCCAAGGGTCATTCCCGTTCCTACCAGGATAAGGTAAAGTCTGAAGAGCAGATCCCGATCATCAAGTACATTTATGAACATCAGGGTATTATGAATCATATTTCCAATTACCGGATAAGCTATGGCAAGTAGTGCCACAGACAACACTGCTCCGATGGTGCTGAGAAACATTCCCTGAAGCACAAAAGGAAAGGCGATAAAAGATTTTGTGGCACCAACCAGAAGCATAACTGATATTTCTCGTCTCTTTGAATAAATGGCTATTTTTACAGTATTGTATAGAACCAGGGCGGTTATAATTATCGCGAGAGCCAGAACTGCAAGGGAGACTCTGTTCATTATATAGGAAGCCCTTGAAAGTTTTTCGGCAAGCTGGCCGGCGTAAACGACCTCTTCCACTGATGGGAATGACATAAGATCCCTGACAAGAGGGGTAGCATAATCAGCCCTCTTTACCATGATCTGAACGCTCCATGGAAGAGGATTCTCTCCAAGGAGGGAAACCGCCTTGGCCTGATCTCCCAATTTGGACTTCAGAATTGATAAACCTTCCTCCGGGGAAATAGCCTTTATGTCATCAATAAATTCTGCATCCTCAAGGGTTGACAGTAGGGGGGCCACATCCTCTCCAGCCCTCATAAAAACAGTTATCACAAGGTCATTCTCCACATCAGCCACAATATTTTTCACGTTAAGAGAAAACAGGGCAGAAGAGCCCAGAAGAAAAAAAAGAGAAACCGCCGTTACCAGGGTAAGAATACTCAAACCCCAATGGCGGAATATTAACCTGAATGTATCCCTTAGTGCATAGTTAAAGCTCGCCATCTACGAAATACCGTCCTCTCTCCTCATCTCTCCTGATCCTTCCTTCATGCAATTCTACCACTCTCTGGCGATAGGCATCGACAAGGTATTGATCATGGGTTGCGACGATAACAGTCGTACCGGCGGCATTTATTGAAAGGAGAAGTTTCATTATTGATTCAGAGGTATGGAAGTCCAGATTACCCGTAGGTTCATCTGCAAGAAAGATCGCAGGAGAATTGACCATGGCCCTTGCTATGGCAACTCTCTGCTGTTCCCCACCCGAAAGCTGCAGGGGGTAATTCTTACGCATTCTCCATAAACCCACTTCATCTATGACCTGTTCGCTTCTTTCTCTGACTATCCTTGAAGGAATTCCCATAGCTTCCAGTACAAAAGCAACATTCTCATAGACTGTAAGATGGGGAAGGAGCTTGAAATCCTGGAAGACAACCCCAAGATCTCTCCGGTAATAAGGAAGGTGTGAAGACCGCAGTTTCCGCAGGTTTCTTTTAGCAACTACTATCTGCCCTCTGGATGGGACAATTTCTCTCGTGATAAGCCTCAGAAGGGTCGTTTTGCCGGACCCAGTGGCTCCAACAAGATATACAAATTCCCCTCTATCTATATTAAGATAAACATCTTCAAGAGCAACAATATCAGGTTTAAATGTCTTTGTAATGCCAGCCATACGAATATCCATTACTGTTACTACCTCCTGCGCATGGTCCAGGCCTGGACTGCTGCGCTGACGACCTCGGTACCTGTCAGACCATAGTACTCCTGCAGTTCTTCAGGAGCCCCACTCTGACCAAAGCGGTCCTCTATGGAAACAAATTTCACCGGTACAGGATAATTCCTGGAAACAAGTGAGGCTACTGCTTCCCCCAAGCCCCCTCTGCAGGAGTGTTCTTCTGCCACAACACAACATCCTGTTCTTCTTACAGATGCCAGAATAACTTGAGCCGCCAGTGGCTTGATACTGTAACAATCGATAACTTCTGCACTCAGATCCTGCTGGGAAAGTATCTCTGCTGCTTTAAGAGCTTCATGAACCATGATACCACAGGCACATATGGTTACTCCTGTTCCCTCAACAATGAGACGGCCTCCTCCAGGAATAAAATCGTTATCCGAAACTTCGTATATGGAAGGCAGGGGAAAAGAGCCAAGTCGAATATAAACCGGCCTTTCATATTCTCCAACTACCTGTATCAACCTGAAAGCGGAATTATGATCAGAAGGCACTAGAACAGTAACATTGGGCAGAGCTCTCATAAGAGATATATCCTCAAGCATCTGGTAAGCAGAGCCGTCTTCTCCTACTGTTACCCCGCAATGAGTAGATATGAGTCTTACAGGCAGGGCCGGTATGGCAATTGAGCTTCTTATCTGATCATATGCTCTCCCAACAAGGAAAGAACCGAAGGATGAAGCGAAAACCCTTCTTCCGGTAAGAGCAAAACCTGCAGCTGTAAGGATAAGGCTCTGCTCTGCAACTCCAACATCATAATATTTTTCTGGAAAGGACTCACCAAAAACAGACCCTCCTGATGAAGAACCAGAATCGGCTTCTATAAGGACAATGTCTTCTTCGGTCTTCCCCATATTGATCAGAGCAGGGGTGAAAGCCTCACCGGTACTTCTCTTGTCATTCAGCATTGTAAATACCCTCAACTTTTCCTGCAGCCCGGGAAATTTCTTTCAGCGCAAGGTCTATCTTTTCCCTTGAAAGAATTATACTGTTTCCCTTGTTCATTGCTTCCTCGATAAAGGAAACCCCCTTACCAAGTCGTGTCTCGGAAAGTATTACAGAAGGTGAGTTATTGTTCTCCCCAGCTTTTAAAAGGGAATCAGAAAAACTGATAACATCATGTCCATCTGAATGAAATACCTTCCATCCAAAGGAACTGAATTTTGCTTCAAGGGGTTCAATGGACATTATCGATTCAACAGTCCCATCCATCTGGAAATGGTTCCTGTCAACTATAAGGACCAGATTATCAAGGCAGAAGTGAGCAGCAAGAAGGATTGACTCCCATGTAGATCCCTCCTGTAACTCTCCATCTCCAATGAGACAATACACTCTGGGGGGATTTTTCTCTCTTTTCAGGGAAAGGGCCATCCCTGCCGCAATTCCAGGAGCTGTACCACAGGAACCGGAAGAAGAATCAACTCCTGGGGTTCTTCCACTCTCCGGGTTTCCCTGAAGCATAGCTCCAAGTTTACAGTAATTCCATAGCTCTTCCCGGCCAAAAAACCCCCTGTGAGCAAGAACTGCATAAAGGGCAGGACAACCGTGCCCTTTACCAAGCACAAACCTGTCTCGGGACGGACAATGTGGATCCTCCGGAAAGATTTCCATTTCACACCAGTAAAGGACTGTCAGGATATCCACAATTGACAGGGACGAAGCAACATACCCAGCCCTTGCAAGACCTATCATTCTTACTACATCCTTACGGACAGTAGCAGCAATAAGCTGCAACCGTTTATCCATTTTATCGTCGATCATTGGAGATCCCCAACCTCCTTCAAAGATCTGGAAAAGATCTCTTCTATTGCTCTACACTCAGCCAAGAGCATACCTTGAGAAGGATCTCCCTGCAAGGTTTTCAGATCTGGATAGTTTTGCATATCCCACATTGACATGGCGTGGGAAGAACAGAAACCTTCTACCTTGGGATCATAGGGGACAGCAAGACATGGAATACCACTTAAACGGGACAGGACACAAAAATGAAGTCTCATTCCAAAAGCGAATTTTGCTCCTTTCCATATCCTGGAAACATCCTTCCAGTCCCAGGCCTTTTCAATCTCCATATTCCGAATGCCTTTCAGAGAAATATAATGCTGTGCCAGTTTTGCATCTTCAGGAGCCATGGCTACGATACGAATAGGGATCCTCTCTCTGGAGGATATCTCCAGTGCACAGGAAAAAACCTTTTCAGGAATATCTGGATCGACCCATGGCCTTATGTTCACAAGAAGATATCTTCCCTCGGAAATTTCTGTTCTATCCGGGGCAAGGCCAAGTACCGGGTCCGGGACCATGTGCGCATTCTGTCCCCAATCAATAAGTATATCCATTGAAGGGCGATCACGAACCACCCTGACTTTGCATCTGCCAATTCCATCCCTGGCAAGAAATCTGGCAAGTTTGCTGTTGAACGGACCAATAGATTGGCCGAACATCCAGACCCTGCAGCCGGCAAGAAGCGCCATGCGGATAACTCCCCAGTAATAGAAGCAGGATCTTATACTGGTGCTATCCTGAAACAGACCTCCTCCTCCAAGAAGGAGAGTTCTACTTTTCCGAAGCAGGTTCCATACATCCAGGACATCCCATCTATTAACAGAATGGATTCCCAGATCAGCAGAACTTTTTTCAGGATCTGCTGAAAGGATCGCGATTCTCTCCCCTGAAATACCGTTTTTTTCATACAGGGAAAGTATTGCCCGTGCAAGAAGTTCATCTCCCAGATTCCCAAATCCATAATACCCAAACAGAACTGCTTCAAACTCATATGTCAATCAAGTACCACTCCCTTGAAACGTTTCCATAGCGGTAACAGTATCAACAGAAAGATAACTATTGCCATCAGACCTGTGACCATACCTGTCCACAAACCGTTAAACTCTCTGAGAAGAATAAAATACAACCTGGTGTGAAAATGACAGAAACTGTTCACTACAGACGAAAATGCAAGGGTAGATCCAAGTCTCAACACCTCCCTGTAATTTCTCCAGAGGTCTTTTCTCCTGAAAAGGTACCATAACAACAGGCATGGATAACCAGCAAAGATTTCTTTATTCCTTGGTCTGGCAACAAGTACCCTTTCGAGCATATCCCTGAATTTGATTTCCCAGCCAGATACAAACTGTACATTTCCACTCCTGAAAAGAACCAGGACTGCGGCGAAAAGTAATATACCCATAAGAAGAAGCTCACCCCAGAGGGGAGGCCTTTTGAGTATCTGACCAAGACTTTCAGGATGGACTCTTTGCTTGAGGTCATAAAACAGAACCAGAACAAGAGGAAGCAATAGGGTTAATTTCACACCTGAGAAACTTCTCAACCTCAACATGTAAAAGGGCGTACTGAAAAAAGCAGCAATGGCAAGCCCTCCTATTATGGCAACAAGGAATCCCCCCAGAATACCCCTTAAGGGTCTTTCCCAACCATCAAGGGCCAGAAGGGATGCTTCCGAAGCCAGGAGACCTGCCCCTAATGCTCCAGCCAGTCTCCCAGCAAAAGAAATTTTCAATAGAACAATAGCAAGGACGGGAATAAGAATTACAAATAATCCAGGTTCAAAATACCCGACAGGAACTGTCCTTGAAAGGAATCGGTTTTTCTGTGAAAACAATACTAGCAGAAAGAGCAGTACGAAGGCCAGAGTTCCGGGTAAGGATCGTCTGCCTTCCATTCCATGTTCAGGCCATTCAGGTGATATGCCATTACTGACAAGGGCATTGGAAAGTCTTGAAAGTTCAGCTCCAAAATCATCCAGCAGGGAATCCATGCTGCTTAGTCGGGAAGGCCTCATAACAAGAAGTCTGACTGATCTTTCCCTGGCTGCCCTTAGCATCCTCTCAAAAAGAACCTGTCTTGAGATCCTCCTGGAAAGGATCTCCTCATCGGTCACGCTATGCAAGGGAAGAATATTGGGATACACCATCCAGTTCAGTTGAACGGCTCCTATCTGTCTGGAAAATTCGACCTGGGCAAGGGCAAGTCCTCTCGTTTTAATGATTCCTGCCAATTTCTTCAGTTTGGGGTAAGAAGATACCACTTCTCCGGAAGGAGCAATACCCTTGATCCCCGGGAATTCATCGAGTACCAGCTCAAGGGCCTGGACAATGTTGCTTTCGCTAATCCCTGGAGATGGGGCAGGTCGGTAGATAACTGGAAGAACTGCCTTGCGGGCAAATTTCAATCCCTCAAAGTCAGGAAGAATCCCCGAAAGTTCCAGATCTGAGCAGCTGGCAGGAAAAAGATACAAATTTCGATCCTGTAATTTGATCTTTTCAGTTCCGGGCATCTTCTTCATTATGTAATTTTCTGCCATTTCTGAAGCCCACCACTCTGAAGGGATGACAAGGAGAGCTCTTGTTACCTTTTCCGGGGCAAAATAGGCAGTATACTCGCTACCGGAAGCCAGGCTGCCGTACTTAACAGGGAGACCTCCCTTATCCAGATTTTCACCGGTAAACTCCCTGATCATGAGAGAAACAAGCCCACTGGCGACATACTTATCCGTTACAAACTCCAGGCTTTTTGAGCTCTGTTCCGCTATCCAGGTCAGATCCTGTTGATCCATAACTATGGCAGCAGATCGATTATTCTGCTCCGTCTCCCACCTGGGAATAAGGGCATAGCTGGACAAAAGAAGGATAAAAACAAGAATAACAACATATATTTTATATCTGGTGATCTTCATGTGATTTTCCTCCACTGCATAGAAAGGCTAAGGCCCATTTCCTCCATTATCTTACTCAATCTGAAGAGGGGTAGACCAACTACATTGAAGTAACAGCCGGAAATATTCTTTACCAGGAGAGATCCTTTTCCCTGTATGGCGTAGGCTCCGGCTTTATCGAGTCCCTCTCCTGTTGAGACATAGGCAGAAAGAGCAGAAGTATCCATGTTTCGAAAGGTAACATTCGTTATTTCCGACGAAATCGATTGAGAATTTTCCCAACATACTGCCAGTCCGGTTATTACTTTATGGGTCCTGTTATTTAGCATGCGGAGCATCTCAAAGGCTCGAGAGCTGTTCTCCGGTTTTCCCAGGATCCTTCCATCAATAACGACTATAGTATCTGCAGCGATGACAATATCCTCATGGAATAGGTCGGAAACTGCACACGCCTTTTCCATGGCAAGCCTTTCTACAGCTTGCAGGGGGGATTCCTGTCCAATACTTTCATTGATCTCAGGTACTATTACTCTGAATTCCCACCCAAGAGAACCAAGGAGTTCTCTCCGCCTGGGACTCCCTGAAGCAAGTATTATTTCAGGAAAGTTTTCAGCTTTTCTTAAAGAATTATCCATATTCCCAGGATCCCTCCAACTATGGTACCAAGGTTACAGTGGAAGTAAAACCTGATGGCAAAATCGGCAAATGCAAGATCCACTTCACCTATGTTAAAACCAGGGGAAAAGAAGTTTCTGAAGTAAGGTTCAGTAATACTGAACCTCCTGAGGTAAATTCCAAGTAAAGTACCGAGGATAACGATCAGGACAAGGAGCCACCATTTCTTTCTGATTCCTGATAGGATAGCCAGTATCATCTACCTCCCCATAAAGACAAAATGATAGATACTGTTCCTGTAAAGGCACAGTAGATAGAGAATATTTTCCATTTCCCCAGGGTTACCATCTTCCTGAAAACTATCAATGCGAAATAACCTGAGATAAAGGCAGAGAAAAACCCAAGAATCCAGCCATCAGGCATGGAGGTCAGAAAGGAACAAGATGATGTAAGAGACAGTTCTGCTATCTCCAGAATATTAGCTCCGAGAATAGCCGGAAGAGACAGTAAAAAAGAGAACCTGAATGCTCCTTCTGGATCAAGTCCCAGTTTTAACCCAGACACTATGGTAAGGCCGGATCGGGATACTCCTGGAATAACAGCTATGCCCTGAGCAATCCCAAGGTAAAAGCCTTTTTTCAGGGAGATTTTTCCAGTTCCTGGAGAAATAACTGATGCAAACCAAAGAAAAGCTGAAGTGAACAATAGGGATATTCCCACCAGCATAAATGATGTCATCCAGAATTCAACGGCAGGCTTCAGAATCAGAGCAACAGCAACTGTCACGAGAGTACCGGCAAGGATAGACCAACCATAGATCCACCCTTCTTCTTTACGGACATTTCTATTAAAGAGACCATGGAACCACTCTGAAAACAATTTACAGATATCATTCCAGAAAAAAACCAGTGTTGCCAGCATAGTAGCAAAATGGAGAATTACGTCAAATACAAGTGGGGCCTCAGGCCAGCCCATGATCATCTGGGACAGGGCCAGATGACCAGAACTGCTCACAGGAAGAAATTCGGTCAGCCCCTGTATCACACCAAGGATCAATGAATTTATCATATATTTTACTCCTAGCTAATTTTAGGTAGAGAAAAGTATTCCCGGTTGAGGTACAGAAATATCCATGGAACCAGCCAATATCACGATCCCTGACCTGAGGTAATGGTCGTAACAAGGGGAATGATAATTGGTTTAGAGGTACTGTATTTCCTTATCACTTCTCTTCCGCCTATCCTCAAGCGATTCTTCAGGGTATCAAGATCATAAGTTTTTTTGTTTGAAAATTCTCTGGTCACCTTTTTTACCATGGCCGTCATCTCGGATTTAAGTACAGAAGCCTCCTCCATATGTATGAACCCTTTGCTCTCAAACATGGGTTCAGCGATAAGACTCCCTTTCTGATTTATGCATATTGATATGGCAACCATACCATCTTCTGAAAGGTCCCGTCTTTCACTCATGGCACTTCCCTCAAGTTCTCCAAGGGCTATCCCATCAACGAGAATCCCTCCCGCCTGAACTCTGGACTGGACTCTGGCCTGCCTTTTCGTTATAGAAAGAACATCTCCCTTTTCAAGAACAAAAGTATCTCTGGCAGGAATTCCTACTTCCTGTGCAAGCTGGGAATGTCTTACAAGGTGTCGGTATTCTCCATGGACAGGAACAAAGTATTTTGGCCTTACCATGTTCAGAAGCATTTTCAACTCCTCTCTCGAGGCATGTCCAGAAACATGGATCTCCCGGTCCTTTTCGTAAACAACATCACATCCACAGGCAAAAAGACGATTTATAGTATTGCTTACCAGGCGCTCGTTTCCGGGAATGGGAGTTGCAAAAACAGCTACCAGGTCTTTAGGTCCGAGATTAATATGTTTATGTTGCCCCGTACTCATGAGAACAAGTCCAGAAAAGGGTTCTCCCTGACTCCCGGTGGTCATGACAACAACTTTATTTGGGGGGAGTTTTTCTGCTTCACCTGGAGATATTACCATTCGATCATCCACATCAAGATAACCCAGATCCTTTGCAAGTTCCACATTCGCAACCATACTTCTACCCAGAAAGGCTATCTTCCGGTTGAACCTGGCGGCGGTATTGATAACCTGTTGAACCCTATGGAGGTTACTTGCAAAAGCAGCGATAATTATCCTCCGGGTACGGTTAAGCCTGAAAAGGTTGTCCACCGTAGCCCCTACAATTTTCTCCGAAGGAGTAAAACCCTTTCTCTCCACATTCGTGGAGTCGGAAAGCATGAGCAGAACACCCTTTTCTCCAGCTTCTGTAAAGACAGCATAATCCGTCAACCTGCCATCTATGGGAGTTGGATCAAGCTTTATATCGCCTGTGTGGATAACAAGTCCCAATGGCGTCTCGATCCTGAGACCTACACCATCTGGGATAGAATGGCATACAGCAAAAAACTTGACACTGAACAATCCTATGGAAACCGTTTCACCTGTAACTACTTCCCTCATATCCGGAGAATATCCGGATGCTGAATCTTCCATTTTCTTTTTTACCATTCCCATTGTAAGACGTGTCCCATACACAGGTACATCGAGCTTGGGCAATACAAAGGGAAGTGCTCCGATATGATCTTCATGACCATGGGTAATAATAATGCCCTTTATTCTACTTTTGTTATCCTGCAGATAGGTAATGTCCGGGATCACAAAGTCTATCCCCAGCATCTGCTCATCGGGAAACATCAATCCGCAATCTACTACGAGAATGTCATCCCCATATTCAAGAACAAACATATTCTTTCCGATCTCACCCAGGCCACCAAGGGGAATGAACCTCAACGTTCCCTGACGGGCCCTGGGAAATCTATTTTTACCGTTTCTGGATCTTTTAGTAATTTCAGCCAAAGTAACACCTCCCTCGAAAGGTTTGATATAATTTTATGGAATTGAGATATTGTCAAGTTCTCCTGTCCTATTTTCTTCGATATTCTGTCCATATACATCTAGATTCTTGCCTGCCTTGACAATCTCTGCTAAAATTCCATTTCACAGACATTCATGATTACCTGCAGGGGGTTGAAAAGTTTGGTCACAAAAAACAAGAACTATAATGATATCGTTCTTATCACCGAAAGCGGCTACGAAAAACTCAAAACAGAACTGATCCAGCTTAGAAGTGAAGGCAGAGCAGAGATTTCTAGACAGCTTGAAGAAGCACGGTCCTTTGGTGATCTGTCAGAAAACGCTGAGTATGCCGCCGCCAAAGATGAACAGGAAAAACTGGAAAGCCGAATCCAGTGGCTGGATTACCAGCTCAGCAAAGCAAAGATCATTGACTCGTCCAATATCGACAGCAGCAGAGTTACTCTTGGAACAACCGTAACTATCCAAGATGTCGAGACTTCAAAGGTCTTTGATTACACCATTGTCGGATCCGAAGAATCTGATCCCCGACAGAACAAGATATCCTCCTCAAGTCCAGTGGGACAGGCTGTGATGGGAAAACTTGTGAACGAGGAAATCGCCGTTAAGGTTCCAAAGGGGACCCGAAAGCTCAAGATACTGGACATCAAGGTAATATAACTAAAGTGAATACCCAAAGGGACGGCTTGGAAGTCGTCCCTTTGCATGGAAAAACGATCAGGACTCCAATCTCACTTTTTTACAATTCCTTCGGGAACTTGAAATGGATCATATAATTCCGTATCTCCCAGTTTAAGTTGATCATCAGGAAATGCTTTGATCACAAGCTTAAGACTTGCCCAATCATCGTTGTCATTACCCCTGTCGTCCCGATATGCAAATTCCCACCCTAAACAACACTGATTATCCAGAGTTATTTTATATACCATTTCGTCCAGTTCGCTTTCTTCCAGATCGTAGGCTCCTCTAAGCATAAGACGCCAAACAGGAGAAATATTGAAACTCACCTGCTGATATATCTCTTCAACCTCATCAGAGGAAAAGTCATCCCAGTGCATCGGCGAACTTCCGGAAACCCAACGTCTTACATAAGCTGTGCCCCAATCAGAGTTTCCCCAGGTCCACTTAAAACCCAGAACGGCATCGGTGATGTTCTGGTCAAGATCATCCCTGTCATAATCATAGTATGAATAACGGCCGCGCCAGAATGGCACCATACCTGTTCCATTTATCCATCCATATATCTCGGCTCCTCCACCCCATCGATCGGTGGAGAGCGAATCTTCTATGTAACTTCCCCATGTTCCGAAAATTCTCCAGAAGGAATTCTCGGAAGTTTTATCCCTTTCCCATGGACTGGAAAAAGTAACTTCCGGGTCTCGCCAGAGAGTTCCCTTAAAACTGGAACCTGCCTTTTTTTCTGTTTCAATATACTCTCTCTGAGTCCATAGAAGCTGGGCCTGCCAGTCCTGACGATAATACTTCAGACCCCATGAAGGTCTGTACAGTTTTTCTTCAGTGGTTTCATCATATTCATATACAGTTCCAGCAAACAGAGTAAGGTCATCGAACTTCTGCTCGGCTTCAATGGCCCCCTCAAGTTCGATATCGGACCAGTAAAGAAGAGTTATGTCAATTTTGCCTTCATCCCATACATATGGCCCTGTAATTCCCAGACCGTAACCTTTAGCGGATTTATACTTGAGAAGAGGGAAAAAACTGCTTTCCCTGGTATTTTCATCAAGCCTTACAACATAATCAAAGGGATATTTAAAGACCCTGGACTCTCCGATATATACTTCCGGTGATTTTGCGATAACCCTTTTGCCTGGAATGAATACTAATTTTCTGGTTTCAAGGCGATAATGGGAATTCGTCAGAGGACATGTTGTAACCATGGAATTTTCCCATTTCCCTACCATTTCATCATCAGAAACAGCTTGTATTGATTTCTTACTTACCCATCCCTTCTTGAGAGCATTTTCTGCTGGTACTACCTCAACTTTATTTCCCTGTAGATATACAATCCCATTCTCCAGCGGGGAGGAAGCCCTGGCATTGGTTATTATTCCTTCTCTTGTTCCAAAATCATACTCCAGTCTATCTCCTGTTATCCTTTTATTTCCATACAGAAGGGTAACTTTCTCCTTTTCGGAGGAGGTGACGCTAAGATGTTGCCGAAGACTGTCCATCTCAAGGTTTGGAGCAAAAAATCTAAGGTTTTCATATCTTACTTTAACTTGTCCTGATGCAGTAGCTCGATTGGTTGCCTGATCATAGGATATCCTTTCCGCCTCCAGTGTGACAGGCGATTCCACGGCTTCTCCAGTAGCGAAAGCGATAGTCGGATACAGCATTGATAAGACAAAGGTCAATAATAACAGGTATATTTCCCATTTTTTCATTTTATACTCCACAGCGCATCTGCCCCCTCGGAAAGGATGAAAAGACCGTCAAACGTTGCAAATCCTGATCGACCATCAATAACAAGAAAATTCTGTTCTATCCGAATCCCGTTTTCAAAGCTAATCTGCCCGAGAGAAGGATATATATGTGCCTCTGGAGCAATCCAATGCACCGGTTTTTTTTCTCCACGAAAAATCCCTTGTGGTTCCCTAAGTAACCACAAGTCATCTGTTTCATTATAAATTCCTTCCGGAGAATCCACTCTCCATATATTGCCGTTATCCATTGCTCCATCTATACGGATATCGGCAAGGGAGTAAATTACACCAGCTTTAATCGCCTCGCCCACAGTAATGAGCCACTTATCTCCAGAGATTTCCCTGGAAAATTCCAGATCTTCTACTGTGACTTCAGGCAGCTTTTCTTCTTTTGTCGCGGTAATGTTCTTTTCAAGACCAAGATCCTTTACTATGTTCCAGGCAAAGAAAGAACCCGCAAGAAGGATTAAAAGAACAAACAGTTTACCACGAGATACGCCAGACATCTCCTGTTTCCACCATTCTGAAGATCTTTCTTTTAAAGGTCTTCATAATCATAAGATCTGTCCTGGCAACAACCTCTGCCTGGAACTCATCGATCCAGTGTATTTCATATCCATTTTGCAGAACCAATCTGAACGGAGACTGCATAGCACTTGCTGTAAAGGCATTCTGCGAGTATTTCCCCCTTGATTCACTGGAAAGGAGATCATACATAGCAGCATAATCACCTTCAACCCACCTGGCGATGAAGGTGGAAAGGACATCATCCTTTGAAAGATGACCGACTGAATCCAGATCAACTTCTGGTACAGGGGTGAATGCTTCACTTTTCTCAGCTGGAATTATATCTTCTGAAACAGGTTTTTTCTGCAAGGGCGGTTTTTCATCAACAGAACCCATGGAAGGAACCACAATAACTTCAGCTTTTGTTACCGGAAGCTTGGGAACCTTTCCCAGATCATTCTTTTCTGGCAGAATGATCTGATCATCCATAGGAAAGAAAAAACTTGTTTCTGTTTCTATTCCAAGACCTTTAACGATAATACTGAACGCCCTTTCTTCCTGCTTCGGGAAAAATACGATTCCCTGAACAACGCCTTTCATTGGCAAGTCGAAGGAAGGGTCGTGGGAAAGAGGAGCAGATATTTTCCCACTTTTAGTTCTCAGAGTGATCTTATCTGAAAATGGAGACATATCCATATCATTCTGACCAAAAGAGTAGAAAGAAAAAAGAAAAGCTTCAGTTTCATTCATTTTTAATTCATCCACAAAGGTCTGCCGATATAGATCTCCCTCCTTAGGAGACATTCCCTGCTTCTCTGACTCAGCACGGACCCAAGGATCTACCAGATCCTCAGAATAGTGAACTATCCATACAAAACAGTCCTTGCCCCAGTGAAAGGATGTCCATTTATCCAGAACCATGTTCACTTCCTGGAGGGAAGTCAAAGCAAAGCTTGCAGTGGCACACAAAACCAATATCAGGAAAGCCAGGGTCAACCTTAATGATCTCATGACAGGCAAATCCCCTAAAGTCTGTAATCTATTATTGCTGAAACACCCACACCCTGGACTCTCTTGAATCGCTGTAACGGATTTTCCGAATCAATTGGTACAAGTATTTCTACCCTTATTCTATCCTTAAAAGTTGTTTCTATCTGAGCCACTGCCTTGGTGCTTGCCACAACATCCCCCTTGGGTCCGGCAACCTGTGCCGCCCCTATCCTTGTCCCGCTTCCAAGAGAAACAATAGGGACGACCTTAGTATGTCCTTCCACTTTTGCTCCTTTGTTGAAAGTTACGGTGTTGATAAAATCATTCAGAGGACCAGCAACAGCTGAAACAAGGAATCCTCCGCCAACAACTCCTAGAAGGTCCTTGAGATCAAGGGCAAAAGCCGCTCCTGAAAAAAGGGCCCCCACGACAAGTATTATGGCGGTGAACCTTTTAATTTTAATAGACTTCATTATTCAGTACTAACCTCCCTCAATAGATCGCCGGAATCTTCCGTAACAGCACTATGGGAAAGCATTCCCTGCAAGCCTGCAGGAACAGGGTAACCAGACACTCTGACTATTTCAGAGGTCTGAACGAAGAAAGTCGTACCCTCAGGAATATCCCTGGCATCTCCCCTTATAAGCAATCCTCCAGCTAAGCCTACCGGGCCAAGGAGAATGGCACCTATAAAACTAGTACCTACTGCTGCCATCTGTGCTTTCTCAGCTTTTGTTGCCTTTTCAGAAGCCTCTCCCATTGACAGTGGGATCAATTCCGGTCCAAGCGGGACCAGGGAATCAAAGGAAATAGCGATCTCGGAAGGTCTTCCAAAACTCTTCGGCTTCGTAACCTTATCAACATGACCCAGAATTCGGCTGCCTTTTGGAGCAAGAAGATAGGTGCCCAGAGTAAGGTCCTCAGTCAGGTACATTTTTACAGGATCTCCTGCTTTTGCAGTAGCCGGAGCCAGATTTTCAAGGAGAGTGGATTTCATGACAGTATCAACCGGGATCTCCACATCTTCCCAGGTAATGTCATCGGTCAGAAGGAGGGAAAGAAGACGTTCCAATCTCATCGCAAGGGGTTTATTCTCCATTGTCTCCCCTTCAAGACTTTTCTCAAGAAAAGCTATTCTTTCTTCAGCAGGTCCATAAGAATCTGATTCCTGTGATAAAGCCCATTCAGCCACTCCAAGCTTGAAGAGCATTGAGGGTTGGCCAATATTCCCTTTTTCAAGGAAATTCAGGAGGGCACTCTGCCTTGCTGCAATACTCCCTGGAAGTTCCCTGCCAAACAATGCTACCTCAAGTTCACTCAGCCTTGCGATCAGACCTCCTGTCCTTGTCTGCCCAAATACAATAGATTCAGTCCTCTCCATGGTCTGGAAAGTCGAGGCACTATTAAGATCCTCAACTGCAAAAGCACTTAGGGAAACTGAAAGAAATACCATTATTAAAACGAAAAACACCAGATTCTTTTTCATAACAAGCCCTCCTTCGTTGATCAATAATTCAGTTTTAGAACAGCATTTACAAATCCCATGAACAGGGGATGAGGCCTCACCGGCCGTGATTTGAACTCTGGATGGAACTGAACACCGACAAACCAGGGATGGTCGGATAATTCCATTATCTCCACCAGACCCAATTCTGGATTGATACCAGCAACCTTCATTCCTGCTTTTTCCAATCTTTCCCTATACTGGTTGTTAAATTCATATCTGTGCCGGTGTCTTTCATGGATCTGCTCCACAGAATAGGCTTCGGAAGATCTACTTCCTGGAATAAGTTCACAAGGGTAGGTCCCAAGACGCATAGTGCCGCCCAGTCTGTCTAAATGTTTCTGATCTTCCATAAGATGAATAACCGGATTTGGTGATCCTGGATCAAATTCAGAACTGTTGGCTCCGGAGAGGCCGCAGACATTTCTTGCAAATTCAACTACTGCAACCTGCATTCCGAGACATAGACCAAAATATGGGATCTTGTTTTCCCTGGCATATCGGGCAGCCTGAATCTTGCCTTCTATTCCCCTTGAACCAAACCCACCTGGAACAAGGATCCCTGAAACACCCTTCAGTATGGAACTGGCACCATTGATCTCGATCTCTTCGGATTCGACATATCTTATCCGAATCTTAACATCATGATGTATCCCGGCATGGGTTAGAGACTCAACAACACTAAGGTATGCATCCTTATGATCCATATATTTACCAACCATGGCGATCTCGATTTCTCCCATGGGTTCACAGAATCCCCTTACAACCCTCTTCCAGTCATCAAAATCGGGTTCTCCATTCAATGGGATGGAAAGATTTTTCATTACAAGCTTATCAAGCTTCTGTTGATACATGCTCAAAGGAACAGAATAGATAGTTGACTCATCCAGAGCCTGAATTACTGAATCCCTGGGGACACTGCAGAAAAGGGCTATTTTATCTCTCATGTCCTCCCCTATCTCGTAATGAGACCTGCATACTATGACATCTGGCTGGATGCCTATTCGGCGCATCTCCTGAACACTATGCTGAGTTGGTTTTGTTTTAAGTTCCCTTGCTGCTTCCAGGTAAGGAACGAGGGTAACATGGCAATATGTAACATTCTCTCTTCCAACTCTGGAGGATATCTGCCGGATCGCCTCCAGGAAGGGTTGTCCCTCTATGTCGCCCACAGTACCGCCTATTTCTGCAATAACAACATCCTGTCCTTCAGAGGCTTTAATTATTCTCTCCTGGATCTCCGTCGTTATGTGCGGTATGACCTGCACTGTTGCACCAAGGTAAACACCTTTCCTTTCTTTAGATATAACCGAGGAGTAGATCTTACCAGTTGTAACATTGTTATCGGCTGAGAGAGACTCATCTATGAAACGTTCATAATGTCCAAGATCCAGATCGGTTTCAGCCCCGTCATCAGTAACAAATACTTCTCCATGCTGGAAAGGGTTCATGGTTCCGGCATCAACATTTATATAAGGATCCATCTTTATGATAGACACCTTGAGTCCCCTCTTTTTCAGGAGTACCCCAAGTGACGCAGCAGTAATACCTTTTCCCAGAGAGGAAACTACCCCCCCTGTAACAAACACGAACTTTGCCACTCCGTTCCACCTCTTCCTGTTCAGTCTCAGCTTCTATATCTTATAAAAACTACACAGGCAATCCTCTAACTCTCGTTAAGGAAGCTGGTTTTTATCGATTATTATTACAAACCATTATACACTCGAGCTGACGTTGAGTGCCTCATTAATTTTTCTTATATCAGAACCTGTTTAAACAAAATTTGGACCAGGGGAATTACCCTGGTCCAAATATTATGCTTTCTTCAAAAGCCAATTAAGCTATTTTAACCTGTATCAACGAAGAACCCTCAAGGGATTAATTGCCTTATTGTTACTTCTAACTTCGAAATGAAGGTGCGGACCAGTAACTCTGCCGCTTGAACCTACCTTTGCTATTACCTGTCCGGAAGACACCTTGGCACCTTTTCTGACCATAAGCCTGCTGCAGTGTGCATAAAGGGTAGAATAACCACTCCCGTGATTGATAACGACAACTCGACCATATCCCCCCATCCATCCTGAATAGGCGACTCTGCCGGCTTTTGCAGCCCTGATAGGTACCCCTGTACCAGCCTTGATATCTATACCGGTATGGAAGGATCTTCTCTTGGTTATGGGATGCCTTCTCCATCCAAAGGGACTATTAATCTTCCCCACCACAGGCCAACGGAATGATCTGGAATATGACTTTGATGTCCTGGACGAACTGATTGAGTAAACAGATGCAGCCGGAGATGCCCCTGGAATAAATATCTCCCTGCCTACCTCCAGGCTGGAAAGGTCTTTTTCAGAATTGGTTTCGTTAACCCTTTCCGGATCAAGCTTGTATTTCTTTGCTATGCCACTCAGGGTGTCACCTTTTTTGATCTTGTAGAAGATTCCGTCCTGGTTGGGAACCCTGAGGGTAAGACCCGGCTTCAGATAATCAGGATTCTTGAGATTATTGCTTCCAAAAAGGGTATCGATAGAAAGATTGAAGGTATTGGCTATGGACCAGAGACTATCTCCATCTGCTACCACGTAGGTGATTACCTTAAGGGGCTTTATGCGATTCCGCTTCTCCAGCTCTTCTGCCTTGCGTCTTTCTACCTCTAACTGTACAACGTTGACATCTTCCTTAGACAGTGGGATCAGAAGCAGTTGGCCCTCCCTTAGCATATCGGGATTGTTAAGACCGTTAGCGTCAACGATATTCTGAGGTCTAAGAGCATGTTTTCTGGAAATATCTGTAAGGTTATCACCAGGTTTTACAACGTGTTCCACCCATTGGGGAGTTTTTTCCTCCAGAGTAACTTCAACAGCGTCAACGGGATCAGAGAGATCTTCATCAGGCTGATCCTGAACAACCACATCAACGCTCATTTCTTCAAGAACGACATCCGTTTTTTCTATTTCACCTGAATCCACCTTGGGATCATCGGGATCGCTGTTCCCATTTTCTTCCTGTGGTAGAAGTTCCTTCAGGATAATTCCTTCACTGGCAAAGGAGGCATCTGCTGGAAGGGGACCTATTCCGAGGATCTCTTCCCCGGTAGTATCTGTAATATTCTCAGCATCATAAAGATAAGCTTTCTCCATCTCTATAACGATAAATCCTGTAGGGAGTTTTTCATCTGGTGCCGGATCCAGGCTGACCGGTCCCTGCCAGCTTGTTCCTGTAGCTCTGTTGGTACAACAGATGGAGAGAAAAAGGGTGGCGCTGAGCATTAATATAATTGCAACCATAAACCCTGTCCGGCCCTTGATCCGACCAAAAAGACGACCTGGAGAGATTTTCAAATCCCTACCTCCTGACTACGTATGCAGAAATATATTACTCTCGAATGACCCTAGACATTATAACTGAAAATTCCTGTATAAAAAATACTAAGATTTCTTGATTGTCTTTAAAAATTCACTATTCGTTTTTGCCTGTTTAAGTTTATCGATGATAAGGTTCAGTGCCCCTGCCTCATCAACATTTACAATGCGCCTCCGAAGAAGCCACATCCTTTCCAGTTCATCTTCAGAAAAAAGCAGCTCTTCTCTCCTCGTTCCGGACTTGATTATATCGAGAGCCGGGAAGATCCTCTGCTCAGACAGTTTACGTGAAAGGTGGAGTTCCATGTTACCAGTTCCTTTGAACTCCTCATAGATAACATCGTCCATCCTGCTTCCAGTGTCTACAAGAGCCGTACCAACTATGGTCAGACTGCCTCCCTCCTCTATATTTCTGGCAGCTCCGAAAAATCTTTTGGGGAAATAGAGGGCAGCAGGATCCATGCCTCCTGAAAGAGTCCTTCCAGAAGGGGGCACCACAAGATTGGAGGCCCGCGCCAGACGGGTTATGGAATCCAGAAGCAGAACTACATCCTTTCCGACTTCCACAAGTCTCTTGGCTTTTTCCAGGGCTAAATTAGCAACTCTCAGATGTTCTTCAGCTGGCCTGTCGAAGGTAGAAGCTATAATCTCTCCGTCTACAGACCTCGACATGTCAGTTACTTCTTCGGGTCTCTCATCTATGAGCAGAACCATAAGGATTATATCTGAATGATTGGTTGTCACTCCGTGAGCAATATTTTTAAGAAGGGTCGTCTTTCCAGCTTTGGGAGGAGACACGATAAGGGCTCTCTGTCCTTTGCCTATAGGTGAGAACAGGTCAACCAAACGGGTAGATATTTCTTTGGGGGATGTTTCCAGAGTAAGCCTTTCATCAGGAAATATAGGTGTGAGCTGGCCAAAATGAGGTCTTCTTCTTGCCGCTTCGGGGTCGGAGAAATTTACCATTTCAACCCTGAGAAGAGCCTCGTAGTGTTCCTGTTCCTTGGGCTGACGTATAAGGCCCCAGACCACATCGCCGTTTCTCAGACCAAAACGCCTTATCTGGGAGGCCGATACGTAGATATCGTTATCGCTGGGGAGAAGACCTTCTGGGCGGAGGAAACCGTAACCTTCGTTCAATATTTCAAGAGTGCCACCACCAAAGCGATATTTCATATTCTCTGCCTGCTTCTTCAACATGGCGAGGATAAGGTTGTCTTTTCTCAGAGAGGTTATCCCGTTAACACCAAGCTCTTTTGCTATTTTCTTCAAATCACTTATAGTGAGAGCAGACAACCTGGTGAAGGAGTATCTTGGTTTTGGAACCGATTTCACTTCTCCGTTGGGTGAGATGTTCCCTTCAGATCCATTTGACCCGGTGCTGCTGTTTTTTCCCTGTGTAATTTCTTTTTCGCTGTTAGTATCTATTTTCGTATCCACTTGTTTATCTCCCATGATTTTTATTGTACCCTTCCCAGTCGGCAAGGAATTTCTCAATTCCCTTATCTGTGAGGGGATGATGAAAAAGCTGTTTTAACACCTTGAACGGAACTGTTGCGACATCTGCTCCGGCAAGAGCACACTGAACTACGTGAGCAGGATGGCGAATACTTGCAGCGAGAACCTTCGTCCCAATATCCTGCATGCTGAATACCTGGGCAATATCACCAACCACACCCACACCATCTTCCCCGATATCATCCAGACGACCGACAAAGGGGCTAACATAGGCAGCCCCCGCAGCTGCAGCAAGAAGGGCCTGCTGGGGGGTGAATATAAGGGTAACATTAACGGCAACACCCTCAGATGAAAGGACCTTGACAGCACCCATACCTGCAGGGGTCATGGGTATTTTTATTACCACATTGGGTGAAATGGGAACCAGGGATCGGGCCTCCTCAATCATAGGACCCGTTTCCATTGAAAGGACTTCCACGCTTACAGGACCATCAACAATCTCCGTTACAGCTCTGATATGGGAACCAAAGTCAACCTTCCCCTCTCTGGCGACAAGGGAAGGATTGGTAGTGACACCCGAAACAACTCCCCAAGATGCTGCCTCTCTTAGCTCATCCAGATTAGCAGTATCGAGAAAAAAGATCATACCTATCCCTTCTTCCTTTTTCTTTCATTTAAGTCAAAGCAGGAAACATAATTTTTCACTACAGCAAAAACCATTCTATCGGTTTCTTTGCCATCAAGATCAAGTACCACATGATAGTTTCCAACGGGAAGGGGGGAACCATCTTCCCTCAGCAGACAGAGAGTTTTTCTCCCTTTAACTGAAGATAGATCAACTCTCTCAGTAAATACCAGTTTTTCATTGAAATACCACTTGATGGAAATTTCACAGTTCTGTGAAGCCATATCATATTCAAACCACAGGCAGAGCTGACGAGTTCCATAGGTAAACCTGCTCGCAGCACCAACAGGCAGGAATTCCTCATCAACTTCATCACATATAACTGTTCTGACGAGTCGAAAGGTGTTTTTTTTATCACAATGCCTGATGGTCCAGACAGACAAAACCGTAAGAAGTATTAATCCTGAGGAAACAAGCAGGAGGAAAGACCTTCCATTCTTGGACATTATACCTATCGCTCCCTGAAAAAGACAAGTACACAAGCTGACGTTCCGTGAAATACGACCAAATTTACATGCAGGGGAACCATTTCTGGATATTAACATTAATCCAGAAGAAGGATAGGATAGATCTGCAATTTACAACTTATGATACATAATATCATAAAAATGCGTTGAGATAACATCAAAGGAGAGAGATATTTCGTGAACAAAGAACTTTCTGCGAAAAACATAGCCCTTGGCGCCCTATTATCCGCTTCCGTAACTGTAGCTACGATGTTGAGTATGCCTGTTCCTGGTTTCAGGCTTTATTTCAACCTGGGAGAAGGCATAATCTATACCATCGCCCTTACCCTTGGTCCAGGTTTTGGCGGCATATGTGGAGGACTGGGAGCCGGACTTGGAGATATCATCCTTGGATACCCTTTATGGGCTCCATTTACACTAATTATAAAAGGCTTTGAGGGGTATGTCGTCGGGAAACTAAGGAACAGGGGACACAAAAAAGCAATGCTGGCAGGTGCCATTGTAATGATGTGCGGATATTCTACAATAGCAGGAGTCCTTTATGGCTGGAAAGCTGCTCCGGTGGAACTTGTCACAGATATAATACAGACAGGTATGGGAGCAGCCCTCGCCCTGGTGCTTGTCCCTCTTTTGAGGAAAAGGATAAACCCTTTCATTGCTAACCAGAAGGGAAAAGGATCGGATAAGGTATAGTAAATAAAGGCCTTATTTTGAGACAAAATCCTTGTAGACATTTTTCAGTGAAGAGAGTATTTCTTTTTCATACTCAAAGGGAAAACCATCTACAGAGAGAGAGGCAAGTTTCGTGACACCGTCCACTGCTCCGCATTTTATAAGGGATCTGAGCATCAACTCCTCCTCTTCCAGGGAATGTCCCAGCCACATGGATTCACTGATGGAAAGAAGAGCTGCAAGAGCATAGGCTCCCCAGTTTGAGACATCAACGGGAAGAGCTATATCAGCTTCAGTAACACTGACACAGTTCGCAAAATCCGGGATCAGTTCTACTATTTTATCTTTCAGGGAACCAAGACCTGCCTCGTTTCCACCATCCCCTATGGCAATAGCCGAAAACTTTCCCTTTTCAGGTGAAAGAAGTATTTCGTCAAGGGGAAGGGTATATTCGGTGATATCCCTGCATCTCATGTTGTAGTAACGACCATCACCTGCCCGCCCCAGTCTTTCGATGAAAATTACCATGTCTGGAAACCATTCTGATATCCCTGCAGAAGTTGTTACACTTGTAACCAGCGGCCCTTTTACAGAGTCAGAACATAGGGAAACAGCCTCATAACATAATGGATCTGTAAATATAGTACATTCTCTGCCTGATCTCAGGATAGCCCTTCCCAGTATAGCGGCACCGGGAGGCCCATCTGTTTCAGGGCTATTTGTATCCGGGACCATAAAGCCGGTAACAATTGCAACCCTTCTGGAAAGTTTCAGTTTTTCTACTGCCTTTCCCCAGAAGGATGGCCGGTTCAACATTGAGACTACCCGTCCGGCCCTGTCGCAGGAGACGAGTTCGGATATCCGTGAAAAAGCACTTCTCACACGTTCATTATCCTCATCAGTTCCAGGAGATCGAAATTCAGCTGTTTCTTCTGTTCCCAGGCAAGAGCGAGGGGATTTATCATCATATTGTGGTCTACACAACCTATCATCACTCCTTCATGCCCATCAAGAAGCATCTCAACCGAGTAAGACCCCATACGGGTTGCAAGGTTGGTATCATAACAGGTAGGGCTACCTCCCCTTAGAAGATAACCAAGGACAGTGAACCGGGCAGTATAACCTGCAGTATCTTCCAGCCTGGCCTTCAGCTCATGTGCTCCCATAACACCTTCCGCAAGGATGATGAAAAAATGGTCTTTTTTCCTGTCCCAGGCTCTGTGGATCTGGTCACAGATCATACATTCATCGAACTGCGTTTCCGGAAGAACCACACATTCAGCTCCGCTGGCCAACGCTACTTCAAGGGCCAGGAACCCCGATTCCCTACCCATGACCTCAACAATAAAAAGACGGTCATGGCTGCTTGCAGTATCCCTCAGTTTACGGATAGAGTCCAGGGCTGTGTTAAGGGCACTGTCATAGCCTATGGTCTCATCAGTACCGGCAATATCGTTATCTATGGTACCGGGAATACCAACAACGGGAAATCCTGTTTCCGCAAGCTTCAGGGCACCGCGATAGGAACCATCCCCACCAATTACCACAAGACCATCCACAGAACCGGATCTTAATTGGTTGAGAGCGGCGTCACGACCCTCAAGGGTCTTGAATCTTTCGCTCCTGGCAGTGTAGAGGATAGTACCTCCTCTGTGGATTACCCCGGCAACGGATCTGGAGTCCAGCGGAATAAAGTCTCCCTCCATGAGTCCCTGGTAACCGTGGCGTACTCCCAGTACTTCAAGACCATGGTAAAGACCCGTTCTGACAACAGATCTGATAGCAGCGTTCATGCCGGGAGCATCTCCACCGCTTGTAAGAACTGCAATTCGTTTCATTGTTCAAGTCCCCCTTCGGACTCAAGGTGACTAAAAAAGGGCGACAACCAATGCCGCCCTGATTTTCAGGAACTAAAGGAACTACTCTTTTCTCAGTTCTTCTATTCTCAGGTTAATTTTGTCAAGCTCAGCCTGAATCTCGGCAAGCTGTGCTTCAAGGACAGATTTCTCACCACTCAGCTTTTCTATTCGTTTGATAAGACGGTCCATCTCAAGCTGGGCAGCAGCCTTACCCTTGAAAAGCTTCTCAGGGTCATCATTATCTACATCCCATAGAAAATCCACAGTAGCAATTCCATCCATTGTAGAACTTATACCTCCAGAAAGACTTACCTTTACCCGTTTTGCCTTCTCAAGCAGAGATTTTCCGCTCTTTTCATCGAATCTGGGGAAGTATACCAGACCGTCCCTTTTACCCAGGAGCTTAAAATTGAAACGCTTGTCATAATCTACAGGAGTGAACTTTTTATTTCCTATCCAGATCACTATCTGCCTGTCAAAGGGAGCCATGTGCATGGCCGATCCTTTATTATCAAATTCGATATGTACAGGTACATACTCATCAAGCTGAAGGCCTTTCAGCAGTTCATACTTGTAATTCTCCGCTTCATCGGCAGTCCAGAGATTTTTTTCAGCTTCGTTCTGGACAAGAGCTTCAATATACTCACTGGAATAGTATGTAACAGTTATATCAAGTTCACTGCCAAGATCACTTTCAAAATGCCTGGTCTTGGACCAGCGGTTCAGTATATCTTCTGTACCTGCAAATGCCGATACTGTAAAGATAAGGATCGCAATGGCGGAGATGAGTAATGCTGCAACTTTATTTCTCTTCATTTAGATGAGCCTCCTGATATTCTTTTTATAAGACACTGGCATGAATTATACATCAGGATGGGACAAATAAAAAAGGGGCGGAGGGATAAATCCCTCCGCCCCTTTGGTAGGTGCGTTAAATATTGTTCAGCTTAAACTAGAACTTAACGTGAGTACGAAGTCTGATGAGGCTGTCGTCATCAAGAGTGCCAGCCCATGCATCGCCGTAGTCAACATCGTCGTAAACAAGCTCGAAGCTGAGATTGGGAGTATAGTAATATTTTACTCCGAAGGTAAGGTTCTGGACATCATAGTCGCCGCCGCCAACTGGATCAGCAGAGGAATCGACATAGCGCTGGAAGGTGCTCCAGTTGTCGTTCCATTTCTGGTTCAGCTTCACGAAAAGAATGTCGGTCTCTTTGTCCTGCTGTCCCCTGCCAAGGCCGGGAGTGGTAACTGCGCCATAATTGTCAAAAGGTCCACTACCATCAGTATCACAGCCATTGAAATCGAAGAGGAAGAAAGAATCGTCAGCATTGGCATATTCAATCCAGACACTGGTGAAACCGAAAGCGTTCTGACTTACGTCAAGAATAGCTCTCCAAGCACTGGGACCATCGTCAACACCAGCTGCTACGGTGTCAATGTCTTCCATGTAGTAAACACCCTTGAAGGCGATATCATCGGTGAAGTTGAAGCCGAAGTTAACGTTGTAAACTTCGCCACCATCGTCGGTGAAGTCATAGTCGAACATAAGAGCGCCAAGACCGATACGGAAATTCTCGGCTACGTTGAAGTTTACGTCAAGGCCGTAACGGAAGTACTCATCAACAGAAGCACCGTCATTATGAGCAATATAGAAGGAGAAATCACCCATTGAGAAGGGTTTGGTGAAGTAGAAGCCCTGAAGAGCCTGATCGCCGAACCATGCATCGTTGTCGTTGTAGAGTCCATTGGCGCCTTCCCAGTCGTAGCACCACAGACCTGCCCACATGGTCATATCCATGGGAAGTGCTACTTCGAGATAGTAACGGCTGAAGCCGATGTCCTTACCGGTCATACGGCCGATGAACTTGACCTTGTCGTCGATGATCTTGCTCATCCAGATACGATAACGGCTCTGGGTGAAGTCGGTGTCTCCGCCTAATCCGTAAGCGCCATCAACCTCGTCGCCAAACTTCGCGTCAAGACGGAATTCGCCCCAGAACTTCCATCCGCCGAGGTTCTCTTCGAGAACTGCTACGCGGCTGTCAAGCTCGTCAACCTGTACGCCGAGGGCATCAAGCTCGTCCTTGAACTCTACGACGAGTTTCTTGAGCATCTCAACATCCTGTTTGCTGGCCTTGTTCATGTCAACGACGGCCAGAGCGCGGGCTACGATGGAAGCCATCTCGTAACGGGTCATGGGCTGGTTGCCCTTGAAGGTACCATCGGGATAACCGGAAACTACGCCTACTGCGGAAAGCTGGCTGATTGCGTCATAAGCCCAGCTGTTCATGGGAACATCCATGAAAGGATTAGCGGCAAATGCCGGAGCGGCAAATGCTACAAGTGCGACTACTGCTACAAGTGCAAGAAATTTCTTCATTATTAAATGCAACCCCCTTGGTTGTCTGTATTTATACGGCCTTTATCTGCCTGGATCGGGGGTTTTCAAAGTTTCCTCGTTTCCTTTGAAATTCCTTCCCTCTCCTTATGGTGATAACGGTCCGTCTTCAACATCCGCTCTTCCTTGTTGGCTGGGGGTCGTCGGCACCTCCTTTCCTGCCTTCAGGTCTCTTCACGGATGTATAAAGCAATTTAACCAAGTTAAACTGTCAAGGATCAAAAACGTATAAACCATGGCTATGTTATCCCGAGAAGGTGCACAATTCAATAGGACTTCAGACCCATTTACACTCTCTACCCCTGATATTACCCGGATTATTTCTGAGGATGCAGTTTCATATCCCGGCTCAGCTAAAGATACAAAAATCGAGGTAAGGCAGTTTTATCCTGTCCCTCTCCATGTCTCCCATCATTAAAGATCTGGAAAGATCTATACCGAAATCCTCACAGGCCCTGAGGATCATTCCAGGCTCAGGCTTCCGGCACAATGATCTCTTTCCACTATATTCTCCAGTTCCTTCAGGATGGAATGGACAGCAATAGAATCCATCGATCCTCAGGCCAATGGCATCCAGGTATTTACTGATAAAGAAATGGGTATCCTCCACATCTGGCTCGGAAAAATATTCCCTTGCCACTCCAGACTGGTTAGTAACTACTATTACAGGATTCCCATCCCTGTTTGCCCTTTCGATCAGGGGAAATATCCGTTCGATGAACTTCAGGTCAGTCCCATGTACATATCCCGTATCCTCAATGATCACCCCGTCCCTGTCAAGAAAAAGGGCCGGAACCCTCTTCTTTTTGAAGGCGATCTTCCTGGATACTGATGTTTCCTGATCATGTTGTGTAACGCTCCTGAACAGACCGCCCATCGGTAATCCTCTGACCCTTTTTCGGGAAGACGGAATATCCTGAATACTCCGGACAGGGTCTGCCAGAATATGGAAATCCACTGAAGGCTCGATAGAGGTTAAAAAGCGGTCCCATAATTCTCCCTTGAAGTAATAAATACCTCCAGCTTCGTATCCATCAATATACCCATCCCTGTGGCAGTCTATTCTGTAAAGGGAAAACTTATTATCCACTCCATATAATTCTTTTTCATTGATTTCATCTGTATACCTGAGGGCTGCAACAAAATCTCCCCCCAGGCTGCGGGATGTTCTGATGAAGAGAGAAATATCTATATCAAAAATGCTCCTGCTGTCAAAAAGGATATATTCATCCTCATTCACATCACAGAATCCAGGTGCCGAAAGAAGGGTGATTTTCTCAAGAATATCAGGGTTTATGCCTTCACATCCGGAGAAGGATAAAGGCCAATAGCCCTCCTTTTCGAGATAGGTCCGGATAGTGTCTTTGAAGTGACTGGAGACTCCTGTAGAGAGATTGTGGCTAAGGATAAAAAAAGTCATTTAAGCTTTATTGACATGAATGGACCAGATCTGCTGTTTTTCAGAGATAAACTCATTCAGCATTCCGGATCCTCTCGATCATGCCTGTTGTACTTCTGCCATGAAGAACCGGCACCAGGACCACGCGACCTCCCCAGGACCTTACCCGGGGGGCACCAACCACCTGCTCTTCAGTATAATCATCCCCCTTTACGATAACATCGGGGCGGATGGCTTCTATAAGATCCAGGGGGGTATCCTCTTCAAAAAGAACAACAGCATCGACACAGGAAAGAGCTGCCAGAACGGACATTCTGTCTTCCTGGGAATTTACAGGCCGGGCTGAACCTTTCAACCTCCTGACCGAGTCATCGGAATTGACCCCTACGATAAGACGGTCACATTCCTGCCCCGATCTTTCAAGATACATTATATGGCCTGAGTGGATGATGTCGAAGCACCCATTGGTAAAGGCTATGGTTTTAGCCTCATCTCTCCACCTTTCCACCTTTGAAAGAAGGCTGGAAAGGCCTCGATAGATCTTCCCCTGCAAGGGAAGTTCTTCTTCTCTTGAGAGAGCTTCCAGAAGCTCTGCTTTTTCTATAGGGGCAGTACCGATTTTCCCTACCACTATACCCGCTGCCAGGTTAGAAAGACGTACTGAATCTTCCCGTGAAAGCCCACAGGCAAGAGCCCCTGCAAGGGTTGCTATCACAGTATCTCCTGCACCGGAAACATCGAAGACATCCTTCGCCTGGGTAGGTATTTCAAGGGAACTTTTTCCCTCCAGAAGGATCATTCCCTTTTCTCCTCTTGTAACAACCAGAAAATCGAAACCAAGTTCCCTCATAAGAATATTGCCTGAATCTATTATGCAATCAATGCTGTCCAGGCTGACTGTAACTGCACCGGAAAGCTCTTTAATGTTCGGAGTTATTGCACTTGCACCCTCGTATTTACTGAAGTCTGCCCCCTTGGGATCAACCAGGACGGGGATCCCGGAGTTTCTACACCTGGAAATGACCCTTTGACTCAAATCTGGAATGACTACTCCTTTTCCGTAGTCTGAAAGTATAACCGCTCCAGGTCTGTTTTCCATACAGGACTCCAGCTCAGTAACCAGTTTTTGAATGTGCGAATGATCATATGGAGAAAGATCCTCCTCATCTACCCTGACCATCTGCTGGTGCCCGCCGATCACTCTTGTCTTTGTTATTGTAGGCCTGTCTGAAAGGCTGATAACATTCTCTACATTGACTCCCTTGTTAACCAATTCTGATACAAGGATGGTCCCTTCCCGGTCATTTCCGACAAAACCTGCCAGATCCACCTGAAAACCAAGTGAAGAAAGGTTCAGAGCAACATTCGCAGCTCCTCCCGGCATGTACGACCTCCTGTAGAGTTTAACCACAGGAACCGGAGCTTCCGGGGATATTCTTTCTACGTTACCCCAGAGATATCTGTCCAGCATTATATCTCCAGCTACGAGGATTCTTGTATCCGGGAAAAGGGACCGCACCGATCTTATGACCTTATCAGGTTCTTTAAATTGAACTTTCATGATCCCTGCTGATTTCCCCCTCTACAAGATCACAGATGATGTGTCCGACAAGAATGTGGGCCTCCTGTATGCGGGCAGTATCATCGGAAGAGATGAGAATGCACTCATCTACAAGGTCTTTGAGGGTACCGCCATTTTTTCCCGTAAAGCCTATGCAGCAGGCCCCCATGGATGATGCTTTCCTTATACCCTCTATAACATTGGGACTTTCCCCGCTTGTGGAGATACCTATCACTATATCTCCTTTGCTGCAAAGGGCACCCATCTGGCGGGAAAAGATCGAATCATAGCCCATATCATTGGCCACAGCAGTAAGAATAGACATGTTGGATGTCAATGCAAGTGATGGAATTGGCTGTCGGTCCCTTTTGAACCTTCCTACAAGTTCTGCCGCAAGATGCTGGCTGTCTGCGGCGCTCCCGCCATTACCCATCCAGATCACCTTGCCTCCCTGTAAAAGAGAATCGACTATCCTCTGCACTATGTTTTCAATTTCAGGCACAATCTGCTTAAGCTGTTCTATAACCAGCAGATGCCGGGAAATGGTACCATTAATCCATTTTCCCCTTACAGTCAGATCATTGAAAAAGACTTTGCCCTGTTCCGGCATCAGGATCGTTCCCTTTCCACCAGGTAATGGTAATATTTCTTAATGCCGTCCTCAAGGCTTAAAAATTCATCCCTGTAGCCTTGCAGTCGTAGAGAATCGATATCAGCTTCCGTGAAACTCTGGTAACGATCTTTTATTGAATCAGGTATGGGAATATACCGGGTATGTCCTTTACCCATTAAAGATATCCAGCTTTCTGCTATATCATTGAAACTCCTGCCCATTCCTGTCCCAACGTTAAAGACACCCTTTACCAGGGGCTGGGATGCAAAAAACAGGTTCACCTTCACCACATCTTCTACAAAGATGAAGTCCCTCTTCTGTTCTCCATCTGCGAAACCACCTGTACCTTCAAAAAGCATGATCTCCCCACTGTCTTTGAGCTGTCTGTAACAATGATATATCATGGAGGCCATAGGTCCCTTGTGGTATTCTCCCGGGCCGAAAACATTGAAATATCTGAGGCCTGCCACGGTTGATTCTGCACGATAAAGGTTTTTCCTCACATATTGATCAAAAAGAAGTTTTGAATAACCGTAGACATTTATCGGATTTTCATTGACCGGATCTTCCCTGAAGACAGTATTATTACCATAAACAGCAGCACTGGAGGCATATATGAAGGGTATCTTCATCTGTATTGAGAAATCAAAGAGGACCTTTGAAAATGTAAAGTTGTTTTCCAGCATATAGTTGCCATTACGTTCGGTAGTAACAGCACAGGCTCCCTGGTGAAAAATGGCCTCCACTCCATAGCTGAAAAGGTCTTTCTCCAGCTGATAACGAAATTCTTCCCTGTCCATATAGTCTGCAATTTTAAGATCGCATAAATTAAGGAATTTATCTCCCATACCAGCATTATCCACCACAAGGATATCATCGATACCACTGTTATTCAGTTCTTTAACAATGTTACTGCCAATAAACCCCATTCCACCTGTAACTATGTACATTCCGTACCTCCCGGATCTTATGTCTGAGAAAAATCCTGTAACAGTTCTTCACAGGAAGAAAAAACTTTGTTTACGGATATATGGCTCATGCAATCCTCAATACCCGATATACACACTTTACCCCTGCACGGGGCACAGGGAAGTTCCGGAATAACTATCCTGTGTCTGTTCCCCCAGGGACCATATCTCTCCGGCCGTGACGGACCGTAGAGTCCAACAGTGGGTACACCTACTGCGCTTGCAAGATGTATTGTTCCCGTATCATTGGTTACGAAAAGGTCAGCAGACCCGAGAATTGCTGAAAGCCGATGAAGACCAATCTGCTGTCCTGCAAGATCCAGCCGGTTCTTTTCAGGCAGTTTATCAAGTATCTCCTTTGCTGCCTTTTCTTCAGTGCTGGAATAACCTATTACACCTATTAAGGCATTGTACCTTTTTACGAGAATATTTCCCAGCTCTGCAAAGAACTTGCCGGGCCAGCATTTGGATGGATATCCGCTGTTTCCCCCTGGGTTAAATACAATGAAGGGAGTTTCTCTTTCTCTATTTCTCAGTTGAGGATAATTTTCAGAGATGTAATTCTGAACTTCATCGGATATAAAAAACCTCAGATTTCTCTGTACTAGTGGAACACCCAATTTCCCAATAACATAAAGATTACGCTCAACTTCGTGAATGGATTTCGGAAGGAAAACCTCTTTAAGCCCCCAAAGAGGCGCATACCTGGCTCCGCTGAACAAAGGAAGCAGGGTCGCCCTAAGGTCAAGGATGAGGTCGTATCTCCCTTTACGGATTTTTTGGATTGCCCTTATCCTGCCCATAAAACCCGAATATTCGCCTCCCCTGTCATAGGGTTCTACAACATCCCATAAAGGGTCCCCTTCTACTGCAGGGATAGCCCTGGGAGGAACCCAAAGGGTAAAATGTGTATCTTCCCGAAGATAAAGTCTGAGGTTCCACAGGGCTGCCGTGGTGAGGAGCATATCTCCAAGGCATGATAATCCAATTACAAGAACCTTTCGTACCATTTTCTTGTCAATCCTCACAACAAGTTCCTCCAGCTCTTTCGAAACAAGAATAGTCAAACCACCTAATATCATGCTTTAAAGGAAATAACTTACGGACAATCTGTTTATACCTGAAGTTAAAAAAACCTGTAAAGGAGCATAAGATACAGTATATATCTATAGATGTGGAAACTTTGCCTTCTAATTCATATCAAGGCCTGCTCTCTGTAAATTCATTCAGATTCCATGAAACCCCACGCTAAAATATCTGTACAAGTTCTCCTTGGAGGATCTCCTTTAATACATTCTTCCTGCAAAATGGAATATCAAAGATCATCTAAAATATGATTCATGTACCATGAAAAAATTATCATGGATAAAGGTTCTTTTCAATTGAACAATACTCTCAGAAGGAAATGAAGGGGACATGATAACCAGGCCTCACCTTCCTTGTCCTGGAAATACCCTCTCCCATATGATACCGTTCCCGATCCAGTTATATTAAAGAATCTTAACCAATTCGTGGGCTCAAAGAATTCCTTTCAGGTACAACAGTTCCAGCACTTCCTCCGCACTGACGCTTCCAAGACACCTTGCATAATCTGTACAATTCCAGTTGTTACAACCCTGATCAGGACATTTAGCCCTTAAGATGAAAGTCTTTGGACCTTTGGGAAAGACCGTTTCAGGACATGTCGGGCCGAATATTGCAACTGTAGGAATACCTATTGCATTTGCTATATGGGTAGGACCACTATCTCCGCCAACGACAAGATCGCAGCAGGAAGCAACTGCTGCCAGTTCCCGGAGTTTCAGTTTCCCGGTCATGTTGATGATTTTTTCCGTGTTCAGTGCTTTCTCTATTCCAGCAACCATATCCATCTCTCTTTCCAGATGCCCCACAATAACAGGGACCCAACCAATTTCTATTATTTTATGCAGAAAATCGAGCCAGTTTTTCATAGGCCAGGTTTTTATTTCTTTACTCGCACCTATTATGGCCATTATTCTGGGTTCTCCTGAATGACCAATAAGGATATCTGCTGATTTTTTTTCAGGCTCAAGGATCCTCAGGGCTGGAGGGAAGAGATGACAGTCATTCACTCCAAGGCCAGCAGCGACAACGGCCTGTCTCTGAAGAAGGGGTTTATTATCCGCCCATTCCTTTCCAGGAGTCCAGTCATAGATCTTTTTAAGACTTTTATGATATCCGACTTTAAAACCGGCACCGGATAGAAGGGATATAAGAGAACTTCTGTCAACCCACTGCAGATCCAGCAGCCAATCGTACTCTCTTCTTCTTACATCTCTTAACAAACTGAGAAAGCTCTTTATCCCGCATGAACTGGACCAGATGACCAGTTCATCGATAAAGGGCTGATCTTTAAGAAGTTCTGCATTTTTCTCATTAACAAGCCATGATATATGGAGGAATGGATAATGGTGCTTCAGACATCTGGCTACAGAGGTAGCCCCGACAACATCCCCCAGAGCACTATATTTAACGATAAGGAGTCTATCGCCCTCCTGTGGAACTCCATGATCATATCTATTCCGAATAATCGTTTACACCCTCCATCAGCATTACACTGAAATTAATATGGACCCAGGCAATATGCACGTCAATTGATCAGGGATCTGTACTTTCGTATATATTCATCCCCTATTGTTTTGACATCGAACCGGGAAGCCCTTTTCAGGGAGGCTGATCCCTTGAATTCAAATTCGGGATCCTTCAGGGCCATCTGAATGGTCAAACAAAGTGATTTAACATCTCCGGGAGGCACCAGCCAGCCAGTATCATCCGATACAATATCCAGCGGACCGCCTGCAGATGTTGCTATTACGGGAAGACCGCAGGCCATGGCTTCAAGGAGGACCAATCCGAATGGCTCCGGTTCGCTGGATGGAAGGATAAAAAGATCAGAGGCCCATAAGAATGGGCGTATATCATGAACAAAACCCCAGAATTTTACATGTTCGGATAATACGGGAGAAGAAGCCACATAGGATTCAAGCCTGCTTTTTTCCGGGCCATCGCCTGCCAGCCAGATGATAAAATCCGATTCCTCCAGCGCATGTTCAGACGCCTGTAAAAGGATGTCAAATCCTTTCCAGTCCACAAACCGGCCAGCACCAAGAATAATTTTAGTGTCTGTGGATATTCCCTCTTCAGACCTTATCCTTTCCCGTACATTCATAACCGGTTTATAAAAGGAAAGGTCCAAGGGATTCCCAATAACACTCATCTTCTCTTGCGGATATCCACTCTCAACAAACCAGTCCTTTACACCGCTTGAAACGGCTACGAGGTGATCTGACTTAAGATAATATTTCAGTTTTGCATATTTATCGACAGTTGAAAGGACAGGACAACCTGTTATGTGTTTCCATTCAGATGCAATAAATGCAGCAGATGAAAGGCGGGTATGGATAAGATCGGGATTTACAGATCGTGCTATCTTTCCAAAACCTCTGCATAGGCCAGGTAGAGACGAGAATTTAGGTTCATAATACAGGACTTCAACGCCATAAGTGGAAGCCTTTTCCGACAGTGTCCCGCCAGGGGGGCAAAGAAGAAGATTTTCTATCCCCATTTCGTTGAAGTACTGTAACAATTGGAGGAAGGGGTTAGCCCAGGACAGGGTATTTTCATTTACATAATGGAGCACCTTCAAATGGAAAACCTCCTTTTGGAAAAGACTATTCTACCCGAAGAATAGGTAAACTGTTCACAAGAGACTTTATCACCAGAAAACCATTGGAATAAAACCAACTGTATTACCCCGATCACCATAGTGAACCAAGTCGGTCAGAATAAGTATAATAGCAAAACAGCACCCATAAAATAGAATCTATCTTACTAAAACATTCTTTCTGAAAATAGATAAACAAAGCAAATCCTTTCCTTTTATAAATATTTGATAAATAAATCCACCAGATCTATTATCGGAAAAATTTCATATTCCTCGCCCTACATGGATACACCTTGAATAAAACAAAATACATTTCTTGGGGAAATTTATTGTCAATCAGTTTTGAGATCAAGCGTATTTAATGGGAAGAATTATTTTCCCCCAAAATTTCAGAATAAAGGTCAAGTATCTGACTAATCATGTTTTCAATACTGAATTCACGGGAACGTTTTATTGATCTATCAGACATTTCATTTCTTAAACCTCTGGATGAAATAAGCTGACCGAGAGCTGAGGCCAGAGCCTCTTTATCTCCCCATGGAACCATAATTCCTGCCTCAGCAACTAATTCTACCAATCCAGTATCCCCATAATAAACTATGGGACATCCGCTTGAAATAGCTTCAATTGCTGCAAGAGGTAATCCTTCCAGAAGGGATGGGAAACAAGCAATATCCATCTGTTCCCAGAATGAAAATACATTTTCAGGTTCCACAAATCCAACAAAATTCACACTTTCAGAGATACCTAAATCAAGAGCATGTTGTTCAACAGAGGAGCGTAAAGGGCCATCTCCTGCCAGATAAAGCCTGACGTAAGGAAATCGAGCGAGAAGGATGCGAAAACTTTCAAGAAGATGAATATGTCCTTTCTCCCATTTGAATGTCGCCAACAAACCTATTTTCATTTCATTACAGTTTTCATGATCAATATTCAGTAATCCTTGTGGATTAAGACAATTGGTATCGTTGAGACTAATACCGTTATAGATTGTCCAGGTCTCCTTATTCCAGTGGAAATTCTGATTAACATAATTTTCTACATCCTTTGAAATACAGAGAATATTTTTATGTCCCTCATAATGTTTGGGTTTGTGATAAGAATGCATATGAGCTATATACTTATTCCTGTTCAATGGATTACTAAAGGCAGACGCAATTCCAGAAAGTTTACACGCTCTTCCAAGATGAGTATGAATAATATCAAATCTTTTAGAAGCTTTCCAGAATAAAAAGATACTGTACAGATCATAATCGTTCAAAAAGGGTAAAGTCTTGGAAATAACTCCCCTATCCAACTGGTCAATCAGTTTTGCTCCATTCCTTGTCCATACTTCAACATAATGCCCTCTACGGAAGAGCTCATTTGAGAGCTCCACAAGTATTTTTTCTGCACCGCCCCAACCTAGAGCACTTGTAGATTGAATTATTTTCAATGGACGGTCCAAAAGAAATCAAACCTTCCCAGGGTATTTTACTGGTTGTTTCGAACCAAAATTAAATACCAATATAATGATCAAAAGAAGTCTTTTCAAGAAAGGTTTTGCATATTTATCGACAGTTGAAAGGACAGGACAACCTGTTCTGTGTTTCCATTCAGATGCGATAAATGCAGCAAATGAAAGGCGGGTATGGATAAGATCGGGATTTACAGATCCTGCAATATTTTCAGAACCTCTGCATAGGCCAGGTATAGATGAAAACTTAGGCTCATAATACAGGACTTCAACGCCAAAAGTAGAAGCCTTTTTCGACAGTGTCCCGCCAGGGGGGCAAAGGAGAAGATTCTCCATCCCCGTTTCGTAGAAGTACTGTAGCAATTGGAGGAATGGGTTAGCCCTGAACAGGGTATCCTCATTTCTATAATGCAAAACTTTCATTCAGAATAACTTGCCTTTCTTCTAATAGCATCTCTGTATAGATCTTCGACTTTGTTAGCCATCTCATTTACCAAAGGAATCTTTTTTTTATCAAATTTCTGTCCACTTACACCAGTTTTAAAAAATTTATCCAAGGCTTTGATCCAATCAGGGACTGAACCAGGTTTAATCAATTCTTTATCCAAAAAACTCAATTCCCTAACTGCTGGAATATCAGAAGCCAGAACAGGAACATCCATAAGAATAGACTGCATAAGCGTCAATCCCATACCTTCATCAAGGGATGGGAAAACAAAGCAGGAACAGTTGGCCATCCAGTATTCAGTATTTTCGCTAAAACCATGAAAAGTAACCTTTTCAGAAATACAAAAAAAGGAAACAAGTTTTTTCAATTCCTCTCTCATGGGACCATCTCCTACTACATCTAGATGCCACTGCCTATCTCTGAAATATGAAATAGCCTCTATGAAAAACTGGAGGCCTTTTGATCTGCTAAGCCTTCCTAGAAAAAGGAATCTGTTTTCTCCTTTGTTTACAGCTTTCCAATAAGAACGTGGCTTTGGTAAACCGTTGTATGCTATACACACATGTGAAGGTAGATAATCAGCAAGATGATCCCTGACTGTTCTGCTTACAGCAATGAGAGTGTCAGCTTTTTTTAGAGGATACAGGGCATGATTTTTTGAGTAGCATGAATGAGCCGTCACCACAAATGGACATTTTGTAAAACGGGACACCCACAAACTTATCCAGAACGGAACCCTTGAGTGAGCATGAAGAACATCCCACTTTTCTCTTTTGATCATTCGGGCTAGTGCCAAGGAAGAAAAAAGTGCGGTTACCGGATTTTTTTTATCAACCGGAAGTTTCTTAAAAAAGACTGGATCGAGAAGCCTGGACTGCATAGTCCCACCTGCAGAGACAACAAGTACTTCATGACCTTTTTTCGAAAGTTCATTGGATAGCCATAGAACATGTTGTTCTACTCCTCCGACATTAAATTCTGGAAGGATTTGTATTATTTTCATTTATTCCATTCCTCCAATATCCATTCTGCAGAACGTTTTGCTTCGTTGAATTCAGCTCTCATCTGACGAACAGACATGGTAATAAGTTCGCTCCATTTATCAGTTTCAATAGGCATTTCTACCAGGAATCCATTTTCAATCAGTCTTCTTCTCATATACTCAAATCTATAGAAACCCCAAAGAAAATAAAGGGGAAGTATGTCAGCTTTGACAAGGCCTTGTGTGATTTTTCCCAAAAGTATTTTCACACCGCCTTTTTTTTTGACCCTTAAAAGAAATACTGCTTTACCCGAAGTCACTGCCTCTGAAAGCATAGATACTGAATCTTCGGTGCAGAAGATTCGGCTGCACAGGCCAAGTATCCCCGGAACTGGATTTCGGGAATCCCGCGAGGCAATAAGGTTCATTCTTACATGCTCTCTATCTTCTGTAATTTCTTCAAGAACTCTTTCAGCATCCTGACTCGTTCTTCTGGAGGTAGTTATATAAAGACCTACTCCCCTGCTCGATGATACTTCAAGTAATGCTCCAATGTTGATCCTGATCCATTCAGGATCAATACTGTAATTTGCAGTATCTCCACCAATAAGCACTCCCCAGGATTCGCTATCCCCGGAAGGGAAATCATGAACAAGCTCTTTCCCTTTCTTCTCAAGTTCATCTGGAATTATAAAGTTGGGAGCACCAAGAGTGGCTAAAACATTATCATTCGATTTAGGAAAATCGTGTTCGGGAACTATGGCAAAGTCAAAAGGATCTGTTCCTATAACAGAAGGGGTCATTAATACAACCCTTCGAACACCTAAGATCCTGCCAAGAACAAGGGTAAAAGGAGCTGACGTATTACCGGCAGAGAGAAGGATACACTGCTTTTTCTCTCCAGTTGCAAGGTCGACAGTCAGATCATCGAGGAGAACTCCTCCTCCCGAATCAATAAGCCATTTTTTACATTCTGAGATGCTGCAGTTTCGAAGGGATCTTGCCTTTACTTTTAATTGCCAGAACCTTCTCCATCCCGCAAGGTCGGGCACTTTGATCTCTTTTATTCGGGCTCCGGTCAATTCAGCAAGCCAGTGAGCCACACCTCTGGTCTGGCTCAGATGACCCCTTATCCCCTCGTTCAGAATTATTATTAAAGAAAGATCCGAATACATCAGGTCACTTCCTCAAGGAAAGAGCGGGACCATTTCAAGCCCCGCCCTCTAAGAAAAAACATGTGAACTTATCTCTGTTGAAGAAAGATACTTGCAATTTTCATATCCCGAATTATGGTATCACAGCCCTGTTCAAAGGCAAGACAGTTGCCCGGTTCTATCTTTATCCTTGATTGAATATACCGAGCTTATATTCCTCAGCTCTTTGTCTAAGGAGCTGCCTGTCAATGGGCTTAACCTCTTTTACTATCCATTCTCTCATCCTTTTCCCATCCTCTGTCTCCTGGGAATAACTCATAAAATCGAGGGATACCTTAAGAGCTTCCGCTACTTTTACAGCTATGAGAGGCCAGACCTGACCTATATCGCCGATTATGGGAATGCTGCCCTCATGTCTCGCAAAGGCAGACATCTCCATTCGGAAGGGTATCCTGGATATCTTGGTCTTGGGAAGGCCCTTGTTTATGGCTTCCTGTATCATACTGCTCTCTCTTTGAACATCCTGAGCCTTTCTCAGGTTTTCATCCAGATCGATCCGGATAAGTGACTTGTCTTTAAGACTGTAAGTATGGATACCATTCCACCATGACCATATACCGTGGCCTGTATAACATTCAAAAGGACCATCATGTATCTCCTGGGTAAGAGCTACTGCAGATTCTATTATCACATCGGCTTCCTCAAGCATACGGGAAATACGCATACATCGCTGGGAAATAAATACACTGTCTCCAATGGAAAGACCCACGTTACCTGAACCTATCATCTGTGGAACGCTTACAAGGACAGGAAGACCTTTCCTGGCACCTGCACCTATCATTGACCTTTTATCTGCTCCCCACCCTGCCACTTCTTCAAAGGGAAGACCGTAGATCCTGGCTATAGAGAGGATTTCTGATGCAACAGCTTCTGTCCTCATCCCCATGGGATAGGCCATGTTACCTGCTGCCTTTATTATGATATTACCATCGATCCTGCTTCCCCTCTCCAGAAGGTCGAGATCAAGAACCATCTCCGTTTTCAGGTCATCGATCTCATCTTCTGAAAGCTGGGTAAACTCAAAAACATTCCCTCTGGGCATAAATTTTTCATCAAAAGCAAGTTCAGAAGCATCAACCATTTTGACCCTGTCGAGGGAACCGGCCATTTCATGGCCGATCACCGCAGCACTTGTAGTAACACTATCAACTATCCCTTTATCCATGAGCTCAGCAATAAGGGTGGTAACTCCTTCATGAATATTCGGTCCGCTTCCGGTTGCCACCATTACCTTGCCGCCCTTTTCCTTTACTTTGACGATCTTTGCGACCGCTTCATCAAGACTATTACGGGATCTTTCATCCAGACCCTCATAAAAAACATTTAAAAGTTCATAGTTGATCTGCATAATAATTCCCCTTTCTATAAGGAAATATGATCTTTTATCAACTGCCAGGACCTGGAGGAAGCCCCGCTGTGTTCCTCAAAAAAGATTCTGCAATTCTCCCTGACTGCTTCTTTTCTGGATTCAGTTATGTCTTCAATCCATTTTACAGAAAGATCTTCTGCCGTTCTGACAACTCTGGCAACTCCGAGACTCCCCAATCTTGAGGATGCTTCCCGGAAATCCTCCATGTGAGGACCGTGGGTCACGGGAACTCCGTAAAGAGCAGGTTCCATAAGGTTCTGTCCCCCCTTAGGAACAATACTGCCCCCTACAAAGGCCGCATCGGCAACTCCGTAAAATTCGAATAAATGGCCGATTTGATCTATGACCATAATATCCCATGCAGCACCACTGTTCTCCGACAATAGAGTTGTCCGTCCATAGTTTCTGGCAAGTTCGGCAACCCTTTCAGATCTCTCCGGGTGACGGGGGACAAGAACAAGTTTCGCCTCGGGAGAATTTCGACGGGTTATTCCGAAAGCCTCAAGGACAACCTCATCTTCTCCAGTATGGGTACTTCCTGCCAGGAAAAGAGGTTTGCCTGTTCCCACAATCTTACGGACATTAGTAAGATCAATTTCTCTGCCTCTATTGATAAGTGCATCCACCTTGCAGTCCCCTGTAAGTACTATCTTTTCCCGGGGAACTCCCAGCATCTTGAGTTTATTGCAATCCTCCTGTTCCCTCACCATTATCAGTGTGAAGAGGGAGAGAACATCCCTCCAGAAATTAGCCTTACCCTTCCTTTTCTCGAAGGATTTATCAGAAAATCTTCCATTGACAAGAAATGAAGGTATTCCTTTACGCTTCATTTCATAAAGGATATTGGGCCAGATTTCTGTTTCCATTACAACATATGCTACTGGTTCTATTGTATCAACCGCTCTCTTTACTATCCAGGGTATATCCCATGGATAATAAAAGTGACGACTGATCTTCATAGAGAGAAGTTTTTCTGACATTTCTCTTCCTGTGTGGGTGGTAGTTGAAAGTACCACCGGATTGGAAATGTCACCATTTATGAATTCATGTATAAAGGAAGATGCAGACTGAACCTCTCCCACTGATACTGCATGAACCCAGAGGGGACGTTTTCCCTTTACAAAACTTTTAAAGTCGCTGCTGTATAGCCCCTTACGTTCATTTAATCCATCCTTGTACTTTTTTGCAAGATAGGGGTATGTCAAAAAATAAAGGAATGATATGAGGACCCTGTAGATAGTTATCAACAGTTTAGGCCACCCCGGCTTTCAATAATTCATGAAGGTGTATTATCCCTGCAGGTTGATTCCCTTCTATTACTATAAGCACAGATATTTCGTTCTGTTCCATAATTCTGACAGCTTCAGCTGCAAGTTTCCGGGCTTCTATGACCTTGGGGGATCTTGTCATAACATGCTCTATCTTCTCTTCCATGCATGTACAACCATCTTTCTCCATGAGGCGTCTCAGATCACCATCCGTGAAAATACCGGCAAGGTCTCCCTTTGCGTCCACAACTACTGTTGCTCCATATCCTTTGCTCGTTATCTCGAAAAGAGCCTTCCCCACGGTAGCATCCTTTCTTACAACCGGAAGATGTTCTCCTTTACCCATAAGGTCCTGTACACGAAGCAGGAGCATCTTTCCCAGACTTCCTGCTGGATGAAAAAGCGCAAAATCTTCCCTTTGAAGATTTTTCATCTCAGTGACCATGCCAGCAAGAGCATCACCTATGGCCAATTGAACAGTTGTGCTTGAAGTGGGAGCCAGATTCAAAGGATCTGCCTCTCTTTCTATCCCGGAATTGAGGTAGATATCAGCATTCTTTGCCAGGGGAGAAAGGCTATCGCCTGAAATTGCAATTATAGGAGCACCCAGCCTGCTGAAAAAAGGAAGAAGTTTGAGAAGCTCCTGTGTTTTTCCACTGTGACTGATAAAAAGACCAATGTCTTCCCGGCATACCATGCCGAGATCACCATGAGCCCCTTCTGCAGCATGAAGGAAAAAAGAGGGAGTACCAAGTGAAGCCAGAGTTGCAGCGATCTTCCTGCCGATGAGACCAGATTTACCCATTCCTACAACTACAAGCCTCCCTCTGCACCCCTGGATAAGCCTTGCTGCTTCGACAAGTTCTTTGCCAAGCCTGTGAGAAGCCCTTGTTATCTCCCGGGCCTCCATTTCAAGGACTGATCTGCCAATATTCAGAAGATCTTCGTCTTCGAACTCTCTACAAGCTCTTTCCCTTGGAAGGCAAACCATTACTCTTTTCCTCCCGTCCAATTCAGATCACTGATCCCTATATTTCTTTTGACCAACTCATCTATGTATTTAATCTGTCTCAAAAGATACTCTAGTTTTTCAAGAGGTACCATGTTAGGTCCATCACTGAGGGCCTTTTCCGGCAGAGGATGGGTTTCTATGAACAGGGCATCGATACCTATAGCAGCTGCAGCCCTGGCCAATGGAAGAACAAATCTCCTGTCCCCACCTGAACTTGAACCTTTGCCGCCCGGCATCTGCACACTATGGGTAGCATCGAACACCACAGGACATCCGAGTTCTCTCATCAGGGATAGTGACCTCATGTCAACCACGAGTTGATTATAGCCCATGGTGGTTCCCCTTTCACAAAGCATTATCTTACTGTTCCCGCTCTCAATACATTTCCTCACCACTGAAGTCATATCCGATGGTGAAAGAAACTGGGCTTTCTTGACATTCAGGGGTTTCCCCGTTTTCGAGGCCGCAACAAGCAGATCAGTCTGTCTGCACAGAAAAGCTGGTATCTGAAGAACATCCACGACTTCTGAAACCGGGGCGGCCTGCCATGGTTCATGGATATCCGTAAGTACAGGCACATTCAATCTGGATCTGATATCTCCAAGCCATTCCAACCCTTTTTCAAGTCCTGGCCCCCGGTAACTGTCTATGGATGTCCTGTTGGCCTTGTCAAAGGAAGCCTTGAACATGAAATTCATGCCAACCCCACTGCAGATATCCCTTACCCTTGAAGCAATTTCCAGGGATATTTCAAAACTTTCGAGAGAGCATGGGCCAGCTATAATTGTCAATGGTCCTGAACCTATCTTAAAGTCACCGATATCGATAACATTTACCATCAAACATCATCTCCACAACCAGATTAAATTCGGATATTAAGCATTTATAAAGATCAGTTCTTTAAACTGAAAAAACAGCAAAGCTGTGAATAAACCTGAGACCTGAGATCCCATCCCAGACTGGAGTCCAGATATTCAACCACATTTTCCAGGGCCCCTGGACGACCAAGCCGAACTTTACCAGCCATTGACATCCGTGATCCCAGTTCGGGTTCTGAAAGGATCCTTACAGCAGCTTCTGCAAGGGCATCCGGGGCTGCCTTTACAAGCAGTTCTGATTCTCCAAGAAGTTTTTTCTGAACAAGCTTTCCCTTTTCCAATATTGAAACAACTGGAACTCCCAATCCAGCACAAACCTGGTTAGCAGTACCCCCAAGACCTATAAGAATCTCAGCATTGCGGGCGGCATCGACAAGTGAACCCTTGTAAAGAAGGACCTTTACACCTTCTCTTTCTATGATGCAAGGTTCAGTTTCAAGTTTATTCCACCCTGGATTCATGGAGAGAATCTTTTCGACATTCAGGGTGGGGGCAACAACAGCCACAAAACTGGAGGAAAATCTTCGGTTAAGGATAACAGCCGCATCAAGCAGCATACCCATATCCCAGTAAGCCCTGGACCTGCTTCCGGGAAGAAGCAATATCCTTTTCGAGGAATTATCCGGCCAGGGGGAATTCTCTTCACTGCTATCATTTATAAGATCCATGATCGGGTTACCATGAAATACAGCATCAGCTCCAGAATTTAAAAGCTCCTGTGCCGTTTCTGCATCACGGGTCCAGACTCGTCTGCAGCGATGTTTCAATACAAACTGCTCCAGTTTCCAGTGACCTGTCAGATACACTGTTTTAGCAGTAGCAACAAGCAATGGAACCTGTCCCTGTCCGATAAGGGTCTGCAAAAGAAGATACACGTCACCAACACATACAACAGTACGGACCTTCCATCTGAGAATCTTCCAGGCCTTAATCTGCCTGATGATATTTTTTATAAGTCCAGCCCGGATGTCCTGAAAAAAGGCTCTCGCACTATACTTTATGACTCCACCCGTGGGGGAAATATGAGGGCATGATATAACTTCGATATTTTTCCTGGAGTAATGTTCACCAAGCCCTACTATGGGAAAACCGGAAACCCTGGCCAGAGGGAATCTGTTTTGTATCCTGGCAGCAAGAAGAGCCCCTATTGAGTCTTCCCCAAATCCATTGGATGTTACTACTATCCGGGGACATAAACATTCGGATATGACATTATAGAATTGTTTTTCATTATCTATCACAGTAGATATTCTGGGAACAAGAAACCGGTATTTTCCACCAAGGTCTGCAGGCAGGTTAAAAATATCCTTTTCAGTACATGCAAGAAGATCCCCATTAAGAGAATCGAGAGATTCAGACATTTCCATTATCTCACCAATGGAAAACCTGTGATGATCCTTAAAGAGATTTTCCTGTAAGACCACCAGTCCATTATCTTTCAGTGAACGGATAAAGCTGTCAGGACTCCCGATGGCAGAAAATGCCACGACCTTGAGTCCCCCAGGGGTTGTCCTGTTCAGATTCCTCCATGAATCATCCCATATGGACCAGGAAATGATCTCCAGTTTTGAACAGAATAGTCTATCGGAAGACACCCACTTAAGAAGTTTCCTTTTCAAATCTTCAAGAACAGACTTCTCCACCTGGTCGGATTTGGTTATAACCACTATATCTGCCCTTTTCAGTGAATCTGGAACCTCTCTGAGTATCCCCGACGGAGAGAACTGTCCGTTACCAAAGGGACAAAGGGCATCAACAAGTACTATGTCAACATCCCTTCCCAGGCGGCGATGCTGAAAGGCATCATCCGCCAGTACTAAATGGACTCCTTCCCGGCGCAATAGATCCACATCTTTGATCCTGTCCTTTGAGACCGCTATTGGGATATTTTCAAGCCTGGAAGAAAGAAGCAAAGGCTCATCCCCAACCAGATCCCTTGAAGCATTATTCCCTTTCAGAAGAACCGGGTCCAAAGTATTTCCGCCATACCCCCTGCTTACAATGCCCACTCTCAAACCGGATCTTTGCAGGTTTGTAGCAAGCATTTCAACAAAGGGAGTCTTGTTCGTTCCTCCAAAAGTAATATTTCCAACACTTATCACCGGAATAGGTGTTTCAAAACTGGGAAGGACCCCATGATCATAAAAAAAGGTCCTTATCCTGACAATAAGCCTTGTTAGAAGCCCCAGAGGTATAAGGAGGGACCAGAGACTGAACTTTTTTTCACCTCTGGCAAATTCAAGGTAATCACGAACCAGGTTTTTCATCATGTTCGCCAAACTGAAGTCTATAAAGATGGTTATATAATCCGTCGGTCCTTATCAATTCATCATGGCTTCCTTCTTCGACAACTTTGCCTTCATTTATTACCATTATTCTGTCTGCATCCTTGATAGTAGACAGCCGATGGGCGATTATAAAAGAGGTCCTTCCTTCTGTTGCCTTTCGCATGGCCTCCTGGATCTTCCGCTCAACAGCCATATCCAGTGAAGATGTTGCTTCGTCCATGATAAGTATCCGAGGGTTACGAATGATTGCCCTTGCTATGGCTATCCTCTGACGCTGTCCGCCACTCAAGGTAACTCCCCTCTCTCCGATCTCTGTGTCGTAGCCTTCAGGGAGACGTTCAATGAAACCATCTATTCCTGCTACTTCAGCTGCATTTTGAACAGCTACCATGTCTATCTCATCAAGGCCATAAGAAATGTTAAAGGCTATAGAACCCTTCATTAGAACAGGATCCTGGGGTACTATGCCGATCTGTTTTCGGAGTGTTTTCAGATCCAGTGTACGAACGTCATGTCCATCAATTGAGATCTTACCCTTCTGTGGATCATAAAACCTGGGGATGAAATCCATGAGAGTCGATTTACCTACTCCTGTGGGCCCCACAATTGCAATATTTTCTCCCGGAAAAGCTTCAAGGGTTATCCCCTTCAGAATCCATTGACCAGGTTCATAACTGAACCACACATTCTGAAAAGAGATGCCGCCCTTCATAGAAGAATGATAGATCGGATCTACAGGTGGCAGAACTTCAACGGGAGTATCAAGAAGGCTGAATATCCGGTCACAGGCAGCAAGACCATGCTGCATATTGCTTATCACTTTTGTATAAACCCTTATGGGCTGAACCAGGAAACCAAGGTAACTCAGAAAGGCGATAAGTTCCCCAGGAGTCGATTTCCCTCTTACTACCTCACGGCCTCCAACCCATAGAATCAGGGCAAGGGATGCGATAAGAACAACCTCTATTATCCCGGAGAGGGCAGCCTGCAACTGTGTCCTTTTCATCAAAGCCCGGAAATTAAGTAAATTCTGTTTTTTGAATCTATGAGCCTCCTCCTCTTCAGTAGCAAAGGAGAGGACTATTCTTATTGCAGAAAGTGCCTCCTGGGCGGTGGCAGAAAGCATTGCCAACTGCTCCTGAATATCATGGCCCACAACACGCAGTTTACTGGAGGCCCTGTTTAGAAGCATTGCGGCAAGGGGAAGGACACAGAAGGTCAATAAAGTCAGTTTCCAGTTGATATAGATCATGAAAGCCAACATCCCAAGGAAGGTAACCCCCTGAACAACAAGATCAACCACAACCGAAGTTACCATGGTCTGGAGTATCATTACATCATTGGTTATCCTTGACATGAGCTCTCCAACCCTTTTACCATAAATATATCTCATGGATAATTTCTGCATATGCTGATAAAGACTTAACCTGAGATCCATCACCACGTGTTGTCCTACCCAATTCATAAGGTACTGGTGACCATAGCTCGCAATTGCTTTCCCCACAAAAAGGAAAACAAGCCCAATGGCCAGAACGTTCAGAATTACCATATTTTTTTCTATAAGAACATCATCAACCACATTTTTCAGAAGCCAGGGAGGTATAACAGTAAAGACTGAGGCAAGTACCATACACCCAAGGGCCGAAAAAACACGATTCAGATAGGGTTTTACATATTTTAAAAGTCTTAGATAAACGCTTTTTCGAGAAGCCATTCCAGTTAAACCAACCTTTCAACTACTTCGCATATATTATGAGAGGCTTTTAACGGGGACCTGCGACTCATAGACAACAGTTCCTGCCTCTGCTTTTGCAGTTCCTGCTCTTCTGAAAGCAGGGAAAGGATACTTTTACTTAGATCATAAGGGGATAGGTCTCCCCTTATTTCTGTCATGATCTCTTTACCCGCCATTCGGTTTGGCCAGCTCAGATAACCTGTGTACCTGTCCATCCTTCGAAGCCATTTCCTCTTTATCCAGGGACCCACTCTTGGGAAAGATACAACCATACCCTTTATTCCGGAAAGGGGAACAAGTTCCAGAAAATCAAAGGGCAAAGCAACAATTGCAGGCGTGCCCATATGCATTATTTCAAAATTGTTCGTTCCTGGTTGAGTTAAAGCCAAATGGGCACTTTCAAGGACAGTCCTTGATCCTGAAATGGTTGGAGCAAGACCCATATCTTCCCATTTCTTTTTTTCATCTTCAGTTACGTCGGGCAGAAATGGAGTTATTATCTGGAGATCCGGTAATTCTCTCCGAAGTTCCCCTACCACTTCTGCTAGAAAAAATCTGGCTTTTTCTCTGATATGGGGCCTGCTTCCTGGAAAAAGGGCAATCCTGGTTCCTTTTCCAGTATCCCAAGGGCTCTCTCCCGAATCCATTTTAAGGGCATCCAGAGTAAGATCTCCAACAAGTTCAACGGTAGACCCAGTTTTTCGGTTGATATTCTCCACCATCCATTCAAATGCGGAAAGAAGTACTTCACATTTACCCATACCTTTTTTAGGTCCATAAGCATAACATATTAAAGGTTTATTTAAAAAACCGGCCAGACTCCTTCCAAAAAGCAGATCTCCTCCGAGCTGGATAACAAGGTCACCTTTTGATCCCCTGAAATCGAGAAGGGTTTTAATAGACCCGCAAGGTCCGTGGATCTCATCCGGTCCGATAAACCTGCAAAGCTCTCTTTCATTACCACTGGAAAACTGACAGGGCAAAAGCCACAGGATTACATAGTATCCTCTTCTCTTCAATTCAGCTGTAAGGGGGCGAGCCCAGCCCCAAACTTCACCTGGACCATTTGACAGTATGATAACTTTTTTCATTGTCCTGATATCTCGAGTATGCAGCGGGCCCAGAAATCACAAGCCCCCTCTGCACCCATTCTATCCTTAAGATCACTGAGTATTTCATGGACCCGGGCACTATAAGCTTCATCAAAGACATACTTCTTCAGGCTTTCTATAATATTATCAACATTAACATCCTGTTGAAGGTATTCCGGAAAAACCATTTCATCAGCCATAATATTTGGAATCGAAATATAGGGAGCAGAGATAAAGAGTTTATAAATAAACCATGAAAAGAAGGCCCCTCTGTAGATCACGATCATGAATCTGTCGAGAAACATTGATTCTACAGATACGGTTCCGCTGACTCCGATAACAGCCCTGGAAAGAGACATAATATCCCTGCCGGATCCCTCATGGAAATCCCATGGGCTGATTTTTTTCTTCATCTCTCTTTTCAGACCCTCGGGTAAAGTTGAAGATATTGAAAAAACGGGTTTCAGTGAGAGGTCGCTGATTCTGGAAGCACATTCCAATAGAACCGGGAGATGCCTTTTTATTTCGCCAGGTCTGCTCCCCGGAAGAAGAGTTATTGTGGCAGTTCTCTCTGTCTCTTTGACTATTCCTGCGGGAGGAGTAAAGTTCTTAAGACTTTCAAGCATGGGATGGCCTTTCCATTTACTGTTAACTCCTTTACCGAGGAGGAAGTCGTTCTCAAAGGAAAGAAGGGGGAGGCAGAGGTCACAGTATTCAGCTAGAATTGAGCATCGACCTTCCCTCCAGGCCCATACAGTGGGAGGGACAAGATACACAATGGCACCCGAAAAACCTGACCGTCGCAGGGATTTAACCAGGGGAAGGTGAAAATCGGGACTATCTACGACAACTACAGTCTCAGGCAACTCTGAAAGGATTTTCCTGACCATGGCATTTTTCAGTCTGATCAATCGTGGAATTGATGGTAAAACTTCCAGGAACCCCATAAGGTGAAGTTCCTGATAGCTCCATACTCTTAAACCACCTGCTCCTTCTGACTGTGGTCCAAGCATTCCCCATAAGGCCCCATTGAAACCATTTCCTTTAAGAGACTTGATAAGAAGGGCGAGGTAATTATCACCTGAGACTTCTCCGCAGCTCAAAAATATAGACAACTCTAAATACCTACTACTGCAATATCGAGCATAGAAGCAAGATCACAGAAACTTTCCTTATCAAGGATAATTGTTTTATTCGCCTCAACAGCAAGACAGGTCAATCCGGATTTTTTCATATTTTCAAGAGTTGTTATCCCAATCGTAGGAAGATCAAACCGTTCGTCCTGTCCAGGCTTCATCATTTTGACCACAACCCCACCCCGACTAAGATTTTCTGTCCTTTTCAAGGTTTCATCTGTTCCTTCCATGGCTTCAACGGCAACCACCGATCCATCAGAAATAACAATGGTCTGACCAAAGGAAAGAGGAAGTAATGTCTTCATTATTTCTACCCCATACCGGATATCTTCCTGCTCCGCGGTGGTAGGTGCTCTTCCACCAATATTCCCTGGATTAGCGAAAAGGTCAGGAATAAGATCCCTGTATGAAATAACATGGAGGCCCAGATCCTCAAAGGTAGCGACGATCATTCCCAGTAAGCTGTGGTCATCCTTGATTTTCAGTCTAGAGAGCATTTCCCTGCCCAGATCATCCAGTACCTCAGGTTTATAGATCAGGCTTTTAGGAACCATCCCTGCAAGAATTACAGACACTATACCGCTGCCTTTGATATCGCCTATAATTCCCGCAAAATCCAGACTCTGCAAAGATCGTATTTCAAGACCCATTGTTTTGAACTCCGAATGATCTGCTCTCAGGGAATAAATAACGGGATTAAAGGAACCAGAGATCAGACTCCTGCATATTTCCAGAGGCAGGCTTCCCTCACCGGCAATTAAAGCGATCTTTTCTTTCATTTTTTCCTACCTTTTTAAATAATAATATTTTAATAATTTACCCTTCGGGCAAGAAAGGCTCCAAAAAATAAAAAGATAATATTGGGCAGCCAGGCAGCCAGAAATGGAGGAAGACCACCTGCCTGACCAAGTGCCCGGCAGATGGACATAACAACATAATATGCAAAGACAATAATGATGCTCAATCCAAAACCGATCCCAGGTCCTGTTCGTTGCGGCCTCACACCCAGTGCAGCCCCGACAAGGGCCAGAACAAGTGTAGCCCATGGGATTGCTAATCTCAGATGATACATTACCCTTAAAGGCAGAAGATTCGCTCCTTGGGACTTTAGAAGATTTATATGGGCCGAAAGCTCAAAGAGTCCCATATCTTCCGGATCCCGGGATGCCCTGGCCACCTGTCCTGGATTAAGCTCCAGTGATATCTTCTGATTTTTGAACTTGTAGAGAATATTTACCTTACCGTCAGATGTAACATCAAACACTTCTCCCTGCTCCAAGGTCCATTCTCCATTTTGCCAGATGCCCTTTTCCGCAGTGGTTATCTTTCTCAAATGTCCCTTTTCAAATTCCTGAATAAGGATCTCACTCATTATTCCAAGACGAGGTTTAAGCATGTTGATATAAATCACACGGTTCAGGCGGCCTTCGCTTTCTTCTCGTAGAAAGATCCTTTCCTTAAGTAGGGATGGCCTCTCCTTTGCAACTTCATAGCGCATAATATTATCGGCCGCCCTGTTTGCCATTGGAACTACGGTTTCATTGAACATAAGAGCAACTGCGCCAATGAAAAAAGCAGAAATGATGACAGGTCTTATTATCCTCTGAAAAGCAACTCCTGAGGCTTTAAGGGCTATGAGTTCACTATTGGCGGAGAGTCTTCCAAAACTCAGCAAGGTGGAAAGGAGACATGCCATTGGCAGGGTAAGCGTTATCACTGAAGGCAGTTTATAGGAGAAAAGCCTGGCTACGACCCAGAATGATACACCCTTTTCGATTATCAGGTCTGCAATATCAAAAAGCAGGTCACCAGCGACCATGATAACGGTGAATGACATAACACCAAAAAAGAATGATCCAGAAAGTTCTTTGATTATGTATCTGTCCAGAATCAGACTTTTAGACATTTTCATTGATATTCTCCTGAAAGGATAGGCTGTTAATATAAATTATTTTTTCGCAGATCTCACGAACAGCACCATGACCACCCTGAGAGGAAGTAACATGGTCCGCTATCTTTTTTACAGCAGGCCTGGCATTTGCCACAGCAAAGCCCAGGCCTGCCCATTCCATGCAGTCTATATCATTTATATCATCACCTGCAAAGGCTATTTCCTCTCTTGAAACATCCAATTCCTCCGCAAGCTCTTGAAGAACCCTCAATTTATGCAAAACACCGTTATAAAGCAAAGAAATACCAAGTTCCTTTGCTCTCAGTTGTGTAGCCTTTGAATAACGGCCGCTTACTATAGCTACATGGACAGAACTTTTCTGCAGAAGGACAATACCCATTCCATCCTGAATGTCGAACCTTTTAAATTCGCTGCCACTGCCGTCTATGTAGACTCCCCCATCAGTAAGGGTGCCGTCAACATCAAGCACAAGGAGTTTAATCATTACCTGACGTGTTAATAAGAACTTTGGGCCAGAATTCTACGCCTCTTTTTGAGCCTCTGAGAAAGTCAAGTATTTCATCCGTAAAAAGATTACCGGACATTGTGACTTCTATTTCGGAAATAGCTTTCCTGAATGGAAGTCCCGAATGGTAGAGCGATTTATATAAAGACTTGATAGCCGATCTATGGGAAGCATCATAACCGGCCCTTTTCAAGCCAACCCTGTTGATTCCGAAGATCCTGCCAGGGTGTCCATCCACAAGCATAAAGGGAGGTATATCCTTCACTATTTTTGAGAGGCCGCCAACCATGCAGAGCCTTCCTATCCTTACAAACTGATGAACCCCGGCTATTCCGCCTATAACAGCATTGTCTCCCACTGATGAATGCCCTGCAAAACCAGCCTTGTTGGCAATGGTTACGTTATTGCCTATTTTGACATTGTGGCCCAGATGGACTCCTTCCATGAGAAAACAGTCATTTCCTACAGAGGTACAGGAACCCTCTCCTGTAGAACGGTTTATGGTTACATTTTCTCTTATAATATTATTGTTTCCGATCAGGACCCACGTTTCTTCTCCCTTGAAATCCCTATCCTGAGGGTCCCCTCCAAGAACAACATTTTCATAGACATTACAACCATGTCCCATTTCGACATAGTCATGGACAGAAACAAAGGCTTTCAGTTCTGTACCGGTTCCTATTCTTACTTTATCCGAAACAATACAGTAAGGTCCTATACTCACTCCATCTTCAATCTCTGCTTTGGGCGATACTAAAGCTGTCGGATGAATTTCCACTGCCATATCTTCTACTCCTCCATGTTCAGGCTTCTGGCCACAAGGAAATTGTAATCAGCTTCAGCTGCCAGGTCTCCATCAACAGTCGAAAAAGCATGCACTTTACCGACGCGGCCTCTGCGTTTTGTTATTTCTGCCGTCGTTATGAGCTGGTCACCAGGTCTTACAGGCCTTCGAAATCTTGCCTTTTCTATACCAGTAAGATATGTCACCATACCTTCAAGCTCGGGATCTGCAACTATCATCATTGCTGCTACCTGCCCCATAGCTTCAAGTATAAGAACTCCAGGCATTACAGGTTCTCCCGGGAAATGTCCCTGAAAGAAGGGTTCATTTATAGTTACATTCTTCAATCCTTTGATCCGGCCACTCTCAAAATCGATTATCCTGTCCACAAGCAGCAGGGGATATCTATGCGGCAAAGAATCAAGGATCTTGTGTATATCCAGTACCATCTAGGATCACTCCTTTTATAGTGTTATTACCTTTTTTCTGATCAGTTTCCGGGCCAGCCTGAGGTGGAGTGAATGTCCTCCCCTGAAACAAACTACATGGAAACATGGCGGCCCATCAAGAATGGCAAGATCGCCGATAAGATCCAGTATTTTGTGTCGGACAAACTCATCTTTGAACCTGAGTCCTCCTTCTGTAAGAACTTCCCCTTCCCTCACCAGGATAGCATTGGAAAGATCGCCTCCCCTGGCAAGACCCTTTTGTCTCAGACTATCCATATCTTCCTCCAGAGCAAAGGTCCGTGCAGGTGCGATCTCATTGAGAAAAGTCTCTGGAGTAACTTCCACACTTTTCATCTGGGTTCCGATCATCCTATTTTCGTAGTCGATAACATAGGTTATCCTGAAAGATGAAGAGGGAAAGGCAAATATTGAGCTTCCCTGTTCCTCAAGATCCACCCCCACAGGAAAAGAAATGGTTAAAGGCTTTACGTATTCGTTTTTTTCAAGAAAGCCAGTCCTGTTAAGAAGATCTACATAAGATCTAGCACTTCCGTCAAGGGAAGGGACCTCTATTCCCTTTTCAACGCAGATCTCCACATCATCGACTCCACAACCCCTTAGAGCAGCAAGAAGGTGCTCCACTGTTCCAAGTCTTATTCCCCCTGGAAAATGCAGTACCGTACCCCGGCCATCACCACTGAAAGATGCATGTGCAAGGGAAAATGTGGATTTGGTAAAATTGAATGAATAGCCATTTCCACCACTCGGCTTCAGGATTATCCGGGATCTTTCGCCTGTATGAAGACCTATCCCTTCGAAAGAAATCGCTTCTTTTAAGGTTTTTCGATATCTCAATATATTATTTATCTCCCTTATCCAGACTGGAAAGGATCTTTTCAAGGGTCTTCACTTTCTTGAAAAGCTCAGGAAGTTTCTGGATCATGGCCAGTGTCCTATAATTCTTTCTGTGATCACGGGCAGGAAAACCGGAAACCACGGCACCTGGGGGAACATCCTTTATGGCTCCTCCCATAGCCGCCACCTGAGCTCCTTTCCCAACCCTTACGTGATCCGCTGTGCCACTTCTAGCTGCCATAATAACGCTGTCTTCAAGAACAGAACTTCCTGCGATCCCTGTCTGGGCAACCAGGAGACAACCCCTGCCGATATCAGAATTATGGCCAATATGAACATGATCATCTGTTTTAACCCCATCACGGATAATAGTGTCACCCAGAGTGCCTCGGTCCACTGTACAACAGGCACCGATCTCTACATTATTCCCTATGATAACCCTTCCGACCTGCGGTATCTTTATCGGCTCCGCGCCATCAGATGATGGAATAAAGCCAAACCCATCAACACCTATGACACTGTTGGCATGGATTACTGTCTTTTTCCCTATAACAGTTTCATGATATATAACCGCTCCTGGCTCGATAAAAGAATTCGTTCCCACCTGGACTTCCCTGCCTATATACACATTCCCCTCCAGTACTGCACCGGAAGCTATAACAGCGTTTTCGGCAACAATACAATTGGGACCTATCAAGACCGAAGGATCCACCTTTGCACTTTCAGAAACCACCGCAGAAGGATGTATTCCGAAACCTGAAACCGGACTATGGATTACCATTGACAGTAACTTCGCCAGGGCAACCCTCGGATCCTTTATTTCTATCCCTTTTCTGGATGGAGAAAAGAATTCCTCAGGGGCCACTATCAGAGATTCATCAGGTACTTTATCCAGTTCCTTCTGGGACCATATTACACAGATAACATCTTTAGCAGACTCTGAGGGTATAGCAATTCCTGCTACAACTTCATCTTCGAGGCCATGAACCTTTCCTCCGACTCTGGCAGCCAGTTTCCCCAATGTTGTTATTTCACTGAAAGAGCGTATAAAACACACCCCCCTAAAGATTGTTAATTACCTTAAGACTCAAAGAATCATCGTCTCTATCATCATAATGGAGCTCCAGGGAAAAATACTGGTTGACCTTCCAGCCAATTCCCCAGTCATGGTTGGAGCTGTCGCTATATCGCCAGGTAAAATAGGGCTTATTATATCCTCCCTGGTAGACAAACCTCCACCATAGATCATCATCTAAAGTGGAGTATTCAGCCCCCACCCATATTCGATAATATGGAGACCAGATAAGGCCCCACCTTGTTTCTATATCCAGATCATTAAGTTCTGTAAGAAATTCTCCATAAAGCTCAACATTCCAATCAGGAAAGATCCGGGCCCGTCTCCCAAGATGTATCCCCAATTCTCCATATTTTTCATCCGTACCAACATAGGTAGCAAACCAGGCATAAAGACTATATTTTGAACTTTCAACACTTGCATTAAGTTTAGAGATCTGCTCGGGAGAAAAGTCAACATTGACCCTTGCCCTGGCCCTTTCTACAGTATTACGTTGGAGAAGAAAGGCCTGGATTTCTTCTTCTATCTCTGCTTTATGCTGCTCAGACCAGGCTACCGGAAGCCCGATAAGGCCTGATTGACCGGTAAGAATGCTCTCTTTCAGTCTGTTCTGAAGGATTATGGGAATAGAACCGGAATCGATTACCGGATCAAGGGCAAGAATAAGGGGAGGACGAGGTGTAAACCCAATTTGTAAAGTTGCCTTTGACCCATCAAGTTTTATCAGTATATCAGGATCCCAACCAGCTAATCTTCTGTTTACAACAAGGAGGATAACCTCTCTTAGCGAATGATCTGCCCAACCAAGGCCATCCAGCGGAATATCTTTGACAAAAGATAAAAGTTCCTGTTCTATGCCATTCACATCAGCGGAAAACCACTTCAGACCTAGCTCAGTCAATTTTGGAAAAGAGATTTTCACATCCCACTCAACTGTTTCCAGGCTTCGAAAAGATACAAAGATCTGCTGACCTTTTTCTTCAATGGATGATATTTCATACCCCCTTAACAGTTTGGGGGCTACAATCCGGAGAGTCTCCACCTTATCAAGGCCTGAATCAGAAACCTGGATTTCCGACCAGACAGCATTGAGGGTTTTTTCCGCAACAGGTTGAAGCCATTGAGGAAAACCAGTTGCACTAACAGAAGCATATGTGGTGGAAACTGAAACAGAAATAAGGGCCACAGCGACAAAAAGCGCTGCAGCCCAGGGTCTAATTCCCATCATATCTCCCTTTTACTAGAACATCTCTCCAAAACCGAAGTGAGTTTTGGATTCAAATTCTCCTTCACCGTAGTCGACCCTGAGATTCCCCAGAGGTGTTTTGACCCTTATACCAAAACCATAGGAATCATAAAGGTCTGAGAAACTGAAACTTTCACCCAGGTTGTTATCCCATGCATTACCGATATCGTAAAAGAAGACCACACCAAAGTTTTTATCTATGGGAACACGGAATTCCAGATTTCCAAGGAGCATCTCATCGCCTTCAAACTCATCATCTTCGTATCCTCTCAGAGTTCTGGAACCTCCCACTTCATACTGCTCGGCAAAAGGGACTTCTCCTGAAGAAAAACCGGCTCTTAATCTTGCGGCAATAATAGCTGGATTATCTTCATCACCTATCTGGGCATCAATAATATCTCCCAGCCCAAAGACCGGCAGATAATATCTCACTGTAAACCAGTACTTGGTAAAATCATATTCCCCCCCAAGTACTTCCCATGCCTTTTCAATATTCAGATCTTCAATATCACCATGTTTATAGGATAAGTACGGATTGATATTATTATTCGTGAGAGTTAAAAGGGTAGAAAAAACAATTCCGTCAATGAATTCTTCCCTCAGGATATTTTCTATCTCTTCTTCTGTTGCATCGACGGAGACAACGTTTGAAATTTCCGTATCTCTCCAGTCAAGAGTAAGGAACCAGCTTAATTTATCATCATTGGGGAATTTTTTCCCGAAACCCGCATAGCCTCCGGTTTTATCCTCATCGTAATCAAACTGTTCAAAACCATCATCCCAGTACTCCCTTTCACTCCAATCCCTCATATATACTCCAACTTTCCAGGAATAGATATCCCTGTCCATGTAGGGTTGGGAATATGAAGCCCAATACTGTTCATCGTCACCAAGTTCAAATCCAATTTCGAACTTCTGAGCAAGACCTTTCCAGTTCGAATCGCCGTAGCTTACTCCTCCACTCCAGCCGCTACTGCTTCCGTGCCCGATGGTAAAGCCTATATTTCCAGTCTTGGCCTCCTGTACTGTGATAATAATATTAGTTGCATCTGGATCTTCAGAAGCTTCAAAACCCACACTGACATCCTCAAAAAAACCGAGGGCATTGATCTTGTTTATGGAATGGCGTAATAGAGTACTATTGAAGAGATCTCCCTTTTTCAAAGTAATATACCGTTCAATTACCCTGGTCTTGGTCTTGGTGTTACCCTGTATTATTATTTCGCCTATTGTTGGTTCTATTAGCGTAACATTGATAATACCGCCTTCGATACCAACATCTGCTATCTTTGTAAGAACATAACCGTCCTTGTCGTACTTTTCCTTGATCCGCTGGAGATCGTGGCGGAAAAACACCCTGTTGAAGATGGAGCCCGGGGCAGTGAATACCAGTTCCATAAGTTCTTCATCAGAATAAACCGTATTGCCCTCAAATCTTATTTCTTCCACTACCGGATTTTCCTTTACCTGAAAAACAACTTCTACTCCTCCAGCCAGAGGGGCAAACTTTACATCAACGAAGGAGAAGAAACCAAGATTATATATAGCCTCCACATCTGTCTTTATCTGCTCCTGCTCCAGAAACTCCCCGATCTTTGTATTAACGACTGCAAGAACATGTTCGGACACCACTTTCTCATTACCTTCTACATTGACCGCAGAAACGACAGGTTCCGCTGCAAAAGCCTGTGTAAAGGCCACAAAACATAGAATAACTCCAAGAAATAAGATACTTCGTTTCAAAAAATTCCTCTCCTTCCCCGCAAAGGGTTATCTCTGTCTTTGAATCTTTATTGCAGGCTCTGATTCTCTGAGAGCTTCCTCACCTATCTGAACAAGGGCGATAAGACTCTCCAGAGTAAGTGATTCCTCAGGAGGCTTTACTGTCTCGCTATTGTTGTCAGTAACGGCGGGTGAGGTTACGGCTCCATAAGGAGAAAGAGCGATCCTTTCATCTTTCTCTGAACCAGGGTCCACGTCAGCCTGTCTAATGATAGTCGACTGACCCTGATCAGTAAAGGTTGATTCCCTGAATCCGTTTTCACTCAAACTATTTCTCAAGGCTTGGAGGAGCACTTCCTCTTCATCGTTTATGAACTCAACAATATGGTTATCACGACCAATTTCCGGTAAAACACTACTAATGTTAAGTCTGGATAATGGCATGGCAGAAGCAAAGATTATCAGGAGAGCAAGTACCCCTGCTCTGGCTGTATTGGTGAGAAGGTTGCGGAACCTGACCCTATCATTCTTTCCCTGATTTTCAACAATTGTCCACAGTTCCTTACGAGCCATTTCCATCTCTGCATTGGCACATTCCATTTCGGCAAGAGCATTCTCCCAGGAATCTGCTCTACAAGCAATGAGGCATCTTTCAAGCCATTTTTGGACCTTTCTGATCTGTTTATCCATCAAGATCACTCCCCCAAAAACAAAAAGCCTGGTATTACCTCATCTTTATCACCATTTAGGTTTCCTTTTTGGCATCTTCAAGTCCCAACCAATTTCTCAATCGGAAAATACCCTTTCTTTTCAATCTATAAACATGGCTCACATCCATCCCTTTGTTGAAAGCTATCTCTCTCGCCTCTCTGCCCTGTATGACCATAGAAGAAATTACTTCGGCTTCCTTTTCCGGTAACGCGTTGAGACCTTGACTGATAGAAATGAGATCATCGATCTTATCGGGAGAAAAGGGATCTCTCAGGTCCAGGAGAGATTCATCCACAGGACATGGAGCTCGTGATTCCTTCCTCTGAATAAAATTGACCATCTGTCCCTTGATCCTGTAAAAAGAATAAGTGGTAAAACGGGATTTTCTGACGGGGTCAAACTTATCAACAGCCCTGATCAGGGCAATCATGCCTTCCTGAATAAGGTCAGGATAAATAGAGTTCGATACAGTGAATTTTTTTGCCATCCAGAAAACCAGGGGACGATAAGCAAGTATTAATTTCTCTCTTGCCTTTTCATCTCCTTCACTGACCTTAAGCCACAGGGAGGTTTCTTCTTCGAGGGACAGATTGGCACTGGTATCTTGTATATCGGACGGATTATGCATGACAACCCTCCATAAAAGGATCGATGATGCCCAAAACCTCAACTATTTTAACAGTATGAGCACATAATGTCTAAAAAGGTATTGGCAAAGATGGAAGGGTCTCTTCATCAGCAAGGATATGTAGCTGGTCGTTTAAAAATGCAAGAGAAGATCCCCTTTCCCAGATATCGAGACCCGAAAGAGAGCAATTGTTTATTTTCATTCTCCAGACAAGGGAAGGCTCCATCCCGAGCAGATGAACCAGGGTAAGACGGATGGTGCCACCGTGACATATGACAAGTATTCGTTCCGCATCCGATGATAGTATCTCATTGAAAGCATTGGAAACTCTATGCAGTGCATCGTAAAAACACTCTCCGCCGGGAGGAGTGTATCGAGACGGATCCTCTCGCCACCTGTAGTAGTATTCTCCATATTTTTCCTCTATTTCAGCTACAGACATTCCCTCCCAGTCTCCAAAACCTATCTCGGAAAGAGCGGGGTGGATCTGGACTGTATTTCCAGTTTGCTGGGATCCGGCAATTATTGTCGATGTTTCCATAGCCCTTGCCTGAGGACTTGAAATTATCCGTTCCCATACCCCCCCGGCCAATCTCAGCGATGTTCTGCGAGCCTGTTCTCTACCAGCAGCATTAAGGGGGATATTGCTTGAACCCTGATATTTCATGGAACTGTTCCAGTCTGTTTCTCCATGACGGACAAGCATTAATCGTTTTAACAGCAAAACTGGGAGCCTCCTTGTCTCAGAACCTGATCAATCAACGATAGAAAGGGAAACCTGTTTATCCATAAAAAAAGCCACTCTGTATAGAGAGTGACTTGGGATTCAAGAATGGAGCCGGCGGGCGGACTTGAACCGCCGACCTGCGCATTACGAGTGCGCTGCTCTACCAGCTGAGCTACACCGGCGTTTTCGAATTATGATAAAAAAATGGCGGTCCCAACGGGATTCGAACCCGTGTCGCAGCCTTGAAAGGGCTGTGTCCTAGGCCTCTGGACGATGGGACCGCTTTAGTGGTGAGCCGTGTGGGATTCGAACCCACGACACCCGGATTAAAAGTCCGGTGCTCTGCCAGCTGAGCTAACGGCTCATATCAAGCCCGAAAAGTATATACATGGTAGCCCTGTGTGTCAAGAGTTGAATCTAACTATATTCATAAAATAAGTGCAAGAAATTATCAAAACCTTTTTATCACTGGAAACTTATTTCCTCAAACAGTATAGCTCTTCCTTCAAGAAGTTCTATTATGGTTCCCCACAAAAGATCTGTCTCGCTATGGATATAGGATGACACTTCAAGGAACTCTAACAATGTGGTGATTGCAACAATTCCTGCCAGTATTATATCAGCACGGCGGGGGTCCAGACCTGTAACGCCAATTGGTTCAGTCACCGGTTTCTTGAAAAGGGTAGCAAGGTTAATCAGATCTGATCGTTTTATCTCCAATCCATGGATCAGCGAAGGGGAATATGCCTCTACAGGTATCTGCTTCAACATCATTGCAATGGAAGAAGAAGTTCCTCCAAGTCCGACTGTCCTTCTGTTAGAACCAAGATCCAGACCATACAAGGTAGCCCGTACATAATCTCTCAATGCTGAAGAGTCATGACCGAACATATTAGTCATTCTTACGGCCCCAAGGGGAAAGGAAGTACCTCCATTGGGGGTACAGATCTCAAGGCTTCCTCCGCCAAGGTCAAAAACAACCGAATCACACCCGAATGAAGAAACTGCCCCTCTGAAACTCCTCCTTGCCTCTTCTTCTCCTGATAGCACATCCATATGAATACCCGCTACTTCCTCTATTCTTCGGATTACAGCCTGGCTGTTGGAGGCAGCGCGAAGAGATTCCGTAGCGAAAAGAGACCTGTTTTCAGAAGAAATGCCATAGAGGTCCAGTTCTTTTATAACTTTGGATAAAACATCGATGGTCCTTGAAACAGCATGATCCAGAAGCATAGTATCACCTCTGCTAATTCCTTCGGTTATTCTGGTAATTTGCGAAGAAGAGGAAAGATAATGTAATCGTCCATTATCTTCTTCAACAACGAGGTGTCTTATGGAATTAGAACCTATATCGACAGAAGCAAATCTCAAATTATTTTCCTCTCCTGTGTTTTCCACAACTGCCACAAGGGAAATCAGATGAACTATCACAATTTATGAAGGGAAAATGTTCCTCAAGCCATTTACCACCCGGATGGAAGCCCAGAGCAAGCCATGCCCCCACCTGGAGATGAAGACACTTCATGGTAGGCGTGGTATTTTCCCTTATTCCTCCTATGATTGTACGATGGAGACTTTCCCACTTGCTCCTCTTATAAATTCTGAGAAATTTTCTTTCTCCCCGGGAAAGAAGGGACAATCTTAAAGTTCTCAGATACATGTTATATTCAGACCATGTTTCTTGTCTTTGCAACATGAATAGTTCCAGGGATTTGACCCCTCCCCGGGATTCCCATTCTCCACATTTTTTAACAAGCCAGGGACATGTCAGCCAGAAAGTAGTGGGAAAGGGTTTAAGTCTGAAAACCGGTCTGCATATTATTACCTGAGGGAAACCCCAGATACATCGTTTGGCTGTTGCAACTATCATGGATGGGGAAAAATTGCGTTTTTCCATCTGTCTTTTTATAGCCTCTATATCTGGGGAAGTTGATCTAGAAGGACAAAAAAGGGGGCTTTCGCCCCTTTTTCTGTTCGTTATATAATGCTTCATTTGGGTTTCTTCGGCCTTTTCTTTCCCGATCTTGCATTATTCGCTCTGTTGTTGATATCTGCTATCTTCATTTCACTGACCTTCATAAAGGAAGATAGCCTTTTTTCAAAAGTTTCCGGACCGGAGCTTACAGGCTCCTTACTACGGGGTGCACGGGATGGTCTCGTGGACCTTGAAGGGGGTGCTTCCATCTGTTTGATAGATAGATCTATACGTCCCTTCTCATCCACTTTGATGATCTTGGCGGATATCTTTTCATTAGCGTTTATTACGTCCTCTACTTTTTTTACATACTTGTAAGACAGCTCCGAAATGTGGATCATCCCTTTTTGCCCCGATGCAAGACGCACAAAAGCACCATATGGCATAACCTGCTCCACCGTACATTCAACAACTTCTCCCACTTCGACGGGTAAGTTATTTTGAACTTTCTCTTCTAACATGTGAAAATCGAACCTCCAACTGAAAAATAAAAATACATGATCATTAATGATGATAAACAGAAAATCCAATAGTCAAAGACGGTTTACGCTATGGACATACCACCTCCGACCATATAAACCAGACGTATACTTCCTTCAGGAATCGGCGAAAAAGGACTATTAGAAGAATTATACCAGAATATCGTCGGGTGAATAATATTTTTTCACATACCAGCACATGGATCTGCCCCTTTAAACCCCTTACCAGACAGGGAAAAATGTTTTCTGTTCCTGAAATTAATCGTTGAAAATACCCAGTTCTTCAACAAAGAGGGGACTCAGGACTTTGATGAATGTGCCCTTCATACCCAGGCTTCTACTCTCAATTATGCCAGCACTCTCCAGCTTTCTCAAGGCATTTACTATCACACTTCTTGTAACACCGACTCGATCTGCTACTCTACTTGCTATAACTACTCCTTCATAGGTTCCAAGTTCTTTGATTATATGCTTGACAGATTCTACTTCCGAATATGAGAGGGCTCGCATGGCCATCTGGACAACAAGCCTCTCTCTCGCTCTCTCCTCAATGTTTTTCGTCCTGTCATGAAGTATTTCAATTCCCACAAGGGTAGCAAGGTATTCAGCAAGGATAAGATCCTTTGTAGTGAAGAAATCGAAGAAACGGACAAGGAAAAGCGTTCCCAGGCGCTCTGCAGAGCCATAGATGGGCACATAAAGGAGATGTTTTTCCGGGGTATCCCCAGTATCTACATCATCAAAAAGGTAACCATCGGTTTCACTAATGTATGACTCCCTGTGCTGGTTGATTTTTTCAACAAAGCTTTCAGGCATAAATCCGTTATGCAGAAATTGAAGGATCGTATTGGAACGGTATTCAGTTATCCAGGAATGCCCCAGGATAAGGCCATCCCTGTTAATAATATAAACATTAGCGGTCATAAACTCACATAGAAGCTTGGCAAGTTTACTGTAATCAGGTTTGGTCCCCTCTCTTCTGCTCTGAAGAGCCCTTCCGACAAGCCTGGTCTTTTCGAGAAGATCCCTCATCTCATGACCTTCATCTATTATATGGCTGTCGTTTAACGTGTTTTTTTCTTCCTTTACCATTGTTCAAATCCCTCCTGAAAATTAATAATTGAATTGTTATAGCAGATATCTGCGCATATCCGTATCTTTAACCAGAGATCCAAGTTTTTTATTAACAAAAGCTTCATCTATAGAAAGAGTTTCATCTTCATGCTCAGGAGCATTGAAGCTTATATCTTCCAAAAGCTGTTCTATCATTGTATGCAGTCTTCTTGCGCCAATATTCTCCATTTCATGGTTCATTTTTTCTGCAAATAGAGATATAGCCCTGATACCGTCCTCTGTGAACACAAGACTTATCTTCTCTGTTCCGAGAAGAGCCTGATACTGCTTGATCAGACTATTCTCAGGCTCCACCAGTATCTTTGAAAGATCTTCTTTGGAAAGGGCCTGCAATTCAACCCTTATGGGGAAACGACCCTGGAGTTCAGGGACAAGATCTGAGGGTTTGACCTTCTGAAATGCACCAGCGCTTATAAAGAGAATATGATCGGTATGGACAGTCCCATATTTTGTCTGGACAGGACACCCCTCTACCACGGGTAGAAGATCTCTCTGTACTCCTTCTCTGCTTACATCAGGACCTCCCGCAGATCCTCTAGCCACAACTTTATCTATCTCATCCAGAAAAACAATCCCCTCCTGCTGTACTTTTTCAAGGGCGATCCGTGTAACCTCTTCCATATCGATGAGTTTCTCTGCTTCTTCGGACTGAATGACCCGTCTTGCCTGAGAAACTTTCATTCTTCTTCTCTTTGTCTTTTTGGGAAGCATTCCTCCCAGCATCTCGCCAATATCTATCCCCATCGAATCAAGGCCAGCTCCCCCAAGTATGGGAATACCCATCTGAGAACTCTCCTGGACCTCTATCTCCACTTCTCTATCATCGAATTTTCCAGCCCTTAACATTGCAAAAAGCTTGTTCCTCGTGGATTCTCTGATTCTGTCTTCCTCTTCCACTCGTGGCTCTTCTTGTTCCTTCTCCTTCTCCTGCTCCCTTCCAGTGAAAACCTTCATAAAATCAGGGACCATAGACCTCTTTTTGGGTTGTGGAAGGAGAAAATCTACCAATCTCTGTTCAGCCAATTCCGCAGCCTGAACCTGAACTTCTTCCATTTTATGTTTCTTGACCATCTGAATGGAGGCTTCTGTCAGATCCCGGATAATGGATTCAACATCTCTACCCACATATCCGACCTCGGTGAACTTGGTAGCCTCAACCTTCACAAATGGAGCCTTTACAAGTTCTGCAAGTCTTCGGGCGATCTCTGTTTTTCCAACTCCAGTAGGCCCTACCATCAGAATATTCTTCGGTGCAATTTCTCTAGCAATCTCCTCAGGAAGCATCCTTCTACGGATGCGGTTCCTCAATGCAATGGCAACAGCTCTCTTGGCCTTCTCCTGACCGATAATGTATCGGTCCAGAAATTCAACGATACTTGATGGAGTAAGGCCCATTTCAGTCATTATAGACATCAGCCTAACACCTCCACTGTAACAACATTATCCGTGTAAATGCAGATCTCGGAAGCAAGTTCTATGGACCTTCTGGCTATCCTTTCGGCGGCCCAGTCACTTCCTTCCATAAAAGCCCTGGCTGAAGACAGGGCAAAACCCGCTCCAGAACCTATAGCAGCAACATTATTCTCAGGCTCCAGGATATCACCCGCACCGGAAAGAAGAAGAGTCTGTTCTCCATCAGCTACAAGCATCATGGCCTCAAGTCTCCTCAGAGCGCGATCCATCCTCCAATCCTTAACCATTTCAACCGCAGCTCTCATAAGATTGCCGCTGTATTCTTCAAGTCTTGTTTCAAATCTTTCCATAAGGGTCATAGCATCAGCCGTACTCCCGGCGAAACCTGCCAGGACATTCCCGTCGTAAAGGCGTCTGACCTTTCGAGCTCCGGCTTTTATTATCTGTTCTCCCAAGGTAACCTGGCCATCACCTGCCATGGCTACCTGATTTCCTTTCCTCACACACAAAATGGTAGTGCCTTTGAACAAATCAATCCTCTCCTCCAGCCCGTGGATGGGCTTCAAGGTAACTTTTCTTAAGATGTTCTGCTGTTACAGTAAGATACCTCTGGGTAGTAGCAAGGCTTTCGTGTCCCAATAATTCCTGCAGAACTCTCAGAGAGGCTCCTCCCTCAAGCATATGGGTAGCAAAACTGTGTCTGAGCATGTGTGGGGTCACTCCGGGTAGACCCACTCTCATAGAAGCCTTTTTCACTATTCGGGAAATCGTTCTTACTGTAATATGTCCTCCATTTCTTCCTGGAAAAAGAAATGTTTCTGATTCGGAGGAACATTGTTTCCATTCTTCAAGAGCTTTTATAGAATAAGACCCTAAGGGAACTATTCTTTCCTTGTTACCTTTACCCTTTACCCGGATCCATCTCTCAACAACATCGAGATCACCCCAACGTATCGAGGCGACCTCTGCAATTCTTAAACCGCTACCATATAAAAGTTCGAGCACAACTCTGTCCCTATGGGAATTTTCACCTTCTATACCCGTTTCAAGCATCATAGAAACATCCTCCCTGGGAAGGGCCCGGGGAAGGGTAGATGGTAGCTTGGGCCCCCTGATCCCCATTGAAGGGTCAGATTCAATCTCTCCCCTGTCCATCAAGTAGACGAGCCATCCCTTGATCGCCGAAAGTTTTCTGGCAGCGGAGGTTTTTGCATAACCGAAACCCATAATATCTCTTATGAAGGATCGGATATGCTGTCTGGTTATTTCATCAGGTACCATAACACCTTCATTGTCCAGGTAATCCAGGAACTGGGAAAGATCCACAGCATAATTCGTAACGGTATGTTCTGAGGATTTAATCCCGACCCTGTGATGATTAAGAAAAGAATCCACCTTTGCTGACAATTTTTCTTTCATAAATATCATTTTACACTATTTTCTAGTTTTTCACTACTATTCAAAACTGTCGAATAATAAAGTTTTGCGAGAATTTTGAACAGAAACTATTCAAGGAGCAAAACGGGAAGGGATAACAATAAAGTTAATTTTAATCAAGTGAAGAGATGAAACAATCCAGGGCCGCGGAAGCTCTTTCAGCAACAGCCTGGCATCTTTCCGGACGTTTTCGGATCTTCATCTCAAGTTTGGGAAGGATTCCAAGATTAACGTTCATGGGTCTGAAAGATTCGGGATCTGCATCTGAAAGATAATTCATCAGGGAACCAATAGCAGTTTCACGTGGCCATCTGAGCATATCCCTATCCATCAGGAAGGCAGCCATGTTCAGACCAGCTACAAGTCCCATGGCAGAACTTTCCATGTAACCTTCCACACCTGTTATCTGGCCTGCAAGGAAAACATCCGTCCGGGCCTTAAGCCTGAGATATTGATCCAGAACCATAGGTGCATTTACATATATGTTTCTGTGCATCACTCCAAGACGGGCAAATTCCGCATGAGCAAGAGCAGGAATCATCCTTAAAACCCTCTCCTGTTCTCCCCATTTGAGATTTGTCTGAAATCCGACCATGTTATAAAGAGTTCCTTCCCTGTTGTCCTGCCTAAGCTGAACAACAGCAAAAGCTTCTCTCCCCGTAGATGGGTCCGGAAGTCCAACCGGTTTCAGAGGTCCAAAACGCAGTGTATCCTTACCTCTCGAGGCTATGATCTCAATGGGAAGACACCCCTCAAAATAACGAAGATCCCTTTCAAATTCATGTCTCGGGGCTACCTGTGCAGAAACTAGGGCTTCCAGAAAAACCCCATATTCATCTTCGTTCATCGGGCAATTGAGGTAATCATTTCCCCTTCCATATCTTCCTCCCCAGAAAGCCTTGTCCATATCAAGGGATTCGAGCAGGATAACCGGAGCTACTGCATCGAAAAAGTAAAGATATTCTCCTCCTGTTAAAGAACTAAGCTCCTGAGAAAATACAGGGCTGGTAAGGGGACCCGTAGCGATTATTGATGGTCCTTCCGGAATGGAAATACAGTTTTTCCTTTCGACAGATATTAAAGGATGGGTAGAGATCTTTTCTGTAACAAGATCAGCAAAGATCTCTCTATCTACTGCGAGGGCATTCCCTGCAGGAACGGAGGAATGATCAGCACAATCCATTATCAGACTTTTCATCTTTCTCATTTCTGCCTTGAGGATCCCTCCGGGACTCGTCAAGGCATCAGCACCCAGTGAGTTACTGCAAACCAGTTCTGCAAATTTTCCGGTCTGGTGGGCCGGAGTCAAAGACAAAGGTCTCATTTCATAAAGAAGAACATGTATACCTTTGGTTGCCAGTTGCCATGCTGCCTCGCTTCCGGCTAAACCTCCACCTACTACTGTTACGGTTTGGGAATAAACATTACTCTTCATTATCTGATTTTTTCGCCTTTTCAGATCCGCATTCCGGGCATACCGGGTGTTTTTTTCCAGTTTTTTTGAACATAGGTCCGCCACATTCAGGACAATTGTCCCCTGTCGGCGCATCCCAGGAAACGAAATCACACTCAGGATAGCGGGAGCATCCGTAAAATGTCCTTCTTTTGCCCTTTTTACTTTTGCGTTTTATTACCTCGCCACCCTCTGAATCTCCGCACTTGGGGCACTTAACACCTATCTTGTCTAGAATTGGCCTGCTGAATTTGCACTTCGGATATCCCGAGCATGCAATAAATTCACCAAATCTACCTCTTTTCTTAACCAGAGGTTCTCCACACTCAGGGCAATCTTCACCTATAGGCTCAGGGGGGGGAAGAGCAACTCGCTCTGCCTTTTCAGCATCATCCATGGTTTTACTGAAGTCGTTCCAGAACGCGGAGATAACACCAAGCCACTGTTTGTTGTTGTCTTCAATATCATCAAGGTTCTCTTCCATCCTGGCTGTAAAGCTTACATCAACAATAGCAGAGGAGCTCTGCTCATTGAAATACTTGAGAAGAAATCCATCAACTGTCATACCCAGAGGAGTTGGCATAAGCCTTTTATTTTCATCTTTTTCCACATAATCCCTGTCATAAAGGGTTTCAACGATCGTGGCATAGGTGGAGGGACGGCCCACACCCTTATCCTCCAGAGTTTTGATCAATCTAGCTTCGGAATAGCGAACAGGAGGTTTCGTAAAACGCTGATCCTTTTCCACAGAAGCAACAGTCAGGTTTTCCCCCGGCTCAGCAATTGCCAGACTGTCATCTTTTAGATCCAGAGGCCATATAGCACTCCAGCCATCAAAGATAAGACTTGCTCCTGTCTGACGAAGACCATAGGGTCCGCTTTCAGCATCAAGACTACTGCTGGCTACCACTGCAGGAGTCATCTGTGAAGCGAGATACCTCTTCCATATGATCGAGTAAAGTTTATGCTGGTCTTTGTTCAGAACATCCTCAAGGAACTCGGGAGTAAGAGTTACATCCGTAGGTCTTATAGCTTCATGGGCATCCTGAGATCTTCCCTTTGAAGAAAAGAAATTGGGTTTCTCCGGCAGATATTTTTCCGAAAAACTGTTAGAAATGAAATTTCTAGCCATTGATAGAGCTTCAGGGGCAAGCCTGAGGCTGTCAGTTCTCATGTAGGTAATAAGCCCTGTTGTTCCCCTTCCATGCACTGCTACTCCTTCAAAAAGGGACTGGGCTATCCTCATGGTCCGCCTTGGGGAAAAGGAAAGTCTTCTTGCTGCCTCCTGCTGAAGAGTACTGGTCTTAAAGGGAGGAAGGGCATTTCTGTTACTGGTTTTTGTATTGAAATTAGTTACTACTACTTCGTTCCTCGAGACCTCCAGAGCTATCTTTTCGGCTTCCTCTGCATTAGAAATAAGAAAGGGTTTACCATCTTTAAGAAGAGATTTCCCTTCAAGACTTTCGACCTTTAATGAGTACACGCGTCCATCTTCAGCTGAAGCATTAACAGTGACAACCCAATATTCTCTAGGGATAAAGGACTGGATCTCCTTTTCCCTATCACAGATAAGGGTTAGAGCAACTGACTGTACTCTTCCTGCAGAAAGTCCGTATCTGATCTTTTTCCAGAGGAGAGGACTAAGGGTATAACCTACCAGTCTGTCCAGGATCCGCCTTGCCTGCTGTGCATTAACCTTATTCATGTCAATTGGTTCCGGATTGTTAACAGCTTCCTTTACTGCCTTGGATGTGATCTCGTATATTCTTATCCTGGAAGGAGATTCGGTCCCCACTCCAAGAATATCCGAAAGATGCCAGGCAATAGCCTCTCCCTCTCTGTCCGGGTCAGATGCAAGAAGGACCTTCTCACACTCCGAAGCAGCTTTGACAAGTTCGTTTTTCAACTTTGCCTTACCTTTTACTATGATGTACTCTGGCTGAAAATCATTATCTATATCTATAGCCATACGGCTTTTAGGCAGATCACGTATGTGCCCGATACTGGCCTTGACCATATAACGGGATCCAAGGATTTTCGAAAGCGTATGGGCTTTGGTCGGCGACTCGACCACCACAAGAGTTTTACCTTTCGCGCTCTTACTGGTGGAATTTGTTTTCTTCACAGCAGTCTTTGCCATCTATATCCTCCCTAACAAACAGGCCTTTTCATCCCGGAACCCTGGTTGGGGAAAAATTCACTGTTCCCTCCACTTTTTTCAGCCTCTATGAAAGTTATAAGATCTCTCATAAGGTCTCCATCTACCTTCGCGTGCTTCACCTGTCCAATATTTATAGCCTCATTGATCGCTATTTCGGCAACTTCCAGTGAAATCTCTTCTTCCAGAAGAGCTATGTATATAATACCCTGCGCATCAAGGGTAAGATACTGTCTTTCAAGATCATGCATTATCCTTGGCACCATGGTTATTATCCCTCTCATTAATAAGGATTTAAGATTTGCTTTTCAATGAGGCACTCCATCTTCCGGGACCGGAAGGATAAACATCCCCCCGCGCAAGCAGAAGTCCAAGAGAATTTAAAACCTCAGCGGCGCTCATTTTACATTCAGATACGATGTTGTCAACCGTCCGCTCTCCTTTTTCACTCAGCAGGGAGAGTATGCGAACCTGATCATCGCTCATCCCGGTTGTGTTTACATCAAAATTGCCATCAGAAAAAAAGTCAAGCTGCCCCCCGGATAATGAATCCATGAAATATTTTATTTCAACAAGTGGATAGGCTCCATCATAGATTAATCCATTGGACCCTCTCGCTACATTCTCATCGATACGTCCAGGTACTGCCCAGACTTCGCGTCCGAGCTCCATCGCATATCTGGCTGTGATCATGGCACCACTTTTTAAAGGCGCCTCTACCACCACAAGTTTTTCAGAAATAGCAGAAATGATCCTGTTTCTTTTGGGGAATCTCCAGTTGGAAGCACCTGTACCAAGGGGGTATTCACTCAATAAGGTACCTTCTCTGGTTATATTATCAAATAATCTTTCATGCCCTCTCGGATATACTTTATCCACTCCCGTCCCCAGGATTGCGACAGTGGGACCATTGGAATCGATAGCGCCTGAATGAACTGCACCATCTATTCCCTTTGCTCCTCCACTAACTGGGACCACACCAGAGCGAGCAAGTTTTGCTCCGAGGGAATGGGCTACTCGAAATGCATATGAAGAGCATCTCCGGGTTCCCACTACACCAACAAAGGATCCGCACAGAGGCCACTGTCCCTTTACATAAAGGCTCAATGGAGCCCATGGAGCTTCCCTGAGCCTTTCAGGATAAAGATCATCAAGGATCGTTACCACCTTTATTCCAAGGAGACCACATCTTTCGCATTCTGCTTCAACCCAGCCATCATTCTTTAATTGAATCAGTCTTGTTCTGACATTGTCAGTTATTGGAAGCTTTTTCCACAGATCAGGACCTTCTTCCCAGAATCTGTCAAGACCTACCTCTTCATTTTTAAGGATATCCAGAATCCTCTTATCCAGACTTTCACATGCATTGAGAAGTAAAAGTGCAAACCCTTCTCTTTTCATGAAAGAAATCCAGTCTGCCTGTATGCCAGGGCTTCAGATATATGGGCTGTAGAGATTTCCACAGAACTATCCAGATCAGCGATGGTACGGGACACTTTGAGAACTCGGCTGATACCTCTTCCTGAGAGCTTCAATGTACCTGCAACGCTTCCAAGAAAAGACCTTGCTTCCCTTGAAAGACCAAGGCGGGTCCTCAGTATCTTTTCCGGAAGTTCAGAGTTCGAACCTGATCCTATATCGGACCATCTTTCCAGCTGAAGAGATCTTGCCCTGCAGACCCTTTCCCTTATAGCCTCACTGCTTTCTCCACATTTCCCTTCAAGGCTCAATAATTCTTCGGGCGTAAGCCTTGGTACGGGAACATATAGATCTATACGGTCAAGGATGGGACCCGAAAGCTTTTTCTGATACCTCTCAATGTCATTGGAGGAACATCTGCACTGTTCCACCGGATCTCCAAACCACCCACAGGGACAGGGGTTACAGGCTACAGCCAGGAGGACCTGTGCAGGGTAGGTCACAGAACCGGCAGACCGGCTTACAACTATCTCTCCATCTTCAAGGGGTTGTCTCAGCGATTCAAGAAGGTCTCTTCTGAACTCTGTGAACTCATCCAGGAAAAGGACTCCTCTATGGGCCATACTGATCTCACCAGGCCTCAGATTTGTTCCCCCACCACAAATAGCCACTGCACTGGCCGTATGGTGAATGGGCCGAAAGGGACGCTCCCTGCCTCTACTGGAGCTAATACCAACCGTACTCCTGACCAACATTACTTCCATCAGCTCTTCATCTGAAAGGGGTGGCAATATGCCTCGAAGAGCACGGGCAAGAAGGGTTTTTCCACTTCCGGGCGAGCCTATAAGAAGAACGTTATGGTGACCTGCTGCCGCTATTTCAAGAGCTCTCTTTGCAGCAGCCTGACCCTTAATATCAGAAAAGTCAGGTTCTATCTTTTTCTGTTGATCAGCCTTAAAGTCATTCTTAACTCTCTGGAGCTCTAAATCACCACGAAAATAATCTATAAGAGATCTCAGATCAGGGACTTTGAAGGCATTCACCCCATGGACGAGCGAGACTTCATGGGCATTATCTTCAGGAATAAACAGATCCAGGCCTTTTTCTCTTGCCATTATGGCTGCAGGAACTGCTCCCCTGACTGCACGCAACCTTCCATCAAGAGCAAGTTCCCCCATAAAAACAGAGGGCCTTGAAAACCTGAGGGCCCCTGTGCTTTTAGCCATTCCTACTGCAATTGGAAGGTCGAGAAGGGCTCCCTCCTTGGGAAGATCGGCAGGGGCCAGATTAACAGCTACCCTTCCACGAATGGGTATACCCAGGGTCCTGAGGGCAGCCCGAACCCTTTCCTTTGATTCCCTCACTGCTGCATCCGGAAGACCAACTATAGATATTGCAAAAAGACCGCCAGTTATTTCAACCTCAACTTCTACCTTTATAGCATCAACGCCTTTTAACGTAACACCAAGAACAGCGTTCATCAGTAGGCACCTCCGTATGTAATGTCGGGGAAATGTTCGATCCTGACATTTTCATTTTCTTCTACCGTGATCGCTATAAGGTCAATCCTCCATGGGCCTTCCCATTTGTTCTTAAGGACATAATACTTACCAGCCCGTACTAGTTTTCTTAATTTATCCGGACCTACGGAACACTCGGGAGGCATGATCTTACCAAAGGTCCGTGTCCGCACTTCCACCATCACGAGTTCCTTCTCATCCCTTGCTACGATGTCAAGTTCTCCGCCTTTAAAGGAAATATTTCTCCCGAGGATCTTCCACCCCTGATCCATTAATTTCTTTTCTGCAAGATCTTCTCCCCACTTACCCAGTAAAAGATGATCAGCCATGCGAATCCACCTCGATGAAAAGAATTCATTTACTATTTTGAACAGAAAAACGGTAGAGGAACTAATTACATTCCGAGCCCTCTGAAAGACCTCACTCTTAAAACAGTTATAGAGTCTTTTACTGTTTTTTCCAGGAAAAGGATAACCTGTGCACAGAGGAAGATCCCAGTCTTATAAGGGCTTCCGTATGATCTTTAGTAGGGTATCCCTTGTGTTTAGCAAAACCGTACCCGGGATACAACCTGTCAAGAACCACCATGACACGATCCCTTAATACCTTTGCAAAAACAGAGGCAGCAGCCACTTCTGGAACAAGAATATCGGCCCTGGGAAGAGCCTCCTGGACAAATGGGAGATGGGGAATTTCGAAGGTTCCATCAACGATCACCCTGGAAAAGATACAGGGAAGACCTTCAACAGCTTTTCCCATGGCCCAGAGGGTTGCCTGCAGAATATTCATCCTGTCTATCCTTAAATGTGAAGCAGCCTTTGCTCTCCATATAACACCCATATCAAGCATAGCTGCCATGATTTTCTCTCTTTTTTTCGGGGATAATTTTTTTGAATCAGTCAACCCCATATTCAGAAGGGTGTTTTTCTGTATTTCAGTTAAAACAACGGCTGCAGCAACAACAGGTCCGGCGAGAGGGCCTCGCCCTGCTTCGTCAACTCCGGCTATCATGATTTTCTTCATCCCAGATATTGGTTTCGCCTGGCAGTTCCAGGGTCATCCTGCCAAGCTTTCCCGTACTGAAAGAATCTATCAGGCGTCGGCCAGCCATTTCCAGGTTAACCTCTCCTCCTGAAACAAGGCACCCCAGCCTTCTTCCTACCCTTTCCAGGGAAACCAGACTGTCCTCCTCCTGGAAGGGGATATTCCATGACCGTTCCAACATTGGCCACAAACTTTTGATTTTGATATAATCCAGAAGTTCCATGCCCAGGAGGTCGTAACCCCCAATGACGTCAACTTTGCTTGACCCCAGCCACGCCAGACACTTATGAACCATATCGCCCGATTTGGGATCCAGAATACCAGGAGAATCCACGACCAGAAAACCCTGCCCCTTGTACCAGGAAACACCCCTTGTAATGCCGGGAATACCTCCAACCGGTGCTGATTTTTTACCTACAAGAAGATTCAGGAAAATGGATTTCCCAACATTGGGAATTCCAACTACTGCTAATCTTATCTCCCGGTGGGATGGTTTTTTTTCAAGTATTGCCTTTTTGACCACATCGATCCTGCCTTTAAGAAGATCACAGGCCCACACTTTCTGCTTTTTCTGCCTCAGGAAAGAAATCCATTTGCGAGTACTCTCCTCCTCTGCAAGATCACTTTTGGAGAGAATGTACCATACTGGCTTTATCCGTGATAACTGTTCTATCATAGGGGACGACGTCACCCCTGGAGCCCTTGCATCTCTAAGCTCAATGATAAGATCCAGTTTACCGGCCAGCTCTTCCAGTTTTCTTTTACCTTTAGCCATATGGCCGGGGTACCAGACAGTTCTGGACAAACTATTCCACCATACCGATCCTGTTCAAAGGCCAATATCGGAAAAATACGGGACCCCGAATATTTTTTTCAGGAACAAACCCCCAGAAACGGCTATCTGCCGAATTAGGCCGGTTATCGCCCATCGCGAAAAAGCTTTCTTCAGGAATATCAGTAGGATCCATGGAATAAGCGTCATGGAACTTGACGTACTCCTCTGAAATCGGATCATTATTGATATAAACAATTCCATCCTTTATGGCAAGGGTATCTCCGGGAAGACCTATGATCCGTTTTACAAAATCCCTTTTGGGATCAACAGGATACTTGAAAACAAATATCTGCCCTCTTTTTGGCGGCTGGACATGGTACCAGAATTTGGCCACCAGAACCCTGTCATTGACCTGCAGGGTTGGAACCATGGACCTACTTGGGATCCAGAATGCCTGTACTACAAAAGTCCGTAATATGAGGGCAATGACCAGAGCCCACAGAACAGTCTCAATAGTCTCACGCCACCATGGCTTTGCGACAGTTGCTGCCATTAATAAAACTCCCTTCAGAAACTCTGCAGATATATCTGTCATCAATTAATCTTATCAGAGAATTGTGAATTAAACTGTATAAGTTATACACTTTACATTTGAAAACTGCAATCAGTAAAGGGGCGGATCATCTGTCACAGAAACCAGAGAGTATGGCGATATCCTTACATACTTGACTGCCCCGGTCTTTGAAGGAGACACCACTGCCTTGAGGGTGAACCCCGGAGAAATGGTGTGCCATTGGGGACTGTATGTTGCCTGTGTCACACTGCTTCCTCTCACTGTAAAATAACATTTTCCCTTTGAATCATAAACTTCCAGACTGTTGTTATAAGGCCATTTTACATAGATCTTCGAAACGGGTGTAGAACAGGGTAAATAAATGAATTGAAAAGAACGCTTGTTCAGACAGGCCTTTAAAACGATATTGTCTACCCATCTCGAGAAATATTCTGCTTCCCTGGCAACTGTCTTTTCATTACCTGGCTCCAACCATGAAGAATTCACTGAAAGAAGAAGGACGCCAACCATAGATGTGATGATAGAGAGAACCAGTAACGTTTCGACCAGGGTGAAGGCTTTCCTGCAATATGAAAGGGGGAGTCTTTTAGGACTCCCCCCTGATGATGTTTTCTGTTTAATTCTTGAGGGCCCTGAATCCAAGATCTACAACTTTAAGGTTGGCGTCCTTGAATTTGGCCGGTGCAAGCTGCTCAATAGCCTCTTTTACATCTTCCAGGGTTATGTCACTCACCTCTGCTCCACATAGTGCTCCCAGGATAAGCACATTGAGGAAGAGAAAGTTCCCTCCCATATGTTCCTTGAGAATTTCGTATCCCATAATTGGATGAACCTTTATATTATGTTTTTCAAGATACTTGGAGAGATGCTCGTTTTTAAAGGACCCTTCATCAAATATGTTGACCACGAGGCTACCACCGTCTTTCAGAAAATGGAGGTTTCTTACGGCCTCATTCTGGTCGAAGGCAAGCAGCACATCGGCATCACCGCTATTGACGAGGGGACTTCTGTAATCCCCAACCTTGAAATGGCTTATTACGGATCCGCCCCTCTGGGCCATACCGTGAACTTCACTGCCCATCACGTTCTCGTTTCTGGAAAGGGCTACTTTGCCGAGGACCTTGCTGGAAAAAAGGATTCCCTGTCCTCCGATACCTACTATTACGTACTGCATGTTCTATGCCTCCTCCCCTTCTACCTTGAGGATAGCCCCGTGGGGACATACATTCTCACAGACTCCGCATTGTACGCAGAAGCGTTCGTCTATTCGGGCCTTCTTCTTTTCTTCATCAAAGACCAGGCCGGGACAATTGAAGAAGTTGATGCAGAATTTGCAGCCTATACATTTCTCCGGGTCCACATAAACCTGTATTTTCTCCTGGGGTCTTCTGAGAAGCATGCAGGGGTGTTTGAATATTACCACTGCCGGTTCTTCGTTTTCCTTTGCATATTCCCAGGCTTCCTTTATGGTCTGCTTGCCTTCATCGATGTCGTAAGCTTTGATAATCTTGATATATTTGATTCCACAGCCTCTGCAGGCTCCTTCTATCTCTACAACCCGTCCCTCTTCGCCCTTACGGAGCTTGGTTCCGATACCGGGGTGAGACTGGCCCCCCGTCATGGCGGTTATGCTGTTGTCAAGGATGGCCAGAACAAAGGCGTGTTTATTGTAGACGGCACTTGCCAGTCCGGGCAGTCCCATGTGGAAAAATGTGGAATCCCCTATTGTGGTTACTATGGGACGGTCCTCACCTGCCACCTTATGGGCGAGGTAGAATCCGGATGCCATGGTCACCGATCCTCCCATGTCCATTACTGCGTCTACTCCCTTCTGGTTCACTCCCAGGGTATAACAGCCTATGTCAGAAGGATTTACTGCCTTGGGAAGGGCCTGGCGGATGGAGAAGAAACTGGCCCTGTGGGGACAGCCGGGGCAGAGCATAGGCTTGCGGGGTGTTATGGCCAACTCCTCAAGGGCTGCCTTCAGGTCGGGGTCCGCTCCAAGTTCTATTTCCTCTCCAAGACATTTAAGGATTATTTCCTCTGTGACTTCGGGAAGAAGTTCTCCTGCCTTTGGTACATATCCGTTCCATCTTCCCTTTATCTTTGTCCTGTCCAGTATCTGCATTTCAACTACGGGATATGTTTCCTCTATGATAACAACGTTTTCATGTCTTTTTATGAATTCATCCACCATCTTCAGAGGAAGGGGATGTGGAGTTCCTATCTTGAGGACGGAAATATCTTCCCTTCCCCAGGACTTGAGAATGTCCATTACTATAGAAAAGGATACTCCGGATGCGATGATCCCAAGTTTTGCCTTTCCCTTTGCAGGAACTTTATAGTTGTACTTACTGTAATTGTTCTCGAAGTCTTCCCTTATGGCCTCGATCTTTGCGTTCAGTCTGGGATGATTTACCCTGACCCTGGCGGGAAGGCAGACCCACCTGGATGGGTCCTTTTCGAAGTTCATCTTATTGTCTATTGATATGACTTCCTTAAGCTCCACGTCCTGTCGGCAGTGGTCAACACGAACACTGGGGCGAAGAATGGTTATGATGTTATGCTTCTCCGAAAGGTCAAATCCGTCAAAGACCATTTCCTTTGCCTCTGCTGCAGTTGACGGGTCAAAGCACGGCACCTTGGCGAACATTGCAAAGAATCGCGTATCCTGTTCGGTCTGGGAACTGTGGGGACCGGGATCATCGGCCACAACAAGCAGCATTCCCCCCTTAAGGTCAAAGTGGGCAGCACTCATGAAAGGATCTGCTGCCACGTTGAGACCTACCTGTTTCATCACCGCACAAGTCCTTATTCCGGTGAAAGACGCAGATGCTGCCATCTCGAAGGCTACCTTCTCGTTGGCTCCCCATTCAACTGCCGTCTTCGTTCCCAGTTCATCGGCGAACTTCGCTACCGCAGGAAGTATCTCCGATGAGGGCGTCCCAGGATAGGCCGTCGTTACAAGACAGCCCGCCTCCACTATCCCGCGGGCGATCGCCTCATTACCAAGTAATATCGCTCGGTTACTCAACTGTTACTCCACCTCCGTTATCGTTTTCGATCACACTTTTGACCCAATCCATAAAAAGATTGGCCCCCTTTATCAACTTGCCATCTCTATCAACGATACCATGACGGGTCCATCCTTCAGCAATGACCTTCCCATCATACTTTTTCGCAACGGTACACTGGAACTGGAGACTGTATTTTTTTAGACTGGTTATACTTGTTCTGATAAGAATCTCGTCGTCATACAGGGCTGGGCACTTGTATCTGCAGTATGCTTCAACTACAGGAAGAAATATCCCTTCCTTTTCCCAAAACGAATAGGGCCTCCCAAGTTCCCGGCAGAACTCAGTTCGGCCAATCTCAAACCAGGTAAGGTAATTAGCATAATAGGCTACACCCATCTGATCTGTTTCTCCGTAACGAACACGCCTGCAGATCACTACTTCAAGGGGCAAAAGGACTCCTCCTAATTGAACGGATGATCTGATTATGATTATATACTATAGACAAGACAAATAAAAAAGAGTCAAAATATTTAATTCAATTTATTATTACTCTATTCAAGCTCCGAACAATAAAGATCCTGAACAACCATGATGCATGCATCACTGACAACGGTAAATCCCTTTTCCGAAAGATCTTTTTCCAATTCCGGGTTTTCTGCCCCGGGCTGGAACCAGACTATTGGTTTATAATTAAGGTTTATCAGATCTTCTTCAATTTCTCCCTGAAATTTGGGTGAGACAACAATATCAATTATATCCAGTTTTTTCCCAATATCGTTGATGGAAGAATAGAAGGGACATCCTGCAATTTCCTGCCCCACATAAGAAGGGTTAACGGGAAAAACAGTAACACCGTGCTCTTTGAGAAACTCAACGATCCTGAAGGAAGTTCTTTCGTTCTTTGTAGAAGCTCCTATAACAGCCACTGAACCACCGGAGCAAAGATATTCTTCTGCAATTTTTGCAAGATCCATGAATAAAACCTCCCTAGAGAAAAAATTAACTTGTTATTGATAATAATTATACATGGTGAAATCATTATTTTTGTAAAAAAGACTTGGCTATTTCAGAAAGGGTGTATATAATATACCGGCACGGAGGGCTGGCCGAGTGGTCGATGGCGGTTGACTTGAAATCAATTAGGGTGCAAGCTCTCAGGGGTTCGAATCCTCTGCCCTCCGCCAAACCTTTCTTATCCCCTTGGTATTACTAAATTCCCTTACAAGAGTTTTCAAAAATCAGCCGTACTGGGTCAAACTGGTAGGTCAGGGAGTGCTGATTTTATGGAAACTATCATCACAAAGTCTCCTTCATATCTATACCGAAAAGGCTATATCTACTATTTCAGGATAGCTGTACCTTACCCCCTGCGCTCTGTTCTCAGAAGAAGTGAGATAAGGAAATCCCTACACACTGGCTACCTCAGACAGGCAAGGACAAAGTCAGGGAAATTAGCTGTTATAATGCAATCCTTATTTAACACTCTTATGCAAAGAGAGATGAATTTCATGGCAGACTTAACACTTTCCCAGGTAGAACAACTAGCTGATAAATGGCTTCAGAAAGGCCTTGAGGAAATTGAAGACAGCTTGCTGAGGGAAAAGCCAATGACCTTAGAAGAAGCACAATGGAAAGAAGACATCCTTTCTATGCTACCTACAGACTGCATAGAGGATTTATACTGCAACAACTTCAAGTCTCTTGAACCAGAGGCTGATGCACTCCTTCAAGAGGAACAGCTTACAGCCCCAAAGAACAGCACAGCCTATTTGAAACTTCTTCGGGAATTACGTATCAGACAGATTCAGTGCATTGAAAGTGAAATTAGGTATCGACAGATGGAAACAAACTGGAAACCAGAGAAGGTTACAGCTGCCACACCTTCTTTAAAGGGACGCACCACTCCTTCTGTTAAAGTTTCAGCAGTTGTCGAAGAATACATAGAAGAACGTCTGCGGATGGCTGGATGGGGAGTAAAGTCGAAGTTGAACAATCCCCCTGTGTTAAGGGACTTTGTAGAACTGATAGGCGACCCATACATTGAAGAAATCAACAGAGAGCTGATACAGAAGTACAAAAGGGATGTAGCTAGGTTACCCAAACGTTTGAAGCAGACTAAATGTTACAAGGACAAGTCATTGAAAGATATCCTAAAGATGGACATTCCAGAAAGTGAACGGTTAGCAACAAAGACTGTCAGTAACCGTTATAGGATAACTAGAACCTTCCTTAGTTGGACATATATGAACGGTTACGACATTGAGGAAAGATGTGTCGACATCCTAAAGAATACAGGCAAGAAGAGTAACACCCAATCAGATGGGACACCCTTTACCGTTGATGAACTGCATAAACTGTTCCACAGCATTGAATATACTAACGACAAGTTCAACAAACCCAATAAGTTCTGGGTGCCTGTCATTGCTCTATTCACTGGAGCAAGGATAGAAGAAATATGTCAACTCCATCTTGATGACCTTATCGAAGAGGATGGGATATGGTGCTTTGACTTTAATCAACAAAGGAATAAGAGCATTAAGACATCTGCTGGCATTAGGAAAGTACCTATACATCCCTTCCTCTTGAATGAACTGAACATCTTGGGTTATGTGGAACAACTGCAACAGAAGGGAGCAACAAGGCTCTTTCCTGAACTCTCCAATAACAAAAAAACCAAGAAATATTCTGACAGTGTATCGAAATGGTTTACAAGGTATAGGAGGGAACAAGGAGTTGAACCGACCTCACCAAAGGAAAGAAAGGTGTTCCATTCCTTCCGCAACACCTTCATATCAAGGTGCTATGAACTGAATCTACCAGAAGACAAGATACAGGATGTGGTCGGACATGCTCATGGAAATGTTACAGCAGGGGTCTACAGAGCCAGACCAAGTGTTCAAATACTGTACAGGAATATCATTAGCAAAGTCAGCTATAAAATTGACCTGTCCCATTTGAAAAAGTCATCTTATGTGGTTCAAAAATGAGGATGGAAACAATAGGTTTATATCAAAGAAATAGACCCTGCATACCATAAGGTCTCTAAATTGCCTACTAGAATCAACGCTGTGGGGTATAACTTGAAAAATACGAGTAAGCTTATGCCCAAATATATCAACCCCATATGGGGCAAATAAACATTTCTAAAGTTTTCCAGACATCCATTTTGAAATAAGGGACAGCTATTCCCTCTTCCACCAAATGACCAAGTTCCTCGATGCCTTGGATGCTCTAGAGTTAGATGAATAGTTAACCCTAATCCAAACATTAGGCAACAAAAGGGGCCTAATGTTAGCCTTTGACCCCCCTTAATTTGCCTTAAGTTATCATTAAATACCCTACATATGCAAATATTCGTACTATTTATAGACCCTTATAAACAGTAGTCATAACACATACACTAAAGTATTAGAGGTTTATGTACCATGTTAGGGGGGATGTAAAGAGAAGATTCCCCTATAGATAACTATAAGTTAAACTATAAGAAAGTAAAGGGGAAAGTAAAGTAAATAACCTATATAGATAACAAAGAAGGTAATTAATAAAGAGGAACTATAAGTAACATTAGGATACATGAGGATAGAACTATAAGAGAACTTAAAGATGA
>JAENYO010000001.1:524506-697359 GCA_016841745.1 Acetomicrobium hydrogeniformans
CTATAAGTAACATTAGGATACATGAGGATAGAACTATAAGAGAACTTAAAGATGAGACCTCATGTTCAACCTAATGATGCTATAGGTTCCTTCTTAAAGTAACCAACCTATACAAACAACCTAAATAACCCATCTATAGGACACTGTAGACAGTTTAGTTTAAGCCTAGTCATAAACTGTGTTTAGGCTGTCTAGGGTGATATAGGCACTTACAGGGAAGTAGGGTAAAGATGAAAGATGTGGCATCGGTATAGGTTGTTCTGTCCCCCCTGGCTGGTCTTCCCTGGGTAAACCATGTTCCAGGTGAAACCAGTTTTTTTCTTTCGTATAATAAAGGGTGAAAGTGGAAAAGGCTTTGCTAAAGAAATCTCAGAGGGTATATCAACAGTTGATTCATATACTATTTCCCCCATGAGGGCCGTTTTCTTCCTTTATTTATCATGTACTGTTACACCGTAAAAGCAATGACACAGACTTACAGGTTCAGGTTCAGATATATATCATCCAAGTCATCCTGTGTTATTCCAATGTAAGTTAGTGTAACCGATGGTGAAGAGTGGTTAAGTAGCTTCTGTATCACTGACAAGTCCATTCCCATCTTATAGGCATGGTATCCAAAGGTCTTTCTTAACGTGTGTGTACCTATCTGGTCTTTAATACCTGCCACCCTGGCCACACTGTTAATTATCCTGTATGCCTGTGACCTACCTAGAGAGGCATTACCCTTACGTGAAGGAAAAAGAGGCTGTGCATCCTCTAGTGTACGTAAGCTGAAGTATTCCTGAAGTGCCTTCTGTGAGGTCTTACCAATGGGAAAATCTTTAACCTTACCTGTCTTCTTCTCTCTAAGTGTTATCCTGTCCTTGATGTGTCCCTGTACATCCCTTACATCACTCACATTAAGGCTTAACAGGTCAGATACACGCAAACCAGAGTTGATACCTAGGACAAACAGCACATAGTCCCTTTGGTTCTGAGCCTTCAGAAGTTTCTTAATCTGGTCTATCTTCTTCCTGTCACGTATGGGCTGAACGAATTCCATTGAAAAGAACACCTCCAAGTATGTGTATATTTCTTTTTGAACAGCAAGAATACGAGTTATTACTGTTTTAAATTGAATGTTTCACTACAACATGGAACATGAATAAGCCTGAATTATGAAAACATCATAATAGCCTTATATCACATGTTATGATGCATTGCAAGAATAATAAAAATACCCCACTTACAGAAAAAGCAGGGTAAACTGTTGGTATGACTGACTTTATATCAATATGTCGAATGCAACAAAACTGCATTGTGGTGCATTCAGCTTTTGCATATCCTATGAGATATGACTAATTCTTGAGGATGTGCTAGATTAGAAGTTGGTGAATTGTTCTTGTCCTGATATTAGCTTAAATGCTTGGAGGGGATTGATGTGTCTATCCTGAAGAAATTTTTTGCTGGGAAATCTAAAGCACTAGAAGCCCATTCGTATAAACCTGAGGATGCAGTACGATTTCTTGGAGGTTTTATAAGACTCTGTTCTGTTGTTATGGCCAAAGAAATCTTTGAGCATCTTAAATTTGAGCAGACTCAAGGAAGTTCCCTTGGGCTTAATCCGAGTTCATTATATGTTATGATGAACGAAATCTTCATGTATCAAGTGTATGAATGTCTTAAAGCATTAGTAGCCACGCAAGAATCCTCCGATTTAAGGCAACATATCATTTCTGAATTATCCACTCGGCTCCCTCACGTTGAATACTGCGAAAATAAAGACAAGTTCTTTCAGTCTCGTGCTGAGTATTATGCAAACACTTTGGAAGATAAGCAGGAACTTGATGCTGATTTCTTTCAGGTTATATCTCTACCTCTTCAGAAGGCAATTCAATGTGGAAAAAACTTACCCTTGAAGGAATATCCCCTCAACGTTGGATTATCTCTTTTATCAAATTCAACTCTCATGTCAGCGTTTATGGACTTTGGGGTTGTTTACTTGATTGGTGAAGAGATTATGTTAACCCACCTGATGAATGATACTATTGATTTTACCCTGCCACGTTGTTTTCCAGACCGGCTTCGGAATGCTTTCTATTCTATGCGACAGTTTGGTCGTGAAAAGGAAGTCTCTAGAAACTTTGCTATATTTATTGACCATGTGGAGACCCTTTGGGCTTCTCACGATTTCTGTTTAAGGGGTTAAGATGATTCCTAAAGTCTATACACTTAATAGCCTTTGTTTTATGCCTTAACATCATTGAACTATATGTGAGGGAGCATAATCTTATTGGCTTACAATATTATCAAGAAAGGTTAACCTATGTTAGATTCGATTGATATTGGGGGAAGTCTTTGGTTGCAACAGATGGTGAAATATGTAAGTGATAATCCTGAGATATCCTCAACAGTTGTAATGGCTATTGCAACTGTCGCAATGGTTTTAGTAGTCGGAATGCAATGTTACTTTAACGCACGTCAGACAACGATATTGGAACAATCTAAAAGACTTCCTATAGAGGTTGCCTTTTACTCTAGTTGTCTAGAGACTTGTAAAGAAGGACTTGGGAAATTTGAAGAACCAATCTATAACGTTCAAAAGAAGTTGCATGAGCTTATTAATGCTACCGATAATGAGGAATCTGATATGGCAAGAGTAAGGGCTAAATATCTCCATGAGAAACTATTGCAACAGAATGATATATGCACATCTTTCATTGATACATGGGAATGGTTATTACCCAAATACATAGGTGATGAATATCGTCGCATGGTTATTCTTCTAAATGATATTTGCAGAGTGCTTGAGAATTTTGGAAGCAAGTCTATGAAGGAAAAGCAGAAGCCCGACGGAAACACTCATAAGGGTCTTGTAGATTGCTATAGAGAATATATCCCTGAATTTCAAGAGTTTCTTTCTCAAATGAAGCAGCAGTCTACTGCACTCTACAATGTCCATCATTCGTATTTTGTGACTAAAAATGGCATTGATAAGGACGCAAAACTCTAATAATTGTTTTTACTTAGGCCGTGAATCTTTATCTCCTAGTATCAGGGGAGGATGTTACCAGAGTTAGTTTCTACATAGAGCATTGAATTTGTATCCAAGAAGATTCTTCTAGCTTGCCATGTATTTATATTACTGATACAATCCCCTAGTACAAATTACTTGTACAAATTGGTAGTACAAAGCCGAAGTAAGACTTAGGTGATATCAAGGTTTGGTGGAAGATAGGGCTGTACAAGTATCTCTCCCTCCTTCTCCGCCATTGAAAAGTGTGTCCCTTGGCAATCCTGCCTTGGGACATTTTTTATATCCCTAAATTCCTGGAAGGCTCTTCAAGTGGCACAAAGGGGCTGTAAGTATTAACTTCATCTGTTGGTAAATCTCCTTCATATCTGTTTGTTCAAGATCAAGCATATTACTTCCATATGCCCTTCATCCCAGCCTAGGCACTTTTGTCGAATGTGATAAAAGTATTTTGTAGTACATCGGTTTCTAGTGTATCAGGTGTTAAAATAATATTGAGTTTCATAAATCATAGGGGGGGATATAGTTGAAACTTCTTGATGGCTTGATTGAAACAGATGTTGTTCTTTCAGAAAACCATAGGCTAAGTGGAATGATATTGGGTAATGTAACTGTGAATGAAAATGTCCACTTTGAAATTTATGGAATGGTTGTTGGAGATGTAATTGTACATCCCAACTCCAAACTTTCTGTTATGGGAACGATTAACGGAAAAGTCCATTTGCAAGAGAATAGTGAATGTCAGGTCTTTGGAATAATAAATGGCAATGTTAAAGTGACTCAAGCAAAACTTTCCAATAATGGCATAATAAATGGTGAAGTCTGTCCTGAAGATAACCCCGAAATATCTCCTGGGAGAAAAGTGTTGATAGGAATTTATCGTACCAATAACTGGTAGGAAATATTGTAGTTTAGGGATATAAAAAAATGGCTCACAACTGGGCGTTTTCATTAAAGCAAGTTGGCTTCCTTTAGTGGCATTGATTACCTCTTTAGAACTTGTAACATCTCTAAAATTGGAGGTTAAGATCATGATGAAAGGAATATTTTTCTTGTTCTTGGTGGGCATAACCGCGCTGCTGGGGCTGTCTGATAGACATGTTATCAAGCCAAGAAACAGGCCAACAACGCCTTAATAGAAAAGCCTTTATCGGGAGTTAGCGCGTAAGGGGAAGGGACACCTCTTCCCCACCCCACCATTTTGTGGTTAAACTTATTGTTTACCGGCAACACTCGACTGAAGAAGTTTTATTCCAAATAGAACTAACCAACACCTTCAACTCGACATAAGTCCATCGTTAGGGTACAATCTGGGGGTACAAACCAGTACAAGCTGATTTTTAAAAGCTAGTGATACCAATGGTTTACAAAATTTGAGGTGCAGAATAAGCCATTCCTCTGCCCTCCGCCATTACAAAGCGGAAATGGATGTTTGAATACACCGTAAGTATAAAGTTCTGATTCTTTGGGTCAGAGCTTTTTTCTATCAACTTGACTTAGTCAACAGGTCTTGATACCGGTAAAAGGCGCAGATGTTGCCATCTCGAAGGCTACTTTCTCGTTGGCTCCCCATTCAACTGCCGTCTTCATCCCCGGATAGGCCGTCGCTACAAGACAGCCCGCCTCCACTATCCCGCGGGCGATCGCCTCATTACCAAGTAGTACCGCTCGGTTACTAAACTGGTACTCCACCTCCGTTGAAATTCTTCTAAAAAGGGAGGGTAGGTAATTGGTCTCCTACCTCCCCCCCATAGTTCTATACTTTTACACTTTACCTTTCAATACTTGTTGGATATATCTAGATAATTCCATGAGTATTGAGCGCTAACAGGATTATTATTGTGGGAATGACATATTTCAGCATAATACTCCAGAGTTTAATTGTCCCTTCGTTTGTTATATGGGCTTCTTCTGCAAATTTATCCACACCCCATACCCAACCAACAAAGATTGAGATTATCAATCCTCCGAGTATAAGCAGATTGGTCAGGATCTGATCTGCTATTCCGAAAAATTTCATGGAATATGCTGCCGCTATGCCTATGCCAAACATTATTACTCCCACTAAAAGCACTGCCTTCTTTCTGGTAAGCCCAAGTTCCTCCATGTAAAAAGCGGCAACCGCCTCTGCTCCTCCGAGCCATGAACTCAAAGCTGCAAGAAGGAAAAGGAAATAGAAGATTACTCCAAAGAGGGTTCCCATGGGCATCTGATTGAAAACATTAGGCATAGTAACAAAAGTCAGACCCGGACCTCCTGCAGGTTCGAGATTAAATGCAAATACGGCGGGGAAGATCATAAGTCCTGCAAGGAATGCTGCACCAGTATCTGAAAGTCCAATGATGATTCCCTGCTTGACAAGGTTCTTGTCTTCCTTTTTGAGATAACTTCCGAAGACCACACCTGCAGCCATACCCACTCCGATAGAGAAGAAAGCCTGGCCTATTCCTGCATAGACTGCCTCCAGGGTAAACTTGCTCATATCCGGTTTAAGATAGTACACAAGCCCCCTTGATGCTCCTGGAAGTGTCATACCTCTTAATATGAGGATGAACAACATTATGAAGAGAGCAGGCATAAAGATCTTGTTGGCCTTTTCAAGCCCCTTGTTCAGTCCCTGACTAATAATAAATACTACCGCAATGACAATAATGGACATCCAGCCAATCACTTCAGGAGAATTGGACATGAAAGTACCAAAATATTCTCCAACCTTCTCTGGAGGCATTCCTTTGAATACTCCTGTCCCTGTCTTAAAAATATATGCTACGATCCAACCTGCTACAGGCATTGTGTAACCAAGCAAAAGCTGCATGGCGAATACGTTAAAATAACCGTTCACACACCATGGAGTTCCTGGCTTGAGAGTTTTATAAGCTCCTACCGGGTTTTTCTGGGAGGCACTACCCAAAGCGATTTCAAGAGTAAAAAGAGGAATTCCTATAACGAAAACCATCAACAGGTAAAAGGCGAGGAATACGCCTCCTCCATATTGCCCCACCAGATAGGGAAACCTCCACAGATTTCCCACTCCTACTGCAAATCCGATTGATGACAAAATAAATCCCACATTTGATCCAAACTTTTCTCTGGTTGCGGCCATTACGATCACCTCTTCTTAAGTAGTGTGTTAAAAAGGATGTGCCCTGAACATTACAGGGCACATTTCATTATTATCCGTATATTTCTTTCTCTACGCTCATATAAGCCATTTCTGTAGGTGTTACGCCCTTTTCCTTTGCTTTGTTCAGATTTTCCCAAGTCTGAGCTGTACATAGCTTTCCGACCTTCTCCATCAGGACTTCGCTTTTTGCCTCTTCCTGATAAACATATTCTTCATAACCAGCCATTACTCCTGCGATATTGTGCCACCAGGCTACCTGAAACAGGATCCCTGCCTTGTCAAGCTCCCTGGCAAGCTCGTATTCCTCTTCCTGGCTGGAAGCCCTCAACTGGTTGTTTGCCGGACCCATGATCAGCTTGAACTTCATCTGCGTTATCCGTTCCTTCGTTATGATCCCTCCTATGGCACAGGGAGAGAAAATATCCGCCTCCACAAAATAAATCTCATTCGGGTCTACTGATTCTATTGAAGATTCAGGATGGGCTTCCTTCAGAACCCTGATGGCATTCTCGTCCATGTCACAAACGATCAGATCCGCTCCTTCCTTGAGATAATCCTCCGCAAGATAGAAACCCACCGCTCCAAGTCCCTGGACAGCAATCTTCTTACTCTTGAGGGATTCAGAACCCCACAGAAATTTCGCTCCCTGCTTCACTGCCATGTAGGTCCCATGGGCTGTTGGTTTTCCGCTTTCACCCAACGGACCGTGAGGAGCGCCTCCAAAGTTCAGCGAGAAATTCTCATTTGCTACATCGGCGAGTTCCGTGGGGAATCTCATGTCCGGACCGGTAGTATTTCTTGTCCTGTCATTGGCATAGGCAAGGAATCCAACCTGATCAAGATCTTCAAGATCAATGGGTTTCATCTGCACAGTGATCTTGCATCCTCCCATGGGAAGCTGGGCTGCCACGTTCTTGAAGGTCATTCCCCTTCCAAGGTTCATCCCATCTACAAGAACATCCATCTCATCCTCATCCGGTTCGTGACGCCTTATTCCTCCCATAACCAGGGAAGACCTACGGTTGTTGAGACCCTTTCTGTCACTATGGATATTGTTGATAAATCGCACATCCTCCTTTTCCCAGTAATAACAATCAAGAAGTATATGCCTGCCCTTTCTCATAAGCTCTATGACTTTGCCGAGATGTCCCGTAAGACCATTTTTCTCAAATAGTTCCCGAGTCTGTTTATCGTTATAGTAAAGGGCATCTTCTGTAAGCAATGACCATTGGGTGAATTTCTTGTTATAATCACTCCACCTGATGTCCCTCTCCCATTCCTTCGCTGAATAAAGAAGGACCTTGTCCTTCTTCCAGTCATAATGTATCTCCAGATGGGTCAGTCCCTCCGCTTTTAAAACCTCAAATAAACTTTCCTTCATCTTCTTTCCTCCCTGTTATTGAAAAATAAATGCAGCTGTTGATCTGTAACCCATAAATTGATTCCTAACAGTAGATTTCGTCCTCAACCGTTTTATATGCCATTTCTGTAGGAGTAATTCCACGTTCTTTTGCTCCGTGTAAATTTCTTTTCGTTCCTTCTGTACAAATCATTTTAATTCTTGAGAGGAGTTCTTCCATGGATGCTTTTTCTCTCTTGCTGTACTCCTCGTAACCCGACATAACTCCTCCGACGTTGTGCCACCAGGCTACCTGAAACAGGATCCCTGCCTTGTCAAGCTCCCTGGCAAGCTCGTATTCCTCTTCCTGGCTGGAAGCCCTCAACTGGTTGTTTGCCGGACCCATGATCAGCTTGAACTTCATCTGCGTTATCCGTTCCTTCGTTATGATCCCTCCTATGGCACAGGGAGAGAAAATATCCGCCTCCACAAAATAAATCTCATTCGGGTCTACTGATTCTATTGAAGATTCAGGATGGGCTTCCTTCAGAACCCTGATGGCATTCTCGTCCATGTCACAAACGATCAGATCCGCTCCTTCCTTGAGATAATCCTCCGCAAGATAGAAACCCACCGCTCCAAGTCCCTGGACAGCAATCTTCTTACTCTTGAGGGATTCAGAACCCCACAGAAATTTCGCTCCCTGCTTCACTGCCATGTAGGTCCCATGGGCTGTTGGTTTTCCGCTTTCACCCAACGGACCGTGAGGAGCGCCTCCAAAGTTCAGCGAGAAATTCTCATTTGCTACATCGGCGAGTTCCGTGGGGAATCTCATGTCCGGACCGGTAGTATTTCTTGTCCTGTCATTGGCATAGGCAAGGAATCCAACCTGATCAAGATCTTCAAGATCAATGGGTTTCATCTGCACAGTGATCTTGCATCCTCCCATGGGAAGCTGGGCTGCCACGTTCTTGAAGGTCATTCCCCTTCCAAGGTTCATCCCATCTACAAGAACATCCATCTCATCCTCATCCGGTTCGTGACGCCTTATTCCTCCCATAACCAGGGAAGACCTACGGTTGTTGAGACCCTTTCTGTCACTATGGATATTGTTGATAAATCGCACATCCTCCTTTTCCCAGTAATAACAATCAAGAAGTATATGCCTGCCCTTTCTCATAAGCTCTATGACTTTGCCGAGATGTCCCGTAAGACCATTTTTCTCAAATAGTTCCCGAGTCTGTTTATCGTTATAGTAAAGGGCATCTTCTGTAAGCAATGACCATTGGGTGAATTTCTTGTTATAATCACTCCACCTGATGTCCCTCTCCCATTCCTTCGCTGAATAAAGAAGGACCTTGTCCTTCTTCCAGTCATAATGTATCTCCAGATGGGTCAGTCCCTCCGCTTTTAAAACCTCAAATAAACTTTCCTTCATCTTCTTTCCTCCCTGCTAAGATGTATATGACTGAATTTTACATAAAACTAATCAATCGGTTGGTTAGTTTTAGCCAAAAAAATATAGCCTCTATTCAAGAGGTCATATCTGTTGTTTCTTTGGCAAGACCTGTAAATATTATTTTTGATACATGCTCAAAATAGATTTCGGTACTGATATCACATTGTGGACACATTATAGCGAGGAGTTCCATTGCTATTTTGAAGTAGTTTGCAAGAAGACTTACAATTCGAGCCATATATTTGGGATCAATATCTGAACGGATTTCCCCCGCTTCTATACCTGAGCTTAAAAGATTGCAGAGGTAATCTCCTCCATGTCTGTTTTCATGTTCAACAAGGGCTTTTTTAAATTCATCTGACGGGTTTGCGCTTTCATGAGAAATTATCGAAGTAAAATAGGGGCATTCCTGGTAAAGACTATGAATAGCCTTAAGAAAACTTTTTAACTCACTGAGAGAACCCTTATCTTCCAGAATAATGGTTTTCAGTTTGTTATCATATTCTGAAAAGAGAAATCTTAATACTTCGAGATAAAGACCGGATTTATTTCCGAAATAGTAGGATATCATGGCACTATTGCCTCCAGCTAGAGAGGCGATTTTCCTTATGGTCACCTTTTCAAATCCTTCTTCAGCAAATAATCTGGTTGCTGCATCTATAAAACTTAGTCTTAAATCTTCCTTCATCGGAATCCCTCATCAATCGATTGGTTAATTGTCTAAATATACCATACTACTTAACCCCCACTCTTTGTCAAGGACATAGGCAAATGTATTATGCATACATATACAATCCTCTCGATAAACACAAGGTTCTCGCTATTTCAAATAAGCATCTACCGAATTTAATACTCTTTAAACTCCCTCTGCGAAAGGAAAAACCATGCAGGATCATCTAAGGGATAACTTTGAATGGAATTATCAGGAGGTTGACCTTAAGGGGCTTACCCCGGATAAAATGCGAGAAAAAATACAGTTGACTTAATAGAACGATGGACATCACGTTTGATAATTTACTCAAACATTGATGTCCATCGTTTTCAACCTATATGAAAGTACTGTGCGTGCAAAAATAACTCTATTTCATGAATCATGGTGAAAGAAAAAAGAGATATTTTAAGAGGCTTCTTAACCGACGGCCTTTTCAAGGCTGGAAAGCTTTGCTGAGCTGATACCGATACCTCCACAAACTATTACCAGAATCTTTTCCGCATCTTCCAGCAAAGGACTGTTTTCGTACACTGCCGCAAGGGAAACCCCGCAGGCTGGTTCGACAAGTACACGGTGATCATCGAGGAATTTACGGCATGCTGAGACAGCTGATCGGTCGGAACCGACAAAGGAACGGATGTTATGGTTTTCAGTCAATTCGAGGGCATGCTTCGAAACTGCCTTAGCTCCCAGTGATGTTGCCACTGAAGTTATGCCCTTCAGTTCAACGACCTGACCGGCGGCAAGAGCTTTTGCGAAACAGTCGGCACCCTCTGTTTCACAAGCTATCACCGGAATATCCTTCCATCCATTTCGATCCATTCCCGCTACTACTCCACTAAGGAGGCCGCCTCCACCTACCGAAAGCACAATGGCGTCGGGCCTGGGACCCTGTCGAAAGGCTTCGTCGATGATCGTTCCATGTCCGTCCCACATGACAGGATCTTCAAAAGGATGGATGTAGGCAGATTGTGGATCTTCTGCCACCATGGAGAGGGCCAGTTCATTGGAATCATTCCAGTTCGAACCATGCACCTGAACTTCTCCACCCAGGTCCCTGATGGCATTTTTTGCCTCCTCGGAAGTAGTTTCAGGAACAACAACAAGTGCATAAAGACCAAGTTCTCTTGCAGCCCAGGCGGCAGCGTAACCGGCATTTCCTCCGGAAGGGGCGATAAAGCGCTTTGCCCCCTCCCGTGCCCTTTCTTCACAGAGCAGGCCGATTCCTCTCAGCTTGAATGAGCCTGCCGGCTGCAGGGCATCCATTTTGAGGAAAACCTTTCTTCCAGAAACCTTACCTAGAGGTATCGATTGGATCAGAGGTGTTTCAACGTGCAACGCCATGACAAAACTCCTTCCTGCAAATTATTGGTGTTTAGCTGGTCTCTTAATGAACAATAGCAACTCTTTATCAGTTGTCCTGCCAGGTAAGGGCAAAATTAGCCATAACGGAAGACCCAATCCATAGAACATCTTCATTTACGTCGAACTTCGGGTGGTGATGGGGGTAGTCTTTGTCCTCCCCAAAACCTGAGGGATGAAAGAAGAATGTCCCGGGTACCTTTTCCATGAAGAAAGCCATGTCCTCGCCGCCCATTGTCGGCTCAGGCACTTCTACCACAGATTCATCGCCCAGAATATCAACTGCGGCATGGCGAAGTTTTTTGGTCATCTCCATGTCATTGATGACAGGAGACGGTCCATAAGAAAATTGCACATCAGCGTGGCCACGCATGGACTGGGCTACGTTTTCGCAAATCGCCTTTATCCTTTCCTGAAGCATTTTCCGAGTTTCTGGATCCAGGAAACGAGTGGTTCCACTGATAGTACAGGATGGAGAGATAATGTTGCGCGCCGTTCCTCCTGAAATCTGGGCCACGGTGACAACGGCGGAATCAAGTGGATTTATTTCACGGCTGACGATCATCTGAATGGCCGAAACTGCCTGGCAGGCCATGGCAATGGGATCCACGGAGAGATGAGGAGTTGCGCCATGAGCACCCTTACCCTTGAATGTGACCTCGAACCAGTCAGCACCAGCCATTAAGCTTCCAAAACGGTAACCTACCTGACCGGATCCCAAGCCCTTCCAGAGAGTTCCCGTGTGAAGCCCGATGATAGCATCGACAGAAGGATTTTCAAGAACTCCTTCATCGATCATGGCAAGAGCACCTTTACCGCCTTCTTCGAAAGGCTGGAAAATAAGCTTAACAGTTCCCCGAAGATCGTTTTTGGACTCTGAAAGGATCCTGGCTGCACCTAAAAGCATGGCTGCATGTGCATCATGACCGCATGCATGCATGTAACCATTTGTGGAGGCAAAGGGAAGACCGGTATCTTCCTTCATGTCAAGAGCGTCTATATCAGCTCTCATTCCCAGGACTTTTCCTGGTTGTCCACCTCTGATAATTGCTGTCAAGCCATGACCTGCCACCCCGTTACAGATCTCGTCGATGCCCATTTCCAGAAGACGTTCTGTAATGAAAGCCTCCGTTTGAGGAGTATCAAACCCTATTTCGGGGTTTTTGTGGATATGCCGTCTCCAATTAACAAGTTCGGCGTTAAGGGCTTTTGCTCTTTCTCTCACATCGATCACTCAAATTCCTCCCTTCGGATATTCAGATTCATTTTAAACTGGATTCTGCCCAGACACATTATTCTATTCTCCAGCGAAAGAGACACTTAAACCGGAAGAATATCTGGATAAGACCTGCTCCCGGATACCCGGCTTTAGCAGTGAAAAAATGAAACTAACCTGGCTGGTTCTATTTAATCATGCTAATCATAACATCCACCCTTGAGTATTATCGATTCTCCAAAGTCCACCGAAACATACAAATAGCGGCCAAGTAAACTGTAAGTATTACTTAAGACAACAGTGTAATTGCCAGGAAGTGATCTATGTATTATACAATTGCATGATGCCAAATGCAGATATGAAGGATATTGCTCTGACGTTACGATCCGGGGTAAAAGGTAGATTCTGGAGTTTACCTGCAGATCCGGAGTATAATAGTTTTATTCACAGGAATCTGCCCTTGACCTACTTTAATATGAAACCGGTATGCAAAACAGCACAACTAATTTGGGAGGAATTCAAGATGAAGAAAATCCTTTCATGGTTGTTAATAACTACTCTGATTACACTCTCGGCCGAGGCTGTATGTGCATTTGCCTTTTTTAAGAAAAAAACAGATTTCCCCACAAAAGAATTCCGATCCTATCTTCTGTTCCAGAATAAATGGGAAGACCTTCCCAGGGTTTTTTTCGGAATGACAAGGGACGAGGTCATCAACGAGATAAAGGAACCTTCTGATGAAGGGAGCTATAACTCTTTTTCAGTCAATGAGTATGGGAAAGCAGGCCTGCTGTACAGCAGGGCTTCCTACTCCATGCTTAAACTTACTGGATTCTCCTTCAGAAGATTTTCCCCGGTACTCGGTAACAGGGTAAGTGAAAGTTATGCAAGACAGGCAGGATGGTTGATAAAAGAATGTCCTTCCGGCAAACGTTATATGGAAAGAGAAATAAATGACTGGTCAGGAAATTCAGTTCTTGTAGTTCATTTTCTGGATGATGACCTTGAAATTTTTGTAGAAAAAGAAGAAGCCCGATATCTTGGGCTTCTTGACTGAAAGAGCTACTTGTTCTTAAATTCTCTGCGATATATCTTTCCTGAACCCATCATCACACTTATGGGGTGAAGAGGAGGTATATTTTCGCAAACTATCTTTATTACAGAAAGCATTGGAACGGAAAGAAGCGCTCCAACTATTCCCCACAGCCATCCCCAGAAAAGGAGAGAAACAAGTATAACTACCGGACTGAGATTCAGTTCATCTCCCATGATCTTTGGAGATACCATATTTCCCATGACCTGCTGAATAGCAACAAGCAGGATAGTTATGACAACAGCAGGAACGGGACTGGGATAGAACTGTACAATTGCCAGAAGTATAGGGGGTATGGTGGCAATAATCGAACCAATGGTCGGAATAAAGTTCAGAAAAAAGGTAAATACTCCCCAGGTTATTGCGAAGTCCACTCCCGCAATCTCAAGAACAACCCAGAAAAGAAAACCGGTAACGGTACTTATGAAGAACTGGAGTGTCAGATAGCGACTTATATCAGTTGATATGGTTTCGATTATGTTAATAACCATGTTGGTATTGGTTTCTGAAAAGGCCTTTCGTACTTTATATTTATAATAGGGAGCACCGGAAAGGATAAAAACCATAAATATGATCACCAGAACAAGGTTGGAAAGAAGGGAAACCAGTGAACCGGAAAGGCTCAGAAGGTACGCCCCTATTCTCTGTCCCCAGTTTATACCGCTCCAGAATTCTGCCGGTATATCAAGATTTGCAGTCAGGGACTGGGCCAGAGAGATGAGACTGTCGTAATAACGGGGATAGGCAGAAGCAAAAGCAAGGATCCTTGTGTTCATAAAGAAAACACCTAAAGTACAGAATCCGAGAAAAAGGGCCAGTATAACGATGATAGTGAGAAAGGTGGGTACCTTTTTTTTCTCCATGAAACGTACAATAGGGGTAAAAAGGTAGGAAAGAAGCCAGGCAAAGATCAGGGGGAGAATTACCCCTTTAGCAGCCTTAAGGACAACTCCTGCAGCAACAAGGGCTATTATGGCAATAAGAAAAACCAGAACACGAAATCTATCCATTACACACCTCGAAAAAGTTCTATCAGCTCGACTATTATATATCCTTGGTCAACTAGTTTATCCTTTTTTTCAAAAAAGGGAACTGAATTTCCATCTTTATGGCAACTGTTCCCTCTATAATACCAGTAACTCTTTCTTTAGGTTTTGGAAGACCTTGACGGGCAATGAGAAATCCTCCTCCATCGACGGGAAGTCCCTTAAAAGCCCCTTTAAGTACACCTTTATCAATTGTTTCAAATCTAACATAATGATTCTGAAAGTCTTTTCCAGCCCATGGCGCAGGGTCGTGAATTACCAGGATGTCCGGACAGACATGACCAGATACATCCATGCCATATCCAGCCAGGGTAACCCAATGACCACTTTTGCGGGTATAAGTTTCTGCCTTTGGATCATAAACATACCAGCCTATATTCAGAAGAACCGAACCAGCGTTTTCAAAACCATTCTTGATAAATGTCATATCAGGAATACGGACAGGATCTGGATATTCGGTGTGGAAAGGATCCCATCCTGTATAAGTTACAGTAGAGTTCCTGTAACCACATTCTGAAATGTACTTTTCAATTCCCCTTACTAGATCTTCAGCAGTCGTCCCGCCCCTGCGGAACTCTGTGTTCATATATAGGGAAGACCCGAGTTTTTTAGCCAGCTCTATCTGTTCGCAATTAACATCAGCAACTCCAGGCAAAATATCCCTGTAGCCGATCAGATAGAACCAGGCAAAAGAATTGGAAGCAGCAACCGGTCCGCAATGAAAAAAACCTCCCAAATCAAAGTGCCCCTTCCAATGGGTCTGTAAAAGATCGGGAATGGTATTGATCCTTTCCAGATTTACTGGTGCATAAGCTTCAAGGATACTCCCTGAGCATATCAGAATAATGCTTAATATAATCAGGATCGGGATAAGGTATTTTTTCATCATAAGAATTATTGTCCTTTAATTGTATTTCAGAATCAAGACAGAAAATACTGGTTCCGAAAAAAGAAATCTGACTATTATGTTCTGCTGTTGACACCGTCCTGTTTTCTCGATATAATCTTGCCTCGGTTCTATTCTATCAGTTTAGCATGATAAATGGACCTCTGCTTCCCGTTATATCCTGATCCAGGTGTTAAAAGGAGTCTCTCGGGGCTCCTTACTTTTCCAGTAGAAATACCAATACAACAACAGGAGGTTATCATGAAAAGCAAAAAGGTATTGTTTCTAGCGCTCTGTTCTTTGGTTATGGCAGGTCTTGTCTTTGCGGGTTCAGCTATTGCAGCGGAAAAGTATGTCGTCGGTATTGATGGTGACTATCCTCCCTACTCCTTCATCGGTGAAGATGGAAAACCCACCGGTTTTGACGTGGAATCTGTTCAGTGGATAGCTGAAAAAATGGGTTTTGAAGTTGAAGTTAAGCCTGTAGCCTGGGATGGGATTATTCCTGCTCTCCTGGCAAAAAAGATCGATCTTATCTATTCAGGAATGACAGCCTCCGAAGAAAGAAGAAAAGTAGTAGCTTTCTCAGGAATTTACTGGGTAGTCAACCAGGCTATATGCGTAAGAAGAGATTCAGACCTTAATATGATCACGGCCCTTGCCGGGAAAAACAAGGTGGGTACCCAGAGGGGAACCACTGCAGCCATGTGGCTTGAAGATAATCTTGTAAAGGGCGGATATCTCTCAAAGGATGATCTGAAACTTTACGACAATTTCCCTCTTTCCATCAAGGATCTTGAAAATGGAAGGGTAGAATCGGTTATGTTCGATGATATCATGGTCGAAAAGGCTATAGAAGGAAAAGACATGAAGATCATCGGCACCATAAGCACTGGAGAGGACTACGCTGTTGCAATGAGAAAAGAAGATACAAAACTTCAGAAGATGATCAACGATGGGCTTTCAATGCTCATGAAATCCCCCAAATGGCTGGAGCTGAAAGAAAAATACGACATGTAACAACTTGAACAATCATAAATAAGAACCTACTATTAAAATTATGGCAGGGGAAGGAAGTTCCAACCTATCCCCTGCTTTTGCTTGACAAGGTGGAATTTTATGTCTGAAAACATTACAGTGGTGGTAAAGGCTCTCCCTTTTATTCTACAGGGATTGGCAGTAACCATGAGCATGGTACTTGAGGCTCTATTTCTGGGTCTGGTGATAGGTCTCTCCCTCGCGGTGGGACAGATATACGGAAACAAGTGGATATCGGGGTCTATATCACTTTATGTCTGGTTCTTCAGGGGACTGCCTAACCTGGTCCTTCTGTTTCTTTTTTATTTTGGCCTTTTTCCCCTTCTGGGTTTGGATGTTTCAGCCTTTGTGATCGCGGTGATAGCCCTTGGACTTCGCAGTTCGGCCTACCAGTCCCAGGTTTTCAGAGGAGCCATACAGTCTCTGGGTGAAGGACAGATGCTTGCTGCCCGATCCCTGGGAATGAGTAAATGCAAAGCCATATTGAACATAGTCCTTCCCCAGGCATTGAGGATAGCCCTCCCTGGCTGGTCTAACGAATATCCCATTCTTCTTACAGATTCTGCAGTAACCTACGCTATAGGTGTAATGGAAATACTGACCAGGGGCAACCTCGTGGTTTCAAGAACCTATAAACCTATGCCTCTATACCTGACCTGTGCTGTGATATTCATACTCCTGAATTATGGAGGAATGAAGATAATTCACCTCCTGGAGCGGAAAGTACGTATACCAGGATTCGGAAACGGAGAAAGATGACCCCATGAAAACAGAAGACAATTTGATCCTTAAAGTTGAAGATATACATAAATCCTATGGAAATACTGAAGTTCTGAAAGGGGTTTCCTTCGAAGTCAAGAAGGGCGAAACCAAGGTTTTTATCGGCCCAAGCGGAACCGGTAAAAGCACACTCCTCCGCTGTATCAACCAGCTTACCCTTCCCGACAGTGGACGGGTATGGCTCCATGGAGAAGAAGTTACCCATTCCGGGAAAAACATCAACATTTACCGACAGAAGATGGGGATGGTCTTCCAGAACTTCAATCTCTTCGATCACCTGACCGCCTTGAAGAACGTAGAGATATCTCTCATCAAAGTTAGAGGTATGAAGAAAAAAGAGGCCACCGAAAAAGCCCTGGAGGAGCTAAAACAGGTTGGAATGGAAGCACAGGCCGGGCTTTATCCTGCAGAACTTTCGGGTGGACAGGCACAGAGAGTGTCCATTGCCAGGGCTCTTGCCATGGATCCGGATGTAATGCTCTTTGACGAACCTACTTCTGCTCTGGATCCGGAACTGACAGGAGAGGTTCTTGAGGTAATGAAGAAACTGGCACTCGGGGGAATGACCATGCTTGTGGTGACCCATGAGATAGGATTCGCATATTCCGTGGCTAATGAAATCATATTCATGGAAAAGGGCAGGATCCTTGAGAGCGGTCCTCCCCAAAAGCTCGTTAACAACCCCAGATTTGAACGGACGAAACAGTTCCTCTCCAGGCTGAGTGAGCTGTATAAACTGGGAGATGAAAAATGATGGATATGCCTTTTCTTAAAGATGTCCTCATCCCCCCTCTGCTGGAAGGCCTTGTAGTTACACTGAAGCTGATAATATGCTCCATTCCCTTTGGGTTCGTTACAGGGATACTTATAGCCACAGGAAGAGTATACGGAAACAGGTATATCTCTTTTCTCTGCAAAGTTTACGTGATCATCTTTAAAGGCTGTCCCCTCCTTATGTTACTGTTCATAATCTATTTCGGACTGCCTTCTTTAGGCATATCCTTCAGCCCTTTCTGCGCAGCTGTTATCGGGTTCGTTATCTGTAATGGAGCCTATAATTCTGAATATATAAGAGGAGCTATCCAGTCGGTAAAATACGGCCAGATGAGAGCGGCCCTTGCCCTGGGCATGACAATGCGTCAGGCAATAATGAACATAATACTGCCCCAGGCCATGAGAAGGGCTGTTCCAGGTATTTCCAATGAAATTATTTACCTTATCAAGTACTCTTCCCTGGCCTATATGCTTACCTGCATAGAACTCACGGGTGCAGGCAAGATAGTTGCTTCCAGATATTTTAAATTCACCTTCGTCTTTATGGTAATAGGATTTATCTATCTAATGCTGGTAACCATAGCTTCAAAACTCCTGGGGATGCTTGAGAAAAAACTTGAAATCCCGGGTCTTATCAAATAAAGGACCCGGGACTTTTCTCCAAACTTTTCCTGCTTGTCAAAAAACTGGATTTTATTTTACCCGTTCCATAAGAGCTGACATTTCAAGATATGATTCTTCAAGATATGAAGCAAATTTATCAAGTTTTTCTTCCATCCATGCCCGGCTGGAAAGGTTGATATTCAACTGATCCGGTTTGGTAAGATATCTCACTCCGAATCCATCATTCACTACCGGACCAAATCCGCATAGGGAAAGCCCGGCATGACCGCTCGTACTGGTAGATAAAGTATTGTGACATAACTTGCTGTATCCCGAAGACTTGAAAATAGAAGGCAAGCGGAGTATTCCAAGACCTTCCCCAAAAAGATAATACATGTTCTTAAGGCCCAAAAGATGTCGGTCCACTCCTCTACCGCCCTTACATTCCTTCATCCTGGCAACATGCCTTTGAACTGCTGCCCGTAAAGCATCTGCCTTCTCCTCATCAGAGGAAACTGGATCCATCATCTTACGTGTAAATTCTATTGACTCCATGGTAACAGGACGCATTGCCTCAGTTCTTCCATGAAGAAAGCGCCTTGTCGCCACCGGCTCATAAGTAGTGCATGGTTGCCCTCTCAGTTTATATGAAGCAAGCTGAAAACCCATCTGAACAAAACCATCAGGGCTCAAATTGAAAGTTTTGATACGATCCTTTCCAAAATGCACAAAATCAAGGACTCTGACAGAAGTGTCCTTTGCAAAGGCATCGAAATCAATACAAGCTTCATTAATAGTGGCTTTAATCTCAGGAGAAAGAACAAATTTCAACTCTTTGTAATCAAGAGTCTCCCTTGATCTTTCGTTATAATGGTCTTCCAGGGATTTATGGTCATATATGAAACCGGTAAGGTTAACTACTGAAGAACCGTCAATAGAGGTATGTTCATAATTAATAGCTGAAGTCCCATCCCTGCAAACTATGAACTCAATGGATTTATCGTACCATCTGTTCCTGGCATCACCGTGAAGCATTGCCTTGGAACCCTCACTTCTGGAGGATGGCACAAAATCATCAAGACAGACTACAAAGAGAGCATTTTCGATCTCTCTGAGAAGAGATGAATTTACACTGTCATATTCAATAATCTTTTCCCTGGCTTCAGCCCATTTATCCCTGTTCATGGAAGTAAGCGCTCCCACACATTCCTCATCAGGTAAAGGACAGAGCTCAGATGAAAGGATCTTTTCCAAAGTTCTCATTATCAATCCCTGAGACTTGACATATCCATATTCATCCATAACTTTCAAAGTAAAAATATGGCCTTGACGGATAATGATAATATTATCAGCCTTGGAAGGTGTGGGATCCTCGCAACAACAGGGGGTTCTTAATCGATCCTTCTCCATCTCAGGAACTCTTGCTGTGGAAAATATCCGTGTGAACTGGCTCATACACAGGGGGCAATCTTTCTCAAGATCACATGGCAGGCTTTCCTCAACAATGATCTCCTGAAATCTGAGCGCCCCATCGATAATATCTGCTGCTCTTTCCACCTGATTCATAGAATTCCCAGAAACTTTATCCATGAGCATAAAAAAGATATTGCTGTTTATTACAATGGGGGACCTGTCATTCAGATAATGACTATGCCAGAAAGGTTCAAGCCAGTTGCTCACATCCTCTCTACCGGACCATTTCAACAGAGCCTGCTGCAACTTCTCTCCATCACCATCTTTTCGGGTGAAATTTTCAACAGCAAAAACTGTTTCTTCCCATTCATCTTCATTAAGCAGGGGTTTCATCCAATCAAGAAATTTATCGCAGGTGTCTTTCAGTTCCGCAACTGGAAGACGAGGCAACGAATCCTGCTGATCAAATGTTTTCATTGTTCCTTCTGAAGAATTTGCACAGTCTGGTCTGTGTCTTGTACTTGAACCATCCATTTTATACACCTCCTGTTATATGGATATTCTTCAAGGAAACTTCTGAAGAATATCTAAAGTTCCCTTATCTGCTCCTCTCCTTCCAATATCCTTTTAGCTCCAAAAGCCAGAGCGTCCATTTCAAATTCACCGGGGAAGATAAAAAAAGGAGCAATAAAAGAAATTCTCTTCAGGATCCAATCCTTCACCATAGCCGACCGGGCTATTCCTCCAGTGATAAAAACAGCATCTACCTGACCTTCAAGGACTGCGGCCATAGCTCCAACTTCTTTAGCTACCTGGTAAGCCATTCCCTCAAGAATTGTTTTTGCTCTCTCGTCTCCCTTAATGATCATCTCTTCTATATGTTTTACATCCTTGCTTCCAAGATATGCCACTAATCCGCCCTCTCCGACAAGCATCCTGCGCAGTCCTTCTGGACTGAATTTTCCTGAAAAACAGAGCTCCACAAGATCCCATACCGGAAGACCTCCTGAACGTTCAGGAGAATAGGGCCCGTCTCCGTCCAGAGCATTGTTGCAGTCGATCATCTTTCCCTTTCTACATGCACAGACAGAAATACCCCCTCCCATATGAACACCTATAAGGTTAACTTCTAAAAGGTCTTTTCCAAGTTCATCTGCGACCTTCCTGGCAACGGCTTTGAGATTAAGTGCATGGAATCGGCTTCTTCTACTGATGAAAGGAAGACCTGACAACCTGGCTAAGGAATGGAATTCATCTGTAACCGGAGGATCGACAACAAGAGGAATAATATTATTACCTTCTGCAAGTTCAAATGCTATGGCACTACTGAGATCACAGGGATGTCTCCCGAAATTGCCACTGGATATCTGGGACAGCATTTTCGGAGTTATTCTGTACACCCCTCCCTCAACGGGTATGGTATGGCCGCCTCTGGCAGCAATGGCAGATATATCAGAAAGGTTGATACGATTTCGTGTAAGAAAATCCCGGACAGCTCTCATCCGGTATTCATATTGATCAAAAATATCAGGAAATGAAGATATGTCTACTCCAGAATGGAATACATCCTCCCTGTATAAACAGGAACTCCCCTTATAGAAGGCCAGCTTTGTGGATGTAGAACCAGTATTGACGATAAATATCCCAAACTTCAAGGTTCATCCTCTCCTTTTTCTTTACCGTGATGCATCTTTTACAGCAAGCAGGAATTTAATGACCCTTGTAAAAAAGGAAGAATCCGAAGGCGCATTTACTATCTCCTTCCAGAAAGCGCTGATATAAACAAGAGGATCTCTGGCAAAAGAACCATTTTCGTCTCTCTTTATAGTCTCGCTTTTTATGAGGTCAAGAACATCCGTCCAGCCTGGATCTTCAGGTATGGCATTCGTATTTTCCACCTTTCCATCAACTCCAGCTGGAGTTGATGGTCCAGTATGAAAAGGGATATCAATTTCTTTTTCGAAAAAGAGACCCATAACTATAATGACCAGAATGGCAGGAAAGATCAATTTTTTTCCCATAATTTTTTATTTCCCTCAAAACAGAAAAAGATAGCTTAATTCATTATAAGGTGAAGATTTTATTAACACCAGTTCTGGATAATTATTTGACCCTCATGGGGTTTGTCCCTTTAATTATCGAATCACCGTGATATAATGTTAGATAATATGGGTCGAAAGGAGGTAGAGAATCATGAAAAAGGCTCTTGTTGCTATTGACGCCAGTGACGTAAGCAGAGCTCTGATAAGGTATGCCTTCCAGTATGCCAGGAAGGAAGACCTTGATCAGCTTGAATTCATCCATGTAGTTGAAAAGCCCTACTTCGATCCTTCAGGAATGCCATATTCCTTTGAACTTCCCAAAGAGAGTGCGGTGGGAGAAAAGTATGTTGAGATCATAGAGGACGAATTCAAGGCTTCTGATACAGTCAAAACTCCCTATGAAATCACAGTAAAAACAGGAACTCCATATGAAGAAATAATAAATTTTGCTGAAAAAGGACACTATGACACTATCCTCATAGGACATAGAGGACTAAGCGACCTGGAACGTTTCTTTATCGGAAGCGTGGCGGCAAAAGTGGTAAGACATTCACCCTGTACTGTACTGGTATTCCAGCCACCTAAAAATGCATAACAGATAGGGACCCTGAATAAGGGAGGGGATTTTCCTCCCTTATTTTTTACCCACAGAGGCCATATAGACCGGGAAAAGGCTCCTTCCGTCTATGCCCAGAAGATCACAGACGGACTGGTCATGAAAAGCTGCTACCGCGCATGTCCCGCATCCAACAAGGCTTGAAGCGAGATAAAGGTTCTGACATGTATGACCGGCATCGAGGAAAACATATCTGTATGCTCTCTCATCATACCTCCATGCTGATCTATAAATATGGGCAACCCAGATAAAATTTACAGCACACTTCCTTACAAAGGCCTGTTTAAGGCAGGCAATATAGATGTCATTCTTTATCCGGGATGACAGATCAAGAATTTCCAGTTCATGCTCAATGGCAAGGAACCTGTAAAGCCCGGGAGCTAGTCCTTCCGTGCTGTTGATAACCAGATATGTTTCCAGAGGATGCCTCGCACCTGCAGAAGGGACATTTCTGAGAGTTGCTTCGGGATACTTTTCCCTTACCCCCTGGGTAAACCATAGGAGTAAGGACAGATCCTCAAGGGAGATAGGAATATCACGAAAACTACGAAGGCTTATCCTCCCCTCAATGGCTCTTCTCAGGTCAATTTCACCAATATTCAGATCTCCGGGGGGAGGAAGATAAATCCTTTCCCTTGACGGATCTCCCTGAAGCTCAAGGGGGGGCTGGGGAATACCCTTGAGCTGGTCAGATTCTTCCAGATATTCATAACATGTTCTTTTAATAAACTCTTCTCCGATAAAACCTGGCATTTGAATGACCTCCCCTGTAAGATTCAGGTATTACTTTAACACATCATTTTAAAACTGGAGGTTGATGACCCTGAATATAACATATAAAGCCTTCGTAGTTACGGAGATGCCCGATGGCTCATTCCAAAGATCTACAGGTTACAGAACAACAGAAGATCTTCCTCATAAAGATCTTCTGATCAAGGTCCATTACTCATCCCTGAATTACAAAGATGCCCTTTCAGCAACAGGTAATAAGGGTGTCACCAGAAGATATCCCCATACTCCCGGTGTGGATGCTTCCGGAGAAGTTATAACAAGCATAGATGATGCTTTTTCTCCAGGAAACATGGTTATGGTAACAGGATATGATCTTGGCATGAACACCTCCGGAGGATTCGGCCAGTATATCAGTATTCCCTCCACTTGGGCTCTCAGACTTCCGGGTTTGATGACCCCATGGGAGGCTATGGCCATAGGAACAGCTGGCTTTGCAGGGGCTCTTTCTGTCCAAAAGCTTATGGATAGTGGAATACGACCCGACGATGGGGAAATTCTCGTAACAGGAACGACTGGCGGTGTGGGAAGCCACGCCGCTGTTATTCTTAAAAAAGAAGGATACCAGGTCGTTGCCCTGAGTCTTGGAGGGAAAGACACAGCTTTCCTTGAAAGGATCGGAATAAACCGTATACTTACTACTGAGGATCTCGTAGACAAGATGGAAAAGGGCCTGCTTTCTTCAAGATGGGCAGGTGTAATTGATTCAGTTGGAGGACCAGTGCTGGTTTCAGCCCTGAAATCAACAAAATATGGCGGAGTAGTTACCAGTTGCGGTAATGTGGCTGGTGCATCACTGAGTGGACTGACCGTATACCCTTTCATAATCAGGGGAGTGAGTCTTCTGGGAGTGGCCTCGGCAGAAAGTCCACTGGAACTTAAGACAAGGATATGGCAGAAGCTTTCTACTACATGGAAACCCTGTGAACTCTGGGATAGGGTAAAAGAAATATATCTTCATGAACTTGAGAAACATATCTTTCAGATGCTTGAAGGCAAATCATCGGGGAGAATAGTCGTAAATATAAAAGATAGCTGAGATATTGACCAAAGGAAGTAAAGCATTTAACCTTGGCACCTGGAAAGGCAGGTGCTCAACTCTTGACTATCCCCATTCTGGATCCAGATAAATGCATTGGCTGCAGAACATGTGCCGGAATATGCCCTGCCTGGTGTTTTACCTTCTTTGAAAGGGACATTGTTGCAGATTACAGGAAATGCCTAAGCTGCGGAAGGTGCATAAGGACATGTCCTGTCAAAGCGATCTCCTTTGAAACTCTTTGAGTTCTGAATGAAACCTGCTATGTCACTTTGGAAAATAAAGCCCTCTCTTTCTTTCTCATTGATCCTATCTCTCGTTTGATAATTATTCCTGCAAGAATTCCTCCGAGAACATCTGAAACGGGAAGAGACAGCCACACACCATCCAGCCCAACATATTTCGGAAGTATTATCAGACAGGGAATAAAAAAAATGACCTGTCTGAAAATGTTAAGGATCAGACTTTCCCTTGCCTTTCCTAAAGCCTGCAGGGTGAAACTTGTTATAATAGTCACTCCTGCCACTGGAAGCCCCATATAACCGAGACGCATACCCCTAATGGTGAGATCGATGAGCTCCTTACTTGTCGTATTGAATAGGTGAACCAGGGGATAGGGAAACAGCATGATAATTGTGAAACTTATCATAAAAAACCCGACAGCACTCATCATGGCCAGTTTGATGGCATGGATAACCCTGGAATAGACCCTGGCACCATAGTTATAGCCAACAAGGGGCTGAAGGCCTTCTCCTATTCCAAGGACAGGCAGAAAAAGCAGGGAATCAAGGCTGAAGAATATTCCTACTGCAGATATACCAATATCTCCTCCATACGCATAGATCACTCTGTTGAAAAGGATAAGGATAACAGTAAAGGTCATTTCCATGAAAAATGGAGATGCCCCTATTATCAGGATCTTCTTCATGATCTCTTTTCGGGGGAAAAGTGCCCTTAAGCGGATCTGGAGATTACCCTTATGACCAAAGTAAAAAGAGAATACCCAGCATGAAGCAGCTACCTGGGCAATGACCGTTGCAAAGGCGGCACCTGCTATTCCCATGGAAAAAACTATTATAAAAAGCCAATCAAGGATTATATTCAGGACAGCTCCTATGATAAGGGTAAACATGGCATAATCGGGCCTGCCTTCTGCCCGAATGAAATAATTGAAACCGAAACTAATGCTCGAAAAGGGAATACCCAGAAGTATTATACCGAGATATGTTCTACCATAAGGCAGGATATGTTTGCTGGCGCCGCTTAGTTTCAGAACACCATCAAGGGAAAAAGCCCCTGCAACGGCACAGAGTAAACCGCCTGCTAGTATCAGCAGGACACCATTGCCCAGAACAGATTCGGCTTTTTCTATATTCTTTTCACCAAGAAAAATTGAGATAAGGGAGGAAGAACCCACCCCTACAAGGATCCCATAGGCTATAACAGCCATCATGAAAGGAAAGGAAACTGTAATGGCAGCGATTCCGGCGGGCCCTACGGCATGACCGATAAAGATCCTGTCCACTATATTGTAGAGAGCATTTACTATCAGTCCAGTAATTGCAGGAGCTGCGAAGTGTAAAAGCAACTCCGGTATTGGCCTGTTCCCCATTCTTTCAGTTTTATCCATTTCATACACTCCATAAAGTCTAATACCTTAAGCTTATCTGATCTTCATGATTTTCAATCATAGCACTATAAAAAACTGCTTAAATACTCACTGACTGAAGATATACCGGGAAACAGAGGGTTTATGAATATACTAAATAAAGCTAGATATAGAGGACTTCCTCCTCTATATTCTCAATGGAATGTTTCATGGAAGAATTTATACATCTTTCATATAGCCTGCTGACATTATTTTCAGAGCAGAACTGTTTCAGTCTGTCCCGGTCGCAATTACATGTCGTGCAGGGTTTTTCCTGAATATCCACTCCTGTTTTCAACCGGATCAGATCCTTTGACAGGAAGGCTGAATCCCTACCCTGTTCCAGTCTGGTTCTTACCGGCAGGGTAAGGCTCGAAAGGTTTTCATATATTTCCTCAATACCCCCATGGTCCTGTACAAGTTTCAGAGCACCTTTCTTCCCTATCCCCCTTACTCCAGGAACATTGTCTGCACGATCCCCGAGGAGAGCAAGATAATCCACCATCAATGGAGGGGCAAAACCGAATTCAGTTCTGAAAGAAGGGGCATCAACATCTCTGTAATCGCAGTATCTCCCAGCAGGAGGTCTTGTAAGAACGATATCTCCCTCATCAAGGATCTGGCAGAAATCCTTGTCAGGAGACATGATCCTTACCCTATTCCCATCATTTGAAAGATTTATGGCAAGGGATGCTATTACATCATCAGCTTCTATCCCCCCTACGGAAAGGACGGGGAAACCCAGACATTTTATAAAATCAAAAATAAGAGGTAACTGAACAATAAAATCTTGTGGGGCCTTGGGCCTGTTGGCCTTATATTCAGAATACATTTCATTGCGGAACTTTGGTCCCGGGCTGTCAAAAATGAAACTTACCATGTCGGGATCCCATCTTTCAAGAAAACTGACGAGAATTGAACCGAAGCCGTAAAGGGCATTCACCGGAACTCCTGAAGGAGAAGAAAGGGGAAAAGAACAACCAAAAAACGCTCTAAAAGCAAGGGCATGCCCATCTATAATCATTGCTTCAGCCAAGGGAGATCGCCTCTCAGAAAGAAAAATGTGTAGCTTGGGAACAATTTTATACCCCTTAAGTTTTAAAGGATATTTTTTGATAGAAAAGACCAGTTCACGGGCACGATAAAACAGAGACCCTGAGGATGATAATCAAAAACAGAAAAGAGGTTCAAGATCCATGCTCATCAATATCTGGAAAACAGATTCTTCAACAGAACCCTTTTCAACAGGTCTCCACCGGAACAAATCCGACTGGATACTTCACTGGTCCACTAGATCTCCATCAATATCAAATGCATAGGAATCAAGCATCTTGAAAAAGGGGGGATTTTTCTTGAGTAGAACCTGATAAACCTCTGTTATGGCTCTGATTTTGTAATCATGTTTCAAATAAACCTCCCATCCATTTTCACCTTCAACTGGGACAAGAGGCTTTAACCTGTTCATATCAAGATACCATGAATTTTCTTCATTCACAAAGACTTCTCTGAAATTACCCTCAAGAATAGCAGAACCTGCGTGGCAAAGGGTAACTCAAAAGATCAGGCAGAAAACTACAAAAAGAGGCAGATTGCTTTTTATCTACCTATCCTCCATAAGCCGAATTGAAAACCTTATTTTTCGGATACTATTGAACAAAACCTTCCCATTGACGCCTTTAGAAGGTTTTCAGGTGCAATAACCATCTGAAGCCCCCTTTTACCTGCACTTACATATATAGAGGGCTGATCCATTATGCTGTTATCTATAAAAAGAGGGTAATTCTTTTTAGTACCAAGGGGTGAAACTCCTCCACGAATGTAACCTGTGAGAGTCTGGATCTCTTTCATATGAACCATTTCCACCTTCTTGTTGCCGCTTGCCCTGGCAAGGGCTTTGAGATCCAGTTCCCTATCTCCAAGAATACAGGCAAGGAGTATCTCTCCTTTATCACTCCTGACAACGAGGGTCTTGAAAATACTCTCACCTGCTATTCCGAGTCTACCAGCTACGCTAACAGCGCTGAGATCCGACTCATCCACTGGATATTCAGAAACATCAACATTGATCCCCAGCTTTTCAACCAGCCTGACAGCATTGGTTTTTTTCATTCTATCCCTCCAGAAAAATCCATGATTGACTATAGAAGAAAACACCTGTTAATCATCTTTTTTACGGTGTTCTTCTCGATGCTCTCTGAGAGATACCTCCTTTTGCTCCTTGTCAATCGACATTAACACCCTTACCTCTTCATCGGTTCTCCATAGGTATTCCGGAGGAAGATAAAGTTTTTCTTCCATATCCCCATCAACATACTGGATAAGAATACGTCCGCTTTTGCCAATTTCAACATTATTAATAAAGATTTGTCTGTCATCCTTCTCGAGATCATAATATTGCTCTACGTAAACATGACATAACCGCTCACAACGTAACTCCAGTTTTTTACGTAATAATGAGTACTGCTCAAATTCATTTCTATCCATCTTATCCATGTCGATTCACCCCTCATATAAGGCTGGGAAAAAGGTTCCTTAAATAATCCCCTTGAGAAAATTCTTCATTTATAATGTATTTTACACTATATTACCACGTTAGTCTGGCGTCATGAGGAATTTAAGACAAAAGAGTACCTTCTATTTTACATAAAGAATAAGTTTTAAATGGAATTGGGTAAACTGTCGTATAATAATCATGTAGAGCGTAGCGAGGGAGGTAATATTAGTGAAAAAGGCTCTGGTTGCAGTAGACTACAGTCAAACAAGTAAAGCTCTGGTTAAATATTCGTTTAAATACGCCGAAAGAAATGACATAGACCACCTTGATTTCATCTATGTCTGGGGGAAAAAGACACATAGGGTTGATGGATGGGACCCTGAGGGGAAAACCGCACCCCTCACAGAGGAAGATCTTCGAAAAAAATTCGCGGCTCTTGTTGAAGAATCTCTCAATGATTCGGAAGGTCTGACCACTCCATACAATTTTATAATAACATATGGAATACCCTGTGAAGAGATCATAATCAGGGCTGAGAAAGAGAATTATCAGATCATTCTGATAGGCAACAGGGGAGTATCCGACGTGTCGCAGTTCTTCATAGGAAGCGTCGCCGCAAAAGTGGTAAGACATTCTCCCTGCTCAGTTCTTGTATATCAGCCTGAAAAGAAATAATAAAAGGGAGGACGGTAAGAACCGCCCTCCCTGATTGATTTTTCTGAGACAAACCCGGTAAACTCACGGACTGCTCTGAGCTTTATCCAGCTCTCCCAGGGTTTGTCACCCTGTCCATATGTCCTTATTCAGTTTTTCGGTCATGGGAACTGATTTTATTCCTATTTTCCGGTTCCCTCCTTTGCAAATAGGCCGGGTTATCTGGTTTGAAAAGTGTTGCTCCAAACTAACAACTCCTTCACTTACACTAACCTGATTACCCTAGAATCTACTCGTAAAACTTACAACTTTTCGTTCCTTTGTGCCGTACATCTGGTACATTGAATCTACTGCAAAAGATCCAGATAACCCGGCAATGCCAAGAACTACTTCCACTGAACTTTCGCCTTCTTTGTCCTGGCAGCTATATATTAGTTCATAAGAACACTTGTGTCAAGATACCCCCTCGGTATATAGTGCTACATATTAGAGGTCAGGGGTATTTATAGACTACTGACCTTGGAAAACAGAGCTTGTACAGGTATTACGCCACCATACTGCTTAATGCTTGGAATTTCCCTCCTGGGTGGGAGTTATTTCAATTACGGATACTCCCAGGATCAATTTAAACCCCTCCGACAGCCAATGAACCTGGTCCCGAGTTGATACCGATAACCGGGGATATCTCCATTATGTACTCTACTCTTTTTCCTGTAAGTCCAAACAATTTTTCTGCGAATTCCGCTGCTTCCGCCTCTGCACCTGCATGAACAACTGCGTAGCGAGATACTTTCCCCTCTACCCAATGCCTCATGAATAGATCTCTTATTCTACAGATATTAGCATTTCTTCCACATAGCTTGCTATAATGTATACCCTTGCCCTCCTTATCGACCGATATGACTGGTTTCAAGTTGAGAAAACGGGCTATATGTCCCTTCATGGGACTTATTCTTCCTCCCCGGACCATGTACTTCAGGTCAGCCAGGCTGACATATATAAAAGCCCTGTCAAGTGAGGTATTTACAATGCGGACAACTTCCCTGTGGTCACAACCACTTTCCAGAGCCGAAGCAGCCTCAAGTACTATAAGGCCAAGAGAAACACATAGATTTCGAGAATTTATGACGCTGATCCTTTGAAGCATTCCAAGTCTTGATGCAGCCTGGTAACTGGCATTGAAGGTTCCGCTCAGTTTATCTGAAAGGTGAATGGCTATCACTGAATCGTAAATCTCAAGTAATTTTGAATAGATCTCCATAAATTCTCCTGGACTGGGCATGGAGCTTACAGGAAAAACATTGGAGGAATTCATCCGTCTGTAAACCTCTTCCGGTTTTATTGTCAGTTTATCCAGATATTCATCCTTTCCTATGGTCAGTTTCATGGGGATAACATGTATGTTATATCTATCCAGGATCTCCTGTGGAAGATCGCAGGCAGAATCAGTAAGAAGTGCTACTTTATTGCGGGAATTGGTAATTAAGAGAGATTTCTGCTGTCTGAACATATCATCCACCTTCTGATGGGTCAGATAACCCCATTTTTTCAGTGAGCCTGCAATTTCAGAAGGCTCATTTGTATGAATATGTATTCTCAGATGTTTATCAGCTCCGCTTATAACCAGTGAATCGCCCTTCCTGGAAAGACTTTCCCTTATTTTTTCTATAGGAACATCTTCAACTCCTTCAAGAAACATTTCAGTACAGTATCTGAAGGAAGTGGATTCATCATGGCTGGAATGTTTCAGGAAATTACGGGATATTGGTCCGCCATCTGAGGGATCACAGATAATAATTCGATCTTGATCTGATTCCAGGATCCCCTGAATAAAACGGACAAAACCCAGGGCTCCTGCATCTACAACTCCTGCATCTTTAAGGGGTTTAAGTTTCTCTGTAGTCAGGGACAAAGAACGACGGGCAGTTTTAAGGGAAAGACCCAGAACATCCCTGAAATCCTGAGAAACCCTGCTTAATTCATTTACCGCATGGCTCCATTCCCTGATAACAGTGATTATAGTTCCCTCTTCAGGTTTCGAAAGAGCCTTTAAAACAAATGGGAAAGCTTCCATGACTCCCTGACCGAAATCCTTTGTAGATATCCTTTCATGGCCGTTAAAAACCTGGCTCAGGCCGTAAAGATATTGTGCCAGTATGAGCCCTGAATTCCCCCTTGCCCCAAGAAGAGCAGTCTCTGCTATAGAAATAAAAGTCCTTGAAAAAGACCTTGAAAAAACAGCATGGCTGGATATATAACTCATGGTGGAGAACATATTGGTTCCAGTATCCCCATCAGGAACCGGGAAAACATTGATCAGATTAAGATACTCTCTGCTTGATCCCAGACATCTGGTACCAGCTTGAAAGGCATATCGCAAATGAATTCCATCAATATGGGTTATTCTTCCCATAGGCCCTCCTCAGAGTTCACTTTTTCTGGTATGTTCCATTAAATAATGGGCAACATACCACTCCTGACCTTCGTTATAAGAAAAAAGTTCACTGCATGCAAGCAGAAATATTCTCCATCTCTGAAGGCATAGATCCACTCTGCTTTTTCCGTAGTAACCTTCCAGGATCGATCTGGTTACATCTTTATTATCATCCAGATTCCTGAGCCAACCTTCAAGGGTCTTTGAATAGTCGTTTCCACTCACCTTCCAGCTTTTTATTACACGAAGATCCTCCTGTAAAAAAGTCGGAAGGGAAAAATTCGGCATCATTCCTCCTGTAAAAAAATAATGCCCCATCCAGTCAGACTTTCCCTCTGATTTGAAAAAATAGGGATATCTGCAATTACAGAAAAAATGGCAGAAAAGCCTGCCATCCTGGTTAAGCCAGGAGGCAATCCTTTTAAAAAGGGCTTTCCAGTTCCTCATGTGTTCAAACATCTCTATTGAAATAATTTTATCAAACCTTTCATGCGGCTGGAATGAAGAAACTTCTCCAATGGCTGCATCAAGATTTTTCAGACCTCTTTGTGCAGCTTCCTGAAGAACAAACTCTACCTGTTCCCTTGAATTTGAAACTGCCAGGACCCTCGAATCAGGATACTTTTCAGCCATATAAAAAGAAAGGGATCCCCATCCGCAACCCAGATCAAGCAGGAACTGCCCGTTCATTACCCCGGCCCTTCGACATGTAAGTTCAAGCATAGCATCCTCTGCCCTGTCGAGATTCTGAGCTCCGGATTCCCACAAGCAGCAGCTGTATTTCATCCTGTGTCCAAGAAAAGACCTGAAGAATTCTGGAGGAAGATCGTAGTGCTGGTAATTCACCTTTTCTGGATAAGGAGCAATGGACTCCTTATCCATTTCATTCAGGAAAGATTTAATCTGATCGAGATGATCAGTGTTTAACATTTCATGATTCTCAAGTATCCTTCCCAGTCTGTGCCTTACCCCGGACCTGATAAGCCTGTCTGGAACAAATCCCCTCTCCGCAAAGTGAGTTAAAAGGTTCATTATTTTTTCCCCGGGAACCACGGGAAGAAGGGACTTGTCCTGTTAATGTAATCGGTGTATCCCCTTTGACTCTCTATAAGTTTTTTTTCCAACATTGGTATACCAGAAACCTTGAGAAGAAGAAAAGTGATCGTGATGGGGCTTAAAATAGTGATCCAGCCTCCTTCGATGGAGAGAGCCATGAAGAATATACCCCACCACATGGCTGATTCACCAAAGTAATTTGGATGTCTCGTGTAAGCCCAGAGACCTTTATCCATAACCTTTCCCTTGTTGCCCGGGTCCCCCGTGAACTTGCCAAGCTGGTAATCTCCAATAGCTTCAAAGAAAAAACCGGAAGTCCATACGAGAAGTCCTAATCCGTCAAACCAGGTAAGACCCCGTGATGGATTAAGATTGATGTAGACCGGAGAAAAAACGATAATCAGAAGAAGACTCCCCTGGAGCATAAAGACCTGGAGATAACTTCTCAGAACAAAATATTTTTCCCAATCCTTGCGCCATTTAGCATAACGGTAGTCCTCTCCCTTGCCTCTCTTTCTAAGGAAAATATGAAGTGCCAGACGCCCCCCCCAGACTGTTACAAGACATGTTACAAGAACCTGCCTCGCCTCTGCTTCTCCAGGTGAGAAAAAAAAAGATAGTATGGTAAGGATCACAAAACCCCCACCCCAGGCTATATCAGCCAGAGAATTATCCTTTCTGATCATTGCAACTATAAAAAAAGCAGTCATATACAGGAATAAAACCAGGATCAAAACCGGGAAAATATTCAAATCAGACACCCTCCTTCAGTTTAAGCATTTTTCAGTACTGAACTCAGAAAACAGATATTTAAGGGTTCTCATTTTTTTTGTGCCATGTTAAAGTTCTACAATAAAACTGCGTTATAATCAAGTGACTCTAAGGAGAATGAATATGTTGAAATTTATTCTTATAGCACTTTTAATTCTTTTACTGGCCCTTTTCATGGCAGGCAAGATCTACTCTGTAAGTGGCAGAAATATAACATCTCTGCCTGAGGGTTTCAGTTTTGGGCTGAATCAGGGAAAACTCGCGCCATGTAAAGACAGCCCCAACTGCATCTGCACTGACGAGAAAGACTCCCATTACATGGAACCATTTCCAATTACTTATAGATCCTGGAAAGAACTTCCGTCATTTCTCAAAACCCTGAAAGGATGCTCCATGGTGGAAACAAGGACAAATTACATAAGGATGGAGTGCCGGACCTCCGTATTCGGTTTTATTGATGACGTGGAAATCTATTTCGATACCGAAAATGGACTTCTCCGTTATCGGTCAGGAGCAAGACTTGGATACTCCGATTTTGGAGTTAACCGGAAAAGAATTGAAAAAATAATGAAGCAGATGAAGGAATGAAAGGGAGAAGAAGGTTATGAAATATTTAATTTTCCTTGTACCCCTTGGGATATGTCTTTTTCTTGCTTATAATGGGAAGTCCTGTTCAAAGGGATGCCACGGGTGTGGAAAGTGTATGAATTTTTCCCGGGGTAAAGGAATAAGAAAAGAGGACCCCTTTGATCAGAGCTTAAAATCGGAGGAATGTCGACTTGAATAAAATCAGGTGGAAGGCCCAGTATACTATCGTATTACTTTTTGTATCCATAGTACTTTATGTCATCCATTTTTTTATTTTTAATGAACCACGTTTTATATTTAAACTGCTGATCAATAACCTTGCCTTTACTCCCATATCTGTCCTTTTTCTAACCCTCTTCATAAACCAGGTTCTAGAAATGCGGACAAAACAGGAGCGAACTCAGAAAACATACCTTGCCCTAGGCACTTTTTTCCACGAAATAGGGAATGAGCTCCTGAGAAAAATTGTTATTTTCGACATTTCAAGAGGAGAGATACAGGAGCTTGTAGCCATAGATGATTCATGGGATAAAAATAATTTTGCCAGTGTGAAGAAAAACATATCTTTGCGGAAGGTTTGCCTGGCCTGTAGCAGAAATAACCTGGGAGAACTTCGAGATTTTCTTAATGACCACAGGGACCACATTATCGGTATGCTTGCAAATCCTGCACTTAAAGAACATGAAGCCCTCACAGACATGCTCTGGTCCGTTTATCACTTCTCCATGGAACTTACTGCCCGAGATGCTGTCGAAACATCTCCCGACGAGGATCTGGAGCACCTTCGAGGTGACGCTGAAAGGGCATATGGCCTGCTCTGCATTGAATGGCTGGAATACATGAAACATCTGAAGGAAGAATATCCCTATCTCTACTCCTTTGCCCTGAGGACAAATCCCTTTAAGGAACACAATCAGGTCGAATTCAGATAAAAGGAATCCAGCCTCAGTCCATACCCTCCTGGCCATGTAATTAAATAGTGCAAGGGTTTAGATCCCACTTTTTCTCCACAGGAGACATATCAGGAAAGGAAAAAGTATTAATACAAGCCCAGTCCCGGAAAAAGCATTGCAGCCTCCCCCTCCAGGGATCTCCAGAACTGGTTCAGAAGGCTGCGAAGGATTATCTTCATTGGCGATTATGGATGGATAAAGAGCCTTTCCTGAAATTACGCTCAGGTCAAGAGTTCCATAATCTGACTGCGATAATGCAGATGGAAGAAGAAAAAGGAACTCTGGAGAGGTACCTGCATATTCATCGATAAAATTTTTATCGAGATCTTTCCCTCGTACAGCATGGATAAGTAGATTCCTGACCTGCCAGTATTCAAGAGATGGATCAAGGGACCAAATGATCGAAGCTATCCCTGCAGCAAAGGGGCTTGCAAAAGACGTGCCGCTTACAACTGAAGTTGTAAGGTCTTTATTGGTTGTTACTATGTTTGAGCCTGGAGCTGCTATCTCAACAGTTCTTTCCCCATAATTTGAGAAGAAATCAAGAAAACCTGTTTCATTAACAGAAGCTACACTGAGAAAGTTTACAGATTCGTTATATGTAGGATAAACTGGCGTAGAATCCACATCAGTACCTACTCCTAAAGTACCATTGCCGGCAGAACTTATGAAAAGAACATCAGATCTTGCAAGGGAAAGAAGGATATTGTCAAAAAATGCCTCAAGAGTCTTATCCTCTCCCGGTCCGGAATTGAAACTGAGGTTGACGATCAAACCTTTAGATGCCATTACACCTTCCTTTAGATCAAGGATGTAATCTACAGCAGCGGCAAGGGCAAGAAGGGTCATGGTTCCCTCCTGGTTACTCGCCTTGAGGGGGACAATCAGGGTTTCAGGAGATACACCCGTGGAACTACCACCCACAACACCAGTTACAAACGTACCATGTCCAGCAGAATCAGATACATCCTCATCCGATTCAACACTGATGAGTTCATCTCCGGAATAAACTTCGAAAAAGTGCCTTGCAAAAACCATATCCAGGTTATTTATCAATTGGGGATGTTCCCGCTGAACACCCGTATCGAGTACAAAGACCCTGACGTCACTGAAGTCTGCACCCGCATCATGGGCAAATTCAGAAAGGGGAAGGGATATTTCAACATGCCATGGGATCTGGGAAAGATCCAGTTCATTATCACTCTCGCGAGTAACAATTGAAGGATACAGTTTCCGTTCAGCTGGAATGACAAGGAACCCTTCACAGGAACTGAGTTTTATAGCATCTTCCTCTGTTATACTCACATGAAGTAGACCAACCCGGGAATAAAATTTTCTTTTTCGGAAAACCCTAATTCCTGATTCCTCTAAACCTCGATTCAGATCATTCTCGATGACTGAGGGAGATACAAGTTCCATCTTGCCTGGGTCATCTATCATCAAGATGAGATATTCTCCAGCATAAAGGTTGAGGCAAAAAATAAACACCAGGATAAACCCCAACATAAAATATTCCACTATTTTCCTTAACATAATCTCCCCCTCTTTCGGACACAAAGAAAAAGAAAGGATAATCAATTATTTAATTGTTCACCATAATGAAATGGTGTCAGGATTTTATTATACTGGAAAACAGGCATTAGGGCAAAGCTTTTCTTACTTTAATCCCAGATCCTTCTGATGGCCTTTAAACTGAGGAATATCAAACCCGAGGAGTCCCTTTAACTGAGTGGCATTAGCTACAGCATAGTTCCTGAAACAGTTATTGAACATTGCATAAACGGTACCTACCCGGGAAGAAATATCCAGCACCGAATTTTTCCAGGGTATAAGTTCCGACTCATTATAGAGATATTTAAATCTTTCCTGAACTGCAGCCCCTTTTCGGGACCAGGCTTCACTGTTCCTTCCGTGAAACCTGACCACAGAACCCCAGGTCGCTGTAATATAGATTTCAGGGCTGACCGTCCAGTCAAGTTCCGGTTCATCAACTACTACGTAGGCAATGTTGAATTCCCTCAGCAGTTCGAGGAATTGTTCTCTGTTCCCATCTGCAAGCCAGGATGAATTTCTTACTTCTACAGCGATCCTGAAATCGGAGGCAACTTCTGCCACTCTTCTCATATACCGGATCATTCTTTCTGAGTATGCAGCCCAGGGAGGAAGTTGAAAAAGGAGGTAACCCATTTTCCCTGTTTTATGAAGAGGAAGGATAACTTTTTCAAAATTTTTCCAGAGTTCAAAGCGAATGGATCTGGGAAGATCAGAAAACCTGATCTTTTTTTCATCATGAATATGGATTTCTTTTCTGACCCATACCGGGAGAGTAGCAAAATTGACGGAATGGAAGGTAAAAAGACCATAGGCCTTAATATTGAATTTGAAATCGGGAGGGGTCCGGGCTATCCAGCTGTAGGTCCTGCTTTCATCAGGAATGGCATAAAAAGTGCTGTCCACTTCGACAGCATTGAAGCTGGATGAATAATATTTCAGTCTCCCTGACGCATCCCTGGCATTCTCCGGATACCATCCGCTTGCAAGGAGAGATCGATCTGTCCAGGAGCATGTCCCTATCCTTATATCCCCCACTTTAATACCGCTCCTTTATGAAAAAAACCAACATAAGATCATTTATCGAAAACATAACGCCTGGCAAGAATAACGGCGTGCATCTGGTGTTGAGTAACATCGATCCGCAGTGGAGATTCACTCCTGTGGTTCTGAACACCTCCGATAGCAAGAGGATTGGCAGTCGGATGTTTTCTTATGAATGAGTTGGCCACAGGACTGCCTACCTGCCATGTTGAGAGTTTTCCCAATCCCCTCTCAATGGTATCACGGTATTTATCTGCTTTTGAAGAATAGCCTTTCATCCTGGCCCATTGGTAAGCATGTATTATACCCTCGTAAGCATAGGCAGTATTCCTGGTCCTCCTGAGTGTCTTATGCACATCGATCATCCAGTCACTCAACTCCATAAGTCGCTCTCCATAGGAGTCTGAATTATCAAGACCCAGATCTGTCAATTCGTAATATGACATTGATGCCCACTGAAAATAACCCTTTGTTATATTTGAATCCGGGTCCTTTTCAAGAGCTTCCCTGACATTGAGAACATATCCTGACTCTGCAGAACTTATAATTACAGGAACAAGGTCGTTCATTCCAATATATTTAACAGCCTTGGTAAGAGCAAGAAGACTTTCCCCATCAAAATAAGGAGAAGAAGGACCGTAGGGTTTACCTGTAAGTGTTGAATAACTGCTATGCCAGAGACCGTTCTTATCCCTTGCTTTCACAAGAAATGCAATATAACCATCCAGAACGCTGCGGTAGTGATCCATTCTTTCTTTTTCAAGGATCCCTTTTTCAAGGATCCCTTCTTCCAGGGACCTCAAAAGCTCTATATGAGCAAGCGCACAGAGTGCTACCGTCCCTGTACTGCCTTTAGATGCTCCAGGATAACTGATATACCTTTCCCCATTCAGGGTAACTCTTGAATGATCTTCAAAAAAGGAAAGAGCCCTTTCTAGAGCTTTCAATACTTTATCCTGCCCCGTTTCGTGATATATAAGAGCGAGTCCCCAGGCAGCACCTGCCTGCCTGACTTCACTGTCCCCTTTGGTGAAGGTCCCCTTGATCCAGTCATACTCATAGTTGAAATTGCCCTCATTGTTCTGATGACTGATCATGAAATCGGTTCCTATTTGCAGAGACGTATCCAGGATGTCCCGGTTCAGCAGGAGGACTTTTTCAGCCCCCTCTGCAGTCTGGAAATGAAGAAGACAAAGGCTGAAGAAGATAAGTAATAACAGATATACCTTATTCGAAACTGATTTATTCCATATTTTCATGATAAACCTCCATATTTCCGGAAAAGATTCATCTTACGGTCAGTTCAATATAATCTCCAAAAAGATCATGATCCAGAATAAGCTTTTCCTGGAGACTTCCTGAATTATCTTTTTCCACCAGGGTCCTGACCACTTTCTTAAAAGTGGAATTGTCAACAAAATAGCCCTGGTATCGGGTTATTTTGTTATCAGTAATTATTGGATAAAGTTTTAGTATTATTTTTCCCTCATTTTCATAACTTATGAATTCAAGCTGAGCGATCAGGCTTATTGGATCAACATTGTATTTCCCATATCTGCCCTGAGAATTGAACATGAAATTCCCCAGACTATACACTATCCATTTATCCTTGTAGCATTCTATCTCCTGTATCATATGAGCACCATGCCCAAGGATAAGGTCTGCACCTCCTTCTATAAGTTGATGAGCTATTTCCTTCTGTTTCCTGGATCTCCAGGAGTAATTATTACCCCAGTGAGGAAACAGGATGATGAAAGCGCCAGGATATTCTGACCTGATATTACTTATTTGAAGTGAAATCAGAGAAGGGTCCAAACCATAGACACCCGGTTCTCCCTCACCAGCATAAAAACTATATTTCTCATAGTTCTTAAGGTACTCAAAAGCTGCTATTACAAAACAATCCAGGGAATCTTCATCTACTCCTATCTTAAAATGGAAAGGACTTTGTGCGCGTTCCTGATCCATTCCTGCACCCATCCGGGATATACCCTGGGAATCCAGATATTTCAAGGTATCTTCAAGGCCAGTATACCCATAATCCAGGCTATGGTTATTTGCAAGAGAAACTACTTTAATATTATGTTTGACCAGGGCCTCAGGTGTCTTGATCGGATGAGTCCAGTGTAGATATGTTTTATTCTCCACAGGTTCGGAAAGGTCATGTGTTACAGGCGTCTCCAGATTAGCAATAGCCATAAATGAATCAGCAAGAATGGGCCGGAATTTCTCAAGTGGATAGGTATAACGCCTGTTTCCGGTTATGGTATCGACTCCCCTGATGGTATAGTAGTTTTCCCCAAAACTGAGATCTCCAAGAAAGAGCACTCTATTCCCTGCAGCATTAGCTGGAAACACAGAATCTGCCAGACAGACTGTTAATAAAAGTAAACCCCAAAAGAGTGCTAAACGTATTCTTGTCCACATGAAAACTAATTTCCCTCCTTCATGATCCGGAACAATCCGATCAGTGCAGACAGATTATGCTGAACATAGTCTATTCTGATCTCCCCATCAGTAAGGCTTTTCCTGAAACCACCAAGAGAACGCATGGGATCAGGAAAATACCATGCATTCTCTTCTCCAATCTGGGTATTGAGCTGAAAGGTTACTCCCTTTTGGATTGCAGAAAGATATTCAGCCCTTTTTTCAGTCTTTCCTGTATATTGCGCCAGACTATATGCAGCACATAAACCCTCGGTTCTGGTCGCGGTCGGAGTCGAACCTGGAGGACGATAATATCCTCCCTCCCAATCCGGATATCTGCTTGCAGTGTTCTGCTTCGACATTATGGCATCGGCTATTCTGAAAGAATGGCTGACATAGAGGGGGTTCCTACGATAGCGGTAAAGCTCGTTTAAAGCATAGAGAAGCCAGTGGTCATGAGGAAGTTGCGAGTCGGTCCGTTTTCCGTCCCTTATGGTGATGAGGTACTTCGCCGCCCCTTCAGCGATATCGAGCCAGAGGGGATCTTTATCCAGAGAATAAAGCCTTACAAGAGAGAGGATAGCCTCACCTGGATAATAGGATGAAATAAAAGAGGAAACCTTGCCAGAGGGGTAGGCCATCTTGTGTATACCGAATTTACCTTCCGGTTTCTGTATGACCTGCATCCATTTTCCCAACCTTATCATAACAGGAAGATATGCTTTATCTCCTGTAACTTCAGTGTATTTTGCAAGGGCTATTATGGCCAGAGCATTTCCACCCAGTTTTACGGATCCACCCTCCTCCACAAGAGCAACCCTGATTCCTCCTGTATCATCTTCTTTTATTTGTTTCAAAAGATATTCTATGGCCGATTTTGCCTTTCCAAGAATTTCGTCATCACGTGATATTTCATATACTTCCAGCATGGAATAAAGGGTTCCACAATGTCTAAGAATATTGTACCCACTGTTGACTTTATCTGTATCCGCCTGGTAACTGTAATCAAACCTTCCAGATGGATTAACTGATCGTTCAAGATATCCGACCCCCAGATCTATTCTTTCAAGAAGCAACTCTTCCGTGAGGTCAGCAAAAATGCCATGACCCCGGAAAAGGGGGGAAACGGCTTTCCCATCATAGAAGAATGAAGTTGTTGTAAATTTCCAAAGCAACTCCGAAACTTCATTTTTCTGATCCCTGTCAATAGAAAGAAAAATATTTCCTCCAGGATATGAGTCCAGGAGGTCTTCCATCTGAACTCTACCGCTGGAGTCCATAATTCCAAGGGATAAAAGTTGGGAAGGCAGAAAGAAACCCTTACCTGTAATAAGACCTTCTATACCTGGCTGAAGGGTAATTTTCCCAGCATCAGGACGTTTATTCACCTTGGTTACCCGATTTATAAGATCAAAAACAATGAACCTGGTCTTTTGCCTTACATGATCAGGGATCTTTGAAATCGCGACATTAAGAGCATCTGCAATTCCGTGTCCCGCTCCAGAAAAAAAGCTAAAGGGCTTTTCCCCGTCAGTCACAGAAATGCAGATCATCCTGGGAACCCTGTCAATGGATAGCTTTTCGGGCATAATTTCAGCGGCATTATTCCTTAACAAAGAGAAAGTAAATGAACAGATCTCTTTTCCGTCCTTGTCAGACAGATCCATATTTTGCAGGTCTTCTATAGAAATATCCGATCCAGTAGAATTATCTGCATCAGACCTTTCGGAAAAAGAAAATATCAAAAATATCTGTACAAAGAAAAAGAAAAGGATGATCATCATAAAAACAAGGGAATGTCTTTTCATTAAGATCACCTCTTTATTGAAGATAAACAAAAGGGGATCTCACCAAAACGAGATCCCCTTTTAATGTGCAATTTATATTATTTTCCATAAACGTCTTTGGGATTCCATTCTTTCCAAACATTACCCACAAGATCTATGTTCGGATTGAGCACCTTGCCACCCGGTTTCCAGCCCGAGGGAGTAGCCTGGGTTCCACCGGATTTCCTTACCAGCTGGTAGGCCTGAATCTGGCGAAGAGTTTCACTCACATTCCTTCCAACAGGAGGTGTCAGGACTTCCATGGCCTGTATCACCCCGTCAGGATCTATAAGGAACCTTCCCCTTACATCCACTCCCGCTTCTTCGCTGTATACTCCGTAAACCCTTCCGATGCTGCCGCCGCTGTCTGAAGCCATCGCAAAGGGTACTCCGCCCTCAACCATCCTGGAAAGCTCCACATCATTCCAGATCTTGTGAACAAACTGACTGTCGACGCTCATGGAAATAACCTCTGCGCCAAGTTCCTGGAACTTGGGATATTGATCGGCAACTGCCGATACTTCCGTGGCTCAGACAAAGGTGAAGTCGCCGGGGTAGAAACAGAGAGCAACCCATTTACCAAGATGATCTGAAAGTTTAACTTGCTTGAATTCTCCTTTATGAAACGCAGGAGCAGTAAAATCCGGGGCCTTTTTCCCTACCATTACTGTCATACTCTTTTCCTCCTTAACCATATCAGTCTGAACAGGAAGTCCTTCTGAATCACTGTTAGCAACTTTTGCAGATGGAACTGAACAACCTGCCTTTTTGTCAGTCAAATTAGATCCCTTCCTTCCTGAGCTTGAGTACCAGAATGATTTATCATTTATTATATTACCTTAATAAAGGAGTAAATGGAAGAGGAATTTGAGTTTATGTTTTATTGTTCCCAGTTATTTTTAAGATCTTTGAAAATACCTCTTCAATGTCTTCAGTTTGTTCTGAAGCAAAAGATCTTATTCCGTTATTCACAAGCATTCTTGCTATAATGCCCGGCCATCGAGCAATCTGCCTGAAAAAGAACCGCCATAAATTCTTGCTCATTCACCATGAAGTACTTATTTCCTGAAGGAGAATGAACCTATTCTGCAGATACAGATCAACCTCAGAGCTTCTTCAGATTCTTTGTGAAGCACTTCTTTCCTTTATTGTCCTTCCCTGGCAAATACTATTTTACAATCGACTATTTCACATGAATTTCCGGGTTTCTTAAGAGCATCGAGATATTCCGAACATAAAAGTATGGCTAAACCCACTTCAATAAGATCCAACACTGTTGTCCAGAATAGCATTTTGAACAACAGTGTTACAGGGTCCTGAAAATAGGCTTAAAAACTTGTATTTATTGCATCTTGAGTGTATTATTCCTAACCTATGTGCTTTATAATACATAATTTTATTCAGAACGATAAAATCAAGGGAGCTGTCTCATAAATGCATGAGGTAAACAAGATCAGAAACCTGGCCATAATAGCCCATATAGACCATGGGAAAACCACCCTTATCGATTCCATTTTCAGAGCCGCCCATATCTTCAGGGAAAACGCAAAGATCGAAGAAAGGGTCATGGACAATAATGAACTGGAAAAGGAAAGAGGCATAACCATAAGGTCGAAACACTGTACGGTTGAATGGAAGGGATACCTTATAAATCTTATAGACACTCCTGGACACGCTGACTTTTCCGGAGAAGTGGAAAGGGTCCTTTCAACTGTAGATTCAGTATTCCTTCTCGTAGACGCAAACGAAGGTCCCATGCCCCAAACCAGGTATGTACTTATGCATGCATTGAAAATGGGCCTTAAACCCCTGGTATTCATAAACAAGGCGGACAGGCCCAATGCCGACCCGGCAGATACCCTTAACAAAACCTTTGATCTCTTCATAGAACTGGGTGCAAGTGATGAACAAGCTGATTTTCCCGTTATTTATGGTTCAGGACTCCAGGGTTGGGCTGTCAGGGACCTTGAAACCCAGAAATGGGAAGGTATGGACGACCTGTTTGACATGATAATCGAACACGTACCTGCACCGGAAGCCAGGCAGGATGCTCCATTTCTCATGCAGGTTACAACTCTTGCATGGAATGAATATACCGGCCGAATAGGCTGCGGCAAAATACTCCAGGGAACTTTAGAAGCCAACCAGGAGTTTAACAGGCTATCTACACGCTGGAAGAGCCCTCTGAACCAAGAAGGTGAATGGGAAATAACAGGCCAAACCCCGGAAAAAGTGTCCCAGTTATGGGTTACCCGAGGGCTGGACAGGGCAGAAATGGATAAGGTCCATGCCGGAGACATCGTCTGGGTAGCAGGACCTAAGGATATCAACATTGGGGATACCTTTGCTTCTCCACTCCTAGAAGATCCGGCCATGCAACCTCTCTCTATCGAAGAACCTACCGTTTCCATGTTCTTCCTGGTAAACAACGGACCCTTCTCCGGACAGGACGGACAGGCCATAACCCTGCGCCAGATAAAGGCAAGGATAGAAAGAGAAATGCAGACCAATGTCGCTCTGCACATGGAAGATCTTGGCAGGCCAGATGGAGTTAAAGTATCCGGCAGAGGTGAACTTCACCTTGCCATTCTTATCGAAGAAATGCGCAGGGAGGGAATGGAATTCTGTGTTTCCAGACCTGAAGTTATAACGGACACAGTAGACGGAAAACTTCTTGAACCCATGGAAGAACTTACCATAGATGTTCCGGATGAATTCCAGGGAGTGGTATTTGAGAAACTTTCCCGGAGAAAAGCCCGTATGGTGAACATGCAGAATCTGCAGACAGGTCTTCTACGTCTCGAGTTCCGGATCCCCACCAGGGGACTCATAGGCTACAGGGGAGAATTCCTCACAGATACAAGGGGACTGGGCATCATGTCTTCATGTTTTAACGGTTACGGTCCCTGGACGGGAGAGATAAACTCCAGAAATAGAGGTTCACTTGTGAGCATCGAAACAGGAGATGCCACCGGATATCAACTAGATAATCTGCAACAGAGAAGTACACTATTCATCAAACCTATGGACAAGGTATATGAAGGGATGATCGTCGGGGAAAACTCAAGGCCTGTAGATATGGCATGTAACCCCACGAAGAGAAAACAGATGACCAACCATCGTGCTTCCACAAAGGATATGGGAATTAAACTCGATGTGCCAAGAACCCTTACCCTTGAAAAAGCCATGGAATGGATCGCTCCAGACGAGCTTGTAGAGGTGACTCCAAAATCGATCCGGGTAAGAAAAGCTATCCTGAACGATAACGATCGTAAAAAAGCGGCAAAAAAGACCCTTTTCGCATAAAAACAGATCTTATTCACCGCAAAGACGCCAAGAACGCAAAGGAAACCTTTAAAACCTTATCTTAACTGTGCAAAATCAAACTCGATTTTGCACGATTGAACATAAAATGAATAAAATGTTTCATTGAGGTTCAATAACATTTCCTGGTTTCAAGGTTTTATTCGTGAAAAATGAAGCCTCATTTTTCACAGCATGTTTTAAAAAAGGCGATATGGTTTCTTTGCGGCCTTTGCGTCTTTGCGGTGAAATGGTTTTCAGGATCTGTCTTCCAGTTCCCTACAGACCTTGGCCCAGCATTTTTTGAAGGCACCCATATTCTCCGGCCCTGGTACCCTCAGCCTCACCGAATTATTACCGAGGTTTTCAAAACCCCAGCCTGGTTCCGTTTTTATCCCGCCCTTTTTCAGAAGGAAGTCATACAGATCCAGACCTCTGTCTTCATGGGTCACGATCATTATTGGAACAGTAGAACATGTAGGCGCTACTGAAAACCCTGAGCCTGAAAGCACAGTATGGATGGTTTCCTCTTTCAGTTCAGATATGGTGGCTCTGAGATATCTCAAATAATCCCTGTCTTTAAGGATCAATGGTATCAGTTCCATGGCAGAGACCGGAATGGAAAAGGGAGGAGATACTTTCCTGTAATACTTCTGAAGGCGTTCATCCCTGATAACAGTATACCCTACCCTGAGTCCCGCCAAACCCCATGCTTTGGAAAAGGAACGAATACAGACAATATTCTTTCTTAAAAGGTTAAGTGAGGATTCTTTCTCCGGAATAAAACCACCGTATGCTTCATCCACTAACAGAAGTGCTCCCGTTCCTTCGCATTTTGCAGCAAGATAATCGACATCCTCCAGGCTCATGACCTGACCGGTAGGATTATGCGGTCTGTCGAGATAGACAAGGGAAATATCGTCATTCAAGGCTCCTGCAAGATCTTCTACATTGAGCAGGTACTCTGGTGCTTTAAGTTCAACATTGCTGATCTTTGCCCCGGAAAAGGTGAAATAGAAAGCACCGTCGGAGAACTGGGGAGCGATCCCCAGCATCCTTGTTCCAGGACTTATGAGGATCCTTGCAAGGGAAAAGATTACCCCTATAGAACCGGTCCCGAAAAAGATATCTTCCTTTTTTACTACTCCATCCCAGAAGGAAACAAGGGCATCAACCACGCCGCTCTGGTCTCCGGGATATAATGAAGGATCCAGGAAAAAACCGGAGTTCCATTTATGCATGATCAGTTCGTTGGCACCCAGGGGGTTTGTTCCAAGAGAACAGTCAATTTCAGGAGTTGTTCCCTCACCGGAATATACATATTGCGCTGGCTCATAGGTTCTTACTTCAGGAAGTATGGTCTTCTCCCAATCCATAGAAATACACCCTTTTTATTTTGGATTTTCGATTTTGGATTAAAAGATCAAACTCCAAAACCTATTTATCTACGAAATGATAAAATATAGGGTTTTCTTAAGCACATCAGAATAACTTCCGAAAAACACTTCAAGTCTCGTTTAATGCGCATCCTATATTATTTTCTTATTTAATTAAAATTAATTTATTCAACCTGAACAAACATTACAGCTAAACCACATAAACAAAAGGGTTACGGGTTGCTTTGTATTCATTACGGCTTTGTAGTAAACAGGATCTTTTCTTTGCTTTTCGAGGTATATTAACAGAACTACAGGAAAAACAAGTATACCAGAAGTACCGAAAGGAAAAGAAAGATTATGGTCATAAGCCCGCCGGCCTTAAGATAATCGGCATTGCGATAGCTCCCAACGGACATGAGCATGGCATTAACCTGGTGAGTCGGAAGCACAAAGGAGTTAGATGCACATATCCCGACAAGAATGGCAAGTCCCCGTGGGTCAATCCCCGTCTCTTCCCCTATTAGAAGAACAAGTGGAACCAGAAGAACTGTAGCTGCAACATTGGACATAAAAAGAGAAAAAAGGGTCGCCAGAACACCTACAGCGGTAAGGATTATTAAAGGATGTCCACCACCTCCGAGAATACTCATGACCATCGATGCCAACCAGGATGCTGCTCCGGTCTTTTCCATAGCAATGCCCAGTGGGAGGAGTCCGGCAAGAAGGAATACAGTACGCCAGTCTATGGCTTCATAGGCCTCATCTATCTTTATGACACCTGAAAGGATCATTCCCACTGCTCCAGTCATAAGAGCAAGGGAAAGCCTGAAACCGGCAAGGGCAAGGATAATTGCAGTGCTAAAACAGACCAGGGCAGGAATGATCTTTGTTCTCCTGGATTCCTCCTGGATGGGGGTAAGACATACAAAATCCCCACCCTTCTTCATCTCTCTTATGTTCTTCCATGGACCGTTAATGATAAGTGTATCTCCCGCTTTAAGTGGACTGTCCGGAAAATGATCTACAATGGTGCCCTCTGCCGTAACAAGGAGTATGGGTTCCACACCCAGGTTCTTCCGAAAAGCTATCTGCCGGATAGTTTGACCTTTGAGAGAAGCCTTTGGCAACAAGACAAGCTCCGCAAACCCTGAATCAACCCTAAATCGGGATCGATCTTGTACCCTTCCTGAAAAGATGAGGCTCTTATCCTCTGCAAACTGCAGTACATCGTCTTCTTTTCCGAGAAGATGCAGGTTCATACCTGCTGTAAAGGAGGTATATCTCCATGGAGCAGAGATACTTTCTTCCCCCGAAGTGATGCAAAGCAGGTGTAGATTGTATTTCTTCCAGAGATTCAGATCATCCCTGGTCATTCCAACTAAAGAGCTCCCTGCAGGTATTCTGCATACATAGAGAGTATCTGGAAGATTCCACATACGGATTATGCTCTGCTGAGATGAATCCCCTTCAATCTTTTCATCAGATGAAGGAAGAATGACTTTTCCCAAAAGGGCAAAATATAGTATTCCTGCAACAAGAAGAGATAGACCCACAGGTGTTACACTGAAAAGCCCAAAGGGTTTCACTCCTCCACCCTTGAGTAGATCATTCAGGATTATAAGAGGTCCGGAACCAACCATGGTAAGAGTTCCACCAAGGATAGCAGAAAAACCAAGGGGCATCATGATGCTGGAGGGAGAGATTCCTTTCTGACGGCATATTTTCAGGACCGCAGGAAGGAAAAGTGCTATGGAACCCACATTCTGCATGAAAGCGGAGATCAGTCCCACCATGGAAGAAATGATAACCATAAGCCGTTTTTCGTTCTCTCCAGCGAGTTCCATTATCCTTGAGGCAAGCACGTTCATCATGCCGGTACGATCCATACCGGAACCCATTATCATGACTGCAATTATGGATATTACAGCATTACTGGAGAAACCGGAAAAGGCCTCTGTTGGAGATATAAGTCCCAACCATGGCAGAGATACCATTATGAGGATGGCCACAATATCCACCCTCAGTTTTTCACTTATGAAAAGGATGATCGTCATAGAAAGAACAGAAAAGGTTAATAACATTTCCTTTGTAAGTAATAACATGTTCAAATCAGGCGTGCCTGTCTAAAGCCTCTTGATGACGTTATTGTGATTGCTGTGAATTGCATTCATCTCCCTATCGAGGGTAAAACCTATTACAGTCCTGATAAGAACGATGGCACCCAGGACAGCTATCTCATGAAAAGCAGGATGTATCATGGTCCTTACAATATCTGCAGCTACAAGAAACTCCAATCCCAGAAGAAGGTATACTCCGAGGGAATGTCTCAGAACATCCCTGTGCTTTCTTACAAAATGCTGTCTTAATCCCCGATATTCAGTCTTTACAGCGAGAAAAAAGACATTCGTAACTCCCCACAGGATTATGATGACACCCATAAGACCTATCACGAAGGCCAGTCTGTTGATTACCAGATATATCATCATTCGCCCTTTCTATCGACGGCCATCCTAGAAACCTGCAAGCTCAATAGCAAAGAGAACCAATACAATTGCCATAGCTAAAAAAGCCAGAACCTTCCACCGGTCCTGTTTTAATAATTCGGGAAAGGTTACATTACCGAAGCTACCCATGGGATAGACCTTATCCCTGACTGTAGGATAACATAGCGCGAAGAACCATGCTCCAATAAGTATCCCCGTCATCCCCGCGAACAGGGCATCCAGAGAGCCCTGTCCTATTGCTCCTGCCAGGGTACCCGGACAGTAGCCCAGGGTTGCAAAACCCACTCCGAAGATAAGACCCCCTATCACTGTCTGTCCTCCCGAACCTGTCTTGGGATGAAGATTGGCCATTCCCCTTGAAACCAGAAAATGGACTCCCACACTACCAACAAGAACGGCCGTGAGCATTACCTTTAGAACAGTAAAATCCTTAAGAAGCAGCTGACCAAGGATAACATCGTAACTGGTAACTCCTCCCTTCTGGAGAAGAAAACCAAATAAAATACCTGTAGCAAGACCTATTCCAAGTTGAAGTTTTCTTTTGGAATGGAGATGAGTCAGCATTTCGCCACCTCCCTAATAGATGAAAAAAGCAGTTATCACACCGCTGACAAAGAAACAGGCTACCGCGATCCAGCCACTTACTGCAAGCTGAAGAGTCCCGCTTATTCCATGCCCGCTTGTGCATCCCCCGGCCCATCTAGCACCGAAACCCATTAGTATTCCGCCATTAAACGCAACTACAAGTCGGGGGAATGCCATGGGGCCAAAGGTGCTGACCCAGAGGGACGGAACCAGGCTGGGAGAAAAAACCCCCGACATGGTGGATGAAAGAAAGGCTCCAATTACAATACCGAGCACAAGCATCCATTCCCAGTCGACAACAGGGAAAAATTCCTTGAAGTAGGGTCTTTCCATCGCTTTCTTTCCACGAACAAAGCTTTCAAGCATTCCGCTTGTACGTGCAAAGGCGGCAGAGCATCCCAGAGGTTTATCCGAAAGCAGAAATGTCAGCCAGCAGAGTACTCCTATCCCGACACCGACCAGGTATGGAGACCACCTGGCCTCAAAAAGGAAAGCCATGTTCTCACCCCTATGCCAATTTAGATTGCCGATTTTGGATTTTGGATTAAAAGCAAAACATAAAACAAAGTCAGAAGCTAAATCACCGCAAAGACGCAAAGGAACCCATATTCTTTTTTGTAGAACCTGCTGTGAAAATCAGACTCGATTTTGCACGATTGAACATTAAAACAAAGAATTTTGTTTTCCTGGCACCAAAGCTTTGCTTTGGGTGCCATATAACAACCTTGATATTCAGATGGATGGATTGATTCATTCCTGACAAATATTGTAACAAAACGAAACCAAATGAAGAAAATAGTTATGGTTTTCTTTGCGTGCTTTGCGTCTTTGCGGTGAGATCGCTTTTGAACTTAGTCTTTTCCCAGAAATTGAGGACCGTGGGGCATTCTGCACATAGGACACTCAGGAGCGAACCCCGCCGCCGTAAATCCGGTCATACCACCTGCTACATTCAGAACTTCCTTGAAACCCCTCTGTTTAAGAATACTTGAACCAAGGCTTGATCTATGTCCGCTTCCGCAGATAGTGACGGTGGGCAGATTTGTATCCAGCTCAGCATATCTCGTTCTCAGATCCTGGACTGCAATATTTACGGATCCCTCAATATGATGGGCATTAAACTCTTTCTCCGCCCTTACATCCACAATATTGATGGGCATATTCCCAAGGGTCAATTCATAGAGTTTCCTGGCTGAAATTTGCTGTACATGGGATGTATCCAATCCGGAGGTTACCCATTGGAACATTCCGCCCTCCAGATAGCCCAAAACCGTATCAAGACCTACCCTTCGAAGCCAGATCAGGGCTTCATAAGCCTGGTACTCATCAAGGGTCACCAGAAGAAGGGGTTTATCAGGCGGAAGGATCCATCCTGCAAAAGTGGCAAAATTACCGCCGAAATCAATGGAAAATGCCCCAGGTATATGAGCCCCGCCAAAGGCTTCAAAACATCTGCAGTCCAGAACTATGGCATCCTGGGTCTCAATAAACTTTTTCATTTCCTGAGGTTTCATTGGCATCATAACCGGAAGATCTGAAGTTGTCGCTGGTCCCTGCCTGTTAATATCGCTGCAACGGGCGAAATGGTCGGGAGCGGCTGGCATATCTGTGGTGAGAGAAATAATAAATTCTTCCCTGTTCTCGATGAGGAGAGCCTTATTATATCTTTTTTCATAGCCTATGGTACTTGTCCTCTTAGCTCCCATGGCCCTTCCGCACAGAGAACCGGCCCCATGGGCAGGATATACTTCGCAGAAATCGGGGAGTTTCAGTATTTTTTCATGCAGGCTGTCATAGAGCCTCGAGGCAAGTTCTCTTGCCATACCGGGAAAAAGGTCGGGCCTTCCCACATCTCCGACGAAAAGAGTATCTCCCGTAAAAATAGCAACAGGTTCCTCTCCCCTTCCACGGTCAGTAACTATGTAACACATACCTTCAGGAGTATGCCCGGGAGTATCGATGACGTCGATCTTCATATCCTCTATCTGAAATGTATCCCCTTCCTTCAGAGCTTCGTGCTCAAAGGCACAACTCCCTGAAAGGGGTGCGTAAATCTTCGCTCCGGTAGCTTCTGCAAGTTCCATGTGGCCGGAGATAAAGTCCGCATGAAGATGGGTTTCAAGGATATGGGTTATCTTCATACCCATTTCTTCAGCTGCCTCAAGGTACATATCAATATCTCTGCTCGGATCCACAATAGCGCAGACCTTGTTGGCTCCAAGAAGATAGGAACTGTGTGCTATGCCTTTGATAAAGAACTGTTTTACAAACATTTTTCTCTTCCTCCCTTTGTTACAGATCTCATATTCAGGGTTTCAAAAGAAAGATGGCAGCAATGCTTCATTCTTCATCTTCAGTCTTCAGATTCTCTGAAGATCTTTGGGTCCACCTTGGCCAGGCCCATTTTCCATGCAAGTATGGCAGCCTGGGTCCTGTCCTGGATGCCCAGTTTTCGCATTACGTGGCTCAGATGGTTTTTAACCGTCTTATCGGAAAGGATCATTTTTTCGGATATCTCTGTATTGTTAAGACCCTGGGATAACCAGTAAAGGGACTCCTTCTCCCTCAGGGTAAGATCTTTGAAAAGATCTTTTTTATCTTCGCCTTTTTTCATGGGAGAAAGCAGTTTCTGGGCGATACCCGGATCTACATAGGGGAACCCCTTACCAACAGAACGGACAGCAGCAAGGACTTCGGTAAAGCCTGATGTCTTGAGAACATAGCCACTCACTCCAGCCTGGGAAAGCTGTGCAATATGTTCCTCGTCATCGAAGGCAGTTATGGCTATGCACTTGAGGTTTATTCCCCTTTTATTAAGTTCGTTAACCAGTTCGGTACCTCCCATAATGGGCATATGAACATCCAGAAGGAGAATATCCGGTTTTTTCTCTTCTACCACCACAAGAGCTTCTTCTCCATTATCAGCCCTTCCTACTACTTCAACGTCAGGTTCAAGATTAAGGAGTCTTTCAAGTCCATCTCGAAAAAGTTTATGGTCATCTGCAAGAACTATTCGGTATACGCTCAAAACAAATCCGCCTCCGATACTGGGATCTCGAGTGATATATGGGTACCCTTGCCAGGGGAACTTTCGATCTTGATGGACCCTCCGGCGATACGGGTCCTTTCCTCCATGTTCATAAGTCCGAAGGACCCCCTCTCTTTGGCCTGTCTGATCGCTTCTTCAACTTCGAATCCGGCCCCATCATCTATGATCCTGGCATGTAATGTTTTTCTTCCGCCATTCAGGAAGATCTGCACCTTCCTTGCTTTTCCCTTCTGAACAGCATTCATAACTGCCTGATGGACTATCTTGAAAATATTGGAGCGCTGAGGAAGGGATAAAACCGAAAAATCCCCTTTACTGTTCAGGACTACCTCTGTATCAGAAATTATCCTTATCTGATCTATGAAACGTTTCAGGGCAAGGTCAAGACCATATTCAAGCCCCTTGGGGTTCAGACGGAGAAGGAAGGATCTTGTATCCCATAGGGCTTCCCTCACCTGATCTGTGATCTGGTGAAGTTCTTCAAGAGCCTTTTCAATATCTCCCGACTTTATCATCCTCTCAACAAGTTCTACCAGAAGAACAGCACTGGCCAGTTTCTGAGCAGGACCATCATGAAGATCCCGGGCAAGACTCATGGACTCCCTCTCTGCTATCCTGTAGGCATTCACAAGGGACTGGACATCCGTTCCCGAAGAAGTGTCCAGCTCTTCCATATCCGCCCCCATTACCCTGAGAGCAAGACGGAATTTGTTCGCCATCTCAACACTTGCAGACATTAGTTTCTGTATTCTATCAACTTCGCTGGAAAGGATGCCTTCCTGTTCTTCCAGATCTTTTTTTCGCTCTTCAAAGGTAGTGAGCATTTTAAGAAGATGGGCGCCCCTGTTGTAATCATCGGTCCCGATCTCCGTACTGGATGAAAGGCTTGTATCAAGGAGACTCGCACGGAATTTTTCATATTCCTTCCTGGCCTGCTCCGTCACAGCGTCCAGATCTTCGATTTCCTGATTTACCCTGGAAAGCTCATTCTGGGTTTCGGGAAATCTGTCCAGTTCGTCCTGACGAATGTAGGAAATATTATCTATGCTGTATTCGATGAATTTGTTGACCTTTTCTCGTATATAATGCAGTCCCGAAGATTCTTCCTTCGCCAAAGCCATCCCTCCCTGGATAAGATCGCTGCTCATGGATTCATGTTTTCGGCGAAAATTGCAGATCATTCATTTCTTTAATTTAAGCCAGAATTATTGCTATTGACAATACCTGATTTGGACTTTCATCATAATTTTAACATCTACAGAACGTTTTAGCTGAAAGAAACGTTAATGGTCACATTTTCGTGTTATATTAGCTGCATTTGGGAGGTGGATCATACTTATGATGCTCTTTGCACTTATGCTTGGCTGGGCTGTTCTTTACTCCGACAGGACCTGCCTTTATCCTTTACTTTCCGTGATAGCAAAAGACCTTTCTCTCACCTCGGCCCAGGCCGGTTCCCTTACCAGCGCCTATTTCCTTACCTACGTCATCATGCAGATCCCTGCCGGACTTGCCGGGGACAGATGGGGACTGAAAAAGGTTATGATGTCGATGTTCGTGATAGCAGGATTTGGAATGCTCGGACTGGGTACTCTGGGAAACTCATATTATCTTCTCCTTCTTTTCTCTGCCCTTTCCGGTATGGGAGCAGGAGCATACTACCCCACCTGTTTCGGCACCCTCTTTCAGGTGGTTTCCCCGTCAAAAAGGGCATTCAGCGCTGCTACCATAGGAATAGGAATGGCCCTGGGAATGCTTATAGGAATGACCATGAGCGGCCCCATATACAATAGCCTGGGCTCATACAAGGCACCATTTCTCATACTCACTATTCCTACATTACTTATGGTAGTCATCTTCTATAAAATGCTTCCATCCATCAAGGACCCCAACACACCAAACCTTGGAGACTACCTTGCCCTTTTCAGGGATATGGACCTCTGGAAGATAAACTTCGCCACCTTCACATCACTTTACGGATTCTGGGTAGCCATGACATGGGGACCCACATTCCTTAAAGTCGAAAGGGGACTCAGCCTTTCCCAGGCCGGACTCTTCACAGGACTTCTGGCAATAACTGCCATCCCTGCCGGACTCTTGTGGGGACGGCTATCTGACAGGACGAACAGAAAAATAGTGACAATCCTGGTATTCCCTCTTTCAGCGATCATGATCTTCATCCTTTCAAGGGTAACTTCCTTTCCAGGCATTATAATTACCCTGATGATATACGGGATGCTCAGCAACTCTGCCATAATCCCGGTAATGATGGCCTGGATGGGAGATATCGTCAGCATAAGATACCCGGGTAAGATGGGCGCAGCATCCGGCTTTTTCAACTGCACCGTAATGACCTCCGCCATAATTGCACCCATAATCTCGGGATATCTCAGAGACATTACAAATTCTCTGGTTCCCGCATTCTGGGCTGCAAGCGTTATAATTGTCGCCGGAACACTGGTGACCATTATTACACCCCTCCCTCGAAAAACGGGGAAATGAACTCTTATAAAAAACACTCGAAAGGAAGGTAAAAATGGCAAAACTAAGCATATTCGGAGCAGGAAGCTGGGGTACCGCCCTTGCTGACACTGCTGCAAGGAACGGCCACGATGTCCTTTTGTGGAGCATCGAAGAAGAGAACGTAAAGACTATCAACGAATCCGGTTTCAATCCCGGTTATCTTAACAATCATCCCCTCGAAAAGGGGATTAGGGCTACTACCGATCTTACAGAAGCGGCCCATCATTCCGAAAACTGGCTTTTCGTAGTACCTACACAGGCCGTAAGGGAGGTAATCAGCGAACTCAAGACAAGGCAGCTTAAACCCCTTCATCTGTGTAATGCCGCCAAGGGCTTCGAGATATCCACCATGTCCAGGATCAGCGAGATAGCAGCAGAAATCATGCCAGAAGTACCCTTTTCAGTTATTTCAGGACCCAGTCATGCAGAAGAGGTCATACAGAGAATGCCCACCGCAGTCGTCGTTGCTTCCGAGATAGAAAAGGAAGCTCTGCACTGGCAGGAACTCATGAATGGCCCCGTCTTCAGGGTTTACACCGGCCACGATGTGGCAGGTGTGGAAGTCGGAGCGGCAGTAAAGAACGTCATAGCAGTCGCTTCGGGTATGGCACACGCCATGGAGCTCGGAGATAACACAACCGCTGCCCTTGTAAGCAGAGGCCTAGCTGAGATCATGCGTCTAGGGGCGAAGATGGGAGCCCATCCCCTCACTCTCGCCGGACTGGCAGGAGTGGGGGATCTTGTGGTCACATGTTACAGCTTCCATTCCAGGAATTTCCGCCTTGGTATGGCTCTTGGAAAGGGAAAGAGTCTTGAAGAGGCAAAGAAGGAACTGGGACAGGTGGCCGAAGGAGCCTACACGGTAAAGGCTATGGTAAAACTGGCGTCTAAATACAAGGTGGAACTGCCAATAGCTCAGGCGGTCAACTCCATCCTCTACCAGGGTGTCTCTCCAAAGGAGAAGCTCAAAGAACTGTTGACCCGTGACCCCAAACCCGAATATCCACCAAACATCTACTGGTCAAAGTAATAACACAGCTTTCACCGCAAAGACGCAAAGGCCGCAAAGGAACCCGATATAATTGGCAATACTGGGCAAAATTAAAGATCTATTTTGCCCGAGAAAAACCATAAACCATTGAAAACCTTGAATAACAGAAACATTAAAGCACTAAGAAAAGAGTTTCTGTTTTCCTCACACAAAATAGGGTCTGATTTTGTGTAGCATCTTTTTACAGCAAAGATGTTCAGGTTTCCCTGTTTTCTCAGGGTGCTTTGCGTCTCATATGATTAACAAGCACTGTCTTCGCGGTAAATCGATTGTCTTTATAGAAAGGAAATCATTTTGGAAAATCTTGGAGAAAATCCAATAAGTAGAATTATCGTAGATTCAGCTTTTAAAGTTCATTCATCATTAGGTCCGGGACTATTCGAGGGAGTATATGAAACCTGTTTGAAACATGAACTTAAAAAACAGAAGCTGAAAGTAGAGTCCCAAGTTCAATGCCCGGTTTTTTATGAAGGTGAAAAAATAGAGTTGGGTTATCGACTTGACCTCCTGGTAGAAGATAAGGTTATTGTTGAATTAAAATGTGTTGAAACGATCTTACCAATACATGAAGCACAATTGCTGACTTATCTTAAGTTGTGTGATAAAAAGCTCGGTTTATTACTTAATTTCAACGTAGTGCTATTTAAGAACGGTATCAAACGAATGGTGAATAAGTTATAAAAAGACAACATGGACTTATGAAAACTTGTATCTCACCGCAAAGACGCCAAGAACGCTAAGAAAACCGTTAAAAATCTGGCTGTACTGCGCAAAATCAGACTCGATTTTGCACGATTGGACATCAAAACAAAAAATGTGTTTTCCCTTGCGGTTCAACAATGTTTTGGATCTCAAGGTTCTATTCGTAAAAAATGGAGTCTCATTTTTTGCAGCTGTTTTATCAGAAAGATTCTTCTTTTTCTTCAAGCTTTTCTTAGCGGCCTTTGCGTCTTTGCGGTGAGACAGCTTCTAACCTGTTTGCCCTGGAAATGGAAAATAAAGTATAATCAATGTGTTAGAGATATTTCAGAGGAGGGATCTTTTATGGCAAAAGCTGTTGTAGACAAGGATGTATGTGTAGGCTGCGAAGCCTGCGTAGGAGTGTGTCCAGTAGAAGCGATCTCAATGATCGATGGCAAAGCCGAAGTAGAACCCGATAAATGCATTGAGTGTGGAAGCTGTGTACCCGTATGTCCCGTTGAGGCTATCACCCAGGATTAACAAATCCAGATTTCAACAGAACATATCCATTCATTATAAATAACAAAGCAGGGACTTCACTGTTCCCTGCTTTGTTATTTATAATGCTGAAAAGAAGGATCATGTTCAACCTCTTCTGTTGCTGTATACTGGAGAAAGTTGGGTTATCATACAACTGGAAGATTTTGATCCCCTTCGATAAATGGACTTCTCTAAAATGTTTAAGGAGATATTGATGATAAAGGCGAAACACCTGTTAACTGCAAAATTTCTTCTTGATATTTTCCTCGGGTTGACAGCATCTTTCCTTGCTTTCTGGCTAAGGCTCGGTGGTGATCTTTCTGTTTTCCAGGAATCCATGCGGATATATCTGCTGGTCTCCCTACCCTTGAAAGCGATCCTTATGAACCAGTTCCGGGTAAACAAACAGTTCTGGCGTTATTCAAGCATTCAGGACCTGATGGGTATTATGAAATTATGCGGTATCTTTATCCTTTTTCAGTCAACTCTCATATTCCTAATGCACACCTTTATAAGGATACCAAGATCCGTACCCACCATAGATGGCCTTCTAACCCTGTTTTTTATGGGTTTCGCCAGACTTGCCTGGCGCCTTTACCATGAAAAGACAGGACTGTCTCCCTTTCCCCGCATCACGAGGAGAGTACTCGTCGTAGGAGCAGGTGAAGCCGGAACAATGATGTCAAAGGAAATGATGAAACATCCAGAATCAGGAATGATACCTATTGGATTCCTGGATGATGACAGCACTAAACATCACATCAACATTCTGGGACTTCCAATTTTTGGAGAGCTAACCATCCTCCCCCAGGTAGTTAAAGATGAAGATGTATCAGAGGTCCTTATAGCAATGCCTTCGGTACCGGGAGAGGTAACAAGAAATGTTATGGACCTTGCAAGAAAGGCCCATGTACCCTTCCGGACCATGCCAGGGCTCCATGAACTGGTATCAGGAAAGGTGACCATATCAAACATACGCAAAGTAGAAGTTGAAGACCTGCTCCGGCGGGAACCTGTGGATCTTCACCTTGAAGAAATAGCAGATTATCTGGATAACAAGACCATCCTGATCACCGGAGCCGGAGGATCCATAGGCTCGGAACTTGTCCGCCAGGTACTGAAGTTCAATCCCCGACTGGTAGTACTCCTCGGCAGAGGGGAGAACAGCCTTTTCCAGGTTGAGAACCAGCTGAAACGGGATTATCACAAAGCTGACTACAAGGTAGTGATCAGCGACGTACGACTCATGGACAAGACCCGCAGGGTCTTTCAATCCTATCGTCCTCAGGTTGTCTTTCACGCCGCCGCCCATAAACATGTACCACTAATGGAAAATAATCCCGATGAAGCTATATTCAATAATATAGGCGGGACAAATAACCTTGTTCAATGTGCCCTGGAATCTGGAGTTGAGCGTTTCGTAAATATATCCACAGATAAGGCTGTGAACCCTTCATCCATAATGGGCGCTTCAAAAAGGGTTGCCGAAATGGTTGTCCGCCGGGGAGCAGAAAGGGCATCTGCAGGACAGGCCTTTATTTCCGTGAGGTTCGGTAATGTTCTTGGAAGTAGAGGAAGCGTTGTACCCATGTTCAAGGAACAGATCCAGAGGGGTGGACCCGTTACCGTAACCCATCCTGAAATGCAGCGATACTTCATGACCATTCCCGAAGCGGTACAGCTTGTCCTTCAGGCAGGAGGAATGAACGGGAACGGTACTGTCTATGTCCTTGACATGGGTAAGCCCATAAAGATCCTGGACCTGGCAAAGGACCTGATCAGGCTTTCAGGCTTTGAGCCCTCTGTTGATATAGATATAGTTTACTCCGGCATACGCCCGGGTGAAAAACTTTTTGAAGAACTCCTCACAGCTGAGGAAGGCACCCTTGCCACGAAACATGACAAGATATTTTTCGCAAAAAACCCAAATCTGCCAGACCATCTGGAAGACCATCTGGAAGACCTTTTTGCATCCGCCCATAGAGGAGATAGAGCAGCTATATACAGGGCTTTTGAAAAACTGGTTCCCCACTGCCGATTCAACTCCACATCAGATATCAGCATGATTCCAAAGGCCACCTCTGCAGGATCAGGACCATCCGTGGAGAGATACTGATGAAGGTCCTGGTTACCGGTGCTAACGGTTTTATCGGAAGGCACGTATGCAACGAACTGGTCTCACGGGGATGGACAGTAACTGGAACAATACGGAGTAAGGAAACTGCATCACTACTCCCTGCAGAAGTTCTTCCCCTGATGGTGGGAGACATGTATTCAGCCCAGGATTGGCAAAAAGCCCTTCAGGGAATAACCCATGTCATCCATCTCATAGCACGGACTCACACCCTTGACCTCGAGAGAAACGATTCATATCTGGATTACAAAAGGGTCAATGTTGATCTGACGGAAAACCTGGCTAAGGCCTGCCTCTCATCCGGGATAAGAAAGTTTCTTTTCATGAGCTCTATAAAGGCTGTGGGAGAAAGATCCACTTCCCCCCTGGAGGAAAATTTTCCTGCCCTCCCTGAGGATAACTACGGCAAAACAAAGCTTGAAGCGGAAAAATTCCTTATTGAACTCTGTTCCAAAGACCAAAGGATGGAATACGTTATTATTCGCCCTCCCCTGGTCTTCGGACCGGAGGTAAGGGGTAACTTCCAGAGGCTTCTTAAAATAGCATCCATGGGAATACCGCTACCACTGGGATCAACGAATAACAGGAGAAGTGTTATTTTTGTAAAAAATCTTGCCCATGCTGCAGTCCATCTGCTTGAAAAATCCGATGCCGGAAATAACATCTTTCATATCTCCGATGAACCCGACCTTTCCATAACAGAACTTCTGAAGAAGCTGAGGAAAGGACTTGGGAAACCTGAACTTCTCTTTCCATTTCCACCCCCCCTTCTCTTCCTGGCAGCAAAGCTTCTGGGCAAGGGAAGAGAAGCAGAAAAAGTACTTGGTTCTCTCCAGGTATCTTCAGGAAAAGCCAGGGAATTATTCGGCTGGACCCCGCCTTTCACACTGGAAGAAGGCTTGGGGGAAACCTGTCGCTGGTTCAAAACAAAGGCAGACTGAAATGCCAGCTCTATCTTATTATCCATTCTTTGCGTTTATCGCGAGCCTTACCCTGACCTGTTTCATAAGGAGATATGCCATATCCAGACAGATCATGGACATACCAAACAGCAGGAGTTCCCATACTGTTCCTACACCTAGAGGCGGAGGCCTCGCTTTTGTCATAGTGTTTCTGTGTTCTGTACTGTTCATGGGAATGACGTCAGCAATAGGTATGAAATTAATGTTGGCACTACTTGGAGGAGGACTTATAGCATTTATGGGATGGATGGATGACCATAAATGTCTTCCCGTACTTCCAAGGATCGCTGCCCATTTTGCCGCCGCCCTGTGGGCTGTTTACTGGCTTGGCGGTTTCCCTTCCATGAAACTGGGCTTCACAACCCTTCACCTGGGATCGATGGGCTATCCTTTAGCTATTCTTGGCACAGTCTGGATGATCAACCTTTATAATTTCATGGATGGCATAGACGGCCTGGCCGGAGGCGAAGCTGTAACAGTAAGCGGTGGAGCTGCACTGCTCTTCTTTATTTCAGGAAATACTTCAATGGCAATACTATGTCTGTTTCTAACCGTGTCCGCAGGAGGTTTTCTTGTTCTCAACTGGCCACCGGCAAAAATATTCATGGGCGATGTGGGCAGCGGCTTTCTGGGTTATACTTTTGCTGTCCTTGCTCTGGCCTCGGAAAACATGAGAGATGTTCCGTTGATAGCCTGGATGGTCCTGTTATCTGTATTTATTGTCGACGCTACGGCCACCCTGGTAAAAAGGATATTGCAGGGAAAGAAGTTTACCGAAGCCCACAGGGAACATGGGTATCAGAAGTTAGTTCAGAGCGGGTTTTCACATGGAAAGGTAACCTTGTGGATAACAGCAATAAACCTGGGACTAGCCATGATAATGACCTTTTCCATAGAACAGGCTATGATCGGTTCAACATTCATAGTCATTTACATCTTAATGATGATGCTCTGGCTCATTTTGAACAAGCAGTTTACCCAAAAAGAAGTTTCTTCTCATAAATAAAGTTCTGAAACCGAGGCAAATGGTACTACTCAAAACTGAAAGGCTGAATGGCTTGTATGGATATAGACAAGGTGAATATTAGCCCCATGAAATCAAATAAAATATCAGTAGATGATACTCATTCAGAGGCTCTCGTATCAATCATAATGCCGGCATATAATTGTGAAGATTTCATAGGCATTGCATTGGACTCTGTTACCGCACAGACATATAAGAACTGGGAGATCATAGTTGTTGATGATTGCTCAACGGATCAAACCGGGGAAATAGTACAAACCAGAATGTCAGTAGATCACCGGATCAAATACCACAAACTGGATGTTAATTCGGGTGCCGCCATATCAAGGAATACAGCCGTAGACATGGCAAAGGGGAAATACATGGCTTTCCTGGACAGTGATGATGTATGGTTCCCTGATAAATTATCAAAACAGATCAGCTTCATGAAGCAAAATGGTTATACCTTCACCTGTACAAGCTATACTAAGATCGACGAGCATGGAATTTTCTTGAACCGCACCATTAAAGCAAAGGACAGGCGCGATTATGACGGTGTTTTAAAAACATGCCCGGGCAATTCGACTGTAATATATGATTCAGAAAAACTGGGAAAATATAAAATACCCTATATCAAGAAAAGAAACGACTATCTCATGTGGCTTCAGGTCATAAAGAAAGCGAAGTACCTTTATGGCATAGGAGAACCTTTAGGAAGTCACAGGATCAGGACCGATTCCATATCCAGCAACAAGGCCAGCCTGGTTGTTTATCATTGGAGGATTTTCCGTGACATCGAGAACTTGTCCTTTGTAAAATCGAGTTATCTGATAGTTTATTGGGTAATAGCAACACTTTTCAGGTTGAGGTAGTATTATTTGTTTGAAGAAAATTAGAGAAGGAAAATGTCAAAAAATGAATATCCTTTTTATCAGCAATTTATATCCAGCATATCCAGGACAATCAAGAACAGAAATGACCTATGCCTTACATCAGTTTACCCAGGAATGGGTAAAATCTGGTGAAAATGTGTTATCTATCGCATTATGGGATTGCTACCCGGAAATTTTTGGATTTTTTTCAGATTTTGCAAAAAAGAAAAAACTATATGCATTCGAAGAAACATTCCAGCTCGATTCAGTTCCTATTCTCAGAATACCGACATTCAAGATACCTCATTTCCCATATGCTTCAAGAGAGATTGAAAGACTCCTTACCACAATTTCAAAAAATCTCCAATCCTGCAATTTCCGACCTGATGTAATTGTGGTTCACGGATTATATCCAGCACAGGTTGGTTCTCTCTTGAAACAAAGGTTAAATATCCCCATGGTGACGGGAATACACACCACAGATAGAGTCAGGATCGAAAAGAAAAGATTCCCCAAAACCATAGAACAAATCTTAAAAACTTCAGACGCTTTTGCGTTTCGTTCACCCGTTATCAAAAAAGCAGTAATGCAAAAAGTTCCTGAATATATAAATCAGGGAAACAGTTTTATAACACTTTCCGGTATAGATGAATCGATAATAATTTCTGACCAGGAACTTGCTGACAAGATTTCCAGAAACAGTGAAAAAACAACTATCATGACGGCATGTTATTTAAAACGCCGCAAGAATACTCACTTGTTGATCAAAGCTTTTGCGGCTCTAAAAAATTCAGATTTAGAACTCATAATTATTGGAGATGGCCCTGAAAGAAAAGGACTCGAATCTCTCTCAGAAAAATTGGGTGCCTCCAACCAGGTCAGATTCCTGGGGCAACAATCAAGAGACATGGTTCTCGACCAAATGAGAAAAGCAGATATATTCGCGATGGTCAGTCATTCAGAAACATTAGGACTGGTTTATCTTGAAGCAATGGCATGCGGATGTATTACTGTAGGGACAAAAGGTGAGGGAATCGATGGGGTTATAAAAGATGGAGAAAATGGGTATTTATGCGAGCCTAATACTAAGGAACTAACATCAAAATTGAATCACATCATTTCAATGGACGGGCAGAAACGAAAAGAACTGATTCAAAATGCTATAGCAACAACAAGGGCATATTCTTCTAATAAGTGTGCAACAGAATATAGTAATTTTCTAGAACATTATTGTTAAACATCCTAGAACTTATTACTGAAAGACTAAAAACAATGCTTCAAACTCTTTCATCCTTGTAAGAACTTGATACCAAAAGATTGAATAATTGTAAGTTAATTTCTTACAAAAAATCCATTGTCTTAATTATTAAGGATAAGAAAAGGTATATATAGCAGACCCTTCTGATTGAGATATTAGAGGTAATTATTTATGAATATTCTTTTTCTAACCCATTTATATCCAGGCTACAAAGGCCAACCAAGAACTGAAGCTACTTACGCCTTACATGCTTTCTGTAAGGAATGGGTAACGATGGGACATAAAGTATTAGTATTAAGACAATGGAACCTTTTCCCTTTTCCTTTTTCTCTTTTTGCAAAGGGAAAAAGGCAAAAGGCACATGGTTTTGAAGATACCTTCGAACTGAGTGGAGTCACTCTTATTAGAATCCCTGTAATACGATTTCCAAGAAATCCCATTCCTCTGAATAATAAAGATAAATTACTTGACTCTGTGAAACAGGTACTTAATGACATGTCGTTTGTCCCTGATGTCATAATTAAACATGGTCTAATGAATTGGTTTATAACACCATCGATTAAGAAAATATTTCAGGTTCCGTTGGTTCAGGGCCTACATAACAGTGATATAACAACAATTGCGGTGCACCGCAAATATGGGATCATAAAAGAAATGTTGAATGAGGCTGATATGCTCGCTTTTCGCTCTCCGAAGATAAAGAAAGCATTTCAAAGATTAGAACCAAAGCTTGCTTTGGATAAAACAAGCATTCTAGCTTTATCCGGTATAGAAGAAAAGCTAATAGTCTCAATGAAAAAGATCCGTATTGATTACCCCATTAAAATTGTAACTGCTTGTCAGTTAATTTCTCGCAAGAACATTGACATTCTTTTAAAAGCTGTATCAGGATTAAAAGACAATCACGTTGAACTCATAATCATAGGAGATGGACCAAAAAGGAAAGCTCTAGAAAAACTGACAATGAATTTAGGTTTGAACAAACAGACAGTTTTTATGGGAAAACAACCTAGAGAGATTGTTATACAAAAAATGAGAGAGGCAAACATCTTTGTTATGGTGAGTTCTTCTGAAACTTTTGGATTGGTATATTTAGAAGCTATGGCTTCTGGATGCATTACCATAGGCACAAAAGGCGAAGGCATTGATGGAATAATACAAAATGGAGTAAATGGCTTCCTAGTCGCCCCCAGAAATATGGATAGACTTAGTTCTACATTGAAAAATATTATCCATCAATCAAGAGAAGATCAACAGATAATTGTAAATAATTCGATAATGACAGCAAAACATAACACTTCCTATAAATGCGCTTTACAATATATTAGGCAAGTCGAGGGGATAGTTAATAATCGCTAAAGATTATGATCTGCTCCCCGAAAAAAGGTTCAGTTGAAATACTAAAAAACTGCTAAGATTGGACCCAACGAGGATGAAATGGAATGAAGAATAAATGTTTTTCCGAAGAACAGATACTATCCATATTGAAAGAAAACAAGGCTGGCTGTTTTATGCAATAAACAGAATAGAAGAATGTCTCCACACCACGGAGGTCTATTACACAGACAATGGCAAGGAGTATAAAGGTAACCCCACCAAACCCCCACAAATTCATGTTAAAGTGTAAGGGAAACAAGATAGAACAGAGATTTACCAGGCCCAAGACACCCAGAGCCAACGGCAAAACTGAACGGGTAATAAGGACAATCATGGAAATGTCGCATGAAAAGGTCAGTTCAGTTCACCTGCCCATAGAAAGAACGATTTGAGAAGGTTCTTAAATTATTACAACGGAGCCAAACCCCATAAAGGAATTTATGGAATGACCCCGGAAGAAAAGTTGATCCAATATTTTTATCCTGAAAAACTGTAAATAAGGCTTGAGATTCTTACACATTAACCAACATATTTGTCTATAAACCTTACATGAGAAGAAGTTAGGTTACTATAACATGTATTTTTTCAAATCTACTGCAATCTTTTTCTTAAACTTCATGACCAAGATTCGAATTTTAACTAATAATCGAAGTATATTGGGGAAATTTCTCAATCTGTAAAAAAAGATTTGCCTACCAGATAGGCCTTGGAAACATTTCCAACTTAGATCAATAGATTTTCTAAAAAACACATAATCATTGCCTAAACTTTTTCTGGCAAAAAGCAATGCTCGTCTTGCTTGTTCTTTGGAAAAATAAACGCGATACTCATATTGGGTTAATTCATCCAATCTTTCAATTAAAACTGTATAGGGAATAATATAATTTTGATATAAATCATCAAAACTTCTACTCTTCAATCTTTGGTGCCAAGACCCCTTGCTGAAAATCCGATAACAAGACATTACTCTATTGATATATAACCCTCCACCTTTTAAACTTGCAATTATTGTTAATGGATAATCACCTGTTGGAGAATCATTCAATAAAGATATTAAGTAATGATTAATAATTTCTCGTCTTAAAATCAATGATGCTGTAGGTGGATGAATATAGTCACCATAAATAAAAGATTCTGTTGGGAAGATTTGATTGTTTTCAGAGAATTGGCAAATAACTTCATTTGTATTATTGCGTAAATCTTTCTTTATTGCTGGATGAAAACTCATATCAACTTCAGGGTGTTTTTTCATTTCATTAATCTGAATCTGAAGCTTTTGGGGATCTGTCCAATAATCATCACCTTCGCAAAGAGCTATATATTCACCTTGGACATACGACCAGGCAATGACAGAACATTTTTTACCCTGAGAGTATTGATTTTCAGTCTGATAAATTCCTTTTATCAATTTAGGGTATCTTGCCTCGTATCTTCTAACAATATCAGATGTTTTATCAGTAGATGCATCATCATGAATAATTATTTCGAAGGGGAAATCGGTTTCCTGCATAAGAAAACCCTCAATGGCATCGCTTATATAAGCTTCGTGGTTATAAGTGATACATACTACACTTACCAAAGGGTCTTCTTGTTTTCCCCAATTTTTCGTTATTTCATCTTGAGTCCTTAGTGGAACTATCTTTTTTTGCATAACACGTACAACTCCTTGGTTCAAAAAAAGGTTATCTTGGAGAAATGTTCACGAAACGATCTTTACAAATTCCCCAGAGTGTTTGTTGAATTTCAATTTTCATGAACACCGCTAAAACAAGATATAGAGAACTACCTATCAAAACCTGAAATATAACAATTAACAGGGGTATTTTAATGATCATGAGTATTCTTTCCGAATAAAACATTACTACTCCTGCCAGGCTTGCAGCCAGAAACACTGGGGAAATATCTTTGATCTGTTCCATTACGGAATAGTCGATAAGCTTTGCTGTAAAGTAGCTGTTAGGTATGTACGCTACAAATGATGTGACGATCTGACCGATAAGGATACCTTTTATTCCAAATCTGGAACTGACCAGAATTACTACAGATATCATGATCTTTTTAAGGATTTCCAGGTAAAGAAACAGGTCAGATCGCCCCTTGACCTTTAAAAGATTTAGATTTACTACATGCAGAGGATACACCAGACCGGCTATACAAAGTAATTGTAAATAAGGCACGGCAGGAATCCATTTATCTTTTAACAAAAGTAAAAATAGAGGTTTTGCTAACACTATCAGAAAGATCATTGCCGGAAATATGATATATGTCATAGCCTGGATGACTTTGCGATAAGCTCCTTTGAGACGGATATTTTCATCCTGGATCGTTGAGAGTGCGGGGTATGTTACTTTTTGGATACTTCCGCAGAACTGCTGGAGTATTAAATCCCTAACCTTAGTGCTGAAGAAGTAATATCCGGTAATCGCCGGGGAGAATAATTTACCTATTACAATTACATAAAGGTTCCTAAAAAAGATATCCAAAACACCGGATAAAAACAGTTTAAATCCAAAATCAAAGAGCTCTTTGAAAGAGTTTATACTGAATACCCAGGCTGGACGCCAATCATTTATACACCATAGAGAAACCGTTATTATCAGGGGTGAAAGTATCATTTGGGCCACAAGGCTCCACACCCCAAACCCCTTAATGGCCATAAGAACAGCTACTAGACCGGAAATGATCCCTGCAGGTAATACAACCTTGAACTGAGTCTTAAAATCAAGTTTCCTGGTAAGGTCTACTACCTGCACAAACTGGAGGGAATTAATGATTACAACAAAACCAACTACTCTAAGCAATACAACCAAACGAATCTCTTGGTAAAAGTTTGCAATTAAAGGAGCAGAAAGGAAGAGCAAACAATATGCAACAATCCCCAATGCTATGTTTGTATAAAACATCGTGGAGTAATCAGCAGTAGTGGCATCCTTTTTTCGAATCAAGGCCTGACGAAAACCTGCATCCATAAGAGCATTAGCTATTGCAAAGAAGACACTGATCATCGCAATCAGGCCATAATCACTCGGCAACAGAAAGCGGGCCAGAAGTATGGTCACAAGAATACCAATACCTCGGCGCCCTGATAGCTCAAGGAAAGACCAGAAAATACCTCCTGCTGTTTTATTCATTAATCCTGAATTGGACATATTTTCTCCTGCAATACTGAAAAATCTTTTTCGGAACTTTATTTTTCTCAAGCAAGGTTAAATTAACCTTGGATATTTTGTAACACGAAAAGCGGTCGATTCAAAAATTCCCCCAAATCATCTCTTCTTTTCAGGTTCTCTTCTGAAGGTTCTTTGTAGTCTACCTTTTCATCTTTGAGTTGAGGTATACCTATTGCTATTATTTCCCAATATCCAGTAGTAGCTTGGCTGACAAATTCTATTTGTTCCATTTTTGTTCCATTTTTAAAAAGAGGAGCATTACGATCTCCCTTCCAACAATAACCAATCTGAAACACAAGAATGCTGGAAATTAAAGCCATTTGTTTTAAGCTTTTGGTGATTAAACTTTTAGCCTCTTCTACTTGAATCGAAGCATTTCCATAATCATCTCCCAAATGGTGCAAAACATTCATTAAAAGTGCGACATCATATTTTTTAGAGATACTGTTGGTATCCGATAAATCCAAGTATTCATTTAAAACTATAATGTTATTTTTAAAACCAAGGAGATCCGCAGAAAGTCTTACGAATTCAGCGTGTTCTTTATTACCTTCGTAAAATGCTACGGAACTAACTCCCTGGTCAAGTAATTCTAATGAAAAATATCCAGTGTTCCCTCCCACATCTAACACTGATTTCCCTTTAATCTTGATTACATCAGTAATAAAACGCAATCTACTTTCTTCATGCCTTGAATGAATCAGGAAAGGCTTTTTACCTAGATATTTACTGAGTTTCTTGGGAAGAATTTGATAATTTGAATGCTTGCTTTGGTGCATATACAGTTCCTTTAAACGACTTATTTCTTTCAATTCAGATCACCACACAAACTATTTATAAAAATATTCACGGTATCATTTCTACGATAAATATCAGATTCAATCCAATGGTGTAAATTAATAGCCATTTTAGAAGATGAATAATTGTGGTAAACAGGTTTTTCCCCTGCATTAAGAATATCAAGCAAACCCTGAAACCAAAAATATTGTCTTCCTTTCACTTTTTTGGGTTCAGATAATGAAATTCCATTATCATTTAGGAAAGCATCAAATAGATCTTCTTCCATTGCATCAACAAAAAGTTGTGAAGGTCCCCAAAATCGAGGATTGGCCTCTATTATAAAGTAAGAAGAGTCTCGCGTTTTTCTTACTTCAATCATCACAAGACCGTAAAAACCCACGGATTTAAGCATTCCAATATATTTTTCAGCTTCAAAAGATTGATGAAAATCAGAGGCTACAGCGGCAACAATTGATTTTCCTTGGGGTTGTTGGATTAAATTCTCCTGCGAGAAACTTCGAACATTCCCATTCTTAGATAAATAAAGGAGTAAGTACAAGCTACGCCCATTAACAAACTCTTGAAAAAAATAATGTGTCAGATCATTTTTACGCAACAAGTTTTCACGATCTTTTTCTGTAAAAACAAGAATAGGTGAAAGTTTCTTGTGAGAATTATAGCAAATAGGTTTGGCGACAAATGGTAAACCACAATTTTCCGGGTCATTGATTTCCCTAGGTACAGAGATATCATTTGAAATACACAATTCTCCAAAGGTTTTCTTATCAGAAATACCCTTGTACAAGGTTTTATCCACTAGAGGGATTGAAATACCCATGTTTTCAAAAAGATCCCGATTAGACAAAAAAAAGCGATTAATTGCTTCAGTACTGGGAGCTATAATCAACTGATAATCTGAAGCAAAGGAAATAACTTTTTTGATGACCGTAACAATATATTCTTTTTTAAGTTCCATAATATCTCTGGTAAATATGACTTTATCTGTATAACAAGTATGGAAAATGCTATCTGATTTTCCTGAAGCAATTAAAAAATAATCTACGTGATGTCTTTCCAGCACACGAATAAATGCTATTACTGCACGTTGATTAAATCCTGTAAAAATAATAAAAGCCTTTTTCATCTAAATCACACCCCAATTACTTTAACTTTGATAAAACATAAGCCAGAACAATTTATCTTTGATCTTCTACAAAGTTTATACAGATAATAAATTTCGAATGATCTTTTGCTGTTTTTCTTCCGATATGTATGTTGAAAAGGGCAAACACAAAATTCTCCTGGAAATATCTCTCGAGTTTTTCATATTAGCTCCCTTTATGTATTCAACACTATCAAGAGATGGATAGAAATATCTTCTTGGATTGATACCATTGCTGTTAAGTTTTCCTTTAGCTTTTAAGAGGGTTTCTTCATTTTCAAATACTATTGGAAAGTATGCATAGTTATTGCTACAACCTGGAATACGTTTTTGAAGCTGAAAGTGGTCTTTCAGCTTTTCTTCGTAATAATTCCATACTTCGGCACGCTTTTCCATAATAAGGTCTATATCATCTAAAACAGCCAATCCCATGGCTGCCTGGAACTCGTTCATCTTGCCATTTATTCCAAGACCCACTATAGAATCAGGACCATCAATCCCGAAATTGATGAGAAGCTTTGCTCTTTCGTAATCGTCTTCATTCTTAAAGATAATAGCTCCACCTTCTATGGTGTGATAGAGCTTAGTGGCATGGAAACTTAGCGTGGCAGCATCTCCATATTTAAGGATGCCTTTACCCTTGTATTTCACACCAAAGGCGTGGGATGCGTCATAGATTGTTTTCAGTCCCTGATCTATTGCTATTTTTCCGATAGCCTCAACATCACAGGTCCCTCCAAATACATGTACGGGAACAATAGCCTCGGTATCAGGAGTAACTGCTTTCTCAACTTCTCCACTGTGGAGGCAGAAGGTCTCTGGATCAATATCTGCAAATATTGGTTCAATCCCTTCCCATACAAGGGAACTGGTTGTGGCCACAAAACTGAAGGGGGTGGTTATGGCCTTGCCCGTTATTTCAAGAGCATGGTAGGCAATCTGGAGGGCAAGGGTGCCATTGGAAACAAGCAGAAGGTGCTTTACAGCAAGATATTCCTTTAACCTTTCGGTCAGTTCTTTAACCAGGGGACCGTTGTTGGTAAGCCACACGGTATCGTAGATCCTGTCTATATATTTATCCAGCTTTTTTCGTTCGGGAAGATAGGGTTTTGTTACGTTGATCATTATTCTATTTCCTCTCTGGCTAATTGTCGAAGATAAGCACCATAACCTGTTTTTGAAAGAGCCTTTGCCCGTTTCAGGAGATGCGACCTGTCCACCCATTTGTTGAGGTAGGCTATTTCCTCAAGACAGGCAATTTTGTAACCCTGTCTCTGTTCGATGGTCTGAACGAACTGTCCTGCCTCAAGAAGGCTTTCCTGGGTTCCAGTATCCAGCCATGCGAAACCTCTGCCAAGCAGTTCGATGCTAAGGTTTCCTCTCTTGAGGTACTCCTTATTGACATCGGTGATCTCAAGCTCTCCCCTGTTACTGGGTTTAAGCCTCTTTGCTATGGATACCACATCATTGTCGTAAAAGTAAAGCCCAGTAACGGCATAGTTACTCTTTGGTTCATTCGGTTTTTCCTCTATGGAGAGCACATTTTTGTTAGAATCAAATTCCACCACTCCGAATCTCTGGGGGTCTTTTACCTGGTAACCAAAGATCACTCCACCCTCTGTCAGGGATGACGCTTCCTTGAGCTTGGGAGAAAAGCCTTGTCCATAAAAGACATTATCTCCCAAAATGAGGCAGACAGTATCATCTCCGATAAAAGCTTCTCCTAAAATAAATGCCTGTGCAAGTCCATCGGGTGATGGCTGTTCAACATATGAAAAGGAAACTCCAAAATCTGAACCATCACCTAAAAGCTTCTTGAAAGAGACCTGATCCTGGGGTGTGGTGATAATAAGAATCTCACGGATACCTGCAAGCATGAGTACGCTCAAGGGGTAATAGATCATGGGTTTGTCATAAATTGGTAAAAGCTGTTTGGAAACTGCTTTTGTAACTGGATGGAGCCTTGTGCCGCTTCCTCCTGCAAGGACAATACCCTTCATTTTCTCCCTCCTTGGCCTATAAAACTGCATTGCCTAGCCGCTGTAATCTGTAATTTCCTGAGGTGACCTTTTCTATCCAGTTCGGATTTGAAAGATACCAATCCACAGTTTTCCGGAGACCTTCAGTAAAATCAACTGTTGGTCTCCACCCCAGTTCATGCTTTATTTTTGATGCATCTATGGCATATCTTCTGTCGTGTCCAGGGCGGTCAGTTACGAAAGTAATCTGGCTTTCATATGATAGCTCATTGTTCCTGGGGTATTTTTCCTCAAGGATACTGCATATCTCTTTCACAATGGAAATATTGGATTTTTCGCTGTTTCCTCCGATATTGTAGGTCTCTCCTGGTTGACTATTTAAGAGAATATTGAGAAGTGCTCTGCAATGATCTTCAACGTAAAGCCAATCCCGAATGTTTTTCCCATCACCATAAATGGGAAGGGCTTCTCCCTGAAGAGCCTTGATTATCATTAATGGAATGAGTTTTTCAGGGAACTGATAGGGTCCGTAGTTATTCGAACAGTTCGTAATGAGAGTTGGAAAGCCATAGGTTTTAAAATATGACCTTACGATATGGTCTGATGAGGCTTTTGAAGCAGAATAGGGTGAGTTAGGAGCATAAGGGGTATTCTCTGTAAAAAAACCATCCTTGCCAAGAGAGCCGAAAACTTCATCTGTGGAAATATGAAGAAAACGGAAGTTTGTTCTATCTGAATCTTCCAGATTATTCCAGAATTCCCTTGCTGCTTCAATCATTCGGAATGTACCAACGATATTGGTCTGGATAAAATCTTCAGGACCATCAATGGACCTGTCAACATGCGATTCCGCAGCCAGGTTCATAATCGCAAAGGGCTTATGTGTGAAGAGGATGGAAGAGACCAGTTCTTTATCTGTAATATCACCCTGGATAAACAGATGATCTGGATTATTTGAAAGGTCTTCAAGAGATTCCATATGTCCGGAATATGTAAGTTTATCAAGGTTGATAACCCTGTAGCCATTATCTATCAGAAGATGGACCAGGTTGCTTCCGATAAACCCTGCCCCACCCGTTACCAATATTGTATTTTTATCGATCAAATTGGATTGAATACTCATTACTGAGGAATCTCCCCCCAGACGGGTAAGATATTTTCAGAAAGGAAACGATTCTGCAAACTCGCAAATTCTTCACTGTCCAAAATAAGTAATCGTATTTTTCGCTTGATTATCTTTTCGATTTTCAGAGCCAATTTCTCTGCCTGATCTTTATCGACATTACCAACTAGAACCAAATCGATCAATCCGGAATCCATTCCCTTTGCATAATCTCCGGAAATAAATGCAAATTCCAAGTCACCCAGTCTTGAAACCAGATCTTCCACCAGTCGATCAAGACCTATTGTTTTGCTAACGATCTCTCTAATACCACCAAACAATGGATGTTTATTGTTAGCCTGGTAAAGTTTAGTTCTTCCATCTGACTTGACATTGAGAATATTTGCTTCAGCAAGTCTATTCAGCTCAAGCCTCACCGAATTAGTGGATTCGTCAAATTCATTGGCGATCTGCCTAAGATAAGACTTGTTTTCGGGATTCAAGAAAAACTTAATTAAAAGCTTTACCCTTGTTTTCGATGTAATTAGTGAGGCAAGCATTAGTATCCTTTCTTGAGTAAATATATTACTCATTATCAACATTTTTAAGATTTTGTCCAGAATTTAGACATGGCCCATAAGGTGTATACTCTTCAGCATTGTCAAACCTTTCTTGTATCGACAGCGATGTACGTTGGAAGTCAAGAGAAATATTATCCTTGAGGGTTTCGTAAAACCTGTACTCCCCTTCCCTATCCGTGATATAAATATTAGAAATACTGTCTGTGGGGGTGCCCTAAATGGTGGCTTTGCTCATTTTTGTTGCGATAGTTGCTTTGGCGGCTTTTTTCTTTATTGGTATCTACAACCGGATGATCAGGATGAGGAATCTGGCCGAGGAGGGCTGGAGCGGGATCGATGTTCAGCTCAAGCGAAGGAGCAACCTTGTGGGAAATGTTGTTGAAACTGTAAAGGGATATGCCTCCCACGAAAAGGATGTCTTTGAGAAGGTCACAGAGGCCAGGGCAAGGACAACAAGTGCCGGAACGGTACAGGAAAGGGCTACTGCCGAAAATGCCCTTACCGGTGCATTGAAAACCCTCTTTGCGGTGGCAGAGAACTATCCTGAACTGAAGGCCAATACGAACTTCCTCCAGCTTCAGCAGACCCTTTCGGACCTGGAGAGCGAGATCCAGATGGCAAGGCGTTATTATAACGGTTCTGTTAGGGATTACAACAACACCATACAGATATTTCCCAATTCGATCATAGCCGGAATGGCCGGTTTCACCAAGAAGGAATATTTCGAGGCGGAAGAGGAAGCCCGCGCTGTTCCGGAAGTCAGATTTTAATATCAGGGACAGGTTTATGAATTATAAACGGCTGTTTATCTGCATTGGATTATGCTTTGCCCTGCTGTTCATCCCCTCCCTGTCTCAGGGAATGGAGGTTATCCGTTCCTTCCATAGCAGTATCCAGGTTGACAGGGGCGGAATAATGACGGTTACGGAAGACATAACCGTTAATGTGGAGAACGTAAATATAACCCATGGCATATATCGCGACTTTCCCACTACTTACAAAGATCGGGACGGGAATACGGTCAAGGTGGGTTTCAGGGTTTTTGATGTCTACCTCGACGGGGTTGCCGTTGCATACAAGGTCACGAATCAGCAGAATGGAGTGCGGATAAGGATAGGGGATGCTGACACCATTGTGCCCAGAGGCAGCCATACCTATTCCATTACCTATGAAACCACCGGTCAGCTGGGCTTTTTTGAAGATCACGATGAACTCTACTGGAACGTTACCGGCAACGGTTGGAAGTTTCCCATTGAAAAGGCTTCAGCTTCTATTTCTCTTCCTGAAGGAACTCCCCTTCAGAATATAATCTGGTTCACTGGCAGAATGGGCTCAAAGGAAAGGGCCGGTACCGGGGCTTATGATGGAAACAGGGCCGAATTCAGTACCGCAAGGATTCTTTTGCCCGGTGAAGGTTTTACCATTGCTGCTGCGTGGCCCAAGGGATATGTGATCCCTGATGAGCGTTATTACGAGGCCATGAACAGGGGCAAATACATGGCACTGATGGGACGGTATGTACCTATCCTGGCCATAATACTTGTTCTTGTCTATTACCTTACGGTATGGTTCCTTCACGGCAAGGACCTTCGGCCGGGACGGATCATTCCCCTGTTTTATCCTCCTGAGAAAGTTAACCCCGCTACTGCCTCTTTTCTTGTTAACCAGGGCTATGCCGACGAGGCTTTCACATCCACCATAATCGACTTGGCAGTTCGGGGTTACCTGGTTATTGAAGAACTGGGCAGCGCCTTTTCTTACTACAACGAAGGGACTTTTGCAAATGGACATCTGGGCAGTCTGAAGCGGTTCAGGTCGAGGATAACCGACAAGACCTACATTCTTAAAAGAACCGAAAAGGGTGAGGGTCTTAACATGACGGAAGGCAGTTTTCTGAGCCTGCTCTTCCCCTATGGTGACACCCTGGTTATAAACCAGTCGAGCAGAGAGGCACTGAGGGAGGCAAAGAAATTCCTGATCAGTGACCTGAAAGGTTACTGTCTTCCCCTGGTTAAGAAGAATATTCCCTATGTAGTAGCTGGAATTGCTCTTACCATCCTGACCATGGGCGGAGCCGGTCTTTTCCTGGCAAGCTCGGGGGGCAATACAGCCGCCTTCGGGTTCATGACGGCCTGGCTGAGTATGTGGACAGTTGGTGTTTCCGCCCTTGTTTATGCAGTCTTCAAGGCGTTGAGAGAGGGTTTTCAAAAAAACAAGGGAAGTGCCATCTTCAGGGGCATATTTATGGGGGCTTTCTCCGTCCCTTTCATTATCGGTCAGGTGACAGGTATGGGTATCATGGCAAGATCAACTTCGATCTACTTTGCCCTGGCCATGATAGCGGCCCTGGTTCTGAATGTCCTTTTCGCCAAGTGGATGAAGAATTATACCCCCATCGGACGGGCAATAATGGATAAACTCGAAGGATTCGAAATGTATCTCAGGACTGCCGAAAAGGAGCGGATAAAGCGTTTCGCCCAGGTGGATATGCCTGAGGATACACCAGAACAGTTCGAAAAAATGCTGCCCTATGCCATTGCCCTGGATGTGGAAAAACAGTGGGCAGAGAGGTTCTCCCATGTACTTCAAGTTTCGAATTACCAACCTGGCTGGTACGTTGGTCCAGGACCTTATTTTTTCTATGGTTCGGACAGTTTCGCCTCGAGCCTTAGCCATGGGCTTTCGGGAGCGATCAGTTCTGCATCAACACCTCCGGGGTCGAGTTCCGGCTTTGGCGGGGGCGGTTCCTCCGGCGGTGGAGGTGGCGGCGGAGGCGGCGGTGGATGGTGATAGCTATTTGGGATCGCCGATTTTGGATTTTGGATTGAAACCCAAAGGCAAATTGAGCCCCATAAACCACTTTCACTGCCAAATTGCAAAGTTTCCAGACGATGCGCTAAAGCACATCCTAGTAAGGTTAATTCTAAATTAAGGTTTTTGTGAGTCTGGGTAGTGTTTTGAGCTGAATGATACAATTTCTGGAAAAGAATATTTCTTTTCTCTGCCTTAAGGGAGTGATAGAGAAATGACAGACAGGATACAGGACGAATATCTTTTAAACCTCAGGCCCTTGAGAAAAGGGGATTATGAGGATGTAAAGGGGATAATGGACAAAGTCTACGGTTCCATGGGAGGGGCCTGGACCCGGGAACAGTTCAATGCAATGATCCGGCGCTTTCCGGCTGGGCAGATATGTATCGATGACCGGGGAAGGGTTGCCGCTGCTGCTCTCAGCCTCATCATTGATTACGCAAGTTATGGGGATAATCATACATACCTCCAGATCGTGGGTGACGGGATGCTGAAGAACCACGATCCTGACGGAGATTTTCTTTACGGGATAGATATATTTGTTGATCCGGATTATCGGGAAATGCGACTGGGCAGACGTCTTTACGACGCCCGAAAGGAACTTTCAGAGAATCTGAACCTCAAGGGTATCATCATAGGAGGACGAATCCCGGGTTATGCGGAATATGCAGAAGAAATGGCTCCCCGGCAATACATCCTCCAGGTGAAGAACCGGGAGATAAATGATCCGGTCCTGACCTTTCAACTGAGCAATGATTTTCATTTCAAAAAGGTAGCAAGGAATTACTGGCCGGCAGATAAAGAGTCAAGGGGAGTCGGAGTGATCCTTGAATGGAATAACATTTACTACGAGGAAAAGAAAAGGCTTATTCCCAGGGTCAAGACCTACGCAAGGATAGGTATCGTGCAATGGCAGATGAGACTCTTTGATTCCTTTGAGGAATTTCTCCACCAGGTAGAATTTTTTGTAGATGTTCTGGCCAGCTATAACGCCGATGTAGTAATGTTCCCGGAACTCTTCAACCTGCCCCTGATCGCCCATTACGACCAGGAAGATGCTGCGGAAGCCATGAGATCTCTGGCTGAACATACTGATCATCTCCGGGAAGAACTTCTCAAGATGGCGGTCAGCTATAACATAAATATCATTTCCGGCAGCGTTCCGGAATACGGGGATAACAAGCTTCACAATGTGTGTTTTCTACTCAGAAGAAACGGGACATGGGACAAGCAGTACAAGCTTCATATAACTCCTGATGAATACAAATTCTGGGGACTGCAGGGAGGAGATCAGCTGAAGGTTTTCGATACAGATGTGGGAAAGATAGGTATCCTTATATGTTATGACGTGGAGTTTCCTGAGCTTCCCCGCTACCTGGCCGAACAGGGAATGAATATACTCTTCATCCCCTTCTGGACTGATACCAAAAATGCTTACCTGCGGATAAGGCGATGTTCCCAGGCAAGGGCTATTGAGAATGAATGTTATGTTGCCATCGGGGGAAGCGTCGGGAACATACCCAAAGTTGAGAACATGGATATTCAGTATTCCCAGGCTGCGGTATTCACCCCTTCGGATTTTGCCTTTCCCCATGATGCCATTGCCGCAGAAGCGACACCAAATACGGAAATGACCCTTATCGCGGATCTGGACGTTAATCTTATAAAGGAGCTCAGACAGACCGGAAGTGTACGTAACCTGCAGAGCAGAAGACAGGATCTTTACCGTATCGAGTGGATGAAGGGGTTGAAAAAAAAGGGCGATTAGTGTTTTTGACAGGCTTAAACAGATCCGGGCAGGCTATTTCAACGAAAAGGCATTAATATCCGCTCAGGGCTAATGATTTTCCTGGCTGTGAATTTTTACAGCATTTTCGGGATACAGATCGGAAATTACTTCGAAAAACGTCTCTGGTGCCAGTTCCAGGCGGTGGAGACGATCTCCTTTATGTCGGTATGTTTTTGAACCCAGCCAAGTTGACTTTCAGCCTTTGCAGAGGATGCAACAAGAACTGCCGGATCTCCCTGTCTTCTTTTACCTTCAACCACCGGAATTATCCTTTGGGTAACCTCTCTGACACTTTCTATGATCTGTAAGACGGAATATCCCTTTCCATTACCCAGGTTATAACTGCTCTTCCCTCGTTGTCCTGAAAGCAATTTTTCAAGACCAAGGACATGGGCACTGGCTAGGTCAGTAACGTGAATGTAATCCCTTATACAGGTTCCATCGGGAGTTGTATAGTCATTTCCGAAGACAGTAATGTTCTCACGTTTGCCCAGAGCTACATCCAGGATAATGGGGATAAGATGTGTTTCCGGGATATGGTCCTCTCCTGTTCTTCTGTCAGCGTCCGCCCCCGCGGCGTTGAAATACCGAAAGGCGATACTATCCAAACCATAGGCATTGCTGTATCTTTCAAGCATGGTCTCGATGAAGAGCTTGGTTTCTCCATAAACATTTGTCGGGACCAGTTCTGCCGATTCTGAAACGGGGACATGTTCAGGTTCTCCGTAGACAGCAGCAGTGGATGAAAAGACTATTCTGTTCACATCGTTTATCCGCATGGCCCGAAGGAGGTTGAGGGATCCAAAGAGGTTATTGTAATAATAATCTTCGGGGCTTGTCATTGATTCACCAACCAGACTGCTGGCGGCAAAGTGAACAACTGCTTCGATATTATATTTTTTAAAAACAGTATCTATGAATGAAAAATTCTGGAGGTCCCCCTCCTCAAAAACATCTCCGAAAGCCAGCTCTTTATGGCCCCTGCTCAGGTTATCTAAAACTATAACCTCTTTTCCTGTCTTGTTAAGTTCGAGAACAACGTGGCTTCCTATGTATCCAGCCCCTCCGGTTACAAGGATCATCTATAAAAACCTCCTGCTGTTACGGTAATAACTTCACCTGGAAACTTATACCAGGGCATATCTTTTCGTAAAGATCTATTGTTGTTAAAGGTTTGAGATATACCAGTCAAATGCAGTTGCAATGCCTTCTGATACTGAATGGGTAGGCTCATATCCAAGATATTTCCGAATCTTTTCGATACTTGCCCAGGAGTGTTTTATATCACCTGCCCTTGGTGAAAAATATCTGGGCATTACAGCTTCGAACTCCGGATTTCTCAAAGATAGGTGTCCCTTTATGAGAGCAAACAGTTCGTTAAGATCCATAGACCTTTCACAGGCAACATTAAAGACATTTCCTCCTACTTCTCCATTCTCTGAACAGGCAGCCAGGATATTGGCCTGCACTACGTTTTCCACATAACAGAAGTCACGGGTCTGTGCTCCATCTCCGTATATGATGGGCTGTTTCCCCTCCATAAATGCCGAGATCCATTTGGGAATTACCGCGGCATAGGCTCCGTCGGGATCCTGCCTCGGGCCAAAGACATTGAAATAACGCAGGCCAACTGTTTCCAGTCCGCAGCTTTCGAAAAAGAAACGTGCGTACATTTCATCCATAAGTTTTGTAAGTCCATAGGGGGAAATGGGATGACATTTCATTTCTTCGTGTTTTGGAAGTTCCGGGTCATTTCCGTAAATGGCGCTTGAAGATGCATATACCACCCTTTTTACTCCGCTATCTTTTGACGAGGCAAGGATATTCAGCAAGCCATCAACATTGACTCTATTGTTATATATCGGGTCTTTGACGGAGGCTGGAACACTTACCTGGGCTGCGTGATGAAGGACATTTTCAATATCTTTACATGCGGATGTACAGGTTTCCAGGTCGGTTATATCGCCTTCAATGAAGGTAAACCGGGCTGCCTGTTCCAAGGTAATACAGTCCAGTACCTGGTTGATATTCTTTCTGTATCCAGTGGAAAGGTTATCCATTCCTGCAACGGTCTGGTCAAGTTCGAGGAGTTTTCTCACGATGTTAGAACCTATAAAACCGGCAGCACCAGTTACCAGCCATTTCCGGGGCATGGATCGAAGTTTCTGCTGAATTTCTGAATAAGTAGACATTTAACCACCTCAAAAAATAATGAACCATTTTCACCGCAAAGCCGCAAAGAAACCCTATTACCTTTTTGTAAAACCTGCTGTGAAAAATCAGGCTCGATTTTTCACGAAAAAAACCAAAGCCCAACAACGTTGATGGGCTGAAGCTTATCCCACGATTTTAATCAAGTTTTTTTGATGCGCTGAAGCGCATCCTATACAAAAATTTTATTATAACAAGGGGAGGCCCATGGGCCTCCCCTTTATGTATTGTTATTTTTAATCGAGGAAATCGCGGAGTTTTTTGCTTCTGCTGGGATGACGTAGTTTCCTGAGGGCCTTGGCCTCGATCTGGCGTATACGTTCACGGGTTACACCGAAACGTTTACCCACTTCTTCCAGGGTATAGGAACGTCCGTCCTCCAGTCCGAAACGATAATGAAGGACTTCCTTTTCCCTCTCAGAAAGAGCTCCAAGCATTTCCTCGATCTGCTCCCGCAAAAGATGACCCGCTGCAGATTCTTCAGGACTCGGAAGATCTCTATCCTCAATGAAATCTCCAAGCTGACTGTCTTCCTCTTCGCCTATGGGCGTTTCCAGGGAAACAGGGAGCTGGGCGATGCGGCGGATCTCTTCTACCTTACCCTCCTCAATTTCCATTTCCCTTGCTATTTCATCATCTGTGGGTTCCCTGCCCAGACGCTGTACCAGCTGTCTTGAGATCCTTACCATCTTATTGATGGTCTCCACCATGTGAACAGGAACTCTTATGGTCCTGGCCTGGTCTGCTATGGCCCTGGTTATGGCCTGGCGTATCCACCAGGTGGCGTAGGTACTGAACTTGAATCCCTTGCGATAATCGAACTTTTCCACTGCCCTGATAAGGCCAAGGTTGCCTTCCTGGATCAAGTCCAGGAAAAGCATTCCTCTACCTATATATTTCTTGGCTATACTTACGACAAGGCGGAGGTTGGCATCAACTATCTTCTTTTTGGCAAGGGGATCCCCTGCCTCTACTCTCTTGGCAAGTTCTACCTCTTGAGTCGGGCTGAGAAGAGGTACTTTACCTATCTCTCTCAGGTACATTCGTACAGGGTCTGTCAAGGGAATATCGTCAAGCTTTCCAAGTTCTGAATCTTCTGCTGTTCCTACGAGGGAAGCTTCACCGCTAACAGCTTCTTCTTCCTTCTCTTCTTCTACGACCCTTATTCCCAGTTCCATAAGGTTTGTAACTACGTTTTCGAGGATTTCCGTACTCCAGATCTCAATGGGAATAAATTTTTCAATATCCTTCTGGCTTACAAAACCCTTTTCCCGTCCTTCATGGATAAGTTCACGGATCTTGTCCATGTAACCTATGAGATCTTCATTGGAAAATTCCCTGGCATCAAGTTGCTGGTTGTTATTATCGTCCTTGATATCCATAGGCAGTAATTTCCCTCCAGTTTTTAAACTCGCGTTGAATTTTTTACCCTTAATCTCAAATCTTGAATGTTTGGATAGAAATTCAGACTGCATACTGCGGAGTGTTAGAATAGGATAACTCTTTTTGGCAGTTTATGCAACAAAGGGACATTGTACAGGAATAACCATAAAATTGCACGTCCTGCAATAAAACTGTCCACAGAGAGGGACAGTTTGTTCACTTTATTCTGATGAGATTTGATCTACCCTGGAGATCAGGATGATGACCTTAACTTTCTGCCAGGACTGCAAGAGAATCGAAGAACTGCCAGGATTTTTTGAAATTACTGAACTTGAATATGCGTTTAATGTACGGAACCTTATCCTGGACACACACCCAAAGAGGTACCTGATCCAGTCAGGACTTCACCTCATCTGAATTCCAGGGAGGTAAACCCCCTCACAGGGTACATACTTTTTTAACTTGATTTCTTTTTAATATTTCCTTTGCAGACTCTATTCTTCCTCCTTGAGCATAAGACCAATTACTTCGGGGAGAGATCTTTCAGGTGAAGGTCCTACTGTTTTTCGAGTTTCCTCAAATTCCATTTCATATAGGTAACGGGATATCTGGAGACTTGTAGGATTGTCAGTTTCAAAAGGTATGAAGAACCTGGTGTAACCGAATTTTTCTGCAAAAAAGGTCATGGAAGAACTTGTATCAGAAACTATTTTCATAGCCTTTATAAGAAGAGTAAAGAAACTTTCTTCATCGAACAGGGGATTTGTGCTAACAAGTATTATTGATTTAAAACTGTCGAGGAAGAGATCATTATTCCATAACGTACAGGTCGTGATACCTCCATTTATGCCCTGGATTCCCTTCAACAGGCTGAAAAGAAGGGATTCCATTTTATGTGAGTAACCGAAAACCATGGTAAAACCCAGGTCAACCTTTATATCCTTACCAGGAATAAGCATGTTATCCCGCAGGAGAGAACCTACATAACCGCTTTTAAGACTTGTAAGACAGAACAACTCGCTGTCCAGGTCAAGAGACAGGCTGGCAATGTTCTCCAGAACATTACTATGATATGCATTTATGGAAACAGGCTTGTAATCTTTGCCAAGGGGGAACCATGAAACGATTCTTAGATCTACGTTGTGGTCCCAGTAATTCATTGACGCCATTAATTGTCCTCCGGAATTGAAGCATAAGTTGTGTCCCATTATACGGCAGTTGTGGCATTATAGCTGTTAAATCGTAAAAAGAAAAGACAACATCTATTCACCGCAAAGATACTGTAATGAAAACTTTGAAGCTTTTTGAAGTAGCTGAAGGCGCAGGGAAAAGAAGTGTTTCTGCTATACTTTAACAGAGATGATGGGGGGGTATTTCAATGGCAGACAGATCTGATTTTATGGGAAATGAGGAAATTGGTTTCCTGCTTTTCAGGCTGTCCTCTCCGGCAATGATCGGGATGATGGTTCAGGCTACCTACAATCTTGTTGATACTTTTTTTGTAGGAAGAGGGGTAGGGGTTCTTGCCATAGCCGGTCTGTCAATTGCATTTCCACTTCAGATGATAATAATGGCCATTGCCCAGACCATAGGTATCGGTGGTTCCTCCATAATTTCCCGAAGTCTGGGCGCCAGGAAATACAGCAGGGCTAACAGAACTCTGGGGAACATGATAGGAACAGTGATCCTGCTTAGTCTTATCATTGCAGTTGTTGGCCTTGTCTGGCTGGAACCGATCCTTTTACTTTTCGGGGCAACAAAGGATATTCTACCTTACGCCTCGGACTATATGGCCATTATCTTTCTTGGGACTGTCGTTTTTGCCTTTTCCATCACATCCAACAATGTCGTCAGGGCTGAGGGCAATGCAAAATTCGCAATGATGACAATGCTTATCTCGGCGGGGGTAAATATGCTCCTCGATCCCATTTTTATTTTTATTTTTCATATGGGTGTTAAGGGCGCTGCCTATGCAACCATTATTTCACAGGGATGCACAGCCCTGTGGCTTGCCTGGTATTTTCTTTCCCTCCGAAGCAGCCTACGGCCAGGTCTTAAGGATCTTTATCCTGACCTCGGTATACTGAAGGAAACATTCGCCATAGGAGCATCTGCCTTCATGCGCCAGGGGGCCGCCAGCCTTACAGCAGTCATAATGAATCACAGCCTTGGTATTTACGGGGGAGATATGGCCATCGCTGCCTTCGGAATAATCCGAAGACTCATGATGCTGGCAATAATGCCCATCTTTGGCATAGTACAGGGGTTACTTCCCATTGTGGGCTACAATTTCGGGGCAAAAAAATACTGCAGGGTTCAAAGGGCTATTCAACTTGCGATAATAGTGTCTACTGGCATCTGTGTTTTAAGTTTCGGCGTTCTTTTCTTTTTCCCATCGTGGATACTGAGTCTATTTACATCAAACCCGGAAGTATTGAGGATCGGTTCTCACGCTTCCAGAATAATAGCACTGGGACTTCCTGTTGTAGGATTCCAGGTAATGGCATCCGGCATGTATCAGGCCATAGGCAAGGCCATCCCTGCCCTTATGCTTTCAATGGCCAGACAGATCTTTTTCCTTATACCCCTTGTCCTTGTGCTTCCCCTGATCTGGGACCTGGAGGGTATATGGGTTGCCTTCCCCGTAGCAGACGTTGGAGCATGTATCGTGGCATTGTTCCTTTTTCGGGGTGAAATGGAATATCTGAAGAAGGGGTGTTTGTGAGGACAATCAAAAACTGTTTCACCGCAAAGACGGCAAGGCCGCAAAATCGACCATGAAATGATATTCCTGGCACCAAAGCTTTGCTTTGTGCCATATCAAAACCTTAAGATTCAGATGGATCGATCCATTCATGACAGATATGGCAATAAAACGAAACCAAATAATCCAAAGTATTAAGGTTTTCTTTGCGGACCTGGCAGCTTTGCGGTGAGGCTGTTTCATTGCACTACTCTTGCCTCCCAATGCAGAGATGGTAAAATTGTCTGGCCCTAAAGAAAAGGAAAACTAAGGAGAAAAACATGCTTTCAGCTGTAGTTTCGTGGCTTGTCAACACAATTGGTCAGTTGGGATATACAGGTATTGTCTGCCTGATGTTCCTTGAGTCATCCTTCTTTCCTTTTCCAAGCGAAGTCGTCATCCCCCCTGCTGGATACCTGGCTTCCAAAGGACAGATGAATATTTTTCTGGTAGTGATTATGGGTATCCTTGGAAGCCTTCTGGGCGCCCTTTTCAATTACTGGATTTCCCTTAAGGTCGGTAGACCCTTTTTCAACAGGTATGGCAAATATTTTCTTGTTTCAACCCGCACCCTTGACAAGGCTGAGGAATATTTCCAGAAACACGGGCACATCAGCACCCTGATCGGGAGACTCCTGCCTGGCATAAGGCAGTATATATCAATACCAGCCGGTGTTGCCCGAATGAACATTATTCAATTTACCATTTTCACAGCCTTGGGTTCAGGGATCTGGGTCCTGATCCTGGCAGTTCTGGGTTACGCCGTAGGTTCAAGTGAAAGCCTTGTAAATATCTACCTCCACAGGTTAACCATTATCCTGATCCTTTTCTGTTTCGCCCTTGGAGGGACATACTTTATATTTCATAAAAAGAAGGAGAAAAAAGAGACAGGCAAAAACCGGTCTCTTTAGATATGTTCCATTTTCATCACCGAGGCAAGCAGGTAAGAATGAGATGAAGGCAGGAACCTTACCTGCTGTCCAAAGGCTCTCGCTATGACCTTGGCCATTTCTGTAAATTCATTTTTGCCTGTAAGCTTTGCCAGTTCAATGAAATTATCCATGGCTACAGAATTGGCAGAAAGAATGGCCCCGTCATAGGCTTCTTTCCTCCTGAAGAACAGGTCCTCGGAACCTTCGCAAGTGGCGTAGAGACCTCCTTTTTCCTTATCCCAGAAAAGAACGGTCATGGTATCCATAAACTTTAAGGACTGAAGAAGGAGTTCTTCCTTCCGGGTAGCCTTGAATATTTCATTTATTCCCCAGACCATAAAAACGTAGTCATCAAGAAAGGCTTCAACAGCAGCTTCTCCATCTCTGTACCGATGAAAAAGTTTCCCTTCGGGGGTCCTCATTTTTTTCAGAAAGAAGTCAAGAGCTTTCTCAGCTCTGTGAATATAATCAATATTACCCAATGTCCTTCCAGCATATGCAAAGGCAGCGATCATCAGTCCGTTCCAGTCCGTGAGGATCTGGTCATCTTTGAAGGGCCTTACCCGTCCATCCCGGACTTTAAGAAGATCTGCCCTGTTACGGTCTATAAGATGGCAAATATCCTCTTCGGGGATATTTTTCTGACTGGCTATTTCTGCAAATCTTTTCTCCCTGAACAGGATATTGGAACCCGTTTTTTTGCCAAAGTTCCCTTCATCGAAATTCCCGCCCTTTTCGACGTTGTATATTTCGAGGAAAAAATCCCCATCTTCCCCTAAAGCACTAATTACTTCACCCTTTTTCCAGGTGTAGAATTTCCCCTCGACTCCTTCACTATCGGCATCTTCAGCCGAGTAAAAAGAACCTTCAGGAGATGTCATATGGGATATTACATAACTGGCTATATCTTCCAGGGTCCTTTTGAAAAGGGGGTCTCCTGTAACTGCAAAGGCCCTGGTATAGATCACCATGAGAAGAGCCTGGTCGTATAACATCTTCTCAAAATGAGGCAGGAGCCACTTTTCATCTGTGGAATACCTGTGGAATCCACCGCCTAGATGATCATATATCCCTCCCAGACTCATTTTGGTTAAGGTTTTTTCAACCATTTCAAGGGATCTCACATCACTGTAGTTCTGCCAGTACTGAAGCAGGAACAGGAGAATACCCGGCATGGGGAATTTAGGGGCAGAAAAGAATCCTCCCCATTCTTCATCAAAATTCTTCTCCAGTTCCTTAAAACAGCTATCTATAACTACGCGATCAGGCATATCTCCAGGCTCCAGGGAAGAACCCTTTTTAAGAGATTCCACAAGGCTTTCGGCAGACTGGAGGATCTGTTCCCTCTGGGTAGACCAGAGCCATTTGATCCTTGGAAAGATATCCATCATACCTGGTATTTTCCCCATACTTTCCCTTGGCATGTATGTTCCTGCAAAAAAAGGACTTCCATCGGGTGTCAGAAAAACATTAAGGGGCCAGCCGCCGCTGTTGTTCATGACCTGGCTGACTGCCATAAAGTTTCCATCCAGGTCAGGCCTTTCCTCCCTGTCTACCTTGATACAAACACATACATCGTTCATAAGTTCTGCAACTTCAGGGTTGTCAAAACATTCTCTTTCCATGACATGGCACCAGTGACAGGTAGAATAACCTATGGATAGAAAAACCGGTTTATCTTCCTCCCTGGCCTTCTGAAATGCTTCTTTTCCCCATGGGTACCAGTCCACCGGATTATGGGCATGCTGCAGCAGGTAGGGGGATCTTTCGTTTATGAGCCTGTTGGGCTCTTTATTACCGGATTTCATAAAACCACTCCAATCGATGGATCTTCTTTTATAACCATCTGAAGGGACAGGATATTCAGGTCTGTCTTCAGGTCAAAAAGTATACCAGATATGGTATTGCCATTTCAAAAGGTCCATTCTCTCATCCATTAAGAAACCACAAGGAAAGATTGAGAAACGAAGCAAAGGAAACCCAGATAAGGTAGGGCACGAGAAGCCATGCCGCCATAACTGATACAGGTGCAAAAACATATATGGTCAGAACAATTAAAAGCCATAGAAAGGCAATAACCCCGAGACCTCCGAGTATGGAGTGAAGACCAAAAAAGACCACGGACCATGCTACATTGAAAACGAGTTGGATAAGAAAGACTGTAATCGCAGTGGAGACACCAAATGTGGAAAACCCCTTTTTCCACACAAGAAAAAGAGCTATACCCATAAGAAAATAAAGAACAGTCCAGACGGGAGCAAAGACCCAGGCAGGAGGGTTAAAAGCAGGTTTGAGCAGTTCAGGATACCAGTTAATAACTGCATCTCGAGTAAAAAAGGACCCTGTCCAGCCTGCACCAAGACAAAGAAACAGACTTGCGAGGAGCTTGAAGATCATCTTCATAGACATCAGGATAATATCTCTCCTTTCTAAAAAGATTTTCCCTCAGATCCGCTTTAAGGATCAGAAAGAGTATTCTCCGCTCTGTTGTTTTTTTATTATCCCATAAAACTATGCCATGGTAAGGTGTAAAATCTATATCAGTGTGAATAACAAAAAAGAGGACAGCCCGGGAAGGGCTCTCCTCTTGTAAGAAATCCGGTTTCAATCACAGAAAGATCACTGAAAAAGGGTCAGTACCTCCTCCAGGTCTGAAAAGGTTTTCCAGGCCCCTGCACTGGTCAGCGCACTATGGTCAAAATTGCCTGTCGTCATGCCAACTCCCCGTACATTTGCGGACTTCGCGGATATCATATCGGCATCAGTGTCACCAACATATATGGTCTCTTCGGGAGAAACATTAAGCATCTCCATTCCCTTAAGGATCATATCCGGTTCGGGCTTGGCCTTATCCACATCCAGGACTCCCAGGGTACAGCGGAAATATTGAGATAATCCCGCCGCTTCAACTGCATCACTCACTTTTGAACGGTTTGATGCGACACCCATAACTATTTCCCTTTCCAAAAGATGTTCAAGGAAAGACAGGGTGTTGGGAAAGGGTATGATCCTGGCATACTCTTTCTCCCTGAAGGTTGCTCTGTAGTTGTCAACCCATGATGGATCAAAACGCCCCCAGAGCCTTTCCCATGACTCATGTATGGGCAGTCCTATCACTGAAAGGACCTCTTCCCTGGAGAGAAACCGCAAGCCCTCCCCCTCTGCGATGGCGTTCATTGCTTCAGTGATGGCAAAACTGCTGTCTACAAGTGTCATATCGAAATCAAAAAGCACTGCCTTTATCAAAGGATCACCTCGTTACAAAGGTTGTGGTTACTGTTTGGGGAATGTTACCCTAAATTCAGAAAAAAGGCAAAGTTTAAGAAAGACCTCAACTTCCCAGGCATTAAAAAGGCGGCCCGAAGACCGCCTAGATAGAACTGATCGAAATCTTTACCCTGCTATTTTTCGAAAGACTTCCAGGTTCTTTTCAAGCATTGTTCCTGCCATGAGGTCATCCATAGCTTCTTCATACTGTTCCTTCCCTATGTAGGGAACCAGTGAAAGAGATGCTATTTTCCCCAGAAGGACCATATTCTGCATCCTGTAATCTTCGAGTTCCTCCATCCTGACTCCGTGAAGGTTTACTTTTCTTTTCAGACATTCCCTTTCAAGCAGAGAATTGGATACCTCCTCTTCTCTCCCCAGACGGGCACCCAGTGTCTGCCAGCTGGTATCGTAATATACAAGGGTTCCCCCAGATCTGGCATGACTGTAAAGAGCCCGGTACGCCTCAGTCCTTTCCAGGGCTACGACAAGGTCAGCTCTGCCCCTTCTTATAAGGGGGGTTGTCAGGGTACTTCCCAGGCGAACATGGGAAACCACCATGCCGCCTCTCTGGGCTAAACCATGGGTATCAACTCCGCTGACAGGAATATTTCCATGATCAGCCGCCCTGAGAATGGTTTCACTCAGCAGGCCTATTCCCTGTCCTCCCACTCCTATGAGGTATATGTCAAATCTTTTCATTCGGTATCACCCTCTCCTTGCGAACCAGAAGACTTTTTAAGACTGATGGCCTTTGATGGGCAAGTCTGGATACAAGAAGCATCACCGATACAGAGTTCTGGATTCACCCTGATCGTTCCATCCTGCAATCTCTGGAAAGATGGGCATGCAAATTCAGCAACGCAGCTTCGGGCAAGGGTACATTTATCCTGGTCGATGTCTACAGTTTTCTGGATAAAACCTGGTTTTCTGCGCTGTTCCCTGGTGAACTTGAGCATACATGGATGGGATGCTATGACCACGCTGAAACCCTTTTCTGCCACGGCTTCCTCAATCATACTGGTAAGTTTCCCCTGGCTATAAGTATCAATCCTTCTTATGTTTGTAACACCAAGCCCCTCCAGCATCCGGTCAATGGATATGGCCATGACGGGACCCCTTGCATTTGCACCGGAACCGGGATGGTTCTGATGCCCTGTCATGGCTGTAGTACCGTTCTCCATTATGACAAGGGTCAAGTTGTGGCTGTTGAAAATAGCATTAATGATGCCCGGGATACCTGCATGGAAGAGGGTGGAATCGCCTAGAAAAGCGACAACCCTCCTCTGGTCATTGAAAAGAGACAATCCTGATGCAGTTCCCGTTGAATGCCCCATACTGAGCAAAGCCTGTCCCATGTTGTATGGCGGGAGAAAACCCAGGGTATGACACCCTATATCAGCTACAGTTATATCTTTTTCTGAAAGGGCCTGTTTTATGGCATGAAAGGCAGATCTGTGCCCGCATCCGGGGCACATCTGGGGAGGTCTGGGAGCCAGTGGGATATCGGGCACATCTTCAACAGAAATTTCCATTTCAGGCCAGACCCGGTCCATAATGGGGGCAACCCTGTCGGGAGTATATTCGCCTATCCAGTCCTCATCACATGTTTTCCCTATGATCCTTGTATTTATCCCTTTTTCATATGCTATGGACTTGATCTCCCTTTCCAGAAGGTCATCAAGTTCCTCTATTATCACTACTTCAGTATGGCCCCTTAAGAATCCGGCGATTCTTTGTGCTGGAAGGGGGTGAACCAGCCCGAGCTTTAAAATATCGGGCTTTTCAGAAACATCCTCCAGGATTTCAAGTATGGAAAGGTAGGGAAGGCCAGCAGTAATTATGCCTTTGACCCGGTTCCCATTGTCATCAATACTGTTGGATGGAGAGGTTTCCGCATATTCCTGGAAGTTTCGGATCTTTTCAATTGCCTTTTTTTTCATATCCAGCGCTGCCTTTGCAATGGGTATGTAGGGACCGTTGGCGGGATCGAAACGGGAAATATCACCGTTTTTTCCGGCCTTCCAGAATGAAAAAAGGACTTTCTGTTTTGCATGACAGACATGGGTTGTCATCCTGACCACAACAGGCATTCTACGCTTTCTCGAAATAGAGGCGGCCTCAATGAACATTTCATAGGCTTCGGCTGGTGTAGCGGGTTCAAAGAGGGGGGTGTAGGTCATGTGGGCATAGTGGCGGTTATCCTGTTCGTTCTGGGAAGAATTTGCTCCCGGATCATCACCGAGCACTATCACCATTCCCCCCAGAAGTTCCATATGTCCAAGCTGGACAAAACTGTCAGCGGCAACGTTCAGACCTACGCTTTTAAAAAATACACATGCCAGATGCCCATTTATGGAAGCCCCGAAGGCCACTTCAGTTGCCACTTTCTCGTTGGTTGAATACTCAAAATAGAAAGGCCTGTCCTTTTGCGGTATGGAAAGGACAGCTGATGCTATTTCAGGAGTTGGAGAACCCGGATAGGTGGTAACCACCCTCACTCCCGATTCTACCATTGCCCTTACAATGGCAGTATTGCCTATGACTATTTCTTCAAAGGACGAATTGCGGAGAAGAATTTCACCCAAGGACTTCATTGTATTCCCCCCCTGTTTTATCGCTATTCAATTTTTCGTGATCAATATGTCGAGATCAGGCTGAAATAACTGTATTTACAAGTTCCCCTATATTTTCGATCTGGACTTTGAGAACATCTCCTATGGAAACAGGACCAATCCCTGATGGAGTACCGGTGGCTATAACATCTCCCGGATTGAGGGTCATTATTCTGGAAATATAACTTACGATAAAGGGAACCTTGAATATAAAATCTGAAGTAGATGAATGCTGGACAACCTTTTCGTTCTGTATCAGTCTGATATCCAGGTTCGATGGATCGATTCCCATGGATACCCATGGCCCAAAGGGGGCAAAGGTATCAAAAGATTTACATCGTGTCCATTGACCATCCCGGCTCTGAAGGTCCCTGGCAGTAACGTCATTGAAACAGGTATAACCCAGGATATACTCACCGGCTTTCTCCGGAAGAACGTTTTGGCATGTCTTCCCCATTACAATACCAAGCTCGGCTTCGTAATCCACCCTTTCCGTCATATATGGAGGATAGACAATCGACTCACCATGAGCGATGGCGGAGCTTGGTGGCTTAAGGAAAAGGAGGGGTTCATCAGGTATCTTCATACCCGTTTCTTCAGCATGAGCCCTGTAATTAAGACCAACCGCAACTATTTTGGAAGGGTTAACAGGGATAAGGAACTTTTCGACATCAGAGAGAGGAAAATCTCTTCCCGAAAATTCATAATCTGAAAAAATATTACCCTTTATCTCTCTAACACTTGTCAATCCCTCTGTGATCCCTTCCACTAACTCTCCCCTGATCTTTGCTCTCAGATATTTCAAACAGCACACCGCCTTTAAATGAATTATCGCCCTATTATACTAACTATATGAGAATAAAAAAGAATATTTTCTGTTATATTAGATTCAAAAGGGGCGAGTCAGAAGACCCGCCCCTTTTGAGTACCTGAAGCACTAATCGCAGCCTTCACCTTCCATAGTCTGGGCAGTGGAAACCTTCAGAACTTTTTTTCCTTTATAGGGAAGGGCTATTACCTTTACAAGGTTGTTCTGGAATGTCATTCCCTTAGGTACCCAGACCTTCATCTCGTCTTCAGTCAAGAGGTTGAAGTGTTCCGGTTTTTCAGGCATACCGCTCCAAACCAGAGCGGAAAGCGGTTCTCCTCAGAAGCCCTGATATGTATCGGGTTTTACGAACCACTCATATCCCTGCGGAAGCATTTCCCTTTTTGCCACGGAAGTTATATCCAGTACAAGATTATCAGCACTTACCGCAGGAAGGATCAGAGTGAATACAAGTACCACAGCAAGTAGCAACAATATCAGTTTGTTTTTCATGCATATTTCTCCTTTCAAAATAATAGAAGTTCAATCTATATACAATATTCTACAGCTAAAAGGTTAATGGTTGAACCGAAAAACTACTTATTTTACGCAAAACCTACGTAGTAGACAGAAGGGCTGTATCCACAATAACTACCTTTCTGCCCCGGCTCCTGTCAAGTATCACATGAACCACATTATCCCTGAACTCCAGATCTCTTGGAACCCACACACATATCTCTCCTGAATTACACTGAACATAACTATCCTGATCTTTTCTGGGTTTTCCGCGCTTCACGAGCGCCTGCAGCGGAGCACCTCAGCCTGCTCTGCCCGGTCTTACGTAAAACTCGTTTCCACTCCCGCTTATTTGGGTCAGAGCGTCTTCGTCAATCTCAAGTTTCGGACCAGAGGGGACATTTAACCACGACGTTCCCTTACCAGTCATAAAGGTAAAACCTGCTACTACCAGAACAACAAGAACTACAACAAGGACAGCACGTCTGGACATATACATCACCTCAAATAAAGATTATCCTAATTGCATGCTAAAGCTTTTTCTATTTAAAGCTAGTATATATCAAATCCTGTAAATTATAAATATTTTCCAAACCTTTTTTACTGTACTTGGTAGAATAGAAAAGAATAATACCTACGGAGCTGATAGGATGCAGATCTTTACTTATCGCAGGATCTCGGAATTGTCTGAAGAGCTAAACCATCAAGCCTGGACAGACCGGGGTACAACCTCTGAAAAGATTTTCGTGGTTCCTACAAGAGCAGACATGGAACTATTGAAGGAGATAATACTCGAAAAGGGAGGAATAGGTATCCCCTTCCCCCATATATGGCGTTGGGGAGATCTTTTCAGGGAAATCCAGAATGACGTTCCATCTACTCCCTACCACCGAAGACAGATAGATCCCCCAGACCACTGGCTCATCATTCAGCACATCCTGGAGGAGATGCTGAATGATGAGGATTTTTCGTGCCATCTTCCAGGAATAAAGCAGAAGGGTTTTGCCTCACGACTGGGAGACTCTCTCCGCGACCTTATGCGGGAAGAAATTGAACCGGCCAGCCTTTCAGAAGTCATGAGATGTTCCAGGTGTAGCGGAAAGGGTAAATGCGGACACGATAAAGAACCGGAAGGGATCCTCTGCAAAGCTTATCATCTCTATTTCAACTATCTGAAAGGATATGGACTCTGTGATAGTGCCCAGATAGCCACCCTGACAAGGAAGATCATAGATAAAAGCCCTGAAGGGGCTGAATGGATCAAAAAGAGATCATTCCTCTTGACAGGATTCCTGAGTTTCAACCACAGTCAGCTAAAACTTGTAAGGGCTCTTTCTCAAAAGGCCGGAGAACTTGTCATCTTCACACCCCAGACAGGAGTAAAAAAAGCCTACACTGTGTTGAGCCAGTTCGAGGGAGAAAAAACAGTAAACATCAGCGATAATTCTCCCCTGGACGTTATTCCCATTCAGGGCGGAGACAGACGGCTGGAAATTGAGACAATTGCACGGGAACTGGTTCTATGGAGCAATTCCACAGGTGAACTCCAGGACAACAGCGGAACTTCCTTTCCCGGATGGGGATATATTTCCATGACCTGCCCTCCCGACTACATCCGCCAGGTTGAGGAGGTTTTCGGGAGATATGAACTTCCGTTTATATTGCGGGAGGGACTGACTGTTTCCCAGACCCCTCTCTGGGAGCTCGCAGGAAGGGTCTGGGACTCTTTTCAGAATGACTGGCCCTCCAGTAAAACAGCAAGACTTCTTCAGGAACCCTTTTTCTGTGGAGACTATTTCCCGGTTGAAAGATTTGAGGCAGTCACTCCATCTGGAGAGGATGAATGGTGCAATTTCATTTCCTCCCTGGATAATCCCGGATTTACAGTTTCTTTCGGGGCCTTTAAGGCTTTCAGCAAGGCCCTTTGTGAAGGGGGAACTGCAGCAGAAATGCTGAAGGCATTAAGGGATCTCTTCGTTGATACGGGAGCGGAAATGAAGATCTCTTCCTACGTTATGAAAATGGAAGAACTTGATGAAACCTGTAGAAGAATGAACGCTGCTATCAGGGAAACTGAGGAAAAACTGGTTTCCATAAGTGAACTTGTTGAAAATATAGGTCCTGCAGGAAAAGATAAACTTAAGGGTAACAAGGCCTTCGAATTCCTCCGTAGATGGGCTGAAACATCCACAATCTGGAATGCCCCTTCGAGAGGTGATTCCATAGAAGTATATCCCGGGACTCCTCCAGTCCTCGCGAGAAACCGGTTGTGGATATTTGCCGGTGTTTCTTCAGGAAACTGGCCTGGAATTCTAAGGGAAACCGATCTTCTTCCCGATTCGAGAAAAGAGACTCTTCATTCCGGCCTGGACCTTGGAGAAGGCCATCTACCCCTTGTTCCTGAACTGAGAAGGCAGAAAGAGTACCTTTTCCGAAGAATCATTGCTTGCGGAGAAGATCTCAGTCTTCTTTCATGGCCTGGAACTGATAATTCAGGAAGACCTCTCTCAGCTTCACCATTTCTGGAAAGATCTCTTGAAAAAGGGAATAGCGTCTGGGCTTCAAATACAGCCGGAAATGGGAAACTTATAACCAGAGGTCTGAACCGTATTCTCCCTCTTGATACCGAAGTACGTGTAATGGGAGTTGAAGTTGGAGAACTGGAACATTCTCCTTCCTCCATGAAGGGACGTATCCTTCCCCTACCAAGGATGGAACCTGAAGAAAAAGCTTTGATAGTATCCATCAGTTCCATTGATGACTGGATAGCCTGTCCTTTCCTCTATTACTGCAGACACATATTAAAAATGGAAGAAAAGATCCGCACCGGTTTTGACAGAATGAAATCAGGGATAGCCCTCCATAAGATCTGGGAAGTCACCTGGAGAAAATACCTGGATGAGGGCGGATCACTTCAATATACTTCCAGAATTTTCCTGGAAGGATCATTGAAGGAATGTTATCCGGAACTTCTCTCTGCCCCCTCCCTGAAAAGGCATCTGAAAAGATTCGAAACAGATCTTTCCAAGGGTGGAGATCTTCAGGACCAGATGGAAGGGAGGTCAATCCGAAGAAAGAATTCACCTCCTATCCTGGAAGGGAAGCTGCCCGACCTCGAGATAGAAGGAATAATCTTCAGAGGACGTTTTGACCGCCTGGACATCCTTAATGGAGGCAGTGCTGTGGTCATAGACTACAAAAGCGGTAACAGTTCCCGATTCAGAAACAGCATGCAACTGGCAGCCTACTGTCTGCTCCTCAAAAAAGCTTCTCATACCATGAATAATCCTTTTGAAGAAATATGCGGTTACGGCTATCTCTGTCATTCCGACGGAAGGATAACAGGATCCTCCTGCGATGGAGTTACAGCTGAATACCTGGGCCTTCCGAAGAAAGCCATCTCCCTGGACGAAAAACTGGAGAAAGCCGAATATCATCTTACTGAAATGGCAGAAAGCATCCGGAGGGGGGAATTCGTTCCCGATTATTACTCTGAATCCTGCAGGTACTGCCCCTATTCAGGAATATGCAGAAGACAGGAAAATCCGGAAGGAGAAATCCAGGATGATAGGGACTGACAGGAAAGAAACAATTACAGGCATAGAGGAACTCACAGTCCTTCTGGAAAAGACCACCCTTCCTGGACAAAGGGAAGCAATTATGGCTGAAGAGCCCCTGGTGGTAGTAAGCGCGGGGGCGGGAACAGGGAAAACCTGGACCCTGGCCTGGCGTTTTGTATGGGCAATCGCCACAGGAAAAGCAAAGGTAAAGGAGATATTGACCCTTACTTTTACCGAAAAAGCCGCTCTGGAAATGAAGGATAGGATAAGGGATCTACTCAGGAAGGTGGCCTGTATAGTGCCATCACTGTCCCCTCTCCTTGAAGAAGCCCGGGAAGAGATGGACGAAGCCTTTATTTCCACCCTTCATTCCTTTTCCATGAGAGTGATAAGGGAAGGGGGACTGTCCCTCGAGCTGGACCCTGAATCAAGACCAGTGGGTACTCCTGAGGAGGAAGACCTCTGGCGGGAAGTAGAAAAACGACTGGACTGCCTGGATAATCGCTGGTTCAAAAAAAGAGTCAGAGGAAGCTGGAAATCCAGAGAGGAACAGATATTCGGTAAACCCTTTCTGACAGACCTGGTAAACAGCTATGGAGCAAGGGGTATCACCGACCTGGCAAGGGAGATATTATCCCTATGGGCAAGTAGAGGACAAAACCCTGAGGACCTCTGGTCTTTCTCCAAAGATCTGAAAAAGAGGGACCAGGAAGCCCTGGCCAGCGTCAGGGAGATATACGCGACTGCCTTTGAAGAAGAATGGCAACGATGGTCAGGTTCGGAGGGAATAATTCCTGGACTGCCCATACTCCTTGAAAGCAAGACTAAACTGGCTGAGAAACTCAGGGGTGTTCACTTAAAATGGGGAAAGGGAAAACCTCAAAGGGAAGATCTGCCTCTGTTTTTCCTTAATCTCATGGAAGCTCTGAAGGGCGCTTCCGGAAAAGCGGCAGCGGAAATAGCAGAGGAGCTGAAATGCTCCGTATCAGAGTTCCGGAATCAACACTCCGAATATATCAGATTATGTGGAGTCCTGGTTCAGGGCATGGACGAAAGAGACAGGCAGACCAGAGAAGCCCTGCTGGAGGTTTCTTCACTTTTATGGCAGATCTGGGAAGAACACAAGATAAGGAAGAGTCTGATCTCCTTCGATGATATGATCTCCAGATCCATTGAGGCCCTTGAGGTTGGAAGTATGGCAAAAAGGTTCCGGGAAGTCCTTGTTGACGAATTTCAGGATACCAACAGACTTCAGGAGATTCTTCTCAGGACCATTTGGGAAAGGGGATCTCCTGCTATGTTCCTGGTGGGCGACCTGAAACAGTCCATCTACCGGTTCCGGCATGCCGAACCTTCCATTTTCCTGAAATATATACAGGAAGCTAGACAGGGAAAGGGCAAATACGTAAACCTTGATGTCAGTTTCCGTAGCAGCGGGAAAGTTCTGGAGGGTATAAACTCTATCTTCGGGGAAATATGGAAAAAGGGTCTGGGAAGGGACCTTCTCCATCCTTATGAGCATCTGAAAAGCCCTGTGACCATGAATTGGCACAGCATAAGACAGGAAATCCAGACTCCTCCTCTGAAGGTCCTTGTTGAATTCTATATAGCAGGGGAAGAAAAAACATCTGCAGAAGAGAAGAGACTTGATCTTGCCAGGAGGCTGGGTCAGGAATTACTGCAACTCAGGAAAAAGGGCTCCCTTATCTGGGATAAAAAAGAAGAAGGATTGAGACCTCTCCAGTGGAGGGATATGGCTATACTTGTGCCGACGAGAAACCAGTACAGTGCCATTGAAAAGGCCTTCATCGAAGACCTGTCCATTCCCTGCTATTTTGAGAGTAACCTGGGATATTATTCCCGAAGTGAAGTTCAGGACCTCCTTTCCCTGGTCGATTATCTGGCAGACAAAAGGGACCAGACAGCCCTTGCATCCTTTCTTTCCTCACCCTTTTCAGGTATCTCGCTGGAGAAGGCAGGAGAGCTTCTTAAAGAGAAAAGAGATACTGGAAAAACCCTTGCTGAGACCCTGCTGCACATAGATTCTTCCCTTTTCCATGAGCTGGAAAGATGGAGACGGATAGCCACACTGGAAGGAGTTTCAAGGGTATTCTCCCTTATACTTTCTAGAGCTGATGCGCTTAAGGCTTTCCCCGCGTGGAAAAGGAAGAAAGCAGCTGCGAACCTTCGCAAGGCCGTAGATATCAGCAGGGAATACGAAAGTGCTATGGGAAAGGATCTGAGAGGCTGTTCCGAGTACCTTCGCGGATCCATGGGAAGAGGTATAGCCATGGAAGATGCCGATTTCACAGGGGAACAGGATGACGTTGTCAGGATAATGACAGTGCATGCTTCGAAGGGGCTCGAATTCCCCGTTCTGGCAATAATGGGAATGGAGTATTTCCCTGGAAAAAGGAGTCACGGAACCAGTCTTGATCCATCGGGAATCCTTGGCGTTACTCCTTCCAGATACCCCGATGGGATAGCATTTGATAAAAAGGATATCCCGTCTTCCCCTGTACTCGCGGCAATGATGGAAAAACAGGAGCAGCTGGAAGAATGGCAGCGGCTGTTCTACGTCGCAGCCACAAGGGCAAGGGATTCTCTGTTCCTTTGCGCAACTCTGGAAGCAAAGGACGGAGAAAATCCAGAGACCAAAGATGGTACATGGCTGTCAATGGTAAGGGAAAAGATTTTTCCGGATCTTCCACTTGCCACAGACAGGGTAAAAACAGCGAAAAAACAAAACATGAAAGTTCATGAACAGAAAGAAAGACTCTCTGTGCAAGGACCGGTAAAGGGGAATGAATATCTGGCCAGGTTAAGTGCCACATCATACGGTCTCTTTAAATTCTGCCCCCTGGCCTGGAGGATGAGACACCGTCAGGGAAGAGAACTCAAATGGGAACTCCCTGGAGAAGAGGGGCCGGGAGGGTCGGACCTGGGAAACCTTGCCCATTGGATACTCCAGAAATGGGACCTGTCAGAAGAGGGTTTGGAAAACTACCTGCCTTTGACAGGAATGGAATACAACGTTAAGAATACCGGGATACCTCTCTATATTCTGCCGGAATGGAAAAAGCCGGACAGCAGGGAGATACTTCGAAAATGGCTCAGGGACTTTTCAATATCTGAAACAGGAAGAACTGTAAAAGACCTCCTCTGCCGGGGGGTGCTACACCGGGAACTGCCTTTTAGGATCAGAATGGACAATGGTCCCCTTCTCACCGGTGCCATGGACCTCCGGTGGGAAAAGGACGGGATAATTCATATCAGGGATTACAAGATAACTGCCCTGGAAAGGGCGCCAGAGGAACTTTATACCAGTCAACTGCTCTTCTACGGCTGGACAGCCTATCACGCTTTCAGGGACAGGGACCTGCCCGTTGACCTGAGACTCATTCACCTCCGGGAAGGAATCGAAACTGAAAGGATCGCCATGCCCGGAGGGGGCATGGAAGAAATTGAGGAAGATATCCGACGAAGCGCACAAAAAGCTGCAAATGGTCCTTTTGAACCTGAGCTGGACAAATGCAACTCCTGTCCCTTCAGAAATAAATGCCCCATCCATGGGGACACAAGGTAAGAGTAATTTTATTTTATTATGTACTGCTTTAATGTAAAATAAGAACATAGATATAGATCGTTATTTCCATGCTGATCTTTAAAGGAGGGTTTAAAATGTTCGATCTCCAAGAAATACTCAAACCGGGGGAATCTTATGAGGTCAACAAGGTTATTGAAATGGACGATACAGTAGGTAATCAGTCTGTCTATCTTAACCAGCTTCTTTCCACTTCGGCATGCGTAGAGACCTTTGTCAAAGCATCAACAAAGGTCACGGACAAATATCTTCCCGAGGGTTTTATTACCATAGGCCGCTCCCTCACCATAACCCATGATGAGCCGAGCCTTCTTGGCACAAGCATTACCTTCAGAGTTGTTCTGCGATCAATAGAAGGTAACAAGGTGATCTTTGACATATCTGCCAGGGACTCCCTCGGAGAAATCCTTTCGGGAACCTTCGAGAGGGCCGTGGTAAACAGGATAGCACTGATGGACAAAGCGACAGAAAGGGCAGAAAAACTGCGGGATATGAAATGAATGGATACACCGAACCTGACTTTATGTCCCTATCCCTTATTACCATAGACGTGCAAAGGGATTTTATTTCCGAAAACTCACAGGACAGGGACGAAAAGGCTCACGTACTGCCTTCTATCTCAAAGGCCGTGAGGGCTTTCCGTATTCTCAATAAACCCGTTATACACATAGTCAGGATCTATAAAGAAGATGGGAGTAACGCAGACCTATGCAGGAGAGCAGCAATAGAAGGAGGCTCAGGTCTTTTACGCCCTGGATCAGAGGGGGTTCAGATAGCAGAAGAACTTCTGCCTTCATCTCAAACCATGCTTGATGAAAAAGTTCTTCTACGTGGAGGTATCCAGAAAATATCGCCATACGAATTCATCATTTACAAACCCCGTTTTGGAGCTTTTTACCAGACTCCCCTTTCTTCTCTTCTCAGGGAGATGAATATTAATACACTTGCTTTCAGTGGTTTTAATTTTCCTAACTGTCCCAGGGCTTCCATCTATGAAGCCAGTGAGAGGGATTACAGGATCGTGGCCATAGAAGATGCCATATCCCATATCTACCCCCGGGGACATAAGGAACTGGAAAATATAGGTGTTGTATTTATGAAAGCAGAAAAACTGGTTCAGGCTCTATGAGAAATTGACCAGGAACCAGATTCAACATAACAGAAATAGACAATATACTTTTTCAATGGAGGTTTTATCGATGGCATTACTGAGTAATTTTGATTTTGAACTGCCCACAAAGATGGAATACGGGATCGGCGTTTCAGAAAAACTTGTCCATTATCTGAGAGAACTGGGAGCTGAAAGAATCCTTCTGGTTACGGACCCTGGGATCGAAAAGAGTGGCATACTTGATCCCATAGAGAAACAGCTCAAGGAATCCGGGATATACTGGACAAGATTCTCCGAGGTGGAGCCTAATCCAAAGGACTATAACGTTGAAAAGGGTGCATCTCTAGCTCGCGAAGACGGCTCTGACTGCATTCTTGCGGTGGGAGGAGGCAGTCCCATCGACTGCGCAAAAGCTATAAGCGTAGTAGCGGTCCAGGGAGAGAACTCCATATACTACCAGGACCGGTCCCGGATCGGGAAAGAAGTCCTACCCATAATTGCCATTCCCACAACTGCCGGAACAGGGAGTGAGGTCACTTTCGGATCAGTGATAACGGACACAAAGGAACATTTTAAATTTACCATCAAAAGCCCACTTATCGGGCCTCGAGTAGCTCTTCTGGACCCTCGGCTAACTCTTTCAATGCCGAAAGCCCTCACAGCATCGACTGGAATGGATGCATTGACCCACGCTATTGAAGGTTATACAGCGAAAAATGCCGAACCTATCGGGGACGCAATTGCCCTTTACGCCATAGAACTGATCTCTAAATATCTGAAGAGAGCCTTTGACAACGGAGAGGATCTTGAAGCAAGGGCCGGAATGCTTCTCGGCAGCACCATGGCTGGTATTGCCTTCAGTCATTCAGATGTAGCTGCTGTTCACTGCATCGCTGAAGCCCTGGGAGCCAAATATGATTCCCCACACGGAGTCTGCAATGCAGTAGTTCTGGCACCTATGATGGAATACAATATGAACTACTGCCAAGAAAAATACGCAATGGTTGCCAAGGCTATGGGGATAAGCTTTGGATCTGAAAAAGAAGGGGCTCTCAAGGCAGTGGAAGCAGTAAAGAAGCTGGCTGAGGACGTCGAACTACCTTCTTTCAGAAGCCTCGGCATAAGAGAGGGAGATATGGAGGAACTGGCTGACAACTCTGCAAAGAACGGCAGCAATAAGGATAATCCCAGACCCATGAACAGGGAAGATTATTTATCCTTTATGAAAGATCTTTATAACCGGAAATAGATCTTTTATGGGAGGGGTTACCTTACGGAGGTTAAGGAAACCCCTCCCATAAATTTCAGGAATCCTCAGAGAGATTTCCATGCCTTAAAACCCTTACCTAAAACCTCAGACGCATCACTGACGGACATGAAAGCATGGGGATCAAGATCTGAAAGGTAATTTTTCAGAAAAGCTGTCTGTTTTGGTGCCAGAAGAGCCATGAGGACAGCCCTTTGCTGGCCAGTATAGCCTCCCTTTCCTTCCAGAAGGGTCACTCCCCTGTTAAGTTCATTTATGATATAGCGGGAAACCTCCTGGGGCTTTCTTGTTATTATGAATACCTGGCGCCTTCTGTTAAAGGATCTCTGGGTATTATCCGTAACAATCCCCATTGTATAGACAGCCACCATTCCATAAATGACAGCTTCAAGGCCTACTATGAAAAAGGAAAGGGCTAGAATCGCAAAATTGATGTATATATTGAATTGCCCCATCTCTATTCCAAATCTTTTCCGTAGAACCATACCTGGTATATCAGTCCCCCCGCCTGAAACACCGTAACTGAAAATAAGACCCGATCCTATTCCTTTCATGACTCCCGCAATAACTGCAATCATGAATCGATCCTCCAGTGCCGGAACCGGTATGAACTCGAAGACCTTCAACAGAACGGTAAAGAGTACGACATTGTATATGGTCCAGATAGCAAATCTTGGAGACAGGGTTCTCCATCCCCACATGAGCAACAGGAAATTAGCACTTGCTATTATCCATATGGGAGAAATACCCCATACATAGTTTGAAAGCACAGCTATACCTGTGACTCCAAGATCCGGAAACCTGTTCGGCATTATCAGCAGGACAACAGCCAGAGCCTGAAGGGACGTTCCAAGAGTTGCATTCAAAAAGACAGGGACCTCTCCCTTCAGGTACAAAAACAGTTTATATACTTTTCTCTTAATGGTAGATCTCCTGATGATTGACATTTTTACCACCCCTATGGGTAATTAATCAGGTTTGGATAAAAGAAAAAACCTGTGATAATCGAAAGTTTGGTATAATATATCGGTTGCAGTATTAAGAATTACCGGAGGTGAAAAGGCTTGTTCATACCCCTTGAAGGACAGGGCATAGTTTCTCTGCACAGGGTCATCGCCCTGGTCAGAGAGGATAGAGAGACTGCCATATACATGAGAGACGGCACAGTCATAGCGACAGGATTCAAGCCAGACACCCTTGCTAAAAGATATCGCAGCTTCATGAATGAAGCAAGTAAGAATGTAAAGGAAATGAAAACAGGAGGAGATTTTTCATGACCCCAGCCACAAAACTATATACCGCCAAGGACATACAGGTCCTCGAAGGATTGGAGGCTGTCCGCAGAAGACCTGGAATGTACATCGGCGATACAGGTCCCCGTGGCCTTCATCATCTTGTCTATGAGATCGTTGATAACTCCGTTGACGAAGCCATAGGTGGTTTTTGTACTGAAATATATGTAACCATACACCCTGACGAGAGTGTTTCTGTGATGGATAACGGACGGGGTATTCCCATAGACCCGCACCCTTCCAACGGCAGGCCCGCTTCAGAAGTAGTTCTTACTACCCTTCATGCGGGAGGAAAATTCGATAAGGGTGCCTACAAGGTAAGCGGCGGTCTTCATGGAGTGGGTATTTCCGTAGTGAACGGCCTTTCGGAATGGCTGGAAATAACCATCTTCAAGAACGGGAAGGAATGGGCACAGCGTTTTGAGCGGGGCATACCCGTCACAGATCTTGAAGGAGGGATTGACACCGATAAAAGCGGTACGCTGGTACATTTCATGGCGGATGAAGAGATATTTGAAGAGGTCACTTTCTCCCCAGACATCCTGACCGGAAGGTTTCGTGAAATGGCATTCCTCAACCCTGGCCTCAAGATTACCCTTGAGGATATGAGGAATGAAAAAACAGTTGAGTTCATGTACGAGGGAGGGATAAAATCCTTCGTAGACTACATAAACAAGGGGAAAAACACCCTTTTTCAGGAACCCGTTGTAATAAGCGGTGAAAAGGACGGGATGACCGTAGATATCGGCATTCAGTATAACGACGGGTACCTTGAGAGGATCTTTGCATTCGCCAATCTTATCCACACAGTGGAAGGCGGTACTCACGTTTCAGGTTTCAGAACCGCCCTTACAAGATCAATAAACGAACTGGCCAGGAGGAATAAACTTCTTAAGGAGAAGGAAGCCAACCTTTCTGGTGAGGATCTGAAAGAAGGGCTTACAGCTGTTATATCTGTGAAACTTGCAGAACCCCAGTTCGAGGGTCAGACTAAGACAAAACTCGGAAACAGCGAGGTTAAGGGTATTGTCGATTCTATAATATATGAGGACATGCTGACCTATTTTGAGGATCAGCCCAAGCTCCTTATCCCTGTTGTAGAAAAGGCCCTCAGGGCCAGACAGGCCAGGAATGCCGCAAAGAAAGCAAGGGAACTTGTCCGTAAGTCAGCCCTTTCAGGAATGAACCTTCCTGGAAAACTGGCTGACTGTTCCAGCAGAAACCCTGAAATATGCGAAATCTACATAGTAGAGGGAGACAGTGCCGGAGGCAGCGCAAAACAGGGAAGGGACAGGGCATTTCAGGCTATACTCCCCCTGAGAGGAAAGATCCTTAACGTGGAAAAGGCCAGACTTGACAAGGTTTTGAGCAGCAGGGAAATAAGGACTCTTATTCAGGCACTGGGCTGTGGAATTGGTGAAGATTTTGATACTTCCAAACTCAGATACAACAAGATAATCATCATGACGGATGCTGATGTTGACGGCGCCCATATCAGCACTCTTCTTCTCACATTCTTCTACCGGTACATGACAGGAATAGTGGATGAAGGTCATCTATACCTGGCCCAGCCTCCTCTTTACAGGATCCAGAAGGGGAAAAACATCAATTACTGTTTCAGCGACAAGGAATTACGGAAAATACAGGAAGAGGATGACTACAAAAAGGCAACCATACAGAGATACAAGGGTCTGGGTGAGATGAATCCTGATCAGCTTTGGGAAACAACAATGGATCCCCAGAGCCGGGTTCTGAAACAGATACAAGTGGATGACGCCGTGGCAGTGGACGAGTACTTTACCATCCTTATGGGAGATAAAGTCGAACCCCGAAGGGCTTTCATAGAATCCCATGCCCATGAAGTCAGAAACCTGGACGTATAGAGAAAATATATACTTCCTTCGCTATTCTCTTTATTTCCTAGCAATACACATAAGTTCCTGCCTTTCTGGAAAAGGGCAGGAACTTTTTTATCTTCATAAGAGATGGAACAGGAACATGAATATCCATTTAATCATATGAACTGCTTTAAATTAACAACCAACTAAAATCATTAATTTCTTTGGACTTCCTTTATGCAGTTTGATATACTTCAATTAGACATACTGTTACATGATGATTTAATATCGTTTTATCTGAATAAATATAAAAATATCTATTTCCCTTTGAATCTGTATTATTAATCTAAACCTCTTGGCAGGAGATATCATGAGAAAAATCACGAATATCCTCTTTCTTGTAATGGTAATAGCTGTTTTACCTGTCAGTTCCTCTTTTGCTTCTTACGGAGGAGTTGTCCTTGCACTGTCTGGTGGAGGAACAAGAGGTTTTGCCCATGTAGGAGTCCTTAAGGTTCTTGAAGAGGAAAATATACCTATCGTCGGAATTGTCGGTACCAGCATGGGTTCCATTATAGGCGGCGTTGCCGCCTGCGGTTACTCTGTTTCAGAGGTTCAGGATATCGTCATAAACCTGGATCTAAGAAATTTGCTCTACGACAGGTCAAAACCTTCAGATTCTCCCCTTGGCAAAGAAGACCATGAGGAAGTTCAATCTTTTTACAGAGTCCTTCTGGACGAGAAAGGGAAAGTTGTGGGACCACTAGGGGGGCTTAGCGGTCTCAAACTTCTCGATAAGCTTAAAGAAATTACATATCCATGCAGAGATATCAGATATTTCAAAGATCTTCCAATACCTTTTGCAGCGGTAGCTACTGATCTTGTTGAAAAGAAATCCGTTGTTCTTCGCTCAGGGTCCCTCGCGGAATCTATGCGTGCATCCATGTCAATACCCGGTCTTTTCCAGCCCTGGGAAATAGATGGCAGACTTTTTGTCGATGGAGGTCTTCTTGCAAATATCCCTGTCACTATTGCCAGAAAAGAATTTCCTGGTTATCCGGTAATAGCTGTAAATATTACAGGAGGAGGAAAGCAACGGGAAGACATACGTTCTGTAGCCGATGTCATTGACCAGAGTATTAATATTATGACCTCAGCTTCAGAAAATGAAGAAATCGAAAAAGCTGATATGGTCATAAGACCAGATGTGGGAAATCTTCCCATATTGAGTACAGGAAATTTTCAGGATATCTTTAAAAAAGGAGAGGAACAGGCAAGAGAACAAATTGAAGAACTTAGGCTTTTGGCCTCTAATAGTCCTCCAGCTCCGAAAACCAAAGGCATTATCCTGGCAGTAGAAGAAGCAAAAGAAGAAATAGTTCCCTTCGATTTTAGGACCCATGGCTCCAGAGAGTATACCTATGATGTGATCCTTGGAGGATACTACTCCAGTTTCCATTCTCATAACTGGCTATACGGAAATGTCCTGATGAGAAACATTTGGGAGAAAGACGATGTCCTTGTAGCTCAGTCTATTCTCGGAAAAGAGTGGGGTTTAAAATTCAGATACCTTGATGCCGGAAACGAAAAGTCACGCCGAACTGATATTGCCCTTGCTTTTCGGCATAGAAAGTTCGAACCTAGGAATAGTTCTGATACCGCATGGAACAGGTTTTCGATATATGCGGCAGAAAGGTTTTCAAAGGGACCCTTCAGAATGGGCATAGGAATAACCGGGGAATATTACGATTATGACGGAGGAAGCGATTCTCACGTAGGACCACAGGCTTTTATTCTATATAACTCCCTGGACGACTCCCTGGACCCGACCAGTGGAACATCTCTCCGGGCTGATGTTTTCTGGAGAGATGCAGATACTCTTCTTGCAAAACTCAAGTTTCAGAATGTTCATAGCTTAGGTAATTCAAAAATTAGATTAATCCTTAAAGGTGGGTTTTTCGCTGGAGATATGGATAACCCTTACAGCAGAGCCTATCTTGGAGGACAGGAAGAATTATATTCTCTGGCAGAACATCCACTTGTCGGAGAAAATTCGGCATGGTGGAGAGTAATTTTAAGAAAAGCTCTTCTCGATAGCTGGTGGGGATCTGTTAATGCTGAACTTTTCTATGGGAGAGGTTATCTTCTTGACGACTCTTTCGAATCTCTGGAGGAACCATGGGAAACCGGATTAGCGCTGTTCATTCCGGGAAGCGTCCTGAATGCAAGGGTAATGGCTCTATATGACCAGGAAGAGGATTGGCAATTCGGGATTAGTCTGGGACTCCCCTTGTGGGATGGAGGGGTCTACCCCTGATAACCTGTGGGGTCATGATTTTTCAAGGCGGATCAATTCATCTGATAATATTTCCAGAACATCTTTGTTATCCTTGATTTTCCCCTTAGCCACTTCCTGAAAAAGAATTCTCTGTATAATTCCTATGACTGGACCTTCATCCAGTCCAAATAGATCCCTAATTTCACCTCCTCCAAGAAGGAACCTGCTGCTCTTGAGTTCTTGAAAAGCATTTTCTATCTTTTTCCTGTTATCTCTGTACCTTTCAGCAGAAATCCTGCCCGTACTTGTAAATATATCAGTCAGATCAAAAAGTTCATCCAGTGTATTTTTATCCAGTTGGAAATAAAGTCTGACAATGTTATCGATCCCCATAGTGTTATTAAGCAGAAACAGGTTTCTTACCATGTTCAGAATTCTTCTCTGTCTTCCAGAAGGCCAGGCCCATGAATAAAGGATATCTCTAGCTTTATCCGGAGAAAGACATTCCAGAACACCTTGAGAGTAGACATAGAATAAAAGAGCTGCCGCAGCCAGATCCGGACTTTTTTTAAGTCTTTGTAATTCAGAAAGGATCTCCATTACATGACAATAGCGATCCAGATCTTTTTCTGTACATCCCTGGACTCTTTTACCTTTCATCGCTTCAAGAAAAGGGAAAAATAGACCTGTAAGGGAGTGTTCTTCAACAAGATCGAAAAATGTTGCCGGTCTTCCATCAAGTGCTTTGAGGACTTCCTTCCCTATTCTCTCGGATGAAACAGCACAGATAGCAGAAGAATAATTTTTCACTGTACATGAATCTTCGGAAAGAATTTTCAGCCCCCTTGTCGAGGCAAAACGACACATTCTGACAACTCTGACAGGGTCTTCACGGATCCGATCCATAGCAGGCGGGGTAAAACGGAGAAGATCATTCTTCAAGTCATTGACTCCACCAAAAAGATCAATCAGTTCTCCTTCAGGATCCATAGCCATGGCATTTATTGTAAAATCCCTTCCAGCCAGGTCTGAAACAATGTCTTCTCCATGAAGAGTTGAGATCTCAAGTTTCAGACCATGAAAACTGGTATGGCATACAAGATTTCTATCCCTGCCCACACATACAGCATCCGGGAAAAGGGCATTTATTCCTTCCAGATCCGTTTTGATTACAATATCCCAGTCATAAGGAAGCGTTCCCAGAACAATATCTCTTACCGCCCCTCCGACCAGCCATGCCGATTTTCCTGAATGCGAGATATTTCTGATCAGATTCAGTACAGCAGCCAGATCATCCATTTCTCCATGTTCCTCGATCAATGTACCATACCTCCAGAAAAGCTGACTGTTACTTGTTTTTTAACCTAAGTTGAAGTAATATGATTTTTAGAAGAATAGTATTCTTTTACATATATTAATGCAAGAATCGTCTAGCTGACATATTCCTTACCCAAACAGTCTACCATCATGGCAAGGAAGGTACTTAATATGCGAATTCGCGACAGAAATTTCCTCCTTATACTTGCGTTGGTAATTACGACTTTTTGTATCGTAACAGCTGTTTTGTTCTCTAATTTCAGCGATTCCTTCCAGGATACACGTAACCTCACTTTCGCTGTAATACGTTCATCCCTGCTTCAGAAATTTGAAAACAAGAGCGACTCTCTGGCAGAAAATTTTGCCAGAGACCTCTCCACATACCTGGCAGAAGGGGACAAAAGCTCCATAAGGGAAAACCTTAAGGCTGTAAGGAACGATAATGAGACCGTTTATGCATGCCTTTTCGATAACCAGGGAAATATCATCTCCGATGGTTCAGGCAATATTTCCTCCCGGAAAAATATCAAGGACATCTTCTCCATTGGCGATATAACTACCAGAAACCTGCAATGGGACGAAGACAGAACTCTTCTTTATGCCGTGGCTCCCATAAGACTTGGCGGGGTACTTTCCGGCGGTGTCTGCCTTATTCGTTCCAGCCAATTCGTCAATACAGCACTTGAAAGCCTTAATACAGTCCTGGTTTCAACAGACCGGGAAACTTTTCTTTCAAATCTGAAGTTTCTATTTCTCGTGGCTTCTGTCCTTTTCCTGCTTGTACTCCTTTCCTCCTACGCTGTTGCAAACAGAATAACCAAACCTATGAATATCCTTTCTGGACTGATAAAAAAAGTCGGGAAGGGAGAATTTAATATCGATATTCCCTTCGATCAGAGGGATGAGATTGGAGATCTTGCAAGATCCCTGCAGAATATGGCAATGACGATAAAAGAAACAACCATATCGAGAGACGACCTTCAAAATATCCTGCACAGCATGCACGACGGGGTTATCGTTGTTGATGCCGAGGGAGTAATAAAGGATGTTAACCAGGCTCTCACCTCTCTTCTGAACTGTCCCGCCGGAAAACTTGTCAATATGCACATAGATAGTGTACTGGCGATGATAAACGGGGGTGGCGGTAATAACTGGAAAGATTTTCTCAATAACGAACCACTGCGAGATAGAGAGATATCATTTACTTCTTCCTCAGGTAAGATTGTCCATTTTTCCCTGAAAGTTTCACCTCTCAGGGAAGCGGAGAACCTCTCGGAGGGAGCTGTCTTTCTCTTTCATGACATAACGGAGCACCGTTATCTGGAAAAGCAGCTTCGTTACAATGCCATGCATGACGCACTTACAGGACTTCCGAACAGGACTCTGATGATATCCAAACTTGAAAAGGCGTTGAAAAGATGTCTTCACGATAATAACGGCAGTTTCGACGTACTCTTCCTGGACCTGGATCGCTTCAAGAACATAAACGACAACCTCGGTCATGGAACAGGGGACGAAGTACTTAAAGTCGTAGCCCAGAGACTGGTCAACCTGACCAGACCCTTTGATCTTGTTTCCAGATTCGGTGGAGACGAGTTCGTCATTATCCTTGACAACAAGGGCAAACCATCGGCTGCAGAAATTGTCGCAAAGAGGATACTTGAAGGAATATCCAGACCTGTCAATATCGAGGGTAGACAGATATACGTTTCAGGGAGTATTGGTATAGTTAACAGCAGTAATGGAGGAAAAAGCGCCTCCCAATTTCTGGCTAATGCTGACAGAGCAATGTACGCGGCCAAAGCCAGGGGCAGGGGAAACCATGCTGTTTATAATGCTTCTCTCATGGAAGGCAAAAACAATATGCTGATCATGGAAACAGAACTCAGGCAGGCCATCGAGGAGAAGCGGATCCATGTATATTTCCAGCCCGTAATCTCCACAACTGATAACAGGTTTGTCGGATTCGAAGCCCTGGCCCGCTGGCAGAGAAAGGACGGACAGGTGACAATGCCTGGAGAGTTCATTTCCCTTGCCGAGGAGACAGGACTCATCCTGCCCCTCGGAAAAATCGTCCTGGAAAAAGCACTCTACCAGCTCGCAGAATGGAACAAGGCTTTCCCGAATGAAGATTTCTTTATGTCCATCAATATGTCCGCTCCCCTCTTCACAGATCACGACATTTATTCAGACATAATTCAGGGAATTGAATCTTCGGGAGTTTCTCCGTCGAACATTGTCATGGAGATCACAGAGTCCCTTATCATTACAAATCCTTCCGTGGCAGTCGAGATCCTTTCTAAACTTAAGGAGAAGGGTGTCAGAATAGCCATCGATGATTTTGGTACGGGCTATTCAAGCCTGAGTTTCCTTCACTATTTCCCCTTTGACATCCTGAAAATAGACAGATCCTTCGTATCCAACATGTCTGAACACTCCAAGAGCCTGAAGATCGTTAAGGGGATATCTGATCTGGCCCATACCCTGGATATGAAGATTGTTGCAGAAGGTGTAGAAACTGCAGAAGACCTTCAGACGATAACATCGCTGGGCTGCAATTATTACCAGGGATATTACTGTACACCTCCTCTTTCAGGAGAGGAAATGGCAGCTCTGCTTCGAAACAGGACGAGGCTTACCTATCTTAAAAGAGATAGGTAAGTGATGAGGTTGCAATGCCTAAACTTTCTACTCCATCCATGTTACCAGAGCAGACCCTGAAAATATATTCCAGAGGAGTATGATGGGACCAAAATATGGATCAGTCGTTAAAACATAAAAAATCGACAAGGTCAATTCTGGAGCTCCTCAAGAAGGAAAGGGGCATTGATTTTTCAGGATACAGACAGGCCTCCCTTGAGAAGAGAATAAATGGCAGAATCAAAGATCTCGGTTTTGGTAATGACAATGATTATGTGGATTATCTGCATTATAATCCGTTAGAAACGGACCTGTTGTTAGACTCTATAATCGTCAATGTAAGCTGTTTTTTCAGAGATCCAGTTGTTTTTGATCATATGGCCAGTGAAATCCTTCCAGGCCTTGGTCTGAGAGGGAGTGATGCTGGTTCGGGACACATCAGCATCTGGTCCTGCGGATGTGCTACCGGAGAGGAAGCCTATTCCATGGCCATCCTTCTGAAAGATCTCCCTCAAAGGGGACTGCCTCCCCTTGCCGGGACTATATTTGCTACTGACATCGACCCGGAAGCCCTCAGGACAGCAGAACATGGATGCTATCTTTCCAATCGGCTGAAATACGTTCAATTGGGTCATTTGGAAAGATATTTCAGCAGTTCGGGGGATATGTACTGTATAAAACCGGAGATAAGGCAAATGGTCAGTTTTTCGATCCATGACGTTCTTTCTTCGGAGAGAAGGATTCCAACTGATTGTGTATTCAGGCATTTTGACATTATTCTATGCAGGAATCTGTTGATATATATGTCACCGGAAACTCAGATATCAATGCTGAAAAACTTTGAAAAGTCACTTTCCGTAGGAGGATATCTGGTTCTTGGCGAGACAGAATCCCTTCACGGACTTTTTCAGGTGAAATTTGAACAGGTTCTGGGTTCGTACAGAATATACAGAAAGATTTACTAGTATTCCCAATCCATAAGTTAACCATCTAGGGGGAATAACATGTTCAACCGCATAAGGTTCAAGAGTATAAACAACCTTCTGCTCTTCTGGTTCGTTATCGTATCTTTGCTGCCACTTATAGTAATGACCGGATTAACCTATGATCAGAGAATGAGATCTATACGGGTGGATGCTTTCAGCAAACTTGCAGGCGTAAGAGATATGCAGAAAAACCAGCTTGCTAACTGGCTGGACCACATTTCACAGCATATGACTTATATAGCTGAGAATATCAATGAGAAAAATGATATGGAGACCCACCTGCTGTTGAAAAACAGGAGAAACCTTTCGGAGACAGGGCGGATGGAAGGTATCCTGTCAGACATGGTCTCCCGATCTGATTATTTCAGAGAAATTTATCTTACCGGCCAGGAGGGGACATTTATTTCCTCCCATAGGGAAACAGGAACTCTTCCATCCAATCTTATAACCTATACATCAACAGCCATAAAGGGATTTAAAGATATTTTTTCTGACGTCTACAGAAACCGGGAAGGTAAACTGGTAATGGCCCTGATCCACCCCCTTCGCGAAGAAGGCATGGAACGACCTTATGGCCTGATGACAGGTATCATAGATCTGGAAACCACTGTTTTCAACGATCTTCTGAGGAGGCCTGGTCTCGGTAATTCCGGAGAGATACTTATTGTAGATAAAGACGGAACCGTTCTGAATCCCCTTTTGTGGGCAGATGATGCCCCCCTTAAATTGAAGATAAACAGCCTTTCTGTGCAAAGCGCAGAAAGGGGCTCTACCGGTAATGTCAGGGAAACTGACTATCGAGGAGAGGAAGTCCTTTCGTCGTATACATTTCTGCCCCGTACCAGATGGGGAATCGTGGCAAAACAGGACCTTATAGAAGTTTACACCCCCATTTATTCAATGCTACATCTGATTCTTATCATCTTTTCTTTCTCTGTAAGTGGAACATGCGCCCTTGCCATTCTTATTTCCAGGGGTATATCAAAACCAATCGGCAAGATAACTGAAATAGCCCGAAGGATAGATAATGGTGAACTTACGGCAAGAAATAACATAGACAGGGCCGATGAACTTGGTATTCTTGGCCGGACCATCAACACCATGGCCGATTCACTTTTATCCCTGATAAGGATACAGGATGGAATAACCGGGATAGTCAGCACTGCCGTTACCCATGAAGGAACGGTACAGTTCGCAGATATTCTCATAAGAAAGCTTGTAGACGTAACAGAATCCGGGATGGGTGCCTTTTATCTTAAAACAGGAGATGGAAAATCCTTCAAAAACATTGCATCCATGGGAATGAACCCTGAAACAAGGGATAAACCTATCGCAGCAGAAGATATAGAATACCAGTTCGGAACTTCATTTATGCGGAAGAATATTGCTTTTATAAAGGAAATCCCCCAAAGCAGTATCTTCAGGTTCAAAACGGCGGCAGGAGTCGTTCCACCAAGAGAGATAATAAGCATTCCTCTTCTGCTGGACAAGGAAGTCAAGGCTATCATAGCCCTTGCCAGTGTATGGCCTTATTCCCAGGAACACAAAAACGTTGTGAATCTATCCTGGAGCAGTATAAACACCTCCTTTTCCAATATAATCAATCACGAGAAGACAAACCTTCTGGCCCGTGAACTTTCTCAGAAAAACACAGAACTCAGATCTCAATCCGAAAAACTCAGGGCCCAGTCAAACGAGTTGAGATCCCAGTCGGAAGAACTCCTGGAACAGAACATCGAACTGGAATACCAGCGAAAACAGGTTGAGGAGGCAAACAGACTCAAGAGTGAGTTCCTTTCAAATATGAGCCATGAATTGAGGACACCCCTTAATTCGATCCTTGCCCTGTCGAGGGTAATGAAAAGCCAGACTCTTGAGAAACTCACCTCAGATGAGGCTAAATACCTTGAGATAATAGAGAGAAACGGAAGACAGCTCCTGAACCTGATTAACGACATTCTGGATCTCTCCAAGATCGAGGCAGGGAAAGTGGAGATCTCACAAGAGGTATTCTCGATCCGGATGTGTATCGAGGAGATTTGCGAGAGCATGATACCTCTTGTCGCTGAAAAAGATGTGGACCTTAAGTTGAGCCTGCCCGAAGATCTTCCAGATATTGAAAGTGATGAGGAAAAGGTTAACAAGATCCTGTTAAATATTATTGGCAATGCTGTAAAGTTCACAAACGAAGGAAGTGTGTCTATAAACGCTTTCTCCGAAGAAGATAAGATCTTTATTGAAGTCGAGGATACGGGAGTAGGTATACCTGCGAATGAGCTTCCCTTTGTTTTTGATGAATTCAGACAGGCAGACGGGACTTCTTCCAGACAGTTCGAGGGAACTGGGCTAGGCCTTGCCATCTGTAAAAAAACAGCGGATATGCTCGGAGGCCATATACTGGCTGAAAGTCAAGAAGGTATGGGTTCCAAATTCACCATTGTTTTACCATTAAAATGGCCCGGACAGGGAAAAGTCGTAAGCAGGCTGAGATTCAACCAGAGGAAATTGAAAAAGATCAATCCCAATAAAGGTAAAAAGATCCTTGTTGTGGATGATGATTTCAAGGCAAGAAGCATCATCTCGGAATATCTTTCACGTGAGGGTTATGAAGTCGCACATGCTGATTCTGGCGAAAAGGCCCTTAAAATGGCTTACCTCTATCAGCCCTTTGCAATAACTCTCGATCTCATTATGCCCGATATGGATGGCTGGGAAGTACTTCAAAACCTTAAGGAAGATCCAAGGACAAGAGATATTCCCGTAATAATAATTTCAGTTTCAGATGAAAGAGAAACAGGAGTAGCCTTGGGAGCGGTAAGTTTTCTGACCAAACCACTTGATGAAAAACGACTCCTCAATGAAATAGACAATATTGGCCACAATAATTCCAGAAAAATAATGATAGTCGACGATAGTGATCTGGACCGAAGCAGCATGGCCGAATCCCTTCTTAAAGAAGGCTTCAGCACTTACGCCCTTTCCAATGGAAAAGAATGTCTTTCCATGCTGAAGGAATACAGGCCTGACATCCTGATTCTCGACCTTGTAATGCCTGAGATGAACGGATTTGAAGTTCTGAATAATATCAGGGCTAACCCCAAAACATCTGATATACCTGTGATTATCGTTACAGCAAAGGACCTTACTGTTGAAGAGAAGAAATATCTTTCAGGCAACGTGATCAATATTCTTCAAAAAAGCGAGGATTCCCCATTCGAATTGGGAAGGAAATTGAAAAAGATGATCCACTCAATAGAGAAGACGGTACGCAATGGGGATACCCTTAACCTTCCAGCTTCAAGAAATATTCTTCTAGTCGAAGATAACGAGATTGCCGCACTTCAGGTGAGAATGGTCCTGGAAAAAGAAGGCTTCAACGTGGAATCAGTAACGGGGGGAGAAGAAGCTCTCTCCTATCTGGAGGAACATATTCCGGACGGGATGATCCTGGACCTGATGATGCCGGGAATGGACGGTTTTCACGTACTGCACCAGATAAGAAGGAATAAGCAAACACAACATATACCAGTTCTTGTCCTGACTGCAAAGGACCTTAGCTCTGAAGATTTTGAAAGGTTGAGCGCTGATAATATCCAGCAACTTATTCACAAGGGAGATCTTGATAAAGAAGGGCTCCTGCAGATGGCAAGGATGGTCTTTGAGGGCTCTCCCTGGACGTCTGGTCCGCTGCTGAATAATCCTGGTAAAGGTACAGACCTGTCCATTGACCCGAAAGGACAACATGTCAGAGAAAAAGCAGGCAAAGACACTCCAAGTATCCTTATCGTAGAGGACAATCCGGATAACCTCTTTACCCTCAAGACTCTGCTTGGACATGATTTCGACTTCTTTGAGGCTTCCGACGGAGAACAAGGCCTTAGTATGGCTCTGAGCAGGGAACCAGACCTTATTCTTCTAGACATATCTTTGCCTAAAATGGATGGATACGAAGTAGCAAGAAGAATAAAGGAAAATAGCGGAACAAAAAGAATTCCGGTAATAGCCGTAACAGCCAGAGCTATGAGAGGCGAAAGAGAACGGGCTCTGGCTTCCGGATGTGACGATTATATTTCAAAACCCATCGACCAGGACATACTGGAAGAGAAGGTTTCATTCTGGATGGGACATTGACGATCCTGCCGGGGAAAGAGGGGGACTCACAGTGATTAAGATATTGGCCATAGACGACAGGGAAGATAATCTGGTTGTTATTCAGGCAATGCTCAAGACATTCCTTCCGGGTTGCAGCGTAACAACTGCCAGTTCAGGACCTGAGGGAATCGAAAAGGCCAGGAGAGACTGTCCTGATACGATCCTTCTTGATATAAAAATGCCGAGGATGGATGGTTTCGAAACTTGTCAAAGGCTCAGGTCAGATCCGCTTACCAGGCATGTTCCGATAATACTTCTTACAGCAATTTCAAATAGTCCAGCAAACCGCAAGATGGGACTCGAAGCTGGAGCAGATGCTTTTATGGCCAAACCCATAGATGAAGGAGAACTAATAGCCCAGGTTCAGGCTATGCTCAGGATAAAAAAATCCGAGGACAAACTTCGTCATGAAAGAGATATCCTTGAAAAACTCGTTCAGGAAAGAACTATAGAACTTCGAGAAAGCCTGCAGGGTGTAGAAAGACTGCTGGAACAGACCATCCAGGTCCTTGCGAATACTGTCGAGACAAAGGACCCTTACACCGCGGGGCACCAGCAGAGAACAGCCCACATTGCCACATCCATAGCTTCAGCCATGGAACTCGACCCCAGCGTACAGAAAGCCATATACATGGCTGCGATGATCCACGATATCGGAAAGATAAATATACCATCGGAAATACTTAATAAACCCGGAAAGATCAACGATACGGAGTTCTCCCTAATCAAGGAACACCCCGTGATTGGATGCCAGATCATCCAGCCCATCGACTTCCCCTGGCCAATAGATACCATCATTCTCCAACATCATGAGAGACTTGACGGTTCGGGATATCCCCATGGAATAAGTGAAGGGGAAATCCTTCTGGAATCCAAAATCCTGGGAGTGTCGGATGTAATGGAAGCTATGTGGTCTCACAGGCCTTACAGGGCCGCCAAAAGCATACAGGACACGATCAATGAACTGGAAAACTTCAAGGGAATCAGATATGATCCTGAAGTTGTTGATGTTGCCCTTGGTCTTTTCCGACAGGGAAGGATATCGGCCGAAAAGGTAACACTGACCAATGTATGACTGAAATAGCTTCAACCTTGCTCCATCGTTCATTCGGCAATAAAATATCCATATAATTTTATATTCCTAAGGGGAAGACTTTTGTGTCTTTCCTTTTTTATTTATAAAATAGCAGAAACTACTGTTTTGAAAAGGAGGTTCCCTTGGCTAATATAATAGTCGCTGGATCGGTAAATATGGATCTTGTAATAAGGACTCCAAGACTTCCCAGGCTGGGAGAAACCATTCTTGGAGAAAACCTTGCCATGGTGGGAGGGGGAAAAGGAGCTAACCAGGCTGTAGCCTGTGCCAGACTGGGTGCAGAAGTATCATTCATAGGCAGAGTGGGTCAGGATGAATTTGGAAATACTCTTCTTAAAAACCTTAAGAACGAAGGGATAGACTGCGAAGGTGTAACGGTATCAGAAGATATAAATACAGGGATGGCTCTGATAACTGTAGTAAAGGAGGGGGACAATTCCATCGTTGTCTCTCCCGGAGCCAACATGCTTCTTTCGCCGCGAGATATAACCAGTCAAGAAGATAAGTTCATAAACAGCCAGGCTTCTCTTTTCCAACTTGAAGTTCCTCTGAAAACCCTCGAAGAAGGCCTCAGACTTTCAAAAAAATATGGTTTGCTTACTATCCTTGATCCCGCACCTTTTACTGAAATACCTGACAGTTTCCTTAAATTGATAGATATCCTCGTCCCGAATAGCATCGAACTGCGCCAGATGTCAGGACTCGATGACATGGAAAGAGCTGCGTTGTCCCTTATTCAAAGGGGGGTAAAAACAGTTGTGGTAACTGCAGGAGCAGATGGAGCAATTCTTTTCGAAAGCAGTTATATCTCAAGGGTCCAGGGACCAGCCATATCTCCAGTCGATACAACAGGAGCCGGAGATGCCTTTGCAGGAGCGATGGCAGTTGCCCTGTCTGAAGGGAAATCCACACAGGAAACCATAGGATTTGCCAATTGTGCAGGAGCTCTTGCATGTACCATTCTGGGAGCTCAGACAAGTCTCCCCTTCAGGGAAGATGTGGAAAAACTCTATCGTCAGACTTACAGGTCCTGAATAGCTTATTTATAAATCTAATCCATACCTTCGTGGATCAGGCCATCCCTGATGCGATATATTCCCGGAGTATTCCCTTTTTCTTTTATAACTGAAGATATCATTTCAAGAAAAGCCGGATTACAGGAAAAAAAGAAAACCTGCTGATAACGGGAATGCTCCATCAGAACCTCTGCAAGGTGTTTCTGACGGTCTAGATCAAAGCGAAGATGGATGTCATCAAGAATTACCGGCAGGACTCCAGAAGTTCCGCTGAGGCTTCTGGTTACTGCAAGACGGATGGCCAGATAGGCCTGATCAGCCAGGCCACTGCTCCATTCCTGGCTTCCTTTCCTTACAAGAGTCCGTTTATCGGAAAGAAATATCCGGCGGTCAAGAGCTGAACACAATAGTCCATACCTCCCTCCTGTAATGATCTCCATATACTTACCGGCCATTTTTGTAACCCTAGGCTGTCTCTGAATTTCATGGATTTCCCTTGCCTTTGCCAGCAAAGCTCTACATATGGCAAGAGCAGCCCATTTCATAGAGTTGTCCCGGCATTTTGCATGGAGAAATTCTTTTTCCTGGATCACTCGACTCTGCTTATCTTCAAGGGAAAGTTCCTGAAGGCGCATCTCCAGTTTTGCAAGCAACCCTATGCTTTCCTCCCTTTTCGTAGATAAGGAGTTTATCTTTTCAGTATTTTTTTCCAGATCCATCTCAAGAGCAAGGGTATCTACATTATTCAGTCTTTCGACCAGTTTCTCAAGCAGGTTCTCATTACCAGCCAATCCTATCAACCTTGCCACAAGTTCCATCTCCAGGTTCTTCAATTCAGAAAGACGGCCATATTCTTCGATCCTTGAAAAGAATGTTTCCTCAGAAAAAGCATTAGATCTGTTCATCAGTTCTTCCATTTCGGAAAGGGCACATTCAGACCTTTGCTGATGTTCTGATCTTTGGGTAAGGAGATCCCCATACTCCTTCTCCAGGATGGATATTTTCCTCTGGGCTTCCGTACTTTCCTTCAACTTGCCGGCAAGGAAGGTTATCCTGTCTGTAATATCAGCCTCAAAGGACAGGTCACACAAAAAACAAAGGTTATCCAGATCCTCATTTTTAACTCTCTCAAGCTCCTTCAGCTTTTTGATCTTTTCAGATATTTCATGTTTTCGTATAGAGACCCTGGAAGCTGAAAGAATGGTCTGGATAAGGATCTGAAAAGTCTCAGGTTCCGTATTGAGAGGGAGGTTCTTATCTTCAAGATATTTATTCCACTCCTTTTGCCATTCTGCGAGACTCTCCCGTGAAATTGTGACCTTATCTTCAATGAAAGCGAGTGCCTTGACCTGCTTCTGAAATTTTTCATGGAGGTCACATATTTTCTGAAGAACACGCTCTCTCTCCCTGGCCTCAGCCAGCCTCAGGTTTGCCCGTATAACCTGTTCATCCAGTTGCTCTCTGTTGAAATCCTCATCCAGGACCATGTTCTCTGTAAGTAGGAATACATTCCTGTTGAGAACATCCATCAGACCTTCCTGGATCGAAAGTTCGGTCTTTATCTTTTCTGTTTTTTCAATGATCATGTGTCTTTCTTTTTCTGAAGTTTTACGGGATTTTCTGGCATTGATATCCTGTTTTCTCCAGAAAAACATAAGAAAAAATGAAAAGATCAGAGAAAGAGTGGTATAAAAAGCTGAATATACAGATCCTAACCAGTAATGAACTAAAGGAATACCTGCAATAACAAGAATTGCGGAATAAGACAGGAAACTTGCCCGGATCGGTGTTTCATAGATTTCCGCCATAGAGTCAACAGCTTTCAGCCTTTCCCTATAATCCTCAAGACTTCCTTCGAGGGACCTGATATTTTCATACAGATGCTCCCTCTGAAGAAGTAACTCTCCCGTTTTTCTAAGATCATCGATAAACCTTGAAACATTTTCTACGGTTTCATCATCATCTCCATATTCTGAAAAGGCTATTCTTGCTTGTGAAAGTTCTTCCATAGCATGATCCTTCTCTTTTCCAGCCCTTTCAAAGAGGAGTTTTGCCTGAAGATGCTCATTTTCCAGAATCTTAAACCTGTTGATAAGTTCAAGAGCCTCTTTCCCGGCAGCAAGGGAAGTATTAGCCCTTTCCAGGTTTTCCATCTTCCAGTCAGGAGATATATGAAAAAGCTGTTGCGAAAGATCAATTGAAAGGGTCTTCAGTTTTTCTTCCATGAATGAGATTTCTGAATGAAGATCTGCAAGCCTGGATCTTTCATCCCTCAGGGATTCTATCCTCTCTGCAAGATCCATAAGCTTGGAATTAACCTCGAGATGACCCTTTTCAATGATTATATTTTCCATATTTTTCTCTATTTTACTTAGCTGATCCTTATGAAAGGTTATATTTCTTTTTATGTCAGCATATCTTTCCTTTGCACCGGGGGGAAGATCTTTGACATTCTCTTCGAGAGAAGATATCTCCTTTTTTACACCCTGAAGCCTGGCAAAAGGTTCCAGAAGAGAGTGTAGCCGTTTAAGTTCCATGTCGTTTTTTCTGAGAAAGTCCAGTTCAAGGGTAATGTCTCCTATTTCTCTGGAGAGGATTTCCTTCTTTTCTCCCAGATGGGCATATTCATTCTCAAGATGGGCAAGTTGCCTGATCTCTTTCTGTACTTCCCCCAATCTGCTGGAATCATCCCTTATCAGGGATCGAGAACGTATAGACCTGTTACGGGCGAGTTTCTGCATTTCCTTTTCAAGTTTTGAGAAGGTCTCTGAAATAGAGATGTCACCAAGGCCGGCTCCAGCTGCGAAAAGCCTGTTCCTGAGTTTATCTTCATCCAGAAGGGAATCAGCATCCAGGTAAAGGTCATCCAGTCCTACAGCAAATACCCTTTCAAAAAGGTGTCTGTCAAGCCCTCCGATCTTTTCAAGTCCACTGGCATGATCCAGAGAGTCACCTTTCTGGTCGCTTACATGGACCTTCCTGTTCCTGAGTTCGAAGATCAATGAGTTTCCATTTTCCAGAGCAATCTCCATGGTACCTCCATGACCCCCACCCTGGAGGGGTTCATCCCTGGGAGAATTTCTTGACATTCCGAACAGAACTGATCTCATAAATCTCAGAAGGGTGGATTTGCCACTCTCATTATCTCCAGTAAAAATATTCAGACCAGAGGAAATGTCATTTATTCCAGTGTTATGGAGTATGCCGAAACCATTAACATGAAAGGACTTTATTTTCAAAGTTTGTCTCCTCCAAGAAGTCCTGTCAGACCGATCTTCTCCGCCTCATCAAGGATCTCCTCAAGCACTTCCGGGGCCTCTATATCTGCGAGAAAGTCCTGAACCAGCTTAAAAGCTTCATCCTGCCTTATCATATCAGCTGCCATGGATGGATCTTTCCTTGCCAGATCACATAACTGAAGAAAGTCTGCTATAAAATCATTCCCCTTTCTGAGTCTATCCCTGTCAAGTGGAAGATGCGCCATATTTTTTATTGATTCTATCCATATCTGGTCAAGTTTTCTTTTCTCATTCTCCCGGATAAGGTCAAGCATATCTTTCTGAAAATCCAGATTTTCCAGGAGGGGAACAACTTCAGATTCCCCTTTGAGGATTACCCTCAGTATGGAGGGTAATCCTTCAGCCCTTAATCTCTGAAGGTCACAAAGATCTCTCAGGCTATCAACAAGCTCTTCTGTCGAATTAACTGACGAAAGATCAAGCTCTGCTTCAGACCAGAGAATCTGTGAAGTAGAATGGAATTGGATTGCCATGATCTTCCTGTCTTCCACTTCAACAAGGTAACAGCCTCTTTTCCCTTTTTCACCAATATGTCTTCCCTGGATATTCCCGGAATAGACTACTGCCGGTTCAGATCCTCTTATTACACCTGGCATATGGATATGGCCGAGAGCCCAGTAGTCGATCCCTGTGCTTACAAGATCCGCCAGGGAACAGGGTGAATAATTCTGATGGCCGGGGGAGCTTCCCCCGAGATTACAGTGAAGCAGACCTATCTTGAACAGAGCAGAGTCATCCCGGGCATTGAAAAGGGATGCCAGATTACGGAACTCCTCTGCTCTCTTATAACTTATTCCATATATTTCAGCACAGGCCTGTCCTTTCCGGAAGTAGATCTTCTTCTCCACTTCCTGTCCAAACCTGTGAACACAGGAAGGGAAGGAAATACCAGATCTCCAGCTATCAAGAGGATCATGGTTGCCATGAACTATGAAACACTCTATCCCCCTATCCAGAGCCCTTTGAAGTATATCCCTGAAACCAAGCTGGGCCCGAATACTTCCATCTCCCTGATCATAGATATCACCCGAAATAAGAATAAAGTCAGCACCTTCATCTATTGCAATATCTACTACTCTTTCAAAAGCACGAAAAGTTGCACTGACAAGCATTTTAGCAAGACGGGGATCGGAAGAGGCTATTCCAGTAAAGGGACTGTCCAGATGAAGATCTGAACAATGAACAAAACTGAAAGAATTACCTGACATTTAGATCACGCTTTATCAATGGACAGACCATAAATATTATCAAGGCACTTTCCAGCCAGAGCGGCCAGACTCGATACAGTTCTTTCGCCGGGAAGACCGGAGGCATCATAGCTTAGAGGCAATTCGGTACATGCTGTCATTACTGGAATAGGCCGTTTCTCCCAGAGATCCATAACAATGCCTTTGAGAATCCGCCCTGATTCTTCAAGTCTGTTGGCTTTTACCAACTCAATACAGTGCTGAACCATTCGACAGTCATCCTGTCCCGGAAGATAGAAGGGATACTCCTTCCTCAGGGCATATGACTGATAGATGCCACACTGTAATGTGCCCTCTGTACCCAAAAGCCATGCACCTTCAGGGCTTTTGCTCTTACATGCTTCTATGGATGCTTCCACGATGTGGACAAGAGGAAGTTCCAGATCATCTTTAAAGAGATCTATGTAAAGATGTGCAGTATTACATGGAACCGCAAGAATGTCCGCACCCCAATCCAGAATCGTTAGAAGTCCTTTTTTCAGTTCATCCGTAGGGTCAGGCCCCTTCCCAAGGATAGCACTGCTTCTGTCAGGTATCTGGGGGTTGGAATACAGCAGCACCTTCGGATGCTGCTGGTCGGTAACAGCCGGAGACATAAGGGTCAGTAAGCGCATAAATTCTGCCGTGGCAGCAGGCCCCATCCCTCCAAGAACCCCCAGGATCTTTAATGGTTTAAGCTTATAATCCATGTTCATGATTTATCTCCAGGTAAAAGAATATATATCAGATCCAATCAGGAGGGTCGACAGGATCAGGCCTTTTGCCAGATATTTCCCTGAATCTTTTCATAATATCCCCTACAGCCTGGGGGTTATCATCGAAACTTCCGGTAAAACCTGATGCCAGACCCTGAGAAAAAGGACAGGCTCTTATACAGATACTGCAATCCGTACCCACTGTCCTCCAATATTTATAACACTTTTCGGACTCTACCTTCCATTCTCTCTGATCATCTTCCTCGCTCAAAGCCTGGACAGGGCATTGAAGGGCACAATTTCTGCAGATCCTGCAGAACGTCCCGAGTCCGAATTTTCTTGGCTTATCGGGCAAAAGTGGAAGATCCGTAGTTACTACTGCAAATCTCACAGCAGGACCATAGTCTTGAGTTACAAGCATACCGCAACGTCCGAACTCACCCATTCCTGCATCCTGAGCCACCCTGTTGGGAACAACTAGATAATTCCCATCCATATGATTCCTGGCTTCGTATCCTGTTTCACGGATATAATAAGACAACAGCATGCCTATTATGGCAACCCTTACATAACTTAAAGAAGATTCTACTACAACGGGAAGCCCTGGAGCCAGATTTATCTTGTCCATATCCATTGGCGAGGCAAATACTATACCGAAGGGATGAGGAACGCCAATGGAGCGTCCATAATCCTCTTTCGGCCGGCCCTTACGGGAATAGAAATGCTGCTCTCCAAGTCTGGCAATTCCTACCATCCGGGCACCATAGTACTCAGCCATAGCTTTGATCTTTCTGGTCATCACTTCAGGGTCAAGAATAAGCCTCTTCCCTGAAGTCTCTCCTTCTACAAGAGGTCTGATATCCTCAAGGAATCTGAAATTGGCCTCGGCAATGGGTGAATTTAGAGGATGATAGGTTTCCGTTCCAGGAGAACAGAGAGCAGGCATGGACCTCAGCAGATCGTCCAATTCCTTCTTTTCCGGTCTGCGGTTATAGTATTCTTCATATTCAGGACTTCCTTTTTTGTATCTCATTCTTGCAAATATAGTATCCCGTTCATCCGCTCTCTTCATAACCGCCTCCAGAAAAAGATTTAATGGTATAACAATCTTCCCATACTCTCCACAGGTATACGTATTTCTACTTACCAGAGATTAGGTAATTACCGGGGTGAAGAAAAGGGGAATTATGGCTATTATTATATCGAAAAAGCAACCTCCCCCAAGAAATACGGAACTAAACCCCTTTTCAACAAAGGAGACCCACGGGTCTCCTTTGTTGATATTAATCATCCGACTCAGGTTCAATGACTACAGGATCACCTGAATTTACCAGTTCCTGTTCTAGAAGGCCAAGACCGGAAACTATTCTGCCTACAATATTTACTTCACTTGCTGGTCGGATCTCATCGTTATCCAGACTTGCAGGAGTAGTCCCCCAGAAGATACAGAAAGCCCTGCCAGGAGGCCAGTATGCAAGGTCTCCAGAACATACAACAGTCTGTGGGTCTTCAGGTTCTGCCGAAAAAGGGATGGGGAAATATATTTCCTTACCCCAACGGATGGCTCTGCCTTTTAAGGGAAGTATTTCTGCAATCCCTGAAGCTGTTAATGAATCGTTAAGTTCCGCGCTAAACATCGTCCCACCTGAGATAATGCGTATTCTCTTCATAGGATATTTCACCTCCTGTACTCTATGGAAGATTTGTCCTCAGAACCTTTCAGGTCGATGACGGTGATTTTAGGTGGAGCGAGAAACCTCAAAGGTGGACCCCATGTACCAGTACCCGGGCTCACATAGAGATATTGCCCCTTTCCAAGGGATTTTAATCCTGTACCACACCTGTAAGCAAGAAATGTCAAAAAGCTGAAGGGGAAGATCTGGCCTCCGTGAATATGTCCGGAAAGCTGAAGGTCAAAGAATCTGGAAGATGCTGATTCTACCCTTGGCTGATGTTTAAGCAGAAGTATTATGCTGTCGCCTGACAGATTTTCCAGAAGCTCACTTTCGCAAACAGAGCCTTTCTTGTCAAATATAGCACCTGCAGGATCATCGATACCTGCAAGGGTCAGGAAAGGTGTAACCTTTACTGCACTATTCCGGAGGATACGAAAACCTGCTTTTCTGGTAAAACCCTCAGAATATTCGATCCCCCGATAAAATTCGTGATTTCCCGTAACAGCATATTTACCAAAAGGCGCATCGATAGATGCAAGTATGGTTGAAAAACCATCCATCTCTCCTCCCTGACCATCTACCAGATCTCCTGTGGAAATGACAAGATCCGGTTTATTATTATTTATAAGTTCGACTATCCCTTCAAGTTTTCTCCTGTTAACAAGCAGCCCCAGGTGAACATCCGATATCTGGATAATTCGAAAAGGAGTCTCTGTCTCCATAATTTTCGGAGAACAAAAAAGAAGTTCTTCCGTGGTTATCCAGGATGCCTCAAAATAACCATAAGAACACAAGAATAGAGAAAGGACAATGGAGATAAAAAAACCGGTCCTTACTGAAGGGAAAAAGGGAGAGGACCTTAACAGAATAAACTGGATCAATCTGCCCAGATCCATAACGAGAAGAAGGGATATTGCCAGAAAAAGAAAACCCATCCACAGATACCCTGAATAGGCCAGGAAATATCGGTAACAATTCCATTCCCGGGACTCGCATAACCTCAAAAGAATGGGTGAGAGGATCATGAACAGCGAAAAGGGAAGGAAGAAGAGCACCGATAATATCCTTGAGTGAAAAACATTTCTCAGGGAAAGGTAAAAATAGAAATGCATGGATCCGTAAACAAGTCCATAAATACAAAGGAAAAGGGACAGACTTCTCTGCATGAGGATCATCCTCCCGGTAAGGTTCTTTAATTATAACCATTCTATTAATTCTCTCCAAACTACCCCACTCGGGATGTCACATATTACTTTAGCAATGTTATAATTCAGTGTATAGACGTTTTATCTTGGTGGTCTGGAATAATCCAGGAGAGGAGGTTTTGTCAATGGAAAAACAACGGGATGTATATGTTCTGGGAGGAGGAAGCCATGGAAAGGTTCTGATAAGCACCCTTCTGGAAGCCGGGAGGAAAGTGGCAGGGATCCTTGATGATAATCAGCTTCTGTGGGGAAGCACTGTTTTAGATATCAAGGTTGTGGGACCTTTCGACCTTATGGCAGACCTTAAAGATTTTGAAGCCATGATAGCTATTGGAGCCAATTCGGTACGAAAAACGATCGCTTCCCGTTTTCCTGATACCCCATGGGCATCTGTCATCCACCCAAGGGCTTATGTGCACTCCACAGTCAAGATAGGAGAAGGAAGTGCGATATTTGCAGGATCAGTACTACAGCCTGATATTATCATTGGAAACCATTGCATCATAAATACAGGCTGTTCCATAGACCATGACTGCATAATCGGAAATTTTGTACATATAGCACCTGGCAATACTCTCGCCAACAGTGTAAGCCTGGAGGAAGGGGTTCTTATGGGAATAGGTTCCACAGTGATCCCCTACATAAACCTGGGCGAGTGGGCCACTATAGGTGCGGGAGGTGTTGTAGTAAAGGACATACCTCCCAATAGCTTAGCCGTGGGAGTCCCCGCAAAAACCTACACCAGGAAGGAGTAACATAAGAGCGGGCTTTACCGGGGTGCTGTCTTGTGAAAAAAATGGACAGCACCCTTTGAAAGGAGAGTAGACAGTCTTCAGGACGCTTCGAAATCAACCTTTAGCCCTTAATCACTGCAATGGGTTTCATTCTGGCAACCTTGCTGCTTATTCCCGCCCTTGAAACCACATCAACAACTGAATCAACATCCTTATATGCCTGTGGTATTTCTTCACAGAGAGTTCTGTAACTATCCGCCATGACGCATATACCACGACTTTTCATCTCTCTTTTTATTTCTTCACCCCGGATATTTTTTCTGGCTGCATGGCGGCTCATGAGCCTTCCAGCTCCATGACATGTGGAAGAGAAACACTGCTCTTCCGCTATACTGGTACCGAGGAGGATGTAACTTGCCGTTCCCATACTTCCTGGAATGATAACCGGCTGGCCTGTTTTCTGAAAGGGACCTGATAAATTAGAGTGCCCCGGCGGTAAAGCACGGGTAGCTCCTTTTCTGTGAACACAAAAGGATTTTCTCCCTTCACCGTAGGGGAACTCTTCGATATGGGCCATGTTATGGCTGACATCATAGAGAAGGTGAAGCTCATGTGAAGGGAAAACCCTCGTGAAAACATCCCTTACCATACTTCCGATCACTTCTCTGTTGGCCAAAGCAAAATTGGCAGCAGACCACATCGCTTCCAGATAATTTTTCCCTTCTTCTGATCTTATGGGTACACAGCAGAGCTGCCTGTCTGGAACAGATATTCCGTACTTCTTCATGGCTGAATTCATAAGACGGATATGATCGTCGCATACCTGATGTCCCAGCCCTCTGCTGCCGCAGTGTATCATGATAGCAACCTGTCCTTCATATAATCCAAAGGAGCGAGCAGCGTCTCCGTCAAATATTTTCTCAACTACCTGGACTTCCAGAAAGTGGTTTCCCGAGCCAAGGGTCCCAAGCTGATCTCTACCCCTTTCCCTGGCCTTAGGAGAGACTGCATCCGGGTTTGCTCCTCTCAGGACTCCATTTTCTTCGATATGTTGCAGATCATTTTCTGTTCCGCGACCTTTTCCAACTGCCCAGGATGCCCCACATTGAAGGACCTTGTCCATGTCCCTCTCTGAAAGTCTTATTTTCCCCCTGGAACCAACTCCGCAAGGGACATTCGCAAAGAGCGCTGCAGTCAGAGGTTCGAGCTGTGCTCTAACCTCATCTTCTCCCATGGAAGACGTCATAAGCCTGACTCCACAGGAAATATCATATCCAACCCCGCCAGGTGAGATAATTCCTTCTTCTAGATCAAAGGCAGCCACTCCTCCTATGGGGAATCCGTACCCCCAATGGACATCGGGCATGGCGAAACTGTATCCGCTTATGCCTGGCAGACAGGCCACGTTGGCTATCTGCTGCAGGGCATTCTCCTTCTCAAGGTTTTCCAGGATATAGTTATCTCCATAGATCATACCCGGTACTTTCATGCCGGACATGGCGGACATAGAAAGTTCCCATCTGACATCATCGACTCTTTTCAGAAATTCCCTCATTTGCATCACCTTCAGATATCCAGATATACCCTGAAAAAAGGGGGGCTAGTCAGTAGTAAAACACCGCCGTAGGTAGCAGCCTTAACATACGTGATAATATATGGGGCTTCATAAAGTGTTCCTTTTACATGTAGTACTTTTTCCAAAGGTTCAAGGTGAACCTGCTGAATAATAAATATACCTATCCTTGCATCGTAAAGAAAGAGAAGTTCATTCATCCATGAAACCATGATCTCAACAAGATCGTTACCGCAGATCGAAATATCATGTTCTTGAAGAAATGGTCCCGGACTTGCACCCTCGAACATGACCCTGTAAAGAGCAGCGGCAGACTCAAAAACAAGCTCTTCCATGGTTGATGCGGTTATTTCAAGTCCCATATCCGCTGTATGCTCGAGTTCCTTTCAGGGCATTCCGGTCAACTCCTTAATTTGTTATTTCAGGGTTATTTATTATAGTAATTATATACCAGGCTACTCTAATATCATTATTCTCCCGAAATAAATATGTCATAATGGCCTGTAGGAAACAAAATACTCCATAGAAAAATACAAATGACCGGCAAGGTAAGGTATCATTAGCAAAAGTCGGCATTTTCAGGGAGGTAAATAAAATGAATCGGTTCTGGGAAAAATACATAATCCTTCTTACACTTCTATTCTTCTTTCAAGGGAGTTACTGTGCTGCAGAGGATCGATTGTCTCCTCTAAAAATAACCGGACCAAAGGTTTATGAACTCTACATGGTCATAATAAGAGATCCTGACGCACAGGTTCTCGCCGCAGAAAAGGGAGATATAGATGTTCTAGGTGATATCATAAGGCCAGTCGACGTTGAAAGATTATCCAGGAACCCTGATCTGGACCTCTCTCTTGCCCAGGCCTTTCACGGATTTTTCCTGGGGTTCAACCTTCGAAAGTCACCCTGGAACATGGAGGAACTCCGCCAGGCTGCATGGCTTGCCATACCCAGAGAAAAAATAGTACGTGACCTCTTCTCCGGATATGCAGCACCCCTCTCCACATTTCTTCCTCCAGCTTCACCCTACGCGGAAAAGGACATTCCTCTTTCCGGATTCGATCCTGTAAAGGCCAGAGAGATTCTTAAAAATGCCGGCTGGAAATGGGACAGTGAGGGAATACTCATTCCACCCGGAACAGAAAAATCGCTGGAGAAGATGAAACTCCTGTCTCCTACTGCCCAGGTAGCCCCTACAACCGCAGAACTGGCTTCCAGATCAGTAGAATCGCTCAATGATATAGGCATTCCTCTCGAACTTGATCCCATGGATTTTGCCACCATGATATCCCGTCTTAACGAACATGATTTTGACACCTATGTTCTTGCATGGTCAATGACAAGAGACCCTGATTCCCTTTTTGCCTTCTATCACAGTTCCATGAATATTAAAGGAGGATACAATATTCCAGGTATAAACGATCCAGAGTTGGATAAAGCACTGGAAGAACTTCGCTGGGCTCCTGATGAAAGATCTGCCCGGGAAGCATCTTCTCTCAGCCAGAAACTTCTGGATAAAAAGGTTCCTGCAATTCCCATCTATTCCCGTTATTCCATTGCTTCTGTAAACCGAAGGTGGAAGAATATTATAAAAAGCAGGGTAAGCACCGCTGATAACACATGGTCTCTTCTATCGATGGAGCCCGTTAAAGGAGAGATGGTACCCCTTCACTGGTGTCTGTCAGATGAACCAAGATCTCTTAATCCATTCTCGGCAGGTTCTGCTTATGACTGGCAGGTAATGGGTACAATCTATGACGGACTTCTTGCCGTAGATCCCTTCACTCTCGAAGATATACCCTGGCTCGCAGAGGAATGGAAGATCGAAACTGTCACCAGGGGTGATGGGGAAAAAACCAGACTGTATTTCCGATTGAGAGAAGATGTAGTCTGGCAGGATGGCAAGCCCTTTACAGCTGAAGATGTGAAGTCGACGATCCTCTTCCTCAGAGATAACATGATCCCCCGTTACCTTGATAATGTCAGGGATGTAATAGAGATTGCCATTCCCGATAACTACAGTATTGAAATAACCATGAAGGGAGTAAGTTACTGGTATCTTCACAACATTGGAGGACTCCCCATTTTACCTGAACATATAATCCGTAACGTGAAGGACTGGCAGAACTGGCAGCCTTCAAAACTTGAAAATCCGGTCGATAAAACTCTGACTCAGTTGGTCGGAACCGGACCCTTCGTTTTCAGGGAATACCGGATCGGAGAATATGTAAGATTCACAAGAAATGAAAAGTTCTGGCTTCTTGAACAATGAGAAGGACATTCCCTTTAATATTGATCCTATCTAAAAAAGGATACATGGAATAATGAAGAATTACTGGATAAAACGTATAGCAAGCGCCTTTCTCGTACTGGGGGTAGTTCTGATACTGAACTTCCTTCTCTTCAGGATGATGCCGGGAGATCCTGTTTCAAGCATCATAGATCCCCGTTTTTCTCCCGAAGCAAAGGAGCAGCTCAGAAAGATCTATGGACTTGATCTCTCCTTGTCCCGCCAGTTCATTCTATATGCTAAACAGATGATTACCTTTAGATTCGGGATCTCCTTTTTAACCCAGAGGCCCATATGGGAAGAACTTTCTTCCAGAATACCCAATACAGTAGCCCTTCTAGGCTCCGCTCTCATCCTGTCTGCCATTATCGGCACCCTCCTTGGAATAAAGGCTGCCCTGAATCGGGGTACGGTTATCGAAAAAATAGTATTGTGGGGAGGAGCTGTTTCCTTTTCCTTCCCCTCTTTTTTTGTTCAATTGATACTTCTGATGTGCTTTGGTTACCTTTTCCCTATTTTCCCTTTACGGGGGACTATTTCCATACCCCCTCCTACAGGAGCAATGGCTGCTGTCGCAGATTATATATGGCATATGAGCCTGCCCGTCATCTCCCTGGTCCTTCTTGGCTTTGGAGGATGGGCTCTTTATGTAAGGAATCTTATGGTTAAGGTATTGGGGGAAGATTTTATTCTTATGGCAAAAGCGAAGGGACTGCCTTCTCACAATATAATCTGGGGACATGCTTTTAGAACCATCCTTCCTCCAGTAATAACGATCTTTTTACTTGCCCTTCCCGGCATAGTGTCGGGGGCAGTTATTACTGAAACAGTCTTCTCCCTTCACGGAGTAGGTCGATTCCTGCTGGAATCTGTGACCGGTCATGACTACCCCGCAGCAGGAGCAGCATTCTACCTGCTGGCGTTGCTTACCATAATGAGCAATCTTATTGCTGATTTAGCCTACGGTTTTGTAGATCCAAGGGTAAGGTTTGAAAGGAGGGGCAAACGTTGAAATCCTGGAAACGATGGAGTTTTATTGCCCTCTTTCTAATCATCCTTACAGCGATTGCAGGACCGTTTCTTTTTGGAACTGATCCTGAAAACCCGATGGCACCCCCTTTTTCAAAACCTGTGTGGCTCGACCGGGATGCACCTCTTACAAGAATTCTGGAGCTGACAGAAGGGGAAACCACAAAAACCTTCAAATCGAAAGGAGATCCACCAAAACAGTTCAGACTCAAGGGCAGGATCAGGTTCGAAGGAACTCCGGTCAAGGCCACACTCGTATGGAGAACACCCCGTGAAGAGATCCTTCTCGAAGATCTGTCCCGATATTCTGATATTCTGATAGATCTTGACGGAAGGGACATTACCTTCAAGTTGAACATTGGTCTTTCAGCCTTTGATAATGCAATGGACAAACTGATGCCGGCCGAGGGAGAATACTCCTTATATATCGAAAGCGATGTCCCTGTCGCATCAGCAGAATTGACCGCCACCCTTGAAGGGGGGAGATGGGGGGTCCTGGGAACCGATCAGAGGGGAAGGAACGTATTATACCTCTTCGTTATGGGAATAAGGGTTTCCCTGATAGTTGGAATAAGCGCCACCCTCATTGCCAGTATGATAGGTCTTTCAATGGGTCTGCTTAGCGGATATGCAGGAGGATTTACGGACTCTGTCATCATGAGGAGCGTGGATGTGCTTCTATCTATTCCTATTCTTCCCATTCTAATGGCACTTGCAGGTATCTGGGGAAAAGGTCTGTGGCAGCTGGTACTTATTCTTTCACTTTTTTCCTGGATGGGGACGGCCCGTACTGTACGCTCACTGACTCTTACCCTGAGAGATGCCTGTTTTATTGAAAACCTCAGGGCTCTTGGTGCGGGAACCCCATACATTCTTGCAAGACACCTTCTCCCTGAAACACTTCCCCTGCTGCTGGCGAATATAGCTCTGGGTGTTCCCGGAGCAATTCTCGCGGAAGCAGGAATATCCTTCCTGGGACTCTCAGATCCAAGGGTGATATCGTGGGGTCGAATGCTCCACGAAGCCCATTCCTTTGGAGCATTTACTACTGGTGCGTGGTGGCTTCTTCTTCCTCCAGGTCTTGGAATAGCATTTTTATGTCTTATCTTTCTTGATATCGGAAAGTTTCTTGAAGAAATGGTCGATCCGAGATTGAAGGGAGGTAATGATAAATGATCAGGATATCCCATCTTTATGTTTCTTATCGTAGTACCTTTTCAGATGTAGAGGCCGTTACCAATGCCTCTCTCACAATTGCAAAGGGAACCATTGCAGCATTGGTTGGTGAATCCGGAAGCGGGAAAAGCACTCTCCTGATGGCTATCCTTTCCCTTCTTCCTCCTGGAACGCTGGTAAAGGGAAAGATCATTTTTGACGGGGAAGACATTCTACAGATTCCCGAATCAAAGTTGAACAGGATACGCTGGGAACGAATTGCCCTCATACCCCAGGGAGCCATGAACTCTCTTACACCAGTACTCTCGGTTGGACAACAGATCAGGGAAATCCTTTCATTTCACAATGGGATCAAAGGTCTTCCTGCAGAAAGAAAAACTGCTGAGCTACTGGATAAATCCGGGTTACCCTCTTCTGTTGCAGGACGTTACCCACATGAACTTTCCGGGGGGCAGAAGCAGAGGGCATCCATAGCAATGGCTCTTGCCTGCGATCCGGATTTTCTCCTTGCTGATGAACCTACAACCGCGCTGGATGTTATAACCCAGGGAGAAATAGTCTCCACACTTTCAAAGATAGTAAGGGATACAGGAATGGGAATGCTCCTTGTCACCCATGACCTTCCGCTTGCGACATCTGTGGCAGATCATATCACCGTTATGAAGAACGGCCTGATCGTAGAACAGGGTTCCACAGAAGAAATTCTGGAAAATCCCCATCATGTTCACACCAGGGAGCTGATCGCTGCCCTTAAAGTCCTTGAAGGAGGAAATTCAAATTGAATTCCATTGAAACATTATTGAAGGTAGAAAGGGCAGATCTTTCGTTTTCCTCCAGAGGTGGAACTTGGGTACAGGCCCTCAGCAAGGTATCCTTTAATTTAGGATACGGGCAAAGCCTTGCCATTGTTGGAGAATCCGGCAGTGGAAAGACTACTCTTCTACGGGCAGTCCTGGGACTTCTTCCCCTTGACTCCGGGGATATATATCTCCTTGGGAAAAACCTGGAACAATGCACATCCTCCACCCTGGTCAACCTGAGAAGGCGCTGTGGCTTCATACCCCAGGACCCTTACGGCTGTCTTCCTCCAACTCTGAATGTACTGGATGCTGTGACAGAACCCTTCATCCTGGTCAATGGGAAACAAAGGAAGGTAGAAGCCAATGAAAAGGCCTGGCAACTTCTGAAAGAACTTGGACTTGGAGAGGAAAGAATATCAAAAGCCCGTATCAGATCCGGGCTTTCAGGAGGCCAGAAACAGAGAGTATCCGTCGCAAGAGCCCTGATACTGCAACCCACCCTTCTTCTGGCAGATGAACCAACTAGCATGCAGGATGCTTCTACAAGGGGAGAAATAATTGAAATTCTGAATACAAGGGTTGCCAGTGGCATGTCCCTTATCTTTGTAACTCACGATCTTCTCCTGGCAAGGGCAGCAGCCGGGAGGACCATAGTTCTATATGGAGGGATGGTATGCGAGTATGGCAACAGCTCCGATATCCTGGAAGATCCGGTCCACCCATATACAAGAGCTCTTTTCTCGGCTCTTCCCAAGCTTGGAGAAAAGCTGCAATTACTAGCTAAAAACAGAACCTTTCAGACAGAAGAAAGGGGCTGCCCCTTTAGAAGCAGGTGCCCCCTATCTGATGATCAGTGTCAATGCTCCCCGCCCATCAGGGAGAGAAAGGGAAGGATGGTAGGATGCTGGAAGACGTAAGTAAAGACCCTCTAACAGAACTTCCTTCTACAGTAGTATCAACCTTATAAACCAGGCCAGACAATCTAGTACCTGAAGATCCCAGAAGCCAATCCCCCTCCCGGAACCCTTTCGGGATCAATTACATATACTGTTCCTCCATTCAGGATAGTATAATAAGCAGCAAGATCAAGAAGATCCCCATCTCCCTTCATCTTTTCATTGTGGATCTCTATTTGATCAACAGAAGAATCATAGTTTCCCCACTGTCGGTAGTCTCTGGCTACAAAAAAAGACTGGATCCTTCCTTCCGCAGCCATAGGGATAAGTTTTTTCAGATCTTCTGAAGTCCTGCCGGAACCGACCATTTCATGATATTCACTTATCGCTTTTTCTTCCTTTTCTCTAAAATAGGGGCCCATTATTTCCATAGATCTGCGGTGAAGTTCATGGGCGGAGAGATTATCGGGATTACCTGAAATTCCCTCTTCCACAATGCGAGGATAGGATGTTATTTTTTTATAGAGAGATATTTCCTGATCTACTGCTGCTATAAGCAGGGGTCCCTTTTTCCCCTCCAATATATTCAGAAGGGCTTTATCAACAATTTTAAAGTACTTGAGGATATCATCCTTATTGAGTTCATATCCAGCCCCATGGATAGGGGAAAGGCCCCCCTTACCGCCTGGAGACCCGTGAGTTCTCTGAAGTGTTCTTTCTCTCTCTTCATATTTCAGTGCCCCCTTCAATCCCCCGGGAAGGTCATTTATTCCCGTGGGATCAAGGGAATACCTGGATCCGGTGAAAACCCTGACCTTTTTCTGACTGAGCGCAAGAAGATAATACTGTTCTTCTCCGCTGAAAAACTGGATCAGTGGTTTTATATGGAATCTTTCTGAAAAGATTACAAGATCCTTCACTCCTGCCGGGAGCCAGAAAAATCGTATATCATCCATGGAAAGGAAGATCGCAAGAGCCATATTGAGGCTCTTCCAGAATGGAATATCCATTAAAAGCCCCTGTAAGGGTTCAATAAAAGATATCTCATCTTTTTTTTCCATACCACTCTTTTCCAGAAGGATCTCCAGCTCTCGAATTGCGTTTTTTAATTTTATCCGAGCCTGGCGGGAGGGTTCCCCCGAAGGGGGAAATGAAATGTACACAGATGCACAGGGACCTTTCTGAACATCCATAAGGGATCTCAATTCTTCTCTGGCCAGAATATTCATTCACTCAACCCCTTTTACCTTAATTTCCGCTGTATCAGCGGTTTTTAAAAGTCATCCTCAATGGAAGTGAAGTTTTTGATTGTATCAGGAATCCTGCAGTCCCTGGAGGATGATTAAAGAGTCGGGAAAAATCATGAACATATTGAACAGAAGATAAATGAAAAAACAGAAACCACAAGTCCCTAGTAAAACTCTGACTAAATACCAATTCTTTGTAGTAAATTATACCACTTATAGAAAAAAGTCAATTTAATCTCATTGAAAAATCAGCGGGGGGATCAGCCAAAGGGCCTGAAACATCTTTACTACAACAACGAGATCAGGGATATATAAAACATAACCTTTTCAATGGTAGGGATCAATAAAGAATTTTGAATTTTCGATCAGAAAATCACAGTAAAGATGGGCTTTTGCCATTTGCACTGGTTAGAACCTTTATTCCAGAAAATCCAGCCTTTTAATTCTTTTCTTTCAGAAAACCGACGAAACCCAGAATACTGTTCCTTATAAAGAAACTCTCCTTTTCCTTCATCTCTTCGTTAAAGAGTTGATAACAGGAAAGAAAGCCATCACTTGCAAGAAGGATCTTTAATGCTTTTTCGACAACAGCCTCATGATCGTTATCACTCTTGAGAATTCCTGATATTATTTCCTCCCAAAGGGTAAGCTGTTCCATATGCAGCTTCAGGAGCATGGAAGGGTACCTTGAATAGCCGTAGTGGCTGTAACATATAAGGCTGCTGCTCCTCTCCATAAGGCTTGAAAGAGATCTCCTGGCGATTTCCAGGTCAAAGACAGGAGGAGAAGCAGGATACATGTACAATACATCAGGTACTGATGGGACAGGAGGCTCAGGTTCAGGACAGCCGGTCATATTCATATTTTCCTGCCACCTGGGTAGCATATCCCGATTAAGCATTACACCAGCCGCCTCTCCCGGGAAAAGAATGTTTTTATCTCCGCATTTATACAGGAAAGATTGGTGATGGGAAGCATGACCTGGAGTATCCCAGACTTCAAGACCATCTATGCTGATATTATTTTTAAGGATGTCATCTTCGGCAACGGCTATCATTTCCCCAAAAGTAAGTACCATCTCGCCAAGGGTTTTGAGGCTTCCCTCCCAAAGCTTTGAAGGATCGATCAGGTGCTTACGTCCTCTGAATGGTACGACTATCCTGGTGCCTGGAAAGATCTTTACCAGATGGCCGATCCCGCCGGCATGATCAAGGTGAATGTGGGTTAGCAGTACATAGTCAAGTTCTTCCACACCAAGAGTTGAGAGGCTCTTTTCAAGGGCTGGAACGGTAGATGCAGGACCAATATCTACAAGGTAGTTTCTCCCCAATTCCCTGTCCTGGAGCAACCATGAAGTTATCTGGTAGGAAAAACCGGGAAGGGGAAGAGGAAGATCTATCATATAGAGACCGACAGAAGAAGTATTCATAACTTCAGTAATATGTCTTTTCATTAGATTCATCCTTTCCTGACTTTTATTCTCTGAAAACTACTCATACCGGACTCATTATCAAGTAAATTCTCAGTCAATCATGGCTTGAAGGAAAAGGTCATCGGGACTCTAGAGAGAGTGCCGCCCTAAAATGCTTGCAGTCCTTCTTTCTCTGGAAGAAAGGACATGAACAGTTCCTGTGGAGAAGATCAACGGCATAATCCTCTGTTCCATGGGCAATGTAGATCTGGTCCGTAATCTTTTCCAGATTTGAAGCATCAAATGCTGTAAGATGTCTATCCTCATCTTCTTTTTCAAAAGCACGGTTCGACAAGGCATCAGCATGGGCATTAAGATCTCTTGGAACCCACTGGAGTACCGATTCTGTCTGTTTCTTCAGTTCCTTAGCCTTAAGGAAAAGTTCCTTCAGATGGGGCTTGTTAACCTTCCATAGCCCATTAACCTGGTTAACCACAAGTTTGCTGTCCCCTGAGATCTGAACATATTTAAGTTTCCTTGCCCTTATTTCCTCAAGTAAAAAAATGAGGGCTGAATATTCTGCTTCGTTATTAGTCTTTTTTCCAAGAGCACGGGAAAACTCCCAAATCGGTCTGCCCTCTTCATCATAGATCACGGCACCTGCACCGGCTTCTCCTGGATTACCTCTTGATGCTCCATCAAAACATGCCCTGTAGACCAAATTTATCACCATCACTTTTTGTTTTCGATCTTCCAGTAAAGAATATAACATAAAGAAAGATGTTTTATCGCCACGTAAAAAAAGAGGAATAAGTAGTTTGACTTGTGACATAAAACTGAACCAAAGGTATAATGTCTTTTAAGTACAGAATATTCAACAGGGGGGATAATTGTGAAATCAGACCTTAGATTCTGTCGTTTTATCCTAAGCATCGTGCTACTTCTTATAATCGCTGTAATTCCAGCTTCTGCTTCCCCTTCAATTCTTATAAGCAAAGCTGTATTTGTAAGCCAGGCTGACGGTTTTGGAAACTATACCAATGAAGAAAATAATCATTTTCTCAGTGGTAGTAAAACTTCAGTATATGTCGAACTTGATAACTTCACCATCAAAAAGGGCGATGAAGAATACGAAATTGACATCAGAGTCGAACTTGATGTGATTAACTCGGAAGATGAGATAGTAGCAAAGAGTGATAAGGTCTTTGCCCTGAAAAAATCTTTGAAAAGTAATCAAAGGGATCTTTCCTTCAAAGTACCTCTGGATTTTTCCAAGTGGAAAACTGGTAAATATACTCTGGTTTTCAAAGCGACCGACAATATTCAAAACATGCTTCACGTTACACAGCTTCCTCTGGAAATTTTTTAAAATACCCTGGCCCAAGTTATTTCAGACTGGTTTCACACTGATGAAACCAGTCTTTACTTATTTTATAACCACTCGAGTTTCTGTAATAATTCAGATAGATACACTCTCTGGAAGAGGAGATTGACTGCCGTGATGAATGAAAAAGAGCTGATATCCCTTATTGAAAAACTCAAAAAAGGCGAAGTAGATACTTCTCATTTTTTATCGACAATTAAAAGTTTTCCCTTCAAGGACCTTGGCGAGGTCAAGCTCGATACTCACCGTTCCATCAGACAGGGCTTTGCTGAGATCGTCTACTGCCCGGGGAAAAGCGATGAACAACTTGAGCAGATCGCAAAAGCTATGCAGAATACCCGGGAAAGCCTTCTTTTCTCAAGGATAAATGAAAAGCAGTACAGGCTTGTCCTCAAGGATCTTCCAGAGTTAATATTTTATCCTAAAGCAGCAATGGCTGGAATCAAAAAAACAGATACGGGAAGTTTTGACGGACTTATTGTCGCTACAGGAGGAAGCAGTGACGTCCCAGTTGCAGAAGAGGCTGCTGTAACTGCAGAACATATGGGATGCAATGTTACAAGGATGTATGATGTTGGAGTTGCCGGGGTACACAGGTTGCTGGCCCATATCGAAACCCTGCAGAAAGCCAAAGCCATTGTGGCAGTTGCCGGTATGGAGGGGGCTCTGCCTGGCGTAATAGGAGGACTTGTTTCCTGTCCGGTAATAGGCGTACCAACAAACGTAGGCTACGGAATGAACCTTAATGGGATAGCACCTCTTCTGACTATGCTCAATTCATGCGCTACAGGGGTAACAGTGGTCAATATAAACAACGGACTTGGTGCAGGCTATAGCGGAGCCATGATAGTCAGGCAGTCTTTCGATGCAAAACTATCCTGATCTTACAAAATGGTTTTCTCCAGAAGTGATGGACCAACTTCGATCTACAGAATCCTGTGTAGTTTCCTTTTCAGGAGGGGTAGACAGCGCTGTGGTTCTCAAAGTAATTTCTTATCTGATAGGACCGGCAAAAGTCCATGCAGTGACATTCTCCTCATGGCTTCATTTGAAAAAAGAAATGGACCGCACAGTGGGATTCACCAATCAACTCGGTGCACGACATGTTATTATCAAGGGTCCGGAACTTTCCCTGGAAGGGGTAGTTTTTAACCATCCGGACAGATGTGCCCTCTGCAAGGAAGCACGCATAAAGGAGCTGCTCCGCTATGCCAGGGAACATTCACTTGAGAAAATATATGAAGGGTCAAACCTTGACGATCTCGGAGATCCGACAAGACTGGGCACGAAGCTTCTCAAGAAATATCCCCGGATATATTCTCCCCTCGCAGAGGCAGGTCTGAATAAGAGAAAGGTAAGGGAACTCGCGGAGGAAATGGAAATAGCATGGTGGGAGGAAGAGGCCACAGCATGTCTGGCCACACGTTTCCCCCCCTTTGAAAAACTAGAAGAAGAAAAACTTCAGATTGTAGGGGCCATGGAAGATATGATCCGGGAAAATGGCCTTCCCCAGGTAAGAATAAGGGTGTACAGGGATCTGGCCTGCATTGAAGTACCTGAAAAAAACATTGCACAAGCTATTGAAAAAAAAGAGATCCTGGTATCTCTTCTGCAGGAAAATGGCTTTTCAAGGATCGTGCTTGATCTGGAGGGTTATTCAGGCGGCAGAAGCTGGTTCGGGAGTAACCCCTTGAACAATAACGGAGGTAGGAAATGAAGACGTTATACATCGACTGCTTCGCTGGAATAAGCGGAGACATGTTTCTGGGATCAATGCTGGATCTTGGGCTGGACAAGGAAATATTTATCGAGAAGCTGGGACAACTTTCACTTCATGGATATGAAGTCGACATAAGGAAGTCTGAAAAGAAACATATAACCGGGACAAAAGTAGATGTCAGCTGTTCTGAAGATCATCCTCACAGAGGGCTGAAGGATATCTGCAGGATAATTGATGAAAGCACCCTGGAAACCTCTATCATAGAACAGAGTAAAAGAGCCTTCAGACTACTTGCTGAAGCAGAGGGTAAGGTACACGGGAAACTCCCTGAAGAAGTCCATTTTCACGAAGTCGGAGCTATGGATTCCATCATCGATATAGTGGGCGCCTTCATTCTTGTCCATATGGCCGCCCCTGAAAGAATTGTATTCTCTTCCCTGAATGTGGGATCTGGGACAGTTAAATGTGCTCATGGCATAATGCCCGTTCCGGCTCCGGCTACGGTGGAATTACTGAGGGGAAAACCGGTTTATTCAATGGGGGAACCGGCTGAAAGGACCACTCCTACAGGAGCTTTGCTGGCTGCCTGCCTGGCTGATACCTTCGGGGAAATGCCATCAGGTAAGATGCTGGAATGCGGCACAGGCATTGGCACAAGGGATACTGATATACCGAATATCCTTAGAATATTCAGCATTGAACAAGACTACAGCTGCAAAGAAGGGCTCGCGAGTAGATTCGAGGAGGAAAAGGGAGTCGTTCTTGAAACTAACATAGATGATATGAATCCCCAAGTCTACGAAACTGTTATGGACGAACTGTTTTCAGAGGGTGCAATGGATGTCTGGCTATCCCCCATTATTATGAAAAAAGGCAGACCTGCCAATACTCTATCATGCCTGTGCTCCCCTGGAGATCTAAACAGAATGAGTGAAATAATCCTCAGGTCCACATCTACCCTGGGCATAAGGACATACCCGGTAGACAAGGTCAGACTTGATCACATTATAAAGGAAATAAAAACTTCTTTCGGGGAATGCCATATAAAGGAAGGCTGGCTTGGAGAAGAACTGATAAAAACTTCAATTGAATATGAAGATCTGAAAAAGATTTCCTTTGAACAGAATATCCCTGTTATAAAGCTTAGGGAATTGCTCATGAGAGAAATAATAAGTAAATAAGGCAGGTGAACATATATGGGAAGCTATTCTGATCTTGAATCACAGCATGGTAAAAAGATACCAGATGTAGTTTTAGATACTGTTCTGAATTGGCTGAAAAAAGAAAAACAGGAAGGAAGTTTTGTCGATTACCTTGAAAAGATCAGCCTGGGTGGCCCATTGCTATCGCCGGAAAATGTTCTGACCGAAAACCTTATAACCTCTCTAAAGGAAACAGGCCAGGGGAAAAAAAAGGGTTTTGTAAAACGACAACTGACGGATCTTAAACCTGTTTGTCTGGAACTCGGGAAAATGGCTCTTAATACCAATCAGATGATCCTTGAAAAAAGCAGAGAGAGATACCTGGAACTGTCCCTTCTTGCCGAAAGAATAAACCTTCATTTTGTATCCTGTCAGGCTTCTCTCGATATGGAAAGAATAAAAGAAAATGAAGCAGTTTTTCCTTATCCTGTTGAACAGATCGACAGAGAACTTCATGAATACCTCTCCCGGGAAACTATTGTCTGCTGGGAAGACTCAAAGTATCTTCATAAATGGGTAAAAGAACATTTTGAAAATGAAGGGAACAAAACCCTCCCCTATTCTGGAAACCCCGGACCAGTAAGGAAAAGGTTTGCGAAGATAATGGATAATGATAGTCCCGATAAAATGGAAAGCATCAGCTCTTTTTTCAAAAACGAAAAGGACCTCCATTCTTTTCTCGAATCCAGAGATTTTTCCTACGGATTGACCGACGTACCAGATGCTCTTTTTAATAAACTTAAGGATGAACTGAAAGAAGAACTCAAGCTCTACACACTGGAAGGAGAGATCGAAGAGGGAAAAGCTCTGCTTCTCTCTGAAAATACAATACCCTTCCTTCGGACTGTTCCCGTCATTGACGGTGAGTGGATCGATCATCAAATGGCTCTGTACCTTGAAGCATCCGGAATCCTTTCAGAAGATAACTATGTATTCTCATCGTCCGAGGGTATTCACCCCTTCGCATTGCCGCCAATAGTCGCAGAAAAATCGGAAGACAGGATTGAAAACATCTCGGACGATTTGAAAAAAAATCAGGCCATCTTCCAAAGAGCCTTAGCTCAGGCAAAGGAAGATCTTGAAAGATATCCCTGGAAATCATGTATCATAAGAGGACGGGAACACATACCCCTTGAAAGGTATCTCGCCCTCGAGAGAAAACACTGGAAGGGCACCTTTAAGTTCGAAGAGGGCTTCAAGATAAATTCATGGAACCGATGGGTCATAGATGAAGAAAATGAGAATCAGGAAGGAATTGCGGCAATAGGGAATATACGGGTACATACCATAGACATTGAGGAGATTCTCGGTCAGGTCTATGAATCTTCCCAGGAAGAAATTGACAGGCAGAACAGAATCAGATATTTCAATATGGATCTTATTAAAAAGTGGGAAATGCACAAGAAACAATCTGATACTGCAGATAGTGATAAGATTGGTGGTGAAGGCCATTATTCCGCCGCCTACATAACGGACACTGAACCAATAAGGAAAAGACTGTCGGAAATAAGGTCTACTGCAGAAAACATGGCTTTGGACCTGCTGGGCATGAGAACTGCTGTAAACTGGCTGAGTCAGGAATTTTTCAGGGATAACGATTTTCTTTTTCCCGAAATAGAAAAGGATATCGATCGTTCCATTGCCTCTTTGCACCAGCTTATAGAAACATATAATCAGCAGATAGCCACCGAAATAGAAGGATTCAGTTTTGCAGACCCATTTTACGGAGAAGGGAAAAAAGAGAACAGCTGGGAAACGCTGTTCCCAAAGAGCTACTACATCTCGCTTGAGACAATACGGGAAGGAGTCCTGGTAAGGGCTAGAAGAATTTTTTCGGAGCTTTCATTTATCCTGTCCTGAAACATTATATTTTCAGACTATCTGCCATACTAGACTGAAGAAAACAGCAGATCTTTGTTGATATGTTGAGGAAGGGAGACAGCCTTTTGAGAAAGCGAGGTTTTCAAAAAGGATGAAATGTATAGCTACTTTTAACGTTACAAGCATGGCAATTATGTTTGAAAGGGCCTGCAGAAAAGAAAGTCTGGATGTCAAGGTCGTTCCGGTGCCTCGCCAGCTTTCAGCCAGCTGTGGCCTTGCCTGCAGCTATGATTTTAACGACGAGGATAAGATCAGATCAATATGCGAAAAGAAAAATATCGAAGTGGTTGAATATCATCACTTATAAAAAGAATAATCCTTTTACCCTTAATAAAGGGAAGGATCACGCAAAGTCTCTCCCCTTAGTTTTTTAATTTATAGGTTAAAGTGCCTTTTTGAGATCTTCAACAGGATTGTAAAGAGGTTCAAAACCATCGATCCGACAGCCGACCTCATCTCCATCAGCAAGGGACACTGCCCTTGGGGTCCCGGTGGAAATGATATCCCCAGGCAGAAGAGTCATTACCATTGAATGAAAGGATACAAGATAATCAGGAGGAAAGGTCATATTTGAAACGATATTACTGGCGTAGGCATCTCCGTTTATCATAGTGGATACGGTAAGACTGTTTACATCCGGAATTTCATCTGGAGTCACCAGTTGGGGACCGAAACTGAAGAATGTGTCAAAACTTTTGGCCCTGGTAAGATACCTTGGATTGACACGCAGAATATCTTCAGCAGTCATATCAACAATGCTCGTATAACCTGCCACCACTGAAAGCCAATCCTTTCGTTGAACATCCTTGCAACGTCTGCCGATAACAATGCCAAGCTCCGCCTCTCCAGTTGTCTTTTCTGACTGGAGAGGGATCAACACTTTATCCCCCGGACCGATAATAGCAGTGTCCGGCTTCATAAAACTGGCCGGTTCTGTGGATGGAGCTTTCTCTGCGAGATCGGAAGCATGATCAACATAGTTAAGACCTATGCCCCAGATCTTTGAAGGGTGTCTGTAGAGGGGACCATAAAGTATTTTTTCCTTGAGGATCCCGATCTCTCTTGAATTCTCAAGAAGAGATCTGCCTTCTTTGTTAAACCATAGAAGCATTTGTTCAAGTTCCAGGTTCTCTATTATAGAATACAGATCACTACTCCAGGAAAATCCGAACCTTCTGTTGATTTTTTCTACAGGAACCACTCCCCAGGAGGTCACCACGGCGGCTATTTCTCTTTTATCTGATCTTACTGTTGTCAATCTCATTATTCTTCCACCTTCATATAAAATTAAAAAGACTTATCCTGTCACTGGCAAGAATCCCCAGTTCTTTAACAAATCTACCATACTTCAGCGTTATCTTCACTTACTTCTCCACGAAAAGGGACTGAAGAATCATCATTCTCAGCTTTACATGGGAATAAGTCTATCAGAAATACGCAATTTTCCTAAACAACATGTTAATAAAATCAATCTTGTGTAAAATAGAATCCACTTCAGGAAAGGAAATAACGTTTATGATGACTATGGAGATGCTCTTTTATACAATTTTAACTGTAAATATTGCTGCAGATCTTTTTTTCTCCCTTCATGAATCTCTGTATGAAAGGACAATTTTCGAAAAAGTTATTCCCGATATAAAAACATATGCGCCATCCAACTATGACTGGGAAAGAGAACTTGACTATAGAAAAGCGAACAGAAAATTCGGGGTTTTATCCAGCGTCAGTGGATATATTGCAACTGTTCTTATCTTCAGGGCTGGTCTTTTTTCGAAGATTATGATCTTTCTCAATACAAGATTCCCTGCACCTTTCTGGACCGGTTTTACCTTTGCCGCGATACTAACACTTTGCCTGTTCCTTTACAGGATACCCTTTTCCTTTTATTATTCTTTCGTTCTGGAAGAAAAGTACAGTTTCAACAGGAAAACCCTTCCTGTTTTCATCAAGGACAATCTTATTTCGCTGCTTCTTTCTCTAGCAATACTGCCCATTATGACAGGATCTATAAATTATCTATCCGGACTGGAATATGGTATCCCGTTAATATTTTTATGTATTGTTTCTTTCAGCCTCATCTTCTCTTTTCTGTTTCCAATTCTTATAATGCCTCTTTTCTACAAAATAACCCCTCTTGAAAAAGCTGACCTCCTGGAAAAGGTTCAGGGACTGATAGACAAAACGGGACTTCCAGTAAAAGGGGTATTTACTGCAGATCAGAGTAAAAGATCTTCCCACTCCAATGCCATGGTTGCAGGGTTTGGGAGATCTCGCAAGATCATCCTTTTTGATACCCTGATCGAGAAAATGGAAGTGGATGAAACATTATCCGTTCTGGCCCATGAAATGGGGCACTGGAAAGAAAGGCATGTTCTCATATTACTGGCTGCAGGCATACTTGAACAGGCTCTTCTCTTTATCGTTTTATGGTTCATGTGGAATTCAGCCATTACACAGACCGTATTTGGAATCACCGGAATGACATTGCCCAGACTTGTTATAATCCTTTTTATACTTTCTGGTATCATGAGCATGGTCTTATCGCCCATAGACAGCTTTATTTCAAGAAAACTCGAATTCAGGGCTGATAAATATGCCTCACTACAGACAAGCCCGGATCATTTCGCCATGGCCCTGTCAAACCTGGCAACCAACGACCTGGCCTGGGTACCCCCAAGCTACATTTACTCCCTCTGGTTTTCATCTCATCCTTCGATCCCCGAGAGGATACTGCATATACATGATCGGAAATAGCCTGGTTCATTTCTTATCAGGTAGAAGAAATATTCATGTTTCCGAGATATTTAATAAAGAGCGGGGCTCCTTTTTTGGAGGAGCCCCGCATTAATCAGATTCCAGCTTTATTACTTGATGTTTTTCCTTGAAAAGAGAACCATCAGAGGCAGAACAACCAGCAATATACCCGGGAGGACACTGCCTACATTACAGCCTGACCCTCCACCAGTACTTCCACCAGGCTCTTCGCCAGAGGGAACATCAGCCTCAAAAATTGATGGATCAAGAGCTGCTGCAAATATACTCCCCCAACTTTCACCTGGAAGTTCTGTACATGCCTTCCATTGTCCTTCTCCAAGATCAGCCCATGTAACATCCAGCTCATTCCACTCTGAACCAGAGTACCACCAGAGGTTTGGCTGGGTTTCAGGAAGCCAGTCATTATCAGCTTCATCAAAATATCCACAGATCTCAATCAGACAGATGTCGTCGGAATTCACCAGTTCAAGTTCAAAGAAGATACTATCTGTTTCCTCTGAGGTCTCCGATAACAGGGGAACCACATCTACCAGGGATTCTACAATATCACCACTAACTTCCCCATTATTTTCCTCACTGCACGGAGTAACACGAACTGAATAGCTCATACCGTCAGGTTCAGGATAAACTCCTACCGTTTCCGTGGCTACAGGTACCTTTTCATATCTCCATACCTGGCATCCATTTCCGGGATTGGAGGTGCCTAGCCAGAGGATATCCTTGCAGTTCTTCTGGGTGGTAATCATGGTGCGCCCTCCATACTGCATGGTATCTCCGAAACCATCCTGCACAACGGGTTCAAAGTTGACCCCGTCCTCAGAACGGAAGAGGTCGAAACCCACCGGTGATCCATGGTTCAGGAAGGCATGGACTATTTCAGACAATGATGGCGCTGGAGGAAGCGTAATACCTGCCATCTGGCAAAATCCCATTATGTGGACCGATACCAGGGATTTCAGGGCATCCACCATCACGTTGTCTCCTGTTTCGATGAGCTCAAGATTATCCCAGTCAATGGCATAAAACATAGACCTCAAGTCAAAAGTGGAGATGTAAAGGTCTCCGTCATGGATCCCGTTCGTCCAGAGATATACGTTGGTGGGGACACCGAAACCGGGCCCTTTTATCCCGATCCCGTTTCCCATTACCGTTTCCCATTCCTCGCCATCGAAACGATACAGGTAGGATGGGTAGAAAACCTTCACCATTCTATCAAGGAGCAGGCTGATATCGGCATTTAACAGATCCACATCATAGAGGGGGAATCCACCGTTTAGAGTCGCTATATAAAGGTGATCATCGTAAACAAAACCATTTGCTCCAACATGAACAGCCTGTTTTAATGAAGGTGTCATGTCTTCCCATGACCCGTTGAGAACAGGATTCCCAACGGGAGTCAGAGTTGGATGCCATCTGAAAAGCCTCCATCCATCCTCTCCATCACTGGTCACTGCCCACAGACTGCCCTGGAAAGAGACCAGGTCCGTGATATAACCCATCCTTCCGTTATCAGAAAGTCGGCTCCAGCCCGAAGAAGGATCTATACTGGAAAAGACACCATATTCATAGGCAACATAGAAAATCTCATTATGCTCCACCATTCCCCTGTATGAGTAGGCCTTGTTCTCCTCAAGATCAGCAGAAACAACGGGTGGGCTTACATCAACAAGTTCATCTTCGCAATTGCTTATGGCCAGGATTTTGGGTACCCCATTCCAACCCTGGGATGTCAATTTCATGTTCATGGTCCCGGCATAAAGCACATCCTTGTAAGTGTACATTTTCCGGAACCCCTGGTTCCCGGAAAGGTCTCCTGCACCCACATATGGGGTCAGAGGCACTATCTCCCACGGCCCGTCATCGGTGATGTTTTTGCGCATGATCTCCACTGTTCCAAGGTCCCAGGTCTCTTCAGGAGGAATACTGTCCCCGAAGAGAGAAGAATCTATGGGGAAGGGAGAAATGGGTCCAAGAAATGCACCGTGAGGGAAATTACGGTAAGCCCCAATGTAAAGATAAAGATCTTCCTCACACTGGAGAGTCCCCATGGACCAGGCATAGGAATTGTTCCTTGCAGGTTTTGAGTCGTAAGGCCCACCTGGGGCAGGAGTGCCGTCAACAAGCCCTCCGTCTCCTACCTTTTCCCATCCCGGAGGGATCTCCGCGACTGAAGCGGAAGCGAAGAGAAATAGCAAACAAAGGGCTACAATAGCTACAACACCTGATTTAATTCGCATAGTAAATACCTCCCCTACATTACAATAGGTTCGGCAGCCCGGCTGTCATGGTTTTTCAACTTTAGACCCGCGGCTTTGCGTCACCACCTTTCGGCAGCTTTGCCTTTTTCGTTTGATCTCAAAAACAACTCTTTCTGAATAGTAAACGAGAAATATATCCTTCGCTATCTAAAAAATGGATCAGTTCTCACCAACTGCACTCCTCCTTCCGATACAGGGTCTTAAGCGGAAAAAGCCTTTATCATAAAATTCTTTTATCGGGTATGGAATAACTGATAATGGATTTAAAAGGCAAAATAGAGTTACACCACGAATACGTAAAACAATAAAAACATACAAATATTCATTAATGTAAAGTTGTACATTATTTAATTATAGAACTGATATTATTATATTATGTCAGCTAAGTGACATATAGGGCTATTGGCATATTCACCTTGGGTCTAGAGAACTAAAAATACCCATCAAATTAGTCCCTGAGTCTCACAAAACGAATTTCAAGATCAGGCAAGAATAAATTTCAGGACATTTAAAGCATTAGATTAAAAATGTCAGGATTAATTCTATAATTAGCAGAACTTTTTCCTTTAAGAAGGAAAATCAGATGACTATATTCAAGAAACTTCTTTTAGCAAATCGTGGAGAAATAGCTATTGGAGTATTGAGGACCTGTACTGAACTCGGGATAAGATCAGTAGCCATCTATTCTGAAGAAGAAAGGTTTTCTCTTTTCAGAACCAAGGCTGGCCAATTACTCCTTAGGCTGAAATGATTTGAATTAACCATTCTATTTGTTTCGCACATCTCCGTGGTGACATGTTGATATAGTTGCGTCAGTAGGATACAATTTAACAAAGGAATATTATTGTATGGTAAAGGGAGGTATTATAAATGGCTGAACTTAAAACAAGTTATATGGGCATAGAATTAAAGAATCCCCTTATCGTCGGAGCAAGTAAGCTTACTGCAGATATGGACCTTTTAAAAAAACTTGAAGAAGAGGGCGCTGCTGCCGTAGTAACCGCATCTCTTTTTGAAGAACAGATAAGCACAGAAACAGAAAGGCTTGAAGATTCTTTTCTTGATCTGGGGGGAATGCATCAGACAGAATTGAATCTATCGTCACAGGTTGATCTTTCCATCCCGGAAGAACATCTGAAATGGGTACAGAAAGCCAGGGAAAGCCTAAGTATTCCTGTAATAGCAAGCCTTAACGCAACCAAAGAAGAAATATGGGTGGATTGGGCCAAAAGACTTGAATCAACTGGAATAGATGGACTTGAACTTAATTTTTATTCCGTTCCGCTAAGATTTGACAGGACATCTTCAGATCTTGAGGATGATGAGGTCAGAATAATCCGTAAAGTCAAGGAGTCAGTAAACATTCCTGTAAGCGTAAAACTGAGTCCCTTTTACACTAATCCACTGAATGTGATGGTGAAAATGGACAGAGCCGGGGCAGATGCATTTATCCTGTTCAACCGTTTTTTTCAACCCGATATAGACATATACAACAGGTCGTCCAGATACACTTTCGACCTCAGTACTCCACTGGAGAACAGGCTTCCTATGCGTTTTACCGCCCTTTTACATGGAAGGCTGAAGGGTGATATCTGCTGCAGCACAGGAATACACTCTGGAAAAGACGTAATCAAGATGATCCTTGCAGGGGCAAGCTGTGTTCAGATGGTAAGTTCACTCTATCTTCACAGTATATCCTGGCTGGGTTCAGTTCTCAAAGAGATCGATGAGTGGATGGAAAATACCGGTTTTGAAGATCTTGGAAGTGTCAGGGGAATTATGGACAGGAACCAAAGCACCGATTTATACGCATATGAAAGGGCACAATATGTGAAGATCCTTCTTGATTCCGGTAAAAGCATAGGAGATTATCCCCTTTTCTGAATATCTTTTCATTTCTCTGAGAAAGGGTTACACTGTCCCGGAGCAATTAATTGCTGTTCCGGGACTTTTTATGAACAACAGATACGAAACAGAATGCACTATCACTATTATTCATGTTGACTTATCCCTCATTGCATGTATAATTACCCGGAAAATATAAACACTAGTTAATGTTTTTTTATTTTTTTAACTTTATTTTACTATTACTTCAGGAGGTGTAAGAAATGAAATACTGGCTTACCCTGTCTGACGGGACATTCTGGTCAGGTTCCAGTAGTACTCCTCTGCAGAATATTGAGGGAGAAGTTGTCTTTACCACCGCAAACGGAGGCTATCCTCAATCTCTGAGCGATCCTTCCTACAGAGGTCAGATACTTGTTTTCGCATTTCCTCCTATAGGTATATATGGCGTGGACCTTGATCATCTAGAGGGCACAAGACCGTGGATATCCGGGGTTATTGTTCAGAATCTGGAGATATCACCAATCAAAGAAGTAGTTCAGCTTGAACAATGGCTTGAAAAATGGAATGTGCCCCTTTTATCAGACCTTGACTGCAGAGGCCTTATCCTTCATTTGAGAGAATGTGGAACACTTATGGGACGAATTTCAGACAATATTTCGATTCCATCCATGAAAGCCCTGCCGGATTCCCTTGTTTCAGATGTTTCAGTAAAAGAAATAATATCTCATGGCCAGGGGGACACTCATATGGGCATCCTGGATTTCGGTGTAAAACATAATATCGTAAGGGAACTGGAAAAAAGGAATTGCAGAGTTACCCTTTTTCCCCACAATACATCTTCTGAAAAAATGCTTTTATCCCAGCTTGATGGCCTTATCCTGAGCAATGGACCCGGTGACCCTTCCCTGCTTAAAGAAGAAGCGAATACCATAAAAGAACTTCTGGGAAAAGTCCCTCTTTTTGGCATATGTCTTGGAACTCAGCTTCTTGCTCTTTCATGCGGAGGCAAAACAGCCAAACTGCCCTACGGTCACAGGGGGGCAAACCAGCCTGTCCTTGACCAGAATTCAGGGAAAGGCTACGTTACAAGTCAGAACCACGGTTATGCCATAATTGAAGAAACTCTTGAAGGAACTGGTTTAAAGGCAACATTTCGCCACCTCTCGGATGGGACCGTAGAAGGAGTTGAACATGAGACATTCAACGCTTTTGGAGTTCAATTCCATCCTGAAGCAAGTCCAGGTCCATGGGATGCGAGTATTCTTTTCGACCATTTTCTTGAAAAAACGGGGAGGTAAGCGGGAATGACCGACAAAACCATATTAGTGCTCGGTTCAGGACCTATAAGAATCGGTCAGGCTGCCGAATTTGACTACTCCGGAAGCCAGGCCTGCAGAGCTCTGAAGGAAGAGGGAGTAAAGGTTATCCTTCTCAACAGCAACCCAGCCACTATTCAGACGGACCAGTCAATGGCAGACCTGGTATATATTCAACCCCTCACTGCAGATGTAATCAAAGACATACTGGATGAACATCATCCTTACGGTGTTGTGGCAACCCTGGGTGGACAAACAGCACTCAACCTCTGTGTTCAGTGTGAAGAAACAGGTATATGGGGGGCATACGGAACCCGTATCCTCGGAACACCAGTTGCTTCGATCCTGAAAGCAGAGGGTAGGGATGCTTTCCGGCAAACCATGATTTCCGTAGAACAACCCGTAGTACCAAGCAGATATGTTTCAACTGTAGAAGAAGCCCTTGATTTTTGTTCCAACGATGAATATCCCTTCATAATCCGACCCGACTTTACCCTTGGCGGAACAGGAGGCGGAGTGGCAAAGGATAAAGAAGAACTGAAAGAGAGGGTCTCTGTGGGACTAAGAGCGTCGCCAGTTAACAGGGTCCTGGTAGAGAGATACCTGGAGGGGTGGCGAGAGATAGAAGCAGAAGTAGTGAGGGATAGCATAGGGAATTCTCTTTGTGTTTGTTCTATGGAAAACGTTGACCCCATGGGAATACACACTGGTGATTCGATAGTTGTTTCTCCAGTTCTTACACTGAACGACAGACAATGGCAAAAAATCAGAAAAGCTTCCCTGGATATAGTCGATGCTATTGGCGTAGAAGGCGCCTGTAATGTCCAGTTCGCTCTCCATCCCGGAGGAAATGAATATGCCGTGATAGAGGTAAATCCAAGGGCCAGCCGCTCCAGTGCTCTGGCAAGCAAGGCAACGGGATACCCCATAGCCAGAATGGCAGCGAAGATAGCCCTTGGGAAAACATTGACAGAAATGCCTAATCCGGTAACAGGCGTTGGAAGTTCCCTTTCTGAACCTGCCCTGGATTACGTGGTAGTTAAACTCCCACGCTGGCCTTTTGATAGTTTTCCACAGGCTGATACAACTCTTGGAACAAAAATGAAGGCTACAGGAGAGGTGCTAGCCCTGGGACTTACCTTCAACCAGGCTCTTCTTAAGGCTTTCCGTTCCCTTGACGGTCCGGACAGGCTAAGGGATCAGACCATTTCTGAAATGGAAGAAGACAGCCTCTGGAAAGAAGTTCTGCTTCCAACGGACAGGCGAATCCAGTCCATTCTTGAACTTCTACGAAGGGGGATAACCTCTTCTGAAATAAGTAACGAGACCTGGATCCATCCCTATTTCATAGAACAGCTTAAACAGATCTCAGATCTGGAAAGAGAATTATCAGGTTCACCTTTATCCGAAAACAATTTAATGAAGGCTAAGAAAATGGGCCTATCAGACGAATCCATCGCCTTCTTTTCTGATATGGATCTTAAAAATGTACAGAAAGTTAAAGCCGAAGCAGGATTGAAGAAGGCCTATAGGGAAGTTGACGGCTGTGCAGGAGAGATCCCGAGCGGTTCAGGGTATTATTACGGGACTTACGGCCCTGGAGGAGATCCTTTTCCTGCCGACGAAAGACCAGCTATTGCAGTTATCGGTTCAGGAGCAATTAGGATAGCACAGGGAGTCGAATTTGATTATTGCTGCGTAAAAGCAGTAGAAGCTGTGCGAAAAAGAAACTACAGGGCGGTAATGATAAACAACAATCCGGAAACGGTCAGTACAGATCATGATATCTCGGATGCCCTCTACGTAGAACCAATTCACGAAGAGGATGTAATGGATGTCCTTGAGAGAGAACAGATAAGTGGTGTGTTCACCTCTTTTGGAGGACAGACGTCGCTGAAGATAGGACAACAGCTTGATAAACGGGGCATCAGGATCCTTGGAAATTCATGTGATTCAGTTGATGCAACGGAAGACAGGGGACGATTTGCTTCAATCCTTGACAAACTGGCTATTCTCCATCCCAAGGGAGATACAGCTTCTACGGAAGCTGAAGCCCTTAAGATAGCAAATGATATAGGATTTCCATTAATGGTAAGGCCTAATTTTGTCATCGGCGGCATAGCTATGCAGGTGGTCAACCGGTCTGAGGAATTTCTTGATGTAGTAAGATCTGCATTTGCAGCAGAACCAGACCAGAAAATCCTGATTGACCGTTTTCTTCCTGGAAAAGAATTCGAAATTGATGCACTTTGTGACGGAGAAGATGTATTGATCCCGGGAATCTTTGAACACCTTGATCCGGCAGGAGTTCATTCCGGTGATTCTATAGCTATATTCCCGGATATATCACTCACTGAGGCTCAGCGAAAGGATATCTGTGAAGCTGTAATGAAACTCTCTTCCTACCTTGATCTTAAAGGGTTGATGAATGTCCAGTTCGTTTTGAACCAGGGAACTGTTTACGTTATTGAAGCAAATCCCCGAGCTAGCAGAACAATACCAATTGTCAGCAAACTGACACAAATCCCCATGGTCGACATAGCGGTAGGAATCGCCCTTGGAGAAAAGCTCCGGGATACATTTCCCCAAAGAGGTCTGTATGAATATAGAGGCCCCTTTGGGGTAAAGACTCCAGTATTTTCTACAGAAAAGCTACCCGGACTGGACCATCGTCTGGGACCACAAATGCAATCTACTGGAGAAGCACTAGGTGTCCATGGAACGGTGAGCCAGGCCTTATGGGAAGCACTTCGTGGATCGGAATGGAAGATACCCGAAAAAGGGAGGATCCTTTTATCTGTTCGAAACGAGCGAAAAGGAGATACGCCAGCCATAGCAGCACTTTTTGCTTCCCATGGCTGGAGGGTTGATGCTACACCCGGGACAGCTCAGATTCTGGAGAAATGGGGATTAAAAGTAGGATCTGCCCGGAAGGGAGAAAAACTACTTGATGATATCAGAAACAAGAAATGGGATCTGATAATTAATCTTCCAGGGCTTCATCCAGGTAACATAAAAGACGGATATGCGATCCGACGGACAGCCATAGAAGAAGGCATACCATGCCTGCACTCTCTTGAAGCAGCATCGGCCGTCGCAATTGCACTATCTTCAGATCGTCTTTGATATACTACCCATACGGGAGAGATGCCCTTTATAACATACGGATCATCGCTCCCGTATGTTATGGTCTCTCATAGGTGCCCATATGTTCTGCAACAGCAAGTACATGTCCATTAAAGGCCGCCTTGATCTCTCCGATAGCAGCACCTGAAGGAAGATCAACTGTTATAGTATCAATGGCATATATTTTTAAAAAATACCGGTGAGGTCCATGGCCAGGTGGAGGACACGGGCCTCCATATCCCCTGCGGCCCCAGCTGTTAATACCTTCCTTGCCAGCGACTTCCCCCTCATTGAATCTTTTAAGTCTGCCGGGGATATCATAGACCACCCAGTGAGTCCAGGTCCCGGAAGGAGCATCAGGATCATCAAAGATAAGTACAAAGCTTTCCGTGCCTGAAGGAACATTATCCCATTCAATATCAGGACTCAGATCCTGCCCTTCACAAGTAAACTTCACCGGGATAACTTCTCCATAATTAAAAGAATCTGAAAAAATCCTGAAAATCATATCCATACCTCCCCTTTAGTCAAGTCAGGTATTTCTTATATTTCACTGAAGCTGGCCTTATATATAATTGGGCCGAACAATCCCGGACATACAGAAAGTCAGAAAGAAAAGAGGAAATTCCCCGCTTTTTTCTGACTTTATTTTACTACTAATCAAGTTCAATCCCATCCAGACACATTCAATCATTCATGGATCCAGGTTATGGTTTCCAGTAAAGAAGATATTTTTTCAGAAAATGATGCGGTTCATAAGACATTTTTGCATTCCTGAGCCCTTCATTTCCCATATCCTGCTCCCTGTTTACCCACTGAAACTGGACAGCACCTCTCTCGAGGAATAACTGGTTGATAGCCTGGTAGACGCCTTTGTAATCACCAAGACCTTTCTCAAAATGGATGATAAGCGTTTCTTCATCCAGAGCTTCCCCGATAGTATATGCGACCATCTGTTCCTGCACAAAGAGTGTACCCGCAATCAACCCGGGAAGTTTTTCCCAGTATTCCAATACTTTTTTGATGGCGTCATGTTCCGCCTTAAGACCGTTGCTCCCGTCACAGTTTTTCCACCTGCACCATATTTCCTGCATTTCCAAAATCATTCGAACATCAGTAAGGTCAACATCTCTATAGCTCCAGTCATAATTCTTCCTGAACTGGTTAAGAAGGTTCTTTTTCTTATGTAATCTCTTACCCTTTAATTCTATAAGGTCCTTTACATTATATACATATTCCCATTCTGATCTTTCTTCTTCCAGGGAGATCTTTTCCCCCAATGATCCTTTCAATTGCAAAGCAATTCTTTCAGGGACCCTTTCAAGGAGAATCCCTTCCGGGAAGATTTCCGATAATATCTTTTCCCAATCTCTATCAATCCACGAACCTACAGGACACCAGTAGCTCTCTGCCGGACTATTGACTCTCAACCAGCAAAGACCAGATCCAAAGGCAATATCATAATGCCTATAATGATCCCATGCGAAAAGGTTAATAAAACTGTAGTCGGAAGCCTGTTCAGAACATTGTCTAAAACATTCCCTATACCTGTCTCTATCCTCTATTGTAAGCCGGTGAAAATTCAGTTTATCCATAATCCTGTTCCTCCTCAGGAACTATTTGATCCGGCAAATCCTTAATTGAAGAAAGATCCTGAAACTTAGGCATATTACAGTTGGTCGGAAAGTTCCATTTCTATTCTTGAAAAAGTCCTGATCAGTGGGCATGCTCTTCCATTACTGCCTTGTGCACCTTGTCCTCTTCCCATGGCTCCAGACCATTCCTGTTCCTGTAATCATTTATCGCACTGTGAATTGCTCCTTCGGCCAGAAGAGAACAGTGCATCTTCACGGGAGGGAGCCCATCAAGAGCTTCCGCTACTGCCCTGTTGGTAAGTTCCCAGGCGTCCCTCACCTTTTTTCCTTTAACCATTTCCGTGGCCATACTTGATGAAGCGATAGCTGAAGCACACCCAAAGGTCTTGAATTTTATATCTTCAATAACATCATCGTTGACCTTGATATACACTTTCATAATATCTCCGCATTTGGGGTTACCTACTTCTCCAATCCCATCCGCATTCTCTATTTCTCCCACATTCCTTGGATTGCGGAAATGATCCATTACCTTTTCTGAGTACATCGCCTATTTCACCTCTTCCAACTTTTTAAGGTAATCTTCCCAGAGAGGAGACATTTCTCTTCTTTTTCTTACTATCTCAGGAAGAACCTCAAGAACATAATCTACATCCTCTTCGGAAGTGGACTCTCCCATAGAAAGCCTCAGGGAACCATGAGCCATGGCATGATCCATTCCCAAGGACATAAGAACATGGGACGGCTCAAGGGAACCAGAAGAACATGCACTTCCGGTAGAGGCCGAAATACCGGCTCCGTCCAGGTCAAAGAGAAGAGTCTCTCCCTCAACACCAATAAAGCTGAAATTGATATTGTTTGGAAGGCGCTCCGCTCCATCTGCTCCATTAAGCTTCACATGAGGTACAGCATCCTTTATCCCATTGATCAACCTGTCCCTAATTGAAGAAAGCCTTAGATGTTCTTCCGGAAGCTTAGAACAAGAAATCTCCAGAGCCTTCCCCAAGCCAACTATACCCGGAACATTTTCCGTACTGGCCCTTCGACCCTTTTCCTGACCTCCGCCATGCATTAAGTTCTCTATCCTGAGCCCTTTTCTTATAAACAGAGCACCTACCCCTTTAGGCCCATGGAATTTATGAGCGGAAAGGGAGAGGAGGTCTATGTTCATTTCCCTGACATCGATGGGAACGTGGCCCATGGCCTGGACAGCATCTGTATGAAAGACAACTCCCCTTTCGCGGCACAGTGATCCTATTTCCCGTATTGGCTGGATAGTACCGACTTCATTATTCGCGAACATCACTGATACGAGGATAGTCTTATCCTTTATAGATCTTTCCAGTTCAGAAAGATCTATCCTTCCTTTGTCATCTACGCCAATATAAGTAACATCAAAACCATTTTTTTCAAGAAAATCGGCAGAATGGAGAATAGCATGATGTTCAATCCTTGTTGTGATTATATGGTTGCCCTTGCCGTTATGGGAAAAGGCTATGCCCTTAAGAGCCCAGTTATCAGACTCCGTACCGCCACTCGTAAAGAATATTTCGTCTGGGTCAGCATTTAGAGCATTAGCTACCTGCTGTCTGGCTTTGCTTAACGCCTTTTTATTCCTCTCGGAAAAAGAATAAATAGAAGAAGGATTACCAAAGGATTCTGAAAAATACGGTAACATCTCCTCAAGAACTTCCGGCGAAGTATAGGTAGTAGCAGCGTTATCCATGTATACTTTTCTAGTCATTACATATTCCCTTCCTTTCAACAGAGCCACCATACTCGCTTATCAGATCTTTAAGAGTAGTGGTATGTGTTATTTCGTCGATACTATCCTTGATCCTTGACCATAACACCCTGGATGGGCAGTTCCTGGCCTCACCGCATAGCGGAACTTCTATACATTCAGCAAGCCTTATTGGACCCTCCAGGGAATTAATAATATCTGAAACGCTGATTTCTTCAGGTTCTTTTGCAAGTATATAACCACCCTGAGGCCCTCTGATGCTTTGCACAAGCCCCTCTTTTCTCAGTGTACCCAGAAGCTGTTCCAAAAAACTTTCTGGAATCCTGTTACGTCTGGCTATTTCCCTGATAGTTACAGGTTCATCAAATTCATGCAGGAAAGCAAGGTCTATCATGGCTCTCATACCGTAACGTGTTTTGGTGGATAATTTCATGATTTTCACCATCCAAAAATTTTGTGAAAGCTTGTTCAAGCGAAGGTTACTATACCCGACTTGTTTTGTCAAGATTGAAAAAATAGTTCTAAAAAAGGGCTCTGGCAAGAATAATGTGTTATGCAAGCAGAAATTCAAAAAGAAAAGACCTCCGTTATCGGAGGTCCCCCTGGTTTTCTAGATGTAACAGTTGGAGAAGAAATGTTCCATATCCCTGAAAACAGCCAGTGATTTATAATTTCTCGATATTTCTTACAAGGATATACATCTCACCGCTTCCCAATGAAGATTTCGCCTCTCCTTGAACCCTTATAGGAGTTCCTTCCGCCTGACTCTTCACCCATTCCTGAATTTCAAGATCGTATGCCCTCATCCTTAGAAAATCGTGGCGAACTCTTCCATCTTCACATGGAGTATCCTGTTTCAGAGAAAAATTGACATAATGCCCAAGCTGGTTCTCATCTTCCATGTGCCCCTTGATAAGATGGAGCAAACCTGCAACCTTGACGTTGTTTTCAAGCACCATGCAGATATCGACCCCTTCTCTCTTGAATTCGGTTAACCCGTTTTTTTACTTTACACGGTTTGAAGGAAAGGAACAAGTCCTTTTACTTTTATCCATTATTTTCAGTCAATTATCATAAATACACTATATTATGATAATTATCAGATAGAACCATATGAATCGGCTATTTTGCCTTCACTTTAATGAAACAAAGGAGCACATTTTATCAAGGAGAGTTTAGTAAAACCTATCTCTATGAAACAATACTGAAAACGGATCTACTGCAAATCCCTCAGGATTTCTCCAGTCAGAAAATCTATTCTCCAGACCTGAAGGAAAGGTTAAACTATTTTGATGATCCGGATAAGCGTATTTTCGAAAAGTAATTCAATATCACAACCTGGATAAAGGCTTTCAGTTAATCTTGAACCAGGTGGAGAAAATATCTCCCCGGAGAGAGAGATCATGCAAAATCATGTTTGGATCCCTGTGCAGATCCTTTTTCCCGCTTGAAGGAAAAATCTTTTTCCCTGAAAAGGGATACACAGATCTTTACAACTCCCGGGTCATAGAGAACACCACTATAGGCCTCAATTTCTTCCAAAGCTTTTTCTATTCCAAGACTTATACGGTAAGGACGGTGAGCTGACATCGCTTCAACCACATCCGCAACACCCATGATCCTTGCCTCTATAACAAGATCTTCTCCCTTGACCCCATTGGGATATCCTGCTCCATTGATACGCTCATGGTGCTGGAGAACTATATCAGCGATAGGCCATGGAAATTCAACTGTTTTCATAATTTCTGAACTATGGATGGGATGGCTTTTAACAAGGGAATATTCAAGTTCGTTCAATTTCCCCGGCTTGTTCAATATCTCTGAAGGAATCTGTATCTTACCTATGTCATGAACGAGAGATGCGTAATATACACTCTCAATCTGATCCTGGGAAAGATGCATTTCCTCTGCAATTCTTCTGGCAAGAAGGGCAACGTTCTGTTGATGACCTGCAGTATATGGATCTTTAATCTCTATTATTTTGCCCATTCCATTAATGGTAGCCTCAAAATTGTTCTTCAGGGTACCTATTGTTGTTTTAAGCTCATCCTCGATTCTTTTTCTTCTTGTTATATCGCGTCCAACGCCAAGTATTTCAATAAGATCTCCTTCTTCATCGAAAATGCCCTTACTGATCCATTGCTGCCATATAACCCCGCCAGAAGGAAGAACAGTTCTGCCCTCTGTAACACTTATGGGGGTCTCTTTTGAAAGACCAAGTAACTGTTCTTCCATTGATCTCCTGTCCATATCCGGAAGGAGTTCCAGGAAGTTTTTACCGACGATCTCATTTCTGGAAATATCAAAATAATTACAGAAAGCTATGTTACCGAAGGTGATCCTGTATTCCGGATCCATTGTATTAACGAAATCGAGCTGATCATCAACAATTGAATAATACCTGGCATGTTTTCTCTTAAGGTCTTTCTCTGAATGAAATCTGAAAAACACATTTCCCAGAAAATCGACGAATATTTGAAGCAGGGACATTTCTGCACTATCGGGCTGGGAATCCGAAGGAATATTTTCGAAAATAAGTAAACCGTACGTTTTAGTACCGGCAGGAAAAGGAATTACCAGAAGAGAGGAAGAACTGGCAAGGGCAAGTATCTCTCTATTCATTTCGTCTAATTCAGAATCAGCAATACCAATCCTGATGTTTCCAGATCCTGTCTCCCTGATCTTCTCCCATAACAATAACTGCTTTCCTTCAGAGATCTTTAACAATCTTCTGGAAAGAGGCTCCTCTTCTGGAATGGTCCATTCGTAGCCTGGTTTCATCAATCCATTATTCTTACTGGAAAAATAAATATCACATGAAGTTGCCCCCATGAATGTACCAAGCTCTGCAAGAGATATTCTGGTAGCTTCATCCAGGTTTCTGGAATTTTCGAAACGGCTGAATAGACCTGGCATGAGCTTCTCAAGTCCAGCCCTGCGTTTCATCCTATTCTCTGAATCCACCAAGGAAGACATGTCACAGTAAGCATAATGATAAAAAGGCTGCCCTGAAATATCAAAGGGAAAGGAAGTAACAGAAACAGGGAAAAGAGATCCATCTTTCCTGTTTCTATATGTTTTTTTGCTGACACTTTTTCCACTATGAATTTCCTTAGATATGGAATCCACATCTTTTTTAACTTCTTCCGACTGTGCAACGATGTCATTTATTCTTTTACCAAGAATATCACTGCGTTCAAAGCCAAAAATCATGCAGAACATAGCGTTTACATCTATGATACATCCCTCTTCATCACAGCATATAATTCCTTGAGGAGCATTGTGAAAAACAAATTCCAGATATTGAGACCGTTTTTGAAGGTCCGAAAAAAGATCCTCATTTTTTAAAATTAAAGTGTTTTCCCCGTCTTCCATATCATTCCCGGAGTATTCAGCAACCTTGATATCTTTTCTAATATTCATTCTCTCGGTCTCCTTTGAATTCAAATCAACTTCAGAGCAAAAATTTCTCTGGACAAGAGATACGGAAAATTAAGAAATGTACTACTCTCTTATTAAATATATCACCAGGATGGACTTCAGGATACATTTCCTTTACTATCTTCTCAATTTTCATACTAATGAAAGACCCTTACTTTACCAGACTGTTGAGATAAATAATATTTTACGAAAGGATATCAAAGGAATCAAAGTTTTTTCCCTTATTTTGCAATATAACATGGACCTCAGATACTTCTGCAAAGGCAGGCCCGACCCGGCACCATTCAATAAGATCATCTACGGAATTCATTTCTCCCTGAAAAAGAGCCTCGACTGCACCGTCTGCCCTGTTCCGTACCCATCCTGATATTCCCCTTTTCCGAGCCTGTCTCCAGAGAGAATGGCGAAAACCAACCCCTTGAACAAGCCCGGAAATAGTAACATGAACCTGTCTATGGGACATTTCATATCCCTCCTCAACAGAAATACTCAAATATTATCCCAAACCTTTGTATGAAGGGAATATAACCCATAACTGGTTTAAGTATAAACTACTCATTTTTATATCCTTGATCCATTCATAGGTAAAGCGGAAAATTCTTGATGATATTAATGCGATGAAGCGGTATAATGGTTATAATAGCATTAGTTGAAACAGTTACCAGGAGGTGAGTTTAGTGATTATCAAGGATATACAAATGAGCAATGTAACGACTCATCCGCTATATGGAAAGCTGGAGGGGATAAAGGTGAGAACTCTCAATCCTGATGAATTCATAACTCCTGAAGATTTCCCCGAACAGAGCATGTTCCATGAAATCAACTGGGTGGAAATGCCTCCGGATACGGTAATACCGGAGCATAAACATGAAGGATGTGAAGAAGCGAAAATCATAATATACGGAATGGGCATATACACAGAAGATGGAGTTCAGGAAAAAGTTGATGCTGGGGATGTTATTCTTACTCAGAAAGGACTTAACCATTCTCTGGAAAACGTTGGCCATTATCCTCTTGTTTACATAGCCATAACGGTTGCACGTACTCAATAAAATATCAGGCCCGGGAAACCCCGGGCCCTTTCCAGATATATTGGATTCTTTACTTTACCTTAATGCTCTGTTTACTGGACCCGAACTTGCTGCACTCAGCCTCAACTGTTATTTCTGCTCCTGCTTTCAGGTCTGGCAGATAGAACAATACTTTCGCTGTTGACTCCGAAAACTGAAGAGAAGTCACAAGCTCGTATATCCCCTTGTCATCTACAGAAACCTTGAATTTTTGTATAAAATGAGATTCTGGATTTTTAACATTATGCTTTGCAACTACATCAAGCATATGGTTTCCGGGATCATAACTAAGGGTTAAGCTGGATGCTGGATGTGCCAGAATAACACCAGGAGTCAGGAAGAAAAGGGATATGAAAGTTATCAGTACTAAGAAGAAACTTATAAGCTTTTTCTCCATTGGTTTTACCCTCCTTAAAACAAACCAGTCTGATATAACGTTGTAAACTATTATCTGTTCATATTATAGCATTAAGAAATGAAGATTCCTGAAATTATTAATGACAGAAATAGTGCAATGGATAGATTATTTCAACTCGCACGAACCATGTAGATCTTAATTACCCAAGGGTAAAGACAGGAAATTCCCAAAGAATTATTTTGAAATTCCAGCGGGAAATAGATAAGTATTTTTACTTAAGTTAAAAAGAAGTGTTGAATAAAACTCCTTATTGTGATACCTTTCGGGGGTATAAAATAAATTTGTGACTGGCATGCCAGAGAAAGCAAATATTTTTCTTACCAACCAAGGGGGGTGAAACAATGGATTGGTCTAAAGCTTCAGGTGATACCAAGGTATGTGAGGAATGCAACCTTTCCCTGAGGGATGTAGTAAAAGCAATAGCCCTTAGAGATGCCGATTCCATCGATGAGGTTCTTTCTGTAACAGGAGTATGTTCAGATACCTCCCATGAAGACTGCCACAAAAATATCCAGGAAATACTGGATATATATGTTCCAATATATGCAGCTCTTAAAGGTGGTTGCGGTGGCGGGTGAGCAGGCTGCAGCGGCAGTTGTTAACTGCTTTCATGGATTTAGTCAATTTTAAAGCCGTTCCCCAGGGAACGGCTTTTTTAAAAGATTCCTGCACTTTATTTTACAGAAGCAATCGACTAACTCCCCCAGTGTATATGAGGGGAATTTTGGAGTTATAATAAATTGTATAATCCTTTAATTCTTCTTTGTAGCAATATGTTAAATTTTACCAGAAAGGAAGATGTTGAAAATGAAATCGTCAAGATTCAGGATGTCAGTACAGATAGGTTTTCTCCTTTTCCTGACCTGGGTGGGTATGAGACACCAGATGCTAGGAGGCGGACCCGAGGGAGCTCCTGCGGTGGATGCTTTATGTCCTTTCGGGGGCATGGAAAGCCTGTATATTTTCCTGACCTCGGGAGGCTGGCTCAGAAGGGTTGCACCAAGCGCCCTCATTCTCCTTGTTGCAGTAGTCCTTATGACTATCGTTTCGGGGAGGACTTTTTGCGGCTGGATATGCCCACTGGGAACGCTTGGCGAGTTAAGCGCAAAGATCGGCAATAAACTGGGAATAAAAAAATCAGAACTACCCCTTGCAGTTGACTCAAAACTACGTTATCTCAAGTATGTTATTTTCCTTGTTATCATTTACTTCACCTGGCAAATGGGGACTCTCGTCTGGAGAGACTATGATCCGTGGGTAGCTTATATGCATCTATCCGCAGGATTTTCGGAAATGGTCGAAAAACCATGGGCTTTTATAATTCTTTTCGGGACAGTCATATTTGCCAGCTTCAAGATCGAACGATTCTGGTGCCGCTATTTATGCCCTCTGGGAGCTCTGCTTGCTCCTCTTCAGAAAGTCTCTTTCATAAGGATTCGCAGAAACGAAGACCATTGTATTAACTGTCACTTATGCAGTTCCAGCTGTCCTGTCAGACTTGACCCGGAATCCTCAGACGCAGTTACAAGCGCGGAATGTCTGGCATGTGGACAGTGTGTTGAAGCATGTCCAAAAGAAAAAGCCCTTTACTTTGCCATGGGAGGAAAGGCCATTAAAACCCTTACTGTTGGAATAATTGGCCTGGTTATTTTCTTCGGGGCATATGGTTACGCCAGGGTAGCAAACCTATGGCAGACATGGGCCTCCCCCACTGCTAGCATAGTCGGCAAAGATCCCACTGAAGCCATATTCGGATGGATGACAGTCGAACAGATAGCGGAGACTCTTAAAATACCCGTTACCGAGGTCGTCGAAATGGGAAAACTTCCCCAAGACATCCCCCTCGACGTACCTGTGAAAAATGTAGAAGGGGTCGATGACGAAGTTCTTAAAGAAAATTTAAAAGAGGGACTGGGAACCCGGCCATCCTCTGAAACATCGCAACCTTCACACATACTTCCTCCAGATGAGATAAAAGGATCAATGACCATGAACGAAATTGCCACGACCTACGGAGTTGACGGAAAGAAAGTATTCGAGAAGGCTGGCTGGCCTGTGGAGAGTGACCCGGAGATATCCATCAAGACCGTCGCCCATGAGTTGGGAAAGGAAGTTCAGGAAATCCGAAATTCCATCAAAGACCTGCTAAAGGGAGAATAGGAATTTAACCTCTTCCCCATAGCAGTGGTGCAACCTGTCACACCAGGAGGATCTGAAATGAAAACGAGATCACTAAAGATTCTGGGCTGTGCCCTCATAATGATAGGGTTGGTAATGTTCCTTTCAAACCTGAGCAGTTCACTGTGGCTGGAAGAAAAGGAGATCTCTTCAGCAACAGAAGAACTTAAAATACTGCCAGACATGTCCCTTGCAGAGTTTGGGAAGGTAAACAACATATCAAACCCAACTCTGAAAGAAATTTTCGGACTTACTTCACCCTCTGACCTTGAAAAGAAGTTTGATGAATTTGGAATGACGGAAGAGCAGGTAAAAAATAAACTGACCAGATCGACTGCTCTCCAGGAAGAATACGAATCCAAAAACTGGTTAAAGATCCCTCTTAAATTCGGTCTCTGGTTTATCTTTATGTCCTACATATTCATCATGATCAGGAAAAAGAAGATAACACCCGTGAATAGAAAATGGTATTACTTATTCTCCTTCACTCTTTTCGGAATCCTTTTAGGTTCTGATCCCGGACCAATGGGAACAGTCAAAGATGCTGTCGTTCTTTTCGGAACAACAGGCGCTATTTTCCCTCCGAGACTCATTGCGATGTCACTCCTTCTAGGGACAGTTGTCCTTGCAAATAAATTCATATGCTCCTGGGGATGTCAAGCCGGGACACTTCAGGATGCTCTTTTCAGACTTAACAGGAATGAGAGCGATAACAAGGGCATAGTAAAACAGTACAAACCGCCTTTTATACTTACGAACACTATCAGGGTTGGGACATTCATTTTTCTGATCCTTGGAACGGTACTTTGGGGAATAGATATCCTGGAACCTATAGACCCTTTCAAGATATTCAAACCAGCTGCCCTTGGGATAACTGGATTTCTTTTTGTAGTCTCACTGTTTTTCCTTTCATTATTCATATATCGTCCCTGGTGCCATTTTTTCTGCCCCTTCGGGCTTGTCGGTTGGTTTCTCGAAAAGACGAGCATTTACAAAATAAAGGTCAACTATGATAAATGTATTGCCTGTGGAGCATGCGAAGAAGCCTGTCCTTCCACCGTTATGCAGGCCATTCTGAGACAGGAGGGGAATACAGTTCCCGACTGTTTCTCCTGTGCCACATGTATGAATTCATGCCCTGTTGATGCCATTTCCTTTGAAAAAGGGAAAAGGCAAAAACCTGATAGCAGTAAATTTAAAAAATTATCCTCTTCCTAGTAATGGATCCTGAAAATGACATAACAACAGAAAAGGGACCGTTCCCCCAATTTACGCGGTCCCTTTTCTTATGGATACTACCCCCTGCCATATACTAATAGGTATGAATCAACCAGGCTTACCCATAAAATTCGAAAGATATCTAAAACAAATCACAAAAATGAAAGATCCGAGCTCCGGATATTCCCATAGTCATCTATATTAATCCTGCCATGGAAAAGCCTGTTCCTTTCTTTCAGGACAAGTGGAGAAATGAGCTTATAGAAAGGGCTTATCCCTTCATTAAAAAAGCTCTGATCAATATTGTACCAGTCTACATCACCTTCAGGTCCGGAGCATGGAACACCATGAAAAGATCGGGATAAAAAATAAAACGACATTATTTCCACATTGATAGAATCCCCGTAATTAGACACGATACCTGAAAGAGAGATATCATCAACGATCAAACCAGTCTCCTCAAGTACTTCCCTTCTACATGTTTCAAAGAGTGATTCTCCCCGCTCCTTTTTTCCTCCAGGTACGGTAAGATGTCCCAGGTAAGGCTCTTTCCTTCTCCGGATCAGAAGAATCTCACTGTCCCTGAGGAGATAACAAAAGACTATTATCAGATTAAAACCATACCTATTCTCATCGAGCCCCTTCATTCCTTATCTCCTTCATACCATTCCCCTTATCTTTCTTATCTGATCATAAGCATCCTGAATCTCTTTGAAACGTTCTGTGGCAAGGTCTATAAACTCCTGATCCAGTTCCTGGCCTATGAATCTGTCAGGGTGATAACGGCCAACCATTCTTCGATAACAGCTTTTAACCTCTTCATCTGTAGCATGGGGACTGCACTCAAGGATCGAGTAGGGATTCCTTATTTTACGGGAAGTGCCCCTGCTGTGAGACCCTGAATCACCAGTCCCTCCGGAATAGGAAGATCCCCGCCCCGGATAACCGGAGGATCCAAAATAATAAAGAAAATTCCTCAGCACCTGGAAAACCAGGTACATCAGAAGTAATGGAAGAATAAACCTGATGAGTCTGAAGATAATGACCATGATCTCCACTCCTGTTAGACTTAAGAGTTATTAGGATATTATACCCTTTGAGATGGACCAGCAGACCTGTCTTTTTCATAATCAAAGGAAACAAGGGAAAGTCCCCTTAGGAGATTGGCCACATAGAGGGATCGATGTTTTAAAAAAAACTTATGTCCCCCGCCCTCCATGGATACAAAAACCCGCAAAGAATTGGAAGATTCCCCGTACAACCTTTGTCCGGATCTCAATGGGACCAGTCTGTCTCTGCTCCCATGCAGAAACAGAGATGGACATTTTACATACCTGTAAAACCTGTAAGTGGGAAATCTGTCACCCACAATACTTCCAACCAGAGATTCTGGGACAAAAGGAAGGAGATAACCCACCTCTTCTGCCATACTGTAAAAAGTAGATTCAAGAATGAGAAGAGCTGGATCGATCTCAGCAGCGAGCTTACATGCTACAGGTCCTCCAAGGGACCTGCCGAATACTATTATTTGATCATTAGTAAGCCCCTTATCAGAAGATAAATATCTGAAGGCTGCCATAGCATCTTTGTATGCATTATTTTCCGATACCCTGCCATCGCTTCTGCCGATCCCGGAATAATCAAAAATAAACATTTCCATTCCCAATTCAGAAAGAGCCTGTATCAGGGACACCCTGAAAGGCTCTGAAAGATTACCTCTGGTTCCATGACATATAAGGATAGTAAAGGAAGAATGCATTTTTGAAGGGTAAATATGCCATCCATTAATTTTATGCCCATCTTCCCTCGGGAAATATACCTCTTTAATAGTAAAACCCGGATCCTCCGGAAGAGGATAGAAACGCCAACCGGGATTGAACATTATGTATTCCTGAAAGATGCATGCCATAGACAGGAGAAAAGGAAGGAAAAGAATGATCATACCCAGAATCATGGTCATAGACAACCTGTTATCATCTCTTTTCTGAATTAATTCACGGTTTGAATATCATTGCACGGTTCCGGGAGATAAACCCCTCCACATCCATATTAAGAAGAGGAACAGGATCTATCATTTCGCCTTTCACACTAACCCCAAAGTGAAGATGGGGACCTGTAACTCTTCCAGTACATCCCGAAAGGGCCAGTCTATCTCCCTTTCGAACTCTCTGACCAGGGACAACATCGATTCTGGAAAGATGGAAATACATGGAAACTAACCCATTACCATGATCAATGTAAATGCTTTTGCCGGCAAAATAATGATCACCCGTCAATATAACCGTACCATCAGAGACAGCTTTTACAGTAGTCCCGCTGGCTGCCCTGATATCAACCCCTCCATGCCGGCTTCTTGAAAGGCCATTAAAAAAACGCCTTTTTCCATATGTACTTGTAAAATCCCCTTCCAGAGGTCTTGAAAATGGAAGTTCCCAATATCTGATCGAAGTATCTGTGTCAAGAGCCTGTCCTATCTCAATCTTTTCACGCTTGATCCTGGAAAGCACTTCCCTGGGAGGGGTCACCATGGAAACTTCAACATTCAGGTACTCAACAGGATAAGTTTTTTCGAGTACCCGGATCTGCCAACTGAAGTAGACATCTTCTTCCACACTTTGTCCCCTTACCTTAAGCAGATGGATACCTGGGATAACATCTTTCGTATCGGTTCCAAGAATCAGAAAAGCCTTATAATCCTCTCCCCTCGTAATTACTTCCGGGTAAAAGGTTCTTTCCTGCCATGAAATTTCAAGCCCTGATAGTTCCGCCTTACTTTCAAACGTAACAAGAAAAGGCTCTCCAAGGCCTGTTTTTTCAGGAGCTGAAAATTCGACTGAGGCGGCATTACAGGTCGAGATAGAACTATAAATCAAGAAAAAAGATGTCATAACATACAAAAGAACAAGTCTGATTCTCATAAAAGATTCCCCTTCAATAAGCAGATCATTAAAATACGGGACAATATCTAAAAGGGAGATCCTCTCTCTGGATTCGGATCTCCCCTCCAAAATTACCTTATGGCGATATAACAGATTCAGATTATTATCTCAGTATGGATGTTTTGAGAATCCTGCCATCCTTAAGTTTTAACTGAATTTCAAAGGGTATATCCCCCTTCTTCAGGTTACCGTTATCTTGAACCCAAAGGTTCAACGTCTTTGGACCTTTTACAGGAATTGAAACACTTCCATCGGTTGAATTCAGGGGGGTACCACCTGATGTGGTTACCATAATTGACCACCTTTTATTACCCGCAATCGTATCCCAGACAAGATTTTTACCCTTTGTATCTTTCATTACTATCTCATCAATCTGGCTATCCAGTTTATCTAAAAAGATTCTTAACTTTGTGTCCCTGGAACCATCACTTTTTAATCTGTCATATCTGCCTACAAAATCTTTGTCCCCAACTCCCAGATATCTTGCTTTGAATACAGGCTGAGGCTCCACCTTAATTATTTCAGGTTTCCAAACCGATACCATGGGAGAATATTTTTCTAGCGGAACAGAATAGGTTTCTCCTTTTCCTGTCATAATTCCGACCTGATAGCGTGTTTTACCTCTACCCATGGCTCCGGTATCCGTAAACCATAACCATAATGTTACTGGAGAGGTGATCTTTAGATCAACACTCCCGTTACTTTCGTTAAGGATCTTCCCATATCCATCAGTTACAACCACAAGCCATTTACCATTTTGTGGAAGAGTATCCCAGATCCCGTATTCACCATCAATATTTTCAATTTTAAAAGATATTATGGAAGTGGCCATATTCACCCTGAGCTGGATCCCCCAATCTGGTTCTCCATTTCCGGATATTTTCTCAGAAGCGGAGGTATAGTCATTCTCGAAGGTAAGTATGTCAGGGATTCCGGGTTTCGATCCGACTCCAGACTTTCCGTGCAATAGAGCGGTAAAAAGTTTCTTCTCTTCCAAGGTCTCTCCTTCAGATCTCAACGGAGCTGAGTCCCGTCTTCCATTCTTATAGACTACAATAACTTCATAAGTTGTATCCCCAGCTTTTACAGAACCATTGTCAGCAAAGAACATGTCTAATTCAGTGCCTTCAGAAACTTGCATAAAAATTGAACCATCCGTTGAATTCCGTATTTCTCCATCCTTAACCACTACTATGGACCATTTCCCATTTGAAGGTTCCGTATCCCAGATGGAGAATCTCCCCGTCCTGCTTTTAATTGTTATAGAAGCAATAACTCCACTCTGCCAGATTTTCATTTTTACCCTGACATCTCTGACACCATCAGGAGCTAGTATTTCATTAGGTCCGGCAAGGTCTGTTTCGCTAAAACCTGTTAACCGGGCTTCGATAGATCTTTCAAACCCTGACAGATCCTGGATCCCGGAAACACCTCCGGAAGAGGACTCAATAACGACTTTGGAAGACGATGACGAACCATCAATGTACTTGACCTCAAGAATATAGGTATCCGTTTTTGATATTAAATGGCCGTCGTCCGCTATATACAGATCAAATTCTGAGCTGAGGAGAAATGGGATTATGGAAAAACCTCCACCCTCGTTCAGTTTTTTCCCTCTGGAATCAATCACCAGAAGAGACCATTGTCCTGAATCCGGGGCAGAGTCCCAGACTTTTCCCCCTTCCTGGGATCGGATTGAAAATCCGGCTATGGCACCTACTCCTGAAATAGAAACATGAAAAATGCCATCAGGTGATCCATCGGGAGTATAACTGCCGTTCTTTCCTAAAAGGTCCTGATTTAAACCAGTATAAGTGAAACTTTCTATATCTCCCATTCCGGCAACAGACAAACCGGGAAATACCAACAGGAAACCAATAATCATAATGGATATCAATAACACCCTGTTCTTCATATTAATACCTCCTTATATTTTGAAAAATGGATAGTCCAACACTAATGTTATTTACTTATTTGCCAGTTTAATTATACCAAGACCAGAATAATAAGAAATACTCTGGAAATAAACTGGATGTTTATCCATTGGATTCCTTACATAGCTGGCGCGTTTCAGGAGTTCTGTGATCCATCCTTTTGTCTTCTATGAACAGAATATTATCATTGAACTATGTATAATATATACATAGTTGTATATACAATTATGTCATGATACTATCGCTCGGGTATGCTTGTGAATTTTGTAATTTTTGTGTCTGCATATTCAGACAAGTATGCTTTTCAAAATAGTAATACCGTCTGACCCTACATTGGCAAAAGATCAAAACAGATGAGCACAGACTCCACTATATTTCTCCCAGGAGAAGAGAAGGTGGGTTTTTCAGGTTTCAAGTGAAAAAAATAACTTTGCAACATGTAAAATATTTCAAGGGGGAGGAAAACATGGCGTACACGAAAGAAGAATTTGTGCAGAAGACGGAAGAGATA
>JAENYO010000002.1:0-513749 GCA_016841745.1 Acetomicrobium hydrogeniformans
CCAGTGCTACCGCACCGGGCTCAGTACATCCCAATGCAGGCTTCACTTCCGATCTCAAAAATTCCCTGATTGTAAACAAGATACTTACCTCCAGAACGTAATTCTTGATTTATATGATGTTCAGTTTCCGTTAGTTATTGTTATCTTGCTCAAGTACCTGTAGATGGAGTTTTCCGATGTTTCCAGAAGACTTGCAACTTCGCCCAGAGCACCTCGAAGAAGGAAGACTCCCCTGGAATTCAGTTTCTCCACGATATCCATTTTTTCGTCGGGAGTCATTCTTGAAGGCGGAACAGGGGAACTATGGATAGTATCCTTGATTATGGAATGCGTTAGATCCTCTATGGAATTATCTTCTTCCTCGGCAAGGATAACCGGTTGTGGTTCCTGCTGAACCCTTACTCCAGGTCCGAGAACGTATTCGTCCAGGAGTTCTTTAAGTTCTGAAAATCTGGTCAGGTCCATGTTCAGGCAGAGAAGGCCGACAAGATCTCCATCTTCATCTTTTATCAGGTAAGAGGCAGTTTTACGCTTTCTTCCCTTCTCATCGGATACTATCCTTGATTTAATGAAATCTGCAGAAGGGTTTTCCTGTTCACGAAAAAATCTTCCCAGGTTCTTCAGTGGATCTCCAATGGTTCGCCCACTGATATGGCTGTTCTCTATGGCGACTATAGATCTTTCGATATTTCTCACATCGTGGAGGACTACTTCACAGTTATTTCCCAGGAAACGGGCTAAAAATTTTACCAGTGGAACGTAGGCTTGTAGTTTTCTACTGATTTCCTGAGCAGTTTTCATGATTATTCCTCCGAAAGTTAGAATTATTCCCAGGCGTAGATATGAAAAAATGTTTTCATAGAAATAAGAATTTTTTTTAACTCTGATAATAAACTTTTACCATAAAAAAATATTTTTACAAGGGGAAAATATTTGTATTATGTATTCGAATATTATTGGGGGAGAGAAATAGGGGTTCTTTTGTGAGATAATAATTTCAAAATCCGGAAAGAAGGGATGTATCCTGTTACAGGAGCTGTCAAGAATCATTCATCTTCACAGCTCCAAAAAGAATATTTACCGGATTCAACTTTCAGGCAGGGATGGAAGTATTTTGCCCGTTTACTTGATCATTTCCGGAAGATACATGATAACTGAAGGGAATATAATAGCCATAAGCAGGGAGATAACAGCGATAAGAACGATTGGAAGTACTGCCCTGCTGCTTTTAGCCAGATCCACATTCCCAACTCCCGAGGCTACGAAAAGACATGTTCCCACCGGGGGAGTGAGGGCTCCAATACAGATGTTAAGAACCAGAAGCACTCCGAAATAGATCGGATCTATCCCTGCTATTTTTATCAGGGGAAGGGCAACCGGACTTATTAGAACCAGAATAGAAACTGCGTCGATAAAGCAGCCGAGGAAAAGGATGAAAATATTTAACAGGATCAGGATGATTAAGGGATTCTTTGAAACAGACAACAGTGATCTCGTTATGGTCTGCGGTATCTGCTGACTTGTCAGAACCCAGCTTAGAAATGAAGCAACCGCTATTATGAACATTACCGAGGATGTATTTCGAGCAGCGCGGGCAAAAACTTCAGGGATGTCTTTCCATTTCAACTCACCATAGATAAACTTACCTACCAGAAAAGCATAGACAGCCGCAACCACCGAAGATTCGGTTGCAGTGAAAATTCCGCTCAGGATGCCGCCAAGTATTATCACTGGCATTAGAAAAGCAAGGAAACCCTTTTTAAAGGTCTTTACGAGTTTATCAAAACTGAAGTATGATGTTTCCCTGGGATAATTGTGGCGAAGGGCTTCGTAATATGAGTATGCCATCAGAAAGAGGCCGAAGGCGATGCCTGGAATAACCCCTCCAAGGAATAGTTTAGCCACTGATACATTTGCTATAACGGCATAAATAACCATGGGTATGCTTGGAGGAATTATGGGGCCTATTGCCCCGCCTGCTGCAATAAGTGCCGCGGCGAAACCTTCCCGGTATCCTTTTTCCCTCATGGAGGGTATCAGAAGAGAACCCACTGCAGCAGTATCCGCCACGGCCGAACCGCTCAAGCCTGCAAAAAGCATGGATAACACAACTGCCACCTGGGCAAGACCGCCTCTCATTCGACCGACCAGGGCGAATGAGAATTCCATGAGTCTTCTGGAAATACCTCCTGCCTCCATAAGTGTTCCCGCAAGCATAAAGAAAGGAACGGCAAGAAGGGAGAAGTGGTCTACTCCCTGGTACATAACATGGCCCAGAAGTACGGGATTGAAAATGCCCTGTACTGATGCGATGAGAACACCTGTCAGCCCGAGGGCTATGGCAATGGGCATCCCGAAAATAACAGTAAGGAAAAACAGGATGAAATACAGGATGATCTGGAGCATCTAGGCATCCTCCGCTGTTCTTGTCCAGTTGTGGATAAGGCGTTCAATAATAACGATAATAGCAAGTATTCCTGATACAGGTATCACAATGTATATCATGCCCATGGGTACATTTATGGAAGTGGCCATCTGCATCATCTGCCTTTTAACCAGGGGCAGACTTCCCTTGGATAGGTAATAAAAAAACAGTATGTAGCTTGCTGAAATAAATAAAGACATTATCCTTGCTCTCCAGCCTGTTAGTCTTGAAAGAAACAGATTGAAGGAAGTCATTCCTGATCTGTAGATCAAGGTTGGTACTCCGGCAAAAACGACCCAGGTAAAGAGAAAGCGTGAAAGTTCCTCGCTCCAGGGGATCGAAAAATTCAGGACATAACGGCAGAAAACCTGGGCAAACGTAGCTGTAGTCATAACAAGGAGAAATAGAAACAGTAGATAGGTGGAAATCCTGTCAATCGTATAGGCCGTTATTGAAAGGGTTTTTTTAAAAAACTGCATTGATGAAGATCCTCCCATGTAAGGAAACTTAAGGGGAAAAGGAATAGTTCCCTTTCCCCTGTGCATCTCTATCCTAGCTGTTAAGTTTACTGTACAGCTTTGATCCTCTCGATGTATTCTCCGGCGGTCTTTCCGTTGGCCTTGGTAAATTCATCGTAAATTGAACCCATATATTCTGCGAACTCGCTCTTATCTACTTCGTTTATCTCCATACCGTTATTTTTAAGATTTTCCAGGAGTTCCTTTTCCTGGTCTTCAACCATTGTACGAACTTCGGGCCTGACTTCTTCAAAGGCCGCTACAACTATCTTCTGCAGATCCTCAGGAAGGCTGTTATAGAACTGGTCAGATATCATTATAGTGACGGGAGAATAGATATGGCCTGTGAGAGAAAGATATTTCTGAACCTCGTAAAGTTTTGATGCCCAGATTATGGAAAGGGGGTTCTCCTGACCATCAATAACTCCCTGCTGCAGAGATGTGTAGACATCACCGAAGGGCATTGGAACAGGGCTTGCTCCAAGAGCAGCGATAGTATCCATTACCGTTTTTGTTTCAGGAACGCGTATCTTCAGACCCTTGAAATCCTCTGGTTGTACAATTGCTTTCCTGGAGTTTGTCGTATTTCTGTAAAGGTTCATCCAGTAACCCAGGATTCTGATGCCTGTTTTTTCCCTGAACAGCTCGTTGAGTTCCTGACCGATTTCTCCGTCCACTGTGTTGTAGACATGCTGGTTATCACGGTAAAGATAGGGAAGTTCAAGAACACCAAGGAGGGGCATAAAGGATGCCAGTCCGCCGGGGCTCTGGGTACCTATTTCGATGGTTCCCAGCTGGAGGCCTTCAGAAATTGCTCTCAGGTTTCCCAACTGTCCGCTTGGATAGGCAGTAGCCTGGATCCGACCGCCAGATCTCTCGTTCATTATTGAAGCCATTTTCTCAAAACCGACATGAAGTGGATGTTCAGGAGCAGTGACATTTGCTATTTTGATAACGTATTTGTCTGCCGCAGATGCAGGTAAAGCAACTAAAGACAAGACGAGTATTGCTAATGCGGATAAGATTAACCACTTTTTCATGGAAAACACTCCTTATAAGAATATGATTTTTTTCACATAATCAGATATCGTATCCGATATCTGATTATTATATCATTGGTTCCAGATTATTTAATACCTCTTGAGTGTAACGATTAATCTAATTTAAGACGAAATAGTTCCATGTTTTTCTCCAGGTATAATATGAGATCCTGGTTGCCTGAAGGATAAGTGATGAAAATATCTGTAAATGTGAACTCCTGATTTCAGAATACGTCTCTAGAACCTGGTTAATCCAAAATCGTAAATCAGAAATGGCTCAGGTTTGCCCTTTTTTAAATGTAGAGGCATAATCAATGACTGTGTTAGCTCTGGTCTTTTCTTCTTAAGGAGGTCCTTTTTTGCAGTTAGTGATAATTTCAATTGCTACATTTCTGGTTGCAGTTTTCATGACCATGGCAGGTCGCGGCGGGGGCAACTTTTATGTCCTTATCCAGGTGGCAGCGGGTGCATCAATTGGTATGGCCGCGAGTACCGGTCAGTTCCTGATGTTTTCCACTTCCTTTGCTGCCATGTTTATCTTCAATAAACACAAGATCGTTTCATGGCCCATGGCGATCTTTATTGGATTCACCACGAGCCTTATGGCCTTTATCGGGGGATTTTCAGCCAGTTATTTCTCAGGCACAAGCCTGAAACTGGTCTTTTCGTTTATGCTGGTGGTTGCATCCATATTCATGCTCTTTCCGGTCAGGGAAAGAGGAGGGCAGTTGCCCACAGGTTTCGGTCTCTGGAAGATAACCTTTGGAGGAGAAGAATACGTCATCAACTTCTGGATAGCCCTTCCGGTAGCTCTTGCTACGGGATTTGTTGCCGGTATGGTGGGTGTTTCAGGAGGATCTTTCCTTATTCCGCTTATGGTTCTGGGCTGTCGCCTGCCCATGCACGTAGCAGTTGGAACTGCTTCCGTAATGGTCGCAGCCACGGCAGGAATGGGTTTCCTCGGCCACCTTGCAGGCGGAGGAGTGGACCTTGCCTGGATATTGCCCCAGGCCGGAACAGCCATTGTCGGCGGGGTTATTGGCAGCAGGCTTGCCCTTAAAACTAAACCAAAGTCTCTGAAGATGGTCTTTGCCATCACAACCCTTGTTGCTGCAGGTCTCATGTTCTTCAATGCCATTACAGGGTAAGTCAATTTTAGATTGCCTATTTTAGATTTTGGATTTGAAACCATTAGCAGATGGAAACAGGATCGAGGATCTTTTCCATGGGATAAAAGCCATATTCTCTGTAGATTCCCTGTTACTATCTTACTATCCCATCATTTCTTTATTACTTTTCTGTCCAGGATGAAGTCTACGGGAGTGGGTTCATTCACGCTGTCTACCACAGGGCAGAGAGATGCCACTTTTTCAATAAAAGCTTTCTTTTTAAAGTCATCAAGGGGAGAATCCAGGTTCACAAAAACCTTAATAACAGGAAAACCGACCCTGTTTGCTGAATCTCCACCCATGGTTTTCCTTACGTCTATTTCGCCTTCCACCTTTGCAGAGATCGAATTTATAGGTACTCCAGCCTTGGTTGCAACCCTTCGAGCTGTGCTGACAAAACATGCTCCAACCGAAAAGGCAAAGGTTTCAAAAGGAGTTGGTGCCGTGTCTCCTCCTCCCAGGTTTTCGAGGAGATCTGTCTTAAGGGAGTATTTTCTTGCTTTTCCTACAACGGTATTACCCTCCCCTTCCTGGAGCGAAACACTTACAGGCAGCATAACAGGTTTTCCTATCTCTACCATGTTTTAAGACTCCTTCCATAAGATGATTATATTCATGCATTTCAGTTTAACAGCCCGAATGATAACGAGTCAACTAAATAAATAGTCATCTTGATATCAAATACAGGATCATGAATTCAATCTGAATTTCTGTTCCCTTGATCCTGAAATCAGTTTTCTGTTTATAATATTAATTATTTTGCTGAATGATATAATCTTTTCAATAACACCTCCAATACGATCATTCAATACGCAACTGGAAGACAGAATACAGACCCATAATCATTCTCTTTTCATTTCAGATCATTCCGAGAAAAGGATCACATTAGATGATGCCAAAGATAAGGAGTATTTCCGGAGATCTTATAACAGGTTTAAGCATGGCAACGATTCTTGTTCCCTTTTCAATGGCCTATTCCGTTAATGCAGGGCTTCCTGTATCTTACGGACTATCCGCTGCTGCAATACCGCCATTGATGTACCTGTTTTTCGGCACTTCTCCATATCTTTCGGTTGGCCCGGTGGCCATGCTTTCCCTTATCATATTCCAGGGGTGTTCCCCCTTTGCCTTACCCGGAACGACCGAGTATATTTCATTAGTACTTATGGTTACCTTCATGGTTGGAGCCATACAGCTTCTGGCTGGTTTCATCCGAGCCGGTTTTATAATGTCCTTTCTTTCCCAGGCTGTGATAAACGGATTTACTTATGGTGCGGCTCTGGTAATTTTCACCAGCCAGTTTCGACATGTCCTGGGTATTGATATTAACCCTGTAGGATCCATGGCTCAGATCCTCTACAGGATTTTTCTGAACTTAAGGGAACTGAATGTTTTATCTCTGAGTCTGGGTCTCACTTCCCTGGTTCTTATCCTGACCATTGAGAGGAAATACCCCCGTTTTCCCGCTCCTCTAGTGGTGGTAGTAACGGGAAGTATCATGACCTATCTGCTGAGACTGGATAATCTCGGAGTGGGAGTAGTGGGTGATATAGGAACCAGTTTTCCTGCCTTCGTTTTTCCCCTGGAGAATCTTCCGATGATACCCCATCTTCTGCCCGTAACATTTACGCTTTTGGTGGTGGGAATGATGGAATCAGTTCCCATATCCCGTCATCTGGCTTCCCGGTCCAGGAAAAAGTTCCATATAGACGCGGAGTTGAAGGGCTTAGGTCTTGCAAACCTGGTGTCTTCCTTCCTGAGTGGATATGTAGTTACAGGGGGTCTGGCCAGAACTCTTTTCAACTACAGGTCAGGAGCCCAGACTAAAATATCATCGGCCATAACCTCTGTCCTGGTGATCATAAGCCTTGTAATGTTCAGGAACATTTTTTATTACATTCCACAGCCAGTCCTTTCCTCTCTTATCATGTCCTCGGCAATTTCCCTCTACATGACAGAGGATGTCCGTTATCTCTATCGGGTTGGAAAAACAGACGGAACTGTTCTGCTCCTGACTTTCATCACTACCATATTTGTGGGAGTCCAGTGGGGTCTTGTACTGGGAATACTGCTTTCTCTGGTATTGCTCCTCCATAAACATATACAACCCTGTACAGAGGAACTTGGTTACTCAAGGCAGGAGGACCAGTTTATGGAGATGTGTAAGTGCGGTGAAAAGGGATCTTTCGATGAGGGCGTTATCCTCAGGGCAAAAGGAGATCTTCATTTTGCCAATATCCATTATCTTGAAGATCTTGTCCATGAGAAGATCCTGGAAAAGCCCTCTCTGGTTTGGGTACTTCTGGACATGAAGGATGTCGGCGATATGGATGGAGTGGCAGTTCTGAAGATGGAAGAACTTATTGACCGTTGCAAGAGCAATAACATTTCCCTCCATATCTCAGGATTGCAGAGCGAAGTTAAAATAAGGCTCGATATACTTGGGTGGCCGGAAAAATATGGATCCACCATTCATAATGATCTGAAGAGTGCCCTGAATACAATAGATTCGGAGAAAAAGTACGATCCCTTTATCCGTTTTATCTAAAAGTATTTAAAATAGAGTCAATTAGGGGAAAAACGAATAAGAATGAGTTTTTACAAAACCTGTTTAACCGGATTTCTGCAGGACAAAGCTGTTGTCCCAGGAACAACCCTCCCAATTATTTGGAGAATGTAAAAGAGATTTGACTTGATGTTTTTAGGTAATATAATAAAGCGATAAAGACATAATTATTCATAACCTGGATATTTTAATCCTGATCAAACCAAAGTATTATAGCTGCTCTTTGCCTTCATCAATGAAGAAAGAGCACATACCTACATCAAGTTTAACTCCCCCATCAAGTCAAACCATATAATTCAGATTAATCCTTCATAGCTATTAATAAAAACACTCTATCTGCTTGATCTGATGCGGCAATTCAGGAGAATATCTGTAGATATTAAGACCAGTATGGACAATCTCAGGTGTCAGGAGGGTAATATCATGGGTATGCTGAAGGAATTCAAGGAATTTGCAGTAAAAGGAAATGTTGTCGATATGGCTGTCGGTATTATTATTGGTTCCGCCTTTGGAAAGATCGTTTCATCTTTTGTAGGTGATGTGATCATGCCTCCAATTGGAGTACTTCTGGGTGGAGTTGATTTTTCCAATCTGGCGATTACGATCCAGGAGGCAGTAGGGGAGACGCCAGCTGTTGTTATTGCTTATGGCAAATTTATACAGACACTTATCGATTTCACGATTATTGCATTCGCAATTTTCATTGCGGTCAAGGGAATAAATTCACTCAAGAGGAAAGAGGAAGAAGTACCTGAGGTGCCACCGGAACCTTCGACAGAAGAAGTATTACTTTCTGAAATTCGTGATTTGCTTAAAGAACAGAAATAAACTCTATCCTGACTGATGTGGTATAAATACCGATCCGTTGTGTTGCATATCCGGTTAGGTTATGTCTGATGGTGCCATAATAGCGGCGGGTACTGAACCTCTATACTGAACGATTTGTTTGTGAAGAAGGCGAATTCAGATGAATAAACCTTTCTCAACTGAACAGTTCCTAACTGTATTTGAAAACAGCATTTTGCCTTTCTGGCTAATGCAGATCCTTTTGTATGTATTAGCCTTTATCGTAATAATTTTCGCAATTAACAAGAAAAATTATTCTGATTGGGCTATAGGATTAATTATGTCCCTTTTCTGGTTATGGATGGGATTCGTTTGTCATTTGATCAATTTTACTTCATTCAGTACAGCAACCCAGATATTTAGTGTTCTTTATCGAATTCAGGGACTTTTATTTCTTTTTTCGGGTGTTTTCAAAAATCAGCTATCCTTTAAATATCGATCGGATATTTATGGGTTCCTCGGCGGTATTTTTATGCTGTATGCCCTGGTATTTTATCCGGTTCTAGGATATTTTTTCAGGCATCTATACCTGGTATCCCCTGTCTTTGGAGTCCCTGGATCAATAACAATTTTCACATTCGGAATACTATTGTGGTCAGATAAAAAAGTACCCACATATCTTTTGGTAATTCCCTTACTTTGGACAGTAGCCGGTTTCAGGGAAGCAATAGACATACATGTAAAAGAAGATTTTATCCTGGCCATATCGGGAATATCTGGAGTCATATTATTACTTATCAAAGACAGAAAAAGCATATAATTGAACACCGGATCGTCCAGTCTTTAACTTATTTAAGCCTTTCTATATCTGCAATAGCTATAAAGATCTGATGCAATATGTAGGTATCCTTAGTAAGAACAACAAAAAATGACAGAAGTCAGGAAGATATTACAGTATCTTTGCCAACCATAAGTATAAGACTGCCCTTTTTGGATATACCCGCCATAAGTTCCTTCCTGTTCAATAGAGTGTTAAAATACCCTGTCCTCCAGCATGGCTCCCTCATCAGCCTGGAGTGCCATTTTGGCACATATACCCAGAATTCCTCTGTTTACCTTGGGGGGCGGAGGAGTGAATGTTTCAAGCCTTTTCTGAATATCTTTGTCTGAAATGTCGAGATCCACTCTTCTGTTGTCGATATCTATAGTTACAGGATCACCATCTTCCACTATTGACAGAGGTCCGCCTGCTGCCGCTTCCGGAGTTATATGGCCTACGGCGGCGCCTTCTGTGAAACCCGAAAACCTCCCATCCGTCAGGACATAAACATCCTGGCCAAGGCCTAACCCCACCAGAGCATCAGTAGTCATCATCATTTCCCTCATCCCGGGTGCGCCCCGAGGGCCTTCGTAGCGTATTACGACTACCTCTCCTTTTTGTATTTTTCCCGAGATCACAGCTTCATGAGCTTCGTCATCTGAATGGAAAACCCTGGCTGGGCCCCGGAAATGACGGATCTTCTGTTCTATCGTGGTGGTGCGGCATATGGCACCTCCAGGCATAAGGTTTCCCCGGATAACAGCGATACCTCCATTCTCAAAGACGGGATCATCTGTTGTGGTCAGAACATCCCTGTTCAGAGATCTGGCCTTGTTCATTATCTCCGAGGCATTTCCCCCTGAAACAGAAGCAGCAGAACCATCGAGGTAGTCTTTAATTTCGCCCATTATTGCAGGGACCCCGCCGGCATGATGGAGGTCCATAACAGTCGCCTTTCCGGTAGGAATGACTCTGGATATTACAGGGACTTCCCTGGAGAGTCTGTCAAAATCGTCAAGGGTCAGGTCAATATCCAGTTCCCTGGCGTAGCTCAGCAGGTGGAGTACTCCGTTGGTGGAGCCTGCTATTGCAAGGAGAATGGTCACTGCGTTCAGGAGATTCTCCTTCTTGACGATGTCTGAAGGGGTTATCCCTTTTCTGGTAAGTTCAACGGCCTGTCTTCCGGTCTGGGTGGCATAGCGCAGTTTTTCGGCATATACTCCCGGGACGGTGGAAGAACCGGGAAGAGCCATCCCCATCCCTTCCATAAGTATCTGCATAGTGTTGGCAGTCCCCATGAGAGCACATGCTCCTGGACCGGGGCATACATGATCTTCCAGGTATTTCAGCTTTTCCGATACATCTTCATCTCCGTACTGGGAACCGAAAACAAGCTGGTCAAGCTCGGACATAACAGCCTGTCTGCCCTCGAAGGTACATGTAAGCTGGGGGCCCCCTGAAAGGAAAATGGTCGGAAGTCCAGATCTTATAGCTCCTATGAAGACACCGGGGATTATGCTGTCGCATGAGGCAAGTATTACAAGGCCATCGAGGAGCTGGACATTGGCCATTATCTCCACAGAAGACGCGATGACGTCCCGTATCACAAGCTCGTATCTCATGTGAGGGGTCCCGATAGGGACGGCTCCGCAGGTTGCAATGGTCCGGAATTCAAAGGGAGTGCCGCCTGCCTGCCAGATTCCGGCTTTTACATGTTTGGTTAGCTGGTCAAGGTGGACGTGCCCCAGCCCGGCATCATTGGCGGGATTAACCACGCCTATGAGAGGTTTCGAAAGATCAATATCATCATAACCCGCACCTTTATATATGGCTCTCCTGGAAGCAGCAGCACTTGTTGAAAACAGTTTTTCTTTTGCAGAGCGGTAATTATTCATTTTTCGACCCTCCAGCTTTCTCTGAAATAGGTTATTTAGCAGTATGGGTACGTCCATATATTGAAACAATTCAATTCTAAAGGAAAAGGCGGTTTCACATAAGACCAAAACCCTGAAACCCGGAGCTCAACGCAAAGGAAATCGTAAAACCTATCTACTATAAAGATACCGATCACCTTTCCTTGTGGATGATCCACATTCTTGCGAGCTCGTCCTCTTCGCAGCGAATTTCTGTTTCTCTGGAGAGCTGCCCTTTCCTTATAACTGAAATACCATTACCTTTCCTTGCCTCTCCTACTCTTGCTGCGGGAATGCCGGCCTTATCAAGGTTATGCAATGTTTTTTCGGTGTTTTCAGGCGGCATGGTACATACGAGAGAACCTGAAGAGATCATTTTCAGAGGGTCAAATGAAAAGGCTTGTGCAAAACGTTCCACAATGGGTCGGGAAGGTACAAGATCTGCATCTATTTCCATTGATAATCCGGATAGCCGTGCTATCTCCATGGTGGTTTCCATTATCCCTCCCCTGGTTACGTCGTGCATAGCTGTGGCCCCATTATCTGCCATGATCATTGCTCCTTCCACTACACTGACTTCTTTTGCCAGTTTTGAAGCTTCCTGAATTTCGTCATCTGTAAGGCCAAGGAATTTCCCCTCTTCCCTGAAATCAGTGGCAAGAATGGAAGTTCCCTCTATGCCGGCACCTCCTGTTATGATCACCTGGTCACCAGGTCTTGCTCCTCCGATTTTTACTATTCGACGTTTCATGGCAGGTGCCATGGCCGTGACGGCAACCACTGGCCTGGAAATCCCCGAGGAGTAGCCTGTGTGTCCGCCTACGATGGTGACCTCTATTTCCGCCGCAGCCTTTGCAGCATCTGACATTATTTCCCTGACAAGCTGATGATCCTCTCTGGAAGGAACCAGCAGAAAAATCTGAGCCCATCTCGGCCTGATCCCGGAACAGGCAATGTCATTACAGGCTACGTGCATGGCAAGCCAGCCTATACCTGAAACGGCACCCACAATGGGATCCACGTGGGAGAGAAGAATATCCCCGCCAACTTCGGTAAGTGCCACATCCTCCCCAAAGGTGGAACCCATGAGCACCGAAGGGTCATGATGGTTGCTTTTTGTGTAGGGATAAACGCACTCCTGTAGAATTTCAAAGGGAAATTTCAACACCTTTATCACCCTCATCCATGAAAGAATTACCTATATTGAATACCTGGAAGATGCTGGGGTAAAGGTCCAGAAATGCAGTGTTTGTAAATCTGTCTGCTTTTATGGCTCGTGCTTCCATCGTGTAGGGAGCTGACAAGCGGCGATCTGAAATTGATAGGGGGTAAATCAGGCCCTTTTATGTGAGATGTTTGTGATCAGTAGGGAATAGGTAAATTGTTAAAAGATGGACGGGGTGGTCCTATTTTCTGTAAAAAGAAGTGAAGAGCCTTCTTTGAACATGATCAGATCCATCATAGGGAACTACCTTATTTCTTCCCCCTCTCTTGGCCTGATATAGTGCTGTATCCGCCTCCCTCATTATCAGGTCAAAGGTTTTGTCCCTTCCGTCCGTTGAAGTAATGCCGATACTGATAGTAAAGTTAATAGAATATCCTTCATAATTGAAGTTCATTCCTTCGATCATTGATCTGAGCCTTTCCGCCACTTTGAAGGCCTCTTCTTTGCCGGTGTCGGGCAGGAGGATGGTGAATTCCTCCCCGCCGATACGCCCTGCCAGATCAGTGGGTCTAACAGACTTGCTTAAAGTACTGGCAAAATCATGGAGCGCTTTATCGCCGGCAGCATGTCCGTAAGTATCGTTGATCTCCTTGAAATGATCGATATCCAGAAGAAGTACAGAAAGGATACTATTATCCCTTCTTGCTCCTGCCATGGCTTTCCCGGCTAATGTTGAGAGGGCCCTGGTGTTGAACAATTCCGTGAGATGGTCTATCTCAGACAGTTGCCTGAGCTTTTCAACAAGGCGAACAGAGATAAGGAAAATGTATCCCAGGGTCATGGCAAAAATGAAGATTATGAGTTCTAAAAATACGATCTTTGCCATTCCTCCACCCTGAAAAAAGGGCATCTCAGGGGATGCAAAGGTCAGAAGGAAGGAACGGAGGAGATTAAAGATCCCATGAAGGAAAAAGGTTCCGGAAAAAGCCAGGTATGGTATGGACCTGCTGGTCAGTTTCCGGGACGTTTCCCAGGATATAAGAAAACTCAGGGCTGCTGTGGCCACCGCAGTCAGGGATGCGCGACTGTTCAGGCTGAAGGAGGAGTAGGTAAAATATCCTTCATAAAGAACATACAGGATCATAAACAGGATAAAGATTTTATGTGAAGGAAGCCTTTTTTCCATATATGATCGAACACCAAGATAGATCAGGTAATATCCGCATAATATGAGGGAATTGGCAAGGATTATTGAAAGGAAGACAGTCAGATAAGGTCTTAATATGAGAAGAAAAAATCCTGATGCCAGGGCAAGATTTCCAGCAGCCCAGAGAGGGATCCCCGGAACTGATGGATTCCAGATAAGAAGTACCATATGAGAAAAAATTACAATGCTTACCAGGATACTATTTACGTAAACGAGGGTCTGCAGGTCAAGGCTTTCAAAGAAATCCAGCAATTATTTTTAACCTTTCAATTTATATGGGGAACATTCTATCATTTTATATTCCGAAACAATATCTTTGAAGTCATAACGTGTCAAGGAGTCTGCGGTGATGGTTTATTGAAATAATGTAAGCATTCAAAATCGAAGAACGTCATCAGATAGTCCATGGGTTAAGATAATTGAGATATATATTCCTGAATGAAGAGATCTGAAAATAATGAAAGAATCTCTTCGCCAGAGAAAAGAAAGAGTCCTTTGAGATAAAATGTCTTTTCCCCGATCTTGACATAAGTCAAGGAAAGCATAGCAGTTATTTGACATTATATGCATGTAACAGGAAAAGCAGGTTATTCCTGTTTCATGAGGGAGGCACAGATATGATAACCAGAAAACTTTCAGAAATGACAATAATGGACAACGCTCATGGAGTGGATGCCAGGAACCTTTACAACACTGAAAATGCAGTGGTAACAGTGATCACTCTGGAATCCGTTCAGTCTCTCAAGAAACACATGACACCAGTGGATGTGGCATTCTACGTACTTGAAGGAATCGGAGTGGTGGAGATAGGGGAGGAGAAACAGGAAGTTCAAAAAGATACTCTCATCGAAAGTCCTAAAGATGTTCTTCACTGCCGGTACAACGAAAGCACCGAACCTCTCAGGTTCATGGTCATCAAGGCACCAGGGCCGACTAAAAGGACGGTCTTCGTAGCAAACTAAGAATTGATACAAGTTGAATTAGCGGCCCTGAAAGGGGCCGCTTTTTTTATTCAAATCTCCAGAACCATGGTTAACCACAGAGAAAATCTTTATGATTGGAGACCCCAAACCATTAAACCTTTTTCACCACGGATCCGCCGTAACCCATTAAATAACCCGTGGACGGTCGGACGCTACGCGGGTCCGGGAGATATAGAAAGAAGTCAAGTAGGATGGCGCTTTAGCCCATCAAAAATGACTTTAATGCCTCTCAATCGAAAATCCAAATTCTAATGTACTGGCCCACTGACTTAAAACCAGTATATAATTTAGAACTATCTGATCCAAGCAATTTCAGTATAAGAAAAAGATAACTGAAAAATTAGACTGGTTACCATGGTAATGGAGTACCAGAAAAGAAGGTGATGTCTGGGATCTATACTTTAGAAAGCATAATACTTCAACTGTGTGTTATTTGTGAAATGAGATCAGACTTTTACATACTTTTCACTACACTTTGGCTGGAGAACCAACAAAGGGGCGTTCCACATTATTCTCAGGGAGGAATACAGATGAAAAGAACTTTACTTGCTCTTGGCATTGTTGCGCTGGTTTTGAGTTTTTGCAGTTACGGTTTTGCTGAAAATTTTGACGTAGCAACATCAGACGATTTCAGGGCAGCTCTATTAAGTGCAGATTCGAACTCGGAAAATGACACTATCACATTGGACGCTGGAACATACCATACAGGTTGGAGTTACTTTTATTACTATGACTATCAAGGAATTTCAGGGAACCTTACTATCATAGGATCTGGAGATGTAATTCTTGATGGAGGAGGAACAAGTCAGGTACTGAATATCTATTCTGCGTCTAGCGCGGATATCACACTTCAGAACCTCACCTTACAGAGCGGAGATGCAGGCGATTATGGCGGCGGAGCGAATATCTACCTGTTTGAGGGAAATCTCAATGTCGTTGGATGTTCCTTCAAAGATAATGAATCAACTGGCGGCTACTACGGTGGTGGGCTTTACACTTACGTAGGTAATGAGAATGGTGATGGTACTACCAATATCATAAACTGTGATTTTACTGATAATAATGCATCAGACTCTTACAACTACGGAGGAGGCTTATATGCTACGTCTTATGGAGACATAAATGTCGCGAATTCTTCCTTTTCCGGGAATTCCTGTACAGAAGACGGTGGAGGTGTTTATATTTATCCCTATGGCAATATAAACCTCACAAATTGCACTTTTACGAATAACAACGCTCCAGGTTCCGGGGGCGGTGCCTATTTATATCCATGTTATAACGGCTGCATGGTCACCGGAAATGAATTCTCCAGTAATAGCGCTTCCTATGGCGGCGGCATATATTTGGCACCTTATGATGTTACCTCTCTTATGTTCAGTAACAATCTGGTGACAGATAACACATCTTCCGGGAATGGTGGAGGAGCATACTTCGACGCATATTATGATGTAGAAAATATTGAAATAATCAATAATACCATTACCGGGAACGTAGTTTCCGAGGCATTCGATGATGGTGGAGGTATCTACGTTTACTGTTCAGATTACAACAGCGATGGTTCCACGGTATCATCAATTTATAACAATATCTTATGGAATAACTCCGCGTCTGATGGTGATGACATCTATCTTGACGATGGTGGCTATCCAAATTCCTTTGACTTATATAACAACGATTATTCCGTTCTTTCCACAGATTTTACAGGGGAAAGTACTCTCGATAAAGACTTAAATCTGAACGTTGATCCCGATTTTGTTTCCGCTACAGATTACCGTCTCGAGGCAGGTTCACCTGTCATAGATATGGGAGATTTAGATGCACCTTCCCTTCCCTCAACTGACCTGGATGGAAACGCCAGGGTCTACGGAGATAACGTTGATATGGGAGCGTATGAATATGCGCCTGCCGGAGATGACGACGATGATATATCTACTTCCTCATCCGGTAACGGTGGCTGTAACACAGGAGCCTTTGTGCCTTCCGTTCTTATGCTCCTTGCTCCTCTGTTCATCCTTGCCAGAAAAAGATAAATAGACCTGTATGTTAACAATTGGGGGCCTTAGGGCCCCCTTTATTTTTTGAGAAACAGCCATCCCGGCAGGCATAATTCAGAGGGTGGTTTTTTTCAATTTCCCTGGTTATGTCAGTCATATTCTGCCTCTGAAAGAAATAAAAAGGGAATGTTCAAGCCTTGCATGAGTGGTTTTGTGCAACAATCATCTAGCCCAGATGGAAACTTCTGGGTCGGTTTTTGAGGTTTCTAAATGACAAAACATTGCCTCATATCTTCTTTCTAGTTCCCTTGTAGTGAGCTTTGTTTTACGGTTTTTGTTCACCAGTTCCAGTTCCTATTTCCTCTCAAAGGGTAGTTGAAATTGAAGAAATGTTGATAATAGAAGGAGTTTCTAGGAATGATTTATAGATGCTATCATGTCTTTATCCAGAAAGAGATTTGAGCAGAATCTTGCTTAAACCAGGAGATACAGCTGAAATTCCTGGGTATAGGTTTTGATTGTTCCATCAGGTCTTTGAAAATAAACTTATTCCTGACATGACATCTCCTTTTTGCGGAATTTTGGACTATGCTTGTATTTTATTGAACAGGAGGGATAAAGGATATGAAGAAAAGGAAACTGAGAGAATTAATGGACAAGCCGGGAATTATCGTAGCTCCCGGAGTATGCGATGCCATTGGAGCTCGTCTGGTCGAAAAAGTTGGATTCGATGTCTGTTATATGACCGGTAATGGAGCGGTAGCAAGCATGATGGGCAAACCGGACATCGGTGTGGCTACCATGACCGAAATGGTCCAGAGAGCCCATAACCTGGCGGCATGTATAAATATTCCCCTGATCAGCGATGCGGATAACGGTTATGGAGGTCTGAACAACGTCAAACGAACGGTTGAAGAGTTTGAGGCAGCGGGTGTTTCCGCCATCCATATTGAAGACCAGGCCTCACCAAAAAAGTGCGGTGCAATGGAAGGGTTAAAGCTGGTTTCCATCGAAGAGATGTCCGAGAAGATCAGGATCGCCGTAAAAGCCCGTAAAGATCCTGATTTCCTGATAATTGCTCGAAGTGATTCCAGGAAGGTCCTTGGTTTCGAAGAATCCTTAAGACGGGCCAGGGCCTTTGCCGAAGCTGGTGCAGATGTGGTTTACGTCGAAATGCTTGAGAGCAGGGAAGAGATCTTAAAATTGACAACCAGCGTGGATGCCCCTGTCCTTTACGATATGCTTGAGATGTCAACGGAGAATATCTATTCCAACCAGGAACTGCAGGATCTCGGAGTAAAGATCGTGATCTATTGCCTTTCCACGACCCTTTATGCAGCGAACAAGGTGAAAGAGATGCTGGAAGTGCTCAAACAAACAGGTACTACCAGGTCTCTGTTTGAGGAAATGATGCCCCTTCATGACTACGAAAAAGTCATTGGATTGACCGAAGAAAATAATATTCGTCAGCTTCTTGGTTAACAGTAATGTGCAAGGGGAAGCCTGACTGAGCACCCAACTGTTCGCTACACCCTGGAACCGTATATTCTATACGGTTCCAGGGTGTAGCGAACGATCGTTTTCAGGAAGTCCCTGGTAACAAAGCATTTTTCCTATCTCTGCGTATCTCAAGAATCTCGTTATCAATCTCTGCGCATTTTGCTTGTTCCTTTTTCCACCAACCGGGGTCTTTCTGGGCTTCCAACCCGGCGTCATCCATTCCGCATTCCTTTACCCAGTATGAGCGCTTGATTTCAAACCACCTCTGGCGGTTGAAACTGGTACCTTCCTGGATATGATTGGTTCCCTGGTTCTGGAAGATCTTTTCAAAAATCTTTGCTGCCTTGTTCATGGTCATTCTGCCTTCCCTTTCCTCCATTTCTTTCATGACCGAATGGTAGCGGTCTATGGAATCGGTGCATATTGTCACTATGTTCGTTCCTTTGGGGAGTTTATAATGTTTTGCGGTCCTTATGGCTCCCAGGAGGTTGCAGACACCCGATATACCGAAGTTCTGGGCCATTTTTTCGACCTCTTCCATGGATATATTCTCTTCCCGGGTCATGTATCTTCTCCCAACAGGATCAGTAAGGAGCCTCAGTCCCTTTTTGCAGTCCTTGTCATCCATGCATATGACAGCATCCATGTTATGAACGTTGTGGATCCAGGTGACAATACCATCCCCGATGCCCTGTATGTCATGGTCTCCACTGCCATTGCTGTAAAGGGTAGGGCATTGGAAAGGTTCGAGGGCTACGATCCGGTTTTCAGAAAAGGTTTGTTTCACCCTGTCTCCCGCCGCAATGGTTCCTCCGGAACCAACGGCCGAGATGAAGGCTTCACAGCGGCCATTCCCGATACCTTGGGATTGAAGGTATTCCATGAGTTCCACGATGGTATTGCCTGTAACGGTGTAATGAAAGCGGTAGTTGGCCATGGAGATAAATTGGTTCATCACCGTCATTCCAGGTTGGGAACCCACTTTTTTTGCCTCTTTGAACATTCCGGCGAGGCCTGAAGCCTTTATGTATCTTCCTCCATAACTGGTAATGCGGTCAAAACGTTCCCTGCTCACTGAAGAGGGGAGGATCACCAGAGGATCGTATCCCATTCTCACTGCCACCCAGGCGCCGCCAATGCCGAAGTTACCGGTTGACGGATAGACAAGGGTATCCCTTGAAGGATGTATGGTACCTTCCAGCTGTTTTTCCATTGTAACTGAGTATGTGGAACCCACCTTGTGGGATCCGGTGGGAAAGTTTTTTCCCAATAGAACTATGATGTTGGCATCCACTCCCGTTATCTGAGGGGGGATGATCATGAAATAAGGGATATTGTCGCCATCTTTCCAGGTTATGTTGAAAAGGGCCTCCGGGATAAGGCTGTCCCTCTCTTTTATCGTCTTTTTTCGAAGGGCAGGATCCATCTTTTCGGGATGGAGCATTTCTTCATAAGTTGGTCCGAGGACCATTTGTGTATAAGACATGATATTTCTCCTTTCTTTTCATAACAGGCATAAAAGGGTTGCCGTCATGAGGCAACCGGTATTTGGATAGCACCAGTTACAAGCTCCGTGATAGAACGAAGCTTCTGTAAATAGCAGTTGGAATAATTAATTGGGGTTTTACGCCGATGGGATCAGAAAGAAAGGGTGTTCACACAAGAAGGGTTACCAACGGCGATGCCGATACATCGACAGGATATGGTTGTCTCGCGACAACAACAGGATGTGAAATTCCTTTTTCTTGTGGTTTTTTTGATATCCCTCATTGGTCCACCTCCTCTAGTAGTTTAATAATTTAATTATATATATTTATTTAAAAATGGCAAGCTATTAATTCCAGGTCTTTGGATGGATCATAAATCGACTGGCTGAAAAATAAAATTAACCATGTTTCTCCAGGGTGAAACGATTTTGGATTTTAGAATTTGGATTTTCGATTACACCTATAGAAAACCTCTGCGGTTAGCTTGAGGTTTGAGGTTTTTGGGTTTATACCAAAAAAAGGTTTCCTCAGAGCTTTTCCTCCGTGTTCACAGTGGTGAGCCGATTTTAGAATTTGGATTAGGCCCCAGATCCTTAATCGATCACTATCTCCTTCTTATCAACACTTAATACGGCGTTTTCACAGCTCCCGCCCAGGTTAGTCTGAACTCTCTCCACAAGGTCTTTAACTGCCTTTTCGAATTCTTCAAACCTGGTTTCATCCACAAGCTCAATGCACAGAAAGGCATTTTTTGTGTTCTCTGTGAGGATGGTCCTGGTGGCTTCACGCCAGTTCCAGCATCGACAGATGGCACCCTCGTCATCTTTGTATATCACTTCTCCTTCATAGGGTGGAGCACTCTCATCACTTCCAAGGGGCACAAATTCCTCGTCTCCTCTAGCGGTGGTGAGTTTGATATCTCCGACGAACGTGTCCATATCCTCGCCGCCGCAGGGGAGGGCATATTTCAGTGAAATGGAGTTGTAAATGTCCACCAGGGGATTTATGGTTCCAATGTGATTTCCCTTCTGAACCCTTTTGAGGAGGGCTTCGATAGATGACCTGGCGCCTTTCTTTGTCTTGAACTTCTGAAAGGCTTCCCTCCAGACCCTGATAGCCGTGTTATTGCTTAATTCCTGTTCCTGAATGTGTTTCAAAGCTTCCTGTTCTGCTTCCAGTATCATATTTTCAAATCTTTCCTTGTCCTTCAGTGAATTATCTATCCCCTTACAGGCAACTATCCCGATCTTTGATCCAGGAAAGATCTCCCAGAATTTATCTTCAACCACAAATTTCTTCATCAGAATTCCTCCACACAATTGGTTTCAGGTGGTGAATTATAGCATTTTTCACACTATGGCATGTCAATGTGCCAGGTTTGTTTCAAATTCAAAGGGTTTCCTTCCACAGTGAACTGTGTTTTTGCGTTTCTCTGTATTTCTAATGTGGAAGTTGATAATTAATTGATCTTTTTACATTTTACACGTTAATTTAGTTAGTCAATTGAAATTTTACTTGACTATGTAGAGGTGTCAGTTTAAAATGCTATGCAAACATTCTGAATTGAAATAATATTGTACAAAGTGGATTAAACAACCAGGCAGATTAATAAAGCCCTCCAGATTTTAGAAGCTCCATCAAGGTAACTTGCTGTTCAGAATAAATTACCAGTATTGGGAAATATCACCTTTAGATCATCGTTACGTCATAAAAGATTTACCCAACGAATTGGGTAGTGTATGCGGAAAACTGGTATTTAGGAGATGCTTTAATATTCTGAGGGAGGTGTTTCGATGAAACACAGAAGTTTGTTCGTATTTGGAATAGTATTAGCAGTGACTTTAGGCATTCTGGTCGCTGGCTGCACATCACCTGCCATGGCTAAGGATGAGGTTTTCAAGTGGAAATTCCAGAGCCATCACACCCCTGGATCCCTTGCAGTTGAATCCGTCATCAATCCCTTTATCGAAAGGGTAGACAAGATGTCAGGCGGCAGGCTGAAAATAAGTTTGCATTATGCCGGGGAGCTCGTGAATTATTCAGAAGTAGATAAAGCCCTCCAGGCAAACATGATCCAGATAGCCAATACCAGTTCATTGTTCTTCAGAGGTGCTATCCCCATGGGTTGGGTATCGGCACCGAATATGCCCCCCTTCGTTACCCGAACCAATGATGAGTTCAACGAACTGTTCCATCATAGGGGAATTGATAAACTGGTAGGAGAGGCCCTGGATGAGCGAGGTATCAAGTTCCTTGGCAGCCATAGCGTGGGTAACACCTACTTCTGGAGCAAAAAACCGATAAGGTCTCTTGAGGATCTGAAAGGATTCAAGGTGAGGTTCTTCGGATCCATGTCGGACACCATGGAACATTTCGGGGCTACTCCGGTCATGCTTCCACACCCGGAGACCTATATGGCTATCGCCACGGGCACCCTTGATGGCAGCGGCACCGCCTGGTGGCTGTATCGGGACCTCAAGCAATATGAGGTTTGCCCATATTTTATCGGTCCTGCAATGCAGGTACCTCAGGGAATGGAACTCTGGGCCTCCAAGAAGGCCTTTGATGCCCTTCCTGAAGATCTCCAGGCAGTCGTTGAGACAGCAGCCAGCGCTTTTAATACGGATTTTATGGACGCTGTGACCATGCAGGAACGTGAGATGTTCAACAAGTCCTTCAAAGAGTGGGGAACCACTTACATCGAATTCAGTGATGAGGACGTGGAAAGGATAGCCAAAGAGTTCTCCCTTCCCTATCTGGACAAGATCGCTGCTGAACAGGGATCGAAGGATGAAAGAGTTGTCAAGGCCGTTGAGATCATCAAGCAGTTCATGAAGGACTACGGATACGTAGATTAAAGTAAAGATCAATGAAAAACCCCCCTTCTCATACCAGTGGAGGGGGTTTTTCTTTATAGGTTTTTCAGCTCTATGTTGGAGGCGGGGGGATGCAACTTGGACTTACCAGTTCCGCCGTTACTACTGTTAATTCTTTCCTGCTTATCCTGAAACGACAATAAAATTTATCATATATTTGCTGGAGTGTTATCTTTGTAGTTCTGAGTCTCTGTTTTAGATTTAGATTAACTCCACGATTTATTGCATTTCAGCTTTTCTCAAGTAATGAAAGGATCCCTGAAAGTTCAATAGCTGGAATGCAGGATATCTATGGTGAGGTACATAATATAGCATTTGCCGACCCGGCGCAGATATGTTTCATCTGTGGCAAAATGGGACAGAAGAGTGCTGGAAAGGTATGCGAAGGCCATCATGACCAGGAAAAAACCTGTTGTGATACCTGGCAGATAGTTAAAGGTTTTCCTGTATCCGTAAAGAATGCCCATTGATGCGTTTGAGATATTGTTAAGAGGTGCGTTATATAGAATAGTCAATCGAAGCAATTGTAAACAATCTTCGGAGTATCCGGGAAAAGCGGAACCTAAGCCTTGATAAGCTTTCAGAACTTACCGGCGTAAGTAAAAGCATGTTGAGACAGATCGAAACCGGGAAATCAAGTCCAACCATAGCCATCATCTGGAAAATTGCAAATGGTCTGCATGTTTCCTTTACAGCTTTGCTTAGGGAACCTCTGATTCATAACGAGATCAGATCTTTTCGAGGAGAGAAACCCCTTACTGCGGAATCCGGGCATTACCGCCTTTTTCCACTTATTTCCTTTGATCCCCAAAAATCCTTTGAAACCTATTATGTTGAAATTGATCCGGGAACGGTTTTTTCGGGTGAACCCCACGAAGGAAATGTCTATGAATATGTATTTGTTACGAAAGGTAAACTCCTGGTATCTGTAAATGGAAAGGATTATGAGATCTGCGAAGAGGAATTTCTTCAGTTCCAGGCCAACTGTCCCCATGAATACAAGTGTATAAGCAAGAACATGGCCTCAGCCATAATGCAGATCAGCTATCTTGCATGATGCCAGGCTGAAATGTATTACATCATGCATTTCAACTGAGCGCTGAAAGTCTGACATGCCCTGAGTTATTTCACGATTTATGACGGAAAACCTGCGGTAAAACAGGTTTTCATGCTTTCCGAGGTTACGGGTTCTTCAGATTGTCCTCTGTTTCTATCTCGGCTCCATCCTTAGAATATTTAGTTCTCCTTCCCGGATCTTGTTCACTGCCTGCCTCATAAGTTCCGGGTCTTTTTTACCAGGTTCCGATTCCAGGCAACTGTTCAGATCCACTGCCGAAGGTCTGCATATACGAATAGCTTCGGCCACGTTATCCGGCCCCAGACCACCAGCTAGAATAAAAGTTTTTATTCCGGCAACCTGTTTTACCAGGGACCAGTCAAAGCTCTTTCCCGTTCCCCCGGAGCTTTTCCCGACCCGGGTGTCGTAAAGGAAATAGTCAGCCCCCTGATAATTCTGTATTTCTTGAAGATCCTGTTCCGAACTTATACCGAAGGCCTTGATGGTCTTTATCGGAAGACCCTTCAGCATCATGGGGTCTTCCTTTCCGTGGAACTGTATATGGGTGAAAAGACCGCTGGAGACTACCCCTGCCAGTTTCTCGGCAGGGGGATTAACCAACACTGCCACTGCGGAGACGAAGGGCGGAAGCCCCTCTGTAAGCTTAGCCACATCTTCAAGGGAAACCCGGCGCGGACTTTCTGCCAGGATAAATCCCAGCCCGTCCACCCCGAGTTCAACTGCTTTCAACACGTCTTTCCTGCGGGTCATGCCGCAGATCTTTATCCGTGTCATTCGGTACCGGGTCACGCGACACCCTCCTCCCGGGAACGGCCGAAGGCTGCTACTTCCCTGATTTTCGCCGCGGCAAGTCCTTTATCGATTATCTCTTCGGCCAATCGTGCTCCAGTCTTCAGGGAATCGACCCTTCCGGCAGTTACAAAGGATGCGGCAGCATTGAAGACCACCACATTCCTGCGTGGTCCCTTTTCTCCCTCAAAGATCCTTTCGATGATGCGGCAGTTTTCCTCCGCTGTGCCTCCTCTGGCATAACCGGTTTTGGCCAGGGGAAGCCCGGCTTCGTAAGGAGAAATTTCCAGATCTTTCACAACCCCATCTTTCAGGAAGCTTACCCTGTTGGGTCCGCTCAGGGAAAGTTCGTCCATTCCCCCATGTCCATGGACCACAAGTGCACGTTTAAGGCCCAGCTTTCCCAGAACCTCTGCCATAGGCCGGACAAGTTCGGGAGAGAATACTCCCATAAGCTGATGATCCGGACGTGCGGGATTTGTCAGGGGGCCCAGTATGTTGAATATGGTCCGCAGGCCCAGGGCTTTTCGCACGGGTGCAACATTTCTCATGGCTTTATGAAAATAAGGAGCGAAGATGAATCCGAACCCTGTCCTTTCAACACTTTCAGCCACATGGACAGGGTTTGAAAGGAGGGGAATACCCAGCGACTCCAGTACATCAGCACTGCCGCACTGGCTGGATACCGAGCGATTCCCGTGTTTGGCCACTTTCAGTCCGGCTGCAGCAACAACAAGAGCAGTCGCTGTTGAAATGTTGAAAGTCCCCGTGCCGTCACCCCCAGTTCCGACGATTTCCAGGAGAGGGCCATGTGCTATCTTTACTGGCAGGGCTTTTTCCCGCATCACCCGGGCGGCCGCGGCGATTTCCACCACGGTTTCGCCTTTGGCCCTGAGGCCTGTCAGAAATGACGCCATCTGGGCATCTGAAACCTTTCCCTCCATTATTACTTCCATAGCCCGATTCATCTCATGGGCCGTAAGGTCGGTGCGCATAAGAATCTTTTCCAGATATTCCCTGAGCATGTTCGTTTCAGCTCCTCTCTGACTCAAAAATCATGCGATCTTCTGCATGTAAAAATTTCTCAGAAGTTCCATACCTGACTCCGTAAGGATGGATTCGGGATGAAACTGTACCCCGTAAAGAGGAAGGCTGCGGTGTTCCATGGCCATGATCGTCCCATCCTCCGTTCGGGCGGTAACCTCTAATACCTCCGGAAGGGATGATTCCTCTGCTACCAGAGAGTGGTACCTTGTGGCCCGGAAAGGCGCGGGAAGGCCTTTAAGAATCCCCTTACTCTCGTGATTGATTTCAGATACCTTTCCATGGAATGGTTCTGCTGCGCGGATAATCTTTCCACCCAGGACCTCGGCGATACTCTGGTGGCCCAGGCATACTCCCAGGATAGGTACACATTCCCTGAAGGCCAGGATCACTTCTTTCGATATGCCTGCTTCGGATGGTGTTCCCGGGCCTGGCGAGATGACGATATGGCTTGGTTCCATAGCTCTTATCTCCGTCAGGGTGGCCTGGTCGTTACGTATCGTTATGACCTCGTCCAGTTCGGAAAGATACTGGACGAGGTTGTAGGTGAAAGAATCATAGTTGTCGATCATGAGAATCATCGGGCATTTCTCCTTTCAAGGGTCTTTTCCAGGGCCCGTAAAAGGGCCCTGGCTTTATTGCGGGTCTCCTCATACTCTTTTTCAGGAACTGAATCGTAGACGATGCCTGCGCCTGCCTGGACACTGACGGTATTACCTTCCCGGACCAGGGTCCGGATGACGATACATGTATCCAGATCTCCATCGAAGCCCATATAGCCTACAGCCCCTGCATAAGGGCCTCTTGGATAAGGCTCAAGTTCCTCGATGATCTCCATAGCCCGGATCTTGGGAGCCCCTGAAACTGTGCCCGCGGGAAAAGCAGACTCAAGCACATCCAGGGAACTGAATTCCTCACGTTTCTCCCCCTCCACCTGGGATACGATGTGCATCACCTGTGAATAGTATTCCAACCCCATCAATTCCGTTACGGCGACAGTTCCCGTTCGGCATACCCTGCCTAAATCGTTACGGGAAAGGTCTATAAGCATAAGATGTTCAGCTCGCTCCTTTTCATCGGACAGGAGTTCTTTGGCCAAAATACGGTCCTCGATCTCAGAATTTCCCCGACGGCGGGTTCCAGCCAGCGGACGGGTGGTAATATGTTCACCCTCCACCCTGACCAGAACTTCTGGCGAGGAGCCGATGAGTTCAAGTCCAGGAAGGTTGAGGTAGAAGAGGTATGGGGAGGGGTTGATCTCTTTAAGGGACCTGTATATTTCGAGGGACGGAAGGTTGGTCTCGGTTGTAAAACGCTGTGACAGAACGACCTGACATATATCGCCAGCCATGATGTGCTCCCTTCCCTTTCTTACCATTTCGAGGAAGTCACTTTTGGGTATGTTAGCCTGGATATTTCCCAGGAAGAAGGTTTTGCTGGAAGGGTTTTCTGTAGCTCCCTCTTCGATTCGATCAGCGATATTTTCAAGGACTCGTGCTCCATCCCGGTAAAGGGTTTTGAGAGTATTCTGATCTGTTCCTTCGGAAATCCGGATGTTGTGTACCAGGAGAATCTGCTCGGTCTCATGGTCGAGAGCCACAACAGTAACAAACCCCATAAGCAGGGCTGCATCATGCCTGGAGGGATTCAATTTTCTTTCCGTTCCATGGAACAGGTCCTCCCATTTCTCCACCATGCCGTAACCGAAGTAGCCTGCCACTCCTCCAGCAAAAGGAGGAAGGTCATCTGTCACTGGGGGGCGCCGGCAGGACAGGTAGTCATTGATGGCATCCCTGGTTCCTCCCGGTAAAGGATAAAAGCAGGCTGGATCACCATTTTCATTGAGAACGGCACAGCCTTCTCCAGTTACCCGGAAGATCCTTTCGGGGTCCACTCCGATGAAGGAATAGCGGCCCTCTTTCCTTTTCCGATGGCTGCTCTCAAGGAGGAAAGAATTGGTCTTTCCTGTGCTGAGTGTTCGATAGATGGAAAGGGGTGTCTCTTCTCCCATATTCATTTCCAGAACCAGGGGAATGAGGTCATACTGGTTCGCCTGGGTAATGAATGCGTCCAGGTCCGTCATTCTCTGTTTTGTCATTATCGCTACCGGTCTCATCATGGAAAACCTCCTGAATATCTCCGTACCCTGGGGCAGGATATAAAAAAGGGGAGGGGCCAAACCAGGCCTCTCCCCGAGAAAAAAATACACGAAAGGCCTTGAAGTGAATCCCAATGGGATCCGCCTCCAAGGCCTCACGCTAATCTATTATACTTGCGATCGATCAGGCTCTTGGCGGCAGACTTAGAAGATCTGCCACCACCAACTCCGGGTTGTGAAAGCTTTACTCATGATCGCACGCTCCTGTTGATAAGTTATTGGCGGAAATTATATCTTGCTTCCAGTGGGCTTGTCAACCGGAGTTCATTTGGCTGGATCTTATTTGAGTTCCTAAGCCTGGTTTCCGTAATTCATAGGATCGTTTTTTGAGTTTTTGTTCCAAGCTGGATTTATTTTCCTATCGGACTTATAATTTCATAAATACCTTTCTTATTTATCAGATTAGAACGTTAAGATAAGATTGATAAAAATCCTGAAAGCAAAAACGTCAATACTACTTCCCGTATAATTTCACGTGAATCAAGGCATCCCCTGATAAGGGGTTACATGAAGAAAGATATTCTCGCCATAGTTATCATCGTGGCCCTATATGTGTGCTGGAACGAGTTCAAGAGCCTGGGATCAGGCAGCAGCGAAAGATTGGCCGGCATGATTGGAGGCTGCCGTCCATCGCTTGTGTATTAGTATCTCATCTTGAAACAGGGAGTGAAGTTAATAGAATGGACGCCTAAGAATTTATTTTGATGATTAGGCGACGTCTACTTTGCTGTATGAATGTCTTGTCAAGTAAACAAGGTAAAATATAATTAGGCCAGCCCGTTGAGTGTTATCCATATCCTTACAGACAACTATTTCTTGTCTTTGCACAGAAAGATCTCCCAGAATTTATCTTCTACAACGAATTTCTTGATCAGAATTCGTTCATACAATTGGCTACAGGTTCTGAATTATATCATTTTGCCCAGTAGTGAAATATCAATTATTTCAAGTCTTAAATTTTTAACTATATGAAAAATACCTTTTCCCGAAACTGCTCTTTCGATTGTATCTTTCTTGTGAAGATCGATAGTTTCACAATATTTTTTAAAAATGACTTTATGCGGTTTCACAGAATGAAACAAGATTTTACTTGACTATAAAGAAACAGCAGTCTACAATTCTAGGCACACATTCGAACTTAAAAAACTAGTATCTTAAATGGATACAATAACCATGTCGAGTATGAAGATCCTCCCGATTTTATGGTCTCACGCAAAGCAATTCGGTTTTCCATTTTAATGTTACCTTTGTTAATGTTCATGTGTATGAAATTATCATAACAAAATAAAAGTTTTTCCCCATAACAATGGGGGAGTTAGCGCGGAAAACGGGTTTTTGCACAGTTCTTTTACTTTTTGAAGGAGGTGTTTCGATGAAACACAGAAGTTTGTTCGTATTGGGAATAGTATTTGCAGTGACTTTGGGTATTCTGGTCGCTGGCTGCACATCACCTGCCATGGCTAAGGATGACAAGGTTTTCAAGTGGAAATTCCAGAGCCATCATACACCTGGCTCCCTTGCAGTTGAATCCGCCATCAAACCCTTTATTGAAAGGGTAGACCAGATGTCAGGCGGCAGGCTGAAAATAAGTCTGCATTATGCCGGGGAACTGGTAAATTATTCGGAAGTAGATAAAGCCCTCCAGGCGAACATGATCCAGATAGCCAACACCAGTTCATTGTTCTTCAGAGGGGCTATCCCCATGGGTTGGGTATCGGCACCGAATATGCCCCCCTTCGTTACCCGAACCAATGATGAATTCAACGAACTGTTCCATCATAGGGGAGTTGATAAACTGGTAGGAGAGGCCCTGGAAGAGCGAGGCATCAAGTTCCTTGGCAGCCATAGCGTGGGTAACACCTATTTCTGGAGCAAAAAACCGATTAACTCACTGGAGGATCTGAAAGGATTCAAAGTGAGGTTCTTCGGGTCCATGTCGGACACCATGGAACATTTCGGAGCTGCTCCGGTCATGCTTCCCCACCCGGAGACCTATATGGCTATCGCCACGGGTACCCTTGATGGAAGCGGTACCGCCTGGTGGCTGTATCGGGACCTCAAACTTTATGAGGTTTGCCCATATTTTATCGGTCCGGCAATGCAGGTACCTCAGGGAATGGAACTCTGGGCCTCCAAGAAAGCCTTTGATGCCCTTCCTGAAGATCTCCAGGCCATCGTTGAGACAGCGGCCAATGCTTTTAACACGGATTATATGGACGCTGTGACCATGCAGGAAAAGGAGATGTTCAACAAGTCCTTCAAAGAGTGGGGAACCACTTATATCGAATTCAGCGATGAGGACGTGGAAAGGATAGCCAAAGAGTTCTCCCTTCCCTATCTGGACAAGATCGCTGCTGAGCAGGGACCGAAGGATGAAAGAGTTGTCAAGGCCATCGAGATCATCAAGCAGTTCATGAGGGATTACGGATACATAGATTAAAGGAATGATCAATAAGGGAACCTCCTCCCCTTCCCAGGGGAGGGGGTTCCTCTTTATCAGCTTTTGAAACAACTTTGAAACAACTTAAGTTTCCAATGAGGTGAAACGATTGAACTTTTTAACTGGTTTTATAAGATCTGTTGACAAAATGAACGATAGGATGGGAAAGATCGTTGGCCTTCTCATTTATCCGATAATGCTCGTACTGGTGTACGAGGTGACAATGAGGTATGTCTTTAACAAGCCGACCATCTGGGCTCATGAGACTTCCTGCATGCTTTATGGAGCACACTTTGTACTGGGAGGAGCCTATGCCCTGCAACATGGTGCCTTCGTAAATGTTGAGGTATTCTATATACGGTTTTCCAAACGCACAAGAGCAATTATTGACCTTGTCAGCTGGACAATGTTCTATGTTTTTGTTGGGGCATTGCTCTTGAAAAGCGTACCCTGGGCATTGGAAAGTCTTTCAGTGAATGAATTCTCAGACAGTACCTGGGGTCCTTATGTCTGGCCTTCCAAGCTCACCATACCCTTCGCAGCTTTATTCATGCTGCTCCAGGGAATGACAAAGACCATCAAAGATGTTGTTTTGGCTGTGACCGGAAATGAGCTTGTTACTGTAGTGGACACCGAATCCACTACTGGAAACTGAGGTGACATTATGGATATAAGCATTATTTCAATTCTTCTTTTTGGCAGCATGTTCATTCTTTTGGCCTCAGGACTTCCCGTTGCTTTTGTGCTGGGAGGGCTGGCTACTGTTTTTACCTTTATCTTCTGGGGTCCCGAGTCTCTCTTTATCATAGTTGCCAGAACTTATTCCATGATGTCCACCACTACTCTGGTGGCCGCTCCTCTTTTCGTGCTGATGGCGGTAGTTTTGGAAAAATCAGGTGTAGCGGAGGACCTCTTCGAGATGATGTACCGCTGGTCGGGGGGCGTCAAGGGTGGATTGGCAGTTGGTACTGTTTTTGCCTGTACCCTGATAGCTGCCATGTCCGGCATAGCATCTACCGGAGTGGTGGTCATGGGTATCATGGCTCTCCCTGCGATGATCAAGAGGGGATATGACAAGAGACTTGCCACTGGCTGTATTCTTGCTGGAGGTGTTCTGGGTCCCCTTGTTCCTCCCAGTATCGCACTGGTGCTTTATGGAACCATCGCCCAGGTATCCGTAGGCGAACTCTTTGCCGGAGGAATGGGTGCCGGACTGCTCTGTTCTTCCCTGATCATCGGTTACATATTGATCAGATGCTACCTGAACCCGGAATTAGGACCGCCTATTCCCGTTGAAGAAAGGTCTGACTGGGGGGCCAAGTTCGCTTCCCTTAAAGGGGTAATCCTTCCCCTTCTTTTGATATTTGCCGTTCTGGGCTCGATCTACACAGGGATCGCTACCCCCACAGAGGCAGCTGCCGTAGGAGCTTTTGGCGCTTTTGTGTGTAGTGCCATCCATAAACGTTTGAACTGGGAACTGATCAAAAGCGCAGCCTACACTACCATACAAGTGCAGGGTTTCATGATGTGGATCCTCTTTGCCGCCCAGGCATTTGCGGCCGTATACATGGGTCTCGGAGCATCGAGGATGGTTATCAGTCTGGTTGAAAAATATCAGGTAGGCTGGTGGGCAATGCTCATAGGCATACAGGTGGTCTGGTTCCTCCTTGGTCTTGTCATCGACGCCTGGAGCATCTTGATGATAACCCTTCCCATCCTCCTTCCACTTCTGCCGATCTACGGTTTTGATCCCCTGTGGCTGGGTGTTCTTTACGCTGTAAATACGCAGACAGGTTACCTGACGCCGCCATTCGGAACTATGTTGTTCATGATGAAGGGAATTGCGCCCAAGGAAGTGACCATGAACGATATTTACGCTTCCATAGTGCCCTTTGTTATAACCCAGTTGGTTTGCCTGACCTTGTGCATCATTTTCCCGCAGATCATTACCTGGCTTCCGGACCTGCTTTTCAATTAGGGAGCTTTCGTGGGAGTAGAAAAATAAGAGCTTATTGAAATCTCTGAAAATCTGTAATTTAAGAAAGGCGAGGGAAATCCCCCTCGCCTTTCTTATTCTTAAAAGGTAAGGACCTTACCCCCTGTCCCTTCAATGATCCCCCGTAGCAAAATTAAGGTTGTTTTTGGCTTTTTAGCGCTTGTTTTAGTGTTGGTTAACGCTATAGCCTGGGCAGATTCGGATAAGGGAAGGTTAGCCCCTGTTAATGCACAGTATCTGAATTAATAGGGTCAGGTCTTGAAGTGACGATTTCCTTGTCTAAGATATATTCACAAAGGTGACTTAAGTTCTGAATATGCCAGGTTCAAATCTTCATCCATCTTTTGGATTTCAGCCTGCAATTTATCTAATTAGTATGATAATATATAAAAATGAGTTTAATAATGCTAGTAGAGGAGTGAATCCCATGAAATCCCCTTTTCCGAGAGTTCTAGGTATAGGTACAGCTGTTCCCGAGAACAGGTTTGAACAGGATAGGGTCAAAGAATTGGCAGGGGATTTCTTTAACGGTCATCTTCAGAACCTGGCTAGATTTCTGCCGGTCTTTGACAATACCCTTATCAGGACCAGGTATTTTGTTCGGGAAGTGGAATGGTATTTGAAATCCCATACCTTTGCCGAAAAAAATGATATTTTTCAGAAAACAGCCTTTGAACTGGCTGTGAAGGCTTCAAAGAAAGCTATCAGCAAGGCTGGAGTGGATCCAGCTGATATAGATGGAGTAGTTTTCGTCTCATCCACGGGGATCGCCACGCCTTCCATAGACTCATATCTTATGCAGGAACTTGATATTTCAAGGAACGCTGCCCGAATGCCCATCTGGGGGATCGGCTGTGCTGGCGGAGTATCGGGACTTGCCAGGGCAGCCGAGATGGTTCAGGCAAGGAATAGTGCGGCTGTTCTCCTGGTTTCGGTAGAAGTCTGCAGTATAAGTTTTCAGATGGAAGACAAAAGCCTTGCCAATCTTGTGGGAACAAGTCTTTTTGCAGATGGCGCAGCGGCAGTGGTGGTGGGGCGAGGAGAAAAAGGGATGGAGGTAAGAGGATCACATAGCCGTCTCTTCGACAATACCGATTACATGATGGGTTGGGAAATCCTTGACTCAGGGCTTAAAGTGATTTTTTCAAAGGAGATCCCCAGCTTTGTCCTTAACCGCATAAGCGGAATTATGGACGAGTTCTGCAGTTCCTTCGGGATCAACCGTGGTCAAGTTAAACATTTTGTGACTCACCCTGGTGGACCCAGAGTTCTCGAAGCCTATGAGAAGGGACTTGAAATTGAAGGTGATAAACTCTCTTCCGCATATAAAGTTCTCGGAGATTATGGCAACATGTCCAGTCCTTCTGTGCTCTTCGTGCTGGAAGATTTTCTTGAGAATAATGAAGCTAGTGGTGACTATGGAGCAATGATGGCTCTTGGTCCAGGTTTTTCTGCGGAAGAACTGCTTTATAAATGGTGAAGTTATTTTTGGCAGGATTACTCCTTTTCCTGCTCATTGAAAGGCTATTAGAACTGAAAAGAGCCGAAAGAAACAGAAAAAAAATTATTCAGCAGGGTGGAAGTGAGTGGGGAGCATCTCATTATCCTCTTTTGTTTATTCTTCATGGAGCATGGTTTTTTTGCTGGCCCCTCGAGGCAATCTTGAGAGGGTTCAAACTTAACCCATGGTGGTTCTTCTGGCTGGGTATTTTCATTTCTGCTGATGCCCTGAGATATTGGTGCATGTATCTGCTGGGTTCCCTGTGGAATACGAGAATAGTGGTCCTACCCGGGGCCAGCCCGGTAAGAAAAGGTCCCTACAAGTGGTTCTCCCATCCAATATATTTTGCGGTTTCTCTCATTCTTCTTACTGTACCCCTTATTTTTGAGGCTGTGATTACTGCTGTAGTCATTTCAATGGCAAACATTCTGTTGCTTGTTTTTGTCCGCATCCCCCAGGAAAAAGCTGCCCTGAAAACCCTCAGATAAAAACATTTGATCCGAATGGGAACAGGTTTTGAAATATAATCTTGTAGTCTCAGATCAGTAAAAGGGTTTTCAGGCGAGGAAATACCTTCCCTGCATAAGCGTATTTACTTCAGCAATGAGTAGTCCATTTCTAGATCTTGATATTTTTGAAGCCCAGGCCTGCCGAGATCTCTGAGGCGCCTCTTTTTATCTCAGTGATCATTTCATCCAGCGAGAGGTCTGTTACCCGGATAGAAGGAGCGACAAGGGTCAGACTGGCTGCCAGGTTGCCATAGGCATTGAAGATCGGTGCTGCCACGGAGTAAAATCCCTCTTTTCTTTCAGACTGACTCAGGGCACAACCCCATTGCCGCACCTTGTCTATTTCTTTGATCATCTGTTCCCTGTCCGTTATGGTATGTGGGGTAATCGGTTTTACCTCTTCCAGGATCCGATCCCTTTCTTTTTCTGCCATATATGCAAGAAAGATCTTACTTGAAGCACCTGCCCAGATTATGGTTTTTGTACCCTTCTTTACGGATATCTTCAGGGGAAGGTGACTTTCCAGGGTTTCGTAACATATCCTGTAATTACCATCACGGATCATTAAAATAACCGTTTCATTGAACAGTTCCCTTATCCCTTCCATAACAGGCAGGGATATCTGTTTCAGTGGAGCCGTTTCTTGAGAGATAACACCCAGAGTAGAGATCAGGTGTCCTAACCGGAATCTTTTTGTCTTGGGATCCCGGTCGATAATCCCCTCTTCATGGAGAACCTTGAGAATTCTCGATGTGGTTGGCACCGGAAGACCCAGTTTTCTTGCTATCTCTGCCTGGCTAAGGGTAGGTGCTGTTATTGAAAAGCATTTAAGAACCGCTATGGCTTTTGAGATGGTTCTGGTTCCCTCTATATTCTTGATAACCTTTTCGTTCAAGGATCCTTCCTCCTGGCATAAATTATTAATGATTAGTGAAAACAAGTTGTCTGAAAATACTTGACATAAAACAACCATGGTTTATATTGAAAATATATTCCACATAATAATATATTATTCCATATATTGGAATAATTCAAGCCTGATATTTCAAGAAATATAAAAAGGGGGCCAGGTTCTATTGAAAAAAACGACATTATTCAGAAAACTCATTAACGATCCTGAAATACTTGTTTTACCAGGTGCACATGATGCTTTAACGGCAAGGGTTATCGAGAAAACAGGTTTCAAGGCAGTTACATGTGGCGGGTACAGTCTGGCTGCCAGTCTTCTGGGGAAACCCGATATCGGACTTCTTGGTATGAAGGAAATGGCAGATCAGTATCGAAATATGGTCGAGGCGGTCGACATACCTGTTTTTGCTGACGGAGATACGGGTTACGGAGATGTTAATAACGTTATGCGCACGGTCAGGGAATATGAAAAAGCAGGTGTTGCCGGTCTGTTCATAGAGGATCAGGTTTTTCCAAAACGCTGTGGACATATGGAAGGCAAGAATGTGATACCGGCAGAAGAGATGGTTGCCAAGATCCGGGCTGCTGTATACGCAAGGGAAGACGAGGATCTTGTCCTTATGGCGAGGACAGATGCCCTGGCAGTACATGGCATAGATGAGGCTATCAGGAGAGGAAACCTGTATGCAGAAGCAGGCGCGGATCTTATATTCATTGAAGCTGTCTGCACCGTGGAAGACATGAAAAGGGTTAACGCCGGGATCTCAAAACCAACCCTTGCCAACATGATAGAAGGTGGGAAAAGTCCCCTTCTTACCAATAAGGAGCTCGAAGAGATCGGCTACAATGCTGTGGTATATCCATGTACCCTTACCTATGCTGTAACAAAGGCTTCCCTGGAGTGCATGGAAGTTCTTAAAAATACTGGCACCACTGCAGGTTACATGTCGAATCTGGTTTCTTTTGAAGAGTTCTTCAGATTCATCGGCGCTGAGGAGATACGTAAGAAGGAAAAGACTTTTTATTAGGACAAAATTTGTCAATTAACGAGGAGGTATGATTATTATGAAGAGAGCGATAGTTATTTTAACGGTTTTAGCGTTCTGCCTGGTATCTGCAGGTGCTGCCATCGGAGCTGACAAGGTTTCCCTCAATCTCGGGCACACTGGTTCAACCAGTCATCATTATCACATCGCAAGTGAGAAGTTTGTTCAGCTTGTAAAGGAAAGGACCAATGGCGAGGTTGAGATAAATATCTTCCCTGCAAGCCAGCTCGGTTCCATTGCTGACATGACTGAATCAGTTCTTCTGGGTACCCAGGATATAGTCCTTACAGCCGGACCTATACTCGGGAATATGATCCCTGAGTTTCAGGCCCTGTATATGCCCTATATTTTCAGGGATTACGATCATATCGCCAGGTTTGAAAAGAGCGAAGCAGCTACTATTCTTGGAAACAAACTCAGGGATAATGGCGGAGTAATGCTTGGCTGGTGGGAAAATGGTTTCAGAGTACTCACTAATAATAAAAAACCCATCGTAAAACCTGAAGATATGGCTGGAATGAAAATAAGGGTCGGCAAAGCACAGATCGCAGTAGATACATTCAAGGTTCTGAAGGTGAACCCGACTCCCATAGCCATAAGTGAACTTTATACTGCTCTTCAGCTTGGTACAGTGGATGGGCAGGAAAACCCGACTGGCAGGATCCTGAGCGCCAAGTACTATGAAGTCCAGAAATACCTTTCTATATCTCACCATCAGCATGCTTTTGAGACCCTTGTCATGAACAGCGATAAATTCGATTCCCTGTCAGCAGAGAACCAGAAGATACTCCTTGATGCAGCAACAGAGGTGGCCCTTTCTGACAGACAGGCTGTTGCAGATCAGGAAGAATCACAGATCGAAGCTCTCAGGGAAAAGGGTATGGCCGTTAATGAAGTGGATATGGCCGCCTTCCAGGAAGCCATGTCTTCTCTTTACGATAAATATAATACCGAACGTGGGGAAGAGTGGAAAAAACTGGTTGAACTGATCCAGTCTCTTTAACCTATCCAGAACTGATCGCGAAGGTGTAGCCTGTTTTTCAGGCTGCACCTTACTCATACGGAGGTTGTGCAATGTTGTTTCAGAGGGTTCTTGATCTGCTTAACAGGATAACTCGTATTTTCATGATAGGCATTATCCTATCCATGTCCCTTATCCTGCTGTTACAGATAGTTTCCATGTTCCTGGTTTTCATGCCCCTTTCCTGGTCCCAGGAACTTCTTCAGTATCTGAATATCTGGCTTGTTTTTCTGGGAGCTGCTGTTGCCGTCAAAGAAAAGGCTCACATCAAAGTTGATTTTGTAGTGGAACACTTTACTGTTTCCGCAAGGAAATTCTTCAGGATCTTTTCCTATCTTGCAAGCGGTCTGCTTGTATCACTTGTAGCAACCCAGGCCTACGAACTCATGGGTAAAACCATGAATAAAACCACGGGATCCTTTCCCGTGCCCGTGGGATATTTTTACTTAAGCCTTCTTGTTGGATGTTCTCTCATGACACTGAACTACGTTTTTCTTATCTATGCCGAACTCATCCCCTCAACAGAAAGGGGGAGCTTTGGATCATGACAGCTTTTCTTTTCATAATCTTTGTAGTTCTGCTGCTCTTTTCCGTTCCGATAGCCGTATCACTTGGAGGAGCATCTTTACTGGGTATAGCCTTTAAAACAAGCATTCCCACTTTTATAGTAGCCCAGAGAATGGTGGGGGGGATCAACAAATTCCCCATCCTTGCCCTGGTTTTCTTTATCCTGGCTGGAAACGTTATGACAGAAGGCGGAGTTTCAAGAAAGCTTGTTCAATTTGCTAATGCCTTTGTGGGTAAGCTTGCTGGCGGATTAGCCATAGTGTCAACCCTGGCTGCCATGTTCTTTGGTGCCATATCAGGTTCTTCTGCTGCAACAACTGCAGCCATAGGATCAATAATGATCCCTTATATGAAAGAGGCGGGGTATAAGGAAGATTTCTCCGCGGCTGTAATTGCCTGTTCAGGCCTGTTAGGACTACTGATACCTCCAAGCGGTACCATGATCCTTTATGCACTGATAGCAGATGTTTCCATATTACGGCTCTTTATTGCCGGAATAGTGCCAGGCGTGCTGATAGGGTTGAGCCTCATGTGCGTGGAGTACTTCATTTCAAAGAAGAGGGGCTATAAAGCCCTTGATCTGGAAAAGGAACATGTTTCAAAAGGAAAAATATTCAGGGACAGTATATTTGCCCTTCTCTCACCCTTCATAATCCTGGGAGGGATCTATTCCGGAATTTTTACTCCAACCGAAGCAGCAGGTGTGGCAGTATTCTACGGACTCTTTGTCGGTGTCTTCATATACAGGGATATGTCTCTGAAAAAACTTTTCAAAGCCTGTTACGGTTCGGCTCTCAGTGCTGCGGTCATAATGTTCCTGATCTCGACGGCTTCCATTTTTGCCTGGCTTCTTGCGACACAGCAGATCCCCCAACACCTGATCAGAATGGTTACATCAGTATCAACGAACCCGAAGGTGATCCTCCTTCTCATCAACATCGGACTCCTTGTTGCAGGAACATTCCTTGATAATGTGGCAGCCATAACCCTGCTGACACCGATCCTGCATCCCCTGGTGGTATCTCTTGGTATTGATCCTGTTTTCTTCGGTGTTGTAATGATAACCAACCTTGCCATAGGGCAGGTTACTCCTCCAGTGGGAATGAACCTGTTTGTGGTATCCAACATCTCGAAGATACCCATAGAAAGAATAGCGAAAGAGGCCCTGCCATTTCTGGCGGTGCTTATCTTCGATCTATTCCTCATTACCTATATACCAGGGCTGATCACCTTTTTGCCGAACCTGCTTCTTTACTGATTCCAACAAAAATAAGGGATTGCCATTGAAGGCAGTCCCTTATTTTTTTCTAAGAAAGGCGGTCCAGATTCTTTATTGAAAAAAGATAGCGTTATGAATATTTACAGCCCAATCTGGCCTCAACTACGGCCTCCAATACCCTTACTCCATGGACTAAGGCCTCATGATCAAAAGACAATTCATTCGAATGCAATCCTGGTTTTAAATTTGCCCCAAGACCGATATACGCAGTCTTGATCCCGGCGAGGGTAGAATAATAATGAAAATCCTCACTACCTGGTGTGGTTATGGTATTTTGTGCTTTTCCAAGAACCCTGGTAATAGCATGTTTTACAACTTCCACAGTGTCCGGGTCATATTCTGCAGCAGGAGAGCCTTCATCAAAGGATATATCAGGTACGCCGCCGTTAATACTTATACTCCGGGTAAGGACTTTCTGTACCTGTTCTTTCATAGTTGCCATCAATTCATTTGTTCCGCTTCGAAGATCCACAGTAAACTGCGAGTGGGATGGGACAAGGTTGTAAACTCCATTGCCTCCATGAAAGTCGGTTACTATCATGGTATGAGGTATAACTGGGTTGAAAAAAAGCGTCCGCATAGCGTTGATAGCTGTTACACCAGAATCTATAGTGTTTATACCCAGATGAGGTCTTGCTCCGTGAGTAGATTTGCCTTTGATATGGACAAAGACCTTGGAGCTTGCACCGTGTAACAACTCAGGGGTGGCCATACCCAACGGAGCCTCTTCAATGGGGCGAAGATGTATTCCAACCATTTCGTCTATATGGGGTAAGGCTCCTGAATTGATTACAGCAAGAGCCCCCTTGAGGCTTTCTTCTGCCGGTTGGAAAAGAAGATATAGCCTGCCGTTAGTAATCCTGTTTACTGAAACAAGTTTGGAAAGCCCTAGTACCATAGCTGCATTTGCATCGTGCCCACAACCGTGAAAATTAAAGCTGCGATAGCCATCGTGAAAACTCAAGGCATCAATATCTGCCCTTATAGCAAAAGCAGGTCCTGGATTTGCGCTCTCAAGACAGGCCAGTATTCCTGTACCTGCAACATGAGATTTTACCGTAAAACCATTTTTCTCAAGTTCTGAAGAAATAAAAGCAGATGTACGGGTTTCTTCAAAGGCCAGTTCAGGCATAGAATGTAGATTAGAAAAAATTTCCTCCAGATATTTCGGAATATCCACCATTTTTATCTTCTCTCTTTTTATAATTTATCTAGTGTATTGTTTATATCAAGTATAGTAGATTGAGGATTTAGCAGATGGCTAAAGGTATTAGAGATATGTTCTTTCATTAGCTGCTCTGCTTCTGCTTCTTTGTGTTCTGATATTGCTTTTATCAGTTTCGCATGTTCAATATGGCTAAGTCTTTGATGTTCAGAACGGAAGTCTATTAAACTTTGATCGAGGGTGTAAAATCCTGCGAAAAAAAAGATATATAGTCTCGATCTCCAAAACACCTGCTTGATAAGTCTGTAAAGGTATGGATTCTTTGTCATTTTGGCGATAGTGAGATGAAAAATTTCGTTGTAATTAGCATATTTTTCTTTTTCGTTGTCGTAAAATGCCTTCATTTCCGACTCATTCATCTTAAGAAGAACTTCTATTTCCTTTGTTGTTGCTTGCCTGGCCGCCATTTTAGCAGCTTCTCCTTCCATCAAAGATCTGGTCTGGAATACGAATTTCATGTCTTCCGGGGAGAGGGAGGGAATTATGTATCCTTTTTGACCATCAGGTTTTTCAAGAAAGCCTGCTGAAAGGAGTTGGCCCAAAGCATCCCTTATGGGGGTCCTGCTTAGGTTTAATTCCTGTGCAAGGCTGGTTTCCAGGATCCTGTCCCCTGGTTTGTATTTGTGGCTAATAATTAATTTAGCAATTTCCTGTAAAGCTACATCTGTGGCTTTTATTTTTCCCATGCAGTTTTCCTCCAGTGGTTACAGATCAAATTTTCACTACACCCGATATTTCTCATTGACAATCTAACGGAATGATTATATCCTTTCAAATTGGATACGTAAATAAATACGTAAATAAATACGTATAAACAAACAGTAATGTATTTATTAATGATTCTGATTATCAGGTTTTAGATTATGAGTTTTATCAGGAGGGATATTATGGCTGCTGAGAATCATCCTTGGATTACAGAAAACTGGTGGGGAAGTCAATATAACTGGGTGGATTTTGTCAGAGATGAGTTTGACTTTTCTGACAAAATATCTTTCCACGACGCTACATTGAGAGACGGAGAACAATGTCCTGGTGTTGTGTTCAGGAAAGAAGATAAGGTAGAGATAGCAAAGATGTTGGATGAGCTTGGAGTAGATCGTATTGAAGCGGGTATGCCTACTGTTTCAGATGAAGATTTCCAGGCGATAAAAGATATTGTTGCTCTTAATCTAAAAGCAAAAATAATGCTTTTCTGCAGAGCGCATCCCGCCGATATCGAAAAAGCAGTTGAAACGAAGGCAGATGGCTTAATCATAGAGGTTCCAAGCGGTTATCCAAGAATTAAGAACCAGTTCCCGACCTGGACATATGATGATGTTAAAAAGAGGGCTATCGATGGAATTAAATATGCCAAACAGAAGGGATTTTATGTAACTTTCTTCCCCTATGATACAACCAGGGCTGAGCCTGTCTTCCTGGAAAGTCTTTATAAGGATGTATGTGAACAAGCCAAGCCCGATTCTGTAGCTATAATCGATACCATAGGAATGGCACTTCCGCAGGCAATTTACTATATGGTCAAAAAAGTTAAATCCTGGGTAAATGTTCCAGTAGAGATCCATACCCATAATGATTACGGGATGGGTGTCGCTACTTCTCTGGCGGCTGTTGAGGCTGGAGCCGAGGTTGTTCATGGCTGCATGACGGGCTTGGGAGAAAGGACTGGTAATGCGCCTCTGGAACAGATCATGGTGGCAATGCAGACGCTCCTTGGACTGGATCTTAAAATAGATTTTTCCAAACTCTATTCGACCTGTCAGAGGATAAGTGAACTTTCCAAGGTGCCTATTCCAATAAACAAGCCTTTTACTGGTGATGTGGCTTTTGCCAGAGAAATAGGTCTGGGTGCGAAACTCTTCAATACCTTTCCAACAACAATTTTCCCGGTAAAACCCTCCTTTTTAAACAGAGAGCCCCGGATAGTCCTTGGTAAGAAAAGTGGAAAGGATACTATTGCTATCAAACTCAACGAATTAGGGCTTTCACTGGTAGAAGAGAAAATACCCGAGCTGCTGAAAATGGTCAAAGAATACAGCATAGAAAAAGGCACATATGTAACAAATGAGGAATTTCAAAAATTGTACGATGAACTTCAGGTTTCTGGATCTTAAATAAATTCAGCCACATTTTCTTGACGGAGGTTTTCTATGAAGGAAGAGTGGAACAACATAACAGTAGGGATATTGTTGCTTTTACTGGCAGTTGTAGTCTATTTCCTGGTAATTCCATCTCAAGTGTATCAGATGGGAGAGTCTGGTCTTTCACCCAGATTTTTCCCTCAAGCTACAACGATTGCAATAGGTGTTTGCAGCTTTTTTCTAATACTGTCAAATTTCAAAAAGTTGAAAAAAAGCAATAAAGAACTTAAGTTTCATTTTTCCTTAGTGGACAGACGGGATTTGAAAGTCCTGGTGGCGGTTGGGGCACTGTTTATGTTTATTTTTATCTTTGAAAAATTGGGTTTTCTTGTGGCATCAATTGCAACTTTAATCCCCTTAATACGGTTTTTCGGAGAGAAGAGATATTTACTGAATATATCTATTTCGGTTGGTGTTTCTGCCTTTGTCTTCTATTTCTTTGAACATGCGTTGAAGATAGTTCTTCATTAGAGGAGTTTGGCGTTTTCCTTAGAAATAAAAGACATAGAAACAGGGAGGCGAAAAAATAGTGTTAATAGATCTGGTACATGGTTTTGGTGCCATAATGACTTTTCAAAATATAGCAGCTATATTTGTTGGTGTGATTTTTGGTACTGGATTAGGAGCTTTGCCTGGCTTAACTGCTACCATGGGTATAGCTCTGGTAATCCCTCTTACCTATACGCTTTCTCCAATTACTGCTTTTTCAATGTTATTGGGAGCCTATAAAGGAGGGACCTATGGTGGTTCTATTCCCGCCATTTTAATAAACACGCCGGGCACCCCTGCAGCAGCAGCAACTTTTTTAGATGGATTTCCAATGGCACAGAAAGGAGAGGCTGGCAGAGCTATGGCTATGGCTCTCTGGGCCTCAATAATAGGAGACATCTTTGGGACTCTTGCTTTGATATTCTGTTCGGTGTGGATATCCCAGTTTGCTCTTAAGTTCGGGCCAACGGAGTATGCAAGCCTGATCATTTTTTCTCTTACTATTGTTGCCAGTGTTTCTGGAGAATCGCTTTTGAAAGGGATCATTATGGCTGCTGTTGGTTTTCTGATAGCCATGGTTGGCCTTGACCCCATGATGGGTACTTTGCGTCTGACCTTTAGCTCCATATATCTCACAAATGGATTCAACCTTATAGTTGTAATGATAGGGATGTTCGCTGTTTCCGAGATTCTTATGCAGGCATCCAATATAGGCAGTGGAGAAAACATTTCATATATACCTTCAGCCAAGGCCAGAATTTCCTGGACGGATCTGAAAGAGAGTTTTGGAACGATCATAAGGGGAAGCATTATTGGCGTGATAATAGGAGCCATTCCAGGTCTGGGTGCTACTCCAGCTGCTTACATGAGTTATGCGGAAGCTAAACGAACTTCAAAACATCCTGAAACCTTCGGAAAAGGTGAAATAAAGGGTGTTGCAGCTACGGAGTCTGCAAATAATGCTACCTGTTCCGCGACTATGATTCCACTATTGACACTGGGTGTACCAGGGAATGTTACCGCAGCTGTATTGCTGGGAGGTCTTATGATCCATGGTTTAATCCCTGGACCGGCCCTTTTCAGAGAACATGCGGATGTTATCTACGCAATCTTTGCAGGACTTTTTGTTAGTGGAGTAGTTCTTTTCATAGTAGGTACACAGGCTATCAAAGTCTTTTCTCTAATGACGAAAATACCACAGCCCATCCTTTTCCCGATTACTCTGATCCTATGCTGCGTGGGAACGTATGGGGTGAACTCGAGTTTTTTTGATGTGGGAGTTATGGGTGTATTCGGATTGCTTGGATATTTTCTCAGGCGGCACAATTTCCCTCTTCCTCCGTTATTGATCGCATTTATCCTGGAACCAATAGGAGAAAGGGCTATCAGGCAGACTCTCTCTCTTTCAGATGGAAACTTAAGTATCTTTTTCACCAGACCCATATCTTTGTTTTTCCTTATTCTTGCAGTGATAGGCATTCTAATAACAAAAAAATATCATGTGATAGATGAGGAATGAGTTCAGATTCAGTTGAAAAAAGGAATTAAAGAAAGCCATTAGATCATTTTATTTTATCTTTTTGCGGGGTGTGGTTATGGGAAAAATACTGTCTACTTCAGTAAGCTTTGGTCTTTATGCAAAAAAACCGGTTAAAAAACTGGAAGAACTGGGTCATGAGCTTGATTGTATGAAATATGATCCTGCAACCGGAAAACGTGACCTCATGGAAAAAATTAAAAATGCTGATGCTCTTATTGTTGGAACAGAAACAGTAGATGGAGAAGTAATGGATAGGGCTCTTCATTTGAAGATCATTGCAAAACATGGCATAGGTGTGGATAACATTGATCTTGAGGCTGCGAAAGAACGAGGGGTAGTAGTGGTCAATGCTCCTGGGACTAACGCTCGTGCAGTAACCGAATACACCTGGGCTTTGATAATGTGTTTATGTAGAAGGGTACATGAATCCATTGAAGAAGCAAAAGATTTAAAGTGGGGAAAGGTGATCGGCTATGAACTTCACGGAAAAACCCTTGGAGTGATTGGTCTTGGGAAAATAGGCAGAGAAGTAGCTCTTGTCGGTAGAGGGTTTGGTATGGAAATACTAGCTTTTGATCCTTTTCTGGACAAGGCTTTTGTCCAGGAGCATTCTATTCAAAGTGTTGGTATTGAAATGCTTCTGAGAAATTCAGATATAGTTACTATTCATACTTCCCTGAATGATTCAACTTACCATTTGCTGAACCATGAGCGTTTGGGGCTTATGAAGCAGACTGCATATCTGGTAAATGTTGCCAGGGGACCGATCATCGATGAAAAAGCCCTATATAGTGCTCTCCATGAAAACAGGATAGCTGGTGCGGCATGTGATGTCTTTGAAAAAGAACCGCCTGGAGATAACCCACTAATTAAATTGCATAACTTTTTGCCTACTCCTCACACCGCAGGATACACTTTTGAAGCTCTGGAGGCAATGGGCCTTGTTACCGTTGAGAATATTCACAATGTCCTTTCGGGTAAGCCAGTTATAAACAGGATTGTATGAGTCTTTAATAGCAGGATAAATCGATGGACGGAGGTGGTAATGGCGGAAGAAGATGTGATGGAGAAGGTTATCGTATTAAACCCGGTTATTAAAATTAGAGAGAGAGGTGTAGGAAGTAATGAAGAGATTTGGAATCTTTCTGGTAGTAGCTGTTATGCTTCTAACGTTGATGGGAACAGTTTGTGTAGCTGCAGACTGGCCTAATAAACCCATTAGATTAGTGATTGGTTATGGAGCAGGTGGATCAACGGATATGGTTAGCAGATTATTAGCTTCCAAACTTGAAAAAGAGCTTGGTGTTTCTGTAATCTGTGAGAATAAACCTGGCGGAGGCGGTACTGTTACCGCATCTCTGGCGAAAGCCCAGAAACCTGACGGGAATTTCCTCTTCACATTAGTGACCGCTCCTGCATTCCTTACTCCTCACCGGCAGGATGTTCCCTTCAATCCAATAGAAGATTTTACTGTTATCGCCAGGGTTGCTAAATGGCATTATGCGTTGCTTGTGAAAGCTGACGCTCCCTGGAAAGATTTTAAAGAATTTATAGCCTATGCAAAAGCTAATCCTGGAAAAGTTTCCTATGGATTATCTGGGGTTGGAAATCCTCAGGATCTGATGATGGAATATCTGAAACAGGTAGAAGGCGTTAATTGGAAGAAAATACCTTATACAAAGGGCCCGGAAGCTATTGCTGCAACATTGGGAGGCCATGTGAGCTGTATGGTAGGAGTGGCCGAATGGGTTCCCCAGGTTAAAGAGGGGACACTAAGGCTTCTCGCTACCTTTGATGAAGAAAGAATGAAAATGTATCCGGATGTTCCAACCCTGGGAGATCTTGGATATGATATTTCGGCACCTTCCCTTTATTCAATAGCTGCTCCCAAGGGAATCTCTCAGGATAAGGTGGAAATCCTTGACGCTGCAATTAAAAAAGCCTTTGATGAGCCTGATTTTCAGGATCTTCTTGATAAAATGTACATGATCCCAGCGTACAAGGGCCATGCTGAAATGCCAGAGATTATAAGCTCTACATACGAAAAAATGGGGAAAGTTATCAAGGATGCAGGTTTGGGTAAGTAGAAATAAGAATATTTTTATCTTTTTCTGTAATTCCGGGTATTTATAGCTCAGTCCAGATAAATACTTCTGGAAAAAGGCTACTGGTGATTCTGTCAGTAGCCTTTTTCTTTATATTTTGCGAAAAATATTTAGAGGGCTTTCCTGAACAGGTATCTTGCCGATCTTTCTCTGCAGGCAGATAGATATAAATCATTATTAACAAAATAAGGGGGACACCTCCAGATGAAAGGGATCAGCTATGATGATCTTATGTCTTTAACATTAGACATTTTGCAACAAGAATTGTCCTATCCGAAGGATAAGGCAGAAATTACCGCATGGACTCTGGTAGAGGCCGATGCCAGAGGAGTCAGTTCCCATGGTGTAGCGAGACTTCCAGCCTATCAGAAGCAGCAGGAAAAAGGTTTTGTTTTCCCTGAAAATGAACCGGTGGTTGAACTGGAGACCCCTGTATCTCTCGTTATAAATGGCAATTCTTGCGTTGGGCCTTATATCGCTGATTTTACAATGCAGAAAATTATTGAAAAGACAAATCAAACTGGTTGCTGTCTTGCTTCTGTTAAGGATTCAAATCACTATGGCATGGCAGGTCTATGGGCTGAAAAAGCTGCTCTCAGTGGACTTGTAGGTATGGCATTTACCAATACACTCAAGTGTTGCCTGGTAACTTTTGGGAAAGAACGTATGCTAGGAACTAATCCTATTGCCATGGCAATTCCTTCAGGAGAAAAACATAATATGTTTTTACTTGATATGGCAACGCCAGTGGTTGCAAACGGCAAGGTCCAGGTGTATGACAGGCAGACGAAGCCTATGCCTGATGGATGGTGTGTTGATGAAAACGGATCGCCTTTAACGGATGCGACACGCATGAACCAATTAACGAAGACTCATGTACCAATGGGTGGACATTTGTTTCTTGGTGGTCAGGGCGAGATTATGGGGGGCCATAAAGGTTATGGGTTGGGATTACTGGTTGAATTACTTTGTTCTGGATTATCTTTAGGGCGAGCCAGTTATTCAACTTTTCAGAATCCTGGTTCGGGAAGTGGAATATGTCACTTTTTTGGTGCCTTCCGGCTTGATCTATTTGGCGATGCGATTTCAATAAAGAGTCATATTTCCTCCATTCTGAATGATATTAGAAAAAGCGCTAAGGAGACAGGTCAAAACCGGATATATATTCATGGTGAGAAAGAACGTGAATTTAGAGAAAATAGTATGAAAAACGGAATAGTACTTGACGAGGCTACAGAAAAACTCTTAGATAAATATAAAAAGAAATTAGATATTTGACTACTCTAAAATAAAAATATTGTCCCAAAATAATCAATTTTTGCTGTAGGGTAATTATTATGGGGTCTAATATTAAAATGGCAGGAAACCTATTGGGGTCAGGTCTTGAAATAACATTTTACTGGAACAATATCTGAGTTATTTCGGGTTGTTCAGCATTTATAATCCCTTTTGCCGCATTTATTGATATCCACTAGGATTGTCGATTATCTGCGGATTTCCAGGATATCGATGTCAGCATCGTTTCTGCTCTGGGTAAGCATGGGCATTTGGTGTTATTACAGGTCTTTCCTGGTACTCAAATTAACATGGTCGAAAGGAATATAATGCCGGTTCCCTGGACAGGAGACCGGCATTATATTTACCCTATTTCTGATAACAGGGAGGAAACTGCTAACCGATTTCCTTCAGTCTGTTACGACAGAAACAGTCGATTCTATTGTTTTTTCGACATTGAACCGGGCCAGTTGTTCCTGAATGCGCTTGGCACCTTCCGTCAATTCCTGGGCATGGCTGGCTACGCCTTCAGAAGCTTTGGCGGTCTCTTCCGAGTTTTCACGGATGTTTGAGACAGATTCAACTATCTGATTTGTGGTGCTTGTCACCTGGTCTACTCCTGCAGCCATTTCTTCAGCAGCAGCCGCCTGTTCCTGGGCTCCAGAGGCTATGTTCTGCATAAGGTCTGTGATCTTGTTTATTTCGGAAAGACCTGCCGAAAGCTGTTCTTGTGCCTCTTTTGCTCCGGTAACTGTTTTCGCCATTATTGTTCCTGTTTCGCTAGTTACGTAGATGGCCTGTTGGGCTCCACTCTGGAGGGTGTCTATGAGTGTTTTGATTTTGCTGGCCGCCTTGCCGGAGCCTTCAGCGAGCTTGCGCACTTCGTCGGCAACTACGGCGAAACCTCGTCCCGCATCACCGGCACGGGCAGCTTCGATGGCCGCGTTAAGGGCCAGGAGGTTTGTCTGGTCAGCAATGCCCGTTATGGTTTCTACAAACCCTGAGATAGTGTTGACGGATCTGGCAAGTTCGGCGATAGTATTTTCAATCTCTTTTGCCTTGCCTCCCACGACCTCTATATCATCAATTACAGCGTTTACACGATTAACGGCAACTTTTGCGACCTCGATCGTTTTGGCCGACGCGGAAGCTCCCTGAGTCGAAGATTCAGCCGAATTGGTGGCGTTTGTTGAGACTTCCTGAACACCAGCGTTGGTCTGCTCCAGAGCTGCCGAGTTTTCCTCAGACATCGCAGCAACCTGTTCGACGGCACTCTTAACTTCCTCTACAGAGGCATTGGTCTCTTCCGAAAGGGCGAATAGAGACTGAGCGCTTTCGACGGTTTTAGCAGCCTCTTCGATGATAGCCGTTACTGACTCCCTCTGGGTAGCGATCATGGTCGCCAGGGCATCTGCCATCTGACCCAATTCATCACTTCCGTCATAATTGAACTCTTCCCGACTCATGGTCAGATCACCAGAGCAGGCCCGTTCCGATAGACCAATAACAGTTTTCAAAGGTTTTGTGATCATTCGCGTTATCACGAAAGCGATAACCATGCTGATGAGCGTAGACAGGCCTATAACGGTCATAATGAAGTTGATCGTCGTTTTAACCTCAGCGGCAGCGAAGTCTGCGATTTTAGTAGTTTCAGAAACACCACCATTAAGGACTTCGCCTGCAATAGCGACAAGTACTTGCTCTTCTTTTCCCAGCTTTTCAACGGCATCCTGGAGTCCGACCATGTTTGTAAATAATTTATTGACATTGTCGGCATAGATCTGGCAATTGTTTCGAACCTTTTCAAGCAGTTCAATTCGCTTTGGGTCCTTCGTGATGGTCTTCAGTTGATCCAGCTTGACAGTTCCCTTTTGGAGCAGTTCCAGGGATAATTTCAGGCGTTCGGGATCTTGGTGAAGGAGTCCCAGTGCGGTGTTTATCCGCGTTTCTTTCCCGTAATTGGTGACTTCGTTGACAAGAGAGATCTTATGGAGACGATCCTTCAGGGTAGACGGAAGTGCGAATGAGTCTATATCGGTTAAAAATTGTTTGTTCTGGTTAGCAAGAAAGTTGTTGCAAAGCTGCATGTAGATCTCAGCGGCACTGCCAGCCGCCACAAGGGCTTTATTGAGGCCAGTAATATAGCCCTGAGTGTTTTTCAGCAGGACATCATATCTATTCAGAGCAGCAAGTGCCCTTGGGGCATTTTCCCTGAGTTTGACAAGATTTTCGTACTTTTCTCCGTGAGCCTTGGCATTTTCAAGATACGTTCTGGTCTTATCCAGGTATTCTTTCCCTGATAGGAAGTATTTTTCTTCTCTGCTCAGAGAGTAGGCCTTAATGTTATACTGGGCGTTCCGTGTGCTTCGCTCAACGTCTGTTGCCAAAACAACTTGTGGTACATATTTCACCGCCAGGCTAAGGGCCTGCTCTTCAACAACGGACATCTTTGACCAGCTTACAAACCCTATGACTCCAAAAAGTATCACCATTATCCCGAAACCCAGAAACAGCTTTGTGCCTATCTTCAGATTCTTAAACACTTCCCTCCAACCCCTTTTTTGTTGTTCTCTCTGACTTTAAATCAGAGTGATTTTTCCTTTTTGTAATATTTTTATTTCCGGTGACACATCGGACATATAGAAACATCTAATACACCAATAAGTATATGTACATAAAGCAGCATAAACATAAATGAATTAATTTAGAATGAATTGTTTGTGCAGAGTCATAACGGAGAAAAATAACTTCTAATGTACGAGGTCTTGAAAGAACGGTTATATGTCAGAAAAACAGAAGGGTCGTGGTCTTTTGCAAGTAAATACGGCAGAGTATAATTAGGTTAGACTGTTGTTGGTGGATGAAAATAAAATTACCAATAACGAAAGAGGTGCCCCATGGAAGGAATGGAATATTTCTACGAACTATATGAGGCTTTACCGCGATGCGGTCCTGGAAATAATGAATCCACCAGGCAGGCGTACAATTTTATTCCGGTTTTACCGGAGCATCCCCTTGTCCTGGATATAGGCTGCGGTCCGGGAGTTCAGACCCTTGAACTGGCAAGGATTTCAGGAGGCAGGATCATTGCCCTTGATAATCATAAGCCCTTCCTTGATGGATTGATGAAGAGGGCAAGGGCTGAAGGGGTCGCCCATCAGATAACTACTATGAATATATCAATGCATGACATGGATTTTGAGGACAAAAGATTCGATCTTATCTGGTCTGAAGGGGCACTTTATTTCATGGGATTTCAGAACGGTTTAAGGCGGTGTCATCAATTGTTGAAAAACAATGGATGCCTTGCTGTGACAGAACTGGTATTGCTTGATTCAGATCCGCCTCTCCCGGTAATGGAATATCTGAAAAATGAATATCCTGCAATTATGGATATCAGGAGTAATATTGAATTGATCGAAAATGAAAAATTTAGCGTGATATCCCACTTTTCTCTTGATAAGCCTGCATGGTTGGAGAGTTATTATTTGCCTATGGAAGGGGAACTGGCCCGCCTGGCAAAAAAATATGAGGGTAATGAAATAGCCTCTGTTGCATTTGAGGGAATGAGAACGGAAATAGACATGTATAAAAGATACGGTGATTTTTATGGTTATGAATTTTTTGTTATGCAGAAGATCGGGTTTTAGGAAAAGTGTTTATCCAGCAATAAGAACTTGAAGAAAGGTTTGACCTTTCGAAAGGAGATTTTCATGAAAACTCTTCGATATTTTGGTTCCATAGCCTTTGTACTTGGTTTGTTCATTTCTTTCTTCCTTGGAATTCCATGGGCTGTCATTGTTGCAGATGATCCGCCCGTACCCTGGTGGTTGCGGGCAGCAGTTTTTGCCCTTTTAGGCGGCATACTAGTGGTCCTGGCCTCAGTGGCCATAGAGCAGAAGCTGAAGAAAGAAACCACAAAAAAGGGAATTCCTGTTACCAGAAGACCCCATGGATTGATCCTGCAGAATACGGCAGAGATCCCCGGCCGACAGGTTTCTGAAGTTCTTGGTATGGTGGAGGGACACACGGTATATGCAATCTGGATAGGTAAAGATCTCTCAGCCCTTATCCGACTAATTCTCGGAGGCGAGCTGACGGAGTACACCAATATGATGGGTAAGGCCAGGATCCTTGCCACGAACAGAATGGTAGCAAGGGCCGAGAAGATGGGAGCAGACGGGGTGATCAACGTCCGATACATGACCACCAGTGTTATCGGCAGCGCCGCTGAACTTCTTGTTTACGGTACAGCAGTAAAACTCAGCGAATAGATTCTCATATAGCAGTTTTGCTGCCAAAAGTGAAATCAAACCCGAGAGGAATAGCCTTTATCCATAGGTCGTCATCTTGGGTTTGATTTTTTTTGACCTGCAATTGTCCCTGTTCGATTTGATTTTATATAATCAATGAGGTGTTTTTGAATCAGAAGGATCGGAGGAGTTGCTGGATGATCGATATTACCCATCTTGAAAAATACATTAAGAGGGCTATTGAACTTGGAGCACAAGAATGCAAGGTAATTGATCCGGCCTCAGTTGTAAGTGCGCCATGGGTGAGACTGAAATGCCAGTATGGTTGCCAGTGTTATAACACAAATCGCTCCTGTACTCCCCACACACCGACGGATGAACAGATGCGGAAGATCCTTGATTCATACAGTTCCGCCCTGCTTATCCGATTTATAGGTCATGAAAAGGTTAATGAAGTAGTTGTCGGTCTTGAAAAGGAAATTCTTAAGGATGGCTACTACAAGATTTTCGGGTTCGGGGCAGGTCCATGTCTGCTTTGTGATACCTGTGATATGGATAAATGCAGTTTCCCTTCCCTTGCCAGGCCTTCCCTTTCCGGGTGCGGAGTGGATGTTTTTGCCACTGTGAAGGCTAACGGTTTTTCGATAGAGATCAGTCTTGAAAATCCTTCAGAAGGAGACTGCTACGGCCTGATCCTTATAGAGTAGATATTGATGAAATTTTTCGAGAAAAAGATGCCCCGGTATCTCCGTGGGTCAATACTCCGTGGGTCAATACTGAAATAACAGTTGAATTGGTGAGAACAGTTCATTCGTCATATTTTTTTGTGAGCCCGAACCTGTTCCTCAACTTTTGGAACTTGTTAAAGAACTGATTATTTTCTTCCGCTTTTCCAATAGTTATTCTGATAAAGCCCTGTGGCATCTGGTGAGAAAGATCCGTTATAAGGATCCCTTCTTTTTTCAGCTCTTCAACTACTTCCGGTATGGGTGAGTTTATGAGAATAAAATTGGCTGAAGTATCGTAGACTTCCACACCCTCTGTAAGCAGTTTTTCCACTAGTCTCTTTCTTTCCTCGATAATAAAGTTGACCCGTTCTTTCATCAGCTCCTTTTTATCAAGTGCTGCAAGACATGCATAAAGGGCAATCTGTGGAAGGTAGATGAAAAAATCTGAGAGTTTTTTCAGAAAAACATCTCCGGCAAGACCGAATCCTATTCTGGCACCGGCAAGGCTGAAAACTTTATCCATTGTACGGGTAACAAGGAGATTCGGATATTTCTCAACCAGGTTGGCACAGGTTATTCCGGAAAATTCATAATATGCCTCATCAACTATTAGAAGGACGTCTTCTTTCTCCAGAAGTGTCTTTACTTCATCGGGGGAGATAACAATTTTCCCGGTGGGATTGTTGGGATTGTCAAGGATCAGAAGGCAGGGACCTTCCAGCTCGCTTTTCAGGAGATCCATGTTAAGTCTGAAATCCGGCAGGGAGAGTCTGAGTCTTGTGAGTTGATTTGTAGTCTGCCTTGCCGATGTGACCGTTGGTAGAAAAGAGGGGCACAGGGTCACAACTTTTCTCTGCTGGGTGAAAAGGTGTACTGCTTCTCTGAGAAGTATGTCCGATCCCGGAGACAGGATGATCCTTTCGGAGGCGATGCCTGTATAATCCCCTAACTTGAACATTAGTTCCTGAAGTTTCTTTTCATCCGAATAGCGGTTAAGCTTCTCAAGCCCTTTACGGGCGGCATCCAAAACTTCCTTTGGAGGAGGCCAGGGGAGTTCATTCAAATGGAGTCTGAGTGGTTCCATGTCAGTATTTCACTTCCAGTACCACGGTTTCTCCGTAGCCCACTACGACTTTGGCGTATCCGCTCATGGATTTATCTACTTCCAGATCTCCTGTATCTATATGAAGACAATCCAGACAGCTTACTTTGTCTCTGTCTCCCGCAAGAATAATATTTTCTTTCCCTGTCTTGGAAAGGATTTCTGGGGTGAACTGTCTGCTTCCTCTTCCAAAAATAAAACCGTTTCCTCCAAGGGGAGTTACGATGATCTTCCGTTTATCATAATCCTGGTAAAGATCTAGAATGGCCATCTCATTCACATCTGTCTGGATCAATTTTCCATTCAATACAGCGTCTATTCCGAGCAGGGTTTTATCCAGTCCCAATCGGTCTGTGAGGCTTTTCATGGTAGTTCCCGGTCCCAGGAGATAAAGTACATCCCTTTCCATTTGTTCTTCCAGGTATCTTGATACTTCTTCCTTGTTTTCTTTTGCAGAATAACCTGTAGATGAAGCTTTTTTGCCCACCTGTAAAAGATCTTTCAACATTGGCACCTTAAGGTATCCGTAAAGCCTGGCAGAAAGTATATTGTTCCGGAAGGCCTCTTCGTCGATATCAAGTACTTCCTCTTCTTTCAATTCCACTCCATTGAGGAATCGGTCCAGCATGGCTGCAGCAGACCTGGCGCTAAGGGCGAATACGGAGCTGAAGACTTTTACTCCGGAAGGGACCCCTATTACGGGAACCTCAAGTCCTTCAGCATCATAAACATCACGGGCAGTGCCGTCTCCTCCAACAAATACAAGAAGATCGATCTTTTCTTTCAACAGGAGGCGGATGATCTTTTTTGTATCTTCAGCTGTGGTTTGTTTTTCGATAGAGCCAATGACAGTGTATTTCAGGTCCGTATTCTTCAGTATGTCTTCTCCCATTTTTTCGGGAGCGGAATAAAAATGAATGTCTTTCCTGTGTTTCACATTTGAAATAAAATTTTCAGTACGAAAAGGAGCAACAGGTTTAGCACCCAATTTCAGGGCTTTCCTGTAAAAGTCGCCATCGGTGCCCTTCAAACCTACGCTGCCACCCATGCCTGCAACCGGATTGACCACAAGACCGATTTTTTTCATTTTGCTATCATCCCCCCTGGGTCGTTGTAAGATCTATTATAATTCCTTGTGAATGGCCCACATCCTGGCCAGTTCGTCCTCCTCGCAATGCAACTCTGTTTCGGTGTATGTTTCCCCTTTTCTGAATATGCTGATGCTCTTTCCTTCCGTTACCATACCCACATGAGCAGCATGAGTACCGGCCTTCTTTAGAGCCTCAAGGGTTTTTTTTGTATTCTCCGGTGGCAGGGTGCATACCAGTGAGCCCGAAGAGATCATTTTCATGGGATCGAAAGAGAAGGCTTCTGCAAAGCGGTTAACAATGGGTCTTGAAGGTACCATGTCAGCATGTATTTCAAGAGCGACTTCAGAGAGTCTGGATATTTCCATGGAGGTTTCGAGTATTCCTCCTCTAGTAACATCATGCATAGAGGTGGCGCCATGATCGGCTATTATCAAGGCTTCCTCTACTACGCTCACCTCTTCTGCAAGTTTTGCGGCTTCATCAAATTCTTCATGGGTAAGGCCAAGGAACTGTCCCTCCTCCCTGAAATCTGTTGCGAGAATTGATGTTCCCTCGATCCCGGAACCTCCCGTAATAATGATATGATCTCCTGGTCTGGCACCATTTGTACCGACAACCCGTCTGTTCATGGCAGGTGCCATTGCTGTCACAGCAACAACTGGCCGTGAAATTCCTGAAGAATAACCAGTATGCCCTCCTACAATGGTGACCTGGATCTCTGCTGCGGCTTTCGCTGCATCGGCCATGATCTCCTTTACAAGAGGATAGTCCTCTTTGGTCGGTACAAGCAGCAGGATCTGTGCCCATCTTGGCCTGATACCTGAACAGGCAATATCATTGCTGGCAACGTGCATGGCTAGCCATCCGATCCCAGAAACGGCTCCGACAATAGGGTCTACGTGGGAGAGTAGAAGATCGTTACCGACCATTGTTAATGCTACATCCTCACCGAAAGTAGCGCCCAGTATAACTGAAGGGTCTTCATGTTTCGGCTTTGTGTAGGGGTAAACACATTCCTGAAGTATTTCATATGGAAATTTTGACATATTCATATCCCCTTAAGCGTTTATTGTGTTTTAATTCAATACCTTATTGGAAGGAAGGTAAAGGTCCAGAAATAGAACTTGATCCAGCTTTTCTGGGGTGTAGAGGCAAGCGCGGGCAATTTGGGATTGTAGAGTCTGGATCTCGATTCAAGAAGCGCAATGCAATATGCTTACCGAAGAATTGTAAGTCTCATTCAGATTCGAGTTATAAAAGATTTCAGGGGGCTGATGATGTATTGCTTTCCAGTGGTATTTCTGGGAATTGACACTTTTGAGATGATCAATGGATCTGATATTATTTATCCAGGAGAAAACTGTCAACTCAAGACCTGACCCCTATTCGTATTGTTTTAAAAAAAGGGATCTGCCCCGGATCTCTCCGGGGCAGATCCCTTTTTTACAGTTACTTTGCCAATTCTATTATGGCTGCAGCCATGATTTTTGTGGTTTCCATCATGTCCTCTATTTCCCAGCCTTCGTCTGCTTCGTGTATGTTATATGACTTCCCAGGCATCTCGGGTCCGAATGCCAGGATATTAGGCATGGCCTTGGCGTAGGTTCCTCCCCCTATGGCCAGGGGTTTCTCATCCCGTCCAGTCTTTTCCCGGTAGACCTTCATCAGTTTCTGAACCAGTTCGCTGTCTTCAGACATGAAGAGGGGGTCATCCTTCATTTTTACCGTTAAGGAAATTCCCTCATTTTCAAAGGATGAGATCAATGCAGGAAGGACTTCTTCCTCCCTGAAAGTTACAGGATATCTGGGGTTTATTGAAAAAGATACCTTCCCGTCTGTTGCTTCCATGGTTCCCCAGCATAAGGATGTATAGTGGGAAACGTCATCGTATAGGCAAATGCCGAGACTTTCACCATGATATTCGGTCCCTATCAGGCGGTTAACCGAGGAGAGAAATTTACCCTGTTCTCCTGTAATTCCAAGGGTTATGAGCAGCTTGACCATCCATGCAATGGAATTCACTCCAATATGGGGAGTACTGCCATGGCCCGAAACTCCTTCTACGGAAAGGGTTAATGTCCCATCTTCATTTTTCTTTAAAGATGCTGATGTTCTGGCCGGTCCTTCCCAGTTTTCGATGGTGTATCGGACCTTTTTCATGAGTTCAGGTGAAACTTTTAATATGGCTTCGCAGTGAGCGGGAACCACGTTATCAGCAATACCGCCCTTCAATGAGAGGATCTGAATATCTCCCTGGGGAATAAATGTAGCCTCGCCCTGACAGATAAGGATACCCTTTTCTCCGTTGATAAGAGGATAGTCTGCATCGGGGGTAAAACCTGCTACTGGAAGTTCCTGACCTTCTTCAACATATTTTTTTACAGCCCTGCTGCCAGTTTCTTCATTTGTTCCGACCAGGACCCGGACCCTGTGTTTAAGGGTAATACCTGTCTCCCTTAAAGCCTTCAGAGCGAAAAGAGAGCAGATAACAGGCCCTTTGTCATCGACGACTCCCCGGCCATACATTTTCCCTTCGTGGATCTCTGCGCCGTATGGGGGATAGGTCCATCCATCCCCTTCGGGGACAACATCGAGGTGACCCAGAATACAGACCATGGGTGCTTCCTTTTCTCCGTATTCCGCCCAGCCAACCATGTCTTCGAAGACGCCTGTCCTGAAGCCGAGGTGTTCTGAAATGTTAATAAAATTGTCCAGAGCCTTCTTTGGTCCGGCTCCGAAGGGCGCTCCTTCTTCAGGTTCTCCTCCAACACTTTTAATAGAGACATTTTCCTGGATTGCAGTTATAAGATCATCTTTCAATCCGTCAATAATATTGTCAAACTGGTTCATTTTTACTACGCCCCCCACAAAACGTGTTTAGAAAACATTCAAATTTGATTGTATCACTCGTCAGGAGAGTAATGTTTATAAAGTCTTAAATCAGTTTTCTTTCGATACCGTCGAACCAGAAATAGCCCTCTTGAGGCTTGAACAGGTCTTTCATCCCGAAGGGGAAGTCGCTGGCAAAAACGATCCCGTCATCTTTTTTCCATTTGAGCATGTCCCTGTTGCCCTTCTTGATGAAAGGCTTCCCTTCGTAAAATCCAAAGAAATTAGCTTCGAAGGCCTGAAGGGTTTCGAAAAGGGGCATATCCATTTTGGAGATCATTTGTAAAATGAACTCGCTGTCAGTTATGTTCTTGAGGTGAGCCAGAGGTGAAATTGTTTTTTCGTTTCCATTTACTGCGGCTACGATCTCTCTTTTTCCCTGGACATGGTAGGGGTGACAGTTCTCGTCGGAGATGGAACCGGTACTTGCCTCTCTGGTATGGAAGAGAAACCAGTCATATGCCTCGGACTCCATTGCCTGTGCTATTTCGGATACATGGAGATCTACACCCTTTTTAAATTCCTTGAGTTTTCCGTCCTTGAAAGTAGCATAGCCATTTCCATGTCCGCCTTCACGTAATTCTAGATCGGCAAGGTATTTTACAAGGGTGGAACAGCCCGGAATTGCTTTGAGGGTTTCCTGGAGTTTCATAATTCCTTCGTGGTTAGCCATCAATAATCTGCACATTCGATTCACCTTCCTGCTTTGTATGGTTTGTTGTATATGCATACATATGATAAAGAATGCATTGGTTTTAAAGACTAAAGAGATAATATCATGTATTACAGTCTCTTATATCCTTTTCTCGACATGTTTTTTCTGTCAGTTAATATCGGGCAGTGCAGAGAGAACTGTTCCCAGGCATTCTTTTCTTTGCTTAACACTCCTTAACATTCCTTAACCCTCCTCTTACACAAACTGGTATATAGTACCTGCGAAGAGTACTTACCATTCGATCCAAAGAGGAGGAACAGAAATGAAAAAAACGGAGAATGCGGCTTTTCGCTCAATGGCATTTACAGCTATTGTTTTGTCCATGTTGGTTCTTCTGTCCGCTCCCCAGGCGGGGCATGCGTCCCCTTCCAGGAATTCCCGGTTCAGCGGCGAGTCTTACCGGATCTCAAGAACAATAGCGCGGGATCTGAATCTGAGACCTGTACAGCAGAAGAAGGTAATGTACATTCTTGAAAAGGAAGGAAGATCCACCGAAAACAGCAGGGTTCAGCTCGATAGAATGCTGAAAAGAATTGAGAGTAATAATTTCAGGATCCCGGACAGAATGAAGTATAGGATCGAGAAAGTAACTTCATACCTGATCTATTCGAATTATAAAACAAGAGACAATATTTACAGTCTTCTTGGCAGACAGCAGAAGAAAAGTTTTTTCCTGAAAATGAGAAATTCATTTGATACTGAAAAGTATTTACGATCTTCCAGAGAAATGAAAAAGTACATGAATCATAACAAGGATCGTATTGAAAAGTTCCGTAATTCCGATAAAGCGATTAAGGCAATGATAATAAAAGATAATTTCTCTTTAGATAGAGCGAAGAAGCGTTGTGACACCCAGGCCAGGATCCTGGTCCACATGATGATAAACACCAGGAATACCCGCTTTCTAGAACATTATGTGAATTATATCTGGTGAAAACATTCAGCAACAGAAATAAACAGGTGAGAAGGAAACTCGCCTGTTTATTTCTGTTCTAATGACTGGTGAACCTTCATTCCAGATTGTTCTTAAAACCTGATTCGATACTTTATTGATAAATGAGGATCAGGGATTTATAATGATCTATATTTATACAAATAGTCAATTCATTCAAAAAGTACTAAAATACCTCTTCAGTTCAAACTCCTACTGCTTTATTTGATAAATCCACTCTTGTTGATAAAAAATGTGTAATCTGACGCAGACATTCAGGTTTGTCCGGAATGTCTGCAGTCGAGCCTGGTAAAGGTGATGAGCAAGATGAGAAAGATGACATTGATCTTTCTCCTTATTATTGTTGGAACAGGATTTGTCTTTTCTTCAACTGCTCATTGTTCCAGGGATGAGTGGGAGAATCTCAGTGTTTTTAAATTTTCCGATCCCAGAAGGAACCTGGTTGAAACTCTGAAAGAACTTGAATACCAGGAAAAGCTCCACAGAAAAGATTCAGTCCAATTGTGCAGTTATATTGAAGATGTCGGCAGAGAATATAAGAGTCTACAGGAATTCGCAAAAGCAGTGCAATGTTTTGAGCGTTCTCTTCGTATACAGTCTAAAAATGATACAGCTTATATGAAAATTGATGATACGAGGTTGAAACTTTCTAATTTATATTTCTATATGGGCTTTTACCAAAAGGCAGAAGAACTGGTTTTAAAGGTTTTGGATAATCAGGTGGAAACTCTGGGTGAAAGAAGCAGAGAGGTTGCCTCCACAAAAAATAGAATTGCAGTTTTATATAGATGGCAGGGGAGATTTAAAGAAGCCAGGGATCTGTATCAGCAGGCTATTTCTGTTTTTGAGGCTTTAAAGGACCCGAATTTACCACATTGTCTTAAGGATTATGCTTTCCTTCACGTTCATGAAGGGAAATACGAGGAAGCCGAGGTATTATTAAAACAGGCATTGAAGGATCTTGAACATATTGAGAAAGTTCAGGATAAACCTTGCTTTCATGTTCCGGTTTTTATGTCATACCTTGCTGACACTCTCGCAGTGCAGGGAAGATTTGAGGAAGCAGAAAAGATATATAGCAGTTGTCTCGACATCATTCAGGAAAGATATGGAAAGGGCAATTTTAACGAAAAGATATTCCACTTTATGCTTGCAAAATTTTATAGAAACTGGGACCATCCCATGGAAGCAGAAAGACATTACCGATATGTGGCAAGCATATTCTTTATAATGGGAATTATTCCAGATATGACTGTATTTCTGGAAGAGATCGCTGCCTTTTACCGTGAAGAATGCCGTTTTGATGAAGCGGAGATCGTCCTTCTTAAAGCAAAAGAGGGTGTAGAACTTGTGTATGGCAAGGATCACCCATTTTACGCATCGGTTCTTAACAAATTGGGAGTACTTTACCGGGAGTGGGGGAGAATGTTTTATCTCGAAGGGAAATATGAGCTGTCGGAAAAATATCTAAAAGAATCCATGGAAAGAACAGCAAAGATCGTTTCAGAAATACATCCTTCCAGGATTTGCCTGCTTCATGAACTTGGTGTCCTATATCATTACCAGGAAAGATTTGATGAAGGGGAAAAGCTTTATAGAAAAGCTATTGACAATTATACGGAAGGTTTCGGCCCTAGATTTTTCATGCTTCGCCAGGTGTTGCACGATATGGCCCTCCTTTGTCAGACCACTGGAAAGCTGGAGGAAGCTGGCGAGTTTAACGAGAGATCTGAGAGTATTCCTGATATCGCAAAATGGCTGGAGTGAAAAGGATTCCGTTAAGGAATGGTCTTAATGGTCAGGTATCAGTTAGTTGAGAGTGTTCATATTTTTGTGTAAATGGATTAAGCTCAATCGGGGAAGCGCTCTTTGCCTTTATAACCTTACGGATGGACCGGTTAACAGACTCAATGGCATTGGTGGTGTACATGACCCTTCGGATATCTTCCGGGTATTCGAAAAAGGGTATGATCCTCTCCCAGTTGTTCACCCACTTTTTTCTGATTGTGGGATATTTGCCATCCCATTTCTGACCGAATTCCTCAAGCTTCTGAACAGCGGCACTTTCCGTAGGAGCTCCATATACCTCCTTCAGGTCTTTGCAGATTTCCTTCCGATCTTTCCAGTTAACGTATTTAATAGAGTTCCTCTCCATGTGGACTATGCATAACTGGACCTCAACTCCAGGAAAGGCTGTCTCTATGGCTTCAGGCAAGCCCTTGAGACCGTCCACGGATGCTATAAAAAGATCTTTCACTCCACGGTTTTTCAGTTCCGTCATTACTCCAAGCCAGAACTTGGCACCTTCACTAGGGGCTATCCAGAGACCTAATAGCTCCTTTTTGCCCTCCATGTTGATTGCCAGTGCCACGTAGACCGAACGATTGCTGACCTTTACGTCTTCCTTGCTCTTAACAACGATGCAGTCGAAGAAGATCAGGGGATAGACCGGATCGAGAGGACGATTCTGCCAGGAAACCACATCCTCGTATATCTTGTCTGTAACTCCGGTTATGATCCCTTCAGAAACCTCCACGTTATATATCTCCAAAAGAGTGGACTGGATTTCCCTTATACTCATACCTCGGGAGTACATGGCCAGGATCTTGTCGTCAAAACCGTCGAAACGTCTCTGATGTTTAGATACTATCTGAGGTTCATAGGTCCCCTCCCTGTCTCGGGGAACCTGGATATCTATTTTGTCTGTACTGGATATCACTCTCTTCCGACTGTGCCCCTTACGGCAATTATCGCTTCCTTCAAGACTCTTGCCGTTCTTGGGGTAGCCAAGATGATCTTCCATCTCCGCTTCCATTGCCCGTTCCAAGAGCCGCTTCTTCAGCTCCGCAAAGATTCCGTTCTTGCCCAGAAGATCTTCCGGGTTACTGTAATCCTTCAAAAGTTCGTCCAGTAGTTCTTCGCGTATCCTGTCCTTCTGCGTTTTGGCCAGAGCTTCTTCTACCTCCAGTAATGATTATCTGATATTAACACTACGACCATTTACACAAAATTCTGTACAGACTCGAGTCGTGAAAATTCATGGACTTGATCCAGATACCAACTGAACAGACCACGGCCTTCACCGATCTTATCCTTGGCATGGGTTCTTTATTCTTCTCTTTTCTCGTAACAAAGATTTTTGCCAGAGTCAGGTTTCAACAGAAAATATGGTTTTTCTTTTTCTTTTTTCTTGGGTTGGCATCAATGATCGGTTCCTTTGTTCATGGAGTCGAGTTGTCCCCTGATCTAAACAGTCTCCTCTGGCATCCATTTTATCTCTCTCTAGGCTTGTCGGTGGCATTTTTTGTAATGGGGGCTGTTTTTGAGTTTTTGGGAGAGAAGAAAACAAAAAAAGTCTTTCCCTGGATGTTATCTGCCGCTATCCTGTTTTTTCTCATTACGATCTTTATTCCCGATTCTTTTGTGATCTTCAATGTATATGAAGGATTATGTTTTCTTTGTTGTCTTATTCTGTTCCTGCTTAAGTTTTTTCGAACAAAAAGGGCCGTTTACTATCTTATGATTCTAGGGATCCTTATCACAGTTCTTGCCGCAGTTCTGCAGTCAATGCAGGATATATTGTTTCGGTTTATCTGGGAATTCGATCATAATGGGATCTTTCATCTGGTACAGATAGATCATCGGGCTTATTTCCATCTACAGCGCTGCCAGGCAGTTATTGAATAGCGATAAAAAACTGGCTTGATCCCGTCTTGATCATATAAATTTCAGGAACATGAATCTTGCCTGAATTTAGAGCAGAGAAGAGCTCTTCCAAATATAACTGATATCCGATATCATATAATTTTTATAAAGTCTCAGATTGACCATTCAGCGCATTCAGACCAAGGAGGAATTTTACAATGGCATTTTTACCTGAATCAGTAAGCAGGGCATGGGAGGATCGAGATGGAGCAGTGGTCCTTACAACGGTAGATGAAACTGGAAATCCCAACAGCATATATGCCACCTGCGTGGGCAAGTTCAGTGAAAATACCCTGGTAGTTGCAGACAACTATTTTGACAAGACGCGAAAAAATATTCTTGCGGGAAGCAGGGGATCAATCCTTTTCATAACGAAAGAGGGGAAATCTTTCCAGGTAAAAGGTTCCATAGAGTACATAACCGAAGGTGAAGTATTCGATTTCATGAAAAGCTGGAATCCCGAAAAACACCCTGGTCATGCAGCCACTGTATTAAAGGTAGAGGAGGTCTACTCCGGAGCCCAGAAGCTTCTTTAAGCCCACCAGGAGGTAGTATTTCATAGTGGTTTCACCAGCCTCTTAGAATCAAACGATAATCCGAATATTTTTCGAAAGAGCAGGACCTGTTCAAGGTCCTGCTCTTTCTTACGTTAAAGGAGTTTCTGGGAATTTGTATGTCATTTTCGACAAACCCCCTGGGGTAGGGTAATATCTATCGATATAGATTATCATTACCAAAAGAGTCAGAAATTTAATTGAGTAGTTTGGGACACAGGAAGGGAGGCAATCCATTTTGTCCGAAGCAGGTTTTTATTTCCCATTATTCAATACGACCCGAGGAGGAGTTTGAGATCATGAGTAAAAAAGAGTTATTGCCCGTATCTGTACTTATTCTTATAAGCGGTGCCATGTTTTCTTCACATTTTGGAGTGGGAGATCTTATTTTCCCTCCCATTCTTGGAAGGGATACAGGAACAAGCTGGTTCACTGCATCCATGGGATATGCCATTATCAACAGTATAGGAGTATGGCTGGCCTATCTTGCCTGTGCCCATCAGAACCAGTCCCTGGGAGGAATAGCGACCAGAACTTTGGGAAACGTTTTCGGAAGAATATATACTGCCATACCAGTTTTGATAACAGTATTCTTCATTCTTCCCCGTGTTGCATCTGCAACCCATGAGATGGCTGTACTCCCATTGTTTCCGGGAGTTCCCCTCTGGCTTTCACTTGCAGTCTTTTTCCTTCTGAGTTTTTATATTGCCTATACCAGGGCAACAGTAATTGATAAGCTGGGCAAATTACTTGCTCCAGCCCTTATCATCTTTGTAGTGATCCTCGTTCTGAAGGGTGTCTCGTCACCTCTTTCAGTTCCCAAAAGTCCAGGTTCTGCTACAGCATTGAAAGAAGGGATGCTCAATGCCTACAACACCATGAATGCAATCGCTGCTCTCCTTTTCGGGGGATGGGTCCTTCATGAACTGAAGATGAGAAATATAACAACAAGAGAGGGGCAGGACAGGAACCTTAACGTTATCGGTATAGGAACTGCTCTCCTTCTTGGAATAACATCAACTGTGCTTGTTTATCTGGGAGCCACTTCCGGATCTTCCTTTCCCGATGCTTCCATAGGGGTCCTCTCTACGGAAATCGCAAAGGGACTGCTTGGTCAGGTTGGCCTTGTCAGTTTCGCTATTATAATGGCCCTCAGTTGTCTGAGCACTTCAGCTGCTATAACTTCCATGTCAGGAGATATGTTCCAGGAAATGACAGGAGAAAAACTCCAGTACAGGATTATTGTTATAGCAAGTACTCTTATAGGATTTACCCTTGGCCTTGTCGGTTTAAGCAAGATAGTTAAATATACGGTTCCATGGCTTGTACTCCTTTATCCTTCGGTGATAGTACTTATCCTGACCGGACTTTACTACAAGTTCGACAGGATCAGAAAGGCAGTTACCGTGGGTATGATCGTCGCCCTGATCTTTGGTCTTGGAGATATGCTCTGCTTCTATGGCATTACCGGCAATATGATAACAAAGTTTGCATCATCCCTTCCCTTTGGTGACAAGGGCATAGGCTGGGTTCTTCCTACCATTATCTTAATGGCTGCTGCCCAGATGATATTCCGTCCAAAGGCAGAAGAGATTCAGCCTGAGAGTAAGTAAAGATGGAAGAAAAAGTCGGATCCTTTATTAATTCGAATATTGAAAAGGGTTTCTATGCCGGCGGCCAGGTTCTTGTAGCCCACCGGGGAGAAGTCCTCGCTGACCTTTCCTGCGGTTACATGGTTAAGGGATCAGACAGCCCTGTCGAAAGGGTCAATTCGGATACACTCTTCAATATAGAATCAATTACCAAGGTGATGGTCACCCTTCCCCTGGCCTTTAAGCTTATCCAGGAGGGCAGGCTCTGTCTTGAAAACAAGGTTTACGATTTTATTCCTGAATTTGGAAGGGATGAGGAAAAGAAAAGGATCACCATAAGGGATATGCTCAACTTCACCGCGGGGATTTCCCTTGAAGACCCCCAGGGTTGTGAAAAAGCCGCTTTTGAGGATGACCAGGAACTCGCCTGGAATATGCACTATTCCCAGGAATTGGCGACAAGTCCCCGGAACAGGGTGTTTTACAGTGATGTTTCGTGCAGGATCTTTGGAAAACTCCTCGAAAGGGTTATGGGGAAAGATCTTGCCTCTGCGGCAAGAGAATGGATATTTGAGCCTATCGGGATGAAAGATACCATGTTCAACCCTCCGGCAAAGAACAGATGTGCCGCCACTGGAGTTTCCGAAAGGGGACGCCGTTTGAGGGGAGAACTTACCCAGGATCTGGAACATTACATGGGAGAAGTGCTCGGATCTGATGGGCTATTTACCAATGCCCGGGATATGTTCGTTTTTTCTGAGATGCTCCTTAATGGAGGAGTTTATGGAGTTAGAAGGATCCTGGGTGAAATAACTGTGGATAAAATGATCGGAGAGGTCTCAAATGGTGATCTCTTCGAGGTTCCTTCATCTTACCTGCATTATATTCTGAGCGGACCCAAGGCCTGGTTCTGGGAATACGCCTGTTCTCCCTATTCTTTCTTCGGAGATCTTGTTTCTGAAAGGGCCATCGGGAAAATGGGTGGAGCAGGTACTTTCCTGCTGATCGATCCGGAATATGACCTGGTGATAGTCTACCTGACCAATTACGGTCAGCCTGAGCATACCCTTGCAGGTCATGATGCCTGGAACAAGTTCCAGAATGAAATAAACATGATGGGTCTATGTAATCTGGTTATAGGCAATCTTCCAAATTGAAATACAAGGCCATCAGCTGGCAGATAAAGATGTTAAGGAGGGGCGGGTCTATGATCCGCTCCCTCTTTCATATAGAGCATAGAGGGATAAATAAAATAAGGGTCAGGTCTGGAAGCAACAGTATAATTGCAGCATTTTGTTTGTAAAAAGCAAAAAAGAGAGTTGTTCCCTTTCGGGTAAATCCCACTATTCATATAAAAATAAAATAAACAAGAATATATCCATACCCCTTAAAGAGATGTATCTTCAATCAGGACCTGCTTGATCCTGAACAATTATAATCAGCCCATGAGTGGAATAGCTGGTAGAACCCTGAGAAACGTTTTGGCAAGAGCTATACAGCCATTCCTGTCTTATAACACTTTTTATATATTTCCCCGTGTCCCCTCCAGAACTCACGAGATGATAGAGTTACCGCAATTTTCAAGATGTACCGAGGGCTGTATTGTGTATATATTCACTAATTAAATCAATTGACAATTATTGTAATTAATGTTAGAAATATTGTAATTGTTTAAAAACAGAACGATGTTCTTAATATGAGAACAAAGGGGTCTTTTTTATGAATGGAGTAGGCAAAGCTGTTTGGATGTTAAAGAGACTTGGCAATCCTCCATACGAAATGGGAGTGACGGATATAGCCAAAGAAATGGGCATAGTAAAAAGTGGTGTTCACTCAATCCTCCGCGAACTCTTAAAGGGAAATCTTCTGGTGAAAGATCCCTCCACAAAAAAATATTCTCTCGGTCCAGCAGTTTTCCGTCTGGGTCACGTCTACAGCAATTCCAAAGGTTTACATGAGATATCCGGCAGTGTTATGGATTCTATCAGTAAATTGACCGGTATGAGCGTTTTTGTAGGTATTCGAGAAGGATTGGTTCCTATTCTTGCCTACAAACAAAATGGGTCTGATGACTTTCTTTACGAAGAGCAGATAGGAGAAAGTTTTCCTTTCAATGCCAGTGCCATGGGAAAACTTCTCACTGCTTATTTAAAGCAGGAAGAGATTGAATATATCCTTGAGAATGAAACATTTGAAAAGATTACCCCAAAAAGTATTACAGATCCTGAAAAACTGAAAAAAGATTATGAATTGATACGGAGCCAGGGTTTTTGCGTGAGTACCTCCGAAAACAGGGTCGGTGCTTTTGGTATAGCTTTTCCTATTGTGGGCAGATGGGGCAATGTCAAGGCTTGCCTTTGCATGGTAGGACCATTGGAGAAGTTTGTTCCGGAAGTGAGAGATCAGTGGATGAGCCTTCTTAAATCTGGAGCTGATGAAATATCTTATCGTTTAGGATTCAGAAATATCTGAGCGGATAAAGCATTGAGGGGAGAAATATGGAATCATTGTCGATCTGGTTTAATTCATTAAGTTCAAGTGCTGTCTTTGTATTAAACCTCGCGGTTATCCTGGGTCTTCTGCTAGGTAAGGTTTCATTTAAGGGGATAAGCCTGGGTACTTCGGGGGTGCTATTTTCATCACTCATATTGGGTATGTGGGTTAATGGGTCTTACTCCGGTTTCTTTGAGTGGAATCTAGTCCTTTTTGTAGTATCCGTGGGTCTCCTTTCCTCAGAGGATTTTTTCTCTGTTATGAAGAAATATGGTGCCAGATTTGTGCTCTTAGGTATTGTAGTGACATTTGTCGGGGCTTTTACGACATCCGTTCTTGCATTTGTCTTTTCAAAAAATATAGATTCTTTCCTTGTAGCAGGAACGTACACTGGTGCTCTTACAAGCTCTCCAGGTTTGGCCGCGGCCCTTGAAATGACTGCTGGAAACCCTCTTGTCATTATTGGTTATACTTTGAGTTATCCATTGGGGATGGTATTTGTAGTTCTTTTAGTCCAGATAATTCCATTGCTTCTCGGCATTGATTTAAAGAAAGAACAACGGCAACTCGACGAAACTTTGCGTGTGCCAGGTACTGAAAAAAAGAGTCTTGGGGATCCCACTTTTTCTGTAGCTGTTTTTGTTTTTTGTGTCATTGGCGGCATCGCATTGGGTAAGATCAAAGTACATTTCCCATGGGTAGGATCTGTTTCTCTTGGATCTACAGGAGGTTGTCTCCTTTTTGCCCTTTTCTGTGGGGCACTGGGCCAAACAGGTCCTTTTCGTATGAACCTTGAGAAAAAAGTTCTTGGTGGTATACGTTCTATTTCTCTGGCCTATTTTCTTGCTGTTATGGGACTTTCTGCGGGTCCCAAATTTATCGAGGTATTGAAGAATCATGGGTTGATCCTTATAGGGATAGGACTTGTAACAGCTGTTATGTCAGGAGGTATTGGATTCCTGGTAGGCAGATATGTTTTCAAGATAAACTGGATCCTTCTTGCCGGATCCATCTGCGGTGCCATGACAAGCACTCCTGGTTTGGGAGCAGCGATAGATGCGACTGGAGGGGATGATTGTACTGCCGGTTATGGTGCAACCTATCCCGTGGCTATAGTTTGTATGGTTCTATTTACGAAACTGATGATATTGATTTTAGGCGGTACTGTCTGATTACTGCAAATTCTTTAGGATCTGATAATAACTGAGGTGAGTTTGTTGAAAAAAGTATTAATAGGCGAGTTCAAACATGAAACAAATATTTTCTGTTCTGTTCCAACTACAAAAGCTGACTATGAAGCCAGATCCCTGAAATATGGTGAGAATATAATCAGTTATTTCGAAGGCAAAAAAGTTGAACTTGGAGGAATAATCGAAGCATGCAGGCAAAATGAACTTGAAATACTTCCAGTGATCGCAGCCAATGCTTCGCCGGGTGGAATCGTGTCGAGCGATTTTTTTGAGCATGTTAAAGAAGAACTTTTTGAAGCAATTGATCAAATTGACGATCTGGAGGGTATTATTCTATCCCTTCATGGTGCAATGGTTACCGAAGATACCCGCGATGGCGATGGAGAACTTTTGATGGCTTTGCGGGAAAAGACAGGCCCTGATGTTTTCATTGTTGCGACTCTTGATCTTCATGCAAATCTTACTTCAGCAATGATCCAGGCGGCAGATGTTCTTTTCCCCTACGATTCTTACCCCCATGTCGACTATTACGATAGAGGCTTTGAGGCTGGCAATTGCATGGCCAAACTCCTTTCCGGAAAGATCCGCCCTTTTATGAAAGCACGCTGGCTTCCCATCCTTGTTCCTGCTCTCACTACCTTACTTGAGCCCATGGCAAGCCTGAATGATCGATCCAGAGATTGGGAAGAACGGGATTCAGCTATTAATGTGACCATAGTCCATGGTTTTCCATGGGGAGATACGGAAAATTCCATGCTCTCAGTTCTGGTAACTACCAATAGCGATGAAACCCTGGCAGAAGAGATCCTTCAGGACATGGATAAGGCAATTTCAGAAAGAACAGGGGAATTTGTTTCCAGTAGCATTCCAACAACTGATGCCGTAAGAAGAGCAATGAATTCAGAAAATGGGCCTGTCGTGCTTGCTGAAGAAGCGGATAATCCTGGGGGAGGTGCTCCTTGCGATGGAACGTTCCTTCTTTCAGAGCTCATTGCCCGAAACGTCTGTAATGCAGCATTAGCAGTTATCGTCGATCCCGAGACAGTAGCTAAAGCAATAAGCGTGGGAGTAGGAAATAGAGGGTCATTCCTTCTGGGAGGTAAGGTTGAAGATTCAAAGATCAATGGTATTTCCCTTGAAGTATCTGCGAGTGTAAAAACCATTTCTGACGGAGTTTTCACCAATAAGGGGCCCATGGCAAATAAACTTGTAAACAGGTTAGGACGGACAGTGGTTTTGGAAATTGGCGGCATTGATGTTATCGTCTCCGAACAGCGAGTTCAACCATGGGATCCGGAAATATTCCGTCGTCATGGTATCGAGCCGACCGAAAAACAGATATTGGCGGTGAAATCAGCTGCCCATTATAGGGCTGCTTTTTCAAAATTTGCTGCTGAAATGATCAATGTTACAACACCTGGACTTCTTTCAGCTGATTTTAATTCTTTCCATTTTAAAAATATCCCGGATAATGTTTTTCCTCTTGCAGGTCAGGGAGAAGACAAAAAATAAGTAGTATAAAGAACCTGTTTTTTATTTTACACAATAAATTCTCTGGTTATCCTGGAACAGTAACACAATATTTTGAAAGGGGAAACGCCAATGTCTGAATTGATGGATGAAATCAGTGCAAAAAAAGAGCAGATACTCAAAACTTATAAAACGCTCCACTCTATACCTGAATTAGGGTTTAAGGAATATAAGACAACAGAATATCTACGAAACAGGCTGGAAAACGCGGGAATAGAGATTTCTTCGATACCAGGTATGGAAACAGGTCTTGTCGCAACTATCCGAGGAACTGAGGATGGTCCAGTTATGGGTCTTCGTGCTGATATCGATGGACTTCCGATTCTTGAGGATACCGATTTGCCTTTTGCTTCTGAGCATAAAGGTGTAATGCATGCCTGCGGTCATGATGCAAACGCTACAATGCTTCTGGAAACACTTGAATTCCTGGTAAGCAAAGGAATATCAAAAGGGACATTGAAGGCCGTTTTTCAACCCAACGAGGAATGTGGAGAAGGTGCTTTAGGAGTAATTGGAAGCGGAGTATTGGCGGATGTACAGGAGTTAGTGGGTATACACCTCCGCCCTGCAAATGAAGCAGCTTTAGGGCAGGCAACAGCAGCTTTGATGCATGGTTCTTCATGTGTTATTACTGCGGAGGTTTCGGGAAAATCTGCTCATGGAGGAAGGCCGCATAAAGGGATTAATGTTGCGGATGTAGCTGCAGCTATTGTGAGTTCTATAAATGCATTGAGGGTTGATCCGGCTGTTCAGCACTCTGTGAAAACTACAAAAATTGTCACAAACAGCAAGGCTCCCAATATTATTCCTGACAAGGCCGAACTTGCTTTCGACTTGCGTGCCCAGACAAATGAATTGATGGATGAGTTGAGGGATATGGTACCAGTAGTAATTAAAAAAACTGCGGAAGTCTACGGTGCCGATGTTGAAATTATAGTTCGGGAAGGGATGCCTGCTGCTTCCTATGATTCGGACGTTACGAAGCTTGTTGAAAGCGCCATAAAAGAAGTGTTGGGAGACGTTCTTCCTCCTATTGTAAGCCCCGGAGGAGAAGATTTTCATTTCTACAGCTGTAAGGGGCTGATAAAAACAGGTTTTGTTGGTTTAGGGGCTGATCTGAATCCGGGTCTTCATCACCAGCAAATGACTTTTGATCTTAAGGCATTAGTGTATGGTGTACAGATTTTAACCACTATTGTCACAAAAAGGCTGAACTGATGTTCAATCTTCAAAGGGGAGGTGTTTGCTCCAAATTAGATCAATTAAAAATGTTAGTGTAAACAAACGATGGGCTTTTCGACATCTAAAAGAACGAGGCTTCTTTTAGTAAGAGGAAACAATAAGGAGGTTCCACCTTGAATAATCTTGGAGAGTCAAAATTTAAACTAAGAGTTCCTGATACTTACACATTGATCTTCTTTTTTGTCATTATAGCAGCGGTTCTGACATACCTTCTCCCCGCTGGAGTTTATGAAATGGTTAAATCAGAGGGTTTGAGCCGGGCAGTTGTTGATCCTACTTCCTATCATGGAGTAGATGCAGCTCCCGTAGGCCTGATGCAGTTTCTCCTGGCCATTCCCCTTGGAATGAAAAGAGGAGCTACGGTTATCTTCATGGTAATGATCGTTGGTGGAGCTTTTCAGATCATCAGAGATACAGGTTCCCTTGATGCACTTATAAATCTGGGAATAAGGAAATTCAACAATCGTGCATTATTGATAATACCCTTGGTAATGCTTCTTAATACCTTTCTGGGTGCGGCTGGAATAATGGTTAACTCTGCCATTGCCTTTGTGCCGATCGGTGTAGAAATAGCAAAAAAACTGGATCTTGATCCCATAGTTGGAATGGCGATAATGTATTTGGGAGCATATTCCGGATTTATCGCTTCTCCATTTATACCAAGTACACTGGCTCTAGCACAGGAGATCGCCGGTGTTGAGATATTCTCCGGTTTTGCACTACGAGCAGTAGTATGGCTTTGTATTTTTGCAGTAACTGTCATTTATACATACAGGTATGCTTCAAAGGTCAAAAAAGACAAGAGCAAGAGTGTATATCGTACTTTTTCCGATAATGTGGAAAAATCGGCTGAAAGTGCAATAGAAAGTTTCACATTCACCCATTTCCTGGTCGTTGTTACTTTTGCTATAGGTTTTATTCTTTATGCCTATGGTTCACAGAACTGGAAATGGAGAATGGATCATCTGAGTGCAATTCTTCTGGCTGTTGGAATAATTGCAGGGATATTGGGACGTATGTCCTTTGATGACATCTCAAAATCCTTTATTAATGGATGTAAAAGCATGGTTTATGGAGCTCTGGTGATCGGTTTTGCAAGTGCAATTATTATTATCCTTACCGAAGGAAAGGTTATCCATACTATCATCTACTATCTTACCCTTCCCCTTCAGCAGATGGGTTCCATGTTCTCCGCAGTCATAATGTTCTGGGTCAACCTGGTATTTAATTTCTTTGTTCCTTCAGGAACCGGGCAGGCAGCTGTTGTCATGCCTCTTATGGGACCCATGTCCGATATCCTCGGATTTTCCCGCCAGGTGGCAGTTGCGGCTTATCAGTGGGGTGATGGTATGTCCAATACCATCATACCGACATCTGGTGTTCTTATGGCCTGCGTAGGTGTTGCTGGTATTCCCTATTCCAAGTGGTTCCGCTGGATGTTGCCCCTCTTTGGCATCTGGGTAGGTATCGGTACGCTCGCCATTGTTTTTGCAGTTGCCACAGGTTGGGCATAAAAATACCGCTTTAGAACAAAATGGCAAGACATCAATTAAAAGCCTCTGGATATCAATATCCAGAGGCTTTTTTAGTATTTTCATTTAAAATCGAAAGGATGTTCTCCCGGATAAGAACTAAATACTTTTTAAAGATCTCACAACCAGGGTCTGTTCTTGAAATAAAAGTTTAGCAAGGTTCGTATATTTCAAAAGCATCGTGGCTATCTTTGTAATATACTGAAGTGGAGTTGGAAATTGAAGGACCTGTAATTTTATCTCAGCTTTTTCAGGAGGGAGAGATGGAGATGTCTTCTGTGGTAGTGCGTTTTCTGAAATATGTTTCCTTTGATACCCAATCCATTGAAAATGCGGGTGTGGTTCCGAGCTCGCCAGGGCAGATGGACCTTGCCAGGGAAGTAGTTTTGGAGATGGAAAAGCTCGAAATGACGGATGTTTCAATTGATGAAAATGCCTATGTCATGGGAACCCTGCCCGGGAATATGGAAAGGGAGAATGTTCCTTCCATAGGTTTTATTGCCCATTTCGATACGGCCAGGGAGGTATCGGGACTCAATGTCCGTCCCAGGATAGTAAAGGATTACGATGGTGGAGATATCCTTCTTAACAGGGATGAGAAAATAGTGCTCTCTCCCCGTGAATTCCCGGAGCTAAGGGATTATAAAGGTCAGGACCTCATCGTAACTGATGGTACCACCCTTCTGGGTGCCGATGACAAGGCAGGTATTGCTATCATTATGGCGGCTGTTCAGTTTTTTAAAGAACATCCGGAAATTAACCATGGTCCCATGAAAGTCTGTTTTACTCCCGATGAGGAGATAGGTCACCAGGCCAGACTGCTGGATATCGAAAAATTCGGCGCTGATTTTGCTTATACTGTGGATGGAGGAGCCCTGGGGGATCTTAACTACATGACCTTCAATGCTGCAAAAGCTGACATAATGATCCATGGCCGCAACGTGCATCCCGGCAAGGCCAAGGGTAAGATGATAAACTCTGTTCTCATAGGAAACGAGTTCCTATCCATGCTGCCGCCGGATGAGATCCCCGCAATGACAGAGGACTTTGAAGGTTTTTATCATGTTCTGTCCTTTAAGGGAGATGTAGAAAAAACCGAACTGAAATACATTATCCGCGATCATGGCATGAGTAAATTCAGGGAAAAAAAGGCAAGAGTGGAAGAGATTACAGCATTCCTTAAGGCGAAATATGGAGATAATGTTATTGAGCTTCACATGGAGGATCAGTATTACAATATGTCAGAACATCTTAAGGACTCCATGCATATAGTGGAGACTGCCGAAATGGGCATGAGAGCCATAGGAGTTGAGCCAAGGATGGAGCCGGTTCGCGGGGGGACCGATGGTGCAAGTCTTTCTGCAAGGGGGCTTCTGACTCCCAATATCTTCACGGGAGGTCATAATTTCCATGGCCGTTTTGAGTATATCCCCATATCTTCCATGGAAAAGGGTGTCGAACTGGTGGTGAAGATCCTGGAGTTGTATGGAGATATGAAATAGACTGAAGCCATGGGAGTGAATATCTGATCAGAGCGTTTTAAAATGATTTTGGAGCAATCTTTCTAACTCAAAACTTAAGGAGAGGGAAAATCCCTCTCCTTTTTTGATCTTTTTCTTTGATCTTCCTGTCTATGTGACCCGGTTATCGGTAAGATCAGGAGGTATAGTGCTGAATGATCCAGGAGTATATCTGTGAACATTTCAGAACTTCTTCAAGGTCCACATATTCATCTGCCGTATGAGCCTGTTCAAGGTTCCCGGGTCCTAGAATTACACAGGGAATCCCGGCTAGAGGTCCAAGTTTACTTGCGTCGGAGCTGCAGGTCAGAATTCCCGGTTCGACCCTTTTTCCGGTGAGTCTTCCACATGCCTTCAGGGCAGCCCTTACAACTGGTTCATGGAGGTCGGAGCAGACCGGCAGGTCGATCAGGGACGGGTCACTTCTCCTGTAACTGAAATTATAATTATCCCTGGCAAGTTTCTCCAGCATCAGATCTACCTCTTTCAGAATTTTCTCAGGGTCTTCTCCTGGCACTGTTCGTCTATCTATGTCTATTACACAATGATCGGGTACCACGTTGTTCTGTGTCCCTCCCCTTATGGTTCCAACATTGAGTGTTGGTTCTCCTATCAGTGGGTGGGCCTGCTGTGGAAGCTTGTTTTCAATATCTGCCAATTCTGATAGAACAAGGTTCATATTCATTATGGCGTTAATCCCAAGGTTTGCAGTGGAACTATGGCAGGCTTTGCCAAAGGTTTCTATTTCCCATCGTACCAGTCCCTTATGGCCTATACAGGGAAGAAGCTTTGTCGGTTCACCAACTATCGCTGCGTCAGCCCTTATGCCTGAATCTATAAAAGCCATAGCCCCTGTAGCTCCCACCTCTTCATCAACTACGGCGCAGAGGATGGGCAGTACGGAAAGGTTTTCTGGAGATATTCCCTTAATGTTTTCAAAGGCAAGGAGGAGTGATGCAAGGGAGCCCTTGGTATCACAGCTCCCTCTTCCATAAAGGCGATCTTCTTCCCACCGGGGATCCCGATATTCTTCTTTCATGGATGAGCGGGCTACTGTATCCAGGTGGATTTCAAATAACAGCACCGGCTTTGTTGAGATAGACCCTTTTTCGAGAATGTGGCCGCAACCTGGAAGTGTGGCAAGGATATTATTTCTATCCGGATGAACCTCCTGTTCCTTAACCTCAAAATTCAATTGCCTTAGAAATGAAGCGACGTATCCGGCCATTTCCCTTTCTCCGGGACAACCTTCTCCAAGAAAAGAATTGGAACTATCTATGGAGACCATCTCATAAAGGATCTTTCTGGCTCGTTCTCTATTAACGCTCGGAATATTGATTTTCTCCAGGGCTGATCACTTCCTTCATTTTTAAACAGGAACAGGATTTCTGCCGGGGGATATTTCTATTTTTCAACCATGATCCTTGTGGTCTATTGATGGTATTTCTGAAGTATTTTCAGAAGCTTTCCATCGTCTACGTTTCCTCCGGAGATCACTATCCCGACTTTACGTCCCTTAACATCTACTTTGTCTGACAGCAGGGCTGCTACGGAGGTAGCGGAACCGCCTTCAATCACCTGGTGATGATGCTGATGGGTAAAGGCCATGGCTTCTTCCATCTCTTCCTCTGATACCGCGACTACTCCAGCCAGGCGGTCTTTCAGGAATTCAAAGAGAGGCTGGGAAGCACCTCCACAGAGAGCATCTGCGATAGTTTCCTCTTCTTCTACCGGTACAACTTTTCCTTGCTTAAAGGCTTCAGGCCAGGCTGGATTCGCGGATGCATGGACTCCCCAGACCTGGATACCCGGTTTAAGTGCCTGGGCTGCCAGGCTGACACCGGAAATGAGTCCCCCGCCGCTTATGGGGCATAGAATAACATCCAGTTCCGGTTCATCCATAAGCATTTCAAGTGCCAGAGTTCCCTGTCCGGCTGCGATCATCTGATCTTCAAAGGCGGATACGTATGTCAGGCCTTCTTCATCACGAAGCCGGAAAGATTCTATCTCGGCATCGTTATAGAAATGACCTATCACTCTCAGGTCCACATATTCCCCACCCAGGCTGCGTATGGCCTTTCTCTTTGTTTCAGGACACATTCCCGGAACGCAGATAATTGCCCTGGTTTTGAGCATTTTTGCAGCCATGGCGACTCCCTGGGCATGGTTCCCAGAAGATGATGTTACAACTCCAAGGGTTTTTTCCTCTTCAGAAAGGGAGAACATTTTATTTAATGCCCCACGGATCTTGAAAGACCTGCATATCTGCTGGTTTTCCCATTTAACATAGACCTCTGCGCCGCTTTTTTCACTGAAGGGAAAAGAATATTCCGTAGGTGTTCTGTGAATACGTCCCTTAAGAAAACGGGCAGCTAATAAAACATCAGTAATGGTTGGTTCTATTTTCATGATTATGAACTCCTTTCTCATAGTTCCACGGTCTCTCTTCAGCATATTTAGAAAAGGTATCCGGGATCATTTCAATTGCTTTCTTTGACTCTCTGTTCCTCATTAAGGTCCGACATCTATCCCTACATCTGTATAACTGTCCCAAGATCTTTTTCGATTGCACGACGAAGTGCAAGATCCGCAGTAATGATGTCCTGAAGGGCCATACCGGTGGCATCGAAAAGGGTTATGTCTTCTTCTGATCGACGACCTTTATTTTCTTCGGCAAGGACCTTCCCGATTTCGGTGACACTTTCTTCCCTTATAAGACCCTGTTCAAAAGCATGATGAGATTCTCCATGGTGAAGGGTCTGTGTTTTGGAGTCAACAAAAATCAGGGCAGATGCAACCAGGGAAGGTTCAACTTCCTGTTTTAAGGTCATATCTGCACCAATGGCATTAATGTGTGTGCCTGGCTTGATCCAGGCTTTTTTGAGGAATCCTTCTCTTGAAGGAGTGCATGTAACTATGATATCTGAAATGGATGCAGGTTCTCCTATTTTCTCCCATGGGACGGATCTGATGGATAAGCCAGGAAATCTGGCAGACATTTCCTCCACGTATATTCTGTCCATTTCCGGGTCCATACTTGCTGCTGTTACGGAGTTAAGTTCGGGAAGTACTGTTATGAGACCTTCCAGTTGAGCTCGCCCCTGAGCTCCGGTACCTAGGATCAGAGCCTTTTGTGAATCCTTCCGGGCCAGCCATTTGGCTCCTACAGCCCCAGCTGCACCGGTCCGGAGATTGGTAATGGTCATACCGTCAACAAGTCCCAGAGGTTGTCCGGTTTCAATGCTCATAACCATTACGAGGCCGGACAGGGCAGGTGCCTTAAGTTTCATGGGGTTATCAGCGGCATAACCCACGATCTTCAAGCCGAAAAGGCCAGCACCTTCAAGGTATCCCGATTTGATGTCCATGTCCCTGATACCAGGTTCAAACTCGTGGAAAATAACAGGCCAGAGGCCTGCTTTATCTGATGAGTAAAGGTCGTAGGCTTTCTCTACACACTCCACAACTTCGGTCATTGAAAGAAGACCTTCCAGAGCCTTGCAGTTGAGTACTCTCATATTGTACAAGAATAACACCTCCCGGATCTCGATAATGCTCTTCAATGTAGCCTGTGTGCTTCTTTCTGTCAACGAAAAGGGGTTTGTTAAATATACATATCTGATCTGTGATCATGAAAAGCATGTAAGGAATAATGCCGAGACAAATTTATCCTGAAATATTCATGGAAATAGCATGTCCGAAAACCGCCAGTTTTTTAACGCAAAATAAGATATAGTTCTCTCCATGGAGATGATAGCCTATGAAACTTGATAATGATGTCTGCGAAAGGGCCCGGCTTTCCCGGGATCCCAGGTTCGATGGCAAATTCTTTACTGCTGTTAAGACAACGGGGATTTTCTGTCGTTCCACTTGCCCTGCTCCTTTGGCGAAAAAAGAGAATGTGGTTTATTTCCCAACTGTCTCCGAAGCAATAGAAGCCGGTTTTCGTCCTTGTTTAAGGTGCAGGCCAGAAGGGGCACCGGGTTCTTCAGCCTGGCAGGGCTCTTCAGATCTTGTCCAAAGAGCTCTTGGGTTGATAAGACAGGGTGTCCTTAATGAATCATCAGTGGAGGATCTTGCGAAAAAACTGGGAATAAGTGTCAGGCATATGAGACGTCTTTTTCACGATAATCTCGGAATATCTCCTGTCAGGATAGCCAGGTACCAGAAGGTTATGTTTGCAAAAAAACTGCTCTTCGAAACAGACCTCAATATCACCCAAATTGCAATGGCCTCAGGTTTCGGAAGCATACGTCAGTTTAACCACACCTTCCTTTCAATCCTGGGATTATCTCCCGGCCGTATAAGAAAAGAGATGAAAGGAAAGGGCATAACGTCTCTGGATCCTTTCCAGCTTGACCTTTCCTACCGGCCTCCCTTTGACTGGGAGGAAATGCTGGCCTTTCTCCGACCAAGGGTAATTCCTGGTGTTGAATATGCCGGATCGGATCGATATGGAAGATCTTTTCGTCTTGATGAGGATTGTCAGGGCTGGTTTGAAGTATCTGATAACCCTGACACTAATTCCCTGAAACTGACCCTCTCTCTTAATCGCCTGGACAAACTGATGACCATTCTTCAGAGGGTCAGGGATATGTTTGATCTCGATATGGATCCTATGGCAGTAGGGGAAGTATTGGGCCAGGATGAGTTTCTGCGGGAAGTTGTCGAGGATTATCCCGGCATGAGAGTTCCAGGGGCCTGGGATCCTTTTGAATTTGCTTTCAGGGCGATCCTGGGGCAGCAGATATCGGTGAAAGGGGCGTCAACCCTTGCGGGCCGGATCGCAAGTCAATACGGGAGAAAATGCAGTGAAGATTTTCCTGAAGGAATGACATATTTTTTCCCCAATTCTCTTGAACTGGAAAATGCAGATCTCTCGAAGATCGGTATTACCAGGAAAAGGCTGGATACACTGACCGGCTTTGTGAAGGCTGTTTTGAATAAAGATATATCCCTTGAATATGGTCAGGATCTTGAAGGTTTTGTAAAGTCTTTTACCCGTCTCAGCGGGATCGGCCGATGGACTGCCCATTACCTGGCAATGAGAGGCCTCCGAATGCCCGATGCATTCCCCGACAGTGATCTTGGAATTAAAAAGGCCCTTGCTGTGGGAGAGAGGTTCCCAACCTCCAGAGAAATCCTGAAAAAGGCTGAAAGATGGAGTCCCTGGCGGGCTTACGGGGCTGTGTATCTGTGGAAAAAACTTCAGGAAGAAAAGGGGTAGAGTGATGTATTACCATATCTTTGATTGTGTCTTTGGAGAAATGCTTGTTGCGGGAGATGATGAAGGTCTCAGATATGTAAATCTTCAGGTCCCGCAGAAGTCATTCAGGATAAAAGAAGAATGGATCCGGGACAAAGAGGCAGCAGCAGATGTTTCCGAACAACTGAATGGATATTTTGCAGGAGAATTAAAGACCTTTGATCTTACTCTAACTCCTGGAGGTACAGAATTTCAGAAAAGGTTATGGAAGGCCCTGCTCCATATCCCTTATGGAGAAACTGCGTCTTACAGGGATATCGCCTGTTCAATAGGGAATCCATTGGCCAGTCGTGCTGTTGGGATGGCCAATTCCCGTAATCCCATTCAAATAATAATTCCATGTCACAGGGTGATAGGTTCCAACGGAACGCTGACAGGCTATGCCCATGGTCTTGAAATAAAATCCCGACTCCTAGATCTTGAAGCGAAATCCATATAAGGATAAGGATGCTAGAGAATATTTACAGGCTAAAGCTAAGCAATTGAGGAGATTTTAGTATTATGAAACAGGCGAGAGACACCTGCTTCATAATACTCTGTTCCTATGTAAAAGGATCTCTCAAGGGGTTAACTGTAAACACTCTTTTAGTAAAACCTCTGAAATTCGTCTTTCTCTATATCGAAACAGTGTTCAGACGCAGGGTAAGTTCCTTTTTCTGTTTCATCATGCCAGGTATCAAAAGATCTCAATATCTCATCATAAAGATGGACATATTGTTTAACGAACTTAGGGACAAATTTATCAACAATTCCAAGAAGAGCATAGGCATTAAGATTTTGAGCAGATGTATGTGGCCCAGATCCATATCCTATGGTTGGTATATGCAGTTCTTTGTCAATAACTTTAGCTAATTGGCTGGGGAGACATTGAAGCACGATTGCGAATGCTCCGGCATCTTCGAGAGATCTGGCCTCTCCAAGAAGCTTTTGCGCCACCTCTGAATTATTCCCCTCTACTTTAAAATTACCGCTCATACCCGTAGCCAATGGAGTAAGACCGATATGGGCAATCACTGGAATTCCAGCTTTTACAACAGCCCTTACGGTTTCAACAATATCCATTCCACCTTCCATCTTTACACAATCTGCTCCATTTTGGAGCAAAATCCCTGCATTTCTTATCGCTTCTTTCCTATCAATCTGATATGAAAGAAATGGCATGTCTCCTACAATAAAGGTGTTTGGAGCACCTCTTCGTACTAGTTGCAGGTGGTAAATAATATCTTCAAGATTTACGGACAGGGTGCTGGTGAGACCCTGGATAACAGTACCCAAAGAATCTCCCACAAGGATCATTTCTATGATAGACCGGTCTACTATTGAAGCCATGGGAAAATCATAAACAGTTATCATATTGAATTTGTCTTTTGACAGTTTTTTTGCTTTTATTTCAGGAATTGTGATTTTTTTCTTTGACATTACCAGATTCCTCCATTCTTAATATATCTATTATTTAGAAAATAGCGCACTTGCCATCCAGGATGAAGCCATTATTGAACATCGGTCTATGTTATTTTCTGGACTATATGTTTTTTGGTTCATATCTGTTTTATAAAGTGTATAGAGATGAAGTTTCTTTTTCAAGGTCAGTTGTTTGTAACGTTTTCTATGAGTTCCTTTTGCGCTGATATCGACACTGCTGTAGCGAATCGCCGTTTCTCCACCACCCTGAAGGAAGGTATACTTGTAAGAGAAATTCAGGTCCCTTTTTAAATTTTTCTTACAATACTTTATGGTTCATCAACCCCTTCAGTATCTCGAAACTTATTTTGTACCTTCTTAAGCCAGTTTTCAGCGGCCTTTTTTCATTATCTATGGAGAAACATTTCTAACAACACTAGTTGAATCTAATTAATAAAATCTATCATCTGCAATAAATGAAACCTCTTTGTCCTATCTTGCAGTCATTATTATTTGATCGCAGCGCTATGAAAATTTAGAGAAAACGCTGTATGTATCCAGAGTTTTCTTACTGATAGAGATTGACTATTGTCAGGTAAAAATGATATATAATAATCTATAATCGATTATAGATTATTATATATCATTTTAATCTACATATTTTACGATTGTTTCTGAATTAAAAGATTACTCGAATGAAATAATTTTTATCTTCCATAGTGATTCTATTTTAGGGATGTTATGGTTGTGATTCAGGTTTTATAAAAGAACATATAGAAAAATGTCTAAGCAGAAAGATTTTGAGCATAAGGAACATATCTAAAGAGAGGTGAAAAGTTTAATGAACTTTTTTTGCCGTGAATGTGGGAAGAAATATTCAATTGAGGATCTTGTGTGGCGTTGTTCCTGTGGAGGTTGCTTGAATACAGTCCCATCGGAAGCTTGTCTTGAACCAGACATAAAACACGATCAACATTCACTTTGGAGGTATGAAAAGGCTTTACCATTTCAGATGTCAGATTCTCTTGTTTCTTTTCAGGAGGGGCTTACTCCTCTTGTTCAAGATACATGGGAAAATCATGGGATTCATTTGAAATTAGATTATCTTATGCCTACTGGTTCTTTTAAAGACAGAGGCGTAGTAATGATGGTGAATTATCTAAAGGTTTTAGGTGTCAACAATGTCGCAGAAGATTCGTCAGGTAATGCTGGTTCTTCTTTGGCTGCCTATTGTGCAAAAGCGGGAATCCAGTGCGATATTTTTGCTCCGGCTAATGCAGCAGAGGGTAAACTTGCTCAAATAGCGCTATATGGCGCGGTTTTACATAAAATACCAGGAACACGGCAAGACGTTACGATTGCTGCTCAACAATTTGCAAGGAACAGTTTTTACGCGAGTCATAATTGGCATCCCTTGTTTTTAGAGGGTACAAAAACATTGGCCTATGAGGTTTGGGAACAGTTGGGATACTGCTTCCCGGATAATATTTTTGTACCGATTGGTGCAGGCAGTTCTCTGTTGGGTTTCTACAAGGGATTCGAGGAACTTATGTTAGCAGGTATGAGCTCAACGATGCCCAGGATTTTTGGTTTTCAGGCAGAAAACTGTTCACCATTACTTGATCTTTCCCATGATATCGTTCCTTCACCAACCATTGCAGAAGGGATTGCGATTGCCCATCCGATGAGAGGAAAAGAAATTACTGACGCAGTTGATAAAACTGGTGGATCTATTGGTGCTGTTACTGAAGAAGAGATTATTGCAGCTCTTCGTAAGGCTTCTTTGAAGGGGTATTTTATTGAGCCTACATCAGCAGTAACTCTTGCCGGATTCGAAAAATCTCTTCGTTCAGGTGTTATCCCAGATGATGCTGTTAACGTTATTCTTCTAACCGGAAGCGGTTTAAAAGCGGCCAATGAAATAACAGCCCTCTTAAGGAATTAAACAAGAAGCTTTATTGCTTTTGGTTTGGGCAAGGGGATTTTAATTGAGTCCAAAGTCTATCTTGCCGTAAAAGGAATTGAATTTAACATGTCAGGGGAAAAAGGATCGCCTTTTGAAGGGGTGCTAGTAGAAAAGAATAAATTACTGTGAAATGCTGTGGTAAAAGAACTTGAAAAAAAGAATTCTCTGCTCTTTACGTAGATACAAAGCTGGAAGCTCTTGGAGAAGTCTTGAATATTATCCCTGGGGGAGCCTCTGTAGGAATCCCTGGAAGTATCACTGTAAGGGAGATAGGAGTTATTGAAAAACTTAAAGAGAGAGGTAACACCGTTTTCCATCATGGAGATCCTTCTTTATCTCCTGAAGATAAAAGGAAAATGCTAAAAAATTAAATCCATGCATATATTTATCTTACAAGTTCTAATGCTTTCACTCAGGATGGGATGCTTGTAAATATTGACGTCACGGGCAACAGGGTAAGTGTAATGGCATGGAGTAATAACAAAATCATTTTCGTAGTAAGTGGGGGTTAATAAGATAACTAATGATCTTGATTCGGCTATTCGAAGACTCAGAGATTAAGCAACTCCCCCAAATGCAATAAGATTAAAAATAAATACCCCATGTTCTCGTACTGGTCACTGTATTAATTGCGATTCTCCGAAAAGGTTATGCGGGGCTTTTTTGAGACTTGAAAGAGCAACCATTGGGAGGAATCTCATTTACTCATAGTAGGGAAAGAATGGGTTACTGATCAAATTTTAAAGTTATTAGATTCAACTCTTTAAAGGAGATGAAGCATCATGACAGAGAAAATAATTGGTGTTTTAGGAGGAATGGGACCAGCCGCAACGGTAGATATTTTTCAAAAACTGTTAAGGGCTAATCCCTGTAATACTGATCAAGAGCAGTTAAGAATTATCATTGATTGTAATTCTAAGATCCCGGATAGAACTCAGTATATTATGCATAATGGACCTGACCCAATGCCTTACCTGAAAGATTCTGCAGAAAGACTTGAGAATGCGGGAGCTGATCTGATAGTTATTCCTTGTAATGCTGCCCACTATTTCCATGCTCAAATTCAGGATTCAGTAAATATTGCAGTACTGCATATTATGCAATCTTCTTTTGATTATATATTGAAGCAATATCCTTCAGTGAAAAGTGTTGGGCTATTAGCTGCGACTTCGACTATCCAGGTAGGTTTATATCAAAAGATATTTGAACAAAACGGAATAAGTATAGTAACACCAAATCACCAATATCAGGAAGATGTTATGTCTGTGATATTTGATAAGGTCAAATGCGGAGTTATTGATAAAGAAGCTTCAGAAATGATTTGTAATGCTGGGAAATATCTTGAATCCAATGGTGCTGAGGCCGTAATTGCGGGTTGTACAGAAATTCCTATTGTCTTGGAAAATGGGGATCTGGATGTCCCTGTAGTTGATGCTACGGATGCTCTTGCCAGAATGGCTGTTAAGTTAGCTCTGGAGTAGGATTCCCGGGTATCCCTGATTGCCTGAACTATTTTCAGTAAAATGTTTTCCGGAGTTATGGCAATGATGCCTTTTATTAAATTATTCATTCAAAATATGAATAGATCTGATATATATTGCGAGGTAATCTTATGAATATAGAAGAGATCTTTTCCCCAGAAATTCCTTTTACTCCTTTGGTGACAAAGAAAACGATAGGTATTACTGAAACATCATTTAGGGATGGTCAACAATCGATACTGGCTACACGTCTTCGAACAGAAGATTTATTACCCGCAGCGGAAATGATGGATGAAGTTGGTTACCATTCACTGGAGGTCTGGGGTGGTGCGACTTTTGATTCCTGTATAAGATTTCTGAATGAAGATCCCTGGGAAAGACTAAAAAATTTAAGGAAAAAATTCAGGAAATCTAAACTTCAGATGTTACTGCGGGGTCAGGCCCTTGTTGGATATAGACATTATTCGGATGAAACAGTCAAAGAGTTTGTTAAAAGGGCTCTTGGAAACGGGATTGATATCATTCGTGTTTTTGATGCTTTGAATAGCCTGCAGAATGTAGAAATTGCCGCTGAATGTGTAAAAAAAGAAAAAGGCCATCTGGAAATGGGCATGATTTACACCATATCCCCTGTTCATACCCTGGAATTTTTTGCAAACCTTGCCGTAGAAATGGAACATATGGGTGCTGATTCTATTGCATTAAAAGATGTTGCAGGCATTATGAATCCCCTTGATGCTTATAATCTTGTCCATATGATAAAGAAACGGATAAATGTGCCTTTGCACGTGCATTTCCATTGTACCAGTGGTATGGCTATGATGGGTTATATGGCATCCATCCTTGCCGGTGCAGATGTAATAGACTGTGCGATCTCTCCTCTTTCTATGGGAACCAGCCAGCCTGCTACAGAGACAATGGTGGCTGCATTAGGAGGAGGTCCTTACGATACTGGACTTTCTATCGATTCCCTTATGCCAATTACTTCTTACTTTAACAAGATCAAGAAGAAGTATGGTGAATTTATCCTGGGCGTAGACAGTGTGGATGTTAATGTTATCAAGTATCAGATTCCAGGGGGGATGTACTCCAATTTGAGGAGCCAACTGAAAGACATGAATGCATCGGATAAATTCCAGGAGGTGTTGCAGGAAGTTCCTTTAGTAAGAAAGGAAATGGGATATCCTCCACTTGCTACACCTACCAGCCAATTAGTAGGTAGCCAGGCTGTTTTTAATGTACTTGCTGGAGAACGCTGGAAAATAATTCCTAACGAAGTAAGAGATTATTTTGCAGGTTTATATGGCATTGCCCCAGGTCCAATGGATGAGGTGATTCAACGAAAAATTATAGGAGATCAAGAACCTGTCACTTGCAGGCCAGGAAAACTTATCCCTCCTGAGCTAAAAGAGGCCAGAAATAAAATTAAATATTGGTTTGTACGAAAAGAGGATGTTCTTACCTATGTCCTTTTCCCTACGATTGCAGAAAAACATTTAAGAAATAAGTACTGTAAAGTTGTAATGCGAGATATAGGATTAGAAGAATCAGTTGATGGAACTGCTTACCCTGTGTAAAACCCTGATAAGGAGGTCGTCATATGTTAAATAACGATTTGATCAACGAAGAATTTGCTCATTTGAGGGATGTGGTTTTTTTAAATGCTTCCTTAGTTATTATTCCTCCCAAGAGTGTTCAGGATGCATATTTCGGATTTACGAAAAATTATATCGAAAATTTTGCAGATAATCTGATACCAAAAGCGTGGGAAATGGTAGGAGAAACAAGAAAAGAAATTGCGAAACTCATAGGGGCTAAACCGGCAGAAATTGCATTTGTGAAAAATACGACAGAAGGCATTGGAATTATAGCAAATGGATATCCTCTGGAGAAAGGAGATAACATTATCCTTGCTGACCAGGAACATACTGCTAATCTTTATGCGTGGATAAATCTTCAGCCAAAAGATATTGAACTAAGGGTCGTTAGCAGTAGGGATAACAAGGTTCTTATAGAAGATATTCTTGAAAAAATAGATGAAAATACAAAGATCATTACAACATCTACCGCCCAGTTCAGTACTGGATATTCTATAAACTTGGAAAAACTTGGATCTATATGTAAAGAGCGGGGTATCCTTTTTGTTGTTGACGGAATTCAGTCCATGGGAAAACTCGATATTGATGTAAAAAAATGTAACATCGGTTATCTTGCCTGTGGAGGTAATAAGGGGTTATTGGGAATGATTGGTGCTGGATTTGTGTTTTGTGATGAAAAAATAGTCCATAGAATAATTCCACCTTATGCATGTTATCAAAGTGTTGAAAATTATGTCAAACCTCCCGCATTAATCACTGATTATTCAAAAATAGACTGGCGTAAAGACAGTCGGCGCCTTGAATCCGGGAATCTTAACTATGCTGGTATTGCAGCAATAGGCGCTGGAGCTAAACTTATCAATAAAATCGGTATAAAAGAAATTCAAAGTCATATCTTGAACCTGGAAGAAAAATTGATCGAAGGCTTAAAGGATATGCCATTCCAGTTAAGAAGCCCTGTCGAAAAAGAATGCCTATCAGGCCTGCTTTGTGTGTACTATCCAACGGATATAGAAGATGAAGTTAATAAAATATTAAAAAAATATCGAATTTACGTAACTTTGCGTGGAGGATATATACGGATCAGCTTACATTTATACAATACTGAGGAAGATGTAAATATTATGTTAAAGGCATTTTCAGAAATTGCACAGTTAATGGCATAGTTCACAATGCCTTTTGTTTTTAATTAGGAGGGGAAGAATATGGATTTAGTTTTTATAGGTTATGGGACTATTGCACATATTATAGGGGCCGAGCTCAAAACACAACACATGGCAGAAATAAAAATAGTAGGTGTTTTGGATCCCGTGATAACAGAAGATCAGACAAGAGAACTATTCGCTGAAAATATATCTGTTTACAAGGACATTGATCAGGTTATTGAAAGGAAACCCGATTTAGTCATAGAAGCAGCAAATACAGAGGTGGCCAAGAAATATACCCCCTTCCTTCTCTCAAAAGGAATTAACGTGATGTCGATGAGTGTTGGGGCGTACCTTGATCCCAAAGTCATGAAAGAGATCAGGAACGAAGCGACAGGAAGATTGTATCTTTCAAGTGGAGCGTTGCCATGTGTGGATGCTGTAAAAGCTGCTTCCGTAAGAGGGATAAATCTTGTTCAGCTGACGACTCGTAAACGGCCCTTGGCTTTAGTAGGTGCTCCGGGTCTATCTGATCTGGATGTGGAACTGGACAAAATAAAGGAACCCTGCGTTGTTTTCGAGGGAAACGCCATCGAAGCAGTAAAAGCATTTCCGGCTAATGTAAATATTGCTGCGACCCTTAGTTTGGCAGGAGTAGGTCCCCTTAGAACCAATGTAAAAATAATCGCTGATCCCTCCGTTACACGAAATATACATACCATTCTAGTGGAAGGGGATTTCGGAAAGTTAGAGTCAACTATTGAATGTATGCCTTCTGAAAATCCTAAAACATCCTTAATAGCAGCTCTAAGTGCAATAGCTCTTTTAAAAGATCTAATTAGTCCGGTCAAAATAGGTTCATAGGACGAATCTGAAACTTTAAACATGCAGTACAGGATCTTCTGCTGACAAATGCTACAAGAATATAGTTGCTAAACCACGTATGGGACCACATATTCTTTAAAAACTGGAGGAGTGTTCCTGTGAAAATATCAAAAAAAGCTATGCAGGTAAAACCCTCGGCTACGCTTTCAGTCTTTGCAGAGGCTAAAAAAATCCAGTTAACAGGGGAACATGTTATTAATTTTGGTGTTGGGGAACCAGATTTTATATCACCTCCACCAGCTCTATTTTACGCAAAGAGAGCAATTGATAACGGTAAAACACATTATAATCCTGTATCTGGTCTTCCTGAACTAAAAATAGAGGTATGTAATTATTACCAGTCTCGTTTTGGGCTGAACTTTTCCCCATCTGACGTCATTATTGGCACAGGGGTAAAGCCCCTTCTTTTTGAAGCCTTATATTCATTATTAGATACCAATGATGAGGTTGTGGTGTTTACTCCTGCCTGGGTTAGCTATGTAGAACAAATTAGGCTTTGTGGAGGGAAAGAAGTTCTTATAGATACAACCAGAAACTCATTCCAGCCGGATATTGAAGTTTTGCATAAGAGTATCAATTCAAAAACCGTAGGGATCATAATAAATAATCCCTGTAACCCCACTGGTGCAGTATACAGTTCATCTTCGTTAAACGCTATTGCAGATATTGCTTTAGAAAAAGATATCTGGATCATCTATGATGAAATCTATGAACGCCTGGTTTATGGAGAAGAAAAATATCACAATATCCTTAAGTTAAGGCCGGATCTGAAAAATAATGTGATTCTTATGAATGGTGTCAGTAAAGCTTTTGCTATGACTGGTTGGAGAATAGGTTATGCTTTAGGGCCAGAAGAAATTATATCAAGAATGATTTCTATCCAGGGACATATTACGTCAGATGCAGCTTCTATATCACAATGGGCATCTGTGGGAGCACTTAAAGAGGCTGATCCTGATGTCGAAAATATGAGAAACGAGTTTGCAATGAGAAGAGACCTTATTCTGGAACTATTGGCTGAAATACCATACATTTCCTTTAATCAGCCGAAGGGTACGTTCTATGTTTTTCTTGATATCAAAGATTGTCTGGGGAAGCATCATGACCAAATATTGCTGGAAGATGATATATCCTTCTGTTCAACCTTGTTAAAGAGCAAGAAAGTAGCTACAGTGCCGGGAAGCGCATTTATGGCACCCGGTTTTCTCAGAATTTCTTATGCAAATTCCAGAGAAGATATTCTTGAAGGGATGAGGAAGCTTCGACAGTATCTTGAAGAATTATCCTAGAAATTAATACTAAGAATTCTGCTCCTGGTTTTGTTCAGTAGAAGGAAGGTATAGTAATTTTGAATATAATTGATTTACTAAGTGACACATTGTCTCTTCCGACCGATGAAATGTATGCCTCAATAGCGGAAGCTGAATTAGGAGATGATGGCAGGTTTACCAATAACCAGGGTGAGGATCCCACGGTTAATAAATTGCAAGAACTTGCTGCAGAAAAATTAGGCAAAGAAGAGGGGCTTTTTCTCCATAGTGGAACTATGGGTAATATGCTGTCTCTTTTAACTCATGCAGAACGTGAAGATTCAATAATTGTGGGAGAAAAAGCACATATTTTTACAAATGAGAAAGGAACTTTTGATAATAATTGCTGTGGATTCAGGCCTGTTATTGTTCCCGATCATGAAGGCTATTTAGACCCTCAAGCTTTAGAAAGAAATCTTAATTCGACAAAAGCTTCCCTGGTATGTATCGAAAATTCCCATAATTTCAGGGGTGGCACTGTAATTGCACCTGAAATTACAAATGCAATAGTGGATATTGCTCATAAGCATCAGATTCCGGTCCATCTTGATGGTGCCAGAATATTTAATGCTGCTGTTGCTCTCAAGACAGATGTCAAGCTACTGGTTGAAAATGTAGATAGTGTTATGTTTTGTCTCTCTAAAGGTTTATGTGCTCCTATTGGTTCTGTTGTGGTAGGGTCACAGACATTTATTAGAAAAGCTAGAGAAAAACGAAGAATCTGGGGTGGGCAACTTAGGCAAGCCGGTATCGTTGCGGCTGCAGGGATTGTTGCACTCGAAAAGATGACCGAAAGGCTATCTGAAGATCATGAGTTGACGACACAATTAGCAGAAGGATTATCTCCGATCCCTGTTTTTAATATTAACACCCAGAAAGTTAAAACTAATATACTGAAAATACGTTTGGACAACTCTTTTATGTCTGCTTCTGAGTTTTGTGAAAAGCTTTTTCATGAGCATAAAATCAGAATTGGTGCTGTTTCCAGGAATGAGATAAGAATAGTAGTATATCGTGGTATAAGCCACGAGGCAATTTTAGAGGTTATAGAACGGATAAAAAACTTTGTGGATAAGCGTAAGGCTCAAAGATAATAGCAATTTATTAAATCTTCGGGGACTTGATTTTACCACAGCAGCAATCACTTTTTTTGATAATCTGGAGGTTATTTGTTCATGACAGGGATTGTTCTTGTCCTGGTAATTTTATCGTCCATATTACATGCAATTTGGAACCTTATCGCTAAAAAAGTCTCAGGAGGATTACATTTTGCGTGGATTCTGTGGTTTTTTTCCACTCTATTACTTACGCCTTTTGCAATAAGGGATTTTGCACATGGAGATTTTCGTATTACGTGGTTTCCGTTAGTTATCATTTGTATGTCATCTTTGCTACATGCTGGATATTTTTTAATGCTTCAAAAAAGCTATAAATATGGCGATTTGTCAATTGTTTATCCAGTTACACGAGGACTTGGTCCCCTGATATCTGTCATTTTGGCGATTGTAATTTTACATGAAAGACCTACTCTTGTTGCTATTTCAGGGACTGTTGTCATCACAATTGGGATTTTTCTGTTAGCTGGAAAAATGAAGATGTTTAACGGGAGAGAAACCCGCATTTCTTTCCTGTACAGCTTTATAACATCCCTGTTTATCGGTGGCTATCTGATTGCTGATAAGTATGCTGTAGGGATTGCAATGGTTTCTCCCATTTTTTTCAGTTGGTCTTATGAATTGGGGCGAACATTAATTCTTCTTCCCTCAATCTTCAAGAGCCTTGATAAAATCAGTTACGAAATAAAGGTCCATTTCAAAGAATGTGTTTTTATGGCTTTCCTTGGAACATCGAGCTACTTACTGATTCTGTTTGCTTTTCAATATGCTCCCTTAAGCTATATTGCTCCAGCAAGAACATTAGGAATTGTTTTTGGGACTATTCTTGGGGGGATTTTGCTGAAGGAAGAGGAAATCTCCAAACGTATATTCGCTTCATGTGTAATCGTTACAGGGTTGGTATTGTTAAGTATAGGTTGAAGCTTTTGGATAGGAACCACACTAGTTAAATTAATGCAGAGTACTGTGATGTGTATCTGAAAATTTATCATGAATATCCTGATTTTTATGATGAGAATCTTAGCATTTTTCTATAATTTTCAATAGGAGGTATTGGATATCAATGGCAAGCAATGCCACACCCTTAAAACGACGTACTTTGAGAGATGAAGTTCTTGATTATTTATTAGATCGAATCTTTAAACAAGAATATAAACCTGGTGATCGTATTGTGGAATCTAGAATAGCCAAGGAGTTACAAATAAGCCAGGGTGCTGTCAGGGAAGCTTTTCGTGATTTTGTTGCCATGGGTTTTCTGGAAACAAAACCATATACAGCTACACGACTACGTGGTTTTACTAAAGAAGAGCTTCTCGATTATTACGAATTCAGGACCGAAATAGAAGCGCTTGCCATCAAATGGGCAATAGAGAAACACCATTCCACACTATTTGATTTCCCTTTTATGAAGCAATGTATAGATAAACTATATGTTATTCATACCGATGAAGACCCTCTTGCTAGAAGTAAGGTCGGCCTTGCTTTTCACGGAGCAATTGTCAAAGCTTCAGGAAGTAACTCTTTGGAAAAAGCCTGGAATTCATTAGGTCAGTACTACTGGTCTTTGATGGGAATCCATTTTAAATTTATACATTCTCAATTGCCAACAAAAGAAATAGATAAAAGAAACGCAGAACAACATTTCCAAATATATTCTACTCTTTTGGAGGGGGATTTGGAGAAGGCCTGTACGTTAATGAAAAAACACTTCCAGGCTGCGATGCAGTTCTAAAGTTAAAGATATTTTGATATAATTAAAATTAAAGTTCTATTTATCTAAAGGAAAAACACGATGTCGTGTTTCTGTAATAATATTGCATATTGTTTTTAGTTGAAACATTATCTTTCAAAAAGAAAGGGGGACAGGCAGAAGTTATTAAAGCAATATTGAACTTCAATACAAAATTCTTTAAGGGGAGAGGTGTCATATTATGAAGCGTTGGACACAAATGAGTTTACCTAACAGAATTTTATTCTTTATTGTTCTTGGAGTTATTGCTGGCTTGGTATTAGGGCCAAATGCACAAAAATTAAAGCCTGTTGGGGATGTATTTGTCCGTCTTGTTCAGATGATGGTTATTCTATTAGTTACTCCAGCTTTAATAAGTGGTATGGCCGAACTTGAAGATCCCAAAAAGATTGGTAGAGTAGGAGTTAAGATTGCTGTAATATTTATTTTAACAACTGTAGTTGCTGGAGTATTAGCGCTCTTATTAGGAAATATCTTGGGTCCTGGGCGTGGTTTTGAGATGGCTCTACCTGAAGGTTTTAAATATACGAAACCAACCCAAACCATGATGGACGTATTTGTAGGAATTGTTCCCAAGAACCCTATTGCAGCCTTTGCCCAAGGAAACCTTCTCTCAATTCTTTTTGTAGTGTTGTTTATGGGTTTTGCCCTGGCTAGTCTTAAAGATACGGGCCGTGTCATGCGTAGCTTCTTTGCAGAGTGGACCCAACTGTCAATGAAAATGCTTTCCTGGATAATGGAACTAGCTCCCTTTGGGGCAGGAGCACTTCTCGCCTACAGTGTGGGGGTCCATGGGCCCAAAGTCTTGGGACCATTGGGTTTATTTGTTCTAGTCGTTTACCTGGGAGAGATTTTAATCTTAGTTGAGTATACATTTATAATGCTGTTTTCGGGAATTAATCCCGTAAGGTTCTTTAAAACAATGATTAAACCTATGATGATTTCATTTACCACATGCAGTAGCATGGCTACACTCGCTGTAAATGTTGAAGCTACGGAAGAAATGGGTGTTCCAAATGGAGTTGCGACATTTGGTATAACACTTGGAAATGTTATTAACATGGACGGAACCGCTTTATACCAGGCCCTTGCGGTTCTTTTTGTAGCTCAAGTGTATGGATTGTCCTTACCCTTGGCTAGCCAGATAATGGTTGTATTCATGGCTTCTGTTGTCACTATTTCGATGGTTGGTGTTCCTGGAGCAGGAACCGCGACTTTAGGATTATTGCTAATGGCTGTGGGTTTGCCTGTTGAAGGTATAGGTCTGGTATTAGCAGTTGATAGGATTTGTGATATGCCTCGTACTATGAATAATGTAATTGGAGACTCTATGGTTACAGTCTTATCAGCTAAAACAGAAGGATTACTTGCGAAGGATAGCATTTTGTTAAAAAAATAATTAAAAAATTAGAGCTAATTACCATCATTAACAGCTATCTTGTTTCAATGTGCAGTTGTTTTAGATCAAAAATATTCTTAAGAGGAGTGAGTTTATAGCTTACTCCTCTTGTTATGATGTAAAGAAAGAAATGGGTAAATGAAACCATCACTATTGATCCAAGAGACCCATTTTATAAAAATTTCTATTTAATTTGGTATCAAATTAAAAGAATTCCCAGAATCTATGAACTGTTAGAAATATGTTTTGTAGTATTATTAACGTCAGTAATTATTGAAAGATCTACAGGTACCCATTACGTTGTTTCCACTTATATGACTGGAGAGCAATATGATCCCTAGAACCCGTAGTATCAAGACGAAATTTATCATTTCCATTTTTGTTACAGTCCTTCTTTTTCTGGGTGTACTCCTTGCTTTGAGTTATAATACTCTCAAGGAGGGTGCCCTTAAGAATGCCCATGATCTTTCCATTGCGATCCTGACCCAGACAGATAAACGGATCAATACATTTTTTTCGGAAATAGAAAAACTTGCCATGACAATGGCGGGTTATCCCCAGTTCTATGAGGTTCGCCCCGGGGAAATGAAGCCCATAATACTTTCTGCAGTTACTACCCGAAGTGATTACCTCAGGGCCATATACCTCGGCACTGTTACAGGTAAAATGTATGAATGGGGTATAGGAGAGGGTTTTGTAGACAATGCCCCCATCCTTGAACCTGACTATGATCCCCGGAAGAGGCCATGGTTCCGTGAGGCTATTGATGAAGGAGGTTTCTCGATTTCTGAGCCCTACATGTATGCCAGTGTCAAAGCCATGGGAATAACGGCAGTCACACCAGTTTATGACAGGAGAGCATTTCTTGTGGGTGTTCTGGGTATCGATATGATGCTCGATGATCTCAAGAGTATAATCGAACAGCTCGAAATTCCAAAGGAGGGCAGGATAGTCCTTCTTAATAAAAGTGGCGAAGTAATAGTTAACCAGTTCAATGGCAAGGTCCATAGCGAAGGGGATATGGAACTGAAAAAATTCAGTCTCTTCAGCGTAGAGGATCTGAAGTTCTGTGACAATGGACAGATGGTGACACCTCTGGGGTTTAAGGACAGGTACTACATTACCTGTACGGAGAACGGAATGACGGGCTGGAAGCTTATCCTGGCCCTTCCCTATTATTCTGTTATGGCTCATGCTGTAAGCAGTATGGAATTTATTATTTTCCTGGATATTCTGTTGATGTTGATGCTCATAGTCGTTCTCAGTTATCTCAGCAATGCCATGATAATAAATCCCATGGAAGGGATCATGGGTGTGATGCGCCGTCTTCGAGATGGAGAAAATGATGCTCGTATTCCCGAGAAAAAAAAGGATGAGTTCGGAGTCCTTGCACGTCAGTTCAACCGTCTAATCGAGACGGTGAACGATTACTCCAGAAGCCTTGAAGAAAAGGTGGAGAAACGTACCAGAGCCCTTGAAGATCTGCAGAAGGAAAATATTCGCCTTCGGGTAATAGAAGAAAAGGAACGCATATACGGCTATCTTCACGATTCACTGGGAGCCCGCCTGACAAATATCTTCATTTCCAACAGTGTGGCTCAGTCAGCGGTGGAAAATAACCCAAGGGTTCTAAGGGACATGCTGGACCGTATAGGAAACAATACAGAGCAGGGCATTGCAGATCTTAAAGAGATACTTCACAGTTCCGAGAGCGATAGTCGGAGATTCATCGACTTCAACAAACTCATCCAGGTCAATATAAGGAAAAGACTGGAGCTGAAGCACATCAGTCTTTCCTATACCATGACCACTCCCTCTGAACTGAATGAACTGAGCCGGGAAATGCGCTTTGAGCTTGAGAAGATTCTTCAGGAACTGGTGAGCAATATTCTGAAACATTCAGGAGCCTCGAAGGTTGAACTTGTTCTTGAGATCCGTAATGGAAAGATATTCCTGGTAATATCAGATGATGGTCAGGGCGGAGCTGAAAATGGAATGGAAAGGGGTGGATTCGGTCTGAAAAACATCCAGAACAGGGTCGTACATCTGGGTGGTTCTTTCCACCTTCATTCACCCCAAGACAAGGGAACCCGAATCAAGATATACATTCCGCTGCCCACAATGGGAGGCTGCTAATGATCAGGGTAATGATCTGCGAAGATGTTCAGGATGTGAGGGAAGGTCTGAGGTATCTTCTTAACATGGATCTCGAGATAGAGGTGGTGGATGCAGTTCCCACAGCTGAGAAACTTTTTCTGACAATGGAAAAACACGGTGCGCCGAATATCATCCTTATGGACATCGTGTTGCCGGGAATGGACGGGATCGAGGCCACGAAAAAACTTAAGGGCCGGTATCCGGAGGTAGATGTCCTTATCCTGACCATTTTTGAGGAGGAGGAAAAGATCCTTAGTGCCATACAGGCTGGTGCCACAGGATATATCCTCAAAAACACGAGACCGGGAGAACTGATTGCCCAGATAAAAGCCCTGCATTGCGGCGGTTCTCCCATAAGCCCCAATGTGGCAAGGGTGCTGCTCCACGAGTTTCAAAGGGAAAAAGGACATAACGGAAGGGATGAATACAATCTTACCCCTCGGGAAAAGGAAATCATGCAGGGTATTATCAAGGGTTACACCTACAGGGAAATCGCAGAAGAATATAACATAGCGAGTTCAACTGTAAAAAAACATATTCTCCATATATACAAGAAACTTAATGTAACTTCCAAGGTAGAGTTCATTAAAAAAGTTATGGACTGGAACCTCCATTAAAGCTTCTTATACACCAAATGGTCTACTCTTTTGCCTTGAAAATTTTTCAACAGTGTTAAAATACCTCCTTTGGTTAATTTACCTTTCCTCTCCTTTTGATCTAAACTGAAAACTGAGGTGTAATATCCCTTTTTCTATTAGGGGGGGGTTGTTTTATGAATGCAAAGGGGGGGAACGGAGGAGCCTTTGATTGGTATTTTAAATCCAATCTTCTCATGAGGATCCTCATTGGGCTTGTCCTGGGTGCGGTCGCCGGTCTGGCAGCAGGGGATGCCATTCTTTGGGTCGCACCCTTTGGCAGCCTGTTCGTAAGGCTCCTGAAGATGATAGTGATGCCTGTTATACTTACTACCCTTGTGGTGGGAGCAGCGAGCATCAGCCCGGCAGAGCTGGGAAAGGTGGGAGTGAAGATAGTGATATTCTATCTTCTCACATCTGCTTTTGCGGTAGCCATAGGCCTTCTTATGGGCAATGTTTTCAAACCTGGTCTTGGGCTTGAACTTGGCGCACTCGGTGAGGCAGCAGGAAGGGCTCTGCAGAAACCATCTCTTACTGATACACTCCTTAATATCATTCCGACGAATCCTTTTGATGCTCTTTCTGGGGGGAAAGTGCTTCCGATAATATTCTTCGCGGTGATATTCGGTATAGGTATAAGTTACCTGAAGATAAGCAAGGATGAGCGTATCAGGAATGCCGGGGAAACTCTGTTAAGCGTTTTTGACGGTGCCGCTGAGGTTATGTATCTCATTGTCCGCTGGGTTCTCCAGTATGCTCCTATAGGTGTTTTTGCCCTTATAGCAGTGGTATTTGCAAAACAGGGTACGAAAGTAGTAGGACCTCTGGGAACGGTTACCTTGGCATGTTTCCTGGGTTACTTCCTTCATGTAATAATTGTTTATGGAGGGCTTCTTTCCATGAACAAACTGAATTTCATGACCTTCCTGAAGGGTGCAAAGGAAGCCATGATAACTGCCTTTGTTACCAGAAGCAGCAGCGGAACCCTTCCGGTAACAATGAGATGTGCTGGCGAAAATCTGGGTGTACCCAGAAACGTATATTCCTTTACCCTTCCCCTGGGAGCCACTATTAATATGGATGGAACTGCCATTTACCAGGGAGTCTGTGCCCTCTTCATAGGTTTTGCAGTGGGGATGCCTCTCGACCTTACCCAGCAGTTAACTGTAATTCTAACGGCTGTGCTTGCTTCTATCGGGACCGCAGGGGTACCGGGGGCAGGTGCAATAATGCTCCTTCTGGTTCTCAATACGATTGGACTTCCAATAGAAGAGGGATCGGCTGTAGCTGCAGCTTACGCTATGATCCTTGGGATAGATGCTATCCTGGATATGGGAAGGACATGTATCAATGTAACGGGAGATATGACTGGAACAGTTATAGTAGCGAAGAGCGAAAAACTGTTGGATCTTGCAAAGTGGAAATGACCACTAGCTGCAAACCGGAAATCGTATAATTTCATTGCAATACATCGCAACCCGACCCTGGATAGGGCATTATGTCCATCCAGGGCTGGGTTTATTTTTTCCTCAAAAAAGTGGTAAAGGGAATTATGGATAGATTAATATAAATTTGTATAAAAATTTCCAGAAGATTCTTGACAAATTCTAATGGGTGCTATATACTTTCACAGTTGTCGAAGTAGGACAACAGAAAAAACTTTTAGGAGGCAACACATTTTGACAAACGGAACAGTTAAGTGGTTCAACGGCACAAAGGGTTATGGTTTCATCACCGGAGAAGATGAGAAAGATTATTTCGTGCATTTCAGCGTGATCAATGTTGATGGTTTTAAGACTCTTGATGAGGGTCAGGCAGTAACCTTCGACATCGAGAACGGTCAGAAGGGGCCCCAGGCCAGTAACGTAACGCCTGTGTAAGCAGCTTCCTTTCTGCTGAAATATATAAGATTTTATAAATCTCACTGTTTCACAGAACTGAAGTCATAAGTGACGGCCTTTCAAGGCCGTCACTTTTTTTATTCACTTTGAAATAAGAAAAATCAGGAAATTACTATGCCTTTACGAGGAAAACAGCCCAAATTAGACCTAAAATGAAATAATTACCTAAAAACTTTAAAAAAAGAGTTGACAAACTGGGGGATTAACCTTTATGTTGGTTATGCTGCTATATAGACGGCAGATGAAAACATTTTAGGAGGTTACAAATTTGAGTCAGGGAACAGTCAAATGGTTCAACGGTAGCAAGGGTTATGGTTTTATTACTGGCGAAGACGGCAAGGATTATTTCGTTCATTTCAGCGCGATCAATGTCGATGGCTTCAAGACCCTCGATGAGGGCCAGAAGGTTACCTTTGATGTTGAGTCCGGCCCGAAGGGACCACAGGCATCTAACGTAACGCCTGTGTAAGCAGCTTCCTTTCTGCCGGAGTGTATTTCATTTCATAGAACTTTATTTCAGCAGAAGCGAAGGCATAAGCGGCGGTCCGAATGGACCGCCGCTTTTTTACATTAGGGTCTTAAGTCCCTTGACAAAACCTCTTCTATTAGTTAGATTCTTAGCATGGTGAATTAAAGAACTATCATAATGTTTTCGTCCTCAAGTGAATGCTGGGAATTTATCTTTCATTTCAGAAATTGCCGCAATTATTCTTCCTGACTCGCCAATCAGTTTCTTTAACACAAAAGAATATGGAGGGGAGTGAAATGATCAAGGCGATCTTTAAGGCTTTTATTGTTATTATTCTTGTTATTTTTCTTTTTTCATGTCGAGTACTTTTCTGTGACAGGGCTTTTGCCCTCTTTCCAGGAGAACCCCTTGCTTCGAATGATGTAATAGCCTTTGGCGGTGACGATGGTTCGAATATCCTTCAAAATTCAACAGAAATCACCCTTGAGATGGAGTATATTGGTGAAGACCTGTTGTGGACGGGGACTTCGAATGATGTTGATGGACTGTTGATAAGAACTCTGGTGAGGTCGGCAGAGATGGATGCAGTATTTCACCTTCCCTGAGGCTGACAATCCTTTACCGTGAGTTTCACGGGTATCACAGGTTCAGAGAATGTCCCAGGACTTGAATGTGACGAAGGATATGTTCTGAAATGGGATATTCCCATGGAGGATCAGATCCTGTGGGGCAGTATGTACGTTTACAGGAAGGCTGGCAACAAACAGATTCCTGTCGATGTTGTATATCTTGAAGAAGGACTGCACCTCGATCTGTATTGTATGAACGAGAACAGTAGCCTTTCTGAAGCCTGGCCGGTTGGAGAATGTTCTGATACGGACCTCCAGGTCTGCATAAACGATTTTGTGAAGGAATGTGAAGCAACTGATCATCTTTTCTTTGTTATTTTCAACAGGGGAACGGAAATACCTCAACTCTCCATTGAGCCGGACTGGTATAGTTATCCCAGCTTTAATGATAGCCAGGAAAGGTATCTCAATGTTGTGGAAGAAAACGGGATCCCTCCAGGTTTATGCACCATAGTGGATCTTGGACCACTGTCAGAACTTGGAGGTCTGGCTAGTCTTTCTTTTTCTGATGGCAGCAGTCTTAACCTTACCTGGGATGAGAGTCCCGGCGGCGATGACCAGACTCCTGGAAATTCATCCTCCTCAGGTGGATGTGCTTTAAGCCTTCTAAGCAGAGAAAGCTTTGTAATATTCCTTGCCCTTTTCCTGGTATTCGTGTGGAAGCCGTAGAAAGCAGTATCCGGGCTTAAGCTGGAACTGATAGTCACTATAGCCAGGCCAGGCCGAAATCTCGGCCTGGCCTGGCTATATGAAAACAATTATCATTATGATATGGTATTAAAAACTTTCATAATGGATCTTTTAAATCATGGAACAATAAAAGATCAGAGAATGATTCTCAGCGGGGGAGGATGCATATATGAAACTTACAGTAGCAGTGGAGAACATGGCAGTATCTGGAGAACTGATGGGGGAGTATGGTTTGAGTCTTTATCTGACCGATGGAGAGAGGAATATCCTTATGGATACCGGGCAAGGCAGAACCCTTATCTATAACTCTAAAGTCCTTGGTTTAGATCTCACCAGGGTTGATACCCTCCTTCTGAGTCATGGCCACTATGATCATGTGGGTGGTTTTTCGGAGACAATTATTCAGAACAGTCAGATGAAGGTGTGGGGTCACGAAAGAATTGGAGACCCTCATATGGCTATCAGGAACGGCAAACCCACCTTTGCTGGATGTCACATCAACATGGATGTAATTGATTTCAATCCTGTTCGTGGCCTGACAAAGATAACCGATAAGGTCTGGGGTGTTGAGATTCCCGTGGAGACAAGGGATCCTGAATTCTGGGACAGGCCGGAGAACCTTGTGGTGCCCTCCGGAGATGGATGGGAACTGGATCCCTTCCACGATGATCTTGGTTTTGTGGTGGAAGGAGAGCATGGGTTGAGTGTTATCCTTGGTTGTTCCCATTCAGGTGTTCTGAACATCCTGGATACCGTTTCCAGACATTTCAATACGAATCGTTTCCATACAGTAATAGGCGGGATGCATACCAGGGCTTTCAAGGCAGAAAAACTTGGAAAACTGACAGGTGAACTTGTAAATCGCTTCGAGGTGGAGAAGTGGAGACCCTGTCACTGTTCCGGTTTTGGCGCAGCAGCAGCCCTTGCTTCCAGACATGGCAATGTTGATTGGGCAGGGGCCGGGGTTGAGCTGAAACTCTAGCAAGTTGCCCGGACAGAATAGAACGGATAATATAAAAGCCCCGGGCAAATCTCTCCCGGGGCTTTCCTGTTTCCGATCTTTTCTAGAGATTCTTAAGGCACTTGCGGCTAATGTCCATGCCTTTCTGGATATCCTCAAGAGGTACATTCAGAGCCGGTCTATAGCGGATGGTCAATGGTCCGCATGGCAGGATAAGCATCTTTTCACCATGGAGGGCCTTGAGAAGCTTATTTCTGGTTTCAGTGTCCGGAAGGTCGTAGGCACACATAAGTCCCTTACCTCTTACATTAGAGATCATGGGGAATTCCTTCTGGAGTTCCTTCAATCCATTCAGCAGGGCTGGACCAGCAGTATTGGCAACATAGTCAAGGGTATTTTCCTCGAGGTATATTTCGAGGTAGCGCTGTGCCCTTACCATATCTACAAGGTTGCCGCCCCAGGTGGAATTGATCCTGCTCGATGTTTCCCAGCAGTTAGCTTCCACTTCATCAAGACGGGAAGTGGTGCATATTCCGCAGATCTGGGCTTTTTTCCCAAAAGCGAAAATGTCGGGCTTTACGTCATAGTGTTCAAAGGCCCACATCTTTCCTGTAATACCCATTCCGCACTGAACTTCGTCAAAGATGAGCAGCATCTCGTTCTCATCACATATTTTACGAAGGGTTCTCAGAAATTCTCCCCGGAACTGGTTATCTCCACCCTCACCCTGGATGGTTTCTACGATAATGGCACAGATATCATCGGGGTTGTCCGCAATGGCCTCGTGAATCTGCTTGATGGACTGCAGTTCAGCCCATTTGATCATATTAAGGTTTTCTTCCATGGGCCAGTAGATCTTTGGATTCAGAACCCTGATCCAGTCGTTATACTTGGCGAAATACTTATGTTTATTGGGATCATGGGTATTGGTAAGGCTGAGGGTATATCCGCTTCTCCCGTGGAAAGCCTCATTGAAATGGATGACCTTTGTTCCCCGTTTTCCCTTTATAGCTCCGCCCTCTGTAAGTTTTCCCGCAGCTATGAGTTTTCGTACCTTCCAGTCCATGGCTGCCTTCAATGCGTTTTCGATGGCCAGTGTGCCGTAATCTATGAAGAAAAGGTGTTCGAAACCTTCAGGAACTGCGACAGTGTCAAAGGCCTTAACGAACTGTGCCATTTCTATGGTGTAGATATCGGAATTGGCAACCTTGTTTATTGCAGCTCTGAAGATCTTCTCCTTGAACTCTTCTGTATTCAGCTTTGGGTGGTTCATCCCAAAGGGAGCAGATGCGAAGAATGTGTAGAAATCAAGCCATTCGTCTCCATTGATGGCATTAACGATGTGGCTTCCCTTTGATTTCGCCATATCGATGACTATATCAAAACCATCCCTGAGCATACGGGATTCAATAGTGGAGAAAACATCCTTTGCCTCTACTGAAAAATCGAAATCTTTTACCACTTTTTCGTCCTCCCTCAAAATTGGTTAATTTTAAGTTTGCTGGGTGAAAAGCCCTTTCACCGGGTTATCTGGGTTCCGGCATTGCCACTGAGTGCTTCAAGGGCATGATCGAGGCTTGAGATAATGGCCCTTTGTCCCCCATTTTTCACAAATCTCAATGCAGCTTCTACCTTGGGTCCCATGGAACCGGCTTTAAAATGTCCCAGGGCCTTGAGGTCTTCCAGCTCCTGGACTGATACTTTTTCAAGCCATTTCTGATGCGGAGAGTTGTAGTTTATTGCAACATTGGGAACGTCTGTCAGTATGACGAAGATATCCGCATCAAGTTCCTGAGCGAGTTTTTCGCCTGCAAGATCCTTATCGATGACGGCTTCGACTCCTGCATAATTCCCCTTTTTATCTCTGATCACGGGGATACCGCCGCCTCCCGAAGCAACTACGATAAATCCGTCCTTAACAAGGTGTCGAATAACATCCCTTTCCACGATTCCCTTTGGATCAGGAGAGGGTACAACCCTTCGCCAGCCCCTTCCTGCATCTTCTATCCAGGTTTCACCCTTTTCGTCCATTTTATTCCGTGCCACCTCTTCGGTATAGAATGGACCTACAGGCTTGGTAGGTTTTTTGAAGGCAATGTCTTCCGGGTCGACTTCGACCCTTGTTACTACGCAGACAGGGTTTCTGCCCGATACTCCGTGTTCAGCCATGGCATTGGAAAGACACTGGGAAAACATGTATCCTATAAAGCCCTGGCTCTCTGCCCCGCAGTAATCCATGGGCATAGCCGGTACATGACTGCTTCCCAGTTCATTCTGGATAAGAAGGGCTCCTACCTGCGGCCCGTTCCCGTGGGTCAGCGCGACATCATATCCTGCTTCTATCATCCTTACGATCTGACTCACTGTCTTATGGACATTTGCCATCTGTTCGGAGGAAGTTCCCCTTTGACCTGGCTGTAGAATTGCATTTCCTCCCAGCGCTACTACTACTCTTTCTCCCATCACTATCCCCCTTATATCTTTCCCCTGTTTGACCAGGGAAGGGAAAGGAAATATATGGATTCTCTTTCCCCTCTGTTTCTCTATAGGTCAGGTGAAATTGGATCTCTGGTCTAAAGGTTGCCTATGGTTGCTACCATGACAGCTTTTATGGTGTGCATCCTGTTCTCAGCCTCGTCAAAAACTTTGGACGCGGCTGATTCAAAGACATCCTCAGTTACTTCCTGGCCCTTGTTCGCTGGAAGACAGTGAAGGAAAATGGTATCGTCCCTTCCTGTAGCCTTCATGACTTCTGCATTGACCTGGTAGGGCTGAAGAAGGGCCTTCCTGGCGGCTTTCTGGTCTTCCTCACCCATGGATACCCATACATCGGTATAAATTGCATCGGCACCTTTAACTGCATCAAGGATGTCTGTATGGAGTTCTATGACGCAGCCATTTTCTTCTGCTATCCTGCGACATTCCGCAACGAGACCCTCTTCAGGGAAGAGACTGTCAGGTGCGGCGATAACAAAGTCTATACCCATCTTTGCGGATCCTATCATAAGTGAATTTGCCATGTTGTTCCTTCCGTCTCCGGCATAGACCAGCCTGAGTCCCTTAAGACATCCGAAATTCTCCTGCATTGTAAGGAAGTCAGCCAGGATTTGAGTCGGATGGTAGGAGTCAGTGAGACCGTTCCAGACCGGAACACCGGCATATTCTGCAAGTTCTTCCACCATGGACTGTTTGAATCCCCTGAACTGGATACCATCGAACATCCTTCCAAGAACCCGTGCAGTGTCCTTGACATCTTCTTTTCCACCGAGATGAATATCGTTTTTCCCCAGGAATTCAGCATATCCGCCTTCATCCTGGCATCCCACCGTGAAAGCGCACCTGGTCCTGGTAGAAGCCTTTTCGAAAAGGAGGGCAATGCTTTTCCCCTCGAGCAGCTTTGTCCTTATACCCGCCCTCTTTTTGACCTTTAGATCCATGGACAGTTGAAGCAGGTACTGGATCTCCTGGGTACTGAAATCCTTGAGTGTCAGAAAATGTCTTCCTTTGAGATTAAATGGCATTTTCTCAAACCTCCCATTTTTTATTTTTCAAACGCTTAACGATAAAGGTTCGATAATTGAATGTGGAAATTTATTGATTCCTAGTATATCATATTGATATATGATATATCAGATATCAGTTGTTTTTCAATCATTTTCTTTCAGGAGTCAATCACTGTGTAAATAAAATTTGAAGAAGGCTCCAGCGCAATGAATTGTACATCCTGCAGGAAAGACATTATTTCTGCCGGAAAAAGGGGAATATACAATGATCACAGATCCGATTCTGAATAATAAATCCTTGCGTCAGCAGGTTTATGAATATCTGAGAAATGAAATGATAAAGGGCAATTTCAGGCCAGGTTCCTTTCTGAAACTGAAAGAGATCGGGGCAAATCTGGGCATAAGTGTTACTCCCCTTCGAGAAGCCCTGCTTCAATTGGAAGTACAGGGTTTCATAACCATTTACCCAAGGCGGGGATTTGTGGTTAACGAGCTGAGCCTGGAGGATATCAAGTTTGCCTACCAGATAATAGGAGCCCTTGAGTCATCTGTAGTTATCAATGAACAAGATAAGATAAAACCCCATGTAATCCAGTTACTGAAGGAAAAGAACAAGGCTCTCCGGGTATTACTTGAAAAGGGCAACTATAATGAGTATTTTCTTCTGATGGACGAGTTTCACGATGTGCTGGTCAACCTGTCTTCCAATGAAGGTTTGAAGGATATTCTGAACATCCACAAGAGCAGGATCTATGATTTTCCCCCAAAGGGAAATTTCCCTTTCCTTGGAACCTGGGGCGATGGTTCCTGTGAAGAACATGAACATATTATACAACTTCTCGAAAAGGGCAATTTTTTTGAAGCAGCAAGGTATTTAAGGGATGAACACTGGTCTTTTACAGTCCATGAGGATTACATAAAACATTATTACCAGCCTGAGTAAAAACAGTCTTTGTTTTTTACTGAAAGAGGAGACTTGAATGACACGTCTCCTCTTTTGTTATCTTCCTTTTCTTAAAAAAGTTCCTCCGAAGACGCTTTTAAGGTCTACAAGAAAGGCAAATCCTTCGTAATCGTGGGCGAGATCAAGGACATGTCTGTAGCTTTTCCTGTCACAGACCACTTTAAGTACGAGGCGCATACCGCCCTTGCCCTCACCTCTGAGGACGGTGGTCCCGAAACCTTCGGCCCGAAGTTTCACCACCAGTTCCAAGCCTTTCTCTACATCGGAAAGGATAGCCTCTACGAGTACATGGGCATTCATGATCTTTTCCTCAATGAAAGAGCCCATAAAGTTACCGGTAGCGAATCCTCCGGCGTAGGCGATTATATTAGCCATGTTGTCGAGACCGCCTGCTTTAAGAACATAGGTAAGGGAAAATAGATAGATCAGTATTTCGAAAAAACCGACGAAGGCCGCCTGCAGTCTTTTCCCCTTAACTATGAGCAGCATTCTGAATGTAGCCATGGAAACATCGCAGACCCTTGCTGCGAAAATAAGAATTGTAGATAGGACCACTATATTACTTAGCAAAATTATCCCCTCACAAGATATATATTATTTATTGACTTTTCCTGAAGGACTCAGTCCCATTTTCTGGATAGGATGACCGGAAGTGAAAGACTCGGTATAACTCCCATGAGGATCATGATGACGGGCAGTCCGAAATGGTCAGCAATAGCACCGAGAAATACTGTGAAAACCCCTCCGAAACCGAAGGCGAATCCCATAATGATGGAGCTTGCCATACCCCTTGCATGAGGAGCCATCCGCTGTGCCATGGCATTGGTTATGGGTTCCGTCGCGGTAAGCAGTGAAAATCCGATCATATAGAGGCTTATAGATATTATTCCCTCCGAAAGGGCTGCCGGAACGAGAAAAAAGGGTGTGATGATCAATAGAACTATAAGTGCCTTTCTTGGGCCAAAAAGGTCAGCCATTTTTCCGCATATTATGGGAGAGATGGATGAACCTATGGTGATTATGAAAAGCACAGTCCCTATGGTAGCCAGAGAGCCACCTTTTGCAGCTATTACGAGGGGAAGAAAGAACCTCAGACCCTGCCCCGTGACTGCCCTCAGGAATGCAACTATCCATATCCTGTAAACTACCTGGAACACATCCCAGAAGTTCCTGAAAAATCCTCCTGTTGCCGGTTTGAAATCCTTTCCTTCCTGGATGGACGGGATGTAGTGATAGATCAGTCCAATCGTTATCAATACGGGTATCATGGCAACAACAGGCATCCAGTGATAATTGAAGATCTTGACAAGGCCTACTGCGTAGAGCGGGCTTAAAGCCCCAGCAAGCATTCCTGCGAATCCGAAGAAGGCAAGAGATGAAGAAAGAGTCACTTCACTGCATAGATGACCTACGCTTCCACTTCCCTGGGGGTGATATACGGCAGTGCCTATTCCCCATATGAGAACAAAGACCAGGGCTGTAAGGTAATTGGGAGCCATTGGAAGAAGAGTTGCTCCCAGGCATGCTAACACGGGTCCGGAGATCATGTACCTGGGTGAAGTTGTCTTATCTGCAAGATAGCCGAAAAGAGGTTGTCCCACCATATTTATGAATCCGGATATGGAGTTGAGAAAACCAGCCTGGGCAAGGGAAATACCCAGCTTTTCAACAATACCCGGTATGAAAGTAGGCAGGAAGGACAGATGAATATCGTTGATAAAGTGAGCCAGGCATATGATGGCTATCTGGAGAGCCGGTCTTTTTGTTTTTGTCTGGAAAATAGATATTTTGCTGTCCTCCAAATATAATATTCTAAATACAGATGTACATTCTAACATTGATTTTCATTATTACCATAGAAGTCTTATTGGTCGAAGAACCTCATATTCCTTCTCAGGAAGAATGTACATTGTCATCCCTTTTGATTTCTGGAGTTAGCCATTCTTTGATACAATTTTCATGTGCTTTGAATTATTAACACCAACTTATATTATGGAGGGACATAAATGCGAAAGATCCGCTTTGCTTTAGCTTTAGTTTTACTGTTGATCATGCCCGTTTACTGTTCTGCCGCTGATATCCTGATAGATCTTAATGACAGGGAACATAATGATCCTTCAGCCCTTCTTTTCAAGACATTACTTACAAGGTTGGACCCGGAATCCATGACAATGGTACTTGATGCTGAACCGGCATCTGATGGAACTGTCCGCCACCTTTATCTGGATGTAAAGGGTGCCGCTTTCGACGGTTTCAGGCTGGAAAGTCTGAGAGTTGAAACCGTTTTCGGGAAATTCAATCCTGTGAAAGAGTGGAAAGAGGGCAGAGAAATAATAGTTGAGGATGTAATGCAGGGATACGTTCATGCTATCGCCAGGGAAATGGATATGAATCAGGCCCTGCTCGATATGGCCGATGAACATTGGAAGGATGTAAAGGTTGATCTCCGCCCTGGAGAACTTTTTCTCAAGGCGCGATACCACGTTAAAGGATCGGTCAGTCTAAAGATCCTTGTGGAGATTTCAACTGGATTGAAAATTATAGGGAAACAGGTATGGCTGGATAATTACATACTTGAAGTGAATAATGCCGAGAAAACATCGGTTATAAAAGACGAAATAGATAAGTATCAGCCGTTAATAGATCTGGAGGGGTTCGTATTTCCCCTTGATCTGAAGGAAATAATCATAGATAAGGAAAAGATAGTGTTCTCCAGCAGAGTGGAGCCTAAATCCTTTGATGGCATCCGATATCTTTACAACCCTGAAAACTAATAAACCTACCCCATATTTCTTCTTTTTTCTATAAGAAAAAAGTAAACAGGAGACCAGACAATGGAGATAGTTTCTTTGAGCTACTTTGAAGATGATACGGAACTGGAGGGCTTCCTTTTCAAACCAGAGGACCAGGGAGATTCTGTTCCCGGAATTCTTATGATACATGAATTTACCGGAATAGGAGCCTATCTTTACCCCCATGCGGAAAGACTTGCCAGATCGGGTTACATGGTTCTTCTTCATGACATGTACGGCAGGGGGAATATGCCGGAAAACGCCGAAGAGGCTTCCAGGATAGCCCGTTTTTACAAGAGAGAACGCAACCTTATGCGTTCAAGAGCCTTTGCCGGTCTTGAAGAACTGTTAAGCTTTTCAGAAGTGGACCCATCCCGGGTCTTTGCCATGGGTTTTTCCTTTGGAGGATGCTCAGTCCTTGAACTGGCAAGGAGCGGAGCCCCTGTTGTCGGGACAATAAGTGTTTACGGTAATCTGAATACTCCCTTTCCTGAGGATGCGGAAAAAATCCAGGGAAGTGTTCTTGCTATCCATGGAGGAATGGATCCCTTGGTGATCAACGAAGAGGTGGTAGCTTTCCTCGATGAGATGGGAGCAGCAGATGTAGATTGCCGGATAAAGGTTTTCACCAGGGCGGGGCATGGTTTCTTTAACTCAACCCTTACAAGCGATAGTACCGCAGGTATCTTTTACAGCCCTCATTTTGAAAGCCTTGCCTGGCGTGAGATCGAGACCTTCCTGGAAGAGTTGGCGAAATAGCTTCCTCAAATCTTCCAGGAAGGTCTCAGCTATATTTCAAGTTCTATTTCTCCGGTGATTATGGCCTTTCCTCCTACCATGACCCTGATGATATTCCCGTTTTCATCAATTTCAATATCAGCCAGTATCTCCGAAGGTCTGCTCATGGAATATCCCTGTTCAAAGACAAGGTTGGAGGTTCTGGTAAGCTGGTTATATTTATACAGGTAGCAGCTCAGGGCTCCGTTCGATGTCCCGGTGGCAGATTCTTCAGGGATGCCGTAAAGGGGTGCCAGGTTTCGGCAGTGGGCTGTTGATCCATATTTTGTTTCAAGACAGAAAATATGATAACCAACCACACCGTACTTCCTGCTTATCCCGGTAACAGAATCAAGATCCGGATTGATGGACAGAAGGGTTTCCAGATCTTTTATCGGGACAATAATGTCCTTCAGTCCAGTGGATACTATCTGGGGAGAAAGAGTGCCGTGGAGGTCTGATGCAGAGATGTTCAGACTTGAGGCAATTTCTGCTCTTTCAACTTCTTCATGGAATTCAGGAAGGGCCTGCTCCATAAAAACCTGTCCATTTCCCCCTATCTCTATATCCAGGGTTCCTGCAAGGTTTTCCTGGGAGTATTTCCCCGGCTTGAGAATACCCCTTTGAAAAAGAAGTGAAAAAGCGGCTATTGTTGCATGACCGCAGAGATCCACTTCTTCCGAGGGTGTAAAAAATCTTACCCGATAATCTGCACATTCTGAATGTTGAAGAAAGGCTGTTTCGGAAAACCCCACCTGTAATGCAATATTTTTCATTTCTTCTTCAGAAAGTTCTTCACTTTTCAGAACTACTCCCGCAGGGTTACCTCCTTCAGCAGTTTTAGCAAAAGAGTTCAGAGTGGATACCTTGATATTCATGGGTCTACTCCTTTCCTGTTCCGGGAAATTCAGTCTTTCAGTTCTTCCATGGCAATAAGGGCAGTATTAGCCAGAACACCTGCTCCTATTGCAAGAGCCCTTTCGTCTATTTTAAACTTAGGGCTATGCCAGGGATGGACGGCCCCGATCTCGGGATTTCCAACTCCCAGCCAGAAGAAGCATCCCGGAACTTTTTCCTGGAATAGGGAGAAGTCCTCTCCTCCTGTGGATGGGGTGGGTTCAGCAATGGCTTCTTTATCTACGACCGCTTCTATGGCTCTTTCCACTATTCCTTTTGGAAGTGCCTGGTTTATTACGGGTGGTATTTCATAGATATAGGTGAGTTCGCCTTTACATTGTAGAGTTGCAGCTGTGTTTTCAACGACTCTTCTGATCTTTTCCTCTATACTGTTTCTTACTTCAGGAGCAAAGGTCCTTACAGTACCTGTCAGTTCGACCTTATCGGGGATTATATTGTTCCTGGTCCCGCCATGGATGGTGCCAAGGCTTATTACAGCAGAGTCCAGAGGGTTGATGTTACGGCTCACTATGGTCTGAAGGTTCATGATCATTGATGCGGTTGCAACTATTGGGTCGATATCCCTGTGGGGCAGACCACCATGCCCGCCTTTCCCGGTAATTGTGATGTCTATCCTGTCTACCGCGGCCATGAGCGGTCCTTCTTTCAGGGCGACCTTACCCACAGGGATCTCCGGGTGATTATGAAGGCCGAATATCATGTCAATTCCGTTAGTTTCAAGGACTCCTTCTTTGATCATTTCCTTTGCACCGCGGTTAAGTTCCTCAGCGGGCTGGAAGATCATTGTTACTGAACCCTTCAGATTGTCCTTTAGTCCTGCCAGGAGTCTGGCAGCACCCAGGGCACAGGTTATATGTACATCGTGGCCGCACGCGTGCATCTTCCCATCAGCAGATGATGCGTAGGAAAGTCCCGTTTCTTCCTGTATGGGAAGGCCGTCAATATCGGCCCTTATTGCGATGTTGGGGCCGGACTGGTTTCCCTCGATGCGGGCAGTCAATCCGGTTCTACCGACCCCTTCAGTTACGTTATAACCAAGATCCTGGAGATATAAAGATATCTTCCGGGCGGTTTCAAATTCCTCAAAACTTAATTCAGGATTTCTGTGAAATTCACGAAAAAGGTTTCTCAATTCATCACTAAGGGCAAAGCACTCTTCTCTTATCATGATCTCGTCCCCTTCCAGTTCTGATTTTCTTACCAGGTTGCCTTCCAGCAGTATAACATTATGAATTGAAGTGATGAAGAGAAAAAAAGAGGAGCGGCCTGAAGACCGCTCCTCTTAACTGAGATGTTTAACCTTTTATTATTTATTTTTCTTTGATGTGAAGACGGGAAGTTTTTCCAGGTAGATCAGATCATCTTCGCAATATCCAGCTTCTTCAAGAAGTACAGCTGCTTTGGCTACGATAGTGCATTCGGCTTTTGCAAGGAGATTCTCGACAGCTTTAAGGGAACCTCCTGTAGATACTACGTCGTCGATTATGCATACTCTTCTGCCTTTGAGTTTTACCACATCAAGACCGTCGAGAGTTATGATCTGAGGCTCTCTGGTTGTAATGGATTGAACCTTTTCGATAAGGGGGTCTACCATGTAGCCTTTGACGGATTTCCTTATGATCACGTAATCGATGCCCAGTTTATTGGCCATCACGTGGGTAAGGGGTATTCCCTTGGCCTCAGGGCATACCAGGATATCTATCCCTTCGGGCAGTTTTTTGTAAAGCTCTTCAGCAGTCCTTTCTATAAGCTCGGTATCACCAAGCATTACAAAAGAGGCGATGGTGAGATCGTCGTTTATTTTTATTTTCTTCAGTTTCCTGGTGATTCCGGCAATCTTCAGTTCATAGAAATCATTCATGAGGATCAGAGTCCGAAAACAGTTTTAATTGCCAGGCCCGCAAGAAGACCGAAGAATGGATTCCATCTTGCGGAAACCAGGGTTGTAGCACCGATAACCATTCCCCAGGGTCCGAAACCGTAGGGGCCTGCAAAGGCTGGAGCAGAGGCTATGGCTCCCTGGATATTGGTTGCGAAGGTTACAAAAGTTCCGAGGATAAAGAGAAATCCTGCTATGGAAGACTTGTGAACGTATTTACCAAGGACTGGGAGGAATCTGAACAGAAGGATAGCTGCCATGATGGCCATCATGAATACGGAAGAGCGTACTGGATTGGGAGCAGTTGCCGTACCTGAAATGATGGCTTCAACAGGGGCTCCTCCAAAGAATGAAGATCCGATATCAGCGAGGCTTGAATAAACAGCCAGGTGGTCGATGTTGGTTTCGACACCGGCAATGCTTCCGGTAATCTTGCCGAAGCTGATGTTAGCCCCTATGTTCAGGCAGGCCAGGGCCAGGGCCCCGAAGAGTATTCTGCTGTTTGACCAGAATTTCCACTCTATATTGCCGAGGTGAAATTTTTCGTTGGACAGATCTATGGTTGTTTCCTCTATATGGACCTTCTTTGAATACTTGAGGTAGTTATAGACAGCAGTTGAAATGATAACTGAGATGATAATGGTCTTTGCAAGATCCTGGGTCATAAACCAGACAATAAGGGCCGATATCATAGATGCAATTCCGGACCATTTCTCGGAGTTGAAAAGTTCTATGGCAACGTAGGCAAGCATTATGCCCACACCTGCCATCATCGAGGTAACGATGGTGGGTCCTATAAATTCAACGATAGCTTCGTTCAGGCCCAGAACCGAAGGAATCAGAAGAAAAACTGCTCCCCAGAAGACAAGGCTCAGTCTTTCTTTTATATTGTGGCCCATTGTTCCTGCCAGGGTGATAGTTTCCGCCTGGAAGGATATTGTGGCCACTGAGTTAAAAGCAATAGACCCGACAATTCCTACGAGAAAGGCAATTGCAGTAGGCAGGGCGGCAAAACCGAAACTCAGGGCCAGGATACCCTGGGGTATCCCGTTAATTACAACTGCCAATGCTGTTAGAAGATCTGTGAACATCGATAATCTCTCCTTTTTCAGATAAAGTTGGATAAATAAAAGGACAACATGGTTCAAACTGATCCCGTAGATTCAGGGAATGGTATTTGAAGCTCCTGAGGGGATTTTATACGAGGAATCTATTTATTAAAAGTTTACTTTGTGACTTTTAATGTCAGGTAAATTGAATTGACAGCATGTTGAGGCACAGGTCTCAGGGGTTGGAATTATTCCAACATACATATAGAATAAACAATAATTTCCCGATAGAGTTAAAAAAAACATTTTATCTGAAGGAGTGAAACAGAGTTGAAAATAAAAACTTTTGCTGTAGAGCGCTGGATGGACGATTACGAAGATCTTGCTATAAATAATATTGCTGAAACCTGTGTTGATTCGATGACAGTCAGGGCTCTTCTGGAAATGACAGGTAAGACCGAAGAGATAGTAAAAAAATTACTGGACATGCGCCTTACCTATGGACATATTCCGGGAAGTCCTTCATTAAGACAGGGAATTGCTGGACTTTATGAAAGCCTTACCGAAGATAATATTCTTGTCATGAATGGCGGAAGCGCAGCCAACTTCATGATCTTTTATTCCCTGATAGAACCTGGTGACAGGGTTATCTCAGTGAATCCCACTTATCAGCAGCTTTACAGTATTCCTGAATCCTTTGGAGCCAAAGTTGATATTCTGCCTCTGAAAGCAGAGGATGGTTTCTTGCCTGATCTGGATAAGCTAGCTGAAATGGCAACTCCAGATACAAAAATGATCTGTATCAATAATCCTAACAATCCCACCGGGTCCCTCATGGATAGAGATATGCTCGAAAAAATAGTTGAAATAGCCAGGGGGTGCGGAGCCTGGCTGCACTGTGATGAGGTATACCGCATGCTTGTCCATGAACCTGGCATGGATGTGCCTTCTGTTGCAGACCTTTATGATAAAGGTATAAGTACGGGAAGCATGTCCAAGGCCTTTTCCCTTGCAGGTCTCCGTGTTGGATGGATCGCCGGCTGTAAGGACTTTGTCGACAAGTGCATGATACGAAGGGATTACACCACTATAAGCTGTGGAATGATCGACGATGTTCTTGCCTCAATAGGGCTGGAATATAAGGAGAAGATTCTGGAAAGGAATATTGCCATTGTGAGTAACAATGCTGCCATACTTGATAGCTGGGTGGAGAGTGAATCCAGGATAAGTTATGTCAAGCCTCAGGGTGGCACTACGGCCTTTATTCATTACGATTATGAAATCCCCTCAAGGGATTTCTGCAGGCGTCTTGTAGAAATGAACGGAACTCTGCTCGTTCCGGGAGAATGTTTTGACATGGAGTACTACCTCCGGATAGGTTATGCCTTTGACCCTGATGTCCTTTCCAGGGGGCTTGAAGGAATATCGGAGTTTCTAAGACAGCTGGAACAAGAGGGACTTTAGGATCAGGATCGTGTCATCTATAGCATGCAAGGTTTTAAATGTTACTTCAAGGGGTGGGGAGAGATTCTCACCCCTTTTCTTTAATCTGTTACTGTTCTTTTCCTGTAAGTTACTCTAAACTATCTTTGTACATCTATAAAAGGGAGGAATTTGACGTGAAAACCATTGGCATAATAGCAGGTGTAAGCTGGGAATCTTCCATAGATTACTACAGAATACTCAACGAGGAAGTCAGCAGAAGGCTTGGTGGGCTGCATTCTGCCAAGATAGCCATGTATTCCGTTGATTTTGAAGAAGTCGAAGGGCCTTTGAGTGCAGGCAGGAGAGATGAAGCTGCAGCTAAAATAGTTGAAGCAGGAAAGAGTATCCAGAGTGCTGGAGCCGACTTCTTTGTGATCTGTTCCAATACCATAGGCATGTTCACTCCCGATGTAGAAAAGGCAACAGGTATGAAGGGTATTTTTATTGCCGATGCCGTGGGGAGCGCTATACAGAAAAAGGGAATGAAGAAAGTTGCTCTTCTGGGCACCAGGTTCACCATGGAAGAGGATTTCTACAAGAAGGTCCTTATTGAGAACTATGGGCTGGAACCCATGATCCCCGATGATGAAGGAAGAAAGATCGTGGATGACATAATCTGGAATGAACTCTGCGTGGGTATCATCAGGGATGAATCCAGGGAAAAATATGTAAGGATAATTGAAGATCTGGCAGCGAAGGGTGCAGAATGTGCTGCCCTGTCATGTACCGAGATCCCCCTGCTGGTAAAACAGGAGGATGTTTCGATCCCCGTATTCGATTCGACCATGATCCATTCCCTTGCAGCGGTGAAAATGGCATTGGCAGAATAGGACGACAGGAATTACAGAGGCCGGTCAATATCCTGACCGGCCTTTTCCTTATCTGACAGGAATAAATAGTTACCCGAGGAGGGATCTTTATGACCGTATGTATAGCTGGACATGCAGGAATAGCCCATAACTTTGGTCATTCCGGGCTTGTCCAGGATGATGCACAGGGTTTCAGCGCAGCAGCAGGGATTCTAAAAAAGTATATACAAGTGGACACGTCCATCAAGGATATCTGTTTTGATGATCAGGAGGGCAGTCTCTGTATTTTTACTGCTTCAGGTGGTTGCGGTAAGGCAAGACCGCGAAGAGGCTTGACTCCTTTTGAGAAGGAAATGCTTGCAGGTCTTAAGGGTATGGAAACAACCCTCCCACAGCTTGCTGTACTGAAGATCTTTGGAAGGTTTTATGGGCACGGTGTTACAGAGGTCTCTGCTTCTGTGGAATTTGCCCTGGCTGAGGCGGCCATAGACAGCTTTGCCAGGAACATAGAGGGGTTTGTTATTGCCAGAAAGGACTCAGACTGGTTCAGCGACATCATTGGAGGCATAAAGATAGATTCTGAAGGCCATCCATTGGTGATAATGTTGTCAATAAATGGATCCCGAATGGGAGTTGGCCCCAATGAGGACCTGGAGGGCAATATTCCCCTTTCCATTAAAAAAGAGGTTATGGAAAAACTTCAGATCATGAAAACTCCTACCATCATTCTTGAAAGCAAGGCTTTTGTACCAGCTTTCAAGGATATTGAAAAAGATCATTTTCTGGTCCGGTTCAACTCGAAAATCGATAACACCGTGGTAGGTTATGGTATCGAAAAAGCCCTCAAGGATCTTGAACTGCCCTATATTTTAAAAAGTGATGCTTTTCCTGAAGATCCCGGTCTTATGAAACGAGGGGTAGAAAAAGTTGCAGATATGATAGGTTCCTGTGCAGAACGTTTGAGAAACAGTACTACATCTGAAGAGAGAGTGCAGATCGGAGCCGACCTTGCTTCAATAATTTCCGAGGATTACGGCGGAGCCATATTTATGTCTGACCCCCTTCATGAGATTGTCCGTGCAACAGGTCTCCTTCCTGGTACTGCAGCAGTTATTTCCAGAATTGTGCCGCCCTCTTACGTGAGAACGAATATTATTCCCTTTACAACAGAGGATGATGTAGAGGATATGGCAAGGGTAGCCCTTGCCGCCGTTAGCAATATTGAAGGTAATTCTCAAAAAGCGATGGAAGAGCTGAAATCAAAATATTTCTCGTTTGAGAGTTTTTAGAAGAAATATTTTGATGTAATAAGGCAATTAAATAGAGAGTCAGGAAACCCTGTCTTGACTTTTTAATGATATATCTGTATATGTGGATATGCGCATATGCAGATATTAATATTTTCTGGAGGTGTTTAATCTGGAAAAAATAACATCTTTGTTTAAAACTTTATCGGATCCAACCAGGCTTCAGATACTTCTTATCCTTCTTTTTCATGGCGAGACATGTGTGTGTCAGTTTACCCGCTGCCTTGAGGCACCCCAGACACTTGTTTCCAGGCACCTCAGGGTCCTAAGGGAAAATGGACTTGTAGAAGGGGAGCAGAAACAGCAGTGGGTATACTACCGGATCAGTGATTCCCTGAACCATATGGAGAAACGTATCCTGAAGGTTCTGAGGGAAAATTATGAGGGTCATAGAAAAATTGATTGTTTTCTGAAGAAAATCAGTGAAAATCCGTGCTGATTTATCCAGTTATACAGAAGGAGCTGATTTGATGAGAGAGGGAAGAATGGTATTTATAGGGTATCCCGTTCTTTTAATGATAGTGGCGGGTTTTATCTTTCTGTTTGGGGCGGTTTTTCCATCTTCTGCCCAGGAAATGGTCCAGAACTCTGCGGTTGATAGTATCAATGGACATGAATATGGGGAGGACAGTCAATTTGTTGTTTATTATTTTCATGGCAACAAAAGATGTTCGACCTGTAAAAAGCTTGAAAAATATAGTGAAGAAGGGGTTCATTCGCAGCAGGTTATGGACAGGACTGGCATTACCCTTCCCCTGGAGATAGTAAATTTTGATATCCCGGAAAATAAGCATTTTATGGAGGACTTTGATCTTTACACCCAGTCACTTGTAATTACAGAGGTAAGGGATGGCAAGATACTCAGGTGGGAGAACCTCGACCAGATATGGATGCTGGTAGGTGACAGGGAAGAATTTATTGAATACATTCAGGATGGGATATGTTCATTTGTGAAGGGTGAATGATGTGGGTGTCTCCCTGGTGGGTCTAGCCGGTGCTCTATGGTTGGGAATACTTGTTGCCGTAAGTCCATGCCCACTGGCTACTAATATTCTTGCCATTACCTACATAGGTAGAGGAACAGAAGTTCGGAGTTGGAGTGTTTTAGCCAGAGGAGGCTACTATATACTTGGCAGGGCTCTGGCTTACCTGCTTCTCGGTTACGTTCTTGCTGCCGGGGCTATGTCTGTACCATCCCTTTCACGATTCCTGCAGAATGATTTCAACAGGATCCTTGGTCCTGTACTTATAATTGCAGGCTGTTCTATTCTTGGTTTATTCAAGCTGGATATACCCTTTCTGAGAGTGGGGGAAAATCTTGCTGAAAGGGTTTCCGGAAATGGAATTACGGGAAGTTTCCTATTGGGAGTGATATTTGCCCTTTCTTTCTGTCCAGTATCGGCAGCCCTGTTCTTTGGAAGCCTTGTCCCACTTGCCATAAAGAGCCATGCCAGTTTTCTGGCCCCCCTCGCTTTCAGCATAGGGACTTCTCTCCCGGTAGTGTTATTTGCCATCCTTCTAGCCTTTGGAACTGCTTACGTCGGAAGTGTCTATAAACATATAAAACAAGTGGAAATATGGTTTCGACGACTGACAGGAGTCCTTTTTGTAGCCGTGGGATTTTATTTTGTATTTATTCATCTTTTCAATATCTTATGAAAGCATCTTGAGCTTGTTGAGCAGGTAAAAAATTCTGGAGGTGCTATATTTTATGGGAGAAACCAGAGCAGTCAAAACCAGTCCAAAGGGGCTTGGTTTTTTTGAGAAATACCTTACTGTATGGGTTTTTCTGAGTATCCTGGCCGGTATAGGCCTTGGAAAGGTGGCTCCAGAATTAGCTGCCGGACTGGATGGCATGGCCATATCGGTAAATGGAGCACCTGTGGTATCCATACCTATAGCCATATGTCTTTTTTTCATGATGTATCCCATCATGGTGAAAATAGATTTTGATGAGGTTGTTCAGGCCGGCAAGAGCATTAAACCGGTCGGGCTGACTCTTTTTATAAACTGGGCCATCAAACCCTTTACAATGTATGCCATATCTATATTTTTTCTTGGAACCCTTTTTCTCAAGTTTATAGGTCCTGAAGCAATTGACCTTTTGAAGATGCCCTTTGGTCTGGATCTTGCTGTGGGAGATACCTACGGAGTAGGCAGAGTCATCCTTGTAAACGGGATAAAGATGCTGGAAGTCCCCCTCTGGAGGAGTTATCTTGCAGGGTGTATTCTTCTCGGGATAGCTCCATGTACGGCTATGGTCCTTGTCTGGGGTTTTCTGGCCAGGGGTAACGACGGACATACCCTGGTCATGGTGGCTATAAATTCTCTAACCATGCTTGTCCTTTACGGAGTCCTTGGAGGTTTCCTTCTTGGTGTTGGAAGGATACCTGTACCGTGGGAGGCTCTCCTGTTATCCATATCCATCTATGTGGCACTGCCTTTAGTGGCTGGTTATTTCTCCCGTAAATTCATATTCAGGACCTTTGGCAGGGAGTGGTTCGAGGGGAAATTTCTCCATGTTCTTACCCCTGTGACAATAACCGCCCTTCTTATCACCCTGGTACTCCTGTTCTCCTTCAAGGGAGAGGTTATAGTGACTAAACCTCTCACCATATTATGGATCGCCATTCCTCTCTTTATTCAGACGGTGCTGATATTCGGGTTAGGTTACTGGCTTGCTAGGAAACTTGGCCTGAAATATGCCGATGCAGCTCCATCTGCCATGATCGGGGCTTCAAACCATTTTGAGGTCGCCATCGCTACTGCGACCATGCTATTTGGAATTTCCTCTGGAGCTGCTCTTGCCACAGTGGTGGGAGTTCTGATAGAGGTTCCTGTAATGCTAATGCTTGTCAGGATCTGTCTTAAGACTCAGCACTGGTTTGAGAAGGGTACCTCCGAATATGAAATTGAAACAGGAGGATAATCCAAGAGATTGCAGATTAAAGGGGCTCCTGGAGGTTATACTTCGGGAGCCCCTTTTTATACAGTGAAAAACGGGACTTATGAGGTGATAAATTTTATCACTGCAGAGGCGAGTTTTTCTGGAAACTGGTAAAGCATTCCGTGGCCGCCATTTTCTATTGTCACAATGGTGGCGTCAGGAATCAGATCGAAAAGAATATCCGAATTTTTGGGCAGAACAATGGCATCTTCGGTCCCTGTAAGGAGAAGGGTTTTCTTCTGCAGTCCCTTCAGCCGTGTGAATGTTCCACTCCATGACAGGATGGCCTTTACCTGTTCTCTTATGGTGTCCATGTAGTCTACGTAAACTGTCATGGGTCTGGCGGTGAAGGCCTTTGCAAAGCCCGGTTTATCTCTTAGCCATGATGGAGGGAACATAAGATCCAGTGCTCTTTGTGTCATTTCTTCCGGAGTTCCGGTAGTATCGAAAAGTCGTTTTGTTACTGCGGCAGGAGGCAGTATAGCCTCTGAACCACCACAGTTACTGGCATAGAGGATAAGTTTCATGACCTTGTCAGGAAAATTCAGGGCCAGTTCCTGAGTTATAAAACTTCCCATGGACCAACCCATAACATGGGCCCTGTCTATGGCCAGGGCTTCCAGAAGGTCCGCAGAATCCCTGGCGAACTGCTCTATGGAAAAGGGAGCAGAACCTTTTTCCGAGTCTCCCATACCCCTGTTGTCGAAGGCGATGACTTTGAACCTGGAGGCAAGCAGATTGATGAAGGGCATTCCCCAGTAGTCCATAAGGGCAGCAAAACCGGTTATCAGGAGAAGAGGTTCTCCCTCTCCGTGTATTGAATAGGCAAGTTGTGTATCTCCTGTATCTACTTTGTTAAAGAAGTTAACCATTTTTCTATTCAGTCCATATTTCTCCATCTTTAATGTAGACAGAAACATTCTTTTTCCATTCATCCCTCTGTGTGGGATAGTCTTCACGGAAATGAACTCCCCGGCTTTCTTCCCTTACGAAGGCGGCCTTCGCTATGGACATGGCAGAATCAAGAAGCCCCCTTATTTCAAGGGCAGAGAGCAGTTCCAGGTGGTCAGTTACCTTGAGGGTCAAATAGACATTATCCAGTTCCTGCAGATTGGCTATGGACCGCTCTATTGAAGCAGCCGTTCTAACTGGCCCCAGTCCTTCCTGCACAGTTCTTTTGATATTTTTTCTTATCATTAAAGGTGACTCACTGCCCCTGGTCCAGTTCGTAACCATTTCCCTGCTTTGTATGGGCTCAAAATCTACAGCCCTTTCAGTTACCCATTCAGAAGCGGATTTTCCTGCTATAAGTCCGAAAGTAACAATGTTCGTGAGGGCATTTCCTCCGATGCGGCTTGCACCATCTATGCCTCCTGTTACCTCTCCGCATGCATAAAGACCTTCTATTCCGGTAAAGCATGAGGTGTCTATCTGTACGCCTCCGGTCATGTAGTGCTCGATAGGGCTTACTCCAACCGGACCGTATTCCCAGGGTTTGCGGTCCTTCGGATAAAAGGTCAGCATTTCAACCAGAGGTTCGCTTTCCCAGTCCTTTTCCGGAATCTGTTCAAGGTGCAAAAGAGCCTTTCCACCTCTTTTGAGGTGCCTTGCCAGAAATATGGAACCCTTGTCCCTGGCGTAGTAGTTTGCCTCCATTCCATCTTTCAAGCCCCAGGACTGGATCGCTTCAAGAAGAAATTCCCTGTTTTTTTCATCGACCAGGGGAACCCTGTCTATCAGCGCAAGGTCCACCAGCCAGTTAGTAAAGCCAGGTTCATCCCAGCCCAGGGGGTAGAACTGGACAAATTCCATGTCCCTCAGCGATGCTCCTGCCCGAAGGGCGAGAGAGTAGCCGTCTCCGGTTATCCTGCTTGGGTTATCTGTCCTTTCGTAGATCTGTCCGGCTCCCCCGGTGGCGAGAATAACGGCAGATGCTCCAAACCCGCATACCTTGCCAGTTTGCCAGTTAACGCATTCAACACCGGAAATTTTCCCATCCTCTAATCTTAATTCTGTAGCAACGGTATTTTCCACAAACCGTATTCCCAGGCCCCCTGCTATACGGTATAGTTCCTCCACCATTCCATAACCCGCCATAAAGGGGTTTGGAGCACTAGCCTTTGTGGATGCATGACCGGAATCCATCAGACTCAGGGTAACTCCCCAGGATTGCAGCTCTTCCATGGATTTTAGGGCATTTTCCGAGAAGGCCTGGACCAGCTTCAGATCATTTACATAACAGCCGATCTCCATGGTTTTTGATGCGTGCATTTCCGGGGGGACATGTCCGCAGCCCAGGGTGAAAATACCTGCTGCATAGGCAGTACAGGATCCGGTTCCAAGGGGTGTTTTACTGAGAACAACTACTTCCGTACCGGGTTTCCTTGCAGCTATTGCCGCCACCAGACCTGCTCCTCCTGAGCCTATAACTATTATTCTTCTAGTCATTCTGTTCACTTCCTTCAGTAGCAGGGTAAATTGATCCCGGAATATGATCCATGAATTCTGCCAGGGATCTTCTGTAATTCTCGTCTCTCCCGGTTAAAGGCGAAGCGTATATCATTGAATTCAGGATGGCTTCCTCGGTGGCTTCCACTACACCCCGGAAAAGGGGATCAATCATTTCATCGTTGAACATCTTCATAGCGATAGTGGCATTATCATTATAATGATCGACCCGGTTAGCTGTTGTAAAGGCAAGGGCTATTTCACCGCTTCCATTCTCGATGAATGATCCCGTCCTGCTTATACCCACCGAGGCCCTTCTGCACAGTCTTTTAAGCTGTCTTTCCGAAAGAGGAGCATCCGTAGCTATTACTACGATTATTGACCCGGGATTATTATCATTATGGAGTGGAGCTGTTTTATAAATGGCCTCTCCGGTTTTTACTCCCTTTATTGTCAGATCCTTCATTTGTCCGAAGTTCGAGAGTACAAGGGTTCCAACTGTGAAGGTTTCACAGGCAGTTTCTGCGATCCGGGATGAACTGCCGATGCCACCCTTCAGCTTGTAGCAGGACATTCCTTTGCCAGCCCCCACATCTCCCTGGTTGAATTCTGCGGATGCATTTTCTATTGCCTGGCTGACATGTTCCGGTTTTACGTGTAATGCCCTTATGTCATTAAGAAAACCGTCATTGCATTCACATATCACGGGGTTGACTGTTCCAGTATCTCTTCCTATATCTTCGTTCTTTTCAAGCATGTACTTAACAAGACCCTGGTATGCGTCGCCTACGCTGAGGGTGTTCGTCAGTATAATGGGAGTTTCTATAGTACCGAGTTCTTCCACCTGGATCAGGCCGGCTGACTTGCCGAAACCGTTTATCACATGGGATGCTGCCATAACCTTTTCCCTGAAAAGATTTCCCTGGTGGGGGAGTATGGCCGTAACCCCTGTTCTGGCGGTACCTTCCGAGAGAGTTACATGGCCGACCGTCACACCCTTTACATCTGCTATGGAATTTAGATTTCCCTTTGGGAGGATACCTGTGTCGAAACCGATGTTTTTGAGATTTTCATGTTCTTTCATACTCTCACCATCCCATTGTTATCTATCTCAAGCTATTTCCGATTCATTAAACCATATTTGGTCTTATTTGGGAAAAAGTGTTCTGGTTAAGCTTTTTCGAGTATTATTTAAATCAAAAAACTGATCTGGAAAAGAGGTCTGTCATGAGTCATTCTCGAAAAGCCCTTTATTTCTTCTGTGTAAAAGAACCCTGGCACTATGTTGGCAGGGATGTATTTGAAAGATCAATGAAATTATATGACCTCAGGGAGACCCATGTTGCTGTTGACGGTTATCCCGTAATGGAATATCGGGATCACAAGGGTAATATCTTTTATTTCATGAGGCAGAATGCCCTGGTGAGCTATGAATTCGACCGTTTTCTACCAATATTGAAAGAACATTTTCCTGATGTTGAAATTGCTGGCGAGGTCAACTGGCACGGAGGGGAAAAGGCTCCCGACAGGGTGCTGACCGTCCATTCCATTGGCGACGTCGAAAAAGGTTATTTCAGCCCTGCTGTTCCTCTTTTCATGAGGAATCTGCTTTACTCCATGGAGAAATATAGGGTTGAATTCGGACTGGATGATTTTACCGTTACCACCGAGGCAACCCACTGGACGGGTTCCATCAAGGGAGGAGATCCCTCTCTGATCTCTGAGTATGCTGTTCCTCTGCTTGATATAGAGATCGGAAGTGTTCCTGAAACATGGGAAAACCCTGAAGCTGTAGAGATCCTTGCCCGATCCCTGGTGGAGGTTTTTGACCGGGATGAAGATCTGATCAATATTCTATGTGTTGGAGGTACCCATTTTGCGGATTGTTTTGCCGATGCAGCGAAGGCCTTTGACTATCCCCTGGGTATAAGCCATATTCTTCCAAATCAGTGGCTGGTATCCGGTGGATATGAGACTGAAGAAGGTTTAAAAAAGATGAAAGACTGTGCAGCCGCTATACCGGGTGGAATAAAGGCTGTGTTCTACCATGAAGGCATCAAGGGGCCTTACCGTCAGACCTGCCGTGACCTTGCCGAAGAACTTGAAATACCTGTATATAAGCATAAGAAACTTCGAAAACTGGAAGACCTGGAGATACTGTAGCGAAACTGAGTTATGCCCCTATCCTTGTACAATTTCAAAAGGAGGTTTCTGCAATGGGAAAAGAACTGAAAGCATGCTGTATAGGGACCGGCACCATGGGTTCTTCCATTTCCCTGACCCTTGCCATGGGCGGTATGGAGGTTGTAATGTTCGGGCGAACCAGACCCAGCCTTGAAAGGGGGTTAAGTTCTATCGACTCTTTCTGCAGGAATCTGGTTGAGTCCGGGTTATTTGCAGATTCCGAGATGGGGAAGATCAGAGGACGGATAGAATCTTCAACTGATCTTGAAGGTTCCCTGGAGGGTTCATCCTTTGTATCAGAGGCAGTGTCGGAAGACCTGGATCTAAAACGGAAACTTTTCTCCACTGTGGAAACTCTCGTCCCTTCTGAAGCTGTTCTGACCAGTACAACATCCGGGCTGGATCCGGATCTCATATCCGCAGGGATGACTCACAAAGAACGTTTTTTGGTAGCCCACTTCAGCAACCCGGCTCACCTCATGCCCTTTGTCGAACTTGTTCCCTGTGGAGCAACTTCTTCCATGGCCATGGACTTTACCAGGAAACTTCTTGAAAAGGCCGGGTTAAGACCTGTAAGCCTTTCAAGATATATTCCTGGATTTGTGTTCAATCGGCTTCAGTACGCCCTTCTGAGGGAGGCCATGTACCTTGTTGATGAAGGAATAGTAACGCCTGAAGCCGTGGATGAAGCAGTTACCTACGGACTGGGCCGCCGCCTTGCTTTTACGGGGCCACTCAGGAGTGCTGACATGGGAGGTCTGGATGTTTTCAACAAGATCGCATCCTATCTTATGCCCATGCTCTGCAGTTCCGGTAAGGTTCCCGGCATACTGAGCGAACCCGTTGCTCATGGGAATCTTGGCTGTAAAACAGGTAAGGGTATCTTCGCCTGGACTGAAGAAGAGATAGAGGCTACAAAAAAGGAAAGAGAAAAGATCCTGATGTACTTTTTGAAAATGGAAGGATTTTAGAAAAGACAATAGATGGTCTTTAGAAAATAAACTATCTTGATCGGAGAGGATCTGCACTCTGTTCAAAGAGGATTATATAACAGAAGTGATCATTCCTTAACTGAATATGTCTTTGTATGTTAGCGATTAAGGAATTTTTTTCGTTACCTGTTAAAAATCGACAGGAATTTCTGAAGAAATTACTGATATATATGGATTTGTACGATGTTTCATATAATTATGTCTGGTAAACATGTTTTATCAGCCGTAAATAGAAGAAGCGGGGGAGTTGGAGAGACTCCCCCGCTTCGGAGGAAATAGTAAAGAAACTTTCAGGCCCATACATTCTTTTGATGTCACAATAGTCTAGGCCGATAACATCTTTCTGTCATCGTTTACACGGATCGAAAAAAGATGCTATAGTTTAAGGTATATTTGTTTATGGTCAACAAAAAAGGATAGGAAAGAGGGATTTTTTTGCTCGAAAAGTATGCCCAGGAGATAGTGCAGGACATCGCCGAGATAATTGGATATGAAGTTCTGATGAGCGATAGAGAGGGCATTATCATCGGGAGCAGTGATCCTGAAAGATTAGGAAAGCATCTTTTTGAGGCTCCTGTAGTGATCCGGACAAGAAGGGGTTACCTCATAGATGAAGAAGAAGCCAGGAGAGTTCCCCATGCTGTAGTTGGGGTGACATATCCCATAGAGGACATGACAGGAGAGGTTATAGGGAGTATTGCCATTACCGGGAAGCCTGAAGACGTGAATCCCTTTGCCCTGATTGTTAAAAAACATGCGGAGCTCTTTATCAAGGAGAGGGTTTTCCTTGGTTCTCTTCTTGAGAAGGAAAGGACGTTACAGAACTTTATCCGGGAGCTGGAAGCCTTTGATCCAAGGATTTCCGAAAGCTCTCTTCTTGAAAGGAAGGCCAGGTATTTCGGTTACAGGCCTGATTATTCCTACTGTGTGATCTGGGTAAGGATAAGAAACCTTCCTTCAACGATAGAAGATCTTGTGAAAAGGTCAGGGAAGGAAAAAATCAACAGAGATCTGGCCCTCCAGTCTCTGAAGAACCGGGTTAGCGTTGAGATCAGGAACGTATTCAGTGAACCCGGGGATATATCCGCTCCTTTTGCGGCCGATGACTTTGTTATTCTGCATGTCCTCAAGGAAGAGAATGGGCAATGGGAAAGGCTTAAAGGACAATGCTCCGAAGTATTGAGAAAGCTTTCTGCGGCAGGTTTCAAGGGAGATATCGCAATAGGTTCCATAGCCAATACCCTGGAGACGCTATCCAGATCCTTTGCAGATGCCGGAGAAGTGATGGAAAAGGGAAAATCATGCGATCCAGGGCAGAATATATTTTTCATGGATGATCTGCGGTTTGAAATACTGCTTTCATCTACCCGGCCTGACCAAAGGGAAACCTTCCTTTCTCTGAAACTCGATAGCCTTAAAGAACAGCGAGACTGGAGCGAAATAAAAGAAACCATCCTTGCCTGGTGCGATACCAGCTTCAGTATCAAAGATGCGTCTAACAGGCTTCATATCCACAGGAATACCCTCAAGTACAGGCTGGAAAAGATCGAGAGTATATCTTCTGTTGACCTCAGGGATTTCAGATCCCTTCTGGAACTCTATACCGCCATTAGACTGGATTGCTTCAGGCTATAATACGGGATCCCCTTCAACTTGTTACAGGGTTAGTTTCTCCTTTTACCTTCAGCGAAAGGATTACCAGGCCTGCAAAAATCAGAACAATACCAGTCAGGTCAGTGGCTGTGAGTTCTTCTCCCAGAAGGAATATTCCCAGGCAGGAAGCGGTAAGGGGTTCAGCCAGGGCGAGTGTATACGCCGTTGATACAGGAACATGGGGGATACCCGTGGCAAACAACGCATATGGCAGAGCTGTTGCCATAAGGCTTAAGTGTAATACAACCGACGTTCCCCTCAGAGAAAGAACCCATGAAAAATCCCGGAAAAAAATGACAGGGGAGATAATCAGGCTTCCGAGCAGAAGCATGATGGCTGCCTTCTCAACCGGAGACCGGGAAGAGGTAAGCAACTTTATGGATGAACCTGCCACTGCCCATGATATGCCTGCGCAAAGGGCAAGAAGCACTCCTGAAAGTTCAACCCTGAATACTCCCGATGGTAAAGAGAGCATACAGCATCCTCCAACTGCAAGGGTCGTGGCCAGCAACCATTTAGGGGTAAGCCTTTCCTGAAATACCATGCGCCCAATAATACCCGCAACTATTGGAGCACTTCCTATGGTTATCATGGTCCCCACGGCCACTCCAGTCTTCAGAAGGGCTGCAAAGAAAAAAAGCTGGTAAAGGCCCATTCCAAAGGCTGAACCCAGGGTTGCTTTCCAGGGCCAGGGTCCTTTCAGTACTCTAAATCCATTTTTGGGAAGGTCAAGAAGAAGGAGGAATAGGCCTCCGAATAAGATTCGCAGAAAGCCCAAAGCAAGGGGATCAGTTCCTGAAGGTGCAAAAAACTGGGCGGTTCCCGTCGTTCCCCATAGAACCGCTGCAGATGAAATCAGCAAATATCCAGTCTGGTTTGTTCTTTGACGTTCTTTCATTTTCTCCACCCTGTCTATTATAGACGCTATTCTGATTTATTGTGTGCTAATTTATTATGCCTGGAAACTATATTTCATCTTAGAAAGTGGCGGAGGAGGGAGGGGACCCTCCTCCAGAAAACAACGGAACAGAGGCGTTGAATGTTGATCAAGAGACATTCTGTAGCTTTACTTTTTAGCGGCAATAGCAAAACTTTCATAGATAAAAACTGCTAATCCTATGGTAGTTGTCCATTCAATCATCGACATAATCTAATCTCCTCTCAGGTTTCTGGAAAAATCTGCTTTTTCAACCAGTAAAATACATATCTTGTTATATCGAAGTATAAAGGAGGGTCCGGGCATTTTCATCGTGTATGTATATCAGAAAAAGTATTTAATCGCTGGATTTATTTGTTCTTCATGCATAAAAAGTGTATTCTTTAAAAAAAGGCAATGAAGGCTGGTGGGATATCTATGCTCGATAAATATGCCCAGGAAATATCTGATACGACCTCAAAGATAATTGGATACCATGTCCTTGTTACAGATAAGCAGGGGATCGTTATCGGAAGCAGCAATCCTGAACGATTGGGGAAATCTCTTTTTGAGGCTCCTGAAGTTATCAACTCCAGGAAGGGATATATAGTCAGCGATGAAGAAGCCTTGAAAGTAAATGATACGAAACCTGGCGTTACCTACCCCATAGAGGATGTAGATGGCAGGATAACAGGAACCATAGCCATAGCTGGTGATCCTGATGAGGTAAAACCCTTTGCCCTTATAGTGAAAAAACAGGCGGAGATGTATCTCAGGGAAAAAGCTTTCCTGGAAACAGCTCTGAACAGGGAAAGAACTATACAGATATTCATGAAGGATGTTCTGGCCTTTGATCCAAGGATTTCAGGCAAGGAGGTCCTGGAACAGAGAGCCTATGAGTTCGGCTATGATAAAAAATGGAAATATGTTTCCATATACGTTAAGTATCAGTTGGCCTCTTCCAGAACAGGGTTGGATCAGAATTGCCTTCTTTATCGCCGTGCCGAGTCCCTTTTGCGAAGTGTTTTTTCAGGAAAGGATGATATTTCTGCCTGTATGGGCAAGGATGTTATCCTCCTTTTTCATGCCCTGCCGAATAGAAACCAGCAGGAAGATGATACCTTCAGGATTATTTCAGGAAAATGTCTGAACCTTGAGAAGCTGATGGCAGGCCAGGGCTTTTCTGCCTTTTTGGGAATAGGTTCCATTGTTTCTGATCTTGAAGAATGGGGAACATCCTATATTGAAGCTATGCAGGCCCTCGAAAGGGGCAGGATATTCTACCCTTCGAAAAAGATATTCATCATAAGGGATCATCGTCTTCACCAGTTGATAGCCTCTGCGAAGAAAGATTTAAGGTGTGATTTTGTAAGAGACCAATTATCCAGTCTGGATTCGCAGCGGGATTGCCTGGAACTTAAGGAAACCATAGAGAAATGGTGCCAATGTAATTTCAGTGTCAAAGATACCTCTGAAGAACTCCACATTCACAGAAATACCCTCCATTACAGGATTGACAAGATCGAAAATATCTGCGGTTTCGGCATGAGAGATTTCACCAGGATGATGGAACTCTATATGGCCCTTCAGCTTGAAAAAATAAACCTTCTCGAATCCTCCAGTTGATCAGGTATCAATGCAGATCTGCTTTCCCACATACTTGCAAGTGCAATTATATTATGATAATGTAATTGCACTTGCAAGTATGTGGGAGGTGTAAGGTTGGAATCCAAATGGTCTCCGGGCAGGAATATTTCAAGGATCTATAGAATATGCCAGCTTGACCTGGACAGGGCATTTGCTGAAAGCGGTCTTGGGAAGGGTCTATATCTCTGCCTGGTAGAACTTGCCCGGCAGGAAGGGATCAATCAGAAGACCCTGGCAGAAAGGCTTGTGCTGGATCAGGCCTCTGTCACCCGATCGGTAAGAAGACTTGTTGCCATGGAATGCGTTGATCGACGGGATGATCCGGAGGACGGCAGAGCTCACCGGCTGTTTTTAAGCGAAAAGGGCAGGAACCTGCTTATCAGAGTCAGAGAAAGACTCGATGAGTGGGATAGTATTGCCATAGGAAATTTTTCAGCAAAGGAAAGGAATATCTTTGCTGATCTGCTGAAGAAGATGGAATTAAACCTGCTGAAGGAAAGAGATTGATCAGAGAAGAGAATGGAGGATGAATAATGGGCAATTATGAGATGGGCAGACAATTTGCAGAAAAACTGGACAGGGAAGATTCCCTTGCATCGTTGAGGGATCGATTTTATATTCCCGCTGATACCATATACATGGATGGAAATTCCCTTGGGCTTGCTTCAAAGGACTCTGAGAAAAGCCTCTTAAGGGTTATGGAAGAGTGGAAAAAACTGGGGATCAGGGGGTGGCTTGATGCGAAAAATCCATGGTTCTTCATTCCGGAGGATCTTGGTTTGAAAATGGCATCCCTCATGGGTGCCATGACGGATGAAGTCATCATGACCGGATCAACGACCAGTAACCTTCATTCACTTGTTTCAACCTTTTATAAGCCCTGGGAGGGTCGAAAAAAGATCATTGCAGATGAACTCAATTTTCCCTCCGATATATATGCCCTTAAAAGCCAGATCCGCCTCCATGGACTGGATCCGGAAGAAAACCTGATACTTGTAAAAAGTCGGGACGGAAAGACCATCCTGGAAGAAGATATCATGGCTGTCATGAATGATACCGTTTCTATTGCAGTACTTCCAGGAGTCCTTTACCGCAGCGGCCAGCTTCTTGATATGAAGAAACTGACCGAATATGCCCACAGCAGAGGAGTGATAATCGGATTCGACTGTGCCCATTCTGTGGGAGCAGTTCCCCATTACTTTGATGACTGGGATGTGGATTTTGCCTTCTGGTGTAGCTACAAACATCTGAATGGAGGACCGGGGAGCCCGGCCTTCCTGTATCTCAACCGGAAACATTTTGATAAGGAGCCCGGGCTTGCGGGCTGGTATGGATATAAAAAGGAAAAACAGTTCGACCTTGCCATAGAATTTGATCATTCTCGAACCGCGGGAGGCTGGCAGATGGGAACACCCTGCATTCTCTCCACAGCATCTCTGGAGGGTGCATTAAATCTCTTCTGTGAGGTGGGTATAGAAGAAGTGCGGAAAAAATCTCTTGAACTGACATCCTACCTTATGTACCTGGTGGATTCACTGATCTCGAAAGAGCCCTACAATTTCACTATAGGAACTCCCAGGGAATCGGGGAGTAGAGGCGGTCACGTGGCAGTAGAACATGCCGAGGAGGCCTGGAGGATCTGCTGTGCCCTTAAGGCAAGGGGTATCATTCCCGATTTCAGGCCGGAATCTGTGGTCCGGATAGCCCCTGTGGCCCTTTACAATACCTTTACCGAAGTGTGGGAAGTGGTTAATGCCCTTAAAGATATAATAGAGAGCAGAGAGTACGAAAAGTACAGCAGGGAAAGGGATGCCGTTTCCTGAGTTCTGTCATATGTTTTCGGTAAAGGAGCGCATCCCCGAAGGGATGCGCTCCTTTTTTTACAGGGATGAACCAGCCAGGAGTAGAAATCGGGAGCACAATTATGATACATTGCTCTTTAATGGTTTCTTTAAGGAGTTTACCCTGGGGGTTTTATGGAGGTATTGAATGAAAGGCAGAATAAGAACCATCACAGCTGATACTCTTGCAATGATGAAACGAGAAAGATCGACCTTTGTTACTTCGACCCTGGGAACTCTTCTGATGTGTTTTGGAATAATGGCTCTTACCATTCCCTACAGGTTTCCCGATACCGGGGTAACTGGCCTGGCGATACTGTCCAATTATGTATGGGGATTATCCCCGGCATGGATAATAGCGATCCTGAACATTGTCCTCTTCGTGTGGGGATGGCGTCAGCTCTCACCCCGTTTTATCATGTGGACGATCTACGTTGTAGCCCTCACCACTGTGGGATTAAAAGTCTTTGGCTTGTTTCAGTATCCTCTTATAGAAGAGACCCTTTTGGCAGCGATCCTAGGCGGGGTCATAAAGGGCCTGGGTATCGGCCTCGTCCTCAGGGAAGGATCTTCAACGGGTGGAACGGATATTGTTGCGGTAGCTTTGCGAAAGAGATACGGTGTAGATATTGGTATGTACAATTTCTATATCAACATTTTCATTCTTATTGGAAGTTATTTTGTTGTAGGTCTCGAAGGAGTTCTTTTTGGAGGAGTCATGCTTTACACTGAAGGCATCGTAATAGATAGCGTTCTTCGCTCATTCGACAGGAGAAAACAGCTTTTTATTGTTACAGGTAAAGTAGAAAAAACAAAAAAATTCATTATTGAAGAGTTAGGCAAGGGAGCTACTCTTCTATGGGGTGAGGGTGCCTACTCGGGGAAGGATAAACCGGTTCTGATGTCCGTCCTCACGAGGGGGCAGATGGTGGAACTCAAAAGGTTTCTTGCAGAAAACGATCCCGCGGCCTTTGTCATTATTACCGATGCTGCAGAGGTTGTGGGCGAAGGGTTCCGGAGCTGGAAGGATATTTAGATTTGTGCATTTTCTCATGGGGCTGAGATCAGCTGAGTGTGACGTTATTTCCGGGTACGGAAAGATCTTTCTGAACCATTTTCTTTATTTCTATGCCTGTTGTTTCATTTTTCCAGAGGCCATAAGGTTTTCGGCAGTATATATGGCAAGAGCTGTCCATATGCATCCAAAGGTTACGAACTGGGAAGGGGTAAAGGGTTCTCCATAGGCGAATATTCCCAGGAGAAAGGAAATTGTGGGAGAGAGGTATTGTAGGATTCCCACAGTTACAAGGCTAAGCCTTTTTGCACCGTAGACGAAAGTGATAAGTGGAATTGAGGTCGCGATGCCAGTTCCCAGAAGAAGAAGGTCTGTTTTTATCCCCAGGTCTCCAAATGCTCCCCCACCATGAAATTCAAGAAATCCCAGGTAGATCAGGGCCGGAATTGAAAGAAACAGCGTTTCCACAAATAGCCCTATACTTGATTCTACTTCTGCCATCTTTCTTAAAAGGCTGTAGGTGCCGAAGGTAAAGGCGAGACCCAGGGAAACCCAGGGCAGCTGTCCATATCTTAAAAGCTGATAAAGAACGCCCGATGCGGCTATCGCTATGGCAAGCCATTGAAGTTTACGGAGACGATCCTTAAAAAAGAGAAAACCGAAAAAAACGTTTACCATCGGAGTTATGTAATATCCAAGACTGGCCTCGATAATCCTGTCTGAATTTACTGCCCAGATATAAATAAGCCAGTTTCCGCAGACAAGGGTTCCCGTGATGAGAAGCATCCTGAGGACTGAAGGAGTAGTAAGGGCCTTTGCGACTTTTCCCCATTTCTTCTGTACCGATAAAAGGATGGCAAGGAAAACCACTGACCATATTATCCTGTTGGCCAGTATCTCCAGGGGTGAAACCTTCTGGAGAAGCTTCCAGTAGGCTGGAAGGAAACCCCAGACGATAAAAGTTGCCATGGTCGCTACAAATCCTTTGAAGTCCTGGCTCTCGGTTCTTTTCACTAGAGGCTTCTCCTTTAACGGGTCAAAAGTTTTTCTATTCTACACCATTATCTGATTTTCAACTCCTTCAAAATATGCCTGGTCACAAAGCATTGATTTATCAATTCATAGTGATGTAGAATAAATCCATATGGGAGGTGAAAAAATGAAAAAATATTTTATTGTGCCTCTCCTTATTCTGGTCTTTGTGCTGATGGTCAGTTCTGCTTATTCTTTTCAGAATAGTGGACCTGTTCCGGAAAAAGAGGGAATATCCTATTCAAATCTGAGAGTACAGCGGATCAAGAATCCCTACGGAAGAAAAATTCCTGGAGTATTGGGAGTCCTTATCAACGGTTCGGACGAAGATTTTCAATTTTCGGAGAGCCTGATCTTCTATGATTTTGATATGGTACCTTTGGCTTTTGCAGATATAAACATACTTATTCCGACTGGGCGTAATGTCGCCTTTGCCAGAGCCCTGAGACCTGATCCTGAATTTGGTGAAAATTTCCCCGGGGATACCTACTTTGCTATGGCCATAAAGGCATCCTACACTTCATGGGCTCCAAAGGAAGAAGAGAAGAAATAAAGGCTGATCGAAATGAAAGAGTTGTTGATAGTTTTGTTATTGATATTCCTCCCTTCCAACCCTCTACTGGCCCAGACAGGAGAACAGCCATGGTGGTGGGGCTTCCTGGGGATGGGATTTATGATGCTCAGTACTCTTCTGATAGTGATTATTCTGTTATGGCCCATTCTGAAGGGTTCCGGAAGACAGGAGCCCCCTATTTACAGGACTGAGACTGTCATGGATATACTAAAGAAACGCTATGCCAGGGGAGAGATCACAAAAGAAGAGTTTTAGAAAATAGAAAACGATCTGGAGGAATAAAAATCTGTATTTCTGAAAGGTTCAAATAGAAATTCAGATTCTACTGCTATACTGATAACCAGAATTATTATAAAGGGATAAAGGAAAACTTACAAAATGGATAAAAAAGAAGGATTAACTCATAAGATCAGCATTTTCGGTTGGGGTCTGTTCCTTGTCTGGCTCGGTTTATTTCAGTGGATGCACTTCAGGATGGGTTTTTTTCTTCTGGGTTTAGGAGCGATCATCCTTGCTGTACAGGCTTCCAGAAAATATTTTGCCCTTAAACAGGAGAATTTCTGGATCGTGGCGGGGATCTTCTGCATTGTTGGTGGACTATGGGATCTTATCGAAACGGATCTCCCCCTTGTACCTCTCCTGCTTATAATTGCAGGTTTCGTCCTGATTCTTTCGGCTATCTGGGGCAGGGAGAGATTCCCTTTCTGAAATGTAAATCTTTCCCTGGAAGTTGAGGGCTATATTCTTAACTGCCTTAACTGTTGAATTCCCCTTTCAGAGGGAAATAATCCGGGAGAAGTAAAATGCGAAGAACAGCTTCTCTGAAGGTCATTTTTATCGTTCTCCTTTTCCTTCTTGTTCTGGCAGCCTTGATGTGGGGTTTTGTAAGGCCTGATATCTTTCAGAAAACTCCCCCTTTTTCCCGGGGAGATTATTCCTATGCTATTCATCATGCCGAAAACCGGATCAGTTATCTTATGACAGAGTATCATCTTCCCTGTTTTGCCTTTGCCATGGTGAGTGATCAGAAAGTGATCTACCAGGCAGTGCGTGGTTTTCAGGATCTACAGCAGGGACTTGAGGCTAACCTCGACACGGTCTTTCGTTTATGTTCCATATCCAAGGTCTTTACAGCTTTGGAAATAATGCGCCTTTACGAAGAAGGACTCGTCGATATTGATCTTCCTCTCTCGAAATATATCCCTTATTTTTCCATCAAAAGCCGATTCAGGGATGAGGATCCTGTAACTCTCCGAAAAATCCTTGCCCATCGTTCAGGTCTGCCCAGAAATGGCTGCCTCCTGCCTTGGCACTGGGATGGACAGCCTGAAGTTCTCGAAGATGTTGTCCGCTCACTGAAATATTCCTATATGGCCTATCCTCCAGGGTATCGGTACAAGTATTCAAATGTTGGATTCGACATACTTGGTCATTTGATCGAGAAAAAAAGGAAGAAATTGTTCCCTGAATATATGGACAGAGAAGTATTGCCGGATATGGAAATGGAGGAGAGCGCATTTCTCCCTGGATCTGATGATATCGGCAGAATTGCAAGGGGTTACAGTTATGGTAATGGGACATTTCTTCCCTACGGTCAATATGAATTGAACCAGATGGCGTCGGCCAACCTCCACTCAACCATTCCGGATATGTGTGATTTCATGCGTTTTCTTTTCAGGTGGGGACAGGTCGAGAAAGGGCAGAGAATCAAGGGAGAAACCCTGGAAATGATGTTTCAGCCCCAGTACTCCTGGCCTGGAGATCCCCACGAAAATGGTCTTGCCTGGCGTACAGACACTCATCGATTGTCAGAACTGACAGTTTTTCATCATGGAATATGTATGGGTACCCAGTCCCTTATTGCCCTGATGCCTGAAAAAAAACAGGGTATAGTTCTTATCTGTAACTCCTCCAGCGTAGATGATTCCATTCTTCTTGAATTTGGATTTGAAATTCTTGGGCTGATGTTACAGACAATAGGTGGAGTACTTCCAATGTCTGAATCAGGGCAGCAACCATCAGTTTCTCCGCGAACCTTCTCCGATAAGGATCAATATGAGGGCAAATATTGTCTCGATGGTGAAATAATTGAACTTTTTGTTAGAAGTGAAGATCTGAAAGTGAAGATCGAACCTGGAGAAATGGACTTGCTCCCCCTGGAGGGGCGAAGGTTTTCCCTATCCAGTGATCTGGAATCTTTTGAAAGGTTTGGGAAAATAGAAGTGGAATTTTTCATGGATGAGATGAGCAATGACTGGATTATACATATTTTCAGGGGAGGAATCTATACAGGTACTGCAATTAAATGTCCTGTTCTGGAAGAGACTGCCCTGGAGCAATGGAGGAAACTTGAAGGAGAATATGAGGCTTATCCCCGTTTTGAATCAAGATTTACAGGAGAGAAAAGATTTGGCCGAGCTGAAATAATGTTAAAGGATAATTTTTTACTATTGCCTTCCCACAGGGCTGTCCTGATGCCTTTAAATGATACGGAGCTTATTATAAAGGGAGGGCTCTTTGACGGAGAGACCATGCTTTATGACCCTGTTACAGGTTACATAACCTGGCAGGATGTGGTCTATTATCGACCAGGTAAACCATTCCATTGAGGGGAGTAGAGGGACTATACCACAGTGAGGAGAGCGGCTTTTATATTGCATTGCAGGCTGCTATGCCATATATTTAAAGCACTAAATAGCAGTTGATGATCTGAAAAAACTGTACATCTGAAAGAGGGTGAAAATGATAAAACATTCCAGGAAACCTTCGAAATCAAGGTATGGTCTGCCTCCGGGAGCACTTATCCATGTTGGTGAGAGAAAGATCGAAGAAGTGGAGATATCCTTCATCGATTACGACGGGCAGACTATTAATGAGGAGCGGATAGAACATATCCAGGAAACAGCCCGTTTTCGAGAAACACATACAGTGAGCTGGATCAATATCAATGGTCTTCACGAAATAGGAGTACTGGAAAACATAGGTAAGATCTTTGACATACATTCCCTGGTGCTTGAAGACATCCTGAATACTCAGCAGAGGCCAAAGATCGAGTCTTATGAAGGATACCTGCACATGGTTCTCAAGATGCTGGATTATAATGTTGATTCAATGGAGATCGTTTCGGAACAGGTAAGTGTGATACTCAAAAACAATCTTCTTCTATCCTTTCAGGAGCGTCCCGGAGATGTTCTGGATCCTATAAGGGAGAGACTTAAAAAGGGTCTTGGAAAGTTGAGGAAATCCGGAGCAGATTACCTCGCCTATGCCATAGTGGATGCAATTGTGGACAGGTATTTTTACATCCTGGAGATGTTGGGCGAAAGGATAGAGGTCCTTGAAGAAGCATTACTTGCCGATCCTTCAAAGGATTCGGTTAAGGAGATATATACACTGAAACGCCAGCTCATAACCCTGAGGCATGCGGTATGGCCCCTGCGGGAGGCAGTGAATTCTCTTAGAAAAGGTGAAAGTGAGCTTGTTCAGGAAGGAACTCTCATATTTTTTGGAGACCTCCATGACCATATAATCCAGGTTATTGATACCGTTGAAAATTACCGTGAAATGGTGGCCGGTCTTCTTGACCTCTACCTTTCCTCCGTCAGCAACAGGATGAACGAGGTTATGAAGGTCCTGACCGTTATTGCTACCTTTTTTATCCCCCTTACTTTTATAGCAGGGATCTATGGGATGAATTTCGAATTCATGCCGGAACTGGGATGGAAGTGGTCCTACCCTGTCCTTTGGGTGATCATGATAATTATTGCAGGTTTTATGGCCTCCTGGTTCAGAAAGAAAAAATGGTTATGAAAAAGGACTGATTCATCCAACCAGGTTTAATGGTCAGGCTGTATATCTGAAAGAGCCTGCTTGATGGAGGAGTAATCAACAAGTTTTCCGTACTTTTTCCTCCAGCCGGCTCTTTCATAGCACCAATCGTCGTTTTTACTGTAAGATCTATCCCCTGGTATCCCTGGAACAACGGAATTCCCTTTATTATTGTTCTCAACACATTATTTATATTTCAGTTTACATCTACTCCATCAGAGCTGATCTTATCTGTCTTGATTATCAGTCTGTATTGTCTGAACAGACCATTACCACCAGGTTGTTACACGATCAGGGTTTTCCTGATATAGATTTATCCGGACCTTGACAGATTTTTAGATCTTGACCGAAATAAGGATGATTTTTCTATATTCGTTTATTCTGCTTTCTTTTCCAGGGATATCCTTGTCCGGGGAAGAACCTCAGGATACCTTTCTCTGATAAAGCCTATAAGTCCCTCCCTGACTCTACAGCGAACGTTCCAGCATTCAGAGGCGTTCTTTTAACCCATGAGTGCCCGAAGTTCAACATTAGAACCAGTCATATTCGTTATCTGAAGACCCCAGGTCTTGCCATCCCACTCAGCCTCTTTTTCCAGGATCTTCAAGAGTTCCTTTCGAACTTCTTCAATGGGCAGAGTGTAGTCTGCATATATGTAGACAGTTCCCAGAATATCGGCAGATACCCTGGTCCAGTTCTGAAAGGGTTTTTCGAGAAAATGAGTGGTGGGTAGAATAAGGCGGCGAAGATCCCATATCCTTACCACCACATATGTCAGGGTTATCTCTTCGATCTTCCCCCATTCATTTTCGACAACCATTACATCGTCTATCCTGATAGGCTGAGTTATGGCAAGCTGAAGGCCGGAAAGGATGGCAGTAAGTGTCTTCTGGGCAGATAGACCCACGATCAGTCCGGCAATACCTGCTGACGCGATCAGCGCCGTACCTGTTTTGCGAAATGTTTCGAATGTCATTAGAAGGGATATCAGACTAAGAGTAGCGATAATTATCAGAAGGATCTTTGTAAACATGTTGATCTGGGTATGCATACTTCTGGCTTTCAGGTTATCCTTATCATCGATTCTGTATCTGGTGAGAATAGCACTCTTCAGCATGAAGGTCATGTTTACCAGAAGCCATGAGACTCCCAGGATCATAGAGACTTTCATTAATTGTCGGGCCAGTGTGGCATATTCATCAGGTATTCTGAGGAGTGGAAAAAATATGTTCATTACAATAACGGTCGATATAAGGATCAGGGATTTCAAGCACCCCTTAAGATATCTGGATTTCTCCGGTGAGAGAAGAAAGTCGGATGAAGAAAATTTTCTTTTCAGCATATAAACCAGAATAAGGATCAGTGTCAGTACTGAAATAAAAACAACAGAAGTTTTCATGATTTTACCTTCTTTTAGAAGTGTAACAAAATGGTGAGCTAAATTATATTTTATCACTCCTGGTTATATTATCAGGCTGGAGATGGATAATATAATTGAAAAGCCTTTCCAGATTCGAGTGATCGTCCAACATGTGCTATGTTTTAAGTGGTTTTCAGGTTAAATATCATGATTCAGTAATATCAGCACTTGTCACCAAGAGGTGACAATGAGATAATTCTTTGGTTGTTTTAATTAGGAGGATTGAGTATGAGAGTTACAAATATAGGAATTGCCGGCGTTGCTTGTTATCTGCCGGAGGAGTGTTTATGTAACGAGAAGCTTGTAGAAGAGTTTGGAACATGGACTTCCGAAAAGATATACCACAAGACGGGTATAAGAGAGAGACGGATCGCAAAAAAAGAACTCGTATCGGACATGGCTACAGGTGCAGCTGAAAATCTTTTTGAAAGATATCATATATCAAGAGAAGAGATCGACATGCTGATCCTGTGTACTGAAACGCCAGACTATCTCATGCCTGCAACTGCCTGTATAGTTCATGACCGTCTGGGTTTGAAGAAGAATAGCGGTGCTTTTGACTATAACCTGGGATGTTCGGGATATGTCTATGGACTGGCCCTCGCCAAATCTCTTATAGCAGGAAATATGGCATGCAATGTACTTCTGATCACAGCAGATGTACTTACTCGCTTTATTAATCCGGGTGATAAAAGCACGAGGACCATTTTTGGTGACGCAGCAACTGCCACTCTGGTGACAGGGTCAGGATCATCCGGCTCAATAGGAGAGTTTGTAATGGGAACCGACGGTAGCGGAGCTCCGAATCTGATCATTCCTGCGGGGGGAATGGCTATGCCGAGATCAGCAGACACGGCTGCGGAGAGAAAGAACCGATTCGGTAACATCAGGTCAAAGGATAATTTCTACATGAATGGACCCGAGGTTCTGCAGTTTTCAATGAGAGAGGTTCCAGTTGCGGTAAATGATGTTCTGGAAAAAAATGGAATCGGCATGGATAATGTTGATCTTTTTATTTTTCACCAGGCAACAAGGCTGATGCTTGAACATCTGCGGACAGAGCTGGAAATTCCCGTGGAAAAGTTTTATATGAATATGGAAAAACTTGGAAATACCGTCAGTTCCACCATACCCCTCGCTCTTGAGCAGGCCGAAAGGGAAGGTATCCTTGAAAAGGGCAAGAAGGTTATGCTTGTAGGTTTTGGAGTTGGTTATTCCTGGGGAGCTACCATCATAGACTGGTAAGCCGAAGGAGCCTCTGAAGGGAAATTTTGATTCTGGAGGTATTAATATGACTGGTAAAAGTATTGATCAGCTTAACGTAGGAGATAAGGCATTCTTTGAAAAAACGGTGTCTGAATCAGATGTGTATCTCTTTGCCGGAATAACAGGTGATCTTAATCCAGCCCATGTAAATGAAGTGGAGGCTTCAGGTTCCATATTCCAGGGCAGGGTAGCCCACGGCATGCTGGTTGCCAGCTTCCTGTCTACTGTTGTAGGTATGTATCTCCCGGGTCCGGGAACGATCCTTGTAAGACAGGAACTTAAATTTCTTGGTCCTGTAAGGTTCGGAGACACTGTCCGGGCTGAAGTGGAGATAAGGGAGATCATATCCCGGAAAGAACTTGTGATCCTGAGGGCTGTTGTTATTAACCAGGACGGCAAAAAGGTTATCCAGGGTAAAGTGGTAGTAAAACCTCCCCGGAACTGAAGCAGAAGGTCAAATATAACTCTTTCAGGAAGAGCTTCCTCAGGTAAATGGGGAGGCCTTCCTGTTTTTTCAGGACTTACATCAGAACCATTGTTTACTGGATTATTGATTTTTCTCCGACTTGAAAGATGACTTCTTTTAGTGAGATAATGCTTTCGCTTCTGCTATAGGGATATCAGTAACATATAATGACCTGACAGAAGTTTGTTTCGTATTTCCTTATACCATGATAGTTTTCCGGCAATGAGGCCTTTCCTTGAAACTCTAGTTACCTGGGGGTTGATCTGGTCTCATTTCTGGTAGATGTTAAATTTTGCCCATACTGTTATAACACTAAAGATCTTAAGGGAGCCAAGATTCAGTATTGAATGAGAGGATGGATCACATGATGGAACCGTTCGTTATAAGTGGAGATAAAATAAATCTGCATATGCTGGGTGCAGGGGAATTGTCTTCCTGGCTTGATAATGAGGATGAGTTCTCGAAAGAATATGGTTTAACAATCGTAAAGGGGCTTGTAAATAAGAGAGTCCAGGAGGTCTTCAGACTTAAACTTGAAAAGATAGAATCTGATCCGGAAAACGTACTCTGGTATACCTACTTTGCCATCGTTCTCAGGGATACTGAAACCCTGATCGGTCTTATAGGATTCAAAGATATTCCTGACCAGGCTGGATTGTCGGAAATTGGTTATGGGATAGGTGAATCATACAGGAACAGAGGATATGCTACTGAGGCAGTCAGCCTTCTGGTGGATTGGGTTTTCTGTAATACAGATTTGAGAACTATTTTTGCCCAGACAGATATCAATAACATACCCTCTGGTAAAGTCCTGGAAAAGGCTGGGTTTTCCATGCAGAGGCAGGACGGGAATATGTTTGAGTGGAAGCAGGAGAGATCTCCATCACCAGTTCTGTAACAGAAGTAAGGAGTAATAATAAAATCTGTCTGTGGCTGTTTTCACGTAGGAACACATTATTAGCAGAAAACATTTCAAGGGGGGCAAAATGCCCCCCTTGAAATGTTTTTAAACTATAGGTAATTCTAAGGCTTGCTTTTCAAAAGGATCAGTAGTGGTGCTATCAGGAGTATCATGTTATGGAATCCGGAGATCGAAGAACATCCCCCTCCTCCGCCTCCTGAAGTGACAAGATCTGGATTACCGTCTTCTGCCTTTGTGGTGAAGTGAAGTATATCTCCCTCGATCGTCGAGGAAACAAGATCCCTTTCAGGATCCGAAAAATGTGTGACCACTCTCCAGTAATATGTCGTATCATAGTCCAGGCCTGTAACGTTTAAGGAAGAAAATGACGTGCCAGAGACAATAAGGACATTGCTGTTCATTGATGTGACAGCATCCTCATCAGAGCTGAAATAGACATCAAAGGTTGATCCCTCCATGTCATAGGTCCAGGACAGTGTTAGTTCTGTATTTTGGGCGGTAGCATTATTGACAGGGGAGTTATCGTATGCTTTCAGTGTTACCGTTTTCAGTCTCCATGTTGTCCCTATGGTAGATGTTTCCCCGCTGTGAAGGTCTACTCTCCAGAAATAACAGGTATCATAGGAAAGCTTGTAGCCAAGATCTTCTTCAATGTCTGGTAGTCCTGTTGAAGATGCGGCTGGATCTTTCGATATTTTCACAAAGGTATCATCAGTTGCCCCGAACCATAGATCATATGAAACAGGATCCAGAGCGCTATCCCATGAAAGAACAACATCAAAGGCGACGTGTTCCTCCCCGTTTTCCGGGTCGGGGCCATATGTCATATCAGCTATTACTGAGGGAGAAAGAACTTTTCCAGCCATGACATTTACTGGTTCATCTTCATAGGTTGAGGATGCCAGATCAGATAAAGGCACTAGAATGTAATCATCTTCTGTTCCCCTATAGTCGGACAGGAAGGAAGTAGTAACATTTACTCCGCCAATGGCATTGATAAGAAGATTTCTCACTTCCCAGTATTCCAGGGTCGGTTCAATAGCCCATACCAGGCCTGCAATACCTGCAGTGAATGGACCGGCAAAGGAAGTTCCATCCACAGTTACGTATGATCCTGTCCGATCTGTGGTGTAGATGGAAGATCCGGGAGCAGCTACTTCAACCCGGAGATCTCCATAATTGGAAAATCCTGAAAGGACCCCGTTGCTTCCTGCAGAGGCTGCAGCGACATAATTATTAGATTCGTTCCATGTGGGATAGACATATATCACATCTGCATCGATTCCGTCATTGCCTGCAGAACCAACAAAGAGGATTTCGTGATCTTTAAGATTTGTGAAGAGAACATCAAAAAAATCGGCCAGTTCATTATCAGAAGTCAGGGATGCGCTGGAATTATAACTCAGGTTGATGATGATATTTGTTCCAGCCAGATCTCCTTCTTTCAGTCCCATAATATAGTCACATGCCGCTGTGAGACAGCTGATTGAAAGGCCGCCGCTGTTCGTTGCTGATCTTATGGGAACCACCTTGAGGGATGATGCAACCCCTGTAGTGGAACCCACGATGATTCCCGTTACTTCAGAACCATGGCCCTGGTAGTCAGTGACTATATCATCGGAGTCAACTCCGCCAAGGTATGTGTCGTAGAAATGTCTGGCATAGGTCATATCAAGATTATCAGTCAGATCCGGATGGTCCGTATCTACTCCTGTATCCAGTACAAAGATCAGGACAGAGGAGGGATCGGCACCCGTTTCAATGGCATATTCCTGCAGAGGCTGTGCCTTTAGAACGTGCCAGGGCATTTCTGATAATGACTGTTCTCTCAGATCTGTTTTCTCAGTTGAATGGTATAGCATGACATCAGATCTTATAATAATAAGATCCGGTCTTTCGCTTCTCAGCTTTGCGGCTGTTCCCGCCTCCAGATCGGTCATGGCAGCTCCCAGGAAAGGGTAAGTCTGCTTTATTTTTTCAGGAGCTATGCCAGCCTTTATCAGCTTGTAGGAAGCGCTCTTTTCAAGAGTCGTTCTACCTGAAAGCACATCCAACGGTCGGGAAAGAACAAGATAGCTGTCAGCCCATGATGGAAGTGTCAAAAAGATCAGGATAAGAATAGTCAGAATTGAACGGGTAAGGGTAGATCTTTCCTTCAATGCACTCACTCTCCAGTTTTAAAATAATGGTACAGTCTCCTGAACAACCACTGGTTAAGTCTTTTCTTTTTTAATTCTAATGGAAAAAAATTATAAAGCCATGATCTTCATAAAAAATATTCACTGAATATAAAAAGGAAGGGGCTTAAAGCCCCTTCCAAAGTGTGTTTTTAAAACCAGGTTATTTCTTTCCGATCATCAGTGCAAGAGGGGCAAGGAGCAGCAGCAGGGAAGGTGTGAATGTAGCAACCCCGCAAGATCCTCCGCCGGAGGATCTTGACGTGCCTGAATTGACTGCAAAGGGCTCAACTGCCCAATCGCTGAATCTGATGGTATTTTCCTCTTCAATGAAAAGGACTGTAACTTCCGCGGGGATTAATGGTTCTGTGATGGTGAAGGGATAATAGGTGCCATCAACTCCCACCAGGAAGCTTCCAAGGGAATCTCCATTCCCGTCTGCAGGATCTCCGTTTACCGGATCAAGGAAGAATGTTTCTTCTTCTGGGGCAAGTGGCAGATTCTCGGGCAGTGCATAGGAAGCCGGGCCGCTGTCGTCACCCCACCAGTTATTGCTGGCGTCGAGAATATAGTTATCATCAAGGGTGAGCACCTGTTCAGTAAGTTCCTGAACAGCTCTTGCCGTAGCAAGAACACCGAAATTACCGTTATCTTCGATGTTGTTCTCGCTAAGAGTTATTCCTTGGGATGCATCAATAACCAGTACTCCGCCGCAGAGGAAATCGGCAGCTGTAATGCCTTCAAATATATATTCATCGAAGATAGCTGGTCTGTCTTCCTGGTTCGTTCCATTACCCGTGATGCTGTTGAGATAGATGTCAAGTTCGGGGTATATGTCACCGGAGACAATGAATGGAGGGATAAACTCATTAAGGAGCCAGTCTCCCACTCCGATATGAGCCATTCCTAAAAGAGCGTTGTCATCAAATAAGTTATCGTGGATCTCTCCCTTTACGGAAAGGGCGGAGATCATGCCTATGTGGTTGCTGCTGAAGGAGTTTCCAGACACATCGCCGAGTTCGAGCTTGTTTTCAGCACTCATAAAATCTTCACGCATGAGGTCCTCGACAATAGGAACGACGATCTTGCCAGCCCCTACGAGGGTCATACCGCAGATGTTGCCTTCAACTGTGTTGTTGGTGATGTCTATGTTCTGTATATCTTCGATTATTCCCGTATCGATGCCAGTGATTCCCAGAAGTGTTCCGGTCACTGAATTATCATCGATACTGATGTTCCTTGCACCGTCAAGAAGAACTATGCCCGCAAGTGAAATGTCGTCAAGATCAGGTCCATCTGTTGAGGGAAGGATGGCAAGGGGACCGTTGTCTGCAGTGCGCTGTCCAAGGGCAATGGCCTGTCCTGTTACTTGTTCAGGGCTGAACAGGAATTCATGAACACCTTCGATGGGACCGCTGCCCGTTATGGTGTTTCCGGAAACGTTAAGGGTTCCCAGCTGGTCGATAAGGAATGGGTCTTCATAATTCCCGGCATAAAGAGGGGCCCCCATTATTGTAGATATTGCGGAACTGATATCAAATTTCTGAAGGGCAAAGAGCATGGAGACTCCCGTTATGCCGTTGAACTCGTTATCAGTGATATAACTGTCTGAGAAGTCCCCAAGACAGACCATACCAGCTATAAGGTCCCCGCTCAGTACGTTTTCAGAGAAAGTCATGTCCACTTTCCCTGCGAGAAGGGCGCCTATCATGTTGTTGTTGATATTCTGTCCGGATACGTGAAGCTTTACAGGGGTGTCGTTGAGTGATATCTGTCCAGAATCTACATAGACTTCCGGAAGTGGGTCAGCATATAGGTCTGCTGAAACAAGCAGAAGAGCATCGAGACCGCCTACTGCAGTAATACCTACCACGTTATCAGTGATATTGTTGACCCCTTCCAGGCTGAGTCCGCTTCCGGCTTCAACTGCTGATGGTATGAGATCCAGTTCTTCCAATTGAGAAAGATCCAGATTGATGTTCTTGGCAGTGATAACCCCGAAGAAGTTACTGGATACAGTATTGTCATAGATCCTTACCTGGTCATCCACTCCGTTGGCAACCACTATTCCTGTGAATGGTCCCGGGAATCCCAGAAGGCTCCTTTGATCATATGAGCCAGTGAGGGAGGCAGGGTTCGTAAGGGATGTCAGGAAATCGTAAAGGGTGGTGTTAATAGCCTGGCTGCTCAGTGCTTCTCCGGCAAGTTCTGAGGAGATCATGGAAAATTCCGGATTACCCACCAGTTGGTTATTGTGGATATCCGCAGTGATCCCCTGTCCCAGAAGGGCCACACCAGCATACCAGTAGCTGTTCATGGAACATTCGTTCATTGTCAGATGGGTGGGAAGAGGTTCCTCATCAATCGTGGCAAAGAAGTCCGAATTTATTTCTCCAAGGTGTTTGAATATCTCGTCCCAGTTTGTAGCCACTACTCCGGCTATAAAATCTCCGCTGATCACGCAATCGGTAAGTGTAAGATCTACATTCCCGCCAGCTATGACTGCAATGGAAGTATAGTCATTTGCCGGGTTGTTATTGAACTCGATATTAGAAATGGATACTTCGGGTGCGCTATCGCCATCGCTGTGTACAGCAATTATTGGTACATCTTCTTCAAAATAGGCATCATTACTGGAAACAAGGATGACTCCATCCTGGCCCAGAAGGCTTACGCTGTAGTCAATATCAAGATTGCCATAATAAGTTCCTGTTGTAAGTGTTATTTCGGTATCTCCTTCGGCCAGTGCATTTTGGAGCTCTTCCATGTCATTAACTGTTCTGGCATTGGCAATGGAAGCAAAAGAAATAAGCAAAATACATAACAGGCATATTCCAAGATATTTGGGTCTTCTCATCAAATTCACTCTCCTTAGCTGCAAAAAAAAGAATATTAACGGGGGCAACAGATCCACGATTCCAACTTTTATGTTTGGTGAGGTTACGACCTCCTTTCGGATTACCCTGATAATTGGGGAGACAATACAATCACTTACTCACAACAACCTGACCAGGTCTCTTTGAAGAAACCTGTACAGGCACGCTATGAACAAAGTACATTTCGATTTGACCAATATAAGTAATAAGGAGAAGGATCCGGTTGCGCTAATGGCTCAACCTGTCCCAAGCGCCCACGTAGGGGGCAGGTTTCATAGCCTATCCGACCGAGCTTGACTATTTTTTGAAATAAAAAGAGCCAGTAACTCTTAAAGATATATTGATAACGGAAGGTGAATCATGAAAATGATAACAAAGTTCGCTTTTTTAAGATTCTATAGCTCATTCTCCATGAAAATTCATAAGCCATGCATGACTTTTCTCTTAACTTGACTGGGACTTTAGACTCATCTTAATTTATTGACATTATCAGTATAGCAGTTAAAGCATCATAGCTTTATTTATCTTGCTCAAATCCTGATAATTTTAATAAGACTATCGGTGGATATTCTGAAAAGAATCATAATAAAAAAATCTGGATATCCCTGTCTGATATATAATTTTGATATTTTCTTAAATATTATTCTTGTCCAAAATAGATTTCAGGAAACATGTAAAGTCCCCGAATCCGTGGAGTATCACTAGATTGCCAAGACACAAAAATATCCAGATCAAAGGGATAGAGGGAAAGAAATGCTCAAGGTGCAGACATACTCTCATCGATTCTTGGAGAAACTTTCCGTACGAACTTTGAAAAAGGGTGTTCAAATGCAAGGCAGAGTCATATGTCAAAGGCTTTCGATGCTGGACTAAGCTTGTGGCAATACTTTGTTGCCGTCTGAAACATGCACATTTCAGGAGAGTGCCATAGATCTTGCAGATGTAATGACAAAATCTCGTTTTCCAGGAATAAATGTGTTACCAGGAAAACCTACTCTTTCCTAAGTCAACGAACACTGGTTTTGCGAGTTTTACTGTGACTTGTTCTGGTGCGTCCTGAATCATTTTGAGTCCGGACAAGGTATTGCCTGCAACAAGAGTCAGTTCCATTTCAGGAACAAGCTGTTTTTCTTCGACCCACTCCTTGTTTCTGTGGCTGTTTTTACGTAGGAACACATTATTATCAGGAAATTTTTCAAGGGGGCATAATATCCCTTTTTCCATATTTCCGTATTATTCAACTATAGAGCCTTAAGGATAAGGTACAGCAGTATATATAATTCAATATTTCTGTAGTATTTTAATAAATACTTTCACTAAACTGTTGTCTTGGCAGCATAAGTCAACTAAAATAGAACTAATATATCTTTCTGAATTCTGCTTTAGTATTATTTCCCTTGAGTTATTCCTGTTATTCTCTTTCTCCAGGCTTGTTTTAACAACATTTACCCATCCAGTCCTCCAGGGCGTTTCAGTATTTTTAAGGCAGTTGAGTTTGATAAAAAAGAGGTGGAGAGGATGAAATGGTTTGGTAGAAGAGAAGGCTCGTTTGTTCTGTTCCTGACATTTTGTATTCTATTGTTTCCTTTTCCAGCAGTTTCTTTTCCCGCAAATCCAGTTCTGACAGACTCTTTTAATGATTGGAGCAATGCTGGGGAGAAAAATTTTTCAAGTGGTATTCCTGTAGCCTCAGAAGTTTTCCCGATTTGCTTTGAACCGGCAGATCTGGAAATAGTGAAGAAATTTAATATAATCCAAGGTGGGGAAATGTTGGAGGAAAGTGCCGTTCTTCCTGATACGGCAGATCTGCTGAAATACATGCCGCCCGTTTCATCCCAGCTTTACCAGGACTGTACAACATTTGCTCTAGCCTATTACTGTACTTCCTACTGGAATTTCAGGAGTAGAGGTTTATCTCCCGGGAAGGATAACCGTTATCTGGGATCTTCGTTATATTTGTTTAACCAGTGTAACGGAGGCAGCAATGTTCCAATATCTTTTGCCACTCCCTATTATTTAACGCAACTTAACGGGTGCTCGTCTCTCAGTACCTTTTCTCCGGGCAATTATTCATCATTGCCCGGTATAGAAATTCAGATACAATCTTTACAACAGAGAACCTCAGATCTGGAATATATTTATATTTCCAGGAATTACGCCGGAAAGGAGCAATATGATCCGGGTGGAGAGCCTTTGTCCTTGTCAGACATCCACAATATCAAATATTATCTCTCTAAAGATATTCCGGTAATTGCCTCGATCTATATTTATCCTTCCTTCTTTGATGCTTCGAGTCTCTCCTCAGCATCTGTCTACTATGGTCCCTCCAAACCCTATCCTGAACCTTCAAGTATCCATTCCATAACCATCGCAGGTTATATCGATGATCCGGAAGCTCCTGGCGGGGGATTTTTCTATCTTCGTAATTCATGGGGTTCTGGTTGGGGATCAGCGGGAGACTGCTGGGTTACTTATGATTTTATGAAAGAGCATTCCATTGAAGCCTATCCTGTTAAGGGGCTTCAGATCTATAGCCCTGCATTTTTCCTTGTTCTTCAGGTGGAGCATCTTCACAGGGGTGATCTTAAAGTAGAAGTTCTTGTAGATGGGGAAAATATTCATACCTATAGTCCCTATGATATGGATGTTGGCGATTCAAGGGAAAATCTTGATTTAGTAATTGATCTTACGGATCACATTACAAACAGGACTGATGTTATTGACCTGAAAGTCTCAGATATGTCAAAGGATAAGACGGGAATAATCAGGGAAGCCTTGCTGGTCCATATATTGTCGGATGTACATATGTCTGCTTCAGATACGGACCCTCCAAAGATGGTTGCGGTGGAATTTGAGATTGAAAACCCCGAAATTTCAGATGAGGGTTCTGTTCGTGGAACTATTATTTTAGATGAAGTAGAGTTCGTCGAGGTAGAACCCATTCCTGAGCCTGATCAGGTTCAAGTTAATAATGGAGGAGGCTCGGGTGGCGGTTGCAATGTTACTGCCAGAACCATTTTCATGGTATTCCTTCTCATTCCAGCTTTTATTCTCTATCACAAAAGGTAACATGTTTCTTTCCCCTATTAACATTTAAAGGCGAGTCTATTGACTCGCCTTTAAATGTTATCAGGTTATTTCAGTTTTTCTTCGATGGTCTTTACCTTCTCGGGGTCTCCTATCCATCCCTTCCACTGTTCCATGTTTTCTTTCAGGAACCAGAGGGCTGCTTTTTCTGCTGAATTATCGTGATCTTTCATCCATGCTAAAGCCTGGTTGGTCTGATCCAGGGTCATGTGGTATCTCTCAAGAAGCCCCTTGATTTCCTGGTTCCTGGAAAACCATTCGGCATTTATGGCCTTGGCTACAGTGTATGAAGGAGATGCACAACCGTGGTTCTTTTCCCAGATTTCCGGGTTATGGGAAGGTTCCTCGATCATTACCATGTCCAGCTGTCCGAGCAGGGGAGTGGGTTCCCAGTAGTAGGCTATAACTGGTTCTCCTTTGTCATAGGCGGCTTTTATAGCGGTGGCAAGGGCAGTTGCAGAACCTGGATCAAAGGGTTCCATAAATTCCTTGAGCCCGTATGCATCTATCTTGTCTATGTTAATAGTGTGGGCAGACCATCCTGTCGGAGCATTGTAGAATCGTCCTTTTTTCGGGTTTTCCCGGTTCTTGAAGATATTCCAGTATTTCTTGAGGTCTTCTACACTTTTAAGGTCCGGGGTTATGGCCTCTATATTTCGTTCCTTATCTCCGTTCATTATATATCGGGGTACATACCATCCTGATGCGGCATTGGGAAAAACTGTGCCGGCATTGAAAACCTTTCCTGTGGATGTGGCCTTTTCCCACCATTCCTTCTGGGCTTCGGTCCAGACTTCCATGATAATGTCCAGGTCACCTCGCTCCAGACCCAGGTAACCGGGCATGGTCTCTGAAAAAGTATATTCAGCTTTGTAATTCCAGCCCTCTTCAAGCAGAAAAGCCATCACCCTGTTATGGAACTGGATGCTGTCCCAGGACAGGTCACCGAATACTATAGTCTTATTCCCTGCAGCCAGGGATGGTGCCGTAATACCTGATACTATAAAAAGGCACAGAAATACCACAAACAGCGAACGTTTCATCTCTTATTTCCTCCTTATATCCGTATTTTGACATCTATGACGTAAAACATTATCTCTATCTGCTAATGCTAAGAGGGTGTTATTCCAGATGTTGGAGTTTTTTCAGAATATTTTGTAACAGGGTGCAGGTGTTTTGCGAGACAAGGGTAAGTTATTAAATGTATTTTTAGTATATCATATGGCCTTTTCATGAATCTTTATTCAACATCAGATTTTGATCGTTTTATTTAAAGTGATAGTCTTAATGTGAAAAAACTTTTTGCAGGCATGTCATGATCCTGGGTCTTTTCCCGTTTAGCTTTATGTAAGGCCCTTGAACAGAAGGAGAGCAGATTTTGAATGATGAAGAACTGATGGAACTTATACAAAATGATGACGAAACGGCATTCAGGATCCTTTATGCTCGATGGTCCAGGCGGATAATGTCCTATGCTTCCAGGGCTTTACAGGACAGACGGGAAGCAGAGGATATTGTCCAGGAGACATTTATGGCTCTTTTCAAGTCCCGAAAACGTTACGAGGCGAGGGACCGTTTCCCATCTTTCCTCTTCACAATCGCCGGAAATGCAGTGAGAAGCCGATTCCGTATCAAAAGGCCCATCCCGGTTGAAGATCCTGGCGAATTTGGTGAAGGACTTCATTATAGCCAGGATATAGAGGCAAAACTGGATATGGAAGAAGCTCTGAGTCAATTATCCTTTGAACAGAGAGAGGCCCTCCTTCTGGCAGTAATGGGGGGTATGAATTACAGGGAGATCGGAGTTATGACCGGAAGTTCTGAATCGGCAGTAGCCCAGAGAATATGCAGAGCCCGGCGGAGGCTTTACGACATAATGGTTCCACCGGAGGAGGTGGCGAAATAAATGAATAATATATGCAGAGCAATGGAAATGCTCGTATCTGTAATGCTTGATGGAGAGATCTCTTCCAGTGAAAAAGAAGTCCTTTTTCTCCACCTGGGGGAGTGTTCACATTGCAGGAGGTTTTATGAAGAACAGCGAAAATATCACGAATTTCTGGGACGAACTCAGGATGATCTTGATGTACCGGCCTGTCCTTCTCTTTCAGAACAGCATGCAAAGATTATTCGGATGCCCCGCTATCTGCAGATAGGTGCAGCTGTTATCCTTCTGGCGCTATCTTTTTATGGAGGTTTCTTATCAGGGGATAAAAAGGCTCTGGAGAGGATCCCAACCTATGCGAGGGTTGGAGCCCCTGCCGTATGGGCCAGAAATTCTTCTCTCCCCATGGAGATGGATAGAAAACAGTTATCCCCCCTTCAGAACCTCATCTCGGAATACCAGTTCTGGATAGGCAACGAGCTTGGCAGGGATGAAGTCAACTGGCAAAAGGTAAGAACCATGCTTGATACCCTCGGTTCATTGAGGACGGATCTTGAGCTGCTTTCCCTTCAGATGGGTTTCATGGATGGAACTCTTCAGAAAAAGGATTCTCCCCAGAATACATGGTTGCAGTTGCTGGGAGTTAAAAAACAGGAAGAGTCCCTTTAGAGGACTTTCCAGGAGGTGGATGTCTATGTCAGATAAAAAAGTGAAAGTTATCCTGATCGCATTACTGGCCGTGGTAGTAGGATTCGGGAGCTTGCCTGCCCTGGCGGGAGAAGGACAGGCAGTTATGTTCAGAAGCATGGTTCAGACAATGATGGGAGAGGGTTTGAGCGAGGAGGTTGCAAATAGAATCGCCAATAATAACAGTTTTATGGTTCAGATGTGTGTTGATCAGATCGAGAAGGAGCAATTACAGACAAAAGACCAGTTACAGATCCGGGACAGCGTAAGTGAAAGGGTCGGTTCAGCCTTTGGTCTTGCTCTCGCAGCTAGTTACCGGAACCAGGGAGAAGAGAAAACCTTCCAGGCAGCTATGGCAGTGTTTTCTTCTATAAGAAGAGGGTTATCCCCTGAAGGAGCAGCTTCTTCTGTTGAAGTTCTTGCAGAAAACGATTATGAAGTGGAGCAGATGTACAGGGTTATGATGAGGCTCACTGAACAGTTGAGAAATTCCGTTAATTGTGATGAAGAGTGCCTTATGACTCAGTTGCGCACCATGGCCCAGGCAAGGCTTTCTGTAGGTGCTATGGAGGAGAAAATAGCTGAACAGGCAAGATCTGGCAATGGTACTGGACAATCCGGGTCAGTAGAAGATGCCTCTAAGACTGGAAAAAACCAGGGCCAACAGGGCCAGGGCAGTTCAGGTTCTTCTGAAGGAGGCCAGGACAAAGGGAAATAGGCAGTTTTCTCTATAAATTATAATAAACATTTCCGAAGGCCGGCCCCGTCAAGGGACGGCCTTTTCTTTTTCCCGTAATAATACTCCAATATAGTATGATATATTAGGCAGTGATATGATAATTGGCATTAATAGACAAATAAAAGGAGGTATGAGCTTTGTCCCTTAACAATAAACAAAAGCCCATGAACCCCTATGTTGCAGGGGCTTTTGCAGGATTGCTGGCTGTTCTGTCAGTTGCTGTTGCAGGTAAATATCTTGGTGCTTCCACAACTTTTGCCCGCCTTGGAGGTGCAGTTGAAGCTATTGTTTTACCCGATCGAGTTGCAGGTCTCTCCTATTTTCAGAAATATCCTTTTAAAATTGACTGGCAGCTTATGTTTGTTGCAGGAATTGCAATGGGGTCCTTTCTGTCATCCATGTTCTCCGGAACCTTCAAATTTCAGGCTGTGCCCGATATGTGGAATTCGCACTTCGGGCCTTCAAAATTCCGAAGAATGATAGTAGCTTTCATCGGAGGCATGATAGCCATTTTCGGAGCAAGACTTGCCGGGGGATGTCCTTCAGGTCACGGGCTGAGTGGTCTCATGCAGATGTCCTTAAGCGGTTTTGTTTCTCTGGCCTGTTTCTTTATCGGTGGGGTCATCATGGCCCGAATGCTCTATGGAAGGAGGGCTGCCAGATGAACACACAGCTTGTCGCGGGTCTCGTAACAGGGATAGTATTCGGCATTCTGCTTCAGAGTTCCGAGGTTATCCGTTATGACCGTCAGGTGGGAGCGGTGAGGCTTATTGATATGACCATAGTCAAGTTCATGCTTTCCGCCATTATTGTAGGAATGGTTGGAATTTATCAGCTTCATACCCTGGATATTATCAAGCTCAGTGTTAAGGGGACTGTTCTTGGTTCAAATATAGCTGGGGGACTGATCTTCGGTGCAGGATGGGCTCTCCTTGGATATTGTCCAGGTACTGCAGCCGGTGCTTTGGGTGAGGGGAGAACAGATGCCCTTTTTGGCATGATGGGAATGGTATGTGGAGCAATGCTTTTTGCAGAATTTTATCCTTCGACCGGGACCGGTATTTTAGCCATAGGAAATTTAGGTAAGGTCACTATCCCCATGATCACCGGAAAGGGTCCCTGGCTGCTTATTCCTATCCTTTCATTTGTGTACCTGCTTGTCCTTTATACCATCGAAAATATGGATCTCTGATAAGGATTGACGATCATCTAACTTCTTCAGGAGAGGCTTAGCCTCTCCTTTTTTATTGGGGCAGTTTTACTAGTTGCGAATTTGACAGTCCGTCTAACTGAATCTATTATTTACTATGTTAATTGAATGTAGTGAATATTTTAATTGAACTCCATTCTTATTATTCCCTTCTCATTATTTTCTCGGATAGATCTATCCTCATATTTGCCTCCATTAAATATACCTTTTACCCTCTTTGCTTATTTATTCAAGGCCTTTGGTGATCCAGATGTACGGTCGTGCGATTTTAAGCAACCGATCTCAGATTTTACAGTCTTATCCCAGGGAGGGATCCTGATGAAAAGGTCATTGGACTCTATTTTCGCGCTTGTGCTGGTACTGCTCTTATTTGGGGCCGGAATGGTCCTTGCCCAGGAGCAGCTGGTTTCCCTATATGTGTTTGAAGAAGTGTCAAATTCAGATGTTGTCTGGACTGGAGTTGCTGTTTCGAAGGAAGGGCGGATATTTGTCAATTTCCCGAGATGGTCACATGTTCACGGAATATCAGTAGCAGAGATAACTGCCAGTGGAGATATGATCCCTTACCCTGATGAAAACATGAATAAATGGGATCCTTCTATGAAACCCAATGGTCATTTTATATGTGTCCAGAGTGTTTACATTGATGATTCCAATGGTCTTTGGGTTTTAGACCCCGCAAGTCCCCTGATAGAGGGGACCATCGAAGGAGGTCCCAAACTTGTAAGGATCGATCTGGAAAAGAACAGCGTAGTCCAGAAGATCGTTTTTGGACCAGTTATTGCACCAAAGGAGAGTTATCTGAATGATGTAAGAATAGATTCTAAAGAAAATTATGCCTATATCACAGATTCTGGTACAGGAGCTATTGTTGTTGTGGACCTTTCCACAGGAAAGAGCAGACGAGTCCTCTATGATCATTATTCAACCAAGGCCGAAGGTATAACCCTTGTGATCGAGGGTCGCGAATTTCAGCTGGATGTACATGTAGACGGGATAGCCCTGGATCCGCAGAGGGAATATCTCTATTTTCAGGCTCTTGCAGGGCGCAATCTTTACCGGATAGGGACCAGATGGCTCAGGGACGATTCCCTGAAGGAGGAAGACCTGGGAAAAATGGTTGAGTTTGTTGGAACCACAGGAGCGGCGGATGGTATAGCCTTTGGAAGGGACGGGAAGTTGTACCTTACTTCCATCGAATATAATGCTATCCGGCGTTTTGATCCCGAAAGCGGGAATACAGAAGTAGTGCTGTGGGATGAAAAGATCAAATGGCCTGACAGCTTTTCTGTTGGTCCCGACGGCACCATATATTTCACTGTTTCCCAGCTTCATCTGGATGAACCCGGAGAGCCCTACAGGATCTTCAGGTTTAAACCGGAAAGTCTTCAGAATAAATAATGTCATGAAATATCTTTCTTCAACGTTTAGCTTTATATAACTGATTCCCTTTGTCCAAAGGTCGAAGGGGGTACAACTTTCCTGGGAGGTTAAGATCCATGAAAAAACTTGTTCTTTTCATTAATATTTTGCTTGTACTTTCTTTGTTGGCAGGATGTGCCATAGCTGGTGGTGGACAGAATTGTGGAACTATAGGGAAGGGAAATGTGAATCAGCACGAGAATCGGGTGAATCAGTAAGCTGTAAGTTGGAGACCGGTTTCATTTATCCTGATTGCTAATATGTGTGAATTCTTTCAGGGCCCCTCACTTCTAATGAAGGGTCCTTTTCTTATTCATATTGACAAAATTCAGGAATTCAGATACCCTGTACCGTAATTTATATCAGAAAGAGGTATTTACCATGTTGATAATTACAACTACTCGCAACTGGTGGTGGCAGGCCTTCTAAGTCTGCCGCCTTGACTCGCATAGATCTTATATGTTAGAGGGCTTGGAGGTAGACCCCTGAAAAGGGGTTTTAACCGCTGGGCCCTCTTTCTTTTCTCGGAAAGGGAGAGGAGCTTGTAAAAGTTCCCCTCCCTTTTTTTATTGAAAGGAGTGGAGATAAATGAGAACGGTTCCTCTGGATGAAGTGGAATTTTCGAAAAAAGGCAGGGTTATCTCTTTTAAGGGTGCCCCCTCCGAAGGGCAGGAGTTAATCAAGGGATCTTTTCTTCATCGGGTACTGGAACTGAAAAGAACAGAGGTAGAGGAGATGAAGAAAAAAAAATTGTCCCTGGAATACACCCTCAGGCAGAATGAACTGACTGTTATAGCAGAGGTGAAAAAGGCTTCACCAAGCAAAGGAATAATCCAGGATAATTTTGATCCCCAAGATCAGCTTCAGAAATATATCAGGGGTGGTGCAGGGGCTATATCCATTCTCACTGATAGGGAGTTTTTCAAGGGAGGAAAGGAAATCCTTCAAGCAATCAGGCCTATGACAGATCTTCCTGTATTACGAAAAGATTTTATTATCGATCCACTTCAGGTCTATGAGAGCAAATTTCTTGGAGCGGATGTGATCCTCCTGATCCTGGCTATTCTTGACGATAAGAAACTACAGGAGCTTCTGGGTCTTGCCCATTCCCTGGGTCTCGAAGCCATACTCGAGGTTCACCATAAAGATGAACTCTGTCGAGCTCTTCATACTGAAGGCAGGGTCATCGGGATCAATAACAGGAATCTGGATGATTTTTCAGTAGACCTTTCAACAACTGAAAAAATAATGGAAGAGTACCGGCATCTTTCACCTGTTTCTGACAGGCTTTTCATTTCTGAAAGCGGCATAAGAACTGCAGAACAGGTTGCGGGTCTGGCCTCTACCGGAATAAAGGGTGTCCTGGTGGGAGAGACTCTCATGAGATCGGAAGAGCCGGATATTCTGATACGGGATTTCCTGGAATCCATCAGATCCTGATCACTTACAGATTTCAGGTAATTATTTAAAGATTGGAGGAACATGATATGACGCGTAAAGGTTATTTTGGCCAATTCGGAGGCAGATATGTACCGGAAACATTGATACCTGTTCTTGAGGATCTCGAGGAGGCTTATCTTATGTACAGCCGGGACAGAGATTTTAATACCGAACTGAAGCATCTTTTATCTAAATACAGTGGAAGACCTACTCCTCTATATTTTTCAGAAAGACTTACTGAACAGTTCGGAGGAGCAAAGGTCTATCTCAAAAGAGAGGATCTTAATCACACCGGGGCTCACAAGATAAACAACGCTCTGGGCCAGGCCCTTCTGGCTTCGAAAATGGGTAAGAAAAGGATAATTGCAGAGACAGGTGCGGGTCAACATGGAGTGGCATCTGCTACCGCAGCTGCAAAATTCGGTCTTGAGTGTCATGTTTTCATGGGCGTGGAGGATATGGAACGCCAGGCTCTGAACGTGGAGAAGATGAGGATACTCGGGGCCGAGGTCATACCGGTAACATCGGGTAGTCAGACCCTCAAGGATGCTACCAATGAAGCCATAAGAGACTGGGTTACCAATGCTGATACCACATATTACATTATTGGTTCTGCTGTTGGCCCCCATCCCTATCCTTCAATGGTAAGGGGTTTTCAGAGGGTGATAGGTGACGAGGTCCGGGAACAGATACTGGAGATGGAAGGAAGACTGCCAGATCACCTCCTGGCCTGTGTGGGGGGAGGAAGTAATGCCATAGGGATCTTTTATCCCTTCATTGAAGAAGAGCAGGTGAAAATGACAGGTGTAGAAGCTGCCGGCAAAGGCGTGGAAACTGGAGAACACGCTGCCACTCTTACAGCAGGTTCCCTTGGTGTACTCCATGGAAGCAGGTCTTATCTCCTCCAGGATGATTATGGACAGGTGATCCCTGCCTATTCCTTATCTGCTGGCCTGGATTACCCGGGTGTAGGTCCCCAGCACAGTTATCTCATGGAAACGGGAAGGATCGAATATGTTTCTGTTACGGATGAGGAAGCAGTTGAAGCATTCTTTCTCCTCTCGAGGCTGGAAGGTATAATCCCGGCCCTGGAAAGTTCCCACGCCCTTGCCCATGCGGCAAAACTGGCACCTTCTCTTTCGGCTGATTCCCTGCTGGTGGTCAACCTGTCCGGAAGAGGGGACAAAGATATGTATTCCATCAATAGTTTCATGGAAAGGAGGGAAGGATAATGGAGAAGATCCAGCAGATATTTGACAGCGGCAAAGTCCTCATTACCTTTGTTACAGCAGGAGACCCGGATCTTGATACAACAGCCCGGATAATTCATGCCATAGATGAAGCCGGAGCGGATATTATCGAAGTGGGGATGCCCTTCTCCGACCCCCAGGCTGATGGACCGGTTATTCAGGCTGCAGGGCAGAGGGCCCTGAAAAAAGGTACAGATCCTGGAGGGATACTTTCCATGATATCCGGACTGAAGGGTTCCATTAAAGCACCCTTGTTTCTTATGGGGTATTACAACCCGGTAATGTGCTATGGCAGGGATAAGTTTATTGATGATGCCTTCGAGGCCGGAGTATCCGGATTGATCATCCCGGATCTGCCATTCGATGAGGATGAAGAGTTCTATCAGAAGCTTAAAGAAAAAGGAATGGCCGGTATCCTCATGGTTGCACCCAATAGCCGGGAGGAACGGCTTGAAGAAATCGGGAAGAACTGCTCGGGATTTGTCTACTGTGTTTCCCTTCTAGGTATTACAGGAGACAATCGAGGTCCTGCAGCAGGTATTGAGGATTATTTGGGGCGTGTAAGAAAATATGTGAAGATTCCCCTTGCATTGGGTTTCGGAATTGATGGGCCCGAAAAGGCAGCCCAGGCTGCTGCTGTTGCAGACGGAGTTGTAGTGGGAAGTGCCCTTGTAAAGATCGTGGAAAAGTTTGGAAATACAGACAGGTTGATACCTGAGATCAGTTCTTTTGTTACCGGGCTCAAGAAAGCGGTTTCTGAATAGTTACTTCCATGATCTTCTGATATGGAACTTATGTAAGTTGTATCGAAAATAACAGAGCAGGAATTAATCGAACCGGAACCGTAGCGGGTAAGAAATCATGAGTCCTTGCGGGCAAAATATAACCATCTATTCTGTACACTTATGGATCTGTTTTAGATAGAGCATTTAAAGGGAAGACAAAAAAGTCAGGTCTCAGGCCTGACTTTTTTGTCTTCCAGGCCAGGCTTCTTGAGTTACAATTAACTGGAGGCGGAATTTTCGCAGTTAAAGATTCCATACAGAAAACGGGGTGTCCCTATGAACAGCCATAAAGATCCATTAATTCTTTCCCTTGAAATATCCGATCCTTTAATACAGGAGTTTCTTCTTCAATTTCCGGAGGATGTCCGGGAACAGAAGGCTCTTGAGGCCCTGAAGGTTGGAGTGATAGCCATACAGTCTGCTTCTCCCTCCCTGGATACAAGAATAGTTGAGGAAAAATTCCGGGAAGTGGAAGGGGATATCAGAGAGAATGTGGATGCCTTCAAGGATGAACTGAAAGTCAGGTTAGAACAGTATTTCAAGACCGAGGGCGGTTCTGTACCGGCTTTTATAGAGAAGCACTTTGGTGAAAACGGCCAGATCTCCCGCATACTTGATGCATATTTCAGTTACGAGAAGGGCAGGCTTGTGAATATCATGGAAGGCCAGGTGGGTCCGAACAGCTTTATTGGCCGTCAGATGGACCCCAACAACAGGGAAGGACTTATAAGCCAGGTGGAAAAGGCTGTTGAAGAGATCCTCAAGGGCAGTTCCAGCCAGATCCTTTCGTCCTTTTCTCTCGATGATGAAACAAGTGCCCTCAGCAGGCTGAAAAGATCTGTGCGGGAGGAGATAGAAAAGCTCCAGAAGATAACTGTTGAACATTATTCCGAGATCAGGGGAATCCTGGAAAAAGAGAAAGGCCGAGCCGAAGAAGCAGTAAAGGGGACAAGTAAAGGAAGGGAATTTGAAGATTCTCTCTACGAATATCTAGCCAGGACTGCCGGCGCCATGGAAGATATATCTGAAAACTGCGCCGGTGCCAAGGGTCTTGTGGCCTACGAGAAAGTGGGAGACTATACTGTAACCCTCGGGGAGACAAGCAGAGCTCCTGGTAAGAAGATAGTTTTCGAGGCAAAGAAAGCTGCTAACTATAATATGAAAAAAACTCTGGACGAGCTTGACCGTGCAAAGAGGAACCGTGGAGCAGAGATAGGTATATTCCTTTTCTGCAAGGGGTGTGAGCCCCTTGAGGCAGGAGATTTCTACAGGACCGGAAATGATTTTATCGTCACCGTTGACGAGGATAAACTGGAAAGCAGTGAAACCCTTCTCTTTCTGGAAGCAGCTTACAAAATCGCCAGGACCCTTATCGTTACAAAGGCGAGGGAAGAGGAAGAGGAAGCCATCGATACCGAATATATCCGCAGTGAGATGGAGAATATAATGCTGGCCATGAAGAATGCCTCAGATATTTACACCAAGGCTAATACCATAAGGAACAGTGCTGATTCCATAGAGAAAACCCTCAACAAGGTCATAGGAAAGATCGAGGAAAACCTGGAAAATATCCGGGACCATTTGCCGGACTAGCGATTTTCTATTAAACCCCAAACCCAAAAACAGGATAATGACCATTCTGTTACAGGGAAGGCCGGCCATCTGAATTTGGCGGCCTTCCCTGTATTCTTGAGCCACTGTACATGCTGTAATTTACAGAACCTGTTTCATTGCGAAATAAGCCCCCTCATTATTCAAAACCCGAATATCTCGAGATTAAAGAGAATAATAGTATACATACGGTTAAAATCAAGGTCTGACCCCATTGAAAGTTGCCGCTTTCTTTCAGGCTTAACAATTATTTACACTTTCCTATTGCAAAAAGCTTTATCTTGGTAATACAATTAGGCTTTGAGAAAAATGACCATATGGTCATTTTCATGAATATTTACCGATCTCCAGGTCCGGGAGGATTATATGCCTAAACTCAGTGAAAGAAAAAAACAGATGGTGGAGAAAATGATGAGGGGTGCCCTTTACCAGGCTGCTTCTTCTGTTATGTCAGAATATGGCTGGCCAGGGCTGACCATGGATCGTGTGGCCGAAGAAGCAGGCGTTTCCAAGGGTACTGTCTACAATTATTTTAAGGATAAGAAGGAACTTGTCTGGTTCGTAATAACGAATCTTGCCCTGGATATCGAAGAGAGGCTCAAGAATATCATTGAAAGTCATCAAAGCTGTGCAGAGACAGTGAAAGAAATAGTAATGAAAGAACTTCAGGGAAGAAGGGAACATGGTCATCTTGCAACTGCTATTATCCATGCATTTCATGAGGAACCGGAATTGCGGAAAAGGATGTTAAGTTCCGACCACCCATTCAACAGGGTTGACAAAATGATAGAGGACTTGTTTGCAAGGGGCATGGAAAAGGGAGAATTCCGTAAGATGGATCCCAAGGCTATGCAGTCAGTGTTCAGTGCCATCCTCATGGGTATATCCAGGAGATGGGCAGGCGGCCGTCTGGATATCGGAACAGATGAAATGAGTGATTTTATCATTTCCCTCTTAAATGAAGGAATAGTAAGAAAGGATAATTAATGAAACTTACTAATACGGCTCTGCGAAGACCGGTCACAGTTCTTATCGCACTTATTGCACTTATAGTATTCGGGATCATTTCCATAACCAAAATGGGAATGGAAACCATGCCCAATGTTGATTTTCCCATCATTTCAGTTTCCACCACCATGACCGGGGCCAGCCCCGCAGTAATGGATAACGATGTCACAGACGTTATTGAAGAACAGCTTAATACTATTTCGGGTATAGAGAATATAAGCTCCAGCAGTTACGATGGACTGTCTGTCATACAGGTTGAATTCGAACTGAATCGGAATATAGATGCCGCGGCAGCCGACGTGAGGGCTAAAGTTAACCGGGCCAGTAGAAGCCTTCCCGATGAAGCGGATGATCCCATAGTGCAGAAATTCTCTACAAGCGACAGATCCGTTTTTGCCCTTGCCATTTTTGGAAAAGTTCCATATTCAGAGATATCCCATTTTGCTGAGAAGGTGGCTACTCTTAAACTTCAGACTGTTGACGGTGTTGGCAGTGTAAGGACTTCAGGCCTTAGAGAAAGGGAGATCCGTGTCTGGCTTGACCCATCAAGGCTGGAGGCACGGGGGCTACTGGTGGATGATGTAAAGGATGCTATTGCCCAGAAACATATCGAGCTTCCTGCTGGAAGGGTGGAGACAGAAGAGAGCGAACTTGCTATTCGCCTGGAAGGGGAATATTCTTCCGTTGATGATCTCAGCTCTCTTCCCATAACTTCAAGGGGGGGCGCGATCGTGCGTCTTTCCGATATTGGCGATGTGAAAGACAGTTATGAGGACCAGCGTTCCATAGCAACTTTTAATGGTGAGCCGGTGATAATACTCAAGATCAGGAAACAGAGAGGTACCAACGAAGTCCAGCTTGGGGGAGAACTTGTAAAAGCGGTGGAGGAACTTCGGAAACAGCTTCCCCGAGGTATGGATATGAAGATACTCTCCAACTCGGCCACCTTCGTAAAGGCCTCCATGAAGGGTGTTGGCAAAGATATCCTTATCGGTATTGTACTCTGCTCCCTTGTAATGCTCCTGTTTCTCCGAACGATCAGGGCTACCTTAGTAACTGTTATAACAATACCTGCCTGTCTTCTGGGCAGTCTCATAGTTCTTCGATTTGCAGGTATCACTATAAATAATATGACAATGATGGGGCTTTCTCTGGCAGTAGGTATGGTCGTAGATGCAACTACTGTTGTTCTTGAAAATGTCCACAGGCATCAGGAACTTGGAGAAAAACCCTTTAATGCTGCATCCATAGGTACGTCTGAAGTCGGATTCGCAGTTCTGGCAGGAGCGGCAACCACCATTGCTGTTTTCGGGCCCGTTGCTACCATGGAGGGTATCATAGGAAGATTTTTCTTTGCTTTTGGTGTTACAGTTGTTACAACCATAATCATTTCCCTTACTCTTTCCCTTACCCTTACCCCCTTCCTCTGTTCCAGGATTTTACAGCATGATCATCCTGGTCCTGTTGGTATGGTCATTGAGAGGGCTTTCAAAGGGTTGGAAAGAGGTTATAGTTCGACCCTGCATTTTGCCGTTCACCACAGAATGATCGTTTTAGCTCTTGCTATAGCTTTTTTTGCAGGTGGGATGGTCCTTGCAAGTCAGTTGGGGCAGGGTTTCTTTCCCACTGAAGACCAGGGGGATTTTTCCCTCAACATAGAGCTGCCCATGGGTTCTTCCCTGGGAAAAACCGAGAGAATGATGCAGCAGATGGGAACCATTGTCAGAAATATTCCAGAGGTGGATTACACTTATTCAACAGCAGGTTCAGGTACCGGGGGAGAGGTCTATAAAGGGAATATGAACGTATATCTTATTCCACGGAAAGAAAGAGTTTCCATGTTCGAGGTTATGAAGAAAGTCAGACGAAAACTGGCTGTTTTCAGGGATGTCAAGGTTACTCTCGGGCATCATGGAGGAGCGGGAGCAAACCTGACCCTTCTCGGTCCTGATATAGAAAAACTTTTCAGCGTGGCAGAGAAGATGAAAGCCGATCTTGCATCAGACCCCAGACTTGCGGACATAGATACGAATATAAGACTTAAAAAACCCAGGCTTAATATGACCATCAACCGGGCCCTGGCCGATGACATGAACATCAACATAAAAAGCCTTTCCAAGGAGGTTCAGGCTTATTTCGGTGGAGTGAATGCAGGAGTGTTCAAGGATGGAGGTTACCGGTACGATATCAGACTTCGTGCTGCCGGAGATTTTAGAAAATCTGCTGCCGATATTGGTAACATTGCAATTCGTAACGGAAGCGGGGAGATAGTCCGTATTCCGGGGATCGTAAATGTTGAAAGCGGCACAGGTCCTAACCGGATCAACCGTTATAACCGTCAGAGAGCCTTGAATATTTCAGCAAGTAACGTTGATATTTCCATGGGAGAGGCCATGGCTCTTGTCCGGCAGAGTTTTGAAAGGAACAAACCTGCTGATGGAAGCGTAACAGCCCAGGTCACCGGAAGGTCGAAGCACATGGCAACTAATTTCGGTTATCTTATCAACGCTATTCTGATAGCCATTGTTCTGGTCTACATGGTTATGGCTGTTCAGTTCGAGTCATTCCTTCATCCCCTTACGGTAATGTTCTCTCTTCCTCTTATGACGGTGGGTGTATTTGGAATGCTTCTGATCACGGGTAAGGAAATAGACGTTATGAGCCTGATGGGCATAATCCTGCTTGTGGGTATCGTAGTCAATAATGCCATACTCCTTGTTGATTTCACCAACCAGCAGAGAGCACAGGGAGTGGACAAGGTCACTGCTGTTCTTCGGGCCGGACCTTTGAGGTTGAGACCCATACTTATGACGGCCCTTTCAACCATGGTTGGAGCTGTTCCCATAGCTTTGGGATTGAGTGAAGGTTCTGAGGTAAGACAGCCCATGTCCATTGCCGTTATAGGAGGTCTTTTTACTTCGACCATTCTTACGCTGCTGGTAATTCCAACGGTCTACCTGATAATTGATGATATGAAAGAGAAAGCCGGGGCTCTTGTTACCGGTTCCAGAAGACGGCAGATACTGGATAAAGAGGAAAAGAAAGGTGAACCAGCCGGATCCGATCAGGATCTGGAGTATTCTGGAGGAGATCGATGAAGAGATTTTTAAATACTACTATCTGTTTTCTTGTGATTACCATGGTTTTGGCTGTCGGAGTTTCTGCCGGCGAATTGCTTACTCTTGAAAAAGCAATAGAGGTTGCCCTTGAAAAGAATCCCGATATCCTGTCGGTAAGACAGGAGCAGGTTAAGGCGGCTGGGGCAATTTCTGTAGCAAGGGGAGCTTTTCTTCCTTCCCTGAGTCTTGGTGGGAGTTATACCAGGGAAGAAGAAACTTCTTCCACCTCTGAACCTGATAATTATGACGCAAATGTAACTGTGAGTCAGTCAATTTACCAGGGAGGAAAACTGAGAGCCTACAGAACCCAGGCCGAATTAGCTGTGAAAATAGCTGACAGCACGGTGGCGGATACGGAAGAAAAGATCATATATGAAGTATATAAGCGTTTTTACAATATACTTCTCCTGAGGGAAAATGTCAGGACCTCAGAAGATGCTCTTTCCTATGCGGAGGATTATTCCCGTGAATTGAAAAAGAAATTTGAAGTGGGTCTTGTTACTGGGCTTGAAGTAACAAGAGCAGAAAAACTCCTTGTAACAAGTCGGAAAAACCTTGTCATATCAAAGAACAACCTCAAGTCTGCAAGGGTGAGCCTCTTTGAGATCCTGAGGTCTTCAGAAGAATCGTTTTCTTCCATAGAGGGAGGTCTTGATTACAGACCATTTTCTGGAGATGCTGAAAATTCCCTGAAAATAGCTTTTGAGAACAGGCCCGATCTTTTGAGCCGTAGAGATCAGGTTAAAGTGCAGGAGCAGGATATTATAATTGCTCAAAGCGGAGTGCGTCCAAGCGTGAGCCTTGCTGCAACCTGGGAGTACAGCGACCCGGCGAAGGGAAGCTCCAACGGGGATGAAGATACCTGGTCCGCACGGGTCAATGTAAATTTTCCCATCTTTGACAGCGGTATTACCAGAGGTCGGGTTATCCAGGAAGAGGCGACCCTGGTTCAGACGAGGGAATCTGTTGTAAAACAGGAAGAAGCGGTCAGGGCAGAAATTACAAAAGCCTATCTGACCCTGGATACATCGGCTAATTCTGTAAAAGAGGCAATGACAAATCTGGACCTTGCCCGGGAATCTCTGCGTCTTGCGGAGGTTGGCTACAGGGAGGGAGTCGGTATCCAGCTTGATGTACTTGACGCACGGGCAGAACTTACGGATGCCCGCAGGCTTTATTCTCTATCAGTGAGGGACTACAATCTGGCCCTGGCAAACCTTCGAAGGGCAGAAGGTACCCTGATAAGCTATTCCCTTGACAGGGATATAACCGGGGAGTGAATGTGTTGAAGAAAAGGTTTATTACGTTATTTTTTATCTTTATTTTAGTTGGAGTACTGGAAAGTAATTGTGCTCTCAATGTCGAGGCACAGGAGAAAAAAGCACCTCCTGCTCTTCCACCTGCAAGGGTTGAAGTTGTGGAAGTTTCCAGGGTTCCTCTAATGTACAGGGGATATCGTGAAAGCAGTACTCTTGAGGCGATGGAAGAGGTTGTCATTTTCCCACGGGTAACGGGCAGGCTGGATAAGTTTTCTGCCAGGGAAGGGGAGCCTGTGAAAAAAGGGCAGGTTCTGGCTGAACTTGATCATCGGGATGTAAATGCCCAGATAAATTCTATCAAAGCCCAGATCGCTGTGGCCGAGGCTAGACTTGCCAGTTCCAGAGCCAGTTTTGCCAACGCGGAAAGAGAAAAAGACCGGTATGGAAAACTGGTCAAAGAGGGATATGCAACATCCCAGCAGCTGGAGTCAAAGGAAACAGCCTATCTCCAGGCTCTTGCCGATGTAAGACTGCAGAAAGCTTCCATCCTTCAGTACCGCGCGGAACTTTCGAGGCATGAAGTCAATCTTTCCGAGTATTTTTTGAAAAGCCCTATAACAGGTAGGGTCATGGATGATTACTCCCACACAATAGGAGAAATGATCAGTCCTTCCATTGCTGTAGCAAAGATAGGTGTGACTGAAAAACTCAAGGCAGTCATAAAAGCACCCTCTGGAAGAGCAGTCCATTTCAGGGAGGGCATGAAGGCTTTTTTGAGTGTAACCAGTCTTCCTGAAGGTAATTTCTCTGGAAATATCACCATGATATCTACTTCTGTCGATGCTGCCACGCGTACAACTAAGGTAGAAGTAAGTCTGTCTAATGACAAAGACCTGCTCAAGCCCGGAATGTTCGCTGAAGTCTACATAATCGAGAAGGAAGCGGAAAATGCACTTGTCATTCCCAGGGAAGCTCTCTTTGTAAATGAAGAGGAAAATTTTGTATTTCTTGTCAGGGATGGGGTAGTTGCGAAGGTACCCGTCAAGATAGGAATAGAAAATGAAGTTAATTATGAAGTCCTGGAAGGGCTTAAAATGGAAGATCAGATAGTAGTTTCCGGTGGAGGTACCCTGAAAGATGGCGATAAAGTAACTGTAGTACGATAAAGCTATAAGAACAACAAAGGTTCCATTGTTACCAATGAGAGACGGAGGGGCCAAAACTGCCGCTTCGTCTCTTTTTCTGTCCCTGAAAATTGCCCGCAGAAGTTTGCTTTTGTGGGCAGTTCCATTCAATCGGATTAGCCAGAGATCCATGAAATTCTTTTCAATTCTGCTTACGAGACTTTCTACTGCCATGGCACAAACAAGCTGTCCTCTGGCCTGGAATAGGGGCGCTGACATGGTGCAGACTCCCCGCGCCTCCACCATATGATAACGAGCAGTCAACAGAGAACATTCTGTTGGCTGCTTTTTTATTGTTTTCAAGCTTGTCAATATCCGAACATTGACCGATGAGTTCCATAAAATAATCGGAATTGGTATCCAGATTCTTTCGGGAAGCATAATCCTGGAAACCAAAAAACTGTTAATTCTTCATATAAAGAACTAACTTGACGTTTAAAAGACTGATGCTAATATGGCGATAGTCTTTCACCAGACTTCTTATCTGTATTTAACACCCACACTTATACGTTCATCACGATCAAGGCAGGTCACTCTTTTCGTCATTTTTTCGTTTTAAGAACTGAATTTCTATTCTGGGGAGGTACTTGAATATGAAGAACTGCACTAAGAGAACCTTTCGATATTCCCTTTCTTTAGTATTGTTTGTATTTCTGTTAACTTTATTTTTTACTTTTGGGGGAACAGCAGGTTATGCTGAAACTTATACAGTAAGCAACACAAACGACAGTGGTCCTGGTTCATTAAGAGCTGCTATTGCCAGTGCCGATTCCTACGATGACGTAATAAGTTTTGCTGTAACAGGAACCATTACACTCAATTCGACACTGGAGATAAGCGGGGATAAGGGCATGAAGATCCAGGGGCCTGGTGGGGAACTTCTTGCTGTAAGCGGAAATAATGAGTGTGGGGTCTTTTATATTTCTACCACGGCGTCTGTTGACATATCAGGTATTTCCATCGTGAACGGTAGTGCAGATGATGGAGGTGGAATGTACAATTTCAATTCCAGCCCTACAGTGACTAACTGCACTTTCTCCCAGAACACCGCAACTTATGATGGAGGTGGAATGTACAATTTCAATTCCAGCCCTACAGTGACGAATTGCACTTTCAGTGGGAACAGTGTAACTTATGATAATTTTGGCGGCGGCGGAATGAGCAATTATCAAGCCAGCCCAAATGTAACGAACTGCACATTCTCCTCGAACAGCGCATCACATAATGGCGGAGGAATGTACAATGACGCGAGCAGTCCGACAGTGACGAACTGCACCTTCTCCTTGAACAGCGCATCAAATATTGGCGGAGGAATGTACAATGACGCGAGCAGTCCGAAAGTGACGAACTGCACATTCTCCTTGAACAGTGCGGATTATGGCGGTGGAATGTACAATTATGAATCAAACCCTACGGTTACTGACGGTACTTTCAGCCTAAACAGCGCAGTTAACCAGGGTGGTGGAATGAGAAACCAGAATTCCAGTCCTACTGTGACCAACTGTACCTTTACCTCTAACACAGGAAGTGCTGGCGGTGGAATGGCTAATTATTATTCCAGTTCGACCATCATAGCCTGCACTTTTTCCTCGAATGCTGCCACTTCTGGAGGGGGCGGGATGTACAACTATTATGATTATCTTGAAACCAGCCCCACTGTGATCGGCTGCACCTTCTCTGGGAATATCGCTACTTCTGGTGGTGGGATGAGTAACAACTTCTCTCCCAGCCCCACCGTGATCAATTGCACCTTCAGCGGGAACACTGCAAGTAGAGATTGGTGCGGTGGAATGAGGAACTATGAATCCAGTCCTAGTGTGACGAACTGTACCTTCACCGGTAATACTGCACCTAACTATGCTTTTGGAATGTTCAACGCTGGAAACGTCAAAGGTTCTAGCCCAATAGTGAGAAACTGCATCTTCTGGGACATCGATGGCGAAGAGATATATAACAGTCCAGGCAGTGTTCCTACTTTAAGCTTCTGTATTGTCCAGAGTAATGATGTTGGTGGAGGTACTATTTCAAACGATATTATCTCTGCAGATCCCAGGCTTGAGACGTTAGCAGACAATGGCGGACCTACCTGGACCTGTGCCCTGTCAGATGACAGTCCTGCTCTAGATACTGGGCTTACAATTCTTGAGATAAGCACAGATCAGCGCGGAGCTCCCAGACCTTATCCTGGCGGAAGTTTCGATATTGGTGCCTATGAATCCGGAGTAGGTTTCTATACAATAACTGCCACCTGGTCCGAAGGTGGGACAATTACTCCTGAAGTAGCGCATACTTTGGCTGGCATAGAGGAAGAGGTCTTTTATCTGTTGCCTGATGAAGGTTATGAGATCGAGGCAGTCCAGGTAGATGATGTACCTGTTTCTTACGATGAAGGTAACAACACCTATACTTTTGAGCCAGTATCTCAAAGTCATGATATCTATGCCAGTTTCGTTTTGATTGAAGATGAAGATGATAATGGCGGAGGCTGCAACATCTCTGCAATTCCTGCCATGGGTTTCCTCCTGCTTGTACCGCTCATGTTTCTGGTAAAGAGAGGGAAGTAGCAGCCCAGCTTAGATAAAAAGATACACCAGCTAGATTTTCAGAAAGCCAAGTCCATTTATGGGCTTGGCTTGTTTATTGGTCTTTGCTGAGTTCCATAAAATAATCGGATCAGTATCCAAAACCTATATGTAAAATCGTTGAATTTATCTCAAAACGCCTTCGGCAACTTGATTATGAGTGATATCAAGTTTTTTCTGAATAATATTTCTTTTTATGGTACATTTAATTGTGTGGGACAAAATTCTCAGGTAGAGAAACTTATGATCGGTGATATTTCAAACGAGATATAAAGAAACGAGCTAATAACTTGTTGGGCAGTGACTGAATCTATTCACACCCGAAAGGAGATTTTCTGCATTGGATATTCCACGGATCTTCAATATCACTGAGAGTGCTCACCGTATCCACAACCCCTTCACACCCGAAAAGCTAGCCACTCTTGGCGAGGCGTTGCGCCTGGAACCGAATATCAGGGTGCTAGATCTTGGAAGCGGATCGGGCGAGATGCTGTGCACCTGGGCACGCGATTTCGGAATCATTGGTACTGGTATAGACATGAGCCAGTTGTTCTTCGAGCAAGCACAGTACCGCGCTCAAGAACTTGGTGTTGCCGACCGAGTCAAGTTCATCCACGGCGACGCTGCCGGCTATGTATCCGAAGAAAAGGTTGGTGTGGCAGCTTGTCTAGGAGCCACATGGATCGGCGGGGGAGTCGTCGGTACTATCAAGCTTTTGGCGCGGAGCTTGCGCACCGGAGGGATTATCCTCATCGGCGAGCCCTATTGGCTGCAACTACCACCGACGGAAGAGGTTGCCAAGGGCTGTAATGCTGGTTCTATAGCCGATTTTCTAATGCTGCCAGATCTGCTTGCCTCTTTCAGCGACCTCGATTACGATGTCGTGGAAATGGTTCTGGCAGACCAAAATGGTTGGGATAGATACGAGGCTGCCAAATGGCTCACCATGCGCCGATGGCTTGAAGCCAATCCCGGCGACGAGTTAGCCAAAGAAGTTCGAGCCCAACTGACCTCAGAACCCGGACGCTACGCCGCGTATACGCGTGAATACCTGGGCTGGGGAGTATTCGCACTGATGGCACGGTGAGGAGAGAATTGCCTGGCGACTTACAAAGCCTTGGGAATCTAATTATGCCTAAGAATCTGTAGAAGAGCATATTCAGTTATCCGAGCGTTTTGCTCACGGTTTTCTGGAATGCTAAATGGCAATGTTATGTTTCCAATTCCTGCGGGAGCAGCGTCAGGCGTATCGATAAGGACAATAAATGCTGAAACTAACTGAACAGGAAAAAATAGGAGCCTTCGCACCTTCATTGATCCTGCTTCTGGTACCTCTGTTCTTTCTCAGCAAGAAACGTTAGATATTCCAAGTAAATATAATCTTGTTTAGGGGCCTGCATTCCGGGCTCCTTTTTTTATGTTCTTTATATCAGCCAAGTCCATTTCCGGGCTTGGCTTTTTTAGTACCCGAGAAAGGAGGTCTACCATGCCAACAGTTACAAGTGTTAAAATCGGGAGGACGCCAACCTATCTATTCCGCAAAGGCAGCATCTACTATTTCCGTATCGCCATACCCGTAGATGTTCGCCAGGTATTCGGACGCACTGAAATAAACTATTTGTTGCAGACCGACGATCTTTACCAGGCTCGTGTTAAAGCAAGCATTCTCTCTACATCGATTCGGAATCTTATTACAAAAGCTCGCAGAGGTGATCTTATTATGGCCGATATTAACGTGACAGAATTTCGTCAAAGATTATCTGATTTTTATACCAGGTGGTTCCAGGGACTTGAAGCTGGCAGACCTGCTGTCGGTAGACCTTTTACCGGACAGGAACTTGATAACAGAGTCGGGGAAATTGAATCTACAGTAAAAGAAGTTCGCAAAGATGTTGCAAGCTATGACCACAAAAGATGTGAAGGTATCGTTGAATCCGTCTTGAATGAAATGGGAGTAGAGGAACCTCGCAAGGTAGAACAGTTCGATACCTATTGCCGTGAAGCCGTACTCAAATTCGTGAAGCCGTAAAGGAGAGAGAAAGGGCATGTCGCCAAACACATCAGAGCGTCAAGCATTCCTAATATCGTTCCGTTCATTAACTCCATTTCTCATGATCTCCTTCGGCTTGGCTTGGGGTATCCTCGCTTTGTACATTTTTCTCCCGGAGGGGATGGCATCAGTGTTTGGGCAACTCACCGGCAACCATCCGCTCTTCTTCTTAGCCGTGTACGCGCCTGCTATCGGTGCGTTCCTTATTGTTTCCCGGGCCGGTGGTGCCACAGGACTGAAGCGCTTCCTCGGACGGGTATTGCTATGGCGCTGCAGCTCAGCCTGGTATGCCTTTCTGATCATCGGAGTTCCACTGATCTTTATCATCGGTTCTGCCATTAGAGGAAATCTCCTTACGGAACCGTTTCCATTTATGTCTTTTCAGTCTTTGTTAGCAGCTTTGGCACTCGCCGCCATCAAGGGCCCGATGGAAGAATTTGGCTGGAGGGGACTTGCTCTTCCTCTTTTGCAGAGGAAGTTGGCTCCGGTCTGGGCCGGGCTGGTTCTTGGAGTCATCTGGGGGGTATGGCATTTTCCTGCCTTCCTCCTGAGCGGAACCCAGCAAAGCGAATGGTCATTTGCGGCGTTCTTTGCCGGGTGCCTGGCGATAAGCATTGTTGCAACTGCATTGTTCAATAGGTCGCGCGGCAGTATTCTGCTGTCGGCGTTCTTCCACTTCCAGTTGATGAACCCGATCTTTCCGGATGCTCAACCCTACGATACATACCTGCTGGTCATTGCTGCTGCTGTTATCGTTTGGTGGAATCGCAAGGATATGTTCAAGAAGGAAGGTGCTGTCACCGAAGTCATTCCAAACCAAAGTAAAGTGACCAAAGACAGTTATCCATGACATGAGCAATAGGGGCAGACCTTGTCCGCACGGTTTTGCACTTCAATAACAGGAATTATAGCTACGAATGTTGCCCCGTTGAAGTAAATATCATCTCTATCCATGTGCTATTTGTAAGGAAGTATGAAGAAATCTTATTGGAAAATATCCAGATTTCAGAGCAGGAATGGATACTTTGTATTCCCATAGGCACCGGTGCCATGGATATAGCCGCGTCGGCTGTTGCTTTGCAGAAGGCAGAAGAACAGGGGCTTGGCGGTTCCTACGATTTCTCAGCTTGATAGTCCAACGCGCATATTGATTTCAAGGAGGCCTTCGGTCCTCCTTTTTTTATCTCCTTTTCAGCAAAAACGGTAAAGCAGGGCAGATAATTATTGTTGGGCAGAAGAATGGATAAAACTCCCGAATTACCCGTCACTAAATTCAGGAGTGGAATGATCTTTTTCAACTCCTGAATTAACTTGACTCATAAACACATAGTGGTAGCATGAAAAAGTCTTTAATCATTAACCTTAAATGTTTTTTCGTCCTTTCTTATATGCCATCATATCAAGATCGCCTATACCTGTTTAGTCTTTTTTTCATAACCTGAATCATATTTTGGGAGGTTTTTTATATGAAGAGTAGTTGCAGCAGAACCCCTTTTCCACATTCCATTTCGTTTACATCGTTCGTATTTCTGTTAGCTTTATTGAGCAGTTTTTGGGTAACTGCAGGTTATGCTGAGACCTTTATGGTAACTACCCTGAGTGACGATGTTCCTGGTTCATTACGAACAGCTATTGCCAGTGCCGATTCCTACGATGACGAGATCAGCTTTGCTGTAACAGGAACCATTACCCTCAATTCGACACTGGAGATAAACGGCGATAAGAGTATGAAAATCCAGGGACCTGGTGCGGATCTGCTTACTATCAGTGGAGGAGGTAAATTCAGGGTCTTTTCGATCAAAACCACAGCGTCCGTAGACATATCCGGAATTTCCATCGAGAGTGGGTATGCTTATCATGGCGGCGGAATATTGAACGAATCAGATGGTCTCACATTGATAAAATGTGATTTCTCCTCTAACAACGCAACTCTGTATGGTGGTGGGATGCGCAACTTAAATTCCAGCCCCGTCGTGACCAATTGTACCTTTTCCTCTAACAGCGCAGGCAAGGGGGGCGGCGGACTGTTCAACTTCAGCAGTTCCAGCCCCATCGTGACCAACTGCACCTTCTCCTCGAACACCGCCGGCCAGGGGGGCGGAATGTACAATTATATAAACAGCAGTCCCACTGTAACCAACTGCACCTTCGAAGGTAATACAGTAAGTGATGATTATGGTGGCGGGATGTACAACAACGTTTCCAGCCCCGATATAATCAACTGTACCTTCTCTGAAAACACCGCAGATTATGGCGGTGGAATGTATAATTCTACATCAAGTCCTGATATAGCCAATTGTACTTTCAATGGAAACGTTGCTGAATTATTTGGGGGCGGGATAGGCAACTATAATTCCAGCCCGGAGGTAGCAAACTGTACATTTTTCGGAAACGATGCTGAAAACGGTGGTGGGATGGATAATGAACAATATTCCAGCCCCATCGTGACAAACTGTACCTTTCGCGGAAACAGTACTGGAGCTAGTAAAGGTGGAGATGGGATGTGCAACTTTGACAATTCGAACCCAACAGTGACAAACTGCATATTTTGGGATGAGAGCGGATACGAGATCGATAACTTGTACCTCGTTGATGGTACTAGCATACCCACCCTTAGTTTCTGTGTAGTGCAGAACAATGATGTCGGTGGGGGTTCCAATTTAGACAATATCATCACAGCAGATCCCATGCTTGAACCCCTGGCGGATAATGGGGGGCCAACATGGACCTGTGCCTTGGGAGAAGGCAGTTCTGCCATAGATGAGGGGACTGACTCAGGCAGTATTCCTAATGCTGACCAGAGAGGAATAGAAAGGCCCCAGGGTGCGGGTTATGATATCGGTGCTTATGAAGTAGAGCAATCGGTTATTGATGGCGGTGGTGGTGGCTGCAGCATCTCCGTATTGCCAGTTATGGGCCTGCTCCTGATGATACCCGTCATATTCCTCTCAAGGAAGATGAAGTAACAGAACACTTAAGATAAAGAGATACACAAGATAGATCACAGAAAGGCCAAGTCCAATTCCGGGCTTGGCCTTTATATTGGTATTTGCAGAGTCCCATCAAATGATCTGAGTAGGGCCTGACCCCAAATGTAACCCCTGCCAAATGTTCAGATGAAACTTTCAGCCAATCATACAGTTAAACTAGTAGTGGGTTGACATGTAATTCCATAGTGTTACTATCAGATCAGCCTTTTCAAACAGTTTCATACATATTAAAAATCCCATCTTAAACTCCTTCTTGAACAAGTTAAATTTCCTTCCTGAACAAAGCGAAATCTATTGTTCCAGCCATTGGCGGGCTGAAAAAAATATTGTGGGGGAGGTATTGAGTTATGAGAGGTTTTAAGTTGTTTTCTTTCCACCATTCCAGGTCGTCGATTTTTTTCGCTTGTATAGTGATTTTAATTCTGGTCTTTTGGGGTACGTCGGCACATGCAGAGACTTTTTTGGTTAGTACCCTGAGTGACAGTGGTCCTGGTTCATTAAGAGCTGCTATTGCCAGTGCCGATTCCTACGATGACGTAATAAGTTTTGCTGTAACAGGAACCATTACACTCAATTCGACACTGGAGATAAGCGGGGATAAGGGCATGAAGATCCAGGGGCCTGGTGCGGATCTGCTTGCCGTAAGTGGAAATGACACGTGCAGGGTCTTTTATATTAATACAACAGCGTCTGTGGACATATCTGGTATTTCCATTGAAAACGGTCATACCGCTGTTGGCGGAGGGATTTACAACGACTCTTCCAGCCCCAGTGTGACCAACTGTACCTTCTCTGAAAACAGTGCAGTTTTTTATGGCGGCGGGATGTATAACGACTATTCCAGCCCCAGTGTGACCAACTGCACCTTCTCTGAAAACAGCTCAGCTTATGGTGGCGGGATTTACAACGACTATTCCAGCCCCAGTGTGACCAACTGTACCTTGTCTGAAAACAGTGCAGTTTATGAAGGTGGCGGGATGTACAATCTTTACTCTTCTAGCCCCACATTGACCAACTGTACCTTGTATAAAAACAGCGCAGATTCAGAAGGTGGCGGGATGTACAATTTTTCCTTTTCCACCCCCACATTGACCAACTGCACATTGTCTGAAAACAGCGCAGGTAGTTATGGCGGTGGGATGTGCAATTTTGGCAGTCCTATAGTGACGAACTGCATATTATGGAATGCTGCTGGCGGAGAGATGTACAACCACAGTGGTACTCCAACCCTGAGTTATTGTGTAGTCCAGAGTGATGACTATGGAACGGACACCATCATTTCGGGATATGTCACCTCTGCAGACCCAATGCTGCAGCTTCTAGCAGATAATGGCGGACCCACCTGGACCTGTGCCCTGGGAGAGGGCAGCTCTGCCATAGATGCAGGAATTGAAAGTATATTAATTGATGGAACAACTATTGAAGCGCCTGACACAGACCAGCGCGGGGTGCTGCGGCCTCAGGGAAGCGGTTATGACATCGGTGCTTATGAATATGAACAGGAAAATAATGATAGAGACCGTGATAGGGACCGTGAAAGAAACCGTAATAGAGGTAACGATCTGCAAAGTAGCGAAGCGGAACTGAAAGAACTTGATCAGGGTGGAGAAGGCGGAGGCTGTAATATTTCTGCCACTTCTATTTTCGGGATTTTGCTGATTCTGCCGCTGTTGTTTCTTTACAGGAAAATGAAGTAAGGTAACAGTCCAGTTTAGATAAAGGGAAACACCAGATAGCAAAAGCCAAGTCCATTTCCGGGCTTGGCTTTTTTATTGGCCATTGCCGAGTTCCATAAAATGATCGGAATTAGTATCCAAAACCCGCCAGGAAATATGACAGTTTGAGAATGTGTTGCGGAAAGACGGTTACCATTTCATATGGTGAATTAACTTGACCGTTAGATCCATAGTGCTAACATGAAAAAGTCTTTAATCATTATCCTTAAATATTTCTTCGTCCTTTCTTATTTGTCATCATATCAAGATCGTCTATACCTGTTTAGTCTTTTTTTCATAACTTAAGTCACGTTTTTGGGAGGTTCTTTATATGAAGAACAGTTGCAGCAGGATCCCTTTTCGACATTCCATAGCTTTTATGTTTTTTACATTTGTGTTAGTCGCGTTTATTTCTTTTACGGGCACAGCAACAGTGGTTTATGCCCAAACCTTGACGGTTACCAGTACCAGTGATGATGTGTTGGATACAGGTTCTTTGCGTTACGCTATCGAGAATGCTACAACTCAGGACGTAATAAGTTTTGACCTTGAATTTCCTGCAACCATAGTCTTGGGAGAAGAACTTAAAATATATCATGGTCTAGCCATCCAGGGTCCGGGTGCGGATATGCTTGCCATTAGTGGAAACCATACCTGCAGGGTTTTTTATATTGACACTGTTGAATCGGTGGATATTTCGGACATTTCAATTGTGAGTGGGGATGCGACTGGTGATAATTATGTGCGAAAAACAGGTGGAGGAATACAGAACCTGTCGGATAATCTAACCGTATTTAATTGTCATTTCAGTGGGAACAATGCGGATAGCGGCGGAGGAATGTACAACAGAGACTCCAGCCCTACTGTGACCAACTGCATCTTCTCTTCGAACAGCGTAGATTATTATGGCGGCGGAATGTATAACTTTGAATCCAGTCCTACCGTTACCGCCTGCATCTTCTCTTCAAACATTGCAGCATTTCGTGGTGGTGGAATGTTCAATAATTCCTCCAGCCCCAAGGTTACGAACTGCACCTTCTCTTCGAACAGCGTAGATTTTTATGGCGGCGGAATGTACAACTGGTTGTCCAGCCCTACCGTTACCGCCTGCATCTTCTCTTCAAACATTGCAGTTCATGGTGGTGGAATGTTCAACGAAACTTCTAGCCCCAAGGTTACGAACTGCACCTTCTCTTCGAACACCGCAGATTATATTGGCGGCGGAATGTCCAACTTCTTCTCCTCCAACCCCGAGGTGACCAATTGCACCTTCTCTTCAAACATTGCAGATGATGGTGGTGGAATGGGCAACTATAGTGATTCCGGCCCCACCGTGATCGACTGCACCTTCTCCTCGAACAGTGCAAGTATTGGTAGTGGCGGCGTAATGTGCAACATGGAGTTTTGCAGTCCCACCGTGACGAACTGCATATTCTGGGATGCCGACGACGAGATAGACAACGTGAACAGCAAACCCACCCTAAGCTACTGTGTCGTTCAGAACAATGATGTCGGTGAGGGCACGATCTCAAACAATATTACTTCAGCAGATCCAATGCTTCAACCCTTAGCAGACAACGGTGGACCCACCTGGACATGTGCCTTGGGAGAAGACAGTTCAGCTATAGACGCAGGAACTGATAGTGGAGCACCATCTACCGATCAGCGCGGAGCACCTAGGCCTTACAATGGAGGCAGTTTCGATATTGGAGCCTATGAATCAGGGCTTGAAGTCTATGTAATAACTGCCACGTGCTCAGATGGAGGTACTATTTCTCCTGTTGAAGCTCATGCCTTGGAAACTGATACTGAGGACGAGGTATTTTATCTGCTGCCTGAAGAAGGTTACGAGCTCGAGGCAGTTTTTGTGGATGATGAAGCCGTTTCCTACGATGAAGCCTGCAACACCTATACTTTTCAGGATGTAACCGGAAACCATGTAATAAGTGCAAATTTCCAACCCAGTATTGATGATGACGGTGGTAGTGGAGGGTGCGGTATCTCTTCATTGCCAACTATCGGGTTCCTCCTGCTCATGCCATTCATGTTTCTTTTCAGGAAGAGGAAGTAGCTAGTCCAACGTAGATAAATAGATACACCAGATAGATGATCTAAGCCAAGTCCATTTACGGGCTTGGCCTTTTTCATGCCAGAAAGGAGGTCTACCATGCCGACAGTGACAAGTGTTAAAATCGGGAGGACGCCTACCTATCTATTCCGCAAAGGGAGTATGGAGGTGGTGAAGGCTGTAATATCTTCGCATTGGCTGCCGTTTTCCCTGTAGGGAATGACTTACTTATTATGTTGTCCAGGAAAGGGCTTTATGAAGTGCCTTTGGATCTATTAGAATTAATTTGCCAGGATGTCCGATTTATTGATAATTTTCCTGTTTCAGTTGAAGATCCTTTTTCATAAGGAGGCAGCCTCCGTCATGGGGCATCAATTCCTGGCGGTCAAGTCGTACTTTCTGTGCTACTTCAAAGTTGTTTTTTAAATAGAATCTGAGGGCTTTCTCATTATCAGCAAAAACCATCAGGGTTAATGTTGAAAAATTTTCTTTTCTGGCTTTTTCAATAGTCATATCAAGAAGCTTTTTCCCAAGTCCCATTCCTTGCAAGGATGTATTTACAGCAAATGAGTCTATAAACCAGCTGTTTTCAATCCTGGCATTAAAAAAATCATTCAAACAGGCAAGGCGGTCTACCGGCAGCGTCGATCTGGAGCTCTCACTAAGGCCATGATAGCTTGATGGGTAACTGTAGGAAACTCCCACAACAATCCCGTCCTGATCGGCCACGATAGCAGAATTGTAATTATATGGATCATCCGCCGATTGAAGGTTTTTTTCTACAAACTCTGCTGGATCAAGGTCTTCGAAAAGATCTTGGTAAAGAAAATCGATAATGCCCCCAGATGCAAGGTCCATTAGTTTTGCTATTTCGCCACAGTCTTCATATCTGGCTTTTCTGTATGTTATATCCGTCATTAATATCACCCTCAAGATGTTAAGTTGAATTTATACATGCTACTTAGAAGCTTATCAATATCCGAACGTTATTTGAAGTGTCCCGGAAAATTATTTCTATCAATCATCAAAACCTGGATGTATAGATTGTTGAAGTTATCTAAAAGCGCCTTCGGCAGATTCATCACAGGCCGCAGCCCTTTCATAATTATCCTATATCAGCTATAATGTCCGGAAAGATAATTGTCAGTCTTTTCTAAATAGTATGCTTTTTCTGGTACATTTAATTGTGTGAGATGGAATTGTCCGGTAGAGAAGCTTATGATCGGTGACATTTCAAATGAGATATAAAGAAACGATCTAATAACTTGCTAGAACAATAAAATTACTTTGATAAATCATGGTTATTAGCATGGCACATTTAATAATGCTGAGGATGCGGTTTTCAAAATATACTTTACATTATTCTTTAATCAAAAGGAGGAAACAATGCGAAAAGTTATTATAATGATTGTTCTGGCAGCTTTTCTTATGGTTAGTTTTGGTAATGTGGTAATGGCTGCGGATGGACCTGCCCCAAATTCAGGAGATGGCATTTCTGATGGTAGCGGGATGGATAAGGGTGCTGATCGTGATGATAAGGGTGCTCCCAATTCAGGAGATGGTATTCCTGATGGTAGCGGCTGGTAAATAGAAAGTTTTTACAATATAGAAAATTCCTATAAATAGATTGAAGGTCGCATCCCAGCTGTTAAATATACTAAATTACCTGTTATATCTATTTGTAATTATTAATCTGATAAAAAATGCTCGGAGAAAAGGGGTCTACGATTTCAATAGTAGACCCCAAATGTTGTGAAAGATATCTTCCAGGGGGCGGCAGTCGAGACAGATGTTTTCCTCTTTGCTAAGAGGAGTGATAAAATTATTAAAGTTATTTGTTTCACTATCTTAGGAAGGGGGTTACATTTATGTCGTGTGAGGTGGCCTCGGTCTGCGGACTGCTATGCGAAACCTGCACCGTGTTCATAGCCACAAAGGAGGACCCCGAGAGGCTCAAGAAACTATCAGGCCTCCTTGGGATCCCTGAGGATGAGATCCGCTGTTTCGGCTGCCGCTCGGGAAAGAAGTTCGGCCCCTGCGCTGACTGCTTTTTCGCCCCCTGCGCCGAAGGAAAGGGCATCTCCTTTTGCAGCGAGTGCGACTCTTTCCCTTGCAAGGAGCTCATAGAGTTTCAGGCTGCCAAGCTCCATAGGCTTGACCTCTGGGAAGACCTCGAGCTGGCAAAAAAACTTGAAATAGAGGAATGGATCAAGGAAGTGCGCCAGAAATACACCTGCAGCAATTGCGGGACGATCAACTCGGCTTATGATGCCTCCTGCCGTAAATGCGGAAATATTCCCAGCTGCGACTTCATCAAGCGGCACGGGGAAACCATCAAAAAATTCTTTACCAAATAGCAGGAGTGCGAGGGTTCCAGGTGTCAAATTGGAATTTTAGGTATCTGCAGTCTACCCCTGATGACTAGCCTGCCGAAAGTACTGGTCTGGCACCTTTAGGTTCCTCAGGGAACGATCCTGTACTCCGTTATGACTTCTACATTAACCTTGATCATTTGCCATACAGGACAGACTGATTTCTCAGCAAGCAGGATCGCCTTTTGGATATCGGAGTCCGATGTATCTTTTGAACTCACTACGAACTCAACAAAGATCTTTTCAAACTTTATAGGCAGCTGATCGCGCCTTAGGCTTTTCACATTCACTTTCAAACCGGATATCTCTTTCCCCATACTTCTCAATAAATACAGGATCGTCGTACCATTGCATCCGGAAAAGCTCATAAGCAGCAATTCAAGCCCATTGTAGCCATCTCCATCACCGAGCGGAGGCCTAAAATCGAAAACGGTCGGGATTGGAGGGTGAAATTCCTGTAAACTGAACCTTCTCATTCGTTAGATCAATCGTGACTTGTTCATACTGGTCTGCCATGAGAAACTTCCTTAGAGAATTTATCAATTCATCAGTTTATAAAGGCCAAGTCCATTTCCGGGTTTGGCCTTTTTCCTGGTCTTGACAAAGTTCTATAAAACGATCTGACTAGTATCCAAATCCTGTCAGGAAACATATTCTTCGAGAATGTGTTGCGGAAAGACTGTTACCTGTTCATTTCGTGAATTAACTTGACCAATAGACCCATAGTGCTAACATGAAAAAGTCTTTAACCATTAACCTTACATATTTCTATGATCTTTCTTATTTTTCTCAAGATCGTCTGTTCCTATTTAGTCTTTTTTTCGTAACCTACTTCACATTTTGGGAGGTTCTTTATATGAAGAGTAGTTGCAGCAGGATTCCTTTTCGACATTCCATAGCTTTTATGTTTTTTGCATTTGTGTTAGTCGCATTTATTTCTTTTACCGGTACAGCGACAGCGGTTTATGCAGATACCTTTATGGTTACTTCAACCAGTGACGATGTTTCGAACCCCGATTGTTTGCGTTACGCTATCGAAAATGCCACAAGCCAGGATGTCATAACCTTTGACCTTGAATATCCGGCAATCATTACATTGGATGAACAGCTCAGCATCGATCAGGGGCTCACTATCCAGGGACCTGGAGCTGAGAACCTTGCTGTAAGTGGAGGCGGGGAGTGCAGGGTGTTTTATGTTGAGGACACCGCTGAGTCCGTGGACATATCAGGTCTTTCTATTGTGAGCGGGGATGCAGGCTCAGAGAATGGCGGAGGCGGCATCTGCAACCTGTCGGATAATCTTACTATAACCACTTGCACCTTCTCCTCTAACAGCGCAGGTGCAGGTGGTGGAATGTTCAACTATGAATCCGACTCCACAGTGACGAACTGCACATTTTCATCTAATAACAGCGCAGGTCCAGGTGGCGGAATGTGCAACTCAGGTTCCGACCCCACTGTGACGAACTGCACATTTTCATCTAATAACAGCACAGATGTAGGTGGTGGAATGTATAACGACGGATCCAGCCCCACTGTGACCAACTGTACTTTCAGTGATAATAGCGCAGTATTTGGTGGCGGAGGGATGTATAACATGTTTTCGTCTAGTCCTAAAGTGACGAACTGCACCTTTTCCTCGAACAACGTGGGTTGGCAAGGTGGCGGGATGTACAACGAAGAGTCCAGTCCAGAAGTGACCAACTGCATATTCTGGAACAATACTGGTGGAGAGATCGACAACTCCGAGACAATGTCAGGTTCCCCTACCCTGCGCTATTGTGTAGTCCAGAGCAATGATGTCGGTGGGGGTTCCAATTTAGACAATATCATCACAGCAGATCCCATGCTTGAACCCCTGGCGGATAATGGGGGGCCAACATGGACCTGTGCCTTGGGAGAAGGCAGTTCTGCCATAGATGAGGGGACTGACTCAGGCAGTATTCCTAATGCTGACCAGAGAGGAATAGAAAGGCCCCAGGGTGCCGGTTATGACATTGGCGCCTTTGAAGTGGAACCATCTTCATCTGGCAGCAGTAGTGGTTGCAGCATCTCTGCATTGCCTGCTATCGGTTTTTTCCTGCTCACGCCGCTTATGTTCCTGTCAAGAAGAGGGAAGTAACAGTCCAGCTTAGATATAGATAGATTAAAGATAGAGTAGCAAAAGCCAAGTCCATTTCCGGGCTTGGCTTTTTTCATTCCCAGAAAGGACGCTGCCATCCCCACAGTCACAAGTATTAAAATCGGAAGGACATCTTCCTTTCTATTTTGCACAGGCAAGACATATTACTTCCGTATTGCCATACCCAATAGATGTTCGGAAAATGTTCTGAAATGAACTCCACGTATCGAGAAGTGTACTCTAAGCCGGAATTTCCAGAAGGTAGTAAGTCGGCATGTATGGTCTGATTACACGGACAAGGCCGAAGAGGTCCGGCTTACCCCCCGGGGGAAAAGTACATATGCACAACGTTCTCAGACCATAGAACGGGTATTTGCGTATGCCAGGGAAAGGCATGGTCTGAGATATCCCATGGTGAGAGGCAGGACCAGAATGAAAATGGAGATCTTGCTTACCTTTACATGTATGAATCTGAAGAAACTGGCTAAGTGTAAGGTCAAAGATCCAGGGTTTAGGGAGTTTAGCTCCTATGGTTCTTCAATTTCTACTCATTTTGTTCCAGCCAGGATTTAGAAAAATATAAAAGTCCCTTGGAAAAGTATCTCCAAGGGACTTTGTCTGCAATCTGGACTCCCTGAAAGGAGTGCATAATTATTTTTGTCTTTCAAAGATCATTAATCTTCCCCTCTGTTCTGAGAAGGAAAAGCCCATTCTGTTAAACAGGTTTAAAGTGTTTTCTGATTTTCCATGGCCTTTTTCAAATGCAACGGTTCCTGCCGGTCTTATGATCCTTTTCATTTCCAGTATAAGATCTTCAAGTCCTCCCGATATGTGTCCCAAGCCAAAGAGAAAGGCCAGATCCATGCTTTCCTTTGGAAATGCAGTCTCTGAAGCATTACCCTCAATGGCAGTGATATTGGATAACCCAGCCTTTTCAGCTTTTTTTCCTACCCTTTCAATAAATCCCGGGTGAAGGTCCATGGCATATATCTGTCCCGTCTTTCCCACTATCTTCGCAGCCGGGATAGTGTAAAATCCTGGTCCGCACCCCACTTCGATAACTTTTTGCCTTTCCTTCAAACCTGCTGCTCTCAATTTTGAAAAGGGGTCTTTCAACAGCTTCAGTAGCGGATTGTCATGTATAAGTGTTATTGTCCAGTAAGCAAGCATTGATCTGTGTTCAATTTTCTTTCCCATTGTTTTGCTTCTTGTGCAATTCATTTTGCAGTCCTTTCTTTCCCGTTTTCATTTGATCCGGTAATACCTTTCCATCCCCATGTTCTGAAGAGGGCCCACTCTTGCGCAAATTGTTCAAGTTCTTTCTCCGATACAGGGTGTAAGGATGCTTCCCGAATAGTGCTAACGTAAAATGAGGCCATGTTATGTATGAAGAAATCAGAAACAGGTTGATTTAGTAACTTTGATTTTCTGAGTACCCCAATGATTTTTTTCATCAATATTTCATACTGGTCCACCAGCCTGTCGAAATAGCTTTCCAGGGAGGACCCCCCCGCACAGGCAAAAAGCAGTCTAAATTCGTCCCTGTGGTTACCAATAAACTTCATGTGAGTTCCGTATTCTGTTTTTCTCTGTTCAATTCCCCAGGTTTTTGCAAGTTCAACCGGGTCTGTTTCTTCCACTGTTTTTTTCTTTTTTACAAAGTAACTTGTAACAGGTTCAACAAGGTGTATAAAAAGGTTTTCCTTATTCCTGAAATAGCAGTAGATTGTAGGTGCAGATATTCCTGCACCCTCAGCAATACTTTTCATAGATGTTTTTTGAAATCCGCTTTCGAGGAATTTTGCCTTTGCCACCTGAATTATCTTTTCTCTGATCTCTTCCTTTAGCACCTGCATCTAAGATCACCTGCCTAATAACAAATTATATTCGCTATTAAGAATATACGCTAAATTTGCCATTTGTCAATACCTATCGATATTAGCTATTATTGTTAGAGAAATTAGTTGTATCTACAACTAATTTATGGTATATAGTTGTAGATACAACTATATGAGAAAGGGAGTAATATAACTTGAACCCTGAACGAGAACATATGCTTGCGAATGAACCCATTTCACGTCTTATATGGAAGCTTTCCCTTCCAGCTACGGTAGGGATGTTGGTTCAAGCCCTTTATAACCTTGTGGACACCATATATATAGGTCACAGTGTGGGTGCTCTTGGAATAGCAGGACTCTCCATCTCTTTTCCTCTGCAGATGATAATAGGTGGGACGGGGGCAATGCTGGGCATGGGGGCAGCCTCAGTCATATCAAGAAACCTGGGTGCAAAGAATTACAAGAGGGCAGAGGTAGCCTTTGGGAATAACCTTCTTGCCGTTTTGATCTTTGGGGGGGCCATTGCCCTTGTCGGTAAATTTCTGACTGTTCCGATCCTTCAAGCCTTCGGTGCCACCGAGGCCATATTGCCCTATGCTCTCGATTATATGAGCGTGATCTTTCTGGGGGCGCCCCTTATTGTATTCTGTATGTCTATGAACAATGTTATCCGTTCAGAAGGAGCGGCAAAGGTTGCTATGTATTCAATGGTTATTGGTGCGATTGCTAACATAATACTTGATCCGGTATTTATCTTTGTATTGGATATGGGTGTTCGTGGTGCAGCAATTGCAACAGTTATGGCACGACTGGTTGTTATTGGCTGGATTACCTATTACTATTCCACAGGACAAAGCTTTTTAAAATTTTCCATTAAATATATGAAACCCCAGCTGGATATTCTGGGTGAGATCATCGCCATAGGCTTCCCTGCACTGGTCAGGCATGCTGCGTCAAGTTTCGTATTTGGAATGGTCAATCAACTGGCTGCCTTTTATGGAGGGGATATGGCAGTTGCTCTCTTCGGTGTCAACAACCGGGTCATCATATTCTCCTTTATGCCTGCAATAGGAATAGCACAGGGAATGCAGCCCATCCTCGGCTACAGCTACGGGGCCGGTTCCTATAACAGGGCCAGAGAGGTCATACTGAAATCGGCTTTCATAGCTACTGTCTTTTCATCGCTTCTGGCCTGCGTTTTTTTTATTTTCCCCAAGACGGTAATATCCATATTTACCCATGATCCTGCCCTTCTTGAAATGGGACCCCATGCTTTGAGGCTAATGACCTTCGCTTTGTTTGTAATAGGTTTTCAGATGATAGGGGGAACCCTTTTCCAGGCTATAGGGAAGGCACTCCCATCATTCATCCTTAACACCTCCAGACAGATCCTGATCCTGATACCTGTCCTGTATTTTCTTCCGAAATACATAGGTATTGATGGTGTCTGGCTTTCTTTTCCGATCGCAGATATCCTTTCAACCTTCATAACTGTTCTTGTAGTCATACCACAGATGAAAAGCTTTAAACGGGCTGAACTTGCCATGGAAGGAGAGTGACTTCTCTAATGCCATCTCCGAAATCTATAGGGAAAATGGTGTCCGTTATCCACAGGTACGGTCACAGCTATTTTGATCATGAATTTTCTGATCTTGATATAGGGCATGGACCGAGGAATTTTCTTGCAGCTCTTTTCTGTCGGGAGGGTATGACCCAGGATGAGCTCAGTGAGTCCCTTATGATGGACAAGACAACAACTGCCAGGGCGGTGAAACAACTTGTCCAGGCAGGATATGTGTTACGTAAGAGGGATGAAGATGACCATAGATACTATCATCTTTATCTTACTGATAAGGCCAGAGACCTGGCTCCCCGTATATGGGATGCGAGGTCAAAATGGACTGAAGTACTATCGAAGGGATTCACCGAAGAGGAAAAAGAACTCATCTATATTTTTCTTGACAGGGCAGCAGATAATGCAGCTAAATTCAGGGAAGAAGGTTTTAAACTTTCCCCTGGCTGAGGCTATCATATTCCCTGAGGGTATAATTTCAAAAAGGCAGGTCAGATCTTAAGATGACCTGCCTTTTTCTTTCCTGATAGGTAGTGGGCGGGGTCTTTTCAGTTACATTCAGATGAAGGGTTGTCCGGCGAAGATGAACTGTTTCCTTTCCAGTTTTTCGCGATGATATACCTCACACCTCGAAAGTCTACTGTTTCAATGATCATCGTGCCATCTGAGAAAGACAGAAAATCAGGTATATACAGGGTCATTTCATCAATTTTTACCGAGTAGTAATTGATCTCTTTTTCCCGTTTATCGCTCTCAACGAGAGCGCTCAGGTCTTCTCCTCAGTATCCTCTGTATATCCCTATTCGAATATACAGGTCAGGTCCTTTTACTTTCATAGCCTCTTTTGCAGATTCTGACGCTTGTACCGTTATTGTCTTAGCCTGTTCTGAGAACCCCGCTGGTATGAAAATGAAACAGACTGCAACAATTACGGCAGCTAAAGCTAATATTCTTTTCATCTGTTATCCTCCCTATTTCCACTATTGTTCTCTTTACTCTCTTTATTTTCACTGTCAAGTCTTCAATTTCCTGTCCCAAAGGTTGAACAAGTATATCAAAAACTCACGTTTTCATGGAGGATGGGTCTTTGGCTTTCTCCAACTCCATATAATATGATATCATTAAAACGATGCGCTCAGATGAAACAATGTAGTGAAAGAGAAGGGAGGGAGGCGGAGTGAGAAAAGCTTTAGTTCCCATTGATACCAGTGCCATAAGCAGAACTCTTATCAGTTATGCTTTTGCATATGCCAGAAAGGAAGGTATTGAGAAGATCGACTTTCTCCACGTTATATCCAAACATGAGCAGAGCTGGGATTACAGGCTTGCTGAACTGGATGAGAGATTTCTGGCTGATTCCAGGGAACAGTTCATGTCCATGATAAAGGAGCAGATCGATAACGGAGCTAAAGGGGTCGATTATGATCTTCTGATAATTGCGGGAATTCCCTACAGCCAGATAGTTGAAAAGGCAGAGGAAGGATATGACATAATTCTGATAGGACACAGAGGCCTTAGCGATGTGGAGCGGTTCTTTATAGGAAGTGTTGCCGCAAAGGTGGTTCGTCATTCCCCATGTACAGTTCTTGTATATCATCCAAGGGAGGATTAAGGGGCCTGGAGTCGATTTTAAGAGAAAGATTTCAGATTTAACCTTAAGGGACCGGAGCTGGGATACACGTAGAGCCGGTCCTTTCTCATTGGACTCCACCCATATTTTTTCAGTCAGTATCAAACCCTCTGTTTCATATTTTTTTTAAGTTGACCTCATTTTCGGACTGCGATATAATTTCGGATATCGTATCCGATATCCGAAAGATGAAAATTTCCTGATCAACACGTTTTGAATAATACATGTGAATTGTAAAGGAGAGGGCTGATATGAAAAAAATTCCCACTATGGCAGAGGTTGTAATGAGAGAGATCGAGAACAGGATAATGGAAGGTTCCTATTCACCTGGTCAGAAACTGAATGTGGATGAGCTGTCAAGGGAGCTTAACGTGAGCAAAACTCCTGTCAGGGAGGCTCTTGGAAGACTTGCCAGACAGGGCCTTGTTGAATCTCAGCCCAGGGTTGGATGGAGGGTTTCTCTTTTATCAGGGGAGGAATTCTTTCAGTTCCAGGAGATAAAACACCTTATCCGGTACTACCTTGCCAGTCATATCGCCCCCTACGTTTCAAAGATAAACTACCGGAAAATCGAAGCCATGAACAGCAACATGCACCATTTTACAAAGACCAGACAGTTTGGCCGGCTTCTTGAAGAGAATGACAAATTTCATATGGAGATCTTCGGAGTATATCCTAACAAGGTTCTCCTTGAATATCTCGATGAAGTAAGCAGTGCCATAAGATTACAGCGAATTTTTATGCTGGAGCAGAAACATCTGGACGAAGATAGTCCCCTTATCGTTCATGCAGCAAGAGAGCATGAGGATATTATTGAAGCTTTGAAAAAAGGTGACCAGGAGGAAATCCTGAGATCCTTTGAAAAACATCAGAGAACTATCAGGGAGTCATCTCACAACGAATAGATGATCCTGGAAGATAAGTAAAGGAGTGTTTAAATGATCAGACCTGTATATGATCCAATGAAGGGCAGAATGAGGGTTGCAGCCCTTGCCTCCGGGTCAGGAAATACCCTGTGGAAAGTACATGATCTTCAGCTTGAACTTGAAAAGACCTTTGAAGGCAGTACCTTTGAGGTAGTAGCCCTTTTTTCGGATAACCCAGGTTCAAAAGCGATTGAAATAGCAGAAGAAAGAGGTATCCCGGTCACTTCAATAGATATAAGGCAGTTCTATGCCGACAGGGAAAAACCTCTCAAGGACAGAGATGTGAGAGCGGAGTTCGATAACCGCATAATGGATTTCTTCGAGCTGTATGATCCTGATGTGATCCTTCTTGCAGGTTATGTCTGGGCTACTACTTCGGCAATTACAGGAAGTCTGCCCGTTATAAATGTTCATCCTGCAGACCTTTCTGTTAAAGATAGTAATGGAAACAGGGCATATGCAGGCGCTAACGGTGTTGGTGCTGCCCTTGCTGACAATGCACAAGAAGTACGGTCCAGTGCTCATCTGGCTACAGATGAGCTGGACGGAGGTCCCATAATCCTTGTAAGCCCGCCGGTTCCTGTCGATCAGGATTCTGGTATGGAGGAAAAGGAAAGATTCCGGAAATACCTGAAACTGGTAAATGAACAATCAAGGTATGCAGGGGCCAGAACCATCCTTGAAATATCACTCGGAAATTTTGGACGAGATGAAAAGAGCATCCTTCACTATAAGGGAGATCCTGTTCCTGATGGACTTAAATTGGAAAGCTGGAGTTCTTTTAAGCCTCTCCATGAGAGGGATACTGAAAAACTGCTCAATCCTCGGAGTATTGCCGTTATTGGTGCTTCAGCCAAACCCGGGCTGGGTAATGCTGTTCTAAGGAACATTGTTGATTATGAATTCAATGGAAGTGTTTTTGCAGTAAACAGAAAAGGCGAAGATGTTCTGGGGGTCAGGGGATACAGAAGTGTAAAAGAGATCGAAGAGACTGTAGACCTGGCCCTTGTTACTGTACCTGCCAGTTTTGCAGTGGATGTGATAAGAGAATGTGGAGAAAAGGGAGTCAAGGCAGTAGCGACCCTTACGGCCGGTTTCAGGGAAATGGGAGAAGAAGGGGCCAGAGCTGAATCTGAAATAATGGAGATCATTAACAGATACAATATGAGACTCCTTGGTCCCAACTGTATGGGCCTTCTTAATACCGACCCGCAGGTCAGACTTCATTCCAATATGCTTCAGAACATCCCTGCCAGGGGTCCCATAGGACTCATTACACAGAGTGGGGCCATCGGAGCGGCCATGCTTGACTGGGCCGAAGAACTAGGTCTCGGATTTTCCATGATCACTTCGACAGGAAACCAGCCCGATCTCAACATCTGTGACCTTTTACCCCTATATGCCATGGATTCCGGAACGAAGGTCATTCTTGCATATCTTGAAATGATCCCTGAACCTGCAAGATTTGCAAGGGTTCTTTCCATGGTGAATAAAATTAAACCGGTCATTATCCTCAAGTCTGGAAGGACAGAGGCTGGTGCTGCCGCTGCCAGGTCCCACACAGGAAGTCTGGCCGGGAATGAACAGATCGCTGAAGCACTTATCCAGAAGACAGGAGCTCTTCGGGTAAACACGCTTGAAGAAGCTTTTCTGCTTGCCTCTGCCCTTGGACGGATGCCAAAGATCAGAGGCAGCAGGGTCGGAATTATAAGCAACGCAGGTGGGCCAGGTACCCTTGTGGCCGACGCCCTTAATGATCTGGGTTTTGTCCTCCCGGTTCTTTCCCATGAGCTGAGGGACAGTCTGGCAAAGGATATTCTTCCACAGGCTTCGACTGCCAATCCCCTTGATCTTGTTGCAACTGCTGCTCCTGAACATTATGGTAAAGCTTCCAGATTGATGGCGGAGAGCGGCATATACGATGCACTTATAGTCATAATGGTACCCCCCGTAACTGTCGAGACAGGTTCCGTGGCTCAGGCCATGATCGATTCTCTCAAGGATATTGATATTCCTGTACTTACATGTTTCTTCGGCCCCAAAATGGGGAGGGCCGGGCGAAATGTTATGCTTGAAGGTAAGATACCTTCTTTCCCCTTCCCTGAACAGACTGCTCAGGTCCTCAACCTCATGAGGGAGACAGAAACACCGGATAAAGATGCAGCAGATTACCCCTCCGCGGTTCCAGCTAGAGAACTACAGAATATCAGGTCCCTTTTTAAGGGGACTGATGGTACTTTTCTCCCCCCGGAAAAGTGTCAAACCCTGCTCATGTCATATGGATTCAAGGTAGCAAGATCCATTCTGGTGTTATCCCCTCAGGAGGTTGATGGCCTGGACTTGAACTTTCCTGTAGTTGCGAAGATAGATCACAGCGATATTATTCATAAATCCGATAGCGGGGGGGTTATTCTTGACATTGCCGATAAAGGATCCCTCAAAAAGGTAGTGTCTGAAATGTTCTCAAAGTTTCCCGGGGCAAGGGGTGTGCTGGTACAGGAACAGGTTCGCGGGAATGTGGAGGTGATACTTGGGGCGAAAAGTGACCCGGCCCTTGGTCATGTCGTTCTGGCTGGCTATGGCGGAGTTGGAGTTGAGGTATTTAAGGATGTGTCATGGGGTCACGTTCCCTTCGGCAGGGTAAGTGCCCGGAAGATGCTGAAAGACCTGAAGTGTTACCGGATCCTGGAAGGATACAGGGGAAAGCCGGGAGTGGACCTTGAAAACCTCGAAGACCTCATAATGAAAATGCAGGGTCTTCTTATCACTAATCCCGAAATAGAAGAGATGGACCTGAATCCCCTTATCTTTGACGGTAAGGAATTTATCGTAGCCGATTACAGGATAAAGATAGCAAGTTAATACAACTAACATGAACTCTCAAGACCAGCAGTTCAGAATAAATTATTTTGCCAGGAGGTAATTGGATGGGATACAGAGAAGATGGTAAATGGTGGGTTTCACCGGCTAATTATACGGAAGAAGTTACAAGTAATTACAATTTTGCTGAAAAGATTGAGATCCTGGATACGACCCTGAGGGATGGAGAGCAGCAGCCCGGGATCATTTTTACCAGGGACGAAAAGGTCTCTATTGCCAGAAAACTGGCAGAGATCGGAGTGCACAGAATTGAAGCTGGGACTCCTGCCGCTTCCCAGGAAGATGCAGATGCCATAAAGGCAATTGTTGACGAGGGTCTTGATTCGAAGATATTCTGTTTTTCCCGCAATATGGTAAAGGACATGGAACTGGCGAAATCTCTTGGAGTACATGGTGTTCTTGCCGAGATGATCGGAAGCGAACAGATGCTCCGATACGGAAAAAAATGGACCCCGGAACAGGCCATTGAAGCATGTGTTGAGGCTACCCGGGCTGCACATGAAATGGGTATGTATGTCACCTTTTTCCCTGCAGATGGTTCAAGAGCAGAGTTGAATTATCTTCTTGACTTTGTACAGGCAGTAGCTGAGGGCGGGCACATCGATTCACTCGCACTGGTGGATACCTTCGGAACTTTCTCTCCGGAAGGAGCAGCCTTCATGGTAAGAAAACTCAAGGAGAGATTCGATTTCCCGATAGAGGCACATTTTCACAGTGATTACGATCTTGGTGTCGCAACTACTCTTGCGGCCCTTGTGGCTGGAGCAGAAGTAGCTCATGTAACCGTCAATGGAATAGGCGAACGGGCAGGAAGTGCACCTCTTGGAGCAGTAGCCCTTTCCCTTGAGGCTCTTTACGGTCAGAAAACCGGGATCAGACTTGAAAAACTGAAGGAACTTTCAGAAATGGTGGTTGAATACTCAAAATTCCCGGTATGGCCCATCAAAGCAGTTGACGGAGACCGCCTGTTCGGATGGGAAACAGGTCTTCCATCCAGTCTGTGGGTAAATGCAAAGGAAACCAATCCCCTTATCATGCTGCCCTATCACTATACTCTGACCGGCCAGCAGGAGCCTGTCCTTTACCTTGGAAAGAAAAGCGGTAAGGATAATCTGAAATACTGGCTGGATAAGGCTGGTGTGGAAATAGACGATGACCAGAAGAAGGAACTTCTGCAGATGGTCAAGGCAAGGTCCATCGAGATGAAGAGGGATCTTGACATGAATGATTTCAAATCCCTGCTGAGTGCCCTTGGATCAAGGTAGATTAGACCCATGTCGGCTGTGAAAATAGCAGAAAGGTTTTCAGATCTGCAGCCTTCTTTGATGGTCAAGGTCTTTCGTGCTGCTGCCCAGGTGGAGGATCTCTCGAATCTTGGAATTGGAGAGCCGGACTTCAATACGGAGCCGGACATAGTGGATGCTGCTGCAAGGGCTGGTAAAGAGGGCTTTACCCATTATCCACCCCTCCCCGGATTTCTCGATCTAAGGCAGGAGATATGTTCCTACTGGGATAAAAAGTACGGGCTGAAATCGGTGCCGGATGAGGTTTTCGTAACCACAGGAGGTATCCAGTCACCATTTCTTCTTTTCCAGGCCATACTGGATCCAGGAGATGAGGTTATTGTGACTGAACCTTGTTTTGTTGCCTACTTTCAACAGGTTGAATATAACGGAGGCAGAGTGGTTACGGTTCCATGTCTCGAGGAGAACGGTTTCAATCCCAGGGCAGAGGACATAGAAAAGGCAATTACTCCCAGAACCAGGGCCATCATGCTGAATTCCCCCTGTAATCCAACAGGAGCTGTAATTGACCGGGTGGAGCTGGAAAAGATCGCTGCAGTGGTGGAGAAACACGATCTCTTTGTAGTATCTGATGAAATTTATGAGTCTATCCTTTTCGAGGGAGAACATGTTCCCTTTGCCACCCTTCCGGGAATGAAGGAAAGAACCATGACTGTGGGAGGTTTTTCCAAGTCCCATGCCATGACGGGATGGCGTATAGGTTATGCCATTGCTCCTCGTGAGATCCTCGGCCTGATGCAGGTCCTGAGCATTGTTCAATCCTTTGGAGTTAATTCTCTTGCCCAGAAAGCAGCCCTTTATGCCCTGAAAACCCAGGAGAAAAAGGTCATGGAGAGAAGGGATATCTTCAGGCAGAGGGTTGACTATGCACTGGAGCGTCTTAATGCAATACCTGGGATCAGTTGTCTGAAACCGGGAGGATCCTTCTATCTCTTCCCCAATATAAGCGGAACAGGAATGAATTCAGAAGAATTTACATTCTGGCTTCTAGAGAAGGCCAAGGTTGCAGTTATACCTGGAATCTCATTCGGAAAGAGTGGTGAAGGTTATGTAAGGATATCCTGCGCCATGTCCCTGAAAGACCTTGAAAAGGCCATGGACAGGATGGAGAATGCTCTGAAAAACAGGTAACAGAATGGAAGATAGGATCTTATAATATTTATTTTCTTATCACGACAAGGAGGGAAACTTATGGATAACAAAGGTAATAGAGATCAGTTCACTTCCGGTTTTGGATTTGTCCTGGCCTCTGCTGGTTCAGCGATAGGTCTGGGAAATATCTGGCGCTTTCCTTATATGACTGGGACTAACGGAGGAGGGGCCTTCGTTCTCCTCTATCTTGCGATCGTTCTTCTGGTTGGAGCAACCCTGCTGCTTGTGGAGTTTACCATTGGCCGGCATGGTCAGGCAAATGCCGTCGAAAGTTATGGAAAGATAAGCAAGCCCTTCAAGTGGATAGGCTATCTAGGGGTCTTTATATCCTTTCCGCTTCTGGCCTATTACGCCGTTGTAGGTGGATGGACCATCTATTACTCTATGCAATCAGCTCTGGGTAAGTTGACCAGCGTTCCTGCAGATCAGATGGGAGCATTCTTTGGAGGGTTCATAGGTCTTGTGACATCACCAATAATTTACCTGGCCATTTTCCTTATCTTCACCCTTCTCATTGTGGCAAGGGGTGTCTCTGGAGGTATCGAAAAATGGAGCAAGATCCTTATGCCAGCCATGTTCGTGCTTCTGGTTATTCTTCTGGTAAGGTCTGTCACCCTTCCGGGAGCCATGGAAGGCGTCAAATGGTACCTTAAGCCTGATTTCTCCAAGATCAACGGGTCAGTAGTTGTAGCAGCCCTTGGTCAGGCCTTTTTCTCTCTGAGTGTGGGATTATCCGGAATGGTTACCTACGGTTCATACCTGTCAAAGAAAGAGAACCTCACCACCAACACCCTTACCGTTGTTGGTTTCGATACTCTCATAGCTATCCTTGCCGGTTTTGTAGTATTCCCTGCCGTATTTGCCTTTTCCATGGAGCCCGGTGGTGGACCCGGTCTTGTGTTTATAACCCTTCCCCAGGTTTTCAGTAAAATGCCTATGGGGGCCTTTTTCTCCGCATCTTTCTTCCTTCTCCTGCTCTTTGCTGCCCTTACCTCATCCATTTCTATCATGGAGGTTTCCATATCCTACTTTACTGAAAGCTTCAATGTATCCCGCAGGCAGATGTCATGGATCTACGGAATAATCGTATTTGTTCTTGCCATACCTGTTTCTCTCAGTTTTGGTATATGGGGAGATGTCTCTATCTTCGGAAAGGGTATTTTTGATCTTTACGATTACTTCTGCGCCAATCTAGCCCTTCCCTTCTGTGCCTTCATGTGTGCCATTCTTGTTGGCTGGGTATGGGGCAAGGATAAAGCAATGGCAGAACTTACCAACAATGGAACCATCGATAACTGGTATATAAGGATATGGTTCCCCCTTGTAAAGTACGTTTCACCCCTTGTTGTAGGACTTATTCTGCTTAACGCTATAGGGGTTCTGAAATTCTAGCAGGATAATCCTGACTGGAATCCGGTTCAAATATAAAAGGCCTCCCCGGTAAAAACCTGCAGGAGGCCTTTTATATTTCCCTTTAGATATCTTCAAGGGGATGAAGGGTATCTGTCGGAAAAGACAGGTCGACATGTTCTCCAGGGTTGAAGATTCTTCCAGTTACAGGATTTGTCATGTGGATGGTAAGATTGGGAAGACCTTTAGATCTGACCTCGTATTCCACGATATTTCCAAGGAAAGTCGTCCTTTCTATTTCTCCGGGGAAATCTCCGGCTTCCTCTTCTGATCCTTGTGATAAGGCTATGGCTTCCGGTCTTATGGTAATACGTACCTTGTCGCCCGGGTGGAACCTGTCCATTCTGCCTTCAAGATCAAAGGTTTTGTTTTTTATCCTGACCGCACTGTTCTCCAGGGCTTCTCCCTGAAGAAAGTTTACCTTGCCTATGAAGGCTGCCACAAAACTGTTCCTCGGCCGGGCATAAAGTTCTCTCGGAGTTCCTGTCTGTTCTATTTTTCCCCGGTTCATTACAACGACCCTGTCTGAGATACTCATAGCCTCCGACTGATCATGGGTCACATATACGCTTGTTATGCCAAGCCTTTTCTGCAGAGCCCGTATTTCGATCCTCATCTGTTCCCGCAGCTTGGCATCAAGATTGGATAGGGGTTCATCAAAAAGAAGAAGTTCCGGTTCCATTATAATGGCTCTTGCCAGGGCAACTCTCTGCTGCTGACCGCCGGAAAGCTGGCTTGGCTGACGATTCTCCAGTCCCTTAAGGCCCACAAGTTCAAGGGAGAGTTCCATTTTTTCATGGATGGTTTTCTGAGGAAGTTTTTTCAATCTTAACCCGAAGGCTATATTTTCATATACATTAAGATGGGGGAATATGGCATAGGACTGGAAGACCAGGGTGGTGTTCCTTTTATTGGGTCCCAGGTCGTTTACACGTTTTTTCCCAAAGAAAATATCTCCTGAAGTCGGATCTTCAAAACCGGCGATCATTCTCAGCAGCGTGGTTTTACCGCAACCGCTTGGACCAAGGAGGGTTACGAGTTCTCCTTCGCAGACATGCAGGTCCACATTGTTAACGGCTATAACTCCAGAATCCTCCTGGTCAAAACTCTGAAATGTCTTTGTAAGTCCCTTTATCCGAAGTTCCATTTCATATTTCCTCCTGAATCTGGATTGCACTTATTCCGCCGGCCTTTCCTGGAACCAGCCTGTTGATAACTACAATGGCAAAAAGAACTATCCCTACAAGAATAACGCTGAAGGCAGCCGCAACTCCAAGTCTTCCTGAGCCCACCTGGCTGAGTATCTGGACTGTAAGTAGATTCCAATGAGCGGACACCAGGAAAATAGCCGCGCTTATTGCCGTCATTGCCCTTACGAAGGCAAAAACCAGCCCCGAGAAGAAAGCAGGGGCTATAAGGGGAAGGGTGATCTTTCGGAAAGTCGTAACGCCATCGGCTCCAAGGTTGCGGGCTGCCTCTTCGATGGATGGATCTATCTGTCTGAGTACGGCGATACCTGACTGTATTCCTACAGGGATGTATCGGAAAACAAAATTCAGTACAAGAATGGATAACGTGCCAATGAGAATAAGGGGCGGTTTGTTGAAGGCCAGAATGTAGCCTATACCAACTACAGTCCCGGGGACAGCGAAGTTCAGGATAGATGTGAATTCAAGAGAGGCTTTGCCAGGGAAGGAAAGCCTGACCACCATGAAAGCTATCAGCATGCCCAACAGCCCTGATACAGGAGTGGAGAGTATGGCTATTATCAGGGTGTCCTTTATGGTATCAAGGCCAACGCTGAAAGCATATATGAAATGTTTCAGGGTAAGGGTGAAATCATATCCCCAGACTGAAGTGAAAGCGCCCATAGTTATGGTTCCGTAGAACATAAGTATCAGGATGGCAAAGAGCGTAACAAAAAAGTAAAGGATCCTTCCAGCGCTCCTGCTTACCAGTTTTGAAGACGAGGCCACTGGTTTGCCTGTAATGGTGGTGTACTGTTTTTTCTGAAGGTAATATCTCTGGATCACAAATGCCGTTACTGAAGGTAGAAGAAGTACAACTGCCAGGGCGGCACCAAGGGGCAGATTGAAGGATCCGGTTATTTCGAGATATGCCTGGGTGGCGAGCATGGGGAAACGGCTTCCTGCCAGAACCAGGGGATTACCGAAATCTGCAAGGGATTCTATCATGACTACCAGGAAGGCACTGGCTATTCCCGGGAGACTCAGGGGCAGAGTTACTTTCATAAATGTCTGCATTCTTGTTGCTCCTACATTCATGGCAGCGTCTTCCAGAGTAGGGTTGAGGGAATCCAGGACTCCCCTTAATGTCAGATATGCTACGGGAGCAAAGGTGAAGATCTGGGAAAGAACGACTCCTTTGAATCCATAGATTGAAAAATTCCTGATCCCAAGAACCCCCCGTGTTATAAGGCCGTGTGATCCAAAGAGCATAAGTATGGAGAGTGCACTTGTAAAGGGAGGAGAAATGATAGGTAAAATAAAAAGAACATGGAGAAACCTTTTGCAGGGTATGTTGGTTCTTGCAATTGTAAAGGCAGCCAGATAGCCTGTTACAACACCTGTAAAACCAGTGATAACACCTACGGAAAGGCTGTTCCAGAGGGCATTGCGCAGATATTTGAAACGGATGAACCTGTTATAGTTGGCCAGGGAAAAAACTCCATCCATGGTCTGGAAGCTTTTTACCAGAACGGACAGGAGGGGATAGATCACAAATATGATCAGAGACAGGGCTGTAAACATGATCAATAAAGCAATGAAAGGGTCTCGCTTGAGTAATTGAAGGTCCCTCATCCCTTTTCTTATCTTCTGATGCATTTAATCCTCCGTAATAAATATTGCCCGGGCCTGAAAAAATCTTTTCAGGCCCGGGCATGGCTTAAATTAATTATTTACTGTCCAAGTACTTCTGTTACCCAGCGATCAACGATACGACCCTTATCTGCCGCGGCTTTTTCCCTGTCATAGTCTATCAGCTGGATTTCAGCAAGGGATGGAACCCCTTGTCCTGCTGATACATCTTTTCTTACGGGGAAAAAGTATGTCTTGACCTGACTGAGAGTGGTCTGGCCTTCCTTTGATAGAATCCAGTCCACAAGGGCCTTGGCTTCATCCATATTCTTTGCACCCTTGAGGATGGATACTGCTGCTGCCTCATACCCCACACCCTCGGCAGGGAACACCACCTGGGCCGGGAAGCCCTGCTCCACTAATTTCAGGAATGCAGGGGTAAACTGAATGGCCAGAGATGTTTCTCTGATGGCCAGGTTCTTGCTCGGACCAGTCCCGCTCTGGGTATAGGTCTGGACATTCGGGTTCATTTTTTTCATGAATGTGAAGGCTTCGTCTTCACCGAAAATGCTGATAAGGGTCTGAATCACAGCATAAGCTGTTCCGGAAGACTGGGGAGAAGGCATCTGTATCATTCCTTTATAAGAAGGATCGGTTAGATCTGCCCATGCAACAGGCTCCTTGACCCCCGCACCCTTGAGTTCTTCAGGAAGGATCCCGAAACCAAGTGGATTCATATAAAAGGCGTGCCAGTAGCCTTCCTTATCCTTGAAATTATCGAGAAGTTCTTTTGCGGAAGGAGATGCATAGGGTTGGGTAAGACCCCGGTCCCTGGCTACAATGTGGTTTTCGTTTGGAGCTCCGAACCATACATCAGCCTGGGGATTGTTCTTTTCAGCCTCTATCCGGCTTAAAGCCGGACCTGAAGAAAGAAATACCATGTTTACTTTTATACCGGTAGTTTCAGAAAAAACATTTAGAATGTTAGTTGCGTTTTCCTCATCGACGCTTGAATAAATAACAAGATTTCTGTCCGCTGCCATTGAACAGGCAGCAAAAGAAACAACCATTACCGCCAGGGTCAGAACTACTGTGAGCCTGGAAATTTTGAACATGAAATTACCCCCCTTACTTTTTTTAAAAAATGTTGTTGCCTTCAATGGAATATAGCACAAAGGTACCGATGGAACAATCTGTTACATTTATGCATATTCTGTAACGGGACATAAATAGTATCCATATCAGGGGAAAAGTGGATAATTCTATTTACCGGAAAGAAATTCGTCCCTACCTGTGGAACATGTTCAGTTTCCCATACAATCTGGGGTTTACAAATTTGTCATTAAAGGGTAACAATCAATGTCAGTTAATTATCAGAGGGGGGATCTTTATGAAGGTGGTCCAGATAGGGGCTGGTCTTGTAGGTCAGATTATAGCATCGGATCTGGTAAGGGATAATGAAGTCACACTTGTTGACATGAACTCTTCGGCTCTGGAAGAGGTCAGGAAAAAATTGCCAGGTATAAAAACGGCAGTTGCTTCTGCCACCAGCAAAGATGAGCTTGAACCCTTGATTAGAGAGGCAGATGTAGTTACTGCCGGAATTCCAGGACGCTTCGGCTATGAAATGATGAAAAATGTAATTTCCCTTGGCAGGGATCTTGTGGACATATCCTTCATGAGTGAAGATTTTGAGGAACTTGACAGTCTGGCAAAGGCAAAGGGTGTCACTGTTATTCCTGACATGGGTGTTGCCCCCGGGATGTCAAATTTTCTCATGGGCAGGGGAGATTTCCTTCTCGATGATGTAGAAGATGCCTTCATATATGTAGGGGGGATACCGGTGACCCCACAACCACCCTTTAATTATCAGGTCACATGGTCCCCGAGGGATTGCATAGAGGAATTTACCAGACCAGTCACAGTTGTCAGAAATGGAAATAAGGAGATCCTGGAAGCCACATCAGGTCTTCATAACAGGGATTTCCCGAAGCTCGGGACACTGGAGGTATTCTATACGGATGGTCTGAGGAGCCTGGCAAACAACCTGAGGGCAAAGACCATGGGAGAGATGACCATGCGCTGGCCCGGGCATGTGGAGCAGATGCGCCTGCTCCGTTCCATGGGCATGTTCGATGAAACTCCACGGATACTTGGAGGGAAGAAAGTAGTTCCCCTGGATGTAACTGCAGACCTTCTCTTTCCCATGTGGAAAATGGAACCGGAAAAGGGGGACCGGGATCTAACAGTCATGAAAGTGGAAGTTCACGGTTTCAGGGGTAGTGATGAAGTTACCTGGACCTGGGATCTCCTCGATTATTTTGATGAAGAGACCTGGAATACTTCCATGAGCAGATGTACCGGTTTTTCCTGTGCCATTTTTGCAAGGGCTTTAATGCAGGGTCTGGTAAGGGAAAAAGGTGTTCTTCCTGCAGAAAAACTTGCCCACAGTGATGAACTTTACGATTTTGTCATGAAAGAACAGAGGATCAGGAAGATAGATTATACAGAATCAGTGAGAAGAATAAAGGATGTCCGCTAGTTCTCAGGTGTTTGTTTTTTAAGGCGATGCTATCTGAAAATTTCCAGGTTTCATGTACAATATCCCTCAAAGGCTGGTGATATGGATGTTTATCAAAGATGAAAATGCGACTGTTACTCAAGTATTTGAAGCAAGAGGTGGAGAAGGTTTTGTCAATGGCAGGAACTATATAAATCCCGAAAATGCTCCTGAAGGAAGTGTTTTCAGAATGGTTGCCACCATGACCCTTGAGCCTGGTGCATCAGTGGGGTACCATGTTCACGAGAATAACGAGGAAGTTTACAGCATCCTTTCCGGCAGTGGTATATATAGTGATAACGGCAAGGAGATAGAAGTGGGACCTGGCGATACCACCCTTGCTCCAAGGGGAACTGGCCACGGGATAAAAAACAGCGGTGATGCTCCTCTTGTTTTCTTTGCAGTTATAGCTGAATAGATAAAGGCTGAAAATACAGACAGGGGCTCTTGAGCCCCTGTCTCATCAGGACTTTTTCTTGAGTTTGAAAAATCCCTCATGCATTTTTCCCTGAAAGGATATATTTTCAAGAGAAAGAAGTATTACTGCCATTACTATCAGAAAACCGCCCTTGAAGGCGTTAACAGAGGGAATCTCGTTGAGAAAGATCCATGACCAGAACATGGCGAAGGGTATCTCAGTCATTGAAACGATAGCCGCAACGCCTCCTGAAACGACTCTTAGTGAAAGCATAAGTATGCCGAATGCACCTATCCCCGGGAAGATGGTGAGATAAAGGACGGATAACCAGGCTTCCCAGTCAGTTACCAGGAGCATGTCCAATTGTCCTGTAGCGAAAAAAATTATCCAGAGGCAAAGAGTTCCCCATATGAACATCTGGACGTATGCCTTGAAAGGATCTTTCTTACCCATTCCATGTTTGCCGTTAAGCACATAAACAGCATATCCAAATCCAGCTCCAAGGGCTGCAACCAATCCCATCACGTTATAGGGCTGGAATTTTATCCCTCCTACCGCCAGCCAGACTCCAGATATTCCGACTAAAAGTGCCAGTACCTGAAACCAGGTTACTTTTTCTTTCCAGAATACCCTTGCCAGTACCATCACCCAGAAAGGAGCTGTATTTATCAGTAGAAAAGTCAAGCCAATAGGGATCCTTCCCATAGCAAAGGCTGCAGAAGTAGAGCATATGGCTACGCCAAAAAGACCGCTTATAAAACATGGGAGCATTTCCATCTTCCCCAATACAAATACTTCTTTTCTGCCTTTGTATAGCGCGTATATAATCATAATTATTGCTGCAAAGGTTGTCCTGAAAAGAGCCAGAGTTAAAGGAGTCATGCCATGGGAGTAGCTTATTCTTACAGGAGCTCCCTCAGATCCCCAGAGCGCACCGGAAATGACGAGAGAGAAAACGCCTATGAGATATAGAATTTGAGGGTGTGAAGAGTGTGGATCATCTAAAAGCCTGCTGTTAGTGGTCATTTCTTAAAACCTCTTGATCTTTCGTTGATGGAATTATGAATGATGAGGGATGGCTAAAATGGCCATCCCTCCAATGCTTTATTATCCTTAACGAAGATGTTAGAACCAGTGGGGTTCGTCCCAGAGTTTGAGTTCTTGTCCAATTCCTTTTTTCAGTGCATTCTGGTAAACGGCATATCCCCATGCAACGTCTTCAACAGGCATTCCGCCAGTGAGAAATACTATCTTTTCTTTATCATCTTTTCTACCCGGGACTTTGCCGCATGCGATATCTCCAAGGCTTCTTATATCTTCATGTTTCATTTTCTCATCAAGTATCAGTTTGATAACAGGAGCAGAAGGGGCCCAGGTCAGAATACTTTCAATTCCCTTGGGATGTTCATCTCCTTCAACCATCCATGCCTGGTGCATTTTCCAGTTATCGGCTATTACTGTATTGTCCAGATAACAGTCTTCCGTTAATCCGGCTGTTCCTGTAAGAGTTAAGAGAGCTCCTTCTTTAAGCCATTCAGTTGGAATATCAGCTTTTTTTGCACCTGCGGTTGCAATGCTTATGACATCGGCTTTTCTTATACATTCCTCAAGAGAGTCAACGGGAGTTACCTTGAGCCCCGTTATTTTTTCCATTTCTTCTTTAAATGCAACGGATTTTTCCGGAAGAATGTCGTAAATAAGGGCTTCCTCAAGAGAAGGAGTCCCCTCGGCAATGGCCATGAGGCATGCCCTGCTTATTACTCCAGCTCCAACAACGCCACAGACTTTGGAATCCTTGCGGGCAAGGTATTTTGCGGCTACTCCAGGTACGGAGCCTGTTCTCATGGCACTGATGAGGTTGCCAGACATTATAGCCAGAGGTTCGGATGTTACGGCGTCATTAAGCATAACGGTGAGAATAGATCTGGGCAAGCCGGATTTGGGATTTTCAATATTTGAGCCATACCATTTTTCACCGCATACGTTGAATCTTCCTCCAAGATAGGTAACCATTGCCATGAACCTTCTATCCGGACCATTGACGGGCATGTTAGGAAAACGTTTTTCTTCAGGGAACCATATCATAAGGCCATGTTCATTTTCCCTGGGACCGCCCATCAAATAGTCACCCTCGCCAAGGAGATGAAAAGCTTCATCTATTACCTTGACGCACTCTTTCATATCCAAGACCCCGGCTTCTATCATTTCAGGTTCTGAAAGATATAAAAACTTTACTTCTTTTCCCTTCACAATAAAAACCTCCTTTATGAAATAAGTATCCAGAATTAGTTGCTGAAATCGAGTTGTTTATTTTAGAACCAGTGAGGTTCATCCCAGAGTTTAAGCTCTTGTCCAATGCCTTTTTTCAGTGCATTCTTGAAAATAGTGTGACTCCAGGCCAGATCTTCAGTGGGTAGACCTCCAGTAATACAGACGGTTCTTTCTTTGGTGTTTTCCCTTCCTGGTTTTTTGCCAGAAATAATATCGCCAAGGCTTACTACATCATCATCTGTCATCTTTCCATCCTCAATATATTTAAAGAGGTATTTGCTCGCTAGACCAAAATGTGTTTCAATGTCAAGGCCTTCAAGTTCTTCTCTGAAAGCCATGTGCATCTTCCAATGGTCTACTACTACTTTTTCTGGTACATCAAAGAGGTAATTGGGTTCAAAAGAAACACCTGCAGGAAGTGCGAGATATGCCCCCTCTTTTATCCATTCCGGTTTGATGAAAGGGCAAGCCTTTCCTGAAGCTGCGACATTTATTACATCTGATCCCACCACGCATTCTTCAAGAGATCCAACGGGGTGGACATTGAGTCCAAGTTCTTTAGACATTTCTTCAGAGAAAGATGTTGACTTTTCGGTATTCAGGTCAAAGACTTTGACTTCTTCTGCTTCTTTGAGGACATATGCCAGGGACATAAGTGAAGCTTTACTTATTACGCCTGCTGCAACTATACCAATAACTTTTGAGTCAGGTCTTGCCAGGTATCTTGCCCCTACTCCCGGAATAGCTCCGGTCCTCATGGCGCTTACAAGATTGGCCGACATAAAGGCTAGTGGTTCTGAGGTATCGGGATCGTTTAGAATAATGTTAAGGATAGATCGTGGAAGACCCCTTGAGGGATTGATTACATGGGATCCATACCATTTTTCACCACAGACATTGAACTTCCCTCCCAGGTAGCCCACCATTGCCATGAACCTTCTGTCCGGGCCAGCTACAGGCATGTTAGGAAATTCTGATGTTTCAGGGAAAACGACTTTGATTCCATGAGAACTCTGAGAGGCTCCTCCAAGAAGATAGTCGCCCTTTCCCATAAGATCGAACATCTCCACCATTGTTTCTACACATTGGCCCATATCAAGTACTCCTGCCTTTATCATGTCTTCTTCTGAGAGGAAAAGGAATTTAACACTTTTGCCTTTTGTCATGATGGTTTCCTCCTTACTTTACTTTCAAAATTGAGGGGGAGCATAAACTCCCCCAAAGTTAGAAATAACTAACGTAAAACAATCAATAGTATATAATTCGCTTATTCTGCCCCGGCTTCTTCTGGAACGATCTTTGTAGGTCTGATAATTGGTAAAGACCGATACCACCACTTCATTATCATAGGTAATACCAGGAAAAATACCAGGTATCCTCCAGCCGGACCTAACAAAGTCCAGAATCTTTCAGTTGACAAAAGGATAGGCCCAATCGAGACCATGAGAATGTCTGTCATAACGACTATAGGCGTAATAATTGCCGTATCATCAAGAGTTTTGGATCTCATATCCGGATCTACTATCCTGAGAAGGGCGAATCCAATGGCAAAAACTCCAGTGCAATATCCGTAAACAAAAATTCCTCTCTCAAACCAGTCCTGCTTGTTCATTCTTGGGGCAAGGAATAAAAATCCTCCTACCACGATTGCGATTCCCAAAATCATGAGCATGGAAAAGGGAGCCCAATACTTCAGCACAACAGGCAGTTTGATTGAGGCAACCCCAAAGAAGACCAGGTAATCTGTAAAGGCACTTCCCATCCTTCCAACGAGTTTTCGATCCACGTATTTGTAGGCTCCGCTGGGCTTGAGCAGATAGTAGAAAACCACTGCTACAATGAAAGCCATGGAGAACGTAGGAACATGGAGGCCGAACTGTGAATTAACGAGTTGAGCGGCGATACGGCCTATTCCGGCAGGAAGAAATATTAATGCCAGATGCCAGGCTAGCGGGTCAATAGATATTGGAGATACTGTTTCTGAGCCAATGGAAACCCTCTTTTCAGGAGGTATAAGGCCGGTTCGCAGTTCTTCCGGAAGGCTGCCAAAATCTCGAACGTAGGATGTGATTCCACGTTTTGTAGCCCACTTGATCAGAATAACTCCGCCAAATATACCTGCCATAATTCCTATAGTTGCAGATGTCATGGCGAGGTCAGTTGCATCAGTCCATCCGTAGGCAGCAAATGTTTTTCCTACTGCTGCAGCAGTTCCATGTCCGCCTACAAAACCTGCACCAAGAAGCATCCCGAATCCTGGGTGAATGTTGGGGAAAATCCTGTTAAGTACGTAAATTCCGAAAACTATTGGAATGAAATACTGAAGCATGTATGAAACTTCTTTAAAGCACATATAACTGCCTATGCGCTCCACATCTTTCTTGAAACCGCCCTTTGATATTTCAAAACCGCGAAGTCCGATTGAAACGAAGACAAGAACTATAAGCATTCCTGAGTATCGTCCCATCTGCCCAGAAAAGGGTATCAATCCGAATCCTCTGGGACCAAGGGCAAGACCAACAAAACCGGCGATAAGACTTGCAGGGACGAAGAAACTCTGGAAAAATTTGACTTTAGCTCTTAATAACTGTCCAACAAGGATAAATCCACTGGCAAAGGCCAGATCGAGCAAAAAACTATAAACATCAAAAGTTTCGGCAAAGATTGACACTATTCACTCCCCCTTATCTGTAAACTAATGGTTCAATTTTACCTTCGGTGATGCAGCGACGAACTCCACTCGCTATTATCAAACCTCCCTTTTCGTAGTAGATTGGTACTACTCGGCAAATGCTGCATGAAACATTTATTTCTTATAATGCAACAATCAAGAAAGAAATATTCCTTTCTTGATTAAGATAGTGGAAGAAATAAAACGTGTCAAGTATAATACTGCATATTGATATTCTTAACATTTCCTTATCCATGTTCTAGAAGAGAGGAACGAGAAAATAATGTCTAAAGCTTCTTTTTTACATATAGGTGAAAGAATAGAAAAATTTCCTACTCAACAGAAAAATGCTTGTAAGTACATCCAGGATCATTACGATAAAGTAGCTTTTTTGACAGTAGAACAGCTTGCTGAGAATGTCGGAGTGAGTCCAGCGACAATTGTGAGAACAGTTGACAGGATGGGGTATCCAAATTATCAGTCCCTTAAAGATGAAATAGTCAATGTCCTTCTTTCAACCAAGTTCCCAACCCGTCATCAGTTAGAAGATTCCTGGGATGAACCATCTGATGAAAATAAGCTTATTTCGATAGCCAGAAAGAATGCTGCAGGAATCCAGACCATGCTGACGCCCCATCTTATTGATAACTTTGGCAAATCAGTTTCAATTCTTGGCGGTTCAAAAAGAATAGTGATCATGGGACAGAGATCCAGCAGGAGTGCAGCTCTGTATTTTTATCTTCTGCTCAGGGAGTTTCTTCCTGCTGTACAACTTGTAGGAACCTATGGGACAGATGGCATGTATGAAGAATTATTTGATCTTAATGCCAATGATTCGTTATTTGCAATTTCTTATGGTAGTCCACTGTACGCAAAAAGAACCATTGATGCAGTTCGATTTGTATCGGAAAGAGAAATTCCCACAGTGCTTCTTACTGATAGCCTAAAAAATCCTGCAGTTCCGCTTGCCTCACAGGTTCTGCTTGTGCCATCAATTGCAGATCACTATAGTCTTGTTACGGTTATTACAGTTCTGGATGCGCTCATTGCAGAGATAGGAAGGAATAAACTGACTTCGGCAAAACGAAAATTGAGAGATCTTTGGAGGGTTTTATCTGAATCAGATATTACTGTATCTACACCAGAGCTCCAGGAAGAGATGGAGCGCAGGATCTCAGGTGGATGGTCTTCTAAATAGAGAACAAAATTGTACAGGGAGGTAATTGGATCTATGTCTGTAATAACATCATTGCTGGGAAAAAAGAAGACGATTATAGGGATGGTACATTTCCCACCTTTGCCTGGAGCCCCTTTATATCGCGATGAATCTGGTATGGACTGTATTCTGGAGAGAGTGTCCTCTGACATCAAGGCTCTTCAGGATGGAGGTATAGATGCGGTGATGTTCTGTAATGAAAATGATCGGCCTTATTCTTTAAGTGCAGATTTTTCTACTATAGCCGCCATGAGTTTTATTATTGGGCAGATCTCTAGTGAGATTTCAGTTCCCTTTGGTGTCGATGTCCTTTGGGATCCTAAAGCTGCTCTTGCTATTGCCAAGGCTACTGGTGCATCTTTTATAAGAGAGGTCATTACTGGAAGTTATTCTTCAGACATGGGATATTGGAATACGAACGTAGGCGATCTCTATCGCTATCGGAAATTGATAGATGCAGATAATGTTGAGGTACTGTTCAATATCTCTGCTGAATTTGCAAGCAGCACTGATAGGAGGCCATTGGAAGAAATAGCCCGAAGCGTGGTGTTTTCCTCTCTTGCCGATGGGATCCTTGTTTCAGGTCCTATGACGGGACTCCCGACATCTCGGGAGCAGCTTTACAAAGTAAAGAATGCAGTCGGTGATGTCCCTGTACTCGCTAACACAGGAGTCAAGCCGGGAAATGTATCAGAATTGCTGGAAGTGGCAGATGGCGCCATTGTTGGAACATCCCTCAAAGAGGAAGGCTTAACATGGAACCAGGTAGATTCGGCAAGAGTAAGAAACTTTATGAAGAAAGTTAATAGCCTGAGATAATCATGGATTATGTCGTTGGTCTTGATATAGGCACTACAGGTGTAAAATGTTCAGCTATTGATAAGTTAGGAAACCTTCTTTTTGAAGGAGTAAGAACACATGATGCTATCAATCTTGCCCCTGGACTTGCCGAAGGTGATCCAGACGTCTGGTGGGATGAAAGTCTCGACCTTCTCAAGGAAGTTGTGTCTACCCTGGGTAAGGGTGGCGTCAGGGGGATCGGTGTTTCGGGAATGGTTCCAACTCTCATTCTTGTGGACAGCAGTGGGAAAACTATCAGGCCATCCATACAAATGAATGATTGCAGGGCGGTCCGGGAAATAGAGGAATTGAAAGGTCTTATTGATGAGGATAAATATTTTCATCAATCCGGAAACGTGATCAACCAGCAGGTTATATTCCCTAAGTATTTGTGGCTTAAACGCAATGAACCTGAAAACCTTGGCAGGGCAGAATATATTATGGGTTCCTACAATTACATTACTTTTAAACTGACAGGAATTCCAAATCTTGAGTTGAATTGGGCCCTGGAGAGTGGAATGTGGTCTCTCCAGGATAAAAATTGGATCTCTGAAATTGTTGACTGTATCGGTTTTGAAGCCTCTTTACTTCCTCAGGTTTACTCTCCCACGGATATGGTAGGGACAGTAACCAGAGATGTTTCAGATCTTACCGGACTTCTAGAGGGTACTCCAGTAATTGCAGGTTCTGCAGACCATGTCGCATCAGCTCTTGCTGCAGGAATGAATAGAGAAGGAGATCTGCTGCTGAAATTTGGAGGAGGGGCAGATTTCCTTGTTGTTTCAGGGAAACCAGTTACGGATAAACGTCTTTTCATTGATTACCATGATGTTCCGGACATGTATATAGTGAATGGCTGTATGGCTTCAAGCGGTTCTGTTGTTAAATGGTTTTCTAAAGATATATCTGGAACAGACTATTCTGTTCTGACCAGAATGGCCGAGAAGTCCCCTCCTGGATGTAAGGGGCTGATTACTCTTCCATATTTTTTAGGTGAAAAAACCCCCATTTTTGATATTAAAGCCAGAGGAACTATTTTAGGTTTGACCCTATCGCATAACAAAGGAGATATTTTTAGATCCTTACTTGAATCTGTTGCATTTGGTTTCAGACATCACCTGGAAGTTATTGAAGAAATGGGAATAACTCCGGGAAGAGTGTTCATGACAAATGGTGGTTCCAGGAATAAACTCTGGAGGTCGATAACAGCGGATGTGGTAGGCCATGATGCAGTATATCTTGAGAAGCATACAGGATCATCTCTTGGAGCAGCCTTCCTGGCAGGTATTGCGACAGGTATCTATGATTCGTGGGACCAGATTGAATCCTTTATGCAGGATAAGGTTGTTGTAAAAAGTGATCCGATAAATCATAGACTTTATTCGAAGTATTTCCAGATATATAAGGATCTGTATAGAAATAACAGGGAATTGTTTTCTGATCTGTTCGAACTTGAAAACCAAATGTCGTAAATCTGCAAGTCACAGATTGGAATAAAATCAAGCAGATAGATTGTGATCCATCTATTTCCGTCTCCAGATAAGATACTTGATCTTTTTGTTGATATTGATGTTTTCAATAGAAAGAAGAATAACTGCGCCAATTATCAGAAAGCCACCCTTGAAGGCGTTCGCAGAGGGGATCTCGTTGAGAAAGATCCATGACCAGAACATGGCGAAGGGAATTTCAGTCATTGATACGATTGCGGCAACACCGCCTGAAACGACCCTTAGTGCCAGCATCAGGATGGCGTATGCCGTCATGGCCGGGAAAAGAGTGAGGTATAGAAGGGATAGCCAGGCTTGCCAATCCCTTATGAATATCCCCTTTATCCCTCCTGTTGCTATGAGGCATATCCAGAGACAGGCAGCTCCCCATATAAACATCTGGACGTAAGCCTTGAAGGGGTCTGTCTTTCCCATTACGTGCCTTCCGTTAAGCACATAAACTGCATAACCCAGACCTGATCCCAGGGCTCCCATGAATCCCAGGATATTATATGATTGAAGCCTGATCCCTCCAACGGAAACCCACACTCCCCATATGCCGATAATAAGGGCCAGTATCCGTAACCGGGTCACCTGTTCTTTCCAGAAGATCTTTCCAAGGACTATGACCCATAAGGGTGCTGTATTGATAAGGATGAATGTTAACCCTACCGGTATGCGGCCCATTGCAAAAGCTGAAGCGCTGGTGCATATAGCTACTCCGAAAAGCCCGCTTACCAGGCAGGGTATTCTTTCCTTTCTTTTTACCAGGAGAGCATCTTTGCGACCTCTTGAAAGTGATACAAGCACCATGATCAAAGAAGCTAAGGTAGCCCTTAAAGTTGCCAGGGCAAGAGGTGTCATGCCGTGGGAATAGCTTATCCTTACAGGGACTCCTGTAGATCCCCATAGTGCACCGGAAATGATCAGGGAAAAAACACCAATAACGTAACTTAACTCTTGATGGGGATGATCCCTGGAATCTGTTACACTTCGTGACATTATTCGTATTTGCCCCTTGATCTTATAAGATTTTGTAATGTTTCCTTAAGTGAGATGTTTTCCAGTGAAAGAAGAATAACTGCGCCAATTATAAGCATTCCGCCCATGATAGCACTGGATGATGGGATCTCTCCCAAAAAGATCCATGTCCATAGCATGGAAAAGGGTATCTCAGTCATGGATACTATTGCCGCCACGCCGCCCGGAATTACCCTTAATGCGAGCATCAGGATGGCGTAGCCTCCAATATCGGATAAAATGGTGATGTAGAAAACTGATACCCAGGCCTCCCAATCCTTTATGACAATGTGCCTTATCGGCCCTGTTAAAATCGCCGCTATCCAGAGGCAGAGAGCTCCCCAGAAAAACATCTGTATATAGGCTTTTAAAGGATCTCTTTTTCCCATGGCATGTTTGCCGTTAAGAACATAAACAGCATATCCGAATCCTGCACTCAAGGCTGCTGTTATTCCCCAGAGATTGTAAGACTGGAAAACAACTCCGCCTACGGCTACCCAGACGCCGAAGATACTAACCATAAGGGATATTAGCTGACCAATTGTAACCCTTTCTTTCCAGAAGATCCTGGCCAGGACTATAACCCAGAAAGGTGCCGTGTTTATAAGCACAAAAGTAAGTCCAACAGGGATTCGCCCCATTGCCAGGGCTGCAGCTGTGTTGCAGATCGCCACTCCGAAAAGTCCGCTTACCAGGCAGGGTAGTATATCTGTTTTTTGAAGGATGAATGCATCTTTCCGCCCTTTGCAGAATGTGAATATCCCCATGATAATTGAAGCAATTGTTGCTCTGAACAGGGCGAGTGTTAGAGGTGTCATCCCATGGGAATAACTGACCCTCACTGGAATTCCTCCTGATCCCCAGAGGGCACCGGATATTACAACTGCGATAATCCCTGCAATATATCGAATCCTGGGGTATGAACGGTACACATCCTTTAATGGCAATACTCTGAAATGCATATGAAATATCCTTTTTTCGTTATTAAAAGCCTGGAAGCTGGTGTTCATGCTTAATATAACATTCTAAAGGATCATTCTTCTAATCTGCGGCGATAGATGTTTCAGAAAACAGGTTTTTAAGGTTATTAGAGATTATGGAAATTTTATTCACTCTGACGTTATAATAGGATTGTTATTTAAAGTATAAGGAGGGGCGAAAATGGAATCTGGACTAAAAAAAAGAGTAGTTTTGGTCATGGCTTCAAGTTCCGGGCTGGGTAAGGCCATCTCAAGGCAATTCATCTCAGAAGGGGCCAGGGTCATGATGGCAAGCCGGAGCTGGAAAAAACTGGAGAAAGCGGCGGAGGAAGTAAGCAGGGACATGAAAAACAAGGCCCTCTACAAGGCCTGTGATATAACAGATCCTAACCAGATAAAGGACCTTGTTGCCACCACGGCCAACGAGCTAGGCCCCATATCTGTGCTTGTAAATAATGCCGGAGGACCTCCAGCTGGAAGCTTTGATAGTTTTGGAGACGAAGCCTGGCAAAAAGCATTTGAACTCAATCTCCTCAGTTATGTCCGTACCATAAGGGAGGTCCTTCCCTTCATGAAAAAACAGAGTTGGGGAAGGATAGTCAATTCTACATCTTCCTCAGTAAGGCAGGTAATTGAGAATCTTATTCTTTCCAACACATTCAGGCTTGGAGTGATAGGGTTGACAAAGACTCTTTCACAGGAGCTTGCCTCTCATAATATACTCATCAATGCCATCGGTCCCGGCAGGTTCGACACAGACAGGATAAGGCAGCTGGATAAAGCTCTGGCTGAAAAAAATAATCTATCTGTGGAGGAAGTTGCAAAAATTTCCCTGAGCCGTATCCCTCTTGGTCGTTATGGAGACCCGGATGAGTATGGGCGGCTTGCTGTGTTTCTTTGCTCAGAGGCGAATACCTATATTACCGGCCAGACCATACTGGCCGATGGAGGAATGACCAAAGTAGTTCCATAGAGAGTCCCATTTTTCTGAATGGATATATATTTTTTGCCTGATTTACAACTGTTTTTTCTTTTTCCTGTCTGGAGCGTTCGATAAATCCAGTGCAGGTGCTCCCTGGGTCGTGCTCTCATAAAAGCTGGGTAGGACCTGTAACTGGAGAAAGATCCCCCTATCCATGTTTCCTTTTCAGAGATAATTCCAATGTCTTGATCAGATCTGTAAGAATTTTATCGTGAAAAATATTGGCAGAACTCATTTAACATGTGATTTAGGTGAACTTCTTTTGTTGAAATAGTCTTAATATTGACAAATATTCTCCTGATATTTAAGATATGGGAGAATTATCTTCAAAGGAGTGTCCTATGGATATTACTTCAAGACAGGATTTGAACCGGTTCATCTCTGAACATTCGTCAGCCCTGACATCCAGGCAGAGAGAGCTGGTGGATTTCATCCAGAAAAACCTGAGTCGTACTGCCTTCATGAACTCCCTTGAAATTGCCAGAGAGGGTAATGTAAGCAACTCCACTGTGATCCGTTTGGCCCATAGGCTTGGATTTTCTGGTTTTCCCGAGTTCCAGAGTATTCTCCAGGGTGTTGTTCAGGGTCAGCTTCACTCCCTGGAGAGATATGTGGAATCCGGCAAGGCCGGGAAAGATGTAATTCTTTCCAGCAGGGTCCTGTCTCTTGAACACCATGTACTGGAGGAGATGGAGCAAAGGCTTTCCGAAGAGGCTCTTCAGAAGGCGGTCGATCTTCTGGAACATAGTAAGCATATCTTTGTGTCAGGATTTCTCGCCAACGCCTGCCTTGCAGAATATATGTCCTATTTCCTAGGTATTATGAGGGAGAACGTCCGTCTGCTGCGCTCTGTGGACAGCAACACCTTCAGCGAGATCAAGGATGGAGAAAAGAGTGCCGTGGCGGTTATCTACAGCTTCCCTCGCTATCCTTCGAGAACCCAGGCTTTGACGAAAATCCTTCAAAAAAGAGGTATTACTGTTATCGGGATCACTGATAGCCCCCTTTCCCCCCTCGCACCCCTGGCGGATATCCTTCTGGAAGCTCCAATGAAGTTCATCTCATTCATCGATCCCTGTGCCGGAGCCTTTGCACTGACACATTATCTACTCACATCTCTCTACCTGCGTGATCCTTTAAAAATGAGGGAAAGACTCGCTGAGTTCGAAGATTTTTCCTCGGAAGAAGATCTTTTCGTGAGAAAAGACCTGGACATTGTCCGGCTCCTTTAACCATTAAGAAGGGTGGAAGTAATACAAATAGAAGGAGGTATGTTTAATGGAATTGCTATGCATCTCGGAAGCCCAGATAGAAACTATGGGTATTTCTGTAGCGGAAGTTATGGAGGTTGTCGAAAAGGGCTTAGTTTTTAAAGGTGAGGAGAAGATGGAACTGCCCGCCAAGATCGGCATCCATCCCCGCCATGATTGCTTTATCCATGCCATGCCCTGCTGGGTGGGTGGCGATGTGGATGCGGCAGGGATCAAATGGGTCGCCGGTTACCCCATAAACCAGGCTAAAGGGCTTCCCTATATCACAGGAGTCTTGTGTCTGAACGATTCCGAAACGGGCTTTGCGAAGGCAATTATGGATGCCAACTGGATCACGGCCTGGAGGACTGGGGCAGCTACGGGTGTCTGTGCGAAATATATGGCCGACCCCGATTCAGAAGTTATCGCCGTAGTAGGGCTTGGGGTTCAGGGTTGGACGAATACCATGGCCTTGCTGGAGGCTCTTCCCAAGGTCAGGGAGATCCGTGTATATGACAAATTCCCTGAGCAGGTTGCAAAGTACGAGAGCAGGGTAAAACCAGGCATAGGCAAAGCACGAATAGTTCCCTGCACCGACGTGAAGGAGACGGTTAAGGGTGCTGATGTGGTAGTAACATGTACACCTATAGTGGCCGACCCTGAGCGTTTTGTCAGGTCTGAATGGCTTAAGGAGGATGTACTTACCGTTGCAGTCGATTACGACTCAGCCTTTGATGCGGATGTAATGACCGGTGCGACTTCTTTCGTCTGTGACGACATGAACCAGTATCTATGGACGCAGGAGCAGGGTGTCTATTTCCAGAAAGGTTATCCTGAAAAAGAACAGATCCTGGGAGATATGGGCCATCTTTGTGCAGGCATCAGGAAACCCTCTCTCAAGGGACGCCGTGCAGCCGTGCTAATGGGTATAGCCAGCCACGACATTATGACAGCCAATCTGATCTACCGAAAGGCCCTGGAGAAGGGTGTTGGAAGTAAGGTTGAGATTTGATCTTGTAACAAAGAGAAAATAGAGGACATACAAAGGGGAGAAACCTTCGATGGGGTTTCTCCCCTTTGCGTTGAGGTTTAGTGGAGAGATAGACTTTTTAGGAGGATGATAATCCCTGTGATATCTTTTACCCTGACCATGAAATTATTAATATTACCCGCCTGAAGAACCCTGATGTTTATTTCAATCCAGAACCTGATCGTCAGAGGGAAATATCATACTCAACAAGTAATGGTCCAAGTTCATCCAGCTTCCGGGTTGCTTCTGACGTTTTTCTTCTACCTATTTCTACTACGAGGGCATCTATAACGGTCATAAGTGAAATAGTAGAGTAATGGCTGGTATTCTGCGGACAGAGAAGAAGTTCTGTGGCCATGGTAGCTGCCGGGCTGGAGAGGCTGTTTGTAATAAGCACAGTTGGTATATTGTGATCTCTGGCAAATCTGACTGATGCGATAGTTCTTTTTGTGTAGTGGGGACTTCCTGACATAAGTGTAACGAGAACATCTTCCTTTGACATATCCATCATGACATCGAGCATATTATCTGTTCCGGCAGAATCAACCAGAAAGATATCCGGAAGGAACTGATGGAGAAGGGCGTGAAAATAGACAGCAAGACCCCTGGTAGATCGTAACCCTATTATGTAGATCCTTCTTGCAGAGCAGATGAGTGTAACGGCTTGGGGAAAAGTCTCGGCAAGATGGCGGCTTCTCAAACTTTTGAGGTTCTGTATATTTTCCTTGATGACCTGGTCCAGGATATCCACCTTTTCGTTATCGGCAAAGGTGTCTCTGAGCCTGTCCAAAGGCGGGATAGTGGCACTGTAAAGGACTCTCTTAAGCTCTTCTTTTACTGCAGTAAAATTTCTGTACCCAAGGCTGGAGGCTGTCCTGAGAACGGTGGCGTTGCTGGTTCCGGTTTCTTTGGCTATCTCTTCTGCTGTAAGGAAAGCGGCCTGTTGATAATTATTCAGTATCCATTCACATATTATACGCTGCTGTGAAGGCAGATTATTCTTGGCCGTTCTAAACTGCTGGAATATCCCACCGGTGAAATCACCGGGACTTTTTTTATTCTCTCGATTTTGTCCCATGGCAGTGTCCCTCCTTTTGGAAGTATTTTACACTATTTTAATTGTATAAAAAATACAATCATGTTCCACTTTTCACTTAATTGACAATGAGTAGGGTTAAAACTATATTCACTTTATGACATTATCCATATCATTTTTTTGAAATATGAAGTATCAAAATATCATATATAGACAAGTATACCTTAATGTCTTTGTCTTTAGGGGTTCAGATCTGAATATTGATAATGTTATTACAAATAAGGCGAAAAGATACATGTAGTAAATCAATATCAAAAAGAAGGGGAGGAACAGGTAAAATGAAAAAAGTTTTAGGAATTATGCTCGTTTTAACATTGATCGCTTTTGCAGGAGTAGCAGGTGCAGTTGAAAGACTTTCTCTTGCAACCGGGGGGACAGCCGGCACGTATTATCCCATCGGTTCAGGGATAGCTTCTATTATTTCAAAACATGCCGAAGGCATTGAGATCACCGCTGAATCAACAGGAGCTTCCGTTGCCAATCTTAAGATGCTCAGAGCTCATAAGATCGACATGATGCTTGGTGCATCCAATACTTCATGGGGTGGTTTTAATGGTCATGCTCCTTTCGAAGACAAGGCAGTCAAGAACATTCGGGGAATCACCTGTCTTTACCCTGAAGTCTTCCAGTTTATAACCCTTAAGAAATCCGGCATTAAGTCTCTTTATGACCTGAAGGGCAAAAAGGTTGCCCTGGGTGCTGCCGGAAGCGGAACTGAAAGAACTTCCAAAATGGTTTTTGAAGCCCATGGGATGTCCTATGATGATATTGATGAGCAGTACCTCAAATTCGGAGAAGCTGTCACTGCCCTTAAAGACAGGCTTATCGACTGTGCTATCGTCGGTTCAGGTGCTCCCACCTCTGCCGTTGTCGATGCTACTGCTACTCTCGATATTACATTTGTTACCCTTGACCAGAAGAAAATGGACGAGTTCTGTTCTGATAGACCCTACCTTGCAATGATGGTCCTTCCTAGTGGAACATACAAAGGACAGGATCAGGATGTTCCTGTGGTAGCAAGTCCCGCCATTCTGAGTGCCAATGACGAGATGAGCGAAGATATTGTTTATCAGATAACTAAAGCTCTCTGGGAGAACATTGATGAACTGGCTTCTGTCCATGCACAGGGCAAGAATGTCAAGCTTGAAACTGCACTTAGTGCCATGTCAGTACCTCTTCATCCCGGTGCAGAAAAATATTACAAAGAAGTCGGACTTCTTAAGTAGTTCTTGAAAGTTAAGGGATGTCTTTCGAGACATCCCTTTTTATTGGTTATCTTGACAAAAGGATGGTTTTGCCTTGAAACGTATCTTGCTGGGGTTCGGAGTTTTGATCATGGTTCTTCTCTATTTCTTCAGGCCCGTTCTTTTTATAGAAGTTAAAACCTTTAATACGGATAAGATGCTCTATCGTAGAACTGTTGAACCTGGTTATACCTTTGCGACACTTATAAAACATTCTGTGCACCTGTCACCAGTGTATGAATACTATAGGATCGAAAAAGATGGACAAATACTTATTACCGGTACCAGACTTCAAGACCTGGGTTGGGGGGTGCCGAGCACTTTTAATTATGATTTCAAATTTGAAAATGATTTTATGGTTATTGAGAACATAAATAAACCAATTGATTTCCTCCCATTTCGCATCAGTTACACCGCTTGTCCGCACCTTATTCTCGATAACTGTGAAAGAGATATAGATCTGGCAAAACTATTTGAAAATTGGGAAAGAATAGATATTTACGCCAAAAAAGAGCTTTATATTTTCTATATTTTAAGAGGTGAAGAAGATGTTTTTCCGAAAACAGAAACAACAAGATGAAAATCTTTCAGTGGAAGAAAAACTTAAACTGCTGAATGATAAATTTGAGAAAAAGAGAGATCTCACAGGTATTGCTGCAAAGGTATGTACTGTAATTGCCGTTCTCATGTCTCTCTTTCATCTCTATGCATCGGGAATCCACATGCTTCCCCAGGCACAGCATCGTGCCATCCATCTTGCCTTTGCACTTGCTCTTACTTTTCTTATCTATCCTGCCACAAGCTGTCAGAAAAACAAATTGCCCCTATATGATATTGCAGCCATCCTGTTTTCGATTTTTGTAGGAGGGTACCTTGTTGTAGAGTACATGGACCTTGTCCTGAGGGCTGGAGATCCCATGACGATAGATCTGGTTCTTGGAGGAATAACAATAATCCTTGTACTGGAAGCTACAAGAAGGACCATGGGATGGCCTCTCGTTATCGTTGCGCTGTCTTTCCTGGCCTATGCCCTCTTTGGCCATTTTATACCAGGATCCCTGGGACACAGGCAATATGAAATTTCCCGTATCGTAGAGCATCTCTTCCTGACAAGTGAGGGTATTTACGGAGTGTGCATTTATGTAACTGCAACATTTGTGTTCATGTTTATTCTGCTGGGTGCTTTCCTGAATGTTACGGGTGGGGCGAAGTCATTCATAGATCTGGCGTTTGCGCTCACAGGAAAATATCGTGGAGGTCCAGCCAAGGCTGCGGTTGTTGCCAGTGGTCTCATGGGTACCATTTCAGGAAGTTCCTTCGCCAATGTGGCAGGTACGGGAACATTTACTATTCCCCTTATGAAGAGTGTAGGATATAAAAATGAATTTGCCGGTGGAGTAGAGGCTGCCTCTTCCGCAGGTGGCCAGATAATGCCTCCCATTATGGGTGCTGCGGCTTTCATCATGGCGGAGATGACGGGTGTCCCCTATGGAAAACTGATAATCCATGCAGCTATCCCGGCCGCACTATATTATGTTTCAGTATTTATCATGGTAGATATGGAGGCTGCAAAACTGGGTCTCAGCGGCATGACTAAAGACAAGCTTCCCAGGTTGTTGACGGTGCTGAAAAACGGAGGATTCCTCCTCCTTGCCCCCCTAAGTATCGTATATATGCTCCTGGCGGGCTATTCGCCCATTAAAGCTTCCTATATGGCAGTCTTAATGGTTATAGTGGCTTCTTTCATGCGCAAGGCCACCAGATTAAATCTTAAAAAATTTATGGAGGCCCTTGAGATGGGTGCAAAGGGTGCTCTGGGTGTCATCGCTGCCTGTGCTGTTGCCGGCATAATAGTCGGCTGTGTCACCCTTACTGGTTTGGGACTCAAGTTTGCCGACCTGATAGTCACTCTTGCTCATGGCCAGCTATACCCAGCACTGTTCCTTACAATGCTTGCTTCAATAATAATGGGTATGGGTATGCCCACCACAGCACTCTATATAATCCTTGGTTCCATGGTGGCCCCAGCTCTTGTGAAGATGAATGTTCCTATAGTTGCGGCCCATCTTTTCATCTTCTACTTCGGATGTATGGCCTCTGTTACTCCTCCAGTTGCATTGAGTTCTTATCTTGCTGCAGCCATAGCAAAGGCAGATTCAGTGAAAACTGCTCTTAATGGGCTTAAGCTTGCTTCATCGGCCTTTATCCTACCCTTCATTTTTGCCCTTTCTCCGCAGCTTCTTCTTATCAATACAACTCCAGCCAAGGCAATCATAGGTACAGGAAGCGCCATCCTTGGTGTCGTGGCGCTGGCATCCTGTCTCGAGAATTACCTCTTTGGAGAACTCCGAATCTACCAGAGATTTTTTATTGGCATAGCCGCATTGACCCTGATGTTTCCCGGCTGGTCTACCGATATTGTTGGTCTGGTGATCATAGCAGCCATATCTATAGTAAAAATTTTATCAAACAGAAAAAAGACTCCAGACTTCCATACGGAGTTTGAAGGATAAATCGAACGGAGCGTGAACTTTTTGAACAGGAATATAGCCATAATAGGCGCTGGTAACGGTGGTGTAAGCATAGGTGCCTTTCTTTCTCTCAATGGGTGTAATGTAAATCTTTACGACAAGTTCCCTAAAGTACTGGAGGATATAAAGAAAGCCGAAGGGGTGAAACTCAAGGGAGTTTCCCTCACGGGTTTTGCAAAATTCAACAGGATTACCGATAACCTGGCAGAGGCTATTGAAGCTTGCAAAATGATAATGGTAGTTACTCCCGCTTTCGCACATAAGGAACTGGCGGAAGAGTGCGCACCTTATCTGACTTCCGGTCAGCATATTATCCTGAATCCAGGCAGGACAGCAGGGGCCATAGAGTTTTATAAAACTGTAAAGAAGGTCAATCCTGAGGCTGATTTCATTGTTGCGGAAGCCCAGACCCTGATTTATGCTTGTAGAAAAAGCGGTCCTGCTGAAGCGACCATCTTTAACGTGAAGAAGGAAGTAACCCTTGCTGCCCTTCCGGCCACCAGGACTGAAGAAGTACTGGCAGATCTGAATGAGTTTTATCCCGAGTTTACGAAGGCGGAAAATGTTCTTGAAACCAGTCTTCTTAACATTGGTTCGATTTTCCATCCTGCTCCTGCAATTCTCAACATTGCCCGGATAGAAGCAAAGGAGGATTTTGAATATTACATGGAGGGGATCTCACCATGTGTAAGCAATGTCCTTGAGAAGATCGATTCCGAAAGAGTTGCAATAGCTAAAGCACTTGGGGTCAAGACATTGAGCGTAAAGGAATGGCTTGAAGATGCCTACGAAGTTAAGTTTCAGGAATCAGACTCAATTTATGATGCTGTCCAGAAACAGCCAGGGTATCGGGGGATAGCTGCGCCAAAGAATCCCCATGCGAGATATATTACAGAGGATGTTCCCATGAGCCTTGTCCCTCTGGCAGAATTTGGCCATTTTCTGGATATTCCTACTCCTACCATGGATACTGTGATAGATCTCGCTAATGTTCTTCATAAGACCGATTACAGGAAAAAGGGAAGGACTTTCAAGTCGCTTGGTATTGAGGGGATCAGCCTGGAAACTTTAAAAAAATTTGTGAACGAAGGAGTAGAACTCCCTAGTTAGCTATATCTGTTCACGTAGTTAGGGACATCCCATAAAAGGGTGTCCCCTTTTTTTCGAAAGGAGTAATGAAAATGGAAACTGAAAGGATCGAAATAACTTATTTATCACAGGAAGACTTTCTCAAGGGTGGATGTTTTGATATCGGATATACCATAAATTCCGTTGAGAAAGGTCTCCTTGCATTTCAGAAGGGAGATATCCTTTTCCCCGATAAAATAGTCCAGATATTTAACGAGGACACCCAGGAAAGGATAAACTGCCTGCCTGCAACTCTTTTGCCTGAAAAGATATGCGGTGTCAAGTGGGTTTCGGTATTTCCCCCAAATCCTCAGAAATATGGCGTTCAGAACCTTTCTGCTCTCCTTGTTCTGTCTGAGATAGAAAAGGGTTTCCCCATTGCGGTAATGGATGGAACCCTTGCTTCAAATATGCGGGTGGCTTCAGTGGGTGCTACTGCCGCAAAATATCTTGCAAGAAAAGATTCGGAGAGCATCGGCTTCATCGGGGCTGGAGAGCAGTCCAAAATGCATCTTGTAGGAATGAAAACGGTCTTCCCCGGACTGAAGGAATGCCGGGTTGCGGCTAAATATGAAGAAGAAGAAGATCGTTTTATTCAGGAAATGAGTGCTTTATTCCCGGACATGATGTTTGTTACAGGTGGTACAGATCTGAAAAAAGCCATGAAAGGGGCCGATATCCTGGTAACTGGTACAAGTGCCCAGGCCCCGCTCTTAAAGGCGGAATGGATGAAACCGGGAGCCTTTTACAGTCATATAGGTGGATGGGAAGATGAATATGCTGTGGCAGGACAGTGCCAGAAAATTGTCTGTGACAGCTGGGAAACAGTAAAACATCGTACCCAGACCCTCAGCAGGATGTACAAGGACGGAAAACTGAAAGACAGCGATATTTATGCAGATCTTGTTGATCTGGTTTCCGGTAGTAAACCTGGAAGGGAATCCGATGATGAAAGGATCTATTTCAATGCAGTAGGCCTTTCATATCTTGATGTTACTATCGCTCATGACATGTATCTCAGGGCTCTTGAGGCAGGAGTCGGTATTAAACTTCCCCTCCAGGAAAGATCTGTTTTCAGTCATGAAGGTCTTGGCAGTTTTATTCGTTTATAAACAGGGAGTTGATATTTCATGGATAGTAAAAAAGCTCAGTTTCTTTATCTAAGCCAGAAGGAAGTTATTGAATGCGGAGGCCTTGATATGGCCATGGTCCTGGACAAGGTTGAAGAAGTGCTCAGTCTCAGGGATAAGGGAGAAACCTCTATGCCCGACAAAATATCTCTGAAATGGAAAGACTGTGATATTAACACCAGGATCAATGCCATGCCGGGTTATGTTGGTGGGAACTGTAATACAGGTGGTATCAAGTGGATAGGCAGCAAACCCGAAAATCCATCTAAACATGGTTTGCCAAGGGCTTCTGCTCTTACAATTCTTAATGATCCAGAAACGGCACTTCCCATTTGTATATTGGACGGTACCTTGATCAGTGCCATGAGAACTGGTGCAGTTACGGGGGTAGGTGCCCGTTATCTGGCCCGAAAAGATTCCAGTTCTGTAGCCCTTATAGGGGCCGGTACCCAGAACCACACACAGTTAAAGGCTATTCTTACGGCTCTTCCGGATATTAAAGATGTCAGGGTCTGTGACCTTTCTTCCGACAGGGTAGAAGAGTTCATCCGTTATGAAAAATGTGAGAATACGAAACTTTCTTTCAAAGGAACTACCGAAGCCCGGGATGCTGTGGAAGGGGCCGATATTATAGTGAGTGCTACCACCACAGTCAAACCTATTGTCAAGTCTGAATGGGTCAAAGATGGTGCCTATATTTCCAACGTTGGAAATTACGAGTATGAATATGATGTTGTGAGAAAGTCCAGTAAGGTCCTTGCTGATAACTGGCAGGCGGTGATCCATCGCGAGCACCAGACAGCAGCACGTATGGTGCTGAATGGAGAGATTCAGAAACAAGATCTTTACGGTGAACTTGGAGAAGTTATAAACGGGAAAAAACCGGGTCGTGAGAACAACTCGGAGATCATTTTCTTCAGTCCCATAGGCATGGGGATAGAGGATGTTATGGTGGCAAGGGAAATATATGATAGATCAATATCTAAGGGAATAGGTACATGGCTTACCCTCTGGGATGAGCCTTACTGGATCTAGGTTTTTTATAGCGGAAGGTCGTGGAATTTTTGAAGATTACAGGAATAGAAGTTCTGCAGATCAGTGTTCCCCTGATACATAAATATACCCTTTCCAGGGTTATAGGTTCCAAGGAAAAGACAGAATGTATTCTCCTTAAGATGAGTACCGATGAAGGCATAGTGGGTCTTGGAGAGGCTGATCCTCATGTCCCTTTTACTGAAGAATCCGTCGAGAGCATTACCTCCTGCATCCTTAAATATCTGGCACCGGTTCTTATAGGGCAAGATCCGGAGGATATTGCCGGGATCAACTCGTTGGTGGATAAAGCTGTTAAGCTCAACCTTATGGCCAAGGGAGCTATAGATATGGCCTGTTATGATATTGTCGGAAAATCAAAAGGTCAGGCTGTTCATGACTTTTTGGGAGGTCTTCAGAGGCAGAGTATTCCACTTGTCTGGTCAGTGGGAAATGAACTTCCGCCAAAGACTCTCGAAGATGTAAAAACCGTTTATGACCAGGGGTACAGGACGGTTATGATCAAGACAGGCCATTTTGATCCTGATACAGATATTGAAAGGATAAGGCTTGTAAGGGAATCATGGCCTGATCTGAAAATTATTGTAGACGTTAACCAGGGTTGGGATGTCAAAACAGCGATAGCAGCTGGCCGCATGATGGAGAGCCTTAATATCGAATTTTTTGAACAACCCGTCCCTTATTGGGATATAGAGGGTCTGGCAAGGATAAGAAAAGCAATATCCATTCCTCTTTCTGTAGATGAGTCCCTCCTTAACATACATGATGCACACAGGATCATCAGGGAAGGGGCGGCGGATATTTTCAGCGTCAAGGTTTCGAAGAACGGCGGCATTACCAGGACTAAAGAGCTGATCAGACTTGCAGAAGAGAATGGCATGAGATGTTGGATGAATTCCATGCTGGAAGAGGGCATTACCCAGGCTGCAAGCCTGCAGCTCGGACTTAGCTCATCGAGCCTTCTTGATATGGGACATGCATATTTTTCTCCCCTCAGGCTGGCGGAGGATATATCCACATATTCGGATAATATAAGGAACGTTGAGATATACCCCTTTGAAAAGCCTGGACTGGGTGTTGATCTGAAAGAGGATGTTGTAGAAAAGTTCCTTGTGGGCAAATATCATTATTGATGTGAGAAATACCATAAGCTGATAGTGCATTTCTTCTAATCCTATATGGTTGATCTTTTTTGGGGTGGAGGACAAAAGGTCTCCACCCTTTTTTTAAAGGTTATCATCCAGGGTTTAATGTCCATTCGAATTCGTAACAACACATCCATGTCTTTATGCAGCCTTGGTTTGGTGACAACTATTTGATCTGGGACAAAAACTTTCAGTAATGTTCAATTATCCATCATTGACATAAGAACTGTGCGCTATATTCTAATACCCTATTAATTTCCCCTTCAGATAGTACTGATAAAGGTTCTTGGTCTACCTAATTTACATCACCCATCTTTGCATATAGAATGAAATTAATTTCCCCACAACTTAGCATGAAAAAAATAACCTTTAACGAGGAGGTATCGTAATGAGAAAGAAAAAGCAGTTATTGTCTCTTTTGTTTTCTGCTGTTTTAGTTGTTTTCTTTGCATGTTCCGCTTTTGCGGGTGATCCACCCAATTGGGGAGATGTAAATGGAACCACCGATATTGTGCCTTTGGAGATATTGGCTGGTGATAGCTGCTATTCCCCCGAGGGTGCTGAAACAGAACTGGAATTTACAATGCACGGTGATAGCGTGAATGACTGCGAGTGGGGGTATCCCTCTAATCTCGAATATGCCTTTGATGGATTGATAATAAGGACCACAGAGGTAAGCGGGGATCTTGAGGGTACTGCCTGGTACAGCGGTTATCAGTATATCAGTCTTGTATTTGAAGAGGATGAGGATCAATCTGGAAATTTCAGTGCTGTTTTTAACTTTGATACATCTTCTGGTATTGGCGGAACTCCGCCCGAATCCTGCGACGTATCTTTCAGTTGGGACTTCAGCCTGGAACCGGAAAGGTTCATGGCAGGTATACTCCATGCGCCATATAACGACAATGGTACTTTGTATGGAGATACTGCCAGTTGTGACATTGGTGTAGTCCTGCTCGAAGAAACACCTACCTTCGATATTTTTGTGGGTAAATCCGGGGAGGAAATGCAATATGCCCGTTCTCTGGGACCTTTAACTTCCACTAACTGCAGTGTCGATGCCGGACTGCTTTTCCTTCTTCCTGGCGATAGCGTAGGAATTATCTATGCCAATTTATGGGATGAGCAGATCGAACTTTCCTTTACCGAAGCAGGCTTCTCCATTATGCGTTATCTCTTCGCACCGGATCTCTATGACGGTGATGGCCCACCAGCCATGATAGAGGTGCAAGATAACTATATCATTGATCCTGCATTAGCTGTAGAAGGCTACCTTTCCTCAATAGGAAAACAAGAAAATTCATTTAGGGATATTACTTTTAGAGATGGAACTGTTACCCATCTTTCCTGGCTCTGGTGTGAACTTATCTATCAGGATGAAAATAGTGCTAATGCTGTGGGTTTTGCCGGTAACCCCACATCTGCCGATTTCAACGATGAGCTTGACGATAAGATCTATAAAGTCATTGTGTCTGATGATTTCTGGCCAATGAGTGTAACGCCCGAAGAATTTAATCTTGTCACTGCAGCTTCCTCGGGAGACTTTATCGGCCAGGTATCCATGGACATCAGCATACCTTTCCAGGCTGATACTTTTCGAAAATGGGCAATACCCATTGGTTTAAGGATCGGTATCCCTGGAGAAAACATTGAGCAGTATGATGAGGAGCTCATGCAAACCGTTGATGCGGAACTGGGTGAGAACCCCACGGAAGAAGAACTGGAAGCCGTTGTACGTAAATATCTTTCCTTTACCAAGGAGTGGAGCACGGGAGAGACTGCCCAGATAAGGCTTGATGACCCCGAATTTGCAGATGCAGTGGACATTTTCTTTGAAATGGATGATGACGGAGGAGTCAATAACATAATATTTACGGTCAGTCTGCTCATCGTTAATGGCGGAGAGCCGGGAATGATAGATTCTGCAACAGCAAATGACCGCAAGTACATTGTAATTTATGATGGGAATCTGGATCTTAGGTTTTCTGATCCCATAAAGCTTGCTGCTGCTTATGAAGAAGATACTTCTGGTTCGGGCGGAAGTGGATGTTCGGCCTTTGGTTTTGTGCCTGCAGCAGGCCTGCTTTTACTACCTCTTTTAATGCTTTTGAAAAAATAAGACAGATTAATTCCAGTTTGCCTGAAAGAGCGGGGAATTCCCCGCTCTTTTTTAGTAGCTTCAAATGCATTTGCTGTTGCCCGTACACCTTAAAACATGCTAAAGTATTGCATGAATGAAATGTAAAATTATCTGATATGAATTATTTCATCATCTGTCCGGAAAGGTGAAAAAAATGCAGACCATACCTTTTACCAGGCCTTATATCTCTGGTAATGAACAGGAATACATAGGCCGGTTATTTGAAAGTGGAACTTTTGCTGGAAACGGTACTTTTTCCAGGCAGGCAGAAGATCTTCTTCTAAAACTGACAGGAGCCAGGGGGGTATTCCTGACATCTTCCGGTACCGCTGCCCTTGAATTGATGTGCCTGGTTGCCGGTCTGAATAGGGGCGATGAAGTGATTCTGCCTTCTTTTACCTATCCTTCCACTGCCAATGCAATACTCAGGGTAGGTGCAGTTCCTGTATTTGTGGACATCCGAAGAGATACTTTCAATCTGGACCAGGATCTTATAGAAAAAGCCATTTCAAAAAACACTAAAGCAGTAATGCCCGTCCACTATGCCGGAGTCTCATGCGATATGGAGTTCATTCGAGATCTTGCAGATAAATACCATCTTCTTGTCCTGGAAGATGCGGCTCAGGCTATAGATGCTTACCATTATTCTTCCCACTTGGGCACTCTTGGACAGATGGGCGCTTTGAGTTTTCATGAGACCAAGAATATCCATTCCGGTCAGGGAGGGGCACTGCTCATAAATGAAGAAGAGATGATCCACCGGGCAGAGATCATTTTTGATCATGGCACTAACCGCAGACAATTCCTGAGAGGGGAGTCGGATTCTTATTCCTGGAAGGATTTTGGTTCTTCCTTTTCCATGTCAGAGATAACTGCGGCCTTTCTTTCTGCCCAGCTTGAATCGGTTTCATCGGTTACTGAAGAGAGAAGAAATGTCTGGCATCTTTATCATGAGGCTTTTTCAAAATATGAAGAAGAGGGTTTCCTGAAAAGGCCTGATATCCCTGCATACTGTAACCACAATGGACATTGTTATCCTCTGCTTTTCCCATCTCTGGAAATTCGGGAGAATATGCGCCATGGTCTGTCCGAAAAAGGAATTATGGCTCATTTTCATTATGTTCCCCTCCACTCATCATCCATGGGCAGAAGGATCTCCAGGTGGGGGGCCGATCTTCCAAATACAGACCATGTTTTCCGTTGCCTTCTGAGGATGCCTCTTTACAGCGGCCTTGATATTGATGAGTGTCTCAAATGTATCGAAGAGGTATTTTCAGGAAGATGTTTTGGGAGAAAATGAATGGGTAGGAAGTCTGTAGCTATCCTTCAGTCGAATTATATTCCCTGGAAGGGCAACTTCGACATGATCAACATGGTGGATGAATACGTTATTTTCGATGATGTCCAATATACTAAAAGGGACTGGCGGAATCGCAACCGCATTGTTACTAAAGATGGAATTAAATGGCTAACCATACCGGTAAAGAATATTTCTTTTCATCAGAAGATCATGGATACGCAAATCGTATCAGATGAATGGGCAGAAAAGCACTGGAAAGTTGTTGAACAGAACTATAAGGGGGCTCCATTTTTTTCTGAATTGGGAGCCTGTATAAAAGAAATGTATGAAAAAGCTTCCGGGGAAAATTATCTCAGCAGGATAAACTATATTTTCCTTCAAGGGATTTGCGGCCTTCTTGACATTGCTACGGATATCCAATGGTCCACAAGTTATCATCCGGAAGGTATAAAAAGCGACAGGATCCTTGATATATGCCTAAAAACCAAAGCTGACGAATATGTTTCCGGCCCGGCTGCTCAGAACTATCTTGACCTGAATGCTTTTGAAAAGAGGGGTATATCTGTTAAATGGATGTCCTACAATGGATATCCTGAGTATGGACAGCTCCATGGTTATCCCTTTTCTCACAATGTGAGTATTATTGACCTTCTTTTCTGTACTGGTGTGGGAGGAGCAAGGCGGAATATGTTATCGTTCTTTTAGCTGCTGTTATTATGGTGAGATGCTGATTACTGGGGGAGCGGTTATGGAAAAAGCGAAAAAGGACATTATCCTTTATGGTATTGGAATAATGGCTCACTATGTAACAAAGGTCATAGAAAAACATAACCTTTTCAATATCGTGTCATACACAGCTGACGAAGAGTATATTGACGGAAGGAAATTTCTGGGTAAACCTCTTGTTCCCTTCGAGAAAGTCGGGGATCTTTTTCCACCCGATAAATTTCTCATGCTCCTTCTCATAGGATATAAACGAATGCGGGATAGGAAAAAAATGTTTCTCAAGGCTAAAGAGAAGGGTTATTTCCTTCCTAACTGTATAGCGGGAAATGTCAATTATTTTGATGACCTTATTCTCGGAGAGAACAACATAATATTCAGCGGGACTTATATTGGGGTCGGTTCTACCATAGGCAATAACAATATTATCCGCCCTAATGTATATCTGGGCCATAATGTTTCCATGGGTGATCATTGCTATATCTCACCTGGATGCAATATTGGCGGAGGCTGTATTGTTGAGGACATGTCCTTCATCGGACTCGGAAGCAACATTACCAACGGACTGAGGATATCGAGAGAAAATCTTATAGGAGCTGGAAGCCTTGTCCTGAAAGATACAGACCCTTTCGGCAGATACATTGGAAGTCCAGCTGTCAGAAAGAGCAGTCATGAGGAAGAGGGAATAAACTTCTGAATTCTTAAATAAGGGAGGGCAGAAAGATGACAGAGTTGATAGTGAATTTTACTCCAACCGGCATGATCCCGACAAAGGAAATGACATCGCATGTTCCCATTTCAACGGATGAGATCGTGGAAGATGTACATGAAGCCTATGAGCTTGGTATCACCATGGTCCATCTTCATGCCCGTGACCCGAAAGACGGAACCCCTACATGGTTCCCGGATATATATGCAGATATCATAGAGAGGATAAGAAACTTCGCTCCGGATCTTGTAATCTGTGCTTCCCTCAGCGGCCGTACCTTTCATGACCTTGAAAAAAGAGCAGCCGTACTTGATCTTGACGGTGACCTGAAGCCAGATATGGGAAGCCTTACGCTGAGTTCCCTCAATTTCAACAGGCAGGCCAGTGTGAATTCACCGGAAGTGATCATGGGCCTGGCTTCACGCATGAAAGAGAGAAAGATCAAACCTGAACTGGAAGCCTTTGATGCGGGTATGATAAATTATTCAAAATATCTCATAAAGAAAGAACTTCTTTATCCTCCATATTACTTTAACCTGATCCTGGGCAATATTGCCTGTGCCCAGGCAGACCTGCTCCATGCCGGCCTTCTTATCAGAGATCTCCCGCCCCAGAGTTACTGGTCACTGGGAGGAATAGGAGATCAGCAGATAGTAATGAATTCTGTTGCCATCTCAATAGGGGGTGGAGTAAGGGTGGGTCTTGAGGATAATTACTGGTTCGATTCGGGGAGAACAAAACTGGCGAGGAATATAGATCTTCTGCAGAGGATAAATGTTATAGCCCAGGCCAACGAAAGAAATATTATGAAGCCCGCCACTCTGAGGGAAAAGCTCGGATTAAAAGCTGGCCATGGAGAATATGGGACTTTATGATCGAGGGATCAGGAGATGAATACTGAAAAGTGCTTTCCGCAAATCTCAATAGTTATACCCGTCTTTAATAGTACTGAATCCCTGGAAGTACTGGTAGAGAAGATTTCCTCTGTAATGGAAGGGAAACTGAATTCAACATACGAGATACTTTTTGTGGATGACTGCTCTCCTAATGAGCATACCTGGAAGATAATCCAAAGCCTTGCCGATATGAAAGCGGAAGTTAAAGGAATAAGACTTCGCAAAAATGTCGGTCAGCATCAGGCTACGTTCTGCGGATTTTCCCTTGCATCCGGAAGTACTATCATAACTCTGGATGACGACCTGCAGCATGATCCTGAAGATATCCCGGACCTTCTTGAATGCTCCGGGGCAGATGCGGTTATTGCAGTCTTTAAGAGCAAAAAACAGGGTTTATTCAGAAATATTACAAGCAGGATCAAGGAACTTTTCGATACTGTCATTCTTAAAAAGCCCTCCAACATCAAACTGACGTCGTCTTTCAGGGTCATTAAAAAAGAGATCGTCAGGGAGATCCTGAAAGTCCATACATCCTTCCCCCTTGTGGGATCTCTTATCTGGTCTGTTACGGACAACATTGTCAACGTTCCCCTTGACCACCATCCCCGTCATAGCGGGAAAAGCGGATATTCCTTTTTCAGAAGGCTGATATTATTCTCTAATCTTGTTTTCAATCATTCTTCCCTGATCCTCAGATTCATGTCAAAGTTCGGTATTCTTACAGCATTTGCAGGGATCATTTTTGGCCTTATTCTTGCAGGGAGAAAGATCTTGTTTGGCAATGTGGCCCAGGGTTGGACTTCTCTGGAGGTGACCATACTTATATTAGGCGGACTTATCCTTCTTTCCCTCGGTGTAATAGGGGAGTATCTCTACAGGATACTTACGGCGGTGGAAGTTCGGCCCCGTTATGTCATAGACTCTATGATCAATATAGATAAATTGCAGGAAGATAAGGAGCTTTGGAAGGATAACGTCTCTATTCCTGTATTTGAAGCCTCGAATAGCAGAAAAAAAGGCCAATAGGATGATGAAAGGAAAGAGCCCTTACGATCATTTAACTTTACAGCTGGCTTATTTTATTTTCTCCCTGGCTGTATTGAGCATGAAATATGCTTCTACTTTTGCTTTTGGGTCAGCATCTTTCCTGAAATATTATCTTTTCTCGCTCCTCTTTATGGCCAGCTATGCTTTTTTCTGGCAGAAAGTCCTGGCAATCTATCCTCTTACCAGGGCTTATTCATGGAAATCTCTTGTATTTCTCTGGGTTTTTATTTTCTCAATTTTCCTTTTCAAAGAATCCGTAACCTGGAAGAATATTGCTGGAGCACTTCTTATTGTTTCGGGAGCCATAATGGTGAACTCCAGTGAATAAATACTACATTTTATTTCTTTCAGGAGTTGTTATTTCATCTCTCGCCCAGATCATATTGAAAAAAAGTGCAGACAGGAAATACGCTACTGCTTCAGGAAGATACCTGAATCCGGGTGTGCTTTCAGGTTATTTCATCTTATTCTGTGTAACCCTGCTTACTGCTTTTGCTTACAGGGGGATACCACTGAAGGCGGGTCCGGTTCTTCAGTCCTCAGGGTATATATTCATAGCTCTTCTGAGCAGGTTCCTCCTTGGAGAAAAGCTCTCGTTAACTCAGTGGAAGGGTATCTTTCTCATAATCATCGGTATTTTTGTTTTTCATTTATAGGAGGTATTCATGAAATCTTTACATCCTGAGCCAGGTCACAGTAAAGCAAACCTTTTCCTGAAGTTCCTTATATTAGTCTGGCCTTTTCTTTTTATATGGCAGGGCGTGGATCTTACGGACACAGGATATCTCCTCACAGGAGGACAGCAGGTTTTTCTTGAACCTCAGAATGTTCAGTTCAGCTACCTCTTTTCATTTGTTATTACGGGTATCTGGAGCCGTCTTACAGCGCCCCTTGGATTGATGGGCGCTTATCTCGGGGGGGCCTTTCTTTACATCCTTACAGCTTTTTGTGTTTACAGGATTTTACGAAAACAGATACCGGAAAGGGTCTTGCTGCTGGGACTGCTTCTGACCGTTATGATCCCCAATCTCATGAGATATATCAATTACAATAACCTCACATCATTTTTCTTTGTCCTGGGTTCGGCTGTGTTCATTAAGGCTTTCACCAGCCATAGACAGGTCTATTACTTCCTTGCAGGGATCATTTTCGGATCAAGCTTTTATCTTCGTCTGCCCAACCTGGTTTCCATTTCTTTGTCTTTAGTCATAGTGACAGGACATTATCTTAATGGAGCAGCCTGGAAAGACATCCTGAAAGGTTTTTTGTCTTTTATTTCAGGTTTTATTTCTGCATTGATAGTTCCCTTTATGATCCTGCACATTTGGGGTCTGTCGGATCATTATTTTGAGACATTTCAGCGCCTGTTGAGTTTTATGACAGATTCTTCCTCCCATCATTCAGGAGAAGGGCTGATACGGAAAGTGATCCTCGATTTTGACATAACCTTTGCTGCGTTTTTTAAAAGTATCATTATCTTTGCCATACTGGCAAAAATAAATGATATCTTCTGTAGCCGAACCCTGCGTACATTTACCATAGCCCTTTCTCTTGCCGTTATTTTTCTGATCGGATCAGGTGTTATGGGTAAGACGGCAGCCTATCATTATTATCTTCTTGGCTTTATCGAATTTATGCTGCTCCTGCAGGTCCTTGGGTTCACATCATCAGAGGGAGAAATTCGTTTTGCCAGCCTTGTGGCTTTTATGGTCATGCTGTTCGGAATGGCCGGTTCCAACACTGGCCTGAGTGCCGCCCGTTATAATCTGTGGTTTGCACTTCCCTTGAGCCTTCATGGTCTATTTAATTTAAAAGGATTGTATCTTTGCGAATTCCTCAACGTAGAGAAAGGGGGAAAAGTTCAAAATAAGGGCATATCCCTGTTCAGTGAAAAGGGGATGAAGATGATACGGAACATTATCTGTATCTCAATGACCCTGTTTTTTGTTATCCTTTGTTATCGGTTCAGTTACAGGGATTCGCAACAGAGATACCTGCTGCGTTACAATATTGACCACCCAAAGATGCAGTATGTCTTTACCACCCGTGAAAGATCTGAGGTAATGACAGAAGCGCTGAATGAGCTCTCTAAATACGTCCTGCCTGGAGACTATCTCCTGGCATATAATTATGTACCTCTTTTCTATTACCTCACAGATACAAGACCTTATGTATATCATTCCTGGCCGGAGATGTATTCTCCGGAACAGCTGATAGATAAACTGAAACAGGCTATTGCAGAGAGAAAGGGGCTTCCCCCTGTGATCAGGGCAAAATATCCACCCCTTAACGATACCTGGCCGAAGAAACATTTATCAGGCAGGGGGTCTGTCAAACATCACCAGGTCTTTGATGAGTTCCTGAAACAGGGGAAATATTTACAGGTGTGGGAAAATGAGTTTTTCCAGATCCTTCTGCCGCCGTCGTCATGGTAGTTTGACTATGGAAAGACTTGCTCATTCTTATCAACACTAGATTGAAGAGAGGAAGAAAATATTAGGGGCAATCTATTGCAAAAGTTCAACCAGGTATTTCCCATAACTGTTTCTGCAGAGAGGTTCTGCAAGTTTCTGCAGTTGCTCCCTGTTGATGAAACCCTTGCGAAAGGCTATTTCTTCCGGGCAGGAAACCATGAGTCCCTGCCTCTTCTGGATAACCTGTATGAAGTTCGACGCCTCAAGAAGGCTTTCATGGGTTCCTGTATCCAGCCAGGCAAAACCTCTCCCGAGGAGTTCGGTTTGTAATTTATCTTTTTCCATGTAGAGCCTGTTAAGATCTGTGATCTCGAGTTCTCCCCGTTTTGAAGGTTTAAGGGTCTCAGAAAGTTCCACCACTTGTTCATCATAGAAATATAAACCTACCAGGGCATAGTTTGATCTCGGATGAAGCGGTTTTTCCTCCATGCTGATGACCTTTCCGGAGTTGTCGAACTCAACAACGCCATATCTTTCCGGATCTTTCACAGGATATCCGAATACGGTTGCTCCCTTATTCTGCCTGACCGCTCTTTCGAGGACTCCGCTGAAACCACTTCCGTAAAAGATATTGTCACCTAGTATAAGGGCGCATCCTTGCCCTGAGATGAAGTCTTTCCCGATTATGAAGGCCTGGGGAAGTCCGTCAGGTTCTTTCTGTATGGCATAGGATATGGAAAGACCCCACTGGGATCCGCCTCCCAGAAGTTGAACAAAGTCAGCATTATCCCGGGGCGTTGTTATGATAAGGATATTTCTGATACCGGCAAGCATCAATGTGCTCAAAGAGTAATAGATCATAGGTTTGTCATAAACCGGCATGAGCTGTTTGCTTACTGGAATAGTCAGAGGGTAGAGTCTTGTGCCATATCCTCCAGCCAGGATGATCCCCTTTTCTATCATGGTATCAGTCCTTTCATTGGGTATTTCTGTTCCCCGAGTCCGAGCCTGTCCATTCCATATTTCCCCTTTGTAACTCGATTTACCCAGGACCTGTTCTCCAGATACCACCTTACAGTTTTCTCAAGACCCGACTGAAAAGTCTCCCCGGGTTCCCAGCCTGTTTGTTTTCTTATTTTCCCCGCATCCATAGCATATCTTCTATCATGGCCCGGCCTGTCCTCAACAAAATCTATAAGTCCTCTGAAATCTTTGATTCCCTGGTTGGGTTTCAATTTATTCAACAGATCGCAGATATTCTCCACGACTTCCAGGTTGGATCTTTCGCAGTTACCCCCGATGTTATAGTTTTCGCCGGGTGTTCCCCTGGAAAGTACCGAGACCATTGCCCTGCAGTGATCTTCAACGAAAAGCCAGTCTCTGATATTGGCCCCGTCACCATATACAGGTAATTTCTCTGACCTGAGGATTTTCTCGATCATAAGGGGAATGAGTTTTTCCGGAAACTGAAAGGGGCCATAGTTGTTTGAGGAATTGGTTATTATTCCAGGCAATCCATAGGTTGCATGGTATGCCCTTACCAGATGATCAGAAGAGGCTTTTGATGCAGAATAAGGGGATCCTGGGGCATAGGGAGTGGTTTCTGTGAAATACCCTTCCTTACCCAGGGAACCGTAAACTTCGTCTGTTGAAACATGTAAAAATCTGAACCTGTATTTATCTTCTCCAGAGAGGAAATTCCAGTAGGCTCGTGTAGCTTCAAGGAGTTGAAAGGTGCCAGAGATATTAGTGTTTATGAAGTCTGCCGGATTATCAATGGATCGGTCCACATGGGTTTCTGCTGCAAGATTTATCACGGCTCTGGGGGTATATTTTTTTAACAGGCTGGAAACGAGTGTACTATCCCCGATATCACCCCTGACGAAGATGTGTCTCTCATGGCCAATTACATCGGAAAGTGAATCCATATTCCCTGCATAGGTAAGTTTATCGAGGTTGATCACAGTCCATGATTCCTGGAAAAGAATGTGTCTTACCAGGTTGCTTCCTATAAAACCTGCTCCGCCTGTAACAAGGATGTTCATGGTAGTCTCCCCATATTGAAATTTTCCTTTTCTCTACTATGGAGTGTACTTGAATTTGAATATTTATCCAAGCAATAGAACTTCCTTTAACTTCAGCAAAAAATGGAAATTCTCCATTTCACGTTTCTCATTCAGTCTCAAGGGTAATTCTTACTGCTGTTTCCTTGATTATATCTTTCTTAACACTTCTTAACATTCTTGAACCGCATCTTAACAGACCAGGATATATACTGTTCTCAAATGGAAATGAGACCGTGCAATATTGCACAGGGAGGTCCTGAATGAAAAGGTTTTTACTATTATTTACAGCATTTTTTCTGTTTCTTCCGTCTATTGCGGGGGCAGTGGAAATTGAGAAAGGACAGAACCTGACCCTGGAACAATGTATGGAGATCGCCCTGGAAAGACACCCGGATCTTCGGGGGGCAAAAGCCCGGATCGATGCCAGAGAAAGCATCGTATCGCAGGTCAGGACAGCATGGAAACCGGAGGCGGATCTTTCCAGCAGTTATAACAGGCGTTCTGTAACTGATGAGGGATACGACAGGTATTCCAGCAGCGTAACTGTTTCTCAGCTTATAAGCGATGGTGGAAAGACCAGGAGCCAGGTGAATGTTGCTGAAATAGATCTCCAGTCATCCGAATATGACTATGATGACATGGTCCAGACTCTTGTTTTTGATGTGAAGGATACTTATTTTGCTCTTCTCAGGGCAAATAAAGAAGAGGAAGTGGTTCAGGAAGCAGTGAAAATGTATGAACACCATCTGGAACAGGCCCGGGGATATTATGAGGTGGGAAGGGTTTCCAGATATGATGTGACCACTGCAGAAGTGGATCTCAGCAATGCAAGGCTGAACCTTATCAGGGCAAAGACCTCTGTCAAAACGGCCAGGTCAGGTCTTAACAATGCCCTTGGCTATCCGGATGCACCCCTGTTCTCAATAGAAGACATGCTGACCTATGAGAAGATTGAACTTACCAGGGAAAAAGCTCTTGCAATGGCCTCCGATACAAGGCCCGACCTGAAGTCTCTGGAAGCAAAGAAAAGGGCCTCGGAAGAATCTGTTGTCCTTGCTGCAAGATCCAATTCTCCAACCTTGTCTGCAACTGCAGGCTATTCCTGGGGTGATGATGATTTTACTGGAGATGAAGAACTCTATGCCGGGGTCTCCCTGAATGTATCTCTTTATGACGGAGGTCTTGCAAAGGAAAAAATAAGAGAAGCCCGGGCAGATCTTGTTGGAACGGATGCGGATCTTCAAGGCCTTGAACAGGATGTGATCCTTGAAGTGGAAAAGGCTTACCTGGAAGTCCAGGATTCAGAACAGGCCATTCTGACGGCGGACAAAATTGTTCAGCAGGCCAGGGAAAATCTTGATCTTGCCAATGGAAGATATGAGGTCGGAGTCGGTTCGCCTGTTGAAGTAACAGATGCTACAGAAAATTATATCAATGCAAGGAATACCTATTACACTGCTCTTTACGATTATCGGTCAGCTCTTGCTGCTCTGGAAAAAGCAATTGGAGGTAAGGTGAAATGAAGAAGATATTCTTGTTCCTTCTGTTAATAGTTTTCGGAGTAGGAGGGTTCCTGTTTTTTAACCGTAATAAGGGTAACTCCATTACTGTGGATAACACAACGGTTACAAAGGGAGATCTAATAAAAGCAGTATCTGCCACTGGAACCCTTGAAGCAGTCAACACAGTCAATATTGGAGCCCAGGTTTCAGGCACAATAAAAAATATTTATGTTGACTATAATTCCACGGTTAAAAAGGGAGACCTTCTTGCTGAGATAGATCCATCCCTTCTGTCTGCCAGGGTCAGACAAGCCAGGGCTGATGTTATGGCTGCAAAGGCAAATATACAGGAAGCACAGTCCAGTGCTAAGAATGCAAAAAAGACCAGGGATCGTAATAAAGAGCTTTTTGCGAGGGATCTCATAGCAGAGAGCGAACTTGATTCAGCCCAGACAGGCTATGAAACAGCCCTGGCAAAGCTGAATTCAGCCAAAGCCAATCTTGCCCAGGCTGAGGCAGACCTTGAATATGATGAAACTACCCTCGGTTATACAAAGATAGCTTCTCCCATAAATGGCGTTGTTACAGACAGGGCTATAGATGAAGGGCAGACGGTCAATTCAAGTCAGTCCGCACCCACTCTTTTCACTATAGCTGAAGATCTTACCAGGATGCAGGTAGAGGCTGATATAGATGAGGCTGATATCGGCCAGATCAGAAAGGCTCAGGCTGTAGAGTTCACTGTAGATGCCTATCCGGACTTGTCCTTTGATGGAGAAGTTGATGAGATCAGGCTTGCACCTAATACTGAAGATAATGTGGTAACTTACACCGTTATAGTGAAGGTTCATAACCCTGATCTGAAGCTGATGCCTGGAATGACAGCCAATGTTTCCATAATTTCCCAAAAACGGGAGGGAGTTTTCAAGGTTGCCAGTTCAGCATTGAAATTTAAACCAGTGACAAGTCTTATGGAGATGCCAGACGGGTCTGGTGCGGCAGAGGGAGCCCAGTCCAGTAAGCAGGGACGCAGGCGGGAAGATGCAGGGGTTGTCAGAAATGCTTCCGGTACCCCCAGGACCCTCTGGATCTACGAAAACGGAAAACTGAAGTCCCTTCCTGTAAAGGCAGGTATCTCAGACGGTATGTACACTGAAATATCAGGCGATCTTATCGAAGGTCTTGAAGTGGTTGTCAGCATATCTGGTGCTGATGATTCAAAAAAAGGAGGTTCTCCCTTTGGCTTTGGTCCTCGTAAATAATATTCACAAGAGCTATTCCCTTGGTGATGTGGAGGTCCATGCCCTTCAGGGAGTCAGTTTTTCCATAGGGGAAGGGGAGTTTGTTTCCATAATGGGCGCTTCGGGCTCTGGTAAGTCTACCCTTATGAATATTATCGGTTGCCTGGATATTCCCAGCAAGGGCAAGTATATCCTGAACGGAGAGGACGTAAGCAGTCTGGGATCAGATCAGCTTGCGAATATCAGGAAGGATACCATAGGATTTGTATTCCAGGGATTTAACCTCCTTCCAAAGATGTCAGCCCTTGAAAATGTTGAGCTTCCCATGCTCTACAAAGGAGTTGGAGCTAAAAAACGTAGAGAAGGCGCCATGGAGGCCCTTAAAAAAGTTGATCTTGAGGATAGGGCAGATCACCAACCTCATCAGCTTTCAGGAGGACAGCAGCAGAGGGTGGCTATTGCCAGAGCTCTGGCAAACGATGCTCCCCTTATCCTTGCAGATGAGCCAACGGGAAACCTGGACAGCCATACAAGTGAAGAGGTTATGAAACTCTTTGTTCGCCTCAACGAAGAGACAGGAAAAACGATAATCCAGGTTACCCATGAACCCGATATGGCACACTTCAGCAGGCGGATCTTAACTTTTCGGGATGGAAGAATGTTAAGGGACGAAAAGGTGAGAACATAATGATGAGCTTTGTCGAGACATCCAGAATATCCTTTCGTGCGCTGAAGGCTAATAAAACCCGTTCTGCTCTAACCATGCTTGGAATAGTGATAGGAGTTATGGCTGTTATCATTATGTTCGCCGTGGGTACTGGTGCTAACAGACAGATAAGCCAGCAGTTCGCGAGCCTTGGTACCAATATCCTGATGGTAAGACCAGGAGCTGACAGGGGACCTGGCGGAGGTTCAAGAAACACCGTTAATACCCTTGTTGTTGAAGATGCCTATTCCATTACGGAGCATTGCGGTGCCGTAGCCTATGCAGCACCCGTTTATGGCGGAAATGCCCAGACCGTTTATGGAAATGCCAATTACCCGGCCAAAGTCACTGGAACAATCCTGGATTATTTTGCCATCCAGGACTGGGAACTGGTCTCCGGAAGGGCTTTTACAGATCAGGATGTCCGGAGTGCCACTAAGGTCTGTGTGATAGGTCAGACTATTGTGGAAGAACTTTTTGGAGGAGAAGATCCTCTGGGAAAGATCATTCGTGTTAAAAAAATCCCCATGGTGGTGATCGGAATTCTTGAAGAACTGGGTGACAGTCCAAGGGGAAATGATCAGGATAATGTTGTGATTGTTCCCATATCAACGGCTCAGAGGAGGATGTTCAGTCCATCCAGACCCGATACTGTCTCTATGATATCCGTCAAGGCGATAGACGAGACTCATCTCGATATTGCCCAGAAACAGATAGAGGATCTTCTTGCTCTTCGCCATAAGATCAGACCAGGACAGGATAACGATTTTTCTGTCAGAAACCTTACCCAGTTCGTCGAATCCGCTAAAAGTGCAACGGCCGTCATGACCATGCTTCTTACTGCAGTTGCGGGAGTTTCCCTGCTTGTAGGCGGGATAGGGATAATGAACATAATGCTTGTTTCCGTAACAGAGAGAACGAGAGAAATAGGTATAAGAATGGCTGTTGGTGCAAAGAGTTCGGATATAAGACTTCAGTTTCTTGTCGAGGCCCTGACTCTGTCCCTCCTTGGGGGAATGATCGGGATCGTTCTCGGGGTTGGCGGGGCGCAGTTTATCTCGACAGGATTTGGCTGGGCTACCGAAGTATCTCTAATGTCTGTTCTTCTATCTTTTGGGTTTTCCGGTTTCGTAGGTATATTTTTCGGTTATTACCCCGCCTACAAGGCTTCCCTTCTGAATCCCATCGAGGCCTTGAGGTACGAATAGACCCTTCCTTTGAATTTATCCTTTAACAGAAGCAGGGTAAGATCACCGGCAGGTACTCTTACCCTGCTTTACATTTCTTTACAAGTCTTGACAGCATCTTTAGATAAAAAAGATATCCTTGTATTCGAGAGAAAAAATGAATTTTGAACCCCCAAAAAAGAGGTGAACCGTTATGAAAATGAAGATGCTCTTCGTAATACTATTGGGTATAACCTTTGTATTTCCTGTTCTATCTCCCGGTTATGCTGGTCCCAAACAGGGGAAGCCCAAATATGAAACCTGGGAAGAAAGACGGGAAGACCGCCATGAGGATCGCCTTGAAGAAATTGTCGTCAGAGAAGTGGTAAGGGGATTGGTGAGGGTACTTACAGCACCTGACAGGCCTTATGGAGAAAGGGTAATAATCGTAGATAATTCTCAGAAAAAAGTTATTGAAAATAAAGATCGCGTGGTTGTTCTGGTAGCCGATGATGATTTCCAGATCGAAGTTGACGAAGGGACAGAAGTGGTAAATATAAACAAGGGAACAAAGGTCGAGGTCGAAGAAGGAACCCATATCATCGTAGCAAGAGATGATAGGGAAATAGAGATAGAAGAGGGAGCAACACTTCTTGTCGTAAGGGACTATCCTGCGATAATACCCAGATCTTCTCCAGTGATGGTTAGAGTTGTAACTGTAAGATCCAGGCCCGTGGTTTTAAGGCGCCCTGTCAGGTTTATACATGTTTATCGTAATTATGAATGTCGCGACTACCATCGTTACGACAGGGTAGTGATAAGGCCAAAGGTCAAAATAAAGCATAATAAGGTAAAAGTTAAACATCATAAAATTCATTATTGATCCGAAGTATGATCATAATTATGGCGCTGAAGATATTATGTCAACTTTTTAATGTTCCTTGATTCAATCTTCAGATTAAAACCGGGAATATTAATTCATCCCTGAAAGATGCTGGTCATGTAATTTCAAAATCAGGAAAAATCTTTCTTCTCTCATTTCACCATTTTCTCATGAAGAAGGGGACCTTTTGAAAGGTCCCCTTCTTCTGCTTCCTGTTTTTTATTCATTGTATTAAGTATCTAGCCCTGGCAGCAGGAACTATCTTTCCTGCCAATGCTGCTCGCGGCGAGATGGCTCATCACATGAAGACCGTAGGACTCCATATTCCTTGCAGCAGATATTGTTTTAAGAAGGTCTACCCCGGTATTAACTCCCATCCTCTCCAGACAGTTCACCAGATCTTCGGTAGCAGCATTTCCTGCTGCACCGGGAGCAAATGGGCATCCTCCAAGTCCGCCGGCAGCGGAATCGAAACAGTTAAATCCAAGATGTAAGGCTGCCATTGTGTTTACCATGGCCATTCCATGGGTATCATGAAGATGGAGGTAGAAAGGATAATCACCATACTTTCCCCTGACCATCGAAAGAGTTCTTGTAACCTCAAATGGATCAGCGGTCCCTATAGTGTCAGCGAGGGTAACTCCCTGGACCCCTATCTCGAATATGGCATCAAGTACCTTGATGACGACTTCCGGATCAACGGCTCCGTCAAAGGGACATTCAAAGGCTGTAGCCACGGAAACGCAGAGTTTTGTATCTCCCTTTATTGCTGCAACCCTTCTGAGCTCCTCCAGTGATTTTTCCACGGTCCTACGGGTATTTGCCTTGTTGTGGGCCTCACTTGCTGAAAGTACGAAGTTGATCCAGTCAGGGTCAGTCTTAAGGGCATTTTCGGCTCCCCTGAGGTTCGGTATAAGTACAACTGATTCTACCTTGCCCTTCCATTTTTTATTGAACTCTTGCATTACTTCAGCTGCATCGGCCATCTGTGGAATGGCTTTGGGGCTCACAAAGGAAGTGACTTCCATTATGGATACTCCTGTTTCCGCAAGGGTATCTATGAATTTCACCTTATCTTCTGTAGGAATAAATTCTTTTACACTCTGGAATCCGTCCCTGGGGCACACCTCACGGATAGTTACTGAGCGAGGGATCTTCATGTCCATCATCAGAGAACTCCTTCCCCTTCAAGTTCTTTGACCTTTTCCTCATCCAGGCCAAGAAGTTCTCCAAGTATATTGGCATTATGCTGTCCAAGGAGAGGGGCTGGAGTCCTGAGTGAAGCAGGGGTACCGGAAAGCTTGATGTGGCTTCCGGTTACGGTGAGGTCTCCGGCGACAGGATGGTGAGTCTTGACGAACATTTCCCTGGCTTCGGCTATATGAGGATCTTTTACGATCTTATCGATGGTCATTATTGGAGCACAGGGCACCCCCGCTTCATTTACAAGGTCAAGGACTTCCTGCACGGTACGTTTCATGGTCCATTCTTCAATAATGGTTTTGAGTTCTTCGTGTCTTTCTATTCGGTCCTGAACTTTGATGTATTCCGGGGCTTCTGCAAGCTCTGGTTTCCCCATTGCTATGCAAAAATTCTGCCACAATTTGTCGTTTCCTGCCCCAATTACAAGACTGCCATCCGAAGCCTTGAAGGAATCGTAGGGATAGGTGGACTCGTAACGGTTGCCTATTCTCTGGGGAACCCTTCCTTCAACAAGGTAGATCATGTTGATGATCTCAAGGCTGGCGACAGCGGAGTCTACAAGGGCCACATCCACCTTCTGTCCCATACCGCTAAGATTTCTTGAATTTACAGCTGCAAGTATGCCTATGGCGCAGGAAAGTCCAGCCAGAATGTCTCCCATTGCCGTTCCGGTACGGGTCGGTTCTCCGCCCGGCCACCCGGTAGTGCTCATAAGTCCGCTCATAGCCTGGGCGATAATGTCATAGCCGGGCCTCATCTTATATGGGCCAGTATGCCCGAATCCTGAAATTGCGGCATAAATGATGCCGGGATTTACTTTTTTCAGATCCTCATAACCGATACCCAGTTTTTCCATTGTTCCAGGACGGAAATTTTCTGTCACGATATCTGCTTTCTTTACCATTTCCAGGAAGAGTTCTTTGCCCCTTGGATCTTTAAGATTCAGGGTCATTCCTCTTTTATTTCTATTGAGGTTCATGTAGTAGGCACTTTCACCATTTTGGAAGGGGCCCATAGCCCGGGTATCATCACCTTTGCCAGCCTGTTCGATCTTGATAACATCGGCACCCATATCAGCAAGCATCATAGTGCAGAAGGGACCTGCCAATACTCTTGTGAGATCCAGTACCTTAAGATTTGTTAGTGCACCTTTTACCGCCATAAATCTCCACACCCTTTCATGTAATTGTTACGATGTTGAAGCTTCATCTAAAAGATAACCGGAAAGTTTTTTAAGCCTCCGGAATAGTATTGATCAACCCTGTCTGCACTCTGTTTATGAAGATGTTGATTCTTTGCCCTTCCCACCCCTTATGACAAAATAACTGTAATGTCGTTCTGAGTGAAGCTTCTCCAGGTTTCCATCTTCCAGGCAGTCCAGGATGTTGTAATGAAGCCTTACTGTTTCGGTCAGTTCTTCCAGTTTCTCCAAGTGCCGGATAAGAACGAACTGCATCTGGCAGTAAACACTGGAAAGTATTTTTGTTGTCCATTCTCTCCCTGAAAGTTCAGCGAGTGATTTGTGAAATTCCAGGTCTTTTTCACTGAAGTCTACTATTTTCGAATCCCTGTCTCTGTCGCTTTGGCATATTGCCATAAGTTCGTCCAGCATGGGTTCGAAACGTTCTCTCGCTGCGGATGAGAAGAGTTTTTTTTCGACGATGCGAGAGAAAACGGAGTTTTCGAGAGTTATTCGGAGTTCATATAATTCCTCTATTTCAAGGGGAGTGAATTCCCTTATCTGGACACCCTTTCGAGGTATGGTTTTTAAAAGCCCGAATGATTCGAGATGTTTAAGGGCTTCTCTCACGGGAGCCCTGCTTATGTTAAGATTTTTGGCAAGCTCTCCTTCCCGAAGGAAGTCGCCTTCCTTGAATTTAGTAGAAAGCATAAGCTGATGTTTCAGGTAATCGGTAACCTTGCTGGTGATGGTCTGATATTCGGGAAAGGTATTTTCTGTCATTATAAGATCCCCCAGGGAGTTTTAGTCGCCAGTATGTAGTCGACCGTCGACTAAAATTATATATCTATATTCCTTAATGTCAATGAAGGAGGACTGGAATATTTCTGGATAATTTCTTCCGAAAATGATGATACTTAAAAGGGAATCTTTGAAAATATCTTCAGATCATTTTTCAGGATATGCTGTAGTACCTGGACATAAGAATAAAGATCAAAAGGGTGAAGAGGCCAGGAACAGGAAGAATGGGAAGGTTGGCTGTTAAACCTGTATAACAGAATCCTTCCGGATACTTCATAAAACCGGATAATGAGCAAGGCAGTTACCAGAGAAATTCAGAAATAGTTCAGACAAGTCAGAAACAAATTTTTTCTTTAATTTCCCAATGAAAAAAGATAATGTCGAGTGTATACTGGATTGTTTCCCCATACTGGTTCAGTCAGTTTCATTTTTCAGTAAAAGGATACACCATGATTTATTGATCTTCGCGTCTAAAGTTTCTCGATTCTTCGAAGAGCTCGTAATTTTTATATACATTTCTATTTCCATTACAGGAGGAATAATCTTGAAAAAGATTTTATCGGAAAGAATGGTTATCCTGCTTTTTGCTTTTATGCTGTTTACAGTGATCTCCGGTCCCGCGCTTGCAGGGGAATATTCAGTAAAGGATCTGAATGAACAGCTCGTAATGAGTACTCTCTGGTGCCAGCGCTCGGCCGAAATGAGAGCTATTTCATACCAGACCTTCAATATGGCGAAGATGGTTTTCGATCTTGATATGCAGAAAGGGCCCTCTTCAAAGCCTCGTGCCGTAGTGATGGATGTCGACGAAACACTTCTTGACAACAGTCCCTATGAGGCTGGAGTTATAGGCAAGGATTACGGTTATCCCAGGGGATGGGATGAATGGGTCTATTCAGCCCGGGCAGAAGCCCGTCCAGGAGCAGTTGAATTTCTTCGCTATGTCCGGGAGAAGGGAGGAGATGTCTATTATCTCTCTAACAGGAAGGCTGAATTCCGCCATGCCACCGTCAGTAATCTCAGGAGGCTTGGCTTCCCACAGGTTGATGACGATCACCTGTTTCTCAGAAGTATTACTTATGACAAGATCCCCAGAAAGAAAAGGATATCTTCAGATCATAATATAGTAGTCATGATAGGGGATAACATTAACGATTTTGACGATATTTTCAGGGATAAGGAAATGAATGCCAGAATGGCCGCTGTTGATCTGATGAAGGATCATTTTGGCACAAAGTTCATCGTCCTGCCCAATCCCATTTAAAGTGACTGGGAAGGGTCTGCCTATAATTACAACTGGGATCTGGATGTTAAGGAAAAGAGCGAGGTCAGGAAGAAAGCTCTTATAACCTGGGATCTTCCATAAGTGGTTTTTATGCCGATCAGATGTACCAGAAAGTAGTCTCATATTCCTCCTCCCTCTGACAGGCATGTGCCAGAGGCTATACTGGATGAAGTGGATCTTCTCAGGAAGGATATCATTTCCGCTAAGTTGAAGGTTCCCTCGAATAAGCTGGAATAGGAAGATTTTTTTTGAAACATGAAATAGCAGGGCAACTTAATGGTCGGGACAGTTCAGGATTATTCGGGCTGTCCCCCTTTCAGAATTCTTCCGATCCACCAGGCACCGATAAGAGCAGTCAGGGGAACCGTCAGAAGCAATCCGGCGGTACCAGCAAGTCCTCTTACGAGTTCAGCAGATATGAGGGGATCGTTCAGAACGCTCCATACAATCGGTACATGGTAAGAAATTAAAAGGGAAATGACCAGGGAACTTCCAAAATAGGCCAGTATCAGGGTGTTTATCATGCTTCCAAGGATATCCTGGCCAACGCTGAGTCCAGCCTGTAAAAGCCTTAGAGCGGATATTTCAGGATCGTAGTCGTACATTTCAGCCATGGTTGAAGTTATCGATATGGATACGTCGAGAACAGCACCTATGGCTCCTATTATCACCGAGGCAAGAAGGATGCCTTTCATTGAAAGGTCAGGAAGAATACTTGCCAGCAATGTTCCTCCTTCAACTTCTATTCCCGTAAGCTGCCATAAGTATATGGACATCCATCCAAGAAGGGAAGCCGCTGCCGCTCCGCCTACGGCTCCCAAAAAGGCTATAGGCCAGTATTGCCTCTTCTTGAGAACCAGGGCGACGGTTAGAGCAGATATTACCGAAACGGAACAAATAGATATCACAAGGGGCGAATACCCTCCAAGCATCATTGGAATGGCCCATTTAACCAGGAGTACCAATGAAAGCACAAGGCCAAGGATAGCCCTCGTGCCGTCTACTCCGCTGAGAGTGCATATAGCCAGGGCCAGGGTTATGATGAAAGCGCATACCAGGGGAAAACGGAACCTGTCGCTGACAGAGAAGAAACTACTTCCGTCATCGAAGTGGTCAACGGCCAGGATATATTTTCCCCCCTTGACGAATTTCAATTGGCTGTTTGCCAGATGCTCCACAGTAACAGGAAAAGTCTCCCCTTTTTTCTCACCGGTTAGAAAGGAGACTACCAGTTTATACTGGACTGTTTCCCAGCCGAGTTCATCTGGTTCCTCCTCCGCTGGTTTTTCTATTTTTTCATAGCCCTGAAGGGTTACCAGCCAGCTGTCTTCATAATCCCAGGTAGAGATGACCCATTTCTCTGCCAGCTTTGCCGAAATAAAACCTGCCGACAGTAACAGGAAGAGAAGTATTAGTGCTCTTGATTTTCTATTTGTCTTCATAGATGAAGCACCCGCCTTTTCAGATACTTTCAATAATCCAGAATAAAATTTTAGCAGACGTTTCCATTTCTGTGACAAATGGTTACAATATAGTATATCGAGTTAACTGTTTAAAGTCATTCGATAGTCTGGCGAAGTTTCACATTCGAGAGGTAAAGAACTATCCATATTATAGGGGGGATAATCTTGAAGAAAAGAATTTTATTGAAAAGACCGGGTGTTCTGGTTTGCGCGGTTATGCTGCTTACACTGATATCTACACCTGTCCTGGCGCAGGAATATACCGCAAAGGACCTGAACGAACAGTTGGTGATGGGTACTCTATGGTACCAGCGCTCAGCGGAGATGAGGGCTCTGTCATACCAGGCCTTTAACATGGCCAGGTTGGTTTTCGATCTTGATCTGCAGAAGGGGCCGTCTTCAAAAACCAGGGCTGTGGCGGTTGACATTGACGAAACCGTTCTTGACAATAGTCCCTACGAGGCAGGTCTGGTGGGGATGGATTACGGATATCCCAAAGGCTGGGATCAATGGATCTATGCGGCCCGGGCAGAAGCACTTCCAGGAGCAGTTGAATTTCTTCGCTATGTCCGGGAAAAGGGAGGAGATGTATATTACATCTCCAACAGGAAGGACAAATTTCACGATGCCACCGTCAGAAACCTCAAGAAGCTTGGTTTCCCCCAGGTTGATGAGGATCACCTTCTCCTTAGAACATCTACATCTGACAAGGCTCCCAGGAGGAACAGGGTTACCTCGAATCACAACATAATCATACTTATGGGTGATAACCTTAACGATTTTGACAACATTTTCAGGGGAAAGGCCATGAATGTCAGAATGGCAGCGGTAGAGCTGATGAAAGAACACTTCGGATCGAAATTCATAGTCCTTCCCAATCCCATGTATGGTGACTGGGAAGGTGCAGCCTATAGTTACAACTGGGGACTTAACGATAAGGAAAAGAGCGATACCAGGAAAAAAGCTCTTATAACCTGGAACCTGCCATAATGTTTTTCATCAGGGCCGAAGGAACTTCCTTCGGCCCTGCCTATCTCTCGCTTCAATTGATCCCTATGGATTAAACAATAAGAGTGAACTTTATTTGAGTAAATGTTATGATTAATTCAAGTAGATAATTACAGAACTGATTTATACCTTTAGAAAGAAGGAGGTTTTTCAGTTGATCAGAAAGACAGGAGTTCTGCTGTTAGCGGTAATGCTGTTAGCCCCATTTGCAGGTCCAGCATTTGCCAAGGATATGAAGGCGGCCATGGTAACGGATGTCGGGGGCATAAATGACCAGTCATTCAACCAGTCAGCCTGGGCCGGGATGGAGAGAGTCCGGGATGAACTCGGAATTGAAGTGGTCTACATGGAGTCAAACCAGGAAGCGGATTATGCTCCCAACCTGGAGACCCTTTATGATCAGGAAAATGACCTGATCTGGGGAATCGGTTTCATGATGGGAGATAAGGTCCGGGAAGCAGCAGAGATCAATCCGGAACAGAAATATGCCTGTATAGACATGTTCTATCAGGATCCTCCGAAGAACCTTGTCGGGGTTAACTTCAAGGAACAGGAATGTGCCTTCCTTGTAGGATACATTGCAGGGAAGATGTCTAAGGTTAACAAGGTGGGGTTTGTGGGTGGAATGGATTTCGATGTTATCCATCGCTTCCACTACGGATTCATGGCTGGAGTTAAAACAGCCAATCCGGAGTGTGAGGTCCTTGTCCAGTATGCAGGAGCCTTTGATGATGTCACCAAGGGAAAGTCCATTGCTAACCAGATGTATCAGAAAGGTGCCGATATCGTTTTCCATGCAGCCGGATTTACCGGTACCGGCGTCATTGAAGCGGCAAAGGAAAATAACAGATATGCCATTGGTGTGGATATGGATCAGAATTTCCTGGCGCCGGATAATGTCATAACCTCTGCTGTCAAGAGAGTCGATAATGGTATTTTTAACGTGACCAGAGACCTCAAGGAAGGCAAATTTGCTGGCGGGGGAAATGTTGTTTACGGGCTTGCCGAGGGTGGAGTTGATATTGCTCCTACCTCTGACAAGCATGTTCCAAAGGCTATACTGGATGAAGTGGCCCTTCTGAAGAAGGATGTAATTTCCGGAAAAGTCAAGGTTCCAGCGAATAAGACGGAGTATGAAGAGGTTTTTAAGTAGAAAATAGCATGTAATAACAAGAGGGACAGTTCAATTCAGGCAGAACTGTCCCTCTTTACATTTTTGGAGTGGGGGGGTACTCCCTTGGCTGATGTTGATTTTACTCATACAACCGTTGAAATGCGGGGCATCGTCAAGAAGTTTGGAAGCCTTGTGGCCAATGACCACATAGATCTTACTGTACATAAAGGCGAGGTCCATGCCCTTCTTGGAGAGAACGGTGCCGGCAAGACGACACTGATGAACGTCCTTTACGGACTTTATCAGCCTAACAGCGGAGAGATCTTTATCAAGGGCGATAAGGTAGAGGTCACAAATCCGAATATAGCCATTTCCCGTGGAATAGGCATGGTCCATCAGCATTTCATGCTTATCCCTCCCTTTACTGTGACTCAGAACATCATACTGGGAAAGGAAACTTCGGGCCCCTTCGGTGTCCTCGATATTCAGAAAGCAGCCGAGGAAGTCAAAGCCATTTCCGAACAATATGATTTGTATGTAGATCCGGATCAGAAGATCGAGGATATTTCTGTCGGGATGCAGCAGAGAGTGGAGATCCTTAAAGCCCTTTACCGGAATGCAGATATTCTTATTCTCGATGAGCCCACTGCAGTTCTGACACCCCAGGAAATAAGGGAGTTCATAACCATCATTCGCAATTTAACCTTCCAGGGGAAAACGGTTATCCTTATCACCCATAAACTCAGGGAGATCAAACAGGCCGCTGATTACTGCACCATTATCAGGAGGGGGAAAAGGATCGATACTGTGGAAGTTGAGAAGACCACAGAGCAGGAACTTGCTTCCATGATGGTGGGCCGTTCTGTAAGTTTCTATGTAAAAAAAGAAGCCCGTATCCCTGGAGAAGCTATCCTGCAGGTAAAAGATCTCGTGGTGAGGGATAACAGAAACCTTAAGGCTGTTGACGGGCTTTCCCTGGAGGTAAGAAAGGGTGAGATCCTTGGATTGGCAGGGGTGGACGGTAACGGGCAGAAAGAACTGGTGGAAGCCCTCACCGGGCTCCGCAGGGTGGAATCAGGGGGTATCTTCGTCCATGAGAGAGATGTCACTAACAGGGATCCAAGGGACATAATCGATAGTAAGGTCTGCACCATCCCCGAAGACAGACAGAAAAGGGGATTGGTGAGTGATTTTACCGTGGAGGAAAATATTATCCTCGAAAACTTTGACAGAAAACCCTTCTCCAGTAGAGGGGTTCTTAATTTTCAGGCTATACGGGATTACGCAGGGAAATTGATAGATACCTTCCAGATAAGTCCGCCTGATGGAACTGTCAGGGCCGGGACCCTTTCCGGAGGTAACCAGCAGAAAGTAATAATAGCCAGGGAAGTTTCCAATGATCCGGATCTTCTCATAGCATCCCAGCCGACCCGTGGTCTTGATGTTGGTGCCATAGAGTATGTTCACAGTTCGCTGGTGGCCCAGAGGGATAAAGATAAGGCCGTTTTACTGGTTTCGCTGGAACTGGATGAAATAATGGACCTTTCAGACAGGATAGCTGTTATCTATGAAGGTAAGATAGTGGGGATAGTAAATGCAGTTGATGCGGATGAAAATACCCTTGGACTGATGATGGCAGGCGGAGGTCAGGAAAATGGGTAAATTCATAAAACGCCTGTTCAGCGGAACCATAGGGGTTACCATCTTTTCCATAGTAATAGCCTTTATCATGGGTGGTGCCATCCTTCTTCTGGCAGGGTACAACCCTGTCCAGGTTTACATGGTAATGATAGAGGGTGTTTTCGGAAAACCCAAGAACATGGCCTGGTCGGTCATAAAGGCCACACCCCTTATCATCACGGGACTTTCGGTAGCTTTTGCCTTTCGAACGGGGTTATTTAACATCGGTGCTGAGGGTCAGTTCATCGTGGGTTCTACTGTAGCTGCGCTTTTTGGATATTACCTTCATCTGCCGCCCCTTATTCACATCCCCCTTGTTTTCGTAGGTGGTGCTTTCGCAGGTGGATGCTGGGGGTCCATAGCTGGTTACCTGAAGGCCCGGTTCGGGATACATGAAGTTATTTCCACAATAATGCTTAACTGGATAGCCCTTTACGGCCACAACTATGTTGTAGGGATGCCCGGTTTTGCACGAAGGACGAACATTTCCTGTGATATCCAGGATTCAGCGTGTATAACACTTTTTAAAAACTGGAAGTTTTCCGAAGTTGGAAGGACCTGGTTTGGAGCACATCCAATTTTGAGGGATATCTTCAAGACTCCTCTTAATTCAGGTTTCCTGGTGGCAGTTCTTCTCGTTATCCTTGTCTGGTATATCCTTAACAGGACCACCCTGGGATATCGGTTGCGGGCAGTGGGTTTCAATAAGGATGCGGCAGAGTTCGGCGGTATAAATGTAAAAAAGAGCATAGTCCTTTCCATGTTCATTGCAGGGATGCTTGGAGGTGCTGCGGGTGCTCTCCAGGTAATGGGAGTGGCCAGAAATATTTCGACCCTTGCGGCAATGGAGGGATACGGCTTCGACGGCATAGCCATTGCCCTCATCGGAAACAATTCAGCCTTCGGATGTCTTTTTGCCGGACTGCTCTTCGGAGCTCTTAAATTCGGAGGGGCCAGGATCCAGTCTCCCCCTGTCAGGGCCCCCATGGAAATAATCAACATAATGATAGGAACAATTGTATTTTTTATTGCCATTCCCAGGCTTATCAGAATGATCATAAGATGGCGAGAGAAGAGGAAAGGTGATGGCGATGCTTAATTCCCTCGGTTTTATCCTTGGAACCACCCTTATGTATGCTACGCCGCTCCTTTTTACTTCCCTTGGCGGGGTTATGTCGGAAAATTCCGGTGTTGTGAACATTGGCCTTGAAGGCATGATGACCTTCGGTGCTTTTGCAGCGGCAACAGTAGGCTATTTTTCCGGCAATCCCTGGCTTGGATTCCTGGCTGGGGGTCTTGCCTCAGGATTCCTCGGATTTCTCCATGCTCTGGCATGTGTTACCTTTGCAGCAAACCAGGTTGTTTCGGGGATAGCCATAAACTTCCTTGGTCCGGGTCTGGCCCTTTTCCTGAGCCGCAAATTCTTTGATGGCGCTACCATGACCTATAACCTTCCCATAGAGATGAAGATGCCGAAGTATTTCAATAACATGCTTCCTGAGGGGACTTTTGTCAGGCAGGTTCTTAACCAGGATATTTCAGTATTTATGGCCTTTACCCTCGTTCTCCTTATCTGGTTCCTTCTCTACAGGACTAAGCTGGGGCTACGTATAAGAGCAGTGGGAGAACATCCAAAGGCGGCAGATACGCTGGGAGTGAATGTTTCCAGGATCCGATATCTCTGTGTTATTCTCTCTGGAGTCTTTGCAGGTTTTGGGGGAGCTTCCATGAGCCTGGCGGTGGCTTCCAATTTTTTCCAGACCCTCATCTCCGGCCAGGGTTTTATTGCCCTTGCTGCCATGATCTTCGGTAAATGGAAGCCTCATGGTGCAATGGTTGCCTGCCTTATTTTCGGCTGTGCCCAGGCTATGACCATATTTATCGGTGGAACAGGTCTCAGGGTCCCACAGGAGTTCCTTTCCATGGCTCCCTATATTCTAACCCTGGTTATTCTTATGGGATTTGTGGGAAGAGCCGTCGCACCTGCTTCAGATGGTATTCCCTATATCAAGGATGAAAGCTGAGGTTTCCGGTTATGAGAATGTATGACGTCATAATGAAAAAGAGAGAGGGTGGAGAACTCTCCAGAGAGGAAATAAATTTCTTTATCCAGGGTTATACAAAGGGAGATATACCAGATTACCAGGTCTCTGCCCTGATGATGGCCATTTACTTCAGGGGGATGAACAAAAGGGAAACAGCTGACCTCACCATGGCCATGGTAAACAGCGGCCAGGTTATGGAGCTTGCCTCTATAGACGGTAAAAAGGTTGATAAGCACAGCACTGGAGGAGTAGGGGACAAGACATCCCTCGTCCTGGCAGCAATGGTGGCTGCAGCAGGAGTACCGGTGGCAAAAATGTCCGGCCGCGGTCTTGGTCATACGGGCGGCACAATAGATAAGCTTGAATCTTTCCCCGGTTTTACTGTGACCATGACTCCTGAAAAATTTCTTGATAATGTAAGGGAACATGGAATAGCAATTGGCGGACAGACCTCCGATCTTGCTCCGGCGGACAAAAAACTCTATGCACTCAGGGATGTTACCGCAACAGTAGATAATCTTTCCTTAATAGCCAGCAGCATAATGAGCAAAAAGATCGCAGGAGGAGCCGATGCAATTGTCCTTGATGTCAAGACCGGAAGCGGAGCCTTTATGAAGGAGCTGGATAGTTCCTTTGCCCTTGCCCGGGAGATGGTTGATATAGGTTGTAACGTGGGTAGGGAAACCGTGGCTGTGGTGACAGATATGGACCAGCCCCTGGGTTTTGCGATTGGCAATATACTTGAAGTCAGGGAAGCCATTGAGACGCTGCGGGGAAATGGTCCTTCTGATCTTACCCGGCTTTGTATGACCCTTGGTTCGCACATGCTGGTCCTCGGAGGACTTACTTCGAAGATAGATGAAGCATGGTCTGTACTGGAGGAGATCATATCTTCCGGAAAGGGGCTTGCAAAACTCAAAGAATTTGTAAAGGCCCAGGGAGGAGAGCCAGCTCCAGTGGATGATCCTTCCCTTTTCCCGAGTGCCCGTTTAATAAAAGATCTTCCAGCAGTAACGTCAGGTTACGTTAAACGGATCAGGGCAGATCTCATAGGAAAAGCTTCCCTGATCCTCGGAGCTGGAAGAGAAACAAAGGAGAGTAGCATAGATCTGATGGTTGGTATGGTTCTGCACAAAAAGATCGGAGACCATGTAACGAAAAATGAATGTCTTGCAACGGTCTATGCCAATGATGAAAAAAGAATGAAAGAAACTTTGCCCATTATCCGGGAGGCATTTTGTATCGTTCCGGAAAAAGTAGATCCTGATATTCTGATCAAGGGAATAGTGGATAAGAATTCGGAAGAAAGATTCCAGTAAAAGGAGCAGATAAGCCATGAAGATCAATCAGTATATCGATCATACCCTTCTAAAGCCGGATGCAACTGAGGAACAGGTAAAGAAACTCTGTCTGGAGGCCAGGGAATATAAATTTGCTTCGGTATGTGTTAACCCCTGCCATACGGAGCTGGTCAAGGAAGAGCTCAAGGGTTCTGGTGTCAGAACATGTATTGTCGTCGGATTTCCCCTGGGTGCCAATATGTCGGAAGTTAAGGCTTTTGAAGCTATGAAAGCTATAGAGAAGGGCGCATCCGAGATCGATATGGTAATGAATATCGGTGCTCTCAAGGAGGGAAATCTCAGACTTGTCAGGAAGGATGTAAGATCACTGGTTCAAACAGTTGGCGAGTGGGCTACCGTCAAAGTGATCATAGAATGCTGTCTTCTGACCGATGATGAAAAGAAAAAAGCGTGTGAGATAGCTGTGGAATCAGGGGCTCATTATGTGAAGACATCCACAGGTTTCAGTTCCGGCGGTGCTACATTGGAAGATGTAAGGCTTATGAAAGAAACCGTTGGAGATAAAGCAAAGATAAAGGCTGCCGGAGGCATTAGGACCCTCAGTCAGGCACTTGCCATGATAGAAGCAGGTGCGGACAGGATAGGAGCAAGTGCCGGAGTTTCCATTATGAAAGAATCCAGCCAGTAGTTCCTGCCACAGCCATTGCTAATAGTAACGTGCAAAGATCGGGAAGATTGCCTTTCCGATCTTTTTTTACGTAAAAATACGTACCCCCGAATCGTATTTTATGCAGAAGGAAAATATTGTAAAAAGGATTACAGTATGGTCAGTAAGTTTATAACCGGGAGGTAATGAGAGATGAAGAGATATATAGTAGCGATTGCTCTGGTAGCTTTAGTGCTTGCCGCGGGCGCAGCATTTGCCCATGGGTACATGTGGAATAAAGGTCACGGCGAAAACAGCTGTCCAGGAGGCGGGTCCCTTCCATTTATGGGGCAGGGAGGTCCCGGAATGTATGGTCCCCAGAGAGATGAGGATCATCACATGAGGCCAGAAGGACATTGGCGTGGATCTTCCAATCGTGGAAGAGGATGGAATAATTCAAGGTTTCCCAGGGAAATAAGTGATAAAATGACTGAAATACAGAAACTCCAACTGGATATGAGAAGGGAAATGCTGGAAGAAAAGCCTGACATTGACCTTCTAAGGGAACTTCACGGAAAAATGCAGAAAATTCGAAATGAGATGGCTGACTGGCATTTCAATCAATATCTTGAAAGCCTAAACAAGGCTGAAACCGCCCAACAGTAAAAACACAGTTGTTTTATACTTAAACCCGGATCCTTTCGGTTCCGGGTTTTTAAAGTTGTCCCTGTAAGGTATGAGGTATTTGCATGCTGTTGTTTACAAACATGCTAACCATGATAAGCTCTCTGGAACTTTGTAAAATAATCAGCATATAAGGATCTTCTGAGCATGCCATACAATGGCATGCTTGCACCTCAATAGATGGGTCCCACCCCTTTCAGCGGGATGGGGCCCCCATTTTATTTTTTACTTTTGCGGGGGAATTTTGTTATGGACCAGAAGGGCAGTTTTTCTTATGTAGATCTTGTGCTTGTTGTTAACGGTTTTATCTGGGGTATTAACCCTCCTATAATGAAGATGGGTCTTCAGTATTTTCCTCCGAGTACCTATAACATGGTCCGCCTGTTCTTTGCCCTTCTTCTTTCCTTGTTCCTTGTATGGAAATACAATACAGGGAAAAAAGTTGAACCTCAGGATAGAAAGAAACTTCTCATAATAGGTTTTCTTGGATTTACCATTTTTCAGGTATGTTTTGCCTACGGAGTAAAGATGACCACCGCGGGAAACGCTTCTCTGATCCTCAGCCTGGTTCCAATAAGTGTGGCGGCCATAAGCTGGTTTAAAATGGGTGAAAGAATCCGTCCTGCCACTCTCCTGGGTATTTTGTTTTCAGTGGTGGGAGTTGCATTTATCGTAGCCGGTTCAGGCAATGGGATCAGCCTGAAAAGCAGGGACTTTCTTGGGGTGATCCTTATAATTGGCGCCCAGATATCCTTCGCTTTTTACATGGTCTATTCCAGGCCCCTTCTTCAGAAATATTCCCTTCACCAGGTAACTGCATGGATCATCAGTTCAGCATGTGTTATTTTTCTTGGCCTTTCGTATAAAGAACTTATCCATCTTGACTGGTCATCCATCCCTCTTTCTGCCTGGGCCAGCGCCCTCTACTCGGGAACCTTCGCACTTTGTGTCGGAAACATTATCTGGAGCTGGGGTATAAAGAGACTTGGAAGTACCAGGACAGCTATCTATAACAATCTTCCCCCTGTTTTTTCGATCCTTACAGGCTGTTTCTTCCTTGGAGAACCCTTTGGTCTGCAGCAGACTGCAGGTGCACTGCTTATTTTTACAGGCCTTTATGCCAGCCGCCTGAAACTTGAATGGAATAAAACTTTATTGAAAAGAGAGCAGTAAAATCCCTTTCAGGCACCTTTTTTCTATCTTGTCATCCAGCAGATTCCCTGGCGATTGACAGTAACCATTACTCCCTATAGTCTTGGAGTGATATCTGATTTTATCAATTTTCAGGTCCCTGATCTCGGCCGTCATTGAAGGGAGACAATCCATGCGTAGATCTTTCCTGTTCGATACCGTCATAAAAAATGCCAGAATAGTGGATGGTGCCTGTACACCCTGGTTTTACGGAGATCTGGGAATACAGAACGGCAGAATAGCCTTTGTAGGAAATTTAAGGGATTACCGGACTGTTGAAACCATTAATGCCCATGGCAGGATCCTTTCCCCTGGTTTTATTGATATACATACCCACTGCGATTTCAGTTTTTTTTCAGATCCATGCCTTCTCTCCAAAGTTCTTCAGGGAGTGACCACGATCGCCATAGGACAGTGCGGCATAAGCCCCGCACCCATATTCCCGGACAAGATCCCTCTCCTTGACAGTTATTCGGGTTTTATCCAGGGAGGAACTGATCCTCTCTGGTCATGGAGAACCTTTGGGGAATGGCTTTCCACCCTTGAGTCGTTACGGCCTGGTGTTAACGTTTTTTCCTTTGTCGGCCATGGAACTATAAGGCTTAATGTAATGGGTTTCGAAAACCGGACCCCTTCTGATGCAGAGTTACATGAGATGAAGGCCCTGCTTCGCCATTCCATGGAAGAAGGTGCCTTTGGAATGAGCAGCGGGCTGATCTATCCCCCCGGGGTCTATACAACCCCGGAAGAGCTTATGGAAGTGGCGACTCCCCTGAAGGATTACAGGGGACTTTACCTTTCCCATATTAGAAACGAATCCTCTGGAATACTTGATTCAGTAGCCGAAACGATAAAATTGTCCGAGCATGTAAAGATCCCGGTCCAGATACACCATTTGAAGGTTTGTGGCAGGTCTAACTGGGGATTGGTGGACAAAGCTCTTGATATGATTGAGGATGCCCGCGGCCGAGGTCTTGATATCACTGCCGATATGTATCCATACATTGCTACAAGTACCACCCTGAGGGCCATTCTTCCTCCCTGGGTTCAGGCGGATGGAATTGACGGCATTGTACGCTTACTGGAAAACGCAGACAACAGGGATAAAATAGTGCAGGAGATCCTTTCGGGTGGACAAGTGGAAAGCATCATTCGTAACTGCAATGGGCCCGAGAATATCCTAATCCTTGATACTCCCCGGACTCCCTGGATTGAAGGAAAAACACTGCGGGAAGCATCGAAAATAATGGGGCTCAGGCCTGTAGAAACTGCCCTTGAGATAATTTCAAGAAACAGAGGAAGTGATACCTGTTGTTTCTTTGAACTGTGTGAAAAGGACGTGGTTTCGGTCCTTTCCCATCCCCTTACCATGATAGGTTCCGATTCAGTAACTTCGACTCCAGGGGCGAAATGCCATCCTCGGACCAATGGTACCTTCTCCCGGATTCTGAGTAAATATGTACAAGAAGATAAACTTCTATCCCTGGAGGATGCTGTCTGGAAAATGTCCGGTTTCCCGGCCACAAGGGCAGGACTATTTACCAAGGGCTTTATCAAGGAAGGTATGGATGCCGACCTCATACTGTTTGATCCGGAGTCTATAAAGGACAATGCCGATTTTGCCCACCCCGAAAATTATTCTGAAGGAATAGACGAGATGTTTATTAATGGCAGAAGGGTTATCAGAGAAGGAGTTCCCACAGAAGTAAGGGCAGGGAAGGTTCTCCGTAGACAATAGGTCTTGCTTCCTGTTTTTCATTTATAAGACGTGCTTGACGAAAATCGAATTATCGCTACACTGAACATTGATCTTTCTGAAATTTTGAAAATTCAGGAATGATCCAATCGAATATTTTATGGTAGCAGGATAAGGAAGCCGGTGAAAATCCGGCACAGCCCCGCTACGGTAAGGATGACAAAGCGCTCAAATTGCCACTGGGAAGAAACCTGGGAAGGCGAGTGTGGAGGATGAATCCGAGTCCGGATACTTATCTGTTAACGTGCAAGAAACTTTTCACGAGGGTTGGAAAGTGCTTTTTTGTTACTTGAAAGGCAGACCCGGTGAGGTCTGCCTTTTCTTTATTCAGGTAGCATCAATAGCCCTTCCTGTTTGTAATTTTCTTATTTCCAAGGAGGAGTGAATGTGTTGAGAAAGTTTTTGTTCGGCATCCTGATGATTTCCATAGTTACAGGAACAGGAAGTGTTTCTTCAGTTCTGGCAGAGGAAGTAGTTACTGTTGAAAAGGAAGTGGTTACCGGCTCGAGGATATATACAGATCTTGCCGAAATTCCCACAGCGACATATGTCATCGACAGGGACACCATTGAAAAGAGCGGGGCATCCAGATTAAGTGAACTCCTTTCGCAGGTTCCCGGTGTTTCTACCAGAAGCCGTGCTGGAAACACACAGGGAGAATTCATAGAGATGCGTGGATTAACAACGGAAATGCTTATCCTCGTTGATGGGATCCCCTATTACAGGACAAGCCACGTGGCTGGTGCAGCTGCGGTTGATCTCAGGTCTCTCCCGATAGAGAACATTGAACGTATCGAAGTTGTAAAGGGAGCGGGATCATCTGTTTACGGGTCGATGGCTGCTGCTGGTGTAATAAATATAGTTACAAGAAAATCCGACCAGACCCAGGCCAGTGTAATTACAGAAGGGGGAAGTAATGACTGGAAAAGGGGTTCTCTGCAGGTTTCAATAGCTGGCGAGAAGTTTAATGCCAATGTCTGGTATTCCCATAAGGAAGAGGGGGAATCTCCTCTGCTTTCCTATTCTGGTGCAGCTGGTGAATTTGAAAACAAAAATCTTGGCTATGAAAATGACTCAGGAGGTTTTTCTCTAAATAGCGGTCCCTGGGATCTTTCTGCCGCATGGGGTAGTTATTCTTCAGAATGGACTTATGGTAACGATCCCGAAGAACAGGAGAATGACTTCTCCCGTTACATCCTTAAATACCAGGACGGCTGCAACCGGTTCCTTTTCTATCTTGATGATCAGGAACAGGATATCTTTCAGTACGGAAGCTGGACCAATGTGGATGATCAGGCCTGGGGAGCGGAATATTCCCGTAATACCTTCTGGAAAGAAGCGTTGATATCCTGGGGGATAGCCTACAGGAACGAGGAAATGACCTACGACCTTGATGCATGGTTTATAAACTATGACAGATCAAGAACTAATTACGCACCCTTCGTGGAAGTATCAATTCCTGTTGGAGATCTGGTCATGGACCTTGGCCTCAGATACGAGAACTGGGATCAGAACGATGCAGATGATTATGAAGAGCTGATACCGCACATCTCTTTCAGTTATCAGACCACCGCCGGAAGCCTCTGGTATCTCTCGGCAGGCCGTTTTTTCGCCATGCCGAGTCTATATGAACTTTCCTATTTCGACAACTGGATCGCAACGGAGCCTAATTTATCTCTCGAACCTGAAGACGGCTGGAGTTACGAAATGGGATGCAAGGGAAGGAATGAAAAGGGCAGCTGGAATGTGGGACTTTTTTACCTTGAAATGGATAACAAGATAGATATTCTTCCGGATTACTCCCAATACGTTAACCTTGCAGAGTTCAGGTCCTGGGGAATAGAATCATCGAGGAACTGGAAGATCTCTCCTCTCTGGGAGTTTGCCCTTGGCCTCACATGGATGGAGGCAGAAGAAAAGGAAACTTCTGAAAGTTCCTGGCTGAAAGGCGGTACTCCAGAGTGGGATTTAAATGCGGCCCTGGCTTATAAGAAAGGACCATTCTCCGGGAAACTGCAGTTGAATTATCTGGGAGACAGGGAAGACGAAAGGGAAGGGATAGGATACCTTTCCCAGGAAGATGTTGTTACGGTGGATGCATTGCTGCAATGGGAGACAGATGCCGGTACCTTCATCCTTTCGGGCTACAACATCCTGGATGAGGAGTATTACCTGCAGGATTATACCAGTTGGGGGACTACCACCCGGTATTACGGCCAGGAAGCAAGATATTATGTTACCTGGAAATATAAATTCTGAAATTAAGGTGCAAAGAACTTAAAGAGCCTTTTCCGAAAGGAATGTCATTTTTTGAAAGCCATTAAAAAGCATCTGATCCTTAATGTCCTGGTTCTTGTCTGCCTGTTTTTAACTATTGACAGTCCGGCCCTTTCTCTGGAGGGCCGGCTCTCCATTGACCATGCACTGGGCTTTGATGTGGAATATCACGAAGGTTACATTATTCTTACTGCTTACGAACCATGGCCGGCCGCCACGGAGGCGATCCAGTATGTACTGCTGGAAAGGGGAAAGACTCCTCCTGATGGTTTCAGGAAAGAAAATATCATAGAAATACCTCTTCAAAGCTGCGTTTCCACCACTACTGTCAACCTTGTCTTTATGAAAGAACTGGGTGTTCTTGCTACGCTTATCGGTCAGGGTGGTAAAAGATATGTCTACGCCCCGTCTCCCTCCGTGGAAGAGCTTCCTGAGATCGGTTCCGGGGCCGATCTTGACCTGGAAAAGCTGCTCGAGCTCTCTCCCGAGGTGATCTTTGCCTATTCCTATTCTTCTTCGGAGAGAGATGTTCTGCACCAGTTGCAGAGAATGGGCCTTAAAGTGGTCCTTATGAGTGAGTATCTTGAAAATTCTCCCCTCGGAAGAGCAGAGTGGATAAAGTTCCTTTCATTCTTCTTTGATAAAACTTCCGAAGCAGAAAAGATCTTCCATAGAGTAAGTCAAAGATATAATGAACTTGTTTCTATGGGGAGATCTATGGATAAAAAACCTGTTGTCTTCTCAAATCTGGCTTATAACGGAGTCTGGTATGTGCCTGGAGGCGGCAACTGGGTAGCACAGCTTTTCAGAGATGCTGGAGGGGATTATCCATGGTCTGGCGACCCTTCAGAAGGGAGCCTTGCCCTGGATCTTGAAACGGTTCTTATGAATGCTTCAAATGCAGATGTATGGCTGAATCCTGGAGGATGTGAAACCCTGGAGGAACTCAAGGGAGTGGATGACAGGTACGGGTTGTTCAGGCCCTTCAGGATCGGAGAAATATACAATCATAATAAAAGAGTGGATTCTGGAGGCGGAAATGACTATCACCAGCGGGGAGTATTGCATCCAGAGGAAATACTGGAGGATCTGCTCGCGATTCTGCATCCCCAACTCTTTCCCGAACATAAATTGATGTATTATAAAAAGCTGGATTAACAGTATTTTTAGAAAGGTCAGGCCAAATGGCTCAGGATAATATCAGTATGTCTAGTGCAAAAAAAAATAGAAGAATGAAATTCCTTTTCACTGGATTTAGCATTGTCATGCTTTTTCTGTTTATTCTGGGGCTTTCTCATGGATCAGTAAGAATACCATCAAAAGAAGTTTTTATTATACTTACAGGTGGAGGAAGGAATAACCCTGTCTGGACTGACATAGTTCTTAACCTGAGGCTTCCCCGGATCCTCGCAGCTATGCTGGCCGGGAGTGCTCTGGGCATTGGAGGTCTGCTCATGCAGACCCTTTTCCTTAATCCCCTTGCCGGCCCATTTGTCCTTGGAATAAATGCCGGCGCTAGTCTGGGTGTAGCCCTGGTTATACTCCTTTCGGGAATAGCAGGATTCAGTTCTTTTCTTTCAGGTCTTGGCCTTCTGGCTGAGATGGGCATGGTTATCTCTGCCACTATAGGCTCAGCTCTGGTGATCATGTTCGTATTAGTCCTGGCAAGAAAAATAGCCAGCAAAACAGTCCTGCTCCTTATAGGGATTATGTTAGGTTATGCTGTAAGCGCCCTTGTAAGTGTCCTTATTCACTTCAGCATGGCGGAAAGGGTACAGTCATTTCTTGCGTGGACCTTTGGAAGTTTTTCCACTGTTTCATGGAAGGAATTGAAGGTCATGATCCCCATTGTTGCAATTTCCCTGGCACTGACCTTTCCGTTGGGAAAGGATCTCAATGTATTGCTTATGGGTGAAACTTATGCTTCAAGCATGGGAGTGGCTGTCAGAAAAGTGAAGTATTCAATCATCCTTTTAACAGCCCTTCTGGCTGCTACTGTTACTGCATTCTGCGGTCCCGTGGCATTCCTCGGAATAGCAGTCCCCCATCTTGGCAGAAACATAGCCCGGACCGGCGACCATAGAGTTCTTATCCCTATGTGCATTCTCCTTGGGTCGATAGTGGCTCTCCTGTCAGACCTGATAGCCCATTTACCCGGTCAGGGAGTAGTCCTTCCCCTTAATGCCGTGACCTCCCTCATTGGTGCTCCAGTTGTGATATGGGTTATAACAAGGTACCAGCATGTGGGAAGGTCCTGACATGAAAAAAGAGCTGCTTCTCAGAACAGAAGATCTGAACATCGGTTATAAAAAAGGATCGAAGGCACAGATGATCATTGCCACCGGCCTGAAACTTGAGATTTTCAGGGGAGAGCTTGTATGTCTCGTAGGACCTAATGGAGTGGGGAAGTCCACCCTTCTCCGGACCCTTGCCGGCCTGCATGTTCCCCTCGGCGGAAGAGTGATCCTGAAGGAAAGGGATATCAGTTCCATATCATCTCTCGAAATGGCCAGGATACAGGGACTTGTCCTTACTGAAAAAATAGAAATGGAAGGATTCAACGTTTTCGACATGATCGCTCTTGGCCGATTCTCTCACACTGACTGGAAGGGCTCCCTCACAGGAAAAGATCACCGGATAATTGCAGAGTCCCTTCAGTTGGTTCGGGGAGAGCACCTTGCGGAAAGAAAGATCAATGAATTAAGCGACGGGGAGCGCCAGAAAGTTATGATAGCCCGTGCCCTTGCCCAGGAGCCTGAATTGATCCTTCTGGATGAACCTACTTCCTTTCTCGACCTTTTGAGAAAGGTGGAGGTTGTACGTATCATGAGGGAACTGGCCCGGAAACAGAATAAGGCCGTGGTTATGGCTTTGCACGATATCCCCCTTGCACTCCAGTACGCCGATAGACTGTGGCTTTTTGAACCGTCAGGAACTATCCGGGATGGAGCACCGGAGGATCTGGTTTTATCAGGAAAGATCGTAGAGATCTTTTCTTCAGATCCATTGATCTTTGATCCGGTAACGGGAAGTTACCCCTTCTATGGAGATCAGAATAAACAGATCGTCCTTAAAGGGGCTGGCCTTACTGGATTATGGACAAGAAAAGCTCTGGAAAAAGAAGGATATTCTGTAACTGAGGAAGATCTTTCCGGGGTCCCCTTACTGGAAATAAGCAATAGAGGTAATTCCCGGCAATGGCATCTTTCACAGGGGTCCAGGAATCAGAGCTATTCCTGCATTTATGACATGCTCAGGGGGCTCAGAAATATAGTTACTGATCTTCAAGCCTGAAGATAACGGGTATTCTTACTTTCGCCTTTGATGGATAATTGAAAGTCCATTTCCTGACGGCGTCGACTGCCGAGCTATCCAGTCTTGGATAGCTGCTGGAGCTCTCAACTGTCACCTCAACTACCTGTCCCTTTTCGATCTCAAGAAGTAAAACAACCTCTCCTTCTTCCTTTCTTAACCTTGATGCTCGAGGATAGGAAGGTTTTACCCTCCTTATCACTCCCGCTTTTTCTGCATCCAGGACCAGGGGCAGGATCAGTTTTTCCTGTTTCTTATCATGGCTGCCCAAAGACTCGGTAATTTCCCCCTGAATTTTATTTTCCGGAACTTTTGCCTTGGAATCAAAGCTTTCAGCAGGGATTTTCCTGACTTGAGAATTTGCCGGAGAAAGATCTTCAGGCTGTTCCTTCTGTTGCTCCTGTTCAGGTTTCTGAGGAACTTTTTCTTTTACCGGTTCCTGTTTGTTAATGGGCTTTTTCAAGGGAGGAACGGTGTTAATATCCTTGTATGTGTCAACTGTTTTTGTTTCTGGAACTGGTTCCAGGTTTACTGCGGTGTCAAAAAAGTCCTTTTTCGACATCTGATAGGCTTGTGCGGGTAGGGAAACTGACAGAGTCCTGGAGTTCTGAAGGTTTACCAGCGCTATAGTTGTGGACTTCCCGCCAGTGGGCTCCGGTTTGGAAAAAGAATGCAGGCCTAAAAAGTAGAGTACTGTTGCATGAAGCAGGATACTTATCAGAAGAGCAAGCACTATTCTTTTCAAGGTGATGTGTTACCTCCCAGGGCCAGGCTGACCTTATCTACACCTCTTGCCCTGATATCGTCAAGAAGAGAAGCAATGGTTCCATAGGGGGTTTTATTGTCTCCTGCGATGAGGATATCTTTATTATTTCTGCTTGATTCTTCAGCCAGAGATAAAGCTTCTTCACGTGTCATTGGGGCGTTTTCAAAGGCAAAATTACCTTCAGGGTCAACAGAGATCACTACAGGAGAACCTGTAATTGATGTTCCTTTTCCCGAAGGGAGGTCTATCACAAGCTGGCTTCGAACAAAAGAAGTGGTGACAACAAAAAATATTATAAGAATGAAGAGGACATCTATAAGAGGGGTGAGTTCGATATCAGGAAAAGCTCTCCTTCGTGAGCTTCTCATTTTCCTGCTGCCTCTATGGCAGGATCTGTTTCTGACTGTAGATGTCCGGATCTCAGAATATGTTCCCTGAGCAGAAAGTCTGTACCGCGATTGAGGGTTTCTTCCTGATTATCCACCTTTGAGCTGAGAAACGTATAACACAGTATAACGGGGACAGCAACGGAAAGACCTGCAACGGTAGTAAAAAGGGCTTTCCAGATCCCTCCCGCCAGGGCTACCATTGGAGCTTCCGAGGCTCCCGTAAGCTTTTTGAATATTTCTATCATGCCCAGAACTGTTCCAAGAAGACCCAGAAGGGGAGTTACCCTGGCTATTGTAGCAAGGAGGTTGAGTCCCTTTTCCCATCGAAAGATCTCTCTTCGTACTTCCTGTTCCAAAAGCATTTTCATTGCCTCATGATCTACTTTCCAGTGGGTGATCCCAGCCCTGAAAAGTCTGTGAAGGGAAGTGGTCCCCCCATTAACTATATGTGTGGCCTGTTCTGCATCGTTGTTATAGATGGCCTCACATAGATTGAGTTCGATCTTTTCCGGATTTACGGTTGCTTTTGTAAAGAAAAAAAGCCTCTCCAGAACTATGGTTGCAGCAAGTACTGAGAGAAAGGCTATTATCCACATAATAGGACCGCCAGTATGCATTATCTCCAATTATCTCACCTCAAGATCTGCCTTCTGTTCTTATAGAAGGGCTTTTCATAGTTTATTTGTAAAGCCCTTCTATATCAAGCCATTCATGAAAAGCCCAGGTTGTCTTGTATGGTTTCCCATTCGCTGTTCTGCCTGTCTCCGCACCTGGGGAACAGGTGGAGTAGCCATCTTTGATGAGATCAGCGTAGAGAACGAGTAAAAATGATCCTTCCCACAAGATGCTGGAAGGATCTAGAAAAGTTTATAACAGAGTGGAACCAACACTGGCATGGCTACTGTAATAAGTACTCCGGAAACAAAGGCGGCTATGGCCATCTGTTTCCCGGTACTTTTGATGATAAAGGGAAGTGCTGTATCCATTGCGGTTGCTCCGGCAATACCTATTGCACCGTTCTTTCCGAAGACAGCCACGAAAAGAGGCATGGCAGTCATCACCAGGAGTTCCCTGAGTAAATTGGAAATAAAAGCTATTGTTGCAGCCTCCGGGCCGGCAAGCTGTTTGAGCATAATTGTAGTAAGACTATAATAGCCGCTACCAACAGATGCGGCAGCAGAAACTCCAGGAGGTAGTCCCACCAGAATACCAGTAATTATTCCTCCCATAAGACTTCCGATGACTGAAACTATTGGAATGAGAAAGGCTTTGTGTCCCATGTTGCGAATATTGGCCCATAGTTTCTGATCTTTTCCCATGTCCATTCCTATAACAAAACAGAGCAGGATCACAAATCCTTTTATCAGGCTGTTTGTCGTATCCAGTAACTCTCCAGGTACTATACCGGAAATGCCAATTACGACTCCTGTGATTAACAGTATAAACGGTGTAATGGACATATTATTACCCTTTTTTCAAGATAAGGAGGCATAAAGTTCCGCTTCCCGCAATAGTACCCATGGAAAGTAAAACAGCTTTAAACCCAATAATACCAATATTAGAAAGAACTCCTCGGTATGTACCTACTTCCAGTCCTACAAAGAGAAGAAGTCCATATATGACAAACATCAGGATTCTGTCCAGGTATACAGTTATGGTTACTGGAAGTTTTCCAGACCGTCCCAGGGTGATCCCAAGAAGGAGAAAAGCTATGAAAATTAATATATCCAAAACAGAAACCTCTCTTTTCTTATGGGTTTTCTGAAATAAAGCTGGCAAGATCCCTCAGGGCAATATTTCCTCCACTAAGGACGGCTACAGTTTTCCTGCCCATGGGAGCAACCTTATGGGCAAGGAGGGCAGCTACTGTAACTGCTCCCGATGGCTCGACAAGGAGTTTGCATCTTTCCAGAAGCAGCATCATGGCGGCTCTTATTTCTTCCTCTGAAACTAGCAGTATATCATGTACATATTTCCGGACTAGGGGAAAGGTGTTGGTTCCGGGTATGGTTGTCTTCAGACCATCTGCTATAGAGACGATATTTTGAAGTTCACGCCTTTGTCCACTTCTGATCGATAGATACATGCTGTTGCTCTGTTCGGGTTCTACTCCAATGATTTTGATATCAGGCCTGGTTTCCTTTATAGCCACTGCAATTCCCGATATCAAACCACCTCCGCCTATGGGAACCAGAACCTGTTCCACCTGGGGCATATCTTCCAGTATCTCCAGGCCTATTGTCCCCTGGCCTGCCATAACAAGAGGGTCATTGAAAGGATGAATGAAGGTCAGGCCCTTTTCCCTACAGACTTCTTCTGCTCTGTCTATACGTTCCATTGAACTGGTCCCGTGGAAGATAATTTCGGCGCCATATCCTTGGACTGCATCAACTTTTGCTGCAGAAGCATTTTTCGGCATGACCACAGTTGCCGGGTAACCGGAAATGGCACCTGCAAGGGCCACAGCCTGTCCATGGTTACCGCTTGATGCAGTGATAATTCCCCTTTTCCCTTTGGGGGGTTCCAGGCTAAGGACAACATTAAGGGCTCCCCTTATCTTGAAGGCTCCTGTCTTCTGAAAGTTCTCTGGTTTCAGAAAAATCTTGTTTTTACATATATGGCTGAAAGTTTTCGAACCTATTAAGGGAGTCCTGTGCACCATGCCCCTGATCCGTTCCTGAGCTTGTTTTATGTGTGTGATATTTATCATTTTTACCTCCACCATCAGAAAACATTTGAGCCTAATCATAAAGGCTTTCTCTTTCATGGTAAAGGTGGTTTTTATGGAAGGGATCCATGATTAAAAAACACGATCTTATTATAAGACTGCCTTGAAGACAGGTGTGAAATTTCTCCCTGAAAGGGGATAAAAGAGAATATGGGGGGGTAAAAGGCATAAAAAAAGCCTTTAAAGGTAGCCCGGCTGGCCTGACTGACAATCTACTAATCCCAAACAGGTCTTACTCTCGTAAAACCTCCTAGCCGTAAATCCGTTTTAGTCCCGTGGCTTTGCGTCGCCGTCTTTTGGCGGTTCTGCCCTTTACTTTAAAGGTAAACTGATTATACGCATATCATGATAGAATGGCAAACTGATAAATTGTGGATAACCCATAATAAGGAGAAATAATCTCCTTTTTTCTTAATTTGCTCTCGTAAAAATAATATTGCTGACATTTAGATGCAAGACCAGGGATTCTGGAGGCTGAAAAAGTTCCCATGAACTCAGGTTGGTGTCAATTACTGATCAGATGAAACTTATGGAGACTTTTTTCAGGTACTTTTCCTCCAGGATCCTGGATATATTCTTTATGATATTTCTCCTGATCTCAATTTCTTCGGGGAGTGTAGGGTCCTGGTGTGCTTCGTTTATCCTGCTGCCTACGACGAAGTCGATAATATCGCTTTCCAGAAACATGTTTGCCAATCTTGATGCGGAACCAGTTTGTTTGCAATTATCTTTTCCTTCAAGGATTCCCAATGTCCTGGTAAGGGTTATTATTCCTTCGGTAACAAGATCTATTCCTTCCATGTAAGAAAGAGGGGGTAATCCGGATCTTGCGGTTTTCAGATCTGTCTTGATAGTCCTTCCAAGCTCGCGGGAAATTATCTGGGCTGTTGTTCCGCCGCAGATTATTTTCCATCCTTCAGATTCCTGGAGTATGCGCGCATATTTTCGGTCATCTTCTTTTTTAAAGGGCGGTCCTGTCAGGAGAGTCAGTTTTCTTGGATGACGGAAGTATAGAACAGCACATGTCATGTCATCTCCGGCGCTGGAATGTCTTTCTTTGGCCAGGGCTTCATTGAGTATGGATCTTGATAGTTCTCTGGCCGATATATCAGTTTTTTTACCTACTGTCTTAAGAATAAAATCTCTGCATCCTTCCAGTTTCCAGCCCAGGGGAGTAGCCCAGTTACCCATTCCAGACTGGGTTATGCCGTCAGAAAGGACGATAATCCGGTCATCTGGGAGGGTGTTGAATTCACTTACAGTAATGGAGCGGTCCTTCCATTTGGCCGATGCGAGGACCTTTCCCGAAATCTTGAGTATTGCGTTATTTCTCACCAGGAGGAAAGGGGGGTTGTCCATCTCGATTATTTTTGTTCTACCGTCAAGGATGCTGTCCACGATTGTAAAAGTTGCGTAGCTGATCTTTCTTACCTGACAGACAGGAAGAGCATCCATCATAACTTCGGCGGAGTGGAGTATTTCCATGTTGTTGGCGATAAAGTTCAAGGCCATGGTGGCTGTCATGGAGGAAAGTATATTGGCCTTAACTCCGCTGCCCAGACCGTCAGAAAGTACTGATATTGTCCTTTCCGAATCCTTGATCTTTTTCGAGAGGAAACAGTCTCCGCATATATTTTCACCATTTTTCATTTTCTGGGCAAAATCAATTTCCAGGAAAAGGTTGTTCTCCATTATTCTTCAGGAACTCCTTCGCTGGTTTCAGGGGTACCTTCATCGCTGTAGCCTTCTGCTATAGAGCGGAGAAGAATCTCAGTTTCCGCCATGTGTTCACCCAGCCTGCAGGCTATCTCCTGAACGGTGGAAAGGTTTTTCTGAATCACTTCGTTTGCACGCTGGGCGATCTTGTCCCTTCGCAGTTCTCTTCTTGTCACATCCAGAATGACGGCACCCACGATCTCATGGGGTTCAATGGAAAAGAGCACTATTTCAAAGAGCTTTTCTTCGTATCTGTAATGGTTAAGCCGAATATCTCTGTTTGTCTGGAGAACCTTCTTGAACAGATCTGAAAAAGGGATTATCCGGGGAAGACTTGCTCCCTTAAGCCCTGGGCTGATCCTGTAAATTGAGAGAGTTTCATCCCCGAATAGTTCTGCGAAGCGCTGATTGCATTCCACTATCTTCATTTCATGGTCAACGATCACAACCCCTGAAGGCATTCTGCTCATAAGGGCATTTGATTTTTTCTGTGCCTTTTGCCGCATGAACGAAACGCACATTTCAGGTTCAGTCATACCCATTACCATTGCTTCGGCAAAAGCTCTGCATGTATCGTAGCCGCACCCTCCGCAGTTTAGCTCATCTTTCTTGTCTTTTTTACCCAGTTTTAAAAGGGCGTTCCTGATCTGTTCCTCACCTGCACCTTCTTTTTTTATACATTTTGTCCGGAAGGTTTCTTTAAGTGGGATATCGGGTCTGGGTGTAGGCTTGATCCCCGGTTTTATGGTCCTTTTTTCTAATTCCATTCGTCTGGAAAGGAGCGGCGCATCAGAATCTGCGCAGGGACCGTTAATACAGCCTCCGGGACAGGCAGAACATTCTACAAATATTGTTCCTGCTGAAAGATCTTCCGGATCGATATTTTCCAGTGCTTCCTTGACATGATCAATTCCGGAAAGGGTGACGAAGCTTACTTTTTGAAAAGTGTCGTAAGCTTTTACAGTTTCTATTAATCCCCCTTCCATAGAATAGAGGCCACCGTCCCTTGATTTTTCAGGAACAAAGGAATAATCGTCAACTACCTTGTTTTTTTGAAGAGTTATCCTCGTATCTTCAAGCCATCTCTTGAGGTCCCTGAAGGTTAAGGCGGCGTAGAGAAGGTCCGGATATTTTTCAGCCTCTATTTTTGAGGCGATGCAGGGTCCAAAATGAACGATCCTTGCTTTTTCACCATAATGTTTTTTCATAAGTTTGCAGTGGGTCAGCAGGGGGGAGAGGAGCGGAGTTATAGAAGGAACCAGTTCATGGTTGTATTTTCCAATATACTCAACAACACTTGGACATGCCGAGGAGATCCAAAGGTGCGGCGTTCTATCTTTAAGGAGTTGTGCTAGCCCGGCAGAAACCTGTTCTGCCCCAAGGGTTGTTTCGCTTACCCCTTTAAATCCCAGATCGATCAGGGCTTTGACCATAATAGAAGCATCTATTCTGGGAAATTCATTTACCCACGAGGGAGCAAGTGAAACATAGATCGATCTGTTAGTAACGGCTAAAAGTTCTTTAACGGGCTCGAGGTCATCCCTGATAGTTTTAACGTGGGCAGGACAGACCTCAAAGCATTTTCCGCAGACTATGCACAGCCCGGGAATTATCTTTGCTCTTCCATCCTCAACTCCTATGGCTTTTACCGGGCAATGGCGGACACATTTACAGCAATCCTGGCAGTCGTGGTCCAATGTGTAGATAGGATACCTGTTAAGCATCTTCTTTCATCTCCGGAATGGAGAGTTCCCTCTCCAGGATCTTTTCAACATCAGAAGAGCAGACTTTGTGGAATATCTTTCCATTAATGATAATGTTGGGTCCCTGAGTGCACTCTTCCTCACAGAGAGTTCCCTTGACAATAACTTTATCCTTAATTTGTTTTCGAAAAAGATATTGTTCAATGATCTCCAGATTTCGACCATTTCCCCTGGCTAAGCAGGAGCTACCCATGCAGATAACTATAGTATTCTTTCCCATAAATCCCTTACCATCCGGTCATAGATCCTGTTCCTGAGAACCAGTGTCGAGTCGTAAAAATGAAAAAAGAGCATTTCAGTTGGAGAGTGTACTTTATATAGAATATAGAAGTCAAGAAGGGCATCCCATATTCGTGGTTATACAAATTTAGAACATTCCCTCCTCCCTCTCTGCCATAGCATAAAGCCTATCAAAAGTATTGAAAATAATAATCACCAACTATTGATAATTAACTATTGCTAACATTATAATTCAGGAAAGGAAATTTGTTAGGAATATATCTATCAGGGGAGGAAGATGTTCATGTCAGGACAGAAAAAAGAACTCCTTGTTATCTGGACAAGTAAAGACATTGATGTAGCAATGAATATGGTGTTTATGTATGCTAAAAATTCAAAACTCAAACAATGGTGGGATGATGTTTTTCTTCTTATATGGGGACCTTCTGCTTTTGCTATGGCAAATGATACTGAACTTCAGGAATATCTGAAGGATTTGCAGGCCGTCGGCGTAAAGGTCCTGGCATGCCGAAAATGTGCTGAAAATTATGGAGTTGTTGAAAAACTGGAAAAGCTGGAAATAGATGTTTTTTATGCAGGCCAGTTCCTTTCAGAGTGGATACAGGAAGATAAAAAAGTTATAACCTTCTAGACTGTTTAAGGATCCATGTCATTGTTTATGAAAAGGTGGTTCCCGTAGTTCGGGAACCACCTTTTCTATTTTTCAATGTAAAACTTTGTGCAGTTCTTTGCCAATTAAATCGTGCTTCCTGGATACTGTTAAGTTCAGGATCTCTGGAAAAGAAATAGATAGTCTTACCTGGAGGGTTTCTTCTCAAGTTCCAGATCAGGGCCAAAGTTCATGTGGTAAAACATGACCAGGACGATGATATGAAAAAAGCTTACAACAGAAAATCTTTTTCCTTGTAATTCTCTGGTAAAATAGGTGCCAGGATAACATTCCTTTTCTCTTGTAATAATCCATCTCATTCACTCACTCACTATTAAAACTAACAGAGGAATATTTCCATTTATCTCCAGCTATATCAAGGGTTTGATATCCTTCAAGGTTCTGAAAAAGTTGAATTGAAAATGAAAAGAATGCATTGTAACGGTAAAAGGTTTTTTCATTAACATTTTCTGAAGAGTAACATTATGAAGGGTCGTCAATCGGGCTTCCTCATTAAGCAGAGACTGAAAGATTTGGATGGTGTGCAACATGAAGAATTCTTCCGTCAAGTGGTGGGGAAATATATGGAATACAAAAATGGATAATTTATCTTGCAGGGAAATGAGAGTAAGAATCAAGGGGTGGTCTTTCTCCCATTTATTGCGTTTGCAAAGCCGGACCTGGCAGGTTCATATTGAAGGTCAAGAGCGCCTGAACCGATTATATGCTGACAAGAAGCGATTTTTGTTTTGTTTCTGGCATGGGAAATACGTGCAGATATTTCCTCTGCTGGAAGGTTACGAGGTATGTGTTATAACCAACCGGTCAGAGCGGGGGAATGTTATCGCTGAAGTCAGCCTAAATCTGGGTTATCAGAGCACCCAGATTCCGGACCAGCCACGCCGTGGATCTCTTGACCTTATGAAAAAAGAATTGATCGCGGCTCAGGCGGGAGGAGTAGCTGTCGATGGACCGTTGGGTCCACGTCACCGTGTGAAAAGCGGTGTGATAAGAATTGCTTCAGCAGCAGGATTTGATCTTTTACCGATTTCGGTGGGTAGTCGAAGGAAAATAGTGTTTCAAAAACGATGGGACCGGATGGAGATTCCCCTGCTCTTCACAAAGGTCTGTCTGGTCATTGGTGAGACCATCAAAATACCGCCCGAACTTCGTTCCGCACAGCTTCGAGATCTGACTGACAATCTTGCAGAAACCATTTTAAAGCTGGACAAGAAGGCCGAAAACATGGTTTGAAAGAAGGGGACAAAAAAGAATACATTGGGATTGCGGATCGATGATGAAATTGTTTCCTGAAACTTCTCGCAAACGTCCCGGTGTAGGCCTCGCTATGCCTTGTATTGACGACTTTTTTTTGCTCCTGCTGTTTCCTCGATGATTTTACAATTGGACATAGATCTACTGGTTTTGTCCTGGAGATTTTTCACGATAGATATGGGGAGTGATCGGCATTGCCATTATCCAAAGGGAAATCTTCGCCGTAAAAAGGTGGTCCGACAATGAACCGTAAAAAGAAACTAAAACTGCTTCTGGCCTGTATTGTGCTGCTTATGGTTACTCTTGTCGGCTATAAGGTCTATCTATTTGTTTATGAAGCAGATTACGAGGCGCTCAATGCCGACAATATCGATCAGATCGCATTGCGCCTCCATGATAAAGACACATTCAGCTTTGCTGTTCTAGGCAATGTTGAGAATTCCATGAAAATTTTCGAGAAGCGTTTTGTTCCCCTGATCCAGGACAAGGGTGCCGATTTTATGGTATCTGTTGGAAACGCCGTCTCCGACGGCGATGAAAGCAAATATAGATTGCTTCACCGTGGATTTCAAAAACTTGGGATCCCATACGTGCTGGCCATCGGCCAAAATGAGGTTAATGATTTTGGTACCATTAAATTCTACCGGCATTTCGGGCCACTTTTCTTTTCCTTTCATCTCCCGAATTCATATTTCATCTTCCTTGATTCAACTGGACAAACATCGTGGAAATGGCAGGAAAGATGGCTGAAAGATGAATTGGAGCTGGCCAGGATGTATCCATATCGATTTGTGGTCTTAAACCACTGTCTCTCCCCATTACCTGGTTTTGACCCGGATGACGCCAAATATATCCTGGATGAAAACCGCAGTCTGTTTTTGCATGAGTTGTTTTCCCGGAACCAGGTTACGGCCGTTTTTTCGGGCGGTTATCCTGGTTACCATGAAACCGTATTACAGGGAGTCGCGTATATCGTATCGGGTGGCGGAGGCGGATTGCTTCTGGGTCAGACGAAAGAGCCTTACCAGTTTGTAAGAGTCGTTGTAGGACAGGATCAGGTAACATATGAAAATATGGCTATCTCCCACCGGCTGGGTCCTTTTCTCTATAAACTGGAAACGCTGAAGCTTTTTCTGCACTCATTTTTCTATATGAGTCTTTTTAACTTTCTTGTTACTCTTAGTATCATCAGTCTCTTTGCACTGAGGCTGTATTCTCTGCTAATTCGTCAGGAGCATTTTTACCGCGACTTCAGCATAGATGAAAAGGCGCTTTCCAAAGAGCCGCTGCGCGTGGCCATGTTTACGAATAATTATCTTCCCTTTATGGGAGGAGTACCCATTTCCATCGACCGGCTCTATCGAGGGCTTGTTGGCACCGGTACAAAGGTGAAACTCTTTGCCCCCCTGTATCCGCAACAGTGCCCCGCGACCCAGGATGATAGAGTCTTCCGATGCCCTGTTCTTTTTTATACGCGCAGGGAAAACTTCCCGATTTCCAATATTTTTTCCCGAAAGATCGAAGCAGAGTTCAAAACCTTTGACTGTGACCTGGTCCATGTCCACCATCCTTTCTGGCTTGGCAAGAAAGGGATGCAGCTTGCCAGGAAACGAGGCATACCGGTGGTTTTCACCTACCACACCAGGCTGGAACGCTATACGCACTACATCCCTCTGCCGGGTACGATTCTAAAAAACCTGACTGCCCATTTTCTGATCAAGCACTTCGCCAACAAGTGCGATGCCATTATCACACCCACAGCCTCCACAGAGGAATACCTGCGAAACCTCGGTGTCAGCGCCCTGATCGAAACGATTCCAACCGGTATAAGGATGGAGGATTATAAACGATGGGCTCCCCATCAGGTTAAGGCTCTGCGAAGTCGATATGCCGCCCCGCAAGATCGACTTCTGATAAGCGTTTCACGAATGGCACAGGAAAAAAATGTTGACTTTATGATCGATGGGTTGGCTAAAGTTAAAAATAGAACTCACATACCTTTTAAATGCCTCCTGATAGGAGATGGACCGGAGAAAGAGCGACTTGAGAAAAAAGTTGCCGAGCTTGGTATGGATGACTGGATTGTTTTTACCGGATATATGGCTCCGCACGAAGTTGCCCTGTGTTACCTTGCTGCCGATCTTTTCGTTTTTGCCTCGACTTCCGAAACCCAGGGAATGGTTCTGCTGGAAGCAATGGCCGGGGGATGTCCCGTTGTGGCGGTTCGCGCCAGCGGGGTCTACGACGTGGTGAAAGATGGGTACAATGGATTCAAGGTTGCCGAAAGCACCGATAACTGGGCAGATGCGGTAGCAAGTCTTTTAGAGGATGACAAACAGCGATCGGGAATGTCTGAGAATAGCCAGATATTTGCCAGGGATTACTCCATGAAAAAAACCACAGCAAAGATTTCAAGACTTTATCGGCGGGTAATAATCCTCGGTCAACCATAAAATCCTTGATCGCCCGTGTGTGCTTTGGTTCTTATACAGACCCTGTCAGGCAGGATTTACACAGGATTACCCAGATCATGGACACCTTCGAAGTGGGGAGTCTGAAAGGGTAACAAACCCGTCATCTGCGAACCTGGTTCTGATAACATGTTCGCCAGGACTTCAGATCTGGTTACAGAACCTGCAGAGACCCTGTATTCCCCATACTTGTAAAGCCCTGTTTAACCGATCAGATCTCTCTCCAGGTTTTTTCCCCACCCAAGTTCGGTTAGAAGCTTTATGAAGATACTGTCCAGGGGTGCTCGTATGGTTAGCCTTTCATTATTCCATGGATGAATGAAATCAAGTTCTATTGCCGCAAGCAAGAGTCGGCAGCAGTCGAAATGTTCCCTGAAAAACCGGTTGTGTTCTCCTTTCCCGTAGTTGGTGTCACCTATAATGGGGTGAGAGATATGTTTCATGTGTCTTCTGATCTGTCTTCTTCTTCCCGTTCGGGGTGTGATCTCCACCAGACTGTAACGGGAAGTGGGGAACTTGTTTACCTGGTAAGGAAGTTCTACCTGGCTTAACCTCCGGTATTCAGTGACCGCAGACTTCAGTTCAAGATCCTCTTTTTTTCCGGGGTTGACCATGCCATCATAGATCTCCCTGAGGGGATGATCTATGACCCCCCTTTCTTCTGTATATCCACGAATTACAGCCAGATACTTTTTTTTGATCTGCCCGGTTCTGAAAAACTCACTTATTCTTCCTGCGCTGTCCTTTTCAAGTGCAAAGAGAAGGACCCCGCTTGTAGGCTTGTCCAGCCGGTGAAGGGGATATACGTAGCATCCCATCATATCTCTGACCATCTGGAGGGCGAACTTCGTTTCATGGATATCCAGACGGGTACGATGAACCAGTAGGCCTGCTGGTTTATTTACTGCCACCATGTTTTGATCCTGGTAGAGGATCGGAAGAGTATCCTTCATATTTTGTTTCTCCTTTGGTTTTCTGGAGTAAATCATAACAGAGACCAGAAAGATTATCTGAAAGATCTGAACGGTGGATAGCTTCTTTGGCGATATTTCAGTGGGCTGAAAGTCCGCATAACCTTTCCCGCATTTCCAGGTGATGATTTTCCTGATCAAGCAGATAATAAACCCCTTTACTCCGGCAACGGTCTTTAACAGACATAAAAGTATTATGCCTCTCTCACGTTCACAAACAATAAGCAGGACCGGGGCATTCATGCCCTGGCCCTGCTTATTGTTTCCGTATTTACTTCTTCTCTTAGACAACAGTTACTATGTCGAAGTCTTCCTTGCCCGAAAAACATAGAGGGCATTGCCATTTTTCACTATTTTCCGGCCATCATGGCTTCAATATCAGATTTTACATCGCCTATAGGCTTTATATCGAATTTCTCGACCAGAACCTTGAGAACATTTGGCGATACGAAGGCCGGCAGGGTCGGGCCGAGCCTGATTCCCTGAACTCCAAGGAACAGAAGGGCCAGGAGAACTGCTACGGCTTTCTGTTCGTACCAGGCTATGTCATAGGATATAGGCAGTTCGTTGATGTTATCGAGACCGAAGGCTTCCTTGAGTTTCAGGGCGATAACAGCAAGGGAGTAGGAGTCGTTGCACTGACCGGCATCCAGTATCCTTGGAATTCCGCCGATATCTCCAAGATCCAGTTTGTTATAGCGGTACTTGGCGCATCCGGCAGTCAGGATAACCGTATCAGAGGGCAGCTCCTTTGCCACTTCGGAATAGTAATCCCTGTCCCTGAATCGGCCGTCGCATCCTGCCATAACCACAAAACGTTTAATAGCTCCGGATTTTACCGCTTCTACAACCTTGTCAGCAAGGGCGAGTACCTGGTTGTGGGCGAAGCCGCCTACAAGGGTTCCATTTTCAAGCTCCTTAGGAGAATCACATTTTTTTGCAAGTTCTATTATTTTGGAGAAATCCTTGCTTCCGCCCTTTTCCCTCTCAGGAATATGGCAAGAACCCGGATAACCCGAGGCATTCGTCGTGAAGATCCTGTCAAGGTAGGAGTTACTGTTCTTGAGGGGAACAATACAGTTGGTTGTCATAAGGATGGGACCGTTGAAAGCCTCAAACTCCTCATTCTGATGCCACCAGGAGCCGCCATAATTTCCTACCAAGTGATCATATTTCTTAAATGCAGGGTAATAGTTTGCAGGAAGCATCTCGCCGTGGGTATACACGTCCACTCCCGTACCCTCGGTTTGTTTCAGCAGTTCTTCCATGTCCTTGAGATCATGGCCACTTATGAGAATGCCCGGGTTGCTTCTGACACCGAGATAAACTTCAGTTATTTCGGGATTGCCATAGGTTGTGGTATTAGCTTTATCGAGAAGGGCCATAGTGTTTACTGCCATCTCTCCGGATTTCATCACAAGGCCCACCATTTCATCTACTGTCAGATCCTTTGTGGTAGAAGCAAGAGCCTCTGAAAGGAATCCATAAATTTCATCATTCTCAAAGCCGAGAATGGCAGCATGATCCGCATAGGCGGCTGTCCCCTTGAGGCCGATCACAAGCAGTTCGCGAAGAGAGCGTACATCCTCATTCAGTGTGGAGAGAACTCCTGCTTCCTTTGCTTTTTCTTCGAAGACTGCCACATCATCTGAGAACCATGTGGCAGAATCATGAAGATCTTCTTCGAGATCCTTGCCGTATTTTTTGCTATATGCAGAGAGTACTTTTTCCTTGAGCTGGTCTCTCTGGTTAAGGGTCTGTCTTATAAGTTTTACGAACCTGGGGTTGTCGAAGTTGGCATTGGTGATGGTGGCAAAAAGGCCTTCGGCAATGAAGAGCCCTGTGCCCTTAACCTGGACGTCCAGTTCTCTTGCCTTCTGATCCCAGACGGAGAGCCCTTTGAGGGTGAAGATTAGCAGATCCTGCAGATTCGCAGTCTTCTCCGTCTTTCCGCAAACGCCTTTCATAGTACATCCTTTATTTCCTGCTGTTTCCTGGCACTGATAACAAAACATTTTTATACCTCCATTTTGGTTTTTCTATGAATAACCCCTACTGCGGGGTTGTTTTCGCCAAAGTTCTCCATGAGAACTCCAAGTATCTCTTCTCTGGCTTTTCCGCGTTCTTCCATATCCTTGATCACCTGGTATGCGCCGAAAAGAGGTGAGGGCCCGATCTCGGAAGAAAAAGTTCCAATCCCCCCGTTCCACGCAAGAAGGGAGAAGAGCTCGTCCATTTCGGGAACGGTGAGACCTATGGAATATGCCTTGACCAGTTCCCGGGTTGCCTGCCGAAACCTTCCGGCTCCGACTCCGTTGGCGAGGGATAGAAGAAGTTTTGTCTTGAGGTCTATGGCAGGGTTTCCCTTTCCCCAGATTAGCTCCCAGAAGTTGACAGTGATATCGGCCAGGGTGTTGTCAACCTTTTTGAAGTTGACGATTGCCGTTGGTTTGAGAGGAAGATCTCCCGTGTTCTCGTAGGTACTTTCCCTTATTGCTTTTCGGAAAAAGTAAGCCCGGTATTCTCCTTCAGCACCTTTTTCAGTGACATGTTCAAATCCGAGTTCCTTCATTGCTGAATAAAGGGGAATGGGTTCAAAACTTTGAACTATACATAAACCGCTGCCCATATCGATCTGTCTTGCCTTCTTCAAGAGTCCGGGAAGAAAATTGCCCGTTCCTTTTCTTACATCAAGAATTTCAAAAGTGTCTTTCGTTTCTTTCCAGTCTTTCAAAAAAACTCCTCCTTTTAAGAGCAGAAATTATATTTTCTTTTTTCTTTCATTCATATATTCGCAGATTGCTGGTAATCTTTCCTTGACCTATGTCAAGAATGAAGGGATACTTTCTCAATTGGAGGAATAATATGGATGAGATAAAGGATTTTATTTCACAGATATCTTTTTTTGAGGGCCTTCAGGTCGAGGAAATAGAAGAGATCGCTTCCATAGCACGAAAAAAGAGCTTCTTAAGGGGAGAGACCCTCTTTCTCCAGGGTGATGACGGGAGCGGATTCTTTATTGTTGTCACAGGAAGGGTCAAGATATACAAGGAGTCTCTCGAAGGAAAGGAAGCTATCATCCACATCTGCGGTCCCATGGATCAGTTTGGCCAGGTTGCTGTTTATGCTGGAAGAACATTTCCGGCCAGTGCCCAGGCGATAGCTGATTCAACCCTCCTCTTTTTCCCCAGGTCCGAATTCAGGGATCTGATCCGAAGAAAACCGGATCTTGCCCTTTCCATGTTGTCTTCTCTTTCAATCAGAATACGACAGGTTACATCCCAGCTTGAAAGTCTTGCCCTTAAAGAGGTGCCAGGCAGGCTGGCCGCCTACCTCATCTATCTGCAGGAGCAGCAGGGAGAGGAAAAAGCAGTTTTACTTAAGATATCCAGGGGAGAATTGGCAAGCCTCCTTGGATCTACACCTGAAACTCTCTCCCGTATAATGGCAAGGCTGGAGGAAGAAGGGTTTATCAGGGTCGAAAAACGTACCATTGCTATCCAGGATCCGGATGCACTGGAGCAGCTTGCTTCCCGGGGAAGGATGTAGCCGGACCTCTGATCTCCATGTCTGATAGAGACAGACTGTTAAAACAATTATTAAACCTTATTGTCCTGACATTCATATTGAAAATATGTAAACAATAGAAATAAAATAGAAATAATATGAGGAGACTTTGGTATTTCTGATCTTGATAACAGGGGGATTTTTCGATGATCTCAAAGAGTGGGTTAGGCTTCGATAACGAGAAGTATCTTAAGCAACAGACAGCGGCAATATATGAAAGGGTCAAAAAGTACGATAACAAACTTTATATCGAATTCGGCGGCAAACTGATTTACGACTACCATGCCGCAAGGGTACTTCCAGGTTACGACCCTTCTGTAAAAATGTGGCTCCTCCAGGAGTTTAAGGATCAGGTGGAAGTAATAATATGTGTTTATGCCGGAGATATCGAGAGTCGTAAAATGCGGGCCGACTTCGGTATAACCTATGATGCAGAGGTTCTTAAGCTTATCGACGATCTTACTGAAAGAGATATAAAGACTGCCGGTGTTGTAATTACCCGTTTTGACAGCCAGCCTTCCGCGGTCCAGTTCAAGAACAGGCTTAAACGCAGGGGTATAGTGGTCTATACACACCGGGCTTCCAAGGGCTATCCCATTGATGTTGATACCATAGTCAGTAAATCAGGGTATGGAGCCAATACCTATATCGAGACCGAAAGACCCATTGTAGTAGTTACCGGTCCTGGGCCGGGAAGCGGCAAATTGGCTACCTGCCTTTCCCAGCTCTACCATGATCACCAGCAGGGGATCAGATCCGGTTACTCCAAGTTCGAGACTTTCCCCGTATGGAACCTTCCCCTCAAACATCCTGTAAATGTCGCATACGAGGCAGCAACTTCAGATCTTGGGGATGTGAACCTGATAGACCATTTCCACCTCGAGGCATACGATGAAAAAACAGTAAATTACAACAGGGATCTTGACGCCTTTCCCCTTTTGAGCCGAATACTCGCCAGGATAACTAATGAACCATCGATGTATCGGTCTCCCACCGATATGGGAGTAAATAGAGTCGGTTTCGGGATCATAGATGATGAAGCCGTAAAAGAGGCATCCATCAAGGAGATCATCCGAAGGTTCTTCCGCTATTCCTGTGACTATGCAATGGGTAATGCAGAGAGGGAGACCGTTGAAAGGGTCGAACTCCTGATGGATGAACTGGGTATAAAACCGGGAGATCGGGCTGTGGTTGATTTTGCAAGGAAAGCATCCCAGGCAGCAGAAAAAAAGGGCAAGGGCGTGGATGGAGCTTTCTGTGGAGCGGCCCTGGAGCTGAAAGATGGAACCATCGTGACGGGAAAGAATTTCCCCCTGCTGCATTCATCTTCCAGTGTGGTTCTTAACGCAGCCAAGGTGCTTGCAGGAATACCGGACCAGATAGATCTTCTTCCTCCCAACCTTATCCAGTCTCTGGGATATCTGAAAAAGGATGTCCTTAACGGTAAAAAGATAGGTTTGGACCTGGAGGAAACCCTCATCACCCTTGCCATAAGTTCTGCGAGTAACCCTGCTGCAGCTGCGGCCATGGAGAAACTAAAAGCTTTGCAGGGATGTGAAGCCCATCTTTCCCATATTCCCACGCCCGGTGATGAGGCAGGTTTTCGGAAACTTGGAGTGAATCTGACCAGTGATCCCCTGTTCTCTTCGAAGTGCCTTTTCGAGGATTAATTGCATTTCCAGAATTTACATATCAGAACAGCCTGGTTCCGATCATGGAACCAGGCTGTTCTCTTAACGGAAGAGTTTGTACTGTCTATCCTTGCAGGGCAAGTTCAACCGCCCTCCGGGCATGTATCTTTCCAGTATCGAAAACGGGAATATCAGATTCTCCATCTTTGACCACCAGGGGAAGTTCCGTGCATCCGAGAATAACCCCTTCGGCGCCCTTTACTGCCATTGTTGCGATTATCTCTTTGAATCTCTGTACGGAGTCCTCCATGATCTTTCCATAGGAAAGCTCATCTGCGATAACTCTCTGAACGAAGTTACGATCTTCTCTGGAAGGCTCCATCACTTCAAGTCCCTTTTCCACCAATGGTTTTTTATAGAAGTCCTGTTCCATAACGAAGGATGATCCCAGCAGGGCAACCTTTCCCAGATTTTTCTCGAGGATATGATCGGCTGCTGCATCCGCAATGTGAAGGAGAGGGACATCTATTCCTCCCTGCACCTGGTCTGCAACTTTGTGCATGGCGTTGCAGCAGATAAGAATTATATCTGCCCCTGCAGTCTCAAGTTTTTGCGCATTTTCTGTCATTAGAAGTGTCAGTTCATCCCAGCAGTCAGTATAGAGCAGCCTGTCAATCTCGGAAAAATTCTCGGAATATATAATACACCTTGCAGAACTCAGGTCTCCCAGTTTTTCATTGATCCCTTCATTGATCTCCCTGTAGTACTCCAGAGTTGCTCCCCATGTCATTCCGCCAATAAGGCCTATTGTCTTCATTCTCCAATACCTCCCCTCGATCCTGCCTGACCCTGGCCATCATAGCAGAAGTTCAGAAAGGATAAAACATTCAGGCATATAGCGGGTATCTGGTAAAATGAACGAGATGTTACAGATACAGAACTTTTTGAATTGGAGAATGGGGGGAAGTTTCTTGCTGGTATCTGAGATCAGTAGAATATGTATCCTTGGTGCTGGAACAATGGGGTCTGCAATTGCCCTTAATTTTGCAAGCAAGGGTTTTGAAGTTAATCTTTATGATATTTCAGATGAAGCCCTTGAAAGAGGCTATTCTTCCATAAAAAATTCTCTCCAGGTTCTGATAGATAACGATCTGGTGAAACAGGATGAAATTCCTGGAATTATGGACAGGATAAAGGGATGTACAACCCTTGAAGATGCTTCAGAGGAGGCCTTATTTGTTATCGAATGTGCCCCTGAAAAACTGGAACTGAAGCAGAAACTTTTCAAGGATCTTGAGGAATATTTTCCTGATGATGCGATCTTTGCTTCCAATACTTCAAGCCTGAGTCCTACAAAAATAGCGGCATTACTTTTTCATAAAGAGAGATTTACTGCGTCAAACTTCTGGAATCCCGCCCATCTTCTTCCCCTTGTTGAAATAATGCCTGGAGAGGAAACATCCATGGAAACGGTCCTGGCAGCAAGGGATCTAATGGTGCGGATAGATAAGAAACCGGTTGTCCTGACAAGGGAAACGCCAGGATTTCTGGGCAATCGCCTTCAGTTTGCCCTGCTTAGGGAGGCCCTTTACCTTGTAGACTCGGGAATAGCGACTAAAGAAGATGTAGATGCTGCCGTAAAGTATGGTATAGGAAGAAGATTGGGCGATACCGGTCCCCTTGAAACAGCCGACCTTGGAGGGACCCACGTATTCTCGGCTATCTGCGACTCCCTTTTCAGCGATCTATGCAACTCGGATGAAGTGTCTTCTTCCCTGACCGAAGCCGTGAAAAATGGCCATCTTGGCTATACCACCGGCAAAGGGATTTACGAATGGACCGAAGAGGAACTTGCCGCGGTCCAGCGTAACAGGCAGAGGACTCTTATAGACTGGCTCCGAAGGGATAAGGAACGGGAAGAATAGGTTTATCTGAATAATTGAGGAGAAATAAAAACAACAGCAATGGCTGATCTTTATCCTTACCTTAAAGAACTGGAAAATAAAAAGATACTCGGGATCAACCCTCCTGTTTTCGACTTTGCCTATTTCGACCTGTGGGCGAAACCCCTTGGATTGTTATATATTCTTCAATGGCTCAGAGACAGGGGAAACCAGGTGAAACTGATAGACTGCATCTACGAAGCGAGGGACAGGGCAAAGACCTTCGGTCGTTATGCGCCCCGTCGGAGAAAGATGGAAAAACCTGCCCCTTATCGCGATATACCCAGGAATTACTGGCATTTTGGCCTGAATGAAGAAGAGTTCATCTCAAGGCTTGAAGGACTGGAAAAGCCGGATGTCATCCTCCTGACCGCAACCATGACCTACTGGTATGGAGGTGTTTTCTGGTGTATAGAGCATCTCAGAAGGGTATTCCCGGGAGTTCCCATTCTTCTGGGAGGTATCTATGCCCGTCTGTGTCCGGACCATGCCCTTCTTTCCGGAGCCGATCATGTGCAGACAGGACCCTTTCCCATTGAAGCCCCATATCCCGCCATGGATCTTTATAAGGATCCCGAATACGGAATAAGCATTACTTCATGGGGCTGCCCCATGAGATGTGATTACTGTGCGTCGAATATCCTGTGTCCCACCTTTTCCCAGAGAGGGGTAGATGAGGTAGTAGGGGAGATGGAATTCCAGCTTTTGTCAGGATCGATGACAGACATTGCCTTTTACGACGATGCCCTCCTGGTAAACAGGGATGAGCATTTTTATCCTATCTGCGAGCAGATAGAAAAACGGTTTAGCCATATAAGGTTCCATACTCCTAACGGTCTCCATGTTCGTCGCCTGGATGAAAAGTGTTCAGAATATATCTACAGGACAGGGATACGTACCATTAGGCTCAGCCTTGAGAGTGTGGATCCTGAAGTGCAGAAGGAGAGCTCTTCGAAGGTTTCCAGACATCAGTACCAGCGGGGTGTGGAGAATCTCCTCAAGGCCGGTTACCATCATGAAGACCTTGAGACCTATGTATTAGCTGGTCTTCCTGGTCAGAGCGTTGAAGGCATTAAAGAAACCATAGCCTTTGTAAAGGATCTGGGGGCAAGGGTCAGGATAGCCCAGTTTTCGCCCATACCTGGAACTTCCCTGTATAACCAGGCCCTGAAAAAAGTTCCGGCACTGGCAGAAGAACCCCTGCTGCACAATAACACTGTGTACAGTTCCTGGGTTTCAAAGGAAATTCCTCCTGAAGAACTCCAGGATCTGAAAGACTTTTCCCGCCAGTAAACTCTACAACCGCTAAGACGCAAAGGAAACCTGTAATCTAGTTATTTTTCCGGTTTCCTGCTAACTCCAGGTTTAGCCTGTGTCGATCTGATCCTACGCAGATCAAAGTTTTAGAGAGGCACAAAAAACTTCGATTTTGTCCCATAAAAAAGATTAACCTGATAAACATGACAAAATTTGTCTTTGAATTTAGTTTTGTCTTCCCTCGTGCAAAATTGAGCCTGATTTTGCGCAGTAAACTTGTCCTGGTAAGGTTTGATGCTTTCCTTGCGGACTTTGCGTCTTCGCGGTAAAACAGCCTCTGGTCCTGTCTTTACAGGATCACGAGAGATGCAATAGACTGAAGGCCGTATATACCAGCAGAAGACTGAGGGATATATTGATGTATTTCTTCAGTTTCGGGTCGCTTATCGTCCTTTTCAGGGCTGTTCCGCATAGAGCCCATAGGGTTACGGAACTGAAGCCTATAATGCCCAGAAGTAACGCCGACATTACAAGAGTTGCAGGCTGACCAGCAAGGGGGGTCAGAAAGGTAGTGTAAAGGGTGATGCCGTAAATTATAACCTTGACATTCACTACCTGGAGAAAAACTCCCTTTATAAAACCCATCCTTGCTATATCATTATCACCGTCAAAGGCATAGCTGGATCTGAGGGTCCCGTAGGCCAGCCACATAATATAGCTGAAGCCGATCCAGCGAAGCCATTGGGATACTGAAGGCAGCAGTTTTATCATAAGGCTGGACATGGTCCCGCAGAGGAGCATCATCAGTATGAACCCTGAGGTAACTCCCAGCAGGTATGGCAGTGATCTGATGAAACCGAAGACAAGGCCCATGGATGCACTCGATACATTATTTGGTCCGGGAGTATATGAGGTCACCGCAACAAAGGTCAGAAGAGGAATAAGGTCAAGGGTTTCCATAAAGATTGCCTCCAGTATCGATTGGATTTAAGATTATTCCAATTCTACATTACTGATAGTCAAAAAGCACTTTAATTATCTGGAATCGGTCCTGAAAAGAGGTTTTTATATGCAGGGAAAAGAGAAAGTCTACGAAGTCCTGAGGAACCTTGATATTGAGTATAAGGTGGTAACGCATCCCGCGGTATTTACCTCCACCGAGGCAGAGCAGTACAGAACCCTTTTTCAAGGGGCGAGATGTAAAAACCTTTTTCTGAGGAACGAAAAGGGTCATACCCATTATCTGGTTATCATAGACCAGGCCAAAGCCATGAACCTCAAGGAGCTTGCTTTTGAATTGGGAGAAAAAAGGCTTGGATTCGCTTCTCCTGAAAGACTGAAAAAACACCTGGGGCTGACACCTGGTTCTGTGTCTGTCTTTGGACTGATCAACAATACCGGTAAAAATGTGGTAGTTGTCATTGATGAGGACCTTCAAAAGGAAGAAAAGATAAACTTCCATCCCAATATCAATACCGAAACGCTGACTATTTTATACAGTGATCTGTTAAAATTTCTTCGCTGGACGGGAAACAGGGTTATAATTCAGGGACTCTAGATTTTTCAACCTTCCAGGGGAGGTATTATTTTTGTTAACAGGTACGGATAGAAAGGTAGTTCTTGCTGATCTTGCAATGGTCTTCATCGCCCTTTTCTGGGGTTCCGGTTTCGGTGTCAGTAATATGCTCCTTCGGCAGATCAGCCCTCTCTGGCTGATATCCCTCAGGTTTATCTTCAGCGCCATACTCGTTGTAGTTGTATTCTGGCGTAGAGTTTTGCTACTGACCAGAAAAGACTTGGTCCTGGCTTCATTTGGAGGGCTCATCCTTGCTGGAGCCTTTATCGCCCACATTCTTGGTCTTAACATAACTACCCCTGGTAAACAGGGATTTATTCAAAGCACCAGTGTCATAATGGTTCCCATATTCTATGCCATCATTTACCGGAAATCTCCGGGTCTGCTGAGTTTTCTTGGAGCTATCCTGACCACCCTGGGACTCCTTGTAATGGCCTTTACTCCAGGAATGACCTTTAACCTTGGAGACGCCCTTTCCCTGGTTCTTGCCCTTTTTGTAGCCTTCAATGTTCTTTCCGTAGGCAATTTCAGCCGTCGAATGGACCCTTTGGGCTATGCCGTGGTTTCCTTTATCTCTTCTGCCGTCATAATCACTGCCTTTGCCATTATCTTTGAACCATTTCCACAGCTTGGCGGACTTGGTCTTTCCTTCTGGGCAAGCCTTGCCTACGTGATAGTGATGGTCACTGTTGTCCCTTTCCTGATCCAGCCCATGGCCCAGAGATATTCCCCGGATACCCACGCGGCCATCCTTCAGTCAACAGAATGTCTTTGGGGATATGCTATAGCTATTGCGATTGGAGAAGAGATGCTGAACTGGCAGGTATTGCTGGGAGGAATGATAATTTTCCTTGGTGTAATGGTGACAGAATCAGAAATGTTCTTTAAAAAAAGGAACAATAAGGATGGGAAAAATATTTCTCAATAAACCTCTTATCGGGATAAGAGTATAGAAAATAGGCACCCACTGAGGGGTGCCTTCATATTTTAAGCGCTATCAAATGGAAAGGATCACATGGTCAGTTTTGTGTAACCCTCTGGAAGCTCGAAAGTATCATCGGAAATATTGCCTTTTTCTACATTTGAGTAGAGGATGGTGACCGTATCCTGGGGTGATTCTGAGTGTATTTTCAGGGGATAGTTGAGTTTCCTGGCCACCCACACAAGAGATTTCCCGAACTGGGGGTCATCGTATTCCACGGAATAGTTATCGCATTTGTAGCCCTCTATATCCTCCGTTCCCAGCTTTGTTACTTTGCCCATATCCTTGTATTTGTCCTCGATAGATTCCGACTCGGAAAGAGAAACCTGGTTATTGGCAAATTCCATGTACATCTGCTGTCCCGGTATTAGAACGTACATCATGTTGCTGCTTCCGTTTACGATGGAAACCTGGGTTCCCATAGGAGTCAGGATCTCCTGGCGAAGGGAGTTCCCCTTCACGAAAACTTTTCCGGTCATTTCACCCCCGGTAGCGCTCTGGATAAGCATATCTGCCTGAAACTCTGCTGCACCAGCGAAGGAAACAAAAAGCCCCAGAACCAGTAATGCAGCAGCAACCCTTATTGATTTTCTAAACATCTTCGGACCCCTCCTGTTCAACAACTGTTAGGATAATCATTATTCCAGATCCATTTTACTCTGATTCTTCCCAAATGAACTTCTTGAATTGAAGATTTGATTCTCCAGGGAACCTCCATATATGAATAACCGGTTAGATCTATCTGGATTTTCAGGAAAAAATATTTTCAACTTTTCACTGATACCTTGTATGAATTTGACATATCAGTTAAGCAAATATTCGAGGATCCTTTTCTCCATTTCTTCTGTTGATGCAGTTCCACCGATGTCTCTTGTGACATGTTTGTCTTCAATAATGGTTTTACTGACAGCTTGAATTATTACGTCAGACTTTTCTGTTTCTCCCAGGTGATTCAACATCATTGCTCCAGACAGAATGGCCGCAGTCGGATTGGCTATATTTCCCCCGGCAATATCTGGAGCACTTCCATGAATTGCTTCAAAGATAGCCATATCTGCCCCTATATTTGCACCTGGGACAAGGCCGAGTCCACCTACTAGGCCTGCGCATAGATCGGACAGTATATCACCATAAAGATTAGTAGTGACTATTACATCGAATTGAGAGGGATCACGAACTATCTGCATGCACATATTGTCAATGATCATTTCTTTAAGAGAAATATTAGGATAACCTTTTGAAATTTCTCTAACACTATTCAGAAACAGTCCATCTGCCAGTTTTAGAATATTGGCTTTGTGGGCGACTGTGACCTGTGTTCTGTTGTTTTTACGGGCATAGTCAAAAGCAGCTTTTGCAATTCTTGCAGAAGCCTTTCTGGTAACTGTTTTTATTGCCTGAGCCTGTTCTTCGGACACGCTCTCTTCGATCCCACAATATAGACCTTCGGTGTTTTCTCTAAAGATTACCAGGTCAACATTATCAAAAGGGGTACGGATTCCCCTTATTGATTTAACAGGTCTTACATTTGCAAAAAGATCATATCGTTTTCGAAGCATTACATTAATGCTTCTGAATCCTTCGCCGATAGGAGTTGTTATTGGACCTTTAAGGGCTATCCTGTTGTTTTCAATGCTCTGAAAAACCTCCTCAGGAACAAGGATTCCTGTTTTTTCATAGACATTTTTCCCGGCATTGACAATTTCCCAGTGAATTTCTATTCCAGTAGCTTCGATAACATTTTTTGCACTGTTTATTACCTCTGTGCCTATTCCATCTCCGGGGATCAGAGTGATCGTATGCATGCATATACCTCCTACCTATTCGGCTGTCTTTAAATAATTAAGATATCCTCCTGCTTTCAGCATTCTGATATCTCTGTCAGTTCCTTCAAAAACAAGTGTTACAGAGAAATTTCCGCTTTTGTGAAAAAGACATATTTCAGTTCCTTTTTCCAGAGAAGAGATGATATCTGGAATTTCTATTTCATCCTCTTCCTGAAAAAGGTCATAATCCTCTTTGTTTTTAAAAAGCAGGGGAAGTATCCCGGAATTTATGAGGTTGGTTCGGTGTATTCGGGCAAAGGACTTCGTTATAATTCCTTTTACACCGAGATACAGAGGAACCAGTGCTGCATGTTCCCTGCTTGATCCCTGTCCGTAATTTTCACCGCCCATCACAAATCCCCCATTGTGTTTCAGCGCTCTTTCCCGGAAATCTTGTGTAATGGTTCCAAAGCAGTGTTTGGAGAGTTCCGGTATATTAGACCTGAAGGGTAGAAGTTTTGCATTTGAGGGCATTATGTCATCAGTTGTGATATTGTTTCCGGCTTTCAACAATATAGTTCCGTTCAGGTTATTTTTTAAAGGAATATTAACAGGAAAAGGTTTGATGTTAGACCCCATTACAACTTGAAGGCCATCTCTGTTTTTCGGAGGATAGATGAAGTAGTTTTCAGATGTCTCAAATTTTTCTGGAATAGGGATCTCAGGCATTAAACCGAATGATGACGGCACGGTTAAATAACCTGTAATAGCGGAAACAGCTGCGGTTTCCGGGCTTACAAGATAAACTTCAGCATTTTGCGTTCCGCATCTTCCCTTAAAATTTCTATTGAATGTCCTTAAGGAAACAGCACCGTTTTTTGGAGCTTGTCCCATACCAATACATGGTCCACATGCTGCTTCCAGTATCCTTGCTCCTGCAGTTATCAGATCCGCCAAAGCTCCATTGCTGGCCATCATTTTAAGAATGTTGCTTGATCCTGGCGAAATAACAAGACTTACATCGCTGTGGACCCTTTGATCCCTCAAGATATGAGTAACTTTCATGAGATCCGTGTATGATGAGTTGGTACAGCTGCCTATGGCTACCTGATCAATCTTGAGTCTTTTAAGGTTTGATATTTTCTCACCATTATCCGGGCTGTGAGGTAGTGCGACCATAGGTTTGATAGTACTGAGATCTAGTTGGATCTTTTTGTCATAACTGCAGTCTATGTCGGCATGAAGCGGGACAAAATCCCTCTCTCTACCCTGTCTGCAAAGAAAATCTCTCGTTACTTCGTCACTTGGAAAGATGGAAGTTGTTGCTCCAAGTTCCGCTCCCATATTCGTTATGGTAGATCTGTCAGTAACGGATAATTCTTTAATTCCTTCTCCGGAATATTCAATAACATAACCTGTTCCACCTTTTACGGTAAGTTGCTTCAAAATGTACAGGATCACATCCTTGGCACTGACCCACTGGTCTAACCTTCCGGAGAGTTCTATATTCAGGACCCTTGGTGCTTTCATGTAGTAATATCCCTTTGCCATTCCCATCGCTACATCAAGGCCTCCAGAACCAATGCTTATCATTCCGAGCCCCCCACAGGTAGGAGTATGACTGTCGGAGCCGATCAATATCTCTCCTGGTTTTGCGAATCTTTCCAGATGGAGTTGATGACATATTCCATTTCCAGGTTTTGAAAAGATTATTCCGTACTTTGCTGCGGCTGATCGGATAAATTCATGGTCATCGGCATTTTCAAATCCTGCCTGAAGTGTATTGTGGTCGATATAGGCTACAGACAGATCTGTTTTTATGTCTTTTATTCCCATAGTTTCCAGCTGAAGATATACCATTGTGCCAGTAGAATCCTGTGTAAGAGTCTGATTAACTCTGACACCTATCTCTCTACCAGGTTCAAGAGTTCCAGATAACAATTTTTTCTCAAAAATTTTACAAGTCAGATTTTTCCCCATTATTGTCATTCCTCTCTTTGTTTAGCGTGCTTGGGGCAATTCAAAGGAATTGTGGCTCCTTTGTCCGTTGTTAAATTTTTCCCCTTTCTCCGCGGATATTCCCTTGATTTTCGTTTGCCTGGAGCCTTTCTGCCTTTCATTCATGGACATGTATCTATTATCAAGATTCACCGTTACGTAGGCCGGTCTCATTATTTTGGAATCACTGACGATCTGTTCGATCCGGTGGGCACTCCAGCCAGCAATTCTTGCGGCGGCGAAAATGGGTGTATAAAGATCTACCGGAATGTTGAGCATTTCATAAACGAAGCCGGAGTAAAGATCTACATTGGCGGCGATAATAAAATCCGGACCTTTCGTCTCCCTGAATATCGCAATTGTGAGATCTTCTATATTTTGATAAAGGTTAAATTCGTGTTCTGCTCCTTTTTCTTGCGCCAGTTCCAGAGCCTTCTTCTTAAGTAGAACTGCCCGGGGATCCGATCTTGTATAAACAGCATGTCCCATTCCGTAGATAAGCCCCTTCCGGTTGAAAGCTTCCCTATGGAGAATCCTCAAAAGGTATTCTTTCAACTGCCCCTTATCTGACAGGTTAGAGACATTCTGCTTAATATCTTGGATCATCTCTTTAACTTTTCTGTTGGCTCCTCCATGTTTCGATCCTTTGAGGGCTCCGACAGATGCTGCCATTGCAGAATATGTATCTGTGCCAGCAGATGAGACAACATGGGTTGTAAAGGCCGAATTGTTGCCTCCTCCGTGTTCTGCATGGATAACAAGGCACAGGTCCAGGGTCTCTGCTTCTATTTCAGTGTATTTATTGTCGGGTCTGATCATGTGAAGAATATTTCCAGCTGTTCCTGCTCCTTCCTTTGGTGCGTGGATGAACAGGCTTTTTTTGTCAAAATAATGTGCCTTTGCCTGGTAACCATAAGATATGATGGTTGGGATCCTGGCTGTAAGTTCAATGCTTTGCCTTAAAAGATTCCTTACGCGTGTATCGTCCGGATTTTCATCATGAGAATAGAGAACCAGGATACTCCTTTGTAGTTTGTTCATGATATTTTTACTGGGGATCTTGAGTATCATGTTCTCCGTATATCCCGAAGGAAGTTTCCTCAAGCTGTCAAGAAGCCCGTTGAACTCCTCCAGTTCCTCCTGTGAAGGAAGTTTTCCAAGCAAAAGAAGGTATACTGTTTCTTCAAAACCACGTCTTTTGTCTTTCTGAAAGCCATTTACTATCTGTTCGAGGTTGATCCCCCTGTAATAAAGCTTGCCGTGATCAGGGCTTTTTATCCCATCCTGCAGATCATATCCATGGACATAGCCCACTTTAGTCATCCCAACCAGAACGCCGGTGCCATTGCTGTTCCTTAGCCCTCGCTTGATGTGATATCTGCTGTATGTTCCTGGGTTGATGAGATTGTTTTTTTCAGCTACTGTGGAAAGGTCATCGAGAAGCATATCTGTTTTTTTCTTATCCAATTAGATCAACCTCCTGTAATTGTTTCCTGGGATTTCTTTCCTATGACCTTGCGTTTTACCTGGGGTTTCCCTTTTCCCAACCGTTCTTTGTTGGTTGTTCGAGATTGCCCATGTTTCGACATGGTCCGGACCTTTGTGACGTACCAAATATACAATAAACATATATTGGTACGTACAATATGTGAATATGGATAGTATCATCTTTTTCCAGATTGGTATAGTTGCCTTTTTTGTTTATTTTGTAAGGGTTAAACTAAATCATGGATATGAAATTAGAGGTTTTCAGCCTGCCTTTTGGTCTGTTTTGGCGTGCAGGGATACCGGATGGTTTGGTGCAAAACAGGGAGAAGGATAAATGGAAGGCAAAGGCCGGACTTGTTATCAGCCCGGCCTTTGCCTTAATGAAACATAACTCTTTATCCTGGTAGTGTTTATAGAGAGGTGGGTCTAAGCTAATTTATTTTGCCTCGAAGCAGAGTCTTTTAAGACCGAGAAGCGAGGCTGCGCAAGCAATGGTAGTTCCATAAAAATAGATGGGTTTACTCCCTTTCCTGAAAGCATTCAGAACGCCATGCAGAGATCCATTTGCGATAGTTGACCCTGTAGCCATAGCCAGATCTACTTCTTCAACCATTTTATCAAGATCAGTTGCGCCATCTCCTATGGTTACAGAACCGCAGACGATCCTCCCGATATTTTCGGGATCAAGATCGATAACCCTGACGTATCCGCTGCCCAGGGTTTCGCAAAGAGCATTGGTTATGGCTGGCTGGTAGCCCACCATTCCTACAGTCAATCCGGAATAGCTTTCTTTGACATAGGCTGCAATCTTTCCGGCACATTGTTCCGGTTCTTCGTTTCTGCAATGAATGGTTCCTTGACATAGTCCAAGGGAATGTCCAACCGCGTTCAGTGAAGCAATGAATATGGCACTGTTTTTGCCGCCGTCCTGTTTCAGTGCCATTACATCTCCGACAGTTCCGTGCCATCTGAGGGGGTAGGAAGTGAAAGCCTGTCCCTTCGAACCCCTGAAATCTGCCTGAACGAGTTTTTCTTTTCCCTTCAAGAGCGGGAAATCCCGGAACGGGGTGGGGTCGCCTATGGCTTCCTGAATTCCAAGGGGCTCGAGATAGATCTCTTCCATAGGATCGAGGTCCCTTTCATGTATGAGTTTTCCAAATTTCTCTGCAAGAAGTTCCAAAGTCTGCATATAGGCAATACCTCCATTAAAGAAGTCTGATCTCTGTCCATTATTTCACATTAAATATCCCTGGTCATTTCAAGGAACCATGAGGAAAACTCTCTATATTGAAAGTCATCTCTATCTATTTTGGTCTCTATAAGTTGTCGAAAACTGTTCCAGTAAGGTTTCCGGTGTGGTGAGATTTCAAGTCCCGAAATTCTTTTTTTCAATTCTTCTGTATCAGAAGGCATCTGGAAACCCCACTCAGAAGGATCTTCAGAGTTGAACATTAAAGCGAATATTCCTCTCAGACACTTTTCACAATATCCGCAATTATTTACAGCATTTCCTGACATTTCGTCAAGACAGATCCTGAGGAAAGGTTTTTCAAGATAGGAGTGTTCTCTGTAGAAGGATATTATCTCTGTGATCTTTTCTGTCCATATGAGGTCTGAACCGGTGTAATTCACAAGGATATCATTGACCTTGAGATTAGGCTCAAGAAAAAGATGGGATCCCCAGGCGTACTCTTTACGCTGAGTACCAACAGAGGATGAAAAAAGGATCTTGTCCCATCCGGAATATGCAGCCAGGGGGAAGGCTAGTCCCGCGAGTCCTATACCATGTTGAACCTTTCCATACCATGGTTTGAGCTGTGGGTATTCCGCATGGATCCCTCCGCAGCGAAGAAGCCCGAAGGTGTTGGCGTAGACCTGTCTTGTCCTGAAATGAAAAATATCGGCAAAATCATTGACCTGTTTCCTTACAGTATCCCATGCATGATCATTATCCAGAGAGATATCGTGTCCTTTTATTGTAAGCAGTACGGTTTCTTCTGGTTCACACTGCAGGGCAGAATAGGTCGAATCAACTCCTCCAGAGAAAAACAGAACCTGTGAAGGGGACTGTCCTCTATGTCCTGGAATGCTGTTTTCTGTCAGGCCATAAGGGATAAGTTCCCCTTCCCATGGAATTTCCGGGTACATACTTCTGAAGCCGTCCCGGATCTTTTCTAGACTGCAGAAGAGGTCTTCATCCATGCTATCGATGCTGTAATTTCCACCCAGGATCCAGAGAAGGGGAGCTACGTTCAGAAGAAATGGAGTTATTAGTGTGGAATGGTCCAATTCCCTGAGATCGATCTCTCCATCATATTCGACTGAAAAGGGAGCTCGTAAAAAGGATTCCAGAGGAGACCCTGGAAAAACTGTTACTTTGTGAGGGTCTACCTGTACTTTTGAAATAATATTCTTTTCAGTAATTGTTATGGCAGGCAATATTTCAGTTCCTTTCGGTTTATTTCAGGATTATGACAAAAGACATGGCATAATGGAGCTCCGGAAAAAAGTTACTGTTTTTTCCGGGACCACAGGGAACCCTTAGAGGCCAGTTTCAGCAAGTTTATTCCTCTTCAGTATCGGAGATACTTTGTAGCAGAAGCTTCTTACTGAAACTTCCACGTTGTTCCTTTTTTGTAAACCGTATCTCTTCCAGATCCTCCATGGTACAGCCATGATGTTCCACGAGAACATAAAGGATTTCCAGTACATCAGCCAGTTTTTCAAGGTCTTCGGAAGTCAGGTATTCCCTTACAACCTCGTCCAGTTTTTTATTCAGTTCCTCTTCGAATTCTGAAGGATGCAGAACTTGAACATTACACTTCTTGCCGGTTAACTCGATTATCTCAGGGATTTTATCTCGAATAAGCTTGTTATAGATCTTTTTCAATCTCTATGCCTCCCCGTATGGTATTGCCTTGAAGTTATTTTAATAGACCCTATAAGCCAATGTCGCTATTTTATGACACTTTACGCATTTGTGCATATCCTGAAAACTTTTAATGTATCCAGGACAGAGAAAACATACTGCAGCAGGGTTGAAATAAGCCAGGGATTCTAAGGAATGATGCAGATCAGTCTTCCAAGTTTCATCATGGTTTAAAGATTCTGACGATAGAAGAGAAAGCAGTTGCAACTCTTGTCTTTATTGAAATGAAGGATTAATAATGTTAATCTTTGACTACCAACAACCTTGGGAGGAGGAATTTGATTTATGAGACGCAAAGACAGGGAGATCACCGATATAAAAGAGATAGAGGCTATACTTGAAAAAGGTAAAGTATGTCACCTTGGCCTTAGCAATGATGATCAGCCCTATGTAGTTCCCATGAATTACGGTTACAGGGACGGGTATTTCTACCTTCATTCAGCCCTTGTGGGGCTGAAGGCCGATATGGCAAGGAAAAACCCGAAAGTCTGTTTCCAGATAGATACGGATGTGGAAATATTCTCCGATCCCGAAGCCTGCGAATGGGGCTGCAGGTATAAGAGCGTAATAGGAACGGGATTGCTGGAATTCCCCGAAGATCCGGAGCAGAAGGCGAAAGCTCTTAACATAATAATGGAGCACTATTCAGGAAAGACTTTCCAATTCCCGCCCCAGGCCCTTGCAAAGGTTCTTCTCTGGAAGGTGAAAGTGGATACATTGACAGGCAAGAAGTGCGAGTGAGATACTTCCAAAGGTCTGTTATTTTAAAAGTTACTGAAATATCTTATGTCATCTGCTGATCCTTGAGAGTTGAGAATTCATTGGAGGAACAAATATTGACCTTTCGCTGTCCCTTAACTTCTAAGCGTAAAAAAGCTTTTACTCTGGTAGAGCTGCTTATAACCATGATCATAATAGGCATCCTGGCCAGCGCTCTCCTTCTGGTGGCCGGAGGGGCAGAGGAAAGGGCTATGGCCAGCAGGATCCTTGGGGATGCCCGGACCATGAAGTCGGCAGCCCTGTTTTATAATTCAGATCATGATAGCTGGCCCATATGGGTGCTGTCCGGCCCTAATTACATCAACATGGTTTCAGGACTTGCGGATGTATTGCCTTCAAAATACGTTGGTCAGATCCCTGTGCGTGACCAGTACTGGTTCGGAGTTGTTAACGATTCCACAGTTTCTTCCGGGGACGTAAAAGCCGCGGTGGTTCTCTATGACAGTGGGCTTTCCTCCGGAGTCCGGCGAAGGATGGGGCTCATAGCAGAAGAAATGGGTATTTACGCCATGGATGATCCAACTGCAAAAGATTTTTCCCTGGCTCATACCTATACCCCTTCCGACAGTAATATGATGTGGTTTATCACGGCCAGGCCGTAAAAATAGAGAGTATAAAAAGTTTTTCATTACAGAAGGCGGGGATAATTCCCCGCCTTTATTATGGCCTTTACTCGGCTTTCGAAATTATTTCAGCGTGAACCCTCGGTGAAACGGTAATTTCGAGGTTTAAGATATTTTGCCATCAGAATGGCCACCAGGGTCAGGAGGGGCAGGGATACCATGTATCGAATAACCGTAAAGGGGATTCCCAGGAAGGATATTTCGAAAAGCGTCATGGGGATTCTGCAGATAGCAGAGGCATTTATAAAAGTAAAAAGAATGTCCAGGGAAGCACCCTTTTTCTGAAGGATATAACACAGGGGCAGAGTGACATACAATCCTCCAACCATGGTTCCAGCAAGAAGAAAGGCCCAGAAATATCCTTTGACGCCGGATTCTTCTCCAAGGTGTCTTTCTATCACTTCCCTTTTTACCCATACCTCGAAAAGACCGATCAGGATAAAGGCAGGTGGAAGAACCCCAGCCATTTCTTTAAGGAATGAAAGGAGGTTCAGACCGCTTCTCTGTCCCGGAGCAAAACCTGTAAAAATGGAAATGACGACAAAAAGAAGAAATCCTGCCAGAATTATGAGGGAATTACCTGCTTTCTTCGGGATATTCATTACAGTATCTCCCCGAAGGCCAGACCGATAGCCAGGGCAACCACAAGGGCTATGGCAAAGCTTGAGATGTTCCTGATCAGTGCTACCTTTGTGCCTAAAAAACTTTTCTCAAGAGGAAAACTTATAACGCCCACCATCATTAAAGTTGTTGTAAAGGCTGCCAGGACGGTGTAGGGAACACCCTTTTCCAGAAGGATCCCCGCAAGGGGAAATGCCACAAAACCCGGTATGGCGGTAATAGATCCTGTAAGAGATCCAACAGCTGTTCCGAACCAGAGCCCCTTTCCAGAGAGTACTGCGAGTATCGTTTTTTCAGAGATCAGTCCCAGGCTGAGAGATGCCAGGACGAGAACGGTAATGAACACAGGGCATATTCTGCTGAAGATATTCCATGCCTTTTTCAGGGCCTGAAACGTTTTTTTCCTGTTACAGAAAAAGGAAATTATCAGCCCTGCAAGGGCGGCTATCCATAATGGGATCATTTCTATCACACCTTGCCAGAAAATGAATAGGGGTATCAGGTGTCAATTCTGTATTTTAACAGTTTACAACGATATGGTGGGTATCTCAAGGGGTGGCTGGAAATCCTGCTGTTAACAGTATACATACGGTTAAAATCAAGGTCTGACCCCACTATTACTTCTGGCCTGGAGATTTTCCATGGCACAAAGCTCTGCTTTCGTGCCTCCCCAAAGCCCTGGTCTTAGCAGCATTGAGATCTGAGCGGATGTAATCAAGCATCATACAGAGCATATCAATATAGGGTTTAATGTTTTCTTTGCGTACTTTGTGCCTTAGCGGTAAGAAAGATTTTAAGGGATTCCTCCGTGAACTTCCGTGTCCTCCGTGGTAAAAAAGGGTTTTAGGTTTAGCTTAACGGTTCTCGATCGTGAAAAATGGAGTCTCATTTTTCGCAGCATAACAAGAAGTGTTAAGGGCCGAAGGTCCGACCGTCCACGGTTTGTTTAATGCTGTAAGTCCGGCCAACCCGGCTTTAAGCTTTTTAGGAAGATCTTTGACGGAGGTTTTGGCGGATTTGCGGCCTTTGCGGTGAGATGTTTTTTGACTTTGACCTCTTTTCCTATTAATTTACTGCATGAACAGAACGTAGATCAGGCCATGGACCAGCCCGGAGAGGATGGCCCCAAGACCGCACCATTTATGTATCTTCAGAACCCTGGGTCCTTTCATAAACCTGCGGAAAAAGGGTCCAAATAATCCTGTTGCCCCTGCTGTTAGCATGAGAATTACCGTTAATCTTCCCGACCAGGTAAAAAGCCCGAACATAACTGTTCCCCCTCCAGTGTCCTGAAATCCACAAAGTCTTTAATATGATACCACGCGGAAGCTATGTTCCTCTAATATGTCCCCATTTCATGTGTTTAACATTTCTGTTATTATATAGCGATTCCCAAAATTGAAAACTGTGAATAGTTCGAACTATCTTCGAATGCAGGGTAGGGGAGATAGGTTTGGTGCTGACTTCTGTTATCCGCACCTCCTGTATTTGTAAAGGGAGACTTTTCCTTCAGGGCTGATCCAGCCTCTTTATTGTTCAGGGTATTTATTGCGGCGTCTTTTGTCTTAACTATTATGAAAACCAAAATAGAACAAACCTTATTCAATACAGAGAGGTGATCTAGGATGACTGGGCATACTGAGGCCAGAGACCCCAATTTATGGGAAGCATTGTTATCCGCCAGGGATATTCCAGATGACAGAATAACCCTGATCTCAGAAGAGGGAAGAGAGAGTACTTTTTCTGAATTGGCGGACTATGTGAAGGGTGCTGGGGAAGACCTGCGCAAATGGGGTATTCTTAAAAAGGACAGGATCGCCCTTGTAACAGATAACGGTCCCCATGCTGTTACTGCATTCCTGACAGTGTTCAGTACATGTACCTGTTTTCCCCAGAATCCATCCTCTCAGCTGGATGAGTGTATCCGTTATATGGAGGAGAGCGGGATATCAGGAGTCCTTCACCAGGTAGACCTCGAAACGAATTTCATGGAAGCTGCATGTCAGCTGCAAATTCCTGTCATCTATTTTTCCACGAAAGATGAATTCCCGGGCCTTATATCTATATCAGCTCCGCCCTTCATGAAAGGCCAGGGAGAAGGAAAACCCTCCGGAGCCGATATCGCTATTATCCTTCAGACCTCGGGAACCAGTTCCAGACCTAAAATAGTCCCTTTCTCCCACAAAAGGCTCATCGGAACGGCCCTTTCAATTGGTAGGTCCCTCGGTCTGACCGAACATGACAGGACTGTAAATGTAACGCCTCTTTTTCATGGATACGGACTGAACACGGTGGTTCTTGCAACCCTTTTTTCGGGAGGGTCGGTAATATGCTGCCGGGAGTTCCCCTTTGAAAGATTTCGGGAAATCCTTGAAACGATGGCCCCAACCTGGTTTTCAGCAGTACCCACGGTCCTTCAATCCATCGCGGAAGATGTTTCAGGAAGAGAAATAAAGCACAAGCTGCGTTTTATCAGATCAGGTTCCTCTGCCCTTGCATCTTCAGTGGCTGATCAGCTGGAAAAGTCCTTCCGTGTTCCCGTTGTTGAGGCGTATGCAACCACTGAAACTGTCCTTATAGCTAGTAACCCCGTTGATATAAAGGAGAGAAAGCGGGGTTCTGCGGGTATCCCGGCAGGTTGTGAAGTTGCAATTATGGATCATTCCGGGTCTTTTGTTTCTTCTCCCATGAGGGGCGAGATACTGGTCAAGGGACCTCTTGTAATGTCGGGATATGAAAACAGTCCCGAAGATAATGAAAAAGTGTTCATCCATGACTGGTACAGGACTGGAGATGAAGGTTTCATGGATGAGGAAGGTTTCCTCTATATCACTGGACGGATCAAGGAAATGATCAATCGGGGAGGGGAAAAGGTTTCTCCTGGTGAAATAGATGAGGTTCTCCTGAGCCACCCGTCTGTAGTTCAGGCCGTTGCTTTCCCGGTCTCCCATCCAACTCTGGGGGAGGATGTGGCAGCGGCAGTGGTTCTGAGGGATGGATATACCCTGATTGAGTCTCAATTGAGAACCTTCGTGGCCGCAAAGCTGGCTCCTTTCAAGGTCCCATCCAGGATCATTATTCTTCCAGAGATACCTAAGGGACCTACAGGAAAGTTCGTCCGCCGCAGCCTGGGCGAACTCATCCATTTTACTGAATCTGACAATCGGCCCATTGAAACTGATAATGAAAAGCTGTTGGCGGCAATGTGGAAGGAAACACTTGGTGTGGATCCTCTGGGAGCTGAAGATGATTTCTTTGCCTCGGGAGGTAACTCTCTTCTTGCAGCCCTTTTAGTTGTACGAATCCAGACTGCAACGGGAGTAGAGGTGCCACTGGCTCATATTTACATTGCAAGGACTCTTGCAATGATAGCAAAGGAACTAGAGAACCCCCCACCCCCTGAAATGAACAGAAATATGACTTTGATTAAACATGGGGATCCATCCAGCACCCTTTACTGTGTCTTTTCCGAGGAAGACGAAGTTTCTGTGAACTTTGGCGGGATAGCCTCAACCCTACAGGAAACTGTCAGGGTCACAGGTATTGAAAAACCGGATTCGGAATATTTTCAGACTATTGAAGAGGAAGCTCTTTATGTTACAGAGCAGATTTTCCAGGAACAGCGGGAAGGGCCTTTCCATATTACCGGTTTCTGTTATGGGGGAATGATAGCCTTTGAAGTCGCTCAGATCCTTGAAGAAAGAGGCCATAAAGTATATTGCTGCCTGATAGATATTCCTTTCTATAAAAGCAGGCTCAGGTATTACATTGAATACGGTGCCTATTTCTGCCTTGCAAGGTTTAAATGGTTATATTCCCGTGGGAATCAGAAATTGAAGAACAGGTTGAAAAAAAATGCAAGGAAGTTCCACATCAAAACATTCTGGTCAAAGCAAGGGCATTTCAGGGGCCATTGCATACAGATAGCAGGAAAATTTGCCCTCTCCAGCGATCTGTACAACGGACACTCTGAATATTTCATGCAGCATTTCGATCATATCGATAACGTCAGCATTGATAAGGACCATTTGCAGATCCTGAAAGGACCTGCCTCGGTGGAGATAGGCAAAGCCATAAGTCAATGGTTCTGCCAGGAAAAAGTGTCTACATGCAGAAGTGGAAATCTAACGGAGAGTCCTGATTAGAGTACAGAGAATGACATGGTCCTGGAAGAAACCATATCAGTTCACGGCGGTTAATGAGACAGAGAGAGAATGAACAAATTCTAAAATATCCTGACAAAGGGGTGCCATCATGCATTTTACTTCTTCTATCTGGGTAGTAACGGCAGGTTATCTTGCAGTATCGTTATGTATAGGAACATGGGCTTCGAGTAGAGGCCAGTCCAGTTATGAACATTACACCATCGCCGACAAAAAACTCCGTTACTGGCATATCATGTTCACCTTTTTTGCTACTTCATTCGGTGCTGGAAACATATTGGGAAATGCCGATAAGGCCTACAAGGTGGGGTTACCATGGATAGCCTACATCCTGGGAGCCCAGGGGTCCAAGATCCTTTTTGCCGTCTTTCTTGTGGGTTTTCTGGCACGTTACAGATACAAGAGCCTGGCAGAGTTTACCAATGAGATCATCGTAAAAGATAAAGTGACCAGGATTCTTTCGGCCCTGCTGCTATGTGGTCCATGTATTGCATGGACCGGAGCCCAGGCCATGGGTGTAGGACTGCTGTTCAAGTATTTTACAGGAGCTGATCCAACCCTGGTGGTTGTCGTTACTGCAATGGTCTTTATCCTGTATACGACCATCGGAGGGATCGAAGCGGTTGTCTGGACAGATCTCTTCCAGGGTGCGCTCATTTCTTTCCTCGCCTTATTCTATTATTATTTCGCTTTTAAGGCCATCAACTTCGATTTTGCTTTTCTTGCCCGGGAGCTTCAGGCCATAGACCCTGGACTCTGGGATCTCAGCAGGATCAGCGGGGTAAAAGTCCTCAACCTTTTCCTGACTGCGGCCATGGGTACGGTAGTTCTGCAGGTCTTCTGGCAGCGCTGTTTTGCCGCTCAAAAACCGGCTGAGGCAAGAAATGGAATGATCTTCACCGGTGTACTGGCCATGATCTTTGTCAGCTGTACGGCATTGGCCGGCATGATCGTCCGTGTACTTAACCCGGAACTTAACACGGGTGTAGGGGCATGGATGATGAAGGAATTGCTGCCCCAGTGGGCAGCTCTCCTGATGTTCGTATTCCTCATAGCTGCTACCATGTCGACTGCAGATTCCAACCTGAATTCAGCAGCGGTCTGCATAATAAATGATATAGTATTACCTTTCTGTCCGGAGCTACCCGATAAAACAAAGGTAAGGATGACTATGGCTGTAACAGTTTCAATAGGAATATGTGCAGTTCTGGGAACAATGTATTTCAAATATCTCATGGATTATGTCAACTTTGCCTATACTATAGCCGGAGGTACTTTATGTCCTCTCATCATAGTGGGCCTGTTATGGAGATGGGATAAAAATGCACCCTATTCGCACAGTAATTCCAGGATCACCCCCATGGCAGCAAAGATATCCCTTATAGCCGGTTCAGCCGTGGCTCTTCTTTTCTCCCTGGTACCGGAACTTAAATCTATTTTCGGGGGAGGGGTAATACCTGCAGGTATGGTAACAACAGCCCTTCTCTTTATAGTGTCTTCTTTTGCCCAAAAGCCTTCCGCCATCCAGGATGCATGACAGATATGATTTAAGATCCGTAAGTGGTAAAACTGGTAAAAAAAGCAGAAGACTTTACACCATAAATAAGCTTCATAAAATTAAGGGGGTCTATATTCTGATAGTAGGCCCCCTTAGTCGTTGTCTATTAATTTCAGGAGATGCAAAAGTAATATTCCTCTAATACCAGGGTGTTCTTCGCTCACGCTTCTTTGAGATAACGTGCAAGGAATATATCTGGCTTATGCAGCAGGAGATAACCCTTGAGCCAGGTTCCCGGCTTCATCTTGAAACAGTAAAAGGATTGGCTCCTGCGGATGTGATCAAGATACTGCGGATCTGAAAGAGAATCCCGGAACGTCTCCTTTTCCCCGGATCGAAGGGCCAGTGCAAGGTCTTTTATGGCAGAGTGGGGTATCTTGTACTTATCAATTACGTCTATAAGGTTCCGGGAAGCATTGTTATCTTCAAAGAAGGAGAGGAGGGTGGAAAACATTCCCAATTCGACTTTAGCCCTTGTACGAACAGCCCTTGGTTGTTTTGTCTGCTGTCCCTCCCATTGGACATAATGGAAAAGAACTTCATCCATACAGGTTACTTTCCCGGAGTGAAAGAGAGTAATGGCAGTAAATAACTGATCTTCCCCAAAATTCACACTTTCGTCAAAGCGTATGTTATTTTCCCTGAGAAGGCTGGCTCTGAGAAGGATCCGCGCCATCTGTATGGTCAGTTTATCCTTGATGAGGAATCTGTGCAGTAATTCCAATCCTGTTTTTTCCTTTGTGAATATAAGTTTGGATCTTTTGATGTTTCTGATGAACCTGTTATTCCCATCTACAATATCCAGACCGCAGAATACGGCGTCGCTTTGTTCACGGATTGCCCTATCATTAAGCTTGTAGAGATAATCAGTTTCAAAGCGGTCATCACAATCGCAGAAAATAACGAAGTCTCCCCTGGATAATTCGAAAGCTCTGTTCCTGGCAGCAGAAACGCCTCTGTTTGCGTCTTCTGATATCAGTGTCCATTCCAGACCGTTGTTTCTTATAAAAGAAGACACGGTCTCTACGGTATTATCTTCAGAACCGTCGTCAACGATAATGAGCTCAAAATCCCTGAAGCTCTGTCGGGCAAAATCATTCAGGGTTCTTTCGATGAAAGAACCGGCATTGAAAGCAGGCATGAGTACACTTATCAAGGAATTACACTCTCCAGATGAATAGATTTAAGTAAAACTTTCCTGTCAGGTGACATGATTGAAACTATAATTTTCCCACATATCTGCAGGTATGAATAGTATTTTTCTTAATAGTATACATACGGTTAAAATCAAGGTCTGACCCCCAATCCAGTGGTTCCTTATGCTTAGCGAAGGCCTGTCTCTATGATTTTCATATAGGGTGTGCTTCAGCGCACCGATAGCGTCAACACACCCTCAGCGCTGACAGTCTGCCACTACTTGGGTCGATGGTTTTCTATGAAGGTTTATGCGGATTCCTCCGTGAACCTCCGTGTCCTCTGTGGTGAAAAAGGGTTTTAGGTTTAGCTTAACGGTTCTCGATCGTGAAAAATGGAGTCTCATTTTTCGCAGCATAACAAGAAGTGTTAAGGGCCGAAGGTCCGACCGTCCACGGTTTGTTTAATGCTGTAAGTCCGGCCAACCCGGCTTTAAGTTTTTTAGGAAGATCTTTGACGGAGGTTTTGGCGGATTTTCTTTGCGTACTTTGCGCCTTAGCGGTGAGATATTTTTTGATTTTGACCTGGTTTTCCCTCCATATCTCTTACATCTGTTTGACAGTAACACTTTACCCGGATATTATGAAAATAAGTAAAACTATTTATAAAACATTCCAAAGGGAGGAAATATCATGAAAAGTAAGACGCTCCTCAGAACCCTGCTCATTGTCAGTTTCATCGCTGCGACCTTAATATTTTCACCTTCCTCCCGGGCCGAAGGCACACCTGCCCCATGCGACCTTTTCACCCGGGCAGATGCACAAGCCCTTTTTGGTGAGGATGTCTCCGAAGGTGTCCTTCGCGATGCCATATCACCCGCAGGACAATCCTGCCGTTACTCCCTCCTGGATACTTTCGGCATCACCCTCAGGGTGGCAACTACCGAAGCAATTGCCGAGGAAGGCATCTACGATTCGGCAAAGGATGTTTTTGACCGTCAGGTGAAGGCGAGAAAGGCCAGCGAGAATGCCTCAAAAAAGTACAAGGAAGTCGAAGACCTGGGTGACGGAGCCTTCTGGGAAGGGACATCCCTTTGGGTGCTTAAAGGAGATGTGCTTCTGATCTTCAAAGTCAACGCGGTTCTTGAAGGTTCCTTCGAAAGCAGGGAGGCCCTTGACGATGCAAAGGAAGAACAGAACCTTGTATTCTCCTTGAAAGCCGCTGAAACTGTTCTGTCCCGGCTGGAGTGAACATCCCTGATTATATAGCATGGAGGATCCATACCATATAGCCTTGGATCCTGCCCCGGGAATCCTTTGAGGGATTACAAAAAAGGAGGAATATCATGGGAAGGTCTTTTACCGCCATCACGGTGATATTGGTGTTGATCCTGTTTTCACCCGTCCTTTCTGTCGCAGAGGTCCCCATGGCGGACTTGCAGGGCTCCCAGGACAGCCCTCTGCTGGGCCGTTACGAAGGCTCCATCATTGTTTCCTTCGAGCACAAGAACTTCAACGAATTTACTATGCCCCTCTCTGCCCTGGAACCAGTAAAGGAAAAGAGGGATCCACGTAACAATATCCTCTTCGAACCGAAAGAGAAGGAAACCCTTGAAGGGGAGTACTGGCGCCTGGTCTACCTGGTACCAGAAGGAGTTTCCCCTCTTGAGGTCCTGAGAAACTACCAGGAGGAGATCCAGACAAAAGGCGGAGAGATCCTTTATGAATGCAAGAGCGGGGAGTGCGGCGGAGCCCCTGAAAGGGGGAGCAGCGGCGGAGGCGGGGACATGAGCCTTGCCATGTATCTCCGGCCTGACGAAATGATAAAGGATGCCCATTTTTCACCCGGATCCTGCGCACAGAGGGAATGGATCTCCGACCAGCGATATACAGTGGGTGTTTTGAGCGACAGCGGTGCCCATGTTTCGGTGCTGACATACACCTTGAAAGCCGGACACTCCTGCAAAGACTTCGACGGGCGGACCATTGCCGCTGTGGACATTATTCAGCCTCAGAAACGGGAACAGAAGATGGTTACCGTAAAAGCCGAAGAAATGGCCGGGGAGATCTCCGCCAAGGGAAGCATAGCCCTGTACGGCATATACTTCGATACCAGCAAGTGGGACATAAAACCTGAATCGAAACCCACCCTCGAAGAGATAGCCAGGCTTCTTGGTTGGAACCCCGAAATGAAACTGTTGGTAGTGGGCCATACTGACAATTCCGGGACCTTTGAGTTCAATATGGACCTTTCACGGAAACGTGCGGACTCTGTAGTGAACGCACTGGTGAGCCGATATGGCATTAACAAAGACCGCCTGATGCCCGCTGGAGTTTCTTTCGCTTGTCCAGTGGCATCCAATAAGACAGAAGAAGGAAAGGCAAAGAACCGCCGGGTAGAATTGGTGGAGAACTGATAAAAGAGGCTCACTCCTTGTTAACGACCAACTTTTTCTTTCAAATAAATCAAAAATTGCATACATACGGTTAAAATCAAGGTCTGACCCCATTGATTAAGGGGGGGTGTTAGTTTGGAAAATAAGGATATGCAGCAGGAAAGGCTTATGTTGATCCTTCAGGGTCTGCCTTCAATAAAGGATCTTGCCCTGTGGTTTAAGAAAAGCCATGAAAGGGAATACCTGGACTTTGTCCCCACAGATATATCCCAGGACTTCCTTTCATATGGAGGTTTTATGGGTTTTTATCTTGTTGCAGAAGGAGATCTGCTTTCCATTTACCTTCCCACAGTAACCTGGGATGGGCAGACTCCAGTTCCCTCCACAAGATTATGGAAGAAACTCGACCTTACAGAAATTAATAACGACAATCTCAGGGAATTGCTGATAGAAGCCCTTCAGACAAGACTTAACGAATTCAAACCGTGTCAATATTGCGGAAGATATTTTCCCCCGGAGTACAGGTATAATGAAGACGTTTGTCACGGCTGTGCTGAAGAGCACCCGGGAGTAGTGTATTAAGAGGATTCCCTTAGATCCTGAGGCAACCGGGTATTGGCCATCCAGAATCTTGATCAGAAAGCAGGAAACCAAAGAATGGAAAAGATCAGTAAAGATAAACCTGGAAAGGGAAAAAGGTATCATTTGATTGGTTGGAGTTTATTTGGAATAGGGATCATGTTTTTTATCGCATCACGATGGTTTGGCCAAAGTTCCTTGAAACTCATCGGCGGTTTAATCTTTTCTATGGCCTGTGCCGCTTTTCTTACCCCCATGCTCTGGCCAGACAAAAATACAGGTCATGAATAAACAGATGACCTGTAAGAAATAACTGAGATATTTCACTTTCCGGCCGAGCAGCAGGAGATAGCCAGCCTGAAGGGTGCGTAATTAGATCAAAAGAAGCAGGGGGCTACTGTATCAATGGTAGACCCCGGTTGTTATTTCAAAGGTTTTTTAGCACTTCGATTCAAAGTAACTGATAAGCAGGTTTTTCCATTCACCAATGAATTCTTCGTATTCAGATGAGGTAAACCCTTCAACAAATTTATTACCCTTTGGACTCAAGCCTATATATTCGTAACTGACTGTTACCTGTGTCAGGTTTTCTTCAAGTCTGCTGCACTTAACTTCTATAATTCCTATTTTGTCTCCGGGCTCCACCTTGTAAAACTGAACCAGATGGGATTCAGGCTCATATCTTTTTACCAGCCAGATAGCCTCAGTCGAGGCATGGTCATGGGTCTTCGTCAAAAAGATGTAGTCTTCATGTAGATCTTTTGAACCCATGATGTTTTCGTAATCCCAGCCAGGAACCCACAGTTTTTCCCCCTCTGCACTGAATAGAGGAAACAGTATTTCTATGGGGTGATCGATGGTGAAACCTTCGGTATGCTTGATCCTGCTCATGATTACCTCCTTGAGAAACTATTTATCCTCCCACTTATCTTAACTAGTCTATTGCATGAAAATATCCGAATCTGGATTGGAAGTCAAGGTTTATGAAAAGAACAGCAGGCTCTGTGCTTTGGCCATGTCTGTCAGGCATTCCTTCCATGTAAAGCATAGATGAACAAGATCCCTGATGAGGTGGGGCGTAAATTTACATACTATTAATATTGAATACATACGGTTAAAATCAAGGTCTGACCCCATTTGTTATAATTGGTGTGATACCCTTGATATTGTGTAGCGGGTAAGTTGGATCCGGGATCTCGGTCAGAAAGTGGGAAATCAAAGAAATGAAAGAAATCAGGAAAAATAAAATAGGACAGGAAGTCAGATATCATCTCGTGGGTTGGTTGCTTTTTATTATATGTGCCATTTTCTTCATTGCCTCAAGTTTGCAGGATCATAATACTTTGATGTTCATAGGTAGTACAGTCTTTTTACTGGCCTGTGTCGCTTTTCTTATCCCGCTGATCTGGCCAGATAAAAACGTAGAGAATTAAAAAATACAGGGTCTGTAAAAAAGAATCAGGATTTTATAAACATAACGTGGATTTACGTAGTAGCCAATAGAAATAAAAATAAGGAGGCAATGCAATTGCAAAACAGTTTTTCCCGTAGGGTAAGGTCTTTCATAGTAACCCTTTTGGTCGTTTTTTCTGTGTGTATTTGTGGAGCAGCTTTTGCCGAGAATAAAGAATCCCCCCAAATAGATTCTAATCTGCTTAATTTTCAGAATGGAGAAGGTCCGGTCCGATCTATAAATATCGCAGACTGTACAGATCCGGTCATGAGCGGCGATGTTCAGGTTGGTACAATATTCTGTGTCTGCCAGGGAGTGGCTTTCCGCGTGGCTCAGCTAATGGCGGAGAAGTGGTCGGACGGAGTCTTTCATGTTGACGATGTTCGAGTTGTCACCGGATGGAAGACTGAAGGACCTGAGGACCTTTTTATTCACAGACTGGAAATGTCTCCCGATGAAAAAAAGGGGTTCAGCTATGATAAAAAGGCCCAGGAAGTAACGGATCAGACCCTCGAAGATGCCTGGTACCAGGTGACTATCCTTTCTACCGGCCAGAAATATACCTTTTATGCTACCGAAAAGATCTATGGAACAGCTGATGATTCCGGCAAAACCATGCTCGATTACCGCAGAGAAGTAGAAGGTGGAGATCCAACCCATAAAGCTGAAATGAAAGCCATGCGAGCCAGTGCATCAAAGAGGCTTATAACACAACCCTTTGCGGCCGGGTCATTCACGATCAGGTAAGACATAAAGGAGTCATATGCTTTCTGCCGATTATTTCAGGCTGTTCTTCGGGACGGCCTTTTTGTATTTCCGGGATCTGCCTGGAAAAGTAGCATGGGAAAAAAGAGTAGTATTAGAAAATATGTATTCAATTGCTTGAAAACAAGCCCTGACCCCCAATGGTTCTACGGAATTCATTTTGATTTTCATTCAGATGTTATTAGGGATGAATCCAAGCCAACACTGGATAAGATAGTGGCCATGCTGCGCTCTGAAAAGGCCATGGAATTGATCATTGAAGGACACACTGATTCCGACGGCGAGGCCAAACATAATCAGGACCTGTCCCGAAGACGGGCAGATTCGGTTAAAACTTACCTGGTTGCAGCAGGTATTTCTTCTTCCCGGCTCTCGACAGAAGGTTTTGGGGAATCAAAACCAGTTGCCCCGAATACAACCTCTATGGGCAAGGCTCAGAACCGTCGTGTGGAGTTGGTGGTTAAAGAATAATAAAATAACATGTGGATAAAGTTATTCGGTTATCTATGAAAGATCTGATACATAACTGAATAACCACTCCAAAGGAAGGTTTTTGTCTCAGGAAAGAACAGAGCCGTTGCCAGGAACCTGCAGCGGCTTTCTAATGTTTGGGGTCTGGTTTTTCCCTTCCAGTGTTTCCACGTAGTTTATCTTATCTATTAACTGACCATTTACATGTCGTTCCTGTCTTGCAAGCATACCCCTGTAGTACTATCCAGTGCGGAGAGCATAATGACAGGGAGGTCTCCAAGTTCTTTGGGGTTGAACTTCCTTCTGCTAACCCACTTGTTCTTATGTGTTTTCTTTGTTTCCATACATCTTTTCTATGATCTTCTTTCCTGAAGCTGTTTTGAAATGTTTGTTTACAAAATCCATGGCGGTGTCTTTGTCCACATCATCTTCAGATGCATTGACGAGGAAGTCTGCTTCCACCAGTATCTGAAAATCCATACCATCAATATGTTCAAAACTGTGATGATGGCCTATGATGAAACAGACTCTGTCAATTATGTCTTCACTAATTTGTAATGTCCCCAGGATATTTCTGGCTATAGGCGGGCCTTCAATTTCCTGGCATTTCCACGATGAGTTATTATACTTACGCTCGCATTCTTTTATCCATATGTCATGCACAACACAACACAACAAAGAAGCCAGCCTTGCGCACGTGGTTTTGTACAACAAAAAGGTCCCGCTCCAGCCTTTTCCCTCAATAAGAAAAAAAAGGGCGGGGATTTCTCCCCGCCCTTTTAGTGAACGTTGCATTTTTTATTTTTTCAGTAGCATGAACAGCGGAAGAAACAATAATCCAACACCGGGAACAAATCCAAGGGCTGAACATCCGCCACCACCACCGGAGGTAGTAGAATCTCCATCTTCCGATTTCATAGTTGCCGCTGTAAGTTTAAGAGGATCTGCAAACTTGTCATCCAGCTCACCATCGTAGATAACGATGTAATCCCTGCCGTTCACGGTAGCAGAATCGACCATTCCAGGCTCTCCGCCGTTCACGATCAGGAGATTGACTGTGAAGAAGAATGTAGGTTCATCATCATCGTCGAACTCTACCCACATGCCAACAGCATCTTCGAACTCGGGATCGTCAAGTTGTATCTCCGCAGTGGTCCCATCGCTCCATTCTTTGGTGAAGGATATATGTTTTCTGAGTGCATTGATCAATTCGGCTTCTGATGCCTTTTCAGTATCTACTTCTTTCTGGATGAGAGAAACAAGCTCAGGACTGTAAGTATTGAATTCATCAACATAGACGGCAAATCTCAATCCAAGTGGAAGTGCACTGAGGCCATCCTGTTTGTCGGCAGGAACATCAGCGGAGACCTCGACTTTCGCAATATAGTTTCCGGTATCAGCCATGGTGACAAGAGTGTAGTTGCCATCATAAATCTCGCTCCAATCATCATTACCTATTACATAAGTTACATCCGGGTCTATATCATCATTGATATCTGCGCTTGAAAGATCGGGGATCAGGCCTGTTGCATTGGGACCATCCTCAAAAGCGCTTGCCCGCAACCAGGAAAGGGTCAGGGTATCTCCGTTGGTGAAAGGAATTTCAACAGAATTGTTACCCTCCAAGATAATTACACCAGCAAGGGCAGGGTCTATCTGTCGCGGATTTGGGACCAAAATAAAGGGAGACCTTCCATCATCATTGAATCCAGGTCCAAAAAGAGGAAAGTCATAAACTTTTACATCATCTGATACAATTACGGCCTTATTCCAGAAATTAAGGATTCCTGCTATGAGAGTGTTTTTGGAATCAGTTACCCAAAGACCCAGATCTACCTCTTCATTGAGTGAACTGAGAGGATCAAAGGTACGGACAGTTTCAATTTTATGAGTACCTTCATCCTTCTCACCAAGAAAGATTTTGAAGGTGGGAGTTTCCTCCACTTTTACCACTACATGATTCAGAGATGCAACCTCCAAATCATTGCTGAGAACTAACAGGGAGCCATAAAGGGCTCTGTCTTCCACACCGGAAAAATCCCAGCTGTATGTGGTGGCAAAGGGGTTTGAAGACTCGAAGTCAGTGCTGAAGACTCCTATTTTAGATTCTTTGAGTTCTCTGTTCCATTGAAGAGTATAGGGATCGGCTGATACTGTTCCGTTTATGGAGCCGGATGATTCTGTCGTTCTAATAACAATAAAATCCGGCATTTCCTCACACCACTTAAATTCGTCCGGGTAATCGAAATATAGGTCGATCTGTGAATCTACTTTCACAGCTGGCTTATAGTAAACAGTTAATTCTAAATCTCTTACCGGGAGTGCATCCGTACTTGTCAATACATCTCCCCAGTTTTCATACTCGGGAATAAATGCAGATTCTGAAACACCATTCAGAGCGAGAAATACCGCCACCATAATGAACAAGAAAAGCCGCTTACATTTCATAAACAAAACCCCCTCCATAAGTAGATCCCTTTTACCTTTCGGTGAAAGGCCTACCGAAGATAATATTTGTCTTTCAGAAAAATGGAAGATGAGGGTAAAGAACAGAGCACGCTATGGCTGAAGAAGAAATATATTCAAGATTTAAATACGTTTACCCGAAAATAATTATCCTTGTTAAGAATACAGGGAAAAAACCCGAAGAGACATTGGTGTATACTTTTAGATTACACCAATTTCATAAAACAATTCCAGAATGACTGGGGTCAAGCCTTGCATGCACGGTTTTGTAGTGCTGTTTGGGGAGTTAGATTTACTTCGAAAAATGGGAGTTGTCTGGAGTACATAAGTTTTTCATCTGCCTTAGAACTTTCTCCTTATTTTCTGGTTTTGAACCAAAATAAAAGGACCCCGGCGATTTTTCATGTCGGAGTCCTTTATCGGTTTTTGCATGTTTACTTAGGTCTATTTATCTATTCGTAAATTTATTTCCTTGACAGAAAAAGGAGAGGTTTCATCAGTAACAGGCCCTTGGGATTCAGAGGCCTGCTACTGATTCGCAGAAAGGTTAGGGCTATATGGCAAAGACTCTGGCCGGGAAACCTGATCCCATGGCAGGCTTGGGGAAGGTGACCACTGAAATGGCCCCATATTCAGGCACATGGTCCAGGTTGGCGAGAAGTTCTATCTGATAGTGGTCCTGGGCAAGGATGTAGGCCTCACAGGAATAGTCTCCCTTGGATGTGGAGGTCCCTGGGTCGGTATCTGTGGCTTCATGACCTGAAGCTGTAATGCCTGCTTCTTCATAAAGATATTTCAGGACTTCCATACTCCAACCGGGATAATGGGCAACTCCATTATCATCGCGGTTCTGCATGGCTTTGGCATCGGGCCATCTCTTCGACCAGTCTGTCCGCATTGCGACAAAGGCCCCTGTGGGAATTGAACCATACTTTTTCTCCCATTTCTTTACATCATCCATTGTTATTGCATAATCGTTATTGGAAGCCGCCTTTTCATGAACATCCAGCACAACCAGGGGGAGTACCATTTCCTTGACGTCGATCTGGTCTATGGTCCTTAAGCCCTTACTGAAGTGGGCCGGCGGATCACAGTGTGTTCCCCACTGCCCTACATGGGTGAATACCTGGGCAAAAAAGCCGTATCCCTTTGATCCTACCCCTTTGTCATACCAATAGATGGTCTCCCGGGATGCATCAGGAAATCCAGGCCAATGGGGTATTCCCGACTCAAAGGAATGAGTCAGGTCTACATACTGTCTGGATTGAAGCATACTGCACGTATCGTAAAGGGATGGAGCAGCATGAGACTTCATAGTCAGGACGAAAAGGACAAAGAACAACACCAACACAAATTTCTGCGAGAATCTGGTCTTCATTCGCATCTCCTCCATTCAATTTGATCCAGCCTCTCTTATCAGGAATCCGAAGTTCAGGAAACATGGATTCTGCTTTGGCCACTTACAACAAGACTTCTCCAGAGATGGGCAAGACAGACTGTATCGAAATGAGACTAAAAAGAGAACCCCGTAAACCGATATTATACTGGGATAAAGGGCCTGTGAAATTGGGAGAGAACAGGAATGGTAAGGTATGTTGAATATCTATCATATTATTACGATTAAACTTTCACCGCAATAGAAAGAATAAGCAAATTATGAAAATCATCAAGCAATGCCGGGGAATGTTTCTGTCCGGCATTGTTTGATGATTACGATGGTTTTTGACGGAGACTCGAAGAGTCCCAGCGGTTAATCGATTTTAGATTCTGGATTAAACCTTTGGAAATGCTTATCTTTTGATACTGATGATCAGATCACAACAAACCGTAACAGATCTTCACGGCCTATACGTTACTGCTCGTGTTGTATTCAGTTCTTTTTGATGATTAGACCAGGTGCTATACTTTTAAACAATTAAATTCAGCTTATATCTTCTTTACCCACATAATTTATCTTTTCTTTCAGCCCTCGCATAAATACAGTTCATTCAGTTTTTTTATAAGTTCAAAAAAAGGTGGTGTGTTTCGGTAACTCCTGTCTGCTTTTTCATACGATTTTTCGATGGAAGAATAATCCAAATGGTTGCTGATCAACGGGTATTCAACATATTGTGTCTTCAGGGTCTCCTGGAAGGATATCACTCTTATATATACCAGGGTTCGAAGAATATCCTACGATAGATCATTGTTCTGGAAGGAGGGTTTAACGTGAAAAAAACATTTCTTGTACTTCTCGTTGTTCTGGTTCTGCTGGTTTTTTCGAGCCACTGCTACGCAGAAACTTTCACTGTATCAACATCAGCACAATTCCAGATTGCTCTGAATAGTGCAGATCTCAACGGGGAAGGTGACATTATCACTCTTTTACCGGGTACTTACTCTGGAAGTGATAGCTTTTTTTCCTATGTGCCAAAAAGTGAAGACGAAAACCTTACTATTACAGGATCTGGAGAGGTTATCCTGGATGGAGAAGGTCAGGCGGGACAAATTCTGTATATCTCCTCTCCCTGGCAGACGGATATCACACTTCAGGGTCTCACCTTCCGGAATAGTGTCTGTGTTTCCGGGTATGGCGGTGGTGCCGGGGCAAGTATCCAGATACAAGCGGGAAATATCAATGTGGTTGAATGTTCTTTCAAGAATAATAAGGTTCCGGATTCGTGGGGAGGAGGACTTTATGCCTCTATAAGTAGTAACGGTACTATCAATATAACAAGCTGTGATTTCACTGGAAACCTGGCAAGCGGTTATGGAGGAGGTTTATTTGCAGAATCAAGAGGTACAGGTGGAATAAACCTAAAAGATAACTCTTTCTCCGAGAATTCCTGCACAGCACAGGGGCGTGGGGGCGGTGCCTACTTGTCCACAGCTTGTGGCACAATCCTGGTCACCGGAAATACCTTCTCAGACAATATCTCTTACGATGATGCCGGCGGAATATTTTGCCTTGTAAATGAAGGTAATTTATATTTTGCCGATAACTTACTGAATGGCAATATTATCGTGCCCGAGGGCCCTTATCAAGGTGGCGGGGCACGGCTGGGTTGTATTTTAGGTGACATGACAGTGGAAAACTGCTCTTTCACAAATAATATATGCCAATCATCGGGTGGGGGAATATATTGCCTTGTAATAGAAGGTAATTTATATTTTGCCGATAACTTGCTGGACGGCAATATCGTGTCAGGTGACTATGAAGGTGGCGGGGCATGGCTGGAAACTTCTAGTGCTGACATGACAGTGGAAAACTGCTCTTTCACCCATAACACTTGTCAATCACATGGTGGGGGAGTATGTACCTATTTCTACAACGGGGATTTCCTTTTCAGGAATAACCTTGTAGCAGACAATACCTCTATTAAGTCTGGAGGAGGAGCATACCTGCTTTTCCACATGGATGGGACAAATCCTTTTGACATAATCAACAATACCATCACTGAAAATACCGTTTCCGGAGAAGGGTATTCAGGCGGAGGTCTTTATATCGATGGTGGGGCTGATAACGCTGAGTATTCCATCTACAACAACATAATATGGGGCAACTCTGCCTTTGATGGGAATGATATCTATCTAAACGACCGGGGGCAACTGAATTCTTTTTCCCTTTACAACAACGACTTTTCCGTTCTTTCCACTGATTTTACAGGAGGAAGTGTGATTTCCAGAGATTTCAACTTTAACGTTGATCCCGGCTTTGTGTCTGATACAGATTACCATCTCATGGCAGGATCTCCCCTTATCGACGAGGGAGATCCTCTGGCTCCATCCCTTCCAGAAACTGATCTGGACGGAAATGCCAGGGTCTCAGGAGCAGAAGTGGACATGGGGGCCTATGAATATGCACCTGCCGGAGATGACGACGACGATGTATCTCAAAAAACTTCTGGCAGCGGATGTAACGCAGGAGCCTTTGTACCATCCATGCTGCTCCTCCTCGCGCCTCTGTTCATTCTTGCCAGAAAAAAGTAAATTACAATAAAAAACAGCAATATTTGCAGGGGGCCCTTTGATCAGGCCCCCTGTTTTTTATTGAACTCGTGGTCAGGCCTTGAATTGCCACTTTTGAAAAAACTCAAGCCTTACTCGCCCGGTTTTATCGTACTATCCAGGGCGTGGGGAAAATTGACAAAAAGAAGTGACTTAAGTTCATCAAATCTTTTATGGTTTTTGTTTTCAATCCAAAATCGTCAGGGCTTAACCTTGAGTTTTAAGTGTTTTCTTTACGTTAATACATTGTTTCAATGATCTTTTTCCCTGAAGCTGTTTTGAAATATCTGTCTACAAAATCCATAGCAGTATTTTTATCCAGATCCTTTTCTGTTGCATTGACTATGAAGTCTGCTTCTATCAGGACCTGAAAATCCATACCATCAATATATTCAAAACTGTGATGATGACCTATGATGAAACACACTCTTTCAATTATGTCTTCACTTACCTGTAATTTCCTCAGAATATCCCTTGCCATGGGCGGTCCTTCGGTTTCCTGGCATTTCCAGGCGGAGGTATTAAACTTGCGTTCGCATTCTTTTATGCCGATGTCATGGAGTATTGCTGTAATAGCTATTATTTCCCCGGTTTCGGGATCAAGTGATTCCAGTTCGGATATTGCACTGGCGTAACCGTACACCTTTACTGCATGGTCTATTCTCTTTTTGTCATTACCGAATATTTCGATCATTTCCGCTATAGGTAATTGAAACATGATTACTTCCCCCTTTTTCAATCTATTCTGATTTAGTGTATTTGCGGGGTGTTTAAGTTTCCTGGCCAAACGGTTTTCTACCTGCCTGTTATCAATTGCAATTGAATATATCTTAAGGCAGGAAGAAAAACAAACTATTTATCTTTGATTCAGTAGTAAAGGGGTTCAATATTTATTAATTTCTTCTAATTCTAGTTATCCTGTTTTACCCAAATATGATAGGGTATAACTTATATTGCATAGTATATTTCGTTGAAGTTCTGTATAAATTTACAGGAGTAATTGAGGTACTTATATAAGATGTCTTGATAAAAGTAGGGGGTAGGGGGATATCATGACGAGAGTCACTGATCTAGATGTTCTTATCGTTGGAGGAGGACTTGCCGGACTTTCAGCAGCCCTTTTGGCTCGGGAAAAGTCTTTGGAAGTAGGTCTTGTGTGCAAAAGTAAGGCCGGAAAGAGCGGGAACACCCTTATCTCTGCCGGGGTCTTGAGTCTGGCAAGTTATGATGGCGAATACGGAGATGATCCAGGCCTTTTTGAAAAGGATGTTCTTGATTCAGGTGCCGGGATAAATAATGCCGAACTGGTCAAGGTCTTTGCTGAAGAGTCCTGTTCTGTAATTTCATTTCTCAGGGAACATGGAGTGAATTTCAAGAATATTGACGGCAAACTTCTTGTAAAACACCCGCCGGGACATTCGATAAACCGATCTTTTCTCGCTGAGTACAAGTCCTATTCCTACTTTAACAGAGGGCTTCCTCTAACTTTACCCCTGCTTGAGAAGGCTTTGGAGGGAGGAGTAAAGGTCTTTGACGAAACCACTGTTATAAGGCTTTTGACGGACGAAAAAGGTATTGTCGGTGCAGTTGCCCTGGATAAAAATACGGGTAAAAAACATCTCTTCAGGTCAAACGTGGTAATCCTTGCAGCAGGTGGGGGTGCCGGCTTGTTTGAAAGACATAACAACACTTCCGATGTCTCCTGCGATTCCTATAAACTGGCGTATGAAGCCGGAGCTGTCCTCAGGGATATGGAAATGGCCCAGTTTCATCCTTCCATGATGTTCGAGCCAATAAAAATGATTATTTCCAATCCACTGTTCGGTGCTGGTGCTGTTTTAAAAAACATCGAGGGTGAGGAATTTATGTATCGTTACAGCGAAAAAGGGAACCTGGCTACAAGGGATGTCATGAGCAGGGCGATCAAGACTGAGATAGATGAAGGGCGTGGGAATCCCGATTATGTGCTCATGGACTGTTCCAAAATTGATCCTGAAGTGCTTGACAAAAAGTACGAAGAACTTTCACTTATCCTCAAACGGGTTGGTATTGATATAAAGCAGGATGGTCTTCCTATCTGCCATTCAGCCCATTTCTATATAGGGGGAGTGGATATAGACTCTCACTGCAAGACATGTGTGGAAGGCCTTCTTGCCTGCGGAGAAGCTGCAGGAGGACTTCACGGGGCTAACAGGCTCCCTGGGGTAGCTCTGGCAGAAGCGGTTGTCTTTGGCAGGATTGCGGGTAAAACCGCGGCAGATGTCTGTAGAAACAGGACTAACAGGGTAACACTCACAGAACCTGAAGATATTATGCCTGCAAGTAGATCCGACGATGGCAGTCTACAGGATCTGGTGAAAGAGCTGCGTTCAGTTATGTGGGAACATGCTTCCATAACAAGAAATGAAGGATCATTGAGGTGTGCGAAAAAAGAAGTGGAGCGAATAGCAATGCAGAAGGATCTGGCAAGGGTAGAGAATGTCAGAGATATTCTTTGCTATCACCAGCTGGAATCAATGATTTCGGAGGCTCGCATGTTGATTGAGGTCAGTGAAAAACGCAAGGAAAGCAGAGGCGCTTTTTTCAGGACTGATCACCCGCAAAAGGACGAAAGGTTCAGGGGAAACTTTTTTGTGAAAAAGAATGCTGATGGAGAGATGCAGTGTTTCTTCCGTAAGGCAAAATCATAAGACATTGTCACACCGCAAAGTTGCCAAGGCCGCAATGAAAGCATAATACTTTGGCTAACTGAGAAAAATGAGACTATATTTTCCTCGATTTAAACCCATGAACCCTATTTACCATGGAGGTAAATCTGAGTGACACGGAGGGAATCATTAAACCTTTTGCTTACTGTGAAAAATGATGAGTCTATTTTTCACGAGAAAATCAACAAAAATACCGAAAACATATTTTTACCGCTGAAGATGAAGGGATTAAGAGGAGTATCTCCTAAAGGAACATAAAACCCTTTCCATTTTTCGAAATACAGAAAGCCGCTGTTTTTTAAGGCAACGGCTTCGAGTGATTCTCTCCTTGTTTTTATGGTACTTTCGGTTGGTGCTGGGGGTTTTCTGCCGTCCAGGCCTTGTCGAGTTCTTCCAGGTCTGAGTCAAGGTCCATGGACATGAGTTCTTCCAGGTCTGAAGAATGTTTCTGATAGGTGGATATGTAATTCTCTTGATCTTCACGATGTGTTTTGTATAGTTCGGGCATCATTTCGTGGTCATGCTTCCGGAAAATACGCATCAATCTGTATGCTTCATAGGGATCGATCCCGAGAAGCTTAAGGGTATCCTGGCCAAGTGCCAGGGCGCTGCCCAGGGTTTCCCTTCTCAAATTAGTTAATCCCAGGTCCATGAGTTCCCAGGCGGAGGAATGATCGAAGGCATTGGCCGCTATTTTAAGGTTTGGGTAGTGCTTGGACGCCAGTTCGACCAGCTTTCTTGAAGGTTCAATATCTCCTATGGTTATGACCAGGAGTTCTGCTTCGGCGGCACCTGCTGCCTCGAGCAGGTCGAGCCGGGTAATATCTCCGTAATACACTTCGAATCCATATTTTCTGAGAACATCCACATTTGCCTCATCATGGTCGATGATAACCGGTCTGATGCCTGTAGATATTAGGAAACGGCCCAGATCGGTTCCCAGACGGCCGAATCCTGCAATAATTACCTTATGTCCGCTGCGGTCAATAGTATCTGGCTCAAGTCTGTCTTTTTGATCCCCCTGGTCTTTGATACTGATCTTTTCATAGATCAGGAACAGGAGGGGAGCCAGGAACATGGAGATGGCCACTGCAGAGATAAGGGGTTCTATGATCTGAGCCTGTAATACGCCGTGGGTCCTGGAAAACTGGAAAAGGACAAAGGCGAATTCTCCTCCCTGGGCCAGGGCAACAGAAAAGAGAGCGCGCTCCCCTTTAGCCTGTTTAAAGAGAAGTCCGGTTATTACTAGAACCAGCCATTTGACAACGATAAGACAGACTGTAAGTCCTGCAATGAGAAGGATCTTTTCTCCGATGAGAGTGAAGTTGAGGCTGGCCCCTATGGAGATGAAAAATATTCCCAGTAACAGGCCCTTGAACGGTTCTATGTCACTTTCAAGTTCATGGCGGTATTCGCTGTCTGCCAGGACAACACCGGCAAGGAAGGTACCCAGGGCAGGGGAAAGGCCGACTGCTGTCATGAGGAGTGATATGCCCACTACCAGGGCCAGTGCGGCAGCAACAAAGATCTCTCTGATTCGTGTGGCAGCAATGGTTCTGAATATGGGTCTGCTTGCAAACTTTCCAAGAAAGAAGATAGACAGTATTGCCAGTAATGTAACCATAGCCTGCATATAACCTGGCAGTGAAGTGATATCAAACAGAGCTGACTCAAGATGACCGCCATCATGAATAGCAACTGTTGCCAGGAAAGGAAGAAGGGCAAGCATGGGAATGACCGCCAGATCCTGGAAAAGGAGGACCGAAAAAACAGATCTTCCAGGACAGGTGTTCATAAGTCCTTTTTCCCGCAGTGTCTGCAGAACAATGGCAGTGGAGGAGAGAGACAGGGTCAGGCCAACAGCTGTTGCCTGCTGCCATGGCAGGAAGATGAGAGATATTCCTGTAATTGCAACACTTGACAGGAGAACCTGTGTTCCTCCCATTCCCAGTATGGGGGTGCGCATCTGCCAGAGCAGCGAAGGCTTGAGTTCCAGACCTACAAGGAAAAGCATCATCACTACTCCGAACTCGGTGAAATGCATTACTTCATCTACATGTCCTATGAGAGAAAGACCGAAGGGGCCGATGATGATGCCTGCAATAAGGTATCCCAGCACTGAGCCCAGGCCAAATCTTTTAGCAAGAGGCACGGCAATGGATGCAGCTGCAAGGAATATGAAGAGCTGAAGAAGGAAGCTTTCCATTGTTATGACCTCCTGATAGTCGAGTTCAGATCGCTGTTGAGATATTGACCCTGTTGAACTGTTTCTATATCAAGGGTGCCATCTCTTAAAGCGATGACTGCACGGCGATAGTCTTCTGCGTGACCTGTCACTGTTTCTTCAGGCAGCCCCCTGTGTATGCCTAGAACGGTGAATGGGGGCAACCAGGTCATTTTGCAGAGCTTTGCTGTAGCCTGATATGGAGACGTCAGTTCTCCGAAAGTAAATCGGTTGAAACCTTCCCTGCTGTATGTGCTGCTGTCACCACCTGCTGTAATAACATGCAGGGAAAGCTTTCCCTGCAGGGCATTACCCAGTGGCCCGTAGGCCCAGCCATACTCCAGTACCTGGTCGAACCATTCCTTTACAATTGCTGGAGAATAGAACCAGTAAAAGGGATACTGAAAAATAATTACATCATGATCTTCACAGAGATGCTGTTCTCTTTTTACGTCGATCAGAAAATCCGGATAGGCTGCATAAAGATCATTCACGAGAACACCTTCAAGACCTTCAACTGCAGCTCTAAGAGCATTGTTGATCCTTGAACGGGATCTTGCCGGATGTGCAAAATAAATCAGGATCTTATTCATGATCTGAAGTCTCCTCTTCAAGGGTGCCTCCGGATGTCCGAACATTGTGGTTCATCAACTTTAACTTCTCCAGAAATTCCTGCTGCACCGTATTTCGGCTATTTTTACATATAAAACGTAATGTGGCCGAGCCTTCCATGTTTATTATATATCGATAAGAAATAATGAAACCACTCCCTTTTTAGATAACGGCTCCAGTGGATCCGGTTATGAGACTGCCAGGATCAAGCCTCGCGCGGGCGGTATTGTAGTGCAAAGATCTCTCCTCCAGATTCTTAAGGAACATGGAGTAAATTTCAAGAGTATTGACCGCAAACTTCTTGTAAAACACCCGGCGGGACATTCGATAAGCCAATCTTTTCTCGCGGAGTACAGGTCCTATTCCTACGTTAACAGAGGGCTTCCTCCAATTGACTGAGTTTGATCTCCTTTGCTAACATAAGCTTTATAACGCTGCCAAATTATCGAAGGGAGACGATCATTTTGACACAGGTAAAAAAGGCTGTTTACTTCTTCTGTACCGCCCCCATGGAAAACGGGGTCAAGCCTTGCACGTGCGGTTTTGTTGTACTATCCAGGGCGTGAAGCATATTGACAAGTGCAATATTAGAATCAGGTTTTGCAAACACACTTTTGCACAACAAAAATCCTTTATCCGATAAGTTGTTTTCTAAGGATTTTGGTTTCAACTCAAAGAAAAAATGCCTTCCTCCGTACTTCCTCCGTGACCTCAGTGGTGAAAAGGTTTTAAAAGTTTTGGTTCTACCCAAAGAAAAAGGTTCTCCTCTGCGGCCCTCTGCGTGGACTCGAAGAGTCCCTGCGGTTAATCGATTTTAGATTTTGTGGAAAATGGGGCAGGCCTTGCGCGTACGGTTTTGCACAACAAAATGACTCCCTCGATATTTAACTAAAACTTTTAACATAATGTCTTCTGCAAGGGTAGGACGAATGGAGATCAAAGGCTATCTTCGATAGATTCCCAGGGCAGGGTAAATTGTTTCCACTGGGAGATACCCATTTCCTGAACCCGTTCATGATTTTTTGAGTAGAACCGGAGAAAGAGTGAACAGTACTGATCCTAGAAGAAGATATCCTTCCGATGGTCGACCCTGGATGTTATCTGATACAGATCACCTGGAACGAAGGTCCCTGATCAAGATCACCTCCATTGTTGTTGCCCTTCAGGTCCAGTTGAAGTCCAGCGGGTGGATCTTTAAGCTGTTTTCGTATCCATTGACCAGTTCTGGGTCATTAAACATTATTCCACAACAAATGATCCCATCATTCCCATATCATCGTGTTCGAGAATGTGGCAGTGATAGACGAACTTACCCTTTTTCTGGAACTGGACAAGGACCTTTACAGTTTCATAAGGATATACAAGTACTGTATCTTTCCAGCCTCTTTCGTTGATGGGCGGAGCAGATCCGTCCCTTTCGATGACCCGAAACTGTACTCCATGAATATGGAAAGGATGGGCCATAGCCCTGGCCATGGGCATTCTTCTTCCGCCCATTCTTCCCATGCCTCTCATCATGTTACCTCCCATTGGACCACCCTGGAACATCTCGTTTCGTATCTCCCAGATCTCGGTGTCGTTGAGCTTCACCATTTCATCTATACGATCCAGATCAAATTGCCTTCCGTTAATACTTACCATGGGACCCATTCCCGAAAGGATAAAGGTTCGGTTCCTGACAACTCTGGATGTATCCACGGGTTCGATTTGTGTAAGCTCCCAGGGTATGAAGCTTCTTTTTATCTCTTCATTATTGTTTACAAGGCAGGCGAGGATCTCGAATTCCCGGGACCTCAAAACAGCCCGGTCTCCATACTGGCTGGTGGAAAAATCGACAAGTATTTCTGCCCTTTCTCCTGGGGCCAGGGTTAAAACCCTTGTCTGAAAAGGGTTGGACAGAAGTCCCCCATCGGAGGCAATTTGCCAGAATGTGCGGTCGTCCTCGAAGAAAAGGTCAAAAACTCTTGCGTTGGATCCGTTGATAAGCCTGAAACGTACCATTTCCCTTTCAACTTCGAGGTAGGGATTATAGGTTCCATTCACCACGGGTACATCACCCATCATTCCGTGCATTCTATCCATCATGTGAGTCAGATATACCAGTTCGCCATTTCTCGAGAAACGTTTGTCCTGGATCACCATAGGGATATCGTTTTTTCCGTAATTATCTGGTAAATCGAGGTTCCTGGATATATCATCCTCTACAATGAGTACTCCGGCCAGACCCATATATACCTGCTTTCCTGTACGGCCATGAGGATGAGGATGGAACCAGAGTGTCGCTGCCGGCTGATCAACCGGGAAAGAGACCTCCCATGTTTCGCCTGGGGCAAAAGTATAGTGGGGACCTCCGTCCTTATGTCCCTCCACTTCCATTCCGTGCCAGTGGAGAGTTGTGTCTTCATCAAGTTCATTGATAACCTTTGCATGAAGGGTCTGTCCTCTTTCAACCTTTATAGTTGGTCCCAGGTAGGATCCGTTGTAACCAAGGGTCTGAGTGGGGTTTCCCGTACCAAAAAAGGAAGTTTTTCCTTTCATCGCCCTGAGGGTTATATCCATCGCACTGTTTCCGGGATCTTCATCTTTCATCAAAGGAGGGATCTTCAGGGCATTTTTTTCGCTGATAAATGAAGAAGCATCCCGGGCAAAGGCAGCGGTTACATCAAGAGAGGGGAGCAGGGCCATCCACGTAATTAATGCCGCAAGTGAAACAACAAACAGTTTTTTTTGCGATATCATTAAAAACACCTCCAGATAATTACCTGAAACATGCATGTAATACTTGTCTTTTACAAGCTCAAACTCCAGAAGCATTCAACATCGCGGGCTCAGGAAGATCATATTCCTACGAGTCATTTATTGCAATATCCAATTATAATGGTCAATCGCTATTATAATACTAGTAGTCAAAATATGTTCCAGAGTCTGGGGTTTTATATTTGAGCTGGGAAAATATATCAATGGAGGTCAGAGGTGAATTGTCCCATGGCCATTTTACCGCAGGGGCGGGGGGCCGCCGAAACCCACCTGGAAAACACGTGGACGGGCGGACGCTACGCGGGAGCGCAGAGGTAAAACATAACACAAGGGAGTACTGAAAAAGGCTACTGTGCAAAATGAGGAGATATTTTGCACGACTTAGGGACAAGTATAAACCTGGAAACCTGTTCACCTCGGAGGGCACGGAGGAAAAGATCTGAGGGAACGCAAGTCAAAAGAAAAATCAGGACATATTTACCGCAGGGGAATTCAAAAGTTCTTCTACCCTGGACATCCGAGCAAAATGAAAGTTCATTTTGCTCTTTGGCATTAATATATTCTATCCAGGCTCTTCCGATCCTGTCTTCGAATATTCATCATGCCGAAAAATAATATACATATTTTTTCGAATGTCCCGGGTTTTAAGGGCAATTTCTTATAAGAAGCAGGTGTTGCACCTACCTGTAGGGAGATAAAGAAAGTGATATGATTCGCTGAAGCAAATCCTATCAATTCAATGAAATCAGGAATGGAATGGGATTGCAGGGAAGATGAGACCCAGGAACCTCTTTTGATAACTGTAAGAAAAGCAGAGACCGGCGCTTCTGGCTTGAAGTACCGGTCTCTGTATCTATGTGTGTCACTCATAAAAGCAGCCCTGGATATCCGGGCGTACTGACAAGAAGAAAAATCACAAGGTCAGTTTCTGGGTCCGCCGCCAGGGCCTCCTCTTTGTCCCATCTGGGCAAACATTTCTGCCCTGTTCTGAGCTATCCCGTCTGCGAGGTCGTCGTCCCACTGGCCGTTTTCAAACATGTCAAACAGGGCCTGATTTTCATTTTTCATCTTGCTGTCGCATGCATCTGGTCCTCCCTGACCGCCTCGGGGACCCTGGTTTCCCCTCTGTTCCATGTTCTTTTTAACCTGGACCTTCTGGTCACTTGTCAGGACATTGTTCCATACTTCGAACTCAAGCCTGAGCATATCCTTGTGATAGGACTGGATCTCGTCCTTGTCTCCGCTCTCCATGAGTTCTCTCATGTCCTTCATTCTGTTTCCCATGATCTCTTCAGATATTTCCTTTATCTCTGACTTCTGGTCGTTAGTAAGGTTGATTCCTTCCAGTGATCGGGGAAAACCTTCTTCCCCCCGGTTTCCAGGGCCGGGTCTGCCTCCCTGGGCAAAGCTGGCGGAAATACCTGCCAGAAGAAATGTTGCCAACAGAAATAGTACTGCCACTTTTTTTGTACTGTTCATAGTTGTGATGTCCTCCTGTATAGATCATATTCATGGCCTGTACTTACTGGACCATGGATAAAAGTCTACAGAGAAATCTGTTTATTGGGGGTTAAGGAATGTTTGGAAATGTTAAGAAGAGTTAAGAAGAATTAAGGTCTCTGCTGGGGGAGATATTTTTGATTACTGGATCGAAAGCCATGGTTTCAGGTCGCGTCCGATTCGATGAAGACCTGTTTTACTTTTGGAGAGGATAAGGGCTGGCACGCAGCAGAAACCCTACCTCACGGGAAATGGGGTAGGGTTTTGCATGCACGGTTGTGTAGTATTATTCATGGAGCTGAACATACCTTGATAAAAGACGACCCTAAGCTCATTTGGTGTAATATTGACCTTGCTTTTAGTCCAAAATCAAAAATCGCCAATAGTCTATCAGAATAGCCAGGGTCTAATCCGAAGTCTTTAGGATTCTATTGGTTTTCATACATTTTCTTAATGATCTTTTTTCCTGATTCCGTTTTAAAATGTTTATTAACAAAATCAATAACCGTATTTTTATCCATGTCTTTTTCCGATGCATTGACAATAAAATCTGCTTTCACCAGTATCTGAAAATCCATACCATCAATATGTTCAAAACTGTGATGATGGCCTATGATGAAACAGACTCTGTCAATTATGTCTTCACTAATTTGTAATGTCCCCAGGATATTTCTGGCTATAGGCGGGCCTTCAATTTCCTGGCATTTCCACGATGAATTATTATACTTACGCTCGCATTCTTTTATTCCTATATCATGGAGTATTGCTGAAATAGATATGATCTCCCCGGTCCCGGGATCAACTGCTTCGAGTTCGGCTATGGCATTGGCGTAACCGTAAACCTTCACCGCATGGTCTATTCTCTTTTTGTCATTTTCAAATATTTCGATCATTTCCGCTATTGGTAGTGGAAACATGCTTACTTCCTACTTATTCAATCTATTTCAATCTATTTTGATTTGGTGTATTTTCGGGGAGTTTCAGTTTTCTTCACTTTTACGCCAAACGTTTTTTCTATCTCTCTTGTATCGATTTCAATTGAATATAGCCCAAGGCAGGAATAAAACAAACTTTTTATCCTTGATTCAGCTCCTCCTGTTTAAATCGAAAGGCCTCTCCCCCAAGTGCAGTGGGGCAGAGGCCTTTTCACTTATACTTAAAGGTGGTTCTTATCTCTTCCTGAGCATCATGATCAATGGTATGAGTATCATCCAGAGAATCATTCTCAGACTGGCAATGCTACATCCACCACCACCTGCACCGGCTGAGGGTTCTGGTTCAAGCACCGGATCTTCAGGGATGCCAGGCTCTGATGAAGTATCCCTGTTCAGGATCTCAGGATCCAGGGTGGATGCCATCATGGAGTCCCAAGCCTCTTCTGGAATCTGGGCAAAAACGGACCATTTCCCATTAGTTCCCTTTGTCCAGGTTAAAGATATCAGGATCCATTTCGTGCCATCATGCCACCAGAGGTCCGGCCTCTCTTCTCTAAGCCAGGGATAGTCTTCCTCATTGAGTGAAGAACTCAAGGAAAGATAGTCGATCTTTTCCGTACCCTCTGGAAGAAGGTAGAAGAAGATACTGTTATCAGACCATTCTGCACCTTCCTTCAGTAGAGAAGCCACCAATCCTGCTTCTGGTTCTATCATTGTGGCTGAGATCTGCCCATTATATTCTGCAGAACAGGGGGTCAGGCACAGTTTGTAGGGTATTCCTGTAGCACTTGGATAAAACCCCTCGATTATGGTATCCATGATACGGGGTTCCGGCCCTGAGGGAGGAGGAATGATAGGATCAGTAATGATACGAGGATTGATGAGCCAGATCTGGCATCCCTGGAAGGCATTGGCCGTTCCCAGGAATATTCCTTCGGATGTAGAGATCATGGTCCGTCCGCCGTTGAACTCATCCCCTATAATGTCCATGGATTCGTTAAAGTACCCGAAGATCTCTCCAAAACCACCGTCCTGGGTAATGGGGATCCACTCAGTTCCGTTTTCCGTGAAGTAGAGGTCGAAACCCCCATGGTTGCTATTTACCAGATCAAAGAAAGTGATTATCCCATTCATAAGTTCCTCGTTCCCTCCCCCCATCATCTGGGGGATGGCCTCGAACATGCTTCTGGGGTCCACGGTTGAGACATAAAGCCTTCCTTCGTGGACACACCATCTCCACATGTATCTCTGGAAACTGAAGTTGGGGAAGTATTCACTTATCATAGACAGGGGTGGTAATTGACCGAATACTGAATGGAAGATCTGCATGACCTCGCAACGGGAAGGAGAGGGTGTTTCATACCATCCTGCTCTCCAGTTGCCTATCCTGTAATTGAAATCTTTCAAGGGTGAAGACCTTCCTGGGTCACCCACCACCATTTCCCATTTGTCACTGGTGTCTGACCTGTATATCTGGGGTGGGGTCCAGTTACAGAGCATGGTAATGAGACCTCCAAGCAGGTCTTCTATCCCACCTCCCGTGAAACCCTGTACCATCATCATCATAATGTCATTCCAGTTTGAAAAGGTCCCTATGTACATTTGTCCGTTGAAGATTATGGGGCTTGCCGCAGCGTTTTCATAGTTACCAAGGCCAGCAGGATATTTCCCCCCTGCGCTTTTCGTGACCACCTTATGCCAGCCGGGATCACAGGGGTTTTCTCCCTTGAACATCTGGAAACCGTTTATGGGGTCGGCAATGAAAACGTAAAGATAACCGTTGAAACTAATCATGTCCCAAACGCCCGACCATCCCGGGAAGTAATCAATATCAGGAAAATCTGCAGGGGATCCCGCCTCTTCCCAGCCATTCCAGGAATCCATGTTCGAGTGATCCGAGGCCAGTACGTCCTGGGCCAGCGGATCGTCGCTCCTGTAGATATGTACCAGGGTGTTTCCGTAGGGAATGCCATTGGGATCAACCCCAAGGATATTTGCGCTGTCAGCTCCGACATAGATTCTGGAGTTGTGGATCGTAATCCCTCTAAGACCGGAACCGCTGGTGTTGGTCATGCGAAAGACTTCTTCCGGTGTAGTGGAACACCCCGTGAAACGCAGTATTCGTGAGTAGGGGCCGGTAAAGAAGGGATAAGATACCACGTAAAGAGCAGACTCATACACCTCCATGGCCCGATATCCCTTTTCCAGGGTCAGATCCTCACTGCCTACAGTGATCAGGGGAGACTCATAGACTAGTTCCCAGTCACCCATGAGGTCCGTTTTGCCCCTCCTGTAGATCTTTCCCCGGTCATCAGACATGGGAGGAAACATTCCCGGAGGAAGTGAAAGGCCGCCTGGTCCTCCCGGTAGGCCCATGCTCATTTCTGCCATATAGTTTCTTACTGTCCCGACGTATATTTTGTCGTTATATTCTTTTTCACACCATGCATAGCTGTTCTCAGCATCATTAACCAGTCCGTCTACTTCCATCGGATTTACAGGAAGGATCTGGTTGCCGCTAACCTTCTGAACGTCATGTACAACATCTGCTCCTGCTGAATAAGGTAAAAGGGAAAGAGTTAGTAAAAGGAGAAATCCTATCACTGCACTTTTTTTCATTTGTTTCTACCCCCCCTTGTTTTTTGGTAATACATCTTTTATTGACATCACATTTGCCGGTTTGAAGGCAAAAAAATGCCCTGCCAACTTTTATAGATATTTCTTTATTTTTTGAATTGAAGGAAAGACGGTCTGATTTTTGACAATTAGAAGATTGTTTTGAGGAAATTAAGTACATATAAAAACTGGCGTAATGTCCAGGAGACACTGAAGAGTTATTCATCCTTCTAAGTATTAAGTTGAAGAAGTATTGTATTAACAATACATCATGAAATAGCATTTGTAAATCAACTAAGTAGGGGTTTGCTAATGAAAGTATATTAGCTTGCTTTCCTGGAATCATTCGGGCGGTAGAGCTGTGACAATACATGTAGGATATGAGAGGGCCAATCTGAATTTTTGTATGAAGAACCTCAGGTGTTCCGATTCTGGAGTTTCCATCAAAAAAGGACTCCAGCAATTCTGCAGGCCGGAGTCCTTTATCGGTTTTTGTCTATTTACTGAGATCTACTGATCTATTCTTTACCTGGTTTTCCCTGACAGGAACATGAGGGGTATCATCAGGAGCAGGCCTGTCAGAGGCAGGAATGAGATATTGCATCCACCGCCGCTTGAAGTGGCAGGATCATCATCATCCCCGGCCGTTTCCATTTCAAAGGCTCCGATGTCATAGCCGCTTCCCTGTGGTCTTGTAACTCCGCGCTGGTCTGTATCAGGTGCTCCAATGTCATTTCCTGTATCTATTGCAGAACTGCCTTCTCCCAGGGCACAGGTCCTGGTGGGGCCGCTGTTATCCTCTAAAGGCTGCAGTATGGGATCTTCCGAGGTGACATATCCCGAAATTACGGTACCGGCACCATAATCATTGCTCTGGACGACACAGTAGTCAATAATCGGTGCGCTGGCATGGTTGGATATTTCACCGCCTTCATTATCCCAGAAAATGCAGTTCGTAACTCCAGGATTGGAACCATTATCGCTATACATTCCACCACCCAGAAATGATGTGTTGGAGGATAAAGTACAGTTCATTACAGTGGGGCTTGAATTGTAGCCGTTATAAATTCCGCTTCCATAATATGCAGTGTTCGAAGTGAAAGTGCAGTTTGTCACTGTGGGACTGGAATGATCATAGTTGTAGATTCCGCCGCCATCATTATCATTATTCGCACTGTTATTGCTGAAAGTACAGTTTGTCACTGTGGGACTGGAATACTCATAATTGTGCATTCCACCACCATCATTATTGGCACTGTTATCGCTGTAAGTGCAGTTTGTCACGGTGGGGCTGGATAAGTAATTGTACATTCCGCCGCCATCCATCGTTGCAGTGTTCGAAGAGAAAATACAGTTCATCACAGTGGGGTTGCAATCCTCGTTGTACATTCCACCGCCAGCAGTTGCAGTGTTCGAGGAGAAGGTGCAGTTGGTCACGGTAAGGTTATCTGTCCTGTTGAATATTCCACCACCCCCGCCCGCAGAGAGACTATTTCCGCTCACAATTGAAAGGCCTGATATATCCACAGACTCTGCGGTATCGATATAAAAAACCCTGCAGGTATCGTTACCACTTATAGCAAGCTGTTCTGCCCCGGACCCCTGGATGATCATGGAACTACTTATTTCCAGCTGGGAAGTTGTCAGCACTATCGTTCCTGTAAGAAAATCATCAAAAGTAATCTCATCAGCGCCAGGATTGGAATTTGCATTAATAATGGCCTGTCTTAAAGAACCAGCTCCGCTGTCGTTCGTATTGCTAACTTGAAAAGTCGCGGCATAGCCTGGTATTCCCGAAAAACTGATAAATAAAGCGACTAAAATGATACAAAATCCGGAAAGAAAGGTGCGTCTGAAAACACTCTTGCTGCGAAAACTCTCCATAGAAAAACCTCCTCAAAAGAAATGAAATTGCTTCATCCGATAAAACGACTCTAAGGGCGCTTTGCCTTTGTCCTGATGATGTATGAAGGAGATTAAACAAAGGTTTCATTCATGCTAGCATCAGTATGTGACATGTCAAGCTGATCCTAGAAGGAGTGGGTCAATTATCCAGATAATGTCTTCACCCATCCCTACATCAGACTATTTCCAACCATGACCATGTCTATGGATAGGCCATGGAGAATGATGCAAAAGCGGGGTATTCTAATGGTTGAACAATTATTGATACCAGGATATGAATGAGGATAATTAAATGCAGGTATTTTAATTCTGCCTTCATCAAGATGATATTTGTGCTTTAATTATTCCTTCCAGACAATCTCCTTCAGGCAGAACTGTTTTTACCATTGGAAATGCATATTTCAATTCATTTTTTTCGGGGAGGTTGTTTACCATGAAAAGAGGTATTGAACGTTCTTTGTGCAAATGTTGTTCCATGTTTGTAATTATGTCTCTTTTGTTGTGTTTTGTTTCTCTTGCGGATGCCTACGTATCCCTTGACCCGACCTTTGGTAACGTTGGGCTGGTAGTAACTGATATCGCAGGAGATTTCGATGATGTCAATTCGATAACCGTAGACAGTCAGAACCGGATCGTTGCCGCGGGTTATACCAGGAACGGGACCAATTATGATTTTGCACTCTTTCGATATACCGCAAGTGGAGACCTGGACGATACTTTTGGAGCCGATGGTATCGTAAGTATCGATATTTCAGGAAATTTCGATCAGGCTAATTCAGTGGCTATAGATGCTGACGGCAGGATAGTCGCAGCGGGATCTGCCAGAAACAATGATGGATATAGCTGTTTTGCCCTTGTCCGATACCTCGAAAATGGACAGCCTGACCTGAGTTTCGGAAATGACGGAATAGTGAGCACCGATATACTCTCGAATGACCTCTGTGAATCATGTGCCATTGACAGCGATGGCCGGATAGTGGTGGCCGGACAGGCTTCTGATATTTACGGTTACTTCGCTGTTGCCCGATACGAGGAAAGCGGGGACCTGGACAGCACATTCGGTACCGATGGGATAGTCACTACCGATTTTGGCAGGAAACAGGACCATGCCTATTCATGTGCATTAGACAGCCAGGGGCGTATTGTAGTGGCCGGAATAGCTGCCAACTCGGAATTCAGATCCGATTTCGGTATCGCCCGTTACCTTGACAACGGAGATCTGGATGGCAGTTTTGGTAATGGAGGTAAGGTAACAACAGATTTTTCAGATAGCGTCGATTATGGCCATTCATGTGCTATAGACCGTACGGGCAGTATCATCCTTGCCGCCTCCGTTTTTTATTGACATTCTCAATAATGGGGTCAGACCTTGATTTTAACCGTATGTATGCAATGTTATGCATCTTGTCTATTGATTTTACAAAATGTCTATCATTTCGTAAAATAGTTTTACAGAATAATAGGAAGTGATGAGATTGTCCACTATAAACGAACTTCTGGAACTTAATGAACTTGCCCGGCAGGACGGGCAGAAATACAGCAGGAGCAGGCCCTTTCTTCAGATTCTGCTGAAAGAACGGGGAAAACATTTCATCGGAATCGCAGGGCCCCGTGGTGCAGGAAAAACGGTTTTACTGAAACAGCTTGCTCTTGCGCGAGACAATTCCTTTTATATCTCCCTCGATACATTTCAGGATGGAGATCTCTTTGATCTGATCAGAAGATTGAACAGAGATCTTGGTTTCAACCTGTTTCTGCTGGACGAGATTCATTTTTACAGGGGATACGATGAACAGCTGAAAAAGATCTATGATTTCCTGAATGTTCGAATAATCTTTACAAGTTCGGCCTCCCTTTCAATTTTCCAGTCTTCCTATGACCTCTCCAGAAGGGTTCTGATAAAGAAACTGTATCCTTTTTCCTTCCGTGAATATGTATATTTCAGATCTGGAGAACTTCTGCCGGTTCTTTCCATAAAAAATGTTCTTGAAAAGAACGATCTTGTTCCATATTTGAGGTCAGGCTACCTCTTTGATGAATATCTGAGAGGAGGGGTTCTTCCCTTTGCTCTGGAAGAGCCGGATCCTCTTTCCCTTCTGAAGAACATTGTGAGAAAGGTAATATCCAGAGATATTCCCCTGATAGCAGGTATCAGGTTAGATGAAACAGACCTCCTTGAAAAAACTTTGTCCTTCATAGGCCGGTCATCAGTTGATGGTATAAACTATTCAAGCCTTTCGAAGAATCTTGGTATAACGAAGTATAAGGCTGCTCAGTATATGGATCTTCTGGAAAAGGCCTTCATTATTCACCAGATCTTTCCAAAAGGGACGAATGTCCTGAAGGAACCAAAGGTCCTTATGGCCCTACCTTATCGACTGCTTTACAGGGATTGGGAGGACTGTCTAGGCGGAGTGAGGGAGGATTTTTTTGCAGGGATGATGATATCTGCTGATATTCCTTTCCATTATCTGAAAAACAGACGAGGTGCCAAAACTCCGGATTATCTTGTTCCAGTAAACGGTGGCGATCTGATCATTGAAATCGGAGGCAAGGGGAAGGGTTACAGTCAGTTTAAGGGAATAGAAGGTGTTAAAAAGCTTGTATTCAGTCACTCCAACGAACTTGAAGGACTCAAAAGACCCCTCTTCTGCCTGGGATATATGAACTGAATTCCATTGTTCCCAGACCGACTAATATAGATTTCCCTGCTGAAGAGATACTTCGTAGACTCTTCTTCTTTGTTTCAGCATTCTGTCAAATAAGAATTGCAAGTTGTTTCCTCATTAAATTCATCCGCAGATGCCTGCGGTATCCCAAGTCGGAGGTGATACCAATGATAAAGAAAAACAGAAGTTTATCTTTTCGATTGGCGGCGTTGGCTGTCCCGTTGCTCTTGATATGCCTTTTTATCAATTCCTCACAGGCATTTGCCACGGACTTCATGCATGTTCCTGATGGGTCTGAACTTGAAGAGATCCTGGAGAAATTTGAGACCCTGGTTGAAAAGACCCGCCAGGAATTCGGTATACCGGGTATGGCAGTTGCCATCGCTCAGGGTGACGAGGTCATTTATTCAAAAGGTTTTGGTGTACGGAAGGCTGGAGGGGATAAACCCGTGAGTCCTGATACTGTATTCCAGATAGGGTCTACCTCCAAGGCCTTTACTGCAGCCTTGGTCGCGACCCTTGTGGATGAGGGAGCCGTGGGATGGAAGGATACTGTAGTGACCCATCTCCCGGAATTCGCCATGGCTGACCCCTGGGTGACCGGAGCTTTTCAGGTCCGGGACCTTATGGCCCAACACAGCGGAATGAAGCCCTACGCATGGGACATTATTTCCCTGTTCGGTTATGGCAGAGAATATATAGTACGGTCTACGGCGTATATCGAGCCTGTCTACAGTTTTCGGTCCGAGTTCTCCTATGTGAACAACCTGTGGTTGACGGCGGCTGCCCTGGTCGAGGAAAAGACGGGTAAAAGCTGGGAGCAGAATCTACAGGAGAGAATCCTGGATCCTCTAGGGATGAAGAACACCACTTATTCGAAGAAAGCCCTGCTCAGTTCGCCCGAGGCGGTAAGCCCGCACATCTTCAAGAACGATGAGGTTGTCCCTCTCAAAGGGAGCTGGCCCTTTTTTGACTGGCCATACATTTACGGTCCTGCAGGTGGTATCAATTCGACGGTTCTGGACATGGCAAAGTGGGTTCGGTTTCAGCTTGGCGACGGCAGCTTCGAGGGAAAGAAGATCCTTTCTTCCCAAAACCTGGAATATCCCCACCATCCCCAGACTCCAATGGATCCAAAAGACTCCTACTGCATGGGCTGGGTCAAGTCGGATTACAGGCCCTATCCTCTCATCTGGCACAATGGCGAGACAACAGGCTGCAAGACCCTTGTTATGCTAGTGCCGCAGCTTGAGTTGGGGATGGTCATTCTGTCCAACCTTGGAACCCTTGCTCCCGAAGCATTGGGACGTTCCTTTGTTGATATGTACTGCGGAAATACTCCAGAGGAGGACTATCTTTTAAAGACCCTGGAGGGCTGGAACCTATCAAAGGAAAAAGCAGGTAAGAAGGAAGGGACTGAGCCTGCCTATGTGCCCGATGATTGTTCCATGTACGAGGGTCTGTACGAGAGTGACTTCTTTGGAAAGGGCAGTATCCTTCTGGATAAAGGATTCCTCTGGCTGCAGGTTGGTCCCCTGGGCAGGCGTCTGAGACTTGATCCCTTGAAACAGGATCTCTTTGCCTGCGATGCGGAGGACTTGGGACTGGCCGGAATGGTGCGGTTCGAGCATACCTCTGAGGGACAGATCTCAGGTTTTAATATGACTGATGAAGATGGAGACCCTGTAAGCCGTTTCGTAAGAAACAATACTGATCAATAAAGCTAAGGCAATGTATTGTACGCAAGTTCCACAACAGAGTCCCATGGTCTAAGGTATTTGGTAGAGGTTGCCGGTTCAATGTGAAGGAGTGAAACTATGCGGAATTTCAACAGATATGTTGTTCTTGTTCCAGTTCTTATTGCGCTTCTGTTTATGCCACCATGGTACGGTGAGGCCCTGGAATTCGGGGGGAATTATCCTCAAACTATCTCCACGGCCCGGGAGGTTCTCTGGAAGGCCATATCATCAGGAGTGAACTCCGCCACAGTTGCTGTAATGGATGGAGGGAATATCGTCTATTCAGAGTGTTTCGGTCCGGCTGACCGGGTAGAGAACAGACTGGTGGATGCCAATACCCGTTTCAACATAGGTTCCACGAGCAAAATGTTCGTTGCAGTCGGGATTTTGCTGCTTGTTGACGAAGGCAAGCTCGATCTCGACGATCCGGTGGTAAAACATATTCCGGAATTTACCATGCCTGACGAGCGCTACAGGGATATAACAGTTAGAATGCTCTTCAACCACTCGTCCGGTTTACCGGGAACAACATTCCTGTTCGGTGAAGATCCGGGCAGGGATCTCTATATGCTTCTCCTGGATAATCTCAAGGAGACTTATCTGAAGCATGATCCCGGAGCCATGAGCATTTACTGCAATGACGGTTTTACCCTTGCGGAAATGATCGTGGAACGCCTTTCGGGACAAAAATATATGGACTTTCTCGCGGAAAAGATTTTCAAGCCTCTGGGAATGAAGAATACGGGGCCCAGTATAGGTGAAATGGGCGGAAATGTTGCGGAGTACTATGATCCCGGGAATGGAAAGAAATATCCCCTGGAAACGGTGCTGGTCCATGCTGCAGGAGGGCTCTCCTCAACACCGGAGGACCTCTGCCGTTTCGGTGACAGTATGGCTCCAGGCGGGAATAATATTCTTTCCAGGGTTTCCCTGGAAGAATTACTGAAAGAACAGCCTACAACTTCGGTGGGTTGGTTCAAGGGGGATGCCCTTTATAATTCATTCGGTTGGGAACATGCATGGTTGCCTTATTACAGGGACAGAGGATACCAGGTCCTGGGTAAGGGAGGTAATACGGTGTATTATTCCACCGGATTACAGATACTGCCGTCTGAGAGAATCGCTGTTGCTGTAATAATTTCAGGGCAGGCCAGCGGAGAAGGTCTGACCAGTCCCATTCTGGATGCCCTTATGGAGGATAAGGGACTTTTTGACAGGGAAGCACAGGTAGTTGCAAAACCGGTGAAGCCTCAATCTATTCCCCCCGAGATGTTTCCCTTTGCGGGCTATTATGCCGATGATATGACAGCTGTGCAGTTTGTCTTTGATCAGGAGAAGCAGACCCTTAACATCTATCCCATACTGCCCTGCCCTGCTGAAGGGAATGGAGAGAGGGTACCTGCGCTGGTTTTGACCTATAACAACGGCTATTTCCACAACTTTGAGAGAAAGATGCGCTGCTATTTTCTCAAGGAAAAGGGAAATACCTTTCTTGTAGTAGAGAAGATCCCTGTCTATGGCAGCGATGTCTGGATCTTTCAGAAACTTGAAGAGATCCAAGACCCAGTGAAACTTTCAGTTGAAATGGATGGAGCCACCTGGCTCGCGAGAAATATGCCTGCCCTGACTATGGTAGATGAGGATCCTTTTCTGGTCAGATCTTCTTTGAACCCTGACATCCCGGGATATCTTTCCTTTTGCGGAGTGATGAAGATAGATGAGCCTGCCTACGCAAGCATTGCAGCGACAGCCTTCCGCGATCAAAGAGATCTGCGACTTTTCCGTAAAAACGGAGAGATCCGTGTGAGGACGGGGCTGTTTGTCTTCTCAGAGGAGAATGTGGCGGCAACAGTCAAAGACGGTAAGAACAGAATCATCATCGGTGCTGAGGGAGAGAATGAATGGATGAGGGTGTTGTCTAAATCTATTCTTTCATTCGAAAAACCGCAGAATGGGCGGGTTCTGGTAATGACGGCCCGGAAAGGCGTACCAATGCTTTTCGACAGCGATGTTGATAGCGGAGAAATATACGCGCCCGCGGGCAGCTTTGTCTTCCTCGCCGGGTTTCCGGGGGATGTTTTCGAGGTAACGGCGCGGTAAAATGGTTTGAAAGAAACCTGGGTGCATCTTTGCCGAATGTATAGGGCGGTATAATGCCTCCCCATCTCTTTTTATTGACATTTTCAATAATGGGATCAGACCTTGATTTTAACCGTATGTATGCAATAACAGTTGTACTTTCCGTTTTTAGAGTATGCTTCTTTGTAATTGCTGCAGACAGAGCAAGCAGATATTCTCATAGAACCGGATCTCTCATCTTTCAATTTGGTGGATATCGACCAGGTGGATGATCTAATCAAAAAGGGCTAACAGGAGGCAAAGAAAGCATTGTATAAAAACAGTGATACTGAAGGGCAATTCTGACCTCCTGCAATAGCCGGTTTTTAAATTCTTCAGTTCCCGATAACTCCAGGTTTTAAATCAGGCCCGGAACAACTCAGTTACCCTGGGCCTCTTATTCAATTCTTTATTTCTGTGAATTGACTATGCTTACTATGCTTTGTTACCATACATCTTGTAACGTGGGCATATCCACTATAGGAGGCGGTTATTTTGATGCAACAAAGAAAGGCAGTTTATTTCTTCTGTATTGACTCCATGGACCACGTGGGGGGCAACGTCCTTTCTGCAGTTTCAGAAAATCATCCCATGGAAGAGACAGATATCGTTGTAGATGGGGAAACAGTGCTGAAATATGAAGACGAGAAAGGGAATAGCTTCTTTTTTGTCTCGACCCGCAAGCCTGTCAGCCATGACTACGTTCACTACCTGCCGATCCTTAACCGTCACTTTTCAAACTTCGACGTGGCCGGAATCGTTACATGGCATGAGGGCCAGAATGCTCCTGACGCCATCCTGACCGTACATACCACCGGAGATGTGGACTCGGGCAATTTCGGTCCGGCTTCACCCGAGTATATGAGAAATATCCTTCTCTCAATGGAAAGGAACAGGATAGAAGCGGGGCTGGATAATTATAGTGTCACCACGGAAGCAACTCACTGGTCCGGGATGGTCTATGAAGGAGGCACCCCGGCAATGATATCCCAGTATCCCGTAACCATGCTCGACATAGAGATCGGAAGTACTCCTGTTTGCTGGTCCAATAAAAAAGCAGCAGGAGTGCTTGCTCGATCCCTGACCTTCGTTTTTGAGAGCGACGGGCTCAGGGTCAGGAACCTGTTATGTGCCGGAGGGGTCCATTTTGAAACAGGCTTTGCAAGTGCAGTCTTCACTACATGGGGTGATTCCGCTTTCGGGATCTCCCACATCCTTGCCAACCAGTGGCTCGTTACGGGGGGTTATGACAGGGAAGATGGGTTGTCGAGACTGAGGGCCTGTGTAAGCAGCATCCATGGAGGAATAGAAGGGATTGCCTTCCACGACAACCTCAAGGGAGTCTATAAAGATCAGCTGCGTACTCTGGCTGAAGAACTGGGAATTCCTGTTTTCAAGCACAAAAAATTGCGGAAACCGGACAGTATTTCCTGGCGCAACTGAGAATAAGGGTTTATATCCGCAAATGCCGCAGCGGCCAAGGGCAAGCCTTGTACGAGCAGTTTGCTCAGTAAAAATTATATCCTTTGCAGGGACGTAATCCTTCTGGTCTTTGTGCTATGTTTCCCGAAAATAAAGCAGCTATTCCGGGGATATGGGACGGTTATTCTTTCCCCACTCGCACATCTGTTCCATAAGAGGAATAAGAGAAAGTCCTTTGGAAGTCAGGGAATATTCAACCTTAGGAGGGACTTGGGGATATTCCTGTCTTGACACAAGTCCGCATGATTCCATTTCTTTCAATGCTGAACTCAAAACTTTGTAGGAGATCCTTCCCATCATTCGATGCAGTTCATTGAACCTCATCACATTTCCGTTCTGGGCAATGCAATACAGGATAATCATCTTATGTTTTCCGCCTATAAGGGAGAGTGTATAGCCAAAGCCGGTGTCATGTATCGAAGCCCCTGAGGGTATACAGTCTTTATTTACCATTGAACACTCACCTCCTGGTAAGTATCTAACAATAAAGTGCGTTCTTGAAAGGATTTCCCTATCTGTGTAAGCTGTATTTAAAATAAACGAAGCCGGATATATGTCAAGTTATGTCTGCTTCAGTTACATATCCATTCATATGACACGCTAAATAAACAGGGAGGGATAAGCTATGATAAAAGTTTTTGTAGCAGGATCATCGGGTAATGTGGGCAGCACTATTGTCAGGACCATACAGAAAACAGAAGGTTTTGAACTTGTAGGAGGCTGGTGTAAAGATGCTGGCCAGGATCTGGGAACCCTTGCCGGCATAGAACCACTTGGACTTCTTGTCGCAACCAGCCTGGAAGAAGGGCTTGGTGAATCGAAGCCTGATGTGGTGATCGACTTTACTGCCACAACTGTCCTGGAGGGCAGTTTGAAAACCTATCTTAAGCATGAACTTAATGTGGTGATTGGAACTACTGGTCTTACGGATGAACAGATCGAACCATTCAAAAAAGAAGTAGAGGTAAAAGGTCTCAGGTGGGCTATTGTCCCTAATTTCGGTCTTGGAATCAGCCTGGTCTCTGAATTTATCAAAAAGGCAAGACAGTTCTATCCCTTTGTTACCATAACAGACCAGCATCCTAACACAATGGCTAATGCTCCCAGTGGAACTGCTGGAGCTCTTGCGGATGTTGCTTCCGCTGGCGATATGGGTGAAGTAGCAAGTACAGAGAGCTATCCTGGAGTTCTCGGTGGAAAGATATCCAATGTGCAGGTCTTTTCTCAACGTCTTCCGTGGCCTGGTCCATATTCTGGACACGAGATCACCCTTGCACGTCAGGACGAGATAATCAAGATCTCGGTACAGGACCATACAAGCGATATTTACATGGATGGTGTATTTCTTACTGCCAGGAAGATTTCTGAATTTCCTGCAGGTTCTCTCATCAGAAGTCTTGCAGAGGTCATGAACAAATAAACAAATTCTACCTTAATATAGCGCGAAATCCCGTTTAAGGGTAATTCACTGTCAGTTATAAGAAGTAAAAAGTCACCTTAAAATTCGCAGGTGGCTTTTTACGATTTCCCAGGCGATTTCACAAGCCCGAGCAATTATTATTTTAGAGAAGGTTATCTTATCTCAAATTCAATTACGCCGAGTTTGCCGAAATCGGCCTTATACAGTCCGGGCTTACCGGGGATCATGTTTCCCAGGGCACCGGTAAGGAGAACGTCTCCGGGTTTTATTGTCCAACCTTTGGATACCATGGTATCTACCAGCCACATTACTGCTTCCCATTGTGATCCCATGGCATCGGAACCCTTTCCTTCGTTGACGGTTTCCCCATTTCTTGTGAGGACTACATTAACTGCATCAAGATCCATTGCCTTGTTCTTTTTATTTCCCACGATGAACTGGGTAGCCGAGACATTGGCCGCGATGAGGTCTACTCCCTTAAGGGCTTTAAGATCGGCGAAGTTAAGATCGGGCAGTTCAATGGCGGGAAGAACTGCTCCGATGTGGCTTTTAAGATCCTCCACGTAGCATATCCTTTGGTTTATTGCCCTTTTAACGTAGAAGGCGATCTCGGTCTCTATCATGGGTCTGGCGAATGCTTCTGAAAGTATAAGAGGCGAGCCTGATTTTTTGCCCGAACGGTAGAGGACTCCTGCAACCGATTCACTGACCCTGAATTTTTCCCGGGCTCCCGGAGTGGTAAGCCCTGCCTTGTAACCCGCAATCGAATCGCCATCCAGGCGCATTGTTACATATTTTTTCTGAATCTCGTAGGCCTGAGAGATATCAAGCCTGGAATCGGTTTGTGAAAGAAGTGGAAGAAGTTCATTATTCATGTGTGCCTCTACAAGGAGCCGTGCCATATCATCGGTGGAAGACCATGCCGTGACCGAAAGCATTACCATGAGGAGAAGAGCCATTACGGGGATATATCTTTTTCTCATTTTTTCAACCTCCATTAAAATGATCTACATGAACACGCTACCTTAATATAGTATCACCATGAAGAACAAGCAACAACGGGATATATGATCCAGATCACGACAATGGGGTCTACTATTGAAATCATTGATAAGGGAAGCCCCAAAAGCTCTGAAAAAGATATAAGATAAATAAGAGACGGAGGTACGGCTAAGCCGTACCTCCGTCTCTTATTATTGTCAGTTCCATGGAGTAAAATATATTTTGATAAAAGGATTGTACTAAGCTCACCTGATTTATTCCAGATATTCTGTCCTTGATATAATCCCACGTATCAGGTTCCAGTTTAAATTACCTTTTTGATATCCTGGCCGCATCACTTTAAAGTAAGGACAGCTCTTTCAATATAGTGATTCAGGGGGAAGTTTTACAGGTATCTGCAGAATTATCTTCTGTTTTTTTCCATCTCTTTCAATGATCGTATCGATCTTTTTGCCCAGATTTTCCTGGATCACAAGTTTGAAAAACTCGATCGATTCATCGGGTCCCATTACCTTCCCGGCAGCCGAAACAATACGGTCACCTGGTTTTAGACCGAGGGAAGAAGCGACGCTTCCTTGGTAAACTACCATTAGGTAGAAGGGGTTTGTGGACCTGGTCTGCACTCCAAGCCTGAATCTTGACGGGCGGGAGCTGATCCCAAGGAAATATGTCAAGCCAGCAGGGATGGTTTTCTTAAATGTTGCAGATTGTTGATAGAGTGTTATAGTCTGTTCACGTTTTGAGCTGATAGTATCCTCGACCAGATTGCGTAAAGCTATGGAACGTTTCTGTAAGTCGGCACACTGGGCCGTGAAAGCTTTTGCCTGCTGTCCGGTTACGATAGCCTTGATGAAATACTCGCCGGCACTCACTTCCTGGTTCCCAGCGTCGATAGCTGTGCTGATCAGGTCCTTCCTGAGGGAGTCTTCCGTTGTAACAGCAGCTATTTTGCTGATTGCCTGCTTCAGTTTCATTTGGTAGTTGTACACATCCTGGGGAACACCGTCTAAATATCCATTACCGTTTGTCTTAGCGTCAGCCCATGCCAATATCACGACGTGTTCGTTAAGCATGATAAGATAATTCCCAAGCGCGGAATCTTCTGGTACCTGGGTTTGTGCGTTTTCTGCAGCCTTTTGTGGCAGAGGCTGCATGGCTGCCCATAGGGGGTTTGAAAAAAATATGGATAACAGTGTAACTGTAAAGAGAGCAGTGATAGCATTCTTCCTGGTTCTGGTCATTATTTCCTCACCATCCATTCAGAGATAGGCAGTTTAATGACATACCCAAATTTATTATAAGATAAAATTCACGTTATAGCTTTTCAAAAGTGAAAAAAGGTCACAATAATGGGGTCAGATCTTGATTTTAACCGTATGTATGCAATTAGTGATGTCCTTGTAAACCAGTTTCAGGCTTTTGTGAAAGATCCACCAGACTGATCAATTCAGGATAATTCTCTATTACATGTTTTCCTATTCTTTCATCCGGATCCATCAATTCAAAATCTGAATACGCAAAACCAGGTGCCACTGAACATCCCACAAGCACCTTACTGGCTAAAGGCACTGCTGCCTGCCACGATCCTGCCTTGACGACGTGGCAATATTCTCTCTTTGAGGGAGACAGTTCAACCCTATCCATCTCTTCTTTCTGTTCATCCCACAGGTACAGAACCAGTCCCTTACCCTCATAAAGATTCCAAACCTCATCACTTTCAACTTTGTGGAACCTGCTTACCTCATCTTTCTCAAGAGAAAAATAAATATGGGTTAAAGCACGCCTTTTCCTTGAACCTTCCGTGACTTTCGTATCAGACCGATAAACCTGTTTGAACCTGCCACCCTCGGGGTGTTCAATTAATTCATGATCCTGCATTATATATCATCTCGATCCCTGATTTGTATTTTTTAATATGTTTTGAATCCAAAAATGAAAATAACAAACCTGGCCAGGAAGTCAACCGCCTTTTATTTAATAAATAAAAGGAATAAAATTATAATGTTAAAGTGATAGAGCGTTATATGGAGCTTGAAAAAAATTTATCGAACCTGAACGCCAGAAGCAGGAGGGTAGCGTAATGAAGATAGTGGTGCTACATGGAAGCCCAAAGGGAGAAGTAAGTGTTACCATGCAGTATGTGAGATATCTGCAACAGGAGTTCCCTCAGCATGAGTTTGTATCCTTTCCGGTTGCGCAGCGGATAAAGCTCCTTGAAAAAGATCCCGATCTCTTTGAGGAAATTATCGATCAGGTTCGGAGGGCTGACGGGATTATCTGGTCCTTTCCTCTTTATGTAATGACGGTGTGTTCCCAGTATCAGAGATTTATGGAACTCATCCATGAAAGATATTCAGAAGACGCTTTTGCAGGAAAATATTGTGTATCACTATCCACTTCCATTCATTTCTATGATCACACAGCTCATAACTATATAAGGGCCATTGCGGAAGATATGGGGATGATATTTGTTTCTTGTTTTTCAGCTGAAATGCAGGATCTGCTTAAAGAAGAAAAACGTTCAGAGCTTGTTTCTTTCGGAGAGATGTTCTTTCGTGCAATCGAAGAAAAGAGATCCTTCCCCAGGGCTTTTGATCCGGTCAGATCTTCCGCATTTATCTATGAACCCACACCAAGTCAGGAGAAGATATCCCTTAGAGGTAAAAAGGCAGTTATCCTTCATGATATTAAGGAAGGGGATAACAATCTTGAGAATATGATCCACTATCTTACGAATTCCATTGAAGGAGACATCGAGGTCTGTAACCTCAATGAAGTGGATATCAGGGGAGGGTGTCTCGGGTGTTGTAAATGCGGATATGACAATACCTGTGCCTGGGAGGGAAAGGATAGTTTTGTCGATCTTTATAACAATATTCTAATGAAAGCAGATATTCTGTTCTTTGCCGGTACACTTCGACAGAGATATTTTTCTTCCCGATGGAAGATATTCTATGACCGGTCCTTCTTCAAGACCCATCAACCCTGGTTTAAAGGCCAACAGCTGGGTTACCTTATTTCAGGCCCCTTAAGGCAGAATGAGAATCTCCGTGAGATCATCCTGGCTTATTCAGAGGTCTTTGAGGCTAAACTGGCCGGAATTGTAACCGATGAGTGCAATACTTCGGAAGAACTTGACCTTCTTATAAGTGATCTGGCAGACCGGACTGTTACGGACAGTGTAAAGGGAAGCAGAGCCCCTAAAACTTTTCGAGGTGTAGGAGGTATGAAGGTCTTCAGGGATGCCATGTGGGGAAAACTGCGTTTTGTTTTTCAGGCTGACCACCGGTATTACAAAAAGCATGGGGTCTATGACTTTCCACAATATGACTGGAAAGTGAGGGTTTTAAATACTTTTGTTACGCCCCTGGTGCATATCCCGGCAGTTAGAAAAATAATCTTTACTGATATTTCCCATCACATGATCCGGCCATATCAGAAACTGTTCAAGGACAAGAAAAAGTAAAATGGCTGCAGAGGCCGCAGGAGAGAATGAATGGTCTGGCCAGTGGCCAATGATAAAACAATTGATATGAAGAGGGATGTAGCATGAACAGGTTAGGTGAAAACATAAAGGTCGGTCTTGCCCTGGGAGGCGGTGCTGTTCTTGGTGCTGCTCATATAGGAGTTTTAAATGCACTCGAAGAGTATGGTATTTCTGTAAATTATGTTGCAGGGACTAGCATTGGTGCGCTGATCGCAGCCTTTTTAGCCTTTGGCAAGGGATGGCAAGAAATTACCGAGATAGTAAAAGACCTGAACTGGCTGGATATTTCGGGGATATCCCTTTCACAGTTTGGTTTACTCTCCAACAAAAAACTGGGCAGACTGATAATAGAAAATCTGGGAGACGTTAATTTTAATGAAGCTTTTATCCCGATCGCCATGGTGGCGATGGACATTTCGACAGGAGAAAAGATTGTGCTGAAAAAGGGGAGTTTGGCAGCAGCTATTATGGCGAGTACCTGCATTCCGGATATCTTCGTACCTGTTGAGATAAATGGGAAACTTCTTGTTGACGGGGGTATTGTTGAAAACGTTCCGGTAACTACGCTGAAAGATATGGGGGCCGATATGATCATCGGTGTTGATCTGAATGCTAAACATACCCATAAAAAAACCTCGGAACATCGTTGAAGTATTATTGAGATCCTTTGATTTTACATTGAAGACCGCTACCAAGCTGCAGACAGAGCAGGCAGATATTCTCATAGAACCGGATCTCTCATCTTTCAATATGGTGGATATCGACCAGATGGATGATCTGATCGATAAGGGGTACCAGGAAGCGAGTCTAGTATTGCATCAGATAAGATGAAGCCCAAAATGATCACGTTTTGCGTGAGCGTTTCTCTAGTGCTATATTGAGATTTCTGCTTCTGCTTTTATATAAAAGCCCTGGATGCATCATATATAATTAACAGGTCTGCAGATTCATTAAATTCAGATGTGAATTTCCGGAGGAGGGATCAGGTTTTCATGGGTGTTTCACAAAACGAGTTAAGGGTCTCCATCATTCAGCATCCGCCAGTTTATATGAATCTGGAGGCAAGTATTGATAAGGCGTCCACCCTCATAGGGAAAGCATCTTCAGCGGGATCCAGGGTAATCGTATTTCCGGAAACCTGGCTGCCTGGCTACCCCGTATGGCTTGACAGCTCTCCCCATGTTGCCCTTTGGGGAAATGAACCCACTAAAAAACTCTACAGAGCCCTGGTAAATAATTCACTGACCATACCGGGGCCCTATTTCGAAAGGTTAATGAAGATAGCGGGAGATAACAAGGTCTACGTTGTTATGGGATGTCACGAACTGGTTGGCAATACGCTCTTTAACACCATGCTTTATTTAAAGCCAGATGGCGAGACTTACTCCCTGCACAGGAAACTTATGCCCACCTTCACAGAAAAACTCATATGGGGAATGGCTGATGGAAGCACTCTTTCTGCTGTTGAAACCGAGTTTGGAAATATGGGGGGATTGATATGCTGGGAACACTGGATGCCCTTTGGCAGGGCAGCCATGCATGAACAGAAGGAAGTATTACATATAGCCCAATGGCCTGCAGTCAAGGATCTCCATCAGTTGGCAAGCCGTCATTATGCTTTTGAAGGACAGTGCTTTGTGGCTGCAGCGGGTACAGTTTTAACGAAAAAGGATGTTCTCAGCGGTTTTGATTCCCTTAAAGATCCTGATCCCTGTGCAAGGGAGGTCCTTGCAGCAATTGAAGGAGAAGAGGATGAAATGCTCCAGAATGGCGGAAGTTCATTCATCAGGCCGGATTCCAATTATGTAACAGAGCCTCTTTTTGAGAAATGTGAAATCATCACAGCTTCGCTGGATCTCCAGGAGATAGTGGAAGGGCACCTTCTCATGGATACAGCCGGCCATTATTCAAGACCGGACATTTTTGAGCTGAAAGTAAACACAAAAGCACAGAAGAATATATGTTCAACCCATAATTAGAAAATATTTTCTCAGGGGAAATCCCGGTGAAGCTCGAGAAAACGTAAAAGCTGAGACAGGTGGTAAAGCTGATATTTAAAATAAGAGCAGGAGTCTTTTCACTGACTCCTGCTCTTATAGTGGTTGCTTTATTCGAGGATGGTATTTTGCAGATCTGACAGGGTTGTTATGATGGTTCCAGGAGGGAATTTTCCTATGGAATCCGCCGCCAGAAAAATTCCCGGGAGATACACTTCGCTTGAAAAGTCCTGTACATTGATCCTGATGATCTCGTCGGTCCGGCCAAGGGTTATCTCATGTTCCGAGTAAGGACCGGGATAGGGCATCCTCTGGGAAAGTATCTGAACCCTGCCTGCACTTCCTCCAAGGACATGGGGGAGAACTTCCCTGCTTTTGACATTACCGGAGTTCCCATTGGCGGCGGCTTCTGCAATGGACATGGCAGTCCCGCTGGGAGCATTGGCCATTTGTGAGTGATGACGGTCGATGACGCTTACATAGGGGTAATAGGTGCTCACTTTCTTGAGGAAGTCCATAACGAAGTTCATTCCCAGCCCGAAGTTGGAGATGATCGCCCACCTTGTCCCTGCCTCTTTTGCAAGTGTACGAACTTCATCCATCATTTCATCGTCAAAACCGGTAGTCCCTATTACTGCATTGATCCTGTTCTTAGCGTATATCCTCATGTTATCCATGATGATCCTGGCGGAAGTGAAGTCAATGACCATATCAGGTTTTAACTGGTCCATGGCATATTCCAGGTCTGAAGTACAACACATCCCTATGGGTTCCAGTCCTGCTGCAGCAGCGATATCCTGGCCGGTACCGGAACAGAAACCGCCCGCAAGGTGGTATTTCTCACTTTTTATTATGGCCCTGGCTATGCAGCTTCCCACATTTCCTGTGACACCTGAAACGAAGATCTTCATTTTATCCATTACAAAACCTCCTTAGAGTTAAAGACTGCATGTACTTCTTTAATTATTCTATCAGTTTCTGAAATATATTTTCCATGAAGAGGATCGATGTGATGGAATGAAAGGTAAATCAGAGTATAAGGTCTTGAGTCAACTTTCTTTATGTTAAATTACAGCAGGGCCATCCCTGATGCCCCTGAAGGAGAGTTAAAGGAAAGAAAAATGGGAAATATACGGGAATACTGGCCAAGAAGATCATCAGTTATTCTGTCAATGATAATCGTTATTAACTTGACAGAATAACCCGGGGAGTGTGAAAATGAATTTCATAAGACAATAGGTTCTTAGTGTAGCCCGCTGTCACTTCAGAATAATGATACTATATGCCGATTTCGCTCTGCGGGATAGTTGTTTTCCAGAATAAACTGAATATGGAGCTGCAGGTGAACCGGTGATCCATGCTTTAGATACACCCGGGAGGTGTTAATATGCTCAGGATTACTACGCTGGTTGAAAATACAGCGGGGGAGCACCACGCACTTAAAAACGAACACGGTATCTCCTTCTACATCGAAAAGGACGACCATAAGCTGTTGTTCGATACGGGGCAGTCCGATGCCTTCCTCAGAAATGCCACCCAGATGGGAATAGATCTTTCGGATCTTGAATATGTTGTTATAAGCCACGGTCACTACGATCATTCAGGCGGATTCCGCCATATTGCTGCTCAATCCAGTTCTTTCAGGTTGAGGGTCGGCCGGGGTTTTTTTGACGAAAAATATGCTCTCCGTAACGGCGCCTATGATTTTCTAGGCAACAATTTCGATGAAACCTTTCTAAGAGACCATCGTATTTCCTGGGCTTACTCAACCAGAAAGGTTGAGGAAATTCTTCCAGGTGTCTTCATCCTTTCATGTTTTTCCCGTTTCCAGGATGATGAAAAGGTCAATTCCAGATTTCTGATCCGTAAGGATGGCAAGTTCGTACAGGACAACTTTGATGATGAGATACTCCTTGCCATTGAAACTTCCAGGGGATTGGCAGTTCTGCTAGGATGTTCCCATCCTGGGATGCGGAACATGCTGGACACCGTAAAAAAACGTCTTGGAAAGCCAATTTATGCGGTGCTTGGTGGGACCCACCTGGTGGAGTCAAAGGGAGGCAGCCTGGAAAAATCCCTGGAGTATCTTCATGACCCCGAAACCTGTATTGTAGGAGTATCCCACTGTACCGGAGAGGAGGCGATGTCCTTTCTGAAGGAGACGAACGAAAGGTTCCTCCATAATATAACAGGCACTTCACTGTTCCTGGAGTAGATTTACCGGTTTCACAGGAGCGTGCAGATATGTGTTTCTGCGTGTTTCCTGAGAGACACAATAAAAAGGGGGGTTTAACGATGAAGGCGTTCAGAAATGTGTTTCTAGTGTTACTTGTTTCTGTTTTTGTTTTAGGGGCAATGATGCCAGGCCAGTTTGCGGATGCTGCAGATGCTCCAAAGAAGATAGTGTGGAAATCTTCAGGTCATGGTCCTGCTTCTGATCCTTCCCAGATCTTCCATGACGACTGCTGCAAGGCCATTACCAAGGCTTCCGGCGGGCGTATGGAGATAAAGCCCTTTGTTGGAGGCTCAATAGTACCTGCCTACAAGGAGCTTGATGCTGTTAACGAAGGAGCTCTGCAGATGTGTTACACCTGCCCTATGTACAACCTTGACAAGTGGCCAGCGGCCGGGCTTATAAGCTCAAGACCTGGAGCACTTGCCGGAGAGGCCCTTCGTACATGGTTCAACTATGGCGGCGGTGCAGATCTGATGAACAAGATGATGGGCGGGTACGATGCCCTTACCTTCCCCGGAGCACTCTCACCTCTTCCGGAAGAGGTATTCTTCCACTCAAAGAAGAAACTCGAAACCCTGGATGATCTCAAGTCCCTCAAGGCCCGTTGCATGGGCGACGGCGGGGAGATCCTGAAGAGAATGGGTGCTGCCACTGTAATTATTCCTGGCGGAGAGCTTTATGAGGCCATGAAGAGGGGAACCATAGATGCATTTGAATATTCAACCCTTGCATCCAACTGGAACATGCATTTCAACGAAGTTGCCAAGTACGTTTACATTTCTCCCGCCCGGGCACCCAGCGACCCCCAGGTATTTTTCGTGAGTAAATCCGCCTGGGAGGCTCTTCCCGATGATCTCAAGCTTCTGGTCCAGACTACAGTAGACAGGTTCACCCAGGCCCAACACGAATATCTGGTCTACGAATCCATCAAGGCTGTTGACAAGTTCAGGGAAGCTGGTTGCGAGGTGCTGAAGGTTCCCAAGGAGATCGAAGATGCTCTGATACTTGAGGCGGACAAGTTCTATGAGGAAAAATCTGCGAAAGAGGGTCCGATTTTCGGTGAGATTTATTCCTCAATGAAAGAATACGGAGAAGCCTACAGATCCGTTAAATAACAGCGGAAGCAATCTGGCTCAAGGAGAAAAACATGTCTGGCTTAAAACGCACACTTGGAATAATTGATTCGATCAGCGAATTATCCGGTTCTGTGGGGAAATGGTTCGCCCTTCTCCTTGTGCTTGCAGGAACTTATGAAACTGTTGCCCGGCACTTTTTCAACGCTCCCACTATCTGGGCTTATGATGTTCTCTGTATGTCCGGAGGCACCCTTTATTTACTGGGTGCCTCCTACGACTATCTGCACGATGCCCACACGCGGGTGGATCTTTTCTTCAACATGCTTTCACCGCGGAAAAAGGCGTTTATGAACGTCATATGTTCACTCCTGTTCTTCTTCCCGCTCATGGTGATCATGTTCAAGCTTGCCTTTACGTGGGCTGTCCGGGCATGGAAGATCCATGAAGTCTTCTTTAATAGTTTCTGGTACCCGCCGGCAGGTCCCTACCGAACAATTTTCGCGATTGGTCTTTTCCTGCTGATCCTCCAGGGTACAGCCAATTTTATCCGGGATCTCTATTTTTTGATAAGGGGTGAGACTCTTGATTGAACTTAGCGCTGAGCTTGTTACTATCTTAATGCTGGGTGGAGTCCTGGTCCTTGTCATGACGGGGTTTCCCATCGCTTTTGTGATCGGGAGCGTCGCTTTCTTTGTGGGCCTTCTGGTGTTTGGCCCAACCACTACATTTCACATCCTTTACAGCAGGTTTTACGGTCTTTCGCTGAATTATCCATATCTGGCGGTTCCGTTATTCACCTTCATGGGGGTCATATTACAACATTCGGGTGTTACAAAAGACCTTTACGAGTGCCTTTACGAAGCACTGGGAAGGCTGCGGGGAGGATTAGCTGTAGTAACGATAATTTTTGGTACTATCCTTGCTGCCTGTCTGGGTGTAATAGCCGCATCGGTGACCATCCTGACCCTTATTGCCCTATCCCCAATGATTACCCGAGGTTATGATAAAGCCCTGGCTTCGGGCTCCATAGTTGCGGCAGGGACTCTCGGTATACTTATCCCGCCGAGTATCATGCTTGTGGTGTATGCCCCTCAGGCGGGGCTTTCCATAGGCCAGATGTTCATGGGTGCTGTTTTCCCCGGTCTCCTTCTTTCAGGGTTCTACATTACCTACGTCATTATTCGGTGTGCCCTGAACCCGGCCATAGGACCGGCTATTCCGGAAGAGCAGATCACTCCCTTTTCTTCCAAAAAACTAATCAGACTTCTTGTATCCCTCGTTCCGCCCCTGCTCCTTATAGTGGCAGTTCTGGGAACCATATTTGCGGGTATTGCTCCGCCAACAGAGGCAGCGGCGATCGGGTGTTCTGCGGCGATACTCCTGGCAATAGGTTACAGGAAATTCACCTGGGATCTGATCCGGGAGGCATCTCTCCAAACCATGAAAGTAAGTGCCTTTGTTGTTATGATCGCAGCATTGTGCTACGCATATGTGGGGATCTTCATGAGTGCCGGAGCGGGGGATGTGGTCGCTGATTTTATCCTCTCCGTTCCCGGAGGCAGATGGATGTCCTTTTTTGTGATCATGGCCATAGTGTTCATGCTCGGTATGTTCATCGAATGGATAGGGATCGTCTTCATAGTCGTTCCCATCTTTTCTCCCATTATCCTAGCTCTGGGGTTTGATCCCCTCTGGGCGGGGATGATGGTGTGTATCAACCTGCAGATGGCCTTCCAGACCCCTCCCATGGCGATGTCCATATTTGTCCTTAAGGGGACCGCCCCTCCGGAGCTTGGTGTTACCATAGGGGACATCATAAAGGGTGTTATTCCTTTCATCCTGATCATTATGGTCGTTCTTACACTTTGCGCCATATTCCCCGGGATAATCACCTGGCTGCCGGCAAAAATGATAGGGACCTTCTAAAGAGAAGGATTTTTTTGAAAGGTGCAATATAATCTCAAGATCAGGGCGCTCCAGGGTATTGCAGGAGCGCCCTGATCTTTTTTTATCAAAAATGAACATCCTGCCTAAAAGAAAGATGGTCCTATGAAAAAAGGTTCTTAAGGGCCAGCAATCCCTCCAGGAAAACAGCCTTTCCGACAGTTTCGACAAGGACTTCTTCATTTTCTGGCGCCGTATCGAATTCGGCAGACCATATGGCCAGGGTAGTATCTTTTTCTGTGACAGGTATGAGAGATAAAACGGCGTGATAATTGGCAAGAGCCATGCCGGACTTGAGAATGGTGTAGTCACATCGGTAATTTACATCATCCAGAGCCAGAAGCTGTTCCCTTATGTTGTCTCCGTTCACAAGGTAAAAATTGCGTATACAGCCCACAGAATCAGCGGGTCTGTTCTCCTCGATCTCGCTTTTTGCTATTGCTGGGTGCCAGTTTGGAAGGCCGTTGAAATCCCTTACCACATCCCAGACTTGTTCAATCGGGGCACAGATAACTGCGCTTTCAAAAACCTTTGCCATCGAGATCCCTCCTGAAGTTTAAAATACTATCTAATTTATCTTATCATTAACTTAAAGAACAGTCATAATTCTGATAAGGTGGTGTAATATGTAGTTTAACAGGCTTTATCTGGAACAAAACCAATTTCCTCCCTGATTCAATGATGTATGCCTCTTAAACTGAGCGGAAGGATTCCCTAATCCGGGGATAGAGAAAGAAAGAGGATAGGGTCATGAAAGGACATGTAAGAAAATTTAATCTGATCGCTCCCATCTATCAGTTTTTCTTTAAATTTCAGGTTCTTTACTATTCAGAGATAATAAGAAAATATTTACCGGAATTAACTTCAGAAAGAGAGGAATGTCTCCTCGATCTGGGTAGCGGTACCGGGGCATTTGCTTTCAGCTGGCAGAAAGCAGGGTTTAAAGTCCTTGCTGCAGATGCCGCCCCTGGTATGATCAGGCAATGTTTAAAAAACGGTCTTGACTGCATTGAACTGGATATTCTTGAGAGACTGCCCTTTGCAGATAACAGTTTTAAGATCGTTACTGCTGCATACCTTGCCCATGGTCTTACAAAGGCAGATAGGGAGATCTTGTACAGAGAATCATCCAGAGTGGCGGAAAAACTGGTTGTCTTTCATGATTTCAGTGCCAGATCAAACCTGTTCATTTCATTTATTGAGAGCCTTGAGGGGAGTTTTTACAAAGAATTTATCAATGCAGCACCCTATGAGATGGAGATCTATTTTCAGAATGTCCGAGTGATCCCTGTCAACCCCTGGCATAACTGGTATATCTGTGAACCGTGAACTTTACAGATAATACTCAGGTTCGTGGTCTGTCTTTTTTTTACCTATGCAGTTTGCAGCATCCATGTTTCCTATATATAATGACACTCAATTTCAGAGAGAAGGAGAATGAAAATTAATGAGTACACAGGAGAGTGGATTTCGCCCATTATCAGGATACCAGGAGTATTCTCTGGATGAAATGAAGGAACGTTCACGTCTTTTCTATGAGAATATGAAACGCCGAAGGTCTGTTCGTCACTTTTCCGACCGGTCTGTACCAGTGGAAGTTATTGAAAATTGTCTGCTGACGGCAGCAACAGCCCCAAGTGGGGCTAATATGCAGCCCTGGCATTTTGTGGCAGTTTCAGACAAAGCAATGAAAAAACAGATACGGGATGCTTCCGAGAAGGTTGAGCGGGAGTTTTACAGGAAACAGGCCGAACAGGCATGGGGTAAGGCTTTGGAACATCTGGGAACTAATGCGCAGAAACCATTTCTGGAAACTGCTCCTTACCTGATCGCTATTTTTGCCCAACCCTATGGAATTTCTCCTGAGGGTGAAAAAATACCTCATTATTATGTAACACAGTCGGTGGGACTTGCCACAGGTATGCTTATTTCAGCTGTACATAACGCAGGGCTGGTTTCTTTGACTTATACTCCAGGCGATACCAGGTTTCTGAATGATATGCTCTCCCGTCCGCCCCACGAACAGCCCTTTATGATCCTTGTTGTCGGTTATCCGGCAGAAGATACGGAAGTGCCAATTATTGTGAAGAAGAAACTGCAAGAAACCGCTAACTTTATTTAATTTTCCCATTCGGTTTTTTGTCATCTCCCTGGTTTTATAGATAAGAATGCGAGGATAATATGAAAAATAAATTATCAGAGCCGGGCAGATAACTGACCCGGCTCTTTCCTTTTTTTTGAGGGGTTAACAGTTTTTTAGTGGCTGTAATATAATGCAGATAACCCTTTTTAAGGAGTAAGATCATGGATCTTGATGCTTTTCGTAAAAAAGCCAACACCATTGTTGAAGATCTGCCCGGGGATCTTTTTAAACAGCTTAATGGAGGGATCCTTGTTCTTGAGGAGAAAAAAGAAGAGGGTGACTGCCTGGTCATGGGGGAGTATATCGAGGATTCCGCCATGGGTAAAAGAATTCTTCTTTACTACGGTTCCTTTGCAGAGGACCTGGAAGGTGCGTCTGTTGAGGAATGGGTCGAGGAAATAGAGGATACCATACTTCATGAACTCCGTCATCACATCGAATCCCTGGCCGGGGTGGATTATCTTTCCGATGAAGAAATGGATGGAAATGATCTTTTGTAATATATTGTGCCTGAAGCTGGAATGAAAGACAACCAGCATTTGAGTGTAATGGTATGTGTATCAGGGAGGGTGAAGTATGGGAATATCTGGTAAAGAACGTTCTGACAAGAATATTGAAATAATTGACTATGAAGAGAGATACCATGAAGAAATGAAAAGATTATCATACGAATGGCTCGAGAAGTATGACCTATGGGAACCCGAGGATGACAGGATAATCGATAATGCCAGGGAGTTGATACTTGGAAAGGGTGGATTTATCTTTTTTGCCAGGTTTGAGGATGAAATAGTGGGGACCGTATCTCTGATCAAATGTGATGAAACCACTTTCGAGCTTGCCAAGCTGGCAGTAACAGCAAAATACCAGGGGTTAAAAATAGGAAGCAAACTAATGGGAAAATGTATTTCCAGGGCTCGGGAATCGGGTGCGGATAAATTGATCCTCTGCACTAATCATCGACTCACCTCGGCCATTGCCTTATATGGGAAATCTGGTTTCATCGAGGTGGATTCTGGAGATATCAAGTATCAGGAAGCTGATATAAAAATGGAGCTTATGCTCTGACCCTTCCTCCGTCCCAGAACAACAGAGAGCGGAGTCCTGCCTTTGACACAAAGGCAGGACTCCGCTCTCTGTTGTGAGATCATTTCCAGGTTATATCAACTCTGTTCCGTCTGGGAATCGTCCTGGCAGGGTATTTTGCATAACCGAATGCCATGGAGTATCCCAGTTCGTAGCCTTCAGGTATTTTCAGATCCTCCAGTATGGAAGGATCGTTAGTCACGGCCATTTTAACCAGTCCCAGCCAGCATGTGCCGATCCCGTAGGATTGAGAAAGTATTTCGAACCAGGAAAGGGCTATGGTTGAATCGGTCTGGGCCAGTATATTATCCGAAGGAACTATGGAGAGGATCATCTGCGGAGCTTTACGGGTTATCAGGTCTGTCCCTTCCTTAAAGGATCTGGAAGCAGTACCGAAGAAAGAGGCGTAGGGATTCTCCTTGTCCGCCTCAGCTGCATGGCCCATCCAGGCGGCCACTCTGGCTCCAATATTCTGGACCTTTTCAGGACCATTCAGTATTATCCACCTCACCGGCTGTCGGTTACTTCCGGAGGGAGCATAACGGACAGTGTCCATTATCTCCTCCAGTTTCTCTGGTTCTACAAGTTTTTCCTGGAAAAGCCTTGTAGTCCTTCTGGCATATAGATGATCCTTGAGTTGCGCCGGAGTGAGTATGGAGATCCTGCCGTTCCTCAGGACAGAGTATTCTCCGTCATAGTCTGACGAGACTGCACCTGTTGGGCAGAACACCTCACAGTGACCGCATTTTCTGCAGGTAGTAAAGGATCCTTCCTCAATAAAAGGAACCTTGTCTTCTTCCTGAATGATTATTCCTACAGGGCACACCTGTGCACATATATTGCATCTCGTACATTTATCATTGCTGAAATTTATCATTTGAACTATTCTCCTTTATCTCTCTTTGTTCGGGTTTAAATATCCTCAAACATGGGTGATGAAATATACTATCTTTCCTTCCACTCCGGTTTGCGTTTCTCAAGAAAGGCTGCCACACCTTCTTTTGCGTCTTCAGTTGTACATAGCCTTGCAAATACTTCGTTCATATAAGCGAACTGTTTTTCGTAATCCATATCCTCAGAGGTGTAGAATGCCTGTTTGGCCATCTGAACCGCTATGGGGCTCTTGTGAGCCAGGGTTGTGGCCCAGGTCTTTGTCTCTTCATCCAGTTGATCCAGAGGGACAACCCTGTTTATCAGTCCAAGGGAGAGGGCTTCCGGTGCGGATATGAGATCACCGTAGAGGAGCATTTCCAGGGCTTTCTTTCGTCCTACAGATCTGGCAACGGCAACCACCGGTCCTACACAGTTAAGACCCACTTTTATGGCGGTCAGGCCCATTCGGGCATCTTCAGAAACAATGGCGAGATCTGCTGCAGCTACCAGGCCCATTCCGTTTGCGGCAGCCACACCATGGACCTGGGCTATTACGGGTGTTTTCATTTTAGATATGGTGATAAAGGGTCTCTCCATTTTTTCAACCCATTCCCGGTACTCCATGGCGCTCTTGCCGGAAAGTTCCTTAACGTCGATACCGGCGCAGAAAACCTTTCCTGATCCTCTGACTATAATGACACGAACATCTCTGTCCAGATCAAACTCCTGAAGGGCATTGTCCAGTTCCCGAGCCATCTGGCCGTCGAAGGTATTGAGGCTTTCTGGCCTGTTGAGTGTTACCCTGGCAACATGATCTTCCAGTGTTTCCATGATCACTTTTTCATAATTCATTCCGGAACCTCCCCTGTCTTTACAATAGTTATACTGAATACTCACCTGATCTGAAGGACCTTTCCTGAAAGATCCTTCAAGGAAGTTTTTCCATTCAGTCTCTATTGTAAATGCATCCGCACTACCTTGCCAGGATGGTATATTAATTCCAGGGGGATAAAATGGTAGATAAACTCTTGAAATAAAATATTCACAGGATTTCGACAGGAATAGGAGGCAACAGAAATGGATATGGTTTCCGGGTTAACTCTCAAAGTATGTTCTGTTGAAGATGTTCCTTTACTTCTGGAGATGATAAAGGATTTCGCAGATTTTCTGGGCAGGGGAGATACTGTAAAGGCTACTGAGGAAGAATTAAGGGAGAATCTTTTTGGAGAAAGGAGATATGCCGAGGCGATAATGAGTTATCTAAATGGAGAACCGGCCGGTTTTGCCATCTTTTTCCATAATTTTTCGACATTTCTCGGATGTCCGGGACTCTATCTTGAAGACCTGTATGTAAAACCTGAAATGAGAGGTAAGGGCATAGGAAAGACCATGCTCAAATATCTTGCGAGAGTTGCCGAGGAGAGAAATTGCGGCCGTCTCGACTGGTGTAGTATTACCTGGAATACTTCGGCCAATGCTTTTTATCAGTCCATCGGTGCAGAAGTGCTCGAGGAAATAAGGATCAACAGGCTTGAAGGAGAAGCCCTGAAGGGTCTTGCAAGGTTAGTATAGTTCTCATACAGTTTTCACATTAGAGTGGAGATGCAGCTTCCTTCGGAGGGATTTACAAGCTCCTTTCCTTCCATATGAATTTATTAGATCGTTTACATGATTACATGTAAGAATCTCAAGGGTTATTTATATATGTACATTTTTGGAGGTTGTGAAGATGCTCCTTGAACAACTAGGTTTTGATGATTTCTTTGAATCCAACTCTGAACACAGAGATGAGCAACCCTTCGTCCCTGCTCGGATAATTGCAGTAAACAAGGATCAATTTGTCATCAGCAATGGAGAGAAGGAAATGAAAGCGGAACTTTCTGGCAGATTCAGGTTCAATGTTGAGAATTCCCTGGATTTTCCAACGGTGGGAGATTGGGTAAATACCCAGATCTTTAATGAGGATCTTGCAATAATTCAGGAGCTTTTTCCAAGAAAAAGTCTGCTTAAAAGGAAAGTTGCCGGAAAAAGAATAGACTACCAGCTTATTGGAGCAAATATCGACACGGCTTTTGTAGTCCAGTCTCTTGATGAGAACTACAATCCCCGCCGTCTGGAACGTTACATTGTTGCTGTTAATGAAGGGAAGATCACTCCAGTGGTGCTTTTCAGCAAGAGCGATCTTCTGACCGATCTTCAAATTGAAGAACGAATGGAAGAGATAAGAATCCTGATGCCAGATCTTAAGACCTTTCAGTTCAGCAACCTGAGCGGAGATGGATTGAAAGAGATCAGAGAACTTATGATTTCAGGCAGGACATATTGTCTGCTGGGTTCTTCCGGAGTAGGAAAGACCTCTTTGATCAACTGCCTTGTTGGGGAGGACAAATTTGAGATCCGCGAAGTTCGAGATAAGGATCATAAAGGAAAACATACTACGACAAGAAGACAGCTGATAATGCTGAGCAGTGGAGCAATGCTTATAGATACCCCGGGAATGAGGGAGTTCGCTTCAATTGGTGGGCAAGATGGAATAAGCGGTACTTTTGGAGAGATATCTGAACTTGCCCTTGAATGCAGATTCAAGGACTGTACACATATCATGGAAAAGGGATGTGCTGTTCTGGCGGCTCTGGAAGAAGGCACTCTTTCACAGGAGCGATACGAAAATTATCTCAAGATCAGAAGGGAAGCCGCCCGGAATGAGATGTCATACTATGAAAAGCGCCGAAAGGATAAAGAATTTGGCAAAATATGCAAGTCGGTGATGAAAACAAAGGACAAGGGCTCAAAGAGATAATAACAAATAGTATTGTCACTATCCCTTTATCAGGAGAAGGCTTATGGCAGTATAGACAAGAAGCAGACTTAGAAAGATATTTATATATTTCTTGAGCCTGGGGCTTGTTATGTAAAGTTTGAGTGCCGTTCCGAAGAATGTCCAGATAGAGAGGGTAAAGAAGGCTGCCACTGTAATACCTGCCGTCCAGATCAGAAGAAGAGCCGGTCTGGTCGTGATAGAGCTCAAAAATGCGCTGTAAAGGGTAATTCCGTAGAAAATAAGTTTGGGATTCAGGAACTGGAGTAGTACTCCCCTTCCGAAGCCAAGCCTTGTTACTTTCTTTCCATCTTCGAAGGAATAGCTGGTTTTATAGGTAAGCCAGGCAAGCCAGAGAATGTAAAGACATCCTGCCCACCTTACCCATGATGAAAGGGAGGGTAAAATATTCAGGACCGCAGCAGACATGCTCCCGCAGAAGAGCATTATTCCGAAAAAACCTGTGAGGATACCTGAGATGAATGGCAGTGTCTTTCCATAACCGAAGACCAGTCCCATGGAAGCACAGGCTATGTTACTCGGGCCAGGAGTAATGGATGCTACTCCTATGAAGATAATTGCAGACAAGATCTCTGGATTCGACATAATAGAATTCTACAGCATTTTAACAGCTTGGTTCAATGGTCAGTATTTCCCTTTTCCCGCTCGGGAAGGATCGTTTCCGTACTTTAAATCTCTTGTTGAAATAAAAGTTGACTCTCTTCATACCCCGTACTACACTAGTTCTCGTGTGTATTTTTATACGGGTACCGGTATACAAGGAAACGGTGCAGTTATTTTGAAAGGAGTTGATGCAGTAATGCCTCAGGCCATTGAGATTCGGTGGCATGGACGAGGGGGTCAGGGAGCCAAGTCAGGTTCGGCCATTCTCTCCGAGGTGTTGTTCGAGGCCGGAAAGTTCGTCCAGTCATTTCCGGAATACGGAGCAGAGCGCCAGGGAGCTCCCATGAAGGCCTACAACAGGGTATCCGATCAGCCTATCCGCAAGCGCTGCGGAGTACAGAACCCTAACGTGGTGGCAGTAATTGACCCGACCCTTCTCGATGCAGCCCGTCCAACCGATGGATGCGATGAGAATACGGTCTATCTTATCAACACTCCCATGTCACCAACCGAGATTAAGAAAAAGCTTGACCTGCCCGATGCAGTCAAGGTCATAACCATTGATGCGACCAAGATCACCCTGGAGGAGTTCGGTCAGAACCGTCCCAACGCTCCCATGCTTGGAACCTTTGCCCAGATCTTTACGGAGGTTCCCATCCAGGCATTTGTGGATCACTTCTCACATAAGATGGCTAAATTGCCAGAGAAGATCCTTTCTGCCAATCTCCGGGCTATCCGGAGGGGTTACGAGGAGGTGCAGATCGGATGAGCGACTGCAAAAACTGGAAAGAAATGAAAGATGTGGGCAAGCCGAAAAAATGGCAGGATGTTCCCATGGGGGGCATCGCCTACGGAGCTTCAGCCGAGAATGTAGAGACAGGCCAGTGGAGAAGCATTCGTCCCGTATGGAATGAAGAGGAGTGCATCTCGTGCATGCTCTGCTGGGTACAGTGCCCGGACCGTTCCATCACTACCGATGAGAACGGCAAGGTGACGGGTATCGACTACTTCTACTGCAAGGGCTGCGGTATATGTGCCCACGTATGCCCCAAAAAGGCGATAGAGATGCGGCCAGAGGCCGACTTCGCGTAGAAGGGAGCAAAAGAAGATGCCACGTAAAGAAATTACATCAGGAAACTGGGCTTTTGCTGAAGCAATGCGCCAGATCGATCCGGACGTTGTAGCAGCATATCCCATAACTCCTTCGACAGATATAATAATGAAATTCGCTGAATTTGTGGCTAACGGCAAAGTTGAAACCAACTTTGTAACCGTAGAGAGTGAACACTCCGCCATCACTGCCTGCGTAACTGCTTCAGCGGCCGGTGCCCGTGTAATGACTGCTTCCAGTGCGAATGGAGTAGCCCTAATGCACGAGATATTCCCCATCGCAGGCTGTTTCAGGACCCCCATCGTTTTCGGTCTGGTCAACAGGAGTGTGGGTGCTCCTATAAACATTCACTGTGACCACAGCGACAGCATGGGCCAGCGCGATCTGGGATGGATCCACCTCTACTGCGAAGATGCCCAGGAAGCCTATGATTCCGCCATTATGGCAGTCAGACTGAGTGAGAACAATGATGTCCTTACTCCCGTATTTGTCTGCCAGGACGGTTTCATCACCAGCCATGGTTTTGAACCCGTTGAATATCTTGACGATGAGACAGTCAAGAACTTTGTAGGCGAAAGGGAGCCCCTCAATTCGCTCCTTGATGTTGATAATCCTGTATCTTACGGATCCTTCGCCATGTCTGAGTATTACTTTGAGATCAAACGTCAGCAGATCGAAGCCAATAAAAAGGCCCTAGAGCTCTACGATGGAATAGCAAAGGAATATGAGGCAGTCTCGGGCCGTTATTATCCTATGATCGACTGCTACAGGACGGAGGATGCTGACCATGTCATCGTCATAATGTCTTCGGCATCCGGAGCGGTCAAGGATGTAGTGGATGAAATGCGGGATAAGGGTCACAAGGTTGGCTGCCTGAGGATCCGCATGTTCCGTCCCTTCCCCAAAGAAGCAGTTGCAGCTGCACTAAAGGGTAAAAAGGCTGTTGCAGTCCTTGACAGATGCCTTAGCTTAGGCGGGACCGCACCACTTGTTGCGGAGGTAAGGAGTGCCCTTTACGCTTCCGGCGAAATGATCCCGACCAACAGCTGTATCTACGGCCTTGGCGGAAGAGATTTCTTCCCCCAGTATGCCGAGGACATCTTTATGGACCTCATAAATGGCAAGATCTCGCCCGAAGAGCGCTACATCGGCCTTCTTGAATAGGGAGGTAATGAAGATGAGTATAAAGATCAAAGATGTTGTGAACAAAAAAAGTCCCATGACGCAGGGACACCGCATGTGTCCCGGCTGTGGAGCCCCTACGGCAGTCCACCAGGGACTCATGGGTGTAGATTTCCCCCTGGTGGTGGTAAACGCCACCGGATGCCTTGAGGTTTCTACAACTGTATATCCCTTCAGCGCCTGGCGTGTGCCATGGATCCATACCGCTTTTGAAAATGCCGGTGCCGGAGTTTCCGGAGTAGAGGCAGCTTACCAGGCATTGAAGAAAAAAGGTAAGATAGATAAGGATATCAAGTTCGTTGCCTTTGGTGGCGACGGCGGAACTTACGACATAGGCCTTCAGTCCCTTTCCGGAGCTCTTGAGAGAGGTCATGATTTTACCTACATATGCTACAACAACCAGGGATATATGAATACTGGAGCTCAGCGAAGCAGTGCTACCCCGAGGGGAGCAAATGCTACCACAACTCCGGCGGGCAGTGTCATCCCTGGAAAACTGCAGAAACCCAAGGATCTGACGAGCATCGCCGCAGCACACCATATACCTTATGTAGCCCAGACGACCCTCTATAACCACATGGATGTAGCCAACAAGATAAAAAGAGCTATAGAAACACCGGGACCAGCATTTGTTAACATTCTGGTTCCCTGCGTTCTCTTCTGGAGGATCGACCCGGCTCTTCAGGGAGAAATATGCAAAAAAGCAGCAGATACCCGATTCTGGCCCATCTATGAAGTTATTGACGGAGAATGGAAGCTTTCCTATAAGCCCAAAAAACGTGTACCAGTTGAAGAATTTTTGAAACCCCAGGGACGCTATTCTCACTTCTTCAAGGGAGATAAATCCAAGGCCCTTCTTGAGCAGGCTCAGGCCGATATCGAGAATGAATGGAAGTACATTCTTGGCCGTTGCGGTGATACCTGGGAGCCTCAGGATTAGCATTTAGTATTAAAGAACATATAAATACACAGAAAGCCGGATCTCTTCCTGAGGATCCGGCTTTCTTTTTTCCTGTTGCATGAAAATAATTCGCATGCTCCCTTTTGCCTTTTTAAGCAAGATCATGTTGTGTCTGGGAGATTTGTTTAAGGTTATTAGAATGGAAAAGTTATCCATTTGGTTGTTATGAATAATCTTGTTTGTGCCTTTTCTGTTTTTAAAGTGGTTCTGTTCCTGTTGTGTCTTTTGTCCCAAAACTTAGAAGCTTGAACCTGTTTTCCAGATCCTGGCGGTCTCTCTCCTGTGGTAATCCAAGGCCAGCGCTATTGATCATTTCTGCATGCCGCCAGAGGGATTGTTTCTGTTCTATGGTTTTGACGTGGGTCATTATCCTCTGTAAAGATTCCATCATGTGAATCAGAACATATACGTCTGATGAGGCTTGTTGCCTGATCTGATGGAATGAAGCATCACAAAAACTGCCGAAGGTTGGCTGATCTAGAATGAGTCGTAGATTTCCTTCCTTGTCGTGATGGTAAATCTCGGGTTGTTCCCGATCAGCTAAAAGACAGAGAGCTTCAGCTAGCCGATCTAAACAGGTACATGCAGTAAAGGGGTCATTGATACCAGGAGAAAGAGCTCGGACAGCTATTTCGACGATCTCGATCATTACGAATTCTACATCCTGAGTTGCTGTGCGATTGTCGCCAAAAATAAAACATTGCTCAATATTTGAAAGTAATTCTCCGGGTAGATCAGTTATGTGAACCTTGGCCAAAGGTTCTTTCTGAATGATAAATTGTCCTGGCCTGTGAAGTGTCGTTATAACCATGTCATGTTCTGATGCCAGACCGATAAGGGAAGGAACATCAACAGCCTGGATGTATCCGGATCTGGTAGAAAGAATGGGTATTTGTATATCGGATGTTTCCGGTTTTACTGAGGTTTCCTTTTTATCTTCTGTAATCTCGGGGTAGGTACGCTGAATCAGGTACTTCAGTTCCTGGGATACGCTGAGAATTACATTTGGAGCCTGGATATTTCTGGCGACATGGTGTATGAAGTAAATCAGGACGAAAAGAGCAGCGCAAGTCATCAGAAATCCACCTAAAATAGTAAAGTTAGGTATCCCTACTGATTCCTGAAGTCGACCCAGCACGAATAGTGCTGTCAAGTTGTAGAAGACAGTAGAAGAAAATACACCTATCAGTATCTGGTTGCTTCTGTCGCGTACGTAAGTTCTTAAAAGTCTTGGACCAAGCTGGGAGGCTGCAAGGGTCAGAACTACAACAGTGCTCGAGAAGACGATGCTTAATGCCGTTACCAGAGCACTTATAAGAACTGCCAGGACTGAACGCATAGAGTTCAAACTGCCAGATCCGGTTTCGGGAAGGATAAAACCGACCCTCTGGTCCAGTTGTAACAGAAATAGGCAGGCCAGGATCGCCATCATGGATATGGTGGCTGGCAGAAACCAGAAATTGCTGTGAAAGGCATCCCATTTATTCTGAAACCAGGTGCTTGTCTTCATGATCTCACTGTACCCCTTGTATCATTTCTTCTCTTGAGATATTTCATTAACTCGAAAGTTCCCAGGAATATACCTCCAGCGCCAACAACGTACATGAAGTCCTTTATGGAAGGAGGCGCAAAATAAAGGAATGACCTTATAAAGGGGACATTGGTCCCGATATACACCATGAATATGGAAAAAAGAACGGAACCGAAAAGAATCCTGTTGCTGAAGAAATTGCGGCTGAAGATGGTGTCCAGCTCAGAACGTCTGGAAAATATATTGACGAACTGACAGTAGGCCACTGTAAGGTATGTCAATGTAGTTGCCTTTGCGAAATTGATGGTTTCCATTGCATCAGTGGAAATGGTTATTCCTGTCCGGGACATGAAAAGTCCGAAGTTAACAAAGGCAAGGATGCCAATAAGGGTTCCAAGTAATACCACCTCCAGAGAACTGGAAAGATTCATTATATGGGCGCTGAGATCCCTTGGAGGTTCCTGCATGATCCCTTCGGTAGGAGGATCAAATGTCAGAAAGGTGAGGGGCATAACTTCGGCCAGAAGGTCTATGGCAAGTATCTGGATGGCCAGGATGGGAATTGCCCAATCCCATAGAGCGACTCCCAGAAGTCCCAGCAGGACTATCACAAGCTCTGCCACGTTGGTGGTCATCGAAGCAATGACTGTCTTTTTCAGGTTATTGTAGATGGTCCGGCCTTCCCTTACCGCTTCAACGAGAGTGGGGAAGCTGTCATCCAGAAGGATTAGCTCTGCTGCTTCCTTGGCTACATCCGTTCCTGTTATTCCCATAGCTACACCTATGGCTGCGCGTTTGAGGGCTGGAGCGTCATTGACTCCGTCTCCTGTTACGGCAACAATTTCTCCCTGGGCCTGAAGCAGCTTGACTATCCGCAGCTTGTCTTCTGGTGCTACCCTGGAGAAAATGACGGAATCGGTGGCTAAGAGAACCCCTGTCAGTTTTGCGTCGTCCATTTTTTCCATTTCCGCTCCTGTAAATACGGGAGGTTCTCCTTCCCGGGACAGGCCTATCTGTTTTCCCACGGCCTGGGCTGTTATGGCGTGATCTCCTGTCATGATAATTATCCGTATGTGAGCATCATGACAGCTTGCCACCGCTTCCTTAACACCTTCCTTGGGAGGGTCGATCATACAAATGAGACCCAGGAAGACAACATCCTTCTCTGCTTCTTCCATGGTGTAGTCCTTTCCATTTGCTTCAAGTGGACGGAAGGCTATGGCCAGAACCCTCAGGGCTTTTTTTGAATAGTTTTCATTCAGGTTTCGGATAGATTTTTTATCTTCTTCTGTTATTGGAAGGATCTTGCCATTCCTATAGATGGATTTGCTGATGGCGAGGACGCTGTCGGTTGCTCCTTTAAGGGCCAGTTCCTGGCGGTTTTCAAACTGCCTTACGGAACTCATGAGTTTTCGTTCTGAATCAAAGGGGAATTCCTTCAGTTCCGGGTTTTCTTCGTCTTCACTGGGACTCCTGGTACCTATCTTTGTGGAAAGGGTTATCAGGGCTGCTTCGGTGGGATCCCCGATGGGGTACCAACCCGGGTGTTCCTCGTCTGCAGCATGGATCTCTGCATTAGATGCCATGGTGGCAGCATCCATCATTATTTCAATCTCATCTATCTGTTCCGGTGTAAGGGAGTTCCCATTTTCATCGAGGATATCACCTTCAGGGGCATAACCTATTCCGCTAATCTTATATTCCTTTCCATCGAACCAGAGGTTTGTGACCGTCATTTCATTTTTGGTAAGGGTACCGGTTTTATCAGTGCATATAACCGTTGTTGAGCCCAAAGTTTCGACGGAAGGAAGGTTCTTGACGACAGCTTTACGGTCGGCGAGCCTTTTGCTTGTTGCTGAAAGGGCTACCGTGACCTGGGCTGGCAGAGCCTGAGGTACTGCTGCGACAGCGACACCAAGGGCATAGACCATGCTCATGAAGAAACTGAAACCCTGCCATAATGCTATTCCAAAAAGAGCTATACTGATCACAATAACAATGCTGGTGAGCCATTTAGCTAGAATTCCAAGTTCCTGCTGCAGGGGAGATCTTACTGCCGTTGTTTCCGAGGTCATGCTTGCTATTTTGCCCATTTCGGTGTTCATACCGGTTTCCACCACAAGACCGAGGGCTGTTCCCGTGGCGACGGTGGTTCCCATATAGGCTATGTTTTCCCGGTCAGCAAGCACGCATTCTTCCAGAATGATCTTGCTTGTCTTTTCCTGGGATGTGGATTCTCCGGTGAGGGAAAACTCGTTTGCCCTGAAATTGAAAGCTTCCTGTATCCTGGTGTCTGCTGGTATTTTATCCCCGGGTTCCAACATTATAATGTCTCCCGGAACAAGAAGGTCCTGTGAAATCTGCTGAAGCTCTCCGTTAACCCTTATCTTTGCAGGTGACTGTATAAGTTTCTGAAGGCTCTCGAGGATCTTTCCGGCTTTGTACTCCTGAGTAAATCCTATTATGGCATTAACTAAAACGATGATCAGCATTACAGTTGCATCCCGATAGCTTCCTATGAAGAATGAAATAATGCCTGCTGCAATAAGGACCATAACCAGAAGGTCCTTGAACTGCATAAGGAAGATCAACCACTTGGGAACGGTTATATCCGTCGTGATCTGGTTTGCCCCATATGTTTTCCGACGCTTATCTGCCTCCTCCCGGGGGAAGCCCTTTTCAGTCGAGCCCAGAGATTCCAGTGCATCCCTTGCATGCATTCGATAATATTCTTTCTTATCCATCTCTATCCTCCCCAGGTTCCACAAAATCTGTCTGATATTCAATCTGGTAAAGCTTTAAAAGTGTTCTTATTCTAACCATAGGTGTTGGACTTATCAAGAAAAGTTTCTTGTATGTCAGATAGATCTCTAGAATTGGCAACTGGAGATCAGTTGGGGAGTAGTGATAAAAAAGAGGGACCATCCCGCAGGGATGGTCCCTTTAACAGCTTTTCCTTCCAGGAAAAGTAATTATAAGCCTCAGGAAGAGCAGCCAGCCTGGATGGGCAGGTGAGCTTTATTACAGGACATGCCTCCCTTCAGAGAGCATGCATTAAAACCAAGGATCCTCATTATCCCAACAAGCTGGCCTGCTGTCTGGCCGGAATAGCAGATAGGGATGACCTTACAGTCTTTGGGTATATCGTCAAGAAATTCTCCTACCTCTGCCCAGGGTATATTTACAGCGCCTTCAATATGACCTTCCTGAAAATCTTCGGGTTTTCTGATGTCAAGAAGATAAAGATCTTCTTCTCCCTTTTTCATTTCTTCTTCCAGCTGCTCACATGTGATCAGGTTATTGCAGCCGTTCTTGAGATCTTCAAAGTAACTTTCTACAGCTTTGCCTAACGATGGTTCCATAACTGTCTGCATATTACTTAACCTCCCTGGTTAACTGGTTTGTCGAAATATTGATAATATTTTCACTTTAGGTAAGTAGTGATATTGATAATCAATATTTACAACAAAGGGAATCTCCTGTCAAGCCATATTTAACACTATATACACCTGGCGGTATGCGAATCTATTCAAAGAGCTGAATAGCATTCTTACGGGTATGGATATGGTGTTTTTGGGAAAAATACATGAGAGGAGCGGTTAAGGAGTCCACTCCTCTCATGATGATCAGGGCAAATTAGCTTGAATAGTTTTCGATATTTCAGTAGTAGTTCTGGCATCTTTTTTCTGGTTCAAGGTTTCTGATTTCAGGAATGAGCTCTGAAATATTTCAGGGTACTTCTTGCCAGGGCTCTTTCAAATGGGAAATCACTCTTATCTGAAATGTTTGAGGGATCCCTTTCAAGGAGTATTTTGAGAAAGGGCATTAGCTGACTTTCGTAGCGTTTCATGCATCTTTCCGGGTCAAAACCGGGCCATGCATTGCAGCTTACACATAATCTCCTGTTGGTCGTATCCACACAAGGAGGGATCTCATCATAAAGGGGGTCATTCTCCTCTATGACATATCTTTCCATGGTTCCATAAGGGACCCCCTCAAAGGCCTTGACGGAAGGAGGATCAGCTTTTGTGTCATATGGATCCGCAGTAATGTCCAGTATTATTGAATGTTTTGGAAGGTATCCGAGCATGGTGTTCGGCAGGATTATTTTTGAGCCATCCCTTCTTCCTGACGCATCCACGAGGATATCCGTCATTGTGAGTAGCGTTGCCATTCTCTTTTTATCCCTTACAACAGATCGTGGGAATGCCGTTATCAGCATCCCCGGTAAACCTTTTTCCAGGAATTCCGCGTCACTTAATTTCTGAAATGCCCTTATGGCTGTCTGTCCTACTGGTCCACAGCCAATAAGGGATACTCTGAGAAGTTCCCTTAATGGCGAGTAAAAATGGGGATGCTTCTTTTTCAGTTCATCCATGGCCACTTTTACTGCAGAAAAGGATGTTCCTTTAAAAAATACAAAGAGCCTGTTCCCCTCGTCATCCTTTAGAGCATCCATGGAGTAAGTCTTTATTCCTGTCTCTTCGATCACCCTGTTTCGGACAGGCCTTGTTTCGTAGTGAAGCATGGAAAAGAGGGTGGATCCCTTTCTCATCCTGTGGATCACATCTTCTTCTGGTGTCCTTATAACGATGACAGTGTCTTTCTTGTAAAGTTCCTCCAATGAATCAAGGAAGACAAGTTTCGGATTACGGGCCAGGTAATCCTTCTCCCTATAGCCCATACCGCTACCGTATCCCCGTTCCACAAAGATCTTGACATCGGACATACGACCGATCTTTCCAAAAAGGGTAGGCAGGAAATCCCTTTTTTCAGCTTCTTCTTTATGCATTCTGGGAAAAGCGAGGGAACGAATTCTCACTCCACATCTCTCCTTTTCTGAATATTGCTATCTGAATAGATCAGCTTTATTGACTTATGGCCTGTTTGTAAGACTGAATACACTTTTAAATAGTGTAAATGGTGTAGAAAATATTTTTCATGAACACTATTTTATGGTATGTAAAAAAAAGTGGGAGAGAGTAAAACTCTATAATGAACAATTCTAACATATCTGATCTGGTCTGTTTTTCTGGACAGCTTATGGGGTGGATATATAATGATCCTGGTTTTGCAGGTCCCTTATGACGCAGGTCTCGACAACAGGGGGCTGCAGGTTGAAAGTGTATGGAAATTCTAATGAAATTGCTAGAGTTTTTTCTATCAGGATATGGAGAACCCAGACATGACGGATATGTTGATAAAAGAATTCCCGGTAAGGATATACGAGGTTGGGAAGGATGGAACATTATCGTTTCCGGGACTTATGAATCTTTTTCAGGATGCGGCAACGGATCATGCCTGCATCCTGGGAGTGGGACTTCCACAAATTATCCCAAGAGAAATGAGCTGGTTCATAACAAGATGCCATTTGAAAATTATCCGGTACCCGGAATATGGAGATATTCTGAAGATAAGGACCTGGCCAAAAGGACGCAAAAGGGTCTTCGCCTATCGAGATCTTGAACTGAGCCTGGGAAATGAAATTATCGGGATAGGAAGCAGTGTATGGTGCCTCATAGACCTGAAAACCAAGAAGGCCCTGTCTCCTTCAATGGTCCTGCCAGCCTTTGCCGAGAGAGATGAGGATGCCCTTAAATCGGATTTTCCTTCCATTCCGCTGATAGGAACCTGTGATAGAGAGCTTGAATTTTATCCTCGCAGATCTGAAATAGACCTCAATCAGCACGTAAATAACGTAGCCTACATGAATTGGGCCCTTGAAACAATTCCAGAAGGTTTAACTGATGGATATATTCCCACAGAAGTACAGATCTTTTTCAAAAAGGAAGCCAGAAGAGGGGACAGGATCCTGTCGAAGGTAAACATATTAAAGGGGAAAGATGTACTTGAAACTATTCATCTCCTGGTTAATGAAAGCATGGATACAGAAGTTTTCAGACAGAAGATCAGGTGGACCAGGGATAGTCACAGGCAGATATGAGGTAATGTGTTTTCAGTCACCAGCCAGATGAACCCGAAGTCTGGCAAGGGGATAAAACAGAGGTTCTTTTTTCCTGAATCCACAGATGTATCTGAAACCAAGGTTCTCTAGAAGTTCCCCTGCCCTGTCCAGATCTTTTCCAATATCTTCTGCCCTGTGAGCATCCGAGCCAAGGGTGATGATTTCTCCACCCAGTTCCCGGTATCGGGAGAGGATGATGCTGTCAGGATGGGCATGTCCCAGGCCATACCTGTAGCCGGAGCTATTAACCTCCAGTCCTGTACCTTTTTCAACAGCCAGCCTGAGTATCTCATCGATAAGGTCCATGTGAAGGTTGTAATCGAGTTCGCAATGGTCTTTCCCGTAATGGTTCTTACCGTACCGTTTTATGAAGTCCATATGTCCAATTACTGAAAAACCGTCAAAAATTTTAAGATTCTCATAGAGGGACTGAAAATATATTCTATGGGCCTCATCCTTCTGTTTTCCGTCAAAATAGGTTTCGTCGAAGAAGTCCCCTCTGTCAGCGCAATGAATTGAGGCTATTATAAAATCCAGATGGGGATCGGACAGCACATGATCAAGGTCTTGGGCAAGATGCTGCTGTAATCCCAGTTCAAGACCTGTCAGGATAGATAGTTTTCCTTCCCATTCCTTCCTGTAAGTTTCAAGTATCTGAAAATAGCTGGGCAGGTCTATATCAAATATTACACGTTCACTTGGGAAATCGGGGTCAAGATGGTCTGTGAGGGCTATTTCCTGAAGTCCCAGATCGAAGGCATGCTGGAATATCACATTAAGGGATTCCCCCGAATCTCCTGAAAAAGAACTGTGTACGTGGTAATCAGCTTTGAACATGTTCGCCCTCCTTATTGACAGACCGATTGTAACAGAACTTGATTCCCGGAATGTTACCAGAGAGTGTTGGAAAAGTAAAATATAAGAGTTAGTGGAGAGGCAGGATCTTCTGAAGGATGGAAAGAAGGGAGTGTCGGGTTCAGCACTCCCTTCTTTTAACTTACAGTACCGGTTAGCCTTTGTAAGCGATAACTTCGATCTCTACAAGGGCTCCAAGGGGAAGGGCGGCAACCTGGACGAAGGATCTTGCGGGGGGCTCGGAAGTGAAATAAGAGGCATAAACTTCGTTGACGGCCTTGAAATCATTCATGTCTGCTGCAAAAACCGTCGCCTTGATGATGTTCGTCATATCAAGCCCCTGGGAGGCAAGGACGGCTTTTACATTTTTCAGTACCTGTTCTGCCTGCGCTGCAGCATCTTCTCCAACAAGTTTGCCCACTGCCGGGTCAATGGCTACCTGTCCGGAGCAGAAGAGGAAATCTCCTGCCTCAATGGCCTGGCTGTAAGGTCCTACTGCTGAAGGTGCCTTGTCCGTGGCTATAACTTTTTTCATAAATATCCCTCCATTTACATATTAGGTTTGTTTATATTACTGGATGATCCTCATATCTGCAAAGCAGAACTCAGAAAAGCTTACCCTGAGCTGTGAATACAACCTTTCCTCCAACGTTGACCTCCACTTCTTTCCCGGTGTCCATGGCTGTAAGAAGGAGCAGGGATGGACGGTTTACCTGGTAACCCTGTTCGACGCGGATATTCTCGATCCGGGAACTGCCAAGAACCCGGTGTTTTGCAAGATACCCGGCAAGACATCCGTTTCCGCTTCCCGTGGCGGGATCCTCTTCAATTCCGTAACATGGAACAAGCACCCGGTCATGGATCTGGTTCTCAGGATAAAGGGTTTCTCTGCTGAATACCAGTATGAGGGCCTTGCCTGTTCTTTCTATGAATGGGTTATAAAGATCCTTATTTATACGTACTTTACGAACACTTTCAAGGCTTTTAAGGGGAAATATAACTGTGGGCAAACCTGTGGAAACCCACTGGACGGGAAATGCAGGATCTATCTCGGATGCTTCCACCCCGATAATGGGTGCCACTTTTTCGGCACTAAAGACTTCGCCGAATTCGGGCGCAACCTGTTTCATCCAGTATACGTCATCTTTAACCGTAACCGGAATTGCTCCTACTTTGAGATTCAGGATTATCCGGTCAGGGTTTCCTGGTGCAATTTCTTTACGTATAAGAGCAGCGGTCCCCAGGGTAGGATGTCCTGCAAATGGAACCTCTCCCCCGGGGGTAAAGATGCGGACGCCATATCCTTCATTTTCGGGAGTGTCCGAGAGAATGAAAGTGGTTTCCGAATAATTCATTTCTCTTGCGATGTCGAGCATTTCCTCAGAAGATAAATCCCGGGCATGTCTTATTATTCCCAGCTGATTACCTGCATATTTCTTTTCGGCAAATACGTCTGCGATGTAAAAGGGATGATTTTTCATATCCATTCCTCCTTTATTATCCTGTTTTATTTATTCGGGTAAGACCTTCTTTTCCTTAAGCCAGCTCAGGATAGTTTCTGCAAGTTCTATTCTTCTGCAATGAAAAGAATGACCTTCATTCAGAATGGCTTCTGTCGCTGTTGTTACATTGGCCTGGTTCAATGCTTTCATAAAAGGATAATGGTGTATTTCCGGATGGGATATATCGTCTCTGGCACCGGCTATGACAAGGAGATCTTTATCTCTGAAACCGGAAGCATGATTGGAAAAATCCCAGTCTTCAGAGTTCATGTCTATCTCTTTCAGAAGAGTTTCATGATCCGTTCCCTTGAGGGGCTGGCTGCAGTCGACGAACATTTCATGGGTAAGCTCGGCATATTCTTTGCTGATGCGGCGGTTCTTAGCGACAGCTCCAAGGTTATAAGGAGCAATGGCGACAATTCGGTTAATTTCTGAAAGCCGGTAACCGTTCATGAGGGCAGAAAATCCTCCCACACTATGACCCATAAGGATGAACCTGGATGGGTCTACAGAGTATCGCTCTCTATTTGCTGGTTCCTGCAGATGTTGAATGACAGTCCTGGTATCTTCAAGGACGTTCTGAAAAGAATAATTGCCTTCACTTCCCCAGGAACCCCGGTAATGAAATACCATTACGTTGAAACCGGCACGGCGGAATATCTGGGCCAGGTCAAAGTTACGTTCGTTTCCAGGGAAGCCATGGAGAAGTAAAATTGTAGGATGTGGGCCTTTTCCCTGCGGGGTGTACATTATGCTGAAAAGCCTGGAACCTTCGCTGGGGATAGCCAGTTCCAGACAGCCTGCAGGATGTTCCAGATCAAGAAATTCCGGATCCTTTGAAATACATGTGAATGACATGTTATCCCTCCTATTATTAATATTCAGACATCTATGAATATACTAAAAACCTGATATCTGTCAGGTGTTCTATCTTCCAAAGTGACAAAAAATCCATGAGGAGGTCGCTTGTCCAAATAGGTGTTAAATTAAAATTCAATACGAATTCTAATTAATGTTAAATATAAAATCAGAAGGAATTATACTCCTCCATTAAATATCCAGTCCATTTAAACAAATATGAAATACATCGTATTAATAACCGAAAAGCGGTTACATGTGGAATAAAGTCCTGGTAGATTCTATTTTTCGTTCATTATGAGTATATGTTTTTTCAGACAGTCCCTGCTTTTTTCAAGGTTCCCTTCCTCCAGGGCATCAATAAGTTCATAGTGCATCTTTGCGGATTTTTCCATGTTGTTTTCAAGGACAAGGTCCTGGAACATGGCCAGTCTCAGTTGGTAAAAAATATTTTTTAGCATGGTCAGGAACCATTTCTTGCCCGATTTCTCCCAGAGAAAGGAGTGAAACCTGATATCCCTGTCATTGAATTCCGTAAGTTTTTCCTGGAGGTTTTTTGACGAAGTAGTCAACTCCACCATCTTGTCTATCATCTTTCTCAGCATTGTAAGATCCTCCACAGAAAGGCGTTTTTCCTCAATAAGGACCTGGTAAATGTTTGTCTCAAGTAAATAGCGTATTTCGTATATCTCTACAAAGTCATGGTGGTCGAAATCGGAGACGAAGGTTCCTTTACGGGGAACAGAATGGACAAGACCCTGTTTTTCCAGTTCCTTAAGGGCTTCCCGGAGTGTTGATCTGCTTATCTTCAGCTTTTCAGCCAGTTCGACTTCCCGAAGATGTTCTCCTTTTTTGAAATCCTCTCCCAGGAGGATCTGTCTTCTTATAAAATCCGCTACCCGGTCACTCAGATTTTCATTCTTGAAAAAGTCCTTATCCATAATGCAAATCTCCTCGTATAATTTTCTTGAACAATATCAGCGATCTCAACACCGTAGGGTTGGCAAATACCCAACCCTACGGTGAAAACAGTTTCAGGGCCTATCAGCTCCAGCCTCTTATTTCCATGGCTTCAACGATCTTTTTAAGGGCGTTGACCCAGACAGCTGTTCTCATGGATATACTCTTTTTGTCCATAACGGTCTTGGCTTCTCCATAGGCGGTCATCATACGTTTATCGAGGCGTCTGTGAACCTCTTCCTCATCCCAGTAATCTCCGCTAAGGCCCTGTATACGCTCGAAGTCGCATACTATACAGCCTCCTGCATTTGCCAGAACATCAGGGATAACAGCTATTCCCTTTTCTTCCAGGATTCTGTCAGCTTCCGGTGTTGTTGGTGCGTTTGCTGCTTCTACTATCAGCTTTGTCCTGATACGGGGAGCATTATCCGCCGTTATAACGTCCTGTACGGCCGCAGGGATAAGTATATTGCATTCCTTTTCCAGGAGTAGTGCAGCATCCATGGGGTCTGTGCCGGGGAAATCTTTTATGGTTCCCGTTTTTTGAACGTGTTCCACAAGGCCATCTATATTGATCCCCTGGTCATTAAAAACAGCTCCATTTATATCTGATACTGCTGTTATCTTAAATCCCCTGTCGAACAGGGTTTTCGCCGTAATAGACCCCACCTGACCAAAACCCTGTATTACAACAGTGCTTTTCTGCGGTTCCAGGCCCAGTTCTCTGGATGCTTCAACCGTGCACATGGCCACTCCCCAGCCGGTTGCTTCGAATCCTCCTTTGGAACCTCCGATACCCAGGATGGCAGGTTTATCGTTGATAGCAGCGGGGCAGTGCATGCCGGTTATCTGCTCGTATTCATCCAGCATCCACGCCATGGCCTGTTTCCCCGTTCCGATGTCTGCTCCGGGAACGTCCACCCATGCGCCTTTGGGCTTAAGTTTTCGAATGAATCCCCTTATGAGCCTTTCATATTCTCCTTCGCTCATTTTCGAAGGATCGGCCTTTATGCCGCCCTTACCTCCCCCTGCAGGAATGTTTCCTATACCATGTTTGATACTCATGAAGAGGGAAAGGGCTTTGATCTCTTCGGTTGTCAGATCGGGTTTGATTCGGGTGCCGTCCTTCGTGGGTCCTGTTGAATCCTGGTGATTTGATCTGTAGGCCATGAAGATCTTTCTGCTCCCGTCGTCCATGCGTACGGGGATGGTGAATTCAGTGAATCGCATGGGAGTGCTGAGTCTTACAAGAAGGTCTTCCTTCATTCCCATTACCTCTGCTGCTTTCCTGAGGTTGTATTTTGCTTCTTCCCAGACGTTATTCATAGATTCAGTTCTCCTTTAGTCTACTACAGGCAGGCTCAGGTCTTTCGGGCCTACCTCTGACATTCTGAGTTCCGGGGCTCTTCTTTCCATGATCTCCTGAAGGATGGATGCGATCTTTACCTTCTGACGGATGAATTCGTCATGCCAGCTCTCGGTAACCCAGGGCTTGTATATATCGGCTTCGGAGGTGCCGGGTTCAATTTTGAAGTAGACTGGTGCTGCGACCCGTACTATCTCCGGTACGTCGTAGGCACGGAACATTCCTCCGAAGGAATCGACAATGATCATGTAGACATCCAGGGGAATGTCAACTGTGCTACGGATGCTTGAAAGAATGGGTAGACTTACGTCAGACAGGGGATTCATTGAGTTCGCTCCAAGTTCTTCAAGAAGCCGGGCTCCCGCAGGACTGCACTGTCCTCCGAAGACAGACCACTTGAATACGGTCTCTGGCGGGATGAATCCTTCTTCTCTCATTCCGTTGACTATTCGGAGGGCTCCTTCATCATAGACCAGAAATCCCCTGACACCGGCCTCCAGATTGCGCATCATATCCTCGATCCAGTAGGCCATGTTGTCCGATCCCCTGTGCCTTGGTCCCTGAACAGTGCCTTCAGGATAACCCGACTCCTTGGAGCCCACGTCCCAGGCCTTACGGTGGCCTATGGTCATGATGATCTCGATCTGCTCATCATGAGCAAGTTTTGCCATATCCTTCAATTCCTGGAAGTCACAATAGGTAGAACCTCCTACGGTACAGATGGCCCGGTGGACATTGAGGTTCCTCTTTTTGGCCTCATCCACCATGGCGACCATGGTGCTGTATCTTTCTACTCCTGCGATCTCTATCCTGTAGTGACAACCGTCGGGAAATGATTTCTTCGAATCGGGCAATGACCATCCGTCCCTGCCGGGAACTCCCATTGTTTCCATGAATTTACCTATCTCTGTAAAATGTTTTGCCTTGAACATGTATTGTTCCTCCTTGTGGAAAATGTCTTCCTTTTTTGTTGTGTCTTCGCACCCTAAAAGTTTCGTAGATAAGAAAGAGCGGTGGCTATGTGAAACTCGACTCCCAGTGGAAGGGAATCCTCATCGATATTGAATTTCGGATGATGGTGGGAATAGGTAGTTCCCTTCCGGGCATTTCCGGTTCCCAGGAAATAAAAAGCGCTCTTTACCTTTCTGGCAAATTCAGCAAAGTCTTCCCCGACCATCATTCTCATGTTCGTGCAGATGTTTTCCGGTCCAAGGATCCTCCGGGCTTCATCCATAACAAGATCAGTCATTTCCGGGTCATTGGAAAGAAGCCTGTTGCCGATGACTATTTTCAGTTCATATTCTGTTCCTGTCATATGACATACGTGGGATATGATCTCTTCAAACCGTTTTTCCACCATATCTCCACGGTCGTGAAGGAACCTTATCGATCCCTGGAGCTCCACCTGTTCCGGAACAATGATGGGTGATGTTCCACCATGGATATTGCAGAACATTATCACCGTTGGTTCTTCCAGACAGTCCAACTCCCGGGTCTGAAGATGCTGTACACTTTCAATGATCTTTGAGGCGGTACTAATGGGATCGACTGCCTTGTGGGGTATGCCGGCATGGCCGCCCTTTCCCCTTATGGTCAGGTAAAAATAGTGGCTGGCTGCCATCAGGGGTCCAGCATTTATCCCTACGGAACCGGTGGGCAGGGGAGACCATAAGTGGAGTCCCATGGCTGCATCAACTTCAGGATCCTGCATAGCTCCATCGAGGATCATTTTTTCGGCACCTGCATCTTCTTCATTGGGTTGGAAGGCAAACTTGATATTTCCCTTTATCTCATCCTTATGTTCACTTAGTATTTTTGCCGTCATCAACAGCATTGCCATATGTCCGTCATGTCCGCAGGCGTGCATGACCCCATGGTTTTCCGAAGAAAAGGGCAGCCCCGTATCTTCCGTGACGGGAAGAGCATCCATGTCGGAACGAAGAAGAAGGGTCCTTTCACCAGTTTTACCCCTCAGGAGTCCAGTTACACCCGTACCGGCAAAACCGGTCTTAACTTCCAGTCCAATCCCTTCGAGAAATCTGGAGATCCGTTCCGAGGTTCTGAACTCTCTGAAGCCAAGCTCCGGATGTGAATGAAAATCCCTCCTGAGTTCAATCAGTTCATGGAGGTAACTCTGAATTTCCTCTTTGATATTCATGTATTTCCCCCCTTTGTGAGCCGTATAGAATTACACTTGCATGTCTAATGTCGACAATCAGACAATACTATAATATTTTCCTGAATTTTAATCAAGTGAGGATATGGTATTTCTTAATATTGGAGATCTTTTGAAAAGAATGGAGGTCCGCAACTTTTCCAATATGAAGCAGGAAAAAAGGGGATGGATCCTGTCCACCCCCTGGAAGTGCAAAAAGGGTCTTTCACCTGGAATTTCAGTGAGAAAGAATGCTGTTCAGTGAAAAAAGATGGTTCTCTCAGTTTTTACGGTTCTTGAGAAAATGTCCTATAAGTTTTCCGGCGATACTGAGGGTTGTGGGGATTTCCGGAAATTCTTCCGGTGAAAACCACCCGGCATCCTCTATTTCCTTTTCGTCGATACGGATTGCTCCGCTTTTCCATTTTGCAGTAAAGCCCAGCATAAGAGAGTGAGGGAAAGGCCAGGGTTGACTGCCAAAATATTCAATGTCATCAACTTCGATAGATACTTCCTCACGGATCTCGCGTTTGACTGTATCTTCAAGGCTTTCGCCTGGCTCAACAAATCCGGCCAGGACGCTGTAACGGCCTTTTGGAAACCTGGGGCTTCTGCCAAGGAGGAGTTTGCCCTCCTTTTCAACTGCTACGATCACTGCTGGCGATATCGTAGGATACTCAACATGGTCGCAATGGGTACATATCCTGGATCTTTCAACTTCGGAATCTTTCATGGGTGATCCGCATCTTCCGCAGAAAAGGTTTTTTCGAGTCCAGTCCATGAAATGATACGCCTTGCCCGATGAAGCAAAATTCTCTTCCCCAAGGACTTCAAGGACTTTTCTTCGCGGAGCAAACTTCATTCCTTCTGGAGGTTCTGTTTCTGCTGTAACTTCAGCCCACTTTATAACCTCTCCTTCAGGATATGCCGTTTCTCTGAACCTTATGGGTTCGATGCCAAGTATTTCCGGATTTTTCTCTTCGGGAAGATGGATCTGATCATCATCGTAGATCAGGATGTCATCTTCTCTGAATATATGCCAGATCAGGCATGTGTTCCGGGTTTTTGTTTCCATGGGATAGCCCTTCTTTCAGTGTCATTTTCAATTAAGCATTTTAGAGGTTCTTTCGCCCTTTGCCCAGTTTTTTAAATTACTTCTGCAATTTACTCATGCTTTCCTGGGCTATGGACATCAGATTCATGTAAGGATCCATAATGTCGTTATGATAGGGTGAATGGACGAAGTAATGGCCAAAAAGGTCATTTACAGTTTCTTTCCTGGAGATAATGTCTATAAACCTTTCAACCAGAAAAAGAGGAGACTCGTGATCCAGAACTACCTGGAACCCGATTATCTGCCCTGGTCTGAAAGAATCTGAAATCCCTGTTGCAAGTACTATCTTCCAGGTTCCATGGTGGCCTTCCGGCATGGCTTCTTCCCTGGTCCTGTAGGGTATTGTGATACCCATAGTTTCTATTCCAGATCTCAGGGCAATTTCCTCAGACCATCCAACTCCTCCGAGATGAAGATCAAACACTGCTGTAAGCCCCCATACAGTGGCAGGAGGAAGGGTTGCCGGCATGCCGGCAATATTCATTACTGCGACCATGGCCTGTCTCATGGCAAGGGTTCCTATCAGTGGGAGAACAGGAAACCCGGTTGCTCCATCCAGGAGTTGGACCGCATCTCCTACGGCGTAAATATCAGGGTGGGATGTTCTCATGGTTTCATCAACAATAATACCTTTTTCTGTCCCAAGACCGGATCCTTCTGCTATGGCTATATTGGGTTTAACCCCTGTCGCGAAAATTATGCCGTCAGTGTGGATCTTTTCTCCGTTATTCAGGGAAATTCCCTCTCTGAACACTTCCCTTACCTGAGTATCAGTAATAACTTTAATGTTCTTTGATTCAAGTCTTTCCAGCACAGTAGCGGTCATCTCGTTATCCAGGAAGGGTACTGCATGAGGAAGGGCCTCTATGAGGATAACCTCAAGACCTCTATCATAAAGTGCTTCGGCCATTTCCAGGCCTATGGCTCCTGTACCGACGACCACGGCCTTCCTTTTATCTGAAGCGAATCTGTCAAGGGAAAAAGAGTCTTCCGCTCCCCGCATGACATATACATTTTCAGCAAGAGATGAACGAGGAATTATATCTTTGCCCACCATTACCCATGTAAGGCTTTTATCCAGAGGAGCTTCTTCTCTTGTAACTCCATTTACTGGAGGGATCCAGCTCATTGCTCCGGTGGCCAGAATGGCCTTTTTAAATGTTATTTCCACATCTCCGGAAGATTGACGAATGGTTGCCGTTTTCTTTTCAAGTTCCAGGTCGATAACATTTCCCCGAACCACATCTTTTAATGTATCGGCCGGAAGTCTTTCCGGATTCTGCAGGTTCACCATCTCAGCCTCAGGGCCTGCAGGAACAAGCCTGCGTCCAACACTGTAGGGTAGACTGCATATTACTGTGGGGTCTTCGTTAATTACCAATGTGATATCATCTATACCCATTTTCCTGGCCATCATGTATGAAACCCGACCACCAGGACCTCCTCCGATTATAAGAAGTGCGCAGCTGCTGTGGATCATCAATAAAATACCCCCTTGGATGAGAAATAAACGTCCATTAAGAATGTTCCTTGTAAAGTATACATCATTGAAAATGTCGGACGGAGCATATCTTTCTTTACTATGGCCTTATGTGATGTTGTCAGTACTCTGTCCCAATATCTATCAAGTTAACCATTTCTCCCTCGCCATCCAGGTAGACCTTCAGATTATGCCTTATTATCTCCAGAGCCTTTTCCAGGTACCTGACAGATTCTCCACAGATATGAGGAGTAATGAAGACATTCTCCATTTCCCATAGGGGGCTATCGTAAGGAAGGGGTTCCGTGTAGAAGACATCTGAAAAAAATGCCCTGAGTCTGCCAGTTCTGAGAGCCTCAACAAGATCATCCTCATTGACTGTCTTTCCCCTTCCCATATTAATAAAACAGCATGTTTTCCTCATAAGATCAAAGCACTTGCGATCAACGATCTTCTCTGTTTCTGGAGTGTGGGTTAGAAGATTTATCACATATTGACTCTGACGGAAAATCTCTTCCATCTCCAAAGAAACATAGATCCTGTCAACATATTCTACTTTCTCTGCTGTCTGTTTTGTTCCTATTACCCTCATGCCCATAAGTTTGGCCTTTTTAGCAATTTCCCTGCCTATCGCTCCAAGGCCGAGGATGCCCACAGTAGCACCTTCTATCTGGTCCTGTGCAGGAGAACGATCCCACTTCTTCTGCTGTTTGTTTCTTATTATTGCAGGGAAGTTTCTTGCCATCATTATCATTGCCGCAATTGCATATTCAGCCATATGTACCCGGTGAATTCCCTTTCCGCTTGTAAGTATGATCCCCATATCCTTCATTTTTTCCAAGGGAAGGTCGTCGATCCCGGCTCTTATGGACTGAACCCATTTGAGGCGAGGGGCCACGTCGATCATTTTTTCTGTAAGTTTTATGGTTATGAATATTTCCGCATCCTTTATTTTTCCCTCTATATTCTCCAGGTCACTGCAAAACTCGAAATGTATACCAGGAAACTCCTCGACCAGAGGCATGGCATCATTTTCAGTGTAATAGGCTGTATAAAATAAAACTTTCGTCAAATTGCTCACTCCTTCATCGTGATATCTTTCAAACTGGTTCTCAATACATACTAAGGGTATAATTAATAATATCATTATCAGCCTGAAGACGAAACGTTTAATGAAGGATTCGAAGAAAGGAGATACAAGTGTGAGTGCTCATAAAATAAAGGTTTATATGGAGAAGGCAAGATCCGCTTCCAGCTGAGCTTCCATGCCTTATAGCAAAGAGGATAGAAGTACCTCTCCTATGGAAGTGAACCGTGGGTTCGCGGCTGATCTGATGGGTAAGATACGGGAAAAATACGAGGATCGGATAAGGATAGACATATATGATCCCAGATGTCCTTTATGGATCTTTGATCTCATAAGGTTCAATGTAAGAGCCACCGAAGTTGTCTGGGTGATGGATGGTAAATTTCTGGCCAGGGGGATTCCCTCCTGGAACGAACTGGATAACAGGATCGAAGAGTTGACAAAATAGAAACAGGAGGCTGGACAAAGGAGTTTTATGCTCTGAATGCGATTAGGGAGGAGTAATCGACAGAGGAAGAGATTTATATTGCCAAAATGTAAGAATCTTATTGTAAAGGTTGAAATTTTCCAAATAAGTAGTACTATGTGATGCCTCGGTTTGCATAAGCCGATTATTGTATATTGTATATTAAATTTGTAAGGAGATGGCTCCGCCATGAACAGTTCACAATGGATAGGACTCCTGATATTTCTGGGAACATATATCCTGATAGTAAGCGAGAGGGTTCACAGACTTAAAGCCGCTCTTCTCGGAATATCTGCAGTCCTTCTGATCCAGCTTGTTGAACAGACAGATGCCTTCTCCTACATAGACTTCAATACGATCGGTCTACTCATAGGCATGATGATACTGGTGGGGATCATCCGGAAAACGGGAATGATACAGTACATAGCAATAAAGGCAGTCAAGGTGAGTGCGGGTAATCCCTGGCTGCTTATGGTTATGCTGTCAGGACTTACTGCAATTATTTCTGCCCTGATTGATAATGTAACAACGGTTCTTCTTATAGGTCCCATAGCTCTTGCAGTTGCTGAAGTTCTGAAAGTGGATCCCGTACCATTTATCTTTGCCGAGATATTCTCTTCCAACATTGGAGGGACTGCTACTCTCATAGGAGATCCGCCAAATCTTCTCATAGGCTCTGCCGCCGGCCTTTCCTTCAATGACTTTGTGCTTAACCTTGGACCTGCTGTTCTTTTATCCCTTGCAGTAATGTACGGAATCCTCTATTTATGGTATGGAAAAGAACTTCGTCCTTCTGATCTTACAATCCACATAGCCGAAAATTTCAAAGAACCGAAGGGTCCGCAAAATATAGGGCTTACTAAAAGGGTTTTACTTGTAATGCTCCTTGTCCTTACTGGTTTTATGTTCCATGGAAGACTTGGTATCGAAGCAGCGACCATTGCCCTTGCCGGAGCTACCCTTGGCCTTCTGGTATGTCCTGTGGATGTAGAGGAAATTTTAAAGGATGTGGACTGGGTAACAATTCTATTCTTTTCATCCCTCTTTATGCTTGTAGGGACCATAGAGCATCTTGGCCTTATCAGACTCCTGGCTGATCTTATGGTTACTGTAGTGGGCAGTCATCTGAAGATCCTGTCTGTCCTGCTGATATGGAGTTCCGGTATCATCTCTGCAATAGTGGATAATGTTCCATATACGGCAGCAATGATACCCCTCGTAAGGGATATAACTTCCCTTTCTGGTTTCCAGTCAGACTTTCTCTGGTGGTCTCTTGCTCTGGGTGCGTGTCTCGGAGGGAATGGAACGCTTGTCGGTGCGTCGGCAAATCTGGTAATGGCAGGTATCGCAGAAAAGGATGGCATAAAAATTGATTTCAAGGCCTTTCTTGGCCGAGGTTGTGTAATGCTCTTCTTCACCCTTCTGGTTTCAACCCTTTATGTCTTTTTCCGTTACCTCTGATCTTACCCTTTAGCAATATTTGAAAGCTTACTCTCTTTGTTTCTGAAGATCGTTGATCAATTTTTTGAAAACGACATTCTGATTCTTTCCGAAAAAACGATAGTGATGTACAATTCTAGTGAGTTAAAGTATTGCGAAAAGGAGGAGTGTTGATGAGTTTGCAGGATAAACTTGATGTAATAGCGGCAGAATCAAAAAAGAGATTCCCTGAGAATGCACTGAGGGTGCTTGGTGAATTTCGAAAAGAGCTTGGTGATAGTGGGCTTAAGGAGAGAATTCCTGGAGAAAACAGACTTCTCCCCCCCTTTGAACTGGAAGATGAGGAAGGCAGATCCGTTTCCTCTGAAGATTTTCTTGCCAAGGGCCCGATGGTCCTGACATTTTACAGAGGGAGATGGTGACCCTATTGCCGCCTGCAGTTGCAGGCTTACGAAGAGATATATCTCAGCATAAAGGAGCTTGGTGCAAGCCTCGTAGCTGTTTCTCCCATGCTTTCTGGTTTTATCAGTGACTTCAGGGAGGAACTTGGTCTTACATTTCCCATACTCTGTGACAGGTCGAACGGGTATTCCTCAAAGCTGGATCTGACCTATATCATTTCTAACAATGTTCGGGAGGTTTATAAACAATCGGGTATAGATCTTCCATTCTATAATGGTAATGAAAGCTGGGATCTACCTGTTACTGCGACTTTTATCGTTGATATTGAGGGTATTATCAGGTTTGCATGGAAGGAAACGGATCATACAAAAAGGCCTGAACCGCAGGATATTGTCGACTTTCTTAAAGAAATGAAAACCAATGGGTTCTTCCCAGGCCAGACACATTTGCACAAACCCTGATGATATTGACCCGTTTGATCAAATATCATGTTTAGTTGTTAATGTAACTGATTTAGCGGTCTTTTCTTCGTACTGGTCTCCAAAGAACCTGCCCTATAAAGCGAGAGATGTGCAATATAAAGAAATTCATAGATAAAGGTTGAATGTGATGGATCTTTCAATTAGCTGTAAGTCCTGCATTCAGCCATGGTCTCCGTCTTCCTGTTACGGAAAAAGAGGAAGATGTCGATGGATATCATCAGGATGTTTACGAGATATAATGCAGTCAGATAGCTGAAACCCGGATAATCAAGGATCACATGGATCATACCTGCAACATAACCTGTAAGTACTATTAAGAGAAAAAGGAAACTTTTCCCTTTTGTGCTTTTAGATACATATGATTTATAGACCGAAACCGGCCAGGCAAGGCCAAAACATGCTATCATCGCAGCTTAGAGTATTTGTCCCATATTGATCACCTTCCTGTGTTGAAACTGAAACATATTATCCTGTTTTAAGATAATCCTGTCTTTTAAGGCGATATTATACGCTTTTTACAGTAAAAACAAAATATTACTTTTCTTGCAATAAAAATAACTACAATATTATGTAAATTCTATAAGAACTGAGATATTTCCCAGCAAATAATGTCATTTTAATGGTTTAAATCCTTGTTTAAAGATGTATTTTATTCCCCTGGCTTTAATGATATAATAAAATGTCTGTTTAATTATCTAAATTAAAGCCGTAAAGCAACCTAAGAAGATCGCTTCCTGGAAGGAAGTGGTTATATGTTGTTGTTCAGAAAAAATGAAATCAATACGGGTAGACTGGTAGGGATACTTTTATTGGTGGTTTTGGGTATTCCCATTGTTTCGTGGCAGAACTTCCTTTTAGCACATGTACTGGCTGAGGGATGGTCTATAATAATTGCCATCCTTATATACGTTCTTTCCACACAAACCTATCGTTTCTCCAGAAGAGATTATCTACTGTTCATAGGGAAAGCTTTTCTTGCAGTTGCAATAATTGATTTTTTCCACACCCTTGCCTATAAGGGGATGGGTGTTTTTCCTGATCTTGGTCCGGATCTCTCCACACAGCTGTGGGTGGCAGCCCGCTATCTTCAGGCTATTTCCTTTCTGCTTGCACCCTTTGTTGCAAAACTTAAACTGTCTTCCAGCTTGTTACTTTCCATTTACCTTACTATCACCGGAGCTGTCCTTTTATCTGTTTTTGGTCTGGAGATTTTCCCAACCTGTTTTATCGAGGGTGAGGGGTTAACCCCATTCAAGATAATCAGTGAGTATGTTATATGTCTGATCCTGCTTTTGGCAATAATCTACCTGCTCATTCATAAAGATGCTGTGAGCGACCTTATGAGAAAGGTCCTTATCCTTTCCATGATTCTAACCATATTTTCGGAATTCTTGTTTACACTCTACTATGATGTTTATGGGGTAACGAACATGGCAGGTCATGTCCTGAAAGTTGCAGCCTTTTACATTATATATGAAGGTGTTGTTGCAAGGGGGCTTAACAAACCTTACGAAGAAATATTTCAGGAGCTGAAAAGATCTTCCATACTTGATACCCTGACAGATCTTTACAACAGAACCGGATATATGGAATTATCCCGCAAGCTTTGGGAATATGCATCCAGGGAGGGTGGATCTTTAAGCCTCATGATGATAGACCTTGATAATTTCAAGCAGGTCAATGACAGTATGGGACACAGAGAAGGGGATAAAGTTCTCAAAAGAGTGGGTGGAATAATTGCCCGCAATACCAGGGCCACTGATATTGTTTCAAGAATAGGAGGAGATGAATTCCTGGTTGTAGCCAAGGGAGGCCCTTCCAATCTCAGACTTGTTCAGGGAAGGATACAGGCTGATTTTTCCCATTATATTGACGTGGAGGAACTTCCGTCCTTCATAGGTGTAAGTTTCGGCATAAGCACTCTGAAGCCTTCAGGAGGCTTTATCAGGGACATCGAAGTTCTTTTTCATGATGCGGACCAGGCCATGTATCTCAACAAGGTCCTTAAGAGAAGTAGGCCCTTTGCCTCTATTGCAGAGAGAGAACGGGATATAACCAAGTTCAACGAAGAGGAGGAATGATCATGGTATCCTTCCCCCTCTTTCCTTTTATTTGTAGAGGTCAGTGCTCAGGTATTTCAGACCCGAATCACATGCAATGAAGACTACGGTTTTCCCTTTTTCCGGGCCTTTCAGCAGATTTTTAGCAGCGGCAAGGTGAGCTCCGCTGGAAAAACCTCCGAAAATGCCTTCAATTCTGGCCAGGTCCCTGGCCCCTTCGATTGCTTCATCATCCGAGACCTGAAGAAATCCATCTACCAGGTCCTGTTTCAGGAGCGGCAGGTTCCTGGAGTATCCGCATCCCTGGATCCGGTGTTTTCCCGTTCCTGGTAAACCTGCAAGCCAGGCGGCATTGGCTGGTTCTACCAGGTAGCACCTGATAAGGGGTTTATGCCTTTTCAGTGCACTGGAAATACCGGTAAAGGAACCTCCCGAGCCAGCTATATCAAGGTAAACATCTACCAGACCCTCGGTGTCTTTCCAGATCTCTTCTCCGGCTAATTCTTCTCCGTGTGCATTACCCTGCATCTTGAACTGGTCGGCCCTGAAGGCCTTTCTGTCCCTTACGATTTTCTGAGCAGCCTTTTCGACAAGTTCCAGGTCTTTGCCCGATACCTGGCCAGATACGGAGTCAGGATCCTGTTCTACCAGAACGACCTCGGCGCCAAGAGCCTGCATCATTCTGGCCCTTTCCATGGAGTTGCCCTTCGACATCACTGCTACGAACCGGTATCCCTTTATGCTGCAGGCCAGTGAAAGGCCTGTTCCGGTATTTCCGCTGGTCAGTTCGACCACGGTGTCACCCTTTTGAATAAGTCCTGCTTCTTCAGCCTCGAGAATCATATGCAGCCCAACTCTGTCCTTTTTGCTGAAGCCGGGGTTAAGGTATTCAAGTTTTGCAAGTATCCTTCCGTCGAGTCCGTAATACTCCACAAGTCTTGAACAATCCACTAGTGGCGTGTTGCCTATTGTTTCGAGAATGCTGCTGGATATATTGTTCATGGCATATATCAGCGGGGAGAACTATTCTCCCAGTCCCAGTTCTTTTTCTACCGGCTTCATGGCTTCGATGGTGCCGTCGATGAGATCTTCAATGGTTACCCCGAGCATTTCGGCTCCCTTGATTATTATCTCCCTGTCCACACCTGCTGCGAATCTCTTATCCTTCCATTTTTTCTTCACCGATTTTACCTTAAGATCCTGAAGTGATTTCCCCGGCCGTACAAGTGCTGTTGTGATAATAAGACCTGTAAGTTCATCGATGGCGAAAAGAGTTTTTTCCATTTCGGTAAGGGGTTCAACATCAGAACATATACTCCAGCCATGAGCCTGGACAGCTCTAATGATCTCATCAGAATATCCTGCATCTTTAAGCCATTGGGGGGCCAGGCTGCAGTGTTTTTCCGGTGTTTCCTGAGTTTCCTCCCAATCGATATCATGAAGGAGACCCACAAGCCCCCAGAGTTCAGGATCTTCCCCTTTCTTTTCTCCGAAATAGCGCATAGTTGCTTCCACTGCAAAGGCGTGCTGGATATGGCCTTCTTCTCTGTTATGCTCTTTTACCAGTGCAAGTGCCTTTTCTCTTGCTTCGGACATATGATCTACCTCCCTGTACATTCTGATATTCCAATTATTGACCTGAATGGAAGAAATGGTACAATATATTGCACTAAAGGTCAATATAAAGGACAATTGGAGATCGCTAATGGAATCAGTAACATCTATCATAAGCCAGAATCTGAAAAAAATACGAAAAGAAAGAGAAATTTCCCTTCAGCAGCTTTCTGAGTTGTCCGGGGTAAGCAAGAGCATGCTTGGGGAAATCGATAGAGGTATGGCAAATCCCACCATAACGGTTATGTGGAAGATAGCCCGGGGACTTCAGATCCCTTTTACTGCCCTTCTCCATGAAAACAAAAGACCTGTTGAAGTTGTTTTGCGAAGAAATATGGAAGGAATAGTTAAAGGTGAAGGATATGATGTTTATTCCTTATTCCGTTTCGAAGAGGACAGAAAATTCGAGATATTCATGGAAGAGATTGGTCCTGGTTCCAGCTATGAAACACAGGGTCATAATCCAGGGGTGGAGGAGTACGTAATGGTGGGTAGGGGAGAACTGGAGATATTATTCCAGAAATCTTCTTACCTGTTGGGAGAAGGGGAAAGCATGTGCTTTAAGTCGGATCGGCCTCATGGTTATAAAAACATGGGAAATAATCTTGCCAGGGTCTTTTTCATTCTTTTTTATTCTGGAAAACAGTGATAATTTCTGCATGCTGATTTAAAAAATCTTTACAGTCCGTTAATTTTGAAGGCAGGAATCTCAGGACAGGATTTTCCTGCCTTCAGTTGTAATTGATACTATCCCGATTCAGGTATAAAAGATCTTTTATCAGATTTATCCTGTTTCCAGGCAGGTGGAAATTACCCATCTCATATGAAAAATCTTTTAAATGAAACTACCACACCTCTTTGATAAATTGTTATCATAATTGACCCGACATGAAATATCTTTTATAATTTTCAGTAATTTGAACATGTTTTTTTAATATAAAGCATTAAAGAAAGAATATTAGGGTAGGGAGGTGATGGTTTTCAGGTCGGGCAGGTACTGTAAACAGGTTTTATTGTTTTTAATAATCTTTAACGGGAGGTAAAAATATGTCTTCGTTGAGAAAGTCCAAGGTTCCCCATACTTATGTTCTTCTGTTTTCACTCATAATCCTGGCTGTAATTGGCAGCTATGTCCTTCCAGCCGGTCAGTTCGACCGGGTGAAGGATGAGGTAACTCACAAAACTATCGTTGTTCCCGGAAGTTTCAAACAAGTAGAACAGACACCTGTCTCTTTCTTCAATACCTTTATTGCCATTCAGAAAGGTATGATAGATGCGGGTTCGGTTGTATTCTTCGTTTTCCTTGTCTATGCCTCTTTCTTTGTTGTTATGCAAACCCATGCCCTGCATGCTTTCATAGGATGGCTGTTACGAGTCATGGAAGGTAAGGAGATACTCATAATACCTGTTTTCATGTATCTCTTTGCCCTTGGCGGATCCATTTTCGGTATGTTTGAGGAAACCTTTGGTTTCATCCCGCTGTTTGTCGGTCTTGCAATTGCAATGGGTTATGATGCCATCGTAGGTATGAGCATGGTCTCTTTCGGAGTAGCCATGGGTTTTGCCGCAGCTTTCATGAACCCCTTCACTGTAGGCCTTGCCCAGAAGTTCGCCGAGCTCCCGCTTTTCTCAGCCATGGGCTTCCGTATTATAAGCTGGTTTGTTCTTGTAACCATGGCAGTTCTCTGGACCATGCGCTATGCAAAAAAGATCAAAGCTGATCCCACAAAGAGCCTTATGTATGGTGTGGACATGGGGAGTCTGGCTCTTGACCATGATGAACTTCTTGAATCCAAGTTCACAGGCAGGGATAAACTGGTCCTTATCTTCGTCGTAGCAATTATTGGACTCCTTGTCTGGGGTGTTATAAAGAAAGGCTGGTACTTCAACGAGATCGCTGGTTTATTCCTCATCATGGGTGTATTTGCAGGTTTCATCTCTGGTATGAAACCCAGCCAGCTGGCCAGCTGTTATGTGGAAGGACTCAAGGATATTACATTCGGGGCCCTTGTCATAGGCCTCTCGAGAGGTATCCTTATTGTTATGCGCGAAGGTAACATAATCGATACAGTTATCTACGGTCTCGCTCAGCCCCTTTCCCTTTTCCCCAAGTGGGTTGCTGCTGAGGGAATGCTTTTTATCCAGACCCTGATCAACTTCTTCATTCCTTCAGGTTCAGGACAGGCAGCAACGACTATGCCTATCATGGCTCCTCTTTCAGATCTGCTGGGAATCACCCGTCAGACGGCAGTGCTTGCCTACCAGTATGGAGATGGTTTCTCCAACATCCTCTGGCCAACTACCCTTCTACCGGTCATGTGCGGTATCGCTAGAGTACCCATTGAAAAATGGTGGAGGTACTTTGTTCCCTTCTTCCTCCTTCTTCTTCCTGTGCAGATGATATTCATGGCTGTAGCGGTTGCCATGAACCTCCAGTAATTGGCAGAAATTTCTTGTAGAAGTTACTGTTCGGGGTCATAATTCATGGATGGCAGGGTATTAACCCTGCCATCCATGGTATTTTAAGTTTTAAGGAGGTGAAAAGTATGGCAGATTACGATCTTCTCATAGTTGATTCAGTTGTTATAGATCCTTTAAAAAACCAGGAAAAAAAGGTCAATGTTGCCATCAGGGATGGTTTTATAGCCTGGATTGGAAAGGATACACCTCACGCGGAAAGAATTCTGGATGGGGAAGGTTGTATGGTTTGTCCCGGTTTTATAGACACCCATATGCATGATGAAGAAATAGATGATCCAGATACGACACAGATGGCTCTTCTCAGCCAGGGTGTAACCACCTGTATAGCTGGTAACTGTGGTTCAGGACCTTTACAGGAGAGGATAAGACCTTCAAGATCCAATCCCTGGCTGAACATCGGTTTCATGACGGGACACACTGCCTTGAGGGGCGAAGTGGGTATTACCGACAAGGATCGTTACAGGCCTGCCACTGAAGGTGAAACCTGGAAAATGAAAGATCTTCTTTTCGGGGAACTGAAAAAGGGTTCCTTCGGTCTATCCTTTGGGCTGGAATATAATCCTGAAACGAGCTGGGAAGAGATAATTGCCTTGAGCGAAGTGATCCCGCGATTTGAAAAAAGATGGATATCTTCACATATCAGGCACGATGGTCCCCGTTGTCTTGAAGGAGTTAAAGAGATGGTAACCCTTGCTGCCTCAGTCAGGGCAAGAGTCCAGTTATCCCACCTTGGCAGTATGACATCCTTCGGTTTTGCTGCAGATGCTCTGGAGATCCTTCACAAGGGAAAGGAAAATGGTCTTGATCTCAACTGGGACAGCTATCCATACGCTGCTTTCTGTACTTATCTGGGTTCCGCAGTATTTGATCCGGGTTTTGAAGAAAGGTTCAATAAGCCTATCAGTGCTCTCGAAGTCGGCAGTGGTAACCATGCAGGGAAAAGACTGGATCGCACCCTTTTTGAAGAACTTCGAAAAGAGTTTCCGAAGACCCTTATAATTGCCCACGTTATGAATGAAGATGAAATGAAACTGATATTGAAGGATCCTTACTGTGCCATAGCTTCAGATGCAGTTCTTTTTGAAGGACGGGGACATCCCCGGGTAGCCGGAGCATTCCCCAGGGGGATAAACTGGCTCAGGGAAGAAGGGCTATCCTGGGCCGGGGCAATACGTCATGCTACTTCTGTACCCGCAGACATGGCGTGGCTTGATACTGGACGCATGGAGGAAGGTTCTCCTGCTGATCTGGTAATCTTTGAACCGGAAAACTTCAGAGATAAGGCCACCTTTGCGGAACCCCTTCTTCCTCCTGAAGGTATCAGATATGTGATAGTTAACGGTAAGGTCGCAGTGGATGAAGGTTTGCTCAATGCCAGCCCATGTGGAAGATTCCTTACAAGGGATTGATGCTGATAAAGAATATGGAACACAACCTGGATCGAATGGAGGAGTTTTATGAAAAACTATGAAGATCTGGTCAAGAAAATTGATAAGGGAATAGATGTTTTTAAGAAAAGAGCAGTGGAGCTTAACGATTTTATGGCAGCCAATCCTGAGCTTGGCGATGGTGAATTTGAAGCCAGCAGAAAAATAGTGGATATTCTGACCGACCTTGGTTTCGAGGTGGAATACCCGTTTCTTGGAATCCCGACATCATTCCGGGGGATCATGGGTAGTGGTAATGGGCCTGTAGTTGCTCTAATGGTGGAGTATGATGCCCTTCCCGAGATCGGCCATGCCTGCGGTCATTGTCTGCATGGAAGCATGTCCATCCTTGCCGCAGCAGGTCTGGCAGAGGTTATGAAAGATATTGAAGGAACTCTTATGGTAATAGGAACTCCTGCGGAGGAAACCAATGGAGCAAAAGTTCCCATGGCTGAGCAGGGAGTATTTGACGGAGTTGATCTGGCTCTTATGATACATTGCAACGATGATAAGAGCTTTGTGAGGTATAGATCTCTTGCCATGGATGCCATCCAGTTCGAGTTTACCGGAAAACCGGCACATGCAGCAGGCGCTCCCTGGGATGGTATTAATGCCCTTAATGGCGTTCAGCTTCTTTTCCATGGAATAGACATGCTTAGACAGCATGTCAGGCCTGAGGCCAGGATGCACGGTATTGTTAGCCAGGGCGGGCTTGCTCCTAACATTGTTCCTGAAAGAGCTGTTGCCAGTTTTTATTTCAGAGCTCCAGCCCGCAAATACCTTAATGAAATACTTGAAAAAGTATATAACTGTGCACGAGGAGCGGCCCTTGCTACCGGTACCGAAGTGAAGTGGGATAAGTTCGAGGTGAGTTTTGACAATATGGTTCCAAATGATGCGGCGGAGTCCATGATGGAAGACGTTTACCGTGAACTGAATATTCCACTGAGCGAATCTCCCGGTTGCCTGGGTTCTTCGGATGTGGGAAATGTCAGCCAGAGATGTACAGCTATTCAGCCTATGCTTTCTATAACTGATCATCCGGTTGCAGCTCATACTCATGAATTTGCCCGTGCGGTTACTACATCCCTGGGTTATCAAGCCCTTGAGAAAGGTGCCAGAGCACTGGCCCGAGCTTCGGTTAAAACATTTATTGATACTGATCTGAGGAATAGAATGCAGAAGGCCTTCAAGGAAAATATCTAGTAGACAGTTTTTCTGTAGAACCTAAATATCTGTTTCACACAGGGAGAAATATACATGGATAAATTTGAAATTCTCAAGGAAAAAATACTGGAAGGGATAGCAGCAGATACATCCAGGGCAATTGAACTGAGTGATATCATGGCGGATAACCCTGAGCTTGCCTATGAAGAGTATGAATCAAGCAGAAGGATGGTTGAAATTCTCAAGGATAAAGGATTCGATGTGGAATATCCTTTTATGGGTCTGGCCACAGCTTTCCGAGGGATCATGGGTATAGGAAAAGGTCCGCTGGTAGCCCTGCTGGTTGAATATGATGCCCTTCCCGGTCTGGGTCACGCATGTGGTCACAATCTTCATGGAAACATGTCGATCCTTGCCGCTGCTGGACTTTCTGAAGTCATGAAAGAAATAGAAGGTACTTTATGGGTGATAGGTACTCCGGGGGAAGAGGCAAGCGGCGCAAAGACCTTAATGGCTGACACCGGTCTTTTCGACGGTGTTGACCTTGCCCTGATGATCCACTGCGGGAGCGATAAAAGCTATGCCGATTACCGTTGCCTGGCTATGGACGGGTATGACTTTACCTTTACCGGAAGGGCTGCCCATGCTGCCGCGGCTCCCTGGGAAGGTCTGAATGCCCTCAACGCGGTACAGTTCTTCGGGCATGCCATAGATATGCTGAGACAGCATGTACGTCCGGAAAGCCGCATCCACGGTATAGTAAGGGAAGGCGGTAACGCCCCCAATATCGTTCCCGAGAAGGCCGTTACGCGGTTTGAGTTTCGGCATACACAGAGGCACTATCTTAATGAAATAATGGAAAAGGTATTCGACTGTGCGAGAGGAGCTGCTATTGCTACGGGTACAGAAGTATCCTGGGAAAAGTTCGAGTCCAGCTTTGATGATCTTTTGCCCAATAGACCTGCAGAGATTCTTGTGGAGGAAGTATTTGGGACCCTTGGGATTCCTGTCAGTCCTTCACCCGGTCCCGGCGGTTCCACGGATGTGGGTAACGTAAGCCACCGATGTCCGGCCATTCAGCCTGTCCTTGCCATTTCTGACCGGGAAATCCCCCTTCACACCAGAGAATTGGAGCAGGCTACCCGGATGAAAATGGGACACCAGGCCCTGGTTAAGGGAGCAGAGATTCTTGCCCTGTCTTCCTTGAGAACTTTTCTGGATAAAGAGCTGAGGAGTAGAATGGCTGAAGAATTTAAAAGAATACAAAAAGATTAAAGAACTTTAATATCAAAGAGAGGAGAGGCTGGGTGTTTATCCTCCCCTCTCCTCTCTTTGTTTTATGATACCCGCTGTTTTTCTTGGTTTTTATCAAAATAAATATTTCTGCAGCCTGTCTCGGGTAGGAGCATGGTGCATATTAAACCGATAAGGGAGCCTGCGAAACAAAGCATGAAAGCTCTGTGATACTGGACAATGGGTTGGGTCTTTACTGAGAGATCAATAACCAGACCCATAAGGGTTATCAAAAGTGCTGTTCCGATAAAGCAACCGGTGTTTAACACAGAGATAGCAATTCCTGTGAATCTGGGAGAATTGGTTTCTTTTACTATTGCCAGGGACAAGATGAAACTTGTAGAAGTAAATCCTATCAGAAAGAATGTGGGTTTTAGAATAGAAAGAGGAGGTTTGCCTCCATTCATAAATACAAGCAATCCCCAGAGTAGAGTTACCATAGCAGTAGTTCCTACCAGTGGCATTTTCCTCTTTCTGAGTCTGTCGGAGAACCAGCCTATGATAAGACCTCCTGCCATGGCCCCGTATATCGCAACGGAAACATAGTTTGAAGCTGCAGTTTTATCAAGGTCGTAGACATCACGAAGGAACGACACTCCCCATGCTCCTGCAAAGGCAAGATAAGCTCCAGAAACAAGGCCAAAGTATATAAAAGCAGGCCAGATCTGCCATTTGCTAATTACTTCCCTGAGAGCAAGACCCAGGTTGAGCTTCCCACCTTGAGGATCTCTGGCTTTCTCGTGGAGGATCTGAGCTTCATTTATGGCAGATAACCCCATATCCTGTGGCCGGTTGCGTATCAACAGGTAGCAGGCACCGGCCAGGATGATTGAAAACATTCCAATACCGGCAAAGGTCATCCGCCATGTGAACATGGTCACCATAAAAGCAAGGGGAGCCTGTGCAAGTATCCCGCCCATGTTGCCAATAAGGGCCGTCATACCCGACATGGTGGCGAACTCCCTCTCACGAAACCACTGTGACTGTATTTTAAGGATAGAAACAAATACTGTAGAAACGCCTATTCCAACCAGAAATCTTCCAAGGAAAATTACAGAGATTGTCGGGGCAAGGCCGAATATTACTGATCCTATGCCAGCAAGGAATATCCCTACAGAAATTGTTTTTCTTGCTCCCAGGGAGTCTGCCATAATACCCACTGGTATCTGCATGATCATGTAGGCGTAAAAGTATGTGGAGGCAAGGGTCCCGAATGCAGATGCACTAAGTCCGAAAGCATGAACAAGGTCTTCTCTGACAACCCCGGCAGCAAGTCTGTGGAAGAACACTACCATGTAAGCAAGGACAGCTATTCCCCACACTATCCACCTGTATGAAAGGGTTTTTCTTTCCAGGTTTTTCTTATCATTCATCTCATTCATCATTTTATTTTCCTCCATGGAAGTTCTAGATAACAAACAGATATTATCGCAACAGATAGATACATCGACAATTTTTTGTTTTATGAAAAGCCGGGCAAAATATTTTGCCCGGCTTTAATGTTGTGAGTTGGCTAAGATTGTTACGTGTTCTCTTTCATGGTATTTGTTTTTTCTTATGGAAATACATGTTCTTGCAATTTGTTTCCGGGAGAAAGAGGGTGCAGATCAAGCCGAAAAACGCGCCTGCAAAACAAAGCATGAAAGCTCTGTGATACTGAACGATCCCTGGTTCTGTGGCGGAAATATCAATAATAAGACCAATGAATGTTGTCACGAGAGCGGTACCGAGAAAACATCCGGTATTAACAACAGAAATTGCGATCCCTGTAAACTTTGGGGAATTGGTTTCTTTTACTATTGCCAAAGCCAGGATAAATCCTGTAGAACAGAAACCGATGAGAAAGAATAAGGGCTTAAGCAGGGGAACGGGCGGTTTCCCTCCATTCAAAAATACCAGCAATCCCCAGAGAAGAGTTGATATAGCTGTCATTCCAACGAGTGGTAATTTCCTTGTTCCCAGTCTGTCCGAGAACCAGCCACTGAAAAAACTCCCTGCCATTGTCCCGTAGATAATAAAGGAAACATAAGCTGAAGCTGAACCCTTGTTAAAACCGTATACGGCCCTCAGGAATGATACTCCCCATGCTCCTGCAAAGGCCTGGTAGGAGCCAGCAACAAGGCCAAAAAATAAAAAAGCAGGCCAGATCTGCCATTTTTTAACTACTTCCCTGAGAGCAAGGCCCAGGTCGAGCTTTTCACCCGGAGGAATCCTTATCCTTTCCCGGAGGATCTCTGCTTCGTTGATAGCTGGTAGATCCATGTCCTGTGGCCGGTTGCGTATCAAAAAGTAGCAGGCACATGCCAGAATAAGGGAAAATATTCCGATGCCAGCAAAGGTAATTCTCCATGTGAAAAGGGCCACCATCAAAGCAAGAGGATTCTGTGCAAGCACCCCCCCGAGGTTACCCATAAGGGCTGTCATACCCGACATGGTAGCGAATTCCCTCTCACGAAACCACTGTGACTGGATCTTGAGGATGGAAACAAAAACGGTAGAAACACCTATTCCCACAACAAATCTTCCCAGGAAAATTACGGAGGTTGTCGGGGCAAGCCCGAATATCACTGATCCCATCCCCGCCAGAAACATGCCGGCAGTAACCGTCTTTCTGGCCCCGAGGGAATCTGCCATAATACCAACAGGGATCTGCATTACCATATAGGCATAAAAATACATGGATGCCAGAGTCCCGAATGCTGAAGCGCTTAATCCGAAGGCCTCAACAAGATCTTCTCTTACAACTCCTGCAGCCAGACGATGAAAGAACACAATCATGAATGCCGCTATCATTATTCCCCAGACTATCCATCTATATGAAAGGGCTTGTTTTTCCAGGTCTTTCTGATCTTTCATCACTTTATATTCCTCCCGGCACCCTTTCGACAATAAATTGATGTTGAATGACAAAATATTGACATAGGCAGTAAAATTCTGCTATAAATATAGCGCAAAAAATTGTTATGTCAACAATATCTTGTTGTATGTAAGGGGGTAGACTCATTGGAACCACATCCGGTACTTAAGGCTTTCAAGCCTGTGATAAAGGGACTTGCCCTTGCCCTGGGCGCGGATTACGAGATAGTGCTCCACGATATCAACGATCCTGAAAATTCCATTATTGCCATTGAGAATCCACAGGTCACAGGCAGGAAAATCGGAGATCCATTGACGGATTATGCCATGTATCTTCTGAAAAACAGCGACCAGAAAAAAGAGGATTACGTAGCCAATTTCCTTACCAGGACAAATAATGGTAAAAGGATCCGTTCCTCAACTCTATATCTCAGAGATGAGAAGGGAAAGCTCATCGGATACCTGTGCATCAATTATGACATGTCAAGGGCAGAAATAATAAAGAACATGGTAGATCAGCTGGTTTCTGTAACAGGAGGAGCCAGTACAGCCGAAATACCCAGGGAAGAGGAGATGCCTGCAACACTGGAGGGGCTCATGGAAAGGAATCTCAAGCTTATTCGAAAGCTTGTAGGTAAACCCCTTTATATGTCGAACAAACAGGAAAAACTTCAGGCTATTAAGGTACTCGACGATGAAGGGTTCTTTCTTCTCAAGGGTGCCGTAGAAGCCCTTGCCGAAGAAACGGGCAATACGAAGTACACCATTTATTCATATCTTCGTGAACTAAGGGGAGAAAGATCAGGTTCCCCTTCTGATTTTAAAGTAACTCAATAAAGGACAGGAGGAATCCAGATTGAGTAAAAAAGCTATTTTAATGGGCAATGAGGCAATTGCCAGAGGTGTGGTAGAGGCCGGATGTGAAGTGGCAAGTGCATATCCGGGTACACCCTCCTCAGAAATACTTCCAGCTATTGCAAAATATTCAGATGAACTGGAAACGAATACCCAGGTTGAATGGGGTGCGAATGAGAAAGTGGCCTACGAGATCGCCCTCGGAGCTACCTTTGCGGGGAAAAGATCCTGTGCTGTAATGAAACAGGTAGGGCTGGATGTAGCAGCTGATCCATTTATGACCTCAGCTAACTTTGAACTGAATGGCGGATTTCTCGTGATTGTATCCGATGATCCCGGATGTCATGCTTCCCAGACCGACCAGGACTGCCGTTATTTTGCCATGTATGCCAGGATACCCTGTTTTGATCCCAGCGATGCAAGAGAGGCCAGGGAGATGGTTTTCGATGCATATGATGTATCTGAGAAATACAAGGTGGTTACCATGCTCAGGCCAACCACGAGGGTGGATCACTGCAGGCAGGATGTGGAACTCGGAGAGGTGCGGAAACTTGACAACCCTGCTCATTTTGAAAGGAAGCCCTACGCTGGGATGATCCATTTCCCTGCAAGGCTTGACCGGGAATCTATTCCCATGAGGAATACCCGTTACTCGAAGATTCAGGAAGATTTTGAAACAGCCTTCCCGAAATATAACTATGAAGTACCGGCAAAGGGTAAGGCCTCTCTCGGTGTTATTGCCGCAGGAATCTGTTTCTCTACGGTAATGGATAGTCTGAAGAGCCTTGACCGGGAAGACATCTCTGTCCTTAAAATAGGTACTCCCGTACCATTGCCGCTGAAAATGGTGGAAGATTTCATTGCACGACATGATAAAGTTATTGTTTTTGAGGAAACCTATCCTGTAATAGAAATGCAGATATCTGACAGGAACAGCATTATGGGGCGCTGGAATGGTCATGTGCCTATGGAAAGGGAATTGACCATAGATGTGATAAGAACCTATCTTCTAAAGGCTTTGGGAGAAGATGAAGCATCTTCAGATTCCATTGAAAAACTTCAACAGGCACAGAAAGAACTGGGACTTTTTGTCCGGCCTCCGCGCCTGTGTCCGGGATGCGGCCACAGACCCAGTTATTCATCTATCAGAAAAGCCTATCCGAACGCTATTGTCTGTAGTGACATCGGATGCTACAGCCTCTCCAAGCAACAGAATGCCATTGATACCATCATAAGCATGGGAGCGTCAATAACAGTGGCTTCAGGTATGTACCTGGCTCATAAGGCGGATGGTATAGGTACCGATCGCCCCATCTTTGCTACACTTGGTGATTCAACATTCTATCACAATGGTATGACCGGCCTTACCACTGCTGTATATAACAGGCATGCTTTTGTCCTGGGTATTATGGATAACAGTATTACTGCTATGACCGGAGGCCAGGATCATCCTGGAACCGGAAGCAAGATGAGAAAAGATGAAGAAGGCGTTATTGTTCCCCTGGAGGATGCAGTGAAAGGCTGTGGCGTGAAATATGTCAAAGTGGTGGAAGCCTATGAGCTGAAGAATAATGTGCAAGTGGTCAAGGAAGCCTGGGAATATGCAAAATCCGATGAGGAACCTGCGGTCATAATCTTCCGTCATCCCTGCCTGACCAAATTGAAAGTAAAACAGGAGCAGCATCTGGTGAAAGTGGATCAGGATAAGTGTGTTGGATGCCGCTACTGTATCGATTTCTTCAACTGCCCCGGCCTCGCATTTGATGAGGAAAAGAAAAAGGCCTACATCGATGAGAGATTCTGTATCAGTTGTGGCGTCTGTGTCGAGATCTGTCCTGTGGGAGCAATTGTACCTGTAAAGGAGGATGATGAGTAATGCAGTTCATCATAGTCGGTATTGGTGGTCAGGGAATCCTTTTTACAAGCAAGGTTCTTGGTCATATTGCCCTGAAAAAAGGACAGAAAATAGTCGGAAGTGAAGTTCATGGAATGTCACAGAGAGGCGGTTCAGTGATCAGTCATTACAAGATAGGAGACTATAGAGCTCCTCTTGTCCTGAAGGGACAGGCAGATATTCTTCTGGCTTTCGATCAGATGGAGGCATTCAGAAACTTTGATTTCCTCAGGGAAGGCGGCCAGGCCATTGTCAATGTCCATGAGGCCAGATCTTTTGAGAACGATAGTCTGAAAACATACTTGAGCGAGAGGGAAATAATAGTCCATAAGATCAAGGGATATGATATCCTCAAAAAACATATGAATGGGAACTTCCTTTTCCTCAATGTGCTGATCCTTGGTGCAATGTGTGGTGCAGGACTTGGAAATGTAACGATAGATGAAGTTAAAGAGGCAATAACAGAACTTGCTCCTGCCAGATTCCGTGATGCGAATCTTAAGGTAGTCGACTTGGGATATGAAGCACTTATAAAAGCCTAAAAAACCGGATCTCTGAAGGGGGAGTATGCTGCTCCCCCTTTTTGCTATACTCTAAAACCAGGATGGATTTTTTTAAAATACTAAAATGGAGGCTTGAAAAATGAATGAACCCTGGAAAGATCTATTAAGTATTGGAGCAAAGAACATAAAAACTTCACCAATAAGAGAAATGGTAAAACTTATCCGACAGCCGGGGATGATATCGTTTGCCGGCGGAATGCCTGACCCTGCTATCTTTCCCGTTGATCAATTTTATGAGTGTGCCGAGATCCTCAGGGAAAAGGGCACAGATGTTCTTCAGTACGGAGCAACTGACGGGTATGCTCCCCTTAAGGAATTTCTTGCTGGGTGGACCGGTACCAGAATGGGAAGAAAGGTTCTGACAGATGAAATTCTTATTACATCCGGTTCCATTCAGGTAGTTGATCTTCTTAATCTTGCCCTGATAGACAGAGAAGACTATATCATAATAGAAGAACCGACTTTTATGGGAACAACTGCCAATATGCTTAATCAGGGAGCTAATTTTCTGTCCATTTCCTGCGATGAGAATGGAATGGAAGTTGATAAACTTCCCGGAATTATCGAAAAGGCCAGATCCGAAGGAAAAAAGATAAAGTATATATATACCATTCCCAACTTCCAGAATCCTCTTGGCTGTACCATGACCCTTGAAAGGCGGAAAAAGCTTATTGAGGTGGCCCACAGATACGATCTGGTGATCCTTGAAGATGACCCTTACGGCTATGTTCGTTTTGACGGAGAGCATGAGCCCACACTTTTTTCCCTTGACGAAAGAGGAATAGTCCTTTATGCCGGTTCTTTTTCCAAGATCCTTGCTCCTGGAACCCGGGTCGGCTGGTGTACTGGGCCGGCAGCTTTAATAAAACTGATGCAGGGCTTTAAACAGGGTGTTGATGTATCGACAAGCGTCGTTTCCCAGGCTCTTGTTTCAGAATATTGCAGAAAAGGATATCTGGAATCATTCCTCCCCAAAATAATAGGTCATTACCGTAGGAAGAGAGATGCCATGGAAGAAGGATTCAGAAAGTATCTTCCCCTCGAAAAGGTTAAGTATGTAACCCCCCAGGGTGGTTTCTTTTACTGGATCGAGACTCCTGATATTTCCACTAAAGCTCTTTTCGACAGGGCCATAAAGAAAAAGGTGGTATTTGTTCCGGGAGATGCGTTTTATCCTGGTGGAGGTCCTGACCGTAATTTCAGGGTCTGTTATACCTTTGCTTCATCGGAAGATATAGATGAAGGCATCAGAAGACTTGCCGAAGCCATGGCGGAACTGCTCTGATTTCTGATATGGGGATCACTTTTACAAGAGGTCATGCAGTTGTTATAAACTGAAAAGGATGCAGTTATTTTAAGTTCTTTTCTCCAGAGGAGGTTATGTTTTGAAATATGAGATCGAAAAGGAAGTCTTTGCGCGTTACCCGGGGTATTGCAGGGCAGTGCTTCTTTGCAAAGGTGTTGATAATACCGGTGAAGATGAATCTCTTCTCGAGCTGCTCAGAAAGAGTGAATATGATATAAGAAATAACCAGGCTATGGCCGAATATAAGGACAATCCAAATATTGCTTCATGGAGGGTAACCTTCCAGTCCATGGGACTTAATCCCAATAAATATCCTCCCTCAATTGCCAATCTTATCAAGAGGACTTACGGAGGGAAGGATCTTCCTTTCATAAATAAACTTGTGACCGTTTTCAATATAATAAGCTTGAAGTACATTACTCCATGTGGAGGAGATGACCTCGATGTGGTTACAGGTTCAATAAGGCTCGGTATTGCTTCGGGTGAAGAGGAATATGTCCCTCTTGGACAGCCGGATAAAATAGAACATCCTTCTGAAGGGGAAGTCATATACTATGATACAGGGAATAATGACGTATTCTGCAGGGGCTGGTGCTGGAAAAATGGTGACAGAAGCAAGATCGTGCCGGAAACAGTTAATGTGGCCATTAACATAGAAGGGATGCCTCCTGTTACTAAGGCTGATTTAACGAATATTTCAAAAGAACTGGCTCAAATGGTAGAGAGTCATTGTGGTGGTTCAGCTGAGGTCTATCTTTTAACAGAGAATGATCCCTCTTTTGAAATAGATGTTTAAGAAATCCAGGAAGGGGTGTGGATAGGTTGTTTCGAAATTACCAGGAGATGATCGAAAAGGCAAGATCCTTTGGTCCGGTAAGCATGAGCGTTGCCGTTGCCCAGGACAGGGATGTGCTTGAGGCCGTAAAAATGGCTGAAGATGCAGGCATAGCAAGGGCCATTCTTGTGGGAAACGAGGACGCCATTCGCTCCAGGGCTGATGAAGTTGGCCTTAGAAGGGACATGGAAATAATCCATGAAGGGGATGATTTCAAGGCCGCTCTCAAGGCTGTGGAACTTGTCTCTACAGGCAAAGCCAGGATCCTTATGAAGGGGCTTGTTAACACCAGTGTTTTCATGAAAGCAGTTCTGAATAAGGAAGTGGGACTGAGGACGGGTGGTCTTTTGAGTCATCTGGCTGTGTTTGAGATCCCCAATGCGAAAAAACTTCTCTTTCATACTGATGGGGGTATCAATGTAGCCCCTGATCTCGAACAGAAAAAACAGATACTCATAAATGCCCTTTATGCTCTTAAGGAGATGGGGGTTATCAATCCAAAGGTGGCAGTGCTTACAGCAAACGAAAAGGTGAGTGAAAAAATGCCTGCTACGGTGGATGCTTCGAAATTGACAATGATGAATAATGAAGGGCTTATCCCCGTATCCTGTGTTCTGGAAGGACCCATAGCCCTTGATGTTGCCACTGATCCACATGCTGCTGAGCATAAGGGCATTACCAGCAGGATCACTGGCGAAGTGGATCTTCTCCTTTTCCCGAATATTGAAGCCGGTAACATTATGGGTAAGACCCTAATGCATTACGCCGGAGCCAAGATGGCGGGAATAGTTCTTGGAACTTCCCATCCAGTTGTCCTGGCTTCCAGGGCTGAAACAGCCGAGGGAAAACTCAATTCCATAGCTCTTGCGGCTCTTGCCGTTAAAAGATAATTTTATTGAGTTCCAGACAGAAAAGGAGGGAAAGATAATTTCCCTCCTTTTCTGTCTGGAATCCCTTCCTTTTCGTAAATGTACAGGAGGTCCAATCTATATGACTGACTATCAGGCAGAATATGTGAAAAAGAAAAGAAGCGTTGAAGGTGCCCTCTCTCTGCTTAAAAATGGAGATCTCTGCTTCGTGAATTCCGGGGTGGGAGTTCCTCGCAGAATCCTGTCGGAGCTCCATAAAGTGAGAGGAAATGGTATTGACAGGATAGAACTCCAGGTGTCCAATCTTCTTGGAAATTATCCGTTTATCGATGAACTGGAATACAGGGACACTTTTTTTGTAAATTCATGGTTCCATTCACCATGTCTGAGAGGGGCAGATAATGTTTCCTATACTCCCCAGAATATACGAAATTCTTTTTATCGGAGAGCTTCATCCCTTTCGAATGGATGCAGAAAAATTCTTTTTGCAACCTGCTCTTCCATGGACAGACATGGATACTTCTCAATTTCCGTAAGTAATGTTTTTGAAAGGGAACTGGTCGATAGCGGAGCTATTGTTATAGTTGAAGCCAGTCCCAATTATCCACGTACTTTCGGAGATAATCTTCTTCATATCAGTGAGGTCTCGGCAGTTATAGAGACAGAGGATCATCCTCCGGAGCTCATATCTCAGGCCTGTTCGGAAAAAGATCTGAAGATAGGCTGGCAGATTGCAGATCTGGTTGAAGATGGTTCCACCCTTCAGCTTGGTATCGGAAGAATACCTAATGCGGTGGGAGAAGCCCTCAAAACCCGAAAGAATCTTGGTATTCATACAGAAATGTTCACCGAATCAATGATGGAACTGATCGAGTGCGGGGCAGTCAATAACAGTTGTAAATCTATCTACAGAGGTAAATCGGTCTGCTGTTTTGTCTGGGGTACGAAAAGGCTATATGATTTTCTTGATAATAACCCTTCTGTGGTTATGGAGAAGGGTATCTGGACAAATGATCCATATAATATTGCACAGAATCCCAAGATGGTTTCGATCAACACTACTATAGAGATGGATCTGACAGGGCAGTGTTGTTCTGAAAGCATAGGTTCAAGACAATACTCGGGAACTGGAGGGCAGACAGATACTTCTCTTGGTGCCCAGCTTTCAAGGGGAGGAAAGTCGATCCTTGCTTTTCCTTCAGTGGCGGAAATAGATGATGGCAATGGAGGCAGAAAAAAAACTTCAAAGATAGTTCCGGCATTAAAGAGAGGAGCTGCAGTTACCCTTTCAAGGAACGATGTGGACTATGTAGTAACGGAATATGGAGTGGCATGGCTTCGGGGACTCCCTGTAAGGGAGAGGGCTGAGGCTCTAATCGGTATCGCCCATCCTGATTTTCGGGATGATCTTTTCCGGGAGGCCCGGGAAATGGATTATCTCTAGGCATATCAAGAGTCAATTTCTGTAGCTATTCTTCAGGTATCAGGGACCGGTTACAATAATTTCTAAATTCGGAGGCGTTACTTAATTGAGGTGATCCATATTCTGGTTGAAAAGGCTAAGGATTATTATCTGAATCATGAACTCAACTGCTCAGAGTCTCCGGAATGTAGCTAATGATATTTATGACCTTGATATCAATAAAAGGGGTTTAAGGATAATGGCAGCCTTCGGTGGCTGAATGGGTATAGAGAGTGTCTGCGGAGCTATAACGGGGGCTCTGGCAGCACTGTCAGTTATGTTCTGTAAGAACAAGGTCCACGAAAGTCCAGAACTTAAAGAACTCTGCAGAGGCTACTTTGCGGATTTCGAAGAAAAATACCGTACCAGTATCTGTTCAGAACTGAAGAAAAATTACAGGACCGAAGATGAGAAATGTCTGAAAGTAATAGAGATGGCTGCTGAATTGCTTGAAAAAGTGGCAAATGAAGAAAAGATCCGGTGAAAAACAAAGAAGTCTGAGAGATATAAATAGGATACAAAAGAGGGTCGTCCAAAATTGGGCGACCCTCTTGAATTATTTTATTCAGAATTTTAATTTACCGATGCTTATTTCTCGTTCTCTTCCTCCTTCCATTCCATATCATCCATTTCTTCCCCGAGAGGGACCATTTTCAAGTCGAGTGCTATCGCATCGGTGCCCTCAAAAAACGATTTTTCAAGTCTGATCTTCTCCTTTTCGGTTTGAAAGAACTCTGATATTGCATCCTGAAGTTCCAGGATCTGGTCCTGGGTGAGTGATTTTCGAAAAGCGGATATCCTTCCTTTTTCCTCATATTTGCCAGAATGAGATCTGGTTTTTCCCATGTTAGAATCACCCTCCGAATCAAGAGTTTATTTTGATTCGAATTATAGGAATTTGAGAGTAAAAAAACAAGTGGGTAAAGATATTTTTGCCAATTTTCCGAAAAAGCTCTAATCCCAGTGACCAAGGTGTTTTACAAGTTGTTCACGTTGCATAAAAGATAGTTCTTTAGAACCATAAAAGAGGTATTCTCAAAAGGGTATTTTGGGACTATAATCCGTTAGTTTCTAAAATTTTATGCTCCAGGGCAAGGAGGACAAATAGAAATGGACCCTCTGGGTCTTACATTGATTTTCGGTGCTCGAATTCTTGACGTCAGTTGCGGTACTTTTCGGATATTGCTGCTTGTGAGGGGGAAACGGATTCAGGCTGCCTTTATGGGATCTTGTGAAGTAAGCATTTACATGATCGTTTTGGGCTATATTCTTGGTGGAGGCGGAGCCCTTAACCTGCCTCAGCTTATGGCATACGCAGGCGGATACGCCGCAGGTAACTTCATTGGGGCTTTCCTTGAAGAAAAACTTCTGAATGCTTACGTGATGCTTGAGATCATTGCAGAGAGGAAGGGCAATACCCTGGATCTTGTCGGGATACTCAGACAGGAAGGCTTTGGAGCAACGGTTATCAATGGTAAGGGTAGAAATGGCATAAGAAATATCATTAAGGTAGTTTGCCGAAGAAGCGATATTTCGAGAGTTTCCAGGATAATTGGGGATGACACCTGTGTCTTCCTGTCAGACGTCAAGGCATGCTGGGGAGGTCAGTTTCCTGTTAACAAGAGTATCACCATGAAAGTCTGATAAGATCTTTTTCTTCAGGGTCTCGTTATTTTCCCATTGTGTAAGTAAAATATAATTGTTCATCCATAACTATTTCAGATATTATTTAAAAGGGCTTTCCAAATCAGGGAAAGCCCTTTTTTACGGATAATTTCTAAATTTTGCAATTCAGTTGCATAAAGAGTATTATCTGCCTATGGAAAGAAGCAGAGTAATCGCTCTACTAAAGCAGCTAAATATCAATAAAACGAATCAAAGGGTGGAAATACTTCGGTGCATAAATGAAATGGATAACCCCTTCTCAGCCAGGATCCTTCATGAATCGCTTCTGATATCCGACATAGACAGAACTACTGTTTACCGAACCCTGGCCTGTTTTAAAGAAAAGGGGCTTGTGCAGTTTGTATTTAAGTCGGGAAGGACAGAATATTTCTCTTCTGCATGCAAAGAAACATCCATTCATGCCCATTTTCAATGTGAAATATGTGGAAAGAGGTTCTGCATGAAACCATTTTCCTCTGCAGATCTAAGCAGTATTCAGAAAATGGCCGAACCTGGATTTGAGATTCAGGGTTTTAAGTTGCTTTTTACAGGATTGTGTCCCGGATGTAAAAAGGAAGAAGATAGAAGGGAGCAGGATTTTACTAAATGAGTAAAATTACAAAAATGATGATTTTAATTTTGGGATTTATTGTTGTAATGTTTACTACCCCTTTGCATGCTTTCCAGAAACTCCCTGTTGTCGTTTCTATCTTACCTGAAAAATATCTTGTTGGGAGAGTTGGGGGAGATCTTGTGAATGTAGATGTTCTTATCCAACCAGGGGCTGATCCTCATGTATTTGAGCCAAAGCCAAGTCAGATGAAGATCCTTGCAAAAGCAAAAATATTTTTTGCTTTAGGTCTTCCCTTCGAAGATTCACTGCTTCCCCGGTTGAAAACTCTAAATCCAGATCTGAATCTGATTCATGTTGATGAAGGGATATTCATATATCCCATGGAAACCCGTTCCGGGATCCATGATCATGAAAGGTCGGAACAAGAGAATAATGATAATAAACGCCTTCCCGGAGATACCCATATATGGAATTCTCCAGGGAATGTGAACAGGATAGTTCGTAATGTTACCAGTGCTCTTGTAAGACTTGATCCTTTAAATAGAGATATCTATCTGGACAACTGTTTTTCTTTTCTTTTTGAAGTGGACGAAATTGATTTTTCTTTGAGGGAAATGCTTTTTGAAAAAAGAGGATCAAAATTTCTGGTTTTTCACCCTGCCTGGGGTTACTTTGCAAGGGAATACGGATTGGTCCAGGTTCCTGTGGAGATCGAGGGAAAGGAAGCCAAGCCGTCAGATATTCAGGCTCTGATCGAACTTGCCAAAAAAGATAAAATTGAAGTGGTGCTGGTTTCTCCCCAGTTTTCTGATAAAAGCGCCCAGGTCCTCGCTCGCGAGATCAAGGGAAGGGTGGTAAAGATAGACCCTCTTGCGGAAAATTGGTTGGAGAATATGAAAAAAGTAGGGCAGATCATAAGAGAGGCGGCAAAATAGAATAAAATGAAGATGGATATAGTAATGGAGAATGTAAGTTTCAGTTATGGAAACAAAACTATTCTTGAAGATGTATCCCTTCATATCCCGGAAAGAGAATTTCTGGCTGTCATAGGTCCTAATGGTGGTGGTAAAACCACCCTGCTCAAACTGATCCTGGGTTTGCTGAAACCTGATAAAGGTCAAATATCAATACTCGGAAAGGTTCCAGAGAAGGCTGTACACAGACTGGGCTATGTACCTCAGGACACCAGCAATTATGTTCAATTTCCCATTACCGTGATGGACACGGTACTAATGGGATGCCTGGGAGAAAAGTATTCTATTTCTCCCACAATGAAACATCGGTTACAGGCCATTAACTCTCTCGAAAAGGTCGGTATCCTTGATCTGAAGAACGAACTGACCGGAAGCCTTTCCCAGGGGCAGAGACAACGGGTTTTTATTGCCAGAGCACTGACCACGGATCCTGAGATACTCCTTCTCGACGAACCTACATCAAGCGTTGACCTGGATACCCAGAAGGCTTTTTATGATACTCTTCTGGAACTGAACAGCAGAATGACAATTGTTATAGTAAGCCACGATCTATTTGCTGTAACCAGCCATGCGACTGCTGTGGCATGCGTGAACAGAAAGATATGTTATCACAGTGAGGGTGAAATCAAACCGGAGATGCTTGAACTTGCCTATGGTACCTGTCCTGTTGAATTGATCGCTCACGGAATTCCTCACAGGGTTCTTGGTGTTCACGGAGAAAGGGAGAAACTCTCCCATGATTGAGATCCTTCAGTATGAGTTTATGCGTAATGCTATTATGGCGGCGGTACTTTCCAGTCTTATCTGTGGGCTGATAGGGACCCTTATTGTTTTAAAAAGACTTGTTATCCTCGCTGGGGGAATTGCCCATGCTGCTTATGGCGGAGTCGGTCTTGCAGCCTTTATGGGAATTCCTCTGAGGGCAGGGGCTTTATTTTTTTCACTTTTCCTTTCTCTGATAATGGGCAGGATAACCCTCCAGAAGAAAGCCCGTGCCGATACCGCCATAGGGGTCATATGGGCGGTAGGTATGGCTACAGGAGTTATCTGCATCGATCTTACTCCAGGATATGGTGTAGATCTTATGAGTTATCTTTTTGGCAGTATTCTGTCCGTATCGAAAATTGACCTCTCTATGATGGGAACTATTGCAATACTTGGAATCCTGATGTGCTTCAGGTACTACAGGCTTATTCTTGTGTATACCTATGATGAAGATTTTGCCCGTACAAGGGGTATCAATGTAACACTGATCCACTATCTACTCATCATTTTTATTTCTGTATCAGTAGTTCTTATCATCAGGGTGGTGGGTTTGATCCTTGTCATAGCCCTTCTGACCATTCCCCCCTCTATTGCAGAGGGTTATTCCAGATCATTGGCAGGGATGATCTGTTTATCTTCGGTTCTGAGCCTTCTTTTTTCTCTTTGCGGTCTGTGGGTTTCATACACCTATGATCTCACTTCGGGTGCTTCCATCATCATGGTAGCAGCAGCAGGATATCTCCTTTCGAAGCTGTTGCACCTTCCATGTCAGTGAAGGTGAAGAATCCTGAGAGAATTGCTATAATATTATCTGATGGACAATATTATCATATTGCTCTGTTATTCCCTTCATTGTGCCTTGCGCTCCTTCTTATGATATTGTTGTAACAATCAGGAGGTGAATGATGAGAGACAGGTATTTATCTGAACACAGAAGAAAAGATGTTTATCCTATCAACCTGTGGGATTCAAATGTGGACAGATTATTTCAGGAAATGTCCAGGATGTTCGATGAATTTTTTGCCCCTACTTCCTCCAAATGTATGACAAGAGCCCCGCGAATAGATTTTTATCGAAGAGAAGGGAAAGTTATTGCGGAAATAGAGCTCCCCGGAATCGACCCTGAAAATGTGGATATAAAGATATACAGGGATAGGCTGGTGTTAAACGCAGTAAAAAACCAGGAAAGTGATTATGATGAAGATTTTTTCTTATGTTCAGAGAGGTATTTTGGAAATATCTCCAGAGTAGTACAGTTTCCTGTAGAGGTAGATCCTGATACTGCGAAGGCTTCCTACAGGAAGGGTGTTCTCAGGATAGAAGTAGAAGAGATGGAAGAATCCGAACTGTGCAAAAGCGTAGATATTCTTGTTGAAGACTGACAGGAGACGGACATAAGATCCGCCTCCTGTTTTAATCCCTGCAATCTGAGTTCCTGTTTTGAAGGGCCCATATCCACTCATCAAGAAAATCATTAAGTTCTCCCGGAGGAGATAACCATATCTGGGCTGCTGTTTCTCTGTATGCTTTATTTATAAGGACAGCCAATCCCCTTCCCCAAAGAGCTTTGAATGCTTCTTCATCGCTAAAGTCATCTCCGAGATAGCAATAAGAAGAAGAGTAGGGATGAAAATCAAGAATCCTTTTTACCAGCGAACCTTTGTCGAATCCCCTGGCGACAAGTTCCATTCCACCTTCAAATATGACGGCTTTAAGGTTAAACCTCGTATCAAGACTCTTCCATCCATCTTCAAGTTTCTGTTTCAGTTCGGTAATTTCTGATTTATCGAGATCTCTCCAGGAAACCGCTACGGATACGGATCTGACAGTTATTCTGTCGGGAGTTGTGAAATCTTTTGCCTTTTGCTCTGCCATGTGGAGACCTTCAGCCTGGTTAAAATCAACATCTCTGGTTTTTATGGTTCCATCTGTTGACAATAATTCAACTCCAGAGGACCCCCAAATTTCAAGAGGTGATCTTAATCCCATGAGATCCTTTGTTTTCAAGGCGGGGATACCGCTGATGACTATGACCTCACAACCAAGGGAGATCATTTTCTCGAGCCTTCCGGCAAAAGTTAGCATGGTAAGGTTACGATTTTTATTTATGGTGGAAGGTGTAAGGGGACCTTCATAGTTGCATATTAGAATACCTTTACCGTTTTTACGTATCTGATCGAAAAAGACACTTGTTATTTCTGGTCTTTCCACTGATCAAACACCTCCTGAATAGCGGATATGGATTTCGTGTAAGAGGGTTGTAGGGGGAATATAGAGTAAGAAATATTTATCGATAGTCCAATATCCATCTGTAAATTCTGAATAAGAATAAACTCCACACCAAAATCTATTATAACCTTAAAAAAAGGAGAAAACCTCGTTTTAAGGAGGTTTTCTCCTTTTTGATTTACAGGATCTTTTTTCCAGATATTTTTTTCTCGTGGTCAAGAAGCCATTTTTTTCTCCACAACCCGCCTCCATAGCCGGTAAGGCTTCCATCTTTTCCTATGATCCTGTGGCAGGGAATAATTATTCCTATAGGGTTGCTATGGTTAGCACCTCCCACAGCTCTTACTGCTCGAGGGTTTCCCGTTGCTTCAGCGATATCTATGTAGGCTGCAGTCTCTCCATAGGGGATCAGTATCAATTGATCCCAAACGTTTTTCTGAAAAGGGGTTCCCAGTGGTTTCAGGGGCAGATTGAAACTTTTTCTCAGACCGTTGAAATATTCGTCCAGCTGGCGGGCACAAAGAAGAATAACTTCAGAGGATGAATCTTTTGCATCTATTCCCCTTTTTTCTTCAACAAAACTGACCCGGAAAATATGTGTATCATCTCCTTTGATCTCAAGGTTTCCTATGGGTGATCTCAAGATCAGTGATGAAAGTTTCTTTTCCATCTGAAAACCTGCCCCCTTCTGAAAAATATTCTAATATAAGAATTCTATCAGAATATTAATTCCATCAGTAAGAATAAGGGCTTCCTGCAATATAATGTTCTTGATAGATCAGTTTTTCCGCTGCTGTCTTTGAGTTCATTTATTCATTGTAGAAATTGTCCGGATATCTGTTTCTATAATGGATGATACCGGTCTTCGCCTGCTTACTGGTTCAAAAGGGGTGTCAATGTAACCTGTTCTAAGCATCATCTGGGGTAAAGTATCCAGTTCCAGCTTTCCCACTAATTCGCTTTTCCAGGGATATTCCTCGATCATCTGACTCATAGGATGGATAACAAGTCCCAGTTGAGAAGCCTTTAACCAGAGTCTTTCAAGCTCCATCCCGGATCTTATCAGAGAGGCTGCATCCTTACCACTATCTGTCAGAACGATGAAACCGGAGCAGTTCTCCACCTGTTTTCTTACGGTGGTTACGGTCTGTTTTCTGAAGGAGTCTTTCATAACCGTATCTGAATTGAAAAAATGAGAAACGAACCAGCCTGCAATTCCTTTAATGCCCATCATTTGAGGAGTTAAACCATCTTCTGTTTTTTCGGCTTCACGTTTTGAAAAACGTATCCATTGGGAAAGTTCTTTCTGGACATTATCCCTGTTCGCCTGTTTTTCATTGGACGCTATAAGCCCTTCGAGAAGATATTGCCCCTTTGGAGATCCAAGTGGATAATAATGAACTTTTCCGGGAACAGTCATCAACAGCGATGAAAGATGTTCTTCCTTGAGGGGTTCATTTTTGAAGCCTCTTCGCGAAGTCCCACGAAGTGAAAGGTTCCTCCGAAGCTCGGCTGCGTCTTTGGAAGTTATCATGCCGGATCTTTCAAGACGTATATGGGCTACCCTTTCGTCGAAAGAGGATTCAGCAACAATAGTTATCTCTGCATGTAATCCATGTATCCGGGCTGCCTGGGATAGATTTTCAATAAAAGCTCCGAGGGAGATCATAGCTTCCCGGTTTAGGGGATCCACCTCCGATAGGGTACGTTTGCTATCCAGGAGAACTTCAATAATTTCCGGAGACACTATTCGGATCTTCCACATCTGTGCATTGTGACTACTTGGTGCAAGGGTTGCGTAGTACAATATTTCCTCTATTTCTTCAGATATATTAATACCCTTTTCCTTGGCATCCATTGCTATCACCTTATTTCTTGAATTATGCCTTCCCGATGAACCCAATAAGACCACAAAAACTGTAACCAATGCAGCTAATGAAATAAAAAAGATCGATTTACTCCTTGTTTTCACTACTTATTCCTCCTGTTTAAAAACTTTATTCATGATCATGTCTACAGTCTTTTCAATCCTCTCCCATCCTTCTTCCTCCCTGATGGGAATTCCGAGAAAAACATGGGAAGTTCTGCTCCTGAGTATAAGATAAGAGATCCCTGCAGAGAGGATGGCAGATAATGCCTTGATATCCAGTCTGTTTTCCAATCCCTTTTCTTTTGCGAAGATCTCGATCATTTCCATGCCCTGTTTTTCCCTGGTTGCCGCGAATGCTTCTGTTATCTCGTTATTATGAGATAGTTCCCATCTTAGTACTTCCTGAGTGGCCGGTCGTTTCCGAAGTTCTCTGAGGAAATGTTTCATCAACGCTGAGGCAATATCTGCCATATCAGTATCCTTGTGAGATCCATATATCTGTTCCATTTCAGACTGTTGTGCCGGCCAGAAATTTCTGCTTCCTGCGTAGGTTTCAAGAAGTCCTTCCATCCCGCCGAAATACCTGTAGATCAGTATTTTACTGACTCCGGCTTCCCTGGCAACTGCATTTACCCCTATTGCCTCAAATCCATCCCTCTTCAGGATAACCTCTACCGCTTCAAGTAGTTTATGGATGGTCCTGTCCTTATCTTTCATGATGAGCCTCCTTAATGTTACCAGTAGGTAACGTTGCTGTCGAATTATATGTTACCTACTGGTAACTTGTCAAGTTATTTATGATAAAGAACTTTAGTGAAAGTCAAACGAATGTTAATATTAACCAACAGTCCTATCCAAATGGGAGGGGGTCCAGTGAAAAGAAGATTAATAAATCCTGACAGTAAAAAACTCCTTGACGATCTTCAGAAGTTGATAAGCATTAATTCGGTTAACCCGGATCTTGATCAAGATGGCCCAGGGGAGCGGGAAATCGCCATTTTTATCAAAGATCTTGTTTCTAAAATTGGTTTTGAAATCACCCTTCAGGATCTTGGCGACAACAGGATTAACCTTACGGCTCTTTTAAAGGGAACAGGAGGCGGCAGGACCCTTATGTTGAACGGACATATGGATACAGTTGATACCAGGGGTATGACCATTGATCCTTTCGATCCTGTTTTTATTGATGGGAAGGTCTATGGCAGAGGGAGTCTTGATATGAAAGCCGGGATAGCCGCCATCCTTTCAGCTTCAAGGGCGATAGTTAATTCAGGAACAAAACTCAAGGGAGACCTTCTGCTTACTTTTGTGGCGGATGAGGAATATAAGAGTATCGGTACTGAAGCAGCGGCAGAAACCTGTCATGCCGATGGGGCAATTATATGTGAACCTACAGATATGAAGCTTGTACTGGCTCATAAAGGTTTTACCTGGGAAAGGATTGTTTTTCATGGGAAAGCAGCACATGGAAGCAGACCTGATGAAGGGGTAGATGCCATAACCCATTCAGGTATATTTTTAGCTGCCCTCGATGATTTTCAGAGGAAGGTACTGGCGGAGAGAAAACATCCTCTTTTGGGTTCTCCTTCGGTACATGCTTCCCTCATAGCTGGCGGAATTGGAATAAGTACCTATCCTGACAGTTGTATACTTGAGTTTGAAAGACGGACTATTCCAGGAGAAACTCCGGAGGGAGTAAAGGAAGAGATCGAATCAATACTGTTAGAGCTCGGAAGAAAATATCCAGATTTCATGGCTGATCATGAACAATATTTTGTCAGGAATCCCCTGGAAATTGATGAAGGGGACAGGCTCGTAAAGTGCCTGGGAGGATCATGGGAAAATGTCATGGGTTTTCCCGCAGAGGTAGGAGGTTTCAGCGGATGGGCCGATTCTGCCATACTTAACGACAAGGGAATACCTGCTGTCAATTTCGGTCCGGCAGGAAAGGGCCTTCATGCAGCAGAAGAGTACGTGGAATTCCAATCTGTAATTGATTGCACAAAGGTGCTTGCCGATACTATAATTACTTACTGCTCGTGAAGTTTTTTAAAATAGTATTTACCCGTTCTGAAGATCTTGATTATCTATCCATAACAAACTTCTACAGGTAGAGTTCCGAATAGATACAGAGTCTTGTTCAGTTTTTCTGAGCCTGGAAAATTTGTTAATTATGAAGTACTGGAGGATTAAAATTATGCTGAAGTTTACCCTTGATCAGGACCAGGAAATGGTTCAGATCATAAACAATGAAGCAAAACGGCAGGAAGAATGTCTTGACCTTATTGCCTCACAGAGTCTGGCTCCCAAGGCCATTATGGATGTCAGCGGCAGTATCCTTACAAACAGGACCATTGAGGGTTATCCTGGAAAGAGATATTACGCTGGAGGCAGATATCTTGACGAGATGGAGCTTCTCGCCATAAACAGGGCAAAAGAGCTCTTTGGCGCAGAGCATGTGAATGTTCAGCCCCACTGTGGCACTAACACCAATATGGCTGTCTATCATGCTGTACTTCAACCGGGTGACAAGGTCCTTGCGATGAATCTCGCGGCAGGAGGCCATCTATCCCATGGACATCCCCTTAATTCCGGAACCAGGATATATGAATTTATTCATTACGGTGTGGATAAAGACACTTCTCTCATAGATTATGATGAACTGCGGAACCTTGCACTTGAGCATAAACCCAGGATCATTGTGGGTGGGACCAGCAGTTATCCCCGGGAGATAGACTGGAAAAGGTTAAGAGAGATCGCAGATGAAATTTCTGCTTATGTTGTGGCGGATGTAGCACATACAATTGGCTTCATAGCAGCAGGCATCCATGTCAATCCTGTGCCATATGCAGAGTTCGTTAATTTTTCTCTTTATAAGACTCTTCCTGGACCAAGAGGGGGATGCATCCTCTGCAGAAAGGAATTTGCAGCAGATATTGACCGTGCTGTATTTCCCGGATACCAGGGCTCCATGCTTACCCAGTTAATTGCTGCCAAGGCAGTCTGTTTCAAGATCGCCGCAACGGAAGAGTTTAAAGATATTGCAAGACAGATAATTGCAAATTCCCGAACCCTGGCAAGGGACCTGGAGGAAAAGGGAATGACCCTTGTTACTGGAGGAACTGATAGTCACATAATCCTTCTTGATGTTCGAGGGAAAGGTCTTACAGGCAAGATTGCCGAAAAAACTCTTGAAAAGGTGGGTCTGATTGTCAACAGGAACGTTATACCCTTTGATCCGGAAAAACCATGGATCGCCAGCGGCGTGCGAATAGGTACCACTGTGGCTACAATGCGAGACATGAAAGAAACTGAAATGCATCAACTTGCATCATTTATTGATAAGGCTCTTTCACATTCCGAGAATGAAATGATGCTTTCTGAACTAAAGTCACAGGTTAAGGATCTTTGCGAAAGGTTCCCGATTCTTAGAAGAAGAGTTTAATTTTTAAAGGATGATCAGTGTTTACCCTTTTCACATTTCAGATCCCGGCAGAAAAGCCGGGATCTTTTTTTTTAAAGATGTAATATTTTTCTGTGTTGTTATCTTTATCCGGAATTCTGTTTAAGATGCCTTCCCCAGAGCAGGATAATAAAGTAGTATAGGTATTATCTGGCAGATGGAGGTGGAGTAGGAATTATGGAAAGCTTCGAAAATTGTAAGGTTATAACAAAGGCAAATATCTATTTTGATGGTAATGTCCAGAGCAGGACCATTTATCTACCCAATGGAGAAAGAAAGACTCTTGGCGTAATATTGCCGGGGGAATATGAATTTGGGACAGGTGTTCCTGAAATAATGGATATAATTTCAGGAATGGCACAGATCCTTATAGCTGGGACGGAAGACTGGAAAAGTTACGCACAGGGTGTAAGTTTCCCACTCCCCGCCAACACAAAGTTCAAGATGAAGTGCAATGAAGTTACAGAGTATGTCTGTTCTTACATTTCAGAATAAGGAGAGCAGGACGTAATGAAAAAGCAAATACGAACAGAAAAGGCACCCATGCCCATAGGTCCGTATTCCCAGGGACTTGTTGTAGGCAGCCGGATATATGTTGCAGGACAGGGTCCTCTTGATGTGGAATCCGGCAAGGTTCCGGAAGGAGTGTCGTCGCAGACCAGGCAGGTCCTTACGAATATCAGAACCATTCTTGAGGCAGGTGGATCTTCCATGGATGAAGTTGTAAAGACTACGGTCCATCTTGCAGATCTCAAGGATTTTGAAGCTTTTAATGCGGTATATAAAGAGTTCTTTACAGAGCCGTATCCTGTGAGAACTACAGTAGGCAGCCAGTTATATGGTATCCTGGTGGAGATTGATGTTATCGCTGAAAAATAATGTTGTCTTTTCTGTTTTATATCTTCAAGGACCTTGGAATATTCCGAGGTCCTTTTTTTGATTTTTTAAACTACTGATCCGAAATAGCAATATATTCTTGCGTTAAGGTAAATTTTTTGCAAATCACAAGGATATTGCCCTTTGGAAGAAAGTTGGGGAAAAATTGAATCGAATTGGGAATAAAATGAGAAACCTGACGAGATCATGACAAGTATTCATAAGAGGAACTGGGAGGCTTCTATGGAATATGGTACCCCCGGAAATTATGTTAATGGAGCCAATATTGCAGGTTTCCTGAGGGTTGCCAGGGCCATGAATGACCAGGGACTCGTCTAGAGCTGGATAACAACTAACCATAAGAAAGGGGAAAATGGTTCCCTGACTTTATAGTACTTTAGTCCTAATAGAGATAGTTCCATAGGCCCCCATAAAGGGGGAAACAGGACACAGACCGAGTAAATTGAAAGTCACGGATTATCCCTTATGGAGTATGTTAACTTGAATCTGTAGAGAAAAACAGTTGAGCCTGCTCCTGGAGGGATATTCTATGAAAAATATGGAGAGATGCAAAGATACCCCCATTGATCTTCATTTATTATCGGGTGGTTTTACTTTTCTGGAAAAAGAGAAACCTGATCTCTGTTTTGATTTTATGGACAGTCTTCTTCGTCAGGATAGAATGGAGATAGAAAGTTATGACCATGCCCTCAGGGTAGGTATGCTCACCAGGATGTTGTCTGAAAGGCTTGGTCTTCCTGGGGAGTATCAGGAACTACTTGCTAATGCTGCTCCTCTTCACGATATAGGAAAAATGTATATTCCAGAAGCCATCCTTTTCAAATCTGCCAAACTTAATCTGATGGAATGGGTTGTAATGACAAACCATACAATCCGGGGATGGGATCTCTTTAAGGATAGTGAATCCAGGATACTTAAAATGGCTGCCAGGATATGCCTGTCCCACCATGAGAGGTGGGATGGGTACGGATATCCCAATGGGATATCCAGGGAAGATATACCCCTTCCAGGTCAGATCGTTGCAGTGGCAGACAGTTTCGATTCAATAGTTTCTTCCCGTCCCTACAGAAAAGCTTTTGCCCTGGAAGAAGGTATTGCGGAAATAAAAAGCCTCAAGGGAATCCAGTTTGCTCCACTGGTGGTTCTTGCTTTCTCCAGTCTTGAAAATGAGATAATAGAATATTATTCCGCGGAAGAAATAATGTTTCAGGATCGAGTGGTTCCTGAGCATCTTGTAAGTTAAGACCTCTAATGATCGGTGTTTCCATAAAGAAGCCCCCTGAACCACGGTTCAGGGGGCTTCTTTATGGAAACATGGTATTAAAATGACGGTTATTTGACAGTGAGACAGGAAAAAGATATTCTAGAATCGTTCCGATATAAGAAATATTGTTCCGAGGAGTGGTATATTTGTCAGAAAAAAGGGGAATCAGAGTGCTTGAGAGGGCTTTTTCAATCCTGAACTGTATTACGATAGCGAATGTGTCTCTGGGAGTAACTGAGATAGCAAAGTTCACTGGACTTTCCAAAACTACTGTTCACAGAATACTGTCAACACTTTTGGATTCCAATGTCCTGATAAGAAATTCTGCCGGTACATACCAGGTTGGTCCTTCCGTACTTGTCTGGGGTGACGGGTACCGTCACAAGTCAAGTCTTATTCAAATTTCCCGTCCTTTTATGGAGGAACTCTGTTCCAGTTCTCAGGAAACAGTTCATCTCTTCTCTTATGAAAACGGAACAGGCTATTATATAGACAAGAGGGAGAGCCCTCAGCCCGTCGGAATGAAATCAAGGATCGGAGCCCGAATAGATCCTTACTGTACATCTTCCGGCAGAGCCATCCTTGCAGGTCTTCCAAAGGGTGAACTGAACCAGTATCTTGCAGTTTTCGAAATGGAGAAGAAGACACCCTCAACTATTATCGACAGGGAAGAGTTGATCCATATTCTTGAAGGTGTGAGAGAACTGGGTTTTGCTGAAGAGAATCAGGAAAATGAAGAGGGAATAAGGTGCGTGGGTGCAGCTATTCTCAATCATAACGGATACCCGGTTGGTGCCATAAGCATATCCGCGCCAGCCTACAGGTTTTCCTCGGAGAAGATAAATATCTTTGGTCCACATCTCAGGGATAAGGCAAGGGAGATATCTATTCAACTTGGATGGAGGAATAATAATTTTCAGGAGGGGAAATAATGGTATATATAAAAAAATTCGAAATTCTGGAGAAGATCCATGCCAGAGGTATAGTTGCCGTAATCAGGGCAAAGGATGCTGAGACCGGGAAGGGTATTGCAGATGCTGTTTTCGAAGGCGGTATTCCTGCCATAGAAATGACCATGACTGTTCCCGGGGCCATTAATATTATTGAGACCATGGCTGAATATTACAAAGGTAGTGACATTATCCTTGGTGCCGGTACTGTCATGGATGGGGAAACTGCCCGTATGTGTATTCTTGCCGGAGCAGAATACATTATTTCTCCCTTTTTCAGCCCGGAGGTCATTCGTATGTGCAACCGCTACTCAGTCCCATGTATGCCTGGAGTAGGCACAGTCACAGAGCTTGTGCATGCAATGGAAATGGGTGTAGATGTAGTAAAAGCCTTTCCAGGTAACGTGCTTGGCCCCGGATTTATAAAGGCGATCCATGGGCCTGTCCCCCATGCCAACATAATGCCCACTGGGGGCGTCTCTCCCTCCAATGTGGAGGAATGGCTTAAGGCAGGAGCCTTTGCTCTCGGGATGGGTGGAGCCCTCACCAAGCCGGAGGGAAAAGAAGGAGACTATGAGGCTGTCAGAAAAACATCAGAGCTTGTTGTCAGCAAAATTGCCGCCTTCAGGGCAGACAACAGTTAATGAAGGGAAAAGATATGCCGAAGCATGTAACCTCTGGGATCATAAAGATAAATGGTGAGGGAGAAAGAGAGCTTTTTGACTCCCTTTTCTCCATACCGGAGGACGAAAGTCTCTGATTTGAAAATTGCCATGGTACTTTAAAAGGGGCTCCCCGTGAAGGGAAGCCCCTTTGCTTTGGTAATTATTCCGACTTTCCGTCCATAAATCACAACGACAAGTATGAAGTAGAGCAGTATAAGTGGAACCATCCCCTTGCTAAAGGGGGAGGGGATAATACTATTCTTGATCGGGTCGCGAAGGGGACCGATGGGAATGATTTTTTCTGTCAATAAAAATGAACTCTAAGATTCTTAATGGTTCGAAAGAAGTTCTCCTATAACCTGGCTCAGAAGTTTTACTCCTTTTAAAAGAGCGGTCTCGTCGAAATCAAAATATTCGTTATGATGACCAGCGGTAATATCAGCACCCAGCATTATGTATGTAGCCTTGCCTCCTTTTTCCTGGACCCGCTTCATCATCCAGGCAGCGTCATCGCTGCCTCCGAGTTCGGCAGACTTTTCAACTTCATTGAAATCGTCCATCCTGGAAGCTGTTTCCACTACAATGTCTACCAGTTCTTCATCACTTGCGGTTGTGATGGATTCACCTTTTTTGTATATTCTAAATTCGACTTCGTACATGGAAGCACTGGATTTCGCAATGGTTGATGCTCTTTTGAACATATAGGTAGCAATAGTTTCAGTTTCTCCCCTTGTTTCAGCTTTCAGCAGGGCATTGGGAGGGATTACGTTCCGACCTTCTCCGGCTTTGAGGATACCCACATTGATCCTGGAAACCCCGTCCCGGTGGGGAGCGATGGCATGCATGTTCAGAGCTGCATTTGCTGCGGCGAGAAGGGCGTTATGCCCTTCATTCGGAGCTGCCCCGGCATGGGCTGAACGGCCATGATATTCAACATCGAACTTGGTAGTGCAAAGAAAACCCGAGGAACCTCCCACAACCTTCCCAGTGGGGAATCCCATCCCAAGATGGATGGCCAGGAAGTAATCTGAATCATCAAGTATTCCCTTTTCAACTATGGCTTTTGCCCCGCGGACACCCTCTTCGGCAGGCTGGAATATCAGTTTTATGATACCCTTCAAGGTTTCTTTCTTGTTAACGAGAACTTCAGCTAGGCCCAGCCCCATGGCGGTATGTCCATCATGGCCGCATGAATGCATGGCCCCGGGATTAACGGATGAAAAGCCTTCTTTAAAGGGACGGTGTTTTTCATCCTTTACCTCATTGACTTCTACTGCGTCAATGTCAAACCTCAATGAAATTACTGGGCCCGGTTTTCCGGTATCGAGAATTCCAAGAACTCCCGGAAAACCATTCATTCTATCGATCCATTCCTTTCTAGCTCCCTGTTTTAATGCTCGGTCGGTCTGTTCGGGTATGGAGTTTTCATCCCGTCCCATAACGGCAGATTCCTCAATAATCTCTCTTCCTGTCATAACGGCATAGCCCAGTTCAGAGAGCCTTTCTGCGATCAGTGAACTGGTTCTGAACTCGAACCAGCCCGGTTCGGCATGTTTATGAAGATCCCGTCTTAAAGCTGTCATCCAGTTCTGTAATTTTTCCATGTTTATTCTCCAACCTCCTCCAGAACATCCAGGGCTACCTGGCAGAGATATTTCACTCCAAAGGGAAGAGCTCTTTTATCCGGGAGAAACCTGTTGTTATGAAGTTTCGGGAATTCTTCCGCGGGTTTATCCTGAGGTCTGCAGCCTACCCATACGAAGGCAGAAGGGATCTTTTCGCTGAAGAATGCGAAATCCTCTCCTCCTGGATTGGGCATGTCGATTTCATATAACCCCTTTTCTCCAACTATCTTTTTGATCGTATTTCGAGCTATGGCAGTAATTTTCGGATTGTTCATTACCGAGGGGTATCCCCAGCGGTAATTGACTTCACATGTACCTCCCATCGCTCTGACCGTGCCTTCAACTGTCTCTTCTATTCTCCGGGCAAGCAACTTTCTTGTTTCTGGAGCAAAAGTACGAACTGTACCATCCAGTTCAACCCTGTCTGCAACTATGTTATAGCGTGTTCCTCCTGTTATTTTTCCGATGGTGATCACTGCAGAATCCAGGGGACTTACATTTCTTGATATGAGGGTCTGTAGCGAAGATATAGCCTGTGCTGCTATTACCACAGCATCTATGCCGAATTCTGGAGTAGCTGCATGGGTGCTTTTCCCGGATATGGATATCTGTAGCCTGTCGGATGCAGCTGACATTATCCCTTCCCGGATACCCAGTTCGCCTGTTTTAAGGGTTGGCCAGATATGGACACCAAGAATGGCAGAGACTTTTGGGTTTTCAAGGACACCGTCTCTTATCATTCCCGGCGCACCTCCGGTGGGACTGCTTTCCTCAGCCGGCTGAAAAATGAATTTTATGGATCCCTTTATCTGGTCTTTAATTTCAGAAAGGATATGAGCTGCCCCTAGAAGCATTGCAGTATGGGTGTCATGTCCGCAGGCGTGCATCACACCCTCATTTTCAGAGGCAAAACTGCAACCAGTTTCTTCCTGAATCTGCAAAGCATCCATGTCTGCTCTCAATGCTATGACAGGACCAGGATTATTTCCCTTGAGAACACCTACGATTCCTGTTCCTCCAATACCTGTTTTGACTTCCAGGTCCAGGGATTTAAGAATATCTCTCACTTTTCCGGATGTCCTGACCTCTTCATAACTTGGTTCCGGGTGGCGATGGAGATCTTTCCAGTATTCCAGGTATGTGTTCCGGTACTTCTGTTCAAGGGTTTCTATCAGGTCTTGAAGCACGTTGAAACCTCCTTAATAAATGCCCTCTGAAAAAAATTCAATGCAGATATTGTGATAGACAGAACGCTCTATTAATCAATTCTAACGACTATCATCTGAAGGGCCAACCTTACAGGTTGTTCAAGGAGACATACAGAAGATGTATAACAATTTTTAATGGGAAAACATGTTAAAGAGTTAAGATAAGATTCGTGCCCAGCAGGTCATTTTTTGACCTTCTTGATGATTTTTTCCAACCCGTACATAAGATGGGCTTTCATTGTTTCTGCAGCTTCCCTGGGTTTGTGTTTTTTGACCAGGTCCACTATCTGGCGGTGTTCTACCATCATCTTATCCCAGTCCTCATCCTTGAGGTCCAGATATTCGTGTCTTTGAGCATCTATCTCGCTCCTTATGGAACGGAGAAGTCTCAATGCAAGCTTGTTGCCTCCTATCCTTGCTATGGTTTCATGAAAATCGGAATGGTATTTGAGGTTTTCTTCATTCTTGGGATGGATTTTTTCTTCACTATCGGTACTTCGGAGAAGGACTTCTTCCAGCTCCATTATGTCATCGGGGGTAGCTCTCTCGGCAGCCCAGTAGACATTCTGGCTTTCCAGCATGATACGTATCTGCATGAGTTCCACCCACGAAGAGTTATCGAAAAGGTAGTTCATAAGTTCAGTGTTGGTGATCTTTCTCAGAGCATCTTCGGAGATAAATGTTCCCTGGCCGGGTCTGGAATCTACAATACCAAAAACAGCAAGAGATTTAGTTGCTTCTCTTATGCTGTTTCTTCCGACTTCGAACTGCTCGGCCAGTTCCATTTCACTGGGTATCTTTTCTCCAGGAGTCCATGTTCCGTCTTTAACGGCTTCAAGCATCTGTTTCAGAACTTCCTGGTAGAGGGTTGTTCTGCTAGCTGGTTTAATCATTGAGATCACCTTTTCTGACTTTTAACTAAGATAATATATAAAAAGATTAAAAAAAGAAAGCAAAAAATCTAACAGGTCAATATCTGCCGCCTCAAGAGAGTATACAGTATCCATTGTTTATGTTGTTGACACTCTCTTCTGACTTGGATATTATAACAGATAATCCAAACATCCTACATTAGGATTATTTGAATACAGTATATTCTTATCTCGGGCACAAAGTCTATCCTCAGGGACTTTTTGATTTTGATAAGACCCTTTTCAGCTAACCAGATAGCGGAAGATTTAAAATCCATGTAATTTAAAGGAGGGAGTAGTTTTGCTGGGAGATAGCAATGGTTCAGGCTTACTGGACAAGGTAGAGACAATCCAGCATGTTCTTTTGTTTTTCCTGATGATGCTGGTAGCCATTCTTGTTTTTATCCAGGTTCTTCTGAGATATGTTTTTAAAGCCCCGTTGATGGGGATAGAGGAAGTTCTTCTATTTCCTACGGTATGGCTTTATTTCATTGGAGGAATGAACGCTTCATGCGAGAGAAGCCAGATCGTCGCTCGTGTACTTGAGGTTTTCGTAAAAAAAGAAAAAACCATATTTTTTATCCGCACCATAGCATCAATTCTTGCTTTCGGGGTAGTTTTCTGGCTCACTTACTGGGGTTGGGATTTCTTCAAATATTCCATGAAAATGCAGAAAGAAAGCGCGACCCTTTACATCCCCCTTATTTATTCGGAGTCATGTGTTTTCATAGGTCTTGTGGTGATGTCCTTCTATACCTTCCTGGAGATCTTCCATAACCTGAGAATCTTTAAGTATGGCGGAGGTCATGAAGTGCTCGAAAAAGAACTGGAAGGAGGAGAGATCTAAAATGATGGGTACAGTCGCACTTGCACTGCTTGTTCTTGTTGTCCTTCTGACCCTTGGTGTTCCCCTTCCTTTCTGTTTCGGAGGAGGCCTCATGTTCATGAGTATTGTCGGCGGGGCTACAATGAAGGGCATGATGCTCTGGGGCCTGGGTCAGATAACCAACCCGGTGCTGCTCTGCGTTCCTCTTTTTATCTTTGCCGGGACCCTTATGAGTGAGAGCGGTATAGCGAAATACCTTCTGGATTTTGTCAATGTTTTTGTGGGAAGTAAAAGAGGAGGCCTTGGTGTCGTTGCCTCCATCAGTTGTGCCATAATAGGAGCCATTTCAGGAAGCGGTTTTACAGGGGTAGCAGCTACAGGACCGATCCTCATTCCCAGGATGGAACAGGAAGGTTATCCTCGTGGCTATGCAACGGCTCTTGTAACAAATTCCTCAATTCTTGGTCTTCTCATCCCTCCCAGTGTTGTCATGATAGTCTATGGCTGGGTTACTGAGACATCCATCCTGGCCTGTTTTCTTGCAACCGTGGGGCCAGGTATCCTTGTGACTTTCCTCTTTGCTGTTATCAACCTTGTATGGTCCAGGAAGTTTGACCTGACCATAGAGCCCAAACTGCCGATGAAGGAGAAACTGGTCCAGATAAGGACACGTACCTGGATGGCTCTTCCTGCCCTTATGATGCCCTTCATTATCCTTGGCGGGATTTACGGCGGAATAATGACTCCTACTGAAGCTGCTGCTGTAGCTGTTATATACTCGATCCCCGTTGGATTCTTTGTATATAAGGGACTTAATGCCAGGAACTTTTTCAAGATCGCCTGGAGTTCTGCCACTTCTGTCGGAGCCATCATGGTGATGATCTTTTTCTGCCTGATGCTAAGTCAGACCTTTGTAATGATGAGGGCACCACAGGCAATAGTCCAGCTTCTCTTCGGAGTGACCCAGAACAAGATAATTCTTCTTATACTCATAAATCTTCTTCTTTTCTTTGTGGGTATGATCGTCAATGATATAACTGGAATTATCCTCGTAGCGCCTTTACTGTTGCCCCTGGTTCAGGCTATAGGAATAAGTCCCATACATTTTGCTGCGATCATGGGTGTAAACCTTGCCATGGGTGGTGTTACCCCGCCCTATGCGAGCATTCTGTATCTTGGAATGAGAATCGGGAACGTGGAATTCATGGATATTATAAAACCTGCCATGGTTCTCCTACTGCTGGGCTATGTTCCGGTAGTATTCCTGACATCTTTCTGGCCTGGACTCTCAATGTTCCTTCCCACTCTTCTCGGATTTGTCCATTAGTTCCCAGCTCAGAGCAAGCTGAAATACCTGAAAGTAATGTGTAGCATCGGAGTTTCTGTTTTTAAGAAAATACCTTTTTGTTTAGAAAAGTTCATACAGTTCTTCTTTCAGGAGAACTATGAAAAAAAGATAGTACCAAATCAAAAGGAGGCGACAAGAAGTGAAAAAGTTTGTTCTGTTTCTGACCATCATTGCCCTGGTCTTCACCATGGGAGCCGCAGGCACCGCTGATGCAAAACCGAAGTATGTCTGGAAACTTTCCCATGTCCGTCCCCAGGGGACAACCATTGACAACGACCTTACCTGGTTCGCTGACAAGGTTATGAAAGATTCTGAAGGCAAGATCAAGATCGATATTTTCGCCGCCAGCCAGCTTGGAGACTATACAGTGGTCCATGAGAGGATCAGTGTAGGAGCAGTAGATATGGCCTGCCAGCCCCCAGGAGTTGCCGCTGACAAAAGGATTCAGATCCTGAACCTCCCCTCACTTGTGACAAACTGGGAAGAGGCCAAGACTGTCTATGCTACAGGCAGCGTGCTTATGGATACAGCGGCTGAACTTTTTGCCAAACAGGATATCAAGTATCTTGCTGCTTATCCCGTGTATTTCGGCGGTATAGCCCTCAAAGCAGATCCTGTTTCTCCCGGAGATCCCGATGTCAAGAAGGGCATAAAAGTCCGTGTTCCTCCGATGAAGTCCTTCCAGCTTCTCGCTAACGCTCAGGGTTACCAGGCTACCCCCATACCCTTTTCAGAGGCCTTTACAGCCATTCAGACTGGTATTGTCGACGGAGTCATAGGTTCCGGAGCAGAAGGTTATTATGCTAACTTCAGAGATGTCATCAAATATTACATTCCCGCCAATACCCACTTTGAGCAGTGGTATCTGTACATGAACATGGAAACATTCAATAAACTCCCGGATGATCTCAAGAAGGTAGTCCTTGATGTTGCTGCTGAGTTTGAAGCCCGCAGAATGGTGCAGGCAGAAAAAGATCAGTCTGCAAATGAAAAACGCCTTGAGGATTATGGTGTGAAGGTTGTAACCCTCAGCAACGAAGAGCTTGCTGCCATAGGTAAAAAGGTCCGAGCAGAAGTATGGCCCGAAATGGAGAAGGATCTTGGTGAAGAATGGGCCAAATCCATTCTCGACAAAGTAGTTCAATAGAGTCCTGAAATCCGAGAAGGGGAGCAGATCTGACTGCTCCCCTTCATATATGGAAGGTAATGGTATTTTCTCAAAAATTTTTTCTTCGAAACAAATCTAGGATCTTCGGAAATTAGGATAAGAAAACTTTTATAATTCCAGTATTTTAATGAGAAGTACAAAATCGGGCCTTATTTATCGGAAGGAGGAAGTCAAATTGAAATTTGCAGTTCTCGGAAGTGGTAATGGAGCCAGAGCCTGGTGTGCCCAGATAGCAGCCAAGGGTCATCCTGTAATGATGTGGGAACCCCTTGAGTCTACGGAAGATTATCTGAAACTGAGGGAAGAAAAGGAAATGTACCTTGAAGGTGATATTCAGATAGGCGGTAAACTTGCCGGAGTTACCATGGATATCGAAGAGGCCATGGATGGAGCCGATTTTCTTCTGGTGATTGTTCCTTCCTTTGCCCATGAACCTATTTTCAGGAAAATGATCCCCCATCTCAAGGACGGACAGAATATTGTTGTAGTACCAGGAAACTTTGCCGGGTTCCGTTTAAGGAAAATGATGAAAGATGCAGGAGTAGTAAAGGATATCACCATATCTGAAACTGCTTCCATGCCCTATGCCTGCAGGATAGATACCTATAATACAGTCATGATCTTCAAGAGAAAATTTGAGATGAAGATGGGAACTTCTCCCCAGTCCAAAAATGCAGAGATGTGCGGAGTCCTTAATGATGTTTTTGAGGGTTACGTGAAATATCTTCCTGCTGAAAACCTTCTCGAAGTAGACCTTGATAATGTCAACTATATACTTCATCCATTCCCGGTCCTTTTCAACTACGGCGAAATAGAGAAGAACGGAAAGACCTATATGCACTATATGGATGGAATTACTCCGGTTCTTTCTGAAAAGATGATGAAGATGGATGAGGAGCGCATGGCCATAGGAGCAAAGCTTGGGCTCAAACTGCAGGATTGCCTTTCCCAACTCAAGATGTATTATGGACATAATGATACTGAAACCATCTATGATTTTGTAAACAGCGATGATTCACCCTATAAAGATCTTGTTGGTCAGAATATCAAAGGCCGTTACATTACGGAGGATGTTCCCGGTGTTGTTGTTCCTGCCCTTCAGCTTGCAAAGAAAGCTGGTATGGAAGTTCCAATAGCCGAACTTGCAGTGAAAGTAGCTTCTTTCCTCCATGATACGGATTATGTAGAAAAAGGGACTAACCTTGAAAGCCTTGATATAGCGAACCTCTCTATCGAAGAGATCGTAAAAATGGTTTCGTAGGAGTTATTCCAAGGCTACGTATCCAGAAATACAATAATTTTCGGACTCAATGTGTAATAAGGTCTCGCCTGGATTTATCGCTCAGATAAATCCAGGCGAGACCTTATTTCTTGTTCGTACAATGCGGCTTTGAATGTCTTTCAAAAACTGATTTTATTAAGAGTATCCAGGGGTAAGTATTTATGGATAATTATCCAGAGTTCAGTTATATTTGTTCAAGGAGGGTGATGAAATGAAAAAACATTTTTTGAATCATCTTAGAATTATTACGGTTGCAGAAGACTCGGTTACTTATGGCAGTGACCTATGGGGGCAGCATGGAATATCATTTTTTCTGGAAGCTACAAATGAATCCAGCACACAGAACATTATTTTTGATGTTGGGCAGAATTACCAGGCTCTTAAACACAATATGGATGTCCTCGGAATAAACGTCCAGAAAATAGATGCCGTTGTTTTAAGTCATTCTCATCGGGATCATACAACCGGACTTGTTCCTCTTTTGCAAGATGTTGGAAAAACTAATGTTCCTATTATCGCGCATCCGGATATTTTTCATAGTAGCTTTATAATAGAGCCCTCTTTAAAATATGCGGGAATGAGAGAAAGGAAAGATCTTATTGGTTTGAATGAGGGGAGGTTCATCCTGACCTCAGATCCGCTTTCCATATTGCCAGGACTCTCTACCAGTGGTGAGATTCCAAGGATAACTGATTTTGAGGACCCAGGTCTTGCTCTTTATATGATTCGAAATGGAAAACTTGTTCAAGATAAAGTCTTTGACGATATGTCTCTTGTCGCGAACGTAAGAGGAAAAGGGATAATTATTCTTACAGGTTGCAGCCATGCAGGAGTGGTAAATATCGTAAAACAGGCTTTAACCCTCTTTCCAGGAGCTCCTTTAGAGGGAATTGTAGGAGGTTTTCATTTGGTAGATGCTTCAAGAGATAAGATCAACAAAGTTATTGATGCCCTGACGGAATTTCATCCACAATGGATTTCAGCCGGGCACTGCACGGGTTTTGAGGCGCAAATGGCTTTGGTTGAAAAGTTTGGTTCCCGGTTCACTCCTTTACATTCGGGAAGCATTTTTGATATTCAAAGTCAATGACCAGACAAATATTTTAAGGTGGTAATGGAAAGGTCTATTCGAATTGTCCATAGAAATATGATCATGAAAAACAACTTGTCACTTCTCTCTTGAGAAAAAAGAAGGAAGGAAACAAACATTTCCCTCCTTCTTGAATGTGCTTACCTTAATGTTCCCTTTGTGTTGGGTCGAAATTGGAAAACTATCATTACAAACCGTGTTTGGCCTTTTTACATTCTAATAAATTCCTGGATATTTGGATGGTTAAATATCATTGTCTCCTGAAGCGGAAGTTTTTTTCCTGCACCAGCTGCTATTGCTCGAGTATACATATCGTAAGCTAACTTAACGTCTATGTAAGAAAGTCCTACCGCGTTAAAGTAAGTTCGTTCCGAGCTTGATTCACGGCCTGCTTTTTCCCCAGAGACTAGATCTGCAAGATTTCCATGGATGTCATCATCTGTCAGTTCTCCAGCCTGATACATGTCTGCCAGAGTCTGATCACGGTGTTTAACAGCTTCCCAGTCATCACATACGATCTTTTCGCATTGTTTTGCAACGGCATATTCATCTTCCCACCCGCCAATGTGGCTGTAAAATGCGCCAGGTTTCATCCACGAAGCTTTCAGCAGAGGTCCATAAGCGGTTGTTGCAGTTACAAGAATATCCGCTCCATCCATGGCTTTTTTTGAATCTGTATCAGCTGAAAGGAAGGTCATGTCCGGGAATATGGGACTCATCTCCTGGATAAAACGCTCCTCTTCTTTTGCATATTTAGCCGCAACCCTGCATTCTTTCAGTCCTGGAAAAACCGTTTTCATTCCAACAAGATGCATTTTAGATTGCTCTCCAGCTCCGATGAAACCAATACTCTCCGAATCCTTTCTGGCAAGATATTTGGCTGCAGTTGCTCCAACAGAGGCCACTCTCATATTGGATGCAAGTGTTCCATCCATTACCGCAATAGGAAAACCTTTTTCTATTTCAGACAGGACCAGGAGAGCGGAAAGATTCTGAACGCCATATTTTTGTGGATTTGGAGGAAACACGGAAACCCATTTCATGCCGCAGATCTTCTGAGGGAGCAGGGTAGCAGGTAGGCAGTTTATCCTTTCCTGGGTTTGATCGTTGAATACCTGAACTATTTTGTCAGGGAATAGTATTTCATTATTTGTAAACGCCAGTAGCCCTTCTTCAGTTGATCGGATGGCCATCTTCATGTCGAAACATCCTGCATTAAGCAGGTCTTCCTGAGATAAAAAAGTAAGTTGAATTTCACTCGTTGTCATTTTTTCCCCTTCCTTTTTAAACATTAAATTATTGCACTAATCAGATTTTAAGAGGGATATTTCCATGGGGGAATTAACGTGGTTTGATTGTTTGATGACCCAATGGAGAAGGTAAAACCTCTCCACTGGGTCATCGGATGTAGAAAATCGGATCTTACGTTACGTTATTACTTATTACTTGAGGTCTTTAGTAACTTCGTCGAAAACTTCTGGTCCGACATCTTCTCTCAATGTAGGCCATACTTCTGCTCTTGCCTTATCGGACATTTTCTGCAGTTCTTCGTTGTTAAAGGTAATGACTTTAACGCCATAATCCTCAAGCTTCTTCATGTTCATCTTTTCATCTTCTTCAGCGTTCTTCCAACGGCGAGTTTCCATCTCATTGGCGGCATTCTGTATAATCGCCTTGTCTTCATCGGATATCTTATCCCAGAGTTCAAGATTCATATAAAGATACCAGAATTCAAGGTGGTCATTTACAGCAAGGAAATATTTTGCAAGATCTCTGAAGTTCGCATAATATCCTTCGGCTCCGGCACCTATAGCGCCGTCTACGATTCCTGTCTGCATTGATGTAAAGGCATCAGACCAAGCGATAGGAGTCGAAATGTATCCCAGGGCCTGACCAGACAATTCATAAGCTTTCATTGGGGGTACACGGATCTTGATCTTTTTGGGAACATAGGGATCTCCGGGTGCGGGTGGTTCTTTGAGGGTGATAATACCACCGAAATATACTGGCCAACCGGAAATCATTTTGATATTCTGCTCGGACAGGAATTTGTCTACAGCGTTCTGGAGAGTGCTTCCTTTGGCGTAAACGGTGCGGGCCTCTTCCCAATTCTTAACGAGATAGGGAGTAACATAAATTCCTACCCGTTTGTCAACAGTTGTTCCCAGACAAGCGAGATACATATCGACATCACCCATACTGCATCTTTCCTGGACTACTGTGTAGTCTCCAAGCTGATTAGTCGGGTAAATGTCAAAAGTGATACGTCCACCTGAATCTTTAGTGACCTTTTCTACGAACCATTTCACATCTTTATCAATGGCGGTTCCTTCCGGACGAATATGTCCTATCTTCCAATGGTATTTCTTTGGAGCTGCCGCACACACCCCTGCTCCCAACACTACTACAAATGCTACCAATATCGCGAGTGCCAATAACCTTTTCATATTATTTTGTTCCTCCTCTCGTATTGTGAATCTTTTTCTGCTGTATTTTGTACCAGTTCCCTATACAAAAGAGAACGTACTGCCAAGACCTTTTTCTTTTGCTCTCTCAAGAACTACTGTGGCTACAGCAACATCCATGGCTCCTGTGCCGATGGGGATGCAGAGGATCCTTTCCTTTGTAAGGTCGGGTGCTGGTTTCTTTCCTGCAGCCAGTTCACCTATAGTGCAATAGATGTTATCTTCCGTGATCTTACCCATTTCGTTGAGCTCTTTGAGGGCACCTCTATGGAGGCACTGACCTATATGGTCAACAATTATCTTATCTGCACCGAGGATAAATTCATTATCACATTCCTGGTATGACCCCATGGGGAAGAGGGCAGTTCCAGGCTTGATCCACTCATTTTTGACGAACCTATCTTTGGACTGGGTAACACAGATAACAGCATCTGCATCAGAGGCCTCTTTTGGTTCAGATGCGATCTTTATTTCACCTTTGACGTAGTCCTTCATATCTTCCTTGAATTTTCTGGAGGCTTCAGGGTAAACATCATATACGGTCAGTTCTTCAATATCGAAAACTTCTGATATAGCCATTGTCTGGGTGTGGCCCTGCATGCCAGCACCATAGAGACCTATCTTGATCGTTTTCTTTTTATGCATGTATTTCAAAGCAACGGCAGTCTGTGCGCCTGTTCTCCAATTGGTTATAAGCGCACCGTCCATAACGGCCCTGAAATTACCTATCTTGGGATCAATGAGCATTGTAAGAGATGTAATGTAGGGCAAACCCATCTTTTTGCGTTCTCCCAGAAAACCTCCGGCCCATTTAATACCGGCTGAATCGAGCCATCCCACATATGCGGGCATAGCGTTCATGAAACCTTCGTAGGGGGGATATGATGCAGTTTCTCCTAAATCCAGACCAACCTTGGTGGGATTAATGGTTGTACCTTCACCAAAACCCTTGAAGGTTTTGTCTACTACCTCAACTACGTCTTTCATGGAAATGACACTTTCAATATCTTTCTGACTTAACAACACTGTTTCAAACATACTTCCTTCATCTCCCTCGAATGCTATATGAGTTTATTGCTTATAAAGCGGATATACTAATTGAAACCAGTTAGTCCAACAATAGAAATCACCATTTTCGCCTGGTCATTCAATCGGCTTATGAGAACATTTTTGCAACCATTCCTTTTTTAACCTGCATCCTGTTTTTGTGGCCCCTAACCCTCCAAAGGTAGAACCTCTAAATTCTACAGGCATCAGCTGTTGGACATTGATGAGTGCATCGATAACCTCATCAGGCGGGATAACACTTACAACGCCGGATAGTGCCATGTCGCATGCTGAAAGAGCGTTGGCTACACCAATTGCGTTTCTCTTGATACACGGAACCTCAACTGGACCGGCTACAGGGTCGCAAATCAGTCCAAGGACACTTTTCAAGGCAAGTGCGAAAGCCTCAGAAACTTCAACGGGTGAACCTCCAGCCATTTGGGCCAGACCTGCAGCGGCCATTGCGGAAGCAACCCCGATCTCAGACTGACAACCGCCAAGGGCTCCAGAGATGGGTGCTCTCATAGAAACGAGTACACCAAAAAGGGAAGCTACAAGAAGTCCATCCACTATTGTTTCAACATCAGCACATCTTTTTTCTGATACAGAGGAAAAAACACCTGGAATTACACCGCAAGCTCCTGCAGTAGGACAAGCTACTACACGGCCCATGGAAGCATTGGTTTCCATGGATGCAATAGCCCTTGCTATACCCAGAGATAAAACCTGCCCTGAAACCAGCTTATTTTTCTCATATGCTGTGAGGATCTTCTGAGCATCTTTCCCACCCATAAGACCTCCGACCATATTATTGGGACCCCTTAAGCCTTTTTCAATGGAATCTTCCATTACTGTCCATCTTGCTTTGAATTTTTCTCTTATTTCTTCAGGAGCCAGGCCGCTTCTTGATGTTTCATAGGAAATAGCTGCTTCAGATAAAGATAGCTTTTCAGCAGTACATTTTTTAAGTGTTTCCCTTATGGAAGTTAGTGATGGTTCAGGGTTGTTCAACTCATATTCATAAAGTGATCTGATCGACCTGAAATTAATCCCTGAAGCTTTGAGTTCTCCTTTATTGGGGTGTAAACCCATGTCTTCTTGTTCAGGCGCCCTTACAGATATCATTACTTTTGAATCATCAACTTGTGAACTGTAATTCTGTACTATTTCCAATAAGGGATGATCTTTTATTAGTTTTTCAACTGATTTTCCGGGTCCCCATGCAATGAGCATATCTTTCTTTCCCCGGAAATCTGTTTTTATCCCATCAATTTCTTTGATAAGAACTTCTCCTCCTCCTACTGTAATCCCAATGATGCGTAGCTGGTAATCACTAGCAGTAAGGAGCATTTCGATTGTGTTTGGGTTTCTGTCGCTTGCTCTTTGGGCATGAATTATTACGGTTATCCCCATGCTTTTTGCCTGTTCAAGGGATGTTCTGACACCAGGGTCATCCACTGCCAATTCGATCAACCCGGCTACAACTCCCGAATCTGTGAGGTGCCCCTTATATGTTTCTGCGAGGGGACCATAGAAAAACAGGTGAATTTCTTCAGGTTTCTGACCAAATATCTGCCGTCCCATGATACCTATTCGTACTGCCCCTGCGGTATGGGAACTGGAGGGACCAGTCATGATCGGTCCTGTGACATCAAAGAGACTTATTGCAGGAGATGTATTACTCATGATCCATCCAATCCTTTCTAATAGAAGAAAAATTTAAACATTCTCGAGAAAAATCGTTTCCTTCTACTGTTAAAAGTCCTAATATCAGTACCCAAGAAGGGTTGGCAAGAATGTTACAAGCGGAGGCCAATAGGTAGTTAAAAATACAATAGGAAGATAGCCTACCAGCAGGAATATCATAGTTGGTTTCAGGATCTCGGCGAATTCACATTTACCAATGCGCATTCCAAGATAGAGAATGCTTGCATAGGGCGGGGTTACGCCCCCCATGGCAAGGTTGACGCCCATGATGGCTGCGAAATGGACGGGTGTTACTCCCAGATGGCTTACAAGTGGCAGAAGCAGGGGAGCGAGGAGGATCATTCCAGTAATATCGTTGACTATCATTCCAGATAGAAAAAGGACGATATTCACAAGGAAGAGAAGGATGAATCTGTTTTGTGTAAAGTTGAACACGATCTCAACAATAGCCTGAGGAACCTTCAGCATTACATATGTCTGGCTGAGCATGAGACAGAAGATGATCATTACCATGATGGATCCCACTGTTGAAGCAGATTCCCTGATAATTTCGTAAAAATTTCCAAGCTTAAGGCCCTTATAAATGAGGAAGCCTACGGGAAGAGAATAAACCGCAGCTACGGCAGCAGCTTCTGTGGGAGTAAAGACACCACCATAGATCCCGCCAAGAATAATAACGGGCATCATGAGAGCTGGGAGTGCTTTCCAGGTTCTGGGTAAAATCTCACGGCGTTTCTGCTTTATAACTATTGAAGATTCAAGGGTGAGATCAAACTTTTTTGCCCACACGAGGTTGATGATCGAAAAAAGTGCTGTAATTAGTAATCCAGGACCAACCGTAGAAAGGAAACATGCAAGGATCGAAGTTTCGGTGACCCATCCGTAGATTATCATTATTACGCTTGGCGGTATTAACAGACCAAGAATAGAAGATACCGTGACTAATGCTGTTGCATAACCCCTGGGATATCCCTGTTCAACCATACGAGGGATCATTATTGGTCCTGTAGCCGCTACTCCGGTAAAACCACTTCCAGAAATGGCTCCTATTATCGCGCAGGTCACAGCGCAGACAACTCCTAGGCCTCCCTTAATTTTTCCGATGAAAATATCCACAAAGTCAAGAAGGCTTTTAGCTATGCCACTTCCGCTCATAAGTGTTCCAGCGAGGATAAAGAGAGGACTGGCAAGGAGGACGGAGCTGGTCATCTGGTTAAAACCCCAAAGCATCATGCTTTTCATGGAAAGGTCTCCAAAAATGGACATGAACATCAGTGCTCCTCCAAAACAGAAGGGGAGGGGTACACTTAACATAAGAAGCGCCACGAGAAGGACAACATCAAAGAATACAATTGTAAGCATGAAAAAACTCCCTTCCTATTCTGAAGCCTTAAAGGCCTTTATCAGTTCTTTAAAATAATCCCGGACTTCCACAATCGTATAAATTGACATCAATATCAAACTTATAAAAAGAGCACTTTCTCCAAAAACAAGAGGGATGTAGAGAGTTGCACTCTGCTTCATAACTCGGAGAGAATATCGGAAATACCCGTAAGCCCAGTAAGTAAGCCAAAAACATACAGTCAAAGAAACCAGTCCTTTTACAGCATGGAACAAGGCTATTGACCGGGGGCGTTTAATATACAGAGTAAGGACTCCACAGGTTATATGGGTACCTTCCCAGGATGCGCTTGCTCCTCCCAGCATATACAGCCATATTGCTGGAAATAGAAGGAGTTCTTCGATACCCATAAGGGGGGCATGTAATACGTATCTTAGAATCACCTGGATAAAGACAAGAAAGGTTACAGATAACATGAGGAAGAAGAGAGCTACACTCTGGATAGAATACATTCCATTCCAGACGATCCTCGATAGTGATGATTTTTCGTTCATGATTTTCCTCCTTATAAAAGTTTATCTTTCCATACTGACGTTTTAAAGTGTATAAATAATACATAATGTAGTATTGTATGTTTGTCTGACATTTAGTGGTATAATTCAGATTAAAGTAGTTTGAAGATTATGTCAAGTTGGAAACATGTTGTTTTTTTGAGTGAACAAGTCTTGTTATAAATTTTGTGATGGAGCAATGGAGGTACGTACAATGAAGCCTATTGCTAAAACTTCTGTAGTAGACCAGGTGATCAAACAGTTCATGTCAGCAATAAAATCAGGAAAATGGGAACTTGGTGAAAAAATTCCTGGAGAACTTGAACTGGTAGCGTCATTAAAAGTCAGTCGTACTTCCATAAGGGAGGCATTGAGGGTTCTCTCGTATTTTGGAGTTATCATCTCAAAACCTGGATATGGTACGGTTCTGGCGCCTAATGCCATCAGACTTCTTTACAATACTGAACTTGCGCTGCTTCTCTCTCAGGATCGGGAGGTAGAGGAGATGTTTCAGGTACGTATTTTTATTGAGCCTCAAATTGCCTATTGGGCTGCTATTAAGGCCACTAAAACTGATATTAAAAGGATTGAAAACACTCTCAAGGGCTCCACTACTAAGGCTGATCTGGAGAAAATGACGTTAGATAAGAAACTTGAAATAAGTTCTAATTTCCACAGGGCTTTAGCTGAAACTACTCGCAACAGGTTGATTATCAGCATACTTGATTCCATACAGGGTGAGATCGACAGGCTGAGGGTAGAAGTGGAATCAGAATGGATCCCTGATGATCTGGATACTTCGTTGTTGCAGCATAAGGAGTTGCTGGAATATATCAAGGAATGTCTTCCAGTGAAAGCCAGAGATTTTATGTTCCAGCACTTGATGTATGGAATACATCTTAAAGCAGGTGCAGAGAATGACCTCTTCGAAAAACAATTGTTGAATGGCCGGTTTTCTCGTGCATGAGTATCTTTGAATTTTATTCAGGATTCAGTGAAGGCTATTACGGTTAAGGAAGGATATTCAATTGTATAGATCAGATATGTTGAAAAAAAAACTGATTGCCAATGGGGCCTCACTTGTCGGATTTGCAGATCTGGGGAGTATGGATGATCGACCCTTTAATAATTACCCTTTTGCAATTTCCATTGCAGTGGCTCTTGATCCAGAAATAGTGCTTCAGATAGCCGAAGGACCTACAGTTCAATACTGTGGGGAATATGAAAGGGTTAATCTGGTTCTCAATAAAATTGCAGATTATACAGTTGAACTTATTCATTCCCTGGGTTATACGGCAAGTACCCTGTCCGCAACAGATCGAAAGTATGTTGAAGGAGCATTCCTGACATCGATCTTTTCGCATAAAAAGGCCGCGACGATTTCAGGCTTAGGCTGGATAGGGAAAAATGACCTTTTAATAACAAAGGAGTTTGGTTCTGCTGTAAGATTTAACACCGTTTTTACAAATATGCCTCTTTTTACGGGAAAGCCTATTCAGCGGTCCTTTTGTGGAAATTGCCATGCCTGTGCTAAGGCATGTCCTGCTAATGCACCTTTTGGTGTGTTGTGGAATACAGGTATTTCCCGTGAGGAATTGCTTGATATTCACACCTGTTATTCACAGGCAAAAGAACTTTCAGAAGAAATTGGGGTAGAGCCGATAATATGCGGAATCTGTATAGCTGCCTGTCCCTGGACAAAAAAATATATAAAAACAGCCTGTAATTGATACAACCATAATGTAAAGCGGAAGAACGAATCTACTAATGGCTAAGGGATGTCCGTCTCCTTTAATAATAATCATTAACATATTACCGTATTCTCCTTGCCAGTAAGAGAGTAACAGGTAGAGCATTGTTGATAGGGGGTTCATTTCGTAATAGTCATCATTAGTGCAGTACACGTTTTTTCACCCTTGGCTCGTCCTCCATGGGGGTATGAGCCATCAACAAAGAGGCAGTCTCCCGGTTTAAGTTCGTAGTGTTTTTCAAGAAAGTGAAATTCGAGAATACCTTCGAGGACGTATATGAATTCTTCAACATCTTCTGTGAAGCGTGGAGATGCTTTATACTTCGTTGGGTAGTAGGTCAGAATAAATGTATTTAAGTTTTTATTGGGCCATTTGCTGCTAAGAGAGTGAAAGTCATAACCATGGAGGCCAACTTTACTTTCTTTTTCATGATATTCGCTGTTCTTTACAAGTAGAAATCTTGGTTCATTTTCTTCTTTAAATAAACTTCCGATCTCTACATCCAGGTTTTTGGCTATTTTCGAATATGTGGAAACTGGCGAACTAACTTTGCCATTCTCGATCTTGGACAAAAGGGCTTTTGACAACCCTGTTTTTTGGGCTAGATCTTCAAGGGTCAGGTCGTTTCTTTGTCTTATTTCACGAATTTTTCTGCCGATGGATGTTTCAATATCCAGGCCTTCGATGTTGATTTCTTTATCATTTTCAGGCATTTTAAATCCCTCCTGATTAACGAGTAGTTATTTGTTTTCAACGAACTATTGATAGAAATAAAATTCAATAAAAGGATTTCAAAGAGCAAGTCTAAACCATATGTAATGTCTACGGCTCTTTGAATGAAAAACAGCTAATTATACTTGTTAAGCCACTTGTAATTATATTGACTTTTTCGAGTAATTGTTGTTTACTCTCATTATACTTGTTTCGCGAGAGGAAATAAAGGTCGAGATAAACTTTGCAAGTTCCCCAAAATATTGGAGGTGAAAGGGATGGATATGTTTACTTTACGAAGGATTAAATTAAGTGATGTGGCATTTGGTAAGCAGACTTGCATCAAAAAAGGAGTTTTATTTATTAACAAAGACGAAATGATCCAAAATCTTTTGGATGACAACCATTTAAAGAATGTTGATATACAACTTGCCAGACCTGGTGAAAGCAAAAGAATTATTCCCGTCAAAGATGTAATCGAACCAAGGGTAAAACTTGAAGAGGGAGTTGATACTTTTCCTGGAATCTTTTCTGATGCGGATTATGTATCCGGTAAAGGAACGACCATTGTTCTTGAAGGCGTAGGAGTGGTTACTTCCGGAAAGATAATCAATTTTCAGGAAGGGCTTATTGATATGTCCGGTCCTGGTTCAGAATATAGCGTTTTTTCCAGCAACCTTAATGTAGTCCTGGTTATTGACCCGGTAGATGGCCTTGGTAAACATGAACATGAGAGAGCAGTGAGGATCGCAGGTTTTAAGGCTGCGCATTACCTCGGGATGGCAGGTAAAACCGCCTCTTTTGATCAGGAGGTTAGGTATCCCGTGAACGAAATTCCGGAATTGGTGACCAGATATCCTGATCTGCCGAAGATAGTGTATGTCTGTCAGGTAATTGCACAGGGCTTGCTTCATGATAATTATATTTATGGATTAAATGCTCAGGGATGTCTTCCCATGCTTGTTTATCCGACCGAACTTATGGATGGTGCTGTTTTAAGTGGTAACTGTGCTGCCCCCTGTCATAAACATACGACTTATCATCATCAGAATAATCCAATAATAGAGGATCTGTTAAGTGAACACGGGAAAACCCTTAATTTGATGGGAGTAATTATTGCTCCTGTCAGGACTGCGTTGCACGAGAAGGAAAGAATAGGGAATCAGGTTCTCAAGCTAGCAGAAATGGTTGGAGCAGAGGGAGCCATAGTGTCCGAAGATGGAGGGGGAAACCCTGAGGCAGATCTTATGATACTAACCCGTCTTTTTGAAAAAAATGGAATAAAAACAGTTCTCGTGACAGACGAATATGCCGGGTCGGATGGTGCTTCACCAGGGCTTGCAGATGTTACTCCGGAAGCAGATGCAGTTGTAACTAACGGTAATGGTAATCATAAAGTGGTGTTGCCTCCAATGAGCGAAACCATAGGGCATCTGGAGTGTGTTGATATCATAACCGGAGGGCACACGGGTAGCCTGAAGCCAGATGGTTCAATCGAAATGGAGATAGCTGGAGTAATGGGTTCGACCAATGAACTTGGGATGGAAAATCTGAAGACGGTAGCTATCTGATCGGCAAGGGGGAAATTAAAATGAAAAAAATTACTGTTGTCCATTACATAAATCAGTTCTTTGGCCAGTTGGGCGGAGAAGAAAAAGCGGATATCCAACCTCTTATCAAGGATGGTCCTGTCGGGATAGGAGCCCAGCTTGAAAAGGTTTCTGAAGGTCGTTATAGCATAGTGAAAACGATCATTTGTGGTGATAATTATGCTGCTGAAAACCTTGAGGAAGCGGGTCTGAAGGTATTAGACTGGGTTAAAGAAGTATCTCCTGATCTATTCATAGCTGGACCTGCTTTTGGTGCAGGCAGATATGGTACATCATGCGGAATGTTATGTAAGTTAATCCAGAAGGAGCTTGGAATTCCTGTTATTACAGCCATGCATCCTGTAAACCCTGGAGTTGATCTTGCCAAAAAAGATATCTACATAATCGAAGCTGGAGATTCTGCTCGGGATATGAGAAGTGTTATTCCCAAAATGGTTCATTTTGCGGACAAACTCCTGAATCATGAACCTATAGGGTTACCTGAAGAGGAAGGATATCTTCCGAGAGGAATCAGAATAAATGTTCGTGAGGAAAAAAGGGGTTCCCGGAGAGCTGTTGATATGCTTCTTAAAAAAGTCAGGGGAGAATCTTTCGTAACTGAACTACCCATGCCTGTATTTGACCATGTTCCTCCGGCGCCACCAGTTAAGGATCTATCAACGGCTTTAATCGCAATTGGTACTGAAGGTGGGGTAGTCCCTGAGGGAAATCCTGATCATATTGAAGCTCACAATGCATCGAAATGGTGCAAATACTTTATTGGCGATCTTGATAATCTCCAGACTGTTAAGTATGAAGTTGCTCATGGAGGTTATGATCCGGTAGCTGCCAACGACGATCCTAACAGGGTTTTGCCTCTTGATGCAGCCAGGGCCTGTGAAAAGGAAGGTGCTTTCCGGGAACTATACGGATATTATCCTGTGACGGTAGGAAATGTTACAGCAGTCAATTCCGCTGAACGATATGGAAGGGAAATTGGAGAAATGCTTATTGAGGCAGGAGTTGAAGGCATTATCCTTACATCCACCTGAGGAACTGGAACCCGTTGCGGTGCAACGCTTGCAAGAGAAATTGAAAGGGTTGGGCTTCCCGCCGTTCTGATCACGGCGGTTCCCCCCATAGCATTGACAGTTGGAGCTAATCGTATTGTTCGTGGAGTAGCTATTCCTCATCCAACAGGTGCTCCAGGAGAAGATCCGGGAGAGGAATTTAATATTCGAAAAAACCTGATTCTTAAGGCCTTGAGTGCTTTATCCAGTGATATAACAGAGCAGACAGTGTTTTAACCATATTTGAGGCTGGTGGAGGTAGGGGATATGTTGATAATTTCAAATAATCCCATGGTCTGGGAACAATACCCTGATACTCTCAGGGTTGAAGGTACTTCTCTTGAAGTCATCGAAGAAGCAAGAGATAGAGTTCAAAGGGGAATGAGACTAATTGCACATCCTTTATCTGGAAATGCAAGGCTTGTTAGAAATCCGTTTCGCTCGGTCGTTCTCCATGATCTGGTTTCAGAGGTCAATTCAAGAGACCTGTTCTTTGTTGAAGATGCATATTACAGGCTGAAGCGGGTCGATTGGGGGACTGCTCCAGATTCAACCCTTGATGATTACCAGATCATTGATTTAGACCTTTTAATATCGACTCTTGAACCCTGCTAAGAGCCACAGCTTCAGTAAACTTAAATTTATATGAAGGGTAGGTTGGTAATATGTCTCAAGAACACAAATTTGCAGTTCTCGGAAGTGGTAATGGAGCCAGAGCCTGGTGTGCCCAGATAGCAGCCAAGGGTCATCCTGTAATGATGTGGGAACCCCTTGAGTCTACGGAAGATTATCTGAAACTGAGGGAAGAAAAGGAAATGTACCTTGAAGGTGATATTCAGATAGGCGGTAAACTTGCCGGAGTTACCATGGATATCGAAGAGGCCATGGATGGAGCCGATTTTCTTCTGGTGATTGTTCCTTCCTTTGCCCATGAACCTATTTTCAGGAAAATGATCCCCCATCTCAAGGACGGACAGAATATTGTTGTAGTACCAGGAAACTTTGCCGGGTTCCGTTTAAGGAAAATGATGAAAGATGCAGGAGTAGTAAAGGATATCACCATATCTGAAACTGCTTCCATGCCCTATGCCTGCAGGATAGATACCTATAATACAGTCATGATCTTCAAGAGAAAATTTGAGATGAAGATGGGAACTTCTCCCCAGTCCAAAAATGCAGAGATGTGCGGAGTCCTTAATGATGTTTTTGAGGGTTACGTGAAATATCTTCCTGCTGAAAACCTTCTCGAAGTAGACCTTGATAATGTCAACTATATACTTCATCCATTCCCGGTCCTTTTCAACTACGGCGAAATAGAGAAGAACGGAAAGACCTATATGCACTATATGGATGGAATTACTCCGGTTCTTTCTGAAAAGATGATGAAGATGGATGAGGAGCGCATGGCCATAGGAGCAAAGCTTGGGCTCAAACTGCAGGATTGCCTTTCCCAACTCAAGATGTATTATGGACATAATGATACTGAAACCATCTATGATTTTGTAAACAGCGATGATTCACCCTATAAAGATCTTGTTGGTCAGAATATCAAAGGCCGTTACATTACGGAGGATGTTCCCGGTGTTGTTGTTCCTGCCCTTCAGCTTGCAAAGAAAGCTGGTATGGAAGTTCCAATAGCCGAACTTGCAGTGAAAGTAGCTTCTTTCCTCCATGATACGGATTATGTAGAAAAAGGGACTAACCTTGAAAGCCTTGATATAGCGAACCTCTCTATCGAAGAGATCGTAAAAATGGTTTCGTAGATATCTTTAGATTGTAGAACTTAAATTCTATAAGGATACCTCCAAATACCTGGTCGAAAAGGTGCTTGGAGGTATCCTTATTTTGTTATCACCAACGGGAGAATTGGAAAAATGAATCAGAATTCTGATTTTGCCGATCATAGAATTTCAGAGGAGATATTGTTATTGAATAAAATGTGACCTTAAATACCTTTCTGGTAATGGGCTGAAATTGGCGCAATTGAAGATGCATTTTAAGGAAATTAGAATTCAGTCAGGGCGTATACCAAGGAGAAGTTTAGATGTCCTACCCCCTGAAGGGAAATGGTGATGTTAATTTACATGTGCAGCAGGGTGTCTTCCAGATGAATTGCAGATCTGGAAGAGCCCATGATATCTTCCATATCCTGAAGCAGATGTTTAACCATTGCTTCTCTTGCTTTTTTAACATTCCTGGACCTTATGTGCTTGAGAATAGCCCGATGCTCCTCCATCATTTTGTTCCAGTGCTGTTCCGGAAGTACAAGATAATTATGTCTGTGAGCCTCAAGTTCTGCACGAATTGAGCGAATAAGTCTTATCATTATCCCGTTACCGGCGATCTCTGCAAGCCTGTCATGGAATTTCGTGCGTGTCTGGAGAATTGTTTCTTGTAGTTTATCTATATTCTGAATATCATTATTGATGATATTCTCCAGGCTATCCAGATCTTCGAGGGTAGCATTTTCTGTCACCCATTCCACCATCTGGGTTTCCATAAGGACTCTGAGTTCCATCTTTTCTACAATAGAAACATCTTCAGTCAAAGAATGAACCAGTTCATTATTCGCGATCCTTCGAATGGCATCTGGAGCGATTACGGTTCCATGACCCGGCCTGGATTCGATAATCTTATAAACAGATAAAGCTTTCATTGCTTCCCTTATGCTGCTTCTGCTTATCTGGAACTGCTCGGCAAGGGCCAGTTCGCCGTCCATCTTGCTTCCCGGTTGCCATGATCCATTCTTTATAGCAGATATGATCTGGGTCATAACATTTTCATAAAGGGTGGAGCGGCTCGCGGGTTTGAACAAAGGGAATTCCTCCAGGAAAGTTTCATGTACTCTGTCTCTCTTTTGGTCTATTTCCTGAAGCATTATACCAAAATGTAAAGGTGTTTTATCCTCTATGGTATTATTTTCTGGTAGTGAAGATCAGAATCAGGCTTTTGGTAAGGACCAGCTGTATCGATTTCAGGAAACACGATGATTCTCTGATCGTTTAATGATCATATTCTTACTCCAGAGCCGGTAAACACTTCTGGATCCATCATAAAAAGAGGGAGGAGCATTTATTGACGGATTATTTCGGAATGCGCAAAGGGCAGTTTCCCATACTGTTATTTAACATTACCGTTCTGGCTGTTTTTACAGTTGTTTTTGCTTCAAGGGCAAATTATGAATTTCTAACCTACATAGGTGTTACCCTTTTTTTTATGATCCTGATAATATTGACTAACAGGAGAGTCTTTTATCCTGACTTCCTGCTATGGGTTCTTTCCTTATGGTCCCTGGCCCACATGTGTGGGGGTGGCCTGATCATAGGCGGAGAAAAACTCTATGAATTTATGATCTTTGATATTGTGGGTGAACCCTATCTTATATTCAAGTACGATCAGTTTGTTCACATTACAGGATTTGCAGGGGCCACCCTTGCGATGTATTACCTTATAAAGCCTCTATTAAGGAATCCGCACAGATGGATAGCCCTTTCAGTTGTTGTTATAATGGCCGGCCTTGGTGTTGGTGCGTTAAATGAGATAGTCGAATTTTTCGTATCCGTACTGGTGGGTGAAACTGGGGTAGGGGGTTATATCAACACTTCTCTTGACCTGATTTCTGACCTTCTTGGAGCCTTTTTGGCCATGGTTTTCATATTCATAAAAGAAAAAATATTTTCATCTGTTGTATAAACGTTATCATTACTTTCTGCAAAGGTTGGTCCTGATTGGGTTATATTGAGAATATCCTTGCATTTTATAGTCTTGACATGGTTGGAATGTCCCTGCTTGCCTTTTGTGCAGTCTTTGTCGGATTCTCAAAGAGCGCCCTCCCTGGTGCAATTATCTTCATTGTACCGGTAAGTGTTGGTGTCCTTCCGGCAAAAACCGCTGTAGGAGTCGTTCTCCCTTTACTTATGTTCGCCGACCTGTTAACTACGGGGTACTTTTTCAGGAAAATCAATCTTAACCATATGAAATTTATTCTTCCCTCTGCTTTTTGCGGTGTATTTGCAGGATATATGCTTATGGGAAGAATGAGCAGTGAGGACTTAAAACCCCTGATAGGGTTTATTGTTCTTGGCATGTTGATACTCAAACAGCTGATTCAGATATCCGGCAGCAGGTTTTCAGGGTATTCGAAGAAGTATGATCCTGGACATGTAGAAAAACCCCTGGTCTCAACCTTTTTCGGATTGATCATGGGTACCATCGCCACCATAGCACATGCAGCAGGTCCTCTAACTGCTCTTTATCTGGTTCTGAACCGTTTTCCCAAAACTCAGTTTGTTGCTACGTCAGCGGGATTTTTCCTTTTCATTAACTGGATGAAAGTGCCCTTTTATCTTGATCTGGGTATTCTGAGCGGAGAAGTCCTTAAGCTTGATATTTTACTTTTCCCTTTCGTAATTTCAGGATTTATCCTTGGGATAAGGGTTCTCAGATATATCCCGCAGCGTAAATTTGATTTTCTGGTGCAGGTGCTTGCATTTTTTGCTTCACTAAAACTGATCTTTTGAAACACGCAAGGCAGGGCCGGATATTACCTGCCCTGCCTTGCGTGTCGAAATCCTGGTGACTGCTAGTCTACGGAAATCAGTGAGTCTTTTTTAGATTCATTTACAATAAGCTGAAGTACATCCGGTCTTGCATAATGGCCCATTACATCAAAATCAAAGCGGCTCTGGGGAATAAGTGTCAGGTCAAGATCAGCTATCAGGATCTCTTCCCTGTTATAAACAGGTTCTACAACATATTTCCCAAGAGGGTCGATTATAGCACTTCCACCCGGGCACATATGGTCCGGCTGGGATTCAAGATCTGAGTAGAATTCCAGGTCCTTGGGATACATGTCTTTAGAAACATACTGGTTGCAGGAGAGGACAAAACACCTTCCTTCCAGAGCTATATGGCGTACGGTAGATTGCCATTCTTCCCTTGAATCTGCCGTTGGTGCCAGGTATATTACAGTACCTTTGCCGTATATTGCAGTTCTTGCCAGTGGCATGTAATTTTCCCAGCAGATAAGTCCCCCCATTTTCCCGTAGGGGGTGTCTATAACAGTCAGAGTGCTCCCATCTCCTTCTCCCCACACTATCCTTTCGCTTCCCGTTGGTTTGAGTTTTCGGTGTTTCCCCAGGAGCCGGCCGTCAGGTCCAAAATAGAGTATAGTGCAGTAAAGGGTGCCCCCTTCTCTTTCTATTATCCCCATCACAAGGTGAACCCCATATTGCCTTGCAGCCTTTCCAAGAATTTCAGTTGTGTCTCCCGGGACACTTACAGAATTATCGAAGTATCTGAAAAAATCCTTTCTCCCCCGAGGATCCCGGCTTCCAATAACGGTACCAAAGGAAAGTCCTCTGGGATAAGCAGGAATGAAGGCTTCTGGAAACAGTATTATCTTTGCCCCTTTTTCCGCTGCTTTCTTCATTAGATCAAGGGCTTTTGCGATGGTGGCTTTTTTGTCCATGATTACCGGAGCGGCCTGAATTACTGCAACCTTTACACTATTGTTGTTATTGTCCATTAGAATTCCTCCCCTGGATTGATCCATTGTCCTATTATTGAATTATAACCACAAATATATTTTCTATGGTAAAATCAACACGAATTAATCCAAAATGTCAATTTCATACGGACTAAAAGGGAGTAGTTAGTCAGGCAGGGTCAACATGCTGGTGAATTTCACCTGGTTCTGCCGTTGGTATTTATGCCAATTAACGAGACTTTTAGCGTGGTAAGTCCATGCTGAAGTCTCGTTTTTTTATCAGCTGAAATCATTAATGGAGGTTATATATGATAAATAGTCTTGCCTTTATCCTTGGTGTCAGCCTTTCTATGGATGCTCTTGCTGTTTCCTGTACCATACCAGTTTGTGTTCCCGGGGTTTCCATGATCAGATCATTAAGGGTGGCTCTCAGTTTCGGCCTTTTTCAGGCATTGATGCCCCTCATCGGATGGTTTGCTGCAGAGCGATTTCTCTTTCTTATTGAGCCTGTGGATCATTGGCTGGGTTTTATCCTTCTCTCAATCGTTGGTGGGAAGATGATCAAGGAAGGGCTCGCTGCAAAGAAAGGATGTTCTGTCCTGCCTGGGGATCCAACAAGGGGTAAATATTTACTGGCCCTTTCTATTGGTACAAGTATTGATGCCCTGGCTGTAGGTGTCAGTTTTATAGGTATGAAGATAGATGTCTTTACTACTGTAGCTGTTATAGGGCTGATAACCTTTTCTCTTTCATTTATCGGATTAAGGCTTTCCAGAAGATTATGCGGAGATAACAGAACAGGGAAGATGGAAGTCATTGGAGGTCTGGTCCTGATACTTATAGGGATAAATATAGTATTGGAACACCTTGGTATTTTGCAGATCTTTACACTTTAGATCAAAGACTGGAGGTTTAGAATGTCTGGAAGAGTTGTTGCTGTATGTGTTTCTGAAAAAAAGGGAACTTCGAAAAAAGATGTGGGTAAGGCTAGACTGGTCCCTGAATTGGGGCTGGAAGGGGATGCCCATGCCGGTTTTGCCCATCGTCAGGTCAGCCTGCTCAATGCGGAAGACATAAGAGAGGCTTCTGAAAAAATGCCCGGCTTGATACCCGGAAGCTTTGCTGAAAATATCACGGTTGAGGGTTTCGATGTATCCTCAGTTCCAGTGGGAGATCGCCTGAGAATAGGAGAATGTCTTCTTGAAGTTACCCAGATCGGGAAAGAATGTCATTCCAGATGTGAAATATATAAAACGATAGGAGACTGCATCATGCCAAGGAAGGGAGTCTTCTGCAGGGTACTGGAGGGAGGGCATATCTGCAGAGGAGACGAGGTCATACAATTGGTCGATGAGTCCTGAAAAGGGCGTTATGATCAATCAGTGTTTTTTCCCAGGATAAAAGAATTTAACCACTCTTCAATTTGCCTCATCAGTGTGGTATATTATTGCCATGGAGGTGTGTGGCCATGCTGTTCGAGTCGACTGAAATGCGGGGTCTGGTGCTAAAAAACCGTTTTGTAAGATCTGCCACGTGGGAGGGTCTTGCAAATGAGGATGGTTCTTGTACCTCCAGGCTTATCGATCTCATGGCAGAGCTTGCCATGGGGGGAGTCGGTCTTATCATTTCAGGACATGCTTATGTCAGCAGGGAGGGGCAGGCCAGTCTCAGGCAGCTTGGGATTTACGACGATAAACTTCTTCCTGATCTTATCGAAATGGCCGATGCTGTTCACCGGGAAGGAGGGAAGATAGCTGTTCAGCTGGCCCATGGCGGATGTCATGGTGCTATCAAGATCACTGGTCTTGAAACCCTGGGGCCCTCTGTTCCGGATGAAACCAGGGGTTTTTCCTGCAGAGAAATGTCTGAAAATGATATTGCTGAAACTGTCTTATCCTTTGGCAAGGCTGCACTGAGAGCGAAAACCGCTGGTTTTGATGCTGTTCAGATTCATGCTGCCCACGGTTATCTTTTAAGCCAGTTCCTGTCTCCATTCTATAACAGGCGAACAGATGCATATGGAGGATGCCTTGAGAACAGGGTAAGGATAGTTCTTGAAGTCCTGAATGCCGTAAGGAGGGCTGTCGGGAAAGATTATCCGTTAATGATAAAGATCAATTCCCAGGATTACCTTGAAGGTGGACTTACGGTGGATGAAATGGTGAAGGTCTGTATGCTTCTCGAAGATGCCGGGATAGAAGCTATTGAAATGAGTGGCGGTACAGTCAATGAGGGCAGCCGATACAAGGCTAGCAGAACCCTGACCCTTGAACTTCAGGAAGATGAAGTCTATTACCGGGAAGCTGCGGTTCAATATAAAAAGAAAGTACATGTGCCTCTGATCCTTGTAGGAGGTATCAGATCTTTCTCTGTGGCTGATAATCTTGTAAGAAATGGTATGGTTGACTATATTGCCCTTTCCAGACCATTTATACGGGAGCCGTTTCTGGTCAATCGATGGAGATCAGGGGACCTGAGAACAGCAACATGCATTTCCTGTAATGCCTGTTTCAGACCGGCTCGCCAGGGTGAAGGCCTCCATTGTGTCGTTGAGGAATGTATGAATAACAAGTTAATGAATAGAGAGTATTGATTGAAAACTTTTGATTCCTCTGACACATCACACCTTTATTGTTTCCCTTCTGTGAATCTAGTCATCCACTCCTGGAGTTCCCTGCATACGTTTTCAAATAATAAAATCCCCTGTTAAATATCATAATTATCTTATGGTTAATTTGACATCTTCTTTTGCTAGATGTAATATTGCCACTGTGATACAGTGTCTATCTAAATAAGGAGGGAAACCTGAATGAAAAGATCAGGAAAATTGATTATGTATATTCTTGTTATCGTCCTTCTTTTCTCCGTTATCTCAATTTCAGCTATGGCAGAGGAGAAAACCTGGGGTACAGTATCCAGATATGATATTGTAACCACAGCCCAGAGAGCTGGAGATTTCACAATTCTTGTAACTGCCATTAAAGCTGCAGGATTTGAAGGTCTTATGAGAGAGCAGAATTCCTATACCGTTTTTGCTCCAACTGACGAAGCTTTTTCTAAGTTACCTGAAGGAACGGTAGAAAATCTGCTCCTTCCGGAGAACGTTGATCAACTTAAAGCGATCCTTACATATCATGTGATCATAAACAGGAGAATTATCTCTCCGATGTTCAGAGGGGTGCATGAACTCAAAACAGTGAATGAAAAGATGCTCAGTGTCAGTTATTCTCCCGCGAAGATCCGCATAAACAATGCCTTTGTTATTCAACCTGATATTACTACCAAAAACGGAATGATCCATGTTATCGATACAGTTCTGATACCATAACAGGGAGAAACCAGGTTCCAGAACAGATGGGGGAAGCCTGCCAGGCTTTCCCCATCTGTTTATCTGCGTAACCACAGCCAGCACTTTAGAAGTTTTGTGACCCAGGGAGTAAGCCTTCTAGCATTATAAATATCTCCAGCTCTTTTGAATATCTCTGTCTGTGTAGGGTAGGGATGGATGATCTCTGAAAGTTTTCCAATAGTCAAGCCAGCCTTTATGGCTGTTCCGATTTCACTGATCATATCTCCAGCATGATTGGCTACAAGAGTTGCCCCAAGGATCTTCCCATTTTTTTCCCCAAAGATAATCTTTAAAAAACCCCTTTCATCTCCTTCAAGGAGGGCTCTGTCAATTTCAGTCAGAGAAACTTTTATGGAATCAAAATCAAGGCCCCTTTCCGTTGCATCCCTTTCATACATACCTACATGGGCTATCTCAGGGTCAACATATGTGCACCAGGGGATACAGAGAGAACTGACCTTCCTCTTTCCTGCAAAAAGTGCGTTCTGAAGGGCTATCCTGGCACTGGCATCGGCGGTATGGGTAAATTTATACTTCATACAGGAATCTCCTGCAGCATAGATCCTGGGGTTTGTTGTTTGAAGATCATCTTTTACCTTTATCCCATTTCTTTTGTCATATTCAACTCCTGCTACCTCCAGGTCCAGATCTTCAAGGTCCGGGGTCCTTCCTGTAGCAATAAGAAATTCGCTTACTCTACAGGTTTTTTCTCCTTCTCCCTCTGTTTGTATCAGGGCCTCTTTGAAGCCATCCCTGACCCTTATTGTTTTTAATTGGGAGTTAAACATTACGTCGATCCCTTCCTCGATGAATATCTCAGCTACTATAGACGCTGCATCGGGGTCTTCCTTTGGAAGGAACTGGTGTCCTCGCTGGATGATGGTAACCTTGCTTCCCAGTCTGGAGAAAGCAAGGGCCAGTTCGCATCCCAGGGGGCCTCCTCCCAGTATCATGAGTGTTTCGGGGATTTCCGGGATATTGAAAATACTTTCGTTCGTTACATATCCGCAGATGTCAATTCCTTCTACAGGAGGAATGAAGGTTGTGGCCCCACTGGTGATAATTGCTCTCTTAAATTTAAGAACCCTGTCTTCAACGGAAAGACTATTCCCGGAAGTGAAGTGCCCCTTACCGAAAAAAAGGTGAATCCCTTCTTTTACAATTCTTTCAGCCGAATCATGTTCACTGATCTTAGATCTTACCTGGCGAAGTCTGGCCATGACATCCTGAAAATCAACCTGGAAATCAGAAACCCTGATCCCGAATCGATCCGAATTCCGTATCTCCCTTAACAGTCTGGAACTCCGAATAAGCAGTTTTGAGGGCACACATCCATAATTCAGGCAGTCTCCTCCCAGAAATGTTTTTTCAACCAGAGCCGTTTTTGCTCCAAGTCTGGCTCCACCTATTGCAGCAACCAGTCCAGCTGATCCTGCTCCGATAACAACAAGATCATATGTCCCGGCAGGTACAGGATTTTGCCAGTTCTCCGGATGTACATTTTTCAAGAGGTTCTTATTGTAAGTATCCATGGGCATGGGATGACAAAGATCTTCCATTTTCTACTCCTTTCCCTTTCTGTTACCTTTTGGGAGATACAGAAGAATTCTTCGGACAATAATAATCCCGGATTAGCATCATCGGACCTGTCAGTTGATGAAAAAACGATTGAATACGTCAGAGTGTTCTTTATCTACTATTTAGAATTATATCTTTTTTTACAGATTTGACCAGAAAAGCAGAAGATAAGAAAAATTTTAAGGTTCCCCTGGTGGATATCAGCCCTTCAAAAGACAGTAAGCTTCGGCCATTCTCTGTATTCCTGTGATAATGACCAGAAAAGCAAAAAACAGGGTTAATAATGAGAGATATCTTGAAAAAATTATCATGAGGGAGAATAAAATAAAGCCCTCTGTTCTCTCTGCCAGGCCAGCCTGATAATAAAAGGATTTTTCTGATCTTTTTGGTGAAAGGGCCCCGACTGTCAGAAAAACCGTCATAGAAAAAAGTATCGTAGAAATAAGGATCAGAAGGGCCATTCTGGAATCAGGAAACCGTATGGCCAGGGCCAGGATAATGGCTGTCTCGACCAGGCGGTCACCTGTTATATCCAGAACTGTTCCCCATTGAGATGAGGATCTCCGGGTCCTTGCGATCGTCCCATCCACCGCGTCAAGAAATCCTGATATCCAGAGAAGAGTTACACCTGTAAAGGGAAAATTTAAAACGACAAGAAGAGATGACAGAATGCCGAGAAGAAAGGCTCCCAGTGTTACCTGATCTGCTTTCAGGTTAATTGTTATACAAAGATCTGCCACTCTTTGTACCTGCGGTTGAATCACTTTTCTGGCATAAGTGTCGAGCATTCTCTAACCTCCCTTTCATTTTCGAGGAAAACCAGGTCTGTGGGAGAATAACTTACGTAAACTTCTTTTCCTGTCAGGCCCTCCAGCTCACCATTGTTTTTCTCTAGGGTTTCCAGGATGAGTCCACGGTGTGTCGTGATTTTACAATGGACCATTCCCTGTCTGAATCGGGTTTTCTCAAGAATTGCTCTGAAAGCAAATCTGTCTTCAGGGTGGAATTGTGTTATTTCGAGTGACTCGGGACGAATAATCAGTTCTCCTTCTCTTTCTCCCTCATGTTTTTCCATGGAAAGCTCCAATCCTTCCAGTGTGAGAAAGAGCCCCTTTTCTGTTCTTCCGGATAGTATATTCGGTATTCCTAAAAACCGGGCTGTGTAAAGTCTGGATGGTTTTTCATAAAGACTTCGAGGTGTTCCTGTTTCCACTACATTGCCATTTCTCATTATGGACATGCGATCGAACATCATAAAGGCTTCTTCCCTGTCATGGGTTACAAAAATGATGGTCATACTGTACTTTTTGTGAATGTCCAGTACGAGTTCACGCATCTCTTTGCGAAGATTTGGATCAAGAGCGCTGAAGGGCTCATCCATGAGCAGTATCGGGGGATTGGTTACCATTGCTCTTGCAATAGCAACTCGTTGACGTTGACCGCCGCTTAATTCCAAGGGGAAACGTTCTCCAAGATCCTTAAGGCCCACTGATGAAAGCATATCGCGAGCCCGGGTGATCCTCTTCGATCTTGGGACCCCCTTCATTTTCAACCCGAAGGCTACATTCTTCTCTATATTCATGTAGGGGAAAAGCCTGTCCTGTTGAAAAACCATACCGAGCGATCTTTTTTCCGCCGGTATTCCGGTGATGTCCCTCCCATTCTGTAGAAGGGAACCTTCATTCACCGGTAGAAGTCCAGCAAGGATCTTCAGCAGAGTAGTCTTGCCACACCCGGATTCTCCGATGAGTCCAAAAAATTCCCCATGTTTTACCTGGAGATTTTGAATATAAAGGTGAAAGTCCATGAAAGGAGCATATGATTTCTTTAAATTGAATATTCCTATATCAGCTATGATTACATCCTCTTTTCTCTGTATAGTCGGTTCAGAAATACATCAAGGAGAACCATTAACCCCATGGCTACGAGGGCAAAAAGTATTGAATAGGCTGCTCCTGTGCCCTGATCTCCTCCGTTAATATAAGGGAACATTCTCATAGTAAGGGTGATTACCTGACCTCCTCCTATCAACAGGGTGATAACGTACTGGCTCATAGAGATCAGAATGGTCAAAGCAGAACCAACAATAATACCGGGAAGCAGGAAAGGGAATACGACATGGGCAAACCTTCTGATCCTTCCTGCCCCAAGTGTTTTTGCCTGTTCTTCCCATTCAAAACCCAACCTGGAAAAACTTATTGTTGTTGCCCTGATCATATAGGGTAGAGTTGGCAGCATATGGGCCAGGACAACTCCAGAAAGTTTTTCTGTCAGTCCCAGGGTGATAAATGTTCTGTGGAGCCCCATCAAAATAACAATAGGGGGGACCAGTATGGGAAGCATTAATATAATTTCCAGGACACCTTTAAAGGGGAACTTGTACCTGCCGAGGGCATCTCCAGCAGGGATAGCAATTACAGCATTGATTATAGTAACTACAACAGCTATATGAAGACTAACTCCTATGGAGTGCCAGGTTCCTGAAGCTGTACCCAGAACATATTTCCATGCTCTAAGTGAAAATTCTGAAGGCAGGATGTCAGGCCAGGACCATCCCCCTGAAAAACTCAGCATAAAAAGATAGAGTATGGGAAAGATTCCTGCGATCAGAAAAAGACCGAATACGATAAAAAGCATGAGCATGAATACCCTTTTCATTACTTGACGATCCTCTTCAAGGGATGTGTTTTTCTGATGAAGGAGTATAAGAAGCCTGTCATAAGTATTGTAAGAAGGATAAGTATGTTTACCGCCATTGCTGTCGGCTGACCGGAAAGGTCTCCTCTGCTGTATATTTCGTATGAGGATACGGAAAGCACTTTGGGATAGGTGACTCCAAGAATAAATGGGACTTCATAGGCTCCAAAGGTGTAGGCAAATATGATAAAACAGCCAGTTTCAAGGGGTGTTATCATTATGGGAAAGACTATTTCCCTGAAGGTCCTGAAGCTGTTCGCACCAAGGACTCTGGCTGTCTCTACCCAGCTATATTCGATTCTCAGTATTACCGGATAAAGGAGCAGGACAAGGAATGGACTTGTTTTCCATACATAAGCAATAATGATCCCCCAACCGAAGGATTCGTTGGTCATGACAGGGAAACTGGACATTTCTGTTATTAATCCCGTTCTGAAGAGTATCCGTGCTATCCATCCGCTCTGGATAAATATAAGAAATATCATGTAGGCAGCAACGATATACGGGAAAACCATAGGTATCTGAAACAATCTCTGGAAATAGACACTTCTGTCTCTTTTGCTGTTTATTCGTATCAGGAAAAGACAGTATAGGACGAAAATCGCCAGTAACCCTGATAAAACAGTAGAGATAAAGGCTATTCTCAGGGTTAGTGAAAAGGATCTCCAAAAATCAAAGGATCCAAGAAGGTCCAGGTAATAGGCAAAAGTAAAATCCGGATCTCCTGCCAGGGGAGCTAATCCCAGACTCTGGATGACACCGTAGATTATTCCCCCGAAAAAAAGAAAGCCCAGAGATGTAAGAGCCGGTACCAGGAGAAAAAGTGGTTTATTTTTTCCCAACATTTTCTAACCATTCTTTTTCCAAAGAATCAATATAATCTGATGAAAATTCGGGGACGCCGTAATTTTGCAGTATTTGAGGGGCGATTACAGACTGTCCCAGGTCTATGGTTTCCAGAAGTTCCTTCTGCTTTATCGTAATTCTGGAAGTGTCTACTACCATACCGTCTCCCCAGACACCAGGTTTGAATTTTTCTATCTGGGCTTCCGGGGAAAGGAACAGATCTATCGCTACCATTGCTCCCTCTCTTTTTGTTGAATTGAAGGGTATGGCCAGGTAATGGGTATTTGAAAAGGTTCCTCCTTCCAGAACAAAGGTTCTGGAAGAGTCTGGAAAGAGGCCATTATTTATCTGGTTGAGGGCATGCAGAGGATTGTAATTCATGGTGATCCATACCTCTCCATTAGCGTATAGCTGGTCCAGGACTCCTATCCCATCCGGGTAGGTCGTGCCCTTCCGCCATAAATATGGCTTTATATCATTAAGGAAGTTCCATGCCTTTTCGTTGCTATTATCCAGGATACCCTGTTGTTTCTTTTCCTGGTATCTTTTATACCCTCCATACTCTTCCAGGAGAACGTGTCGTACAAAGGAACTGCCGGTAAAGTCCGGAGGGGCGGGGTAGGTGAATCGTCCAGGATGTTCCCTGATCCATCGTCCCAGTTCCCCAATCGATTTCGGGGGGATCTGGATATTGTTACTGTCATAAACAAAAATAAACTGGGCTTTTCCCCAGGGAGCTTCATACCCGTCAGTAGGATAATTGAAATCAAAGTTCAGATCTTCTGCTGCCATGTCGACATATTTGAGGTAATTGGGCAGTTTTCCAGTGAAGGGTCCAAAAAGAAGATCATTTTCCCTTGCAAGTTTGAAATTTTCACCATTGATCCAGATTATGTCAGCGCTTCCTTCGAGTTTTTTCATCGCTTTCTCAGTAAGAAGCTTGTTGATTATCTGCCTGATATCCGTTACCGGTATCCTGCGAATGGTTATGCCATATTCTTTCTTCATACGGGGTGCTATCCATTCATCTATATAAAGATTGGTGCCGTTATTTCCGCCCCACATATACATGTTAATGGTCTGGCCATTGCTTTTTTGCAGGATGGAATCCCAATTCGCTTCCAGGAGCCCCCCTTTTTCACTGGAAATGGCACTTTGGAGAGGGAATATGCAAATGGCGATCAAAAGCATCAGCATTGTGAGTGTTAATTTTCTCATTTACTATCACCTCCTTTTGTAATTAATGAACAATTTATTTTAATCAGGGTAACGTTGTATTTTATAAGGATTCTACGTTCTGTTATATAATAAACTAAGAAGTCTTTCAATTACCTGATTAAATAAAAAGGAAGATATGCCCTTGCAGACAAGGGAGATGATGTTATTACACAGGAAAAAGCGCGGGTAAGTTATGTCCTTCCACTTCTTATGGTGGCGGTTTTAGTGACAGTAATAATTCTTCTTCGAGTTACTGGAGGAATCGAGAAATTCCAGGATATATGTGCAGATCTCGAATGTCTTGGGCGATGGGCTCCCCTTGGATTTATCGGTCTTTATATACTTGCTGTAGTATTAGCTATCCCGGGAAGTGCTCTGACTGCCCTTGCTGGTGTTCTTTTCGGTTCTATCCGGGGAGTCGTATACGTTTCCATTGCATCTACTCTGGGAGCCACCCTTGCTTTTCTTATCGCCCGCTATCTGGCCAGGGATTTTATTTCAGCAAAACTGTCCAGGAGTGAAGCTTTCAGGAAACTGGATGATATGTCCGATAAATATGGAGTCTGGATCGTCGCCATAGTAAGACTGGTACCTATCTTCCCCTTCAATCTGATCAATTACGGTCTTGGCCTTACCCGGGTGAGTCTTTTCAATTATGTGTTCTTTTCCTGGCTTTTCATGCTTCCTGGAACTTTTCTTTATGTTGCCGGTGGAGACGCTCTGAAAAGGGCTGTTTCTGAAGGGACCATTCCCTGGAAACTTGTCCTGCTGGTAGTCCTGATAGGTCTTATCCTTTATTTTCTTGCAAGAAAGTTTAAAAAAAGGCTTAAATGATCATTTTCTTATGAAAGGCAGTTTTAGAAGCATCAGAAGAGGAAGGTTCCCTGGCTGTTTTGAATCGGGCAGCCCCAGAGTCATTTTAAGCTGTCCCGCTGAAGAAACAGGAGTGTAATTACCAAAAAGCCTGTCCCACCAGGAAAAAGAAAAACCGTAATTACTGTTCATCTCCCTGTTTATAACCGAATGGTGGATTCGATGCATATCCGGTGTAACTATGATGAGTCTTAAAAACCTGTCAATATCCGAAGGGATATAGACGTTGGAATGGTTAAATAGTGAAGCTCCGTTCAATATCACCTCGAAAGTCAGAACTGCCACAGGAGGACATCCCAGAAGAAGTATAACAACGCCCTTCAGTAGGAGAGAAAAGAGTATTTCCATGGGGTGGAAACGGATACCTGATGTGATGTCGAGATCCATATCGGTATGATGAACCCCGTGGATCTTTCTAAGAAAATGATGCTTGTGAAAAAGCACATGCTGAAAATAGACAGTCAGATCCAGAACCAGAACCGAGACCAGAAAGGCTACTACAGGAGTATTTCTGGTCATATTGAAAAGACCGGTTTTCCATGATACAGCTAAAAGAGCGAACCCGGTTGCCCCTAAAGGAGATATAAGTCTTTCCACGATAATATTGCTCCCCGCAAGGGTCAAGTTGATCTTCCAGCGGAGAGGTTTCGAGATTGACAGTTTTCGCTTGGGAAATTTTACTTCCCAGGCGGACATGGAAAGAAAAATTACCAGTGAAAATATTATTCTCGTGTTCCTTGCCAGATCTGACAATAAGGTCACTCCTTTTCGGGGTCCATTATGAAAATATCGGACAGGTCTGGTCAGTTGGAGTTTGTTAGATTTTCTCTGATCATCTTTTCAGCAAGGGGAAGGGCGAATTCCCGTAAAAACCTGACTATTGCATCTTCCGAATAGAGAACGATCCCATCCCTGCCGACATAATTTTTGCTCAGAACACATTCCAGCTGTTCAGATCCTTCTTCCCATATGTTTCCCAGTATTTTTATCACTTGATCTCCGGAATCCACATTACGAAGGGGAAGAAGCAGTTCCACATCAAACTTTTCAGCAACTTCAATATATGCATCAAGGGCAATGCCGAGTTGATTGATCTTGATCCTTCCATCGTGGCTCTCTCTTTCTCCTGCTATTATGGTACTGCAATTCAGGATTTTTGCCAGAGGTATCCTGATGCCATGGAAATAAAGATGACATCCGATACAGGGTGTGTAGAAACCGAAGTCCTTGACAAGGGAGTAATTATGTCGTCCGCATAGCTGCCACCAGATATTGGGTGATCCCAGAAAGACCGGGTCAAAGATACGAATATTCTTCATGGCTGGTGCTTCACGAAGAAGTTCTATGGCTCTAAAGGGGGTATCCCAGCTGCCATATTCGGTTCCAGTGTAGGCTATGGTGGGAAGAATATCCTCAAAGTCCAGAGCCCCTGCAGCTTCAAGTACTGCCGCTACGCTGTCCCTGCCAGCTATTTCTGCAATAGCTATACGGTTACTTTTAAGGCATTGTTCAATGGTTTCTGGAGGTAACATCCATTCCGGAAAAGAATTTATCATTTCAGGTTTGCCAGCAAGAATATTCAGGAGTTCTGTCCTCATATTAATGCCTCCTCAGCGGAGTATATCTTCCTGGAGAGTAGGGCTGGTCTGAAGAACTGTCCATAAGACCTGCGAGTTTACCTCGGTCCATGAGATTAAGGATCATATACATTATTTCCTTTCCTCTGAGTTGTCCGAGGCAGCCTCTGGAACAGGAAACTTCGTCAAAGGCTGATACACTGTCTTTTCGAGTATATTTTCCTTTCATTACTATGGGAACTGTTTCCCCTGAATGGATCATGGTCCCGACACTTGCTGTTGAATGGTCTGAAGTGACAATAAAAAGAATTTTCTCATCGGGGATTATTTCTTCTAAAACAAACTTAAATGCTTTATCAAGATCCGCTATTGTTCTCTGTTTCAATAAGGGGTCTCTTTTATGAGCGGCTTCATCCGGAGCCTTGGAATGCACATAGATAAAATCATGATCTTCAGATCTTTTAGCCAGCTTGAGCCTTTCAAGGAGATCCTCACAAGCGTTTCCAGTATCCTTTGCTTTTATTATCTTCATTCCAAGTATGGAACATAAGCCATGATAAATAGCGCCTGAAGCTATACAAAGAGGCCTGAGACCCCATTTTTCTTCAAAGGGAACGATCTGTCCCAGCTTTCCAGGTCTTTGCAGACCCACTATATTAACAGCAGAGAGACCTTTTTCCTGTCTTGAAATATTAACAGGGTGTCTGGAAAGGGTATCAAAACTCCACAAGGTATAAGAATTAACTGCGTCAGCTGTTTTTTGTGCAAGTTCCTTGTTGGCAGCATCTTCCCGGGGAAGTACTTTCATAATAGGTCTTTCCTCGAAGATGGGATTGGAATCGGTTATCTCATGGGAAGCTCTACCCTTAAGCAGGAGTATTCCTCCTATCCCGACTGTGGGATGAAAAGAAAAGTCTATGCCATTTAAAGAATAGCGGGAGATACTTTCCTGGAGGAGAAGACATTCTTCCCGGTCAAGTTCCATTTTCTCCTTATGAAGAATGAAGGAATCATTCTCTTCTCTGACTGAAAAGGTTCGTGCAAGTATGGCGACGTCGCCCTTATCCAGAGGAAGGCCTTCTCCTACAGCTTCAATTACCCCTCTCCCCGGGAATTGGTTCATATCATAACCGAAGATGCTGAAGTGAGCCATTTCACTGGGCATGGCTATTCCCTGCAAGGTGCTGTGATACATGCCATTAGCACCAGAGGCGCTAATGGCATCCAGATGGGGGGTATGGGCCGCCTGGAGAGGGGTAAGTCCATTCAGTTCTTCTATTCCTTTGTCGCCGAGTCCGTCCAGTACAAGTAATATACATCTCATAACAGGATTGTATGATAATATTTCCCCTTTTTAAAGGGGGTTAGTTTGATATGGAAAACTGGAGGAGAATTACAGTTGGAGGTTCAGTCTATTTAAACCTGTGGCTGGAGATCCATAGTCCAGCATGGAGTTGCTGATCGAAGATAAACAGGGTTGACAGGTACATGTGTAAATCCGGTTCCGTGACGGGCAACAGGAGATGTCTTGCCTGCTTTTATAGATCGGATGAAATCATTAACGGAAGTTATTTCATCCATGAAGAAAGTGGCATATCGACCGACTTCTTCAATAGTGTGAGCGTCACTGCCGCCAAGAGAGGGGAGGTCCAGTTCTGCAGCAAGAGAACATGCCATACTGTTATGGATCGATCTGGTTCTGCCGTTCATTACCTCAACGGCAGATAATCCTGGAGTATTGATTATGTTGTTTCCCATTCCACGGCCGTTATCCCTGAAGGGATGAGCGCTTACTGTAACTCCTCCCTGTTCTGAAGCTATACGGATGAGTTCCTTTGCTTTCACGTTACGAAAGGGGATATCACTGGCACCGAAAACAATAATGTCACCAAGGTCTGTTAAAATCTCCACGCCGGGAATAACCAGTAGTCCATATTGGCGGGTAAGATCATCAGCCATACCGAGTATTCCCATAGACTCATGGTCTGTTATGCATATTCCGCCAAGACCTGTCTCTTTGGCCTTTAAAGCTGCTATTTCGGCAGGTAGGGAACTGTCCCTGGAGAATTCGGATGTATGAATATGAGTATCTATTATCATTAAGTAATTTCTCCGTATAGTTATAAATCGTATAACTGTACGGAATTATACTTTAGCTTAAGGGAAAGTGCAAATAACCCCTTAGGCGGAGATCAGTACCATGAAATCTTTTATGTTACTGATAATGTAATTACAGGTATTTTCATTGACTGTAAATTGTTGACTTGGTTTGTTGAAAGGATTATTATCTATAACAATACAATAGAGAAGATACGCTATTGTAGCACGATAAACAAGGGGGAGACTGTATATGGCACTGAAATGGAAGGACGATCTCACTGAGCAACTTGTTAAGGCGATTCTAAAACTTGAAAATGTGGATGAAGTTTATTCTTTTCTTGAAGATGTAGCTACAATAGGGGAAATCAGGGCACTTGCCCAGAGACTGGAAGTAGCCCGTCTTCTTGATGAAGGATATACCTATCCTCAGATAGCTCAGCAGACTGGTGCCAGCACTGCCACCATAAGCAGAGTTAAGAAGTTCCTTGAATACGGGGCAGACGGTTACAGGATTGTTCTCGAAAGACTCAAGAAATAATTACCTTTGTTTAGAAAATCTGCGATATGTGAACTACAAAGCGCCATCACGTTTTTAGTGATGGCGCTTTTCAGTTCACGAGAAGATTATTACGAACGAGCGGAAGGTAATCTATTCCAGGACCTGTTACGAAATAGAGCGGATAATTCAGGCACACTCAACGGGGTAATACTGGAATGAATGTATCCTTACCATAGGAGCCCAGGTTTAAGGGAAAACAACCCTCGTGAGGTATCTGGAGAAGAGGTTGAAAAGTGTCAACAGGATATGTCCGAATGAGGTAAGAATGGAACTTTAGTGCAGGGTCCATCCTGAACAGTGTTGCGACTATAAAAGCCTGAATGGATTTATGACAGCAAATGTTGGAAAACGTGTCAGAAAGATGGTCCTTGAAAGATTTAAGTCTACTGAGTGCCGATTCATCTATGTAGATCAGATGAATATTACTCCCTCTTCAAGAAAGTCCTATCTTTCAGGGCGTAATATCAACATCGCTATAGTTTTAGAGCTTGAAGGAGATGAACTTCAGCAGAGACACATGGAGTGGCCAGATAAGGCAGAGGCTATACCGGAGGAGGGGAGTCCGAAATTGTCATACTTTTCCGGGAATAATATCAGGATGATAAAGGCCATATTGCACACACTGATCGCGATCTGTTCGATCTACGTTGGGATAGTGCTCCTGGCATCTCTGTTCCAGGGGTGGTTAATTTTTCAACCCCGGAAAAGATTGCACGGGGATCCGGCAGTTATTGGGCTGCCATACATGGATATATGGCTCAGATCTTCAGATGATGTAAGGATCCATGGTTGGTATATTCCCTCCGGCAGGCAGGGAAAGACTCTCCTTTTTTTCCATGGAAATGCAGGGAATATTTCCCACAGGCTGGATTCTCTCGCCATATTTCATGACTTTGGCCTGAATATCCTTATTGTCGATTATCAAGGTTATGGCAACAGTGAAGGGAAACCTTCCGAAAAAGCTCTTTATCTAGATGGAAATGCAGCATGGAACTATTTAACTGGAGATCTGAATATCCCATCCGGGGATATAATAGTGTTTGGAAGATCCCTTGGTGGAGCTGTTGCAATGGAGTTGGCATACCGGTATTCGCCCGGAGGTATTATCCTGGAATCCAGCTTTTCTGACATGGCTGAAGTGGCTGCGGAACATTTTCCTTTTCTGCCCGTAAGATGGCTTTTGAGGCACCGATTTGATCTTTCAGAAAAAATAAAATGGATAGGGTGCCCTTCCCTTGTCATCCACAGCCCTAATGACGAGATCATTCCTTTCAGATTTGGGGAGAGGCTTTTTACTGATTTGCCGGAGCCGAAGATCTTTATTGAAATTGAAGGAGACCATAATACGGGTTTCCTGCTTTCAATTGGAAAGTACAGGCAAGGTCTATGGGAATTTATCAGGCATCTTGAACAGAACTGAAGTGTAAGTGGAATTGGAAGGTTTTTTATCTCTGGAGGTGGTGTAATGAAATCTCTTACAAGGGAAATTAGTCTTGTTATTGCTATTGTCATTCTTGGAGGTACCTTCATGGGTATAGCCTCTTCATCAGGACTTTCTGTACCCCCGGATCCTCTAGTGAAAATTATAGAACTGCCAGAGCCGATATATAAGGGTGGGGTTTCGGTCGAGGAAGCTTTGAGCAAAAGGAGATCGGTAAGAACCTACAGCAGTACCCCCCTTTCTCTTGAAGAGATAACACAGCTTTTATGGTCGGCCCAGGGAATATCCCATAGTAATGGAAGGAAGAGAACTGCACCTTCTGCCGGTGCCAGCTATCCTCTGGAAGTTTATCTTGCGGTATCAAGGGTTGATGGTATAGGAAGAGGAATCTACCGCTATATTCCCCAGGTTCATTCTCTTGTCCCATGGGGAGGTGCCGTTACGGCGAGGTTCCTGAAGGAAGAGGTTTCGCCCCAGGGGGCAGTCAAAAGTGCTCCGGCAGTACTTATCCTTTCTGCCCACTATGACAGGGTCACTGAAAAATATGGTCAGCGAGGCGAAAGATACGCCCATATGGAGGCAGGACATGCTGCTCAGAATGTTTATCTACAGGCTTATTCTCTTGGTATTGGTACAGTAGCTATAGGAGCTTTCAATGATGAAAAACTGAGGGAAATTCTCAATCTCGAAGAGGAGGAAGTTCCACTGTACCTTATGCCGGTTGGTAGAAGATAGAGTGAAAAATACCCATCTGTTGGAAACTGGTCTCTTATTATTTCAAGAAGAGGTAATATAAAAGATATTGTCTATTCCCGTCCTTGTTTCTACAGGAAACCGATGTTAATATTCTGTTGGACTATCATAAGGCATCCGAGCCCGAAGGCCTAAGGGTTTACCTATGGCTAAGGGACGCCGGGTACTGGCGGAAACGGCAGTGCCTCCCGTGATTGGAAAGGATTCCCTTGTTCCACCTCCCAGAATCAGGAATATTTCCATGAACTAAAGGTTCGCATTATGACTTCCAAAACTATTTATTCCTATTGGAGGTTTGAAGTATGCGCAAATCCTTTGTAAGGTCTTTGTTCCTTCTTGTTATTGTTTTCTTTCTGGCTGTATCGTTTTCTGCCTTTGCCTCCCATCCGGTTTTGAGGATGGCAACAACTACCAGTACCGATAATACGGGTCTTCTTGACGTTCTTGCACCTCGGTTCATGAACGATACCGGGATCGAGATTCAGTGGATCGCAGTGGGAACAGGGAAAGCTCTTGAACTTGGAAAAAACTGCGATGTTGATGTTCTTATGGTCCATGCTCCAGATTCCGAGAAGAAATATGTTTCTGACGGTTACGGTGTTAATAGAAGAGAGATTATGTTCAATGATTTCGTAATAATAGGTCCTGCCTCAGATCCTGGAGCAGTAAAGGGACTGGATATTAAGTCAGGATTCAGCAAGATGGCGAATAAAAAGGCTCTTTTTGCCAGCCGTGGGGATAACTCGGGAACCCATAAAAAAGAATTATCCCTCTGGGAAGGTGCAGATATGGAAGTACCAGACAGGGAAGAATGGTATATTCAGACAGGACAGGGAATGCTTAACACCATAAACATAGCTGCAGAGAGGGGAGCCTACACTATGACCGACAGGGGTACTTTCATCAAGTATGAGGCTAATCACAAAGGTAATCCTCCCCTTGTTATCCTCATGGAAGGTGATCCGAATCTTAGAAACCAGTATAGTGTAATGGCTGTTAATCCAACGAGGAGTGATAGTCTGAAATATGACCTTGCTCTGAAATTTATCCATTGGATCACTTCGCCCCAGGTCCAGCAACAGATAGCTGATTTCAGACTCATGGACAAACAACTTTTTGTACCAAATGCAAAATGATCCGGCGAACCTGATGACGTAAAGTATTCTTAAAGGAGCACAGTCTGGAAATGACGGGTGCTCCTTTCTTTCTTTTTTTGAGGTGTAATATGGATTATATGTCTCATGCTTTCTCTACTGCCTTCAAGCTTCTTGTAATGGGCAATGAGGAAACCTATTCAGCCATTTTTGTTACGTTGAAGGTTTCGTCCCTGTCCATGTTTTTTACACTTCTGTCGGGTGTGCCCCTTGGTTTTGTCCTTGGAAGCAAAGATTTTCCCGGAAAACGGATAATCAGAACAATTGTGGATACCTTTCTCGCAATTCCTACAGTAGTGGTAGGCCTTATGGTATATGCTTTCATTTCCAGAAAAGGGCCCTTGGGCAGCATGGGATTGCTTTTTTCCCTTAAAGGAATAGCCATAGGTCAGTTCATTCTTGCCATGCCTATTGTTATATCCCTTACAGCGACAGCTGTGGAGAGCCTGGAGGAAAAATTGACCCAGACCCTTATGACCCTTGGTGCACGTCGAAAAGATCTGGTGGCAGGGATCATATGGGAGGCCCGTTTTGCCGTAATATCTGCTGCCATTACGGCATATGGGAGAGTGATATCCGAAGTTGGGGTATCAATGATGCTTGGTGGCAATATCAAATGGCATACCCGTACGATCACTACCGCCATTGCCCTTGAAACAGGAAAAGGAGAATTTGCACTTGGACTGGCCCTTGGAATAGTGCTTCTAGCTATTTCCTTTGCTGTAAATATTATTGCATCCATTATGAGAAGGAGATCCCTTTTATGAAAAAGATTCTGTATTCCCTCAAGGGTATCCGGCACTATTATTCTGGTAGAGAGGTGCTCCGCATAGGCCATGCTTTCCTTTACAAGGATGAGATAGTAGGTCTGACGGGACCTAACGGATGTGGCAAAAGCACTTTTTTGAGGATCCTGGCCTTCCTGGAAAATCCGACCTTCGGAGATATTAAATTCCTTGGAGATGCTGTTACTGATATGGAGATCCTGAGAAGAAGGGTGACTTTACTCCTTCAGAATGGATGTTTACTGAAAAGATCGGTAATGGAAAATGTTACATATGGTCTGAAGATCCGTGGTGTTTCTGGTGAAGAAAGAGAGCGCAAGGGTAGAAAAGCTCTGGAAATGGTGGGCCTTCAACCTGAACAATTCCTTAAAAGAAGATGGTTTGAGCTTTCCGGGGGAGAGGCTCAGCGGGTATCTCTTGCAAGCAGGTTTGCATTAAGACCCGAAGTTCTTCTGCTGGATGAACCTACTTCAAGTGTAGATTCAGATAGTGCAGAGCTTATTAAACTGGCACTGGAAAGGGCAAGACATAATTGGGGTACTTCAATGGTAATAGTGAGCCATGATGATCGATGGCTGGAGAAAGTCTCAGACAGGATATTCAGTCTGGAAAAAGGAGGGCTTGTAGTTCGGATCCGGTAAAGTCTACTGCCCTCTCATGTAAAAAAGAGAGGGGACAGCAAAAGACTGTCCCCTGGTGTATTGATCTCGATCTTCTATGGGATTGAATCATTTATTCACAGATTCTGGGCTTGTGAACAAGGACATCACATGGAGCATACCTTACGACCTTTGCAGCCACACTGCCTATAAAAAACCTTTCAAGGTTGGTCATGCCTCTATGTCCTATGAGTATGATCTCGCATTGATCTTCCTCTGCTTTTTTCACTATTTCTCCAGGAGGACTTCCGGTCTTTATTGTCAGAAGATGGGGGAGATGGGAGTCTGGAAATTTCTGCGTAGCTTCCTTGATCATCTTTAAAAGTCCCTCTTTGATCTTTTCAAAATCCGGAACTATCGAATATTCAACAGAACCTGGGATCGATTGATCCCTATACTCGATAACGTGTATAAAATCAAGTTTATTTAGGCCCATCCTTTGAGCATAACCGAAAGCAAAGGATATAAGGCAGCGACTGATCTGACTGTTGTCAATTGCGACAAGAGCCTTTCTCATTAATATCTCTCCTCTCTCCTCTTCCAGGACCCGGAAAGCAGGGTTTAGAGCACAACTGGAATAATGATCACTTTTCTATTTCTTTGGGTCTGTGTACAAGCACATCGCAGGGTGCATGTCTTACGACCTTTGCAGCAACGCTTCCTATGAAAAATCGTTCAATATTGCTTAATCCCCTGTGTCCGATCATGATAAGTTCGTACTTGTTCTTCTCGGCCATTTCAACTATCTCAGCGTAAGGAGTACCTCCTGCCAATACAAGTTCGTATGGAATTGAGGATATCCCCGAAGATGCCTGACCCTCTTTGATCATCTCTGATATTTCATTTTTCGTTTTATCTTCGTCAAGATGGGCCGAGTAATCAACATAGCCAGGTACGGTCATGTCCTTATAGGTCATAACGTGAATGAAATCAAGATGATCCAGCCCTGTAGATTTAGCGTATTGAAAAGCGAAAGCAATCAGAGCCTGACTGATGTCGCTCTGATCTATGGCTACCAAAGCTTTCCTCATATTTCATCACTCCTTCTCCTATGTGATATGCTAATTATACACTGCAAAATAGACTATGGGAAATATGGAATACAAAATATTTCATCTTATCTTGACATGTTGAGGTATTCAGGTATCATAATACCGAAAAGAGGTGGAGCTATGAGTAGAGTTATTCATATATCTGACGCAGTTTCCATTGCATTGCACGGTATGGGACTTCTGGCTTCTTCGGGCAAAAGAATGAATGTCAGGGAAATAGCGAAAAGAATCAACGTTTCCGAGGCACATCTGGCCAAGGTATTCCAGAGAATAGTTAAATCCGGCCTGGTCTATTCTACCAGGGGGCCATCTGGAGGCTTTGAACTTACCAGGTCGCCCTCTGATATCAGCCTTTATGAGATATATGAAATTATTGAGGGAGCGCCGGATTCCAGATACTGTCTTTTAAAGGGTAATGAATGCCCCTTCAATTCATGCATATTCGGAGGAATGATAGAAAGTATGACCAGGGAGTTTATCGATTATCTCAAGAACAGAAATCTTGAAGAACTGATCAGGAGTGAACCAGTATGAGTGTAAAAGTGACTAGGCAGATTATCAGGATAGATGAATCAAAGTGTAACGGATGCGGACAGTGTGTTGAAGCATGTCATGAAGGTGCCATCCAGATGGTACATGGAAAGGCAAAACTTGTAAGCGATGTTTACTGTGACGGACTTGGGGACTGCATAGGGGAGTGCCCTCAGGGGGCCATAACTTTCGAGACCAGGGAGGCTGAACCCTACGATGAAGAGGCAGTTCAGGCTCATATGGAGACAGTAAAGAGAAATAGCTGTCAATCCGGAGGGTGTCCCGGGGCTATGGCAAGGGTTTTGAACAAAGGTAATGAAATGGTAAATCCCTCACCTGTTGTTCGTGAGAGTGGGCCAATGGTTTCAGAACTTGGGAACTGGCCGGTACAACTTAAGCTGGTACCTGTAAATGCTGCGTACCTCCAGAATGCAGATATAGTTTTAGCAGCTGACTGTACAGCCTTTTCTCACGGGAACTTCAATCAGACCTTCCTCAAAGGCGAAAATATAGTTTGTCTTATCGGTTGCCCCAAGCTTGATGATAAAGAATATTACAGAGACAAGATCGCAGAGATAATAAAACTTAATGAGCCCCGTTCCATAACTGTCGTTTACATGGAAGTTCCATGCTGTGGAGGAATGGTCAGACTTGTGGAAGCGGCCATAGAAGAGGCCAGACTGGACATGGATCTTAAACTTGTCAAAATTGGTACAAAAGGCGATAATCTTGGAGAAGAGATAACACGCTATTGTTATAAACAATAAACTTGGCACCCTGGCACTGTTTGATATTTAGTTAGCTTAAGGGGGAATGGGAAATATGTTCTGTTACCAGTGTGAACAGACTGCAAAGGGCTCTGGGTGTACATCCTGGGGCGTTTGTGGAAAAAGTCCGGAAGTTGCAGATCTTCAGGATCTTCTTATCTATATTACAAAGGGAATATCCATGTATGCCCACAGGGCAAGGCAGCTTGGTGTAAAAGACAGTGAAATCGATGTTTTTGTAGTTGAGGCACTTTTCACTACCATAACCAATGTCAACTTTGACGAAGTAAGAATGGAGAAAGCAATTCGCCGGGCTGGTGAAATTAAGTCTAAAGCGAGAGATCTTTACGAAAATGCAGCTCAGAAGGCCGGTCAGAAACCAGAGAAGCTTGCAGGTCCGGCTGAATATATCCCTCCTGGGTCCAGAGATGATCTGATAAGGGATGGAGAAAAGGTGAATCCTGAAAGCTTTGCTGAAAAACGGGGTGAAGTGATACAGGGTCTACACGACCTGGTCCTCTTTAGCCTCAAAGGAAGTGCTGCTTATTTAGACCATGCCGTAGTCCTTGGAGTGGAAGATGATGATGTCTATGGTTTCTTCCATGAATTCCTGGATTTTCTCAGTAGAGAGAATTTTACAGTTGATGAACTTTTTGGGAGAGTCCTTGATGCAGGAAAGTGGAATATCAGGGTTATGGAGCTTCTCGATGAGGCAAACACCGGTACTTATGGTCATCCAGAACCCACAAAGGTAAAAGTTACTCCGGTTAAAGGAAAAGCTATCCTTGTTTCTGGACATGATCTTAAGGATCTGGAGATCCTTCTTAAGCAGTCTGAAGGAAAGGGTATTAATATATATACCCATGGAGAAATGCTTCCATGTCTTGCCTATCCAGAACTGAAAAAGTATCCCCATCTGGCTGGCAACTATGGAAGCGCCTGGCAGAACCAGAGGGAGGAATTCGATGAATTTCCGGGCTCCATTCTTATGACAACCAATTGTATCCAGAAGCCCAAGGATTCCTATATCAACAGGATCTTTACTACTGGGCTGGTCGCATGGCCTGGAGTGAACCATATTGGTAAAGATAAAGATTTCTCTCCTGTTATTGATTCTGCCCTTTCCCAGGCAGGGTTTACTGAAGATGGGCCTGAAAAATATATAACAGTGGGTTTTGGCCGCAATGCAGTTCTTTCTGCTGCTGAAACCGTTATAGAGCTCGTGAAATCAGGCAAGATCAGGCACTTCTTCCTTATAGGGGGATGTGATGGTGCCAAACCTGGTAGAAGTTACTACACGGATCTGGCTAAAATGGTACCTGAAGATTGCATAATACTTACCCTGGCCTGTGGTAAGTACAGGTTTAATAAACTTGATTTCGGGGACATTGAAGGGCTTCCAAGGCTGCTGGATGTCGGACAGTGTAATGATGCATATTCCGCAGTCAAGATCGCCATGGCCCTGGCAGATGCCTTCGAAACAGATGTTAACAGCCTGCCTTTATCGATGGTACTTTCATGGTATGAACAGAAGGCCATATGTATCCTGCTTTCCCTCCTCTACCTTGGTATAAGGAATATCCGTATAGGTCCCACTCTCCCCGCTTTTGTCAAGCCGGAGGTGTTGAATGTGCTTCAGGAAAAATTTAACCTGATGCCGGTAACCACCCCAGGGGAGGACCTTAAGGCTATCCTTGGATAGCAAACCTTAACAAGCTTTAGAGCATAGCCTTTGTATGGAGGTATTAACATGGAAAAATATGTTTCTGACGATTCAATTAGCGGAAAAGTACTCAAGCTGGAAGATCTCGTCCAGTACCAGCAGGATTCAGTTGTAAGCAGGGCCATAATCCAGGGAGAAAAGGGAACGGTTACCCTGTTTGCTTTCGACGAGGGGCAGTCTTTAAGTGAGCATAGTGCTCCCTTTGATGTGCTTGTCCAGGTTTTGGAGGGAGCAATGGAGATAAGGATTGGAGGAGATCCTAACAAAGTGTCTTCTGGAGAAGTCTTGATAATGCCTGCTAATATCCCTCATTCTCTTAAAGCTACAACAAAGGTTAAAATGAACCTCGTAATGATAAGGTCTTGAGATAGAGAAAAGCCCGGGGTTCTCTCCGGGCTTTTCAATTTATTTCTCCCTACGGGAGAAAAGAGTATCGATAATGAATCAGCCAGTACAGGCTTTTTCTTTCTTTTCTTCTTTAACGGTGTTTTCAGAGTTCTTCTTCAGTTTTTCGGCCGGATCTTCTTTTTTCTTCCAGAACATGCAGCATACACCTCCTATACCTATATAGGGTATAATAAAAATGGATAAAAATCAACCTCTCCAGATCTGGAAGATAATGAGAGACAGGGGTATCCTGTACAGGCGGTTAAATTTTTTTTATAAGGAGCAGGTAAGGATGGGATCCTTTAAGCTCAATGTACTTGTAGAAATCGTGAGTAAGGCTTCTTTGATCATTACTAACCAGGGTGACAGGTCCATCGCTCGAAGCAGGTCCAGTTCGGACTATACCACTTTTACCGATTTAAAGGTCGAAAACTTTATTAAGGATAAACTGATCAAGCTTTCCCCGAAAAGCCTCATAATTGCTGAAGAATCATTTGACCCCGAAAGTGTTCAGGATTGGAAGGATTCTGCCTTTGTCCTGGATCCGGTGGACGGGACGATAAACTTTCATCATAACTATAATGCATCGGCTATCTCCCTTGCTTTTATTGAAGACGGTTTTCCTCTTTATTCGGTTATTCTGGATCCCTTCAGGAATGAACTGTTTGCGGCGGAGAGAGGCTGTGGTGCCTCAATGAACGGAAGGAAGATCATGGTGTAAGGAGTTTCTTCCTTGAGAGACGCCCTGGTCGGTTTTGGTACAACTCCCTATGACAAGGCCAGAGGTCTGCAAATGATTAAGGTTGCAGGGATGATCTACCCCCGATGCCAGGACATAAGAAGATTGGGTGCGGCGGCCCTTGATCTTGCCTATGTTGCATGCGGAAGACTTGATGCCTTTTTCGAAATGGATCTTAAACCCTGGGATTTCTATGGAGGTATGCTTCTTATAACAGAAGCAGGAGGTACAGTTTCTGACTGGAAGGGGAGAAATGTTGAGGGACTCGGGAAAAGAGATATTCTTGCAACCAACGGTTTGCTTCATCAGGAAATGCTGGATAGGATAAAGATATGAATAATCCTGTCCTACTGTACTTGAAAGGAGATTTCAAGCTATAATACCCTCTATCCAGATCAAGGAGGAAGATAAGATGGCAGAAAATAAAACAAATCCGGTAGCAACCTTTAATACAAATATGGGTAGTTTCAAAATAGAGCTTTTTGAGGACAAGGCTCCGGTCACTGTAGCAAATTTTGTTGAGCTTGTAGAGAAAGGTTTTTACAACGGGCTCATCTTTCATAGGGTGATTGACGGTTTCATGATCCAGGGTGGATGTCCCCTGGGTAAAGGAACTGGCGGCCCGGGATACAAGATCAAGGATGAATTCCATCCCGACTTGAAACATGATTCGGAGGGTATCCTTTCCATGGCTAATGCAGGTCCTGATACGGGAGGGTCCCAGTATTTCATTACTCTTGCTGAAACAGCCTGGCTTGACAATCACCATGCTGTTTTTGGCAAGGTCAGTAGCGGGATCGAAGTTGTACGGACCATCGGCGGTGTAAAGACCGGTTTTGCTGACAAACCTGTTGAAGATGTTGTGATAAGAGAGATCGTGTTGTCAAAATAAGCATTAACTGGTTTGTTTTATAATCTCTAACTGATTATAAAGACCCGCTTTCCGGGAAATTTATTTTTACCGGAAGGCGGGTCTTTATCTTTATGAGCCAAGTTCGTTATTTCAATGCTATAATAAAATCACGCTTATTGTAGATTAAATTTAATTTAGTTCCTGAACAAATGCAGAAATGTATTGAGTAAAGTTTTTTTCCATCACAGGGGTGTTGGTTTTATTGGAGAGAGAGAACAAGGATATTACGGGTATTCAGATCGAAAATCTGAAATTAACGGACCTGATAGATCTTGAAGAGCTTCAGAAGCTTCAGGATTGTTTTGCGTTGAGCAACAATATTGCATCCATAATCCTTGATCCTGAGGGCAAACCAGTAACCAGGAGCAGTAATTTTTCCGAATTCTGCCGAATTGTCAGATCCTCATCCAGAGGAAGCGGGAATTGCAAAAAAGTGGAACAAGCCCTTTCCCGTACTCAGGAGAATACTGTTCCCTTTGTCATTAACTGTGATACCTTTCCTGCCATTATGGAAGGTGTCGTTCCCGTAATTGTCAAGGGTCATCATCTGGCCAGCTGGAATATTGGTCAGGTTGTTGATTCTGCTGATATGAATGGTGCTGAAATATCGGATAAGGCAGATTTCCTGTGTCTTGATGAGGAAGAACTTGTTTCAGCTTTTGGCAAATTAAGGAGAATGTCCCGGTCCGAGTTTGAAAGAACACTGAAGTTCCTGGAACTTCTCACCCTTCAGGTTTCCCTTCTCGCCGTCCAGAACATTGAACAGAAGCAGCTTATCATTGAAAGGGATAGAGCTGAAGATGCTCTGAAAAAGATAAGACAGAGACTGGAGCTTGCCTTGAATAGTGCAGATCTGGCCATGTGGGACTGGAATATAAAGTCTGGTGAATTGCTGTTTAGTGACCGTTGGGCTGAAATGATCGAATACAGGCCTGAGGAGATACAACCTCATTTTGATTCCTGGCAGAAACTGGTACATCCTGAAGATATGACCAGGGTAATGAGTTATCTTCATTCTCATCTGAACCGGGATATACCCTTTTTCCGGAGTGAGTACAGAATGAAGACCCGCCTTGGAAAATGGAAGTGGATCCTGGATTCCGGAAAAGTTGTAGAATGGGATGAAAAAGGAGAACCTCTTCGTGCCGTTGGTACCCATATGGATATTACCCAACAGAAGAAAGCAGAAGGGAAATTGAACCAGAACTCTGAAGAACAGAATATCCTCCTTGATAATATTGACATACAGATCTGGTATATGAAAGATGCAGAACATTATGGCAGGGTCAATCAGGCACATGCAGATTTCCTTGGTATGGATAAAATGGAGATACAGGGTCGAAGTCTTTCCGAGATAGAAGGAAGAGACCGTTCCATCAGTGAAACTGAATCCAATAACAGGGTTATCAAGAAAAAGAGAACTGCAAAACTTGAAGAATGGAGAAAGAACAGTTCCGGAGAGGACAGGCTTCTTTCAATTACAAGAACCCCTAAACTGGACGAAGATGGAAACGTAGAGTATATAATCTGTACTGCCACGGATATTACGGAAAGAAGAGAATATGAGCGTAAACTGGCCTACATGGCAGTTCACGATCCTTTGACCGGCTGCTATAACAGACATTCCCTCGATCAACTTCTCAAGAAGGAAGCTGGCAGATCCAAACGGTATAAACATCCAATAGAACTACTGATGATAGATATAAACCGGTTTAAGGAAATAAATGACCGTTTCGGGCATCAGACAGGAGACAAAGTACTTCAGGAAGTGGCGACCATACTTCAGAAGCAGGTCAGGGATTGTGATCTTGTCGTAAGGTATGGAGGAGATGAATTCCTTATCCTCCTCCCAGAAACAAGCGGCCAGACTCAGACACTGAAAGAACGGATTATAAAAGCGGTGCATGATTGGAACAATAAGAATAATATATTGACATTCCCTCTCAGCCTGTCCATAGGCTGTGCACACTGGGATCCTGAAAGTCCCCAGTCTATTGAGGATGTTCTTGCAGAAGCTGACAGAATGATGTATGAGGAAAAGCGAAGGGAAAAACAGGGAGAAAGTCCATTCATCAGGCTTGTTGACGATTCTGAGAAGACGGGAACCTACCGAAGAATAATACATCCATCCTCAAACTGAAGAAAAAGCAAGGTGGACCTTGGTCCACCTTTTTAAATGATCTATCTCTAGATAGAAGTTTCTTCTATCTTACCTATCATTTCCTCGAATCCGAAGATGGTTCCATCAATATTATCGATGGTCATATCAAGGGCCCGTAATCCTTTGAATTCATATCCCTCAGGAAGCCTGTTCGCATATCTTTTTACCTTGAGCAGGGCCTGAAGATAATTTCTTTCCTGGTAAGAAATTATGTCTGTTGCGAAAAGGGCATCAGGGTGTTCTTCCAGAAAGAAAAGGTTGGCCATTTCAAGATTTTCTTCAACATCCATTTCCTCATACCATATATCTGCAAGGATGGTTCTGAAACGAGCCCTGTCTTCTGCGGACACTAGCTGTCTTACAGCTCTATCGATCGTTTTCAGGTTTTCTCTCAGTTCACCGCTTATTAAATGCGGATTGAGCATTGGTAGTGAAAAGAGGGAAATATAATGAGCCTCTTCTTCTATGGAAACCTCTCTTCGAAGAAGTTTCCCGTAGGCCGGTCTAAGGGTAACCGAGGCATCTTCAGGTTCTGATCTTACAAGCTCTCTGAACACCCATCCTGTATTGGATCGCCTGTGTTCAAAAGGTGAATCTATGAGCCAGGTTACGTAGCCTGTATCAAAAAGCCCCTTTCGTCCTGCTCTGCCGGCCATCTGGAGAAATTCGTTCTTTGATATCGGTTTTTCGTCATGATACATTACAAGCTGGGCAAAAATAGCATACTCAGCTGGCAGGTTTACCCCAAGGGCCAATGCATTTGTCCCTACCACTACATCAAGTATCCTTTCCCTGAAGGCAGATTCAACAAGGAGTTTCTCCTTGGGAAGCATTCCGCCATGATATATTCCAACCCCCCGGAGAAGGGGGGGCATAACTTTGGGGACGTCAAGAATTCTGGCTATTTCATAAAGTCGTTTCTTTTTTTCAATTTTGACCCTTTTCCTGGATTTTGAGAGTCTTGCTGCGAGCTTTGATGCCCCTTTCTGGGAAAATAAAAAAACAAGAGCATCATGGATCCTGTCCAGTCTGAAACCTTTTTTAGTCTGAAAGACGAGTTCAGTTGCTCTTTCCCGGTTTTCATATACAGTGAATTCTTCTCCGGTTATTCTTGAAAGATAGTTTCCGACGGAATGAGTCCCACCAAAGGTGGCGGACATAACCAGGATCCTGGTTGCAGGGTGGGTTTCCTTGATACCATCAATATATGCCCTTGCCCTGTGAGGGTCTGTAAATATATAGTGAAATTCATCAACAATAAGTTTCTGGCCAGGGACAGATGCATATTTAAGGGTATATATTTCCTGGGTACAGCAGAGAAGGGAAGCGCCCGTATTCCTCTTGAAATCTCCTGTTTCTATTCCCACGTCAAAGCCCATTCTCCTGAGATCAAGGTATCGTTCATTACTCAGAGCCTTGATGGGGGCAGTAAAGATAGTCCGTTCAGCGGGTGGTTCGAGTATCTCCCCTCTGGTATTAAGGAGTCCCGCCCAAAGGTAGGCAACCAGAGTCTTTCCTGAACCTGTGGGGGAAGAAAGGACGGCATTTTTCCCCTTTACGTATGAAAATGCTTTAAGCTGCCAGTCATAAAAATCGAATATTTTCATTTACGCTGTTTCCCCTCTGATCGAGGGTCATGTAAATACCCTCGGCATGGACTGATTTTATCAAGTGATACTGAACTGAATAATTATTTTGATCCTGAAAGTCAGAAGGTAACTATATTCCATAAAAGCAAATTATTCCAGACCTTCTTAATTGATGGAGCAGGCCGTCATCTCGAGTGCAGTATCCTCCATAGCCGAATAGAGATGGCCTGCGTATTCCATGGGGATTCCGGACCACATCCGGGTAGATATCCGCTGTTGTTCCCGATCTTCAAAATGGGCAACAAGGGGGTTATCCCAAAGTCCCTTTTGGAGTATATTGTCAGCAAAAGAATCTCCATACACTATCCTGCCGATATTGATAGCAGCGTTTATGTCCCTGTCGATGATCTGGCCGGAGCTGCTAAGGTAGGATTTTCCCCTTAGATGTCCCGTACGGGATTTTCTTCTCCATCTCTTGGTGCCGGAGTATTCTATCTCTTCCAGAGCAAGGGAATCTATCTGACTGGTAAAAGCCTCGTCCACAAGATGTACTTCTATCCTTGCAAGGGAACATTCAAAGCGAAGGGTATTGACAAGGTGAAGGGTAATATTAAGGTATGGGTTATCTCTGAGGGATTTATACCTTATCTTGTAAGGGTTCTTGACAGAGCGATTTCCGAGGGCTATAGACCGGATCCCCAGGCGTAGACATTCACCTATAACATAGTGACATCTTTTTAGAAGATATGTATTTATTTCCAGGAGTTCTCCATGAATTAAATAAGGGTTTTTTTTAGCCATGGCCCGTAATCTTTTCATTTTGCCTTTTTCCAGGGTATTGGGTATCAGTATAGGTTGTTGTCCTGAAAGATTTGACACTATTGCCAGAAGATATCTTTCGCCCATATCAATGGCCATTGCATTACACTGGTTTGTTCTCTGCATTGATAATCCCTCCCTTGGTCCTGGATAAAGGGTTTCTGATTATGGATCCCCATTAAAAAAGGACGGCAATCCTTGAACAGACTGCCATCCTTTTAAAAATCCTGGTTATTATGTGCGAAGTGTTCCTTTCCAGATGTTATTCCATTCTTCATGATCATTTACAGTATCCACTCCTTTCTGGTTGTGAAGTGGAATGATACAAGCTCATATTTCAACTTACTCTAAATATAGTGTCAAAATGATAAAGAGTCAAGAATAAAACACTATTTACAGATGGCACTTTACATCTATTAAAGAATAATAATGATTCTTGATTTATACTTTAGATAGATAAGAATTTATGTTATCTCTTTAAATAGACAAATAGTCAGCCTAAGTGTAAAACTTTTAAGTAAAGTTGCCTGCATATGGGTCAAGGAAGTGATGAATTATGGAAAAAGTGTACTCTAACAGAGAAGTATCCATCATCTTTGAAAAGATCGCTACCCTTCTTGAGATAAAGGGAGAGAACAGGTTCAAGATCATTGCCTATCGAAGGGCAGCGGAGAACATATCTTCACTTGGTAAGGATCTTAAATCTATTACTGAAGATGGAACTCTCAGGGACATTCCGGGAATTGGTAAAGCTATAGGGGATAAGATCTATGAATTGATCAGTACAGGAAAACTCGAATTTTATGAAAAACTGATATCCGAGGTTCCCGAGTCTCTTCTGGTACTCGCTGAGATCCCGGAACTAGGTCCCCAAAGAGTAAGGATGTTATGGAAAAAACTTGGTATATCGGATCTGGATGTACTTGAAGAAGCGGCCAGAAATAAAAATCTCCAGAAACTTGATGGTTTTGGCCCAAAGATCGAGTCAAATATTCTTTCAGGTATTCAGAAAGTCAGGAAACATCCCTTTCAGGGGAGAATTTCTCTTGGCAGGGCATGGAATACCGCTTCAGTCATAATCGAAAAAATGAAAGATAAACCCTGGTTGGATAAGATATCACCTGCAGGTTCCATTAGAAGAATGAAGGATACCATAGGAGATATTGATATCCTTGTGGCATCCAGAGATGCTGAAAGGGTGATGGAATTTTTTGTCGGCATGGAAGAAGTTCATGAGGTTATCCTGAGAGGAAAAACAAAAACGAGCATAAGGATCGGGTCTCATCTTCAGGTAGATCTGAGAGTCATAGCCCCCGAATCGTGGGGAACGGCGTTACAGTATTTTACAGGAAACCAGGAACATAATGTCCAGATTAGAGAATTTGCCCTGGACAGAGGTTACAGCCTCAGTGAATATTGTCTGAGGGCCACTTCTGAAGATAAGGAAATCTTTTTCGAAAATGAAAGGAGTCTGTATGAATTTCTTGGATTGTCCTATATTCCGCCTGAACTCAGACAGGGCAAAGGGGAGATAAATCTAGCCCGAAATGGAGAGCTTCCTGAACTTCTTGAGCTCAATGACATCAGGGGAGATCTTCAGTTTCATACTAACTGGAGTGATGGCAAGGCTTCTCTGGAAGAGATGGCCAAAGCGGCCATGCAGAGAGGTCTTGAGTATATTCTAGTCACAGATCATTCCCATGGATTGGGAATAACTGGAGGAGTTACACCTGATGATCTAGTGGAACAGGGCAGGGAAATAGACCTTTTGAATGAGAAATATGAGGGTAAAATGAGGGTTCTCAAGGGAGTAGAGGTTGAAGTAAAGGCCGATGGAAGTCTTGATCTGAAAGATCAGGTCCTTGGATCCCTTGATCTGGTTGTGGCTGCGGTCCATTCCTCCCTTCGTCAGGAAAGGGAGAGGATAACAGAAAGATATATAAGAGCAATCGAAAATCCTTATGTCCACATTCTTGCTCATCCCACTGGAAGACTTATCGGAGAGCGGGACGGCGCAGATGCTGATTGGGACAGGATCTTTAAGGCGGCAGCTTCGACAGGTACCCTTCTTGAGATAAATGCTACTCCCCAAAGACTTGATCTTCCTGATAATCTTGTCAGAAGAGCCAGAGAACTGGAATGCAGATTTGTTGTAAGTACGGATGCTCATGTTATGGAACATTTCGATTTTCTGTTCTTTGGAGTTGGTGTTGCAAGGAGAGCGGGGCTCACTGCTGCAGACATACTTAACACATGGCCCTGGGAAAAATTGATTAACTGGAAGAAAGGCTAATCAATTTTAGATATACCCCTAATAGGTATTTATACTTAATCATAATATAGTGTTTTTTACGATGTCATTTCCTCCTTTTCTTCGTAAACTATCGTTGCAAGATAAAGATATAACCCCAGGAGGAATAAGAAATGAACTTTAAAAAAATTACAATTTTTGCGCTTACAGGTATTCTTATGGCTTCAGTTCCGGCTTTTGCCCACCAGGAATATGAAACAGGCAATTCCCGAAGATCCGGGTCAGTACAGCAGGGAACTGTTTGTGCATCTCAGAGTAAAGCAGAAGCATCAGGTTACAGTAATATGAACAAAAACAGGTTGGACCATGAAAATGATGGAAAAAGGAACGGGAAAGAAAATGAAAGAGGTACGGATTTTCAGAATTACGGGAAAGCTGAAAGGCTCAGAAAAAATATGAAATCCACCGGACAAAATCTTTACGAAAACAAAGAATCTTATGGTTTAAGGGAAAATTTTAAAAATCAGGCTAACGTTGGAAGAGGAAAGAACAGGATGGAGAGCGAAAATGGGAATTCGAGTCATGATATCGCTGAAAAGAGCCATGTCGGACATTACGGGCAGAAGGGTGAAAATTCCAATAAGGGAATGAACTCTAAAAACGGAGAAGGTCGGAGAATGAAGGATGGTAATAGAGAAGCCCTAAGAGATGGTTCCGGTACGGGTGAAGGTAATAAGGATGGATTCCATCGCAACAGATAGTAGAAAATCTTCTGAAAAAAAGATTAATGCTAAGAGATAGGTCAAGGGTTCCAGTCAAAAGGCTGGAACCCTTTTTTATGGTCAGGTAAAAGGGTTTTTTGAAGCTTGAATGGTTTCATTTTCTGTCTTGCTGGTAACCAGGTTCCTGGTTCTTATAGTGGAGAGCTTTAATTCAGATATAGATACCATTGCAGACCTGGTTACGGGAGAAAAATCGAGCTGACAAAATATGCAAAGTATAAAGGCAGTGCAGCCGTATTTCTGAGCCTTGTAGTGGTCGTAATAACATGGGCCATGGTTGGCTTCGAAACTCTTTTTGATCACTCTTCAAGGGATATCAGGGTTTTCTTTTTACCTTCCTTAAATTTCAGTTTCCCCTCTTGAGCCAGCATATTCCTGCATAAATCAGTTTGTTAGGTCGGTCAGGTTTTCTACTTATCCTGTTTACAGTGATCCCTTCTTTTAGATTTGAGAATATTATATTTGAATCTTATCGCTGAATTGATGACCTGATGTAACAATTATTAAAACTGTGTCAGAAAACATAACCTAAAACATTTATCTCCTTGGTGGCAGTCATTTTTCGGGGTATTTCAGATAATTGAAAAGAAAAACTTTGTCTTATTAGTGATTCAAAGTTAAAATATAGCTATGCGGTATCGTGGTGTAAATTGACATATCAAATATCATGTTTATGTATTTAGCAGGGTGAGAAGAATGGAACTCATAGAAGTCCTTTACCGTATATCATTATCCATAGGAAACGGCACCAGCTTGGAGGAAATGCTTCAGGAAGCACTCTGTTCATACTATGAAAATCTGGCACTTGAGGCAGTGATTGTATTTTCTCTGGATGATCCCGAAAATAAGGATCATTTTCGACCCACGGGGAGCTTCCCGGCTGGCTCAGCTCTTCCTTCGGCCATGACTGAAGTTATTCGCATTCTGGGTTTTTCAGATAGTACTCCTTGCCCGGAGGAGTACATGAAGAATCTTCCCATAAAAGGTACGGTGGAAGGTACAATTCATTATGCAGTGCAGGAATTAAAGGATTATGGCTTGATCATTATGACCAGGTCCGGATCACCTTTCCCCCTCTCTCTGCTGGCTGGCCTTACCCCCTTGAATTCCAGACTTGCCTCTGCCTGTCTATCCTGTCTGGGCAATGAGATTCTGGAGAGGGAGATAAAATTCAGAAAGGCTGCAGAGGAGGCCCTTCTCAGAAGTGAGAAAAGGCTGGACCTTGCCCTTCAGGTTACAGATGATGGTTTATGGGACTGGAACCTGGAAGAAGATGTCGTATATTTCAGTCCTACATATTACACGATGTTGGGATACGAACCTTATGAATTCCTTCCAAGTTTTGAGAAGTGGAAAGAACTTGTCCATCCGGAAGATGTCGATTATGCCTTGAAAAAAGTGATGAGTTGCATGGAAAACAGAGGAGAAGGATTCGAAATGGAATTCCGCCTCGCTTCGAGGAGTGGGGAATGGATATGGATCCTTGGACGGGGAAAGGTTGTCGAAAGGGATAAAGAAGGAAATCCCAGAAGAATGGTAGGAACCCACGTAAATATCACAAGCAGAAAGGAAACGGAAGAGAAAATGGAAAGGCTGAACAGGGAGCTGTACATATCCGCCTCTACAGACAGAATAACAGGACTCTTGAACAGACAGCGATTCGATGACATTCTGGCTCAGGAAATGGAAAGGGCTTCGAGGTATGAAAACCCACTGTCCATTCTCATGTTCGATCTGGACAATTTTAAACTTATCAATGACACATTCGGTCACCAGAAGGGTGATTCAATACTTCAGGATATTGCCGGTATCATCCGGGAAAATATCCGCAGTACCGATTTTGCAGCAAGATGGGGTGGAGATGAGTTTGTTGTTCTGGCGCTTGCAGACCTGAATAATGCCTTTCAATTGGGAGAAAAACTGAGAAAGGGAATATCCCTGGTGAACCTTCCCGGTCTGGGAGATCTTACCATAAGCATGGGAATTGCAGAATTTATCCAGACGGACACTCTCCATTCCCTTGTAAAACGGGTTGATGATGCCCTCTACAGGGCCAAACAGAATGGCAAAAACAGGGTAGAAACCTGAGAATATCCCTGCTGATTTATATGGTATATCTTTAATTGTTATCTAATTATGCTGTATTCTACAGTAACCACCGCTTTAATGCTTTTATCGATAGTGCTTGTGTCATACATTCCATAGTCCTGCACTTCTGTGGAGAAGAGTGGCGTTATCTGAAATACTCCCTGACTCGCAGAAGCAAGTTCACCAACGCGACTCCCACTGTTTTCAGCAAGTTGTTTTGCTCTCGCGAAAGCATCGCGGGTTGCATCACCCAGGAGTTCTATTTTCATTTCATCTATCCCTGTAAAATAATATTGAGGAGGAAATGATATGAATTCTATCCCATCCTGAATAAGGGATGTGGATTTCCTGGATATCCTGGAGATCAGATCTACATCGGAGGATCTGATCTCTACTCTTTGTTCAAGATCGTATCTTTCAATTACGTTAGTGAATATTCCCTGGTCATTTCTCTTGTAACGTACCATTGTATTTATTGAAGAAATGTCGATCCTGTTTCCCTCAACCCCTAATTCAGCCAGGTAGCTCCTTATTTTCTCCAGATCTGCCTGCAGTTTTATATATGCCGATTCAAGGTTAGTGCTCCTCGATACAAAACTTCCATTCCAGACGGCCATGTCAGATCTGATCGTTTTTTCTGCGTATCCCTTTACTCTTACTGTCTGATGGGACATTTTTATTCTTTCCACAGTTCTGGACATAATAAAAGTGGAAAGAATAATGGCAAATGCAAGGAAGAGGCCGAGGAAAAATAATCCACCTGTCAGATCTGAAGTATTTCTCTTTATCATTTATCAGTCATCCCCCGGGGAAAAAATATTTTTTTCAAATATGCTCATATTATTTTACTCCTTCTTCCTCGAAGAGGAAAACTTGCCAGAATTTTACATTATTTGAATAGTCAGGATATCCCTGTTATCATGAAAGCTGATATATTAGCTTTATATCAAGAGTATATCTAAGGGGATATGGGCAATGGAACCGCATCTGGACGAAATCTACCTAGCCATAAGAAAGCGTATAGTCGATCTGGTTTATAAACCGGGAGAGGTGCTGAGTGAAAAGTCCCTTATCGGAGAATTCAGTACGAGCAGGACCCCTGTCAGGGAAGCCCTTCTAAGATTGGAACAGGACAGGCTTGTCAATATCATTCCCAGGGTAGGAACATACGTAAGCCAGGTCGATATCCGATCTGTCAAGTATGCCTATGAAATGAAGAAAAACCTGGAGGGACTGGCTGCGGAACTTGCGGCAGAAAGAGCTTCTGAGGAACAGATATCGGAGCTTCTATCCATTGCTTCCCGATTCACTTCCTATGATAACGTACGGGATTACAGCAAATGTATCGATGATGACCGATGTTTCCATTCTCTTACCAGAAGGGCTTCAGGTAACCCCCTTTTAATACGCACTCTGGACGATCTAAGCGTAATAACGGTCAGGTTTTTAAAACATATACAGTATGTTGAAAAAGAATTCGACTGGTATAAGGGATCAATTAACGGAATAGCCAAGGCCATCGGAGCGCGGGAGACCGAAAAAGCCCGTTCCGAGGCTGAGTTCCACACTGAGGCCTTCCTGTCCAAACTTGCCAGTTATTTTTTTGGTTAAGAGAGTATGCGATTTTTATTCAACGCTCAAAGGAGGTTATTCGATGTATGAAGTGAGATGGCACGGAAGAGGCGGTCAGGGAGGTTTTACTGCTGCCCGTCTCCTGGGAATGGCTGCATCAGTCCATGAAGGGAAATATTCACTAGCTTTCCCATCATTTGGACCGGAGAGAAGAGGAGCGCCTGTTCTTGGCTTTACCAGAATCAGCGACGAGAAGATCACCGACAGAAGCCAGGTGGATGAATGTGACTACGTTGTTTTCCTTGACGAGACCCTGGTAGGAGAAACAACCCTCCTTGGGTTGAAGGATGATGCATTTATACTGATCAATACGGCTGAACCTGAAAAATACAGTACCATGACGGATAAACAGATAGTGGCGCTGGATGCCACCAGCCTTTCTCTTGAAGTCCTGGGGCGGCCTATAACCAACACCGCCATGCTGGGAGCCCTTGTTGCCCTTTCGAGGATAGTGTCTCTGGAAGCTCTCAAAAAGGCCATTCAGGATGGGATGAAACCATCCCTTGTTGAAAAGAACTGTGCCATAGTTGAAAAAGCTTTCAACATGGTGAAGGGAGCTGTGAACAATGGATAGGCCAAAGGTTGTGAAATACAAGGAGCCTGAAAGGGCTGAAGATTACCCCGTAGGAGCTACCTTCAAGGCTGGCCATCTGGTGCAGACAAACTCGGGCTGGCGAACCTTCAGACCCATTATCGATCAGGACAAGTGCATTAAATGTCTCAGATGCTTTCTGGTCTGCCCTGATGGTGCCATCGATAAATCCGGAGAAAGCCTTGAAATAGATTACGATTTCTGCAAGGGCTGCGGCGTCTGTGCCCATGAGTGTAAAGTCGGTGCCATCAGGATGGTAAAGGAAGGGGCTGATGAGGATGGCAGGTAGAAAGATCTTTATTTCAGGTGACGAGGCGGTAGCAGAGGCAGTTCGCCTGGTAAGTCCCCATGTTATTTCTGCATATCCCATAACCCCTCAGACAGTAGCAGTGGAAAGGATCTCCGATTTTGTGGAGGATGGTTCTCTCCAGGCAGAGTATATCCATGTGGAATCAGAGCATAGTGCCATGTCCGCTGCTCTGGGTGCTGCCGCAGTCGGCGCCAGGACCTTTACCGCAACATCCTCTCAGGGTCTGCTTTACATGGCCGAAGTTCTGCCGTATGTGAGCGGAGCGAGATTTCCTATTGTAATGATGAATGCCAACAGGGCCCTTGCCGTTCCATGGGCGCTCCTCTCGGACCACAGGGATTCCCTTTCACAGCTCGATTCAGGATGGATACAAGTCTATTGTGAAGATGCCCAGGAGACCCTGGATATGATAATCCAGGCCTACAGGGTAGCTGAGGATGAGAGGGTCATGACTCCCATGATGGTTAACCTGGACGGTTTTGTCCTGACCCATACCTATGAACTGGTAGAGCTTCCTGACCAGGCTGCATTGAAAAGTTTCCTTCCCGATTACAGCACGGATAACAAGATGGACCTCGATGTCCCTAAAAGCGTATGTCTTGCCGCCATGAACCATTATATGGAATACATGATGAAGCAGGAGCTGGACATGAGGAACGTCGAAAGCATAATTGAAGAAACTGACAGGGAGTACGGAGACATGTTCGGCAGGTCATACGGAGGAATGATAGAGCAGTATATGTGTGATGGCGCAGATGCCGTACTTGTCACTCTCGGAAGCGTGACCGGAACGGCCAGGGTAGTGGTGGATTCAATGAGGTCGGAGGGCTATAAAGTAGGCCTTGTCAAATTGAGGTTCATGAGGCCCTTCCCTAAAGCGGAGATAATAGAGATCGGATCAAAGGTTAAAGCCATTGGGGTGGTGGATAAGGACATCTCGGTAGGATACGAGGGAATAGTTTTTACCAATGTCAATTCTGCCCTTTCAGACCTCGATAGAGTTCCACAGCGGCTCAACTTCATTGCAGGGCTTGGAGGCAGGAATGTTTCCAAGGCCCATATCAGGGATATGTACATGCAGTTGCTTGAAGTGGCCGAAGGAAAAGAGAAAGAGAAGATCCAGTTCGTAAATGCGAGGTGTGAATATAATGGATAAGAACATGGTGACCAATGCCAGGGAATTGACCAACACTGAATTTTTCTATGGGCACAAAGCTTGTGCGGGGTGCGGAGGCAGTCTTGCGGTAAGGCTTGCCCTTAAAGTGCTTGGTCAGAATTCTTTTGTTTCCCTCCCACCGAACTGTATGTCCGCGGTAGGGTTCCTTTTCCCCCAGATTTCCTTTGTGACCAATGCCATTATTGCTCCATTCGCCGCCAATGCTGCTGTCCTTTCAGGAATAGAAGCCGGAGCAAAGGCTCTGGGACTCAAGGATCACCATGTGGTGGGTTTTGCAGGTGATGGCGGTACAGCCGATATCGGGATACAGGCCCTGTCTGGAGCCATAGACAGGGGCGACAGGATAATCTACATCTGCTATGACAACGAGGCTTATATGAATACGGGTATCCAACAGAGCGGACTTACCCCCTATGGTGCAAGGACCACCACTTCTCCTGCAGGAAAGAACCTTCCAGGCTCTATAAAAATGAAAAAGAACATGTTCGAGATAGTTGCTGCCCATGGTATATCCTATGCAGCGACTGCCAGTATAGGATATCCTGAAGATTACCTGAAAAAGGTAAGTAAGGCCGCTCAGTGTGAGAGCACTTCATATATACATGTTATGGCTCCATGCTGTACCGGTTGGGGTTTCCCCGGTGAAAGAACCATTGAAATAGCCAAAGAGGCAGTTGACTGTGGGTTGTGGTTCCTGGCGGAATATGAGAATGAGAAGTTTACACTTAACAGAAAACCCTCTTCTTTCTCTCCGGTTAAAGAGTACTTGATGAAGCAGGGCAGGTTCAGGCATCTTGGCGATGACGACATAAGTATTATCGAGCGTCATAGAGATCATAAATGGGAAAAGATGCTGAAGAACTGGGATTCATAACTTAAAGAGGTCCACAGAAAATAGAAAAGAGGCCCGTTCAGTTGTTAATCAGTTGAACCGGGTCTCTTTTTCTTTGTCCGGGTCATCATGAAGCTGCGGCATCACTGTCTGCAAAAACATAAACCGGCCCTTCAGGGGAAAGCATATTTGCAGGGAAATTCTTTCCCTGAAGAAGATCCTTAAGGACTTTTTTCTTTGCAGTGCCTGTAACACAGAAAAAGATTTTCTTTGAACGGTTAAGGGTTGAGAGCGAGAGGGATATCCTTTGCGATGGTGATTTGGAGGAATTGATTACATTAACTATGGGAACGGCTTCCTGAAGAGCAGAGTTTCCTGGAAACAGGCTTGCAGTGTGCCCATCTTCCCCTAGACCCAGAATAGTAATCTCAAAGGGCAGTATTTTTTCAAGTGATCCTCCTTCAGAGGCAGGTTTCTTCAAACGGCGTAATTCTTCATAAAGATCCAATATACGGCAGGGAAGGCCAAAAAATATCTTTTTCAGGGAGGTATCATTTCTTTCAGGATGGCCCTTAGGATAACAGCGTTCATCCGTTGGAATAAATACTACCCTCTCCCAGGGGATATTACATATTGCAGCAAGTCTTGAATATGTCCTGAGGGGAGAGCTGCCTCCTGCCAGCGCTGCAGTTCCGCCATAATAAAGGGAAGCAGTTATTTCATCTGCAAGTTCCAGGGAAAGGGATTCAGGATTGCTGAATATTCTCAGGGAGATTTCCATCTGTGACCTTCCTCCAGAATCTTATCCTGGCAGAATGGACCGAAAGACCCATCAGCATAACGTTCGAAAGATTCGCTTGAATTTTCCCATTTCTGAAGAACAGGTTGTAAGGCATGCCAGGACCAGTGTATTTCATCGAACCTGAGAGAATGACTCCTGTCTCCATCTATAATATCCTTTATCAATGAAGAATAGTCGGGAAGGGCTCTGTAGCCGTCTCTCTGGTAGGGAGAAGTAAGGTTTATAGAGCTTGCCTCCAGCTCCAGGCCTGGTTTCTTTGCCTGCATTATCATGCTTATTTTCTGCTCCGGTTTGATATCAAAAATCAGCCAGTTGGTCTCAAAGGGCTCGCTTCCGCAGAGACAGGAATAAAATAGTGCCAGGGGTGGGAGTTTGAACTCAATGGCTACCTGGGTTGAAGATCTTTTCATTTTCTTTCCTGTCCTGAGGTAAAAGGGCACATCCTTCCATCTCCAGTTATCTATAAAAAGTTTCATCGCAACGAATGTTTCAGTCCTGGAATCAGCCGGGATCCCCTTTTCGGAAGTATATCCCATGTAAGTTCCCCTCACCGCTGATTTGTCTATCATTGAACCATTGATGTGACGTAAAGACCTCAGGACTTTAACTTTTTCGTCCCTCAGAAAAGTAGGGTCAAGGGTAGCCGGCGGTTCCATAGCTGTAAGGGCCAGTATCTGAAGAAGGTGATTCTGAACCATATCCCTCAAAGCGCCCACCCTGTCGTAATAGGATCCCCTGAGTTCTATCCCCTCTTCCTCGAAGGCCGTTATCTGAACCTGCCTTATATAGTTTCTATTCCATAAAGGCTCCATAAGCATGTTGGCAAAACGGAATACAAGGATATTCTGGATGGTTTCCTTGCCCAGAAAATGGTCAAGCCTGTAGATCTGATCTTCATTCCATAAAGCGTGGATCCTTTGATCCAGTTCCAGAGAACTGATTTCATCCCATCCAAAGGGTTTTTCCAGGACTATTCGCCGAAAACCCTTGTCTTCAATATTTAAACCGGAACTGGCAAGGTGTTCGGCAGTGGAGGCAAAAAGGGATGGAGGTAGGGAAAGATAGAAAATTGAAGATTCAGCGAAAATCTGATTCAGTTGAGACGTATTTGTTACCAGATCCTCCCACTCCATGTAGAAGAATCTGTCGCAAAATCCGGCCATTATTTCCCTTTCACAGGAAGGCTTGGCCTGGCTTATATAGTTTCTGATGCTTTCCCTGAAGGAATTATTGTCCATTTTCTGGCGGCTGATGCCCCATATCCTTATGCTGGAGGGTAGATAACCCTTTTCCTCAAGGGTAAAAAGTGAAGGAAGAAGTTTCTTTCTTGCCAGGTTCCCGGTAATTCCAAAGATAACCATGTCAACCATTTTCAATCCGCCTTCTTGATCTCATGTCCTCCAAAAGCATTTCTCATAATGGCCAGGATCTTATCCCCATATTGTTCTTCATTTCTGCTGCTGAAACGCTCAAAAAGGGCATTTGCCAGTATGGGGACGGATACGTCCAGGTCTATTGCTTCCCTCAATGCCCATCTGGCTTCCCCCGAATCGGCAACCTTTGGGATTATTTCCGCAAGTTCCTGATCTTCTCCAAGGTACATAGCCAGTAGATCCAGAAGCCAGCTTCGAATGACAGTACCATCCCTCCACGCATTCGAAACAGTTCCCAGGTCAAGATCGAATTCCTTCTTTTTCTTCATAAGCTCAAATCCTTCAGCATAAGCCTGCATCATCCCGTACTCTATGGCATTATGTACCATCTTGACGTAATGTCCTGAACCTGGAGGTCCCGTATGAACCCATCCTTTATTTTCACCTGGAGCCAGGGTATGGACTAGTGGCAGGATCATCTCTGCGACTTCTTTTTCTGCTCCAAACATAAGTCCGTAGCCTTCTTTCTCTCCCCATATTCCTCCGGATACTCCCATGTCTACAAAATGTATGCCCTTTCCTTCAAGATTACGGTATCGAGTCATGGAATCCCGATAGTCGGAATTCCCCCCATCAATGATGCAGTCTCCCCTTTCCATGATCCCTGATAAAACCTTGATGGTAGTATCTATGGCGATCCCTGCAGGAAGCATGATCCATATGACACGGGGATGATTGATAGCCCTTACAAGTTCTTCAGGAGAAGAACATGGGGTAAGGCCGCTCTTTGCGAGGTCTTTGACGGCTTCATAGCTCCTGTTATATCCGTAGACGTCAAAACCCTTGCGAAGGAGTCTTTTTGCTATCCCTCTGCCCATTTTCCCCAAACCTATAATCCCAATCTGTCTAATCATAATATTAATATATTATCACATATTCAATATGGCAATGAATTATAATATGCTACAGTTCCTTAAGGATCATCCTTCTCTGATATACTTTTTGAGAAAGGCTAAACCCTTAAGTCCATCAAATCTTTACATTGCAGGGGGCCATATATGAAAAAATGGCTGGTGATATCTCTCATCATTTCAATGACGATCCTTCTTGTCCTTTTTTTAAGGGATCTCCGCAGAAACGATATATCCGGGGAGTCTGAAAGGGATAATATCCCAATTACAGAAGAAAAGAGAATCCTGACTGAAAAAAGGCCTGTAACGGAAGAAAAGGACCTTGATAAGTACAGGGTAAACACCATTGACAGGAGAAAGGATCAGCATGAGGATCTGTCTGTTGTTCCTGATGTTGATGACTCTCTTCAAAAACTTGCAGATGGTATAAATAGAAAGAATTCTTCTTCCGGGCAGGGGATTTGCGGTTCTATTGATCTGCCACCTAAAATTAAAGAGGCAGCGGATCAACTGAAGGATATGGTCGATTCTTTTGATGATGCAACTCTGAAAACAACCAGAACGGTATTGAACAAGATCCCCTATTTCGAAGCGGAGCCCTCCAAAGCAAAAATCAGGATGTCTGGTGACAGGGTAATGCTGAAAGTTACTATTCCTGCTGATGATATAAGAATCGGCAGGAATTAGATCTCGTCTTTGCTCAAACCTGAGCTTCTGTTTCATTCAATACAGGAGGTTTTATCATGCTTGAGATCATTGATGTTCTGGAGAAAAGGCAGTACCTGCCTTTTCTCAGGTCGCTTTTTTCTGAATATGCCGAGTCGCTGGAGTTTGATCTTGACTTTCAGGATTTTGAAATGGAGTTATCTTCTTTACCAGGCAAATATTCCTCTCCAGGAGGAGCTCTTCTGCTTGCTCTTTTAAACGGAAGTCCTGCTGGCTGTGTCGCCATGCGTCCACTTTCTGAAGATATTGTAGAAATGAAAAGGCTCTATGTAAATCCATCCTTCAGGGGTTTTTCTATTGGAAGAGAACTGGCAGAAAAACTCATAGATCTGGCCCGATCATCCGGATTCAGTTTTATGAGACTGGACACTATGGATACAATGAAATCTGCAATAGCCCTTTACACTTCTCTTGGTTTCAGGGAGATTCCCCCTTATTGTTATAATCCGATTCCTGGTGCCTTTTACTTAGAACTCAAACTTGATTAAACTTCCCTTTTTCCCGTAAAGTATTTTCTCCTCCCGTTCCTGTCTGTCTCTTCTGCTTCATATTCAGCTCCTCAGATTGAGATTTTTCACGGAGCAATAGGTTTTTAAGGCTTTGCCCTTTACATTTTATTGAATATAATCAATAAGGGTTAGTTAAACTTATGATGGGATATCTTTTTATTTGGAGACAGTTGTTGGCCCTGAAATATCAGGGCAGGGAAGGAGGAGAAAATGAAAAAAGCCTATGTGGTAGGAACGTGCGATACCAAGTACCACGAGTTAGCTTACGTGAGGGATCTTATAAGGAAAACAGGATTAGAGACCGTACTTGTCGATGTGGGGATCAAATCCCATGATCACCTGGTGGATGTTTCAAATTCGGAGGTAGCCTCTTATCATCCTGTCCTGAGGGATTTTCTGGAGAAGGTCGGTGACAGAGGAGAGGCAGTCATTGCCATGTCAAAGGCTCTCGAAAGGTTCATAGTAACGAGGGATGATCTTTGCGGTATCATCGGGCTTGGCGGTTCTGGAGGTACATCCCTTGTTACCTCGGGAATGAGACAACTTCCCATAGGTCTGCCGAAGATCATGGTTTCAACCGTGGCCTCTTCAAATGTTGCTCCCTATGTTGGACCCAACGATATATGTATGATGTACTCGGTCACAGATGTGGCCGGGATTAACAGGATATCCAGGGTGGTGCTGGGAAATGCCGCCCATGCTCTGGCCGGGATGGTCAAAGAGAGTATCCCGGAGGAAAAGAATGGAAAAGAGCCCCTGGGAATGACCATGTTCGGAGTTACCACTCCCTGTGTGAATCAGTTAATGGCTATTCTCCAGGAGGATTATGACTGCCTGGTTTTTCACGCTACGGGGACAGGTGGTCAGTCAATGGAAAAACTTGTTGATTCCCGGGTGATGAAGCGGGTAATAGATGTAACCACTACCGAGGTCTGTGACCTGCTCATGGGTGGTGTCTTCAGTGCAGGGGAAGATCGGTTTGGAGCGATAATACGGAGCGGTATACCTTATGTAGGATCCTGTGGGGCTCTCGATATGGTGAATTTTGGTGCAATGGACACAGTTCCCGAGAAATACAGAGGAAGAAACCTCTATGTCCATAATCCTCAGGTTACCCTTATGAGAACAACCCCCGAGGAAAATCGAAAAATGGGAGAATGGATAGGTCATAAACTCAATCAGTGTAAGGGATCAGTGCGTTTCCTTTTACCTGAAAAAGGGGTGTCCATGATAGATGCTCCTGATATGCCTTTTTATGATCCGGATGCCGATGAAGCCTTCTTTAGTGCTCTTGAAGCAACTGTACAGCAGACCCATACCCGAAAAATTCTTCGTCTTCCATGCCATATCAATGATCCGGAATTTGTTGCAGCCCTGGTAGATAATTTCAGGGAGATAAACTCTTAGAAATTCTTATTATCAATAGCCGGTCTCAGGAATTTCATGTTGTGTATTCCGTTTTTCACCTGAAACTGGAATCAAGAACAAAAATCTTGTTGGGGGTTATGATATGAATAAACTGACCAGAACGGAACTGTTGGAAAAATTTCAAAATATGATTGAAAGGAACGAACCCATCATAGGTGGTGGAGCTGGTACTGGTATTTCTGCCAAATGGGAAGAAGCTGGTGGGATAGACCTGATAGTTATATATAATTCCGGCCGTTACCGTATGGCGGGCAGGGGTTCCCTGGCGGGTCTTATGGCTTACGGAAATGCCAACCAGATAGTTAAGGAAATGGCAATGGAAGTTATCCCTGTTGTCAAAGATGTCCCGGTCCTTGCAGGTGTTAATGGAACAGACCCATTCATTAACTGGGATAATTTTCTCAAAGAACTAAGGGATCTGGGCTTTGCAGGAGTTCAGAACTTTCCTACAGTAGGACTTATCGATGGGATCTTCAGGGCAAATCTGGAGGAAACCGGAATGGGTTATGGTCTTGAAGTCGAAGCCATACGAATGGCTCACGAAATGGATATGCTTACCACACCTTATGTATTCAGTTCAGAAGATGCCATAGCCATGACAGAAGCCGGTGCTGATATCATCGTGTGCCATATGGGACTAACAACCAAAGGCAGCATTGGAGCTCATACATCAAAGACCCTGGATCAATGTGTGGCCCTTATTGATGAATGGGCAACGGCCGCCCGAAGTGTCAGAGAGGATGTTATCGTACTATGTCACGGAGGGCCTTTAGCTATGCCTGAAGATGCCCAGTATGTCCTGAAGCGCTGCAAAAATATCAATGGTTTCTATGGAGCAAGCAGCATGGAAAGACTCCCGGTGGAAACTGCCATAAAGGAACAGATTGAAAAGTTCAAAAAAGTGACTTTCTGATCTTCTGGTTTACACAATTTAAAGCCGGGCTGAATGCCCGGCTTTAAATTTATCTCTATTATGTAAGCTTGATCAGATATGTCTTTTCATTTCTAATTATCTCTCTGGTGGTGTTAAATAAGATCTACAATGTTGATATCGTCATGAATGTAATATTTTTCAAAATTGGCAAGAGTTTCGTATTTTTTTATCTCCTCTTTAGCCTGGTCAGGATTTTTAAGGTAAATTCCGATTATCAATGCATGGATCAGGGCTACTACAGCGGACATAGGCTCAACAAGAGTAATAAATTTCATGGGGACTGTGAAAAGTAGATCGCATAATGCTGCTATAGGGGATACATGGCTGTCTGTTATTCCGATAAGAGAAACTCCTTTGGATTTGAGTATCTTGGCTATGGTCTGTGTCCTTTCAGGATATCTTGGAAAGCTGAGGATCAGGGCTGAAGAACCTTTACCTATATCTTTAAGGTCGTTATATTCCTCTATATTAAAATTAACTATTTTTTTCACTTTTTGTCGGATGATGCTCAGGTAGAGAGCGTATTCTACAGCGCATGAATCTGGTTGAGTCCCTACAATAAGAATATGACTTGAATTATAAAGCAGGTTAACTGCCTTCTCAAAAATTTCCGGTTTCAGTAAAGCAAGGGTCTCATCCATTATAGCTTTTTCAATCCCGAAAACCTTGGAGAAGAGATTCTGCTCAAGATCCTCTCTTGCCAGAGAGGATCTTTCCAGGGAAGAAATATGATCCTTGATGAGATCTTTCATTGCTAACTGTAAATCAGATGAACCGGAATAACCCAGGGTATGAGCTAATCTTGTTACTGTAGATTCACTCACCCCGGCAGCTTTAGCGAGGGTAGAAGCATTTTCGAATGCCATGTTCCTGTAGTTCAGCAGCATGAACTTTGCAAGCTGATATTGTTTGGGGCTTAGGGAATCTGCATTGTTGTTGATTCTTTGAATTAACGGTTTCTTTGTAATTGTCATTCAGGTGCCCCCTGCCAGGAAAATCTTTGTGTAAATGCTGAGAAAACAGGTATTTACGAAACATTCCAGTCGCGGAACTTTTCAGTTCATATCTTCCGTCTCTTCTACAGAAAACTTCAGTTTCGAACCTTCTTGTCTAAAATTTAAGGGTATAGTATGATTCTATCATATGATAGAAAATTTTCATCGTATCTTTATTCTGCAAGAATATTTCCAGCATATTCAAAAGAGGGGGAGTTGGAATGAAGAAAATCCTGGTAACGGGATCATTGGGACAGATAGGTGTGGAGCTGATAAATTATCTAAGAGATCTATATGGAGAAAACAGCGTTTTTGCCACGGATGTAAGTGATAAAGAACTTGCTAAAATAAAAAGTGATGGTCCCTTTGAAATACTTGATGTCAGGGATGGGAAAGCTTTTGATCATATTGTCTCTTCTTTTAGACCCGATACAATTTTTCATCTGGCCGGGATCCTTTCAGCTAATGCGGAAAAACTTCCCCAGAAAGCATGGGATATCAATATGAATGGTCTATTTAATGCTCTTGAAATAGCCCGAAATTATGAAACTTCCCTTTTCTTTCCCAGCTCGATTGCCGCCTTCGGGCCAGGTAGTCCATCTGATAACACCCCACAAGACTGTATGCAGAGACCGTCAACCATCTATGGGATAAGCAAAGTGGCAGGGGAATTATTGTGTGATTATTATCATTCAAAATATGAATTAGACACCAGAGGAGTTCGTTTCCCCGGCCTCATCTCCCATGAAGCGCTTCCAGGAGGGGGAACCACAGATTATGCAGTACATATATACTATGACGCTTTAACAAAAAAGAAATATACTTCATTTATCGCTTCCGCAACCTATATGGATATGATGTATATGCCCGATGCCCTGAATGCAATGGTCAAACTGATGGAAGCAGATCCTTCCAGACTTGTCCATCGGAACTGCTTCAACATAACAGCCATGAGCTTTAGTCCTGATGATGTGGCGAAGGAGATTCAAAAATACATTCCGGACTTTGTTCTTGACTATGATGTTGATCCTGTACGTCAGTCTATCGCTGAATCATGGCCCAATTCCATTGATCCTTCATGTGCTGTTGAGGAATGGGGATTTTCTCCCGCATATGATCTTGAAGCCATGACGATAGATATGCTTGAGAAAGTAGCTCTCAAAACGAAGGTTCAGGAAGAAGCTTAATACAATCTTTCCTTCTTAAGGTTTAATGGGAATATCCGGGAAAGGGAGCTTGATATTTCATCACTATACTGTAAGTCGGATTCTGAAATATATTAGCATGATTGGTAACAGCCCATCGGGATCGAAGATTATTGCAGTATTGAAACATCATTGCCTGTTGAACAGAATATATTCGCACATTCAATTGTTTGTTCTTACTCTTAAGGGGGGTACCCCCCTTAAGAGTAAGGATTTTCAAGAAAGGATTTCCATGCTTCCGATTTTGCTGCACGGCGATAGTATGGTTATCATATTCTTTATATAGATAAGGTGGTTTGTTGCAGATTGGACTGGAATACCGGTCGGAACATAGGCAGTATAAAGGGCCTGTGTTGTACTGTAGGTTACCTGGGTCCGTTTGTCCGGTCCATAGATTATACTGGAAATTATACCTTCCTGGTCAGCCATGAAGATATCTCCCATTTTGAGAGTCTGCACTTTTCCTCCCATGGTTTTGTAAGTTTCCTCTCCTGAGGCTGCATGTACTGTTACAGGGAGAGAAATTTTTGTCAGGTCATGAACCGCTGTGAGGAGAAGGTTTTTCAGCTCGGCCATGAACATTATCTGGACAAAGGGTGGTGCCTCAGGAATACCCTTTCCCTTTAATGCCACTGATTCCAGTTGAAGAAGGACATGATATGTCTTCTTGAATCTTTTATAGTAATCGGAATAGATCTTTAACTCGTGAATTCTTTTGATGTCATTTCTTTCCATACCTGAATAATTATTACGAAGTTCCGCTTCCAGTTTTTCTCGTAGAATGGCCAGTTCAGGAAGGCAGCGAGAAAGTGTTGCATCCCTGATGTCGAGAAATCCTGCCATAATGCCCGTAAAACTGTTTCGAACCTTCTCTGATAAATAAAAGATCGGAGGCACCTCCCTTGTAATAAATCTAACTATATCCTAACGAGAGTATTTATCATATACTCTTAAAATATTCTTTGTCCAGACTAAAGGGGTGTCACCCATAATGTCAGCAAGATATGAGTATAGCGATATCAAAGCCTGTATGCTTATGATAATGGCCTCCCTGTTCTGGTCGGGAACCTTTATTACCGGTAAAATCGGCGCAATACAATTTCCCCCCTTCACCTTTGCATTCCTCAGGTTTTTCTTTGCCGTTATTCTTGCTTTTCCTCTGGCAATGATTCTAGAAAAGGATAAATGGAAATTATCTCTAAAGGAATTGCCTGCTGTTTTCCTGATAGGAGCCTTCGGTTTTCTCGGAAACAACGTACTGTTCCTGACTGCCTGCAGATACTCTTCTGCTGTAAACCTGGCTTCCATAGCAGCTTCATGTCCCATGATGACGGCTTTTCTGGCTACCTTATGGCTGAAGGAAACCATGAATTTCAAAAGGTTCACAGGAATTATTCTAGCTTTTACCGGGGTGCTTCTTGTCCTTTCAGGCGGTGATATTTTACGCTTAAAAGAGATGTCCTTAAATTTTGGTGATGTGATCCAGACAATAGGGATCGTTTTGCTTGCCATTTACAGCATATTGAGTAGAAAAATAGGGCGAAACTATTCACCCATTGTTATCGTCGCTTATGGCCTGCTTTTTTCCATGTTCGCAGCATTACCGCTTATGATAATGGAGCATCCCTGGACATATCTGCTGAACGCTGATCTTTCCGGTTGGATCTCAGTCCTTTATCTTTCCTTTCTGGGGTCGGTTATGGCCTGCTTTTTCCAGCAGATAGCCATAAAGCGCCTGGGTGCGAGCCGGACCATGGCCTTTATGAACCTTATTCCGGTCTTTTCAGTTATTCTTGCTGTCATAATCCTGAAGGAGCCTGTAAGCATAACCCAGATAGCAAGTATAGGTCTTATAGTACTGGGTGTATTCCTGAACGCTGGAACAAGAACATCTCCTATTGGGCACGGACATGTTGTCCCTGTGGAAAACAGATAAGTATACGAGATGTATCTATAAGGTTTTTTCCTAGCTTACTTTATGCCAGTCAATGAAAGTCAGGAGTATGCTGACAAATTTTTCCAGGCCGGCAGCATCTTCGTTATCAAAACGATCTGTAATGGAGCTGTCGATATCAAGAACTCCACAAACTTTTCCATCAACTATAATGGGGATCACTATTTCCGAGAGAGAAGCTTCATCGCATGTAATATGTCCTGGAAACTTTCTTACATCAGGTATTACCTGGGTTTCCATTTTAACAACAGAAGTACCGCATACGCCTTTCCCTTTCTGGATGTGTGTACACGCGGGTTTCCCCTGGAAGGGGCCAAGAACAAGTTCGTCTTCCCTGGTGATGTAAAAACCTGCCCAGTTGATGTCTTCCATAAGAAAGAACAGAAGAGCAGCTGAATTAGCAAGGTTTGCAAGCCAGTCAGGTTCTTTCGATACCAGTTTCTCCAGCTGAATGTTCATGTATTCATAAAATGAAGGTTTGTCCTCTCCGAGGATCCTTGCAAGTCCTTTCATATTCCATGTACCTCCCTGAAAGGCATTCAACTCAAAATTCAATTTTCACATTTTAAGGTATTCTAGCTGATATGTCGGGATTCGCTGCCTGAAAGTTTTATTTTCCCCCAGTATTTTTTCAAATCTTGTTTGTTATCTTGAAATATAAGTAATTTATTCTGGTTATGTTCTTTTCCTTTTCCCGTAAAGATCCCTGACCTGATTAAAGGGAGATTTGATCTTTGGCAGGGGAGACACTTTATTATGGGGGGTTTCTTTTATCTCTACCCGGCTCATAAGATCAGAAGCAAGCTGTTGGCCAAAAGCTGTGGCCCTTTCCTGTGAAGGGAAAGACATAAGAAAGTATTTTTTACCCCCAGTTGTTACAAGAGTCAAATCCCATTCTTCTTGCTTAATGGATACAAATATGTTATGGATAAATTTTCTTTCCAACAGAATTGCATGGATCTCCATGAAGGTTCCCCTCCTCTTTTTCAATGGCAGAAAAGGACCCCACCAGAGAATAAAAATCTGTGAAGAATAAAATATATTTATATTCGGATACTTAAGGGCAATAAGAGCCCAGTATATGCCCAGGGCCATGATGGGCCATAGAAACTCCCTTCCGGCAAGAAGGCTCCCTGCGCCAGTTAAAAGTACTCCAATACCAATAATGCCAAACAACATTTTTGGATAATTCCTGTATTTGATTATCCTGCAGCCAGTATCCAGGTATCTTTTCATTATTGCAGTCCCGCCTTGTTTCGCTTCAGCGTAATGCTACATGAAAATATGAACATTTTAGATTATAAGAGTAATATCACTCCTTTTCAAGTTCAGGTATCTAATAGTTAAAAAGGTTTTGGTCTCCAGGATTGTTTTATTCTATCAAGTCAGTGGAAAACCTGGTTATTCAGACACAACAAAGTTTCATACAGAGACAGGAGGATCCCCTTTATCCTACTGTCATACTTTCTTATCTATTCTGAGGATTTTCAGGTACTAAGTGTTTTACTCGAGCATTGGGTAGGAAAAGATGTTTTTTCCCTTTGTCTTGAAGGATCTTTATTGTATAGAAGACAGGTAAATGTGTGCAGGTCAGTATGACCCATTAGTTTTAAAATTGTCGTATAAAGTCTTGAGCTGTCTTGCCTTTGGAGAGGAGAGTTGCAGGGAAAACTACTCATGAGAACGTGGTCCCTGTGCTAATAGTCCTTAAGACCTATATGGATTGAACAAAGAGTCCCTCAGGAGTTGTGTGTTTTGGATTAGTTCAGATAACATCCTGGTCCCTTAGCCTCTTCCAGAGAGATGTTACAGTTATTACGTCAAAGACAAAGACCCTTGATAAAAAAAATATTTGAAAGCTTGAAAGCGAAAAGGCAAAACCGTTGAAAGGCGGTGACGCAAAGCCACGGGTCTCCATTTCCATAAGGAAGAGACAGCCGGGCTACCGAAATTAGGCAAAAATCGGAAAGCCTTCAGGTTACAGGACTGAAGGCTTTCATTTTTTCGATCAGGGGATTGAATTTCAGGAAGGTTTCTTCCAGAGAGGTCGGGGGTGTTCTTGATGGCTCTAAAAAATGTAGCCGAAGCCTGGTCCATTCTCCAGCAGGAAATTGAAAATCAATCCGATGCAGGTGTAGAGATGGGTACCATTGTCAAAGGCAATCAGACTGTTGACGAGATACGAAATGTAAGGAGAGATCCCAAGGCAGAGGCCATAAAAGCCCTTGCTAGCGGTTTCTCTGTGGAAGATCCTGTGACTGTACTCAAGCAGGAGATCGAGGGAAACATGGTGCCTTACGATATGCCCCCTATTGATCCCAGGGATATGGTTGAAGAGGGGACAGTCGATCTCCACGATTCTCATATAATTACCCCGGTGTCTACAGAACAGAAAGATCAGTTGAATGAAAGAAGGGGAGATATAAAAATGAAAAAAAGTATAAGGATCCGTAAAAATGGTGAGCAGGTTAATGTAAGAGTTTTCGTTGGAGAAGAAGAATTCTGCGGTATGTGTCTGACCTGTGGTTCAGAAAATGCCATTTCTCTGGGTGGAGCAAGATTAATGATCCAGGGTGACGAAACGATACTGGAGATATAAATCTTTTTTTCGATCCGGTTTTATGATTCCCACCGGAATATTATTCTGCCTTATAAATCATTTTAATATACATTATAGTTGCTTTCATAGAGTCCTCCACTCATGAAAGATCATTCACCCTGAGACCCGGTTTTGCCGGGTCTCTTTTTTCGTTCAAATTCACCTTGAGTTATAATTCAATTAATTCAATCTGATCATATAGACAGGAGGTTCCTTGCGATGGAGGAATATACCGTAGATACTATCTCTCAACGAGTCCATGATCTTTATTGGGTGGAAGATGTAAATTGTGCAGTTACGACACTGATCATCCTTTCAGGGATCTTTGATATCCCAGTTCATTCCCAGGTACTGAGTGGTGCCTCTGGAATGCATGGTGCAGGCAAATTCGGAGTCCAGTGTGGTCTGGTTGAGGGAACACTTATGTTTTTAGGTATATTGGGTAAAAATAATGGGTTAAATCAGGAGGAAATAGAAAAATTGTGTTATGAATATGCTTCCCTGTTTCAGAAGGCTTTTGGTTCTCTGTTATGCAGAGTTCTTCGCCCACAGGGCTTTAAAAGTTCTAATCCTCCACATCTTTGTGAGGATATGACGGTTAAAAGCATTATATTCTCTGCAGAGTTTATCTCTGGTTCTATTGCTGGAACGACAAAATCATTCGGCAACTCCAAATGATCCTGGGGCTCTGGGGTATGTGCTCTGATTCCATTTGTGTTCTCTCTTTTTCATATCTGAGTCGCTTTTCAGAAAATTAGCGTAGTTCAGGTGATGTTTCTTCATGATAATGCCTTCCTGAAGATCATCATAGGTGGCATCAAGATGATACCAGTTGCCATCAAGTTCAACCATGTTCCACACATGGTTGCCACCGGATACGATAATGTTTTTGAATCCTAACCCTTCCAGCATCCTGTAAAGCAGAAGGGCATATCCCTGGCATACGGCTTTGCCTTTCAGAGCATGGTATCCCCCATGTCTGGCATAAAATTGATCATAGGTGACATTTCTGATAACCCATTCATAGACGGTCCGGATTCTTTCTAAATCTGTCATGTCAGGTTCGATTATATTCCAGGCTATCTTTTCAGCCTTCTTTTTAACGTAGTTCCTTTCCTTTCTTGTTTCCTGATAATATATCCTGATCTTAACCTTCCGGGAACCTCCAGAATTTTCGTGAATATTATATTCCCAGTAATTTGCAGAGTTTTTAAGGTAATAGTCAGAATTATTCTGAAAAGCATAAGAGATGGCATTACCAACTTCAGAAAGAGATAGTTTGTATCCATTGACTTCGATCTGAAGGTCACTCTCACCCTTGTCGATCATTTCCTGAAGAATTGTGGAAAAATCTTCCTTTCCTGAAGAAAAGGCAATAGCATGATCTGTCCAGGTTCTTCTATATAGAATGGGCTGGGGCAGATCCTGCCTGATTAGAAAAAACCATATTGCAGAAATCAGAATTAAAATTATTCCAGGCAGAAAGATCTTTTTCAAAAGTGACCTCCGTCTCTGAATTTATGCCATGTTTGGAAAGTTTCTTTTAAGCCCAGTCATTGTAATTAAAATGATACCATTATGCCAGGGCTGTTATTTAACTGCATTCGAAAGTGAGAAAGAATTTACAGGGTCTGTTTTTGTCTGACCCGTACTAAATAGTCCAACAGGCCAATCCGGGACAGGATTTTGTGCCTTACAGATAGCTCATTCACTCCTTGATAGAAATATCTACTCTCGTATATTGTATTTAGGTAGAGAAAAGTCCATCTACTATTCTTCATTACATATGTTTTTTTCAGGAGGCAGAAATATATGAAACAGGTTTTTTCATTCAGGAAAAGAGGTTTTACCCTCGTGGAAATCCTGGCAGTGATAGTAAGAGTTGGAATACTTTCAGGCAGTTTAATGCTGGTCATGGGCAAGGCCACTTTAAACTATGCCTACAGAGGCGTATTTTACAGGGAGGGAGACAAACTTTAATAATGGATAATAACTGGTTACAATTAACCCTGATACGGGTCATATATTACATATGTATTCCTGATGTTTTTTGACAGGTCTTCATAATTGGTGTATTATTCTGCGAAATATCTGAAACCATGAAGGGAGGAGAGTCAGTAATGAAACAGCCTGTAATCTGTTCTTTCCATGTAGTGATGTTTGGCATGGGTACTATGACTACAAGCGGCGGCCCTCCTGGAGTGGTCGACGGGTAGTTAGTGATGTCGGCAAATTTCAGGCCAGGGGTCTTGACAAAGACTCCTGGCCTTTTTTTATGTTTTTTTGTCCTCTCAAAGAGAATCTATCATTTTATCGGAGGTGTTTCAGTTGAAGGTAAAGATTCTTCTGATAGGTTTTGGAAATGTTGGTAAGGGGTTCTCCAGTCTTCTGATCGAAAAAAAGGAAATGATCAGGGAACGCTTTGGAATTGATCCTCTTATTGTAGGAATATGCACGAGAAGCAGTGGTAATATTTATGATCCTTCAGGTATTGATCTGAAGAGGGTTCTTGAATTAAAAGGAGAAAATAATTTTCTTTCTACCCCGGGTATATCTGACAGGTTAACCTCTGTATCTGCCGATGAGATCGTAAACAGCGGCGATTTTGATGTCCTTGCAGAGTGTACAATTACCGAGATGGGTGGTAAGGGATCTGCTCTGAGTTATATCCGTTCAGCTCTGACAAGAGGTAAATCTGTTATTACAACCAATAAGGGACCCATCGCTTTTTTTTATAAGGATCTTCAACTCCTTGCAGAGACAAATGGTGCAAGACTCCTTTTTGAGGGAACGGTAATGGCGGGTACTCCCCTTTTTTCGACTTCTCTGCTAGGACTCTCCGGAAGCAGTATCAGCGGTTTCGAGGGGGTTCTTAATGGAACATGCAACTTCATTCTGGATCTTCTCCAGAATGGAGAAGAATTTGAGAAAGCTCTAAAACAGGCTCAGCAGAGGGGATACGCAGAGGCCGATCCTTCCATGGATATTGAAGGAATAGATACTGCCCTTAAGGCAATGATACTTTCGCAGGTTCTTATGAATTCTCCTGTTCCGGATATTGGCGCCATAGAGATAAAGGGGATATCAGACCTTGATCCTGCATGCCTGAACAGAGCGAGGGAGAAGAATGAACGGATCCGTCTTATCGCAAAGGGTGAAAGGATGAATGGAGATAGCCGGATATCAGTTAAACCGACACCTCTTTCACCTGATCATCCCCTTTATTATCTTCCTGGAGCAGTCAACGGGATCGTTCTGTCTTCCGACGTCCTTGGATCCATCTGTCTTACCGGTGCTGGTGCTGGTTCAAGGGAAACAGGTTTTGCTCTGCTTCAGGATCTGCTATCCTTGTGGGGGGATAATTTCAGGTTTTCCAGTTCTGCTTTTTCTTCAAAATGAGGAGGTTCCCGCATTGATCGTTCAAAAATATGGAGGTTCTTCTCTTTCATGTCCCGAAAAGATCCTTAAAGTGACGGAAAGGATAGTCTATGATCTTTCATCTCATGGAAAAATGGTAGTAGTAGTTTCTGCTATGGGAGATACTACAGATTATCTTCTTGGTCTTGCGGAACTTGTTTGTGAAAAACCTGTTTCCCGGGAAGTAGATGTTCTTCTTTCAACGGGAGAGCAGATATCAGCCTCACTTCTGGCCATGGCTCTGGGCACAAGGGGTATATGTGCAAGCTCTTTCAATGCTTTCCAACTTGGAATAATTACGGATAATCATCATGGAAATGCCCGTATAAGCTCTATAAATAAGGGAAAAATAGAAGAATCTTTTAAAGATAATGATGTACTTGTAGTAACGGGTTTTCAGGGTGTTAACTCCTTTGGGGATATCACTACCCTCGGCAGGGGGGGATCTGATACCACTGCTGTAGCTATAGCTTCCTGCTGTAAATGTCCCTGTGAAATATACAGTGATGTGGCTGGCATATATACCTGCGATCCCGGATTGGTACCTGGAGCGAAAAAACTGGAATTTATAACCTATGACCATATGCTTATTCTGGCCATGGCTGGTGCTGAAGTTCTGAATCCTGTTGCCGTAGAAAAAGCAAAAAATGAGGGGGTCCCTCTCTATTGTGGATCTTCTTTTTCAGAAGAAAAAGGAACGAGAGTGGTGGATTTCTTTCCTGATGGAATGGAACTTCAGGATGTTATCGGTATTGCAACTGAAATAGTAGATGGGAAACCTTTTCATGCGAATTGGGGGAGAAATTATCCTGAATTTCCTTCCTCTAATTCCTTTCCCAGTGAATCTTTGACAAGGATAACTGCTGTGGGAAAGAAGAGAGATCATGAAGCTTTGGGAAACCATGTCCTTTTGTCCCTCAAAATGGCGGGAATACGTCTTTTTGAAGCCAGCGCTAAGCCTGGTAATTTCTCAGCTTTGATAAGTGAAAAGGACCGGAAACGTTCTGTTGAGGTCCTGGCTGTGGAATTTGGTTTGCTGAGATAGTAAGTTGTCGCAAATACAGACCCCGTTTCTGATTTGTAAGTATGAGATTATCGTAAAACTTTTATAGAAAAGATATTAATGGTCTAAGGCTATAAAATTAATCTGGAGGTTTGCCAATGGTGAATTTCCAGGGAGGGAAGAATTTTTGGAAAGGTTTTGTACTTGCAGAGGGAAAACAGTTAAGGGATCGTATATGGTTGACTCCCATTACGATTGTTCTGGATCGGATCAGTCACTGAATTTGCCCTTTCCGCATAAATAGCTGCAGGATAGATCTTCTATCGAGGACATGCTGTTTTTCGAACAATGATTTTTATTTAAGGAGGTCCTCAATGGCAAAAAAACAGTTTTTTTCTGACAGGGTACCTGAGCCCAGAGGATGTTACTCCCAGGCTATTATCCTGGGTGATACCCTCTATTCATCCGGACAGCTGCCTGTAGATCCCGATTCTGGAAACCTGGTCAGGGGAAGTGTTTCGGAACAGACAATCCAGATAATGGAAAATCTGAAGGCTCTTCTGGAAGACGCCGGTTCTTCAATGGATAATATTGTAAAAACGACTATATTTCTGCGTGATGTTTCTTTTTGGGAAGAAATAAACACAGTTTATTCTGCATATTTTCAAGATGGGGTTCCGCCTGCCAGGACTGTCGCCAGTGGTATAGATATCCATTATGGACTTGATGTCGAGATGGAAGTAATCGCATACGTCCCTGATATTTCAGGAAAGGAGGAATGATCTTTTGCTCTATTGCCCGAAGTGTTCCCGAAATTACCCCGAAAGCAGTCTGTTATGGAAATGCAGCTGCGGTAGTTTCCTTCTTTATAGACCTGAAAAAAAACGGTTCCCTGACAAAAGGGATATATCCTCCAGGCCCAATGATATATGGCGTTATAGAGAAGTTCTCCCCCTTTCTGAGAAAGTGAACCCTGTTTCAATGGGAGAAGGGATGACTCCTCTGGTCTTATCATCATGGGAAGGAAAAGATGTCCTCTTTAAACTTGATTATCTTTGTCCGACCGGTTCATATAAGGATCGGGGAGTATCATATCTTGTCAGCAAGCTGAAAGAGCTCGGGGTGGATAGAATAATAGAGGACTCTTCCGGCAATGCCGGAGCTTCCATGGCAGCCTACTGCACCAGGGCTTCAATTGAATGCGAGATATTTGTTCCTGATTACACTTCTGTCGGTAAATGTGTTCAGATCGAAATGTATGGAGCAAAACTGCGCAGGATCCCCGGGACAAGGGAAGCTGCGACAAGGGCAGCTGAAACTGAGGCAGCAAAGGTTTATTATGCAAGTCATAACTGGAGTCCATACTTTGTACACGGGATCAAGACCTTTGCCTATGAAATATGGGAACAGCTGGGTTGGAAGGTCCCTGATAACATAGTTCTTCCAGCCGGTCAGGGCAGCCTTGTTATGGGGGCGAGGCTTGGCTTTCAGGAACTTCTGGATTCCGGAAAGATAGACAGATTACCCAGGATCTTTGCTGTTCAATCCGCAAATTGTGCTCCACTCTATGAAGCTTTCAGGACGGGGCAGAATGATCCGATAAAGATCATTAAAAAGGAAACGATTGCTGAAGGAATAAGTTCTGCCGAACCAGTGAAAGGTGATATAGTCCTTTCTGATGTGAGAGCCAGTAAAGGGCAGATCCTTAAAGCGGAAGAGAAGGATATATGGAACAGTTTTCTCAGGCTTTGTTCACTGGGGTTCTATGTTGAGCCCACAAGTGCCATAGTGGGTGCGGCTCTTGAAGTCCTTTACGCCACAGGCTCTATTTCAGAAAAAGAAGTTACAGTTGCACTTCTGACGGGGTCCGGATTGAAGGCAACAGACAAAATAGTTCATTACCGGGAGGAATTCATAGCCTGATCCGGGGCCATGTAGATTAAGATTCCTTTTTACGGGTCTGAAATATGAATTTATCCAGTAATGGAGTAGAATATCAGTATGAAATAAGAAGGTAGGGGGTGAGAATAGATGGCCTTTTTCAAACTTCTGGCGCTCATACTTGGTGTCGAGATGGTTTCCCTTGCTCCGGTTTTCATTCTTATGCACAAAGAGTTCAAAAATATGTTTTTTAATGTTCTCTGCCCGGAACAGCGTCCTTCATGGATGTGGTTTCCTATCACAGGAGTAGCCGGTCTGATTTTACTTGCCTGGTATGTGGAGTTGACAACGAAGGTAAATCTGTCCTGGATAATAACCCTTTATCTGACCCTCGGATTTGTAAAGTTTTACCTGATAATTTTCAGATATGATCAGTTTAGAGATATTATGATCGAACTTACCAGGAAGGAACGCTTTTTTCAGTGGGGGTTTGGTTCATTGATATACTTTATTGGTATCTTTTTCCTGATCCTGGGGATGTTTGGTCTCTGATATCCTGTTTATTCTTTATGCTCCATCTGATCTTTCAGTAAAAGGCGTCCCCTTGTAAAGGGAACGCCTTTTACTCTTCCTTTCCTTTTAATCGGCTGGAGTATAGACATTGACTTCACTGCTTTCTCGCATTTTCCCCAATCTGGGTACCAGCGCAGTGAAATGGGGAGCTTTAAAATGAGCTTTCAGACTCTCCATGGTATCCCATACTTCCAGAAAAGTAAGGATCATGGGGTTATCCTTATCCTGGTAAAGAGCATAGGAAATGCATCCCTTTTCCTTACGAGTCATATCGACAAGTTCAGAGGCTATCTTTTTGTACTCCTCCTGTAATTCTTTCTTTACTATTGATTTAGCTACTACGTGTATCATTTATTTCCCCTCCATTTAATTCAGATATAAAAAACCTTTTGGATTGAATAATTTTATCACAGGAAGAATTTAATCAGGACAATGGATGAATCTCTGTTAACTCATTATCAATTTATCCATTCGTGAATTTGTTGGAAGTGACTTTAATTACAACAGAATCTTTTACAGTTATAGAGTTGTCTTATAAAAAGGGTAAAAGAGCCTGACCAAAACTGTTCTATACCTGCTCTTTACATATATTTACTAATGAGAGAAGACATAATCATGTTATCGATAAGAGATATTTAGATGGCATTGCATAGAGTCTTATGGGATCCTGTGAATATATTCAACAGATTCCATCAGTAAATTATTTTGTAACAATAACTTGTGTATGTTCTGTTCGTGTGGATATGATAGCTATTTCTGGAGAAACTTCCCCTTCTCCTCTTTCTGCAATTATTGCAGATGAAGCTGCCCTCGGTAAGATAAACCGTAAGACCACTGCGGTCAGTCTTATTCCTTTCCCGGCAAAAAAGTAGGTGACTTTGTCGAATTTGGAGGATTATCAGGGAGAGCTTCCGTAATGCTGGTTAGCACCTTCGGTTCTGAGATGTTTATTGCCAGGGGAGGGAGGTCCCTGCCCCTATTACTGCTTTGAATAACTGACAGGATCTAACCGTTATGTTTGAGTTTTCTGACCAGTATCAGAACAGCCAGCCATATAATGGCAACTGAGCCAGAGGCTTGAATGCTATTGCTTGCAAGATATCCGAAATATCCGGAGAGGCAGGGTGTCCCGATAGTGATCCCCTGTCTCATAAGGATAAGTAAATAAGGATCGGGAATCACCCTTTTCAGGATCAGATAAACTCCCAGAAAAGGGAATGTCCAGAGAGAAGCGCCAAGGGCTGTTGCGAAAGAGATCATTCTGTTTTTTCTCCTTTTGTTTTCCAATCATTTTATGCGTTTTTACTGGTAAAAATGAATATCAAAAAGGTCTGGCCCCTTTGTTCATTGACTATTCAGGCCACTGTCCTTACCTATCCTTTTTAAAATAGTCGTTTTATGATGTAACCCCAGAATAATGGTGCCAGGAGCATTATTCCAAGGACAATCAACCCTAATCTACCCTCCTTTATTCTGTAATCATAAAGGATAAGAGAGATGGGTGTTCTGAGAAGAAAATACATTATTAAGGTCTCTGTTATAACACTGAGGATTACCCATATTATACCTGTCAGCAGGAGAAAAGGGATAGATGCTTCAACGCTGGAAGTGCCTACAAGAAGCCAGAAAAGAAATAGAATTACCAGTATGATCATGGATGTTTCTATCTGGTGGGACCTTCTTTCTCCTGCGAAAGGAACGAGAAATACGTTCTTGAACCCTCTGATGATAATTTTTAAAAAAGCAAGAACTACCCAGAACCTCAAAGCCCACATGATAAGACTATCCATTGATAACGTCCTTCCGGTGTTTTTTTCATGTGATTCCTTTCGAGTCATTTAAAGAGATATTATAGATTAGATTTTATACCCAGCCGGGGATACATTGTCAAAAGAAAATGATGTTGACATTCCCCTTCTGAACACTTCTGTTGAATCCCTTCGGTACTGTTTTACAGATGGTCTTACGCTACCAGTTTTCTAATACATCATTTGACCATGATAGAGAAAAGATGTATCATCTATCCACGTATATGAATCAGCGTTTATGAGTGGGATACAGTGAGGAGTGAATGCTATGACAAAAATGCAGGTTAATTATGTTTATTTTGCTCTTGTTCTTTTACTTTCCATACTTCTTCTTATAACCGGCCGCATAATGGTTGCACAAAGCTATTCTTCTGAGACTGAAAATGTCGGGAGGGTAGAAGTTGCACAGGCAAGGCAGAGAATTCTTACAGGAGAGAGTCTTTTTGTTTGTGCATACGATGGTATTGAAAAATACAGATCCGTTGCTCTTGAAGGATCCATATCCCTCAATAGTTTCAAGGAGGTATTGAATGAAATACCTCTGGATAAAGAGATAATATTTTACTGAGCATGACCGGAGGAAGCTTCCGCAGTCCGTGTGGCTGCGCCCTTTCTTGAGCAGGGTTACAATGTCAAAGCTCTTCTCGGAGGAGTAGAGGCGTGGAAAGATGCAGGTTATATTGATCTTGTATGTGAATGAGTTATCAGTTTATGTGTCTTTAAAATAGGGGAAACGAATATAATCCGCGTAAATCTCGTTCTGTTGAAGAACCCATAAAAACAGAAACAGGAGATATGTCACTGTGGAAGTGGAAAAAAATTTGCAAGCATGGGGCTGAAAAGCCCCTTTCCAGTTTTATTTTCTTGGTTATTTTACTTAAGGACCGTATATGGATCTTTTCCCATATCTGAATGCTATCAGGCCCCCCACGGGTATTCTGGTAGAAGGGAAAATGAGGGGCATTTCGTTAATGGCATTTCCCTCTGGAGAGAGTGTTCTTTACTTGACGGGGAAATTAGGTATTCTATTCTGAAAATTGCCATTATTATTTTTTAGAAAAATACTGGTTGACTCATTCTATAAACATGTGTAAGATGACCACTAATTTACTTTCAACAGCCACAGCAAAGGAGGGATAGCAGTGAAAGGAACGTCATTTATCAAGATCCAGTACATCAACATAATAATTATAGCCATCATTATTAGCTGCGGGTCCCTTTCTGGAGCGTTTGTTGGCTGTTAACATCTGACCAGCATGCATTTCAGGGCCGGGACTCTCCTAAGGGGTTCCGGCCTTTTTTTGTGGAAATCCCAGAAGTGATTCAGAAGTGATATGGAAATGGATTTTTAGCGACACTTTATCAGCAAAGGAGGGATAGCAGTGAAAGGAACGTCATTTATCAAGATCCAGTACATCAACATAATAATTATAGCCATCATTATTAGCTGCGGGTCCCTTTCTGGAGCGTTTGTTGGCTGTTAACATCTGACCAGCATGCATTTCAGGGCCGGGACTCTCCTAAGGGGTTCCGGCC
>JAENYO010000002.1:513759-528957 GCA_016841745.1 Acetomicrobium hydrogeniformans
TAACATCTGACCAGCATGCATTTCAGGGCCGGGACTCTCCTAAGGGGTTCCGGCCCTTTTTTGTGGAGAAAATGAGAATAAAGGAGGAAACGGTATGGAAGGTTATCTTAAGGTAGTAGCAGAAGACAATCCGGCAACTCTTGTGAAGATATCAAGTCTTCTGTGCAGGAAAGGTTATGAAGTTAAAAGCCTGACTTTTGGCCCCGATTCATCAGAAGGATTCTCTCTTTTCAACATTGTCCTGAGGGATAACGGAAAAGAGGTTATCAAGATCCTGAAACAGATAAGCAAGCTGATCGAAGTTATTGAAGTGAGATCAGTAGAGCCGGAAGGTTTAGTTGTATAAGAGCCCTGATAAATAAAGAAACATGGAATCAGAAAAATTATTGATATAAAAGGAGTGCATGACAGTGGCAAAGATCTATTACGACAACGATACGGATATGAAGGTTCTTGAGGGAAAGACAGTAGCAGTGCTTGGATATGGTAGCCAGGGGCATGCCCATGCCCAGAACCTTAGAGACAGTGGTGTGAATGTGGTGGTAGGACTCTATGAAGGCAGTCGTTCTGCCGTTACAGCAAGAACAGACGGATTTGAGGTCTTTTCTGTCGGTGAAGCGACATCTATGGCAGATGTAGTCATGTTTCTCATGCCCGATCATCTTCAGGGCAGGGTTTTTCATGAAAGTGTGAAGCCCAACCTCAAGCAGGGAATGGCCCTGGCCTTTGCCCATGGATTCTCAATCCATTTCAACCAGGTTGAACCACCTGCAGGAGTGGATGTATTCATGATCTCTCCCAAGAGTCCTGGTCACCTTGTAAGGTCCATGTACAAGGAGGGTAAGGGAGTACCGGCTCTTGTGGCGGTAAGGGAGAATGCATCAGGTAATGCCATGGATATAGCACTAGCCTACGGCTCAGGTATAGGGGCAGGCAGGGCAGGGATTCTTGAGACTAATTTCAAGGAAGAAACGGAAACTGACCTTTTTGGGGAGCAGGTAGTTCTCTGTGGAGGCATCACTGAACTGATGAAGGCTGGTTTTGAAGTTCTCACCGAGGCAGGTTACGATCCTGAGATAGCCTACTTCGAGTGTCTTAACGAGATGAAGCTCATAGTGGATCTTATGTTCGAAGGCGGGATTTCGTGGATGAGATACAGCGTTAGTGATACCGCCAACTATGGAGATATGTGTGTGGGGCCTAAGATCATAGATGAGGATGCGAGGGAGAAGATGAGAGAGGTTCTTCGTAATGTACAGGATGGGGTTTTTGCCAAGGACTGGATCCTTGAAAACCAGGCAGGTCGCCCCCGCCTGAAGAAATGGATGAAGAGCGAACAGGAACATCCCATTGAGACAGTTGGTTCCCAGCTCAGGGATATGATGCCATGGCTTAATGCCAAAAGGGCCCCTAAAGCCTAGAAAAAATTGATCAGTAAAAGTATCGATCTTTAGAGCTGGAGTGTCAGAAAGGGAACAGGAGGAATTTTTCATGAAAATGACAGGTGCTGAAATGGTAGTAAAGTCCCTTGAAAGAGAGAATATTGACTGTATTTTCGGATTACCGGGAGGGACGGTAATACCCCTTTATGATGCCTTGTACGACGCCTCGTTTCTTCATGTCCTGATGCGGCATGAACAGGCGGCATGTCATGCAGCGGAAGGTTATGCACGTACAAAGGGAAAAGCAGGAGTATGCATAGTTACCTCCGGACCGGGAGCCACCAATGCTATAACGGGGTTATCAAACGCCATGCTTGATTCAGTTCCTCTAGTCCTTATAGCAGGCCACGTCGCAAATTCGATGATGGGGACAGATGCCTTTCAGGAGGCAGATATTTTCGGGAGCAGTCTTTCCTTTGTCAAACACAGTTTCTTTGTTAAAAAAATTGAAGAACTGACCTATGCCTTGAAAAATGCCTTTGCACTTGCAGAATCCGGCAGACCTGGTCCTGTCCTGATAACTCTTCCGGTAGATGTTCAGCGTTCGGTAGGGGAGTTCTCGTATCCTGATAGAGCTGCCCTGCCGACGTGCGGTATGGTTTCCTTTCCAGATCCTGATCTGGTTGAATCTGCATTTGGAGCGATTAAGGATTCTCTTCGACCTGTAATCCTTGCAGGAGGAGGAATTGTAAGTTCCAGGGCAAGTTCAGAACTATCAGAATTTGCAGAAAGAATGAATATACCCGTAGCAACGACCCTTATGGGAAAGGGTGCTTTTCCTGAGAGTTCTAACCTTTCCCTGGGAATGGCTGGTATGCATGGAACCCCCCAGGCAAATCTGGCTATATCCAATTCCGATCTTCTGATTGCAGTAGGAACAAGATTCAGTGACAGGACTACGGGCAATCTCGACAAATTTGCACCATCTGCCCGTGTCATCCATATCGATATTGATGAATCAGAATTAGACAAGATCCGTAAGGCAGATTTTCCTGTTTCAGGAGATGCAGGAGCCGTATTGAAAGAACTATCTTCAGGAATTGGATTGCGACATTCTACAATCCAATGGCTTGATCAGGTTGCTGAATGGAAAGCTGTCTATCCTCTCGAACCCGAAAAGGACGTTCTTTCTGCTCCCCTGATTATAAGGAAACTTAGAGAAAAGGTGGGGAAGGACTGTACTGTCACCACTGAAGTCGGACAGAACCAGATGTGGTCTGCCCTTCACTGGACAGTTGATGAACCGGGAAAGTTTATCACTTCGGGCGGACTTGGGACCATGGGCTTTGGCTTTCCTGCGGCTATCGGAGCATCTTTTGCCCTGGATAAAGAACCAGTGGCCTGCATTGCAGGAGACGGCAGCCTTCTCATGAATCTTCAGGAACTTGAAACATGTTCGAGATATGAACTACCCGTTAAAATCTTTCTGTTGAATAACGGAACCCTTGGAATGGTGAGGCAGTGGCAGGAGATGTTTGCTAATGAGAGATATTCCCATACCGTCACAGGTGATAAATGCAATTTTCCCAAAATTGCTGAAGCATGCGGAATAATGGGTCTTCAGGTGAATTCAGTGGCCGATCTGGAAAATGCACTTGAAACTGCTTTCCTTCACAAGGGTCCAGTTATGGTTGACTGCCGAATACCCCTGAAGGAGAAGGTCATGCCAATGGTTCCTCCAGGGAAAGGTCTTGCCGAGTTCCTGTACAGGTAATCGTGTTGTGACCTGTATCTTCGATTATTGTTTCGGAAGTTTCGACGCAGGGAAAATGTATAAACGTGGAAAGTAGTCCATATTTTTCAGGAATGCAAATTGACTCATTGCCGGTCCCGGAAACAATATCTGATAATTTACTCATTTCTATTGCGAAAGAGGAGGGAGTAGCAATGGAGGGTATTTTCAATGTAAATAGAGTTAGCATGATAGCCCTGGTGGTTGTTGATTGCGGTTCCTTCTGGAGCGGTAGTTGGCGGCTAACATCTTACCATAAGACATTTCAGGGCTGGAAGCCACAAACGGGTTCTGGCCCTTTTTTGTTGTTTTAAAGAAAAAAGGGGGGATTTTCAAGATGAAAGGATATTTAAGTGTGCTTGCCCGGAATGGACCTGGAATTTTCCTGAAAATCTCCAGTCTTCTTTACAAAAGAGGTTTAGAAATGGAAAACCTGACTTTTGGACAGGATTCATCGGTAGTCTGTTTCCGTTTTAACATTACTTTAACTGCAGGCAGAGTGAATTCTTATCAGGTGGTAAATCAGCTTGAAAAACTGGTAGAGGTGATCCACGTGAAAGATATAGAGAAAAGTTGCCTGGTTGAACGATGGATGATAAAACTCAAGATTAAGAAAACCATGGAAAACGGACCTCGTCTTTTTCTGATAGCTGACCTTTTTAATGCAAGGGTGGTTCATATTGATCCGCAAACTGTAACCTTTGAAGTAAAGGGAGATCGCGTAGAGACTAGAGCTTGTCTTGGTGCGTTCAAGTCCTTTGAGATAGTTGAATTGTCAGATTTAAATGCTGTTGAAATGCTGAAGGGAGATGTTAAATCCAATAGAGATCCTTCTCTTTGCAGATTTCAGGGTAAAAGGAGTGCATGACAGTGGTCATAGCTGGATAGGGAAACCAGGATTATGACCTTATCCGGAACCTTAGAGATTGTGGGATCAATGTAGGGAGACTCTATGAACATATTTGTTCTGAAGTTCCAGCGAGAACATACGGGTTCCAGGTCTGTCCAATCGGAGAAGCGATTTCTTTTCTATTGATGTAAAATTGAATCTGTAGTTGCAGAATGATGCATTTTTCATGATATATTTCAAAACACTCTCTTTTTTTTAGTGATATGTTAACTAATTATTCTAGATAGTATATACTTATAAGGAAGAGGGAGTAGTGATGTTGAAAATGAAGATTATTATATCCTTCCTCTTCCTTTTTATCTTTTCAGCAGGTTGTTCCTCAGGGGAAGAGGAAATAGGAAAAGTTCTGTTTGCGTTTGAGAGAAAGGATATTTTGCAGGGTTGGGTTTCCCTGAATGATAATGTAATGGGCGGCGTATCTTCTGGTGAAATATCCTGGAATAATGGTATGGCTATCTTTCAAGGGAACCTCTCGCTTGAGAATAACGGAGGTTTCAGTTCTACAAGGTCTCCAGAAATCACATCAGATATTGTATCCTTCGAGGGGCTCTCGGCAATGATAAGGGGGGATGGAAGAAAATATTCATTCACCCTTCAAGGCGCATCCGGGGATAGTGGGTATCTTTTCCAGTCTCCTTTTTTAACGAAATCGGGAAAATGGGAGGAAATAAGGATTCCCTTTTCTGATTTTGTGGCGACATTCAGAGGAATTTCCCTTCCTTTCATGTCCTTGAACCTTAAAAAAATCAAAAGAATAGGCATACTGATTGCAGATAAAAAGGAGGGACCCTTTAAACTGGATATCCTTTGGTTTAAGGTTTTTTGATCATGGATCTTTCTCCATATCCGGATTACTCAAGTTATCCAGTCAGTCCTGAATCCTGTTTATTCTCATCAAAACTACCTCTCGGGCTATGTCGGTAACAAATGCAAAAGAAATAATTTACCTGGATCCTGAATTACCCTTCCTTTCCTTAGTTCAGTCAAAAATCTAGCATCTGTTGACTTTACAACATTTCAATTGTATTATACAGCCAAGTCAGGCAACCGGTTGCATGATACAATTGAGGAGGCTATGCAAATGTGGATAAAAGATTCCAGGGAAAATTGGTTGATTTCTGAAAAAACTGTTCTTGGACAAGTATTAACTCCCGAGATTAAGGCTATCTGGATAAAGGATGGTAATGGTAACTGGTACATGGCTGATGAAACCACATATGTTCCTCCTGTTTTTGACACTGGACAATCGGAAGAAAAGCTTGCGTCTTGAAATAATTATTGACATAGCTTCACTAAATTGTAAAATCCTCTGAAAAATCTTTTCGAACTTCATTAGTATAAGTTAGTATGTTTTCTCTTTGATCCCCTCGTTGGTTGAGTCTGACTGTCCCACCTTCCGAATTAGCCCTTTCTCATATTTTTATAGTAATTTTTTTGTAATGCAAGCGGTTGCACGGAATATTTATTCCTGTTACAATCCTGTATAAAGCTGGACTGTAGAGTCCGGATTACATGGCCTGTGGAATAAGGTCAATTTCCAGGAAAGAGGGTGTCCTTTTGATCTATATCGAGAAAGCTCACATCATGAATGAAGAAGATATGAAGAGAGTATTGAGGAGAATAGCAATTGAGATCATAGAAAGGAACAGGGGTCTTGAAGATGTAGTCCTTCTTGGGATCCAGAGAAGGGGCGTATATCTTGCAGGCAGACTCAAGGAGCTTCTTAAAGATATAGAAGGAGTGAAGGTTCCTACAGGCGAGCTTGATATAACTCTTTACAGGGATGATATTCCGACCCTTCTTGAACAGCCCGTAGTTCACAGTACTTCCATTCCTGTAGATATAGCAGGTAAGAAACTTATTCTTGTTGATGATGTTCTTTATACCGGAAGGACCATCCGTGCTGCCCTTGATGCTCTCATGGATCTTGGCAGGCCAGATAATGTGCAGCTTGTGATACTTGTTGACAGGGGGCACAGGGAACTTCCTATCCAGGCGGATTATGTCGGGAAGGTCATTCCTACTTCCCGGAATGAGATGGTTGAGGTGTTTATGAGGGAACTGGACGGCAAGGACCAGGTCGTTATTACAGAAGAGAGTGAGGTGCAGGTGGATTGAACTGGAGACATAAATGCCTTCTTGATCTTGATGACTGGACCAGAGAAGAACTTTCCCTTTTTCTGGAGCAGGCTAACTACATGGAAGAGCTTCTTAATAGGCCTATCAAGAAAGTGCCGGCCTTAAGGGGCAAAATGATAGTTAACTTCTTCTTTGAGCCCTCTACGCGAACAAGGGTTTCCTTCGAACTTGCAGAGAAAATGTTGAGTGCAGATGTCGTTAACTGGTCAGCTTCCGGATCGAGTGTGAGTAAGGGTGAAACTCTGAGGGATACAGCTTGGACTCTGGAATCAATGGGGGCTGATGCTGTAGTAATGAGACATGGAGCAGTGGGAGCTGCTGACTATCTTGCTAGAAAGCTGAGAAAAGCTTCTGTATTTAATGCAGGAGATGGTACCCACGGTCATCCTACTCAGGCACTTCTTGATTTACACTCAGCATGGAAGAAACTTGGTTCTCTGGAAGGTGCAAAAATGGTCATTGTGGGAGATGTTCTCCATAGCAGAGTGGCAAGATCTGATATAAAGGCCTTTTCCAAAATGGGGGTAAAGATAGTCCTTTCAGGTCCGGCTACACTCATGCCAAGGGATATTACATGTCTTGGAGCGGAATATGAACCTGATCCAAAAGTTGCAGTGAAAGACTCTCATATGGTTTACCTTCTGAGAATCCAGCAGGAAAGACAGAGACAGGGTCTTATCCCTTCTCTTGATGAATATCATGTCAGATATGGTGCTACTGAGGATCTGTTAAAATTCGCCAGACCTGATGCCCTGGTAATGCACCCCGGCCCGATTAACAGGAGAGTTGAAATAGCGTCCGAAATTGCTGATGGGAATCAGAGTATTATCCTCGATCAGGTCCGGAGCGGCGTAGCTGTTCGTATGGCCCTTCTATATCTATGTGTTGGAGGTGGTAAATAATGATCCTGTTGAAGGGTGGAACCATATTTGACGGTAAAAATATATTACAAGGAACGGCCGATGTCCTGATTGAAGAAGGAAGGGTCAGTAAGATAGCTCCATCAATAGAAAAAGAGGGAGTCACCGAAATTGACGTGAGTGGCAGGATAATATGTCCTGGCTTTATAGATATCCATGTTCACTTCAGGGATCCTGGTTTTGAATGGCGGGAGGATATCCAGTCTGGTTCCAGGGCCGCAGCGGCTGGTGGATATTCTACTGTTGTCGTTATGCCTAACACGGATCCTCCAGTTGACAATGCTCCCATGATTGAATATGTAAATTCAAAAGGAGCAATGACAGCAGGAGCTAGAGTCCTTCCTTCAGGTTGTGTAAGTAGGGAAAGAAAGGGAGAATTAATGGCAGAGCTTGGCAAAATGGCCAAGGCAGGAGCCGTTTTTTTTACAGATGATGGTTCTCCCCTTGCCAATACCAATCTAATGAGAACAGCGTTGCTTTATACAAGAGATATGGGTGTAAAGATCATGGAGCATCCGGAAGATTCCTATCTTACAGCAAAAGGGCAGGTGAATGAGGGACTTGCCTCTTCCCTGAGCGGCCTCAAGGGAATGCCAGCTTCTGCGGAATATATAGATATTGCCAAGGGTATTGCTCTGTGCAGGGAAACAGGATCTCCTATCCACTTTACCCACGTAAGCACCAGGATGGCCATGGAAGCCATAAGTTCTGCAAAAAATGAAGGCCTTCCTGTTACTTGTGATGTTACCGCTCATCATTTATCTCTGGACGAAAATCATGTAATGGTAAGTAAATTTAATTCCGTCTACAAGGTTAACCCTCCCCTTAGAAGTCAAGATGATGTTAAAGCTCTTTGGAAGCATTTGTCCCAAGGGGTTGTAGATGCAATAATTACAGATCACGCCCCATGGCATGAAGATGAGAAGGATGTTCCCTTCCAGGAGTCTCCCTTCGGGATCGCATCTCTTGAATGCTCTGTGGCTGTGGTGTTCGATACATGGATAAAACTGGGTAAACCCGTTGATCTTTCCATGCTGCTATCCCTCTTTACCCGTTGTCCCGCCCAGCTCCTTCCCGATCCCTGGAAGAAAGAGCTTGGCAGGCTTGAAGAAGGTTGTATAGCAGATATTACTGTCCTTGATCTTGACGAATCCAGAACGGTTGATCTGGCGAAATGGAAAAGCAAGGCCAGGAACTGTCCCTGGGGGGGCGAACTCCTTTCAGGATGGACAACCCTTACTATGGTAGAAGGCCGGATAGTGGATTCGGGAGTCGAATCATATGTTTGATGGTGAATCATCCATCCCTGCAGGTGATTTTAAAGGTACAGTAAGGGATATAAGACAAATAACTGAAACTGTTTTTTCCATACACATTGCCTGTCCCGTCATATCCAGACTAGCCAGACCTGGGCAATTCATCATGATACGCTTCCCGAACAGATCTGATCCTCTTCTGGGAAGGCCTCTGGCAGTTTCTTCTGCAGGGGGAGATGATATTTCCATATGTTTTCAGGTGGTGGGCAAAATGACAGCTCTGCTATCCAGGATCCTTCCAGGAGAAATCCTTTCCCTGAGAGGCCCAATGGGGAACGGTTTCGGATTGCCATCCTCAACAATGGTTACAATGGTGGCAGGAGCCCTTGGAGCAGCTCCGCTGATCTTTGCATATAATAGAATGCCTCAAAATATTGGAAAGAATTTTATCCTGGGAGTTGCTGACCGTTCATGGTATCCATTCTGCGAGTGGATAAAAAAACTGATACCGGAAGTCAGGTTCTTTTCTGAGGATGGCATTATCGGTAAAAAGGGGACTGTCCTTAATGGTTTGGGGGAGGAATTATCCCCTGAGGAAGAAATATGGACATGTGGCCCCCTTCCCATGATGAGAGCCATAGGGCAGAAATACACCAGAGGAAGAGAGAGGATAAGGGTAAGTCTGGAAACCCGCATGGCTTGTGGAATGGGAGGATGTCAGGGATGTGTAATCAACACCCTTAAGGGCAAAAAAAGGGTCTGTGTTGATGGACCGGTTTTTTCTGCAGAGGAGGTATGCTGGGATGACCTCAAAGGATAAATCCCTCTCCGTCAATATAGGAGGAGTCCTCCTTGATTCTCCAATTGTAATAGCATCGGGGGTCTGGCCCTATGAAGAGGAACTCTGGTCTCCTGAACGACTGAAAGGGGTAGGTGCATTATCTACCAAGGCAGTTACTCTTGAACCCCGGATCGGCAATCCCGGTACCAGGGTATGGGAAACACCTTCGGGTATGCTCAACAGTATAGGTCTCCAGAACGGTGGAGTAGATACCTTCATTAAAGAATATCTTCCCATTGTGAGAAAAAGTGGATTACCCTTTGTAGTGAATGTTGCGGTAGAACGACCTGCAGAAACCGAGGCTACCTTGAAAAGGCTTAATGAAATCAGGGAGATCATTCCGGCAGTGGAATTGAACGTTTCCTGTCCTAATGTTGATGATGGAGGAATGTGCTGGGGGCTTTTTCCTGAAAGTGCAGCCCAGGCTGTATCTCTTGCAAGAGAATTCTGGAAGGGATCCTTATGGGTAAAACTTACCCCTCAGTCTCCGGATATCAGGGGTGTGGCATCAGCCGCAGAGGATGCTGGCGCAGATGCGCTTGTAGTAGCTAATACGTGGCTTGGTATGGCTATAGATACAAGGACCGCAAGACCTGTTTTTGAAAGGACCTGTGCTGGTCTTTCCGGACCTGCCGTTTTCCCCCTTGCTCTGAAAGCCGTGTGGGATGTAGCGTCTACTGTAAATATACCCATTGTCGGCTGCGGAGGTGTATTCAGTTATCAGGACTGTCTGGCCATGATAATGGCAGGAGCCTCCGCTGTTGAGATAGGAACGGCGATGTTCATCGACTTTGAAACTCCTGCAAGGATATGCAATGGCCTTGCAGGTTATCTTGAAGAAAAAGTTCTCTCCAATCTGAGAGAACTTGTTGGTATAGCAAGATAAAAAGAGATACTCCTCCTGTTTAACAGGAGGAGTATCTCTTTTCCCATATTTCCTTAAAGGACTGAAGGGCTCGTTCCATCCTTTCCCTGCAGATAGGGGTTATCTCTTCTTTAAAATCAAAGGAGTGTCCGCTTACAGAGAGAAGAAGAGTTTCCGGATAAGGGATCTTTAAGGATTCCATGAGGTGAAGGACCCAGGCTGGTCCCATAGAGTGAATGTTCAGGCCTTCTATATTCGGATCAGGTTTCATTACCTCAAGGAGAAATCCTTCAGGAAGACCTTCGGCAGAGGCATCTATAAATATAGCAAGATCCTTATCTCTCAGATCCTCTACAATTTCCGGAAGCAATTGCTGTTCTATCCAGGTTTCGGCTTCTATTCCCTTTGATATAAGAAATTCACAAATAAGGGGTGCCAGTTCATGACCAAGCCTGTCATCTTCACGGAAGGGATTGCCATAGCCCGCAACGAGGATTTTCATCTTTTCACCTCTCAAAAGGAATAAGGGGCCTGATTGAGACTGGCCCCTTTGTTTTAACAGCTTATTATGCTCAGTGTTTCTCGATGCGTGTTACTTCTTTTCCCTTATGGTTAAGAACAGTTACCATGAGAGGCATTTTGCCTACGGCATGAGTCGAGCAGGAGAGACATGGATCATAACAGCGGATGACGTGTTCCATGCGATTGAGAACGCCTTCCTTGATATCCGGGCCTTTGATGAATTCTCGGGCTACCATTTCAACACCCTTGTTCATTGCATAGTTATTATGTCCCGTAGCAACAATAAGATTTACCTTTTCGATAGCTCCTTTATCGTTGACCTCATAATGATGGATAAGGGTACCTCTGGGTGCCTCGATAACACCGATACCTTCGCGCTGAAGGTTGGTTGAGGTTACACGCAGGTCGCTTCCGGTGATATCCGGATCATTGAGAAGTTCCTCCGTGCGTTCAAAAGCGTAAAGAATTTCCATAAGTCTGGCATAGTGATAGTACAGTGTGTAGTGTACAACCCCATCATCGGTCAGTGAGCGGAACTTTGCAAGTTCTGCAGATGCTTCAGGAGTAGAGAAGTCGTCACAGGCATTAACCCTTCCAAGAGGTCCTACCCTGTATGATCCATGGGGGAAACCGAGAGAGCGGTAGAAGGGGAACTTCAGATAAGTCCAGCTCTCTACATGTTCTCCCAGATATTTGTAGTAGTCTTTGTTGGCAAATTCATCTGTGATCCTTCCCCTTGGGCTCCGGAGCCGGATATCTCCATCGTAAAGTTCAAGTTTGCCCCCCTTAACCAGGCCAAGGTAAGAACTTTTCAGCGTCGCAAAAGTTTTTGCCAGTTCATGGTTTTTGGAAAGGTAATCCTTGACCAGTTCTATTGTTTCTTTCAGTTTTTCCTTAAGGGCGGGTATACCCTTAAGGATATCATCCTTCTCTGTAGTCTTAAGGCTTCTGTTGACACCTCCAGGGATACTGTGCCATGGATGTACTTTTTTACTGCCCAGGGTTTTGATGATCTCCTGTCCATACTTTCTCATGCCTATTCCAACCAGAGCAAGTTCGGGATATTTCTGAGCCACTCCGGCCACATTCCTTATAGCAGGATCGGCGTCGAATCCAAAGAGAATATCCGGGCTTGAAAGATGGAAAAAACTTAAGGCATGGGATTGAATGAACTGTCCCATGTGCATAAGTTCTCGAAGCTTGTGGGCGGTCGGTGTTATCTGAACCCCCAGAATGGCATCGCATGCCTTGGCCGATGCCAGATGGTGGCTAACGGGGCAGATACCACATATCCTTGGGGTAATAACAGGCATTTCTCTGAAATCCCTACCCCTGGAGAACACTTCAAATCCCCTGAACTGGGTTACGTGGAACCTGGCATTATCAACCTGCCCGTCTTCTCTCAGGGCTACAGTGATCTTGCCGTGACCCTCGATACGGGTGACTGGATTTACTTCTATTGTTCTTGTAGTTGTGTTATTTTCCATTTTTAATTCCTCCTAGTCGTACCGCATCATGTCAACAGGAACTTTAGGAATTCTCCCCTGGAGAATTTCCTGGAAGACGTAGAGGATGGTGTCAGGATCGGGAGGACACCCAGGAACGTAAACGTCGACCTTGACCTTATAATCGATGGGTATAGCCTTCGGCAGAAGGGCGGGTACATCCCCTCCGGGGATAATCCCTTCGGGATTTACAGTGCTGACACCGTTTTTATATCCTTCCTTAAGGACTTCACTGGCATCCATGAAATTCCTCATGCAGTTAATTCCGCCAAATACGGCACAATCACCCCATGCAATGAGAATCTTGCACTGTTTTCGCATTTTCAGAGCTATATGTAATTCCTCTTCATTACCTAAAGCACCAGAAATAACTCCAACATCGACCTGGGGTATTTCTTTTATATCAGTGATAGGTGTTGAAGTAAGTTCAACGGCATCGAGAAGATCGACGATACGCTCGTCAATATCAAGGAAGGACATGTGACATCCAGCACAGGCCTCGAGCCAGGTAGTAGCAATTTTTGGTTTCGTCATTTCCTACACCTCCTCCAGGACAGCCATCTGAGCCTTTTCGGGTGGGACCTGGGTCGTAAAGATATTTTCACAGGGCCTTACCTCTGAACTGGCAATGGAAATTCCCATTTTATCTGTAATGGTGTTGAATATTTCCGATAGTCCCTTAAGATCCTTCTTCGGCCGGACGATCACATTGAGTCTTCTCCGTTCACCTTCTATGGTACAGAAATGTCCACTTCTCTCATACCATGCCGGTGCCGGGAGAAGGATATCTGCCATGTTGACCAGAGGATGAACCATGAAGGGGGTCTGTACAATGCAGAATCGGGCCATACTCATTGCCTCAAGAGATTGTGGAGATTCAGGAACAAGTCCTGTCGAAGAAACATACAGACAGTCAATATCTGCTGTCTCAAGCCAGGCTTCTTCTCCCAGTACTGTGTTGATTGCGGCCAGACTATTGCCGCTTCTCACCATGGGGACGATCCCAAGACCGTCTGCAAAGAAAGCCCTGGATGCAATTGCAAGGTTTGTAGCCGCTGTAATATTTGCAGCTTCATCTGCAAGTTTGCCGCCAAGGATCAGTACGGGTTTCTCTGCTTTTTCGAGCATCCTGGCAAGGGTATTCAGTTTAAGATTACCAGTGATCTCAGATCCTTCGCTTACCGCCTTGACAAGCTGTAAAAGAACTTTCCTGATCTCTTTACGGTCAGATCTGATATCCACATCTGTGATTCCCTTGAATGGGGTGGTGCAATCGCAGATGTTTGCAAGTTTTGCTTCCTTATGGATAGTTGCTACCCGGATGTAGCTTGCGACTACCGGAGCTTCATCCTGGGGGTCTGCTTCTATGGTCAGGATCATGTCGCTCTCGAGGATGTTATGAGCAGCGGTAAAGGGATGGACACCCTGTTCCACAAAAGGTTGGAACCCTTTCTTGAAACCTCTCAGAACATCTCCTGAAAAACAGTCTATATATTTAAGGTTCAGAGTATTCTTGAAGACATCGCTATAAAAGGTAAGTTCTTCATCAGTCTGAATACCAGAGAGTATTGCCCCAGCTTTCGATTTACCCCATGCATCTTTCATCTTTAAGGCAGCCTTGGTCAGGGCTTCATCCCAGGATGCTTCCCTGAATGTGGAGCCTTCGCGGATCATTGGAACAGAAAGACGCTCTCTTTCTGTAGATTCCGGAAGCCACCATCTGCCCTTATGACAGAGCTGGCCTCCGTCAGGGCCTTCTGTATTTGAACCTTCAACTCGTGCAAGGCTTCTAGTGCGGACATAGCACTTTATCTCGCAACCGACTGAACACATGGGGCAGATACTTTCCACCACTTCGTCGCAATCATGCCTTCTTCCCCTGTAGACAAACTCCCGTATGGTGATGGTACCGGTGGGGCAGACCTGGGCACAGGCTCCGCAGTTTATGCAGGTTTCGCTGTCTCCCATCATTTCACCAAGATCGGCGATCACACTGGCGCTCCAGCCTCTTTCCTTGAGATCAAGGGTATGTGCTCCCACTTTTTCTGCACACATACGGATACATCTGCCACAGAGTATGCAACGATTATGATCCATTTGAAGATCAGCTGAGGTAGCGTCGTTTTCAAAATCGTGATAGAGATAAGGATACCTTACACTGTCCATTCCATGTTCGATGGCAAGAGTCTGGAGTTCACAGTCTCCGCTCTGGGAACAGAACATACAGAAGTGGTTTCTTCCCGCGAAGAGGAGTTCCAGTATCTGTTTTCTGTAGTTGAATAATTTATCTGTTTTTGTACTTACTACCATACCGTCCTGGGCAGGGGTGGTACATGAGGTAAGGAGTTTGTTGCTTCCCTCTACCTCGACTACGCACATACGGCATGCTCCCGAAGGAGAAAGACCTTTCAGGTAGCAGAGGGTAGGTATATAGGTATCATTTCTGCGGGCAACCTCAAGGATAGTGTCCCCCTGGAGGCCCTTACAAGTTTTTCCGTCTATAATCAAAGTGATCTCGCTCATCATTTTACCTCCCTGAACCCTATTCTTTCGATATGGCATCGAAGGGACACTTCTCATAACATGTGCCGCACTTGATGCACGCATCCTGATCGATGAAATATGGAGTCTGTCTGTCTCCCGTTATACATTTGACAGGACAGTTCTTTGCGCAGAGACCACATTTTTTGCACGCTTCAGGGTCTATTACAAAATGTACGAGTTTTGTGCAGGCACCGGCAGGACACCGTTTTTCATTAATATGTGTCTCATATTCTTTCCTGAAATACCTGAGAGTTGTAAGAACAGGGTTAGGGGCAGTTTGACCAAGTCCGCAAAGAGACATGTCCTTGACCATTTGAGCCAGGTTTTCAAGGGTAGTGAGGTCTTCCATGACCCCTTCACCCCTGGATATTTTATCCAGGAGAAGAAGCATCTGTTTGGTTCCTTCCCGGCAGGGTGTACACTTTCCACAGGATTCGGCCTGGGTGAACTCCAGGAAGAATTTTGCCACATCAACCATGCAGTTGTCCTCGTCCATCACAACCAGTCCGCCTGAACCCATTA
>JAENYO010000013.1 GCA_016841745.1 Acetomicrobium hydrogeniformans
GGAGTCATCGGTACTGCCGTCGCCGCTGGTGTTATGCTTACTCTGTTGAGCTGAAAATAATTTCATAAGTTGTATTTCTCAGAAGTTAGGATATTATTTAAGGGCTCTTCAGGGAGCCCTTTTGTGTTTATTCCCGGAACAGGATTTTACAGAGTTTTTGATCCACTGAAGAAACTTTTTCGATTTTGGTCAGATAGTGGAGGTTCTGAGTTGAAGAAAATATTCCAGCCGGTCATGGTCTTTCCGGGAGGTCTTTCCGGCCTGGGCCTGGCTGCTGCCGAGGTAGGTGCTAATGCCCCTGTGGTTATCCTTTCCCATGTCATACGCATAGTGATACTGATCCTCGCTGTTCCTGTGGTGGCAAAGATCGTTTGTCGATGATACCGTGAAAAACAGCATTAAGACTCAGTTCAGGGCCATTCCTGCCGGAAAACTTGTAAGTGCCGTTTTTATCAGACGTATTAACAGATTCCTTGTGGAATGTGAACTGAAGGGTTCCCTGATAAAGGTATTTCTTCCTAATCCCGGTAGGCTCTGGGAACTTTTGTTTGCAGGAACTTCCGTTATCCTGTCTGCGGATGGACACTCAGAGAGCAGAAGAACTGACTACACCCTTGCCGGTATTAATGCAAATGGAACAACAGTGATGTTGAATACTCATATGGCCAACCATGCTGTCCGTTGGCTTATAGAACAGGGCAGGATTCCGTCGCTGAGGGATTATTCTGTAATACGTCAGGAATATACGGTGGGAGGCAGCCGTTTTGATTTTCTGCTGCAGGGAAAAGACGGGAAAATGCTTCTGGAGGTCAAGTCCTGCACTCTGTTCGGTAAAAAGATAGTCATGTTTCCTGATGCTCCGTCGGAACGGGCAGTAAAGCATGTAAGGGAACTAGGACATCTTGCCGGGGAAGGAACAGATGTAGGTGTTCTTTTCCTGGTACAGTCATTTGAACCCGATTATTTCCTGCCGGATTACCATACAGATCCTTCTTTTGCCGATGAACTTTACAAAAACAAAGACCTGTTAAAGATCATCCCTGCTTCTGTATCATGGGATGCTGGTCTTGCCCTCACAGATAAGGTCAGGGAACTTACTGTGCCATGGTCTGTAGTCGAGAGGGAGTCTGCAGATAGAGGGTGCTATATGGTGGTCCTGAGGGTTGAGGAAGATCAGTATATCAACATTGGATCTATGGGTGAGATCTTTTTCAGGGAAGGTTTTTATATTTATGTCGGATCTGCCAGAAAAAATCTGAGGGCAAGAATGGAAAGGCATAAAAGAAAGAGGAAAAGACTGCATTGGCATATAGACTATCTGCTCCACTCTGCTCAGGTCGTGACCACCATACCGGTTCGTACTGCTGAGGATCTTGAGTGTGAACTTGCCAAAAAGATATTGGCCCTATCTAACTGGTCTGTTCCGGGTTTTGGATGTTCTGACTGTAATTGTCCCTCTCATCTCTTTGGTATGTCCAGTAATCCCCTCAACCACGTGCAATTTATTGATGATCTTATCTATTTCAGGATAGACCGATTAGAAAAACTGCTCAGTTCCCGTTCCTGAAAAATACTCCTCACATTCCTCTAGTCAACCAGCCTGATGTTACGGGGTTTATCGAGTCAAACTTTGAATTAATACTCTGTCGCGTTATAATATTGTCCATATCTTACAGTGAAAATAATATTTCTGATGAGGAGGGATATGAATGTCAGCATATAATGAACCTGCGGAAGAGCTCCAGCAGCAGGACAGAGATTTTTCCCGTGCCTTAAACAGCCTTAAAGAAGAGATAGAAGCTGTAGACTGGTATCATCAGCGAGTAGCTACAACCCAGGATCCAACGCTCAAGGCCATTCTTGAGCATAACCGTAATGAAGAGATAGAACATGCCTGTATGGTAATAGAATGGCTTCGAAGAAATATGCCTGCATGGGAAGATGAATTACGTACTTACCTTTTTACTTCTGTTCCGGTTACAGAGATAGAAGATACTGGAGCAGCAACGGATAGTAGACCGGTATCTGGTGGGAGTCTTAATATAGGGAGTCTTAAATAAGCATACTGTATAGCTAAAGGAGGGAATGTATATGGACATCCTTAAAAGGACAGTTTCTAATATAACTGAGGAGGCGTGGAAAGAGATAGATCTCCAGGCATCAAGAATACTCAGATCCAACCTTTCGGCAAGGAAATTTATAGATGTAAGAGGACCTTTCGGCTGGGATTACGCAGCCACTTCCATGGGGCGACTATCCGTTCCCCCTGATCAGGAACAAGATGGGGTCCAGTATGGCATACACCAGGTTATGCCTCTTGTAGAAGGTCGCGCTTTTTTTGAGCTTGATGTATGGGAGCTCGATAATATTTCCAGGGGATCAAAGGATCCCGATCTTTCAGGTCTGGAAAAGGCTGTCCGTAAAATGGCTCTTTTTGAGGAAGAAACCATTTATAATGGTCTGGATACAGCATTTATCAAGGGTATCTCTGCTGTAGCGGAAGAGAATATCATTTCCGGCTCCAGAAACAGAGTAGTTGATCTTCTTTCAAGAGCCGTGATCAAATTTGATTCAGATTCGGTCGAAGGGCCATATACACTTGTAGCAGATAAAGATCTCTGGCATATTATTCTGAGCAAATCAGAGGGATATCCCCTGAAAAAAAGGATAGAATCAATTGCGGATGGAGGTGTAATCCTTTCTCCTTCCATTGATCAGTCCTATCTGGTCTCAACCAGAGGTGGCGATATGGAGATGATAATCGGCCAGGATTATTCCATAGGATACCACAGCAGAACGACGGAGAAAGTAAGATTGTTCGTAACAGAGTCCTTCACATTCAGGGTCATTAATTCTGAAGCGGTTATAAAGCTTTCTTTTGATGACCAGGTATCCTGAGACGCATAAAAGAAGAGGAGGGCGAATTCTCCAGGAATTCGCCCTCCTCTTGTCGTTGCATGGGATTTACAAGCCTAGATCCTTCTCAGAAGGTTTCCTGCCGGGCACAGGGAACACCACGTTCTCTGATTTTTCCATAGAGCCAGGGTAATGGCTACACCGGAGGATATAATGCACATCCTGACAAATATCTTGCCCAGTTGTATTAATCCATTATCGGGCCATCCGAAAAAGAACTGTCCCCGCCATAGCTGTAACAGGAATATAGCAATAAAAATAGTTAGGGCAGAATACCGCGAAAATTTTCCGAAGAACCACCGTGGTATGGGCTTTCGTGGTGAGATTCTGGAAACAAGGAGATCAAGGAAACTCCCCCTTGGGCAGTAACTTGAACACCATTTCTTTCTTTGACCTGCCAGAACCATTACACCGAGAATCCCGAAAACAAGTATTCCCAGCAATGGAAACTTCAATCCTAAAGTTATAACAGCAAGATATAAAACTGCTGAACCTGTTCTTAACAAGAAATCCACCTACAATAATACCTACTGGGGGTATTGTGCCAAGCGGGGGTATGCTGTCAAGAAGTGGGAATTATAAGCACCGGGCATGTCGTATTTTCTATCAGAGCAATGGCTGTGCTTCCCAGTATGAGCTGCCATAATTCACCATGTAGTGAAAGCCCCACAACGAGAAGTGAAGGATGGATCTCGTTGATCCTCCGGGGAAGTTCTTCTTCAGGCTGTCCGCTCAGGAGTTCTGAAACAGTTGCACTGTTCCATGTCTTCAGGGTTTTCTCAACCTCCTGAAGAGCTTCTGTCGCGGTGTTAACAAGGAGCTGGGAGCCTTGTGCTTCTTCCAGGGGTACCCCGTGAAGGATAGTTATTTCTGATTTGCCTGATGATCCCGAAAGAATGTCTTTCATCTTGTTAGTAAGGATATCTGTCTTGTCAGGGGATAGATCAACAGCCATCACTATACGGCTGAACACGTCTTCTTCCGGCAGATTCCCTTCTTCTGTTCTTAGAAGGAACTGGGGAATGGCCATATGCCGTACAAGCGGAATTATGTCTTCATTTTTTCTGACTGGCAGTATGGCAAAGGTACATTTCTCCGAATGGGCTATTCCTGGTAAAATCTCCATTTCTTCCCCGGCAACAGCTATTATTTTACAGTGGATATGATCGGGAATGACGGTCTGACATAGAGTATCCAGACTTATCTCTGCGTCATGAACATATCTGGGAGTATCCATTCCTGCAACAGCAGGGTTTACCACATGAACCGCAACCATTTCGGAACTTTTCTGTAAAACACGGTCGGCAACCCATTGAAGCCCTTTCTGGGACAGGGGTGTCAGATCGACAGGGTAAAGTATTCTTGTAAGCATAATGTACTACCTCCCAAATATTCTGATAATTTAAGTATATCTCGATTTTACCCCAGAATCAAAACCTTTAGCTATAATAATCATGGAAGTTAAAGGAGGGAAGAACTTGAAACTTAAATCAGAGCTTACGTGGACTATTATCAATATCTTGAAATTCATGTTTGGAAAGTTGCCAGGCTTCCTTTCTATAAGGGTCGGAGCCGCTATGGGTGTACTATTATGGAGCCTGAGCAAAAAAAAAGTTGATAAAGCTGAAAAGAATGCCGTTATGGCCTTGGGAATAGGTGTGACAAAGGCTAGAAAAATAGTAAGAGAATCATATGCTAATCTTGGACGTTCAGTAGCAGAGATTCTCCGAATGTCAGAAACTGAGAATATTGAGGAACTTATAACCTTCTATGGAGAGGACAACCTTGTGAAAGCAATGGAAAAGGGGAGGGGTGTCATTTTCCTGACTGCCCATTTCGGAAACTGGGAATTGCTTGCAGCTAACGTTGCAAAACGAGGATTCCCTATGAATGCCATTGGTGCACAGCAAAGGGATTCTCGAATCACTGATCTTATAATTGAGACTAGAAATAAGTTGGGTGTGAAAACTATCAGCAAGGGGTTCAGCCTGAAAAGCGCCTTGCAATGTCTTCGAAGAGGGGAGATACTCGGAATTCTCATTGATCAGGATGCCAAGGAAAAGGGAGTCGTGGTCCCTTTCCTTGACCTTCCGGCAAGTACTCCCTATGGTCCGGTGAAGATGGCCCATAAACTGGGTTGTCCTATTCTTCCTGTTTTTATAGTCAGGAAGGAAGATCATATTCATCATGATATCCATATCCTGTCTCCCCTTGAAGATCCTGAAGGGAAACCCTTCGGAGAGGATGTTGAGAGATCTACAGAAGTATGTAATGACATCCTGAGTACATGGATAAGGCTTTACCCGGAGCAGTGGTTCTGGCTTTATCCCAGATGGGCAAGTACACTAGGGAAATGAATATTTACCTAGGCATAGATCCGGGAACTTTCAAGGTCGGTTGGGCTTTTGTCTCTGGAAGGGGGGCACTCCTTCTTTCAGGAATAATTTCCCGGAGTGATTTTGAGGAATTTCTTCTTATTCTGGACAATTCGAATTGGTATCAGTTAAAACCTTTTGTCGTTGAAGGTTTTATTGAAAGCCTTCCAGATGTTTTCCAACCGGAGATTATCCTTGGAGGAGGTACATTCTCTAAATTCTATCTTGGTCTTTTACAAAGCAAAGGGTATATTCCCCAAATTGTATCGGAGTATGGCACAACCCTTGGAGCCAGGTCTCTGTACTGGGAACTCCATCCTCCAAAAGGCATAAGGAGGCTCATACCCATTTCTCTCCAGCTGCCACCAAGGGAGATAGATGATCTTGCTGCATGGAAAATAGTGCTGAATGCTTTAGTACTACCTGTATAACCTGTCTTTTTTTGTATTTTTAGACTAAATCTGTTCTCTTTTCTTTGGTTTAGGTCCCTATTGTGATAGTATTCCTTAATGTTTACCCGATGAAAGAATGTTATATCTCAATAAAGTTACCATGTTGTGCTGAATTCGCAGAACTAAATCTTTTCAATTCAAATCGGAGTGGTACTACTGAAACATAAGATCGGTCATGTTATGAAGGAAGAATTTATTTTAACTTACGCTCTTATTAAATGGCTGATAATGGCGGTGCTTTCAGGAGCCCTTGTAGGGGCGATGACTGCTTTCTTTATTGATAATCTTGAATTTGCCATTGATTTTGTAAAGAATCTACCAGTCCATTCTCTCTACCTTCTTCTTCCCCTTGGAATTATTGTTACGACCTTGAGCATTAGATATTTTGCCCCTGAAGCAAGGGGACATGGAACTGAAAAGGTTATTGAGGCCATACACAAGCGAGCCGGCCGAATCGATATAAAAGTTATTCCAGTAAAGCTGGTTACAACAATAATTACACTTGCAGTTGGTGGTTCTGCGGGTAAGGAAGGTCCTGCTGCGCAGATCGGAGCAGGTCTTACATCTAGTCTCGCCGACTTCATGGGCTTTAACGAAACTGATAGGAAAAAACTTGTTATATGCGGGATATCGGCTGGTTTTTCAGCAGTTTTCGGGACCCCTATAGCCGGGGCTGTTTTTGGCCTTGAAGTGCTCTATATAGGGAAGATGTACTATGATGTCATGTTGCCATCTTTTATCAGCGGCGTTGTATCCTACCATGTTGCAGAAAAATTGGGAATGACTTATTATTCCCTTCCTGAAACTATCATTCCTTCTCTTTCCGCACCCTCTTTCATGTGGCTTATACTTGCAGGTGTGTTTTTTGGAATGATATCTTTCATGCATATCGAGATACTCAGATTCTTCGAGTTCCTTTTTAAGAGGATGAAGGCTGGTCTAGTTTCCAAAGCCCTGGTTGGTTCAGTTACAATCCTTGGTCTTACCCTTTTTCTTGGTAACAGGTATCTTGGTCTTGGGGGAGAAACCATAGATGCGGCACTTACCGGAAATGCCGTTCCATTCTGGAGTTTCTTCTGGAAGTCCATTTTTACAAGTATCACCCTCAGCTGTGGGGGTAGTGGGGGGATTGTCACTCCCGTATTCTTTATAGGTGCTACTTCCGGTATAACCTTTGCGTCAATCTTTGGATTGAATCCTCTTCTTTATGGTCCCCTTGGTTTTGTCTCTGTCCTTTCCGGATGTGCCAATACTCCTATCGCTGCTACTATAATGGCCATTGAGCTGTTTGGTGGAAAAATAGCAGCTATGGCGGCTATCTCGTGCATTACTTCCTTCTTTGTCTGTGGGCATAGAAGTGTTTATCCGAGTCAGGTCCTTGCCAGGCCAAAATCTCCTGTTATTGAACTTACAGGGGAGGATCCTGTAGAATGTTCTTCTTCCAGGCCTAATCTGATAGGCCTGCGTTTTTTCCAGATCATCAGGGATTTCCCCGAAATTGTCCAGAGATTGAAGAATGAATGGGAAGGTAAGAAAAAAACCTGATAAACCTCTTCGGTTAAATCGAGCCCTTAACACCATTCTCTCCTCCAGCATATAACTTCGTCTAAAATGCTGGATTCCTGTGCAGTACCTTTTGCATCTGGATCAGCAATAGTCCTTTGAAAATCTGTATTATTGATTGGAACAGATCTATATACCAATAAGTAGACAACTGTCAATCCTTTCATGTACTCCAGAACTGTAAAAAGATAGCTTACAAGGGAAATGTTTGTTTTCATTGATTTGCTAAGTTAAAATGGTCTTGTAAAATAAATTCATTATCCCCTGAACTGGCACCGAGGGAGTGATATCTTGAAGGTTTTATCCGGCTGTTTTATTCTATCTCTTCTGGTAATTCATCTGTGTACTTCTTCCCTTTATGCAGAAGGGGGGGTTGTCCTTGCCCTGTCTGGCGGAGGAACCAGGGGGCTTGCTCACATTGGTGTTCTGGAAGTCCTTGAAGAGAATAATATTCCCATTGCCGGGATCGTTGGTACCAGTATAGGTGCGATAATTGGAGGTCTTTATGCCAGCGGCTATAAGGCTGCACAACTAAGAGAAATAATTTCAGAAACAGACCTGACCGTTCTTTTAAGCCACCCATCTGAAAGGATATTTGTGGCACTGGGAAGAGAGCAGCTCTCTGCGGGGGGATTGCCCTGGATATCTCTCAATGAAAAACGTCAGATCACTGGGCCATTGGGAAGTGAATCTGGAGTAGAGTTACTTGATAGATTTGCCCAGCTTGCATTGAATGTAGATGTTGTAAATTTTAATAACCTTTGTATACCCTTTGCTGCTATAGCAACAGATCTTGAAACTGGTAAAAAGGTAGTTCTAAGGCGGGGAAGTCTTGCTTCTGCTATGCGGGCATCAATGGCTATACCTGCCATATTTGAACCCTGGCCAATAGAGGGAAAACTGCTTGTAGATGGGGGTCTGGTATCAAATATGCCCGTCTCAACAGCTCACGAGCTATTCCCTGGTTATCCTGTGATAGCGGTAAATGTGACAAGTCCGCTTCTCCTGAGAAATAACCTCAGGTCCATAATAGACGTGGTCGATCAATCCATTACGATTATGACAATGCAGAATATAGACAGGGAAATCGCTATTGCAGAAATAGTTATCAGGCCGGATATAAATGAGAATATTCCACTTATGGATGTTTCGATGTCTTCAGAGATCATTCATGCTGGCAGGATTGCCATAGAAGATGATATCCCGCTTATTCTAAAACTTGCTAAGCAGGCTCCCCCTCTGGAGTGTGCAAGACCCCTTATAGCAAAGATAGTTGATGAAATAAAGATCAGGGGATTCCCTCCGGTAATTAAAACAGAGCTTGAGAAAAAATATAGGGATTGGATAGGCCTTCCTGTAGATACCGGGAAAATACGTGTTGCCTGTAATGACCTGAAATCCAGGGATGATGTTTTTTCAGTAGAATATTACATAGAAGAATCGGAAAATAAAGTAAGGGTAGTTCTGGAAGTTCAGAGGAAAGCTGCCTATGAAATAAAAATGGGTGGATATGCTACCAACCTTCATTCCAACCGCTGGTTGAGGTTCAATCTGAAACGTAGAGATTACATCAATTATGGTGATAAAATGTTGCTTGATCTTCGAATAGGAGATCAGTGGGGTCTTGGTCTGGATTACATGTCTACGGCTAATGATTATGAGAGTTGGAACCTGTCTCTGGCAGCTGAAAAATGGGATCTGACCCCCTCGAATTCCCCATTTCTTGAATGGGAGGAGTACAGCATGGTCCTCTCCCGTACATTCAAGGTTGATCTTTTCGATATAGGGCTGGGATTGGTATATAAATTGAATACTCTGGATGATTATGACGACTCATTCTGGGGACCGTTATTCTTTGCGTCCATCGATACTTTTGATAAGGAGAAGAAAAAGGGAATGAACCTTACTAGTTGTATCTGGTGGCCTGACGTGGATGAGCCTGTTATAAGAACAGAATTTACAAGTGCATCTTATTTTTCAGATAAGTGGTCTTATGCATTCCGGGCTGGTTTTGCTGAAGGGGATCTTTCAAATCCCGGTCTTTCGGTCTATCTTGGTGCCCGTGAAGAATTATATAGTTATGCTGATAACCCTGTACGGGCAGAAAGAATGGCATGGACAAACATTGTATTAAGGAAAGAACTCCTTTCCAGTTGGTGGGGAAGGCTGACTGCCGATCTTATGGCTGGATATGGATATGCCTGGGATGATGAATGGGAGGGTATTACGGAGGCATGGGAGGCTGGTCTTGGATTCTCTGTTCCAGGATATTTCTTTGATGGTAAATTCCTGATTCTCTGGAACGAAGAGAATGATTTCACCCTTGGGTTTACCCTGGGCAACCCCCTGTGGGAGAGTTGTCCGTTAAGGTATTAGGAAGGGTACTTGCGTTGGAGAGTAAAAAACGACTAAAATGTCAAATATCCTTATCTCGAAATCCTTTTGATTGTGAGGCGGAAGAATGGCTAGAAATATAACACCTAAAGAACAGGACTATTCCCAATGGTATCTCGACGTGATCAAAACGGCAGAACTTGCAGATTACGCTCCGGTACGTGGCTGTATGGTTATCCGTCCTACAGGCTATTCCATCTGGGAATCAATACAGAAATATTTTGATGAAGCTTTTAAGGAAACCGGCCATGTTAACGCCTATTTCCCCCTTCTGATACCAATCTCCTTTCTTGAAAAAGAGGCTGAGCATGTTGAAGGTTTTGCTCCTGAATGTGCAGTTGTAACCCATGCTGGAGGGGAAGAGCTGGAGGAACCCCTTGTGATTCGCCCCACATCGGAAACTGTTATCGGACATATGTATAGCAAATGGGTTCAGTCCTGGAGAGATCTTCCAATACTCATCAATCAGTGGGCAAATGTTATGAGGTGGGAAAAAAGATCCAGACTGTTCCTGAGGACTTCTGAGTTTCTCTGGCAGGAGGGTCATACGGCCCATGCGACCAGAGAAGAGGCTTTGGAAGAAACGCTTAAAATGCTTGAAGTCTACAGGACCATAATGACGGAGATCCTTGCACTTCCTGTCATTGCAGGAGAAAAGTCAGAAGGGGAACGTTTTCCTGGTGCAGAGAACACATTTACATGCGAAGCAATGATGAGCGATAAAAAGGCACTTCAGTCGGGGACGAGTCATTTCATGGGGCAGAACTTCGCTAAAGCCTTTGAAATCCAGTTCCAGAACCAGAACCTCGATCTGGAATATGCATGGACAACAAGCTGGGGTGTTTCTACGAGACTTATCGGTGCTTTAATAATGACCCACTCAGATAATGACGGACTGATCCTTCCTCCCAGAGTGGCTCCTGTCAAGGTCGTTATCATGCCAATAAGCAAAGATGAAAATAAACTGAACAACAGTATTCTCCCATCAGCGATGGAGTTGGCGAACAGGCTTAATAATGTTCTGGGTTCAAGAAGTGTAGTCGTAGATACCGAATTCCATATGAGACCGGGAGATCGTTTCTTCAGCCATCTCCAGAGGGGAGTTCCCCTTAGACTGGAACTTGGAGAAAGAGACCTGGAGCAGGGAGCTGTACTTGCAGTTAGAAGGGATAACCGGGAAAAGATGCTGTTACCCATCTCAGATGTCGAAAATTCCGTTCCGGTAATTTTGGAACAGATTCATAATGATCTTTATACCAGGGCATTGAATTTCAGAAATGACAATACTTTTCAGGTTTCTGATTTTTCAGAATTTAAATCCATCCTTGAGACCAATGGAGGTTTTATTAAAGCCTATTTTGCAGGCGGAGTTGCTGAAGAAAAGAAGATCAAAGAGGAAACAGGTGCCACCGTCCGCTGTTTCCCGCTGGAGGATACTTCTACAGGGAAGTGTTTTTTCACCGGTAAGGATAATGCTAAAATGGCCATCTTTGCCAGATCGTACTGATATTCTCTTTTCTATATCCTGTATTATTGCTCCCCGAAAGGGGAGTTTTTTTTTATTCAACTGGTATAGAACCTTAATTTGGAGGTGTAAATCCCTTGTGGAATGACCTTTATTATTGTATTTCTGGTCCCTGTCAAGCCATGCTTTCCTTTAAAAAGATCATGAAGGCCCTTATAGATTTTCATTAAAGAGGTGAGAAGAATAATTGTTCGATACAGAGGAGAAAGGTAAAACAAAGATTTTGTTATGGTAAAGAGTTCTACCTCTTGATGGTTTGAGAAGAACTGGAACCCCAAAGGGGATGAAATTGCTCCATCCCCTGGATAGTTTCAGTCATTCTGATGTAGGAAACATGTAACGAAATGATCATTCCCCTTATTCTCAAATCTGGGCTCCTCAGTTCTGCATCTTTTCATGGCGTAGGGACATCTTGTATGGAATGTGCAGCCTGATGGAGGGTTGGACGGGGAAGGGACATCTCCTTCAAGAATAACCCTGGTGCTTTTCATGGTCGGATCCGGTATGGGAATGGCAGAGAGCAATGCTTGGGTATAAGGGTGAAGCGGATTCGCAAAGAACTCTTTTTTTGCAGCAAGTTCTACGATCTTTCCCAGATACATAATGGCGATCCTGTCTGAAATATATTTAACTACTGAGAGATCATGGGAAATGAAAAGATATGTAAGATCCATCTCCTCCTGGAGATCATTTAGAAGGTTCAGAATCTGACTCTGAATGGAAACATCCAGTGCTGATACAGGTTCATCGCAGACTACGAACCTGGGTTTAAGAGCCAGGGCCCTTGCTATCCCTATTCTCTGTCTCTGTCCACCTGAAAATTCATGGGGATATCGAAATCGATGTTCCGGCCTCAAACCACATTTCTGAAGGACCTCAGCGACATAATTGTCCAGGTCCTTCCCCTTGTAAAGACCATGATATTTAACTGCCTCTCCTACTATATCTCTGACTGTGATCCGCGGATTCAGACTTCCATAGGGATCCTGAAAGATTATCTGCATATTCCGTCTGACCTTTGCTGGATTTTTTGCAAGGAGAAGGGCTACGTCCTCGCCGTGGAAATATACCTGACCTTCCGTGGGCTCCAAAAGATGAAGCAGGGTTCTTCCTGCGGTAGTTTTTCCGCAGCCAGATTCTCCAACTAACCCCAGGGTTTCTCTTTCTCTGACGAAAAATGAAATATCATCTACAGCATGAACATGACCTATTGTTTTTTTAAAAATACCTTTTTTGATGGGGAAATATTTTTTCAATCCTGTTATTGTCAGATATTCATTTCCGGGTTTAATCATCTTCAACACCAGCCTTTTCTGAAGATAATTCAAATAGCCAGCATCGGACATTTCTTTGCCCTTTAAGCAGATAGAGAGGGGGTTCCTTTTCTCGGCATTTTTCAAAACAATGGGGGCATCTGTTGTGAAACCTGCATCCCGAGGGGAAATCAAGGGGATTGGGGACTATTCCTTCTATTACATCAAGTCTTTCCCTTTCATCAGTCAGTTTTGGAATTGATCTTAGAAGGCCTTTTGTGTATGGGTGTCGTGGAGATGTGAAAAGAGCAACTACTTCAGCTTCTTCAACCACTTTGCCAGCATACATTACTACAACTCTCTGGGCTGTTTCTGCAATAACTCCAAGGTCATGAGTTATAAGCATTATGGCAGAATTAAACTCCTTCTTCAGGTTGTTCATAAGTTCAAGGATCTGGGCCTGTACTGTTACATCGAGAGCTGTTGTCGGCTCATCTGCTATGAGGAGGGCTGGATTACATGCCAGAGCCATTGCAATCATAGCTCTCTGCCTTTGTCCACCGGAGAGCTGATGCGGATATTCATCAACCCTTCGTTCAGGATTAGGGATACCGACAACTTTCAACATTTCTATGGTTTTTTCGATAGCCTCTTTTTTCCTCAGTTTCTGATGGAGCATTAATGGCTCGACTATCTGGTCTCCTATTGTGAAGACTGGATTAAGGCTCGTCATGGGTTCCTGGAATATCATTGAAATATCATTTCCTCTTATGGACCGCATCTGGTCTTCTGAAAGCTGAAGGAGATCCTTTCCTTTCAGAAGCACATTTCCACCAGCTATCCTCCCAACGGGTTTAGCAACCAACTGGATTATGGAGAGGGAAGTTACACTTTTCCCGCAGCCGGACTCGCCAACTATACCAAGTGTTTCTCCAGAGTTGATGCTGAAGGAAACATCGTCTACCGCCTTGACTGTCCCTCTGTCAGTATCAAAATATGTTTTGAGGTTCTTGACTTCCAGTAATGTCATTTGAGCCACCTACCTCTTCAATCGGACATCAAGGGCATCCCTGAGACCGTCACCAAGGAAGTTAAAGGCCAGCACCGTATACATAATTGCCAGACCAGGAAAAATAGCCCACCACCAGTGCCCTGTGGCGAGGAATTTCTGTCCTATGGATATCATCAGTCCCCAGCTTGGAGTGGGCGGTTGAGCACCGAATCCCAGAAATGCAAGTCCAGCTTCTATCATTATGATACTTCCCATGCCCAGAGTTGCCTGAACGATTACAGGTGCGAGAGCATTAGGAAGAATGTGAATAAAGATTATTCTCCAGGTTGGAAGACCGAGAGCCCTTGCTGCTTCGACAAATTCTCTTTCTCGGAGGGAGATGAACTGGGCTCTGACTACTCGAGCGATCTGTACCCATGTTACAAGACCTATGGCCAGATAGATCACTATCATGCTCGGATTTTTGAACACTGCTACTACGGCCAGTACAAAGAGAATGAAGGGAAAAGCAAAAACCACATTGATGAGCCATGAGATCAGATCGTCCACCCATCCCGGGAAGTAACCTGCCAGGGCACCAAGAGGAACTCCTATAAGAAGGGAAACAATGGTTGCAAAGATACCTATCTGAAGAGATATCCGTGCTCCGAAAATGATCCTGCTTAGAACGTCCCTACCGTAGAAATCGGTCCCCATTATGTGAGAAGAACTTGGTGGTGCGAGTTTTATCGCCTTGCCCTCTGTCCAGATCAGTTGTTTAAGGGGATCATAAGGGGCTATATAGGGGGCAAAAATTGCGATCAGAATTACGGATATGACCATTATCAATCCCACCATGGCAAGCCTGTTCCTTCTAAATCTCAGCCAGGCCTCATACCATAAATTACCATGTCTGGAGCTGTTGTTATTTTCTCCTGTACCCATAACCATAACCCTTAGCTGTATCTGACCCTTGGGTCAATGAAGCCGTAAGAGATATCTACTACGATATTGGCGACAAGGAAAATGAGAGCCATAAAAATGACCGTTCCTCGGATCATTGGAAAATCTCTTGCTACAAGTGCTTCAACAGCAAGACGGCCTATTCCGGGCCATGCGAAAATAGTCTCTGTAAGAACTGCCCCGGAAAGAAGAGCGGAAAGTTGAGTGCCTATAATCGTGATGACAGGGATCATGGCATTTTTAAGAGCATGTTTCAGGATCACTGTTTTTTCTCCTAATCCCTTTGCTCGAGCAGTTCTTATGTAATCCTGGTTCAGGACCTCCAGCATGCAGGAACGGGTAAGACGGGCAATAAGAGCAGCAGGCCTGACACCGAGGGTTATAACCGGAAGTATAAGATACAGGACACTTCCTTCTCCATATCCGACCCCCGGAATTACATTCAAATTATAGGCAAATATGAAAAGGAGGATCAGGCCAACCCAGAAAACCGGGGCACTAACACCTGCTATAGCGAAGAACATGGCAGAATAATCGAAGAATGAGTACTGTTTTACCGCTGACAGGATGCCGGCAGTTACTCCAATTGCGGAGGCAAATATCATGGCCCAGAAGGCAAGTCGGAATGTAGCAGGAAATCTTTCGACGATGGCATGGGAAACTTTCTGGTTTGTCCTGTAGGATGTCCCAAGATCCCCTTTTGCAACTTCCTTTAAAAAACGGAAATACTGTTGGTGAATAGGAAGGTCCAGTCCCAGGTCAGACCTTATCCGGGCAAGGGTTTCTGGATCTCCTCTCTGCCCCATCATAATTCTGGCTGGATCCCCTGGGACAACAGCCATCAACAGAAATACTACTGTTACTACTCCCCAGATCACCGGGATAGTATAGAGAAGTCTTCTTATAATGTAAGAAAGCATTTTGATCACACCTCTCTGTTGTGCTTTTAAAGGAAAAAGGCCAGGAGGACGGGTATTATCGTCCTCCTGTAATCGAGTGCAGTCCTTAAATTTACCTGTTTATCCAGACATTGTAGAGGGCAGTATAATAATCACCCATTGCTGGAAGGTATATGCCCCTGACCCACTCCTGGGCAAGAAGACTGGTGGAGTAGTGGAAAAGGAATATCCATGGAGCATCTTCCACAATCATCTGCTCGGCCTTCCGGTAAAGAGACATCCTTTTGTTCCAGTCAGTCTCTATTCGAGCTTCAGCCAGAAGCTTATCAACTTCAGGATCTTTATAGAAGGCATAATTTCCCTTTGCCCCGTGATTATCTGAATGAAGCAGTACAAAGAGGAAATTATCCGGGTCCATGTAGTCAACCACCCAACCCATGCGGAACATCTGGGTCTCAGCTCTTTCGCACATATCAAGATGGACGCCCCAGTCGAGGATCTTGAGATTGAGTTTGATTCCAAGGTCCATAAGCTGAGCCTGTATAGCCTCTGCTACAGCCCTGTGCCTGGGGTTGTTGTTAACCTGGAGTTCGACCTCTATACCATTTGGATATCCTGCAGCCGCAAGGAGAGTTTTTGCCTTAATCGGGTCAAAGGAATAACCCTGCAGGTCCTTGTTATATCCGGGCATACCCGGAGGAAGAACGCCTTTACCGGCAGAATAACGGCCTTCCAGAACCAGTTCACTTATAAGTTCCCGATTAACTGCATAGTTGAAAGCCTGACGGAGATCTTTGTTATCTTTAAATGGAGGTTTGCTGTTGTTGAATCCGTAGTAATAGGTACCTACCCATGGTCGTTCCTGGAATAATTTTCCGAACTTCTCCTTTGCTTCAACATAGAATTCATCCGGAAAATCAGGGAAGGCATCAATATTACCCTTTTTAAACTCCTGATAAGCTATAGTGTTATCTGGAATTACCATTATTTCCACGGAGTCAAGGTAGGGCATAGAGTTCCCATCCGCATCTTTTCTCCAGTAATCTGGGTTTCTCTTAAGAACCACTTTCTGGTCGTGTTCCCACTTATCCAGAACGAAAGCACCGGTCCCAATGGGATGGAAATTGAAATCCTTGCCCCATTTATCTGCATCCTCTTTAGGGATCACCATAAAGGAATTGTAGGCAAGGACGGAAACAAAGGGTGCGAAGGAATATTCCAGTTCAAACTGAAGGGTATAATCATCAATGACTTTGATACCGGTCCATTCTTGAACCTTGCCATCAACAAAATCCTGGTATCCTTTCAGCATGTCCAGGAAATATGCTCTCGGTGAATTTACATGGACGAGCCTTTCGAAGGAATATTTCCAGTCTGCTGCTTTAACTTCCCTTCCTTTATTCTCTGTAGGCTTTCCCATATGTTCTTTCTGGAATCTTACACCTTTACGCAGGTGGAATTTCCAGACTGTGCCGTCTTCATTACCTTCCCAACTCTCTGCCAGGGCTGGAAGGAGACCCTCTCCATCAGGATGGTTTTCAACAAGAGTATCGAATATACAAAGTATCATCCTGCTGGATACAGTGTCAGTAGCCATTGCCGGATCACCCTTGGGTGGGTCATTGATTTCCCGCCATTTCAGTACTCCGCCATATTGAGGAGCATCAGCTGCCATACCAACACCGGATATGAAAATAGTCAGACATACAAACAGCGCAATTATCAGAAAAGATCTCTTATTCATTTTTCCCTTCCTTTCTAGTAATACTTGTTTTCAACCCCGTAATACTTTTCCCTGGAAATACGGTAAGTTCTATCACCTCCCGGAATTAAGGATGTGGGTAGAAAGTAATGAAAAAAAGTTTACATATTAAGGATGGGCATGAAGAAAAGTTGACTATACAAATATACAACTAATCATATAATTGCATTCTATTCAAAACATGTCAATCGCTAACATGTTAACTAGCATTGGGAAGGTTCTTACACGAACATTTTCATAAAGAAAACTGGATCGGTTGCATAATCTGAAAAAGAGGTAATAATGCGATAAAAACCAGTATTCAGAGGGACATATACTACGCAATAGCAAGGTGCTATTTGAAACGGTACTGAAAATATTACAACTATGTAAAGAAAAAGTTGGTTTAGGCCTTGACTTCTATTTTAAAAATGATATTATACCCGAGCGCTGCACCACTGAGCGCGGTTACGAGCACCTTGACAGTTTTATAGGCAGGAAGAGAAAGAAGAGCGAGCCAGACAGGATT
>JAENYO010000007.1 GCA_016841745.1 Acetomicrobium hydrogeniformans
CCTGAAGATAGACATAGATAACGAAGGGAACATATCAGGCCTCTTCTAGGTGAAGAAGGATACACCCCTTACTGAATATTATTAGATGATGAGATCCTAAAACGAGAACAGTAACCTGAAAGGAAGTGTCTTTATATTGACAGCCCGGCTTCTTGATGGAAAGAAAACAGCCGCCCTGGTAAGGGACAAGATAGCGGTAGAAGTGGAAAGACTCAAGGGAGAAGGCAGGGGAGTCCCCGGCCTTGCCGTAGTGATAGTTGGAGAGAACCCCGCTTCCAGGGTATACGTGGGACAGAAGGAGAAGGCCTGCAAGGCAGTGGGTTTTGACTCCATCCTCCATCGCCTTCCCGAGGAGACCACCCAGGATGAACTTCTCTCCCTGGTGGAGGAGATGAACAACGACCCCCGCATAGACGGGATCCTGGTGCAGCTGCCTCTGCCCCGCCACATTAACAGCGACAGCATAATAGCCGCCATAAAGCCTGAAAAGGATGTGGACGGATTCCACCCCATAAACATGGGAAAGCTTGTTACAGGGCTTAAAGGGACGGAACCCTGTACACCCAAGGGTATAATGTACCTTCTGAATGAATACGGAATAGAACTTGAAGGAAAAAGGGCCGTCGTGCTGGGCCGGAGCAACATAGTGGGCAAACCCATAGCCCACATGTTCATGGGAAAGAACGCTACAGTTACCGTCTGTCACAGCAGGACGAAGGACATGGCCAGCTATACAAAAGAGGCCGATATCATAGTAGCAGCGATAGGAAAGGCAAAATTCCTTACGGCTGACATGGTCAAAGAGGGAGCGGTAATAGTTGACGTAGGGATAAACCGGCTCGAGGAGGGACTCGTGGGAGATGTGGACTTCGAGGCATTGAAAGAAAAGGCTTCTTACATAACCCCCGTACCCGGCGGCATAGGTCCCATGACCATTGCCATGCTCCTCCTCAATACCCTCGAGGCCTTTGAAAAATAAACAGGATCCTGTTGTATTAATATCAAGAAACAGGGTGTCTGGATAGAAGCAGGTATCTTTGTAATCCTCACAAATGTTTTGCAGGTAGCTATTAATTGCAATATCCTTCAGCAGAAATGGTTGGGTAAAGTTTCGGTAAGGAAAATGGAAGATTTCCATAATAAAGGCCATGTTAAAGCTGGTTTCATGGAGTCTAAAATCAATCCTTCTATTCGTCTAGTCAAAAATGAAGGGAAAAAGCAATAATTACCAGTCCTGACGATGTTTTTGATGCTTTCCAATTGAAAAAAGACGCAAATAACTGCTTAACCTCAAGCGAGTATTCTGATGTGAATCTTGTTATTAGATCGAAAACCGGAGTGCCAATATGATTGAAGACAGGTAATATTCTTTTCCTGAATCACTCGAAAAGTAATGATACGTTAATCTGTCTTTTCAAAGATAATTGGGAGGTGTTTTCCATGGAATTAAAAGCCCGGATTCTGGAGTTATCCAGAAAATACGGTGATTATACTGTCCATAACTTATCGCAGATGATACAGATCCCTTCCTATAGTGGTAGAGAACAAGCCATTTGCGCAAGGATTGTAGATATATGTAAGAGTTGCGGTTTCGATGAGGTCTGGATCGATGGTCTTGGCAGTGTTGTTGGCCGTGTTGGTCATGGTAAAAAGAAACTGGCTTTTGATGCACATATAGATACGGTAGAGGTTGGAGATGGTACACGATGGAAGATCGACCCTTTTTCAGGCCAGGTAAAGGATGGTTTGGTATATGGTCTTGGTTCTTCTGATCAATTGGGAGGAGCCGCTTCAATGATAACGGCCGCAAGGATCCTTAAGGATCTTCAATATGCTGGTGATTTTAGCTGTTACTTTACTTTTACCGTGATGGAAGAAGATTGTGACGGCATAGCATGGGTTTACCTTATTGACAAAGAAGGATTCAAACCTGACTATGTAGTTTCTACTGAACCCACTGCATGTCGCCTTTATAGAGGGCAGCGTGGAAGAATGGAAATAGAGGTACTACTAAATGGGTTGTCATGTCATGGATCTATTCCTGAACAAGGGGACAGTGCGGCATACAAAGCTGCAAGAGCGGCTTTAGCCATTGAGAAGCTCAATAGGGACCTTCTGCCGGATGAAGATAACTTTTTGGGAAAGGGTTCTGTAACCGTTTCTAGAATGGAGGTTTCCGGTCCTTCACAATGTTCTGTTCCAGACAAAGCGAAACTCTACCTGGATAGACGCCTTACATGGGGTGAAACTCGAGACCTTGCAATTGATCAGGTTAAAAAATATATATCCGAAACCACGGGTGAGAGTGCTGAAAGGGTATATATGCCACATTACAGCAAGCCAAGTTATACGAAAGAACATTTCGAACAAGAGCTTTATTTCCCTACATGGAAAATACCTGAAGATCACCAGCTTGTTAAGTCAGCGCAGAAATCATACCAGGATCTTTTCGGGGAGATCCTTTTACCGGGGCCATGTACTTATTCCACAAATGCTGTTGCATTTTGCGGCAGATACCACATCCCTTCAATCATTTTTGGACCGGGGGATGTTGAAGCCTGTCATAAACCAAATGAAACCACAAGAATAGAAGACCTTGTGAAATGCAGTTCTTTTTATGCTTTGTTACCCTATCTACTGACATAAAAATCACTTCAATTAAGGGTTCCATGATATCTAAAGTCAAGCCATCTTTCATTTTGTGAAAATTGAAAGAGGAAAAGTGATTATCTCCAGTCTTAATAACGTTCTCGATGCTCTTGAAGGAAAGACCGGTTCCAAGGTTGTATCCCGAGTGCTTTTTACTTGCCAGTTTTTCTAAAGGGACTGATCCGTTACAAGGTCAGTCCCTTTTTTCGATCTGATCTACCAGTGAGGTCTATGTTTCCCAAAATGAGTATGTAAAAACTGACCAAAGCTGTTCTTGTATCCTGTATGTAAGGTTTTTCCGTCACTTGGGAAAATACTCCGCTTATTACTTCATTTTTCTAAAAATTCAAGGTCAAGGTAGGGGAGAAAAGAAAAAGAGCAGGGCGAGAATAATAATATATTTCGCACGGTGAGTAATTTGCTATGTTGGATTTTTCCTGGTTTCGGATCAGGATCTAGAATTTCAGAGAAAGAAACAGACGAAGAAGGGTTCCCGTTGTGAGGGCTGAAAATATCATTATCAAAAGGCTTGCGAACATCTTGGCCCTCAGTTCTTTCCACAGTACCACAAATGTCGCAATACAGGGGAAGGTCATTGCGAGGGTCACTGTTGCTATCACAAGCTGATCCGGAGTAAGCCCCAGGGGCGTAAGCATGCCCACTGCTACATCTTTTCGTAGAAGGCCCAGTAGGATGGGGCCTGCTGTTTCTACAGGTAAACCAAGCAGCCCATTGAAAACTGGACTGAGTATGATTCCCAGATGTCCCATAAGATCTGTCATGTAAAGGAAATTAACAATAAGAACTCCTACCATAACAAGAGGGATGGCTTCTATCAGGAATCCCTTTGTTCTGAACCATAGTTTATAGAAAAGTCCCTTCAAGGAAGGTAACCTGTATGGGGGGATTTCAACTATAAGTTCCGGACTGTAACCGGGAAGCAAGAGATGCAGGATCCTGCCTATGACTATCCATGCAATGATCAGTGACATGTATACTATGATAACGTATTTAAGACCAATGTCGCCAAGTACACCAATTATCATAGCCTGGAGTCCGGCACAGGGTACGGCTACTGATATCAGGGTCGCTGCAATGAACCTTTCCCGGGGAGATTCAAGAATCCTTGTTGCGATTATCCCGGGCACGTTACAGCCAAGACCAAGTAACGCCGGAACTATGGCAAAACCATGAAGTCCCAGGCGATGCATCAGTGAGTCGAAAATAACAGCCATGCGGGGAAGATAGCCCCAGTCTTCGAGAAAACTTAGTACCCCGTAAAAGGATATTACGTAGGGAAGAACCATAACAACAGGTACATAAAGGCCGGTGGAGAGTAACCCGAAACTCTGTTCGAGGTCTATAGAGCCATCAAACAGAGTACCGATAAGAACGTGATGGATCATCCCTTCCTGCTGTAACAGGTCAGAAAGACCTTCAAGAAAAGGAATCCATAGTCTTGCGAAAAGAGGATCCAGAATGTAGTTTATAAGACCTTCACCAACCTGTCTTACAAGGTAAAAGCTTGTACCGAGTATAAACAGGCCGAGTATTACTCCCCATACCGGATCCACTGAAAAATCTTCCAATCTGTCTTTCAGAGTGTGATGGCGGTGAACTACGGTCTGAACCTTTTCGATGATATGTCCGATTTCTGTCCAGCGTTCTTCCTTTGACATATGGGGGAAAAATGAAGTTCTTGCTTCTGGTATACGTTCAAGAATAGTACGGATGCCTTGCCCTGTAACACCTATGGTTGGAATAACAGGGACTCCCAGAAGTTTTTCCAGGGTCTCTGTATCAATACTTATTCCCTTGTGCCGGGTTTCATCTATCATGTTAAGGGCTACGATAACGTTGATCCCTTTTTCCAGGACCTGAAAGGCCAGGTAAAGATTCCGTTCCAAAGCAGTGGCATCCAGAACTACTACTGCCAGATCGGCCCCTTCGTCAATTATCCTGTTAGCAACCTCTTCTGCCTCATTTGTGGGTTCAAGAGTATAGGCTCCTGGAACATCTATAAGTCTGTATTCTGCATCCCCAGCCCTGAGCCATCCTTCCAGAAATCCAACAGTTGTTCCCGGGTAATTGGAAGAAAGAGCGTGGACACCAGTCAGTCTTGTGAATATAGCGCTTTTCCCTACGTTTGGATTACCGATGAGAAGGATCTTTTTTTCAGGGAGATTCTGGTTCTTCGGGGACTTTATTTCACAGCATCTCATTAAAGGATTCACCTTTTCCTGTTATTCTTTTTCAATAGGTGCTACATGGATCTTTCCTGAGATTTTGCATCCTATGGCTATCTGTCTACCATCAAGAATTATGGTAACGGGTCCTTTGAAGGGCATACCCGATACTTTCGATATAATTTTCCCCTTTCTCAGTCCCAGAGCTTCAAGGCGATGAAGACATTCTCCACCTGGAATTGAAATTATGGTGGCCTTGTATCCGCTCGGTAAAAGTTGAAGGGTAGTTGTCATATTTTCATCTCTTTTCCTGTTTAAAACAAATAAACAAGTCTTATCATTTTGTTAGTCAAGTCTAACATAGTCTGTGCCAAAAAGAAAGATGGGAGTTATCTCCCATCTTTTCTACATTTCTACACTATCTGAGTGTTTTCCTTAATTGGCCACAGGCAGCATTTATGTCCGTACCCTTTTCCTTTCTTATCTCAACTTCAATTTCGAGTTTCTTAAGGATTTGGGAAAAGGCTTTAATTGTTTCCTGTGGGGAACGGCGATACTTGTCATTTACGGGGTTACAGGGAATCAGGTTGATGAAGACATCCAGGCCAGATAACAGTGAGATGAGTTCGTAGGCCATATCTTTACTGTCATTGACTCCGTCGATCATAATATATTCAATGGTGATCCGCTCTCCTGTTTTTTCCTGGTAATTCTTCAGCGATTCTATCAGAGGATTAAGGGAATACTTGTTGTTTACGGGCATGAGTCTGCTTCTGATCCTGTCGGTGGGTGCATGAAGGGAAATCGATAATCTGACAGGAAGGTCAAATTCAGCAATAGCATTTATCCCTGGAATGATCCCTGATGTTGAAATTGAGATGTTACGGATGCCCAACTTTCGCTGTTTCGGATGATTAAGTATTTTTATACTCTTAAGTACATTATCGAGATTAAGGAGGGGTTCTCCCATTCCCATGTAAACTATATTATTGATATCTTTTCCTACCCTTTTTTCCATAGCAAGGAATTGTCCAACTATCTCTGCAACAGAAAGGTTTCTAACAAAACCTGATTGACCTGTGGCACAGAACCCGCATCCAAGAGGACATCCCACCTGGCTCGAAATGCATGCAGTAGTATGGTTACCGTGAAAAATGACAACTGATTCGATGGTTTCTCCGTCAAGAAGAGACCATAGATATTTGGTAGTACGATCGATGGAAGAAACTTCTTCTTTCATTAAAGATGGAGGAAGAATGAACATCTCTAATGCCATGTCATTCCTCAGTTCCTTGGAAAGATTGGTCATGTCGGGAATATTAAAGACCTTTTTCTGGTAGATCCATTGACAGATCTGATCTGCCCTGTAACGGGGAAGTTCCCACTGATCTGTACATAGTTTGACCCATTCCTCATAATTGAGATCAAGGGTATTTATTATATCGGTCATTATTATAGTCACCTGCCTGTCTTCTCTTTATTCTCCTGGATCGGAAATGATCAAAGATCGGAGTATATGAATCATAATCATAATGCTATTCATTATATATCTTTACCATTGAATGGGAGACCAGATTTTATTCTTTAGGTGCCTGATTGTCAAATAGTTTCCTGATTTTTCTGAAAGCCGGGAACAATTTCAAGAAAGAAGACACATGGTATAGATTTAATGTATTATTATGTTCAATTGGACTTGTTTGTTTTTCAAAAAAGATATCTGGAGGATTATTTAGTCATGGAAACCTTTGCGGATCTTCACCCTGTTATACAGGCCTTGTTAGGTACTCTCTTCACATGGGCAATGACAGCGTTAGGTGCATCTCTTGTTTTTGTACGGAAAGAACCAAGTCAGAAGATGCTTGATGTAATGCTTGGTTTTGCGGCTGGAGTTATGATAGCAGCAAGTTACTGGTCTCTTCTCGCTCCTGCCATAGAAATGTCTGAACAGATGGGTGGAATTCCCTGGTTGCCATCGGCAATAGGTTTTCTGTTTGGGGGTGCTTCTCTGCGGGTTATCGACAAATTCCTGCCTCACCTTCATCTGGGGCTGCCCATGGAAGATGCAGAAGGAGTCCCTACGTCGTGGAAAAGAACGACTCTCCTCGTAATGGCCATAACGCTTCATAATATCCCCGAGGGCATGGCGGTGGGAGTTGCCTTCGGGGCCGTGGCTTACGGTATCCCTTCAGCCACTCTATCTGGTGCAATTGCTCTTGCTATTGGAATAGGTATCCAGAATTTTCCGGAAGGACTAGCAGTATCCATGCCTCTGAGAAGGGAAGGCCTCTCTGCAGGGAAAAGTCTCTGGTACGGCCAGCTTTCTGCAATAGTCGAGCCGATCTTTGGGGTTATAGGGGCAGCACTTGTAATTATTTCAAGACCTCTTCTCCCTTATGCTCTTGCCTATGCTGCGGGCGCCATGATCTTTGTTGTCGTAGAAGAAGTTATTCCCGAATCGCAGCACAGCGGCAACGGGGATATTGCAACAGCGGGGGTTATGTTAGGATTTACCATTATGATGATACTGGATGTGGCCCTTGGCTAAAAGTAACTCCTTGCCTTATATTTTCCGGAAATTTCCACATTATGTTTGATTGATTCAAAATAGGGATTCTCCAGAGGCTTCTTTCTGCATTCTGGTGAAGGGTCCTTATTGTGTGCAATCTGTTCATAAAATAAATGATAAAAAATATGGACAATTGACTGTCAGGTTATAGACTTGACCCTGCAGATACAGTTTAACAAGGAGGCGTTCTGATGAGAACAAAAAAGATAGTAGTTGGATTGATGGCTCTTATGTTCCTTTTCCTGACGGGCTGTGCCTGGGCTGGTGATATAGCCCTCACCTCTATAGGACAGAGTTCCGATTCCATGATGGTCAAGGTGGTTCTTAAGAAAATGAAGGTAACGCCCGATACAGATAACCTTATGAAAGCTGAAGATCTGGAAGGAAAGGATATCCTTATCGCTGTCGTTGGAGGCAGTTCCAAGGGACTTGGAGCTGCAGGAATAGACAAGGATCAGGAAAATCAGAGAGCCACTGACCTTCTTTCAGCGGCCAGGGATAAAGGGATCAGGGTGTTGATAATGCACGTTGGCGGAGCGGGAAGGAGAGGCAAGCTCTCAGATGCCTTTATTGTAACCGCTGTTCCTTTTGCTGATGAACTTATTGTGGTTGAAGGAGCCAACGAAGACGGTCTTTTTGACAGCCTTATGGAAGGCAAGGATATCACTATAAGGGTTGTTCCTAATGTCAGATCCACTTCTGAACCTCTTAAAGAAGTTCTGAGTTTATGGGGCATGGTTGGGCTGTAAAGATCATGGAATGGTTCTGGCCTGAAGGTTTTTATACCATAGCAATGTTGGCGACCTTTGCCATTGGTGCGTTCAGTTTTCGTCTTCCCATTGCCATTGCTATGTCGATCGCAGCTATTACAGGTGCTCTTCTATCCGGTTCGGGGATCCCGCTAAGGCATTTAGTGGAGGGTGCTTTCGGGTATCTTGATACCATCCTTATTATCGCTACTGCTATGATCTTTATGAAAACGGTCCAGAAGATAGGGCTCCTTGAGGCCATAGCTGCATGGGTGATCAGAAAATTCCGTAATGTTCCCCTGCTCCTGAGCCTTGGCATTATGGTCCTGATAATGATCCCTGGAATGATAACGGGTTCATCCACTGCAGCAGTCCTTACGACTGGCGCCCTGGTGGCCCCTGTGCTAATAAAGCTTGGAGTGCCCGCGGTCAAGACTGCAGCTGTCATAGCCATGGGCGCAATTTACGGGATGATAGCACCTCCCATAAATATACCTGCCATGATCATTGGCGGCGGCATAGATATGCCCTATGTAGGTTTCGGATTGCCACTTCTTGTCTGTACCGTACCCCTTGCCATCTTTTCAGCCCTTCTTCTTGTTTATCCTCATTTCAAGTCCAGGGGGAATGACGAAAAAGCCCTTGAGGAAGAGTTGAAAAGAATGGAGACCACAAGACTCTCTTTCCGACTTTTTCTTCCTATCTTTGTTCTCGGAATACTTATGACGGGAGAAAGGGTTTTTCCGGAGTTCTGGCCTTCTCTGGGAATGCCCCTGGATTTCCTTATCGCCTCTCTCTGCGGTCTTTTCTCAGGTAGTAGCTGGAATCCTCTGAATGCTGCCACTGAAGCTATTGATGATGCATTGCCGGTAATGGGAATACTCATGGGAGTAGGGATGTTCATACAGGTTATGACCCTTATCGGGGTAAGGGGGTTTGTTGTCGTTTCGGCCCTTGCTCTTCCGGCATGGCTGCTCTATGTAGGCATCGCAACTTCCATGCCCCTTTTTGGAGCTGTATCGGCTTTTGGTTCTGCCTCTGTATTGGGCGTGCCTTTCCTTCTCGCATTGCTGGGAAGGAATGAGATCATGGTAGGTTCTGCCCTCAGTCTTATTGCCGGGCTGGGAGATCTTATGCCTCCCACAGCCCTGGCAGGTATCTTTGCGGCGCAGGTTGTTGGAGAGAAGAACTACTTCAAGGTTCTGAAGCATTGTCTGATCCCCGGGGCGGTAACAGCCCTGTGGGGGATCGCTGTTATCCTGGGAGCTAACTACATAGCTTCCATGCTTCCCTATTAGGAGGTTCGGTCAATGACCCTTATATATAGAGGTATAGTGCTATTTGTTCTTGCCCTGGTTATCCGGTGCATATTCAGAGAGAAAGATTTCTGGAAGCAGGCTACAGGAGCTCTTGTGGTCATTCCCCTTATCCTGCGGGTCCTGATGCTCAAGTGAGGTGTTCTTATGAATTATCAAATTAAGGGGAGCAGGGTTACGGCGTGTATTCTGCTGGCTCTGTCCTGCCTTGTCTGTTTTGTTGCGGCGAAAAGTTTCACTTCCATGTGGGTGGAAGAGCGGGTCTATCCCGTAGAAGAATTTCAGCAGAAAAAATTGTCAGATTATTTCTCAGGTATAAAGGGAACACCTGCAGACCAGCCGGTATTCATACAGAAAGGTGAGGAGGAAGGCGGTACGGTCCTTCTTCTTTGCGGAACCCATCCCAATGAACCAGCCAGTAACCTGACCGGGGTTCTCTTCCTTGAGAATGCCAAAGTTGAGAGGGGCAGACTGATCGTGATCCCAACTGCCAATATTATGGGTTTCAGTCATAATGGCCCACAGGAAGGCCATCCCCAGGGCTATTTCATTGAACTAGCTGATGGCAGCAAAAGACGGTTCCCTTACGGTAATAGATTATCCAATCCTATTTACCAGTGGCCTAACCCTGATATTTACATCCACCCCTCTTCCGGACAGAATCTCTCTGGTAAAGAGAAAAGCAATCTGAACAGGTGTTATCCTGGAAGACCAGACGGTTCGATAACTGAGAAAATGGCATATGCAATAGTGGAACTTATAAGGAAGGAAAAAGTGGATCTTGCTTTTGACCTTCATGAAGCATCACCCGAATACCCCGTAGTTAATGCCATAGTTGCCCATGAAAGGAGCATGGAACTTGCGGCAATGGTTACCATGGAAATCGAAGCGATGGGTATTCCTATCAGACTTGAACCATCTCCTAAAAACCTTCATGGCCTTAGCCACAGGGAGTGGGGGGATTTTACAGACACTATGCCGATCCTTATGGAGACAGGTAATCCAAGCCAGGGACGTCTAAGGGGAAGGACCAATGAAGACCTGGTGGTTACTGGAAAGGATAAGTGCTATTCCAGGGCCTTTGACCTTGGTAAACTTTATATCCCCTATGACGGTGATCAACCCCTTTCTCTCAGGGTTGCCAGGCATACTAACGCAGTAATGCTCTTTATGGAAAATCTTGAGTTCATCAATGAGGAAAAGGGTTTGACCGTTGAGGGTATACCCGACTTTGAAGAAATCGTGAAAAAGGGAGTAGGGCATTTTCTGGCGGCATCCAATTGAACCAAGGGGACAATTGGTCTTTTGCTGGGGAAAATTCGTACAGTATGTCATGTTAATAGCTTTGAACAAAATATTATGTAAATAAATATATTACAGGGGGGAAACTAATGAAGAGATTTACTATTGCTATCGTGTGTTTTTTGTTTTTTATGGTAAGCGTTTCTTGTGTATTTGCCGCCTCAGAAAAAGATGTCTATGCTAAAAATGGTATGGTATCTTCGGCACATAGGATGGCTTCTCAAGCTGGTATTGAAATAATGAAAAAGGGTGGAAATGCTGTTGACGCCGCCGTTGCTACATCAATTGCCCTAAGTGTTGTTGAGGGACACTTTACTGGCATTGGTGGAGGTGGTTTTATGACAATAAGAGATGCAGAAAGCGAAAAAGTAACTTTTTTAGATTATAGAGAGATGGCTCCCGCAGGTGCTACAAAGGACATGTTTGACTCTGATCGAAAAGTGTTCTATCCCTCGAAAGTGGATGCAAAGAAATGGAAGAGTGTAGGTGGTAAGACTGCCGGAGTCCCAGGTTGGGTTTCAGGGATGTTCTATGCATTGGAGAAATACGGCACTATGTCTTTTGCAGAAGTTGCAAAGCCTGCAATCAGAATGGCTATTCTTGGATGGGAAGTAGAGCCTAACCAGGCATATTGGTATGAGTATATGGGCCTACCTCTTGTTGATCTTTATAAATCTAAGGACATTCCGTTATTTAATGGAGATTTCCCGTACCAGGCAGGTGAATATATGACACGTATGGATCTTGCTAAAACGTATCAGCTTTTAGCTGAAAAGGGTCCTGATGTTTTTTACAAAGGGGAAATTGGGGAAGCTTTTGTAAAAGAAGTTCAGCGACTTGGTGGAGTTATGACAATGGAAGACCTTGAAAATTACAAACTGTACGAAAGGAAACCGACTACTGGATCATACCATGGTTATAAAATTTTTTCTGCTCCTCCAGCATCTAGCGGTGGCACACACATAGTACAAGTCTTAAATATACTTGAAAACTTTCCAATGAAAAAATGGACCCCCATATCTCCAGAGCGTCAACATGTCACTGCTGAAGCTGTTCGACTAATGTTTGCAGATCGTCAAAAATATATGGCTGACTCAGATTTTACCAATGTGCCTCTCAAAGGTCTTGTAAATAAAAATTATGCAAAGAAAATAGCTCAACAAATTGATATTAAGAAAACAATGGAATCTGTTCAAGCAGGAAATCCTTGGGAATATGAAGAAAAGAAAGTTGCGAAATACTTTGGAGGGCAGTTGGGTTTAGGTTCAAGTACATCACATTTTTCAGTTGCTGATGCAGAAGGAAATATTGTTGCTTGCACGAACACCCACAACTACGCTGCAGGTTTTGTTCCAGGGTATGGGGTTATCATCAATAATGAAATGGCAGATTTTTCTTCTGATCCTGAAAGTGTTAATGCGCCTGAACCAGGCAAACGTCCACTTTCAAGCATGTCACCAACTATCATTCTGTCTCCCAATGGGAAACCTTTTATGACAGTAGGGAGTGCTGGAGGTTGGAGAATCCTGACAGCCCTTGTCCAGATAATCACAAATGTCATAGACTATGATATGAGCATGGCTGAAGCAATTGACCACCCGCGCCTTTTTACCTACACCTATGATGGTAAGCCGGCAGCTTATATTGTTGAAGATAAAATGCTGGAAAGTACATTAAAAATTCTTGAGGCCCTTGGGGAAAAAGTTGATGTCCGTAAATTTGGGGATTATTTTGGAACATCTCAGGGTATTATTTATAAAAATGGCATGATGAACGGTGGGGCTGACTGCCGTCGTCTTGGAGTGCCAGTAGGATACTGATATTTTCCCTTTATTTTGAGAGAAAAATCTATACAGGACGGTTGTTTTACCGTCCTGTATAGATTTTTCTCGAGTTCGTCGTAATCAATGGATATAGAAGCTATTGGAATCCCTACCAGGCTTGAGCTTTCCCCGAAAAACATTCATGGACTGAGTCACAGGGAATGGGGGGATTTTACCTATACCATGCCAATTCTTATGGAAAAGGGAAACCAAAACCAGGAAAGTCTGAAGGAAAAGACGAAAGGCGAACTGATAAGAGCGATATGTATGTAAATTTGGCCAGAGGTATTTGTGCGTCGCTGAAATCTTTTCCAGGTAAATTCCAGAGCACTTATTCCCGGGCAAGATTGAAGAGGATATTCAAGTAAAAGTTCAAAATACTATGTTAAGGGAGGTAGGGTAATGAAAAGATTTTCAGTTTTTCTTATGGTGTTAGTTCTGGTTCTGTCTCTTGGAACAGCGTGTGTGGCCAAGGATCATTCCCCTGTTGATGTAACAGCAAAGCAGGGCATGGTGGCAGCAGCCAACAGGCTTGCTTCAGAAGCTGGTATAGAGATACTCAAGCAGGGCGGGAACGCTGTTGATGCTGCAGTGGCAACAGCATTTGCGCTTAATGTGGTTGAGTCTAATGCTTCTGGTATCGGCGGTGGTGGTTTTATGCTTGTAAAGATGGCTGGTTCTGACAAGGTCATAGCTATTGACTACAGGGAAATGGCTCCAGCTGCAGCTACCAAAGATATGTATGCATCTGCAGAAGCAAAAGAAAAGAATCTCAGCAAATACAGTCCTTTTGCAGTGGGTGTTCCCGGAACTGTCGCGGGTCTGACATTTGCCCTTGAGCAGTACGGGACAATGACCCTGGCAGAGGTTATGGCTCCAGCTATCCGCTATGCTGAAGAGGGATTCCCTCTTGCTGAAGTTACAAGCGAGGCGGCCGAAAGTCATTTTGACACTCTCTCAGAACTTAATGATCTTTCCAAAGTAGTATTTTTCAAAGAAGGGCTTCCTGCGGAACCTGGTACTCTCATCAAACAGCCTGGCCTTGTAAAAGCTTTCAAACTTCTTGCCAGGGATGGAGCAAAGGCTTTTTATGAAGGACCCATAGGCGAGTCCATGGTAAATCGCATCCAGGAACTTGGCGGCAAAATGACCATGGAAGATCTCAAGAACTACACGGTTGCTCTCCGCGAGCCAGCAGAGGGAACATACAGGGATTACCAGATCTATTCCATGTCTCCTCCTTCTTCCGGCGGAGTAACCCTCGTTGAGATCCTGAACATCCTCGAAAATTTCCCCCTTTCTAAATGGGGGCATAATACTCCAAGAACAATGCACTATATGACCGAAGCCTTCAAGATGGCATTTGCTGACAGAAGTGCATTCCTGGGAGATCCTGACTTCCTTGATATCCCTCTTGAAGGTATGACTTCAAAAGAATATGCTAAGACCTTGGCAGCGAAGATAGATTCCTATAAAGCGATGCAGGAAATACCCACTGGAGACCCATCCATGTACGAGCATCATTCAACAACCCATACCTCTGTGGCAGATGTCCAGGGTAATCTTGTGGCTTTTACCCAGACAGTAAATTACTTCTTCGGTGCCAGTATTATTGATCCTGAGTATGGATTTGTGTACAATAATGAAATGGACGATTTTTCAAAGAATCCAGCAAGTGTTAATGCTCCTGAACCTGGCAAACGTCCACTTTCTTCAATGTCTCCCTCTATAGTTCTTGATCCGGAAGGGGTTCCCTTCCTTATCGCCGGAACTCCTGGAGCATGGAGAATCATCACTTCCATGGCCGAGATCATAACGAATCTTGTTGACTTCGGAATGTCAATTGATGAAGCTATTGAGGCTCCCAGGTTTACCTGCCGGGCCATAGGAGGAAAACCCGATAATCTGCAGGTTGAATCCAGGATTCCAGAGTCAACCCTGAGCTATCTTGCCTTCCGTGGGCATGACATAAAGGTCCGTAACGATTATGACCTGTATTTCGGAGGAGCTCAGGGTATACTGTTTGACCCCCTGAACGATCTTCTTATGGGTGGAGCAGACTCCAGAAGAGATGGAGCTGCAGTAGGTTACTGATACTTAATTCAGTATTTCCCAAATTGACAAAAGGGACGGCCTGGAAAAGGCCGTCCCTTTTTAAATTATGATAAGAAAAAGGTGTTAAAATCGTTTTCATGAAAGTGAAGAAAGATTACCCTATCAAAATAATGGTTACCGGTAGCAGAGGCAAAAGTTCTCTGGTAAGGCTTGTCCATTCAGCTCTTTTGGCAAATGGAATAAAGGCCTATGGAAGAATAACCGGTGTTCTTCCCAGGGAACTGACGCCTGATGGACAAGTCCAGATCCTTCGTAGCAGCGGAGGTCATGTGGAGGAGATGAAATGGTGGTTTTCTTCTATTCCCGAAGATGTTCAAGCCGTTGTGATGGAAAACAGTGCTGTTTCACCTGATCTCCAGTCCTTTGCCTCAAAATGGTTTTCTCCAGGGGTAACTCTTCTGTCAAATATCCATCCTGATCACCAGGAAGCATGGGGACCATACGAAATAGATGCTGCCCTTGCCCTTTCAGGGGGTATTGGGCCTGGGGCGAAGGTGATATTGGGGCCTGGCCTTGAAAATAAAAAATTCCTGCTGGAGATCCTGGCCTTAAAGAACTGTAAAATAATGATATCCAGGTCGGGGAAAAATGGCCTGGACTTCAGGGAGAGGAACATCCTTACCGCATCCAGATTATGTGAGTTCCTTCACCTTGATATGGATCTAGCTGAAAGAGCTATGAGGAATACCCCTCCGGACATAGCAGATTTCAGAGTAATAAGTAGGATAAGCGGTGAACTTGCCTTTGCCTTCTCTGCCAATGATATTGAAAGTACCGGGGAATTATTCAGGCTCCTGGAGTGGCCATATGAAGAAACGATGGTTCTTTATAACCATAGGAGAGATAGATCCAGCAGGTTGAAGAGTTTTAAGAAGTGGATTCTGGACAATCCCTGGGGATCAATATGTATGACAGGGGATTATCCTTTTTTCCCATGGACTCTGAAATATTACAGGCGTTCTAAAAACTTGTCTGATCTTTTAACGGTCTCCAGCCTGGGGATGCGGGTCTTTGGTTGCGGAAATGTGGCCGGTCTGCCCCTGGAGTTTGTTCTTGGAATGGAGGAATGACAGGAATGTCCTATATGGAACTGTTCGTCCTGGGGGCAGGGATTTTCTGGGGTATGCTTTATTATCAGAAGACAGGGTGGTCCTGTGGAGGGATAATCACGCCAGGCTTAATAGCTGTAAACATTGCCTATCCTGGAGCGATCATTTTTTCACTTCTTTCGGCTGTACTTATATCCATAGTGCTTGAAATAATCGTAAGGCTTTATTCTCTTTACGGGAGGCAGCGGATAGCACTCGCTATGCTTCTTGCTCTTCTGTTCAGGGGAGGAACTCTCAGGTTGTTTCCCTTCACTTCCCTTTGGATAGGGTGGGTCATTCCTGCTCTTATTGCTTCCGATATTCAAAAACAGGGACTGTTTAAAACACTTTCCGGAACCCTTTCCATCAGCATGGTTTCCCTCATGTCTGTAGAGTTGCTTCGTGATTTCATCATGGTATTCTGAGCCTGGAATGGTTTGCAAAATGAAGAATACGAAATTACCATACCTTTATAAAAACAATCTGTTTATTCAAACTAATTCCTGGCTGCTGTACATTCTTACCCTTATCCTTCTTGTATTATGGTTTATTCCAGGGCGAACCATTCTGACTCCTGATGAAGACCGTTTATGGGAGAGGGTAAGAAGAGCCGAGGATTTTATTTATGAGTGGAGGGTTTCCAACCTTATGGAAACTGCCTCGGAATATGATCCATGGAAAACGGGACTCATAGGTCTTGAATGGAGTCCAATCACTACCACACTAGGCAGTCTTCCCTCGAAAAGGACTGCAGGTGATCCCCGATGGTCTATTGTTGCCGGCAGGTGGTTTGAGAAGTTGGGACTTTCAGAAGGAGACAAAGTTGCCATATATTCTTCCGGTTCCTTTCCGGGCATGCTCCTTAATGTTCTCTGTGCCGCGGAGCAAAGGAATCTGGAAGTATTCCTTGCAGTTTCCCTTGGATCGTCCACGTGGGGAGCTAACAGACCGGACCTGTCCTGGCCTGAGATGGAGAGCCTTCTGAGAAAGGGTGGCTTTATCAGTACTGTTTCATTTTTCTATACCCTCGGAGGCGGGGGTGAGAATGGTAATGGAATTCCGCCTGAAGGCCTGGATATCCTCGAAAGAGCAGCCGAAAAAGCTCAGGTCAGAATAGTGAAGACAAATGATCTGGATGAAATGATCAGATTGAAACTTGACCTGCTGACAGCAAATAAGATAACAGTTCTGGTAAATATAGGAGGCTCTGCCTCTGCATTAGGGACAGACGAAAACATTTTAAAATTACCTGGAGGGCTTATACGCCCGTCAGAAAAGTCTAATGCAGGGAATGGAGTTATTGCGGGGGCATTATCCCATAATATTCCTGTTATTCATTTCCTGAGCCTTAAAGATCTTGGGGAAAGAGTTGGTATTCCATTTGATTTGGAGCCGAGAAAGATGATTAACAAGAGGGAGAGCCCTTTCTTCTCGTTAACAGGTATTATCGTTTTTCTGCTGGCTATATTGAAATATAAACGATGGGGAAAGGACGATAATCTGTATGGTTGAACCTCAAGAGACGCAACAGGCTAATATGCCGGCACAATATGTTTTTTCCGGGATATGTTTTCTTATCTTATGGGTTCTATTTCAGAATGTTCCAACAACAAAAGTATTCTATTTTATGAATAGAGCAAGCGAATATGGGGATAGCGGTTACCTGCTTGCTGCCGCAGTTGTCCTTGTCATGGTAAATGCAACCAGGGCGATTTCTCTTTATCTCGGCTGGTTTCTTATTGGCGAAGGTACGTCGGAGTACTTTCAAGAGAGATCTTTCTATTCATGGCTGATCCCTCTGATAGCAATTCCCATGTCATATTTTCTCTTATCATACATAGGAGGCGGAATAGGACCTCATTTCGGAATTCCGGCTTTCCTGAGTGTTACAAGCGTATTGATCCTTCACTACATGACAAGGGAGGTATCAGGCTGGTTCAACAAAGCTGTCGCACTTGCCCTTTTTATTTTTTCTTTTCAATGGTTCGATATAATGCCTTTTCTGACCCTCTACGGCGCAGGCTGGGGAGAACTGTCCCTTTCTCTTAAAGGGTTGGCCATACTTATGGAGAGGGAAATGGTATTGAACATCTCAGGTTTTACCCTTTTCTGCAGCCTGTTTCTGGGAGGGGTTATAACATCAGAACTTCTGGTAGCATATAGTTTCCAGTTAAAACAGATGGTTCTTCTCCGGGAAAATGAAAAGAACCTTGCCCTTCTGCGGGAAGAGAATATTCGAAGCAGGGGTGCGGTCGAACTCCAGCAGCTTGTGCATGACCTGAAAAGGCCGCTTACTACTATAACCGGCCTGACGGATGTGCTCCTTTCTTTGAACGAGCCGAAACATATGGTCAAGCATACCTCTGTGATCGCAAAAGCAGCAGGGAATATGAACGATATGGTTTCGGAAATTCTTCATGCCCATGCAAGAAGAAAGATCTCAATTTCAGAACTTGTAAATTATACCCTGAATCAGATCAGTCCTTTTGACTGGAAGGAAAATGTAATGATATCAGCAGATCAGGAAGTTCTTAAAACTGAAATATCTATTAACCTGGTTCGACTGTCCCGGGCACTTGTAAATCTGCTTGATAATGCCAACAGGGCAGTCAGCACAATGAAAGATCCAAAGATAGAGATGGATATTTGTGTTGAGAGCAGGTACATCTCCATAATTGTCGCCGATAATGGTTCCGGTTTTGGATCTGAAGGATATTCCGAAAAGGGTTCCGGCTGGAATTCAACGGGGATCGGCCTGGGATTTGTAAAGACGGTCATGGAAGATCACAATGGGGAAATGTCAATATCAGATACAGTTGATGGAGGCGCTCGGGTTATAATGAGTTTTCCCAGGTAAAATAGATCATAATCCCAATTTCGGAGGATAATATGACCCTTCATATAGGCGCCATAGACGATGATCCTGATATTTTATATACATTGGAGGCAATGGCCTCGACCCAGGGTTGGTACATGGTTACCAGTACTGATCCTCAAACCTGTTTTCAATGGATATCCGGTAAAGAGATAGATATCCTTCTTGTTGACTTTCATATGCCGGAAATGAATGGCCTGGAGGTTATCAGAAAAGCAAGGGAATTGTCCGGTGATGTGGTTCTTATAGCCCTGACCATAGAAGATGACGAAAAACTTGCTTCTGAACTGTTACTTGCAGGGGCGGATGATTTTATTACCAAACCCATACATCTGGCAGATTTCAAGGCCAGGATAAGGCTCCATGGAAAACTGGTTATTCAGAGACGGTCCATGAACTGGGATGAACGGAAGAAAGGTATCAGCAGTGATACCCTGCACAGGGTTTTGGTCTATATACGGGATAGTAGAACTGATATTAACTGTGAAGACGTTTCAGCTCAATGCGATCTTTCTTATGTTACTGCCCACAGGTATATGGAGTACCTGTCCAACCGCGGGTTGGTGGTTAAGACAAGTATTTTACAGGATGGGAAACCGGGACGTCCACGGTCATTCTACCGATGGTGTCTAGATAAATGAATTTCAGGGGGAAATGTTATGGGGAGACATAGCCTTTTATTTGGGAAGTCCCATGTTGAGTTTGATCTTGAAGGCCCCGTCAATTATCCCAGGGGAGCTGACTTCAAGATTGATGCCAATACGCCGGCAGAAGCGCTGAAAGACCCACTGGGTTCTCCGGGGCTGGAGGAAATGGCAGAAAGAGTTTCCAGTATAGCTGTAGTAATTCCAGACGCCACAAGATCCTGGCAGAATGTCAGCCTTATGGCTGAAGCAGTGAGGTTCTCCCTTGGAAAGGTTGAAAGAGTGGACTGGATCATAGGTGGAGGCCAGCACCGCCTTCCAACCGAGGAAGAGATCTACCTTCTTCTGGGAAATGCCAGGCGGGAAAAGGATCACCTTTATTTTCATGATTCCAATCTTTACGTTGATACTGGACTGGTTACTTCAGGTGGTAATCCTGTAACCCTTCATCGAAAAGTCTTTGAGGTGGAACTGGTAGTACTTATCGGCGGTATCGCCTATCACGATCTGGCAGGTTTCAGTGGGGGAAGAAAAGCAATAATCCCCGGTATTAGTGGAAGGGAGTCAATTATCAAGAACCATTCCTTTTGCCTTGAGAATGGGATTATAGTACCTTCCATCGGATGCGGCAAACTTAAAGGTAATCCTGTACATGAGGATATGATGGAATATGCAGGTTTTGCTATGGCGGGTAAACAGGTCTTTATCCTCAATGTCATTCCTGATGAAAAGGGTTTACCCTGGCGGTATGTTGCTGGAGATCTTGTCTCAGCCTGGGAAAGAGGTGTTAAGACAGCCCAGGAGCTCCAGACTCTATGGGTTCCGGAAAAAGCAGACTGGGCAATTGTATCACCCGGGGGATATCCCTATGATATAGACCTATACCAGGCTACAAAATCAATAAGTGCAGTTCTTGGGGCTTTGAAGAAAGGTAGTGCCATCGTTATAGTTGCAGAACTCGAGGATGGAAGTGGTCCGGGAGATTATGGTGAAGTCCTTGAAGTGAGCATGAAAGATCCACGGAGAATCCTGGCTGAGCTGGAGAGAGATTTTACCATTCCGGCCTTCTGTGCCTTTAAACTGGTTCTTGACCTTAATGCACATCCGTCCATCCTTGTCTCGTCCCAAAGAGGCGTGCCCTTTCCCGGATTGGTATGCAATTCGGCAGGAGAGGCCATCAAAATCCTGAAGACAAGAGGATTACTGGATGGAGTAGGGCTTATCCTGCCTGCAGGCAACTCTGTGGTACTTCAGAGTAAATAAAATGGAGGGGCCGTCAAAGCCCCTCCTGTATTTCCTTAAACTGTGGTCTAGATGCTGTGGTTATTCCTTGAACCATTTAGCCTTCATATTATCCAGTTCACCTGATTTGACCATTTCATCAAGGGCCTTGTTTACTGCTTCGGTAAAATCTCCTTCATCGAGGTTCATGGCAAGGGCCTTGCCAGAACCTGTTATTTCGTGATCAAAGGCGATTTTGACCTTGCCTTCAAAGTCCTTCTGTTCGACGAATTTCAGTGCAACTGGTCTGTCCATTAGAGTTGCGTCAGCCCTTCCCAATGCAACTTCCCTTACGCAGTCATCAAATTTCTGGAAGGGTTTTACCGAAACTCCTTCGATGGATTTAGCGTAAGCGTCCTGAACCGTCCCGAGCTGGGCTGTAACCACTTTACCATTCAGGTCTTCAATATTTTTGATAGAATTGTTGTCTGCATTGACTATGAAAGTGCTTAGAGATATTTCATAGGGAGTTGAAAAGGAGACCTTTTTTGCCCTTTCTGCGGTGGCACTCAAGCCCGCAGCTATTATATCGATCTTTTTCGAGAGAAGAGCGGGTATCAGGCTGTCAAAGGGCATATCCACCCATTCCACTTTCTTTCCGATCTTTTCCGCAATAGCTTCCATCATCTCGATATCGAATCCCTTAAGGTTATTATTTTCATCTCTGAATTCATAGGGGGGGTAGGTGCTCTCGGTCCCGACTTTTATGACATCGTTATCGAGAACACCCGCCCAAGTAGTAACGCCAACAGATAGAATTGCAGTAATCAGTAAAATTATTATATACATCTTTTTCATTATAAATTTCCTCCAGATAAACTAAAGTTAAGTATTATTTTTTATTATAAACAATAATACTTTTTTAGAAAGGATAATGGCTTAAGTCACTTTTGTCAATAGAGTAAAGTGAAAAATCAACAGAGGGATGTAAATTCTCTGGTTACAGATTTCTCAATGTTGAGAACTTGAGCGCTTTCTGGTATTTAATTTAGTAAAATGAAAAAAAGAGGTGACCCCTTTGTACTGGAGCAGTTTATTTAACGTCAGAATGAAAAGACTTAATCCTTCAGTTATCCAGGAGATGATGACTCTTATTTCAAAGCCCGGCTGCATCAGTTTTACAGCTGGAGAGCCTTCTATGGATCTTCATCCTCTGGAAAAGATCAGATCTGCCTTTGATGAAACACTTTTCAATGACCCGGAAGTACTAGCCTATTCGGAACCTTCCGGAGATCCGGGCCTCAGGGCATGGATCTCCTCCTGGCTGGAGAAAAATCAATATGCCGCAAGCAATCCGGGAATGGAGAGGATCTTTTTGACCAATGGTTCTCAAGCCGGGCTTAATTTTATTTCCCTTATGTTTTTAAAAGAAGGGGATAAAATACTTGTTGAAGATCCTTCCTATACAGAGGCCATATTGTCTTTCGGAAAGGAAGGGGTGGAATTTCTCCCTGTCCCGTTGAAGGAAGAAGGGCCTGACCTTCAGGTGATGGAAGATTTCCTGAAGAAGAACAGGGTTTCTTTTTTCTACTCAATTCCCACCTTCCAGAATCCTTCCGGAAGAAGTATTTCCAAAGAAAGAAAGAGGGAAATCCTCAAGCTTGCAGAGAGGTATGATTTCCTGATAGTGGAGGATGATCCTTATCGGGAACTATGGTTTGATTCTCCTCCGCCTGCTACATTCCTGAGCCTTTCCAGAGATGACGAAAGAGTCATTTACCTTGGCAGCTTTTCCAAGATCATTGCTCCCGGGCTGAGATGTGGATATATGGTTCTGCCGCTTTCCGTTATGAAGAAAGCGGCAGAACTCAGAGTTGCCCTTGAGATCAATCTTCCCGCCATTATTCATAAGACAGTTCTCAAGGTGGTTGATGACCCTCTTTTTTCTCTGCACCTTGATAATATCAGAAGTACATACAGGTTAAGACGAGATAGTATGGTGAAAAATGTAAATGAACTGTTAACTCCCCTGGGATTCAGCTTTTCACCTCCACAGGGTGGTTTCTTTATTTGGGGAAGTATGAAGGGACTTAATGGGCTGGAATTTTCACGCTATGCAGCTATCAATGAAAAGATAGGTGTAATACCAGGAGAGGGTTTTTTCGTAGGAGCGGGAGGAGAAAACTATCTGCGATTTTCCTTTGCCCAGGTTCTTGAGGATCAGTCCAGGGAGGGTGTTATTCGTCTCAGTAGAGCCTTGAAGAATTTTGTGAGAACAGAGTAAAAAGCCGATGTGATGTGAGATAAAGCTGATCTGTTCGGTTATTCATCTGTTCAGATGTATAATATAGTCATGATTCAGATTGGAAAGAGGAGATATCCATGGAAGGCTGGAGACTTTATGCCGGAGAAATGGTCACTACACAGATCTACTCCAGGGGGATATTGAACACTAACCTTCTTGAAGCCATGAAAAATATTCCAAGACATATGTTCGTTCCACTTGAATACCAGAGACTTTCCTATTCAGACTGTGCTGTACCCATAGGTTTGGATCAGACTATTTCACAGCCATATATGGTGGCTAAAATGACAGACCTCCTGGTACCATCACCTGAAGAGGGAACAAAGATACTTGAGATCGGTACAGGGTCCGGTTACCAGGCGGCCGTCCTTTCAGAGATGGGAATGGTAGTGAACTCCATTGAGAGGATTGAAGAACTTGGGATCAGGGCACAGAAAGTTCTAAGGGAGCTTGGCTATTCCGCAAAGGTCCTGGTGTCTGATGGAAGAAACGGGTATGAACCAGATTCGCCCTATGACGGGATCATTGTTACCGCTGCTTCAGACAGGATAGAGGATGCATGGATGAATCAGTTGGCCAATGGAGGAAGGATCGTCATACCTCTCAGGATAAAACCGGGTCTGGAACAGCTACTGGTAAGGGTAAAACGGGGTTCTCAATGTCAGGATACATGGTATGATTACTGTCAGTTCGTCCCGCTCTTAAAGGGAGTAATTGTTGATGATCCCTTTTCATAAAAAGGGATCTCCGGGTATTGTTAATTATTGCTTATTGACACAGAGTCCGGGCCCTTTGTATAATAGCCCGCAATCTGGAACACTTTAAGATCTTTCTCGTTTGAATATTGTAAAGGCAATGAAACGGGACGTCTTAGGACATAATCGTTGACAGAGAAGGATATCCACCGGCTGAAAAATATCCTCAACGAGATCTTAAGGCATAAAGCCCGCGGAGCTGGAGCTGAAAGAGATTATTCGAAGTAAGCTTCCCGGGTCAGGTCTCCGTAAAAGGGCTTATAAGCGGGATATTCGTAGAATGTCCAAGCAGGGTGGTACCGCGAGATCATATATCAGAGACTCGTCCCTACAGTGGGATGAGTCTCTTTTTTTATGTGATCAGGAAACAGGATTGAAAGATAAATCTGCCGGGAGGTATCTGGATGAAAAGAAAAAATAATCTGATCTTTGGAGGATGGGATGTAGTCGATCTGGCTTCCCGTTTTGGGACTCCTCTCTATGTCCTTTCAGAGGATGCGATAAGGGACCGGTGCAGGGAGGTTCAGTCCTGTTTCCTGAAAAAGTATGAAAATACCCATGCTGTCTATGCCAGCAAGGCTTTTCTTACCCTTGCCATGTGTCGCATTCTTGAAACTGAGGGAATTGGGCTTGATGTTGTTTCGGGAGGAGAGATATACACGGCTGCAAAAGCAGGATTTTCCATGGAAAAACTGATTTTCCATGGAAATAACAAATCACCTGATGAACTCAGGTTAGCCCTTGAAAAGGGTGTTGGCAGAATAGTAGTAGACAGTGAGAATGAATATGACATCCTCGAAGGGATAGCAGAAGAAGTGGAGAGTGAGGCAGATATCCTTTTTAGGGTTGCTCCTGGAGTGGATGCCCATACCCATAAATACATCGCTACGGGACACACCGCTTCCAAATTTGGCATGCCTGTACTGGGAGATGGAATAACAAGGATTGTCGAGAGGGCAATGACTTCCAGGTTCCTCCATCTCAAGGGGTTCCATTTTCATGTAGGTTCACAACTGAAAGATAACATGTCTCATCTTATGGCAGTCAATGTCCTTCTGGATCTGATATCCAATGTCAGGGACAGGTCTGGTTTTCTGACTGAGGAACTTAATGTGGGAGGTGGTTTTGGAGTCCCCGAGTTACCTGGTGAAGATCCGGTAAAGCTTTCTGATTTTATAGATCCCGTAATGGAGAGGATCATCTCTGGGTGTGAAGATAGAGGTTTGAGAATACCCCAGACTATCATAGAACCTGGACGGTGGATAGTATCCGAAGCCGGTATTACCTTATATTCTATAGGTTTACTCAAGGAAATTCCTGGCGTCATTACCTATGTTAGTGTAGACGGCGGGATGACTGATAACCCCAGGCCGGCACTCTATGGAGCGCTTTATCATGGGGTAGTGGCCAACAGAATGGATGAAAAAGCTTCCATGAAAGTGTCAGTTGTAGGAAAATGTTGTGAATCGGGGGATGTGCTGATCCGCGACCTTGAAATCCCTTCAATCAAACCCGGGGATATTCTGGCTGTTTTTAACACTGGAGCATATAATTTTTCCATGGCCAGTAATTATAATCGGAATCCCCGTCCGGGATTGATCCTGGTAAGTGAAGGAAAGGCTGATATCATAGTGGAAAGACAAACTTATGAAGATCTCCTTAGAGGAGAAACAATTCCTGAACATCTTAAATAATTTATCGAGCTTTAAATATTTATTTAATTCAAAACAGGGGGGAAAAGAGATAATGAGTGAAAAAACTAATCATCGTGTTATTGTTTTTTCTATGGCTGTCTGTATTGTTCTTGTTTTTGCGGGAATGTGTCTGGGAGCAGAAGGAGATATGCCGAATTTCGGGGTTCTCTCTTTACTGCCTCCACTTCTGGCAATAGGCCTGTGTATCATTACCAAGGAAGTGATACCTTCTCTTTTCGTCGGTATATGGGTTGCAGGGACCATGCTTGCAGGCTGGAACCCGATCCTGGGCTTTGGTAAAGCGGTAGAATCACTTTGGAACAGTCTTGGCGACCCATGGGGAGCCCGGATCGTACTTACAAGTCTTACCATGGGTGGACTTGTCGGTGTCATGAAGGTGGGGGGAGGTATTGATGCCGCAATACAGTGGATAACCGGAAGGGTCAAAAGTCCAAGGGGAGCCATGTTTTTCACAGAACTTGCAGGTTTTATAATTTTCTTTGAGGATTATGTCAACACGGCAGTTGTAGGAACCACTATGTCACCTATTACTGACCGGTACAGGATATCAAAGGAAAAACTTTCCTATATAGTTGATACAACTGCAGCACCTATTGCATGTATTGCCGGTATTTCTTCATGGATAGCCTATATGGTGGGACAGATAGGCAGCCAGTTCAATGAACTCGGTATAACTGTCTCTCCATACGTTACTTATCTGAAATCCATCCCCTTCGTTCTCTATAACATCGTGGCCCTTGTCCTTCTTACTTACGTCGTCTTTTCCCAGAGGGATTTTGGTCCCATGCTTACCGCTGAAAGACGGGCCAGGAAGACTGGTAAAGTCCTTCGTGACGGGGCCCAACCCCTTGTCAATACAAACGTGGAGGGAACTATTGCTGATAAGAATTGCCCCAGGAGAGGTATCAATTTTGTTCTTCCAATAGTATTTCTCGTTTCACTCATCTTCCTGATGCTTATCATTACCGGAGGGTGGCCAGAGGTACCTGTAGCCACAGCAATAGGCGAAGGCAGTAGCTCCAAGGCCCTTGTCTGGGGCGCCTTTGGTTCTGTATTTCTTACCATAGCTCTGTATGGTGTACAGGGGCTCGCTTCAACCCAGAAACTGTTTAAGGGATATATGGAAGGCATGATGTCCATATTTGTTGGCACCATAATACTTGTCTTTGCCTGGGGGATAGGATCTTCCATAAAACAGGTGGGTACTGCGGCATACATTGTCAGCATTGCAGGAGATATCCTTTCTCCGGGTTGGATACCTGTTATAACCTTTATTACCGGAGCGATAATATCCTTCTGTACAGGTACATCCTACGGAACAATGGGTATCCTGATGCCCATTGTTGTGCCTCTGGTCTACAAGGTTTCCCAGGGTGCAGGTATAGACCCCATGATGTTCATGATCCCAACCATTGGAGCGGTCTTTGCTGGAGCTGTCTGGGGGGACCACTGCAGTCCCATTTCCGATACCACCATCATGTCTTCCATGTTCAGCGGAGCTGACCACATGGATCATGTAAACACCCAGATACCATATGCTCTTACTGCAGCAGCAGGTGCCCTCGTGGGATATATAGGGGTAGCAATGGGGCTCCCTGCAATTGCCAATATTGCCATATCAGCAGTTGTGGCCTGTTTTATCTTCAGGATCATATCCAGGCCTATCGAAGTTTCTGTACCCTGAGAAGCTCATAAAAATACAAAAGCCATTTTAACCGGGAGGCGTTTTTCCGCTTCCCGGTTCTTTCTATCCTCTCTGCAGTTTTAATATATCTTTTTCGATGCTGAGTATTTCCTGTTTCTGAAGGTCAGTAAGATTATCCATGACACTTTTTCTGAAGTCCATGGAATTTTCTTCCCTGTTTTTCTTCCTATCTGCTGTCAGTTCTGTCCAGCCTATCTTTCTCCGGTTAAAATAAAGATCGAAGTCAACAAAGCGTTCCCCTTCTTCTGAATATTCAAGGCCCATGAGGGCTCTCTTAAGAACCTTTGGAGGATAAAATGTAAGTATTTTCATGGTATAGACCCGAAGTGGCATCAGTATGTGTGCGTAATCCTTGCCCCACCCTTCTCCAATGGTCAGTCCCATCTCGCATGCTTCAAGGAAAAGCCTCAGGCGCCTGCAGTGAAGCAGATATCTTGAATAACTGTCATATATTCTTATTTCAACAAGATTCCATTCCTTTTCATTGAGACCTTCGTTAAAGTATGATACGGCTCGCCATTGGAGATGTCTTAAAAGAAGGTGAGGAGGCATGTTAATGTAGAGTATATCTTTGAAATGATCTTCCAGGTATAGATTCCTGTTAAGGGGTTTATCTGTGAAAAGAACGGCAATACCTTTATCCGAAGTATCATAAAGCAATTCATCAAGCTTACCCCGTACTCCGTTAAAATCGTTGCCGATCTGCTCAATAATTGGTTCAGGATTCCCGGTTACCCTGAAATGAATGGATCTGGGCAGGAGCCTTACAGTGATGTCTTCAGGAAGATCCGTGTGGCAATTGAACATGACCTGCATCATTTCTTCAGGAGACCTGTCTACGACAAAGGAGTAGTGGGAGTCCTCTGTTTTCCATGTGGTAGAAAGGAGAACAACGGTCTGGTCGGGTTCTGACCTGTTCATGCTTTCCATGAGTCCATATTCCATTAAAGAGAAATTCTTCTTAAGCCATTCCGCAGTTGAGTCTATCTTGCTGGTCTTTAGAATAAGGCTTCTTGCTCCCTGACGAAGTAGAAAAAGCAAGTCATCATCTCCTTGAGGTAATTATGTCATCGGGTATCGATTAAAACAACTGGATGTAAGATTTTTTCTTCCTGAACTTGATATAATTATCTTTCAGTTCTCCAGTGCACGTACATCCTAAACAGCATCTCAGGGAGTGAGACTTTATGAAATTCTGCAAAATACAGGGTAATGGAAATGACTTTATTGTGATAGAAAACTTTCAGTCCAGGCATACTTCTTCTCAGCTGTCAGAAATGGCCATGAAGATATGCAGAAGACGTCAATCTCTTGGAGCTGACGGGATCCTGATCCTTGAAGGCTCTCAAAGGGCGGATTTTACCATGCGCCTTTTCAACAGCGACGGCTCCGAAGGAGAAATGTGCGGTAATGGAGCCAGGTGTATAGCCAGATATGCCTTTCAACAAGGAATAGCTCCGTCGGTAATGTCTTTTGAAACCCTCGCAGGAGTAATGGGTGCAACGGTGGATGAACCTTATGTGACTCTCGATATGGGTCGGATAGATCTATCCGGGGCTGTATGGGAGGGGATAATTACAACCTGTAATGGCCGTGTAAAATATTCATTTCTCAATGTCGGTGTTCCCCATTGTGTTATTTGGACGGAAGATCTTAATGGCACTTCCAGGGAGTATCTTGTAACTCTTGGCCGATCCATAAGGAATAACCAGGACCTCTTTCCCCAGGGTACGAATGTGAATTTTGCAGAACTCGCCGGTCCAGGAGATATTAATGTCACAACATATGAAAGAGGAGTGGAGGATCTTACAGAATCGTGTGGAACCGGTTCCACAGCAAGTGCTATAGTATCGTGTCATCTCTTTGGTTTAACCAGTCCCGTGAAAGTTCATAATCCTGGTGGAATAAATGAAGTATTTCTCGATTTTCAGGCTGAAGAGAATTGCTGTAATGCCGGTCTGAAAGGGAAGACAGTTATCATAGCGAAGGGTGATATCACACAGGAAGCCCTGGTGTGATCCTTTAAAAGATGCAGACCTTTTTGCCTTATGCTGATTTCAGAAGATCCGCTGCTGTACTTGATATAAAACGACTTGGTAAACAGAGGGTTGAAGTTCTTCAGATCCTTAATTGTCTAGATCCCCTTTCTTCCCGTAAAGGCTGGAATAACCATCCTGCTGTAAAGATGTGGCGGGGTTATGAAACTGCCCTTATACTTTATGGTCTCGTTGTGTGTGATGCATGGATCAAAAAAGGATATAAAGACACATGTTACGAAAAAATATTATTAAAACTTGGAACAGATATTTCCAGATCTGACCTTGAAAGATCATTCGTCAAAAGAAGTAGGTTTTTCCTTCCCTCATGGTTCGGCAATGAACCCTTTCATTCTTCCCATCGCTCGAATCTTCTTAGAAAAGACCCGGTCTGGTATGGTCAATTTGGATGGACCGAGCCTGATGATCTTCCATATCTATGGCCGGTGTCGTGAAAAAAGTTTCAATTTGCGAGATACCCGGGGGAGGTTTGTATATTTGAGTTCAAGTGATAAAATAGCAACATATAAATTACTTTAACACGTCAGGAAGGTGATAATATGTCTATGAATAAACGAAATCTGTATATTATCTTTGCTTTGATCGCCATTGCAGGTTTTGCCCTGATCCTTTCAAGTGTTGACATAGGAGGGGATATAGTAAGGGAACAGGCTCGAAAAGCCGTTAACCAGATGCTAAAGGCCGATCTGAAGATCGACAAAATTAAGGGAAATCCCTTTCGGGGTTACGCAATAAGTGGAGTAACACTTGTCAGAGATGGGGAAACTCTGCTTTCATCCCGCCAGATCTCGGTAAAGCCGAAGGTTCTCTCCCTTATTTCCAGGAAACCCAAACTATCCCTGGTGAGGATAGAGGGCTTTGATTCAGATGTTGAAAAGATCAACAGAATAATCAACTTTCTGGAGCTTGAGGGGGGAGATGGAGAAAGCCCGCTTGAGAAGCTTGAGATAGCTGGCAGTACCGTCAGTTCTCCCTGGGCCATGGCAACAATAAGAAATGTTCTTCTGGATTTCACGGGCAGGCAGATCAGGAGTGAGATTGACCTCATGCTTGATGATCTTCCGGTCAAGGGCAGTGTGGAGATTCTAAAGAAAGGTAATGATCTGGATCTAGGCAAGCTGGATATTTCTGTTGGTCAGGGCAGAGTTAAAGCTGAGGGAAAGATCCTTCCCGGTCTGGATGTGCTGGGGCAGATAAGCGAACTGGATGTTGTGCAGGTTCTGGCTTTCTGGCCTGAAGGGGATGTTTCATCCTATGAAGGATCTTTATCAACATCCATTAAGGGCAGCGGGTCCTGGCAAAAACCGGATCTTACCGGTGAACTAACCTTCCAGGGTAAAAAACTTGCAGGTTTTCCGATCAGCGAAGCTTCTTCAAGATGGCGTTTCAGGGAAAACAGGCTTGATATAGCAGACCTTGTTGCCAATCCTCTGGGGATTCCTCTGAAGGGGAATCTTGCCTTTGTGTTCAGAGATGCCGCTCCTGACATGCTTGTTGATCTTGAGGCTACTTCAGTAAATCTTACATCCCTCAAGGATTTTTCTCCCCGGCTTGAGAGTATGGAAGGGACGATTGACAGGGTAAAGATTAAACTTCAAGGGAAGGTTTCCGCACCGGATGGTCAGATACAGATCCAGTCCCGTCAGCTCAAATTTATGGGATATTCCCTCGATAACTCCGATCTGGGTATAAATATCTCCAAGGGAAATATGCAGATCAAGGGTAAGAGTGAATATGACAAGGCACCCCTTAATTTCTCGGGTTCTGTTGCTTCTTTTATGACCTCTCCTGTGGTTGATATCAGGGGTAACCTGAGGTCTTTTAATTTAAAAAGCCTTCAGCCCATAGTGCCTGTTCTGAAAGTGGTCCAGGCGGAAGGGATGCTGGACGGAGACTTGAGAATTTCGGGCAAAAGTGACAATCCAGAGATCTCGGGAAAGATCTGGTCCAGGAAGTTAATGGTGAAGAAAGAGGAATTTGCCAGTCCTTCAACTCTCTTCAGGTTCAGTAATGACACTCTGAGTTTTTCTGAAATTAAAGCTGGATGGAGAGGCGCTTCCCTTTCAGGGGGTGGAAAAATATCTGAACTTTCAACAAAATCAAGGGGAATAGATCTGGAGATCCGGTCAGACGGTATGGATAGCAGTTTTTTTGAAAAGTTTGCCCCCATGGTATCCCAATACGACCTCAAGGGGAATATATCAGGTAAAGTCAGGCTTAAAGGCGTTCTTCCTGATCCTGGTATAACGATAGATCTTTTTTCCAGTTCTCTTGGCATAATGAAACAGCACAGTTTCTCTAACCTGAGTTTAGTTACTTCATTGCCCCGGATTCCGAAAAAGACTCCGGAAGATCTTAAACTTTCTCTTTCCGCTTCTTCTGCCAGATTAGCCGAAGTTCCTGTAAAGGATATTATCCTTAACCTGGAGAAAAAAGGAAATGTCGTCAATATTAATGATAGTAAGGCTTTTATTGGTGGTGGCAGCCTGAATGCTTCGGGTTTGATTAATCTTGCATCAAAGGGCAAGGATCCTGATCTGGATCTGATTATAAAGGCTTCTGCTATTGATCTGAAGGAAGTAACCTCCGCTATGAAGGATATTATGCTAATGGATGGTGTTATAACCGCAGAAGTCACGGTTAAGGGGCCCCTTTCCGATCCATACTTTAAAGTTACAGGCAGTTCTTCATCCTTTGCTGCGACAGGTATGAAAATGCAGGATCTTTCTGCATCTCTTGCAGGGAATATGTCTCTTGTAAAGATAGAGAAACTACAGGCCAGGGCCGGTGGAGGTACTGTAGATATATCTGGCCAGTTGAAGCCCAAAGCCTCAAATGCAGATCTTGTCATAAAAGGGTCGAAGCTGGACCTTTCGGTGCTTACAGCCGGGTTCCCCCAGGCAAAGGATTTTAACATTACAGGGGAAATAGATCTTGACTTTAAGGGGCATTTTGAAGAAGGCGGTAATTCCGGTTCTGGCAATCTCTCTTCTCCACAGATAGCTGGCATGGGTATCAAATTTACAGAAGTTGAATATCCCATATCCCTTGAAGGAAACATGCTAACCGCTACTGATGGTAGAGCTAACCTTTATGGTGGTTCTGTAAAAGGAGAAGGTTCTCTGGATATTGAGAAATTTAAATTCAGGGAGAGCATTGATGTAACAGGAACCGATTTAGACAGTATGCTGAGGGATGCCTTTGGTCTCAAAGGCCATATTACGGGTAAAGCCCAGTTATTTGCCAAGGTTGAAGGTAACTTTGCCGGGGGACTTTCCTATAATGGCAATGGATTGTTAAAAGTGGGGGAAGGGGATATATCCGGTTTCAAGGGAATAACTCTTGTAGCTGCCCTTCATGGTATGAAATCACTCCGTTACAGATCTGTATATGCCCCCTTTGATCTGGGAACCGGAAAACTGATCCTTAAAACAGATACAGAGGTCAAAGCATTTGATGGAGACCCTCTTTACAGGTATCTTAAGGCGGAGGGACCAGTAGGCCCCGAATCCAGGCTGGACCTTTCATGTAAAGGGAATTTTAATATCCAGTTGCTTAATGTACTGCTTGGAGGGGCAACTGGTGGTTTTACTGCGGATAAATCCATAGAAGGTTTACTTAAAGGAGTTATACAGGGTGCTGGAGAGCAGACGGGCAAGAATGATTTCAGGGATGCTACTTTCAAGGTAGGTGGTACCTTCGCGAAGCCAAAGGTCTCTGCAGTGAAAGTCGAATCTCTTCCAAAGGCAGACTCTCAGCAGCAGGTGCAGAAGGAACAGTCTGTACCAACAGATATAATTCAGAAACCTCAGGAAGTTATGCCGGAACAGCCGCCTGTTCAGAGTCCTGACGTGCAAGATAAGAAGAATGTTCAAGAACAGATTAAAGATGAGATCCTTAAACAGATATTCAAGCAGTGAAAATAGGAACGAAAGAAGAGGACCCTTCCTGCAGGAAGGGTCCTCTTCTTTCGTTCCTGAAGGGCCGGTTATTTATCAGCTTCCCTTTTCACCAACAAGGGATGGATCCAGGTCACAACGCAACTTGATAGCCGGTTTTGATATAACTACTATTCCGGAGTCTTCATCAAGGTGGTATCTCTCCCTGTCATATTGCCTGTCATAACCTATTACGGTGTTTGCCGGGATCTCATTATTGGAATCTACAATTACTCTGCGAAGCTGACATCCCTCATTGATAATAACATCATGCCCTATAATGCATTCTTCCACCACTGATTTTGGATGGATTACGCAGTTTCTTGAAAGGACTGATCTGTGAACTACTGCCCCGAAGACACGACTTCCCTCAGAAGCAAGACTTCCCATAATAGAACAGATCTGGCCCTTGACTGGATAGAAATATGAAGGCGGGTCGGCATAGGAAACGGTTCTTATGGGCCAATCCGGGTTGTATAAAGTCATTTTGGAATTATGCTGGAGAAGGTCCATGTGAGTTTGCCAGTAGGCCTTTAAGGTTCCCACATCTCTCCAGTATGGCTCATCTCTACCCGGCAACTGGTTTGCTGAAAAATCATATGCAAAAATCCTGCATTTATCGTGCCATTTGGGGAAAATGTCTTTCCCAAAATCGTGGCTGCTTGAAGGATCATGGGCATCTCCGATAACTGTTCTTTCAAGTATCTCTCTTTCAAAAATATAATTTCCCATGGAAACGTAGCAAAAACCTGGTCTACCTGGTATTTCCGGAGGGTCAGCAGGTTTTTCAACGAAACCCGTAATTCGATCACTTTCATCTACAGCTATGCATCCGAACTGGGATGCCTCAGCTTTTGGAACAACATTGGCAGTTACGGTAATATCAGCTTCTTTTTCCATGTGATAATCCAGGACTTGTCGAACATCCATTTTATATATGTGATCCGCTGCAAAAACACATAACCTGTCTGCATCGTATTTTGTAATAAGGTGTATGTTCTGAAAAACAGCATCGGCTGTTCCCTGAAACCAGTGTTCTCCACTCCACATCTGGGCTGGAGCAAGGGTTACAAAAAGATCCCTGCCCCTCATAGCACCGCCGAACTGCCAGCTGCGTTCGATGTGTTCCGTCAGGGACTGGCTTTTGAACTGAATAAGAACATAAACAGAATAAATTCCACTGTTGATAAGGTTTGAAAGGGCGAAATCAATTATCCTGTACTTGCCCGCAAAATGAACTGCAGGCTTTGCACGGTATTTTGTAAGAGGCATGAGCCTGGTACCTTTTCCTCCTGCCAGAACGATTCCAAGAACTCGTCCATGTCTTTTTGCCTTCATATTTCTCCCTCCAATCTGATCTTGCCGAAAATGTGTAATTGAGGTTACTTTCCCTCAATCTTCTGATTGTATATCCGGGAATAAACAGCCTGGTATTCGGGGGCTGAATGGTTCCAGGAAAAATCCATCTTCATTCCTCTATCCCTTATACTATTCCATCTATTCTTATTTTTAAAGGATTTAAAAGCCCTTTGAAGAGATGACAGCATTGCATGAGATGAAAATTCAGAAAAAACGAATCCAAAACCTTCACTATTACTGTCAGCATCAAGAACAGTATCGGCAAGGCCGCCAACAGACCTGACAACGGGGACTGTTCCGTACCTGAGGGAAATCAGCTGGGAAAGACCGCATGGTTCGAAGAGTGATGGCATCAGAAATATATCTCCTGCACCATAAACAAGATGTGCCAGAGGCTCATCATATCCTTTCACAAAAGAGACTTTATCAGGGTATTCCCTGGTCTTTTTGAAAAGAGCTTCTTCATACGTTTTTTCGCCGCTTCCTAGAATAAATATCCTGCCTCCCCAGTTGATGATCTGTTCAATGCCCTCGAGCATCAGTTCTATTCCCTTCTGTTTGTAAAGTCTACCCACCATAGTGATCAGCGGACTGCAGTTTTTTTCCCAGCCTGTCTTTTCAAAAAGCGTTGATCGGCAGACCATTTTCCCAGACATGTTCCCCCTGTCATAATTGGAAGGAAGAAAGCTGTCACTTGACGGATTCCAGTAATCTGTATCAAGACCATTAAGGATTCCGGAAACTTTTGAGATGTTTTGTTTTACGACCCCCTCAAGACCCATTCCCATGGATTTATGAGTTATCTCTGATGCGTAACGGGGACTGACGGTTGTTACTGCATGAGATGCAATAATGGCTCCTTTCAGAAGGTTTACAGAGTTATAATACTCAAGGCCCTCCATGTGAAATGCTTTATTCAATCCCCATCCTTCAAGCACTTCCGGTTTGAGAATTCCCTGGTGGGCCAGATTATGGATAGTGAGAACCGTCCTGTATTGGTTCTGATAACAGCTGAAGTAGGGATGCCATTTCATTGCTATAGGAACTATGGAAGTAGACCAGTCATGTAAATGAAATATATCCGGTGTCCATGGGATAGCATTGGAGATCTGAAATGCAGCGAAGGAAAGGAAGATAAAGGGTAGAGCAGTTGTCTGGTTCAATTCTCCAGGGTATATCCCGGGATCGTTGAAAATATCAGGGTTATCAAGGACATAAACAGGAGTAGTCCCATACTGTATTTTCCAGAGCCTGGATGAGTAGACCCGCCAGTTGATTGAAAGGTCTATGTTGCGCCTGATCCTGGTAATTCTGTAATCCATTTTTTCTGCTTGTTCGAAAACACCTGGAAATGCAGGGATCAGTACCCTGGCATCGGTTCCAATTCTGTTAAGTGCTCCAGGGAGGGAAGATATAACATCAGCAAGTCCACCAATCTTTGAAAAAGGAGCCATTTCCGGAGCCACATGGAGGACTTTGAATCCTCCTTCTAAATGGTCAGACAAAAAGATCACCTCTGTTCCGGATGGAAAGATCTTCTCTGATTTTACATCCCCAGGAATTCGATACCGTAGGCCTGTTCACAATATTCACGGACGACCCTGTGGGTGTTGAAATAACTGGCATTAAGGGCAATGATATTTTTCATCATCCCGATCCAGCCTTCCCTGTCTTTGTAATAAAGGGGGATAACCTTTTCTTCGAGCTTCCTGTAGAGGTCCTCTGCATCTTTTGTTTCATCATAGCTTGACAGGAAATTTTCTACCGCCTCCGGTCCGATCGCCCATCCTGTTACTCCTTCGATACAACCTTCAATCCACCAGCCGTCCAGGATCGAAAAATTTGGGACCCCATTCAGGGCACATTTCATGCCGCTGGTTCCTGAGGCTTCCCTGGGTCTGCGGGGAGTATTAAGCCAGAGATCAACTCCCTGTGTCAAGAGCGCACCTGTTTCCATATCGTAATCTTCAAGGAAAACAAGGGGAATATTGTCTCCGAGAACCTCAGACAGGCCTATTATCTTCTGAATGATTCCCTTGCCACCTTCATCTCGGGGATGAGCTTTTCCTGCAAATACGAGCTGGATTTTTCCCGAGGCTATATCCAGTAGTTTGTGAAGGTCGGAAAAAATAAGATCAGCCCTCTTGTAAGGGGTGGCTCTTCTGCCGAAGCCTATGGTGAGGATATTTTCATCAAGCCTGATGTCCTGTGTATCCTTAATATATGAGATCAGTCTGGATTTGGCTGACATATGAGCCTTCCATATCTTGTTACCGGATATATTGACGGACTGTACCATCCTGGCAGGTGCGTTTATCCAACCAGGAATGGATGAATCAAAGATGAGTTTCATTTCAGGGCTGATCCACGTTCCAGGGTGGACCCCGTTGGTTATTGAATGAATGTCCTCTTTTTGGAACATTTTTCTACTGACTTCGGCATGTTTTCTGGATACTCCATTAACAAAGGAGCAGTAGCGCATCCCCAATTCAGTCATGGAGACACCTTCCTGAGAAAGCATCTTTCTTAACTGGTTTACAATGTTAACGCTCATTACCTTTTCAACCAGTTCGTATGAGAAGTGGTCATGTCCAGCCGGAACCGGCGTATGGGTAGTGAATACACCCCGTTCACGGATTTTCTGGAAATTTTCAAAACCCTCTTCCCGTAACATTTCCAAAACAAGGAATGCCGCATGGCCTTCATTAAGGTGAAATTTTCTAAGATTGTTAAATCCTATGGAACGGAGCATTCTCAAGCCGCCAAGCCCCAGGATCAGTTCCTGACAGAGGCGATATCTTTCATCACCTCCATAGAGGCTGCCGGTAAGGGCTCGGTCCTTTGGATCATTTCCTTCAATATCAGTATCCAGGAAATAAACTGGTATGGTATAACCAGTATTTCCTGTGATTTCATGTACCCAGACCCTGATCATGATTTTCCTCTGTTCAAGGGTTATGATTATTTCATTGGGAAGGAGTTCCATCTCTTCAGAAGGATCCCATTCGGCAGGTTTTTCAACCTGCCGTCCATTTATATCCAACTCCTGCGTAAAGTAGCCCTTTCTGTAGAGCAGGGTAACTCCCACCATGGGTACTGCCAGATCTGCGGCACTTTTCAAAATGTCTCCAGCCAGAATCCCGAGTCCTCCTGCGTATGTGGGCATGTTTGCCTTGATTCCTATTTCCATTGAAAAATATGCAACGGTCCTGAAAATGGGATCAAAGTCCATGATACCCTTAAGCGATTTTGTCGTGTTAACACCACACTTCATAAGTGTCATCCTCTACTACCTCCTGTTACCTTTTCTCTCCAGTATTCTCCTGTAGAAAAGCGTAAGATCCGATACTCCTGATCAAGAACCCTCTATATTCAACCTACCGAATATGGCAGTTATTTCATAAAATCTTTCAGCAAGAGAACCTTCCAAATAGGAAGGGTCTATTCTCCATTCCCAGTTACCTCTGGAGATAGCAGGTCTGTTTGTCCTGGCCCAACTGCCAAGTGCCAGCAGATCCTGCATTGGAATAATACAAGTCGTTGCAACTGATACCATGGCCATCCTTATCAATTCCCATGATACATTATCGCCATCGGCTAGAGAACCATTATACAGGTTCAGGGTTTGTTTCTGTTTCTCAGAGAGTTCCTCTTCAAACCATCCCTTTGTGGTGTTGTTATCATGGGTTCCCGTGTAGACTATATTGTTTGGTGTGTGGTTATGGGGGAGATAAGGGTTGTTTTTCATGTCTCCGTCGAATGCAAACTGGAGTACAAGCATTCCCGGGAGACCTAGTTTTTCCATAGCCTGATCCACGTCAGGAGTTATTACACCCAGGTTTTCGGCAATGATGGCAAATTCGGTGAATTGTTCAACGAGTCCTTCAAAAAAGGCATTGGATGGACCTCTTTCCCAGTGACCTTTTACAGCTGTATTTTCACCAGATGGAATTGACCAGTATGAAAGAAAGCCCCGAAAATGATCTATACGAAGAAGGTCGCAGATCCGTCCAGCATGACCGATCCTGTTATACCACCATGAAAAACCGTCTTCTTCAAGTTTATTCCACAGGTAAAGAGGATTACCCCAACGTTGTCCATTCTCACTGAAATAATCGGGAGGAACTCCCGCTACAGCTTGAGGATATCCGGATCGGTCAAGTTGGAAGTATTTTCTGTTGGCCCATACGTCTGCACTATCGAGATCGACATATATGGGCATATCACCAAGTATATCGATCTTTTTATGTCTGCAGTATTCGTGAAGGTCTGTCCACTGTTTGGAAAAGAGGTACTGTACGAATTTCAGATAATCCAGTTCCCTTTCAAGAGTCAGCTTAGCTCTGGAAAGGGATTCCGGATTCCTGTCCCGGAAATCTTCTGGCCATTCATACCAGGGTTTTTCCCGAAAATATCCTTTTAATGCTTTAAAAAGAACGAAATCATCCAGCCAATAACTGTTCCCTCTGCAGAAACTGCTATAACTCTTTGTATAATTCATTTCTGTTGATCTCTGAAATGCTTCTACAAGGATTTCTGTTTTAAATTTTTCTACGAGAGCATAATGGACCCTGTCATTTCCAAAGTCTGGTGTATCCAGGAGACTTGCCTTCCTGAGCAGCCCATCTTCAAAAAGCATCTGGGGACTAATATAAAGAGGATTTCCGGCAAAGGCCGAAACCGAGCTGTAGGGAGAATTGCCCGTAGCCTGTTGTGTCATGGAAAGAGGCAGGATCTGCCATACTGATTGGCCTGATTTAGAAAGGAAATCACAGAAACACCTTGACCCGGGTCCCATATCTCCGATTCCAAACCTTGAAGGCAGGGAGAATAGGGGCATGAGAATACCACTTCTTCTTTCCTTATGAATCACCGAAAACTCCCTCCTTTCATCTTTGTATTAAAAGGTTAGCATTTTAAAACGAATATAACAACTATACTGGAATGTTTTCAGTCTTTCTCGATTAACGGAGTATGGACTCAGACTGCTATAATTCTTGTAGGGACAGCGGGTGTTGCTTCCGCAAGAGGGAGGAGTGAATAAATGGAGCGTTCTTTATCAGAGGATGGTATTGGAAAGGCCAGCCTGTTTTCAGACCTTGATGTTTTCCTTTTCAGGGAAGGAACCCACTGCAACCTTTTTGAAAAGCTTGGTTCCCATGAATTAGTCCATTCTGGTTCAAAGGGTACGTATTTTGCGGTCTGGGCGCCAAATGCGGTAGAAGTGTCTCTTATCGGTGATTTTAATCAATGGAAACAGGGAGAGAATATGCTTTCCTTAAGAAATGACGGATCGGGTATATGGGAGTGTTTTATCCCTGGCATAGGGAAAGGCTCCCTTTACAAGTACCATATTTGTTCCAGATATCATAACTATTCTGTTGATAAGGGAGATCCCTTCTCTTTTTTCTGGGAAGTGTCTCCCAGAACAGCTTCTGTTGTATGGGACCTTGAATATGAATGGGGTGATGAGGACTGGATATCCCGGCGTGAAGTAATGAATCTGTCCACCTCTCCAATTTCAATATATGAAATCCACCTGGGATCCTGGAGACCCGGAGGCAATGGTTCCGATCCTCTTACTTACAGGGAAATAGCCCCACTTCTTTCAGAACATGTGAAAAAACTTGGCTTTACCCATGTGGAATTTCTCCCACTTATGGAACATCCTTTTTATGGTTCATGGGGATACCAGACAGTGGGCTATTTTGCTCCGACAAGCCGCTATGGAACTCCCCAGGACCTTATGTACCTTATCGACTATCTTCATCAGAAGGGGATCGGGGTCATACTGGATTGGGTCCCGTCACATTTCCCTAGTGACGAATATGGACTTGCCAGATTTGATGGTACGGCCCTTTTTGAACATGAAGATCCCCGGCAGGGTTTCCATCCTGATTGGAAAAGCAGTATCTTCAATTATGGGAGAAAAGAGGTACATGCGTTCCTTATAAGCAGTGCCATGTTCTGGATCGAACATTATCATGCAGATGGTCTCAGGATTGATGCCGTTGCGTCAATGCTGTATCTGGATTATTCCAGGGAAGAGGGACAATGGATACCCAACAGGTATGGCGGAAGGGAAAACCTTGATGCCATTGATTTACTGAGAAAACTTAATACTGCCGTTTTTGAGCGATTTCCCCATGTTCAGATGATCGCTGAAGAATCAACCTCCTGGCCCATGGTTACCAGGCCGGTTCATGTTGGAGGTCTGGGTTTCTCCATGAAATGGAACATGGGGTGGATGCATGACGTCCTGGAATATATGAGCACTGATCCCATCTTCAGGAAGTATCATCACGACAAGCTTACCTTCAGTATCTGGTATGCTTTTTCCGAGGATTTCCTGTTACCTGTATCCCATGATGAAGTAGTTCATGGCAAGGGGTCTCTTCTTAACAAGATGCCGGGGGATACGTGGAGAAAATTTGCAAATATGAGAGTCTTTTTAGGTTATATGTATGCCCACCCGGGAAAGAAACTCCTTTTTATGGGTGTCGAGATGGGGCAGATGTCTGAATGGAATCATGACGGATACCTGCACTGGGATTTGTTGGACCACCTTCCCCACCAGGGTGTATCTTTATGGATAAGGGACCTGAACAGTTTGTACCGAAATGAAAGGGCTCTTTATTCTACAGATTATGATCCAAAGGGATTTGAATGGATCGATTTTGGCGATGCGGAAAAAAGTATAATTGCTTTTTTGAGATCTGATGGTAAGTCCCTTATTCTTACTGCCTGTAACTTTACGCCTGAGCCTAGATATGAATACAGGATAGGAGTTCCTTATTCTGGATACTGGAGTGAAATTCTAAACAGTGATTCCCATATATATGGTGGAACCGGTCACGGAAATTTTGGAGGCATAGAAGCAGAGAAGATTCAACATCATGGACGGCCCTTTTCTCTTATGGTTACATTACCCCCGCTCTGCTGTATCATTTTTAAACTTTCAGAGGTGTAGTAATGACTATTTATGTATGTGTTCACGGTCACTTCTACCAGCCGCCGAGGGAGAATCCCTGGCTGGAAGAAGTCGAGATCCAGAGAACTGCTGCGCCATATGAGAACTGGAACGAAAGAATAACGGCAGAATGCTATTCTCCCAACGGAGCTGCCCGTATTCTTGGAGAAAAGGGTTTGATAACCGCAATCCAGAACAATTATTCCAGGATGAGCTTTAACTTTGGACCGACCCTTCTATCATGGCTGGAAGTGCATTCACCTCATACTTATGAAAACATATTGAGGGCTGATACAGAAGGTCGGAAGAGATTTTCTGGCCATGGCCCTGCAATCGCCCAGGCCTACAATCATATGATCCTCCCCCTTGCTTCGGACAGGGATAAAAGAACCCAGATATTATGGGGTATCGCTGATTTTGAAAAGAGATTTAAACGTTTTCCAGAAGGCATGTGGCTTCCAGAAACTGCAGTGGATCTGAAAACCCTGGAATTCCTTTCAGAAGAAGGCATACAGTTCACCATCCTTTCACCATATCAGGCTTCCAGGATACGTCTTTCAGAAGGTGTTCCCTGGACAGGTGTAAGGGGAGGGAAAATAGATCCATCCACTCCTTATAGCTGCCAGCTTCCTTCTGGAAGGACTATAGCCCTTTTTTTCTATGATGGAAGAATTTCACAGGATATTGCTTTCGGCGGATTGCTCAGAAATGGTGAAATGTTTGCTCAACGATTTCTTTCCAGATGGGACAGGAAAACAGGTGAAGGAAGAATTATTTCTGTCGCGACTGACGGAGAAACGTACGGACATCATCAAAAATATGGAGACATGGCTCTTGCATACTGTCTTGACCGGATAGAAGGAGAAATGGGAGCTGAGCTTACCATATTCGGGGAATTCCTGGAGAAACACCCCGCCATAAGGGAAGTAGAGATAATAGAGAACAGTTCCTGGAGCTGTGTGCATGGAGTGGAGAGATGGAGGGGCGATTGTGGCTGCTGTACTGGAATGAACCACGATTGGAACCAGTCCTGGCGTAAGCCCCTCAGGGAAGGGCTTGACTGGTTACATACGGAACTGGAATCCATCTTTTTAGACTCCATGAAAGGAAAGGTCAGGGATCCATGGCTCACAAGAGATGAGTATATACATTTAATCCTTGAAAGATCAAAGGAGAACATGGATAACTTCATCAAATCTCATTCAGAAAGTGAACTTTCAGTTGTTGACAGGGAACTGGTAATGAAATCTCTGGAGATGCAGCGCTCGGCTATGCTTATGTTTACCAGTTGCGGATGGTTCTTTGATGATCTTTCGGGCATCGAATCTCTCCAGATACTTCGTTATGCTGCTCATGCCATTCAATATGCCATGGAGATATCTGGAAATAACCTGGAACCAGCTTTCCTTAATTTTCTTGGAAGGGCGAAAAGCAACATTCCGGATCAGGGAACTGGAGTGGAGATTTACAGCAATTCTGTGAAACCATTCAGTTTTGACCTTTCCAGGTTGGGAGCACATTACGGTATTCTTTCATTGTTTACGGATGAACCTTCTAACATCTCGATGTATTGTTACAAAGTTATTCCACTTAAAGAATTTTCTCTGAATGCAGGTAAAATAAAATTTTGCGGGGGATGCCTGAACATAGAATCAGATATTACCCTTGAATCGTGTCGTACCTGGTATGCTTCTCTTGGTCTTGGCGGGCACAATGTACTATGTTCCCTTTCTCCAGATCTTGGAGAAGATGTTTTCAGCAGATTCATTGAGGAGGTTCGATTATTCTTCAGCAAGGGAAATATTCCTGGCGTTATCAGTACCATAGACGACTATTTTGGTGGCCATGATTATGATCTGGGCCATATTTTCCGGAATGAACAGCAGAAGGTCTTTAATTCCATAATTCGAGGGGATCTTTTGCGTCTTGAATCTTTTCTCAGGGAGATAATTGAAGATGATTATCTGTTAATGAATTTTATCTCTTCAGTACAGATGCCAGTGCCTCCCCAGTTTCTTAAAGCTGCAGAAGTTGTCCTCAACTCGGGAATCAGGGAAGAATTTGATAAGGATTTACCAGATCTCGAGAATATCAGAAATTCCTTCGATACTGCAAAACGATGGAAGATAGCCCTGGATATGGATCTTTTTGAACTTTCTGCTTCAAGATGGATTAATAGCCAGATACAGGATCTTGAACAAAATTGTTATGATGTCCCTGTTTTGATAAATTTAGCGGCTTTTTTGAAAGTTATCGGTGAAATCGGTTTGAAGCCGGATCTATGGTTCAGCCAGAACATATTTTTCAGAATAAAAACTGGTTGTGGTTATGCGGGGCTTGCGATGAATGAAGTTGAGGGGTTTACAGTAGAATGGAAGATCCATTTTGAGGAACTGGGTCGCCTTTTAAAAGTATTGATCTGAGTCGCTGCTTTCAGTGTTTTTGAGGAATGTTCTGTCTTTTCATCATAAGGTTTGCCCTGTTCCTTATCCATGTATTCTGAACATACTTTCTTCATAGTTCCTTGTAAAGTCATTCTTATCCGTCTGGTTCTGAAGTAGATATCAGGGGATTATCCATTGTTGTCCTGGCAGGCAGTTGTCAAAGTGATCAGCCAGCAAACCCGCAATATTTCATGGAACCCTGATCCTGGGGTAACAGTATCTATTAATTTTAATCAACCTCACAAGACCTGGAATAAGATGTTTTTCCTCGCGACTCTTCGTTTTATGTCATGGATATTCATGAGCCCGGGGTCTGAAAAAAAGAATTTTCCCTGTTCCCATCTGCCATCTCTACTCAAGATAGGGGCGTAGTTCTCATTCAACGCAGATCTTTTTATCCCATATCAGCAGGATTGCCTGGATATTTTCATTGTTTTATCAGCAGATCAGAAAGTAGTTCCTTGATTATCTGGGCATCTTTTTTAAGGATGGAGTCCAGGTTCATTTCTTTTTCATCTGTCTGTAAAATCAACCGTGCAAACATAAAGCTGGTTTCACAGGAAACAGAAACTATTTCTGACAGGGGAATGGTTTCCTGAAAACCATCGATTATCTTTCTGTAAAGGAATATAACCTTTCTGTCAGTTAAGACCATAAGCCATTTCCTTTCCTTGTACAGGACAGAGGTCAGGGCCTTTACGATTTCTTCCCCTTCCATAAGCTGAGGCAAAAAATTCAGTTCAGTCTTGTTCGACCATCTTCGGAAATCCTTTAATCTCAATATTTGTCCTCTAATAGAAGATTCATCAATTGGCATATCATATCCTCCTGCTTTATCTGAAAAATAATTTGTTTGAACATAGATGATTATAAGTTAAAATTGTAGTCTTTAGGGGTTAAGTATACTTATTTACAACCTGCTTGTGGATGGTGTAACTTATGGGGTAGAATGTCTGTATCTGGATTACTAGCTATTAGGATAAAAATATAGCCTGATAAAATTATTCAGGTTCTGTATCAGGGAGGATAACCATGTATTCTTCCTTTAGGCTTATGATAGCATGGAAAGTTTTCTTCTTCCTTCTGATCTTGTCATTATTATTTATTTGCCCAAGGGAGGTAGCCGCTATGAATACTGACAAGAGTGTTCTTTCAAAGAAGCCCATTCTTGATGAAGAACTGCCTTTAAAGGTTGAAACTGCGACGTTTGCTCTGGGCTGATTCTGGGGACCTGATTCCCGGTTCGGGATAATTCCAGGAGTTATACGTACACGGGTGGGTTATTCTGGCGGGACGTTAAAGGATCCCAGCTACCATGATCTGGGTGACCATACTGAAAGTATTCAGATGGACTTTGACCCCGAAAAGCTTTCCTTTTCTGAGTTACTTGAAGTTTTCTGGGCAAGTCATGATCCTACACAAAAGGCTTCATCCCGTCAGTATATTTCTATTCTTTTTTATCATAATGAATCGCAGAAACAAAAGATCATCGAAAGTATATCAGAAGAAGAGAGAAAACGTGGAAGACTTATTCTAACAGAAGTGATTCCCTTCCGTGAATTTTACCTGGCTGAAGAATATCACCAGAAATATCGCTTGAAAATGTTCAGGGAGTTTATGGATGAATATTCAAAGATCTTTGTAAGTGATAGAGAACTTACTGATTCGACTGCTGCAGCAAGGCTTAACGGATATGTTTCCGGGATGGGTGATCTTTTACAGCTTGAAAATGAGATAGACCTCCTCGGTTTATCTTCAGCCGCTCAAGATAAACTCAGAAAGATGGTATCTGCTTCAGAATAGTAACTTCAAAATGAAAAGGCAAGGTTTTGAAGCTTCCCTTTTTATTTTAGTTTGCTTAAGGGGTAACGGAGGGATTCAATGGTAGATGAAATGAGGTCAGAAAAGGGATCGTGTAATCTTCTCACTTCTTTCGATAACCTCTTTAACTTGAAGGATATCTCCGATTTTCGAGGAGAAATTATTCAATTGCTGCGCCCTCTTTCCAGTTCCATCTCTTCAGATAATTCCTTTTCTTTCCAGGGACAAATACTTCGGTTTTATGATGAGTTCCTTGAAAGAAGCTACCTTTCAACCATAGTCGAGGAAACAGAAGATATAGTAACAATGTTCGATCTAGACCTTAAGCTGCTAACAGCTAACCGGGCTTTTGTAAAGGCTGTCTGGAAACATGATATTACCGAAGTCGTCGGAAAAACGCATGAAGAGATTTATAGCCCCCATATTGATATGGAGACAGTGAAGCAATATTCATCGGATGAAGCTCTAGCCCAGACTCTCCCGAAGGGAAATTTTATCGAAAGAGAAAGAAATATTATTTATCCCGACGGAGTGGAAAAATCTTTTCACAGTCGTAAGTTTCCCCTGTTTAACCTGGAGGACCAGGTTATTGCTACAGCAACAATTGCGAGGGATATCTCTTCTCTGAAGCTTATCCAGAGGGAGTTAAAGGAAAGTGAGAATAAGTACCGTTACCTTTTTCAGAATGCTTCGGACAAGATATTCCTGCTTAAAATTCGCGATGATGGTCTTCCCGGTCGTTTTGTGGAAGTGAACAACGCAGCATGCCGTTCCCTGGGTTATTCCAGAAAAGAATTTTTATCTATGGCGTTGCGGGATATTGAAGGAATAACCGGTCCCCCAAATATGGAAAAAATAATGAAAATACTCAGAAAAAAGGGAAGGACGACTTTTGAGGCAGACCACGTGAGAAAGGATGGGTCAGGAATCAATGTCGAGATAAGTGCTCATCTTTTCCATCTTGAAGGGGAGCCATTGATGCTATGTATATCCCGAGATATTTCAGAAAGGAAGGAGCGGGAGGTCTTATCCCACAACTATCAGCGTCAGCTCCAGGGGCTGTCATATAGAGTGACTTATCTTGAGGAAAAGACCAGAAGATCGATAGCCCACCAGCTCCATGACAATATAGGTCAGGACCTCATTCTCTCGAAATTAAGACTTGAAATGGCCCGCAAAGGTCTCAGTGATCCCGAAACATGTTCCCATCTGGATGAAGCTTTCCGTAATCTGGAAAATGCCATATCCTACGTTCGTGACATTACCTTTGAATTGAGCCCTCCTGTTCTCTATGAACTGGGCTTCTCCGCAGCAGTAGAATGGCTGGGCGAAAAACTAGAGAAACAGTCTGGCATCAAAATTTCCTGTCAATTTAAGAATATTCCTTCAGAAATGCCTGATGATATCAAAGCCTTTCTTTTCAGGGCAGTTCGGGAACTGCTGACAAATGTTATCAAACATGCAGAAGCGACAGTAGCTGATGTTTCCGCGACCGTTATCAAAGGCGATCTCCGGGTATCTGTCAGGGATAATGGAAAGGGTATCCGCAGACTATCTGATCATGAATATTCAGAGAAAGATTACAGTTTCGGCCTCTTCAGCTTAAGGGAACAGGCCAGAACCCTGGGAGGCTTTTTGAGTATTGGACGTAACAGAAATGGAGGGGCTAGAGTCTCCATTTCTCTTCCTTTGGCTTTAGGAAAGAGGGAACCATAATATGGCTGCATTAAAGATCATGCTTGTAGATAATCACAGGGTTATGAGAGAGGGTCTTCGCATCCTTATAGATTCTGAAAAGGATATGAAGGTTATTGCCGAAGCTGATAATGGGAGAGAAGCTCTTTCCATATCAACAAAACATAGACCAGACATAATACTGATGGATGTTATGATGCCTGATATGAACGGTATAGAAGCTGCCAGACGGATCCATTCACAATTTGAAACCGTAAGGGTTCTTGCCCTTTCCATGTACGATGATCGTCATTATGTTGCAGAAATGCTTCGGGCAGGTGCTTCGGGATATCTTCTCAAGGACTGTGCTTTCATGGAGCTTTCGAGGGCGATCCGTACGGTCGCTGAGGGTAAATTCTACCTCAGTCCTTCCATATCGGGGATGGTAATAGACGAATATATCAAAATGCTTGAAAATGGTGGTGGAGAAGAAACCATTTCTACCCTTACCTCAAGAGAAAGAGAGATTCTTCAACTGATAGCTGAAGGTAAAAGCACAAGGGATATTGCCACTTCTATAAATGTTAGCGTGAAAACTGTAGAAACGCACCGTTACCATATAATGCAGAAGATCAATGTCACTTCCATCGCCGAACTGACAAAGTTTGCCATTAGAGAAGGATTAACTTCAGTTTGTGAGTAGTTACTCTCTAGCTGGAGGTAGTGTTTGTCCCGAAAAAATATTTTTTCTTGTTAGTGCAGTCTTTGAACATGAAAAATAAGGTTTTTTTACTTCCCTATTCAGAATTTCCCCGATTTCATACTGTTCAGTGTGAAATTATACTGAAAGTCCATCACCTTTTCCCTGAATTCGAAAATGCCTTTCTCGAAGCAGGATCTGGTTATATCCTGCTTCGAGGTTAGAGTACTTTTCTTTCTTATGAATCAGTGCTACATGGAAGTCTTTTCCTATTACAAAATATTTCCAGGAGGACTACTGTTCTGAAAAATATGATCGGCGAGAGATTCTTTTTGAGGGAGGAGTTGAACAGAATGGAAAAGATAAGAGATTTGCTAAGGCAGAAAAGATTTCTGGAAGCTTCGGAAAAGGCACTGGAAATGAACAGTTCCGAATGGGAAGCCATGTATATTAAGGTGCTGGTAGAACTGAACAGGGAAGAGAAAAGAACGAGTGAACTCTCTCTCAGGAGTTTCTAGTCTTTACGTCTTATGCAATTTTATTACGATTGAAAGGGAGGGGCTTTGTTCCCTCCCTTTTTTATGGATCAATGGCGGATAAAATTCAGCATCTTACGTGAAAAAGGCCTATCTTTTCCTCCTTTGTCCTATTGTATTTATATACTGCCCCGTGAGTATCAAAAAGAGGTATATCAGGCATTTCTTTCTTTTAAAACAACCTGCCAGCATTCTTTAAAGTTCAGGGACATGTTTTTCCATGATCTGTTCTCCTCCGGAATAGACAGGCATAAAATCAGTAATTCTAGCTATTCCGGATCCTGTTCGGAAAGTTGTTGTAAGGATGTTGGTCTGAGGTATATATTTAGAATATGAGTCCCAGTCTTCAAAGGGATGGAGAGAGAATGATCCCCCTTTCCGGTCATCCAGGATCGCCCCGAAAACACTTGGAGAATCGATGAAAGTTAGACAGAGCCAGTCAATAGACCCATCGGAATCAATAAGGGCTACTGTATGAAGATCTACTATAACGCCGTAATTCGATATTGGTTTATACATTTTATTTCTCCCTGTTTCATGCGGAGAGCATCTTGCTCTGCCTGTTCGCTATAACACTTTGATAAACAGTTCTTTATTGTTTCGTGTTAAAAGAGTAGAATTAATTATGGATTACCCGGGAAGAATATTTCCAGATTCTTTGCTGATTTCTTTTTGGGGGGACCGGGTATTTTCATAGAAAATGCCTGGTATTACTGAGAGGAGTGATATGTATGTTGCGATTCAGGAAGAGCGTTTCTATGGTAGGTCTCGTGGTGTTTCTGGTTGCGATCTCTGCAGTGGCGGTGTGGGCTGCTCCGATGGAACTCAAGATGTCCTACAATGGTCCTGCCGATGCCGAGAACAACGCTGTACACCTTTTTGCGAGCAATTTTAAGAAATTTGTGGAAGAAGGTACAGGCGGTGAAGTGGATATAAAACTTTTCCCTGACAGTCAGTTGGGCAACGAAGAAGAGAGAATGGAATTGCTCATGGAGTCGGGAATGAACCAGCCTATCATAAATGTTGCTTCCTATGGTGGGATAGCTCCTGTCTTTCCCGAGATGTATGCTACGAACGTGCCTTTCCTGTTCAACAGCTACAAGGCTGCCCATATTTTCTTTGACGAGAGTGCCTTTATGGTAAAGGCACAGGATGAATTCCACAAAAGAACAGGTGCCTATCTTCTGGAGGTTATTGAAGAAGGAGGATTCCTTGCCTTTACAAATTCGAAGAAAGAAATAAAATCACCTGCTGATTTTAAAGGGTTGAAATTCAGAGGGATGGCAGAAGATCAAGTAGCCCTGTATAAAGCATTTGGAGCCAGTGGTACCCCCATTCCCTGGACAGAACTTTACATGGCTTTGAAAACGGGAGTTGTTGATGGACAGATGAACCCGGCCATGTACATCAAGATGGGAAGTCTTTTTGAAGTTCAGAAATTTCTCACCCTTGCCAATATCCAGTATTCAGACCAGTTCCTGGTTATAAATGGCGCTGTTCTGGATTCACTGACCGATTCCCAGAAAAAGGTTGTTAAGGACGCCTCGAGAAAGGCCAATGCCATAAACAGGACTACCATGGAAAGCCAGGATTCTAAAGACATCCAGTTCCTTGTGGATAACGGAATGTTGGCATATTCTCCGAATGAAGAGGAAATGAATGCCTTCAGAGAACAGGGTCAACCTGCCTATCTTGAGTGGCTGAAGGATAAAGTAGGCGAGGATTGGGTTGAACTCTCCCTGGAATGTGCGGTCACCGCAAACAAAAAGGCAGGAGAAGGCAAATAGCCGGTATGGGTAAAAAGACTGCTGTCGATCTCTGGATCACAAGACTGGAACGCCTCAGCGCCTGGAGCGCTGGGGCGCTCCTTGTTATCAATGTGGGAGACATTCTGCTGGGCATCTTCTGCCGCTATGTGCTGAAAAGTTCCATTATCTGGACGGAGGAGGTTGCACGGTTTTCCCTGGTATGGCTTGTACTTATGGCTGCGGGAGGCGCCTATTATCATGGTGATCACATGGTAATTGATTTTGTTGTTCCGAGACTTCCCCGGTTTTTACAGAAAATAATAGATTATTTCAAACTGGCCCTCTCTATCTTTATCCTGGGGCTTATGATCTGGCTTGGTCTGATGAATGCAGTTAAGATCTGGCACATGAAGACCATGGCTCTTGGTATCCCAAAGACCATACCCCTCATGTCTGTTCCAGCAGGTCTTGCCCTTCTCCTTGCAATCTTCCTTCTTCTGCAATTCAGATCACGGAAAGCGGGGATATCAGAATAATGGCTCTTCTAATGCTGGTCCTATTCTTTATGCTTATGGTAGCAGGAGTACCCCTTTATCTTTCCCTTCTTTCAGCAGCTTTTGCAGGTATTGCCTATCTCGGAGACTGGTCTCTTTTGCGGATAATGTCTCAGCAGTTTTACGGAGGAATGGATATTTTCTCGCTTATGGCCATACCCTTCTTCATACTTGCGGGTATCCTGATGAACAGGTCCGGCCTTACTGACCGGCTCCTCGATTTCAGCCGGCTTCTTGTGGGTTCAGTCCGTGGAGGGCTGGGTTACGTTAATGTGGTTGGCGGAATTATCCTTGCAGGAGTTAACGGATCTGCTGCGGCTGATGCTTCTGCCCTGGGATCAATATTGATCCCTGCTATGGTTAAGGATGGATTTTCTCCTGCGTATTCAGCGGGTCTTACTGCCAGCAGTTCTCTTATTGGACCGATCATTCCTCCCAGTATTTTCATGATCATCTATGCGACTATGACGAATACGTCCATAGGGGGTCTGTTTGCTGCAGGTATGCTTCCCGGACTGGTTCTTGGACTTGCCTTCATGGGCATGAACTGGTATTACTCCCGGAAATATGAAGTGCCCATCTCAGATTTTGGCGAAGTCCGTAAACAGGCAAAACAGATCCTTCTCCGCTCTACGGCTGCGTTGATCGCACCAGTGATAATAATTGGCGGTATTGTTACGGGGATAGTAACTCCCACCGAGTCAGGTGCCCTTGGAGTTGCATATTGTCTTGTTGCCGGTTTTTTCTATACAAAAAAACTGGATCTTGGAAATCTTGGTTATTCGATCTATGAAACTGTACGACTTACAAGTTCCATATTTCTTATTATGGGAGCAGCTACTGTAATAGGGTGGTTACTCAAATGGGAACAGATACCCCAGAAGTTTGCTTCCATTATTGTAAATTCGGGTCTTATTCATAACCCATGGTTATTGATGATAGTCCTGAGTGCAGTTATCTTCCCGGTGGGAATGTTCATGGAGGAAGTGTCTACCCTTACTCTTCTTACTCCCATATTTGCTCCACTTGCTGTTAAAGCAGGTATTGATCCCCTGCATTTTGGTATCGTTATGACCTTGAATGTCACGATTGCTCTTATCACACCTCCAATGGGTGCGTGTAATTATATCGTTGCTGCAGTTGGCAGAGTAAAGCTTGGTGATGTCTTTAAAGTGATATGGCCCTTTATCGGAGTAGCAATGTTCGTCCTGCTGGTGATAATAACTTTTCCCGCGATAACGACCATTATTCCGAAATTGCTAAATCTCTGAAGAATGAAAGAAGGTGTAACCGTGGAGAAGGTGAAGCATTTGTTCTCACGTCCCATTCCCCAAATGGCAGGATGGAATTGGGATGCCGCTCGCCGTATCCCTATTGAGGACAATGGAGAGGATCTGGTCCCGGTAAGTTTATTACCGGAAAAGATCCTTGTCAGGAGTGAGTATTTTATTCAGGGTCTTCGTGGAGCGATGCCGGAGTGTTTTCTTCGCAGAGGTGCGTTTCTGAAGCTGGCGGAGGCATCGGAAAAACTGCCCTCAGGCTACAGGTTTGTTATATTTGATGGATGGAGATCCCCATATCTCCAGAAAAATCTTTTCCATATCCTGAAAGAAGAGATCGCAGGGGCTTACCCGGATCTTTCTGAAGAGGATCTCAAATCGAGGGTATGTCAGTATGTTGCTCTGCCTTCGGTATGTTCGGATAGTCCATCTCCCCATATAACTGGAGGAGCTGTAGACCTTAGTATTGTCAATGAGCAGGGTCTGCTGCTCAATATGGGATCCGGGTTTGACGATACTTCAATTCTTTCCGAAACATGTTACTTTGAGAAGCTTGCCGGGAAAAGCAGAGAACTGTCTCGGGAAGAAAATGAAATTATCCGGAACAGGCGTTTTCTTTTCAACCTTATGACAGATGTTGGATTTACTAACTATTCCGACGAATGGTGGCATTATGACTACGGTAATCAGAACTGGGCCTGGGCAATAGATATGGACTCACCCGCTATGTACGGAAAGATCTATCCTGAAATGAGATGGAAAGGAGATTTTCAATAGTATAATCCACCAAGGTCCGATTTTTAAGGAGAAAGGATGACTGAAAGATCATCCTTTCTCCTTTCTTGAAGCCTGTTATAATAGTCCGAGTAGTTGCTTCCCGAAAGAGTTTCTTAAAGACAGAATCTATTGTTTTCTGCGATTAGTTATCCTCCCGATGGAAGGTTCAGGTGAAAGACTATTTTGAAAAAAATCGGTGTGCTCTACGGCGGAGAAGGCTTCGAGAAAGAAGTTTCTCTTAAAAGCGGAGGATCTGTTATCAGCGGCCTTTCCCAGGCCGGTTTTGATGTCCGCCCCTTCCTGATAAGTAAACCGGCAGAATTGATCAAATTGTCAGATGATGAAAAGCCTGATCTTTTCTTTATCGCCCTTCATGGGAGCTGGGGAGAGAACGGTCAGATCCAGGCTCTTCTTGATCTTATGAATATACCCTATACAGGGCCCGGTTATGAAGCCTGTGCTCTTTCCATGGATAAATGGGTTAGTAAAAGCATCTTCAGGATAAGTGGAGTGCCCGTTCCGGATGGATGTATCATTCCTGCAAATGCTTACTCCAGAGAAAATCCCCTTCCTTCTGGTCTTTGTCCGTCGCCTTTTTCAGGAAAGGTCGTAGTCAAGCCAAACTCATGTGGAAGTACAGTGGGTGTAAGCATACTGGATCATGGAGAAGAGATGATCGAAGCGGTTAATTTTGCTTCCAGGTTTTCCAGGAATGTTCTTGTGGAAGAGTATATAGCCGGAAGGGAACTTGCAATAACGGTAATAGAAAGAAGAGGGAATATCGAGGTCCTTCCTGTTGTTGAAATTGTTCCCAAAGCAGATTTTTACACCTACGAGGCGAAATATAGCAGTGGGAAAAGTGAATATCTTGTTCCAGCCCCCCTGGAAGAAGGGGAGCTTCAGTCTGTAATCGAGGCAGCAAGGAACGCTTTTCTTGCCCTTGGGTGCAGGGTATATGCCAGAATAGATATTCGACTTCCCCACAGTGGAGAACCCAGGGTCCTTGAAGTGAACACAGTACCGGGAATGACTTCAACCAGCCTTGTACCAAAAGCTGCAAGGGCCGCGGGATCAGGCTTCCCGGATTTTCTAAGGTCCCTGGTGGAGGAATCTTTTTTTCTCCGAAAACCTTATATGTACTGATCCTGCTGATGTGAATTTATTTGAGAAAGTACAGGGCCAGGATGAAAGATACAACCAGAGCTGGAAGCATGTTCATTATTCTCAGTTTTTTAATCTCCAGGATATTCAGGGCAATACCTATCAGGATTATCCCCCCGACACCGCTTATCTCGCTTATTACGGCCTCTGAAAGTATGTCCTTTAAATAGAATGCAAAGAACGTTATGCATCCCTGGTATATCAGAAGGGGCAGGGCAGCCAGTATTACCCCCCCCCCGAGGGAAGACGCCAGGGTTAAAGATGCAATCCCATCGAGGAGAGATTTGGCTATCAGAAGGTTCGGAATACCTCCCAGACCTTCTTCGATGGCTCCAAGGACCCCTAGAGATCCGGTGCAATACAAGAGAGAAGCAGTAATAAAACCCTCTCTGAATTTAGTTTTTTCTTTAACAGGATCTGCATTTTTCAATGAAAGCCCGGTAATTCTTTCATCTATTTTTAATGTTTCCCCTATAATAGAACCAGCAACAATGCTGAATACCATGATAAGCATGTTATTGCTTGACAGGGCCATTGAAATACCTGCTGCAAGGGTGAATAATCCCAAGGCCTGAAAGCATATGGTGTTAAACCTTTCGGATAATCGTGAGTTAATGGCCAGTCCGAACAAGCCTCCCAAGGTAGCCGCAGCCGTGTCCAGAAGGGTCCCGAAGGCCGGGATATGTAAAAGATAGTCGTGCAAATTTTCTTCCTCCTGTGTTATCTCAATGGAAATGATCGTTTTCAATTTGTCGAGGAAACAGTCTAGCACAGATCCTGATCCCATACAATCTCCTTGGTTAGTCAGACACCATTATGACATGATATACTACAGAAGTGGAGGCAGGATCATCCTTCCAGATATGCTTTTCAAATCCTGCTAGATGCACCGAGGCTATTGTTAACCTGGAGAAGGGGGGGAGGAAATTGAAACATTACATGAAGGTGGAATGTCCAATTTGCGGAAAGATAACTTATGGAAGGGAACAGGGACAATTTCACCAGGGATGCGACCATTTTGAAAGGGTTGATGTGAAAGAGTCTGTGGTTCTCTTTGTGAATGATTTCGGAGAAGAATTGCCGGTAGATCTCAGCGCGGTCGGAGATAGATGTCTATCCTTCAACTGTCCTATCTGTAATGAACAGCTGGATGCCTGTATCCGGGAAGCTGCAAAGGAATACAAGATAGAGGGCAAGTGTCCCCATTTCGAGGAACTTAAAACAGATGAGCAGGGGGTTATGCTCGCCTATTTTATTGATGATGAACAGAATCAGAGGTCCATTAAACTGGTCTAGTTCAAAGTGCTATTCCAGCTGAGGTTTTAAGTGATGTAGAAAAGAGGGTCCAGGGACCCTCTTTTCCTTGTGTAGTGAGGGTAAAATAATGCAGTACATGTTACCATTAAAAAATATATCTCTGTTTATGCTTTTCATCGGCAACTCTCTCTATTTTTCGAAAGGGGCGTATTGAAGGAATGAAAAAGATCCTTACGTTACTGGCAGTTCTTGCACTTTTATGTACTGGAGCTTTTTACATGTTGTTCAAGCCCGTACCCGTTACACTTGTTACGGAAGATTTCATTCCTTCGAGGGTAGAGGGAGATAATACTTTTCTGCTGTTAAAGATAGCTGACTCAGGAGCTTTTACCGGTCCTTTAGTCCATGTTACAGACTATTTCGCAGAGAAAATGTCGAAGACTGCAAATACTACATCTTCAGAAACAGTTCGGGATCTGCGATTCCTGAGAGACTGTATAAAAGAATATTCTCCTGCTTTTGGTGAATCCAGGGTCTTTTTTTCAGCCAGACCGGGAGGTCAGATGCCGGAAATCAGTCTTTACGGAGTCTGCGCAATAAGGGAGAAGGAACCAGAATCTATCTTGAATTCTCTTTTTGATCAGATATCCTCGAAGACTGATGATCTTTCAGTAATTCCATATAGCGCGGACCTGGGCGAGGATGTGCTCCCCCTCTATCAGATCTTTGATACAACTACTGGAATGACCTTATCTATAGCTCTTTTCGGGACAGACCCGGTATTTCTTCTTTTTTCTTCTGGAACTGAAGGGCTCCGAGATATGATCGCAGCAGCTGCTGACCCTTCTGGGAAATTGGAGATTCAAGAAAAACTGACGGAAATGAACAGTATTTACCTATCCCTGGATACTTCGATGTTCAAAGTATTGCTAGAATCAGAAGGTGTGCATTTTTTTTCTGAAAAGCCAGTTATTTTAGAGGTCTCTTTCCAGAAGGATAATGAAGGATGGATGATCAGATCACATTCAAATGTTGCTGAAATATTTATGTCTGAAGAACAACGTGAGTCCTACCAACCTCTCAAGGGCATTCCAGAATTTCCGGGAGGAGGGCAGGTTATAGGTTTTATCCATGGGAGGACTTCCGGTCTTGACGCTTCAAGGATAGAAAACATGCTGAATGATCCCAAGGCTTCAGAAGCAAGGCTTGGGATGGAATATTTTGAGAAACTCTACGGTATAACCCTGGAGGATATCGTTGATCTCTTTGGAGGCACTCTTTCTCTGGTCCTTGGGGGAAGGTCCTTCAGTCCTTTAGGTGAAATCCCAGGGTTTTATGTCATGTTTCAGCCTGAAAAGGAGGGTATTGCCGAAAAATTCATGTCAATTGTCCCTTTGCTTAATTTACCCTTGCCTGTAAATCAGATCGAAATTCCAGAATGGGAGAGGGTTTATGGAATTGATTCTGTAATGCGCTTTACCCTTGCCAGCAGGAATAAACAGCTTCTGGCAGGAGTCCTTGATCCTCAGCAGCTCTCTGTAGTTTTGGAGATTCCTGAAAATCTGAGTAGATTTGTGAAGGGAGATAGTTACGGTATATTAGCCCTTTCTGTTGGAAGGCTTGAAGAAGAGCTTGTGGAACTATCAAAAAGAATGGGACCCATAATGCAGAATGATACGATCGACAACGACATTAAAAAGTTTCGGGAGGTCCTTGGACATGTGGATTCCTTTATTGCCAGGGGAGAATCCCTTTATGATTCTTTTCTTAAGATCCTTATAAATCAGGAAAGGGAGTAGCTAGGGTCAAAATAGGACGGTTATGCATGAAACAGTCTCTTCAGAGTCTTTATATAATATCTCTGGTAAAATTAGTCCCGGTAATAAGAACTATCACATATTATGGAGGTGCCTTTTTTGGTTCTGATACTTAAATGTCTTTTCCCCATGCTTCTATGGGCCTGGATCCTGTCGAGTTCTTATCCCCGATATGTCGTACCGCGGGTGCAGTCTGTTCATGATATTGCTGAAAGCCTTGAAAAAAGACATGCTGAAGGGGATTTACAGGGACCTCTTCCTGGGATAGCCGCAGGTTCCCTGAGGGTGGTGCTTTCCCTGTCACAGATTTATGTTCTTGGGATATGGTCCGGTTACTGTGTTTTAAGGGTTATCCGATATACTCATCTCCCCGGGGCAGAGCATAAATGGATCATTCATGTGCTCGCATTTTTTATTTGTGAAGGTGCATTAGGGGTGATTGCTCATCGGGAAACATACAGGGGTATTCTTTCCATCCTGCATTCAGCCATGGCAATGGGAATGTTCGTAATGTTTTCTCTCAATCCATATATGATGGCACCGGTTTATCCATGGCTTATAAGAACGATGGGGATCCAGGGATTGTTGTGATACAAAGGGTATGATCGATCTATTTATTATTGTTTCCCATAAGCACATAAAAACTTATACAGTTGACTTTGATCTGACCTTTATCTATTACAAAGCCCTTGTCCGGATCTTATATTACGCTGTATGAAGAAGAATTGCCGATCATTCCCCTATGCTGTCGGCTACATAAAAACGGATAGCCTTTTTGTAGATTTGTAATCTGAATTCTTCCGGGGATTAATGAAATACTTTCAACTGTTTCATTGCCTCATAGATATGTTCCCTGGCGAGTTCTTTTGCCGTTTCACTATCCCTTGCCTCTATGGCAATTACCATTTGCTGGTGTTGCCGAAGGATCTTTTCTGGCCATTCCAGGTAAGGGAAAAGCCTTCTCCTGCTGTTCCCGATATATTTTTCCATAACTGCAGAAAGCCCTTCATATACACGAGATAATAATTTATTGTTGGCAGAATCGATTATCAGAGTGTGGAGAAGGGAATCCCAGTGTGCTCCTTCGCCCTCATGGTCTTCTCCATTAAGGTGGATCCTTTCAAGCTGATGTATGCACTCCCTGAGCCTGTCCAGTTGTCCTGTTGTTCTTCGTTCTGCTGCCAGGCCTGAAGCAGGGATCTCCGTAAGGAGGCGCATTTCCATTAGTTGCTGCATCATGTCTTCAGGCCAGATACTGATATTTCTTAACCCGCTGTCAAGATCAGCAAGATCTATTTCCCGGATAAAGATACCCTCTCTTCCATGCATTTCAATGTAGCCAAGACATTCAAGGGTCACAAGCGCCTCCCTCAGAAGGTTTCTGCTTACTCCGAGCTGTTTTGAGAATTCTCTCTCAGGAGGGAGTTTGTTTCCCTTGATTATTTTGCCTTCCCGAATCAATTCTGTAATTTGTTCAACAAGTATTGCTCTCTTGGATTCCATGTTTGCCTCCTGAAGAATGGAAGGATCCTTGTCTATTTTTGTATATCATACTATAATTTAGTTTAAGTTGGTAGTACCTTGGTAGGACCAACAAAAAGGAGGATGATTCGGATAATGAGAAAAGTAATCAGTGCGATCTTGCTTAGTGCTCTTGTTGTTTCTTTATTCAGTTCAATGGCCTTTGCTGTTACAACTATCAGGCTTGCCCATGTTGTAAATGAGAAGGATGCCTTCCATCAGTGCGCATTAAAGTTCAAGGAACTGGTCGAAGCTGGTAGTGACGGAGAACTGAAGATTACCATTTTCCCCAATGCAAAACTTGGAGACGAGAGAACACTTCTTGAAAGAATGAAACTTGGAGTTGTAGATGCTGGAATCATAACCGGTGGTCCCATTATCAATTTCATGCCCAGCTTCGGTGTATTTGACCTGCCCTTTATTTTCAGCAGTCCCGAGCATGCTTATAAGGTTCTGGACGGTCCAGTGGGTCAGCAGATGTTGAATGACATGGAACAGTTTGGCTGGAAGGGCTTGGCATACGGGGAAAGGGGTTTTCGCAATCTGACCAACAGTAAGAGGGAAGTCAAGACTCCTGAAGACATTAAAGGACTCAAGATACGCCTGATGCAGAACCCGGTTTATGTTGATTCATTCAAGGCTCTTGGTGCAAATGCAGTTCCCATGGCCTGGACAGAAGTACTCACAGCTCTTCAACAGGGTACAGTTGACGGCCAGGAAAATCCCCTCAATGTTATTGTTGCCTTCAAACTTTATGAAACTCAGAAGTACCTATCCATCACAAGGCATGCTTATGCACCCAATGTCATAATGGTCAGCATGAAAACCTGGAATAAACTTTCTCCTGAACAGCAGACCCTGGTTCAGGAATCTGCCCATGCCGCAGCTGCATACAACCGTAAACTCGATAATGACAATGCGGCAGAATGGCTCCAGTTCCTTAAAGATCAGGGAATGGTGGTTACCCAGCCCGATCTTGCCGCCTTCAGAGAGGCTGTGAAGCCTGTTTATGAAAAATATCAGGATAAGTTTGGTAAAGACCTGATCGATTCCATACTCAACACAAAGTAGGAGTCTCAGAGAAAAACATGAATGAAAAAGAAATGGACAGGGGCGAGTTGAAAGGCTCGCCTCTGCTTAAATTAAGCGACAAACTGAATCATATCAGTGAAGTTGTCCTGTTCTTCCTCATGGTGGGCATGATCGGGATCACTACACTGCAGATATTCTGCAGGTTTTTTCTGGATGCCCTTATCTGGTCCGAGGAGCTTACACGATTTATGCTTGTGGGCGCCTCTCTTCTGGGAGCAGCTATAGCCTTTAAAAGAGGATCTCACATTGCGGTGACCTTTCTGGTTATGAAACTTCCTGCACCGGTCCGAAAGCTTGTAGCCCTGCTGGTCCAGTTAATTGGAATAGCTTTTTTCATTATTGTAGCCTATTACGGGGCGATCCTTATGCACAGTGAGTCTTATCAGACGACTCCTGCCATGGGGATCTCCATGAAATGGGTATATATGATGTATCCGCTGATCGGTGGGATTATTCTGATCCATTTAATATCCGGGATCAGGGAAATCCTCAGGAGGTAGAGGAAAATGGGCTGGATTCTTGCAGGTTCCTTTTTCTTTTTTCTATTACTGGGAGTTCCTATAGGTCTTTCCATAGGGGTTTCCGCAGTAACAGTGTTGATTATCAGCGATATCCCACTGGAAATGGTTCCGCAAACCATGTTTGCCGGAAATAATTCTTTTGCCCTTGTTGCTGTCCCCTTCTTTATTCTTGCGGGAGATATCCTTGCAAAGGGAGGGATATCCGAGAGGATCGTAGCATTTGCAGAAGCGACTCTCGGCAGGATACGGGGAGGCCTTTCCATCGTTTCGACAGTAGCGTCCATGTTTATAGCAGCTATTTCAGGGTCAGGAGCTGCCACCACTGCTGCTGTAGGGACTGCCCTGCTTCCTGATCTGGAAGAGATGGGGTACGATGTTGACTTTTCTGCTGCTTTAATAGCAGCGTCGGGAACCATAGGTGTGGTTATTCCCCCGAGTGTTCCCATGGTTCTTTATGCAGTAATAGCTGGGGAATCGGTGGCCAAACTTTTTATGGGAGGAGTTATTCCGGGGATCCTTATGGGACTTGGGCTTATAAGCCTTGCCATCTATGTTGCCCGGAAAAGGGGCTATCCAGCCAGTGAAAAGGTAAGCGGCAAGGAGAAATGGAACCGCTTTGTAAATTCACTCTGGGGGCTTATGACACCTGTAATAATCCTTGGTGGTATATTCTCCGGAGTCTTTACTCCATCAGAAGCTGCAGCCATAGCAGTTGATTATTCCCTATTGGTGGCTTTCTTTGTATACAAGACAATGGATCTTAAAAAACTTTACAAGCTTGTGATCAATGCAGGTGTAACTTCTGCACTGATCATGTTTATCATCGCGACAGCAAAGCTATTTGGATGGGGACTTGCCTTTTATGAAGTGCCCGAGGCTGTCGCAAGTGCATTTCTTGGAGTCGCAGGAGGAAACCGGTTCTTTGTATACCTTATGATAATCATAATAGTCCTTCTGGCTGGAATGTTCATGGAAACTGCGTCAGCTCTCATAATTCTCACACCTATATTCCTGCCGACAATAAGTCAGTTGGGAGGTAACCTTATCCATTTCGGAGTTATTATAGCCATAGGTCTTGCAATTGGAATGGCGACTCCACCTGTTGCTATAGATATATATGTTGCCAGTGCTATAACGGGTCTATCCATGGAAGAGATCAGTAAACCCATAATTCCCATGGTCCTTGTCCTGATAGCAGTTCTGCTCCTTGTTACATATTTCCCGTCTATAGCACTATTCCTTCCAAAACTTTTCTGGGGAGCGGCTGGAGTCTAGCCCCTTTCCTGAAATATTCTGAATGGAGGTTGAATCTATGATGAAAAGTGACAATGCAAAGAAAGGTCCAGAAAGAGCACCTCACAGATCCCTTATGAAAGCAGGGGGATATACGGATTGGGAGATAGAACGTCCATGGATTGGTGTGGTTAATGCCTATAATTCTATCATTCCAGGTCATACCCATCTGAACAGAATAACTGAAGCTGTCAAATCAGGGGTCTATGCCAGCGGAGGCCTTCCTCTCGAATTTCCAGTGATCGGTATTTGTGACGGTATCGCAATGAATCATGAGGGAATGAAATTTTCCCTTCCCAGCCGAGAGCTTATCATGGATTCTATAGAGGTAATGGCAAGGGGTCATGCCCTTGATGCTCTGGTTCTTGTTACCAACTGCGATAAAATAATTCCAGGTATGGCCATGGCGGCTGCCATGTTGAACATTCCGGCTATCATAATCAGCGGCGGGCCAATGCTTGCTGGTATTCACGGCAAGAGGGATATTGATCTCAGTACGGTATTTGAAGCTGTTGGACGAAGGGTAGTTGGAACCATATCGGAAGAAGAGCTGAAGGAAGTGGAGAATTGTGCCTGTCCCACCTGCGGTTCATGTTCAGGTATGTTTACAGCTAATACAATGAATTGCATGATGGAAGCCCTGGGTTTTGCCCTCCCTGGAAATGGAACAATTCCTGCCGTTTTTGCAGAAAGGGAAAGACTGGCAAAAGATGCGGGAAGAAAGATCATGTATCTGGTGGAAAACAATATCAAACCGAGGGATATTCTTACAAAAAAAGCTTTTGAAAATGCAGTTGCGGTAGATATGGCCCTGGGTGGTTCTACAAATACAGCTCTTCATCTCCCTGCAATTGCCCATATGGCAGGAGTGGATCTGACTCTTGAAAAGCTTGATGAAATAAGTAAGAAGACACCCCATCTCTGCAGCATGAGTCCAGGTGGTCCTTATCATATTCAGGATCTTTACTTTGCCGGAGGGGTACAGGCGGTGATGAAACGTCTTTCCGGAAATGGTCTTATTCATATGGATATTCCTACTGTAACGGGAGAAAGTGTAGGAACGAACCTCGAAAAAATAAGAGTAAAGGACGATGAGATTATTCGACCCCTTAACAATCCCTATCACGAAACAGGAGGTATAGCAGTTCTCAAAGGGAATATTGCCATTGAGGGCTCAGTTGTAAAACAGACAGCTGTTGCTCCTGAAATGCTTGTTCATAAGGGGCCTGCCCGGGTTTTCAATAGTGAAGAAGATGCCAGCAGGGCTATTCTCGGGAAGGATATCAGGGAAGGTGACGTTATCGTTATCCGTTATGAAGGGCCAAAAGGCGGACCTGGAATGAGAGAGATGCTTTCTCCCACTTCCTCTCTTGCCGGTATGGGAATGGACAAGACAGTTGCACTGATAACGGATGGCAGATTTTCCGGGGCTACAAAGGGTGCGGCTATAGGACATGTTTCTCCGGAAGCAGCCGCAGGCGGCGATATTGCCCTTATTGAAGAGGGAGATATTATAGAGATCAATATCCCTGCTGGGAAACTGAACGTACTTATCTCTGAAGAAGAACTTTCCAGGAGAAGGTCAGTATGGGAGCCTTATCAGAACAATATGGAAAGTCCCTTCCTCACCAGGTATCGAGAATTTGTCACTTCCGGTGCCAGAGGAGCGGTGTTCAAAGACTGATCTCACCTGTTTCAATAACAAGTAAAGAGGAAACCCCTTCCTTCTTTGTCATGGGCCTGCCGGTTTATCGGCAGGCCTCGCTTTTCCAGGTCATCAACCCAGGATGGCAACTGGTATATCTTCCCATCTTGTGGTGTAGAAGGGAGATCTGAAGGCACTCTGCATTGTCCAATTCTGTTGAATTCCTGCTGAAGCAAGTCTGATACTGTTCTTTCCGTATTTTCTGTTAATCTTGTCAGTTGCATTCATGAGCCTTTCATGTTTTTCATTCAAATTGCCCGTTTCAAAGAGTCCAAGTTGGAGTTTGTTATCCTGAATAATACCTGAAAGGATAACTCCTGATTTTTTATAAGTGTACCCGGTACGGTATATTCTGCTCAGAATTTCGCAGGATCTTCTAACTATAAGAGGAGTATAGGATGTAGGCGTTACTAGGTTTATAGTGGCAATATTATGATATTGGGGGTCATTCCTGAAGGGATTGGTCTGCAGGAAAACGGATATCCGGGCTGCACACGACCTCTGTTCTCTCAGTTTTTCAGCGGCCCTGCTGGCGTATTCCGTTACCGATTCCACAAGTTCTTCAAATTTTTTTACCTGTCTACCAAAAGATCTTGAAACAATGATCTGTTTTTTGGGAGATAAGGTGTCCTTGATGGATATACAGGAAATTCCTCTCAATTCCCATACAGTCCTTAATCCTTCTATGGTCATATGTTTTCTTACCCAATCATCAGAAGCGTATTTAAGTTTACATGCATCTGAAATTCCATTAAAAAAAAGTTTCCTGGAATAGGCTTTACCTACTCCCCATATATGTTCCACGTCTATTCTTTCCAGCATTTTATCTACATCCGGATGGTTGCTAAGATCACATACTCCATTGAAAAGGGGATATCTCTTTGCCAATCCGTTTGCCCCTTTAGCAAGGGTTTTTGTTGGTCCTATACCTATGGAAACGGGAATTCCTGTCCATCTTTTTACCTTCTGCCGGATATCCCGGGCATATTTATCCAGGTTGAACCGGGACATGGTACTAAGACGCAGAAAAGCCTCATCTATGGAATATACTTCCACCTCCGGGCATCTTTCAGCCAGTATGTCCATGACCCTTTGAGACATGTTGTCGTATAGGGTATAGTTGGAGGAATAGGCTACGACATCGTTTTTCTCAAAGAGGTCCCTGCATCTGAAAGCCGGTTCTCCCATCTTTATACCGAGAGCCTTGGCTTCTTCGGATCGTGCTATAATGCAGCCATCATTGTTGGAGAGTACGACGACGGCTTTTCTTTCTATGACTGGGTTGAAAACCCTTTCGCAGGATACATAAAAATTATTACAGTCTACCAGCGCAAATATTTCATTTCTGGATTCCTTTATCTTTTTGAGGGATGTATTATCCATGCTATTACCCCCCATAGAGAGTTTACATGATATGCTGCGGGATCAGCAGATAGTCGGGAAAAGAGCTCTATTGTCAGTTTCTCACTGGAACAGGAAACCACAAGGTCTCCTTCTTTCGGTGTAAGGCTTCGGTCTACTATCAGGATGTCCCCTTCGTAAATACCAGTAATATCACTGTATTCACCAACTGCCTTCAGAAAAAAGGTAGCAGAAGGATTGCTTATAAGAAGATCGTCAAGATCGAGTTTTTTCTCCCTGAAATCATTTGCAGGAGAAGGGAATCCGCTTGTTATCATTTTTTGCACACAACCCATATGGAAAATATTTATATTTACTTATAGTTTACAATATATTTTTTTGTAGTCAATATTATCCATATGAGTTGAATGGGGAAAAATAAAAAAGGGACGTCCTGAGACATCCCTTAAAAATCTATCCTTGAAAGGATATCGTCAATTTCCTGGAAGGTTATATTGAGGGGGGGGAGAAACCTTATCCCGCCACTGGTGACATTAAGAAGAACTTTTTCTTCGAAGGCTCTTTTTTTTACCATGTCCGGGTTTTCCGTACCGGCTCCTATCATGAGACCCCTTTCCCTTACCTCTGTTACCCATTTAAGTTTCGAAAGGCCCTCTGATAAATATTTACCCTTTCTCCGAACTTCCTCTAGAAAGACAGAGGTAATTTTTGAAAGAAAAACCATGCCAGCTGATACTGCAATCGGGTTTGGTGCAAAGGTTGATCCGTGGTCTCCCATATCAAAAGGGGCAAAATTCAGAAAAATAGTTGCTCCAAGAGGCAGTCCCCCTCCAATAGACTTACCTATGGTAATAATATCGGGTTCCAGGCCATAACCCTGGTAGGAGAAATAGTTTCCTGTTCGTCCCAGTCCGGCCTGTATTTCGTCAGTAACAAGGATAAATCCCTTTTCTTTATGGAGTTCCATGACCGTTTGGGCAAGGTCATGGGGAATCGGAAGAACTCCGCTGTTACCCTGGATACACTCAAGAAAAAGGCCGGAAATAGTATTTTCTGATGCAAATTTACGTAAGGCATTTTCGTCAAGAGGAAGAAATACTGTATCGGGAAGAAGGGGTTCAAAGGGTAACCTGATCTTTTCACTATGGGTTATGGATAAAGCACCTGTGGTTCTCCCGTGGAAATTACCTTTAAAAGATACTATTTTCCCCTTCTTCCTGCACTTTTTTATGGCCTTTAATGCGGCTTCCGTTGCTTCAGTTCCGGAGTTTGAAAAATATACACAACCCTGCCCTCCGCTGAAATTCAGAAGGGTCTGAGCCATTACTGGAACCTCAGGATCGAGAAAGTAGTTTGAAAGGTGAGCATATTTCCTCACCTTGGAAACTATTGCCTCTACTACTTCAGGGTATGAGTGTCCCAGGTTCATTACACCAATACCGGCAAAGGTATCGAGAAATATTCCTTTATCGGTATGGATCCGTATTCCCTCGGCTTTTTCCACGGTAAGATCATAGGGAGAGTATATCTTTGCCTCCATTAATCTGCCTCCAGTAAACCGAATTCTTCTGCAAGAACTTTCACTGCTTTTTCTGATTCATCCTTATGAAGCAGAACGGATATTTTGATTTCCGAGGTAGTAGTGGCAAGCATTTTTATTTTATCTTTACTGAGGGCTCCGAAAAACCTGCCAGCTACGCCCGGTGTTGACTGCATCCCAACTCCTACTACGGCTAGTTTGACGACATCCTCATTTGTACCGAATTTCCATCCTTCTATACCTTTAAGGGTCTCATTGAGAGTTTTTCGGACAATTTCATAGTTTCCGGAAATAAAGGTGAAGGTCAGGTGAGAATGCCCGTTATCGTTGACTGCCGATATCATATCCACATTAACCTCATTCGCAGCAAGATCGATAAATATTCGGCTGATAAGGCCAGTATCGTTGGGAATATTACTCAGAGTCACCTTCATCTGGTTGGGGTCAGTTGTTATTCCTGTAACAACGGGTTGCTCGAGCCATTCGGGTATATTGTTCACCAGGTAAGTCCCCCTTTCTTCTGAAAATGTTGATGCACAATACGTTTTCACGGAATACTTCTTCGCGATCTCAACTGCCCGGGAATGGAGGACTCTGGCTCCGGATGAGGCCAGTTCCAGCATTTCATCATAGGTTATATATTCAAGTTTTCGAGCTGAGTGCTCAACCCGGGGGTCACAGCTGTATACTCCAGCCACATCACTGTAAATTTCGCATGAAGTGCCCATTTTTGCCGCAATTGCTACAGCCGAGGTATCAGATCCCCCCCTGCCTAGAGTTGTTATCTGACCTTCGTCAGTAATACCCTGAAATCCGGTTACTACTACAACGTCGTGTGTTTCAAGTTCCCGTTGTAACTTTGAGAGCTTAAGATCCTTGATCCTGGCGTTATTATGGGTTTTAGTAGTAACCATCTCAAGTTGAAAAGCATTGTAGGATATGGCAGGGACTCCAGTCCCGTTCAGAGCCATTGATAAAAGAGAAGCAGAAACCTGCTCTCCAGTGGATAGCAGCATATCCATCTCTCTTTCCTTGGGGTTTCCCGATATGGAATATGCAAGATCGATCAGCTGATTAGTTGACTCACCCATTGCTGATACAACAACTACAAGCTTTTCTCCCTGTTGAACCCTTACTTTTATCTTTTCAGCTATATTCCGGATCTTTTCAGGAGTTGCCATGGAAGATCCGCCATACTTCTGGACAATCAACAAGAACCACCTCTTGGTCTGTTTGCTGGAGGCCCTATTCGACCTCCAGCGCAGCGATATGGAGATTAAAGATTTCTAAGGTCTTTGACTATCTGTGTTTTATCTGAAGTCTTTGCGTCGACCTCTTTGATCACTTTGGCCGGTGATCCAGCTACCACACTGTATTCCGGAACATCTTTTGTTACGATGGCTCCAGCAGCAACAACAGAACCCTTTTTGACTCTGACACCCTCAAGTATCACCGCATTGGCACCAACGAGAACATTATCTTCTATTACCACAGGCTGAGCGCTGGGAGGCTCTATTACTCCTGCCACAACAGCACCGGCACCTATGTGACAGTTGCGGCCTATCATGGCTCTACCGCCCAGGACGGCATTCATGTCGATCATGGTGCCTTCCCCTATGACACTGCCGATATTTATAACTGCCCCCATCATTATCACAGCACCCTTACCTATTTCCACCATATCTCTTATGATCGCGCCTGGCTCAATGCGGGCCTCATATTTAGTCAGATCGGCAAGGGGAAGAGCTGAATTTCTGGCCTGTACCTGGATGTCCACTTTATCGATGGAATCAGAAAATCTTTCTAGAAGGAATACGATTTTCTGGTAATCTCCGGTCAGGAGTCCGAATGTCTCCGTACCCATAAAATCCAGTCCATCCCAGTCTATCTCTTTGAGGTTCCCCTGTATGAATACCCTTGCGGATGTCTTTTTTTCTGCTTGACTTATCATTCTGATTATTTCTTCAGCTCGCACGAAAGAACCTCCTCAAAAGAATAGAATCCCCTTTTTCTCTGGCTTACGAATTCTGCAGCCTTAAGTGCTCCAAGGGCAAAAACCCTTCTGGAGAGAGCCCTGTGAGTGAATTCAATAACCTCACCCTCATTGGCAAAAAGAACAGAGTGATCTCCAGGGATCCCCCCAAGTCTGAGGGAAGAAATGCTGCAATCTCTGCCTGTTGCATCTTTGAGGAGAATAGCTGTTCCTGAAGGCGCATCCTTCTTCATTATATGGTGACTCTCTGTCATTTCCATGTCCCAATTCTCCAGGTAAGTGGAATATTCCCGAAGGATCATCTTTAAAATATTGATCCCCATGGAAAAATTGAAGCTCTGAACCACTGAAACGGTTTTTCCCAGTTCCCTCAGCATCCCAAGTTGTTCTCCGGAAAGGGCAGTGGTGCCAATGACCAGTCCTGAATGGTTTTCGCGGCATAATTCAATTGTTCTCGGTGTGACAGCGCAGGATGAAAAATCCACAATAACATCGGGTGAGCTGTCCAGCCACTCTTTTTCTTTGTCCAATGTCAGGCTGAGCATATGGTTTCTAAAAACAGACTGAATTTCAAGTCCCATCCTTCCCGATGAGCCTATGAGACCGTATTTCACTTTGTAACACCACACTCGGTCATGGCCGCTTCGATCTTTTCCATGGCTGTTCCTGATGCAGGAACAAGGGGGAGTCTCAGTATATTTTCACAGAATCCAAGACGGCTCACTGCATATTTGACAGGGATAGGATTTGTTTCAACAAAAAGATCTCTCATGAGCGGGAAGAGATCCATATGCAGTTCTCTTCCTCTTGTAATATCACCTTCAAGGGTCGCGTTTATCATTGCGGAAGTTTCAGCGGGCATAACGTTTGAAAGGACTGATATTACTCCGTCACCTCCACTGCAGACCAGGTGGAATGCCTGATCGTCATTTCCTGAAAAAATCCGGAAATCAGGTCTGGTCTTTCTGATCTTCCGTATCAGGAGATCTACCTGGATCATGTCCCCGGAGGCTTCCTTTACTGCGACGATATTATCGATCTCGGAACATCTGACCACTGTATCCGGAAGTATATTACTACCGGTTCTTCCTGGTACGTTATAAATGATGAGAGGGCCCTTTATGTTTTCTGCTACTGCTCTGTAATGCTGGAAAAGGCCTTCCTGGGTGGGCTTATTGTAATAGGGAGTGACTACCAGTACTCCATCTGCACCCAGGTCCAGTGCCTGTCCGGACATTTCGATAGTATGGTTTGTCGAATTAGATCCAGTTCCCACTATTATGGGAACTCTTTTTCTGGCTGTCTTTACTGCAAAGGAGATGATATCCGCTCTCTCTGAAGTGGTAATGGTGGGAGCTTCGCCTGTCGTACCAAGAACGATAAGTGCATTTACACCATTCCCGATCTGGAAATTAATGAATCTCTCCATGTTTTCAAAGTCAACTTCTGTCCCCTTAAAGGGAGTTACGATAGCAGTTCCTGTTCCTCTGAACATTGATTGTTCCTCCTTTTCTCGATTTAACCAATAATCTTTTGATGGAACATTTATCTAAGCAGGGTTATTGAGACGAAGATGTTCTTTGAGTATCCTGACTGCATTAGTAGCTGCACCTACTCTTATGTTATCAGCAATATTCCACATCAGGAACCTCCTGTTGTCAAATGTTCTTACCCTTGATACGTAGGTCAGATCTGTTCCCGCTACCTCCAGAGGAGTTATCATTTCTTCGGAAAGAACAACATCTTCACTATTTCTTAAGGCCTCATGTATTTCCTCAAGTTCAAAGGGGTCACGGGTTTCTACAAAGATCGATTCTGAATGTCCATATTCGACGGGAACCCTTATAGTAGTAGGCCATATTGAAATGTTACCGTCATCAAGTATCTTGCGTGTTTCATCTACCATTTTCATTTCTTCAGTACTGAAACCATCAGCCATGATATCTCCTATCTGCGGGACAAGGTTTCTATGGATCTGCTTAATGAATGCAGACGATTCTATGTTGCCTTTTTCCTGAAATTCCAGTTCAATTATGCCCTTTCTTCCCGCTCCGGAAACTGCCTGATAGGTGCTTACGACAATTGTTCTTATACCGAATCTTTCATGGATCCTGTAAAGTGAAAGGACCATCTGTATGGTGGAGCAGTTTGGATTTGCAACAATCCCCCTGTATCCCCTTAGCAGATTCCCGTTTATTTCAGGAACTACCAGGGGAACATCCTGATCCATTCTAAAAGCAGAGGAATTGTCGATCACTACAGACCCGGCTTTCGCTGCAATCGGTGCGAATCTCCTTGATGCTGATCCTCCGGCTGAAAACAGCACATAGTCAAACCCTTCCTTCAGGATTTCTTCCGTCAATTCCTTAACCCTGTAATTCTTGCCATTAAAGAGGATTTCCTTCCCTTCAGAACGGGCTGAGGCCAGAAAAGCTATTTGCGAAGGGAGGATCCCCATCTCCTGAAGAACCTGCGACATCATTCTACCCACTTCTCCCGTTGCACCTGCCACTGCTATTCTCATAACTCATATCAGCTCCTTATAAAAATAAAGACCCGTCCCTGTGAAGGGACGAGTCTGGATAAACTCGCGGTACCACCCGACTTGAATTTCTGAAGAACCAGAAATTCCGCTTTGAGCCCTTTAACGGAGGCTGAACCGGGATCTTACTTCAGGAGTTTTGAATCCCTTTCAGAACCAGCTCCACAGGTTTTGGGCCTTCAGATAACATCGGGGACCCCTTTCAGCCGGTGAGTATCCCTCTCTGTCGATGTTTACAACCTTTCAAGCGCCCTGCTTCTTCGCTTTTCCTATTATTATTACTAAAAAAAGGCCCGTCCCTGTGAAGGGACGAGCCTGGATAAACTCGCGGTACCACCCGACTTGAATTTCTGAAAAACCAGAAATTCCGCTTTGAGCCCTTTAACGGAGGCTGAACCGGGATCTTACTCAGGGAGTTTGAAATCCCTTTCAGAACCAGCTCCACAGGTTTTAGGCCTTCAGATAACATCGGGGACCCCTTTCAGCCGGTGAGCATCCCTCTCTGTCGATGTTTACAACCTTTCAAGCGCCCTGCTTCTTCGCTTTTGGTAGTGTTCAATAACTGACAAGATACAGAATTCAATTTTCGGAAATTATAAAAGAGTTAGACCTTTTTGTCAACCTGGTTACTATATTTTTTTCAGAAATAGCTCTATCGTTCATATATCTATACGTATTTCCTTATCATATCCAATCCTTTCCTGTACTTCGGCGGGATATTTTCTGAAGCCGGATATCCCAGGCTGAGCAGAAGATCTATCTTTATATTTCCTTTAAGTCCCAGCTGTTTTTTTACTGACCCTTCATTGAACCAGCCAAACCAGCATGTACCCAAACCCATTTCTGTTGCCTGAAGAGAAATATGCTCACATGCGATTCCTATATCCAGAAGGCTGAACTGGACTCCTCTGAAAAGGCCTCCAAGTCTTGCTGTATATTTTGATGGTTCCGTTATAACTGTAATTATTACTGGTGCTGTTCTGGCAAAGGCGTTCATGGAAAAGGCTCCTGAAAATGCTGTTTCTGCTAGAGGTATGCTTTTTTCATATCCCATGGATATCATAAAGAACCACGGTTGAGAATTACAGGCAGAAGGTGCAAATTGTGCTGCTTCCATGCATTTTTCAACCATTTCTTTGGGTACTTCCCTGTGGATGTATTTTCGGACGCTGTATCTATGTTTCACGAGATCCGTGAAATCCATTATTTTATCCAATCCTTATCATGGCGCTTTGTAGATAAGGAGCAAACCAATGATAAGAAGGATTACTCCAAAAACGTAATTCATTACAAGGGTAAACCTGGATTTTTCATCAAGCTTCATGAATCCTGAAACAAAACCGACAGAAGTTCCGGCTGTAACGAGAACGGTACAGTTTCCAAGAGCATACATCAAAACCAGCAAGAAACCAAAATAGGGATTGACCGTAGCAGCTTTCATTGCTATCACCAGCATGGGAGCCAGGTATGCAAATGCACATGGACCAATGGCCATCCCGGAAAGAGCCCCAAGCAGAAGAGCCCCAAGAGGGCCTTTATGTTTGTATTCTTTCATCCCGGCCTGTTTGAACCATGGCATATCTATCACTTCGAGAAGGTGAAGACCGAAGAGGAAAAAGACAGTCGCGACAAAATAATTGGAGTATCTGCCAACCTCCGATAAAAGGCTTCCTGCAGAAGCTATAACTACACCTACAAGGGCTACATTCACAAAAATACCCAGGGAAAACCACGAGGATATAACGAAAGCATTTTTCATGCCTCTGGTTTCCTGGGATTCTATGTATCCCACCACAATGGGTATTGTTACAAGACTGCAGGGGCTCAGCAGCATACCGAAAACCCCCCAGATATAGGATGCCAGGAGGGCTAAATAACCAGCCCCCTGTAATGTCGTATATACTTTACTGACGAGCTCTATCATTAAGGCTGTTTCCCTTCTTCTTTAAGTTCAAATCCCAGCTCCTTCCATTTTTTCAGAAGCATTTCTTCGGTCATTACACCTTCATGTCTGTAAAGTTCATTTTGTTCCGGATCCAGAAATATCAAAGTAGGTACAACTCTTATAGAGTATTTTTCTGCTTCTTCAGGTTGTTTCCAGAGGTCTATCATATTGATTTCCACACTTCCCATGTATCTTTTCTGGAATTCTTCCAGAATCCCTTTCATTTCCCTGCAGGCAGGTCAGGTCGCAGTTGCCATATCAAGGAGGACAGGAAGTTTGCCATTTGCAACTACCTGTTGTTCCACCTCGTTGCTATTTTTGAGCATAAAAGTTGCTATTATTGCTATTCCAAGGATCGATAGAATTATGATCTTACGCATTTTTCCCATGTTCCTTCCTCCTTTTCTCTACGACGCAGAACCATTATATAATATACCGTTTAGGCATATATATCCAGATAACTGTTTACTATGCAAAATTATATCTTCTACGCGAATATCTAAATAGAGGATAATCGTTGACCTCTGTGCTTTACCGGGCAATAATTATTCTATGGTAATAGTCTAGTTTCACCAGTATCGTATCCTTGTTCCTACAGGATCGGAAAGGATAGTATGATAATACTATTGAGTAATTGGTCAGTTATTCGTTAATATTACATATTCTTTTAACGATTGATAAAATATGGGGAATGTTTTCGGAGGTTTTTATATGATAGCGCAAAAAATAATTGAGTTATCGGAAAAATATTGTGATGAAATAATCAGGATTCGCAGAAAGATTCACTCCAGACCGGAACTGGATTTTGATCTTTGGGAAACAGCTGATACTATCGAAAGAGTTCTGGCTTCTCTCGGATTATCATCTGAACGTTTTGCCGGGACGGGTGTCGTTTCGCTCCTGGAAGGGAATTGTTCAGGAGGGACTGTTGCCATAAGGGCAGACATGGATGCCCTGCCCATCAATGAAGAGAATCTTTTATCCTTTAAGTCAGAGATAGAAGGTAAAATGCATGCCTGTGGGCATGATGCTCATATAGCCATAGCTCTGGGAGCTGCGATGATCCTTTCATGTTTTCAGGACGATCTGCATGGAAATGTCAAATTCATATTTCAGCCTGCGGAAGAAACTTCCGGGGGAGCTCTCCCAATGATAAAGGAAGGGGTCCTGGAAAGCCCGGCAGTGGAAAATATCTTTTCGCTTCACGTAATGCCTGAACTTGAGAGAGGTGAGGTGGGTATCCGTTCAGGGAAGATGAGGGCGGCCTCAGACATGTTTGATATTACTGTAAAGGGAAGATCCTGCCATGGTGCAGAACCGGAAATGGGAATAGATCCAATAATCATTGCTTCAAAAATAGTTGATATTCTGCAGACACTTATAAGCAGAAATGTATCTCCCCTTGATTCTGCTGTTATTACGGTAGGCCAGATCCAGGGTGGTATGGCTCGAAATATTGTAGCCCCATCTGTAACATTATCTGGAGTGATAAGGACCGTTGATCCTTCCACACGACGGAACCTTCTGTCCGGTGTCAGACAGGTGGTGGATTCTATCTGTACCTCCATGGGAGGGGAGGGAGAAGTCCTTTTTACAGAGGGATATCCCTGTCTTAACAATGACCGTGAAATGACTGATATTGTAGAAAAGGCGTCTTTGGAAATCATTGGAAGAAAAAGTGTTCAGCATCTAGAACATCCAAGTATGGGTGTTGATGATTTCGCATATTTTCTTGAGAGAATACCAGGGTGCTATTTTATGCTTGGAGTTGGTGATCCAGAACGGCAAGTCAACTATCCCCTTCATAATCCCTTCTTTCAGATTGATGAAAGATCCCTTGCTCCTGCTTCAGCCCTCCTTGCCCGGATATGCCTGTTATGTCTATAGAGTAAAACCTGATTCTGGTTCAATTTTACGTAAAGGGGTGAAAAGCCAAATTACAACCTCCATCTACAGGGCATATTCAGTTTTTGAAGAATTCAGGTCCATCAAAAATGCGAAAATATTCTGGATTCCCCTGAGAGCAGAAAGAATAAGGGTTGCTCCCTACCATATACTAATCGAAAATATGACAAGTCTGGATGTCGTTGGAAGTTCCCTTGCAAAAGGTTACTGTGACGAATTTTTCGCCCTCGCCGAATTAAATCTTTTCAGGGATTATATGCATGGGAGGATAAAAATAGAAGTTCTGGCAAAAGAATATCCCATTCCCATAAAATGTATGGATGATGGGGGAAACTCCCTGTTCCCATTCAGGTGCCTTAACCTGGATAAACCTGAAGGTGTTTTTAGTATCAGGCAGGGCAAAATACCCAGCCTTCCCTTTGACATAGCCGGGTTTCTTTAATGGCCTGTCAAAAAGCGTGAAACCCGGCTATATCAGCCTTAAGGTCAAGGTATCGTCTCTTGGTTTCTTCCAGGTGTTGTTTTTCTACCTGTAACAGTTTTTCGAACATCAGCCTGGCTTCACATTTTCCCATCTGGTTTATCATGTTTTTGTAGTATTCAGAAGCCCTCATTTCAGCGGCGTAAGAGGAGGTTGCAATCCTGATCCTGGATGTAACATCGTGAAAATCTGTGGTCTGGATCTTGAGTTCCGGGGCGATGGTAAGATCCGGGTCTCTTGCGAATTCCTCGTCATAAAGTTCCTTATAGTATTTTTCAAGTTGTTCTTCGTGACCCCTTTCCATTTCTGAATGGGCTACAAACTCCATTTTTTCAGCTTCATCTTCCACATTTTCAGCCTATTTCATGTAAAATTCTTTTGCTTCAGTTTTTGCCTGGATGCCGTATCTCAGAACCTGTTTCATATCAGGGCAGTTTTTTGCCATAATATACACCTCTTATCAATCAATATAACTCGTTATTTTTCTAATAAGTTATACTATTCGAGTATAAAGGAAATGCAGAAAAATCGATAAATTTGCCCTAATGTGCCTATTGGCGACGAAATGAGTGATAAGGTAACTAGAGAGTTCAGTTCCTGTAATTTGTTCCAGGAGGTCCTTTGTAATAAAATGTTTCTTCTGAACTATCATGTTGGAGTTATTCTTTAAGGGGGAATAAGAGTGAAAGAAAGACTTGAAAAGCTATTACTTAAAGATTTTGGTCTCAACCCATCCCGCCGGATTATCTGGTGGAAAGGGGATTGGTGGCATGCCGGAGATCTTGATTCACTTGTTGTCAGTTGTCGAGAAAACCTTGAGAGATCAGGGTTCAAGGAAGGTTACAGGCTTGCAGTGTTACTACCTAATTCTCCAATGGTCCTGGCTCTGTCGATAGCAGTATGGAGCCTGGGAGGTACCATTTCTACCCTCAATGCAAGAGCCGGTTTCACATCCCTGTCCAGAACTCTAGACCTGATCGATGCTTTTGGAGTAGTAATTTCAGAGGAAATAGCAGACCTTGGGGAACAGCTCCAGAAGTCTGGTTTTCCTGTTGTTCAGGTTGATCCTGATAAGGCCCTTCAGCCTTTCGTGGGAAGACAATGCGAAGCCGGGGATCCTGATCTGGCTATTATTTTCGCAACCTCAGGTACTACAGGACTACCGAAGGCAGTTCCCCTAAGCCATGGAAACCTTATAGACAATTCGTTAAAAGTCTTTGATCATGTTGATGAATTACAGGAAGGGGATGTGATGATAAATGTCCTGCCCAATTTCCATTCCTTCGGGTACACTGTATCCGGCATTCTACCTTTACTTTGCGGCATGTCCCAGACTATCCTTCCTTCCTTTATGCCTCCCAGGACTACACTTGAAGCTATGAACACCTCAGGGGTAACTGATCTTGTCATGGTCCCGGCCATGCTATCTTTTCTTCTGGTTACGATGAAAAATACCGGAATAAAGACTCCTTCCGGATTGAAAGTAATTATTACAGGTGGAGATAAACTCAATGTTCAGATAGACCAGAAGGTTAAGGATACAATGGGAATAGGTGTACTGGAAGGATATGGCCTTACAGAGTGTTCTCCTGTCGTAGCAGTGAATGCATCGTATTCCGGGAGAAAACTGGGTACGGTGGGTACCTTTATTCCTGGTTACGATTGGCAGTTAAGAAGCTCCGAGGGTAAAATTCTTCAAAAGGACAAAGAGGGTATCCTATGGGTCAGGGGTCCTTCTGTAGGCGGTTCCTATTTCAAGGCTCAAGATCTAAGTTCCGAACGATTTGTTGATGGCTGGTTCAATACCGGTGATGTTGTAAAAGTTGGCAAGGAGGGTTATCTTACGATCCTTGACCGAGCCACTGACATTATTATAGTTGGTGGTTTTAATGTCTATCCCCAGGAAGTTGAAGGGATCCTTAACGAGCATCCGGATATTAATGCAGCAATTGCAGTCGGGATGCCGCATCCGGTAAACGGCGAGGTAGTCAAGGTGTTTGTAATGAGGGAAGAGGGATCAAGCCTGTCACAAAGAGATATAATCGACTACTGTAAAAAGGAACTTGCCCATTTCAAGGTTCCCAGAAAAGTTGAATTTCTTGATAGTTTTCCCCTTTCACCTACGGGTAAAATATTGAGACGCAAGCTGAGGGAACTGAAGTAAAGGAGTCTGATTAAACATGAGGAGAGAGGGCATACGCCCTCTCTCCTCATGTTTAATCAAGCAACATTCCCTTTCCTAGAAAGCGTGGAAGCCCACCACGTCTTCCCGGATCTTCATGTAACGTTTCTTTGTGGTATCCATATGCCCTTTTTCCATTTCTGCAAGCTTTTCGAACATTATTCCCGCTTCTCCTCCTGCTTCTTTGGCCAGTTTTGTATAGAATTCAGAGGCTCTCATTTCCGACAAATAAGCAGCAGCTGCAATTCTGAGAATGGAAGTGCTGTCCTGAAAGTCTTTTGTCTGAACTTTGAGTTCTGGTGCCACCACAAGATCCGGATCTATAGCAGGTTCCTCATTGTAAAGTTCCATGTAATAATCTTTCAGACCCTTCTCATGTTCCTTTTCCCATTCGGAGAGTTCCATGAGTTCCTTTTTGTAGTGCTCTTCATCGACGTTGTCGGCCCACATTTTGTAGAATTCCTTTGCCTCGATCTCTGCCTTGATCCCATAAGAAAGTGCTTTTTGCATTTCAAAACACTCTGACATGTTAAAGGCCTCCTTTATTAATGAGTCATTTCATGTGTATTTATTATATGCACAAGTCTGTTATTTATGCAACACTCTATTAAAAGGCCTCTTTACTCTAAAGCATAAAGACTTAGGGGTATATCGGATGGAGGGTTATTTCAAGGGAAGTTCCTTTTTTATCCGCTTGCCGGTAGACATGTAAAAGGATCTTTCTGAGATATTTGCAGCGTGATCTCCCATCCGTTCCAGATGTCTCGCCACAATCTGCAGGAGAATGGCTCTTCTGGATCTGTTGCTGTCATCGGAGTTTTCCTTTCCCATAATAATGAAAAGTTCATCCATGATCTGTTTAAACAGCCCATCTATCTCATCGTCCTGCAGAAAGACTTTTTTTGCTAGTTCCGGGTTATTATCGTTAAAGGATTTCAATGCATCCTTTAACATCTCTACACATATGGAGGCCATGCGGGGAATGTCTATCAGAGGTTTCAACAAAGGTTCCTGGTTAAGCTGCAAGGCATGTCTGGCTATATTGCACGCTTCATCTCCAACTCTTTCAAGGTCCGTAATTATCTTCAAAACTGAAAAGAAAAATCGTAGTTCTTCCCTGACTGGCTGTCTTACTGCGATTATTCGAAGGCATTCCTGCTCTATCTCGATCTCATGTTCGTCAACTATCTCATCATTGTTGATCACCTGTTGAGCGAGAGAATCACTTCTTGCTTCAAGAGCACTTATGGACATAACGATCATGTTTTCAACTGCCTGGCCCATCTGATCAAGCATTTCCATAATGATTTCTCTGTCCTTGCCAAGAAGAAAACTTTTTGTGTCTTCATTTCTTCTAAGTATCATATTGCCCTTCCTCCTTTTCTGTTTCTGAATTTCCATGAAGGCCGTTTTGAACTTCAAAAGGATCAACATTATCAGCACAGCTTTCAAAAAGTGATCCTCTTGCCAGCTCAAAGGAAGCCCGGGCTATTTTGTTGCCTACTGACAAATATTCCCAAAGGGATAATTCTTCTCCGGGACGAAAAGAATAATTCCTTCCTAATAGAGCTCTTCTGATTTCCTTATCTTTGTCAAGATATTTTCCCCATGTTTTTTTAGCCGTTTTTGACATTTCTTTTCCGCCAAGGGCGAATGATCCCACAGATTGGGTTATTAGTCTCGAAAGCAGGTTTATCAGAGCTATAAATTCATGTTCCTTATCCATAGCACCCAGAATTTCATTTTCTTTTTCTTCAAGAAGAAAATACATATTTTCTGAAATAGTCTTTGTCATATCTTTCAGAGCAGCAAGAGAATATGAAATACAGCTGTATTCATGTTTCCAGTATTCGTCTGTACCGGGGGGTTGTATTCCAGAAAGGAAGTCTATGCATGATGACAGAAGTCTGTCTGTTCCCTCCCTTAATGGTGGTATCCTTTCCTGGAATTGTGTTCTATCCATAATAATGTAGAAGAGTTCCTCGCAGAGATTTCCCAGCCTTACCATCTCTTTCGCCAGGAGATTTAATCCCATTATGGGGAATTCCTGCATGGAGTTATTGAGAAAAACCGGTTCTCCGATGGCCTCGTCAGCAGAAGGATGAAACAGAAACTGTACTGTTCGTGCTAATATCGAAGAAAATGGAGCAAATACAAGGACATTAAAACCTGCAACTGCAATATGGATCAGCGCTACCTGTGTAGACATGGAGGGGGTCAGATAAGATGTGAATGTTGTCAGATATCCAGATAGAGGAAGAATTATCAGAGCTCCGGCAATCCTGAAAATAAAGTTGCTCCATGCGAGTCTTCTTGCGTTGACTCTCGATCCCAAACCTGCAAGAAGAACTATGCTGGAACTTCCGACATGACTTCCCAGGACAACTGCTACGATTGAAGGCAGGGTAAGAATACCGGCTGAAGCCAGGGCAATTGCAATGGCCATTACAGCTGGGCTGCTTTGAATTATAGATACAAAAGCAAAGGATGCCATACCAAGGTAAAGGGGGTTTCCTGATGCCGTGACCATAAAGTCCTTTATATAACCTTCCGAAACAAGAGGATCTATGCCGATTTTAAGTATTAGCATTCCTGTCAGGAGTAGTGATAATCCTTGTAATAAAAGGCCTGTCTTCATAGTATTTCCCTTACCTAGTCTTGCCATGATAGTACTGAAAACAAGAAGGAGGGGAGCCCAGATTATCAGGTCCATACTTATGAGCAGGGTAACAAAGGTTGTTCCGATACTTGCTCCCATGGTAACTAAAATTGCACTCTCCAGAGGAAGCATCCCAACATCTACAAGGCCGACGGCGAAGGAGCTGGCGGCAGTACTGCTCTGAGAAATGGCGGAGAGACTGATACCGAAAAAAAAGGATAGTTTTTTACTGTGGCTCAGTTTATACATAAGGTGGCTCAGTCGCTCTCCCAGAGCCTTTCTGAATGCTTTTGTGCTTAGATCAAGTCCGATCAGGAAAATGCATATACCACCTGAAACCAGCATAAGCGGAAGAGTCTGTACATCTTCGAACAATTTTATACCCCCGGATAATTCCTTTTTTTCTTAAAACCTTTTACAATCATTATATGCCTCCCTATCATACTAGATTCAGTACAGTTTACAGAGGGCAAAATATTTCAAAGGAGACGAAAGATTTATGAAGGGAAAATCGGTTGTAGTATCAGCTTCTATGTCTGAGGAGTCAAAAATGAAAATCCGTTCCATTTTATCAACCGCGGCTCGTGTGTCTTTTCTTGCAGACCAGGAAGAAGATGTCAGAAAGGAACTTCTTATCAATGCAGATGCAGTAGTCTCCTTCTTCTTCAATCGGGAAGTAAGTAAGGATGAATATCCCTTACTTGACCGGCTTCAGCTTCTCCAGACCATATCTACAGGCGTAGACTATCTTCCCTTTTCCGAGATACCTGAAAATGTGATTATTGCATGTAATGCAGGAGGTTGGTCATACCAGATAGCAGAGCATACAGTAGCCATGATAATGGCGCTTTATAGAAGGTTCATCCCTCAGCATAATAAGTTGTCAAGGGGAGATTTTGCACGAAATGGGTATATGCTCAGGAATCTCAGGGGTAAAACTGTTGGTGTTATAGGTTATGGAAGTATAGGAAAAGATATTGTCCAATTGCTTAAACCATTTGATGTCAAGGTTATGGCAATAAATACTTCTGGCAGAACTCCCGATGATGTTGATTTTATCGGTACCCTTGATGATCTTGGTCACGTACTTGAAAATGCTGATATTATTGTTCTTACCCTTCCTCTTACCCGGAGTACCAGAGGGCTTATTGGCATGAAGGAACTTGAGAGAATGAAGAAAGATGCAACTATTATTAATGTTGCAAGAGCGCCTCTCCTGAATGAGAAAGCCCTTTATGATCATCTGAATAGCCACCCGGACTTTCTTGCCGGAATTGATGTATGGTGGGAAGAACCATCATGGAGTGATAGTGATTTCCGACTTAACTATCCCTTCTTTGATCTGTCTAACTTTCTTGGTTCGCCCCATAATTCCAATTATGTCAAGGATGCTTTTGTCAATGCAGCGACATCTGCAGTTGTAAATGTAAAAGCTTTCTTTGAAGGTGACCAGGTTCGAGGTATTATTGAAAGAAAGGATTATCTGGGGTAGACAAACAGTGTTAACTCCTGGTAAGTTTCAGCCTGAACTCATCATCAGCCAAATATTCAGGGGTGGCCGATGTGTTTTACGGGGCCTGGGTTCCGATGGTATCAGTGCAGGTTATACAGGAGACATCCTTTCTGAGCTTGGCTATCTGACGCCTTTGACCAAAAATGATGAGCTGGTCGTTCTTTTCTAATCTCAGGCCGCCATCAGGATTATGAATGATTTTCCCATCTGCTCGGATAATTGCAATTACCGTAGCTTCGTAAATGGCACGTATGGGGGCTTCACTAAGAGTCTGGCCAACCATGTAACTTTGGGGCAGAATGGTCACGGTTCCAAAATCCAGATCGAGTTTTTTTGATATTCCAACTAATTCAAGAAAGTCTGCTACTGTAGGTTCTAAAGAGGCTCTTACTATTGAAGAAGCACCTGCTATCACGGGGTTAATTACCTTGTTAGCTCCGCCTCGATACATGAGGTTTTCTGACTGGGCATTATTTGCCTTGCTGACTATCCTGATATCTGAATTAAGAGATCTTGCTGTAAGAGTGGTGTAGACAGCATCGGCTTCATCTTCCATTGATATAATTATTCCTTTTGCCCTGTCTATGCCGGCCTCTATCAGTATTTCGTCATGTTTAGCGTCTCCCTGGATTACCATCATGTCCTTTATCCTGGCTTCTGAGACTATATCTGTATCCTTTTCTATTGAGACAAAAGGTGCTTCTTCTGCAATCAGAAGAGACGCTATTTCCATTCCGAATGTCCCAAGGCCGCACAATATCCAGTGACCCTTCATATCCTTCACTTTTCTGTCCCTGCCTTTCCCAAGATAGATAAGCAATTTTTCTCCCATGAACAGGTGGCCTAGAGATCTTATGGCATATCCTGCAATACCGATGCCTGAAATGATAAGGATGATTATAAATGCTTTTCCAGCATCGGTCAGTTCTGGCGGAGCTTCATACCCTACTGTGGAAAGAGTTGTTATGGTGTAATACAAAGAATCGATCCAAGGAAGGCCTATTATCAGATGCATGCCAATAAATCCTGCTGATAGTACGGCTATGATTATTGATAATGTTAAGAAATTGTGGATCCTTTTTTTCAAAGGCTTACACCTTCCTTTGTTATATTCCCTTTTCACCCCTAATATTTTACAATAGAAATGAGAAAAAACTTATATGGATCAGGAAGGTGAAAAATTTGGGAGAGATAAAAATTGCGACTTTCAATGTGAATTCGGTTAGAAGCAGGATCCCTGTTCTTGAAAAGTGGATACAAAGTTCCAGGGTGAATGTTCTCTGCCTTCAGGAAACCAAAACTGTTGATGAAACCTTTCCTGCCGGTTTTTTCGAGTCCCTGGGCTACAATGTTGTTTACAGGGGGGAAAAAGCCTATAACGGAGTAGCCATAGCAAGCAACTATCCCATAGAGGATGTCCATTTCGGTTTTGAAGACGGAGAAGAACCTCTGGCTGAAACAAGACTGATAAGAGCCACCATTAAGGGTATCAATGTGGTAAACACTTATATCCCACAGGGAAAATCCATAGACCATGAGGACTATCAGTACAAGTTGAGATTCTTTAAGAGGATGGGGATGCTTTTTGACAGGAATTTCAGAAAGGAGGATCATCTGATCTGGGTTGGAGATATGAATGTGGCACCAACAGATATAGATGTTACAAGTCCTGAGAGAAAAAGGGATCATGTGTGTTTTCACAAGGATCTCAAGGTTCTCTTCGAAGAGGTAAAGGGTTGGGGTTTTATCGATATTTTCAGAAAACACCGGCCAGGAGAAGGAGAATTTTCCTTCTGGGATTACAGGGTTAAAAATGCATTGGAGAGAAATATCGGATGGAGGATCGACCATATACTGGCCACATCTTCCCTGGGATCATTATCTATAGACTGTTACGTTGACCGGGACCCCAGAAGCTGGGAAAAACCATCTGATCATACTCCCGTAGTATCGATCTTTAAGGAGTAGCTTTTGTTAGAATATCCCCAGTACAGGGGTCGTTTAAAAAGGGGAGGGGAGCTTTAGCCCTTTCTCCCCTTTTTAGATTTAAACTCTTTATTTGATTTCCTGAAGAATATTCCTTACAAATGTATCGGGTTTGTTGATCTCCTCAGCCAGGAATTCGATTTCTTCTTTTGAAAGTTCATCTGCAGTGATGTTATAGTGTTTGAGAGAGTTCCTGATATATGACTTTCTGAGGTTATCCATATCCATCTCTGTTGTGGAAATGAGCCCGGGATTTTCTGGGATTATGATGTTTTTGCCGGGTACCTGATCACTTGGGTTTCCTCTTCTTATTTCTATCCCGTTCTCCCTGGCGAAAGTGAGCTGTGCAGTCACATGTTTACCGGCTCCTGTATATTCGGTTTCCTGAACAACTATCACCTGGTCTTCATTCATCTCCTGGGCAATGGCGAAGGCTGCCGTAAGGGAGGTATTGCCTGCCGGACCGCGTTCAAGGCCTTCCAGCTGAGCAAGGGCTTCCGTGATGTAGAAAACCTCTCCCTGGGATATGGTTACATATCTATCCATGTAACGAAGGGATCGGGCTGCATTTCTGGGCACATCCGCTCTGTCTGGCCAGGTCGTAAAGGGAACACCGAAACCGGTATGACCGGTTGTAAAGGACTTGCGGTTGAAATCGCTGTCACTGGCCATATGAAGTCCGCTTAGATCAACGCTGGCTCCAATTATTCTCGTATCTGAACTTCCAGCTTTTATCAATCCTCTGGCCGTACCTGTAAGGTTGCCGCCGCCGGCATGGGTTATTACTACAGCGTCAGGATCTCTGCTGCAGCGGGTGCGTACTTCTTCAACTATTTCATATCCAAGGGTCTCTATTCCGGCAATTCCAAAGGGAGTATACAAAGATGCGTTGAAAAATCCCGTTTCTTCCAAAACAAGAAGGAAGGTGTAGAAAAGTTCGGGGCCAACAGTCAGTTGAAGGACTTCAGCTCCGTATGCTTCGCACTTCCGTCCCTTTTCCAGAATTTCAGGTTGTCCAACACCATGGCTGTCATAAAGTTCCTGTACAATGATAGATTTCAGATTCCTCATGTTAGCCTGGGATGCTACAGCAGCACCATAATTACCACTTGTTGCAGCGACAACTCCATTATAGCCATTTTTTTTGGCGTAGTAACATGATACGGATGCTCTCCTGGCCTTGAAACTACCAGAGGGGTTCGAAGCTTCATCTTTAATGAATATTCTGGCTCCCTTTCCCGGCTCTGCAAGAGCCCTTGCGGCAGATGTAAGGTTCTTAAGTTCAATAAGCGGAGTATTGCCAACGTTAGTTTCTGACTGTATCTCCATTATTTCTTCAAGACTGTATCCTGCTTTGGTCATCATATCTTCATAGCTGAAACTGATACCTTTACCTTCAAATTCGGAATAATCTAATCCAAGAGCCTGTTTCATTATTTCGTTTCTGCGAGACATTACATCCGTATAACTTTTGCTTTTCATGATTTCAGTCCTCCCGAAATCATATCGCGCAGTTCCTGTCCCACTGTGAGAAGTTCTGGAATAGGACGGCCAAAGGTATGTAAATAGGCAGGATTGACTGCTACTAGTTTACCCTTGATATCTCTGCCAATTATTGTCGTTACTGTAACTTCTTCTCCCAGAGAAGAAGCTTTTTTCAAGTAGCCCTTTGTCAGGAGCATTAGAGGGCATTTCTTGGTTTCTTCCGGTAGATGATCTGCTCTTTCTGCAGGGGCCAGGATGGTCGCTTCGATCTGAACCCAGGACCCGGCCGGAATTATCTTGTTGTTCAAGGTTAATCTACCTCCTTTGGTGATTTTATTATTTTTGGATTTAATTCAATAAGAGCATTACCATCCCTTGATTGTTTCTAGAACAGAATCGGGAATATCTCCTTTAAGGTATTCGGTGATGGATTCCTCTATTGCATCCAGAGCACTTTTCAGTTCTTCCTGTCTTATTACCAGCGGGGGCTGTATTCTCAGTACGGAACCGCTGAAGAATGACAGAAGGACACCTTTTTCCCATGTTCGGTAACAGATCTTGGCTGCAGCTTCGCAATTCCGTTCCCTGCTTTCCCGGTCTTTTACGAGATCTACACCTATGGAAAGGCCCATGCCTCTGACGTCACCGATGAGTTCGTACTTCTCCTGCATTTTTCTGAAACGTTTCATGGTGTAATCGCCCATTGCAAGCGTATGTTCAAGGACTTTCTCTTCCCTGATCACTTCTATCGTGGCTATTGAAGCCGCACAGCAGACAGGATTACCGGCTGCCGTGAAAAGGTGGGCCGGTGCCTGCCAGTCGTCCATCAGGTCTGCTCGTGCAACAACTCCGCCGAGGGGCAGCCCTGAAGCCATGGCCTTACCCATAATGATGCCGTCAGGAACAACATCAAAATTCTCGATGCCGAACCATTTACCCGTGCGTCCGAATCCTTGCTGGACCTCCTCTGAGAAGAAAAGGATCCCGTGTTTCTCGCAGAGTTTTTTCAGGTCTTTAACAAACTTTATCGGTGGAATTATAAGACCGGCATCTCCCTGGATGGGTTCCATTATGAATGCTGCAACTTCATCAGCGGGGATGTAGGTCTCAAGGGCTTCTCTTATGACCTTAAGGGTGTATTCTGCAACTTCATCCTCATTCATCCCAGGGAAGGGCGTCCGATAAGTGTCAGGGTAAGGAACGTGGTATATATCAGGAAGAAGAGGGCCTATACCTCTTCTCATTGGAAGACTTATTGCACTGAGGGAAATAGCACCGTAAGTGCTTCCATGATAGGAACGTATGAAAGAGACAATCTTTGTGCGTCCCGTAGCCCATCGTGCAAGTTTGATAGCTCCATCATTTGCATCTGATCCGCAAAGGCCGTAGAAAACTCTTTTTCTATAATCACCGGGAGATATGCTGATAAGCTCTTTGGTAAGGTTAACAAGTGGTTCATGATACATGTAAACATGAGTATAAAGAATAAGATCCGCGGCCTGCTTCTGTATTGCGTCAACAACCTTGGGATGACAGTGACCTGTGTTGATAGCACCTGCACTGGAAAGCATGTCGATGTAGGTGTTTCCATCCAGATCCTCCAGAATGGACCCTTTTGCCTTTTTTACAACAAGGGGATAATAGGGCATTTTTGCTGCTGGAGAAGTAATGGCCTTGTCCTCTTCTACAAGTTTTAGACATTTTTCAAGATTTCTGTGGGGCATCTTTCCCAACTCCCTTCATGAGTTGTTACAAAAGCATTTATGATCATGTATAAAAGAGGCCTGGTCTTTTTCAGAAACGATCCAGGCCTTCATTTTTTCAATCCAGGTTTTTAAATCTGATATCTGAATATCATAGAACAGGGCGGGAATGTACACCCGCCCTGCTATAAACAAAAAAATAACTAGTGCTACTGGGCGAGTCCAACACCCTTCATAGCCTTGTTGAAGAGTTCTTCTCCAAGCATTTCCTTAAGTTCCGGCCATACATCCTTGCGGACTGCGTCGGCGCATGCGGCAAGTTCTTCATCGGTAAGAGTTACGATGGTCCAGTTATTTTCTTCCTTGAGGACTTTGATGTAATCCTCATCTTCGGTTTCAACCTGGGCCCAGCGAAGAGCTGAAGCTTCGTTTGCAGCTTCCTGAAGGCCCTTCTGGACGTCTGCCGGGAGCTTGTCCCAAATATCCATATTGATTACTATAAAATGGTTCTCGAAGTAGTCATTGTATCTTACCCACACATTATTGACGTCTCTGAATGACCATGCCTGGAAAGAACCTCCGCCCATCTGGCCGTCAGCTATACCGGTCTGGATAGCACTGTAGCACTCGGCATAAGGAATGGGGGTAGGAATGTATCCGAGCCTCTTGTAGGTGAGTTCGCAGGCTTTAAGAGGCATAACACGTATCTTCATCTTCTTTTCAACATTGGGGTCGCCAGGTGCGGGGGGCATTTCTCTAAGGGAAACGCCGGCTACTCCCACGGGGAATACAGCGAGAGCCTTTATTCCGTGCTCTGCCCAGAGTTCTGTACAGATATCCAGCGCCCATCCACCTTCACCGTAGGCCTGTCTTGCTTCGGCAACATTTCTCACAACGTAGGGCATGTAGTAGGCAAAGTTCAGTTTGGGATCGTAGGCAGCATTGGCGATCTGGAATCCCATCTCAACATCACCGCGCATAATAAGCTCGAAAGTCTCTGTCCAGTCACCAAGCTGGTTATTGGGGAAAATATTGACCAGTACCTGACCGTTCGTTTTTTCACCAGCCAGTTCGGCAAATTTCTTTGTAGTTACGTCGTATGGCGTATCTACTGGGTTGGCATGTCCCATCTTGAACTTATATTTAGGGGCTGCACAAACTGCAGTGGCCATTGTAGCAACTAATGCAACAACGAGGAAAACGAGCAAACACTTTTTCATAACTTTCAATACACCTCCTTGGATTTGTAAAACCAGTTTCTCTCCTGGAACCTTCTTTCAGTTTCAACCAGCTTCCTTAAGGCGTTGTATTCCTGAGGCATCACCATCCTTTGATTGTTATCTGTTAATACCTGACACTCTTTTGATCTCGATTAAAAAGCTATTTAATATGCATGATCAGCTTCGGAAGGAAAAGTGAAAGCTGAGGTACATATGTAGTTATAAGCACTACCGGCAACTGGACTATAAGCATGATCTTCAATGCCGGTTTAACGTATTCATCGAAGGATGCCCCTCCTATTCGGCCACCCAGGTAAAGGATGGGAGCACATGGAGGAGTAACGTTTCCAAGCCCGAGGTTTGTTCCCATAATGGCGGCGAAATGGATCGGATGAACACCTATCTTGAGCATCAGCGGAAGGAGTAGTGGTGCTGCTAGCATGGTGCCGCTGAAATCGTCCATCATCATTCCAATAAGTATGAGGAACAGGTTGACTAGAAGAAGGATGACTATCTTGTTTTCAGAGAGGCTCAGAAGGAAATCTGCCAGCTGCTGAGGGATCTGCTGCATGGTGTATATCTTTGCCAGTATGGACACAAAGAAGAGCATCAAGGCACAGACTCCGCTTGTCGTTGCAGAGGATGAAAGAGAATGACCCAGTATCTTCATATCCAGTTCCTTATGAACGAAGAATCCGATCAGTATGGCGTAGAGCACGGCAATAGCGGCGGATTCTGTTGGAGTAGTAATTCCCCCGTAAATGCCTCCGAGAATAATAACAGGCATAAGGAGGCTCCATACTCCCGTTTTGGTTGCCTTTCCTATGACCTTCATCTTTTCAGACCATGGGATCTGGGGTTCTACTGTTACAGTGGGAATCTTTTTTACCTCGAAGTAGTTGAGTACGCACATGAGGAAGGTCATCAGGATACCGGGCAGAACCGTGGCGAGGAAACAGGCGGCCACTGACTGTTGGGTTACCCATGCATAGAGGATCATCGGAACGCTTGGGGGGATCAACTGACCAAGGACGGAAGCACAGCTGACCATGGCAACGGAATAAGGTCTTGGATAACCGAAATCCTCAAGCCTTGGGATCATGATGCCGCCTATACAGGCTACGGCCGCCGAACAGGTTCCTGAAATGGATCCGAAAATAGCACAGGCAACTATAGTCGCTGCACCCATACCGCCTCTCATTCTTCCAAGAAAGGCCTGTGCAAAGATGGTAAGTCTCTGGGCTATTCCTGATGAGGACATGAGTGCTCCCGCCATGATGAAGAAAGGCATCGAGAGAAGGGTCAGGGAGTTCAGCGCGTAATATCCTGCGGGGAGCAGGAATCCGAAGCTGAATCCGTAAACCATACCCATGTAGATCGCAGCTGACATGAAGCAGAGAGGAACCGGAAGACCTATTACGATCAGTCCGATCAGGAGCAGTAGATTGATAGCAATAACCATTTAGGCGTCCCCCTCTCTAGAAAGTTTTTTTGCTGCGTTTGCTTCTTCAAGAAGTTCTTCCAGCTTTTCTTCTTCCTCCCGGCCTATGTCAAGAGGTATTTTGCCTATGGCCTGGAAGAAGTAATCAATAAATTCTACAGCAAAATAAAAGTCCATTAGCAATGCACAGACAAAAATACTGACCTGAGAATAGATCATGGGTAACCTTAGAGTAGGGGACATCTGTCCTTTGTTGATTCCCCAAAGGACGTACTTCCAGCCCCAGTAGGTCATGAACAGGGAAAGAGCTACAGAAATCAATCCTGTTAATGCCTTGACCCATACAAGTTTTTTAGGATCCTTGACAAAGGCGTTTACAAGGTCTGCCTTTATGTGAGTTCTTTCCGCAGTTCCCCAGGAAGCGCCCATGAAATAAAGCCAGAAACCCACCATGGTAGCGAGTTCCTCTACTCCCATTAGGGGCATTACAAAAACGTATCGGAGAACAACCTGTACTATGACCAGGGTAAGGATAGCCATGGATGAGATGATCATTATCAATTTCTGTGGGACTCCCATAATCCGCCATCCCTTGCTTGTCATTATTTTCAGCATGTTATTTACCACCCCTTTTTCTTTACCTTTCTTTGCATCTTCAACATCCTGAAGTTCAGTGTACTTCAGTGGTCAAACTGGAATTCCTTTCTGGCTTCCCCCCCCCATAATATTTCCGGAAAATTAACCTAAGTAGGAATAAAACCGGAAAAACCGAGTTCCCTTGAAAGAGAAGAAGATGTCCTCAATAAGAGGGAAAGCATGGTATCTTTCGTCAAGGGATCATTTGTATAACGATATTTAGGGAAAGTCAGACTTAAAGAAGCGATGGCTTCCCCTCTGAAACCCAATAATGGTGCAGCAAAACAGGTTAAGCCCTCAAGAGATTCTTCATCATCTACAGCATAGCCTGTATTTCGTATATTTATTAGATCCTTTTTCAGGATCTCAGAACTTTTAATCGTTTTTGAAGTAAATTTAAGAAAAGGAATCTCTTTTATGAGATTTTCCTGGACTTCATCCTTCTGAAAAGCCAGAAGAACCTTGCCAAGGGCAGAAACATGAACCGGCATCTTGCTGCCTGTTCCCCAGTCTGCTTTTATGGGGCTGGGACTTTGAACCGTATCTATATAAAGAGCATATGGGCCGGAAAGAATTCCGAGGTTTACTGTTTCGTCGGTCTGCTTAGAAAGCTCTTCAAGATAGGGTCTGGCAGTCTTGATTATTCCCAGGCGGTCAATTTCATTCATACCCATTTCAAAGAGTTTCAAAGTGACGGAGTATTTATGATTTTCTGCATTCTGCTTTATATATCCAAGATGTCTGAGAGTTCCTACCATGCGGGAAACGGTCGTTCTTTCAAGGCCAAGGGACACACTGATACCACTGATGCCCATCTCTCCCTTCTGACTGAGGAGTTCAAGGATCATGGTGCTCCTTATTACGGATTGGACAAGGTCTTTGTTTTTTACCTTTTCCACCAATCATACTCCTTCCCGAAGGTAGTGAAAATTCTAAATATAATAATTTATAATAATGACAAAACTGAAAAGTCCGCATTGCGGAAAGGTTGTGGTTATTGTGGGTATCTTATCGTAGTGTTTTTAAAGTGTCAAACAAAAAGATACATTCCCAAAATTAGTTATTATTTTAACTTTGTGTATTGAATGAAAGGGCATCAATTAATATTTGGAGGGTACGGTTAATCTGACTTAAACTATTTTCGTAGAACCTCTTGGAAGAGTTTCAGGGGCAGATCTTCAGTGGATCTGTTATTTAATCTTTCTCACATGTATTGTTTCTTTCTATTATTATCAGGAAGGAAAGCCAGGGGAGCATAGAGTCCCCCTGAAGGATGAAAGTTAAATGTAAACCCTGGGAACCCTGGGGCCGATAAAGCTTAGTATCTGGGTTACGACTGTGTCAAGCTTTTTTGCTATTTCCTCGACAGAGATTTCTTCTTTTCCCTGTCGTCCGAAAATAACCACCGGATCCCCGACTTTTACGTCATTCAGACCGGTCAGATTAACCATGGTCTGATCCATGCAGATGTTTCCTACTACTGGTATCCGTTTTTCGCGGACCAGAACCTCTGCCTTACCAGAAAGCAGCCTTGTCATTCCGTCATGAAAACCGATAGGTAAGATGCCTATTTTTTCTACACCTCTGGTCATATACTTTAATCCATAACCAATTCCGGTCCTGGGAGGCAGTTCCCTTATGGCGACTACTTCCGTTTCCAGGGAGCAGGAGGGATAGAGGTCTATGGGTCTGGCACAGTATCCACTTGGCAGTCCGTAGAGCAGGTTACCCGGCCTCACGGCACTAAGATTCATCTCGGGACAATTAACTGTCGCTGGGCTGTTGCAGACATGCTGGAAACTGATTGGCTTCCCGGCTGCCTCAAATAACTTCATTATCTTCTGGAAGCGGCTGAACTGCCACCTGGTATAATCAAGATTTTCTTCATCAGCAGTTGCAAAGTGAGTAAATGCACCAGTAACACTTATATTATTCAAATTATCAAGGTTTCTCAAAATCGAAGGTACATCTTCTTCGAAAAAACCGGTTCTCCCAAGTCCGGTGTCAAATTTGAGGTGAATCTTTCCTTTTTGTCCTGTTTGTAATGCGGCTTCATTCATTTGGTGGAGGAAGTCTGGATTGCTGCATGCTGCTGTAATATCATGCTTTACGTATTCCTGACAAGCAACTGGAACGGACGCCGCCATAACAAGGATGTTACAGTCAAGACCCGAATGTCGAAGTTCGAGGGCTTCTTCGGGTGTTGCCACGGCGAAAAACTTGCACCCTTCTTCTGAGAAAATCTTTGCCACCTCAACAAGTCCCTGGGAGTAGGCATTTGCCTTTACTACTGCAATGATATTGCAGGAGGCAGGGATTAACTTTCTGGTGTTCCGGTAATTCAAACGTAGATTATTGGTGTTTACCTTCATTGTTGTGGGACGGAGCAACATGAAAAAACCTCCTTGAACCAAAGATATGGCAAGTTCCTAAAGGATTGTCATCCGAGGTATTCAAACAAAATTCAGAAAATATTAACCGATCAGCTTATATTCTTTCTGGAGCATTTCCCGGTATGGGAATAGTCCGAAAACTCCTCCTGTGTGGAGAAAAAGTACTTTTTCTCCCTTTCTAAAGGTCCCTTTTTCTATTTCTCTGGAAAGACCGAACATTGCCTTACCTGTATAGGTAGGGTCGAGGAGGATGGCTTCCAGGCCTGCTACCTTTTTTATCAGTTCAAGTTGTTTCAGGTCAGTTTTTGTATAGCCTTCTCCCACATAGCTGTCGATAATATCAAAATCTGCAAGATCCAGAATTATCTCTGGAAAGTATTTTTCCTGGATTTCCCTGATAACCCCTTTGATCTTTGTATCCAGGGAGACCCTTTCAAAAGCTACGCTGAAACCGGTTATTTTTGAAGATAGATCAAAAAGAGCCTTACCTGCTGTCAGTCCTGACATGGTACCCCCTGAACCGGCAGCACTGATGATATGGTCAGGAATGAAGCCCATATCAGAAAACTGTTTTTTCATTTCCTTTACAGCTCTTATATAGCCGAGGGAACCGGTAGCATCGGATGCTCCCAGGGGGACCATATACGGTTTATATCCTTTATTTTTGGATGTTTCGGCTATTCGAAGGATTTCTTTTTCCAGATCCTTGAGTTCACAGTTACTTACGTAGCTTATATCTGTCTCGAACATCATATCGAGAAAATGGTTCCCTTCCGCGATTTCAGGAGGATTGCCGTTGAGGACAAGATGGCATTTCATTCCCAGTTTTGCTGCCACTGCTGCCGTAGCGCGGGCATGGTTTGACTGGATACCTCCGCATGTTATGAGGAGATCGCATCCCCTTTCTCTTGCAGCATAGGCGCAATATTCGAGTTTACGTATCTTGTTACCTGAAAATCCTATTCCGGTAAGGTCATCTCTTTTTATATATATCTCAGGACCTCCGAACAGTTCAGATAATCTTTCCAGTTTTTGAATAGGGGTTGGCAGGTTGGCGAGCTGTATCCTGTTTTCCAGTACATTTACCATATATCTCACCTCGTATGAATTTTTTGAGTTATCTGAATTCAAGATGATGATACCATAGTCACTAAGACACAAATAAGAAATATCTGGTTCAACCAAGCCCTTGTAATTTCCGTAACATGGTAAAAGCTGTAATGATCTAAGCCAGATTCTGCGGAAAGAGATTCATTAGCATGGATTCTAAAATCATTTTCATTCCCATCGGGGATCCGGAGGGAGTTGGACCGGAGATCGTCCTCAGGTCTCTTGCAGATAGCAGGAAACGGAAGAACGGAGTTTTCCCCCCGTGGTGGTTGGTGATCTATCTGTATGGACGGGAAAGCTCAGGGAATAACCACTACACCAATCAACAAGGAAGCCATAAAGGCTGCAGGTGATCATTATATTGGTCACACTGAAATGTTCTCTGAGATGACCGGGACTGAAAAAAGTTATACCATGTTCATCGTTGACCGGTTGAAGATATTTTTTCAACCCCGCCACCTTTCCCTTCTGAAGACAATACAGGCTCTCAATGCTGAAGATGTTGCTCATTCCCTTGAAATGGCACAAAAATGCATCAGGTCAATAGGAGAAGAACCCGGCGCTATCGCCCTTGTTGCCCTGACTCCCCACGTTTCTGATGGAGGACTTTTTGGAAAAGAGGAAGAAAATATCCTGACACCGGCTATCCGGATGGCAAGGAACAGGGGGATAAAGGCAGTGGGTCCTGTTGCCGCGGACAGCGTGTTCTATTTTGCCCTTGAGGGAAAATACATGCGGTTGTTTCTCTTTATCTTGATCAGGGGCATATCGCGTCAAAAACATATGATTTTTACCGAACAGTGAGCGTGACCCTGGGATTTTCCTTTATCAAGACTTCTGTGGATCATGGTACGGCCTTTGACATAGCCTGGCAAGGGATTGCCAATCCTCTAAACATGGAAGAGGCCATTAAGGTATGCCTGGATCTTGCTCCCAGATATATAGCCTTTCATTGAATCCTTCTTTACTATGAACTGGTTGATATACTTGCGAAATATGCTGAAATTAGTGTCATGGTTCTTTGGGCCGAGGGTCATAGCTGTGTATATTATGTGCTTTCGTTTTTTCTTGCGACATTTATATTGAGCGGGGGATACCATCTTATGCTTATCAGGAATATGGCCTTTACAATCCGCTTCCCTTTGTGAGAATATCAGAAAACAGGATATTTGTGTAAAAGGAAGTTCTATATTAATGAGTAGAAAAATGTTTTACACTGCTGTATTTTTGTGTATCTTGGTTATCGGGGTGATATTCCTGGTATCATTCCTTTCCTTAGAAGAGGTCCGGATGACAGAGGATCTTCCCTTTCCTGCAAGGGAAACCGATAATGCGGTTGCCGTAGCCGGAGAAATACTCAATACAGTCAGATGTGAGCTTGTAAATCTGGAACATGAACAGAAAGAGGAAGTTGAAGCTCTTCTCCGCAGACTGGAATTTGCGAAACAAAGAGCAGAGGATTTGCGGAAGAGATCACAAAGAGACCCATCCCTGCTTAATTCCCGGGAATACCTTTTAGAGCTTGAAGGTCTTTTTGAGAAACTTTCATCTATTCTTGATGAAATTATACCGAAACATGATTAAAGAAAAGAACAGGAGGCTGAACTATGAACAGTGAAACGAGCCTGGTTGCACGGAAGGTCAATGATCTCATAAAGGAATATGTATCTATAGAAGATGATGTTTTTAAACCCTCAATTCGTAAAAGCCTTCCTATCCCGGGAATTTTCAGACCCATACATTATTTGTCCCATGTTGAACGTCTTGCGGAAATGGAGAATGAGGTCGATCAGGTCAAAAACCTTATTCGCTCCCTTAAACCAGAGAATGAGAGCATGGAAGGGCAGTTCCTCATTACCCTGAGAGCTTATTCTTCAGCTTTCCTGGATGCTATGACCAGCCTGAAGTTGATCTGCAGGAAACTCCATGAAAAGAGCAGAGGAGAAGTCTATCCGAGGAAGGAATATGAAACCGATGCCAAAGAACTCAGGAAAGTCGAGATGAAATACTTCGAGATAGGGAAAAAGCTTAATGATCAATTGAAGGAAATTGGTTCACAAAAAGAGGAACAGTCTTTCACTTCCATACAATAGTTGCCTAAGTTCCAGAGATGATATTCAGGATTTAAAGCTCTAAGTATCTGCAGGTGGGATTTTAGGTTATCTTCGATAACATGTTTGTAATGAAGTTCTGAAACCTGGTTATTTTCTGTGGTAGAATTATGCTGTTTTTTCCGGCTAACGTGATGGGGAGGGGAGAATTACTTTGGAGTCCCAGTCTTTTTATGCTGTAGAAACGAATATTTCAAAAACAGTTGTGGCACGGCTGCTTCCCGGTAAGGATATTTTTGAAGGTATAAGAGAGATCTGCAAATTAAAGGGTGTTACCGCAGGAAATATTGTAACCATGCTGGGAAGTCTCTGGTCTGTTACTCTTGTCTGCGTTACCCCCGATCCGACTTCTGAAACAGGGGCCAGGTATTTTGAACCAATAACGATAGAAGGGCCTCTTGAACTCGTGGGTGCGCAGGGAATGATAGGCCTTAAGGATGGCGAGATAAGTGTACATCTTCATGGTACGGTAGGTACTGATGAAATGGAACCCGTTGCTGGTCACATTGTGGATAACGGATCAACACCTGTTCTGGCTACAATGGAAATAGTTATCCAGTCTTTTGCTGACCTTGCACTGGAAAGAGTTTATGATGAAAAAACCGATTTTATCCTTTTTAACATGAAAGAAGTTCGTAAATCCTCTTCATAATGATGCTACCTGAATCCCCTCCCTGTTCAAGATATCTTTTCTAAAGTGTAGAAGTAAGTTTGTGTATCCCGAATTCACGGTGAAGCAGGCTCTCGGATTTTGTGAGCTTCCCGTTAATGACTTCGATCATTTCAAGCCAGATCCTTTCTCCTACTTTCTGGATCGTCTCTGATCCCTCAATTATGGTTCCGGCGTTAATATCGATATTTTCCTCCATTATCCTGTAGGTTCCCGGGTTTCCAGTGATCTTGATAACAGGTGCTATGGGACATCCTGTAGGGGTACCTCTTCCAGTTGTGAACAGTACTATTTGTGCTCCTCCCGCTACCATGCCTGTTATTGATTCTATGTCCTGTCCCGGGGTATCCATCATGTACAGACCTTTAGCAGATGGAGGTTCGGAATAATCCAGAACTCCAGAAAGGGGTTGTGTTCCACCTTTATATATGCAGCCCAGGGATTTTTCTTCTATGGTGCTCAAACCTCCAGCTATGTTTCCGGGTGTCGGCTGGCTACCCCTCAAGTCCACACCCATGCTCTTTGCCTTTCTTTCACAATTTTCAACTATCTCCATCAACCTTGTTGAGATAGTATTATTTAAAGCGCGTTTTGCAAGTAGATGTTCAGCACCTATCAATTCCGTGGTTTCAGAAAGAAGAGATGTGCCGCCATTATCTACAAGCTTATCTGACACATGACCCTGTGCGGGATTGGCAGCAAGGCCTGAAGTTGTATCAGATCCCCCGCACTCCAGACCAAGGACTATATCTCCGAAGCTTATCTGTTCCCGTTTTGCCAGTGAAAGAGTCTGACTGAGAAGTGCCGCCGTTCTCAGGCCCTTTTCCTGGGTGGAGAGGGTGCCTCCGCAACTCTGGATCTCCAGAAACTCTACAGGTTTGCCGGATTTGCTTATTTCCCTGGCAAGTTCCTCTGCCTTCAGACTTTCACATCCCAGACCGATAACAATTACAGCTCCGACATTCGGGTTTTTCCCAAACCCGGCAAGGGTTCTGAATGTAAGATCCAGGTCTGGTCTTATCTGGGCACATCCATGTTGATTGGGAAGGGATATTGCTCCCGAAACCTGATCTGCTATCCTTGAAGAAATGGTGGAGGCACAGACAGACGAAGGTATTATGAGAAGGTGATTCCTTATGCCTGCAGTATGATTTTCTCTGATATATCCGTACAGTTTCATTCAGTCTCTACCTCCAGGTCGCCACGTCCCCGCAAACTTTCAAGATTATGAACATGTACATGCTTTCCCTTACTGATCTCCATAGAGGCCTTTCCGATGATCTGTCCATATTTTATAACTTCCATTCCTTTTGAAATATCTGAAAGGCTTATCTTGTGGCCGAAGGGAATGTTTTCACTTGCCAGCACAGGAAAGTTCTTCCCCCCTAGCGAGCCAATAACCCTATCCCCTGCGGTGATATCTGTCAGGGCAGTAGCCACATTATCGTCTGTATGGATTTGTAATACTTGATGTTTCAGAGATACTCCCTCCTTCCAGGGATAAAAGAACCCGTTTTTTCTTTACTAAGGTAAGTTTTATTCATAGGTTGAATGATGTCAATATCTCCATTAAAGATATGCTTATTTCAAATGTGTGAATTCATTAACTACATTATTTTTCTAACTTATTCAGTATTAAAAGCAATTTTACAACTTTAGCAACTACTTGATGGGCTACTTGACAAAAAAGAATTGAAAGAATATTCTATTGTTGTTTTTTTAGTTGTATTCAACCTGTATGCAAGTTATGCTCGTTTTTTTTTGAGGGGGATTAATTTGAAACCAAAAGAAAGCAAGAAAACTATTGCCTACCAGAAAATCAAAAGGCTGATCACAGATCAGGATTTTGCCGGAAATTACAGCATTTCCGAAAATTCCCTTTCCAAAAGGCTTGAAATGAGTCGGACCCCTATTCGAGAAGCACTCCAGCAGCTTCAGGCGGAAGGTTTTCTAAAGGTATTGCCTAATAGGGGAATAGTGGTAACTGAAACTTCAGTTCAGGAAGTTCGTGATATTTATGATATGCGAATAGCCCTTGAAGAGTTCGTTGTCCGTGAACTCTCCGGTAACCTGAACACAGCGGATATACAGTATCTGTCCGCTGTAATAGACCAGCAGCTTTCATGTATCCTGGAAATGGATACCCCCGGGTTTCTCCGATCAGACAGGGAATTCCACGAGTTCCTCTTCAGGCGTTATGGTAATCCAATGATCATTGAGTACATGGCAAACCTCAGGGACAGGCTTTATTCTGTTAATTATAAAATGCTTGAATCTGTCGATAATATGAAGCTTTTTGTTAAAGAGCATTCACTTATTCTGACAGCGATGAAAGAGGGCGACCTTGAACGAGCTATCAGGGAGATGGATGTCCATCTGAAAGGAGCCAAGACACGTTTACTTTGAAAATAGTATCTGTCTCTGTTTCTTTTAAGGAGGTGAAGCAAGGACTATATGCTTGGCAAAGATATGGCGTGAGGATAAGAAACTTAACAGCTTTTTATCAAGAGGAGGTATGAGATAATGAAAAAAGGTTTTGCTATCTTTGTAATTGCACTTCTGATGACTTTCGTTATGTTCGGTTCCGGTACCGCTATTGCAGCAGATAAACCCATAGTGTGGGTAGGTCAGAGCTGCTTCCCCGTGACTCTTCCTGTAGGTATGTATTTCCCAATGTGGGCAGACAAAGTGGAAGCCATGAGCGGCGGAAGGCTCAAGATAGAAATGCATGGTTCCGGCGAGATCGTTCCCGGACCTGCTGTTTTTGAATCTGTTCGAGATGGTGTTCTTGACTGCGGTCAGAATACTCCTGCCTGGCAGAAGGGCCAGTATCCTGCGGGCGACCTTTTCTATACCCTCCCAGCAGGTGTTACTGAGACCAACGACCTTCTTGTATGGATGTACGGTGATGAAGGTTCAGCCCTTGAGCAGGAAATGTATGGCGATGTCATCAAGGTCTTCCCCCTGGGTCTTACTCCTCCAGAATCAGGGATATGGTCTACCCGGCCGGTCAAGACCCTTGGCGATATCAAAGGTCTTAAAGTCAGGTCTGCAGGTCTGAGCATGGAACTCTGGCAGAAACTTGGCGCCTCTGTTGTACTTCTTGGTGGCGGCGAGGTTGTTCCTTCTCTCCGCAGAGGAGTTATCGATGCTGCAGAATTTGCATTCCCGAGCATGGACGTTGCACTTGGACTGCATGAAGTATGCAAATATCTCATGGGTCCCCCTATTCATATGGGATCAAACGTATTCCAGCTTATTATCAACACGGATAAGTATAATGCCCTTCCTGATGATCTCAAGGAGATCGTCAAGAACGCAGCTGTTTCGGCAAGCTTTGAAGGCTATGCAAAATTCTGGTCTGACAGCATCAAGGCCTTCGACCAGGTCAAGGCCGCCGGAGTGGAGATCAATAAGCTTTCCCCTGCTGATCAGGGGATCGCTTTAAAGATTGCCTATGAGATCCTTGATGAGAAATCAGCAAAAGATCCTATGTTCAAAAAGGTCTGGGAATCACAGAAGAAATTCCTTGCTTCCTATCAGGATCTCTATAACTTTACAAAATTTGATAAATAAAGCTCAGCAGTTAAGTTAACAGAAGTTAGACATTTTGTGATCTTAACTGAGGTTTCCCCAGGAGGGTGTTGTCCTCCCGGGGAAACCTCAGTAACAATGGAGGTTGCTGTATGGGATTGTTAGACTTCATTGAGTGGGTAAATGAAAAAGGCGGAATGATTGGCGCCTGGCTGGTAATTCCCCTTAATGCCGTAGTTGTTTATGAAGTATTGATAAGGTACGTTTTCAATAACCCTACCGACTGGGTTTATGATACGGCCTGGATGCTTTTCAGCGCCATGTTCCTTCTTGGCGGAGGTTATACCATGCTCCATAAAAGACATGTGAGAATAGACATAATCTTCTCGTATCTTCCTAAGAGAGTACAGGCTTGGTATGACGCGTTTTTTTACGCAGTCCTTTTCTGTCCCATTATGGGTGTCCTTACATGGAAGGGTGTTCAGTTCGCGGCTCGGGCATGGACGACAAATGAGTATCTTTCCACAACTCTCTGGCATTTCCCGGCGGGTCCTGTTAAAACCATGATCCCCATCGGTTTTCTGATGCTGGGTATGCAGGGACTGGTGGAGCTTGTCAGGAATCTTCGTATGGCGGTTAAAGGAGAAGAAGCATAATGAGTCCTGAAATTCTTGCAGTTTCAATGTTAGTTATTCTTATTTTGATGGTAATGACGGGAGTCCGTCTCGCTTTTGCCATGATGTTCCTTGGAATTGCCTTTGGTGTCTGGTACAGGGGGCCGGTAATGCTGAACCTCTTTATGCAGAATACCTTTGGTACTATGCAGAACGAAGTTTTGATAGCTGTACCACTCTTTGTTTTTATGGGATGTATCCTTGAAAAGAGCGGAGCGGCGGAGAAACTCTTTGATACCATGTATCTCTTTCTTGGCCCCATACGGGGAGGTCTTGCTCTTACTACAATAATAATAAGCACCCTTTTTGCAGCCTGTACAGGTGTTATCGCTGCTTCCGTAACCACCATGACCCTTATGGCCATGCCTGCCATGCTGGAAAAGAACTATGATCATGGCCTTTCGACGGGAGTAGTATGTGCGGGAGGTACTCTGGGAATCCTCATACCTCCAAGCATAATGCTGGTAGTACTTGGCCCCATGACCAACCTTTCTGTAGCAAAACTTTTTGCCGGAGCACTTGTACCGGGACTTCTTCTTTCCACCCTGTACATTACCTACATAATTGTTCGATGCTGGCTCCAGCCTTCAGTTGCACCAGCCATTTCTACAGTGGAAAGAGATGCAGTCAAGGGAAAATTGATTATCAATACGATAAAGTACATGTTCCCTATTCTGGCGCTGCTTATTGCTGTTCTGGGTTCTATCCTTTTCGGAGTAGCCTCCCCCACAGAGGCTTCAGCCCTTGGTGCATTGGGCGCGGTGATAATAGCCGCTGCTTATAGTAATCTTAACTGGACTACCTTAAGGAATGCTGTAGTAGAAACTATCAAGGTCACTTCAATGGTGTTCTTTGTTATTGTTGGTGCTTCCATGTTCACTTCCGTGTTCCTCTTCATGAGGGGCGGAGCCCTTATCGAATCAATGCTTCTCGGATTGGGTCTCGGGAAGTGGGGAATTATATTTGTAATGATGTTTACTGTATTTATCCTTGGAATGTTCCTTGACTGGATAGGGATAGTCTACATTGTTGTTCCCATATTCCTTCCCATTGCTATACATATTGGTCTCGACCCCCTCTACTTTGTACTTCTTATCAGTATCAATCTTCAGATGTCATTCCTGACCCCGCCCTTTGCATATGCAATTTTCTTCGTCAAGGGAGTAGCGCCACCTCAAGTAACGACTCAGGAGATTTACTGGGGAGTTGCTCCATTCGTGACTCTTCAGGCATTGGGCCTTACCCTGTGTATTATCTGGCCCCAGATTGTTATGTGGCTGCCATCAGTAGCAAGCTGATAATCGATTCTTCAAGGGAAGAATGTTAAGGAGGTAATTGTATGTGCGCTAAACCTGTAACAAAGAAGACTCCGTCCTCCATCAAAAAATATGATAAGGAACTTCTTAATCATTTTTATGACGTTATGTCCAAGATACGTTTTTTTGAACAGAATATCCAGGAGAAATTCCTGGCTGGTGTGATCCCCGGATTTGTTCATGTCTATATCGGGGAAGAGGCGACGGGAACCGGAATCATGTCCAACCTTACGAAAAAGGACTATATCCAGACTACTCACAGGGGACATGGTCACACCATAGCCAAGGGTGCCGATCCTAAAAGGATGATGGCAGAGATCTTTGGCAAAAAGGCCGGATTCTGCAAAGGGAAAGGCGGTTCCATGCATATCGCTGATTTTAGCGTAGGAATGCTTGGTGCAAATGGAATAGTTGGTGGAGGATACACTCTGGCCACAGGTTCTGCCCTTGCGAACAAGATGATGGGAAAAAAAGAGATCGCAGTGGTGTTCTTCGGAGATGGTGCTTCCAACCGTGGTACCTTCCATGAAGCCGCGAACATGGCTGCTGCCTGGAAACTTCCGGTCCTTTTCGTATGTGAGAACAACCAGTGGGCTTCTACCACTCCTTACAGAACGACGACCTCTGTAGAAGATATTGCTGACCGAGCCCAGGGTTATGGTATGCCTGGTGTCATCGTTGACGGAAATGACGTTTTTGCAGTATACGAGGCGGCAAAGGGCCTGATTGAGAATATAAGAAAAGGAGAAGGCCCCGCCCTTCTTGAATGCAAGACCTACCGTATCGGAGGTCATTTTGTCGGTGACCCTGAAATGTACAGGACCAAGGAAGAAGTGCAGAAGGTCTTCACAGAGAATGATCCTATCACTCGTTTTGAAACAAGGGTTCTGGCAGAAAAAGTGATGTCCCAGGCTGAACTCGACGAGATAAAGAGCAATGCCAGGAAAATTATCGAAGAAGCGGTGGATTTTGCCATGCAGGCTCCGGAACCAGACCCCGCTGAACTTTACCAGGATCTTTATGTATAGGGACGGTGATTGAAATGAGAGAAATTACTTTTTCCCAGGCCACTCTTGAGGCAATGGATGAGGAAATGACCCGTGATGAAACAGTTTTTGTCATGGGAGAAGATATAGCAAGACAGGGCGGTATTTTTGGCCAGTTTAAAGGTCTTCCTGCAAAATTCGGTTCCGACAGGGTCAAAGATACTCCTATTACGGAAACTGCTATTGTCGGGGCCTGCGTTGGAGCAGCCCTTGCTGGGATGAGGCCCATCGCTGACATGCATTTTGCTGATTTTGTGGGAGTATGCATGGATGAAATATTCAACCAGATGGCCAAGATCCATTACATGTTTGGTGGACAGAAGACCGTACCCATGGTTCTTCGTGCTCCTGATGGATTGATCAATCAGGCTGCAGCCCAGCATTCCCAGAGTCTCGAATCCTGGTTTATGCATGTTCCCGGTCTTAAAGTCGTTATCCCTTCTAATCCGGCAGATGCTAAAGGTCTTCTGAAATCGGCTATCCGGGATGATAATCCTGTTATTTATTTTGAACATAAAAGTCTTTTCAGCCGTAAGGGACCGGTTCCTGAAGAAGAATATTTTACACCCATCGGCAAGGCCAAGGTTGTCACGGAAGGTTCTGATGTTACCCTTGTTTCCTATTCCCTGTGTTTCAACCATGCCCTTGAGGCAGCACAGATGCTGGGAAAAGAGGGCATCAGTGTTGAGTGCGTGGACCTGAGGACCATTTCCCCCATCGATAAGGATACCATTCTTGAATCTGTAGCCAAGACCAGCAGGCTGGTCATAGCCCATGAGGCGGTCAAGCAGGGTGGAGTTGGAGCAGAGATCTCAGCAATAGTGGCAGAGGAAGGTATCGATTACCTTGATGCTCCGATCGTGAGGGTCGGTGCACCCTTTACTCCCGTACCGTTTGCCAAGCCTCTGGAGATGGCTTATAGGGTAACGCCCCAGAAGATAGCTGATGCTATCAGAAAAATGTTCTGATAGAAGGGACTTATGATGGACAATATCCGTTTTTCCTCACGAGAAGTAAAGGCAAGGCAGATCGCCGTAAGACTTTTACCCGGAACTGACCTTTTAACGGGACTGGTCGCGGTCTGTAAGGAGCATGGTGTTACAGCCGGTTGCATTACAGCCATGCATGGTAGCCTTTCCAGAGCCCGTTTTGTGTGGGCCCTGCCTGATCCCAAGACGAAAATGAATGCGAAATATGGTGATCCTGTTGACGTTGAAGGGCCCCTGGAATTCATTTGCGGAAGCGGTATGATCGGTGTTTATGAAGATAGCGGAGAGACCGTTGTTCATCTTCATGGTGTTCTCTCCGATCCGGACCAGGGGTTCCATGGGGCTCATTTTGTGGAAGGTGGCAATCCTGTTATGAGCACAATGGAAATAATGATCCAGGCCTTTGATGATGTGACGATTACCAGGGCTTTTGATGACGAAACGGAATTTCCCCTTTTTAACATTTACGGAAAGGATGAATAGCAATGGCTTCACTGGGTATGGATTTTTCAGGAAAGGTCATAGTAGTGACCGGAGGCAGTCGAGGGATAGGAAGAGGTATTGTTGAAGCCTTTGCCGAGTCCAATGGAACTGTTGTCATCCTTGATCTGGACGAATCATCGGCCCGGCAGACCACTAATGAGCTTACATTAACGGGGCGGAAGGTTTCCTTCCTTCCCCTTGATATCTCTCTGTATCATGATGTTCAGCTGTGTATTGAAAAGATCATTGATAAATTTGGTCACATTGATGTTCTGGTAAATGATGCGGGAGTTTCAAGTGGTAAGCCCTTTGCCGAATGCAACGAAAAGGATTGGGATTTTATTGTGGGAATAAATTTAAAGGGTACCTTTAATACCTGCAACGCCGTATTTCCCCACATGATCCGGAATGGCAGCGGGAAGATAGTCAATATCGCTTCAATTGCAGGGAAGCTTGGAGGCGGATTCAGGGGAACAGCTATCTATGCTGCTTCCAAGGCCGGAGTAATAGGACTTACAAAGGGGCTGGCCCGGGAGGGTGGTCCCCATAGCATCAATGCCAATGCCATATGTCCTGGTGTTATAAAGACTACCATGAGTGATCCTATCCCGGAAGAGCATAAGAAAGCCATCATAGCAGGTACTCCACTTGCCAGATTTGGTGAGCCACGGGAGGTCGGTGATGTGGTCATGTTCCTTGCGTCGGATATGGCCAGTCATGTTACTGGCGAGATCTTTGATGTTGATGGCGGGATCATGCGCGATTGATCTTCAAAGATTCTGGATATGTCATTTTACCTGGAGGTTTGACAATGGAATTTAATTTCTCCGAGAAAGTTGCAGTGATTACCGGGGCAGCAAGAGGCATAGGACAGGCTATTGCCATTTCCCTTGCCGAATGTGGTGCCAGGGTGGTTATTCTAGATATGAACGAAGAAGGTGCAAATTCAACAAAGAATGCCATCCTTGAAAAGGGTGGAGAAGCCTGGGTATATCAAGCAGATGTAACAGATATGGGACGGATCAAAGGCATTATTGATGATATACACAGCAAACTTGGCAGTGTAGATATACTTGTGAACAATGCAGGAATAGTTTCACCCAAGCCCTTTCTGGAAACTTCCGAAAAAGACTGGGACCTTATCATGGCGGTAAATCTCAAAGGTGTTTACAGCACCTGTTTTGCCGTATTGCCTGTAATGATAGAACAGAAATATGGAAAGATAGTTAATATCGCTTCCATAGCTGGTAAAAAAGGCGGAGGTTTCTTCGGGAATACTCTTTACGGAACTTCAAAGGCTGGGGTAATTGCCCTTACCAAGGGGCTTGCCAGAGAAGCCGGAAAATTCGGTATCAATGTTAACGCAATCTGCCCTGGTCCCATTGAAACCTCAATGCTCAATGGCCTTGATGAAGAGAACAGAAAACGTATCTTGAGTGGTGTGCCCCTGGGTAAATTTGGGAAACCCCAGGATATTGCCAATATGGTGGTCTTTCTAGCCTCTGATCTTGCCAGCCACGTAACTGGTGAAATAACTGATGTTGACGGAGGAATAATGCGGGATAACTGATAGAAAGGGGTAATTTCTTCATGGGTAAAATGAAAGCAGTCGTAAAGGCGACTGCAGAACCAGGGGCTGTGCTTCAAAATATGGATATCCCCGAACCAGGACCAAAAGAAGTATTGGTGAAAGTCAAAGCGACAGCCATCTGTGGTACTGATGTCCATATCTATGAATGGAATGAATGGGCGCAGAAAGCAGTAAGAGCCCTTCCCCAGGTAATGGGGCATGAATTCAGCGGTGAAGTTGTGAAAACAGGATCTGGAGTAGAAAGTCTTTTCCCTGGAGATCGAGTTTCGGGAGAAACACATGCCCCTTGCGGCAAATGCTATCAGTGCAAGAACGGGGAACAGCATATCTGTGCCAACATGATCCTTTTCGGTGTCCACTGTAATGGATGTTTTGCGCAATATGCAATTCTCCCGGAAATATGTGCCAGAAGGATCCCTGAAGAGATACCATGGGAGTTCGGGGCAATGATGGAGCCTCTGGGTACAAGTGTAAGGGCGGCCCAGGAAGTGGTCTGTTCTGGTTCCAACGTAGCCGTGATAGGGTGCGGCCCCATTGGACTCGGAGTGGTCACTGCTCTTAAGACTATGGGGGCTTACAGGATCATCGTTACTGATGTTTCCGAAGATAGACTGGCTATAGCCAAAGAACTGGGCGCAACCAGTATATTGAATCCCATGAATTGTGATGTTGTTTCTGCTGTTATGGAAATAACGGATGGAGTGGGAGTGGACTCTTTTATAGATGCATCTGGCAATGTCAAGGCCATCTCCGATGGTTTTAAATTTCTCCGCAAGGGAGGAAGGGTAGCCCTTATCGGACTCCCGTCGAGACCCCTTGAAATCGATCTTGTTTCTGAAGTGATTTTCAAGGAAGCCAAAATAGTCGGAATCCATGGCAGAAAAATGTTTGAAACATGGACAGTTATGGAGAATCTCATGGCAGGAGATCTGCTTGATCTTAAACCTATAGTTACACATGTTCTACCCCTTGAACAATACGGTAAGGGTTTTGAGTTGTTAAAGCAGGGAAAGGCATGTAAGGTCATACTCGATCCCTGGCTTGAGGAATAAGGGATTATCCTGAATACTTCCTGTATTGTAATAATTACATGTTAAAGATTCCTGATGGATTGATAAAGTATTTTGTATAAGAAATGGCCGGTTGTGCCGGAATATGCATCAGATGAAGAAACGCTATAAGGAGGACTAAGCATGGCTACACTTGTAACTATGCCCAAACTGGGTTTGACCATGACTGAAGGAACAGTCTCATCCTGGTCAAGGAGTAAAGGGGATGAGGTTAAGAAAGGCGAGATCATCCTTGTTGTGGCCACCGATAAGTTGACCTATGAGATAGAAGCTCCGGAAGATGGTATATTACTTGAAATCTTTGTTTCAGAAGGTGAGACTGTTCCTGTAGGGGATAATATTGCAGTAATAGGAAAACAGGGCGAAGTGATCGAAACAGCTCAGGCTGAAGAGGTTGTGAAAACCGGGCAAACCGATGAAGTTGCCATAATGCAAGTGCCAGTTGCAGAATTAGCAGAACAAAGGCCTGAACCCCTTCCTGTTTCATCCGGACCGATTAAGGCTTCTCCCCTTGCCAGAAAATGGGCACGTATATTCAATCTTGATCTCTCCGTTATCTATGGTACCGGTCCTGAAGGCAGAGTAGTGAAAGACGATGTTATGAAGGTCGCGCAAAAGTTCAAGGCATCTCCTCTTGCGAAGAGAACAGCCAGGGATGGCGGGCTTGATATAACGGATATTCCAGGTACCGGACCTGACGGGAGAACAGTGAACCAGGATGTTCTCCTTTACCTGGAAGCACAGAAAGGCCGTATCGCAAAGGCAACTCCCGTTGCCTCCAGAATGGCTGAAGATCTTGGTGTTGATCTTGCTTCCATAGGTAAGGATGGAAGAGTCATGAAAGAAGATGTACTGCAGGCTGCGGGGATTGGAACTATTGCTGAAAAATCAAGCAGTAAAATTCAACCAGGAAAATCACCAGTTCTTTCCGTATCAGGAGAAAAAAGGGTCCCTCTTTCTCCAATGCGAAAGATCATTGCGGAGCGTATGACTCACAGTGCCTCAACAATTCCCTCGGTTGTCTTTAACATTGAAGTGGATTTTTCCGAATTCATATCCTTCCGGAGCAAGATCAAAAAAGAAGTCTCGGACAGAGGCGCCAAGGTTTCTTTTAACGATATGCTCATGAAGGTCTGTGCAAAGGCTCTTATGGAGAATCCCATGGCAAATGCCAGTTATGATCAAGGGACCCAGGAGTATATCCTTCATGATGAAGTTAATATAGGACTTGCTGTAGCCGTTCCGGGTGGTCTCCTTGTTCCCAATGTTAAAAGTGTGCAGTCCAAAAGCATTTACGAGATCGCTTCTGTAACCGATGCTCTTGTTGATAAAGCAAGGAATAACAAATTGGGTATGGATGATATGCAGGGTGGCACTTTCACTATCTCTAACCTCGGAATGTTCGGAATGCATGATTTTACGCCCATTATCAACCCGCCCGAGGCCTGTATTCTGGCAGTAAATGCTATTGTCGAAAAACCTGTAGCTATTGATGGTGCTGTCGAGATCCGGCCCATTTCAATGATCGGTCTTACTGCTGATCATCGTATTCTTGATGGTGCAGATGCAGCAAAGTTCCTTGCCAGGATCAAGGAACTTATCGAGAATCCCTATCTGCTCATGGTCTAGATATCCCTTCCCTGGTCAGGGCCGTATATACCGGAGATCCCGGACCAGGGAAGGTCTTATTCTAATCCGGAAACGATTTGCTTCCAATTTTATCAAGGAGGATCATTTATAAAATGGCAACAACTATAACCATGCCCAAATTAGGTCTCACAATGACTGAGGGCACTATTTCGGAGTGGAGAAAGAATGAAGGAGATTCCGTTGAAAAAGGCGAGATCCTTTTAGTAGTAGCAACAGATAAACTGTCCTACGAGGTTGAAGCTCAGGAAAGCGGAATATTAGCAAGGATAGTGATCTCTGAAGGTGGTTCAGCAGCAGTTGCAGAATCGCTTGCTATCATATCCGAGCCTGGAGAGGTTCTGGGAGATGAAATACCTGAGGAACCTGTGCAGGATCAGGTCCAGGCGCCTCAGCAGAAAACGGCTGATGAGGAATCCTCTCTTTCTGAAGAAGTTGAAAAAAAGCCCCTTAAAGAAATCACTGACAGGAAGAAGATTGTTGTTATAGGAGCAGGACCTGGCGGTTATGTCGCTGCCATCCGGGCTTCCCGCCTTGGTGCTGATGTTACCATTGTAGACAGAAAATATCTTGGCGGTACATGTCTTAACGTGGGATGCATTCCCACCAAGGTACTTCTCCATACAGTAGAGTTGTACAACGCAGTAAAAGAGGGATCTATGATCGGACTGATGGCAGATAATATCCGAGTAGACTGGACCTCTCTAATGAAAAGAAAAGACAGCATAGTCGGTCAGCTTGTTGGCGGTGTAAAAACCCTTCTTACCAAAAACAATGTGAAGATAATTGAAGGAGAAGCATCCTTCATATCTGAAAATGAGATACGGGTAAGCTCAGTTGCAGGAGAACAGTCCATTGTTGCCGATAATTTCATCATAGCTACTGGGTCCGAACCATCCATGCCTCCAATCCCTGGTATAGAAAACGATGGTGTTATCTCCAGCAATGAGGCCCTCTCCCTTAAGGAAGTACCATCTTCCATGACCATAATCGGCGGTGGAGTGATCGGTGTGGAATTTGCTTCCATCTTTGCCAGTCTGGGAACAAGAGTGACCATAGTAGAGATGCTTCCGGAGATATTACCCAATATTGATGAAGATATAATCAAGGTAATTAAAGCTTCCCTTTCCCGTAAGGGTGTGAAATTCCATACCGGATCAAAAGTAACAGGATTCAGTAAACATGGTGAATCAGTGGTTGTTTCAGTAAGTACTTCTGATGGAGATATCAGCATAACTTCAGACAAGGCACTGGTTGCAATTGGCAGAAGGCCGGTGACCGATGGACTTGGCCTTGATAATATCGGTATCAGAATGAATCGTGGCCGCATCGTGGTAGATGAATATCTCTGCACGAACAAACCAGGCATATATTCCATAGGAGACTGTTCCAGCCCTGTCATGCTCGCCCATGTGGCTTCTCATGAAGGAGAAGTTGCAGCAGAAAATATCATGGGTCATAAAACAAAAATGGATTACAGGACCAATCCAGGGTGTATCTACACGTCTCCTGAAATTGCCGGTGTCGGTCTGACTGAAAAAGAAGCAAGAGAGAAAGGCTATGATGTCAAAATAGGGAAGTTCCCCCTTGTTGCGAATGGAAAAAGCCTGATCATGAACGAAACAGAGGGTATGATCAAGTTCGTTGTAGATGGGAAATATGATGAAATACTTGGTGTTCATATTGTCGGGCCAAGGGCGACCGACCTTATTGTTGAGGGAGCACTGGCTCTGCGACTGGAAGCCACAGTGGAAGAGATAGTATCTACCATTCATGCTCATCCCACAGTAGGGGAAGCTCTCGGCGAAGCAGCCCTTGATGTCAATGGCGGAGCCATCCATATTCCTCCCCGAAAATAGTTCATATCCTTTTTACCATAACCCCATAACAGAAGGGGCCGCCTCAGGTGGCCCCTTCTGTTATCTACGGTGCCATAAATTCAATAAAGTCAGGCTTCTGTACTCCCCTGAAATAATGCCCCAGATGAACGTGCTCCAGCGCCTTTGTCATGTCGTCTTTATTATAGGGTTTTCCAGTAATCAGGGTTTCAATATCTTCCAGATCACCATTTCCGAAAAAATCTCCATAAAATCTACAGCTAAGGATTATTCCTTTTTCAACTTTTATGAGGGCTTCGATTTTGCCACTGTCAAAGCGTTGGATCTTTCTTTCCGTAAATTCAGGAGATTTACCATAATTCCAATTCCAGGTCCTGTATTTGTTTTCTGCAAGATCTCTGATATCTTTAATAACCTCTAGGGGCAGGACAGTTTCAACAATATCCTCATTGTCATGGGTAATATTTTCCAGTATCACTTTCTTGAAAGACGAAATATCCATATCATCGGAAAGATGGGGGAGTATGTTGGTTACCCTGCTTCGAATTGATTTAATTCCCTTCGAAAGAAACTTGTCTTCTGAAACATTGAGGGCCTGTGTCAGGACATCCAGATCTGAATTAAAAAGAAGTGTTCCATGGTGCAGAAGCCTTCCTTTTCTCATATACTGGGCATTTCCGGAAAACTTTTTTCCGTCTATGGTCAGATCGTTACGGCTTGTAAATTCTGCATTTACTCCAAGTGTATTGAGAATATCAACTATGGGTTTTGTGTAGAAGGCAAAGTCAAAGGGAGTATCTGCTTTGGAATGGACGATGAAGGTATAGTTCAGGTTTCCATGGTCGTGATAGACAGCACCTCCTCCAGAAATCCGTCTGACCACATTTACTTTTCTTGATCTTACAAAATTTACATTTATTTCTTCCAGGGTGTTCTGGAACCGGCCAACCACGATAGTCGGTTCATTTTGCCATAGAAGAAAATAACCATCATCTTCAGGTTCCAGGTTGTTAAAAAGATATTCCTCCATAGCGAGGTTGAAGCATGGATCTTTTGAAATATTTTCTATGTATTTCAAAAAAATACCTCCTCTCCCTGATCTTTTTCATGTACTGGCAGTTAAATATATTATCATTTCCAGTCCACGATATTTTATATCCCGGCTATTCATTTTTCCTGTTTCAAAGAGAAATATACCACCTCAAACGCACATTGCGGGTTCACGTAGCAGCATGTTCCTTTATAAAAAGTTCTTTTTCTGGTATTCTTGTTAATAGTTCTATTTAATCTACTATCTCTGCGTAATACTGATTTCAGTCCAGCATTACTTAAATAAAAGATTATGAATTATTATCCTCCCAATTATCAAGAGATCAATTTTTGTTTACGAATAGAAGGATATCCTGATTACCGTTCTTAAGATCAAGTAAGGTAATTACTTCTCTGGTCCTTAAGCAATGTGCAAATGCAAATCTGAAATTGAACTGGGTCCAAAAAAACTATTATTACATATAACTAACCGTTTCAATAGTTTCAGAGTTCAGAGGGGATGCCTGAGGATCACCTGAATGCATATCCACAAGGCAAAATACGAAAAGATGGTGACTTTCCTTTTCCAGTTTGTACGAGAAAATCTTCTTACCAATCCCTACGGCAAAAATCCTTTTTTATTGAGGCGTTTTGTTATCTCGGGGAATAATGGAAATTCCAAGGCACATATTTTAATAAAGGATCTTTACATGCTGTAAAAAGAGAGGTGGAATAATTGAAGGACGGAATGCGGCTTGTAGTTATATCTAATCGCCTACCGGTTTCTTTATTTAAAGAAGAAGAAGAAGAAGAATGGAAAACCAGGCAGAGTTCTGGCGGTCTTGTGACGGCTTTGAGTCCTGTAATAAAAGACAGGGGTGGTTTCTGGATAGGATGGACAGGCACAGCCAGAGAAGACCTCGATCTTAAGGTTTTAAAAACTATTCTGGGCCCTTCTTCAAAAGAAATAGGATATCGTCTCATACCTGTCTTGTTAAACCAGGACGAAGTGGATAACTATTATCACGGTTTTTCCAATGAAATAATATGGCCTCTGTTTCACGATCTGCAAAATAATTGCTATTTTTATCCCCGCTACTGGAACGCCTATAACTATGTCAATAATATTTTTGCGGATGTTGTGATAGGCCATAGTAACCAAAATGATTTTCTTTGGGTTAACGATTACCACCTCATACCCTTGGCTCGTAGCCTGAAGGAAAAGAAAGTGGAGCGGAACTGCTTTTTCTTCCTCCATATAACATTTCCATCAAGGGATATCTTTCTGAAACTCCCATGGAGGCAGGAACTGGTAAAGGATCTTATGGAATACAGGCTTGTGTGTTTTCAGACCTGGAGAGACCGTAGAAACTTTATAGATTGCCTGAGGATATTTGATCCTCATATGAAAGTACAGGGTCGGGGACCAGTCGTTACGGTAGAGGCCTTAGGAAGATCTACCAGAGTAGCAAGTCTCCCCATAAGTATTGATTTCAGGACCTTTGCCGATATTGCCTCATCCAATGCGGTCGAGGCAAAAATGAACGAGCTTAAGACAAGTATGTTGGGAAGCAAGCTTCTTCTGGGTGTGGACAGGTTGGATTATACAAAGGGTATACCCCAGAAGCTTCAGGCTTACAGAACTGCCTTGGAGACATATCCGCATCTGAGGGAAAAACTTACTCTTTTTCAACTGCTTGTTCCAAGCAGGGAGGATGTTCCAGCTTACCGGGATCTGAAAAGGGATATCGAACAGATTATAAGTCAGATAAACGGAGAATTTTCCACTTCCGGCTGGGTGCCGATCAGGCATGCTTACAAATCGGTTCCAAGGGAGGAACTCATAACCATGTATCGAACGGCAGATATTGCCATGGTAACCTCGTTAAAGGACGGGATGAATCTTGTATCCAAGGAATACTGTGCGTGCCGCATAAATAATGATGGAGTTCTTATCTTGAGCGAGTTTGCCGGTTCTGCTTCGCAGCTTAAGAAAAATGCACTATTGGTGAATCCCTACGACAGAGAGACCACTGCAGAGGCCATAGACCGGGCCTTCTCCATGTCTGAAAAAGAACAATACAACAGGATGTCTTCCATGAGACGTTCCATTCGAAGAAGGGATGTATTCTGGTGGGTGAATAATTTTCTGAGGGTTTCAATGAACAGGGAACTGCATGATTTCCCAGAACGTGAGATGGCTCCTCTTCTCCCGCAGAGCAGGGTGCGAGTTTAACCCAGGGGGAATAGCTTCTCCAGAGACCTGAGGATCTTTTGTTCTTTCTTTTCCAGACCGGCCTGCCGGGCTAGCTCAAGACTCAACTGCAGGGCTGACCATATGTATCTGTCGGGTTCACAATGGTTCTCCCATTCATATTGTTCCCATTTAGCCTGAATGAACATATCCTTGATGAAAATAAATTTTGCAAGATCTGGTCTGTTTTTCCATATCCTTATAAAGATAGAGTAAAGGTCCAGGCAATCGCTTAGAGAGTTATGACATATGTGACTGGATATGGCCCTTTCAGTCCTGATAATATTTTCATCAGCACTGAAGGTATTCATGGTGATTCTTTTTGCCTCTTCGAGTTTAGGCCATTTATATTGTCCCTTTTTGCCCTGTATTTTACAGAAGTCAGTAAGTCCGAGCATGGAACACCACCACTTCCAATTCCTTTTTGCAGAGTCTGGAATAAAAGAGGTGTCAAAGCCAAGGTTGTGCACTGTTATCCCTTCAACATGGTTATGTTCCCAGAAGAGGCTGAGGCTGTCCCAGTCATCAGCAAAATGTTTTGGGTAGGAGTATTCCCTTCTCAACCAGTTAATCCTTGACGGATCAAGGCCATGGACCCTTATGGCCCCTTCATCAGGCCTTTCGGTGGGGTAGTAATACCTGTTGAAAAAGTCCAGGATCATTCCGTGGTCACTAAAGACAATGGACGAAGCCGAAACAACTGACTTGCCTTTAAAACCGTTTGTTTCAAGATCTAGAACAGCAAAGTTCATATTAAGCTACCCTCCGGAAGATACATCTGAAAAATTTAAATCCCTTTGTTTTACCAGAAATGGATAAAGATACGGACCGATCTATTCAGATCGGTCCGTATCTGAAGCAGATAATACGATTGAAATTATTTCTTTTTGCCATCTAAAATACTGTCAAAGGTTTTCCTGTCTCTGAATTCAGCCTTTTTTCCCTTGTTCCATTGTGATACCGGGGTTAGATAGCCTACTACCCTGGAGTATACCTCACACCTGGTCCTTTTCAGTTCCTTTTGTTCCATGGCAAGCACTCTCCTTCGGAGCTCGATTATTAAGGGTTAGTCCCTTATGTAAACATGTTTGACATATTTGACGAGGATATCCCTGAATTTTTCAAGCATTGCTTTTGGAAATCCGCTAAGTTCCTCCATGTAGGGTTGAAGATGTTTACTGGGTCTGAAATTCTGTATGAAGAACAGATCCGTTTCTTTGACCAGACCGCCTATGATATCCATATCTTCACATGAGTGGATTCCGGGAACGACAGTAGTCCTGAACTCATGGGCGATGTTTGAATTTTCCAGTATGTCTATGCTTTCCCCTATGCATGAGGGGTCTTCGTGAAAATCCATAACAGTTTTATATCTGGTCAGCGGTACTTTGATATCCATGGCTACATAATCCAGAAGGTTTTTCTTGAGAAGTTTTTCCAAAACCTCCGGTTTAGACCCATTGGTGTCCAATTTAATTTTAAACCCCATTGATCGTATTTTTGCAGTAAAGTCCTCAATGTCTTTCTGGAGAGTGGGTTCCCCCCCCGTAATGCAGACTCCGTCGAGAAACCTCTTTCTGTTTTCGAGAAACTGCCAGAAAATGGAAACAGGCATATCCTCATCAGGATACCTGTCGGGATCCACGAGCTCTGGGTTATGACAATAGGGACACCGGAGGTTACATCCCCGTGTAAAGATCACGCAAGCAATATGTTCAGGATAATCGATGAGACTAAGTTTTTGCATTCCAGTTATAATCAAGAAATGATCTCCTTTGCCGAATATCCGATTTCCTGATCACAGTAAGGGCAGAATTCGTGCTCTCCCTGAATATATCCATGAATAGGACAAATACTGAAAGTGGGAGTAATAGTGTAGTAGGGAAGTCTGAAATTTTCAGCGATCCGCCGTACAAGCAGTTTCGTGCTTTTACCGGAGGGCATGCTTTCCCCAAGGAATCCATGAAAAACAGTCCCTCCGGTATATAAAGTCTGCAGATCATCCTGTAGCGAAAGAGCTTCAAAGATATCATCCGTATAGCCGACCGGTAACTGGGATGAGTTCGTATAATAGGGATCTGCTCCATACTCCCTGTAGTTCTTTTCGTTGGCGCAGATGATGCTGTTTCCGAACCTTTCCTTATCTGTCTTTGCAAATCTGTAGGTTGCTCCTTCTGCAGGGGTTGCCTCCAGATTATAAAGATTGCCTGTTTCTTCCTGGAACTGGACCATTCTTTCCTTCATGGCCTCCATGACCCTTGTGCAGAAAGCAATTGCTTCGGTGGATGAAAGGTCTTTCCCCATGAAATTAATGGCTGCTTCGTTCATTCCATTAAGGCCGATGGTGTTGAAGTGGTTGTTCCAGTATTTCCCGGAAGATTCTTTAATGTTACGGAGATAGAACTTGGAGTAAGGATACAGATTATGTGTTGTAAATCTTTCAAGGATCTTGCGTTTGATCTCCAGGCTTTCCCTGGCAATATCCATGAGGTCGAAGGTTCTTTGAAGAAAATCATTTTCATTCCCTGCAAGATAACCAATTCGGGGCATGTTAAGGGTCACTACTCCTATGGAGCCAGTCATGGGATTGGATCCGAAAAGACCGCCGCCACGTTTCCTCAATTCCCGGTTATCCAGCCTGAGTCTGCAGCACATACTTCTTGCATCATCCGGATCCATATCGGAGTTCACAAAGTTGGAGAAATAGGGAATACCGTATTTTGATGTCATTTCCCATACTGGTTCCAGTATCTCGTTATCCCAGCAGAAATCTGAGGTAATATTATAAGTGGGTATAGGAAAAGGAAAGACTTTGTTCGAAGCATCTCCCTCAAGCATTATCTCGGCAAAAGCCCGGTTCAGCATGTCCATTTCCGTCTGGAATTCCCCAAGGTACTTTTCCTGGAACTTGCCGCCTATTATGGCCGGAAGTGATTTAATGGAAGATGGCGGAATCAAATCCATTGTTATATTGGTAAATGGGGTCTGAAAACCTACTCTGGTGGGTACATTCAGATTGAAAACAAATTCCTGCATAGCCTGTTTGACTTCCCTGTAGTTCAATTCATCATAATAGACAAAAGGGGCCAGATAAGTGTCAAAATTTGAGAAAGCCTGGGCTCCTGCAGATTCTCCCTGCATGGTATAAAAGAAATTCACGATCTGTCCAAGGGCAGTCCTGAAATGTTTTGCCGGTTTGCTGCCGATTTTGGTATGTACACCCGTAAATCCACTTAGAAGGAGATCCTGAAGATCCCAGCCGCAACAGTATACGGACAGGTTATTCAAGTCATGAATATGAAAATCTCCACCAATATGATTCTCCCTTATCTGAGGAGGATATATTTCACCCAGCCAGTATTGGGCAGTTACTTCTGACGCTATGTAGTTATTCAGTCCCTGCAGGGAGTAACTCATGTTGCTGTTCTCATTGACCTTCCAGTCTATCTTCTCAAGGTATTTATTAACCATCTGGGCTGCGTTACCCAGAAGTTCCCGGGTATCCCTGAGTTTTGCGTGTTGTTCTCGATAGAGGATGTATGCTTTGGCTATATCTGCATAACCTTTTTCGATAAGTATTTTTTCCACAAGGTCCTGAACCTGTTCGACTGTGGGTATTCCTTCCTTGTTAAAAAAAATATTAAGATAGGACACCACTTCGAGAGTGATCTCGTCAGCGATAGTGTCAGGCTCCGTTCTTTCAACTGCCTTCGTTGCCTTGATAACGGCATACCTGATCTTTTTACTGTCGAATATATCTTTTGATCCGTCACGTTTCTCTATATATCGAATAGACATGGTGTTCCTCCCTGTACATATTCTTTCGTTGTTCTGTTCTTTGAAGTTGATGTATTTACGGATACCAAACTATTTTACCACTACATATAGCATAAATATGATCTCTAGTACGCTACATGTAAAAATACAAAGATGTCATAATAGTTCTTCATATAGTGAAGTTTCACTTTTTTACAGAAAATCTTTGGAATGGATAAAAAAATAGGTGTTGGAGTTATTTCCATGCTCCAACACCTATTTTATGGTGCGGGGTATCTAGAGGGCTTTGCAGGGCGATGAAGATTCTATCAATTCCTTCATCATACCAAGGCCTTCAAGAATGTTTTCTTTTGAGATCCCTGAATAGGCAAGTCTTATATATTTCTGGGTTTCTGAGGGAAAGGGAGTGCCAAAATGGTCCCTCGTGGTAAAAGAAACGCCTGTTTTGTCGAGGATGACCTTTCTGAATTCCTCTACCCCCTTGATGTCCAGTTTTTTCATTGCAGAGGTCACGTTCGGGAAAAGGTAAAAAGTGCTGTTTGGCCTGTGAACTCTTATTCCCTCCATTGAGTTCAGAAGATCCACCGCGACGTCTCTCCGTTCCCGGAGGATATCCATCATCTCCTGGTAGTTGTCACTTGGGGTCCTAATGGCTTCCACTGCTGCCCACTGTACAAAATGATTGGAACAGGATTCGTCGTTGATATTCAGCTTTGAAATTATGGATATGATCTCTTTGGGTCCTATTGCGGCACCGAGACGCCAGCCTGTCATGGCAAATCTCTTCGAAAAAGTGTAAAGAATAACAGTTCGATCGAACATCCCCGGAAGGCTCGCAATGCTTTTACCCTGTCCTTCATAAAGGATATCGAAATATGCCTCATCACTCAGAACGTAAAGATTATGCCTGATGCAAAATTCTGCCAGTCTTTGCATTTCAGCTGGATCTGATTCAGCGCTTGTCGGGTTATGATAGTTGTTATAAATAAAGATCTTTGTTTTAGGGGTTATCTGACTTTCGATACTGTCAAAATCCAGAGCAAATCCAAGGTCATTCTCGATAAAACCATAGGGCTTTGCTACTCCACCGTGAAACCTGATCAAAGATTCATAGATGGGATATCCCGGATTAGGATAAAGAACCTCATCTCCCGGGTTCATGAGAGACATGATGAATTTTCCTATTACAGGTTTTCCCCCGGTCTGTATACTTATGTTTTCCATGTCTAGCGTTAGGTCTCTTGCTGTACCTATATCCTCTGCCAGTGCTTCTCTGAGGGGAGCAATACCTTGAGTTGCGCAGTATCCTGTCTTGCCATCCTTCATAGCTTTAACAGCAGCTTCCACTACATATTCCGGAGTTGGAATATCGAGGTCTCCCAGATGGAAAGGATAAACTTTGAATCCCCTGTCGGTAAGTTTTTTTGCCTCCGCTCCGACTGCAAAAGCTGTCTCAGTTCCTAAAAGGCTGATCCTGTCAGCAAAGTTTACCATTTTATTCACCTGCTTTTCATTTTCAGGACTTCTCTGACAGCCTGTATGATATCCGTATCGAGAAGGTGAAATTTCCTCATCAGGTCATCGGGTTGTCCGGATTCTCCAAAACTGTCCTGTATACCAACCATTTTCATCGGTACCGGGCAGTTCTGGCATAAAACTTCGGCCACTGCACTTCCGAAACCGCCCATTACCTGGTGTTCTTCTGCTGTAACAACAGCACCTGTCAGAGCAGCAGCCCCGATAATGGTTTGTATATCTATGGGTTTAACTGTGTGACAATTGATTACCTGTACAGATATTCCCTCATTGGCCAGTTTCTCCGCTGCTACAAGGGCCTGATAGACCATCACGCCGCAAGCTATTACTGAGACATCACTGCCATCCCGGTAGATATCGGCTTTCCCGATCTCGAAGGGCGTTTCCGAAGTAGTTATTACAGGCACTTTTTCTCTTCCAAAGCGTATCATCACAGGCCCGTCCATATTGGCTGCAGCGATGGTGGCTTTAAAAGTTTCATGATAGTCAGCGGGAACGATAACTGTCATATTGGGTATCGTTCTTGTGATGGCTATATCCTCTAGAGCCTGGTGTGTTGCTCCGTCAGGACCGACGGATATGCCTCCATGTCCGGATCCGATCTTTACGTTGAGCTTTGCATATGCCACTGTGGTTCGTAACTGATCCCATGCTCTCCCGGTGCAGAAAACTCCATAGGTGCTTACAAAGGGAATCTTGCCGACGATGGAGAGACCCGATGCAACTCCCATCATATCCTGTTCAGCGATTCCGATCTGAATGAATCTCTCAGGAAAGGCTTTCTGGAATCTGTCTGCACAAAGGGATGACGTAAGGTCTGCTCCAAGAACAACAACCTCAGAATTTTCATTGCCGAGAGCTACCAATCCATCACCGTAACCAAACCTGGTGGGTATCATTTCTACATCACCCAGAATATTCTTTGAAAGTTTCAAGTCTTTCATCTACATCACCTCTGTGGAAAGTTCATTAAGGGCATGTTCCGCCTGTTCGGAACTGGGAGCTTTGCCATGCCAGCCGGCCTGGTCGGCCATGAAGGAGACCCCCTTGCCTTTTACCGTATGTGCAATTATCACAGTTGGTCTGAAGTGGGTATGGTTGAAACGGTTAAGACTTTTGACAATATCTTCGATATCATGACCGTCCACTTCCAGCACATTCCAGCCGAAAGCCTTCCATTTTTCAGCCAGGGGTTCGATATCTTTTACTTCCGAAGTACATCCGTCTATCTGAAGGCCATTTCTATCAACAATACCGCAGAGATTGTCAAGCTTGTAATGTGAGGCAGTCATAGCAGCTTCCCATATCTGGCCTTCATCCAGTTCACCATCTCCCATAAGGCAGTAAACTCTGTTGGTTTTACCGTCCATTTTGAGACCCAGTGCCATCCCTGCGGCTATTGAAAGTCCCTGTCCCAGGCTGCCGGTAGATGCCTCAAATCCGGGAAGTTTACATTTGTCAGGATGTCCCTGTAGTCTTGATCCTATCTTTCTGAGTGTCATCAGCTCCTCTTTGGGAAAATAGCCAGCTTCTGCCAGGGCTGCATAAATAACTGGACATGCGTGTCCTTTTGAGAGGATGAATCTGTCTCTTCCATCCCAGCAGGGGTTTGAAGGATCGTGTTTCATGACCTTGAAGTAAAGGGCAGTTACGATATCTGCTGCCGATAAAGACCCTCCGGGATGGCCTGATCGTGCTTCTGTTATCATCCTTATTATGTCCTGGCGAATATTGTTTGCGATACTTTCGAGATCTTTTTCTTTGCCTCCCTGCATTGAGTTGCCCTCCTCCTGAAATAACGAAATCTGTACGTAGTATGGTTCGATCTTTGAACAAATAACAATATAATTTATCCCATTCCTTTGAAAAATGGAAATAAACTGATACTAATAATTAAAAGAAGAAAATTCTGACAACGTTGAGAAAATTCCTCCCATGGAACTGCAAAATATATTAACATGTAAATGTATTGTTTTCATGTTAAGGGAAAATTATTCTTGACATGTCACTCCTGAGTGACTTAAAGTGGGTAAGTTGTCACTTCAGGGTGACGGAGGTGTTGAAAATTCGAGATAGGGAAGAGACTAAAAAACGAATTCTTGAGGCAGTTGGTTCAATACTGGAAAAGAGGGGTTTTAACAATATCGGGATCAATAATATTGCCAGAGAAGCAGGTATAGACAAGGTCCTGATCTATCGGTATTTCGGAGGATTGCCCGAATTGCTCCATAAATTTGCCGAACAGGGAAATTTCTGGCCATCCCTTGCAGATATCGCTCCCGGTGAACTGGAACTTTCTGAAGGATCTATGGCAGATTCTTCCCTGGCTCTTCTTAATGGATATTTCAGGGAGTTGAAAAAACGGGATATGGCCCAGGAACTGCTAAGGGGCGAACTGGCAGGTAAAAATGACCTCTCTGCTGAAACAGCGGAAATAAGGGAAAAACAGGGCAAACAGCTTATTGAGATGTTGAGCCTTGGCACTGATTTTTCCAGAGACCTTGATATTCCAGCTGTTGCTTCAATCCTTTCTGCTGGTTTTACTTATCTTCTACTGAGGGCTAAAACTTCAGGTACCTACCTTGGAATAGATCTGAATTCAGATGAAGACTGGAAACGTATCGAGAAGGCTCTGGAGCTTCTGGTCAGAAGCTTTTTCAGTCTTCATAAAGATGAAGATAGTCAATAAAGGAGTCTATAGTTTTGTTCTTTACATCATATTCTATTTTTACCTGGGAGGTCTTATGATTTGAAAGAGTTTGTTCGTGGTGCTTTTCTTTCGATATTTTTGAGTCTTTGCGTTGTAGGTTCTTCATTTGCGGCAGGTTTTGCCCTTTATGAATTCAGTTCCAGGGGAAACGCCCTCGGCGGAACCCTTGTGGGAAGGGCAGATGATCCATCTGCCCTGGCGTATAACCCTGCAGGTATCACCCAGCTTGAGGGCGATAATGTGATGTTCGGTCTTACCGCTATTATGCCTAGTCTGGATGTAGAGCTTAGTGATTTTGGACAGAGTTTTTCCAATGTGGATAAAATCTGGATCCCTCCTCATTTCTACTATACAAAACAGCTCAATGAGAAATACTGGTTCGGTATATCTGCTACATCACGTTTTGGCCTGGGTTCCGAGTTCGATCCTGACTGGCCAGGGACATACAACAATTACTATGCCTGTATTCAGAGTTTCTCCCTTACCCCTACCCTTGCCGCCAAACTGTCCGATAAATTGTCAGTCGCAGTAGGTGTAGAGGCCATGTGGTTCGAGTTCGAGCAGAAAAAAAAGATCCCTGGAGCACCCTTTTCTCTCCCTTCGGATATCGATGCCCAACTTAAGGGAGATGATATAGGATGGGGTTGGAATTTTGCCATGCACTTTAAACCTGCTGATCGCATCAGGATGGGTTTCTTCTACAGGAGCGAGATTGAACAGAACATAGAGGGTGACGCAGATTTTACCGTTCCTGCAGATGCGCCGGCATATCTTTTCCCGGATACTACCGGGGCAGGGAAAGTGACTCTTCCCGAATCTTTCAGCGTCGGAATAGCTTTTCAGGCAACTGAAAAAACATCGGTGGAAGCTGATGCCATATACACAAGATGGAGTACCTACGATAAATTGACCATCAATTACGGTATGGATCTCTATGGTCCGGATTCAGACGTTAGTTCAACTCCCAAAAATTGGTATGATGTCTGGCGCTACCAGCTTGGAATAGAGCATGCCCTTACCGACCATTCCTGGCTCAGGTTCGGTTATGTATATGACGAAAGCCCTGTTCCTGATGAGACGGTAGACTATGTAGTCCCTGCCAATGGGAGGCAGATCTACAGCCTGGGTTATGGATTCACCAGGGGCAAGTGGGTATATGACCTTTCCTATGCCTATCTCGATATCAAGGAGAGAGGCATAGAAGGCCGTCCAGGTGAAGGGGTTTTCAATTCTGATATTACGAATGCCGATACCCACATGTTGGGTATTTCAGTTAGTTACCGGTTCTAAATACTTAAGGAGCCCGCAGGTAAAAGCGGGCTCCTCTCATTTCCGGATCTCTTCCAGAAGGGCTTTTATGAAAAATGGCAGATCGGTTGGACGCCTGCTTGTCACTATCCTGTCGCATACGACTACCTCTTCATCTACCCATTCAGCACCTGCAATTACCATATCGTCCCTGACACTCGAGCAGGAGGTTACCAGTTTGCCTCTGATTATACCGGCAGAAACAAGCAGACTGCCTGCGTGGCATATCCCTGCGACAATGCCTCCCTTGTTATAGACATCTCTTACGAACTGCACTATCTCAGGGGAGATTCTGAGTCTGTCAGGAGCCCATCCCCCAGGGATCACAACTCCTGAAATGTTATCCATTTCCAGAGTGGCAGGAGTGTAGTTGGCTTCTATCTGGGTTCCATATTTCCCGGTGTAGGCTCTTGGTGCCACGGGGGCTACTACTACCGGATCAAGGCCCTCTTCGATAAGGCGCAGGTAGGGGTACCAGAACTCCAGATCGTGAAAATCCTTTTCAACCAGAACCGCTATGTTTGTTGACATGATCCCACCTCCTTCATTTTGTTATTTATCTAATATAATAGTGTTAGACTGAAAAGAAAAGACTTTTCTTTATATGAAGGGAGATTGAGATAGTAAATGGAAGAAAGATTATTGGATTTAGCAGGGGAAAAAGCCTCGGGCAGGTCTTTAGTGAAATTTGTGAGAGGGATAAGATATTCTCTAGCCGTTCTTGATGACAATTCTGCCGGACTTGCCTTTTCCTTTCCGGAAAGGGTCAGCAAAAATGAAAAACTTTTTAGTTTACTCTCCGAGCTTCCCCTTCCATCGAATATATTTCTAGACCTTGCCCTTTCTCCCCATTTAGGAGATCGTGCCGCTGCCTTGGCAGTATCTAATGCTATCCTTGGTGTCCAGGGGAACGTATCAGGAACGATTCCTTCCCTTAAGGGCTTTACAAGTGTTTTCATGGTGGGCTTTATCGAACCCCTTTATATAAAGTTGGTGAGAGAAGGAATATCTTCGCTTGTAATGGATGATCATTATGATAAAAGTGTTCCCCTTGACATGGGATGCAGAATTGCCTCGAAGAGTGATCTCCTTATTCTCAGCGCAAGTTCAGTTGTCAATGGAACCTGGCAGCGTCTTGCTGATTCAGCACGTAGATGTTGGCTGGTTGGGCCTTCCGCTCCTCTTTCTGCTCCTGTCTATAAGGGTTCTTCCATTGAATATGTATTGGGGAGATCAATTGATAATGTCCAGGAGCTTCTCAAAATAGTCTCGAGGGGTGGAGGAACTCGGGACATGAGTAAATGTACGAGCAAGATCAGTCTTCACGTGAATAATCTTTAGTGGTTTTACGATATGTAAAGAAGGGAAAGGATAGTTTCTATATTAATCATAAGTTAATAAACATTTGACAAATTATTACTCGTGGGTTATTTTGAAGCTTAGGTTCTAAATATTTGTTTATTTTTCTCTAGGTCTGTATTCCTGCCAAAATATCGTAAGTCGTAATTTGTGTATATTCAGTTTATGAAAAGGGTATGTTTGCCCCACAGTATCAGTGGGGAGAGAATCTGTGTTTCCCTCAACTATATAAACAAATATATTCCCATTTAAGTATCTTTTGGATATCAGATCTGCCCTTTCTTCATTTATCTGAAGCTGTTTTTTTATGTGGAAAATATTATAAATCAGGGATGGTGATTGGATGAAATTAAAAACAGGAGGAGAACTGGTAATTCATGCTTTGGAAAAACTTGGTGTTGAGCATCTATTCGGGATTCCTGGTATTCATAATCTCGATATCTATGAATACCTTATGGGAAGTTCCATAACAGATATAGGAGCGAGGCATGAACAGGGTGCCGGATTTATGGCTGACGGATATGCAAGAATATCCGGCAAACCCGGGGTGGCTCTTGTAATTACAGGTCCTGGATTAACTAACATTATAACCCCCATGGGACAGGCTTATCATGATTCAATCCCCATGCTTGTCATATCAAGCCAGATAGAAACATCAGCATTACATTATCGATCAGGTTATCTTCATGAATTAAGGAATTCCACTCAGCTTGTGTCATCTGTTTCTAAGGAAAGTCGTCGAATAGAGAGTCATTCTGCCATCGAGAGGGCTATCTTTGAAGCCTATCACCTATCCCTTTCCGGAAGGCCAGGTCCTGTGCACGTGGAGATTCCCCTGGATATACTTACTACAAAACAGCCTGTATGCAATGAGAATGTTCTTTTTTGCTCTGATAAGCTGCTTTTCAGCAGCGACCTTACCAGATCTGCCATGAACAAGATCTCAGGTTCAGCTGATCCTGTAATATTGGTTGGAGGGGGAGCCGTTAAATGCGGTAAAGAAGTTACCCTTCTGGCTGAAATGATTTCAGCACCTGTACTTTCTACCTGTGCCGGTAAAGGCATTGTCAGTGAAGACCATCCGCTGTCTCTTGGAACCCGGATCCATTTCCCCGCTGTTCAGAATTACCTTGAAAATAGTGACCTGGTGATAGCTCTGGGCACGGAATTCTCTCCTACGGATTTCTGGAAAAGGTCCATTGATCTTGGAAAGGAACTTATATGTGTAAATATAGATCCCGGATCTTTTTACAACCAGCGTACCTGTAACATAGGTATAGAGGGTGACGTAAAAAGTGTTGTCCAAATGTTTCTGGACAACGATCTTAATCGTAATGCCGATCGCCAGAGAAAGACGGAAGAAGTTCACAATCTCAAGGAGATCTGCTCTGCATCCCTGGGCGAAGTTACCGGTATGGGTGAGGAACTCCCCGCAATGATCTTTTTAATGAATATCATAAGGAAATGCCTGCCTGAAGATGGCACTCTCTGGGCTGATATGACTTCTCCTGCCTATGTAGGGATCAGTGAGTTTGTTTCTCTCAGGGCCAGATCTTTTCTTCACCCGGTGGGGTTCGGTACCCTTGGGGTAGCACTCCCTGCAGCTATAGGGAGTAAAATAGCTTCCCCTGACAAAGAAATATGTGTCCTTGCTGGAGATGGCGGGTTTCAGTTTACCCTTCCTGAACTCGCAGTGGCATCAGAACTAAGGTTAACCATTCCAATTATTATTTGGAATGACTGTGGCTACGGTGAGATAAGACGAAATCAGACTGTTCGTCATCCGGGTAAGACCATTGCTGTTGACCACAAGGGTCTTGACTATGCAGCCCTTGCAAAGGTCTATGGAATAAAGGGGAGAATAGTTACTTGCCTTGAAGAGCTTTCTAGTGTCCTGACAGAGGCCTTTAAAGAAAAGGGACCTACCCTTATTGAGATAAAAGTGAAGGAGTGTTTCTGAAATATGTCTCTGGACGGAATCAGAAAAGCAGTTCTTAATGTGAAGCCCTATGTTCCCGGTAAGACTACAGAAGAAGTGATATGCGAAAAAGGTCTCAGCCATGTTATTAAACTTGGTTCGAATGAGAATCCCTATGGTCCATTTCCTGCTGCCCTGGAATCCATGAAAAAGGAACTTGTAAAACTTAATACCTATCCCGATGTTTCTTTCAGGGAGATAAAGGTTGTCATCTCAGATATCTATGGCCTGAAAGCTAAAAATGTCTGTATATCACATGGAGCTGAAGGAATGCTCCAGACCCTGGGTAAAGTTTTTATCGAATCGGGTGATGAAGTTTTAATACCTTCTGCTACTTATCCTCTTTACACAGAGATATCCAGCCTTATGGGAGCAGATATTTTAACAGTTCCAATGAAAGATGATTTCTATCTTGATATGGATTCCATCAGAAAAGCAGTTTCTCCAAGGACCAAACTTATCTGGCTGAATAACCCGAATAATCCAACCGGGACCATGTTCAGGAAAGAAAATCTGGATAAACTTCTCGAAGAAATTCCGTCAACCTGCTGGGTTGTTCTGGATGAAGCCTATGCTGAATTTGCGGACCAGGAGAAACTGCCCGACATCTCGGCGTATATAGAAAAGGGAAAGAACATTGTATCGATCAGAACTTTTTCCAAGGCCTATGCACTTGCTGGAGCAAGGATCGGATATGCCCTATGCCGAGAGGAAATTGCAGTCATCATAGATACCGTATCTGAGCCTTTTAATGCTAACCGGGTTGGTATAGCAGGAGCACTGGCTACATTGCAGAAGGATATGAAACAATGTGCAGAGGCTATTTCGAAGATCAGGGATGAGAGAACAAAACTCTTCAGATCATTTACGGAAGTGGGTCTCGATCCCGTGCAATCTCAATCCAACTTTATTTTCGTAACAACCCCCTTTGACGCTCAAGTTGTTTCAGAGAGACTGCTTGATCGCGGGATAATAATTCGCCCATGTTCCGGCTGGGGTTACTCAAGATCTATTCGAGTGACAGTTGGTACCCCCGATGAAAATTCACTTTTTCTTCAAGAGCTTGCTTTTGTTCTGGATTCATTGAGGAAGGATGATTAACCTTGACACAGATAGTCTCACCTGAAAATGAATCAGACCTGGATAAAGGTATGGTCATTTTTCAGGACGTAAGAAAAGTCTATGATGATTCAATCGTAGCAGTAGAAAACCTGAACCTTATTATCAACAAGGGTGAACTGGTAAGCCTGATAGGACCAAGCGGATGTGGTAAAACGACTACTCTCAAAATTGTTAACAGGCTTGAGGAATGTACTTCTGGAAAGATCCTTATCGGAGGAATGGATATTATGTCCCTCGATCCAGTACGTTTGAGAAGGGGCATTGGCTACGTAGTTCAGGAAATTGCACTGATGCCTCATATGTCCGTAGCAGAGAATATTGGAATAGTCCCCAGGTTACATAACTGGCCCCGTAAAAAGATCATGAAAAGAGTGGATGAACTTCTTGAGATGTCTGGTCTGGAGCCTGCAAAGTATCGTTACAGACTGCCTGATCAACTGAGCGGAGGGCAGAAGCAGAGAATCGGCGTACTCAGAGCCCTTGCTGCGGAGCCGGAAGTTATCCTTATGGATGAGCCCTTTGGAGCTCTGGATCCAATCAGCAGGGAGGTACTCCAGAACGAACTTCTTTCAATCCAGCAAAAACTTCACAAGACCATCATTTTCGTTACCCATGATATGGATGAGGCGCTGAAGATCTCCGACCGTGTTGTTATAATGAGATCAGGAAAGATCGAACAGATGGGTTCTCCTGCAGAGATCCAGGAAAACCCTGCCACTGAGTTTGTACGTAATTTCATTGGAGAAGACAGGCTGTCCCAGATATCTCCGGAAGATTCTGTTTCAGTCCTGGTAGAGGATCCATGGGGAAAAGCCTACCCGGATCAATCTGCATCTGATGTGTTGTCAATGATGGAAGATGAGGATATGGAATCTATCCAGGTGGTAGAGAAACGGGCCAACCGATGGGCAGGAATGGCCTATTTAAGGGATGTCAAAAGAATATCCAGGACTGGCGGTTCCGTAAGGGATGCTGCCAGGAGAGACCGTAAACTATATCTGGAAGAGGCTACCATGAGGGATGCCGCCGAAATGCTTGCAGACAAAGCCTATCCAATCCCGGTCATTGACGAACAGGGAGAGTTCCTTGGTGTTATTACCGAAGCCGGAATAGCCAGGCTGACCATTGGAAGACTGAAACGACGCGTGACAGGAGGTGCTTCCCAATGATCCAGCAGAGTAGCCTTCTGGTGCTATTTATTAAATACGTAGCAAGATATTATCCAAGGATATTGAGATTGACATTCCAGCATTTGACCATTTCGGCCATAGCCCTGGCTCTGACCCTTGTTGTCTGTGTTCCCCTGGGGATATATATCACCAGAAAAGAGAAACTTGCACCTTATGTTATTGGCCTGGCTAACGTTTTTCAGACAATTCCAAGCCTTGCCCTTCTGGGGTTCCTGATATTGATCTTCGGAATTGGTAATGATAATGCCATATGTGCCCTTTTCATGTATGCCATGCTACCGGTACTTCAGAATACTTATACTGGCATCAGGAGTGTTCCCAGTCACCTGGTTCAGGCTGCGAAGGGGATGGGAATGACCGATTTTCAGATCCTCCTCAAAGTACAGCTTCCCATAGCTCGTCCTGTTCTCCTTGCAGGGGTAAGGGTTGCTACAGTATGGATAATTGGAACGGCCACACTCGCATCAGCTATAGGAGGAGGTGGACTGGGTAAACTGATCTTTTCAGGCCTTGCATCCATAAGGTACGAAATAATACTGGCAGGGGCTATCCCGGCCACCATAATAGCTTTGCTTGCGGACCAGTGCCTGAAATTCCTTCAGGATTATTACAGTCCCCGAAACAGAGCTAAAAGAATGGCGAAAAAAGCGGAGAAACTGGGTGTTGATCTGTCAGAATAAGAAAGGGGAAGATATACATGTTAAACATAAAGTATACAAAGATAGTATCATTGGTAGTAATTGCTCTCTGTGCAATTACGCTTTTTGCAGGTTTTGCAGTAGCTGCAGAGGATAATCCCATGAATTATAAGGGAAAACTGAAGGTGGGGGCCCAGACAGTTAATGAACCCATAACTCTGGCGTGGATGGCCAAGTTGCTTCTGGACGAATATACCGGTCTGAAAACGGAAACCAGTACGGAGTTCGCTGCTTCTTCAGTACTTCATCAGGCAATGGTTGGAAAAGAACTTGATATATACGTTACCTGGACTGGTACTCAGTTAACAGGAATCCTTCGTTATGAAGGTCCTAATTTATCCAAAGAAGAAACTTTCAGAAGAGTCAAGGAAGGTTTTGAAGAGAACTTCAAATTTACCTGGATCGATCCCTTTGGATTTAATAACACATATGTGATGGCAGTTAGAAGAGAGACCGCTGAAAAATTTGGACTTAAAAAGGCTTCTGACCTCAAGGCCCATGCAAAGGACTGGAAAATCGGAGGGGATGAGAACTTCGATACTCGCCCCGATGCTTACCCAGGCTGGTCCGAGGCCTATGGCATCGAATTCAAGGAGGTTCTTCCCATGCAGTATTCAATGATGTATATGGCTATAGACAAGAAAGAAGTTGATGTTATAGCTGCCTACAGCACTGATTCCAGGATCAAGAAGCTTGATCTGGTAATGCTTGAAGATGACCTTGAATATTTCCCCGCCTACAGTGCAGCTTATGTTGTAAGAATGGAAGTCCTTGATAAATATCCTCAAGTTAAGGAGATCTTGAGCATGCTCAGCGGTAAGATCGATGAGGAAACCATGTCCTCACTTAATTACAGGTTTGATGAGGGCGAAGATCCCGAGGATATAGCCAGGGGATATCTCCTCTCGGAGGGGTTAATTAAAAAATAAGTTAATCTGACAAGGGGGGGCCAGGCCCCCCCTTGTTTATAATATTACCTATAATTATGATATCTGAGAATACAGGAGTAGACTGAAATGAAAGCGAAATTGTTTGGATACGCAGGAAGCCTCTTGAGAATTGACCTTACTGAAAGAATTTACTCCGTCGAAGATGTTGAAGAGAACCTGCTCAGGCAATATCTTGGTGGAGTAGGTATTGGTGCCAGATTCCTTTATGATGAGATCCCTTCAGGAACAGATCCACTCTCTTCAGGTAATAAAATCTTTATAGCTACTGGGCCTCTTACTCTGCCACAGGTTCCGGGGGGTGGCAGCATTGAAATATGTTTCAAATCGCCCCTTACGGGAGCCTGGGGTGAAGCCCGGCTGGGTTCGAATTATGGTTTTGCCATGAAGAAGTCAGGATATGACTATATCCTTATAGAGGGAGTATCCTCCTCACCTGTATACCTTGTTATCGATAATGGGGCAGTTTCATTTCGTGACGGGACTTCTCTACAGGGTCTGGTTGTGCTTGAAAAGGAGTCAAGGATCAGAGAAGAACTGAAAGAAACTGGTTTTGAGATCATCACCATCGGCCCGGCAGGGGAAAAACTTGTCTCCTTCGCTACCGTGATGAATGGCCACAGGGCTGCCGGGAGATGCGGTGGTGGAGCTGTTATGGGAAGCAAAAACCTTCTTGCGGTAGCTGTAAGGGGAACTGAATCAGTCCCCTTGTTTGATAGAGAAGCATTCATGGAAAATATCCGGAAGGCTCATGGGATAGTGCAAAGTAATCCCTCAACGCCATTCTTTACCTCCCAGGGAACCATGGGAGGATTGGAACACAGTGACAGGTCCGGTGATTTCCCTACGAGGAACTGGGCATCAAATTCCTGGGGTAATGGTGTGGATATTTCGAAACATTTTTTTGCACGGAATCAGATAAAGGAGCAGGGATGTTACACTGGCTGCCCTGCGAGATGCGGACGCAGGGTTCATGTTCCTGACGGACCCTTCAGTACTCCTGAGCATGATGGCGGAGAGTATGAGTCAATAGCAGCGTTTACAGCATTCATAATGAACAGTGATGTTGATGCGGCTGTTCATTCTTCCTACTTATGCAATGAATATGGCCTTGATACCATATCTACTGGTGCTGTTATAGGATTTTTCATGGAGTGCCATGAAAAGGGTCTTTTGAAGAATATTCCTGAAGAAGAGTCTGACTTGAACTGGGGCGAAAAGGAAATTCTTCCTGTTATGATCAGGAAAATCGCTCTCAGGGAGGGCATTGGAGATCTTATGGCTAAGGGAGTCAGGGCTGCTTCGGATGTGATAGGAGATGTTTCCCGTTCCTTTGCGATTCACTGTAAAGGCCTGGAGGGTCCTGCCCATGATCCCAGATCTGGTAAATGTCTTGCCCTCGCCTATGGAACAGGTAATAGGGGAATGTGTCACATCCACCCGGTTGAGGCAAAAGCCTATGACAGTGAAAAGATCGATTTTGGTCTTCAGTCCATGGGACTTCCGGATCCCCTTCTTGTGGACAGATGGGAGGAGAAAGGCAAAGGTTCGATTGTCAAGATCCTGCAGGATGGATGCGTAATACCAGATGTGATTGGAACATGCAAGTTCTATATGTATATGGGAATAGACCTCGATATATATGCTGACCTGATTTCATCAGTTACGGGTTGGGAGATTTCAGGCAGGGACCTGCTTATTACAGGCGAAAGAGTGAATAATCTGCAGAGGCTTTTTAATATAAGGGAAGGTTTTACTCGTAAAGACGATTATCTGCCCTCAAGAGTGCTCCAGAGGCCGTTCTTCGGGAAATATAGCGAAGAAGATGATTGTGCCATTAAGGATTATGAATCAATGCTTGATGAATATTACATTGCCCGGGGGTGGGATGAAAACGGTATCCCTGAAGCGTCGACAATAAAGAAACTGGGGCTCTGAGAGATATAGATGAATTTCAGGATCTTTCCTCGAAGGTTTTTACGATTAAAGATCAGGATTGCCAGATAAGTGAGAAAATCTCTCGCCGTCATGGTAAAATATATCGGTTCAAAGAAAATTGGAGCGGCAGAATCTCTGCCGCTTTTTTGAGTAATGTTTCTTGGAGGTCGGAAATAAATGGAAGAACAAAAGGGAGAGTTTCTCTTTGGCAAAGTAGTACCCCTTCCTCTTCTGGAAGAGATTAAGCACAGCTACCTTGATTATGCCATGAGCGTAATAGTAGGACGGGCTCTTCCCGATGCCCGTGATGGTCTGAAGCCTGTTCAGCGACGGATCCTTTACGCCATGCTGGGTCTGGGGCTTAAACATAATACGGCCTATAAAAAATCGGCCAGGGTTGTGGGAGAAACAATGGGTAAATATCATCCCCATGGTGATTCTGCAATATATGAAACCATGGTAAGGATGGCCCAGAATTTTAGCATGCGCTACCGACTTGTTGATGGACAGGGAAACTACGGTTCTATTGACGGAGATTCAGCAGCTGCAATGCGTTACACTGAAGCCAAGCTCTTTGATATAGGAGAGTATATGCTTGCCGATATAGATGAAGACACAGTAGACTGGGGACCCAACTTCGATGAATCCCTTACTGAACCTCAGTATCTACCGTCCATGATACCGAATCTCCTTGTTAACGGGAGTTCCGGCATAGCAGTAGGTATGGCTACCAATATACCTCCACATAACCTCTGTGAAGTTATGGATGCCCTATGTTATATCATTGATACAGAGACTGAGAATATCGAATTTGGCGAACTCCTTTCCCGCCTTCCTGGTCCTGATTTCCCGACAGGCGGACTTATCCTGGGAAGGGAAGGCATTATCGATGCATACAGAACCGGTCGTGGTAAGGTCATTATGCGTGGCCGGACCCATGTTGAAGAAAGCAATAGGGGAAGGGACCGGATCGTAATTACAGAGATCCCTTACATGGTCAACAAGACTCTTCTTATAGACAACATCGTCAAGGGTGTTCAGAATAAGAACATCGATGGTATTTCAGACATAAGAGATGAATCTGATAGAGATGGGTTACGAGTAGTTCTTGAATTGACAAGGGAGGCTGATCCGAACCTTGTCATGAGACAGCTCTATTCCAGAACACAGCTGCAATCCACCTTTGGTGTGATAAACCTTGCCCTTGTGGATAACCAGCCCAAGGAGCTGCCCATACAGGATATGCTGACTATTTTCCTTGATCACCGAAGATCGGTGGTTCGGAGAAGGACGACCTTCCGTCTGAAAAAGGCACAGGCCAGGGCTCATATCGTTGAGGGTCTTGTAAAGGCCCTTGACATAATTGAAGAAGTGATCTCTATAATCAGAGGTTCCAGAACTGCTGGCGAAGCCAAATCAGGCCTGATGCAGAAACTGGGATTTACAGGTATACAGTCACAGGCTATCCTCGATATGAGACTTCAGAGGCTTACAGGACTGGAAAGATCGAGACTGGAAGACGAACTTGCCCAGCTTCTTTCTGATATCGAAAAATATCAGACAATTCTAGGGAATCCAAAAGTGCTTGATTCTGTCATCCGCGAAGAACTCCTTGATGTGAAGAAAAGATTTGGGGATGACAGGAGAACCGAAATAATTAATGCAGCAGCAGAGGTCTCTTTGGAAGAACTTATACCAGAAAGCGAGATTGTAGTGCTTCTCTCCAATGATGGGTATCTTCGAAGGAAACCCCTTGAGGACTATGCCGTCCAATGTCGTGGCGGGAAGGGTCGTAAGGGTGCTTCCCTGAAGGGCGAAGATGAAATATCTCTGATGGCAGTCACAAATACCCATAAGGATATTTATCTTTTTACATCCAAGGGAAGGGTGCTGGCGATTAAGGGATATGTTATCCCGGAGACCAGAAGCGGGAAGGGGAAGCCCATAACTCGCTTTATTTCCCTTGAAAGCGAAGAGACTGTGGTAGCCATAAAGGGTTCGGCTATAGAGGGAAAGAAATTTGTCTTTTTCCTTACCCGAAAGGGTGTGGCCAAACGTCTTCCCATATCCGAGCTCCAGAACCTTACACGTGCAGGCAGGAGAGTCCTTTCCCTTGATGAGGGTGATGACATAGCCATGGTCCATGCTACTACGGGTGAAGATCATCTTCTCTTCATAACATCAAAGGGACAGGCCTTGAGGGTTTCGGAAATTGAATTTCGTCCTATGGGTAGAAATGCCCGCGGAGTAAGGGGAATGAGACTTGCAGAAGATGACCTGATAATAAGTTTTGATGTGGTCAACGAAGATATGTATTCCCTTATCATAAGCGAAAAAGGTGTAGGTAAAAGGACCTGTTACAGTGAGTTCACCCCGCATCACCGGGGTGGGAGCGGGGTGAAGGCAATGAACCTTGGTCCGAAGACTGGACGCCTTGTATCCAGTTCTGGTGTAGTCGATTCGGATGAGATCGTTGTTATTTCCGCCAAGGGGCGTCTGATAAGGGTTGCATCCAGGCAGATACCTATCCTGAGCAGGACTGCTATGGGTTCTATAGTGGTAAGACTCAATGAAGGAGACAGCGTGGCAGGTACCAGTATTGTGTCGGCTACTGTCTGCGAAGGGCAATAACATTAATATGAAGATAGCTCATGACGGTTGGCCAATGATAGCATTTTCAGGATTTATGACCCTGGCAGGATACAGGATATCACCGTTCATCTCTTTTTTTCTGGCAGTACTGACAATCTTTCTGGTCTGGTTTTTTCGTGATCCGGAGAGGATTATTTCCCATGAAGGGAATATATGGGTCAGCCCTGCCGATGGCAAAGTAGTTGAGATAGAACCAGCCTTTCACCCCTTTACGGGGAAGTCTGTTAAGATAGGAATATTCATGTCTCCTTTCAATGTACATATAAATCGGATACCTTTTCCGGGTAGAGTGGACTATCTGGAATATGTACCGGGAAAAAAATGGATGGCCTTTTCTCCCAAGGCTTCGGAAGAGAACGAAAGAATGTATACGGGACTTGAAACCAGTAAAGGAAGAGCCATGATGGTTCAAATAGCAGGTTTTCTGGCCCGAAGGATCGTATGTAGAGTGGAGAAAGGGATGGAGCTTAACCGGGGAGATAAATTCGGTATGATAAAATTAGGATCTAAAGTAGACCTGTATTTACCCGTGGAAGTAGGCCCATCTGTAAAACTGGGGCAGAGGGTGAAAGCAGGAGTTACTGTGATTGGAGTGTCCGGCAAATGAGATCACCTAGACAGAGATACAGGAGCATTCCCTTCAAGGATATTGCTCCTAATATGATAACGAGCGGAAACCTGATGTGTGGTATGTTTTCCCTTATCCTCACACTTCGAGGCCAGTATGTTCCTGCTGGATGGCTGATAGCCATGGCTGTCTTTTTTGATTTTATGGATGGCAAAGTGGCACGCAGTCTCGGAGGGGGAAGCAAATTTGGTCTCGAATATGACAGCATAGCTGATGTTATCAGTTTTGGAGTAGCGCCTGCTATTCTTATGTATTCGGTTTATCTCAATGGCTTTTTTGGAGTCGCAGGAGCTCTGGTTGCTTCCTTCTTTGCTCTCTGCGGAGCTCTGCGTCTGGCCAGATTCAATATTGTACACGTTCCCGGTCCCTTCCAGGGGCTTCCCATCCCTGCAGGTGGACTCTTCCTTGCATCTTTTGTAATAGGAGGACTGTCTCTTCCTTCCTGGATAGCGGCATTTATGGTTACCTTTTCAGGAATTCTTATGATCTCCAGCATGCCCTATGGAAATCTTAAGGGAGTCAAAAAAACCAACCGTAAAAAGGTTGCCCTTTTTTATATTACATGCATTATCCTTATCCTTGGACTTCATTCGCGATCTGTCCTTGCAGCCATGGCTATATACATTACCAGTGGTTTTATCCATATAGACTGGAGCAGGTTCTTCTCACAGCATGAGGAAGATGATGTGAATCTGAAAGAAGAGCTTTAGGTCACGATTGGGCAATAATATAATTTAATATAGAGAGGGGAGCTCCGCAGTGAGCTCCCCTAGTGCATGATATTGGTTGGATATTGTTCAGATTAAACTGTTAATGCTTTGATTTTCAGCTCCATAGCTGGTAAAGCTGTTCCTGTACGGTCTTCTTCACCCTTGTATCAGATCTTATGGAGCCTGGGCCAGATAAGGTAGGTCAGGATAAAGGCAATTATAAGGTTAGGAAGCATATAACTGCCATTGTATATGGTGGAGTAAAGCCATACGTTAGTTCCCTCCGGAGCATAGCTTCCGAAAAAGACCACCCCGGAAAGGACGTGACACCCGAATCTCAGGAAAGAACCGATGCTCAGTCCAACCCAAATGGGGCGACGGACTGAACCAGCCAACCCAAGGGCTCCAAAGGCCAGGGGGTAATCAAGCAGAGCCTGGAGTGGATGCACGACATAGCCTCCCAGCATAAGCTGGACAAGACCTGCTACAACACCAGCTCCCATCCCGGCTTTCATGCCCCATCTCAGGGAGAAAATGAGAAGGGGTATATTCTCGAGGGTAATAGAGCCACCCTGGGGCATCCTCCATAATTTGAGATATGAGAGGGCAATGGCAAGGGCTGCTGCTAGTCCTCCTTCAACTAACATACGGGTTTTTGTGTTCATGGGATTTCCTCCTTCAAGTATGTTCATGTTGCCGGAGGAAGGAAGGGTTTTTGTGAGAACAAGAGCAACCGACTTCCCTTCGCCGGCATTACCCGGATCAGGTTCAAGGGGTCGAGGCAAGAAGCCTCCTCTCAGCCGATTCTTATCGACTCCCCCAGGTGCACCAGATATTTTTACTCTGATTGTCTTTTTTGTCAACTATAAGTGTAACCAGAACCAACTTCCAGGGTCCGAACAATCTTTGGAATTTGTCGTTCTTGTGTTACCCGGTTAACGGAAAACCTTTGAAAGATCAGTCCATAATCAGATTACACGGGGAGTTGTTTTCGTGGACTTCACAAAGTATGAATTAGAAGGGATATTTGGTGACAGAAAAGTCATTGTTGATCATCTGCATGTAAACGGTGCGGATGACCTTATAGTGCTTTTTCATGGTGTTCATGGATGTTCATCCTTTACGGAAGGGAACAAGTATGCATCCCTTGCAGGGATGCTTCTGCCCCTTGGTTTTAATGTATGCCTGGTTGAGACGAGTCGTATCAGAAGGGATAGGGAATCCTTCGGGGATGACAGGGCTGAATGGGCCTGGCAGTCCTTTAAGGGTAAAAAATATTGCGAAGAATTGTACGATAACTGTAAGGCCCTTTCCTTTATTCTGGAAAACCTGAAATATTCATCTTTGAACCTCTGGGGTTTTTCTCTTGGAGGGCTGCACTCCATTTTGATTAAGGGATATGTATGGAAAGAGCTACTTTCTGCCTGCAGGTTATCCATTCCTCAAATTGATCCAGAAAGAATAAAAACGGTAATTACTTCGGGAAGTGGAGATTCAATTAAGGACGAGGCAAGGAATAGCCTCTCCCTTCCTATTCTTTCCACTGTTCCTGCAGCAGAAATTCTGCTTAGGTCTGCAGGAAATATAAAAAACGGCAGGTTCCTATCCTTCTATGGACAGATGGATGGTACTTTCAGTGAAAGTTCCTGCAGAAGGATATTCGAACTTCTCCCCTTACTTCCAGAAGATAAATCTTTTCATGTAATACCGGGTTCAGACCACTCATTTCGGCAAATGGACGGTAAACCGTCATTAAAACCTCTGGAAATGACGGTTTCTATCCTGATGGAGTTTAAAACCACGGCCATCCAGGGTGTGTCCCGAAGAAATTCAGAATAGCTTTTCCAAAAAGGAGGGAAAGAAATGTCCCAATAGCAAGAAACGGACCAAGGGGGATTGCATCCTTCCTCTTCACGATCCTTAGAAGAAGCAGTGTAATGGCAATTGCCCCTCCAAACATGAAGCCGAGATAGAGTGAGACTCCGGTCATTTTCCAGCCAAGAGCAGCACCTGTTCCGGCCATAAGGTTTGCATCGCCCCATCCCATTCCCCCACGGCTTACGAGAATTATGATCGCGATCACGCCAAAACCAAGAAGCGCTCCTTCGACGCCATCCACCAGGGAAACCCATCCACCGGGCAGTCTCAAGAGTAGTCCAGCAATACCTATGATAAGTGCATACAGGTCATAAATATAACCTGAAAAGAGATCTGTTATCCCGCTAAGGAGCAGACCATATGCCGTCATAAGGGCCAGAATAGTTGCATATGATATACCCCATCTCCATGCAAGAAGTCCGCCAATTGCTCCTCCAGTCAGTTCGATCAGAAAATACCTCCGTGGAATCTTTGTGTTGCAGTAACGGCATTTACCCCCAAGCCAGATGTAAGATAAAAGGGGTATAAGATCTATCGATTTCAGTAAGGTACCGCACTTCGGGCATTTTGACCTTTCCTTTCCCCACCAGGATCTGTCCTCAAGAGTTCTGAATGCTACAACATTAAGAAATGACCCCATGCAGGTTCCGAAGAAAATGTTAAGTATTATGAAAGCTACTTTGATTTCCATATTAACCATCACTCCCGAATTTATCAGATCGGATCTATTTTAAAAGAATCTGACAAATATTTCATCTTGACTATTTACTGAGTTACAGTAGTATAATATTATAAAGAATGGATAGGGATCGCTAATTGCGGAAAGGAGTGAATAGGAATGCCCAGAAAAATCCTGGTTGCTGTGGACTTAAGTAAAATGTCGGACAAACTTATCGCCTATGCCTGCTCGCTATCTTACAGATTGGATGTTGAAACGAACTTCATCCATGTTCTTCCCCATCCCACCCTATGGAAAGGTTATGAGCCGTGGCTTCCTCCTGAGCTTGATGTAGAGATCTCCGAAATCGCAAGAAAGAAAATAAAATATTATATCCACAAAGCCGGGGAGTCGATGCCTCACTGTGCAGACAGGTCCCACGAGATTATTATCGAAGAAGGAAGTCCATCTGATGTTATCATCAGATGCGCAAAAGAGGGAAATTATAATCTGATAATAATTGGATATAGAGGCCAGAGTACCATTGAAAGACTGGTTGTGGGCAGTACAGCTGCAAATGTTGCTCGTTATTCCAATTGCTCGGTTCTTATATACAGGCCGGGACTGGATATTTTCTGATCCCTTGGGTTAGGAACCTCTTTTACCGGGAAATAGCCACCAGGTACATATGGTGGCTATTTTTTTATGGAGGTCACACAAGAATAAAAGTATGCATATTGAAATAACAAGAATAACAATTATCTTATAAACAATATCTAGAGTATTAGCATTCTAAAAATATGTATTTTTTATGATATCTGTTACTATTACTATACATTGTTTTTTGTCAAAGATCTTTCAATTAATTTTTAATGGAGGGCTAAGGATGAACCCAACTGTTGTTGATCATATCGGAATTGCAGTAAAAAGCATTGAAGAGTCTCTGGAATTCTGGGAAGGAGCCATGGGGATAAAGTGTCATGGCATAGAAGAAGTTCAGGAACAGAAGGTTAGAACAGCTTTTCTTCCTGTAGAGGACACTGAAATTGAACTTCTGGAACCCACGGCCGAAGATAGTCCAGTGGCTCGGTTTATTGAAAAAAAGGGTGAAGGGATCCATCATATCGCTATAAGGGTCGATGATATAGAAAAAGCACTGGCTGACCTTAAGGAAAAGGGAGTAAGGCTTATCGATGAAGTCCCCAGGCTGGGTGCCGGCGGATGCCGGATTGCATTTGTCCATCCCAAGGCCAGTGGGGGGGTCCTTCTTGAAATTTCGGAAAGACCCATCGAACAGAAATAGTAAAGGGAAATATTTCCTACTATAAGGAGGAATGCGAAGGCCATGTCAGAGAGGCATATAGACGAACTATGCGAGCAATTGGAGACGAAGCGTGAGCAGGTCCGCGAGGGAGGCGGTCAAAAGGCAATAGAGAAGCAGAAGGCGAAGGGAAAGCTCACGGCCCGGGAGAGGATAGATCTATTACTTGACGGAGGCAGTTTTATAGAGATAG
>JAENYO010000014.1 GCA_016841745.1 Acetomicrobium hydrogeniformans
TACTGTACCTATGTTCAAATGCGGCTTCGATCTTTCAAATTTCGCCTTTGCCATTTTCAGTTGACCTCCCTATACATATATAGACATATATAGACCGCCCGTGTTGGGCACTACGCTCAGAGATTTTAACATATTTAACTGAAAACAAGAATAATACACGCAAAAAATCCGGAGCTCACACACTCCGGACTTTTAATTATTTTGAAAAAGTGGAGCCGACTTCCGGACTCGAACCGGAGACCCCATCCTTACCATGGATGTGCTCTACCTACTGAGCTAAGTCGGCTCGTTGTTAAGGAATGGTGGTGGGAGAAGGATTCGAACCTTCGTAGACGGAGTCGGCAGATTTACAGTCTGCTGCCTTTGACCACTCGGCCATCCCACCACTACTCAGCTTTGTTTTCATGGAGCCGGCGATCCGACTTGAACGGACGACCTGCTGATTACAAGTCAGCTGCTCTACCAACTGAGCTACACCGGCTTGACGCTGGTTTATTATAGCGAGTCAGTTGTAATTGTCAACAGGATAAACTAAATAATTTCTGCCGCATTATTCATTAGAATCTTTATTCCGGCCCTCCTGACATATGTATTTCCCTCAAAAGATTTGAATTTTTCTTTAAACCAAGAGATATTCTCATCTCCACAGAAGATCATGAAAGCCCCGTCTTTACCTGGGAAAAACCTCGTTTCCCCAGTGAGTCTTCCGATCCGGATGCCCCTTCCCAGTACATTCTGTTACACTGTATAACCTGAGATCCTGTCATTATCGAGGATGTCCATCACTTCACCGGCTATACTTTCATTACAGAAGATCCATGCCATTTTCAAAATTTACCTGCCTCCCGACCAATCTGTCAATGTATCATTGCGATAGTTGTTTCGCAAAAAAAAGCTGCCCGGTCATGGGCAGCCAGGAATCAAATCTCGAACTAAAGGACAAGAACATATCTGGCTATTTCAAAATAGACTATAAGTCCGAAGACGTCCACAATGGTAGTTATAAAAGGACCGGACATTATGGCCGGATCTATCTTAAGCATTCTAGCTATAACCGGAAGAAATGCTCCTGCCAGATTCCCCAGGAGTACAACCGCTATTATAGCGAGGGCTACAGTAATAGCCACTCCGCTTCCGGTACCCAGCATATAGGCTCTTCCCAGACCAAGGACAGCCAACGCACATCCAAGCATTAAACCTGTTATGGTCTCCCTTGCTATAACCTTCCAGATATCCTTCCATTCTATCTCGCCCAGGGTCATGCCTCGTATGACAAGAGTTGCAGCCTGGGTTCCTGCATTTCCACCTGTGCCAATGAGAAGTGGAATAAAAAATGTTAACGAGACAACACTCTGGAGAGCAAATGAATACTTCTTTAATACTGTTGATGTGATAGTCTCTGTAAGGATACATATAACCAGCCACATAAATCTTTTCCTGGCTATGGTGAACATATTTGCATCCATATAACTTTCTTCAACAGGCTGAATACCTGCCATTCGCTCAAAGTCCTCGGTAGCCTCTTCTTCCAGAATATCAAGAACGTCATCAAAAGTAACTATTCCTACAAGTCTTTCCTCCCTGTCAACAACGGGAATGGCCTGCACATCATACCTTGACATCAATTGGGCAACTTCTTCCTGGTCTGTCTGGGTATGTACATAAATTGGTTCATCCATGAGAGATGAAAGAAATGTATGAGGTTCTGCCATTATCAGATCTTCAAGTTCCACTACCCCCTTGAGATGTCTCTTGGAATCCAGGACAAAACAGGTGTATATGGTTTCCTTGCTTCGGGCATTTTTCCGGATCCTCTCTATGGCCTCTTCTGCTGTCATGGCTTCTTTCAGATCCACATACTCAGGGGTCATTATTCTTCCCGCTGAATCATCAGGATAATTCAGCAAGGTATTAGCTACCTTCCTTTCATCCGGAGAGAGCTGAAGTAAGAGTTTTTTTACAGTCTTGGCAGGAAGTTCGTCAAAGAGGGCTGTACGATCATCATCAGACATTTCTTCGATTATTTCCCGCATTTCTTCGTCTGTCGAATGGTGAAGAAGTTCTTCCCTTTCCGGCCCTTCCATCATTTCAAAGACATCTATGGCAAGATCCTTTGGAAGAAGCCTGAACAGAAGTACCCTGGTCACAGGCTGAAATTCATATAACATTTCAGCAATATCAGCGGGTTCAACGGGAGAAAGTATTTCCTTGACCTTTCTATAATCCTTCTTCTTCAACAGGTCACTTATATTATGTAAAAGGTTTTCGAAACTATAAATCATGGGGCCATCCCTCCTTTATTTAGGGGAATACCACAAATCTGCACAAGGATAGATTCTATGGAAATGAACATCCGTGAACAAAGTGGCAAAAACGTACAATTTGATGGATGAAGAGGAGTGGCTTTCTAGGAAATGACGCCACACCCGGCAGACGCCGGGCATGGGAACGAATAAAAGGGATTAACGGAACATGCCTGGAGCCTGGAATTACATTTCAGATTCGCAACTGCTACACAAAGGAACCGAGCCGCTTTCCATTTACATCTCCTTCTCGTTTCATGGAATACGAAAAAAGAATATAATCTTCTATATAGTAAAAAATAACACACAGGGCGCCCCCTGTCGAGGGACGCCCTGTGATATAGAACAAACCAGATTCTAACAAAGTGCTCCTGTTAACGCTTTGAGTACTGGTAGCGTCCGCGGGCACCCTTGAGACCGAATTTCTTTCTTTCGACCATACGGGGATCTCTGGTAAGCATTCCAGCCTTTTTAAGCACAGGACGAAGCTCTGGATTCAGCTTTAAAAGTGCACGAGCTATACCAAGACGAACTGCACCAGACTGACCGGTAAGTCCGCCTCCGCTGGTCCTGACAAAGACATCTACCTTACCTTCAATGCCAGCGACCTTCAATGGCTCAAGCGCATGGGATTGCCAGGAAGACCTTGGGAAATAGTCCTCAACTACTCTTTCATTGACAAGGATCTTTCCATCCCCAGGGCGTACCCGTACCCGAGCAAGAGCATTCTTTCTTCTTCCCGTTCCCCAATAATACGAAGGAGTCTGCATGTCTTTTAACCTCCCCTCAGCCTAAAAGTTAAACTCTACGGGCTTCTGAGCCGCGTGAGGATGGTTCGGACCTGCATAAACCTTGAGCTTTAGATGCATTTTCAGACGGTTTCTGGGAAGCATTCCCTTAACCACATGCTCAACAAGTTTTTCAGGCTTTTTCTGCATAAGGGTTCCGTAGGTGACAGTTTTAAGTCCACCAGGATAGCCACTGAAGTGGTGAACCACAGACTGCTCTCTTTTTCTTCCAGTAAGCTTCACCTTTTCAGCATTGACCACTATAACGAAATCTCCACAATCAACATGAGGAGTATATACTGGCTTATGTTTACCCATCAGGACTCTTGCGATCTGGACTGCAAGTCTCCCCAGGGGTTTATCGGTAGCATCCACGACATACCAGCTGCGTTCAACTGTTTCGCGTCTGGCCATGAATGTTTTGTCACTCATGGATTTTCACTCCTTTTAAAAAAAATTATCCCTGTAACTCTGTTTATTTAAACAACCCTGGACACTCTCATTCTTTCACAGCCTTCAACCAAGGGCATCATGAGGACGTGGCTGGGGTCCTCATAAATACATGGCTGTCAAGAACAAGATCATACAAGGAATATATGCCGTATACTATTTCAGTCTTTTTAGCTTGGGATTCTCAATGATTCCTGGTAATCTACCCCGTTTAGCTATGGGGATTCCATCTACCTCTTTAATATCCATGGTCATATCCCGTGGAACAGCATGGGCGATATAACTACCCACACCAAAAGAATCCACACCTGCTTTGGATAGGATCCTTATCCGTTCTGGATTCAGGCCACCCGAAGCAATTATTTTTACCTTATCATAACCCCTCTTGTCAAGTCTCCATCTTACCTCCCTGACAAGTTCAGGGGTTACTCCACCTCTTTCACCCGGAGTGTCAAGGCGAACACCCTGGAGACGATCTCCAAGAAGATCAGCAACCCGAATAGCCTCTTCTGGTTCATCCTTAAAAGTATCCACAAGAATTATCCTTGCTTCTTCTTCAGGAAGAAAAGCATCATAGGTTCTTGCTAATTCTACAGTATCTCCTACAACAAGTATGGCCGCATGAGGTATGGTTCCCTTAGGCTCCAGTCCTGCCATTTTGGCTCCCAGAATACAACTGGCGGCAGAACAACCTCCTATAGCAACTGCAGCTCTTTCCATAACAGGAGCAACTGCAGGGTGGACATGACGGGCGCCGAAACATAGAACGGGTTTACCCTCTGCTGCTTCTACACATTCCCTGGCAGCAGTAGCCCATCCAGTAGAGCTTGCGAGCATTCCCAGGATGACCGTTTCATACATCCCGAAGTCTCCATAAGACCCTGTTATCCTCAGAACTACATCCTTGGGTTCGAAGAAATCTCCCTCGTCAAGATGATCTATGACAAGGTCCTTCCCTTCAAGGAGGCGTAAAACCTCAGGCAGTCCAGCAAAGACACCTCGGTCTCTTGTGAAGAATTCTGCTATAACTGGTGTATCCAGTTTTTTACACTGGCGGAGGACGTCCCTTGTTTTGACAAAGTAAATATCAGTGGTCATTCCACTAAATATTTCTTCGTGGGTAGCACTGAAAAATCGATCTTTCTCTACACTGGTCGAATAGATGTCCTGAAGTGAATCAAGCCTTTTCCCATCCATTAAGTATTACTTCCCTAGCCGGAGATAATTACCAATACGATCGATGTTACCATGAAAAGAGCAGAAAGGACTACCGTAGTCTTGGTAAGACCAGTGAACCGCTGCCACTGACTTCCACTCATATCAGACTGAGTGCCTCCTCCAAAAATACCGGAGAATCCCCCCTGTTTCCTGTGCTGTAACATTACAACAGATATAAGAGCAACACAAAGAATAATGTGAGCTATCCCTAAAACCATTTTCATTCCTGCACCTCCTAAAGATATAACCATACGAGAACAGCTTGTTATTCTATCATAGAATACTCCGCTAGCATATCCATTAAAGCATAAGAAGCTACAGCACGATGAGATATCCTAGCTTTGACTTCATCTCCCAGTTCAGCAAAAGTCTTCTTGTAGCCGGATGGGATAAAGATAGGATCATAACCGAATCCGCACTGCCCGACGGGTTCTGTTGCGATTTCTCCCCAGCAATAGCCTTCTGTGAGCCATAGACGCCCATCTTTGGGGAAAAAAAGAGCAAAGGCAGCCACGTATCGACAGCACCTGTCGTATGATCCTTCAAGTTTTTTCAGTATGGTGAAATTCCTGAGACTATCATTCGAAGCCAGTCGTGAAGAGTATATTCCAGGTTCCCACCCCAGAGCTCTGACCTCTATACCACTATCATCCGCCAGAGCCGGCATCCCTGCAAGTTCAGCCCAGGCAAGAGCCTTGAGGATGGCATTCTGCGGGTAAGAGGTGCCTGTCTCCTCCACATCCAGAGAATACCGCTCAGCACCGAATACTAGTTCAACTCCTACTTTTTTCAGAAGAGCAGATATTTCCCTGAATTTATGCCTGTTTCTGCTTGCAAACAGGACTCTGAAATTCTTCAATGGCCTTTGCTTCCACCTCCGAGAGGGCAAGGACTTCTTTCTGTATTGAAACCAGTTCTTTTATTCCGCCTTCAGCGAGACTCAACATCCCCGTTAATTCATCCCTGTTAAAGGTATCACCCTCGCCTGTACCCTGAATTTCGATAAAGCGTCCCAATTCGGTCATGATAACGTTAAAATCGACCTCAGCCCTGCTGTCCTCCTCATAGCAGAGATCGAGGAGCAGCTCTCCTTCTATTTTGCCGGAACTTACTGCGGCAACAAAGGTCTTCACAGGGAGCGTGTTAATGTCTCCCCTTTCCCAGAGAGTCCTGAGAGAATCAACAAGAGCAACAAAAGCACCCGTTATGGAAGCCGTCCGTGTACCTCCATCTGCCTGGATCACATCGCAATCAAGCCATATGGTCCTCTCACCGAGAGCGAACAGGTCTATGGAAGCCCTGAGTGAGCGCCCTATGAGTCTCTGTATCTCAGAACTTCTTCCATTGATAGTACCCCTGGAAGTACTCCTGGGTGTTCTGACACCAGTAGAGCGTGGGAGCATGGAATATTCAGCAGTTATCCATCCCTGGCCCGTGCCTTTTAAAAAAGAGGGGACTTTGTCCTCTACCGAAGCCGTACAGATAACACGGGTATTTCCACAGCTTATGAGCACAGAACCCTCAGCATAGAGGGTATAATTCCTCTCTATGTTAACTTTTCTTAATTCATTATAAGTCCGTCTGTCTATCCTTTCGAATTTCATCCAATTTCCTCCTCTTAAAAACCGGACATGTTCATTACGATGATGAAAGCTGCCAGGGAACAGAAAGGTCAACCGGCCCAGCTCCCACAGGGACACGACCCTCGATCATTATCCGGACCTTTGTAACAGGAGAAAAGTTATCCACCATTGTTCTCACTATGCTTGTCATAACAACAGCGGCCCGTTCTTTTTCTATCTTTTGGAGCGACCGAAGAAAGGGTTGATTAAAGTCAAGGTATAATATCTCACCATTTCTGAAAACATGCAGAACTTCAATATCCTTCTGCAAATATCCTGCAGAGGCTCCTTCTGTAACCAGGCTGGATATGACCTTTTTTACGTCATCCTCCATCAGACCTGAAAGTATGGGAACCTGCCTGGATGAGACTCCTCCATTTGAAGGAACGTAAAGGTTAAACAGAATTTTTTTGGCAGGAATGCCTGCAGAAACTCCTTGAGAGTTTTCTTTTGATATGAGCTCTGCTGTTTCCATTGAAGTGGATACTACGTCCTCCTGAACAACTATGTCCTTTTTCGCCAGTACCTTAAGTGCAAGGGATGTACCACCATACCCCATCCCGAAACATACTATCACAAGGGATATCCAGGCAATAATCCTGAAAGGAAGAGGAGCTTTCGATGCCGACTCTGATCTTCTTTTCTTCCTTGTTTTCAAGACTTCCTTTTCGATATCAAACTGATCCTTTTCCTGCTCCATAAATTGCGGATATGAACTGATAATTCATTTCAGCCCTATCCAGACCCTCCTTTCGGTAACCGTCCTCGCATCATTAAACAAAGCAGATTCTTCTCCTGGCTCGTGCTACATCTTTTGCAGGTATGCAGAAATACCCTCTGCAAGAGAAGCAGCAAGCTTTTCCTGATAACTGGAGGATGCAAGAAGCCGTGCTTCTTTTTTCTCGGTAATAAATCCCGTTTCTATCAATATGGCAGGCATACCCGCACCTCTCAGAACATAAAAAGGAGCCTGAGCGACTCTCCTCATGGGAAGGCCCTTCCTTTTTCCTGAACTGAAGAGCACTTCTGCTACATGGGTACTTTCATCGATCTTGGCATTCTGCTGCATATTACCCAGAATATTAAGCAGCATTCGTGTTTTTTTGTCTGAAGCCTGGATACTTGCAGCATTACCATCTCCATTGGTCAGCTCCTTGTTCTCAATAAGGGCAAGTTGCATAGCGTCCTTATCGGTAGGAAGGGCCATGAGATAGATCTCCACACCTGTGGCGTGTCTTCCAGGGGGAAGGGCATTGGCATGAATGCTCACAAACATTGAAGCATTCCACTCATTGGCCAAATGGGTTCTTTCCTGAAGTCTAAGATAACTGTCTCCCGTTCTGGTAAGTCTTGCAGGTATGCCCCTTCGCGTCAGATGGGAAACTATCCTTTTTGATATCTGAAGATTTATATTCTTCTCTCTTATACCATTAGCTACCGCTCCAGGATCCTTACCTCCATGGCCTGGATCGATAACAACAAGTTGAGAAGTTGCTGTACTGGAAATATTTTCTTTTTTGTTTTCCATGGGTTTCCAATCTTTTAACGTTGAAACAGACTGTTTTTGTACAGGCTTGACCTGTCCGACCTTTCCAAGCATAAAATCGACAACTAGTCTTTGCGGATCTTGAAGACTAAAATGCTGTACATTAACGGATGAATGGCTAAGACTCAGGATAAAGCTGCTTCCATAATTTGTTACCCCCGCTTTTACCACTGACGGGTAGGGGGAAAAGACTCTGGCCGGGTTGAAGGAAGTAGAAAAGGCGAATGGGATCTCTAGTCTGCCCGACAATGTTTTTATATCAGGAAAATCCTTTCCGGCAAGATCAAGAACAAGCCTCACCTTATCCTTATATTTTCCCCATCTGAGGTCTTTTAATTTCGCACTGGGAGCCTTTATGATAGATGTTTGACCGTTTGTTGTTGTTTCAACGGTTGTCAAAGAACCTGCGATAACGTCATTTTGACCTGAAGGACTTACCGGACCGCCAAGGGAAGGGTCACCCTCTTCCGATCCTCCCCATGCTATAGACTGGCCTTTTTTTCCCGAATTAAGAAGCGTTTGCATTATTTTCAGGGCTGACCTTGAATCCATCCACCATCTCTGACCATCAAAGGATGCAGGTGCTGCCAGCGGGACAAGCTGGACATTGTACCATACTGCAGCTGCATCTTTGACGACCTGCATCTTATCCTTACCGGAACTGATAACCAGAGTATCATTCTTGGGCTTAAGTTTAAACCCCAGGAGTTCTCCCATCTTTCCCAGGGAAACAAAAACATCTCCGCCCTGGGAATTCACCGGAACAACTCCAAGTGATCTCCCATCCAGCCACAGTTTCCAGCCTTCGGCTGCAAAGGAAGAAGAGGAACAAAACAGAAAAAGGCAGAAAAACATAAGAAAGGAACTAAAGACCAGCCGCCGCAACATCTCGCACCACCAAAGTACATCCCCCGATATTTCCAAAGAACCGGAGGTCATTACCAACAATATCTATTTTATCAAGAAGTTCCAAAATGTTCCCAGCGATTGTCATACCTGATACAGGAGACTTGAATTTGCCATTCTCAATGAAGATTCCCTTGATACCAAGAGAAAAATCTCCGCTTACCGGGTCTATTGTATGGAGTCCGAGGAGTTCAAGTATGTAAATAGCTTTTCCGGCTGATGAAATAATATGGTCATGGCTTTCACTTCCTGGCGCGATATACAGGTTGCTGATATCGACATCCGGAAGAGAGGATATTCCCCTTGCAGCATTTCCTGTCGAGACTACTCCATCTACTTTCGCGTATTTCAGATTGTAAAGATATGATCGGACAACCCCGTTTTCAAGTATGACCGTTCGAGTTGTGGGATATCCCTCTCCATCAAATGGGGATGATGCCGCACCCCAAGGTATGGTGCCATCATCAACAAGGGTAACAGACCGGGCTGCGATCTTTTTGCCAAGACTTTCCTTAAGGAGGGATTTATTCTTGTGGATGTTAGGAGCAAGGAAAAGTTCTCCCAATACTTCTATGAATGAAGCAGTGGTTTCGGGATCAAGGAGTAGATCATACTTACCCGTAGGCAAAGGAGAACCGTCTAGAATTGCAAGGGTCCTTTTAACTGCCTGAGAAGAGATTTCACATGGATTAAGAGAAGCCAGTAATCGGGATTCATCACCATAGCCTCCCATCTCCATACCCTTTTCTCCTTTCAAAACTACCGCTACTCCACAACTTGCTGAACTGCCTCTGTACCAGCCAGAGAAACCGGAACTTGATAAATAAAGGATCTCACCCTGTCCATCCGCCCAGGATGCGCTTCTGACAGATTCTACGCGAGGATCTGCAGAACGGGCTATGTCCGTCATCCGAGAACAGACTTCCATGCGATACTCAGGATCGATCTTTTCTATCTCCGGATCCTCCATTTCCAGATCAGAAGAGGGAGATGGACCATCATAAAGGCATATGTCAGGATCCGGTTCAGACACCCTGCAGTTGTTCCAGCTCCAATTGAGGAGAGCATCAAGATCATCCTTTTCCATACTGCTCACATAGGCTATTCCCTGCCTTCCCTGGGGGTCTATTGTCCTCAGCCCAATTCCAATACTATAGCCCGTTGTATTCTCTTCGGGTTGACCTTCCCTGAGGCTTAACATATGCCCCTTCCTTGCACTGAAGAGGACATCCGAACCTATTGCGCCCATAGCCCTGGACCTGTCAATAAGGTAATTAGCCCTGTCTTCTACCTTATCTCGGGGAAAGAACTTCAAGACCAACATTGCACCTCTTTGGCTATGATATGAGAGGCTTGGATAACCTGTTCCCTGGATACATCTATGTGAGTTACAAGCCGGAAACGTCCCGGTTCTACACTGCTGAACTGTACTCCCTTGGAAAAACAGGAGCTCAGGAACATTTCTTCATCAAGGGAAGAAGGAGTCTTGAAGAATACCATGTTCGTACTTTGGGGACTTTCTTCGACTTCTATCCCTGCCTCGGCAAGGATACCTGCCATAAGAGCAGCGTTACAATGATCCTCTGCCAGCCTTTCAATATTGTTTTCAAGAGAATAAAGGCCGCCTGCAGCAATAATACCAGCCTGACGCATTCCCCCACCTACTTTTTTACGCCAGTAACGTGCCTCCTCAATGAAAGTCGAAGATGCACATATCAGGGAACCGACAGGCGCTCCAAGTCCTTTGGAAAGACATATCTGAACGGAGTCGACATGGGTCGTAAACTCATCGGCACCTACATTCCATGCGGCCGCTGCATTGAAGATCCTGGCACCGTCAAGATGAATCGCAAGACCCATTTCCCTTGCTCCTTCCGCAACTTCCCGAAAAGTGGAAGGCGAAACAGCTATGCCTCCTCCTTTGTTATGGGTATTCTCCAGACATAGAAGTCTTGCGGGTGCAAAGTGGACATTGGCGGGTCTGCACCAGTGAGAGATATCTTCAACTGAGGGAATCCCCTGGCTGTCATCTACCGTTAGAGGAAGAATACCTCCAAGGGCAGACATTCCACCTGCTTCGTAGTAATAGATGTGGCTCTTCTGTCCCAGAATAGCTCCATCTCCAGGAGAGCAATGGGTAAGGAGGGAAACCAGGTTGCCCATGGTACCCGAAACGACAAAAAGGGCTGCCTCTTTACCTGTCAGAGCTGCTGCTTTTTTTTCAAGAGCAATGACAGTCGGATCCTCTCCATAAACGTCATCTCCAACTTCAGCCTCGTACATGGCTTTACGCATTTCCTCACCAGGTTTTGTGACTGTATCACTTTTCAGGTCTATAACTGCCATGTCAATCTCCCCCTGTTCAGAAATTTAAAGGTTGAACTTCCTAAGGAATTCCGAATGATTTTAACACAAGCATCAACAGAGTGACTCCGCAGATATTGTATGACAGGCAAAAACAGATAACAACTGTCTTCTTTCAGGTTCCCAACCTCCCGAACTTATATATCCCCAACACATTTACTTATAAACAGTCGTCATCATTCTCTTTCGGGGCTGGCAATATGGGTCCTCTGACCTAAAGAGTTACATTCAATCGGGCCCAGGGAAGAAAATCGTCCCTGACCAGCATCCCAAGATCTGTTCCCTTTCTGTTGTTACCATGGAAATCAGTTCCGGCTGTTGGAAAAAGATCCATTCGAGATGCCACCTGGAGATATTGAAGGATGGACCGAGAACTATAACCGGGATATACACACTCCATTCCCCATAAACCCATCTCTTTCAACTCTGCAAGAATGGAGAGGAGGCTATCCTCATCCAGCGCAGTCTGTGAAGGATGAGCAAGGACAGGAAGTCCCCCTGATTGAGTAATAGCATCTATGCATTCCCGGGGGGAAAGCCTTACCCTGTCAACATACGCAGAGGCCCCTCTGGCCAGATATTCCATGAAAGCTGCATGCAGATTTCGGGAGTAACCTTTTCTTACAAGGATCCTGGCAAAATGGGGTCTGGCTATAACATCACCCCCAGCTTCTGTGACCAGTTCCTCATAGCTGATCTTTATACCCTTCTGAATGAGTTTTTCCAGTATGATCCTGTTCCTTTCATTGCGGTGGCATCTGAGGGTTACAAGTTTTTCTTCCAGAGCTGAAGGATCTTCCCCGATCCGATACCCCAGAATGTGCAATGTAGAAGTAAAACGGGCAGAAAGCTCGACGCCCCTTATCCCTTTTACACCATGTTTCAAACAGGCCCTGGTAAAATCATTCAACCCATCGAGAGTATCATGATCGGTAAGGCTCAGGACACTTATCTTCTTTTTTTTTGCCCGGATCACAAGCTGGGATGGAGAAAGGGTACCATCTGAATAAGTACTATGGGTATGAAGATCTATTACCATCATATTGCCAGGACTCCTTATCGAGAAAGATGAATCACATTACCATTCCTGCCGATGAAGGACATCTCCCAGAAGGGTTATTATCTTGATTTCCCTATCCGTTAATATGGCAACGCTCTCAGGATCCCGTCCTTTGGGAAGGCTTGCTGAACCGGGATTCAGGTATGTGATCTCACCTTCCACAATGAGAGAAGCAACATGGGTATGTCCGGTAATGACAAGATGGGGTTTAAATTCCAGGGCTAGACTCCGGATTTTTGAAAAATCAGTACCATGGGATACCAGGATATATCGACCTTCCCACCAGATGGTTACAAAAGGAGACATGAGAGGCCATTTTATAAGGTCCTGGTCCACATCAGCATCACAATTACCCCTGGCTATCAGAAGTGGAACTTTAGATCTATTCATGGCTGACGGTAAGGCAAGGGTGTCGTACCCTTCTGGAATAACATTTTTCGGGCCATGGTAAAGTATATCTCCACAATGTATCACTGCCTCTATGTCACCCCATATATTCCATGCTCTTTCCCAGGCGCTCATACTTCCATGGGTATCAGAAATAACCCCTATAGTATTCATCTTTTCTGTTCTCTCCTTTTCCATACAGTGATAATATCTCTTAAGACTGCATAAGCAGTTTCTCGAGAACCAGCACCTGCTCCTGTCACGCAGACCTCTCCAAGAGTATCTGTAAGGAAAAGTGCTCCATTGGTTACACCCGAAACAGAATGGAGGGGGTGATTGGACGGCAGGACTGATGGCCTAACCCTGATCCTGAAAGCTCCATTATCCCTTTCAACACCCGCAACAAGTCGGACTGATCCACCAAATCTCTGGGCTTCTTCGAACATCCTGGGACTAACAGAACGAATCCCCTTTACCTCCATTTCTTCGAATGGAATGTAGGACGCTCCCATAACAGCCTGGGCAACTATGGATGCCTTCACGGCCGAATCCCAGCCATCAACGTCCAGTACCGGATCCGGTTCAGCATATCCCCTTCTCCTTGCCTCCAGAAGGGCATCATCAAAACCGGAGCCATTGGACATCAGTCCAAGAATGTAATTAGATGTACCGTTTACAACACCTTCAAAACTCTGTATCTCACAACCACAGAGACATTCGCTGGCAAATGAAAAAAGAGGCGTTCCTGCCATTACCGTACCTTCGAAAAGGCATTTCACGCCCTTAGAAAAAGCCAGTTCACGGATTTCATGAAAATAGTGAAAGATGGGACCCTTGTTTGAAGTCACCACATGTTTTTCTCTTTTCAATGCTTTCTCTAAAAAGGAAAAAGCTGGCTGACCGCTTTCGATCTGGAATGGAGTTGTCTCCACAAGAAGATCATACTCCCCATCTGAAAGGAGATCTTCCACAGCCAGACCGACAGAGAAACCGGATTGGGAAGCAGAGTCCACCCTTCCTGTAAAGTTCTCTGACCTGAGAAGGGATCCGAGTTCAAGCCCGGATTCCTTGTAGATAGTGCCTTTTGATCTGGTTCCAACTCCAACAACAGACAATTCGAGACCAAAGTCTTTTTTCAACAGGTCACGCCTGGAATCTATCAATGAAACAAGGTTGTGTCCGACATTTCCAAAACCTAGAAGCAATATTCTAAAGGACATTAAAAAGATCTCCCCCTTGTAATTCGGGCTGGGAAAAAACATTTTATGATTGGTAAGGGAAAATATGGTAATCTATGTATCTGTTCGATGTCGGTTATATCCTATTATATAGACAATAGGATCACAATAAAGTTAATCTTTTAGCAAACCCTTTTATTTTAATAATTAATTTTAATAATTAATAAAGGAGGAAATTACATTGAAGGAATTAGACCAGGGCTCCGAAGAATTGTTCGATGACTGCAAACAAATTATCGACTCTACAAGCCTCGTTACTGCACGGATGATAGAATCAATTGTGAGAAATTCTCAATTGGCAAGCTCGACTACACCAGAAATGCTGGAGATGTTCCAGAGCTGGCTGAAACTTGTTTCCGGCGAGGTTCTCAGAAATATCGGAAATGATTCAAAAGATATCAATATAGAGAAAACTGCAGACAGTATAGGACTTACATCGGCAACACTCCTGTCTCTCCTGTTGTACCTTCACCGGAACGGAAGTATCACGATCTCTGAAATCACCATTGATAATGGTTCAGGAGACAATACCGAGATATGTCACGATCTGATATAGAATAAAGAATGGGCCGACCCTAATATTCGGCCCATTCTTTATTCTATATTTATTAACAACTGTTTATACGAGGAGATTGTTTCTGGGATCAGCGCCACTGTAGAAATCAGCTATTTTGGAACGGATATCCGTGGGTGTGGTCACCATAAGTTCGATATTCAGACCAGTAAAAGTACGAAGTTCATCAATAGCAAGGAGATTAAGGGGTTCGGCGATTGCTATCCTCAGACTTGAATTGCCTTCTATTGAGAGAGGTATTACCTCCAGCCTTTGAGCAACAACCCGTGAAACAAGGTTCAGGGCTTCTGGAGAAGGCCTGTAATGTCCCAATGATATCATGGGTAATCCCAGTTGAGCACTGATAGCCCTGGCAAGCTGTTTTTCAGTTATTATACCGTTTTTGATAAGGATGTCACCAAGGCGCATTCGGTTGCTCCTTTGTTCTTCCAATCCATCATTAAGCTGACTGCGAGTGAGAACACCATCATTCATAAGCAGGTCACCAAGAAGTGCCCCCTTCTGGGTTATTCTCTCTGAAGTAAGCCCCTCCATTTCAATAACCCTGTAGAACCTGGGTAATTCCCTTCTCAGGGCTGAAGGGAGAGCCAATACGTACTCAATATTGCATTGGGTAAGTCTTCGAAGTTCCTCTACTGCTGATGTATTTAGAAGGTTACAAACAGCAAGTTTTAAAACATTGCCCTGCATAACCGATAGGGGAAGAACCGAATATTTTTCAGCAAAGGAACGGGGAATTTTTTTTAAAGCTAATGGAGAAGGTTCATGACTGGCAAGAAGAACCATGGGAATGTGTAGTTGTTTACTCATGGCATCCGTGAGTTGAAGTTCATTTATCCATTGGTGCTGAACTATGATCTCACCCAGTTTTTTACCTGAGGTTTTCTGTTCTTCAAGGGCAATATTAAGCTGCTTTTCCGATATAAGGCCGGCAGTAAAGAGAACCTCTCCGAGACGAAAGCTTTTTTCAGATTCAAAACTGGCATGGGCGCAGTTTTTGAGCCTGTAAGACCTGTCAATAGCAGCTTTTATATCAGAACAAGTTGCTACAGCAAGTTCTATCTCAAGACCGGTTATAAGGTGGATTTCATCAATCGCAAGCAGATTGAGAGGTTCCGAGATGGCAATTCTGAGTTTGCTGCCATCGAGTATCTGGAGAGGAAAGATATCCAGTCGTTCTGCTACATTACTCGGTATAAGTTCTATGGCGGCAGGTTCAGGTTTTATTTCAGGAAGACTTATGAATGGAATAAAAAGCTGCTGGCTTATCCCTTTCATGAGGCCAATTTCAGAAATCCACCCATTGGAAACAAGGACTTCCCCAAGGCGTTTTCTAGTAGTTTTCTGTTGGGTCAAAGCCGAGTCCAATTGGGCTTCAGTTATCAGACCATGAGCTACAAGGACACTCCCTAGAAGATTACTCTTGCCATGATAATCCATAAGGTCAACCTCTCTCCTCATTTTAATATACCGGTACTGCCAGGCATTATATATTTTCTTTTTATCAGTTAATAAGTATATCACTTATTTCCGACACTAGTTAAATTATATTAACATTTGAATATTGTGCAATATATTAAGGGATATAAAGCAAAGACAGGAAAGAAGAGACAAAAAGAAAACCTTTTGAATTATTCCGGGGAAAGATGGGACATTCGGGATTTGAAAAAAGGTGAACCACATATCATGTTTACCATTAAAAAAAGACCTCTGGCAGCGACCTACTCTCCCACGGATACCCTCCGCAGTACCATCGGCGCTGGA
>JAENYO010000015.1 GCA_016841745.1 Acetomicrobium hydrogeniformans
ACAGCTTTGATAGTGTCTGAACTCAACATGTAGGCCTCCTCCAACTCTCTCGGGTCTCTCCTTTAGCGGAAGAAAAAGAAACACCATTTGAAATTAGTGTAATCCCTGGAAAGATGCTACTAAATTTTACAACTCAAGTTTCCTAATCAGTATTTTTTGATGTATAACGAAAAAACAATTTGCAAGTTGTTGAAATTTTTTCATTCTAAAAAAAAATACCCATGCTAGATTGTTAGATAGTACAAAATTAATTTCAAGTAAATTATAAAACCTCTTTATTTTTCAAGTTGAGCATTACTTTGGTTGAATTTATAAGATACTTAACCAAAGTAATGCTCAACTTGAAAACAATAAATTAATGGTAATACATCTAGAGAAATCCCTGCTAAATTAATAAAAAGATTATTACAATGGAAGAAATAGGTTTTCAAAAATGCAAACTGAAAAGATTCAACCTACATAATTTACTCTCTAAGAGAAATATTACTGAATAAAACTTAAATGCTAAACTTCTTGGGCATAAATACGTTTGCAAACTATATCCCCAGCCTCTTCGGTAGAAGTCGTCCCTCCAATATCTCTTGACTTTATTTCTCCATCTGCTATAGCCCCTTTGACTGCGCATTCTATTTTATCTGCAGCCTTAGTTTCACCAAGATGGTCTAGCATCATTTTTACTGACATTATTGATGCAATTGGATTTGCAGTATTTTTTCCTGCGTACTTGGGAGCAGATCCGTGTATTGGTTCAAACATGGAAGGAGTTATTCTTTCAGGATTAATATTTCCACCTGCTGCATAGCCTAATCCTCCCTGTAGCATTGCCGCCAGATCAGTAATAATATCTCCAAAGAGATTTGAAGCTACTACTACATCAAAATCTTTAGGATTTTTGATAAACCACATTGTTATAGCATCAACCATCGCCTTACGGTTTTCAATTTCCGGGTATCGTTGAGATACTTCTTCAAAAACAGTATCCCAGAAAACCATAGAGTGACCAAGTGCATTTGATTTTGTACAACTTGTTACACATGGCTTTTGGGATATCCCCTTACTTTTTCTTTCTTTTGCAAGCTCAAAAGCAAATTTCATTGCTCTCTCTGTTCCTTTTCTGGTAAATATTGCTGTCTGAATAGCTATTTCATTTTCTGTACCACATTTAAACCTTCCTCCAGCGTTCGTATACTCTCCCTCAGAATTTTCTCTGACCACACAAAAATCAATATCTTCTGGTTGCACGTGACTGAAATAAGAGGGTACTCCTTTATAACCTTTTACAGGCCTTAAATTAATATACTGGTCTAAAGCGAATCTAATGCCAACAAGCATACCGGTTGTTACAGTATCAGGAACTTTTGGATTTCCTAATGCACCCAGAAAAATAGCATCATACTTTTTTAATACATCAAAAGCATCATCATCAAGTATTTTCCCGGTATCCAAATAGTACTCTGAAGACCAGGGCAGAACATCCCGTTCAAAAGTTAAGCCTAAAACATCAGAAACTGCATCAAGGACTTTAAGCCCTTGTTTAGTTACTTCTGGTCCGATTCCATCTCCAGGTAAGACTGCTACATTATACGAACCTTTCATAAGCACATCTCCTTTGGTCTTAATCTTGGAAGTTCTTCCTCAAATGTACAGAATTAATATAAACTCACCACTAATGACATTTTGATGAATCTCATCGAATAGTTTTTTCTTTAGCAAGTTTCATATCTTTTAATTTAGCCCTCATTTAAAACAGGAATTGTAACGCTTCCTTCAGGCATGATCACACATTTAAAATTAGAACCATATTGCGATTCAACTCTATCAAGCGCCTCATCCAAAGACGCACATTTTTCAGCAAATAGCATCTTGGTAGTCTTTTCATCCAAAGAAGAAACCATAAGGACCTTTTTATTTTTTGCTACTTTAGCAATTAGATAAGCTTTATGACCACCCATTACAAATTCTTCGCGTATCCATCTAATAATTTCTTCTGGACTGTTGGCCTTCTTCACCCATTCCTCAAAAACAGGTTCTCCCAAACCTTCTATGCATTCTGCCAGAAAAATAATAGTTCCTCCGGTTTTTGTTGCCCTGTCTGCATGATCAAGAGCCTTTTGTGCCTGGTAGGTATTAATATCTCTGGGGTATCCATTAGCGCTAACTATAGTTACATCAGAAAGCTCCATCAAAGGTACCTCATATACCTGTGATGTTATACGAGTACCTTCATACCATGCTTTTTCAAGATCTCCAGAAACAATCTTTACAATCTCTCCTTTACTGTTGGGAACTGCGTTGACAATAAAATCAACTCCGACTTTTCTGGCAGCTTCGATCATCTCAAGGCTAACTGGATTTGCCTTAATAGAAGGCATGTTATCTATCATGTCAACTTGACGTGAATGATTTTTTTGGATAGTTTCTCTACCAACAACACCAGGAAGGATAGATTTACGACCACCAGAAAAACCAGCCATATAGTGATGGAGAATTGCACCAAGGGTAATAATGAAATCGGCATCTGCTGCAATTTTGTTAACTAGCAAAGGGATACCTGACGAGAGCATGCCGTAATCAACTAATTCACTTTTATCAGCCATATGGGGGATTAATTTGTAGTTCTGGAGTATTTCTTCCCCAAAGATTTCGACATTCTGTTCATGAGAATTAGGTTTATGCAATCCAGTAGCCATCAACAAGGTAATCTGTTCTTTAGTTACCCCCTCTTCTTCAAGTATCCTAAGTATTGGAGGTAACATATATTGACAGGGAGTTGGACGAGTAACATCATTCACTACAATTACTACATTGTTAGGAACTCGTTGACGGACCAATTCGGATAGAGGCAAGGTGCCTATAGGAGAAGAAAGACTCTCTTCAACCTCTACACTAGGATTAGAAACACCTGGTAATTCGTTAGGCAGAAGAATCTGAGAGATGTTGCCATCCTTTATATCCGCATTGATGATCTCACGACCATATTTTAATAAAACTTTCAATAACACCCTCTCCTTATGTATACATACAGTCTTGTATCCTTAAGAATGATTTACGATTCCGTCTGATTTAATTAATTCATACACATGGTCTGATAAAGGAGCAAATACACAATTTTTTTGAAATCAACAGCAACTTTATTATTTTTAAGAGATACTGGTGGTGCTTATTGCTGGAATGCTTTCTCTAGATTTTTTATTTCTGTAGCTTTTCAATCCAGATGAATACAGCTACGAGAATAATTCTAGATACTGACTTACCAATCATTCGGCCTAAATTATTTAAATTTCAAAGATTGAAATGATTTTTACCTATATAAGTTCACTCTTAATACGAATCCTTTGGCAAGTTCTTTTTTCAGTTTGTAATTTATAAAGTTTCTAACACAAAAAATTAAAGAACATTTTTGAATAGAAGATAAGGTTTAATTAATACTAACCTCCAAACACTCTGGGGATGAACATTATAATATCCGGGAAATAGGTCAATACCACAAGGTCTGCGAGAAGAACAAAAAGATATGGCATTACTTCCCGGGTAACAGTTTCGATGGGAATCCTTGTTATGCTCGACACAACGAAAAGGTCCAGCCCTACCGGCGGCGTGATGCATCCTATTGCAAGATTGACCACCATCATAACTCCAAAAAACACGGGGTTGATACCCATGGAAAGGGCAACAGGAAGAAGGATGGGAGTGAGAATTACCACTGCTGCGGAAGCGTTAACCAGGGTTCCCATAAACAGAAGCAGAAGATTTACAAGCATGAGGAAAATTATAGGGCTGTCGGTAAAATTGGCGAAAGCAGCTCCAAGCTTGTGCGGAACCTGGGCGTTGGTCAGGATCCATCCGAAGAGATTGGCTGCGCCTACCACGAACATGATCATGGTAGTACTCACTGCGGCCTTGAAAATAACGCCAGGAACATCCTTGAGTTTCAATTCTCTGTATATGAAAATGCCCACAAAGGCCCCGTATACTGCCGCTACCGCGGCAGCTTCTGTGGGGGTAAATATCCCACCGTAGATCCCGCCAATTATAATGACAGGCATCATGAGTGCCCAGAAACATTCCTTAAAGGATACGAGGATATTCTTGAGTGAGATCTTTCCAGTTCCCATGTATCCCCTCTTTTTTGAAATGAACCAGCTGACAACACACATGGATACGCCCATGAGAATACCTGGGGCAAATCCTCCAAGAAATAAATCGGCTATTGATGTATCAGCTATTACTCCATAAACTACTAACGTAATACTCGGAGGAATAACTATGCCTACAGTTCCACCGCTGGCTACTACAGCAGCAGCAAAGGACTTCTTGTACCCCCGGTTTTCCATCTCATCGATAAGGGCCGTTCCGATAGCTGCCGTTGTCGCTGCTGACGATCCGGAAAGAGCGGCAAAGAACATTCCCGAAACTGCTACCACCAGGGCAAGACCTCCAGCGAGGGCTCCTACCATGGAATTGGCAAAATCAACGATCCGCCTTGTAACCCCTCCGGAGGACATAAAAGCTCCTGCCAGCATAAAGAAGGGGACGGCCATGAATGAGAAAGAATCTATTGATGTAAACATCCTTTGAGCTACTACCACGAGGGGAATTTTCAACATGCTAAAAAGGACAATCGCAGATGAGAGCCCAAGCCCTGCGGCAATAGGGGCTCCTACCAGTAGAATACCAAAGAACGATGCTAGTATTACCCAGAGTAACATAAGGCCCCTCCTTATTCCAAACTGAATTCAGGTTTAGTTTCTGAAGCTGGTGTAAGTAAGATATTTAGAAAGTTTTCAATTGTAATAAGTATTGATGCAATAGCACCTACAGGGATAGAATAATAAACGTAGGACATGGACATCTGCATGGCAGGAGATCTTTGAAAAGCCATTTTCTGGGACAGAAGAAGTCCGTTTTGTAATATGATAAACATAAAAGTCAAAAAGAGAAGATTTGCTATGATCCTTAAAACTTTAAGCCATTTACCAGAGATCCTTTCTGTAATTACACCTACCGTCATATGTCCTCCCATTCTCTGAACAACCGGAATGCCAAGGAAAACTGTCCAAACAAAAAGATACCGGGCAAGTTCCTCTGAGAATGTCAGAGAATTATGGAAGACATATCTGGAAACAACCTGAATAAAGATTAGAGCTAACATTGACCCCAGGGATAAAATAATAAGGAACCTGAGGCAACGTTCAATAATACAATTGACCTTGGTCAGTAACTGCAAACTTCTAACCTCCTTAAATGTAAAACTAACGGGTTCTGAAATCAGAACCCGTTATGCAATTTATTTTAAAATTAAATTTATTGTACCTGTACAACCGCTTCAATCGTTTCTTTCCCTATTTTCTCCTCAAACTTATCCCAAACAGATCTAGTTTTTGCTTTAAAAGCTTCGCGGTCCACATCTTCAATTATTTCACTCTTCCCAGTCTCGCGAATCTTATCCCAATATCCATTTTCAAGATCAATAGATAACTGACGCTGCCAGTCTCTTGCTTCATTAGCTGATTCCTGAACTATTTTCTTTTGGGAATCATTCAATTTATTCCAGGCGGACATGCTGATAAGGAGAGGTTCTGCAGCATAAATATGTTCCGTGAAAGATATATACTTCTGAACTTCAAAGAATCTCTTTGTGTATATATGAGCGGCTGGATTTTCCTGACCATCAACAACACCTTTTTGAAGAGCGGTAAAAAGTTCACTAAAGGCCATAGGAGTAGGATTGGCTTCGAGAGCTTCCATCATTGCAACAAAAACTGGAGATTCAACTACTCGCATTTTAAGTCCTTTTAAATCTTCTGGTTTGGATATGGGCCTGACATTGTTTGTCATATTACGTATGCCGTTTTCCAGATAGGCAAGCATCTTAACACCCATAGGTTCAAGATTTTTCCCAATTTCCATTCCTACAGTATCAAGAGCTTTAAATGCATGGGCTCTATCTCTTATAATAAATGGCAAGTCGAAAACACCAATTTGAGGTAGGAAGTTACTAACAACTGCAGTACTGTTTAACGAAAAATCTACGGTGCCAAGCATTAACCCTTCCATAATGTCTCTCTGATTTCCAAGCTGACTGCTGGGGAAAACCTGTATCTCAATACTTCCACCTGATTTTTCTTTCACCAGATCAGCGAACTTCTGTCCCCCTCGTGCATAGGGGTTCTTGGGGTCTGCGATATGACCAAGTTTAAAGGTCAGATCAGCAGCAAATGCAACCGTTCCAAGAACAAAAATTAGTAAAATGGCGAAACATCCTATCTTGAGAAACTTCTTCATGAAATATCCCTCCTATTAAAGTTTTGTAAATTACATTACTCAACCCATTTAAATGGGTTTAAGCCTGATCTTAAATCATCTGAGCTTTATTTTATTCGGGTAACCGGGTTTACTAAATTCCTGAATGGACTTTTAAATATCAATTAAAAAGATTAATAAATATTTCCCAACCAAGTACCGTATTTATTCACTCACTCATTCCTATTAATACGACCAAGTTGGTTTTACAGAATTTATACCTGAACATAATATGTAGAAAATCCGGATATTCCTCTGTGAAATGTTCAATTTTGCAAATTATAAAACTTATTTAAGAAAATATGCAAAATTAAATGTTTTAAGCAGTATTTTGGGATAAACAGACCTAAAACATTAAATTCAAACATTTGAGGCACAGTTAGAAAATTTTTTTTGGGGAAAAACTATCAAAATATGTTGAATAGCTTGATAATCTGTTTTTCAAAAGCACATCTAAGTTTTTTTCTCTAAGGGCTTCAACTACTCCAAAATGGTAATTTGCATTCTCTTCCAAATGATCAATGTTTTCGTGAGTTTTTCTAACAACTAATAAAATCTGCCCATAAATATTCAAAAGAATTTTCTTCGTCCATCTCAATGTGGATTTATTCAAGATCATACTGTGAAAAGCAAAGTCTTCTTTAAGAAAATCTTCAACTATCATTGAACGGGGCAATTCTCTTTGAGAGATGGCCAACATTGAATGAGCAGAATTCCAAAGATCTTGTAAATCTTTTTCTTTTAAAATGTCTTTCTCAAAAAGATCTTTGTAAATAGATTCTTCCAAGTGAAAACGAAGACTAAATATTTCCTGTATTTCCTCCACGGAAAGTTTAATCACAAAAACTCCTTTTCTTGGAACAATATTTACAAGCCCTTGTTTGGAAAGCTCCCTGAATGCCTCTCTGACAGGAGCTTTGCTAACTCCCAGAAAAGAAGCTATTTCGGATTCATTTAATCTATCGCCTTGCCTATAGGTGGCCTTGAAAATAATCATATCGATAATTTTACTTTTCACCTTAGAAGTAAGGGAAGAATGAATTACTTTTTGAATCATCTTTGTTCCCCCGTTTTGAATTGTATAGTACTTTCGACTAACGACTTTCGACTAACGACACATTATCATAATTTAAAGAATAATGCAAAACTTTTTCATTCTTGCCCAGAGGATGTTCAACTCCGTGGATTCACTTTCCTTCATTACAGTTCCGGCTGCTCCGGCTCCGCTCATCACTATTTTGCAGTTTTCTATCTTCTTGTTCACAAATTTCAATGCATTCCACAGTCAGGCAGTGGGACCGCTTTTCCGTGCTGGTCATCGTGGAATACAGGTATATCGGATATCTCCTTAAGCTTCCGCTCCACCTCAAAACAGCGGGGTGCTGCTATATCCTCCAGATTGATACCTCCGAAAGAGGATGTTATCTGGGCAGTTACATTGACTATCTCGTTAACATCCTGGGATTTTATGCAGATGGGGAAGGCATCAATTCCGGTGAATCTCTTGAAGAGAACGCTCTTTCCTTCCATTACCGGAAGAGAGGCATCTGCACCTATGTTTCCGAGTCCCAGAACTGCACTTCCGTCCGAAACAACTGCCACCATATTGGCTTTGGAAGTCACTTCGTAAATGGACTCCGGATTTCTTTTGATCTCCCGGCATGGTTCCGCTACTCCAGGCGTATAGACCAGAGACAGATCTCGCATGGTTTCTACAGGAATCTTGCTGATCACTTCAAGCTTTCCGCAGGATTTTCTGTGAAGCTCAAGGGATTCCTGAAATATATGTTCTATCCTGGCCATTAATTTTCCTCCTGATTTGGTCACCCCTGGAAACATGCCCCTGAGGAGGAATGGATTTGATTAACAAACACATGAAAACAGGGAATGTCTGCCTGAAGATAACTCTATTGAAGTATCTTATTCAAGAATTAGGACATAAAGAAAGGATATGTACGTTTTTAGAAAGGGTTTTGGTCACTAGTTTTGTTCAAAAAGGGGTATTCAATGAAGTAACTTATACTTGTTAACGGGGCGCCCGATCTCCCTGTAGGAAGGTTCTACTACCCCTTTACCTGTTGATACGAGGTACTCAAGATATCTTCTGGCCGTAACACGGGATACACCTGCAAGTTCAGCGGTTTCATCCGCAGACAGGGGAACTCCCTTTTTTTTCATCAGTTCCATTATTCTGTCAAGCTTAATGGAATTAAGTCCCTTTGGGAGTGCTCTTCTATTTTCCACTTCTCTTTTCATGGAAAAAATGGAATCAATTTCTTCCTGGCTCAGGGCGCTTGAAATGGCCTTGTGATGATAGGCACGGAAGGAATCAAGGGCCCTCCTGAATCTTTCATAGGTGAAGGGTTTAACTATATAATCGAAAGCACCATATCTGATCACTTTTTTTATTGTTTCCGATTCATGGGCTGCAGATACCATGATTATATCGACGTTCGTTCGGGCCTGGCGTATCTTTCTTAAAGTTTCTATGCCATCCAGTTCGGGCATGAAAATATCCAGTATAACAAGGTCTACAGCAGCCTCTTTATCCTCAAGATACCTTATTGCCTGAAGTCCGTCACCGGCAGTACCTGCAATGGAGTAACCTTCAGTGGACAGAACAAATCGTTTATGGATCTCCATGACCATGGGATCATCCTCGACTATAAGAACCGAAACAGGCTTCATCAGGCCCCTCCTCTGTTGGGAAGATTAACTACAAATTCAGTGAAGTGATCTTCTTCGGAAACCACGTTTATTTCTCCATGGTAAGAATCTACCAGTGATTTAACACTGAAAAGACCATAACCCCTTTTATCCTCCATCTTTGTGGTAAATCCTTTTTCAAATATCCTCTCAATAGTTGCGGGCGCGATCCCCTTGCCGGTATCTCTGACACTTATGAGAATCCTGCCGGATTCATCAAAAAGAGACAGGTCTATTCTCCGCATTTCTCTTGAGACTTCGAGAACAGATTCCATGGCGTTTTCCAGCAGGTTGCCTATTATTACCACCAGGGCATTGCCGGAAACAGATCCATGTTCAGCCAGGTAACTGTCAGGATCTACACTAAGGTCTATCCCAAGCTCTCTGCATCTTCCCATTTTGCCTAGAAGCAAACCTCCGACAGCCGGGTTCCTGAAGCTGTGTGTAACAAGTGATAGTACAGTCTGCTGAGCATCCACGACCCCTGAAATATACTCGACAGCCCTATGGTACTCGCCAAGCTGTATCAGCCCTGAAATAGTCTGAAGTTTGTTGAGAAACTCATGATTTCTTACCCTGAGAGCCTCCAGGTACTTCTTTACTCCTGTCAGCTCCTCAGCCAGATCCTGTACAACTGACATATCCCTGAAGCTTGCAATTGCACCGATCTTCCTTCCCTTCTCCACCAGGGGGATCCTGTTGGTCAGTATCCGGCTGTCCAGAAGGATCTGTTCCTGATCATACTCTGCTTCTCCTGTCCTTATGACTTCAGGAAGTCTTGTATTTGGAATATGCTTCTCGGCCGATTTTCCCAGAACCTCTTTTCCTTCAATCCCGAGAAGCTTTCTGGCCGTATTGTTTATGAGGCTGATATTTCCGCCTTCATCAACAGCAAGGATACCCTCAGGAATGGAGTCCAGTATTACTTCCCTCTCCTTGAGTATCCGGACTATTTCGTAGGGCTCCAGTCCTCTGTTAGCCTTTTTGATATTCCAGGCAAGCATCTGGGCACCCAGAAGACCAACTATAAGCCCCAGAAAAAGGGCAAAAATAAGCCTCTGTGTCAATTCCCGCCTGAGGGCCCTTATATTGTCAAGAAGGACACCGACAGACACTGCACCCACCTGTTCTCCTTCATGCAAAAGAGGGACAAAGGCCCTCATGGAAGGTCCCAGGGTTCCCACGGCTTTCGAGATATACTGTTTACCCTCCAGGGCTTCCCTTTCGTCTCCGCCAACAAATTTTCTGCCTATCCTTTCCTTGACAGGATGGGAATAGCGGATACTGTTGGTATCGAAGACCACCACATACTCAGCGCCGGTCTTTTTCCTGATCCCATCTGCTATGGGATCAATGATCTCTTCTCCTCCCGCCTTCCCCACATTCTTCTGAATGGCGGGAATGGATGCTACCGAGAGGGCAATATCCATGGCATTTTCACTCATCCGATGCTCATAGGGTGCTACCACTGTAGTTTCAACTACCAAACCAACGATAAACAGGCTGACAAAGAAGATGACAAAAGCCAGCAGGGTGATCTTGGTTTTTATTGAAGTTTGCCTGTCGGGTTTTATACCCAAAGATCTTAGCCTCCCCTTCAGTCAGAAGGAACAATGCTTATCTGAATATATGGATAATATTTCAAAGAATGCTTCCAGAGTTAACATAACATCATAAAAAAGGGGGGTCAATTCCCTCAATGATGTATAATTAAACTACTGATGCGAGAAAGGAGGTAATAAAATGGCTTCAGCCCTAGTTGCTATAGACCAGAGCAGTATCAGCAGAAACCTTATAGATTATGCCTTTCAGTTTGCCAGCATGGAGAAGATAGACCATCTTGATTTCATACATGTCACCCAGGAAAAGGGAAACCCAATGATCATATCCGACCCGGACCATCCTGCGGATCTTCCCGAAGTAGAAAGTATCCAGGTCAGGGATGATCTCTTCTCTCTATTAACTTCTGCAGTCAGAAATCCTGAACAGCCGGAAATAACCTTCGATCTTATAATCCGCTCGGGTACCCCCTATGAGGAGATAATTCTCCAGGCAGATAAAGGAGATTACGATTTCATTCTCATCGGACACAGGGGAATGAGCAATGTCAAACGATTTTTCATCGGCAGCGTTGCTGCAAGAGTCGTAAGACATTCTCCATGCTCTATCCTTGTTTTTCACCCCCCAGGAAAAGAATCCTCTCTAGATATATAATGAGGGGGATCAAATCCCCCTCATTTTTTCTGTCCCTTATTCCATTAACTTTTTCAGCCGAAAAAATATTTCCCCTTTTCTATACCTTTTCAACCAGTGTAACACCTGTTATGAAAACCATGTAATTTCCAGGACCCAGGTTGCTCCCGGAAGAAGTTGTTATTTTCGGGATAACTTATTCCTCAGAAAGATCATTTCGAGAAATCGGAAATTACCATGGAAATACGTATTCAAGGCTTTTCAACTCTACAATGATTCCTCTGCCAAAGACACTCCTCGCCTGAAAGCAATATAATCTTTAATAAACATTCCGCTCTCGGAAGGTTCAATATACGAATATGCAGCATCATTATTTATCTCCCCGTGAACCACCAGATCAAAATAAGTTATCTTACCTTTTTCGGTTGTTGCTTTGTATGTAGGATCAGTTCTGAGATATTCCATTTTTACGGAACGGGCCGGGAAATAAACTACACCTTCCATTTTCTTCACATTACTGCTTTCAGCAATCACTTCTCCATTCCATATTGCCTTAACCACTATTATCATCTCCAGAAAATATAATTTACGTAATCAGGAACCATAATCTATCCTCTGATCCAAAAGATCTCAAAGAGATGTTCCTAACAGGAAAATAGCTCGATCAGAAATTTCAATATCCTGAAAACATTCTGTAATTCCTGGAAAAGGAATAAATGTTAAAAGGAGATGATAAAGGAAATAAATTTGAAGAAGTTAATCGCCTGGGCAAACAAGAGAAAGGGTATGGAGGATCATGGCGCTGACCGGAATACCTGAATTACAGATAAACTCCGGATCATCTTTCTTCCCCTGAATACATTATTTAATTGAACCTCTTAATTATATGCCTAAGTATTACTTTATCAAGATATTTAGCAATAATATACATTATTCGAATTAACATGGCTGTACATGAAAAACCCGGCAGGTTTAATACCGTGCCGGGAAAATATTATTTTTCAAAGAGCCTTTTGCCGCAATCTCAATTTAGAGCAGATCAGATTCCCCAATTTTTCTGCCCCGATCCTGATCTTTTCCGGACTAACCCCGCCGAAACTTATTCTCATACAGTTATTTCCCATGCCGCCGCCTTCAATGAAAAAGCCTTCACCTGCAACATATGCAACTTTGACATCCGGATTTGTGGTGGATTCGACCAATAGTTCGGTGGTATTGATCCCTCCCGGCAACTGAGCCCATGTAAAGAGACCGCCATCAGGAAAGGTTCTCTTTGTCCCTTCAGGGAAGAACCTGTCGATGCATTCTATCATGGTATCTCTTCTTTCCCTGTAAAGATCACAGATCATCTTATGATGATCCGGATAATATCCCCGTTTAAAGAACTCTGCACAGATGACCTGAGGTAACATGGAGGTATGGGAGTTTGTCGCTGTCTTGGCATCGAATAGTTTTGCTGTAACTTCATCGCTGGCAAGGACATATCCAAGTCTGCTGCCAGGTGAGAAGATCTTGGAGAAACTGTTTGCAAGGACGGTATGACCTGTTTCATCAAAGGCTTTGATGGGCTGCAGTTCCCTTCCGCTGTAACGAATATCCCTGTAGGGATCGTCTTCCAGGATAATCACATCATATTGGCTCCCCAATTCTGCGATCTTTTTCCTTCTATCCAGTGAAAGGGTTCTACCTGTGGGATTCTGGAAAGTGGGAATAACGTAAACGATCTTGGGTCTGTATTTTATGATCTTTGCTTCCAGATCTTCCGTAACCATACCGTTGTCATCCATATCTACACTTATACATTTCGCCTGGAACATTTCAAATATTTCTACGCAGTGGACAAAAGTCGGTGATTCGACCAGGATCACATCACCCGGATCGATATAGAGCTGGCAGAGCAAGTTCATAGCTTCCAGACCACCACTGGTGATCAGAAGGTTATCGACCTTTGCATCAACTCCCTTGGGAGACAACAGTTCATTGACAACGACTTCACGAAGATCCTGCAAGCCCATGACACTTCCGTATTGAAGGGCTTCCACACCACGCTTGTCAATTCTCATAACTTCATTTGTAATTTCACGAACGATATCAATGGGAAGAGCTTCTTTTGCCGGAGCGCCGCCCCCAAAGGAAATAAGGTCCGGGTCGTTCATAGCTCCAAATAGTTTTCGGATAATTGCTGCGGATTTCTCCATGGTCGTCATACGCTCTGCAAATTGCGACATCATATAAACCCCCTATCTTAAACTGTATAAAATTATAGCAACCACTGTACTCTTGTCCAAAACATATTTCAGTAGAAATCAAAAACCTCCGTGTCATTTCGTGAGTTATCATAAAATGACACGGAGGCAAGTTAACACGAAGGAAATATTCCCTTTTACGAGGAAGATCTTTTCCGTCACCGGAGTCCTTCAGTATTCTGACTTATAATTTTTTGTAAAATATCAGAAATATAGTTTATCCCTCAAGAATACTATTCATACTCCTTCAGCATTTCCATATATTCTTCTTGCCTGTCCTTCAGGATGTGGTAGCAATGATCATCTGTCGGGAACTGACCAGTTTTAACATCGTTGACATATTCCTTGAAAGCCTTCGTTTCGATCTCGGCAACATTGGCATACTTTTTGACGAATTTGGGCGTAAAGGCCTCGAACAAACCAAGCATATCTCCACATATGAGGAGCTGTCCATCACAGGGACCGCCAGCGCCGATAGAATACACGGGAATGTCAAGTTTTTTGGCTATAAACTGGGTCAGTTCTGGCGGAACAGCTTCAAGAAGAAGGGAATAAGCCCCGGCTTCCTGTATGGCAAGGGCATCTTCGATGAGGAACCTGGCACTCTCAGGGTCACGACCCTGGGCCTTGAAACCGCCAAGAGGTCCTGAACTCTGGGGGGTAAGACCGATATGCCCTATTACAAGAATACCAGCATCAACAATGGCCTTGATCCGGCTCAGTACTCTCTTGCCGCCCTCAAGCTTTACTGCATCCATATCTGCTTCCTTGAGGAATCTGCCCGCATTGAACACGGCATCTGGATCAGATATCTGGTAGGACATAAAGGGCATGTCTCCTACGCAGAAAGTATTTGGTGCACCCCTTCTGACTGCCTGACAGTGAGAAATGCAGTCTTCCATGGTGACAGGGATGGTTCCCTGGTACCCAAGTACTACCATGCCGAGGGAATCCCCAACAAGGATCATGTCCATTCCTGCCTGCTCGACGAAGGAAGCCGTCGGGAAATCATAGGCGGTGACCCATGCTACCTGTTCCCCTTCTTTCTTCATTTTAACAAATTCGAGTCTTCCTTTTTTCTTTGGCAATTTTATCTACCCCTCTTTTCTGGATTTGAATTTCATCTACTCTTTTTCCTGCCACTGAATTTATTGTCCAATGGACTTAATCGTTTACACCACCCTCATAGCCGAACTCCGCCGAGAGCCTTTTAGCTGCTTCAAGAAGGAGTTCCACCATGGATAACTCTTCTTTGCCTCCACTCTTATAACGATAGCGGGGATAGGATATGCTAAGGGCGGCAACCGCATCTCCACTTCCCATTCTTATGGGAGCTGCAATACAGGCCAGCCCGGGGATAAATTCCTGATCATCAACTGCATATCCCCTTCGATGAATGATCTTAAGCTCTGCAAGCAGCTCATCAAGTGATCCGATAGTATCAGGAGTGAATTTAGTAAACCCCTCTTTCTCGAAAAGACGGATCACTTTTTCCCTTGGAGTGTAAGCAAGCATAGCCTTGCCCAGACTGGTGGCATAGGCAGGATAACTCCTTCCCACCCCTATATCTGCCTTTATGACCTCGGTGCTCTCGATCTTCTCGACATACATGGCACGGGGACCGTCAAGAATAGCCAGGTTGACGGTTTCACGGGTTCTTGAAGCAAGATGTTCCAGATAAGGATTGGCACGGCGAATCAATCCGAGACGGTCAATCTCTATAGTACCCATCTCGAAAAGCTTGTAACTGTTCAAATATTTCTGAGTCACCGGGTTCTGGTTAACATAACCCTTATACCTGAGAGTGTTCACCAGACGATGGACTGTACTCTTATCCAGATCAAGGGCTTCTCCTATCTGTGTTACACCCTGTTCCTTCTTCTCGTTAAGAAACTCTATGATCTCAAGAGCCCTGATCACAGACTGTACGTGATTGCTATTTTTCGTCATGTCACTTTACTACTCCTCGCTCAATTTGTTTCGTATGGCGATATATGTATTTCATTTATTCCACTGAGATTTTACAAATTAAGGTATGATATGTCAATATAAAAAGAACATTTTATAACTGCAAAATCAGAATAGGCCGATATTCCCACATTAAACGCAGTATTATGGTGGCTTTAAAGGTTAAATAAAAAATAAGTTTGACTGAAGTACTTGATTTTCCTTCTATTTTTTGATAAAAGAGACTATGTTCCATTTTTGAATATACATGTTTCATTATGTGAAACGCAATAAAGGAGGAACCGAGAATGTTAAGTGACATCGAGATCGCCCAGT
>JAENYO010000008.1 GCA_016841745.1 Acetomicrobium hydrogeniformans
TCCGTGAAGGCGGACACACCGTTGGCGCCGGCGTAGTTACCGAAATCATTGAGTAGCCCCAAAGGGGGAATTACAAGTGGCGAAAAAAATTCGCATCAGGCTTAAGGCCTTCGATCATAGAGTGCTGGATAGTTCAGCCTCACAGATAGCTGAAACCGCGCAGAGAAGTGGAGCCCAGGTTTCTGGTCCTATTCCACTCCCTACGGAAATTAACAAATATACTATTCTCAAGTCTCCCCATGTTAACAAGGATGCGAGAGAACAGTTTGAGACAAGGACTCATAAGCGCCTGATTGATATTCTCAATCCGACACAAAAGACAATGGATGCGCTTATGCAGCTGAACCTTCCTTCTGGAGTAGATATCCAGATTAAATTGTAGGGGAAGCTCTGAGCTGAAAGGAGTGAAATGAATGTCCATAGGCATTCTAGGTCGTAAGCTGGGGATGACCCAGATATACACCGAAGAAGGGCAGGCAGTGCCCATAACAGTAGTTGAAGCAGGACCATGTCCGATAATTGATATCAAGACCCCAGACAGGAATGGTTATTCCGCTCTTACCGTCGGTTTTGGTGATGCCAAGGTTCAGAAGATGAACAAGCCCATGAAGGGCATCTTTGCTGCGGCAAAGGTGGATCCCAAAAAAGTGGTCAGGGAGTTCAGAGTAGACAAGATTGATGACTTTTCTGTTGGTCAGGATATTACCGTAGACCTTTTTGAAACCGGTGAAAAAGTTAATGTCACCGGGTGGAGTAAAGGTAAAGGTTTTGCTGGTGTGATAAAACGTTTTGGTTTTGGAGGAAACCCTGCGACACATGGTGTTTCTAAAACCCATAGGAAACCTGGTTCCAGTGGAGGTAGCAGTTACCCTGGTAAGGTGTTCAAGGGTAAAACGATGCCTGGACGTTTGGGAAATGAGAGGGTAACTGTAAAGAATCTTTTAGTAGTTGCAGTTGACCCCGGAAACAATCTCCTGCTTATAAAGGGAGCCATTCCAGGAGCAAGAAATGCCCTGGTTATGGTTACCAAGCAGGGTTAAGCCGGGAATTAGAAGGAGGGCAGGATACTAATGCCTACCATTAAACTAGTCAGTTTTCTGGGCGAAGAAATTGAGGACTTTGAGCTTTCTGAAGCAGTCTTTGGTGCTCCCATACACATCCCGGCGATGCATCAGGTCGTAGTTGCTCAGCTGGCGAATCGTCGACAGGGAACACATTCCGCCAAGACAAGAGGCGAAGTTTCAGGCGGAGGGAAAAAACCTTGGCGTCAGAAGCACACCGGGCGCGCGAGACACGGTAGTAGCCGGTCTCCAATCTGGGTTGGCGGTGGAGTTGTCCATGGTCCCAAGCCCAGGGATTATCATCAGAAAGTTAATAAAAAGGTCAGGAGGTTGGCACTCAGAAGTGCTCTTTCTCTTAAAGTACAAGAGCAGCGACTGAATGTAGTTCAATCTTTTGATCTTGACAAACCTTCTACAAAAGCGATGGTGGGATTCTTTAATTCACTCAATGCCATTAAACCTCTGGTTTTAACGCATGAGACTGATTCGAATCTCCTCCAGTCAGCTAGAAATATTCCAGGAGCCAGGGTTATTAATATTGACAGTATCAATGTTTACGACATTCTCCATTCTGGTAACCTTGTACTTACACCCGAAGCTGTCAGAAAGATAGAGGAGGTGTATGCACTATGAGACTGCTAGCCCATGACATTATAATCAGGCCTGTTATCACTGAAAAAAGCAGTCGCCAGATGGAGCATAATCAGTACACCTTTGAAGTTCATCCTAACGCTAACAAGATTCAGATAAGACAAGCTGTTCAGGATGTGTTTAAGGTAAAAGTAGAGAAAGTCCACACACTGAAAGTGCGTCCCAAACCCAAAAGGATGGGAGCATTCTTGGGTAAGTCTCGTTCCTGGAAGAAAGCAATCGTTACCCTGGTTGATGGTGAGCGCATTGAGTTCTTCGAAGGTGCCAGTGTCTAAGTGTGAGGGGAGGACATAAAAATGGGAATTAAAAAGTTCAAACCCTTCACCCCCGGGCGACGCTTTATGAGCATTCAAACCTTTGATGATATTACCAAAACAGAGCCAGAAAAGTCTTTGCTGGCACCTATTCATCGTAAAGGTGGTAGGAATAATCTCGGTAGAATTACCATGCGTCACCGTGGTGGTGGAACTAAGAAACAGTACAGGATCATAGATTTCAAGAGAGATAAGTTAGGCGTACCTGGAGTGGTTGCAGCTATTGAATATGATCCTAACCGTTCAGCCAGGATAGCTCTCATTAATTATGCGGATGGCGAGAAGCGATATATCATTGCACCATCCGGAGTAGGGGTAGGTACCCCTATACAGTCCGGTCCCGGTTCTGATATGACTCCGGGAAATGCTCTTAAGCTTAAGGATATCCCAATTGGTACTGTAGTACACAATATTGAGCTCGAACCCGGAAGGGGAGCTGTTCTTGTCCGTTCAGCAGGTACTTCAGCTCAGCTTATGGCCAAGGAAGGTAAATATGCCTATATTCGCATGCCAAGTAGTGAGCTTCGTTTAGTACTGAATGAATGCATGGCTACCATAGGTCAGGTTGGCAACGAGGAACATGAAAATACCACCGTAGGTAAGGCTGGTAAAACTCGCTGGCTTGGCAGAAGGCCCATGGTTCGCGGTATGGTAATGAACCCCGTAGATCATCCTATGGGTGGTGGCGAAGGTCGAAGCAAGTCTAAGAAACATCCTACTTCACCATGGGGTACGCCGGCCAAGGGTTATCGTACCCGTAAAAAGAAAGCTTCGGACCGGCTAATAGTCAGACGCCGTAATACAAAGTAAGGCGTAAGGAGGGACAGAAATGGCTCGCTCTACAAAAAAAGGGCCCTATGTTGATCGTAAATTGCTTCGTAAGGTCGAAGACATGAACGATACTAGCCAGAAAAGAGTTATCAAAACCTGGTCTCGTGCTTCAACAATAGTACCCGCCATGATAGGTCATACCATTGCAGTTCACAACGGTAGAGTTCACATTCCGATCTTTATCAGTGAAAACATGGTTGGTCATAAGTTAGGTGAATTTTCTCCTACCCGGAAGTTTGGAAGACATGCCGGCCAGGAAAAATCCACCCGTGTCAGGTAAGGAGTGATCGTAATGGAGGTTAAAGCCCTTGCCAGGCAGGTCAGGATATCACCCTTCAAGGTGAGGCAGGTCCTGCCCTTGATTAGAGGAAAGAACGTAGATGAAGCGCTGATGATCCTTCGTTATAACCCGAAGAAATCGGCTCAAATAGTCGCTAAGGTCCTTCAGAGTGCTGTTGCCAATGCAGAACATAATTTTGGTCTTGACACAGATAAACTCAAAGTTGTAAGTGCAACTGCGGATCAGGGACCTAGCATGAAACGGTGGCGTCCGGTATCTATGGGCAGAGCCCATCCTTACCGACACCGTACAACCCATGTAACTGTCAAGGTTGCAGAACGCTAAGGAGGGGTGACTGGTGGGACAGAAGGTTCACCCAACAGGATATAGGCTTGGAGTTGTAAGTGAGTGGCAGTCTAAATGGTATGCTGATGGCAAGAATTATGCCAAGAATCTTCATGAAGATCTTAAACTCAGAGAATGGATTAAAGGTCGCTGGTCTAATGCTGGTATCCCAAAGGTAGAGATCGAACGAGTGGGCAATGTAATCCGTTTTACAATATGGACCTCCCGGCCTGGTGTAGTAATAGGAAAAGGTGGCCAGGAAATTCAGATCGTCAAAGACGAACTGAATAAAATGACCGGTTCCAAGATCATGATAAATGTACAGGAAGTCAAGAATGCTGATCTTGAAGCTCAGCTTGTTTCAGAAGGCGTAGCATCAGCACTTGAAAGACGTGTTAGTTTCCGTAGGGCTATGAAACAGTCTATTTTCCGTGCTATGAAAGCTGGAGCGAAGGGTATCAAGATACAGTGTTCAGGCAGACTCGGAGGGGCGGAGATAGCTCGGACTGAATGGTACAACGAAGGCCGGCTTCCCCTTTCAACAATCCGTGCGGATATCGACTATGGATTTGCTGAAGCCAAGACTATCTATGGAGTAATAGGTGTAAAGGTCTGGATTTTCCGTGATCGTGAAAATGAGACCAAAGCTGCTCCACGCAGGTCTGGCAGAGGCTCAAGGAGGTAGCTCCCATGTTAATGCCGAAACGAGTCAAGTATCGCAAACCTTTTCGTAGACCACTTCGTGGGATTACCAAAGGTGGTGCATCGGTTGCTTTTGGTGAATATGGGCTGCAGGCCCTTCAATGTGGCTGGATAACGGCTCGACAGATTGAAGCAACACGTGTCGCCATATCAAGAAAAATGAAAAAAGGCGGCAAGATCTGGATCAGGATCTTCCCTGATCGTCCATTCACTAAAAAACCGATGGAAACAAGGATGGGTAAAGGTAAAGGAAGCCCGGAATTCTGGGTTGCTCCTGTCAAAAGAGGAAGAATCATGTTCGAGGTTGCTGGTGTACCTCGTGAAGTCGTAGAGCAGGCCTTCAGGACTGCTTCTCACAAACTTCCGATCAAGGTCCGTCTGGTTGCCCGCGAAGGTCTTGGTGGTGATTAAGAATGGATGTTAAAGGCTTTAGAGAGCTTACACTTGAAGAACTTGAGGAAAAACATCGTCAATATAAAGAAGAGTTGTTTAACCTTCGTTTTCAGAATGCCATAGGGCAGCTTAAGAATACCAGCCGAATCAATGATGTTAAAAAAACCATTGCAAGGGTTCTGACTGTGACCCTTGAAAAACAGGCTGGACAGAGCCCTATTGGAAGGAGGTAACGCATGATGGAGGTACGTAAACCCCATCGTAAGACCCGAGTGGGAATTGTCGTTAGTAACAAGATGGATCAAAGTGTTGTAGTTCAGGTGTCCCGCTATTCAGAACATCCATTGTATGGCAAGAGGATTACTAAAAGCACGAAATATATGGCTCACGATGCGGACAACTCCTGCCGTATCGGTGATACTGTTTCCATAGGTGAAGTCCGTCCAATGAGTAAGAACAAATGCTGGAGTGTCATTGAGATTGTTAAGAGAGCTCCGGTATTTGATACGGATCGTTCTTCTCCCGGGGAGGAATAAACCATGATTCAGTTGAACACAGTGCTTAAAGTAGCAGACAATTCTGGTGCCAGAAGAGTTAAGTGTATCCAGGTTCTCGGTGGAAGCAGAAGATCCTGGGGTAGCATAGGAGATGTTATTGTTGCGTCTGTCAGGGAAGCTATTCCCAACAGTAACATAGGAAAAGGGCAGGTTGTCAAGGCAGTTATCGTAAGGACCAAGAAAGAAATCAGACGTAAGGATGGTTCTTATGTTCGTTTTGATGACAATGCTGCCGTCATCATTGACAACAATGGAGACCCCAAAGGTACGCGTATCTTTGGTCCAGTTGCCAGAGAACTTAGGGCCAAGAACTATATGCGTATTCTTTCCCTTGCACCGGAAGTAGTTTAAGGGGGCAGTTATATTATGGGAAAAATGAGAATCAAAAAGGGTGATCGCGTAAAAGTGGTCTCCGGCAAGGATAAAGGAAAAGAGGGGAAGATCCTCAGATCAATGCCTAAGGGTGACATGTTAGTGATTGAGGGAGTAAATGTTGCAACAAAACATGTGAAGCCCTCCCAGAAGAATCCTCAGGCAGGAATTATCAAACAGGAATGCCCTATTAACTCCTGTAAGGTGATGTTGGTATGTCCCTCTTGCGGTAAGGCAACGCGGGTTCGCCGAGCCTATCTTGAAGATGGTCGAAAAGTTCGCCTCTGCAAAAAATGTGGCGAAGTAGTAGATCAGGTATAGTGAGGAGGCGCTTTAAACATGATCCCGCGTTTTCAGGAGTTATATAAGGATGAAGCGGTACCTCAGATGATGAAGGAATTCAGTTATTCTAACATCATGGAGGTTCCCAGACTTGTAAAGATTGTCGTGAACATAGGTGTTGGAGAGGCAAAGATCGATTCAAAGTATATTGACTCAGCAATTGCTGAACTTACACAGATTTCAGGACAGCATCCTCTTCTAAAGAGAGCCAAGAGATCTGTTGCTGGTTTCAAGGTAAGAGAAGGAATGCCTGTTGGTACTATGGTTACCCTTAGAGGAGCTAAGATGTGGGAATTCTTTGAAAGGCTGGTTTCTGTAGTACTTCCCAGGATCAAGGATTTCCAGGGAGTTTCTGACAAGGCCTTTGATGGTAGAGGAAATTACAATCTGGGTCTTAAGGAACAGCTAATCTTTCCCGAAATCAACTACGACAAAGTCGCAATGGTTCGCGGTATGAACGTATCGTTCGTTACTACTGCAAAAACCGATGAAGAATCCCATGCCTTTTTTAAGGTTATGGGAATGCCATTCAAAAAGTAAAGGAGGGGGCTCTTATGGCAAGAAAAGCTATGGAATATAAGGCAAAGCAACCCCCCAAATTCAAGGTTAGACAGCATAACAGATGTCCGTTATGTGGTAGAGTTCACTCCTACATGCGCAGGTTTAATATGTGCAGGTGCTGTTTCAGGAAACTTGCCAGAGAAGGTAAGATTCCTGGTGTAGTCAAGTCCAGTTGGTAGAAGAGTGGACGTTTAAGGGGGCTATTGGAATGTATACTAACGATCCAATCGCGGATATGCTCACAAGGATCAGAAACTCAAATATGGTTTTTCATGAGACTGTTGATGTTCCCATGAGTAATATTAAAATGGAGATCGCTAAGATCCTCAAAGAAGAGGGTTATATCCGCAATTACAAGGTAATTAATGATCCTAAGAAACCCTACTCGGTCGTCAGGCTTTTCCTTAAGTATGGTCCAAACAAGGAAAGAGTCATACAGGGGTTGAGAAGGGTAAGTAAACCGGGTAGAAGAATATACGTAGGAAAGGACAATCTTCCCAAAGTAATGGGAGGTCTTGGTGTTGCGGTGATATCTACATCTCTGGGTCTTAAGACTGATGTAGAAGCCGGCAAACAGGGTCTCGGTGGCGAAGTTGTCTGCTACGTCTGGTAGCGGGAGGTGTCTTTATGTCAAGAATAGGACGTAAACCAATATCACTTTCCCAGGGCGCAACCCTGACTTTAAATGATGGTATGGTAGTAGTGACAGGCCCTAAGGGTGAACTTTCAACTCCTCTTGTTTCAGGGATTAATGTACAGGTTGAAGATTCCCAAGTCATTGTATCCCGTGAGAACGATCAAAAGCAGACCAGAGCTTTTCACGGGATGATGAGAGCTCTGATCAACAACATGGTCACTGGTGTCAGCAGCGGCTTTGAAAGACAGCTTGAAATCGTCGGTGTTGGATACAGGGCTCAGGTTCAGGGTGCCAAGCTTGTTCTCAACCTGGGGTATTCCAACCCTGTTGAATATGATCCCCCACAAGGAATTGAGATCGAAACTGATGGCCCTACAAAGATCAAAGTCAAGGGTATTGATAAACAACAGGTCGGACAGGTGTCAGCTGTAATTAGAGGCTTTAGACCACCTGAGCCCTACAAGGGTAAGGGTATTCGCTACGCTGGCGAACACATTATCCGCAAAGCCGGCAAAGCCGGTGCCTAGGATACAGAGGTGATACGGCATGATCAAAAAGCGAAGTAGAAATGAAATGAGAAATATCCGGCACCGCAGGCTCCGTAAAACATTAAAGGGAAGCCTGGATTGTCCGAGAATGGCTGTTTTCAGCAGTTTAACTAATATCTATGTCCAGCTCATAGATGATAACGAGGGTTATACACTTGTTGCTGCATCATCCCTTGATAAAGAACTCAAGGCTGGGCTTCAATCAGGATCCAACGTTGAGGCAGCCAAAGCTGTAGGAGCCCTTGTGGCCAGGATGGCCCTTGAGAAGGGAATTAACTCTGTCGTTTTCGACAGGGGAGGTCACACTTACCATGGGCGCGTAAAAGCTTTAGCTGAAGCAGCACGTGAAGCCGGACTGAAGTTCTAAGGAGGATATGAAAATGAACAATACAAACATTTCCGCAAAAGGACTTGAACTTACCGAGCGCGTTGTTGCTATAAACAGGGTCAGCAAGGTTGTCAAAGGCGGGAAACGTTTTAGATTCAGTGTTCTGGTTGTGGTAGGAGACGGTGAAAGCCACGTAGGTGTGGGCATGGGTAAAGCAAAGGAAATTACTGAAGCTATTCGTAAAGGAATAGACAAAGCCGGAAAAAACCTTATGGATCTTAAGAAGGTCGGCAATACCATTCCACATCCTATCATTGGTAATTTTGGTTCCGCGCAGGTCCTTCTTAAACCAGCAGCTCCCGGTACGGGAGTTATCGCCGCTGGAGTTGTCAGGGCCATAATGGAACTTGGCGGTGTCAAGGATGTTCTGACTAAAGTCATAGGAAGGACGAATAATCCTGTGAACGTTGCCTGGGCCACCCTTAACGCACTTGACAATATGAGGACTCCTGACGAGATCATGGCTTTAAGAGGAAAAGATCGATCTCCGTCTCAGAGGGCTTAAGGAGGCATAAAATTATGGCTAAACTCAGCATAACATGGAAAAAGAGCGCGATAGGTTATCCGGAACCCCAGAAAAGGACCATCAAGGCCCTTGGTTTGAAAAAGCTTCATCAGACTGTCATTCAGGAAGATGTGCCTGTAATTCGTGGAATGATTAACAAGGTGCATCATCTCGTTGAATGGACAGTTATTGATGGGTAGGAGGTTGTTTTTATGAATCTGAGCCATCTTCGACCAGCTCCTGGTGCCAAACGCCATTCCAAAAGACTGGGCCAAGGTATTGGAAGCGGTTCTGGTAAAACAAGCGCGAGAGGACATAAAGGACAGAATTCCCGTAGTGGTGGGGGTGTACGCCTTGGTTTTGAAGGTGGGCAGATGCCTTTGGTGAGGCGGATCCCCAAACGCGGATTCAATAATGCCCGTTTCAGGACCACATACCAACATGTGAATCTGGATCATCTGTCTTCCCGATTTAATGATGGAGATACTATCACTATCAAAGAACTTTATGAGTCCAGACTGGTAAGAAAACTGGATAAACCTGTAAAGATACTTGCGAGAGGAGAACTTACCGGATCTCTGACGGTCCGTGCCCATGCTTTCAGCGAACAGGCAATTAAAAAGATTGAGGCCGCAGGCGGGAAAGCTGAGGTGATCTAGGTGCTCGATTCCTTCAGAGATGCATTCAGACTCCCGGATCTTAAACGAAGGATACTCTTTACCATAGGAGTTCTGTTCCTGTTTCGGCTTGGTGCCCATATCCCCACGCCTGGTATTGATACCCAGGCAATGTCCGAACTGTTCGATCAGGGTGGAGTTCTCGGATTTCTTGATATCTTTGCAGGTGGAGCATTAAGACGGTTTAGTATCTTTGCCCTTGGTGTTGCTCCTTATATCAATTCAAGCATAGTAATGCAGTTGCTTGTAGTGGTATTTCCAACCCTTGAAAGAATGCAGAAAGAAGGGGAAGAGGGGCGAAAGAAAATTGTTCAGATCACCAGGTGGGGTACGATTGTTTTTGCCCTCATACAAGCAGTAGGAATGACTTTTTGGCTTCGCAGTATGGGGATATTTTCGGGAGCTCTTTTCGATGGCCTTGTGGTTGTTACTACAGTTACAACAGGAGCTGTAGCAGTTATGTGGCTTGGAGAAGAGATCTCTGACCACGGTATTGGAAACGGAATCTCCCTTCTGATATTCGCAGGCATAGTTGCCAGAATCCCGGAAGCTGTCATCAGAACATGGAACATGATGAAACTGGGAGAAATAAACCTTCTGGTTTTCTTCATGGCAATTGCTCTTATGATAGTTGTGGTTGCTGGCTGTATCCTGTTGCAGGAAGGCCAGAGAAGACTTCCAGTCCAGTATGCGAAACGGGTGGTAGGGAATAAGGTTTATGGTGGACAGAGCACTTTTATACCTCTAAGAGTCAACCAGGCAGGGGTTATTCCAATAATCTTTGCATCTTCTGTTTTGCTTTTTCCCTATACTATAGCGCGTTTCTTCTCTGGTGACATTGCGGCGTTTATGCAGAGACTGCTTGCTCCTGGAAGCGTAGTTTATACCGCCCTTTACGTGTTCCTTATCATCTTCTTTTCTTATTTCTATACTGCGGTTGTTTTCAATCCTGCAGAAGTCGCAACTAACATGAAGAAGTATGGCGGATTTATCCTTGGAATCAGGCCTGGTCGTCCCACTTCTGATTTTATAGAGAAGGTAATGTCTCGAATTACACTGGGTGGAGCCGTTTTTCTCGCAGCAATAGCACTGATACCCACACTCATGACGAAAATGATGGGTATTACAAGTTTCTATTTTGGTGGGACAGCTATTCTTATCGTTGTTGGAGTAGCGTTGGACACAGTCCATCAGATTGAAGGCCAACTTCTCATGAGGCATTATGAAGGGATACTGAAAAAGCGAGATAAGGCCGGTGGCCTTTTAAGGTTTTAAGGAGTTCTTTATGAGATTTATTCTTTTAGGTCCTCCTGGGGCTGGTAAAGGAACGCAGGCCGCTGTTATAAAAGACAAATATTCTATAGCACATGTTTCAACTGGTGATATCCTCAGGGAAAATGTCAAAAAAGGGACATCTCTGGGTCAAGAGGCCAAATCTTTTATGGACTCAGGTAAACTCGTTCCGGATCAACTTATAATTGCTATGGTCAGAGACAGGCTGAAGGATATGGATTGTGCCAAAGGTTTTCTCCTGGATGGATTCCCAAGAACGGTAAGTCAGGCAGAAGCTCTTGACCATCTGATTTCCAACCTGGGAGTTAATCTTGATGCAGTTATTCTCCTGGATGTTCCTGATGATGTTGTCATAGAAAGGCTTTCTGGTAGAAGGATCTGTCGTCGCTGCGGTACAATATTTCATGTTAATTTCAATCCCTCTGCAGATGGATCTCTATGTGACCGTTGCGGAGGCGAAATCTACCAGAGAGATGATGACCGTGAGGAAGTCATCAGGAATCGACTTAAAGTCTACTATGAACAGACCTCTCCACTGATCGAATATTACGAAAAGAAGAGTTTGTTGAAAAAAGTTGACGCAAGCGAATCCAGTGATACGGTTCTTACGATGATAGAAAGCCTGGTAAGTAGGTAAGTATGATAACCTTTAAAAAAGATCATGAACTGGTTAATATGCGTAGAGCTGGCCAGATCGTAGCTGAAGTTCTCATGGGTCTTAAGGACCTTGTCAAGCCTGGAGTTTCTACCGGGGAACTTGACGAATGGGTAGAAAAGTATATAAGAGATCAGGGAGCAATCCCCTCTGAAAAGGGGTATCGTGTACCTGGTATCCCTACGCCCTACCCAAATTCAATCTGTGCTTCCATAAACAATGAAGTTGTTCATGGGATTCCACAGTACGAGAGAAAACTGAAGCTCGGGGATATCATAAGTATTGATGTTATGGCCTGTTATAACGGATATCATGGTGATGCCGCTTTCTCATACCCAGTGGGAGAAATATCAGAGGATCGCCTCAGACTTCTTGCTGTTACAAAAAATAGTCTGGATATAGGAATAGCCCAAGCCCGCTCCGGTAATACAGTGGGAGATATCGGCTTTGCCATAGAAAAATATATTACCGGCCAAGGTTTTGGTATTGTAAGAGATTATACCGGACACGGGCTTGGTAGGAATCCTCACGAGCCCCCTCAGGTTCCAAATTTTGGCAGACCTGGAAGAGGAGTAACCTTGAAACCGGGCATGACAATCGCCATAGAACCCATGGTTATGGCAGGTAGGGAAGAAGTGGTTACTGGCTCTGATGGCTGGGTAGTCCTTACTGCAGATGGTTCAGATGCTGCCCATTTTGAAAAGACGGTTCTGATAACTAAAGATGGAGCTGAAATCTTTACCCCCTGGAAATGACCGGGATGAAGATAAAGCGATTTCAACCTGGACAGGTAGTGATCTCCAGAAAGGGCAAAGATGTTGGTAACTGGTACGTAGTGATTGGCTGGAATGATAAAGAACAAAGGGTTCTTATATGTAACGGGAGGAACTGTAATCCCGGAGTACCCAAGAAAAAAAACCCGGTACATTTACAGCGTGTCAGTAGAATTCTTTATGAAGTACCTGAATCTCTTTTGGCAGGACGTTTATTAAATGGAGAAAGAATTCGACGGCTTTTGTTGGAAATACAGACAAAAAAGTATCAGAACAAGGAGGTAGATTGAACCTGATGGCTGATAAGGATGATGTTATCGAAGTGAGGGGCAAGGTTGTTGAACCTCTTCCCAATGCCATGTTCCGGGTTGAACTGGACAATGGTCATAAGTTACTGGCACATGTCTCAGGAAAGATGAGGATGCATTTTATAAGGATCCTCCCGGGGGACAAAGTTCTGGTGGAGATCTCTCCCTATGACTTGACTCGTGGCCGGATAGTGTATAGATATAAGTGATTTCCAAACACTGTAAATATACCTTTCAAGGTTTTGAATTTCAGGAGGAGCGTGAATAATTATGAAAGTCAAACCATCGGTAAAGCCGATGTGTGAGTACTGCAGGATAATTAAGCGTAATGGAGTGGTAAGGGTTATTTGCAGCAGAAACCCTCGCCATAAACAAAGACAGGGAGCGAGGAGGTAATCTGATGGCTCGTATTGCTGGTGTGGATCTGCCCCGCGAAAAAAGGGTAGAAATTGCTCTCACATATATTTTCGGAATAGGTCTTACCACATCAAAGAAGATCCTTGAAACTACTAAAGTTAGCCCCGATACCAGGGTTAAGGATCTTACTGAAGATGAGGAGCAGCGACTAAGGAAAGAGATCCAGGAGAACTATAAGGTCGAAGGCGACCTTCGCAGAGAAGTGACCATGAATATCAAACGATTGATAGATATCGGTTGCTACAGGGGACTGAGACATCGGCAGGGTCTTCCAGTTCGTGGCCAGAGAACCAAGACCAATGCAAGGACTAGAAAAGGTCCAAGGCGCACTGTGGCAGGTAAAAAGAAAACCCCGAGATAACTAGATTATAGCGGGCTAGACAGTTTCAAGGAGGCTGGATCACGTGGCCAAGCGTACACAGCGAAAAGGCAAACGCAAGGAAAAAAAGAATATAAGCTATGGTGTAGCCCATATTTATTCAACCTTCAATAACACTATAGTGAGTATAAGTGACAAAGTTGGTAACACTCTGGCCTGGGCATCAGGCGGTAACGTTGGGTTCAAAGGTGCAAGAAAGTCAACTCCCTTTGCTGCACAGATCGCAGCCCAGCAGGTTGCAAAACAGGCCCAGGAGCATGGAGTTCAGGAAATTGATGTTGTGGTCAAGGGGCCCGGTCCTGGCAGAGAATCCGCTATAAGATCTCTTCAGGCTGCTGGACTTCAGGTTAACATGATTAAAGATACAACACCCATTCCTCACAATGGATGCAGGCCGCCTAAAAGGCGTCGTGTTTGATCCGGGTCGAGGATTAGGAGGCGAATTAAATTATGAGCAGATATACAGGACCTGTTTGCCGCTTATGCAGGGCTGAGGGAGTGAAACTTTTTCTGAAGGGCGATCGTTGTTACACTGAAAAATGTTCTATCGCCAGAAGAGAAACCAAGCCTGGAAAATCAGCAAGCAGCAGAAGAGGCAAAGTTAGCGAATATGGTATTCGACTTAGAGAAAAACAAAAGTTGCGTCGGTTCTATGGTATGAACGAATCTCAGTTCAGACGTTACTTTGGGTGGGCGAACAGAATGGCTGGCCAGACGGGTCATAACTTTCTGCAGCTTCTCGAACAGCGGTTAGATAATGTTGTCTACAGACTGGGTTTCGCCAGCAGCAGAAATCAGGCCAGACAGCTTGTAATGCATGGACATTTCCTTGTAGATGGGAAAAAAGTGGATATTCCAAGTTTCTTTGTAAAGTCTGGACATCTCATCTCTGTTATTGAAGGAAGCCGAGAAGTCCCGGTCATTAAAGAAAATGTTGAAGTAGCCGGTTCCAGGACTATTCCCGAATGGTTAGAAGCAAATTCAGAAAAAATGGAAGGAAAAGTTCTTTCACTACCAACCCGTGAACAGATCGACGTGCCCGTCAACGAACAGCTGGTTGTCGAGTTCTATGCTAGATAATAGCAGAAAGGTGTTGGATATTTTGGAATTAATGCGACCTGAAATTAGAATAGAAGATTGTAGTCCTACTCTTGGTAAGGTTATTCTTGAGCCTCTGGAGAGAGGTTACGGGGTAACGTTAGGCAATGCGCTTCGCCGGGTGCTTCTCTCTTCGATTAAAGGTGCGGCGATCACGTCCGTAAGGGTCGAGGGTGTTCTGCATGAGTTCACTACGATTCCTGGAGTCAGGGAAGATGTTATTGAACTTCTGCTTAATCTGAAACATGTACCTGTGAGGTCCTACAGTTCTGAGGTGCGAGTCCTCAGACTAGAGCTTGAAGGTCCTCAAATCGTTACAGCGTCCATGATAGAGCCTGATAGTGAAGTCGAATTTGTGGACCAAGATGCATACATATGTACTCTTGAAGAAGGCGCACACCTGTCAATGGATCTCTACGTTGAACAGGGTGAGGGCTATGCCACTATAGATCGGCCTAGGCCAGCTTATCTTCCTGCTGACGCTTTGTTGATAGATGCAATCTTTTCACCTGTTCAAAGAGTGCAATATGAAGTTCAGGCTGCCAGAGTCGGACAGAGAACTGACTATGACAGACTGGTGCTTGATGTATGGACCAATAGCGTTGTTGAGCCTGATATTGCTGTCTGTGAGGCAGCAAAGATTATACGGAGTTATTTCGGGATGATTGTAGAGGATATTGAAAAGATCCATCCTGTTGAGCATGGTGAGGGTTACTTGATAGAAGGTTCAGAGGAAGTTCCTGTTTCATCAGAGATTGAAAGTGATAGTCTATCTGAAGAACAGGACACACTTCTTGCCAGGCCGGTGAGAGAACTGGAACTTTCAATCAGGAGCGAGAACTGTCTCCTTCGCGGAGGAATCCACACTATCGGGGATCTCTTGAGCAAGTCCAGAGATGATCTTCTGAAAATACGTAACCTGGGAAAGATCTCTCTGAGAGAAATAGAGGAAAAGATCTTTAAGCTGGGGTTACAGCTCCGTAACGACAAAGCTGAAGATAATTTACTGAAGGAGGAATAATTCCATGAGACATCATATGGATAGAAGGACCCTCGGTCGTTATGGTAGTCACCGAAAAGCTATGCTTGCTAATCTTGCAGCCAATCTTTTCCTTGAAGAGAGCATTGTTACAACGCTCACTCGAGCTAAAGAATTGAGACGTGTTTCTGAAAAACTTATTACCAGGGCTAAGGGTAATACTTTGCACAACAAACGGATTGTTCGTTCCAGACTTCCTCATAAGGAAGCATCCCACAAGCTGTTTGATGATATAGCAAAAAGATATGAATCTCGTCCGGGAGGTTATACCCGAATAGTAAAACTTGGATACCGCAAGGGAGATGCCTCTCCCATGGCTATCATTCAGCTGGTAGAATAAATATGCCTGAAGATGTGGTGTTCAGTCTGAGGGATGTTTATTTTAAGTATCCCGGCTCAGATGAGGCTGCATTGAAAGGGATCGATCTTGAAGTGCAAGCGGGAGAGTGGGTAGCCCTGGTTGGTAGTAATGGATCCGGAAAATCCACACTTGCCAGAATCCTTAACGCCCTGCTGATACCAACGCAGGGCGCTTGTTTTATTCTCGATATGGATAGTAAGGAAAGTGAGAATATCTGGGCTATACGAAGCAAGGTCGCCATGGTTTTTCAGAATCCAGATAACCAGATAGTGGCAAGTGTTGTTGAGGATGACACTGCTTTCGGGCCAGAAAACCTTGGTCTCTGTCCTTCCGATATTTGTGAAAAAGTAACATGGTCCCTTGATGCCACCGGTCTAACTGAATACAGGAATAAAGCAACGTATGCTCTTTCTGGTGGACAGAAACAGAGATTGGCTGTTGCGGGAGCCCTTGCCATGACTCCTCCTGTTATTGTTCTTGATGAACCGACCGCCATGCTTGATCCCCAGGGAAGAAAAGATCTTCTAAATGTTCTTTCTGAGCTTCACATGCAGGGAATGACCATCGTATATATCAGCCATAGGATAGAAGAGATCCTTTCCTGTGACCGTGTTATAGTAATGAATGAGGGGAATGTGAGTTGGGATGGTACACCGCGAGACCTCTTCGAATTTGGAAAAGGAATAGAAAAATGGGGACTTGAAGTCCCACCAATTGTTCGTCTCTGGTCCATGTTGAAAAATGCGGGGATCATCTCTAAAGAAGTTCAACCTACGAAGGATGGAGTAGTTCATGCGTTATGTCCATAGAAATTCATAACCTAAAACATGTATACCATCCAGGGACTCCCCTTGAAACAATAGCTCTTCAAGGCATTGATCTGTCTATTCACATGAAACAATGGCTTACTGTTGTTGGACATACAGGTAGCGGTAAATCTACACTTGCACAACATCTCAATGCCCTCCTTTTTTGTCAGGAAGGAACTATCAAAGTCGATAGTATCTCCCTTGATCCCAGAAGCAAACAACTACGGACTGTGAGGCAGAAGGTTGGTCTTGTTTTTCAGTACCCGGAACAGCAGCTCTTTGCAGAAACTATATATGATGAAGTTGCTTTTGCTCCTAGAAACTGGGGAGTCGACCCTGACACTGTTGCTGAAAGAGTTGAAAATGCCCTGGTACGAGTTGGGTTGAATTCTTCCTTTTATCAGCGCAGTCCATTTCATCTTTCCGGAGGAGAAAAAAGAAGAGTAGCGATAGCATCAGTACTCTCAGCCAATCCGGATTATCTGGTACTTGATGAACCTACTGCGGGACTGGATGCCTCAGGTAGAAAGGATCTGATGGGTCTTCTTGCGGGTCTTAGAGAAGATGGACTTGGTATTGTCCTTATAACTCATGATCTTGAGCTGGCCCTTGCTTGCAGCGAGAAAATTCTTGTACTGGAGCATGGGAGACAATTGACTTATGGAACTCCCGAGAATGTGATCGATTCTCTACTGAAAAGACATGTGTATGGCTTGCTTCTTCCTGAGGTTGTCCAGATGTCTCATGAGTTGTTCCTCAAAGGATTAGATGTTCCTATAACCGGAGATGAATTCTTATTGGCACAAGTCCTAATTGAGAAGGTACGAAAATGAAATTCCTCGATCACCTAACCTTTGGACAATATATACCTGCTGATTCTTTTGTCCATAATGCAGATCCAAGGGGCAAAATACTGGGAACAATAATCCTTCTTACTGGGGTTTTCCTGGTAAAACATCCGTCCGCCTTTTGTATATGGGCATTATTCCTTCTTGGTGTAATCCTTATGTCCAGACTTTCAATAAGACTGGTCATGGGTTCCGCTAAACCTGTAATGATATTAGTTCTTTTCACGGCATTTATCCATTTTCTTTTTACTGGGGGAGAGCCATTATTCAAGCTCGGGTTCGTTAAGATTACCTACGAAGGGCTGAGAATGGGTGTGTATATGGGACTAAGACTACTTTTTCTTGTTCTTTTTGCATCTATCCTAACATTGACTACCAGTCCTATGGAACTTGCTGATGGTCTTGAAAGCCTTTTTTCTCCACTCAAGCCATTTGGTTTTCCCGCTCATGAACTGGCCATGATGATGACTATCGCATTACGTTTTATCCCTACCCTTCTTGATGAAACTGACAGGATAATGAAGGCACAACTGGCAAGGGGAGCGGATCTTGACAAGGGTAACATCTGGAATCGCCTGAAGGCTTTTATCCCTGTCCTTATTCCTTTATTCGTTATAGTATTTCAGAGAGCCGAAGATCTTGCCATCGCCATGGAAGCCAGGTGTTACAAGGGCGGCAAGGGGCGTACCAGAATGCATCCTCTAGCATGGAAATATAAAGATACTATAGGGCTGGTGATCACAATCAGTGCTGTTGCTCTTTTAAGTTTTCTTGATCGCAGGTTATGGCTCTGATGCGGTATGCCGCTACAGTAACTTATGATGGAAGTCAATTAGCTGGATGGCAGAAACAGCCAAATGCCATTACTGTCCAGGAAATAGTTGAACAAAATCTGACAAAGCTTTCTGATGTCTATGTCAATGTCCAGGCAGCAGGAAGAACCGATAGTGGTGTACACGCCCGTGGCCAGGTGGTATCCTTTTCTCTTAGGAATCTCTGGAATGAAGAGCGACTTCTTCTTGCTATGAACGCCAATCTTCCCCAGGCCGTCCGAGTTACTAGAATAAGGATAGTAACGCCAGATTTCCATGCCAGGCGCTCTGCTCTATGGAGGGAATATCGTTATTTTGTCTGGCATGGTAAGTTCTGTTATCCCCACATTGCAAAATATGTCTGGTGGAATAAACGGGAATGGAATATGCAAAAGGTTAGGGCAGCTTGCAGTATGATGGAAGGAACACATAATTTCAGGGCCTTTTGCAGAGTATCAGAATGCCCTGAAAATAGCTTCAGGAATATTTTAAGGCTAAAAGTCTGTTCAAATCGAAACCTGACAGTATTCCGGATTCGAGGGAATGCATTTCTTACTAATATGGTACGGATAATGATGGGTAACATAAACCTTGTTGGAATAGGGAAATATGACACGGAATGGATCGATGAATTGCTAAGTGGAAAAAGCAGGATCTTCTCAGGTGCGACTGCCCCCTCAAGCGGGCTTTTCCTATGGAGTGTAGGCTATAATACTTTCTCAAGTTGATTACTTGCGGTGCCTGAAGATAAGTTATATTCTTGTAACTGGTTGTTATTAAAGCCTATGAATCAAACCTTCTTTATAACAATTACTGTTTCGTAGTCAAAGGAGGAAACTAATTTGTTTGGAACTGATATAGGAATCGATCTTGGGACGGCGACTGTCCTCATATATGTAAAAGGAAAAGGGATAGTTTTAAGGGAACCCTCAGTTGTAGCTGTTGATCTTGAAAATGGCAGGATACTGGCTGTTGGTGATGAAGCTAAAAACATGGTTGGAAGGACACCAGCAAGTGTTGTTTCGGTAAGGCCTCTGAGAGATGGCGTTATTGCAGATTATACGATGACAGAGACCATGCTTAGATATTTTATGAAACGAATCAACACTGGAATGAGAAAGTTCTTCAAAAACCGGGTAATGATATGTGTCCCATCAGGTGCTACTGATGTTGAAAGAAGAGCAGTTCTCGAAGCCGCTGTCGAAGTTGGCGCCAGGGATGCTTACCTGATAGAAGAACCAATGGCTGCCGCCATTGGTGCGAACCTCGAGATTCAGGAACCCAAAGGGAAAATGGTAGTCGATATAGGTGGTGGAACCACAGATATCGCAGTTATTTCCCTTGGGGGTATCGTTGTATCAAAATCACTGAGAATTGGTGGAGATAAGTTCGATGAGGCGATCATCCGTTTTCTTCGCAAACAACATAACCTTGCCATTGGAGAGCAAACTGCTGAAAAACTGAAGATCCAGATCGGTAACTGTAGTGATGATGGAGAGGAAGTAAAGATGACCTTAAAAGGCAGAGATCTTATCCTGGGTCTACCGAGACAAATAGAGATTAGCAGTTCAAGTGTTCGTTCGGCTATCGGCGAAATGGTTCATGCGATCGTCGATGGAGTAAAAAATGTTCTTGAAATTACTCCGCCTGAACTTGCTGCTGATATTATAGATCTAGGTATAGTCCTTACAGGAGGAGGGGCTCTTCTAAAGGGACTACCTGAGCTTATTTCTCAGGAAACTCAGATCAATTGTTTCACAGCTGAAGATCCTACTGAATGTGTTGCGTTAGGAACGGGACAGGCTCTTGCGGGTATTGAAAAACTTAAAGATTCCGGTAGAAGCGGCATACTTGCAGTAAGCCGAAAAGGCAGACGTAGAAGATGGTAGAAGCTTTTACCAACATAAAAAAGATAAACGGATCCTTCTCTGGGTGGTGTCATACCTCTAACAAGGTATTCCTGGATAATGGGTGGTGAATTCAACAAATACTGGTGGTCATGTGGTGTGTCTTTCTCCTGTCTTGGTTGCGGGAGGTGTTGTAGAGGAGAACCTGGATCCATATGGGTTACCCGGGATGAAATCTTTTCTATCATTGCATTTCTTGATATTTCATCAGAGAAATCCTTTCAGAGGAAATATATGACCAGGAAGTGGAAGCGACCAAGCATCGCAGAAAAAAGGAATGGAGAATGTATCTTTTATAATTCGGATAACCACAGGTGTTCTATTTATCCGGTGAAACCTGCTCAATGTTCTCTATATCCATTTTGGCCATCTATCTTCAAATCAGAGAAAGAATGGGATAGGCATTCCCGGATTTGTCCAGGGATGAACCAGGGTAAATTCTATAGTGCCGAGAGTATCGCCGCTATTCTTATTTCAAGTCCTTTCCCTGATCTTTAGTTTCAGGAAAAGCAGATACCGGTAGCGGCTTTTAACTGTTTTTACCGATGTATAATCTCTGAAAAAGGTTATTCTATATCTGGGAACCAGAATTAGATTTTGTCCTGGTTGAAGTTTTCTATCCCGGGAGGTGGTTTACTTGGAACCTCATCTTTTGTCCGATCTTAATTGGGTTTTCATAATTGGTCTTTTAATAGCAAGTGGGCTTTTTGCATATCTCGGTGATATCCTTGGGACAAAAATAGGTAAAAAGAGGATATCCATTCTGGGATTAAGACCTCGACATACGGGTTCGATAATTACTGCAATTACTGGAATTACCATTGCCCTTGTTGTGCTTGGCTCCCTTGCTGTTACCTCAGATACTGTTCGAACGATCCTTTTCAGCATGAAATTTCTTCAGCGTCAGATTACACAATTGACTTCTGACCTTCAGGATAGCAGAGATGAGGCTGAACTGACTTATCTGAGTCTTATGGATACACAGGTTAAACTGGAAACACAGGAGGAAAAACTACGATCAGTTGGAGAGCTTCTTACAAAGAATATCTCCCAGTTACAACAGACTCAAGCTGAACTTGGAGATCTGAAGACGGAAAAACAGCAACTTGATACAACCATAAGTAGCCTCCATATAGAAGCAGAACAACTCAAGAAGGGGCTTACTGAAGTTAGAGGAGGAAGAATCATTGTTTTCGCAGATGAACTTCTTGCTCAACATTCGGTTGTCCCGGAAACTGCAGGGGATGTGATTCAAAGCATTATTGATCGTCTTGTGCAGAGAACAGAGTTCATAGTTGCAGTTCGACTTGGGATAGATCCTGAAAACATTACAATTGTTCTTGATCCGGAACAAATGAATTCAGCCTTGGCAGAAACAGTGAATTCCAGAACAAGAAAGTTCGTCAGACTCCTTGCTGCATCAAATATCCTTGCAGGGGAACCCGTAAATGTAAAGATAGAAGTCAGAGAAAGTCTACCTGTATATGATAAAGATACCCTTTTATGGTCTGAGATAATTGAGTTACCCCCCCACGAATCAGATGCTGAGGCCTTTCTACATACCCTGTTAAGAAAAGTGAACAGTAAAGCAGTAAATGATGGGGTCCTGCCTGACCCTGTTAATGGAACTGTCGGAATCCTTGATGCGAGCGATTTCTTTGACGCAGTAGAAATACTTTCAGGGGCGCAAAAACCTGTTGTTGTAAAAATATTTACCCGCGAGGAAGTCTTTACTGAAGGTCCTGTAAGGGTGAAGATCGATATACAAAATTAATAGCAACTTTGAAATACAAGGGAGGGACATTACTTGTTAATCGTAGGATGTCAGATATGTGGAGAAGTAAAGATCCTTTCCGGTATGCCCGATAAGGATGGAATAGCACGCGTTAACTGGATCTGTCCATATTGTGGTGTGGGGCAGGTTCTACAGTTGCCTGTAGCCTCAGATGTTACTAAAACTGATTTGAGCAAGATAGTGGCAGGTATGCCGGATTGCTATAGATATTCCAGATCTGTTTTTGAGGAGCTCCTTTAGTCCATGTTTAAAGAACAGGGCTACCGATTCTATGACAGTAAACGGGCTGTTTCCTCTGGCCAGCTTCAGCACCTTTATACTTTTACCAGGTGGGGCAGAGGTCGTTCGCTGGAACAGATAGATCGAATGGTAAATTCTTCAAGTCTCTGTTTCTCTGTATATTATGAAGAAAAACTGATTGCTTTCTGCAGAATCCTAACAGATTTCGTCTTCAGGGCTTCTTTGTGGGACATCATGGTTCATCCCGATCATCAGGGTAAAGGACTTGGTTCTGCACTGCTAGACTATGCAATCTTTCATCCAGCAGTAAAGGACATACCTTTGATCATTACCTATACTAGCGAACTTGGCCCATTCTTGAAACAACATGGTTTCAGAGATGATGAAGGAGCTATGATGTTGCTGAGATGTCCTATAGAATACTCATAACTTTGAGGTTTTGACTGGCATGACTCTTTTTTCATATGGATGTGCAGGGGTTCGTATTTTCAGGGAAAGCTTCATTCATCTATTTTTCCCTAATTCCTGTCCAGTTTGCGGGAAACTCGGAACGGCGGGATGTGTAACGTGTATGACTTCGCTGGTTATTCCGCTTATAGCAAAATGCCCCTTTTGCGGAAGACCCTATCCCTGTTCTGTTCACCGATGTGCATATCCATTAATTGCTGGAAATCTTCATGAAGGGATTAACCGAAAAGTTGTTCTTGAAGTAAAATATAGAAATAATGCCAGTCTGGGTCGGGTTATGGGTAAGGCCCTTGCAAACAAAGTGAAGGAGTTCAAGAATTGTCTGCTGGTTCCTGTCCCGCTCCACAGAAAAAGCAGGCGAAACTATAATCAGGCAGAACTGATAGCGCAGGGTATTTCTGAAATCTGGGGAAACCCGGTAGTCGATTTTCTGACCTGGCGATCTGATATGAAGTCTCAAATAAGTAAGACTCCAATTGAGCGACGAAAGATGCCGGAAAATGCCGTTAAATGTCGTACTTCAAACGTTAAGGGAAAGAACTTCCTACTGGTAGATGATGTTTCAACAACCGGGTCGACCCTTAATGTGTGCAGTAAAGCCATTCTGAGATCTGGAGGCAGGGTTGTTGGTGCAATCACATGGACGATTTCAGCATATTGACTTACAAAAGGAGGAGAAAACTATAGCAGGTTAAAATATTTCTTGGTTATATACTTCATAAGAGAGGTCGTCCAAAAGACTTTAGGTAATTTTACCTAGACTTATTATTTGTCTAACGATAAAATGCATACCTATCAGGAATTACGGGTGTTAAGGAGGAGTTATTATGTTTATGGCAAAAAAGGTAGTATTGGTAGTATCACTCGCAGTATTAGTATCATTCCTGGGGACAGGTATAGCTTTGGCAGCCGAAAAGATTGGTGTCATAGAGCCGCAGAAGATCCTTTTCCAGCATCCAAAGTTTCCCGCAACCCAGCAGAGAGTCAAATCGGTACTTACAGCTAAACAGAATGAAGCAAAGATCGCAATTGAAGCTGAAAAGGATAATAATCAAAAAGCACAGATATATCAGACTAAAAAACAGGAAGCCGCTATGGAAGAACAGAAACTTATGGCTCCTCTTTTCAAAGAGATTGAACTTGCTGTCAGAACTGTAGCTAAAACAAAGAACATTACCCTTGTTCTTGATAAGGCACAGGTCTTTTTTGGAGGTATAGATATTACTAATGATGTGATCCAGGAACTAAAAAAGAAGAATGCCGGTAATTAATGTCTCTATTCTGTTAAAATAAGCATGGCTCTGGTGTAAAAAGAATGCGGGATGGTGCGAAAGCACTCATCCCGTTTTTTTATCTGGTAAACTTTGAAGTGAAATTAAAAGAAGGAGAGTTACTGGATGAAAATCCTGGCGACAGATATTGATGGAACTTTAATCAATAATGGTCCATTGAACCAAAGCGTTGTTGCAGCTTTGAAAAGACTGAAAAGAGATGGTTGGGAGATTTTGCTTGCGACCGGGAGGTTAATACAATCTTCTCTTGATGTGATCAAAACCATAGAGCCTTATAACCTGGGAATCTTTTCAGATGGAGCCCAAATATGCGAAATATCCGCCGGCAGGATAATATCCGAAAAGACCCTTATCCCGGAAATCGTAAACATTGTCCTTTCTAGAATATGGTATATTCCCTTGGAAATACAGATATTTAATGGAGACCAGGTAATTTGCAGGAAGAGAGACATTGAAACTTCTATCTTTTTCAATTCTCTAAAGGTCCAGGTCCTACCCGAATTAGATGAACCATACCTTGAAATCAACCCTACGAGGATAATTCTTTACGGACAGCCTGAAATCTTAATCAAGGCAGAGTCACTCCTCAGGAATTGTCCATATATTACAGAAACGAATATTCACATTACATGGTCTGGTGAAAACTTTCTTGATATCTTGCCTTTCGGAGTCTCAAAAGGTAATGCTCTGACTGAGCTACTCGCAATGAAGGATATTCACCCTGATATTTTAGTAGCCATAGGGGATCATATGAGTGACCTCGAAATGCTTATTGCCAGCGACCTTGGCGTTTGTCCTTCTAATGCCCTTTCTCAGGTAAGAGCAGTTTCACGAGTAGTGTATCCTTCAGATGTCAGGGTAGGTATACCCAAACTAGTAGATTTTCTTTTAAAAAATGAAGAGTATAGTAAGAATATGACAAATACATTAATATTATAAAGCGCAGATAAAGAGGGTTGATCTTTTTGTCTCTACGGAAGGTCATTTTTAAAAATACACGTAATATGGAGGTGTCGTTATGGCTGAAATCAAAAACTGGATATTGACGGAACTTGATATTCCCAAAGATTCCAATATTATCATAGGTCAGAGTCATTTTATCAAAACAGTGGAGGATCTGTATGAAGCACTTATTACATCGTCTCCCACCCTTCAGTTCGGAATAGCATTCTGTGAAGCTTCTGGAGACTGCCTGATAAGATGGGATGGCAATTCAAGGCAAATGATAGATTCAGCTATTTCCAATGCTGAAAAGATCAGTGCTGGCCATTCCTTCGTCATTGTGATAAAAGATGGTTATCCTATAAATGTTCTCGACAGGATAAAGAATTGTCAGGAAGTTTGCAGGGTCTTTGCTGCTACGGCTAATCCTATCCAGGTAATAGTCTGCGAGACAGGACAGGGAAGAGGAATTGCCGGAGTTGTAGACGGCTTTACTCCTCAGGGAATTGAGACGGAGAAAGATCAGGAGGAAAGATTAGGGCTTCTCAAAGATATAATAAAATATAAGCGTTAATCTGATCGGTTTCTGCAAGTGGTTTGGATCATAAGTATGCACAATTCTTCGCTGGCTTTGCCATCATAAATAAATCAGGTAAAACTATCTGGATGAAAAGAAGAAATTGTATTTTAATCTACTAATGAAAGGGAGCTGATGTGCCACAATGAAGCTAAGTGAAATTTCACATTTTGTAAATGCAGAGGTCCTTTTTGGTAAAGAACTGCTTGAAGAAATCGAGATTGAATATGCTTATGGAGCAGATCTGATGAGTGATGTGCTTGCCTTCGCGAGGCCTGGTTCCTTACTTCTGACGGGACTGACAAACGTTCAGATCATTCGAACAGCTCAGATGCTTGATATCCCTGCTGTTATATTTGTCAGGGGGAAAAAACCTCAGAAAGAGGCTATTCAACTTGCCTCGAGTCTTGATATGCCAGTACTTCTTTGTCATAAAAGCATGTTTGAAACATGTGGATTGTTATTCAATGAAGGGGTTCTGCCCTGTACCATTCCAGACAGAGAGGTGTAAACTGTGGTTTCTGATGTTTACGTAGAAGAATACCATATTGATGGAGGTGATTTTATAAATGTAGGAACAGCTTCCACTAAACTTAAAAGATCTCTTGAGATGATGGGTATCCCTTCTTCTTTGACAAGAAGGGCATCTATTGTTGCTTATGAAGCTGAAATGAACCTTGTAATACATGCTGGAGGAGGTACAATATGTTGCTTGATATCTCCGGAAAAAATACAAATAATTGCGGAGGATAATGGTCCGGGGATTCCCGATATAGAACTTGCAATGCAGGAAGGATATTCTACCGCTTCTGATGCCATCAGAGAACTTGGATTTGGAGCAGGCATGGGGCTTTCAAATATAAAGAGAAATACAGACACACTGGATATCATATCTGAGGTTGGTAAGGGTACAAGGGTTCAAGCTGTAATACTTGTTAAAAGTATGGCTGGGGGGAGAGAAATTGGCAGGGGGAATTAAGGTTCAGGAAGCGCTTTGTGTAGGTTGCGCAAATTGTATCAAATCATGTCCAACTGAGGCAATGCGAGTTATTGAGGGATGCGTCCACATAATCCCTGAACTATGTATAGACTGTGGAGAGTGTATGCGCAACTGCCCTCATAATGCTATTACTATCGACGAGGATGACTGGGAACTCATTCATTCTCAGGAGAATGCCCTGTTGATCGCAGACCCTACCTTTTATGTCCAGATGGGAGCATATCGTTCTCAATCGATGATCAAGGAAGCCCTTTCTTCCTGGAACGTTGAAGATCTTATCGAATCTGCTTCTCTGGCATATGATGTTGTGGCATTTACGATTGCAAAAATGCTGGAAAAGGAAAGTTCCGTAAATCATCCTCTCATTTCAACTTATTGCCCAGCTGTTATCAGACTCATTCAGATCAAATATCCTGAACTGGCAGGCAGGTTGGTTCCAGTCGATTCTCCACTGGAAGTCGGAGTATCCCTTAGAAGAGAACTGACAGGTAACAATGAGGATGTCACCCTTCTTTCTCCCTGTCCGGCAAAGATAACCCTTGTAAGGAATCCTGTCGGGAGAAAAAAAAGCAATATGAAATTTACAGTTTCTGTACAAAGACTTGTAAGAGCACTACTGGCAGGAGGCCCTAAGATATCCGATTCTGTAGAGTCTATTGCAAACAACAGGTGGCTTAAATGGAGTATTGCAGGAGGAGAATCATCTCACATAAAGTATTTCTCGGAACGTCCGCTGAGAACGATTTCTGTAGCAGGTCTCAGAAATACAATGGACCTGCTTAAAGAAATGGAACTTGGAAGACTCAGGGGGATAGATTACATTGAATGTCGAGCCTGCGATCTTGGCTGCATTGGCGGAGTAGGAAATGCCGAGTCGAGATTCCTCTCCAAACTTCGTATAGAACATACTGATTTTTGCTGGGATATATCGGATCAAGAATTGGCTGATATCAGGAAATGGAGTGATTCCAAGATATGGAAACTGGAAGAGAATATTGGACCTTCTCAGAAAAACCCTCTTTCAGATGATCTCAACAAGGCCATGGAAAGACTAAAAGAACTTAACAGGATATATTCTGAACTGCCGAATATAAACTGTGGTGCCTGTGGCAGGCCTTCATGTAGGGCTATGGCCGAGGATGTAGTCAGGGGACGAGGTGAAGTCACTGATTGTGTTTTTAAACTCAGGGAGACCATTACTGATCTTGGCAGGAAAATTGTCGATCTGTCAGAAAGAATGCCCCATACACTTAGAGAACCGAGGAGAAAAAGATGAACATCCCCGATGTGGCAGAAGCACTTTCCCTTGATCTGGTATGTTGCGGGGATAAAAGCAGGGAAGCTACTAGTGTGATCTCGGGTGATCTTATGAGTTTTATTATAGGCAAAGCAATATCGGGTTCCATCTGGATAACAGTACAGAATCATCTCAATGTCGCAGCTGTTGCTGTACTGAAGGAGATACCTATGATAATAGTAGCCTCGGGAAGACCTGTAATGGCTGACCTGAAGACGAGATGCGATATGGAAAATATTGCTTTGGCCATATCGGAAGAATCATCTTTTACCCTTTGTTCCAGACTGTATGATCTTGGTTTTAGAGGCTGATAATGCTTTCCGAGTATTTTGTCGACCTCCATGTACATACGGTTCTCTCCCCCTGTGGGGAACTGGAGATGGGAGCCCCTGAGATTATTGCAAGGGTTATAGAACAGGGTATTCACGCTATAGCAATTACAGATCATAATGAATGTTCAAATGTCAAAGCTCTTCAAGACGCGGCAGGTCCGGATGGTCCTGCCGTTCTCACTGGAATTGAGGTCCAGACGGCTGAGGACATCCATGTCATTATTATTTTCCCTGAGCTTTTAGAAGCGGAAAAATACCAGGCCTGGTTAAGGAAAGGTTTCAGAAATGCGCTTAACAGGCCTGAAGTATTCGGATATCAGTTGGTTATTGATCGGTTTAACAACATACTGGACGAGGTCGATACTCTACTGGTCCAAGGGGTAACTTACAGCATTGAAGAAGTCCTGGAAAAGTCAAAAAGGCATAATGCCATTTCTATCCTTGCTCACATTGACCGTCCTTCATTTTCCTTTCCTGCAGTTCTTGGGCCAATACCTTTTGAATTTAACGTAGATGCCCTGGAATTGTCATGTAATATCACTGCTCAAGAAGCAGTAAAGATTAAAAGTGCCTATCCATACCGATCGTTCATTCGATCTTCTGATTCTCACAAGCTAGAAACGATTTCCAGGGAAAACTGTACCAGAATGTTACTTGATTGTCCCACCTTTAATGAAATAGCTATGGCTTTAAGGCATAAAAATGGAAGAAAGATCATTTGGCCATGGTAAACTTTTTTGGCTAAGCTTTATGCCTTTTCATTAATTCGGAAATGATATCTTTCAGATCGAGGTTCATGGAAATTAATCCCACCATAGTGTGGTAAAGAAGGTCCGATGTCTCGTAAGAAACCTGCTCAGTGTTTCCTGTTGCTATGGCGATTGCAGTTTCTACACCCTCCTCACCTACTTTTTGTCCTATCCTTTCTCTGCCTTCGTTTAATAAACTGGCGGTATAACTTTCAGCCGATGAAGAATCTTTCCTTTTTTTTAACTGATCCCATAAAACGGTCAGAAATGAAAGTTCAGGAAGAGAAGAATTTATAACATTCCTGTAGAAGCAGGTTTTGTTTCCAGTGTGACATGCTGGGCCGAGGGGTTCAACCTTTGCAAGCAGGGTATCTCCGTCACAATCAACTGAAAGGTCACACAGTATCATCCGGTTACCGCTACTTTCACCTTTGTGCCAAATACACTTTCTAGATCTGCTGTAAAAATGTAATTCGCCGGTTCCAATTGTCATTTCCAGAGACTGAGAATTAGCATATGCCATCATCAGGATTTCTGATGTCCACTTATCCTGTACTATTACTGGGATAAGACCTTTATCATCGAATTTGAGAAATCCCTCAGGAATTACCATGTTTTTGATCACCTTCTGACTGGAATATTATGTTTCTGAAGATATGTTTTCAGTTCTTTGATACGAATGTCACCAAAATGGAAGATAGAGGCTGCTAGTGCGGCATCACTGCCGGCATTAAAAGTGTCAAGAATATGTTCCATCTCACCTGCACCTCCAGAGGCGATGAGGGGGACTTTTATTGAGGACATGATCTTTCTGATAATCTCATTATCATATCCGGATTTTGTCCCATCTTTATCCATTGAAGTAAGGAGGATCTCTCCACATCCAAGCCTTTCTACCTCTTTGGCCCATTGTATGGCATCTTTACCGGTGGGGGTCTTGCCACCTTCTACATAAACTTCCCAGTTGCCCTGTATGGTCAATTTAACATCGATGGCAACAACAACAGCTTGAGAACCAAGAAGGTCCGCACATTTTTTTACAAGTCCAGGATCATTTACTGCAGCAGTGTTGAGAGAGATCTTATCTGCTCCAAAACTGATAATCTCTCTTGCTTGTTCAAGAGAGGAAATACCTCCTCCAACTGTAAAAGGAATAAAAATGCGGTCAGCCACATCCTGAACCCATTTCAGCATGGTTCTGCGTTTTTCCCATGAAGCGGAAATATCAAGAAAAACAAGTTCATCTGCATTCTCGTTCATGTAAAATTCAGCAAGTTGGGCTGGGTTTCCTGCATCTCTAAGATTTTTAAATCTAACTCCCTTTACAACTCTCCCATTCTTTACATCCAGGCATGGTATTATTCGTTTGGTCAGCATCAATGGATAACCTCCAGAAGTTGTTTAAGATCTATTTTTGCTTCGTAAAGCGATTTTCCAAGGACTACCCCTGAACAACGGGCTTTTTTTAGTTCCAGAACATCTTCTATGGAAGTTACGCCTCCGGCGGCAATAATTCTTATTTTGGGTATTACCTGGAGAATATTTTTGTACAGAATCAGGTCCGGTCCCATAAATGTCCCATCTTTTGCAACGGATGTTATAAGCATATCCTGGTATCCTATATCAGAAAGAGCAGATAAAAGAGAGTAAGGATCTTCCTTCACAGTTTCCTGCCACCCTGAGACAGCTACCCTGTTATCCTTGATGTCTACAGCTGGGATGATCCTTTCGCCCCAATAGTCGTACAATTTCTGTGCAGCCAATGGATTTCTGGCAAGAAGGCTTCCAACATATACTCTGGAAGCACCTGTCTTAAGGGCCGAATCAATATTCTGAATACTACGTAGCCCTCCTCCCATCTGTACCTTGATCCCCTCTGATACTATCTTTTCAACAAGTTGTAGATGGATCGGATAACCTTTCTCTGCACCTTCAAGGTCTACTATATGTACCCATTCGGCTCCCTGTTCAATAAAACTCTTAGCCAGTTCAATTGGAGAAAAACTATACATTGTCTTTCGGGTATATTCTCCCTGACACAGTCTCACAACTCCGTTATTGTATAGATCGATGGCTGGATATATTATCATCATCAGATACCCATTAAATACGACAGTGTTGTTCCGAGTAATCTCAGACCATGGAGCCCGCTGCGTTCTGGGTGAAACTGAAAACCGGCAAGGTTATCTTTAACGATAATTGAAACGAAATCCTTGTTTTCAAGTCTGGTCGTTGCTGCAGTATCAGGTGATTCAAAAAGAGCGAAACTGTGAACGAAAAAAAAGAAAGTCCCATCGGGAACCGAAGAAGCAAGCAAGGGCGTTCTTCCGTTCCACGTGATGTTATTCCATCCCATATGAGGTAATTTCTGTGTTCCAAGTGAAGTAACAGTACCCTGGATAAATCCCAGGCCCTTATGAACTCCATTTTCCAGACTCTTATCACACATAAGTTGCATGCCCAGGCATATACCTAGGATGGGAAGTCCCTTCTTGTTCCATGCGTTAAGAAAGGTTGCCCAGCCACTTTTCTCAAGACTTTCCATAGCAGGACCAAAGGCCCCAACACCAGGTAAGATCAATGTGTCAGTATCCTTTGTAACAAGTAGCGGATTTCCTATTACTCCAGCATCGAAGTCCAAAACCTTCAATGCCCTCAACACATTTCCAACATTTCCAACCTGGTAATCAACAATTCCGATCATGAAATCATTCCCTTTGTGCTTTGGGTTGTTTCTGATAAGGTGATGGCCTGTCTGAGTGTTTTTCCGATACTTTTAAATACAGCTTCTGCAAGATGATGAGAATTATCGGAAGTGATCTCTTGAACGTGAAGAGTAACCCTGGATTCCCTACTGAAACTTTCCCAGAATTCATGGATAAGCTCAAGATCAAAATCTCCACAACGTTCCGTTGGAAAACTGACCTTCCAGAACAGTTTCCCTCGTCCGCTTATATCAATGGATGTCATGACCAGGCTTCCATCCATAGGAATAATACTCCATCCATACCTGGAATTGTTTTCGGATCTAAAAAGCTGGAGAAAAGACTGACCAATTGCAATCCCGAGATCTTCAACCAGATGATGATAATCCACTTGAATATCTCCTTTGCCTTCGACTGTGAGTGAAATTCCCGCGTGGAAAGAGAAAAGATCCAGCATATGAGCTATGAAACCGCAGGGAACGTCAATGTCCGATCTCTTTGTTCCTTTATTCAGTTTTACCTTTATTTTTGTTTCATTGGTTTCTCTTTCGATAACAATAGCCATGATTGAGACCTACCTTCCAATTGATCTGAATCTGTTAACGATATCCGAGATCTCGTTCCAGTGGAATTCAGAACTCTTTCGGCTGGCCACGAGACGTAAAGAAACGGGTGTGACATTTGCAAGGACTTTCAGGTTATTAGCCTTCAGGGTGCTTCCAGTCTGAACTATATCCATTATGCAATCGCTAAGCCCCAGTCTGGGGGCAAGTTCAATTGAACCATGAAGGTGAATGATCTCCACCTGGACTCCTCTGGATGAAAAATGTGCATCTGCTATATTCGGATATTTTGTTGCGACTTTAAGCCACATTAATTCTGATTCATGTCCTATGAATCTCGATTCAAGTTCCTTGGGGCCTGCAATGACTATTCTGCACTTACCCATTCCAGTATCTATCAGCTCAATGAGAGAAGCTCCTGCTTCCCACATTACATCACTTCCTACCAGGGCCAGGTCTGCAACTCCGTGATCAACATAAAGAGGAACATCCATAGGTTTTGCAAGAATATAACGGTAATTCTGATCTTCAAGAACTAGCTTTCTCCCTCTATCTTTAAGTCTTGCACTGGGAAGTCCAATAGAATCCAGAAGTTCTATAACTTCATTCATGACCCTTCCAGTAGGTAATGCAACGGTTAACATTTAGGTCCCTCGATCCAGGTTTGCATGGAATACTCCTCATTATTGCTTGTATTTATAGCTATATCATGTAAAAGATCTATCCACCAGGGAATATCTCTCATCCTGGTCAGTTGGAAGGATTCTTTCCTATCAGCTGACCAACTGATTTCAACTTCCATATCTCTTGCAATGAGGGTTTCAGCCTTGATTATCGCTTCGGCTGGGGATAACCCTCCAGGCCAGACCATAATAGTAGAAGATCTCGATCCTTTGAATCTGGAGATTGCAGCAGCAGATTCGAGATCCAGGGCAAATCCTATGGCCTGTCCAAAAATGCCATATTTAAAAAGGAGACCATCGTAACGACCACCTCCACCGAGGGGCTTTCCCAATCTTGAGGAATAGATGTCAAATATTGGCCCGCTATAATAATTAAGTTCTCTGGCAAGGGCAAGGTCAAAACGGATTCTATTACCATATCCAAGATATCTCATGGCTCTCTCTATTTCTTTAAGAGATTTTAAACAGTCATTTGACCCTAAAAGATTCTCAGTTCTTGCTATAACCTGAGAATCTCCTTTAAGATCAGGAAGAGCCTTTAGAAATGGGAGTATTGACTGAGGAACTGAAGATTTCTGCAATATCTTGAAATATGTGGAATATGAGCCTTTTTCAAGGCATGAGATCAATTGTTGGGCAAGCTGTGAAGGAATTGTTTCCATGGCTTTCTGAACGATCTTAACATCTCCCAGAACAAGGTGTGTATCATCAAGGCCCATTTTATCCAGGGTTTTGAGGAGAAGATTTAGAACCTCTATGTCAGCACCTTCTCCTTCCCAACCCAGCAATTCAGCTCCTATCTGAAAAGTTTCCAGATAAGTCTCTGGTCGTTGAGGTGCTTTGTAAACCCTGTCTGAATAACATAGCCTCAAGGGCCTTTCTTCCGGAGAATGATGGGCTGAAAGATATGCCACAGCAGCCAGAGTTATATCAGCTCTTAAACAACAGGGTTCCCCAAAAGGAGTTGATATAGTAATAAGCCTTGTCCTAATGCTTTCAGGTAGCCTGTCCCAGGCTGTTTCCAGGAGTTGAAGAGCGGAGGGCCAGAATGGTTTATAACCAAAAGCACTAAAAGAAGAAATAAAGAGTTCCCTGCATTGTTCCATTGCTGAAGCAATATCACCTCCTACGTTGGTACATCCTTTTGGAAGTCTACTCATTGTTTCCACATTCCTCCCTGAGTTTCATAGACCTGGCATGTGCTGAAAGTCCTTCTGTAGAAGCAATTCTTATACCTTGAGGTGCCAGGCTGCATGCTCCTTCTTTATTCAGCTTCAGGTGAGTAAGGGGACGGAGAAAGGTCCCGGTCCAGAGTCCACCGCAGAACTTCGCCCTTCCTTCCGTAGGTAGAGTATGATTGGTCCCGGCGATATAATCACCAAATGGAACACATGTCGATTCTCCGAGAAATGCTGCTCCGTAAGCATTACATCGTTCCAGCATTTCAGCAGGGTCCTTTACATAAAGTTGGAGATGTTCAGGTGCCATGCGGTTGGCCATTTCTATTGCTTCATGCAGAGGAGCGTACGTAATGCTGCCATTGTTTTTCCATGAACTACCAGCTATTTCACCAGTAGGGAGTTCTTTTATCAGATCATTGACATGAGAAAGCGTATTCTCTGCAATTACCTTGTCAGAACATATTAAAGTGCTTTTAGCCATGGGATCATGTTCTGCTTGAGCCATAAGGTCCGCAGCTAATCTTAAAGGCGAGGCATGTTGATCTGCAATTATGAGAATCTCACTCGGACCAGCCAGACCATCTATGCCGATTTCTCCATACAAGATTCTTTTAGCCTCAGTAACAAATGCATTTCCAGGTCCGACGATCATGTCGACTTTCTCTATATCACCAATGCCCAGGGCCAGGGCGGCAATGGCCTGAGCTCCTCCTATCTTCCATATCTCGCGAATTCCCAGAAGACCAGCTGTACCAAGTATGACAGGGTTTATACCATTCTGCCCGGATGGGGGAGTTACTGCGACTATTCGTTTAACGCCTGCTTCCTGGGCTGGAATGATTCCCATGATCGCGGAACTTGGTAGAGGATATCTTCCCCCTGGGATATAAACGGCAACGTTCTGAACAGGGAGAAATCGCAATCCTGCTCTTATACCCGGACCAATTTCCCATTCCTGGTTCCTGAATAGTAATCGTTGGTTATGGTGGAATGCCCTGACGTTATCTATAGCTTTCCTAATGGAATGTCTCAGTTCCTCATCCATGGAGTTCATAGCCGTGAGGATATCCTCTTCACTGACTCTAAGATCCCCTTCATATCCATCAAGGGAATGAGATATTTCCATTAAGGCACTTTCTCCCTCATTTCTTATTCGTTGAATTATTTCTGAAGCTTTGTTCCTGGCATAATTTGAAATGTTATTTTCGGTGTTTTCCGGTTTTTTGAAATAGATCATTGTTTCCTCCTTCATTGGGATGAAACGATAGCGAAGCACTTTCATAGAAAGGCATAATAACATTCATATGAAAACCTGTAAAGTACTCGACAAGAAAAAAATAAAAAGTTACAATCTGTTTAGTTAAAGAGTTAAGCAGTGATATTGAATATTATATAAAAACCAATTCTGAAATGGAGGAGAAATGTCAAACAAAACAAGAAATGTATTCGAGTGTTCTGAATGTGGTTATACAAACTCCGCCTGGACCGGAAGATGTCCCAACTGCCAGGGATGGGGGACTATCCTGAAAAAGGAAAGCTCTGTAAGATCCGGAAACACGAGTGATCAGGCTATCCCTGTTTCCCTCATGAAGATTGAATCTCCGGGCAGGTCATCTTCAGGGATACTTGAACTGGATCGTGTTCTGGGAGGGGGTTTTGTAAATGGAGGAGTAGTTCTTATAGGAGGAGAACCGGGCATCGGTAAATCAACACTTCTTCTTCAGGTATGTGGACATATGGCTTCCTCCGGTATAAGAACCCTTTATCTGTCTGGAGAGGAATCTCCTTCACAGATCGCGCTTAGAGCCCGTAGACTTGGGCTTGTTCACAAGGATCTTCATCTGTCATGTGGTAATGTTATTGAATCTCTTTTGTCAGATGTTCTGGATTATGGTCTCATCGTCCTTGATAGTGTTCAGGCAGTAAAATCTGAAGCGGAGAATTCATGGCCTGGAAGTCCTACTCAGGTCAGGGCAGTGAGCCAGCTTTGTGTTGAAACAGCGAAGGCAAATTCCATCCCTATGGTGCTGATAGGTCATATAACAAAGGAAGGCCGAATAGCGGGTCCTATGCTTCTGGAACACATGGTCGATACAGTCCTGGGGTTTTCGGGAGATAAAACATCCTCCTACAGGATGGTAAGGGCTGTAAAAAATAGATTTGGTAATACTGATGAACTAGGCATATTCGAAATGTCGGGTGGAGGTCTTGTTCCTGTTCAAGATCCAAGCAGGCTTTACTGGAATAAAACTGACTCAAGTGTCTCAGGTGTTGCCATGTCTGTGCTTCTGGAGGGTTCGGTTCCTCTTATAGTGGAGATTCAGAGTCTGTCATGCAAAACATCTTTTCCTTATCCCAAAAGAGCATCCTACGGTATCGATCTCAGTAAAATATATCTTCTTACAGCAGTTCTTGATAAAAGGTGCGGAATCTCTTCTTTCAATCAGGATATCTATTGCAATGTTACGGGTGGAATGGTGATCAGAGAACCAGGAGCAGATCTTGCAATTGTAGCTTCTCTGGCTTCTTCTGTCATGGACATGGTTCTACCTTCGGATTGCTGTTTCATTGGCGAAGTAGGCTTGGCAGGTGAGATCAGACCTGTCTCACGACTTATGCCCAGAGTGAAGGAAGCGGAAAGACTTGGATTTAAAAAAGTATTTGTCAGCTCTCTTGAGCAAATCGTTGAAATTAATGATATTGAAATAATAAGGGTCCGTAACCTTCATGACTTTTTGGAGGTGCTTCGAAAATGAAAAGATTTATTCAAAAGGTGATCCTGCTGACAGCAGTATTATTCTTCTGCCTTAACACTTCCGTTACGATCGTATGTTCTTCAGAGGTTGATGGGGTAACCCATCTTGTCCTTTCTACTGAACTCACCGGAGTAGTGGGGATATCTATGGAAAACTATATAAACAAAATACTTGAGCAGGGAATCGAAGAAAAAGCATCCCTCATACTCTTCCAGCTAGATACTCCTGGCGGTCTTGTTACTTCAATGAGGGGTATTACAAATGCGATACTGGACTCTCAGATCCCTATCATCGTATGGGTCTCGCCACGGGGCTCCAGGGCTGCTTCAGCAGGGGCATTTATTGTCCAGGCTGCTTCTATTGCCGCTATGGCCCCAGGTACTAATATAGGTGCAGCCCATCCAGTGCAGGCATCTGGAGGGGATGTTCCAAGTGAAGAAATGAATAAAAAGATAACAAATGATCTCGCTGCGCAGATCAGATCCCTTGCTCAGTTGCACGGACGAGATAGTGAAAAATGCAGCAAAATGGTAACAGAAAGTATTTCTTTGACAGCTGAAGAAGCCCTTGACGCAAGAGTGATCGACATAATTGAATCTGATCTGGGAAGCCTTCTGAAAAGAGTTGAAGGCAGGGCTATTCTTGTCGCGGGGGAAAAGCGGATTCTTTCCACCGCAGGCTATGAACTGAAAAGAGTCGAAATGACACCAAGAGAAAAAGTCCTGCAGTTTATCTCAAGTCCAACAGTGGCTTATCTTCTGCTAATGGTGGGTATCTACGCCATAATCTTTGAAGTTCTCTCACCTGGAGGATTTGTAATGGGAGTAGCAGGAGCAGTAATGGTTCTGCTTGGCGCATATGGTCTAAGAATGCTCCCTATAAATGGAGCAGGGATCATACTTCTTCTGGCTGGTATAGCAGTTATGGTCCTAGATCTTTTTGTCGGTGGTATCGGGATCCTGAGTCTTTTCGGGATGGCGGCCCTGATCGTTGGTTCCCTTATAGTATTCAGGGCTCCAGGGGGTGAACTTTTGAATGTTTCCTTGAACGTAATCGTTGGCGTTGTTTTAGCGATTTCCATTTTTTTCCTTATGGCCATTACTCTTATTCTGCGAACTATGCGTAACAAAGCATCGTCAGGTAGAGAAGGTCTCGTAGGGAGTTTTGCAGAAGCAATCGAAGATCTTGAACCGGAGGGTATGGTACGTTGCCATGGAGAAATATGGAAAGCCAGAATAAAAGGAGACCAAAACATAAAGAAGGGTACGGTGGCCAGAGTAGTCAAAATTGAAGGACTTGTACTTCTCGTTGAACCTTTTGAAAGAAAAGACGAAAAGAAGGAGGTGCACAAAAATGATGGAAACCCTGTTTGACCTTATCTTCAGTCTTGGCAGTTCTTTTGGTGCGATTATCATTGTAGTGCTGCTTATTCTGGCAGCTGTTAAAATAGTGCCGGAATATCAGCGGGTTGTTGTTTTCAGACTTGGTAAACTTGTCGGTTCAAAAGGCCCGGGACTGGTGATAGTAGTACCGATAATTGACAGAATAGTAAGAGTCGACCTGAGAGTAGTGACTCTGGACGTTCCTGTCCAGGAAGTGATTACCAAGGACAATGTACCTATTAAGGTTAATGCTGTCCTATATTTCAGAGTAATGGATCCGGCAAATTCTGTGGTAGAGGTTGAAAACTATATGATGGCTACAAGTCAGCTTTCACAGACAACTTTGCGTTCTGTTGTTGGACAGGCGGAATTGGATGAGGTGCTTTCGGAAAGAGATAAGATAAATCGGGAACTTCAGGTTATCATAGACGAACGAACTGATCCATGGGGCATAAAGGTAAGTGCTGTGGAAGTTAAAGAACTGGAACTTCCCGAGGGCATGAAAAGAGCTATGGCGAGGCAGGCACAGGCGGAAAGGGAAAGAAGAGCCAAAATAATTGCAGCTCAGGGCGAACTCCAGGCAGCAGAAAAGTTAACCCAGGCTGCACAGAAAATGGAGGTATCTCCGGTTACACTGCAATTGAGATATCTACAGACTCTTGTCGAGATATCGGCTGACAAGAATTCTACCACGCTTTTCCCGATACCTATGGACCTTTTCACTCCATTTCTTCGTCTCCTCGAAAAAGGGCAGAAACAGGAATAGATTATTCCACGTATAATGTTGTAATATAACCAAGGGCGGAATTTTATGTCCGCCCTTTTGCATGTCCGGGTCATCAGGGCTATAATCTATCAATGTGATTTTTTCCTTATTTTAGCTGGGGGGTAAAACCATATGCAATATAATTTCCAAAGCATAGAGAAAAAGTGGCAGCAATATTGGGAAGCGAAAGGCACTTTCCATGTAGATACAGATGAGTCAAAGAATAAATTCTACTGCCTGGAAATGTTTCCTTACCCGAGTGGAGCCCTTCACATGGGGCATTTACGTAATTATTCTATAGGGGATATGTTTTCCAGATTTTTATGGATGAATGGTTTTAATGTACTGCATCCAATGGGTTTTGACAGTTTTGGAATGCCTGCGGAAAATGCCGCAATAAAGTATGGAGTTCATCCACACAAATGGACTTGGGAGAACATAGAACATATGACAGAACAGCTCAAGAGAATGGGTTGCAGTTATGATTGGAGAAGAAGGGTAGAGACATGCAACCCGGATTATTACAAATGGACTCAATGGATCTTTCTTAAATTTCTGGAAAAAGGTCTTGCCTATCGAAGTAAGGCTCCTGTCAACTGGTGTGAAAGCTGTCGGACTGTTCTTGCCAATGAACAGGTTATAAACGATGGTCACTGCTGGAGATGCGGGACTTCTGTCATAAAGAGAAACCTTGAGCAATGGTTCCTGAGAATTACTGACTATGCCCAGGAGCTTCTTGATTGTCTCGAGGAGTTGGATGGTTGGCCTGAGCGTGTCAGAATAATGCAACGTAACTGGATAGGTCGTTCTGAAGGTGCAAGGCTCTCCTTCAGAGTGGAAGGTTTTGACTACGATCTTGAAACTTATACAACAAGATTTGATACTATCTATGGTGTGACCTTCATTGCTCTTGCACCGGAACATCCATTGGTCAACAGAATAATGCAAGTGTCCGACAGAAAAGAAGAACTTTCAGAATTTGTCTCACGATGTATTCATCAGAGTGCAATTGAAAGGACTGCTGTCGGCGGCGAGAAAGAGGGAATCTTTACTGGTATATATGGAATTAATCCGGTAAATGGAGAAAGATCTCCTATCTGGATAGCAAACTATATTCTTATGGATTACGGAACAGGGGCTATTATGGGAGTACCTGCTCATGACCAGAGAGACTTCGAATTTGCCCGTAAATACAATATCCCTGTAAGGGTAGTCATTCAACCTGCTGACCAGCAGTTTGAAGGTGATACCATGCAATCTGCATTTGAGGGTAACGGATTTACTGTAAACTCCGGATCCTTTGATGGAACACCAACTCTGGAAGCAATTGAAAAAATGATAGACTGGGGTTGTGAAAAGGGTTTCTGTTCCAAGGAAGTCAATTTCAGATTACGTGACTGGCTGATCTCAAGACAGAGGTATTGGGGAGCACCTATCCCTGTAGTCTATTGTGAAAAATGTGGTGTTGTGCCTATCCCCGAAAAGGATCTTCCTGTTCTTCTTCCCACAGATGTTGAGTTTAAGGCAGGAGGTTCATCTCCTTTAGCTGAAGCAGAGGCTTGGCTCCATACTACATGTCCCGTTTGTGGAGGCAAGGCTACCAGAGAAGCAGATACTATGGATACGTTTATATGTTCTTCATGGTACCAGTTCCGTTTTACTTCACCCTGGTGCCTGGAATTACCATTTGAAAAGAACGACGCGAATTACTGGATGCCCGTGGATCAATATATCGGCGGCATTGAACATGCCTGTCTTCATCTAATATACGCCAGGTTCTTTACTAAATTCTTTGCTGATCTTGGTTTGTCAGAAACTCGTGAACCCTTTGCTAATCTTTTGACACAGGGAATGGTGATCAAGGATGGGGCCAAGATGTCCAAGTCTCTTGGCAATGTCGTTGATCCCGATGAGATCATTAACAAATATGGAGCCGATACCGCCAGACTATTTATTCTTTTTGCCTCTCCTCCTGATAAGGATCTTGACTGGTCTGAACAAGGAGTAGAGGGTGCACATCGCTTTCTTGGAAGGGTTTGGAGATTCATCACCGGAAATATTGAGGATCTTAAAACTACCAGTGGCAGTATCTCCATGTCAGATCTGACGGAGAGGATCTCCAGGGATCTCAAGAGGACCATCCATAATACTATCAGGAGCGTAACCAGAGACATTCTTGTAGAAAAACAGTTTAATACAGCTGTTGCAAGGCTTATGGAACTCATGAATGCACTCTCTTCCTATAATGCCAGCACCAGGGAAGATTGGATCATAGTGAGAGAAGGAGTGGAAGTCCTTCTTAAATGTTTAAGTCCGTTCAGTCCACACATTTGTGAAGAGCTGTGGGAAATGCTGGGTCACTCTGCAATACTTGCTCTCAGCCCATGGCCGACGGTGGATGAAAGTGCCCTTGTCGTTGATTTCAGGACCATTGTTGTTCAAGTGAATGGAAAGGTTAGAGCTAAAATACAAATTCCTGCTGGGGTTACAAAGGAAGACCAGGAGAAGATTGCCCTTTCTGACGAGCGTATAACATCTCGTATAGAAGGGAAATCAATAGTAAAAATTATAGTTGTACCTGATAGACTTGTGAATGTGGTGGTGAAAGAGTAGTGCCGGGCATTACTATAATAAGTTCTCCGGAGGCTTCTCAGAGAAGGCTCCTTATTGAACACACATCCTTTCTCGAGTCCGAGGGAATTGAACTTATAAGGACCCAGGAGGGTGGCGAGTGGAAGGACCTTTTTTCTACTGTCCAAACACAAGGTCTCTTCTCGAGCAGAGGATACATTCGGGTTGAATCGGCTGAAATACTTGGCAAATTTCCGGAACAACTAACAAACCTGGTAGAGGTGGACCATATGGCCTCTACCTTTTTACTTCTGGTGTATTCAAGTGATTACAAAAAGTATTTTTCCAAAACCCTGATCCCTGTCCTTCGTATTATACGACCGCAGCAGGTGCCCATTTGGCGTAACAAGCGATATGAGTGGTTAGAATCTGAAGCGCATAATCGCAAGATACTGATTAACGAAGATGCAGTGATGCTTTTAGTAGATAATATTGCCGATTCAGAAGAAGTCCTCTCTGAAATGGAAAAACTTGCCCTTGCTTCAGATGGTGGTGAGGTTTCCATGGATTTAGTACGAGAACTTACCCTTGATGAGGGTAAGAATGCATTACTTGATCTGATGGATGGAATATGCCTTGGGAAAGTGGGAACAGTTTTAAGTGCTCTGGAGTGCATTAAAACGAAATATGATCTTATCCCTGTCTTATCTGCTTTATACAATCGAATTAGAATAGCATCACTGATACTGTCTTTTAGCCAATATGGAACAAAAAAGATGCAGAAAGCACTTAACTTTAGAGACTATCAGTTTAAAATGGCCATTGAAGCCTTGAAAAGATACAGTCCTGAGGATGTGATTCAGTTTTCCACTGATATCATAACCCTGGACTACAGGGAAAAAACGAATAATTCCAGAGGCTGGATAGCCCTTGAATTATTGATCATGAAGTTTATGGCGTCAAAGGAGGAAAAATAAGAGGAAGAGCGCAAATGGCGTTCTTCCTCTGGATGGCTATACTGAAATCTATGTTGATTAACTCCGCTAAGCCTTATCTTCCCCATAAAGAGTTTTTACTTTCAATGTCAGCCTGGATTTACGTCTTGCACCGGTATTTCGATGAATTACGCCTTTTACAACAGCTTTATCAATTGTGGACTGTGCTTCCTGCAGTCTTTTCTCAGCAAGTACTGTATCCTTTTCATTTACTGCGTCAAGTACTTTCTTTATAGAAGTTTTGCAGCGGCTTGTCCAGTACTTGTTATAAAGGCGGTTCTTTTCGCTAGTACGCATTCTTTTAGCGGCGGACTTCTTGTTAGGCATATCTTTCACCTCCTCATCTCAAGAGCAGAACACATTCTAACATGCAATTTACACAATCTGCAACATATAAGTTGATTGCATATGACATAAAACACAAAAAACTTTCTTCTGATACAGCCTGAGATCATTATACTGGGATGCTATTAATTATGGTAACATATCTGAATCTTTATGAAGAGTATTAAAACTAAAAGGAGACAAACAGTATTGAATTGTCTTATGGAAGATTTTTTTGGTCCCAAGGGACTTTTAAAGCGGCGGTTTGTTGATTTTGAGTACAGGAAATCACAGGAGTCTTTAGCCTCAGCTTTATGGCAGGCTTTAAATGAGGAACATGGAGGTGTTCTATCAGCAGAAGCGCCTACAGGTCTTGGCAAGACCTTTGCTGTTCTTGTTCCTGCATTATTGTGGGCTATTGAAAACAAGAAAAAGATTCTTTTCCTGACAGCAAGCATCCCACTTCAGGAGCAGCTATTCTTTAAAGATATTCCCCAGATATCCCAAATGCTGGAAACTGATTTTTCTTTTGGGATTCTCAAAGGGCGTAAAAACTATGTCTGTCTCCGAAAAGTTGAAAATCTGGGACTTCAGGGATTTCTCTCCTTTAACGATGAAGGGCGTTCTTCACGGAAGATCCTTGAGTGGCTTAAAGAAACAAAAACAGGAGATATCTCTGAGGTTTCTCTTCGTCCAGACCATCCGGCGTTTCTAAGCGTTATCTGTCCGGAAAATGGCTGCCTTGGCCATAAATGTCCATTCAGAAATGAATGTTATGTTCAGAAGCTGATAGCGTCTTCTCAGGAATGGACCGTTGTAATTTCTAACTATCATCTGTACTTCGCATATCTCTTGGGTGCATCGAAGCCATTTCCGGTTAAACCAGACTTAATAATATGTGATGAGGCTCATAAAATAAGCGATGCTGCTCGATCAGTGTCTTCTATATCAGTCAGTGCTGATGATGTCAGACATTTATTTGAATCCAGAAATCTGGGTAATCTGAAAAATAATCTTGTTTTGGAAAGAAAACATCTTGATATTGTGGAGACAGTTTACAAAGAGTGTCTTCCAGATGTACTTGATTTTTTTGGTAGCCTGCAAAGGTCCATAAGAGATGGTGTACTGATTACCAAATTTGACGTTGTCAGCAAAGAGAAGGGAGAACAGACTGTAGCGGAACTGATTAACTTGAAAAATGCACTTCTTTCTGCAGTTGCGGACATCAGAGGGGCAGAACTCACTTCTGATATATCTGGTATTTCATTGGAGAAGAGCAATGTGGTCGTCTGGTTTGATGAACTGACCTCTCTTATCAAAGCATTCCAATGGTGTCTGGATCTGGATCGCTTCCCTTCCTGGGCTTATTGGAAGGAAGGAACTTCCCTTGTAAGCAAGCCTACAATCTGTTCAGATTCAATACCAGATGCCCTTATGTACTCAATGCCAGATCTCATAGTAATGATCTCTGCGACTTTGAGAGTTGATAATTCTTTTTCATACTGGGAGAAAGAAACCGGCATTACTTCTGATCTGAGGCTGGTTTTTGATTCTCCCTTTCCCCTGGAGAAGCAGATGGAAATATGGGTAGTTGAAACCGGGCTTAGGGTAACGGACTGTGGATATGATGAAAAAAACTGCAGAATCATTGAACGTCTTATAGATGAAAACCATGGTAGGACCCTTGTCCTCTTAAGTTCAATGAGATTGTTAAGGAAAGTAGGGGAATATCTGAGGGATGAAAATAAAGAATACACCATTCTTGTTCAGGGTGATCTCCCCCGAAATGAGCTTCTTGAAAAATTCAGGGAAGATGTCGATTCTGTACTTATAGGTAGTGTTTCCTTCAGAGAAGGAATAGATGTTCCTGGCAACAGCCTTTCACAGGTGATAATTGATCGAATTCCCTTTCCTCATCCACAGGACCCACTCGTACAGGCACGAAATGCTTACGAAGGTCCGGGTGCTTTCCTTAATGTGACTCTTCCTGTGGCTAAAATGTATCTGCGTCAGGCAGTTGGAAGACTTATCAGAACAGCTAATGACAAGGGGCGCTCGATAATCCTGGATGGAAGAGTTTTAGCTCGAAAGGATTGGTCTATTCCGTCAAGTCTCCCAAAAGTAAAATACAAAAAGATCACGGTTAAAGATAACTCTGTTGCTAGTCGAGATAGTGTGTGATATATTATCAAGGCTCCATGGTCCGAGCAACTCTATGCCTGTGATTTTAACTGCAAACTTGTGTTTGGCAAGTAAAAAAAGACTGATAAGTACAGGGAAAAATGATTGAATAGTTCTTGGGAGGGATAAAATTGAAACAGACATTTCAGCCACATAATAGACCACGGAAAAGAAAGATGGGATTTCTTGAAAGGTCAAGTACCCCAGGTGGTCAGAGAATCTTGAGAAATCGCCGCCGTAAAGGGCGAAAACGCCTTGCAGTTTGACTCTGGTGAAACTGGACTATCCTCGTCGTATCAGACTGAAGAAGGGTTGGGAATACGACGTTATCTTCCGCACCGGCAGTCGGATAAATGGCAAGCTGGTGCGTTTGTTATTTCTTGAGGTCCCCAAGGGAGAAACCAGATTTGGTCTTGCAGTAGGAAAAAAACAGGGTGATTCTGTTACAAGAAACCTGGGAAGAAGGAAACTCAAAGAAGCCATACGTCATTTACGTACAGGGATAAGGGAAGGGTATTGGTTCGTCTTTTCCCTTAGTTCCCTTGGTCTTAAAGCTAATTCCCGGGAAATATATGAAGAAATGTTTTCGTTACTTCGTAATAATCGTCTTTTGAAAGATGAATTCAGTGAATTGCCCTATAATTGGAGGACCAGACAATGAGAGCTTCGTTCCTGTCTCTTATCGCAGTTTTTATTGTTAGAATGTATCAGAAGTTTTTTTCTCCATTTCTGGGTAAAAATTGCAGGTTCTACCCAACCTGTTCAGAATACTATATTCAGGCAGTCAGAACATATGGTTTCTTAAGGGGTAGCCTTTTAGGAATCAAAAGAATTGTAAAGTGTGGTCCGTGGAATCCGGGAGGTTATGATCCCGTTCCCTGATCAGTTTTAACTTACAAGAAGTCTATTTGAGGAAGGTGAGAGGTTTGGGTTCACTCTGGAATTCCATGGGAAACATGTTAATGTCAGTTATTAACGGTTTCTACAGTTTTACCGGATCTTATGGTCTGGCAATTATTTTTCTGACAGTTATTATTAGATTATTGCTGCATCCTTTATCTCATAAACAGATGGTAAGCATGCAGAAAATGCAGAAACTCCAGCCAAGACTCAAGGTGCTTCAGGAAAAATATAAAGATGATAAGGAATCACTTAACAGGGAAACAATGGCTCTATACAAGGAGAACAAAGTTAATCCTGCAGCTGGATGCTTACCTCTTCTTGTTCAGCTTCCTATCCTGATTCTACTTTTCAGAGTTCTTTTAAAACTTGAATATCCAGGAGCAACCAATTTCTTTATTGGGATTCAATTGGATGGTTCGGTCCTTTCCACTATCGCTGCTGCTGTAGGGATGATGGTTCCGGAGGGTGCCAAGATTGGTGTTGGGTCAGTGTTTTCTGCTGTTTCCTCCAATCCTTCCGGATTGGCACATATCTTGCAGTATGGCCCCAATCTGCTGTTGCTGATCTTTATTTCTTTCCTGACCTGGTTCCAGCAGAAGCTTAGTTCAACCGGAAACAATCCACAGATGGCTATGATGAGCTGGTTCATGCCTGTTTTTCTTACTTTTATATGTCTCAGCCTTCAAGGAGGAGTTCTTCTTTACTGGGGAGCATCTTCGTTGATAGGAGTTGCCCAACAATGGTGGGTCATGCACAAAACAAAAGTTGAAATGCGGGAAAAGCCCGCCGTATTTACTGATAAGCCCACACAGAATTAGAACACATAGTCCCTTTGTGTGAGATCGAAAGGAGGACTTTTTCTTGAACGATCATGAAACCCTCGTTCTGGAGGTTAGTTCTATAGATGAAGCTCAGAATATTGCAGCCGCCAAATGGTCTTTAAGTCCTGAAGACATAATAGCTAAAGTTATTGAGGAAGAGAAAAGTTTTTTCGGTTTTCTTGGTCGAAAACTTACTGTCGAGGTCAGACCTGCTGCACCTATAAACATTTTACGAGGTAAAAAACTTCTTGACGATCTGCTTTCTGTTATGGAACTTGATGTGGAAACTTCGGATATGGATCATGCTTACCTTAATATCAGTGGTGAAGATGCTGGTATCGTAATTGGCAAATATGGAGAAACTCTGAAAGCTCTTGAATTTCTTGTGAACGTGATGCTTCGTGATATGGAACCAGCCCAGAGAGTCAAGTTTGACAGTGATGGTTACAGGGATAGAAGAGAAGCCAGTTTGCAAAGGTTAGCCCTTGCTGCAGCACGTAAAACTGTTCGTAAGGCAAGACCAACTTATCTGGAGCCGATGTCAAGTTGGGAAAGAAGAATAATACATATGACTCTAAAGGAAAGATCCGACATTGAAACTCGATCAGTGGGGGAAGGGCACTCCCGTAAAGTAGTAGTCTGGCCTTCTCAGGCAGTGAAAAAGGTTCCCAGAAGAAGGTAAGATTTATATGCGAAAGATCCTTTTCGAATTCGGAACGATAGAGGTCCACAGCTATTATGTGCTGTGGACCTGTGCTTTATCTCTAGCTGTTGTGTGGATCAGGAAAAGGGCAGTTCTTTTATATGCAATGGATGATGAATCAGCACGTATGTGTCTTATATTTGGGTTTATCGGCATGCTTCTGGGCGCAAGGATCGGCGGATATTTTGATCATTGGACCTATTATATGGCAGATCCTCGACGATTTCTCAACATTCTTGAAGGAGGATTGTCATCTACTACTGCCTTTTTAGGTGCGGGCGCTTTTGGGATCATCTACTGCCGTAAACATAAAATTGAAGTCTGGAAGATTGCTGAAGCCGCTAGCCTCCCTGCATCTGCTACTGTAGCCATAGGTAGAATTGGATGCTTTCTCAATGGCTGCTGCTATGGTATTGTTTCAGACGGTTCATTCGCTGTTCATTTTCCCTTTGACCACCCAGGTTTTTATAGACATCCAACCCAGCTTTACTATTCTTTTGGTGCCACGATTATACTTGGTATTCTTTATTTTCTGGAGAAAAAGATTGGTTCAGGAAATATGAGGAAATGTCATGGTGCTGTTCTCTGGCCAGTATTTATGATTCTTTATGGGGCCATGAGATTCATTGTTGATTTTCTTAGAGTTGGAGATCGCATGCTTGGATTAAGAACTGGTCAGTTTGTGGGTGCAGCGGTTCTTCTCGCCGGCCTTTTCTGGCTTGTTTTTTCTCTCAGAAATGCTTACAAACAAAGATAACTGACTCTGTCTCCATTTTAAATTACAGGGTATATTTTATTGTTATATTATCCATCCTTTTTCCTGCACAGAGCATATAGGGGTGCAAACCTGTATACGTTACCGGAAAGAGAGGTCTTATATATCAAAACTTATATATCAAAACTCTTGAATAGAAGGACTATTTTATGATCTGAAACTAGGTCATATTTTAAATTAGCCCCAGTGTGCCAATCCTTCATCCTTTAAATAAATTGAAAGCTAAAAAAAAGGGAAAACAGAAAAATAGGGTGGATAAATCCACATATGGTACATAATCCCATCTTTGACATCTCTTCGATTCAGCAGATCTGTGCGTTCATTAACAATACCTCAATTCTGGAAAATAGAATTCCCTTTTTAGATGGGATTACAGCCATATCTTTTACATAAAAGACAAATCCAGAATATTCTGACCTATTTCCCAGGTAAAACCCTGATGCTGTATAATGATAAAAAATAAATTGAATTCCTGATTCCCGGCTTGTTATCATCGCTATACCTGGATATTGGTTTTCAAGGGGTGTTACCTAAGTAGGTATATCCGTTTTATTGATTGCAGGATTATTCCCTTCCTTTCATTCAGACAAACTTCTGTGACAGCCTCATAAAAAGTCATTTTAATTCCTGCACTTCAAAGGCTAAAATCTTTCTCCTGTATTGAAAAAGCAGTGCTTTTACCAGCTTATATCGATCTGGAGGCTTTTATTCCTTCTTCAGTTTTAAAAATGTGATTACATTATGCTTTCTAAAGCCTCTCTTCCATTCCTTACGGTGATTTCCAGATCCCAATTAAGATTCCGAGATAGTATAAACCATTTTTTCAATATGCTCGGTTGCATCCTGAAAACCAATTAGGCTTAGGATTCTTTAAGATGCCGATACGGGAATACAGATACTATCCAAAGATGAATAGGGACATTGTTCTTGCTCAGGATACGGGATTGACTATGACCATATTCCGCTAAATCAGTGAGATACCTTATCAGTAAAACTAACGATGTAATATTTCTGATAAACCTTAAAATCTTGTGTAAACCAATGGAGGTGGTAAAAATGTCAAGAACAGTTTTTACAAGACGTGAATGGAAGATCTTAATGTACTTTATCTGCTCTCTGGTGTTGTTGACTTTTTTAAAAGTACCAGTATCAGCTCAGGATGTCTTTACGGGAAACCCGATTGCAATGATTGCAGAAGCTTCCTCTCCAGCTGTCGTAAATATTGATGTAGAGACACTTGTTACCAGATCCCTTTCACCTTTTCCGGACGACCCTTTTTTCAGAGAATTCTTTGGGCAAGAATTTAAAAGGTTTAACCGAACTATCCCGATGAAAGGTAGAGGATCTGGCTTTATCGTTTCCAGTGATGGGAAGATAATAACAAATAACCATGTTGTAGAAGATGCTGACAAGATAACTGTTACCCTTTCAGACGGTCGGACTCTGGAGGCCGAGGTACTTGGAAAGGATCCCACTTTTGATCTTGCTGTAATCAAAATTGAGGCAGAAGATCTGCCGGTACTTGAGTTAGGAGATTCTGACAAACTCAAAGTCGGTGAGTGGGTAGTAGCAATAGGAAATCCCTTTGGTCTTGAACATACCGTCACAGCAGGTGTGATCTCCGCAAAGAATAGAAGCATTCATGCAGGTCAAGTTAATTTTGATGGATTTTTACAGACTGATGCAGCAATTAATCCTGGAAACAGTGGTGGCCCTCTACTTGATCTTGATGGTAAGGTAATAGGTATCAACAGTGCCATTATCCCTTATGCTCAGGGAATTGGTTTTGCCATACCGGTAAATATGGCCAGAGAAGTAGTGGATGACCTTATACAATATGGTAAGGTCAATAGAGGGTGGCTTGGTGTTTACATTCAGCCTGTTTCTGAGGAATTTGCCAAAGCGTACAACCTGGAAAGCAGGGATGGAGTCGTAGTCAGTGATGTGGTACCTGGATCACCAGCGGAGCTAGCTGGTATAAACAGGGGAGATGTTCTTACACATGTTGACGGAGAAGTCATAAAGGAACCCCGGCAATTTGTTTCTTTGGTGCGAAAGACTATGGCTGGAGAAAATATTACACTTACAGTTATAAGGCAGGGGAAGGAAAAGACGCTGCAAGTCAAGCTTGGAGAAGTGGAATCCGCTGCTTGTGATATCAGTTCCAGTGGTTGCCGCACCATTAAAAGGATCGGTATCGAGATATCCGATATTACTGATGAATTAAGGAAAGAATATGATCTTTCGAATGCAACAGGTGTTGTTATTACGAAGATAGAAGAAAAATCAATAGCAGCCAGGACAGGACTTAAGGTTGGTGATCTTATACTCGAGATAAATGGTGTTGATATCAAGAATACCAGTCAGTGGGATAATCTGAAAAAAAAGGATCTTCAGGCCATAGTTATGCTGATCTCAAGAGAAGGACGGACATTCTTTATTTCAATGTCTCTTTAAAAAAACAATAAAAAAGCCCCGGGATATTAATTTTTCCCGGGGCTTTTTTATTTCTTCAACCTTTTCAGTAAGACTCCGGGCAAGATACTTTATATCCTACTCCCCTTACAGTGACAACTATCCTGTCATAATTATTGATCCTGAGTTTATCCCTTAGATATTTGATATGAACGTCCACAACGTTGCTCGTTCCGTCATATTCTTTTTGCCAAACGTGGGAAATGATTCTTTCTCTCGTGAAAACCTGATTTTCATGTCTCATAAGCAGTTCAAGAATATCGAATTCTCTTTTGCGGAGCGGGATCAACTGTTCTTCTATTCTACATTCTCGTGCTATCGGATCAAGGGTAAGGTCACCACATCTGATCAGAGGATGTTTCTTTCCTGAGCTTCTCCTAATTAAAGCCTTTACACGTGCCAGTAATTCTCGAAAATCGAAAGGTTTTATCAGATAATCGTCAGCACCTCTTTCAAACCCCTCAACTCTGTCTTCAATAGAGTCTTTTGTTGTAATGATAATAATGGGTACATCAATTCCATCTTCCCTGATCTTTTCGATAATCTGAAAGCCATCAACTTTAGGTAGCATAAGGTCTAGGATTATACAGTCGTAATTTCCCCTCAGTACTCTTTCAAGCCCTTCTGCGCCACTTTCAGAATAGTCAACTAAGAAATTATTTCCTTCAAATTCTTCGACAAGTACTTGAGATAATTCCCTGTTTTTGTCAATAAGCAGCAAGTTCATTAGCTCACCTCCCATCATATTATTTTAGTGTATATTAATTAATTTTAACAAGTTACTTTACATTAAATCATAATAACTCCAACTTGTCGATACCAGTAGCACAACGTCAAGGTGGCACTGTGCCATGACGTTGTGTGGAATTGATTGGAATTTCGAGATACTTGCATAATAAAGGCTTGAATGCTAATATTCTTTAAACCCGATACTAGGATTTACAGCTACTGTTTTTCTTGGTTCTGGGAATTCGTATAAGAGGTGAGTCAATTGTTACAGAAGGAACAGAAATCTGCTATCATCGAAGAATATCGAGCCCATGGTGCTGATACCGGATCGGCGGAGGTACAGGTCGCGATGCTGACCCAGAGGATCAGGGATCTCACTGAACATCTCAAGATTCACAAAAAGGACTTTCATTCAAAACGTGGTCTCTTAAAGATGGTAGGAACAAGAAGAAAACTATTAAGGTATCTGAAGAACAAGGATTTCAACAGATACAAGACACTGATCGAACGACTTGGGTTGCGCCACTGATTCAAAAGTGGAGAGTCTGGTGCGAGGGCATACGTGCCCTCGCACTTTTTTTGCTTTCATGTGGTATCATCTAAAGGTTAAACAAGGGATTGAAAATTGAGGAGGAAAACAAATGTTAAAAAAATATTCCATCAATATTGGTGGACAGGAAATGATATTTGAGACAGGGAAACTTGCGAAACAGGCTTCTGGTTCCATCCTTGCTAGACAGGGAGAGACAGTAGTATTGACGACTGCATGTGTTACAGATTATGCAAGGGAGGGTATCGACTTTTTCCCACTTCTTGTCGATTTTGAAGAACGCTACTATTCTGCTGGAAAAATTCCTGGAGGTTTTATTAAAAGAGAGGGTAGACCTACCGAGACAGCAACTTTAAGCGCTCGTGTTATTGACAGATCAATAAGGTCCCTTTTCGAAGAAGATCTGAGAAATGATGTTCATGTTGTTGCGACCGTATTGGCAGTTGATCAAAAGAACCCACCAAACATCCTTGCAATAAATGCTGCTTCTGCTGCACTCATGATTTCTGATATTCCATGGGCTGGACCTGTAGGAGCGGTGCGTATAGGACTGATTGATAATGAATTGGTTGTCAACCCAACTGAAGAGCTTATCCCCGAGAGTTCTCTTGACCTTATTGTTTCTGGCCATGCGGACGGTATTACCATGGTTGAAGCAGGTGCTAATGAAGTATCAGAATCTATCCTTGTTGATGCGATTGAGCTTGCCCAGTCCGAAATTGTCAAGATAGTTGAACTTCAGCTTCAAATGCAGAAGGAGATCGGACTTCCCAAGAAAGAGATCCTTAAACCAGTTGTTATAAGTGAGATCGATAACTGGCTTGGAAGCGAGCTACAGGAAACTATTTCTGAGGCCGTCAAAATCCATGAAAAGAAACCCAGATCTGAAAAAATTAAAATAGCCACGGAAAAAGCTCTTGAATACTTTATGGATAAGACCCCCGGATCTGAAAAATATATTATGGCAAGCATAGACCGAATGGTGAAAAAATCAATGAGGTCCGCTATCCTTATTGAAAAGGTAAGGGCTGATGGACGCAGAATGGATGAGGTCAGACCTATTTCATGTGAAACGAATGTTCTTCCCAGGGTCCACGGTTCTGCTCTGTTCACCAGAGGAGAAACACAGTCCCTTGCTACTACGACACTTGGTATGATGGGACAGGATGACCAGATGCTCGATGGCTTGAAAAAAGATGAGCCTAACAAACGTTTCCTGCTGCATTACAACTTCCCCCCATATTCTGTGGGAGAGGTACGCCCGATGAGAGGGCCAGGTAGGAGAGAAATTGGACATGGAGCTCTTGCTGAAAGGGCATTGAAGCCAATGATACCTTCGGAACAGGAATTTCCTTATGTCATGAGAGTCGTTTCCGATATTCTTGAATCTAATGGTTCCAGTTCTCAGGCTTCTATCTGCGGTGGAAGTCTTTCACTCATGAGCGCTGGGGTACCTGTGAAAAAACACGTCGCTGGAATTGCTATGGGATTAATCAAAGAGGGACAGGAAGTTGAGATTCTTACTGATATCCAGGGGCTTGAAGATCATTATGGTGATATGGATTTCAAAGTGGCCGGTACCCGTGATGGAGTAACAGCTCTTCAGATGGATAATAAGGCCGGAGGAATAACTCGTCCCATCCTTGAATCTGCCCTCGAACAGGCACGAAAGGGAAGACTTCATATTCTTGAAAAAATGGAAGAAGCTATAAGCGAACCTTCTTCTCTTTCCAGTTCAGCGCCCAGAATACATGTTATGACAATAGATACTGAAAAGATCCGTGATCTTATAGGACCAGGTGGGAAAACCATCAAAGGAATAATCCAGAAGACAGGTGTAAAGATGAATGTAGAGGATTCCGGCCAGGTCTACATTTCAGCACCAGCCCAGGAAACTCTGGACGAAGCTATTGCCATGGTAGAAGCCCTTACTAAAGAGGTTGTAGCTGGAGAGATATATCTTGGTACTGTAACCCGGTTGATGAACTTTGGTGCCTTTGTTGAGATCCTTCCTGGTAAAGAAGGTCTTCTGCACATAAGTGAGGTAAGCAAGCACAGGCTACCTAAGATCGAGGATGCATTTAAGGTCGGAGATCAGGTCCTGGTAATGATTAAAGAAATTGATGATATGAAAAGAACCAACCTTACTCGGAGACGTCTGTTGCAGGACGAAAACGCAGTTATTGAAGCTGGCTTTGCAGAGAATCTGCCTTCGGAGATAGAAAGAGAAAAGGGTTTTGAAACTCTAAGCGCTTCTTCTGATGAGACTTCGAAACCTTCCGGACCGAGGGGTGATCACCCCAGAGGTGATCATTCAAGAAGCCGGACTAGCCGTCCAAGGGGACAAAGATAGTAAGTTATTCTTGAGAAACCCAGGGCGAAAAATGACAAAAATAACTGTAAAAGTGAAACGTGACTCTAGAGCAAAGGAATTCGGTCTACCTGCTTACGAAACTTGCAACTCAGCAGGTCTTGATTTGAGGTCGATGGATAGTTTAAGGATAGAACCTGGTGCTCGGGTTCTAGTTTCAACAGGATTATACATTGAACTTCCACCTGGTTTTGAAGCCCAGATCAGGCCTAGAAGTGGCCTTGCTATTAAGTATGGAGTAACAGTCCTGAATTCCCCAGGCACTATTGATGCCGATTATCGGGGTGAAGTTAAAGTAATCCTTATAAATCATGGGAAACAAGAGCACACCATAGTTCCTGGAGACAGGATCGCGCAGATTATAGTGTCACCTGTAACACAGATCGTGTGGAATGAACAGTATGTCCTTTCGGAGACACAACGGGGAGCAGGAGGTTTCGGAAGTACCGGCTCCAGCTGAATAGGATGAGCCATTGACCCTAACCTGGTAAATGGTATAAAATGCTCTTAATCTAAAGTAATCTATTGCGATGAAGGGAAGAGTACCTTCTGGAAATCACACAGAGAGGGATCTTGTTACGCTGAGAGAGTTCCCGTGATTGAATTTAGGGAAGACCATCCTGGAGCAGATGTCGAAGCCAATTGGATAAGGCATCGGGGAATGCCCCTTACAGCTGTTAGAGAGCCGGAACCTCCAGGTTTCGGAAATGGAGTGGAACCGCGAACCAGCCCACGTCGTCTCCATAAAGGAGAGACGTGGGCATATTTTTTTTTTGGAGGCGATATAATGTTTACTTTCAAAGGGCCAGAAGGTCTATCTATTCAGGGAACCGAAATGAATGCTTTTGAAATATTGAAACGGTTCAGACTTCATCAAGGAGCATTGGCAGCCAGGGTAAATTCATGTGTTGTCGACCTGTCAACCGTTGTTTCGGAGGATGCATTTGTTGAACCAATTTATGCTGATTCCGAGGAGGGCTTGGATGTTCTTCGTCATTCAACGGCCCATCTTATGGCACAAGCTGTAGAGATCCTTTATCCCGGCACCAGATTTGGTATCGGTCCTTCGATTAAAGATGGCTATTACTATGATATGGATGTAGATAAAAAAATATCAGAAGAGGATCTTCCAGAGATCGAGAAACAAATGAAGAGGCTTGTAAAAAGAGCTTATCCCTTAGAAAGATTAGTTCTTTCGAAAGAAGATGCCATTGATCTTTTCAAAGAAAAACATAATGTGTACAAGGTCGAACTTATTAAGGAAATCGATGACTCGACTGTTACTATTTACAAGCAGGGAGACTATGTGGATCTCTGCAGGGGACCACATGTCCGAAATACATCACAATTAGGAAACTTCAAGCTTCTTTCTGTTGCTGGTGCATATTGGCGCGGAAGTGAAAAGAATGTAATGCTTACAAGGATATACGGGACAGCCTTTGGAGACAAGGAAAGCCTGGAAACATATATTAGAAAGATGGAGGAAGCCCGTAACAGGGATCACCGGAAACTTGGCAAGGAACTCGAATTGTTCAGCCTCCAGCCCGAAGGTCCAGGTTTCCCCTTCTTTCACCCTAAAGGTATGGTTATACTGAATAAACTGACAGATTTCTGGAGAAAGGCTCACACCAAGGCGGGTTACTGCGAGATAAGGACTCCCCTTATTCTTGATCAGAGCCTATGGATAAGATCCGGTCACTGGGACCATTACAGGGAAAACATGTATTTTACAGAAATAGACGAGCAACCCTATGCTATTAAACCGATGAATTGTCCTGGTGGAATTCTGGTCTATAAAAATCAGATCCACAGCTACAGGGAACTTCCTCTTAGAATGGCGGAGCTGGGTACTGTACATAGACATGAAAAATCAGGAGTGTTGCATGGACTGATGCGAGTTAGATGTTTTACTCAGGATGATGCACACATCTATTGTACACCAGAACAAGTAACGGAAGAAATCATTGGAATTATGAAGCTTTCCAAATACATTTATAAAGATGTCTTCGGTTTCGATTATCATGTAGAACTATCTACAAAACCAGAGAATGCCATGGGGGATCCTGAAATGTGGTCCAAAGCTGAGGCAGCCCTTGAAGATGCACTGAAACGATCCGGGATACCCTACAGGATAAATCCTGGCGACGGTGCATTTTATGGTCCCAAGATAGATTCTCACCTTGAAGACTGTATTGGAAGAACCTGGCAATGCGGAACCTGTCAGCTCGACTTCCAGATGCCGGAAAGGTTTGACCTTAATTATATTGGTTCAGATGGTGAGTCTCATCGTCCTGTTATGCTTCATCGAACTGTGCTTGGAAGTCTTGAGAGATTCTTCGGGATATTGATCGAACATTTTGCGGGTGCTTTTCCTTTCTGGATAGCACCTGTGCAGGTTCGAATACTGGCAGTGAACGATGAAGTTCATCCTTATGCACTGGAAACAAGGAACATCCTCCAGTCTCATGATATAAGATGTGAAATTGACTTCCGTGATGAGAAACTGGGCAAAAAGATTCGGGATGCACAAATGCAGAAAGTTCCTTACATGCTTGTCATAGGTGATCGTGAAGTTGAAAACAAACAGGTAGCCGTGCGCGAAAGATCCAGGGGCGACCTGGGGGCTATGAATATTGAGGAGTTGATACTTCTCTTTGATTCAGAATTCAATCCCCTTTCTTAATATTGCTGAATCAGAATGTATGTGATATAGTAACCCGGATCGGATAATGAATAGCAAAAGCAGAGGAGTAAACCGACCTCTCACCTGGCGACCATAGGAGTTTCCGGGTCTTGTGGATCATATCAGTGAAGGCTGATTTTGATTTTTAGTCAAACTACAAGGGTCGGGATTTATCCCGGCCCTTTTTATATTATTTTATGGAGGTGAAAAGCTATAGCTAAAAAAGGTGAAGACGAACCTCGCGTAAATGAAGAAATTACTTCCCGTGAGGTTCTATTGATTGATGATAGTGGAGCGAAACTAGGTGTAATACCTCTTCCGAAGGCATTGGAACTTGCGGAGGGAAAGGAACTGGATCTTGTTGAGGTCGCACCTCAGGCAAACCCTCCTGTCTGTCGTATTTTGGATTATGGTAAGTTCAGGTACCAACAGCAGAAGCGAGAAAAAGACGCCAGAAAAAAACAAAAAGTCCAGACTCTTAAGGAAATGAAGATGAGGCCGAAGATTGATGAACATGACTATAATTTCAAGGTCAAGGCTATCATCAACTTTCTGAAAAATGGGCATAGGGTTAAGGTTTCAGTGTTTTTTAGAGGTAGGGAAATGGCTTTCCTTAACAGGGGACGCGAGGTTCTCGATAGAGTGATGAAGGATTGCGAAGGACTTGGGAAGGTTGAATCCCTGCCGAGGATGGAAGGCCGTTATATGAGAATGCTTATGACGCCAATTTCAACATATAAGGAAACTGAAAAGGAAGATTGATCTTTTCATTCAGATATATAAGGCAATAGTCAATTCTGCAATTGGAAGGAGGTATTTTCGTGCCCAAACTTAAATCCCATTCCGGGGCCAAAAAAAGGTTCTCTTTCAGTGGCTCAGGCAAGGTGTCTTACAAAAAGAATGGTAGAGGTCATCTTCTCAGAAAGAAGAATTCTGCCAGATTACGCAGACTCCGTGACAAAGGGTTCCTTTCTGATACTCTTGTTGAAACAATGAAAAAACTGCTTCCCTATGGATAAGGATCGTAACAGTAACAATACTATTGAATGATGAAAGAGGTGGCAAGCGATGCCTCGTGTTAAAGGCGGTAGCGCAAGCGATAGAAAAAGAAAGAAGCTCTTTTCTATCACCAAGGGGTATTTTGGTAGAAAGAAAAATGTTTATAGAAGAGCCAGAGAGGCTTACCTTCACTCTCTGTCAAATGCTTATAAGGATCGCAAACTGCGTAAGCGGGATTTCCGCAGGCTTTGGATAACCAGGATAAATGCAGCTGCAAGGTCCAACGGTATGAGTTACAGCAGCTTTATGAACGGCCTGAAGAAAACCGGGATTGAAATTAATAGGAAAATGCTTGCAGATCTTGCTGTTCATGATATGCCAGCATTTGAAGGTCTCGTTTCCAAAGCGAAGGTTGCTCTGGGGAAATAAATTTGCGAACTTACAGTTCTCTGAAAGTTGAGCGAACAATATTACTCGGGTTCCTGTCATTTATTGTGATAGGAACCCTACTCATTTGGACTGCCAATTATTCAGGTGAACGACAAATCAGTATGATAGATGCTATGTTTACTTCTACCTCTGCCATATGTGTTACAGGTCTTGTTGTTATTGATACAGGAAAAGACCTTGTTCCTTTATCTCAGGCCATTCTGTTGATCCTGATCCAGCTTGGCGGTCTGGGTGTTATGACAGCTGCAACGACCATGCTTCTTCTTTTGCGACAGAGGATAGGCATAAGGCAGAGACTCCTTTTCGTCGGTAGTCTTGGAATAGATAGCCCTGCAGGTGCGGTGAGACTATTAATGAAAGTTCTCCAGATAACTCTGATCATAGAAACCCTTGGGGTCATCCCCCTTTTCTTTTCTTTTAACAGGGATTTACCCTGGATCAAGGCTTTATATTATGCTGTTTTTCACAGTGTAAGTTCTTTTTGTAACGCAGGTTTTTCTCCTATAACATCCAGCCTTGAAATGTATTCTCAGGACCTGATTATTCCAGGAACTGTTATGATACTTATAATTATGGGCGGAATGGGTTTTCTTCCCCTTGTAAACCTGATCGGTTTTATCAGAGGAAAAGAGAGGCTGAACATTCATTCCCGACTGGTGTTAGCCACAACAATTATCCTTATTGTCCTCGGGACTTTTCTTATTGGGGTTACAGAGTGGGAACATAGTTTAAAAAATCTTGCGCAGGGCTGGAAGGTATGGAATGCCCTTTTTCAGAGTGTTACACCAAGGACTGCTGGGTTTGATACAGTTCCCATTTCGGAATTTTCATCTTCTGGCATACTGTTCTTATGTATTCTTATGATAATTGGAGCTTCTCCAGGGTCTACAGGGGGAGGGGTCAAGACAACTACCTTTGGTGTTCTGATCCTTTCTTCCTGGAACTTTCTCAGAGGAAGAAGAAATACAGTAATATGGAACAGATCGATCCACAATGAAAATATACTCAGATCTCTTGCTATTTTTGTTATGTACCTTGGAACAATACTCTTTGCAACAACATTTCTTTCTCTCTTGGAGACTCTACCATTCCGGGATATTGTATTTGAGGTTATCTCTGCTCTGGGGACGGTAGGGTTATCAACGGGTATTACCATGTCCCTTTCAACCTCTGGGAAACTGGTTCTGATGGTATTGATGTTCTGGGGCAGGATAGGGATACTGACCTTTATTTACGGAATCTTATCAAGAGAATCAGATACGGATATTTCTTACGCTAAAGCTAATATACCAATAGGGTAGGAGGCTTTTCAAATGGTTTCAAAAAGAAAGATGATACTTGTCGTAGGACTTGGACGCTTCGGGATATCTCTTTGTGAAAAGCTGGTATCCCTGGAACAGCATGTTGTGGCTGTTGATAGAAATCCTGCAAAGGTTCAGGAAATGGCAGAGATTGTTGATCTATGTGCCCAGATTGATGCAACAGATGAAGATTCACTGATAAAAGTTGGTGCTAAGGAAGCTGACATTGCAGTCGTTACAATTGGTGAAAACATAGAAGCGAGCGTTCTTGCAACTACAATTCTGAAAGGCTTCGAGATACCCCACCTTGTTGCTCGGGCTCAAACTAACCTGCATGCCAGAGTTCTTGCCAGGGTGGGTGCCCATAAAGTTATTTTTCCAGAAAGAGACATGGGGCAAAGGGTAGCTGAACAGTTTATCCATCCCTGGTTATCACGTTTTTCACAACTTCCGGGTGCCGGCTTTCTTGTTGGCGAGATCACACCCTTATCTGATATGATCGGTAAAACACTTGCTGAATTGCGTTTCCGGTCCAAATATGATGCAATGGTCCTTTTATTCAACAGGGAAGGTTCATTTTTCCTTCCCAATGCGGATTCTGTTATTCATGATGGAGATCGACTTCTCGTAGCAGGTCGTAAGGAATCACTCAGCACATGGGTTACTGAACTCGAAGAATATAATGGCAAGGGAGGAAATGGGCGATGAAGGACATTCTTGAAAACATCCAATCTATCAGCGAGGAATTTGATCTTTCTCTTACGAATGTTTCAAATACTTCGGAAATAATGGATCTTAAGGTTCGATTCCTGGGGAAAAAGGGTAAGGTAACCTCCCTTCTGAGGCTTCTAGGTAGCCTTCCTGCTGAGAAAAGACCTGCTGCAGGAAATGCAGTTAATGAATTGCGTAATACCATTGAAAGCATCATTCAGGAGAAAACTCTTGCTCTCAAAAACGATGAACTGAGACAAATGGAACTGCAGGATCTTATTGATGTTACCTTACCAGCCAAGAGCAGACCTTCTGGTGGGTTTCATCCAGTAGTCGAGGCTACAAATGATGTTCTTAAAATCATGACTGGTCTGGGTTTTACGGTTGTTCTGGGACCTGAAATAGAAGAAGATTACTACAATTTTGAGGCGTTGAACATTCCGCCCCATCATCCTGCAAGAGATATGCAAGATACCTTTTATTTTGATGATGGCCGGGTCCTTAGAACCCATACATCACCTGTCGAAGTAAGGTCTATGCTCAAATATGGAGCTCCGATAAGGATCATATGTCCTGGAAGAGTTTACAGAAAAGATAGCGATCCTACTCATTCTCCAATGTTCCATCAGTTGGAAGGACTTCTTATCGATGAAGATATTTCCATAGCAGATCTCAAGGGTTGTCTAGATGTTCTTCTTGATTCCTTTTTTAACAAGGAACTCAAAAAACGTTACAGAGCAAGTTATTTCCCCTTCACGGAGCCTTCTCTTGAACTTGATATTGAATGTATTGCCTGCTCCGGATCAGATCCTGGATGCCGAATCTGCAGGGGAAGTGGCTGGCTTGAAATATGCGGTCTCGGCATGACCCATCCCAATGTTCTGAGATCAGGTAATATTGATCCTGAAAAGTACAACGGGTTTGCATGGGGACTGGGTCTGGATCGATTAGCTATGCTTAAGTACGGATTAAATGATCTGAGAACCCTTTTTGAAGGCAATGTACCTTATCTTCTCTCAGGGAGGGAAGCATAATGCTTATTTCATGGAACTGGTTGAATGAATTTCTGACTCTTCCTTCTGACGTAACTCTTCAAGAAGTTGCGGAGAAGTTAACGATAACAGGGTGCGAGGTCGAAAGTATAGAGAGGCCCTGTGATTTTCTCACCGGAGTTATTACTGCAAAAATAGCACGGCTTGATAAACATCCAGCCAGAGAGAGTCTTTTTGTTGCTGAACTGGATCTTGGAGTTGGTGATTCCAGGGTTGTCTGTGTTACTGCTGCGCCTAACCTGAATGTTGGTGATATTGTACCCTATGCGCCTCCAGGGGCAGTTATCATACACAATCTAGCGTTGGGATCAAGAGAATTTGATGGCATCCTGAGCCAGGGAATGATGCTTTCCGCTGAAGAGATAGGTTTACCTGATGTAGCTGATGAATTCGGAATACTCAGGCTTCCGGAATCAACAGAACCTGGTCTTGATTTTAAATCTCTTTTTGGGCTTGATGATGCAATTCTAGAGATATCAATTACTCCTAATCGAGGAGATCTTCTTAGTGTGCTTGGTCTTGCACGGGAGATACATGCCCTTTTCCCGAACTCGGAATTGAAAAATATCGAAATTGAAGATATCCATAACAGTGTTGCCTGGCCGGTGAATTTTAAGGGTATAACTCTTGAACATCCAGACTGTCTTTCCTTTGCCCTTGGGCTTGCCAGCGATATCAGGATAGGACCCTCTCCATTGAAGGCTCGGATCCTTCTTTCACTTATGGGGATGAGACCTATCTCAAACATTGTCGATGTTTCCAATCTCACCATGCTCCTAACGGGGCAACCATCACATGCATATGACCTGGAATTACTTCCTGAAAAGGAAATTACCGTAAGACTTGCTATGGACAAAGAAAAAATAATTACCCTTGACGGTAAAACCCATTCTTTAACCACTGAGGATCTAGTGATTACCAGTGGAGGGCAGCCAGTGGGTATTGCTGGTGTTATGGGTGGTGAAAATACTGAGATAAAAGACAACACAAGAATTGTGGCGCTGGAATGTGCTAATTTTGCTTCTCCAAGGATAAGTCGCACATCCAGAAAGCTCGGTATAATCAGTGAAGCTGCCTACAGATACTCAAGGTCAGTAGACCCGATGAAAGTAATCCAATCATTGAAATATGCCCTTAAACTGTTTTCTGATTGGGGATGCGCCAAGGTTGTATATGGTCATTATGAATTTTCTGAATCCACCAGGCCCGGTAATCTGGAAGTCCCTCTAAACAGTAAAACCATGAAAAGGATACTGTTATGGGATGATATGGTGGAGGCTGGACATATACTGTCCCGGCTTGGAATTGAAAAAGTCAGGGAAGAAAATGGTTTCTGGGTCTTTTCAGTGCCAACTTCCAGACCTGATATTACTATTGAGGAAGATCTTGTTGAAGAGGTTGGTCGAATACGAGGATACGAACTGGTTGAACCGCGTATCCCTGATTCTTTACATGAAAGAGGTAAGCTTGATCCGATATCTGAAACTCAGGGACATATGAGAAACATATTCCTTTCCAGAGGTTATACTGAAGTTGTTACTTACAGCTTTATAGCCCCGAGTTTCTCAAAAGACTATTTGTTATCCAAAAATGATATACGATCATACCCGGTAAAATTATCAAATCCTTTAAGCCTTGAGCTTTCCTGTATGAGAACCATGATGCTTCCTGGAGTGATTTCTGCAGTTCAGGGAACGATACGGTCTGGATGGAGACAGGCTGTGCGGATCTTTGAAATGGGAAGAGTGTTTCTGCGACTGGAGCCAGGTTCGAATCAACTTCAGGAGATAGAAAGACTAACTGGAATTGTGTATGGCGGGAGTGACCAGCGATCTCCTTATGGCAAGTGGGAAATGGAAGACTTTTTCTCAGTAAAAGGGGATATTGTGGCTATTGCTCAGAATCGAGGTGTTGAACTGACCTTTAAACAGGGAAGTGAGCCTTTCGGTCATGCTGGTCAAAGTGCAGATATCTATTCCGAAGAAAAGAAGGTGGGCTATCTTATCAGGCTCAAGCCAGGGATAGAGCAAAATATGGACTTCGGTGGTCCTGTATATGTCTTTGAACTGGATCTGGATACGTTCATGGCTACCAGGCTTTCTACCTTCAAGGATATTCCTGCATACCCGGCAGTATACAGAGATATTTCGTTACTTTCCGAGAAGAGCAGGCTCGCTGAAGAAGTTATTCGAGAGATCAGGAGTATTGCAGGAGATCTACTCTGGGAGATACGCATATTTGATATTTATGAAGGTAAAAACATTCCTGAAGGTCAGAGAAGCCTCGGTTTTTCCCTTGCTTACCGATCCGAGGATAGAACTCTTACAGACATTGAGGTAGAAAAGGTTCATAGCAAGGTCAGGAGTGGACTTGAAGCCTTAGGTTATAAATTAAGATAATATTCTGGAGGTATCCGGGAAATCCAATCCCGGATACCTTTCGGTTACTGCAATGAACATGTTGAGTCTGGAGGATATCAATAATGAACAGGACCAGAAATGTCATGATAACCCTTGGTAAAAAGACCTATTCTGTCGAAACAGTACTTGATGATAGTACCCTGAACAGGGTCATAGGAAATATCCAGGAATCATTTTCTGACGAATCTGATGTTGAAGACCAGGAAAAAAGTCTCCTTCTTGCCTGTCTCGACCTTTCATACAGACTTGACGCTTTCCTATCCGAAAAAACGAGTCATGCCAGAATTACAAGTCCTGAAAGAGATAAACTCAAATGACAGCATCAAATATCGTTGATCTTGTTTTCCTGTTTCTCTTTGTGACCTTTAGTATCAGAGGTGCTTTCAAGGGTCTTTCCGGGGAAGTATTTTCATTACTTGGTAGCATCGGTGGAGTTATGCTTGCCTGGAAGTTTACACAACCAGTTTCAGAGATGATTCTTTCAAGATCTTCCTTTCATCCTGGTGTAGTTTCTGTTGTTGTAATGGTTTTACTCTACATTTTTGCGTCAGTTCTTGCAGCCCTTATGTGTAAAGCGGTTAAAGCCCTTATCCGATTTACACAACTTTCAATCATTGACAGAGTTCTTGGAGTTGCAGCAGGGGGCTTGAAAACTCTTGTAATTATCCTTTTTATTTACCTGGTATCTATATCCTTCTCTTCTTTAATACCAACAGAATGGATCTCTGAGAGTCTGACAATTAAATTAGGTTCATCTTTGTGGCCCACTGTTGAAGATTTCCTTATCCAGGCAAATCTTCTCCATTCCAGATTTCAAAGTCCACTGCACTGAAATATGCAGACGTGGAAATAATTGAGACAGGTCTAAAGATGAAAATTAGAAAAGATAGCAAAGAAAAGCTGGAATTCTCAAAAGTTCTTCGTATTTTTGCCCGTGAGGTCCGTTCGGATATTGGTGTTCTATTTGTAACAGAACTTAACCCCTTCGATAGCATGGATTCTCTTTCCAACAGACATGAATTGATTGAGGCCTTCATGCTATATCTTTCCCGCCATGGAGATATTCCATGGTCTGAGGGTGTACAGCCTGTAGATGAGATGCTTGAGGGTGCAAAATCGACATCTTTTCTGAATGGAGAAGAATTATACCAGATTCAACGGATGATCAGGCTCGCAATTAAACTTAAGCAGCATTTCCTTGAAGAAAGAGATTCACAACCTGTATTTCTCCAGATAACCCGTAAAATAAGGGATCTTTCTAAAGAAGTGGATGCCTTGAATGTAATAGATGAACATGGAAGAATAGAAGATTCAGCTTCGCCAAGACTTAGAGATATCCGCAATGCCCTTGTCGAAAACAGAGCTCAGGCAAGAAAAACTATATCTAAACTTATTCATGATCCTCAGGTCTCTGGATACCTCCAGGAAAAAACGATTGGTATAAAAAATGGTCGGCTGGTTTTTTCAGTCAGACATGAGTATATAAACCGGTTCCCCGGGGTAGTACTTGATCGTTCAAGTTCCGGGCATACTATATTTATGGAACATGAAAGGCTGATTCCCGTAAATAACAGGGTGTCAGTTCTGATTTCAGAAGAAAAGGAAGAATGTGAACGCATATTAAGAGAGCTCACTTTGTTAATGCTCAAGAGAGAGAAGGCTCTTCTCGATTCTCAAGCCGCCATTGGACTCACCGATTATTTATATGCCATTTCTTCGGTAATCTCAAAGAGTGGCTGGATTCTTCCAGAAATCAGTAACAAACCTTTCTTCGATCTCAAGGGAGTCATCCATCCCCTTCTATCTGGTAACGCTGTTCCTCTCAATATAGCATGCGGAAAATCATTCAAGGTACTAGTCATAACAGGTCCTAATACAGGGGGGAAAACTGTAGCCCTTAAAACTGTTGGCCTGGCTGTAGCAATGGCATGGTATGGGTTGCCGATCCCGGCAGTTGAAGGTTCTGTAATTGGCGATTTCAGTGGCATCTGGCTTGATATCGGAGATGAACAGAGTATAGAGCAGAACCTTTCAACATTCAGTGCTCATCTTAAGAATATAATCACTATTCTTAAACACTCTGATGAAAGATCCCTTCTGCTTCTAGATGAATTAGGTTCAGGGACAGACCCTCAGGAAGGTGCAGCTCTTGGTATAGCTATTCTGGATACTTTACATGAAAGGGGCATCCTTACTCTGGCTACAACCCATCATAATCCAATAAAACGATATGCACTTGGTACCAGAGGTGTAGAAACAGCAAGTATGGAATTCGACCATAAGACCATGTCTCCTACATATAAGCTTTTGATGGGCATTCCAGGTAAAAGCAACGCTATCCTTATAGCTGGTCGCCAGGGCATGCCGGAAACAGTTCTCGAAAAGGCAAGGGCAGTACGTCTCGGAGCAGAACATTCTGTTGAAGAGCTTATCTCTGAACTGCATGAAAAACAGCGAATACTCGACGTTACAAAGGATGAACTTATACAGGAAAGAAAGATATTAAAGAAACTAACAATAGAGTACGAGGAAGATTTGGGAAAGGCCGAACATATGTCAGAAAAACTTATTTCTGAAGCGGAAAAAAAGGCGGAGGATATCCTTGATAAAGCACAGCAAACCGCAAGAAATCTTATTCGGCGAATTGAAGGCGCCGCAGAATCTGCAGCCCAGAGAGAAATGCATAACCAGAAAATGGAAATGAACGAGCAGATCAGTTCTTTCACGGAAAGAAAAAAGAAAAGAGAAAAGAAAACCGAATCACAATCTCATCAGCCTGAATTGAAAGAAGGACAGAGTGTAGAGATCCTGGGTACAGGTTTCAAGGGAGTTCTAGTATCTCTTTCTGATAAGAAGGGCACTGTTATATCCGGTCCCCTTAGGATGGAAGTTCCCCTGGGAAAGATACGTTTCCTTAACGAGAGAATTTCAAAATCAGGTAGCGATGTAAAGATCACGATCTCCAGACCATCCAATGTGCCGAGTTCTCTTATGGTAAGAGGTATGACAGTAGATGAGGCCATTCCTGTTGTTTCCCGATATCTTGACCAGGCAATGAGAGCCGGGTATGGAAGTGTAACTATAATCCATGGTCGAGGCGAGGGTATTCTCAGACGAGAAGTTCATAAACTGTGCAGATCCCTCGAATATGTTGAAGACTTCTGCCTTGGAGGTCCTTCTGAGGGCGGATATGGTGTAACCATAGTCAGTTTCCGTAAATAGGAATTCCATTACATTCGATGTGTTTCAGCCAGTAACTTGACAAAAGGCTGTCATAAAGGTACTTTACTCCCTGTCATTCAATGTGTGCCTGTAGCTCAGTGGATAGAGCGCTGGTCTCCGGAACCAGAGGTCGCGAGTTCGACTCTCGCCAGGCACGCCAATTGTTTTCGTTTGTGTTCTTTTGTGTTTCAATCCAGTCAAGGTCGGGATTCAAGTTGCTAGTTATGAAAGTGAATCAGTATCTTGGCATGCCAATTCTCAAGGTCTAATTCCTCAAAACACAGCATATTCGCTTTGAGTATGCGGAAAAAATGATATCACCGGATTTTTTGCCTTCCTATCCCTTTTTTTAGTGTATGCAGACAATAAGCAATAGCGTCTAAGACTTATTGAACACTAGATCAGCTTTATCGAGGTTCCCTATATTCCGACTTGTACTCTATCTTATCCTCAATGACTTTATGTGTAGAGAAGGATAGAAACCAGGTCTTATAATGGGGGAATACTTGCCCTTCGCTACATGAACAAAAAACAGGTCGTGTTGATCCATTATAGAATGTTGTTACTGTACTATCTGTATATATTGAAGAGAGCAGGGAAGAGGAGTGATCAAGTTTAAAAATGAATTCTTTTTCATTTTTAAACTTGTTTTTTTTATATGATTCAAATAAAATTCAAATAGTTCATTTGTCAGTCTTTTGTCAGGGGAAGGGCAAAAGACTGACGGTGATCAAACACAATAAAGGGGGAGTTATGTTAATGAAACGTCTTTTTATTGGAAGAACCATGGTGGCAAAGCTGTTTCTTACATTGTTCCTTGTTGCTTTGCTCACAGGAGGAGCAGTTGCTGCGGAAAAGGTTATAAAGATTGGTACCCTCTTTCCTCTTACAGGTCCTTGTGCTTTAGCCGGTCAGCGTTGCCAGAGTGCTGTTGAAACTGCTGTTGAAGTGATCAACAATTCACATCCTGAGATCAAGGTTCCTGGAGCAGCGGCAGAAGGCGTTCTTGGTGGAATGAAGTTTGTCCTTGTTCATGCTGACCACCAGGGAAAACCTGATGTTGCTAAATCAGAGGCAGAGCGCCTCATCGACCAGGAAGGCGTATATGCCATCATTGGAAGCTACAACAGCTCCTGTACTAAACCGGCAAGCTTCGTTGCTGAAAGAAAGCAGAAACTCTTCGTTTGCGGATGCTCCAGTTCTGCCGCCCTTACCAAGAGGGACCTCAATCGGTTTTTCCGCCTTGCACCCACAGATGAGACAGAATCCCTTGAATTCGTGGAATTCATCAAGTATCTCAACGAAACCAAAAGTGCGGGTATTGAGACCGTGGGACTGATTTACGAGAACACCGAGTTTGGTAAGCACGCTGCCGAAGAGGGCAAAGCTGCTGCCGGGGTCGCTGGTCTCAAAGTGATTGCTGATGTGGCCTTCAACCCTGGTGCTACCAACCTGAACAGTGAAGTACAGACCCTCAAGGCCGCAGATCCCGATGCCGTATTCGGAGCCTGCCTTGGAGGAGACTACACTCTTTGGGTAAGAACCATGAAACAGATGGACTGGCTTCCCGATGTGGCTCTCAATTACTGCACCGGATACCAGGATCCTATCATTGCCAAACAACTTGAATCCGATGGAGACTTCTTCATGGGCGGAACAGGCTACAGCCCTGAATTTGCAGAGCTTATGCCCGCTGTTGCAGCAGTTGAAAAGATCTATATGACCAAGACAGATCCCAGCGTTCCCTTTGACAGCGACTGTATCCAGGAAGCCATCGCAACCCTTATTCTTGCACAGGCCATGGAACTGGCAGGTACCACCGATTATGATGCGGTCCTGAAAGTCTTTAACGAGACTGAGTTTGATTCACCCATGTCACTGGGTGGAATGGTTGTATTCGCTCCGGGTGGACAGAACCTGAAAGCCATGAGCATCCTTACCCAACTTCAGGGCGGATCTTACAAGAAGATCTATCCTCTGGATCTTGCCGACACCGAGCCTGTAGTTCCTATGACTGACTGGGGCAGCCGTTAGGTCCCGCAAGTTCATTCTGATATAAGATGATTTACAGAACGGGCGGCTCGAAGGACTTTGTCGCCCGTTCTTTCTTGGTTCGGGCATTTCGTCACTCAAGGGGGATAAGTAATGGTTACTTTTTTACAGGTTGCGCTTGACGGCATTCTCAGCGGCCTGCTTTATGCATTGATAGCAGCCGGCCTCAGCCTTATCTGGGGTGTTATGGATGTCATAAACTTTGCTCACGGGGAATTCCTTATGGTGGCCATGTACCTCAGTTACTGGCTGGGATTCCTCTGGAAGGTTGATCCTCTAATATCATGGATCGCTTCGGGGGTATTCGCTTTCCTGATTGGAGCATTGACCTACAAGCTCATTATCCGCCATACCATAGGCAAATCGGCCATGGCTGCACTGCTGGCAACTTTCGGACTTTCCATGTTCCTCAAGAATGCATGTCTATACATGTTCTCTCCGAATTTCCGCATTCTGAACGATACTATCCTGGGTGGGAAGACTTTCTCTGTGGGAGGGGTTATTTTCTCTCTTCCCCAGTTGGCAACAAGCCTGTTCTCTTTAGGCGTAGTGGCTCTTGTATATCTCCTGATAAAAAAGACAAGACTGGGCTGGGCCATACAGGCCACTGCCATGGACAAGGAAGCCGCCGAGCTTATGGGTATCGATACCGAGAGGATCTACGTCCTGGTCTTTGGCCTCGGAGGTGCATGTGTAGGGATCGCCGGAGGCCTTTTGCCTTCCTACCTGGCCACCTTTCCGGATGTGGGAGGCCTTTTCAGTCTCCTGGCATTTGTGTGTGTAGCCATGGGAGGGTTCGGTTCTATTCCCGGAGCTCTTTTCGCAGCCATACTTATTGGTCTTGTGGAGGCTTTCAGTGGATTCTACGTGGCTCCTGTCTTTAAGTATGTTGCAGTATTTGGCCTTTACCTGGTTGTCGTTTTCTGGCGGCCCAGGGGGCTTTTCGGGTGGTAATGGCCATGTTGACAAGAAAACATATTTCAAAGGATGTTAAGTGGTGGATAGTTGTAGCGGTCTTGGCCGCACTGCCCCTCATGGGCGTGTTGCCCAGTTCTTATACTGAACATGTGCTCATCCTTATCATGTTGTACGGATCAATGGCTCAGGCATGGAATGTAATTGGAGGATATTGCGGACAGACATCCTTCGGCCATTCCGTTTTCTTCGGTATTGGTTCCTACGGGGCAGCTATGGCCGTGGTTACCTTTGGGTTTTCTCCATGGCCGGGAGCCATGGTGGGCGCACTTCTTGCCGCCGGGGTAGCGGTGGTGCTAAGTGGACCATGTTTCAAGCTCAAAGGGCATTATTTTGCCATAGCTACTTTTGCCATAGTAGAGATTTTCAACAGGCTCTTTATGGTGTGGGACTGGGTCGGGGGAGCCCTTGGGCTGGATTACCCGCTGGTGGAAGAGGGCTGGATGAACTTTATGTGGTATGACTCCAAGAAAGGCTACTACTATGGGGCCCTCATATTGATGATCTTTGTCTTCGGTGTGGTAAGAAAGATGGAAAAGATGCGTTTCGGCTATTACCTCCTGGCCGTGCGCGAGGGACAGGAGACAGCTGAATCCCTTGGTGTCAACAGCACAAGGGTCAAGCTTTCAGCCATGGCTCTTTCTGCATTCCTGGCCGCCATCTGCGGAGCCTTTTATGCCCAGTATAACTTCAGGGTGGATCCTTCAATGGTCATGTCCCTTGATATGTCCATGAAGTTCGTTCTCATTACCATCCTTGGGGGACTGGGGACTTTCTGGGGTCCTCTCCTCGGCGCTGCGGTCCTTATTCCTCTCCAGGAATACAGCAGGGCTTTCATTGGAGGCATGGGCGGTGGTGTTGACCTTATGATCTTCGGTTTGATCATTGTTCTGGTAATGGTCAAACAGCCAAGGGGTATCATGGGTATTCTCGACGATATCGCCATGAAAAGCCGGGAAAAGAAGGAGGGTGATCACTGATGGCCCTCCTTGAGATAAGAGAAGTGACAATGAAGTTCGGTTCCCTTATGGCCAACAGGGATGTGACCTTTGATTTGGAAGAGGGTTCCATCGTAGGGCTCATTGGCCCTAACGGAGCTGGCAAGACAACGCTCTTCAACTGTATTTCAGGTTACTATACCCCCTCTTCAGGAAAGATCTTCTTTGACGGTAAGGATATCACCAGTTCTTCTGCCAACGAGATAGCGAAGCTTGGAGCGGTCAGAACGTTCCAGGTGGTACACCCACTGAAGGAAATGTCGGTTCTTGACAATACTCTGATTGGAGCTTTCCTTCGGACGAGCAATGTAAAAGAGGCTTCGGAGGTAGCCATGGAATGCATAAAGGCATGTCACCTTGAAGAAATGGTCCACAGGAAAGCCGGAACACTCACCATAGGCCAGAAAAAACGCTTGGAAATGGCAAGGGCCCTGGCAACTCAGCCAAGGATCCTCATGCTTGACGAGGCTATGGCCGGCCTTACTTCCACGGAGGTAAGGGCTTCAGTGGAACTAATTAAGAGCATCAGGGACCAGGGAATAACCCTTCTTGTGGTGGAACATATCATGGAAGCCATAATGCCCATTGCAGATAAGGTCGTTGTCCTTGATGGTGGAGAAAAGATAGCGGAAGGACCTCCGAAGGAGATAATCAATGACGAAATGGTCATCACCGCCTATTTCGGAGAGAAATTCGCCAAAAGGCTGAAGGAGGCTAAATTATCATGAGTGGACCCATCCTTCAGGTTCAGGATATTCATACCGGTTATGACGGTATCCCGGTAATTCATGGAATTTCTCTGGAAGTGAACCAGGGCGAACTGGTTTCCATCGTGGGGGCCAACGGAGCCGGAAAGACCACTACCATGCGTGCCATTGCGGGTCTCATGATGCCTTACCAGGGTACCATCACCTTCAAAGGAGTAGATATTACAAAGATGCCCGCTCACGAAACAATGAAGATAGGGCTGAGCTATGTTCCTGAGGGAAGAAGACTTTTTTCGAAGCTTTCTGTCAGAGAAAACCTGGAACTCGGAGCCTTCATCAAAAAGGATAGGAAAGAGATCAATGCCAGGCTTGAAGAGGTATTCGAGCTCTTTCCCAGGCTTAAGGACCGTGCTGATCAGACCGCGGAAACCATGAGCGGAGGGGAACAGCAGATGCTTGCCATAGCACGTGGGCTTATGTCGAAGCCGGCCCTTCTCATGCTCGACGAGATGTCCCTTGGCCTTATGCCCTCCCTGGTGGAGAAGGTAATGGATGCAATTGTCAGCATCAACAAGAGTGGAATGACTATCCTCCTGGTTGAACAAATGGTACAGGAGGCACTTGAAATTGCTGGCAGAGGCTATGTCCTCCAGACCGGGAAAATTGTTCAATCTGGTTCAGCAAGGATGCTTCTGGAATCTGATGAAGTTCGAAAAGCATATATGGGTTTATAAAAGATCCTGTTAATTGATAGGAAGAAAGTGGCAAAGGCCGGGTCAGAACCGGCCTTTTGTTGTGGGGGATCATCATATCATTCTGACAACAATGATATGATGATCCTCAAGCTGTGGGGTGTGGTTTAATGTTTGTTGCTGGTGCCATTTCTTTATTAACCCTTTTCATAATCCTTGGTACTAGAGGTTCTGGAAAGATTCAGACTTCCAGTGACTATATGGTAGCTGGTCGAAAAGCATCTTCATCATCTGTCAGTGGTATTATACTGGGTGCTCTTGTTGGTGGCGCCTCCACTGTCGGCACAGTACAGATGGCATATGAGTATGGCCTTTCAGCATGGTGGTTTACCCTGGGAGCAGGTCTAGGTTGTCTTTTACTGGGAACCTGGTTTGCAAAGCCTTTAAGAGAATCAGGCCTTGAAACCATTCCTGAATTTTTAAAAAAGAACTATGGACCTAGTGCAAGTCTTGCGTCTATGCTTGCCTCGACAATAGGTACTTTCATCTCCGTTGTAGCGCAGTTTCTAGCTGGAATTGCATTATTCATGAGCATTTTTCCGGTGAATTCAATAGAGGCTGTCCTGATAGTAACATCGCTTATTCTCGTATTTATCTATTCTGGAGGTCTCAAAAGTTACAGTAGAATAGGCCAGGCAAAGATATTGCTCCTGTATTGTATTCTCATTTTATCCTCCTTCGTTGCCGTCTCAAATGGACATGGTCCTATGGTTTTATCCAAAGGACTTCCATCTTTCCCCTTTTTCAGTATTTGGGGAAGGGGGCTTTCCAAAGATCTAGGGGCTCTTGTTTCTATGATCATAGGGGTATTCTGCACACAGATATATATCCAGGGAATATTTGCAGCTTCAAGTTCGGAAAGTGCTCGGAAGGGAGTCCTTATGGCTGCCTTTCTCATGCCTCCCCTTGGCCTTCTTGGAGTTTATGTTGGCCTATCTCTCCGCTACTCAGGGGTTATAATTAATCCAGCCCAGGCTTTGCCTTTTTTCATAACAAATAATTTTCATCCCCTTGTTGCCGGAGTAATGTGGTGTGGCATTGTGATAACAGTAATAGGGACTGCAGCCGGGCTATCTTTAGGTATTGCAACAAATCTTGTCAGAGATATATACATGCAGAAACGCTCGGGACTGAACCGTGTTTCTGGAGAGAATAATCTACTTCATATTTCCAGAGTTGCAGTAACTTGTGTAGTAATCCTTGCTGCAGTCTTTGGATGTATTGCAGATAAAAGCATGATACTCCAATGGAGTTATCTGAGCATGGGTTTAAGAGGAGTTGGTACATTTTTCCCCCTTGTAGTATCTATACTTTTACCAGGAATATTACCTCGCAAATGGGCTTTTTCCGGGATACTCGGAGGAATCCTGACTCTGGTTACATGGCCTGTTTTCAAAACTGGAATACCCCCCCTTTTTGCAGGGCTTGGTGTTTCAGGTCTTTTTGTTATATACGGTTGTTTCTCAGTCTTGATGAATAAAAAGATCCCTACGGGAAAAAGTTGATAGAAAGAGGTTGTAATTCTTTTACCTATCAACACTGAAGATATTGGAAGAGAGGTGGTTTAATTGAAACTGAAAACCAGTATAGTAGATATAATAAAAGCTGATGGTAAGAATCTTAAGATCCTTCTGGATGTATCAGATTTCCATCCGGCAGGGGGCGGTCAACCAGGAGACTCCGGGACTATCTTTGCTGATACTTTCCAGGGGCAGATCATTGACACTATCAAGGATCAAAGAGGCAAGCTCCATTTGACCAGAGTTAAAAATGGAACACCTGTACAGGGTCTTGAGGTTGAAATCGAAGTTGATGGACAGAGACATCAGCTACTTACAAAAATGCATTCAGCACAGCATCTTATCTCCAGGGTTCTTGAAAATAACCATAATGGTATGTTTACAACCAAAGCTAATATAGATGAAAATGAAAGTACAATTTATTTTAAATATGATGGAGATTTTAATTGGGATATGATCTTTACAACCGAAGACCGTGTTAACGCTGTTATAAATGAAAATAGAAAGGTAACCAGTTCCCTTTTATCTCCTGAAGAAGCTCGTGAGATGGAAGGATTAACAGCTAAATGGGATAGACTCCCAGAAAATGATACGATCCAGGTAATCAATGTTGAAGATTTTGATATAACTGCCTGTTCAGGTACACATGTCCACTCTACCGGAGAGATCCCGAATCTTATTATCATAAACTTCAAAGGTAGTAGTCCTGACTGGGAGATCAAATTCTGTCTTTTAAGAGAAGAATTCCAGACTAGTCATAGTAGGATCATTCGACAGTTTTCCAAAAATATCGATTGTCCACCTGAAAAGCTTGAGAGAACCTATATTAAGTTACAACAGGACAATAAGAGACAACGTAAAATCATAGAGAAGTTAAGACATCTTATCGAAATACCATGGGAAATAACTGAGATAGGGCAATCATATATGTATTTTGCTGTTTTACCTGGGTTTACAAAGGATCTGGTCATGTCTGCAGCCAAAAAACAATTGATAAATAATCCCGAAGCTATTGTATTTATCCTTATGCCTTCGGAGGATACACTTCCTACCGGTTTTTTATTATTGCAGGGAGAAAAGACGAATGTTGATCTGAAAAAACTTATCCAGGTATCAGAACTTAAAGCCCACGGGGGTGGAGATGGCAAAATGCTCTCGGGAATAACTGGTTGTAATTCCATAAATACATGGAAAGGGACTCTACTAAAGTATATTTAGTGACAAAAAAAAGCGCACTCCCAAAAGAGTGCGCTTTAATCATTAATGTTTAAGGCTCTATTCAACCACGGGAACAGTCATACCTACCTCTTTATAGTATTTTGCTGCTCCGGAGTGAATGGGTACAGAAACTCCATCAAGAGCAGTTTCTAAAGTAATCATCTTCGCTTTTGAGTGGATCTTGTAAAGAGCATCCACGTTTTCCCAGAAAGCCTTTGTTATCTGGTAGACTACATCTTCAGATAGGTCACCGTCACATACCCAGACTGCCATAACAGCCGGAGTGTTGGTATCATGGTCTATGTTTTTGTATGTGCCAGCTGGGATAACACTCTTGGCAAAGAAAGGATATTCAGCGATAAGCTTATTCATAAAATCATCACTAAAATTAACAAGATCGATATCATGCATTGTAGCAAGATCCATTATGGAAGCGGTCGGATATCCGGCGACAACAAATCCTACGTCAAGCTGATTATCCTTGAATCTCTGGGTAGTGTTGTTGAAATCAAGGAAGTCCGTCTTCATTTCTGAATATTTGATTTCGGCTACGCGGAGTATTGAAGCAACATCTGCCTGTACTCCAGATCCAGGGGCTCCCACGGAAACCCTTTTACCCTTGATGTCCATAATATCCTTTACTCCGGCACCTTTCATGGTTATACACTGAACGTTTTCCGGATAGAGAGAAGCGATCATCCTGACATTCTTGAATTCCTGTTTGAATGGGCGCATCCCTTTATAAGCCCACATTGAAACGTCATTCTGGGCAAGGGCCATTTCAATCTGATGGGTTCCGAGAAGATTGAGGTTTGCCTGAGAGGCATTGCCAGTTTCGGAAGTCATCTGCACATCTGCAACATTTTTGCTGACGATATCTGCTATTCCACCACCTACCGGATAGTAGGTTCCTCCAGTACCGCCAGTTGCCAGAGAAATGAATGTTTTAGCAGTTGCTGCACCAGCAAAAATTGCAACCATCAACATTACGGCGAAAAATACTGTTAAAAGTTTCTTCATAGAATTACCCCCCTGAAATTAATGTAGATGTCGAGATTGAACAGGAATGTTTAATCCTAGGGATTTACCAAGGGTTGTTCATTCTGTTAGATTTCTCGACTCTGATTATAGTATAAGGCTCATTAAACCCTTCTTCAAGTCAAAGCATGTTGGTTAATTAAATTTAGACATTTCTGAGTTAAAAAACATATGTAAATGTGACCTTTAAAGAAAATGCTTTCCAATCTTACTACATGATTGTTGGAAAAAATGGGATTATGTGTTATTACTAACAATGCAATTGAGAAGGCCGTTCTTTTTTTAGAAGCGGAGAGGGGGATGCTTTATTAATGTTATGGAAAAATATGTTCTCAGGTACAGAAAATGCCGAACCAGAAACAGAACAAGTCAATCAAGGGCTTGAGAAAAAGGTTGTATCACATCATAATTACAGGGAAAATAGCAGAAATACCCATGAATCCTCTGGTCTTGATTTCGAAATAACTATTCATCTTGATGATGAAAACCAGGTAGGCAGGGCTGCTATCCTTTTAGCTGCCACAACTTCCCCATCAGATGAACACAGAATGAAGGAACAGTTTGCTACGATTAACTGGAAATCCGTTGCAACAGAAGTAGGAGGTCTTGCAGGAGACCTGCCCCAAAAGCTTACCAGAGCCCTGGTAGGGGCCTCCTTGAATGCTGGTGTTATAGAAAAGAACCCCAGGGAAATGCATGCCCTTATGCATGCGGCTGTTGAAGCAATGAATGGCTTCATCGCCCAGGCCATGCTTGAAGCCAGTATAGGTGCAAAAATAGGTATTGTGAGAAATTCAAGATGGATAGCTGTTGCCGTTATGGGTGATACAGCTTATCATGCAGTTGCACACCATGAAAGATGTGGATTGGGAGTAATGCATCTTTAAAATACATACTTGCATAGATTTCCGTACTGTGGTAAATTTTCTTTCTGTCCATGATTATTCCCAAGCTGGATATGCAGGAGGTGTTAATAGATGAAAAAGGATATTCATCCAGAATACAAAGCTTGTAAAGTTACATGTGCGTGTGGTAACACATTTGAAACCCGTGCAACCGTTTCAGAGATAAAAGTAGGGGTTTGCTCTTCCTGTCACCCCTTTTATACGGGCAAGAGAGGTAGCATGGTCCTCTCAGAGGAAGGCAGACTTCAGAAATTTAACAAGAAATATAAAGGGATGAATTACGGACAGCGCGAAGCTGACAAAACTGAGTAAAAGGGGGGGGCTTTGCCCCCTTTTTTACTAATTGAGAGGTGATATAATGCCTTGCAGAGTTCATCTTCTGGCTTTTACGCCCCAACCTGACAGAACCGTTGCTGCAGCTGCAAGATTGTGCTACAGTTCGGTTTCTGCATCAGAACTTCTTGAAGAGACTAAAGACCAGGATATTTCAAAATTCATCAGCGGATTGCGAAGAAGTGGCCATTTATCGACTTTTGAACATGTTTCCTTTACTTTCTCTATTGACGGGATAAGCAGGATCTGTTCCCATCAGCTTGTCAGACATAGGATGGCAAGCTATAGTCAACAGAGTCAACGTTATGTTTCAATGGACAATCCGGAATACGTAATGCCACATAGTATTGCTTCCAACCCCAATGCAAAAGAAGATTTTAATGAATATTGCAATAAGGCCCATGAACTTTATCTGGACCTGATTGCGCAGGGGATTCCAAAGGAAGACGCCCGATATGTACTTCCTCATGGTTGGCAAACGCGAATTACTGTAACCATGAATGCCAGAGAATTACATCATTTCTTTGCATTACGTACCTGCAGGAGAGCCCAGTGGGAGATACAGGAACTTGCACGGAGTATGCTGCGGGAGGTTAGGACTGTGGCTCCACTTATTTTCGCCCAGACTGGACCTTCCTGCATAACTGAAGGCAAATGCAGGGAAACACATTCCTGTGGCAATCCATTCAGAAATATTGAGGAACTTATTAATGAAAAAAATGTATAGAATACGTGCATTTCTGAACACTCTGATCTCTTCCATCCTGATATTTTTACAATCAGTAGAAAAGATTCCAATCGGAGGGCAGGCTGTTATAGAAGGAGTACTGATGAAAGGACCCTCAAGGTGGGGTCTCTCTGTCAGGAAACCAACAGGGGAGATATGGTCAGAACACTGGACAACCAGGTCGTGGACGTCCATGTATCCATGGAAAGCTCCAGTGATAAGAGGAGTAGTAACTATGGTGGAAATGATGACAGTCGGGATAAGGGCTTTGAACAGGTCTGCTGAGCTTTACCTTGGAGAGGAAGAGAAGATAACCTTCTGGGAAATGTTATTATCCGTTGTTATAGCTGTTGTCGCAGTAGTTGGACTCTTTATTGCTTTTCCTGTCTGGATTTCTGAATTTCTGGCAAGGACGTATGAATTGTCACCAATCGCGCAAAATCTACTTGAGGGAGTCATGAGAGGGCTTGTCTTTATCCTCTATGTTGCCATAATCGGTTTGTGGAAAGATATCAGGGAAGTGTTTCGATATCACGGAGCAGAACATAAAACTATCAATGCCTTTGAAGATGGAGCAGCAATGAATTCTTCCTCTGTAATAAGGTATTCCCGGATCCATCCAAGGTGTGGAACTTCATTTCTTTTAGTAGTTGTAGCTGTGAGTATAATCGTTTTCTCGGTTGTGGCGCAGGGTTCACTATTATGGAAAGCCCTAACAAGGGTTTTACTCCTTCCCCTGGTGATTGGTATATCATATGAGTTTATAAGATTTTCTTCCAGGTCGAATTCCTGGGGCAGATACCTTATTTTCCCCGCACTTTCCCTTCAATATCTGACCACCCGGGAACCGGACCTGCAGCAGATTGAAGTTGCACTCTCTTCTCTCGAATCTGCCCTTGACCGGAAACTTTAGAACAATGTATAGGAGTGGAATCAATGGACTTTTCGAGTAAACTGGACCAGATCGTGATCAGTTTCCAGGAACTGGAAGCCAAGATGGGTGACCCCGCAGTAGCTTCAGATCCCAGGGCTCTGCATAAACTTGCTAAAGAACATTCTGATCTCTCAGAAATAGTTAGAACCTACCGGGAATATAAAAAGATAAAGAATTCTATTGATGAGGCGATGGAACTTCTGTCATCAGGTGACAGGGAAATGATAGAGCTAGCCCACGAAGAAATAGCTGAGAAAGAACCTCTTCTTCAAAAATATGGGGAAGAACTTCAACTTCTGCTTATCCCCAAGGACCCCAATGATGACAAAAGCGTCATTGTTGAGATCCGTGGTGGTGCTGGTGGAGAAGAAGCGGCACTTTTTGCAGCAAATCTTTTTAGAATGTATGGACGATTTGCCGAAAGGCAGAGGTGGCATGTGGAGATCATGAGTTCAAACATCACCGGAATTGGCGGATACAAGGAGATTGCATTCCGTGTTGATGGTAAAGGAGCATACAGCCAGCTTAAATATGAAAGCGGTGTTCACAGGGTCCAGAGGGTCCCGGTCACTGAATCGGGCGGGAGGATCCATACTTCTACAGCAACCGTAGCAGTACTCCCCGAAGCTGAAGATGTTGATGTCGAGGTACGAAGCGAAGACCTCAAGATCGATACGTATCGTGCCAGTGGTGCCGGAGGTCAGCATGTTAATATGACCGATTCCGCCGTAAGGATAACTCATATGCCGACAGGGATTGTTGTGACCTGTCAGGATGAAAGGTCTCAGATTAAAAACAGGGCTAAAGCAATGAAACTTTTACGGACAAAGCTTTATGATATGGAACTTTCCAGGATGCATGATGAACAGGCTCAAGAACGAAGGGGTCAGATAGGGACGGGTGACAGGTCCGAACGTATCCGTACCTATAACTATCCGCAGAACAGGATAACAGACCACAGAATAGGGCTTACTCTTTATAAACTGGATTCTTATCTAGATGGGGATCTTTATGAAATGATAGAAGCTCTTGTTGTTGCAGATCAGACTGAGAGGTTGAAAATGCTTGAAGCAAAACAGTAGACTTGATTTTGCACAAGCAAGATCTCTTATCATTGGAGAACTCTCGTCTGCAGGAATAACCAATCCATTACTGGAGGCTGACATGATACTGTCAAGCCTCCTCTGCGTCACAAGGGCCTATTTATATACGCACCCTGAGAAGATACTCCCTGGCACGTTCCAGCGGTCTCTTTCTGGAATACTTTCCAGAAGGAAACAGAGGGAACCGCTCCAGTATATTCTTGGATTTACTGAATTCTACGGATATAGGATTTCCGTTGGTCATGGATGTCTGATCCCAAGACCTGAGACTGAGCTTCTTGTTGAATATGCCCTTGAAAAACTTGGTGGAGATTATTTCCTTGACTGGGGAACAGGCTCAGGTTGTATCTCTGTTGCCATGTTGAAGGAGAAAACATCTGCTTCATGTATGTCTGTGGATATGAGCTCCCTGGCTTTATCCTGGGCATGGAAAAATATGAAATCACATTGTCTTATTGACCGCTGTCTCCTATGGCATAGTAGCAGTCTTCAGGATATGCCTGTGGAGGATTTATCCCTTGATCTTATAGTAAGTAATCCGCCCTATGTTAAAAGCGATGTCATAGAGGATCTCATGCCTGAGGTGCAGATCTTTGAGCCCCGAATAGCCCTTGACGGTGGGCATGACGGGCTTTCCCTATGTTTTCAACTCCTCGGATGGTGTGCCAGAAAACTTAAAAGAGATGCCTATGTACTTGTTGAAATTGGTGGTCCTGATCAGGCAGAAATACTCAAAAACCATCAATTCCCAGGGTTATATCTTGAGGATATAATTAATGATCTCTCAAATATACCTCGCATGCTTTCCTGGCGTCGTGTATAATTTTTCTATGTCATTAATGTGGAATAAACGTTATAAGCGCTATTTCTTAATCTTTAAGGAGGAAAACAAATAATGGAAAGAAGAGAGCTCGTAATCATCGGGGCTGGTCCCGCCGGCCTTACTGCTGCTATCTATGGGAGAAGAGCTGGACTTGATGTTCTTCTGCTGGAGAAAGGTGTTCCTGGTGGGCAGATTAACATGACCGATGAGATTGAGAACTGGCCTGGAGTCAAACATGCAACTGGATCAGAACTTGGATTGATGTTCCGTGAGCATGCTGAGAAGTTCAACACTGAATTTCGTGACTGCACTGTTGAAAAAATAGAAGTTAGAGACGACATGAGGATAGTGATTACGGATAAAGGCGAAATAGAAGCTGAGGCGGTTATAATCGCAAGTGGTGCTTATTTCAGGAAACTTGGCTGTAAGGGAGAAGAAGAACACATCGGTGCCGGTGTCAGTTATTGTGCCGTTTGTGATGGAGCATTCTTTGAAGATCTTGAGATCGCTGTTGTAGGTGGGGGTAATACTGCAGTTGAAGAGGCTGTGTACCTTACAAACTTTGCATCCAAGGTTTACATAATCCATCGCAGGGATGAATTCAGGGCGGACAGGGCAGCAGTAGGAAGAGCATTGTCCAATCCCAGGATTGAGCCTATATGGAATACGGTTTTAGAGGAGATAGCCGGAGATGGTATGGTTGAAAAACTGGTCATAAAAAATGTGAAAACAGGAGAGATCTCAGATCTTCCAGTATCTGGTGTCTTCATGTTCGTAGGTCAGGCTCCTTATGACGAGTTCTTCAAGGGAGTTGTCGAATGTGCCAGAGGTGGCTGGGTTGTCACAAATGAAGATATGGAAACCTCGATTGAGGGAATATATGCTGCTGGAGATGTAAGAAACAAGCATCTTCGTCAGGTTGTGACTGCTTCTGCTGATGGTGCCATAGCTGCAATGACCGCTTCTGCTTTTATAAACGAACAGGTACACCTAAGGTCCACTCTCCTGGACCCGGAAAAAGTACTCGCATTCTTTTATTCATCAATAGAGGAGACGCAGGTACAAATCTCCAATACGGTTGAATCTTTTTCTAAAGAACATTCTGCCGGGATAGTCCTTATTGATGGATACAGGAATTCCAGAATGGTAAATAAACTCGGTATACTTGAAATGCCTATTCTGGTAGAACTGCAAAAGGGTAAAATAGCCCGTAGTGAAATTGTTTCTTCTACCACAGATATAGCCGGGTTTCTTGCATAGATATTAATCATTCTGAATATCCGGGGTAGGTAGTTATCTTCTTGTACCTGCCCCTTTCTAATACCTTGGGGGGATTAAACATGATCGTAACCGTAACTCTTAATCCTGCTGTTGACGAAGAATTTGTTGTATCAGATTTCCGACCGGGGGGATGGTTCAGATCTAGAAATGCCAACCGCTCTCCAGGAGGAAAGGGTATTAATGTTTCCCTACTTCTCAGCCAGCTTGGTTATGAGACAGCTGCAATGGGATTCCTTGCCGGTTTTAATGGCGGATATATTCGAGATATTCTTCGTAAGGCGCGCATAACGACGAACTTTGTCCACGTGAAGGGGGAAACCCGTACAAACGTTTACATAGTTGATGAAACAGGCAAAATGGAAACTGGATTATCAGAGCCTGGTCCTTATGTTCCCGATGAAGCCTATGAACGTTTTATGAAGAATTACGAGAGGATGCTTAAACGTGCAAGGCTTGTACTTCTTGGAGGATCACTCCCTCCTGGAGTTCCTCAGGATGCTTATGCGTCATTGATTGAACGTGCAAAGAATATTGGTGTGCCTGTATGGATAGATGCAGCAGGGGCACCTTTGATGTCTGGTCTTGGTGCGGTTCCAAATCTTGCAAAAATTGATCACAGGTTTATGTCTAAAGTTTCAGGAATCTCTCTTACTTCGCTCGATAATCTCATAGAGGTGTTAACAGGGCTTCATGATCAGGGAATTGAGTGGTCTATTACCTCTTATCATACGTATGGTGATGTTTTCTTCACACCAGAGGGTATCTATCTTGCTACTGCAAGCAGAAAAGGTGTAGTATCCCTTTTTGGCGCCAGTGATGCCCTGATTGCAGGGATGGTAGTGGCCAGGGAAGAAAATATGTCCGTTGAAGAAACCATACGTTTCTCCCTTGCCTGTGCGTGGGAAGATGCTTCCCATGTCGAAAAGGGTATTGGTAGTCGTGAGGCCGTAGAAGACAAAATGGCGCGAGTGCAGATTGAAAAACTCGGATAGGTATGATCCAGTAATCTTTTTTTATAATAAATGTTACAAGCAAAGTGCTCTCACTGGGTCTGCCTGATCGTCCAGATGGGACAGGAAAGAGAAACTTATGTTGAAAAAACTGGTTCTACTCCTTTGGGTGTTTTTCCTTTTGGTTTGTCATACCGATGTTGCATTTTCAAAAGCCTCGAATACTGATACCGAAGAAATCAACCTTGGCAAAAAGGTTGCGATACAGGTAGAACAGCGATGGGATAGAATTACTGATCCTGCTAAGATTGCGAGACTGAACATGTTACTGCGGAGGCTTATACCCTACCTGAATAGAGATCTTCCTTATGAGATTCGTCTGATCAGGGAAGATTCTCCCAATGCCTTTTCACTTCCGGGTGGAATCATTTTCATTACTACAGGAATGATTGATTTTACACACAGTGATTCCGAGATCGCGGCTATCTTAGCTCATGAACTTATCCATGCAGATAGGAAGCATGTAATGATACAGATAGCAAGGAACCAAAAAATATCACTGGTTGCTATTGCTGTAATGGTCGCGTCAAAAGGACAGACCCTGCCTTTGATTCTGGCCAATGTCGCCCAGATAACCATGGCAAATTCATATTCAAGGGACCTTGAAAAAGAAGCCGATATTGAAGGTTTAAATTTACTTGCTGCTTCTGATTTTCCCCCTTCTGCTATGATTACTGTTATGGAGGGTCTTTCAGAAGAACAACTGAAACATCCATACGTTGACCCGGGTATCTATCTTGACCATCCTGAGATATCTGAACGAATTTCGTATCAGATATCTCATATCAGGCATCAGGGCTGGCCATTGGAACGCAAGTGGCCTCTTAATGCCCTTAGATCCAAGATCATATTTGATAAGGACCATATTTCCCTTTTTATTGATTCCACAGAGATCCTTAGAGGATCGGCTGATATGGAATCTGAATCCCTGTTCAATGAAATCTCATTGAAACTGGAAAAGGATCTTCAACTGGAAATGGCTCCATATGATATTCAGGTTATAAAGATCTCGGAGTTCCAAAAAGCTCTTAGAGTCGGAAATTCAATTGTGTTAACTGAATCTCCTGGAAATGGTGTGTTAGATCTGAACTACATCAGGAATAAACTTATCATAGCCCTTCAGAGTGCACAAAGCATTCATCCGACAGTCGATTTTATGAAATGATCAATAAAAGCTCTTTGAGTTTCCTTAATCCTGTTTGTCAAATGTTTACTATTGAGTGCAAGAATATCAAAGGAGGCCACTGACCATGTATCTTGCGTTATATCGACGTTACAGGCCGCAACGTTTCTGTGACGTTGTGGGTCAGAGATCGGCTATATCTATTATCCAGAAAGCGGTTATGCATGAAAATATTGGTCATGCTTACCTGTTTTCTGGACCAAGAGGTTGTGGAAAGACATCTGTGGCGAGGCTTATAGCTAAAGCAGTAAACTGCACTTCGATTCAGTCAGATTCTGAACCATGCGGTTTTTGTGACAGTTGCATTTCCATAACTAATGGTCATAACCTCGATATCATAGAAATAGATGGAGCCTCAAACAATGGTGTGGACGAAGTCAGGGAATTGAAAAGCCATGTAGCTCTATCCCCATTCTCTACAAGATATAAGGTTTATATCATTGATGAAGTTCATATGTTGTCCATTGCTGCATTTAATGCCCTTCTAAAGACGCTGGAAGAACCGCCCCAAAATGTCATATTCATCCTTGCGACAACTGAACCATACAAGGTTCCTGTAACCATAAGGTCCCGCTGTCAGCATATCCCCTTTCATCGGATATCTGAAGGAGAAATTCTGACCAGACTTGCATCAATTGCATCTTCAGAAGGGCTTGACGCGGAAGAAGAAGCTCTTTGGGAAATCTCCAGACAGGCCGATGGAGCCCTCAGAGATGCTCTATCCTTTATGGAGCAGACCATAACCCTTGATAATAGAACTGTTACCCTGGAGAATGTTACAAAACTTTTAGGGGGAGCCAGTTACTCTGAACTGGAAAAACTTTTCCGTTTATTCAGAGAAGATATATCTTCAGCCTATCTTTTCATTACGGAACTCTTTTCCCGCGGAGCTTCTTCTGTAAAAGTTATAGAAGGGTTGTTCATCCTCTCGAAAAATCTGTGGATAACGAGTAATTGGGGAGCTGAATATATTGAAACTCTCAATCTTTCTAATGGTGAAAAAGTATTTCTAAGGGACGAGGCTCCTTTATGGGACAAGGTAAACCTTGTTTCTATAATGGATTTCTGCGTGGATATACTTCCCAGGGTTAGGGCAGGAATGAGGACGGATGTGCTTTCTGGTCTCATTTTCAGAAATGTTTCGACCATGTCCTTAGATACTTCTCCAGGGTCCACGCTGGCACAGTCCTTCCATGGATCTGAAGATCTGTCCTCCCTTCCTGTAAGCTCTTTACATGTGGCAAGAAAAACACATGAATCTTCAAAACCATCTTCTGATGATAAATCGAAAAAAGTTTTGATCCAGTCCAAATGTGAAGGAAATCAGAAGAAAGAACCAGAACCTTTTAATGACACTGAGCATACAATGTCGGATTCTCTGGTGAAAGAACAAGTTCATACAAATACTTCAAAAACTCTAATACTGGAACAGAACTTATCTGATATAGATGAAATGGAATGGAAACAGATCCTGCAAATTCTGAAAAGGGGTTCTATTGCTGTCTTTTCTGCGCTTCTGTCAGCACGCGTAATAGTTGAAGGTCCCGCCCTTGTGGTAGATTTTCAGGATGGGGCAACTGCTGCGTTTAAACTCCTATGTCTCGATAGAAATGCTTACACACTTCTGGATGCATGCTCAGAGATCATAGAAGGGAAATTCGATATCATAATCTTACGTTACGGAAAGGATGAAAAACAGTTTTCTGCAACGGCAAGGCAGATCGAAGAACGTCTTTATGATACTCCGCAGGCTGGTGGTATCGAACAGGCAAGTCTCTTCCCATCCTCCGACAGTCCTGTACAAGCAGGGACCAAAGACATCGATGTTAGCGATACGGGAATGTTGGTCCACAATCAATACTCAGGAGACAACCGACTGAATAATACTGTTGCAGGTGATACCTTTAAAAATGCTGTTCAGGAAATCCTCACTTGCACTAATGGAGAACTTATCCTGCTCAAAAATGAGAATCAGGAATCTTATGAGGAAGAGGTTGAATAATGGTCCATCCCTTTGTCCATCTCCATGTCCATACTGAATACAGCCTTCTCGATGGTTCTATAAGATGCAGTGACCTTGCTTCTAAAGTCAAGGATTATGGAATGCCAGCTGTCGCAATGACTGATCATGGAGCCATGTACGGAGCAGTTGAATTCTATGAAAAATGCATGGCTTCAGGAGTGAAACCTATAATTGGTTGCGAAGTATACGTGCAGCCGGAAGGTTACACATACAAGGAAAAGAAGTCAAGGAACTATCATTTATTGTTGCTAGCAGAAAACCAGAAAGGTCTTCATAATCTGATAAAACTGGTTTCTGAAGCCAATACTAATGGTTTTTACTACAAACCCAGAATAGATCATGATCTTCTTTCTCGATATCATGAAGGGCTTATAGGATCAAGCGCATGTCTTGCAGGAGAGATTCCTTCCATGATATTGAATGGTGATGAGAGAGGTGCTCTTGAAAGGGCTTCCCTTTACAGGGATATTTTAGGTAGGAACAATTTCTTTCTCGAAGTTATGTATAATGCCATTCCTGAGCAGGCTTTAGTGAACAAAAGTCTTGTCAGAATGGCACGAACTCATGATTTTCCCCTAATTGCAACCAATGATGCCCATTATCTTGATAAAACTGATTTCGACTGGCATGAGATCCTCCTCTGCGTACAGACAAACTCTACAATTCGTGATGAGAAGAGAATGTCCTTTGGTTCGAACGATTTTTATCTCAGATCACCCGAGGAAATGTGGGCACTATTTGGTTCAGAACTCCCAGATGCACTTCAGAATACGGTTTCCATAGCTGAAAGGTGTAATACTTCTTTCAAACTTGGAACAGGAGAATATCAACTTCCACAGATTGACCTTCCCGAGGGTGAAACCATTGAATCCAATCTTGAAAAATTAGCCTCGCGGGGTCTTGCAGAGAGACTTGGTACAAATGATGTACCGGAAGAATATTCCCGAAGACTTGAGTATGAGATATCGGTAATTAATTCCATGGGATTTGCCGGTTATTTCATTATAGTTTCCAGCATTATCAGGGCGGCCAAAGAAAAAAGCATTCCAATTGGGCCTGGCAGAGGGTCCGCTGCTGGATCCCTTGTAGCCTGGAGTATGCATATTACCGAACTTGATCCCCTTAAATATGGACTTATCTTTGAAAGGTTTCTCAATCCTGAGAGAGTAAGCATGCCTGATATCGACACAGACGTCTCAGATAAAGGAAGAGATGAACTGATAAGGTATATTGTCCAGAAGTATGGAACAGATAAGGTTTCCCAGATCATCACTTTTGACCGGATGAAAAGCAAGGGAGCTATCAGAGATGTAGGAAGAGCCCTTGCCATGCCTTATCCTGATGTTGACAGGGTAGCCAAGCTTATCTCCCCCATGGTAAAGACAATTCCCCAGGCCCTTGAAGAGAACAAGGATCTTGCTGAGCTCTATAAAAATGATATATCAGTTCATAAATTACTTGACACTGCTTCTCGAATTGAGGGTATTGCACGACATTGTTCTCAGCATGCTGCAGGTGTCGTAATAACCCCGATATCACTTACAGAGATTCTCCCTGTAAGAAAGATCGGTGAAGACCAGGTTGTTACTCAGTTTCCCATGGAGCCTGTAGAAAAGCTTGGTCTGGTGAAAATGGACTTTCTGGGACTGAGGACTCTGTCAGTTCTGGAGGAAGCGTTAAATAACATCAAATCCAGTGGCAGTGATGTCCCTGACCTTAACAGGATATCCCTCAACGATCAGAAGACCTTCCAGATGCTTCAAAGGGGAGATACCCTTGGTGTATTTCAGCTTGAGTCATCGGGTATGCGCCAACTTCTGAAAAAGATAGTTCCTGATAGTTTTGATGATTTAGTTGCTGTCCTTGCCCTATACAGACCTGGCCCACTTGGAAGTGGCATGGTGGATCAGTATATTGAGCGTAAACATGGCCGGGAGGAAGTTGAATACCTCCATCCTAGTCTCGGAAAGATACTTAAAGAAACCCATGGAGTTATACTTTATCAGGAGCAGGTAATGCAGTGTGCTGCAACACTTGCAGGATATACCCTTGGTGAGGCAGATCTTCTGAGAAGAGCCATGGGCAAGAAAAAAGTAGAGGTTATGGAGAGGCAGAGAGTCAAGTTTGTTGAAGGCAGCATGAAGAACCAGGTGGGTAAGAAAAAGGCTGAGGAAATCTTTGATATTATCCAGGAATTTGCAGGATATGGATTCAACAAATCCCACAGTGCAGCCTATGCAATGATAAGTTATCAGACGGCATTTCTTAAAGCCAATTTCCCTACAGAGTTTATGGCCGCATACCTGACAAGTCAGATAGGATCCAAAAAGGATGTCATGGCTGCATATGTGCGAGAAGTTCGAAACTCAGGAATGAAAGTGCTACAACCCGATGTAAATGAATCAAGGGAGTCTTTTACTGTTGTTGGAAAGGTTATTCGTTTCGGTCTCGGGGCTGTCGCTAAGGTTGGCCATGCTGGTATTGAATCGATAATCGTTGCCAGGGATGAAGTCGGTAAATTCTCATCGCTGTGGGAATTCATTAATACAGTGGACCTGAGGACTGTTAATAAGGCAATCATTGAGAACCTTGTAAAGGCAGGTGCATTTTCAAGTATAAATGAAAATAGACATCAGCTACTGGAGGCTTTACCTGGAATGATAGACATAGTTCAGAGGAGATGCTCAGACAAAAACCAATGTTCTATCCTGTCTCTTCTGGGTGAGGAAGAGAATGAAGAAAAGCCAGAGTTACCAAAGGTTGAAAACTTTGACCTTTACAGGATTCTGGATATGGAGAAAGAGGCTACAGGTTTATACATATCGGGTCACCCCTTTGATCAATATGATAAGGAAGTCTTAAGATACACTACATGCCGGATCAGCGATCTTCCATGCTGGAAAAGTGATAGGATGATACCCTCAATTGGAGGTATTATTATTGCATTTCAGGAAAAATATACTAAAAAGGGAGATGCAATGGGTATATTAGAGCTGGAAGATTCGGATTCCAAAGCAGAGGTCGTATGTTTTCCCCGGGTCTGGAACAAAATCAAGCCTATGGTAAGGATCGGCGAAGTACTCATTGTAAAAGGGAGCATCAAAGAGGATGATGGACGTTCTATTATTGCCAAGGAAGCATTTACTTTTGAGAACTATGTCAATCAGACACCGGCCATGGTCCGGCTGGTCCTTCCTCCTCTAATGCCGGACCCGGTAAGGTTCCGACAGTTTCTGAGGGATCTTAAGGGATATCCTGGGCGTTCCCAGGTTATTCTGGAGATCAAGGACAATGATAATCTTGCCATGTTAAGCCTTAATGGCATGAAAGTTGATATAGCGGCTCCCTTTGAAGATCTTCTGAAGAAATATTTTCCAGGAGATATGGCAAAGGTCCTTTACTGAGGAAAAACCTTTTCAAGAAAAAATACGGAGGAAATTGAGAGATGAACAAGGTAAAGATCGTATGTACTCTTGGACCATCCTGCTCAGACTATGAAACCATTCTTTCCATGGCTGAAGAGGGTATGTCAGTTGCTAGATTTAATTTCAGTCATGGTGATTATTATGGACATCTTCAAAATCTTGATCACGTAAGAAAGGTCGAGACATTCCTTGATAAACCCATTGGAACTATTCTGGATACGAAAGGTCCCGAGATCAGGACAGGAACAGTAACGGGTGGTGAAGTGATCCTTGAAGAAGGAACGGATTTTACCCTTTTTATTGGAGAAGAAGTTCAGGGTACACAAAAAGGTGTTTTCGTAGGATATCCATCCCTGGTCAGTGAGGTTCGACCAGGTCAGGATATTTTCATAGACGATGGAGTGATTCATCTTCGGGTAAAAACTATAATGTCTGATCGAATGATATGTGATGTCATTGTTGGAGGCATCCTTGGAGATACCAAAGGTATTAATGTTCCAGGTGCAGATATTACTATTCCTGCTCTTGCACCCAGTGATATTAATGATATTTACTGGGGTATTGAGCATGATATGGATTTTGTAGCGGTTTCATTCGTCAAGAATAGAAATGATATCCTTGAAGTAAGAAAACTGATCGAAAATAAAAATGGCCAGATGAAGATAATTGCAAAAATCGAAACCCGGCAAGCTGTCACTAATATTGCAGAGATCCTTGAAGTGGTAGATGGGATAATGATTGCCAGGGGTGATCTGGGAGTTGAAATTCCAACGGAAGAAGTTCCCCTGGTTCAGAAAAAACTTATCAATCTTGCAAGAAACAGCGGAAAATCTGTTATTGTCGCAACCCAGATGCTTGATTCCATGATCAGGAATCCTCGCCCAACAAGAGCTGAAGCCAGTGATGTGGCCAATGCTGTTCTGGATGGCACAGACGCTGTAATGCTTTCAGGAGAAACTGCCAAAGGAGCCTTCCCGCTGGAATCGGTCAAGGTTATGAACCGCATCATTCAGAAGGCTGAGGAAATACTGTCTTTGCCGGATCTTGGGGGACTATCCGCTGCTATACAGTCCAGCATCCCTGACGCTGTAAGTCATGCTGCTGTATCGGTCGCAAAGCTTATGAAGGTCGGAGCCATACTATCTCTTACAAGGAGCGGAAGTACTGCCAGAATGGTCAGTAAATACAGACCGCCCTGCCGGATCATAGGATCAACTCCATCTCAGAAGATCTGGAGGGAACTTTCCCTGAACTGGGGAATTGTGCCTATGATGGAGAAACAGTCTGAAAATGAAAATGAAGCTATTAATTACGCTATTTTCTCTTCTCTTCGTAAGGGGTATATTGATGAGGGTGATCTTCTGGTTGTAACCGCAGGAATTCCAATGGGAATCCCTGGAACAACAAATATGATGCATCTCCTGACTGCAGGCCGAATAATAATCCGTGGTCTTCCTTATCTGCGTAAAGAAGCATTCGGCCGTATCTGTCGTGCTGAAAGTGCCCAGGAAGCAATGAGAAAGATCCGTAAGGGCGATATTCTTGTAGTAATTGGTACTGACAAGAATTTTGTTCCAGCTGTGGAAAAGGCTGGAGGGATAATTACAGAGCAGACTGGGTTAACAAGTCACCCTGCAATCCTGGCTCTTGAACTTGGTATCCCGTGTATTCTTGGCGCAAAGAATGCAATGTCATTACTAGAGGATGATACTCTTGTAACACTGGATGGAGGTAGAGGTCTTGTATATCAGGGACAGGTTAAACTCCACGCTTGACACTTATAAAGGGATCTTTTGTCATAATCAGGGGCAAGTTGTGTGATGTTACAAGTCGGAATGATCGAGAAGATCCGGAGCCGTTTATATGGAAAAACGTCTTTTCCAAGCTGGGATTCATGCGCTAAGGTGGGAAAGACTTCCCTGAGTGCTGTTCTTGTACCTTTGATCGCGGATAATACAGGTATAAAGGTCATGTTTATAGAACGTCCTTCTTTTCTGAAAAGACACGCTGGTCAGATAGCCTTTCCTGGAGGCGTAATGGAACTTTCTGATGGAAGCCCCCTGGTTACATCTCTTAGAGAGACCCATGAAGAGATGAGGTTAGCTACGAAACTTGTTGAACCCCTCTATCTAATGACACCGGAGAACGCGGTAACTTCAGGTTTCCTCGTTTATCCCGTTGTTGGTCTGGTACATATCCATCCAGACAAGTTATGCCTGGATCCGGATCCCAATGAAGTGCAGGATTATTTCTTTCTTGATCCTTTTAATCTTCCATACGAACCTGTGGAAAAAAAGTTTTCTCACGATGGCAGGATTCATACGTATATGGAGTTTCCCCTGACTACAGGAAAGAGTATATGGGGTGTAACAGGCAGAATTTTTCATTCCCTGATCAAGGATCTTGCTGTTCTGAAAGAGTTTTCCTGATGGGTCTTATCGGGACCCATATTTCGATCGCAGGGGGGTTTGACAAGGCGATCTACAGAGGAGAGCAACTCCAATGTGAAGTTATCCAGTTTTTCTCTAAAAATCAGCTTCAGTGGAGGAGTTCCCCTCCTACCGTCGGACAGATATCGTCTTTTATGAAGGCGTGGTCTGAAAGCAGTATATTTGAAGTTCTGGTACATGCTTCATACCTCATAAATCTTGCAGCATCTGGCCCATTGAATGTAAAAAGTATCAGGGCTCTGATCGATGAAATATACAGGTGTCAGACCCTGGGGATCTCTACATTGGTCCTTCATCCTGGCTCTCATACTGACTGCACCCTTGATGAAGGACTGCAGAGGGTTGCCGTGAATCTTGCAAGAGTTTTGGAACAGACTGAAGGAACTGACGTCATGATAGCCCTGGAAACCATGGCTGGTCAGGGTAACTCACTTGGTTTCAGACTTGAACATCTCGGATATATTATGTCCTTTCTCGACTGGGATGACAGATTGAAAATATGTCTCGACACTGCCCATCTTTTTGCTGCAGGTTATGAACTTAGAACAAAGGAATCATATGATCGATTCATGAAACTTCTGGATAGAGATTTTGGATATTACCGAATAGCCTGTTGGCATTTCAACGATAGCAAGAGAGAAAAAGGAAGCAGGGTTGACCGACATGAAAATCTTGGTGAGGGACAGATTGGCCTGGGTATTTTCGAAATGATACTCAGTGATGATACATGGAACCATATACCCTGTGTCCTCGAAACACCCAAAACAGGTCCGGGTGATGCAGCAAATCTTGCCATTTTAAGAAAACTGAGAGGAAGTTAACTTCGCAACATGCAGAGAAGGGGTGGATTGGAATATGGGTTGGCCCAGACTTGTGATAAATGAAAATAAGCTTAGGCAAAATGTTAATCGGGTTGTCAAACTATGCGAAGAAAATGGTATAAAGGTCGCTGGAGTTACGAAAGGACTTTGTGCTCATCCAGCGATAGCGCGGGCTTTGGACTCGGAGGGCTGTTCCTGGCTTGCAGATAGCAGGCTGGACAATCTTGTCCAGTTGAGAATTATTTTGCCTGAATCTTCTCTGATGTTATTGAGGATTCCCATGCCCAGCGAAATCCCTCTTGTAACCCGATACACAGATTGCAGTCTGGTATCAATGCCCCAGACTGTTTCTCTGATCGATTCCTGCTGCCAATCCCTCAATTGCCGTTACAAGGTCATTATAATGTGTGACCTTGGAGATTTGAGAGAGGGTATCCTAATTGAAGATATTCCACTGATGGTCAATTCCCTGAAAAACTGCTCCAGAGTGGATTGTATTGGTATTGGAGTGAATTTTGGCTGTTTCGGCGGTGTTCTGCCTTCTGAAGAAAAGTTATTAGATCTTATTAGTGCGGGGAAGATCATTGAAAAAGAACTGGAAAAGGAACTTACCTTCTTTTCTGGCGGTGCAACTTCTTCATTACCCTTGATAGAGGAAGGGAAAATGCCTTTAGGGATAAACCAACTCAGGATAGGTGAAGCCTTTTTTCTTGGAACAGATACAACAGGTATGCGAACCATACCATATTTAAATCAGGATGTTATGCATCTGGAGGCAGAAATAATAGAAGTCCGGAAAAAACCCAGTCGTCCATTTGGTAAAATTGGAGCGGATGCATTTGGTAATATACCCGATTTCCCTGACAGAGGTAATCGACGGCGGGCCATAGTTGCAATCGGAAAGCAGGATGTCAGAGTTACCGGACTTCACCCCTTTGATGACAGTATTGAAGTACTTGGAGCATCAAGCGATCATATCATTCTTGATGTAGAAGATAGTAAAGGCCTTATCGAGATCGGTAATATTCTCAAGTTTACCGTCGACTACGGTGCAATGCTTGCTCTTGCCACATCTCCCTATGTGGAGATAGATGTACATCACCCGGCAGGATGATTTTAGAATACATACAGAGGTTATAACTATGTTTGACTTGTTTCGCTGGCAGGATATACTGGATATTCTAATAGTTGCGTTTATAATGTACAGGCTCTTGCTCCTTCTTGTAGGAACAAGGGCGATGCAGCTTGTTAAGGGACTCCTTATTCTGGGGGGAATTTCAGCACTTGCCCGGTTACTTCAGTTATCGACAGTTTCCTGGTTTCTCGCTAAAACTCTGACAGTACTTGTGATTGCAATACCGATAGTTTTTCAACCTGAATTGAGAAAGATGCTTGAAGAGCTGGGAAGAGGAAGGATATGGAAGCGTAGCCAGGTAGAGAAGCGGGCTCAGTTTCTGAGTGATGAGATAACAAATGCTCTTCTCTTTCTAAAGAACAAAAAGATCGGGGCTCTTCTTGTCCTACAGAGAAATACTGGCCTTAAAGATTTCTGGCGTACAGCCGTAAGGATTGACGCACAGCTTTCTCAGGAGTTAATAATTTCTATTTTCTGGCCAAACAATCCTCTTCATGACGGGGCTGTTATCATAGAGAACAGTACTATCATAGCTGCTTCAACCTATCTACCCCTTTCCGAAAATTCAGACTTATCGAGATGGATAGGTACCAGGCATAGGGCCGCTCTTGGTGTAACAGAAGTATCGGATGCAATTGCTGTTGTGGTATCAGAAGAAAGGGGAGAGATCTCTCTTGCCATTAATGGGCACATGTCCCGGAATCTCAAGGAATCCCAGGTAAGAAGACTCTTTCAGCATTACTTCGGAGCTCTTGAAGAAGAAAAGAAATCTATCTGGAATAGAATACATGATGAGATCAATTCAATAGGTCATGAAACAGAAGAGGAATGAGTCTGATGGTAAAAATAGAATATCTTGATAAACTCTTTTCTTCGAATCTGCTGCTCAGGGTCGTGGCTTTGATAGTAGCATGTATCCTCTGGTTCTATGTTGCGGGTGATAAAGCATCAGAAACTGTACGTTCCATTAGGTGCCCCGTGCAGTATATAAATCTGCCAGTTCATACAATGCTTGTGAACCAGAGCAGGGAAGTGGTAGTACAGATTTCGGGCCAAAGAAAAGTCTTTACCGATCTTCCCCTGGACAAGATTATTTGTGAGGCTAATCTTAAGGGCCTGGATGTGGGCAGGTACAAACTTGCAGTTAGAACTACTGTTCCCACGGAAGTAAAACTTCTTGATGTTGAACCTGAACAGGTTGAGTTCGAACTTGTGAGATATATAGAAAGATCCCTTCCTGTAACAGTAAATGTCCAGGAGGGCATCCCTCCGGGCCTGTTTCTGGAGTCTGTTCATGTAACCCCTAAGGAGATTACCATAAAGGGAGAAGAAAGCCAGGTTTCCAAAGTTAAGGCTCTTCGTGTTGAACCGACGCTCTTACAGTTGAAGGCTGGAGGTATCCTTCACCTTCCAGTACAGATCATATCTGATGAGAATGTATCAGCTGAACTTGAATTAGACCCTGAAATTATCAGTTTAAGCGCCATTCTTGCCCAGGGAACTCCGAAAAAGGAAATACCTGTAAAGGTAGAAATCGTAGGAGACCCACAGGATGATTTCAGAGTAGATACAGTAATAGTTGAACCCGCACAAATTCAGGTAGAAGGTCCGAGTGAAGTGCTGAAACAGATCAGTGAAATAAGCACACCTCTTTATGATATTTCAGGTATTTCAAAAGATCAGCAGGTCGTTCTTCCCCTGGAACCTCTTAAAGGAAAAAGTGTCAGGATTATTTCCGATACTTCCATTATGGTAAAGGTTAAACTTAAACCTTTTACCGTGACAAGGCAGATCTCCGGGATTCCTGTTATGGTGGAAGGATCTAGTGTCTACCCTTCCTGGACAGTTGAGCCTGACTCTGTTGCAGTTATCCTGGAAGGGAAACCTTCAGATATTGATATACTTGAAGGCCAGACTGATCTTCTCGAAGCCTACGTAAACGTAACAAACTTTGTATCCAAGAAACTGATCGTTCCTGTTCAGGTCCGATCCCGGAGTAAACAAATAAAGGTTGTCAGCGTCATACCATCAAAAGTATCCGTTAAGGCTGACATCGATTAGGCGGGTGAAAGTTTTGGAAATACAGGAAAAAAAGATACGATGCCTCTTCGGAACTGATGGGGTCAGGGATGTTGCTAATAGAGGTGTTATGACACCGGAGATGGCCCTCCGCCTCGGGCGCGCTTATGTTCTTTTTCTCACCGAAAAAGGTATTCCCAGACCTCACATTGTGGTTGGAAGAGATACCAGGCGATCAGGTCAAATGCTTGAGGCTGCCCTTTCATCTGGTCTTGCTTCTGCCGGGGCAGAAGTTATTACTTTGGGAGTAGCACCAACACCTGAAGTCAGCTATGCAGTGCGGAAACATGAAGTTCAGGGAGGAGTGGTAATCAGTGCTTCACACAACCCTGCCGAATATAATGGTATTAAATTCCTCGACAGGAATGGAAGAAAACTCTCAGATGATGATGAGGCCTGTATAGAGGATTACCTTGGCGATAACTTTCTTGATGACTGGCGCCCTACAGGGGCTTCCATCGGTAAGATCATTGCAAGGGAAGATATACACTCTTCTTATGCTGCATGGCTTCTTTCTCTTTTAGAGGACCTGCCTTTATCCCGATTCAAATGTATTTTTGATACAGCCCATGGTGCTGCTTCAGATATTATGAAATATCTTTTGACGTTCCTTCCTCAACACTGGGAATTATATGGTGCTGATCCTGATGGACTGAACATCAATGATGGTGTTGGGGTTATGGATATGGAATACCTTTCAAGTAGGGTTATCAGAAAACAAGCCCATCTCGGTTTTGCCTATGATGGAGATGCGGACAGGGTACAGATAGTTGATTCCAAAGGCAGACATATTGATGGGGATATAATGCTTTGGGTACTTTCACGATGGCTTAGAAGCAAAGAAAGCCTTGGTTCTGGAGTATCTGCAACGGTAATGAGCAATCTTGCCCTTGAAGAGCATTTAAATAAAGAAGGAATTAAGGTTTTCAGATGTCCGGTTGGGGACAGGTACGTGCTTCAGACTATGATCTCGGAAGGTTCCAGGATCGGAGGAGAACAATCAGGCCACGTGATACTTTCAGACTATACAACTACTGGAGATGGATTATGCACGGGGTTCCTCTTTTTGAGGGCCTGCATTGAACTTGGTGAAAACATAGATACGCTTATTGATCGTTTTGATAGATATCCTCAATCACTCCGTAATGTGTTTGTCTCTGATACAAAGACACTCCTTGATAGTCCAAATCTAAAGAATGTCCTGGAACAGGCTTCCAGAACGCTGGATGGGAAAGGTCGTATTTTCATAAGACCTTCTGGAACTGAACCCCTTATAAGGGTTCTTGTTGAGGCCAAAGACAGAGAACTTGTAAACTTGGTTGCTGAAGAACTTGTGGGATGTATCAATTCACTCATAAGTTGAATCTTAGCAGGAGGTCAGATTTTGGATCATTATGCAACGATAATTAAATGTCTGTTTCCTGTGGGGGGACTCGGAACGCGATTCCTTCCGGCCACAAAGGAAATTCCCAAAGAAATGCTTCCTCTTATTGATCGACCTCTAATACATTACGGTGTAAGCGAGGCTGTAGATTCTGGATGTAAAGATGTTATATTCATCACTGGAAGAACCAAAAGAGCGATTGAGGACTATTTTGATCGCTCATGGGAGTTGGAAAACCTGCTACTTGAAAGAAACAAGGACGATTTATACCAGACTGTGTGTTCCATTTCTGAAATGGCAAATTTCATTTACGCCAGGCAGTCCATACCTTTGGGGCTGGGCCATGCAGTATTGTGTGGGGAACCATTTTGTAGAGGGGAATACTTTGGAGTTATACTTCCTGACGATGTGATGATATCCTCCAAACCAGTACTTTCTCAGCTAATTGGAGTCCATGACCGTTTTGGGGGGAGTGTTATTGCCCTTGAAAGGGTCAGTCCAGAAGAAGTGTCCCGCTACGGGATAGTTCTGACATCAGAGGAAGTCGAACCAGGTATATTCAAGATAATAGACCTGGTTGAAAAACCTGAAACAGATAAGGCTCCCAGCGATCTCGCAATTATGGGGAGATATGTTCTTTCTCCATCTATATTTAAAATTTTGAAAAACTCAGTCAAAGGGGCTGGAGGGGAGTATCAACTCACGGATGCCCTCAGAGAACTGCTAAAAGAGGAACCCCTTTGGGGGGTCCTCTATGAAGGTCAAAGGTTCGATTGCGGAACACCTCAAGGCTGGCTTTATACATTTGTTACACTTTCCATGAAAATTCCGGAATTCAGGGAGGTGGTTCTCAAAGCACTCGAGCTCAATCGTAGCTGACAGCGCATAGTTGGAAGCGCCTGGACTGGCATCAGCCAGTTTACGAGGTCGGGGTTTATCGAATAATCGGCGGGTACCCCGGGGTGTTGGAGAGAAACCCACAAACATGCCAGTAAAACCAATGAGCGATCATTGGGACAAAGGGGCATGTGCTCTCATGGTTCAATTGGAAGGCGGTGTCTTTTACCCCATATCATGTGTGGAATAGTTGGATATATTGGATATAGAAATGCCTCTGATGTGCTGCTGGATGGTATGCACAGACTGGAATACAGGGGCTATGATTCTGCGGGGATAGCTATAAGGGATAAAGATTCTATAGGTATCCAGAAAGAAGTCGGTAAGGTTTCTGATCTGGAAAAACTTGTTAGTTCAATGAAACCAGGTGGCCATCAGGGTATCGGCCATACCAGATGGGCAACTCATGGAGAGGTGACATCCTTGAACGCTCATCCCCATACAGACCTGAGGAAAAATGTTACCCTTGTCCATAATGGAATAGTGGAGAACTTTATGGAACTTAAGGCGGAACTTGAATACAGTGGTGTTTCCTTCACTACCGAGACTGATACGGAGGTTATAGCCCAACTACTGGCCCAGATACACCATGGAGATGCTGTCTCCTCACTTGTTGAACTAAGTTCAAGACTCAAAGGTTCCTATGCAATGGCTATCCTTATAAGAGATGAGGCGGACAGAATATATTGCATCAGAAAAGGGTCGCCTCTTGTCCTTGGCATAGGAGAAGGGGAATCTTTTTGTGCATCAGATGTACCTGCCCTTTTGCCCTACACTAAAGATTTCATCTACCTTGACGATGGTGATATCGCGGAACTTTCTGCTGCGGGTATAAAAACGTGGAATAGCCAGGGAGAAAAGATATCTAAGGATGTATGCCGAGTTGACTGGGATGTATCCATGGTTGACAAATGTGGGTATCCACACTTTATGCTTAAAGAGATCAATGAGCAGAGCCGTGTTCTGCGGGATACCCTATGTCATAGGGTCAATTCTTCAGGAATAGATCTTTCTGCGGAATTGACAATAAGCAGTGCAGAGGTTGCCGCACTAAAGAAAGTACATATAATTGCCTGTGGGACTTCCTACTACGCATCACTTGTGGCAGAACGTTTTATGGAAAATATTACTGATCTTGATATTCGAGTTGATATAGCTTCAGAATACAGATATCGTAGTATTGTTACGGGGAAGGATACTTTGGCCGTTTTTGTATCTCAATCCGGAGAAACGGCTGATACCCTCGCAGCAGAGCGGCTTGTAAAGAAAACTGGAGCAACCTGTATTGCAGTTACCAACAACCCGAATTCCACCCTTGCGAGAGAAGTCGATCATGTCCTGCAACTTATGGCAGGACCGGAGATCGGTGTAGCGGCTACTAAAACATTCTCCGGACAACTTGCGGTGCTTTACCTTCTCGGTCTCTTTCTTGGTAAACAGAGAGGGACCCTTTCGACTTCTCAAGAGGAAAAGTTTCTGAGTGAATTTGCCAATTTACCCTATAAGATCGACACTATTCTAATGAAACATGAGGAGATCAGGATTCTGGCCGAAAAATTTGCTGATTCCCGTAATTTTCTTTTTCTTGGAAGGGGACTTTCCTTTCCTATAGCCATGGAAGGGGCTCTTAAACTCAAGGAGATATCATATATCCATGCAGAAGCCTATGCGGCAGGAGAAATGAAACATGGACCCATTGCCCTGCTTGATTCTGAAGTGCCTGTAGTAGTTATTAACCCCAGGGATGAACTCTATGAAAAGACTCTCTCTAATATTCAGGAAGCCAGAGCAAGAAGAGCACCCATTATTTCTGTGATAACTGAGGGGGATGTGGTATCTCAGAAAAACGCTCAGGCATCAGTTTCAGTTCCTGCAACCGAGAATGATCTTACGCCTTTCCTCACGGTTATCCCTCTGCAGCTGTTTGCCTATTATGTTGCCAGACACAGAGGCTGTGACATCGATCAGCCCAGAAACCTTGCGAAAAGTGTAACTGTTGAATGAAAACATGAAAGATTGATTCACCGGGGCGAAGTTTAACTTCGCCCTTTTAGTTTAGGGGTGCCAGGGGTTCCCTGTTTACGGGAAAATATATCCGTAGATGAGTAAGTTCCTTAAGGGCTGCATCATCTCTTCCTGTATAAGCAGGCAATCTTTGCCATTTTCCTCCATTTAGTCTACATAATGACAATGGTTTTCGTCCATAGGTGGACCAGATATCCCTGAGCTGTTCTCCTGTCTGGGTACCTGGAACCAGGTTCCCGGAAAAAAGGGGTGCCTGGCCTGCAAGGGAGATTTCTGTGCCATCGGATGAAAGAATCATCCACTGGGTGAGCTTCCAGCTGTTTTTCATTTCGGTGGAAAAAGCATGGATCAAAGGGATTATCTGAAATCCGCCAATAGAGCCATAGGGCGAAGTGCTTATGTCTATAACTCCAGTATGATTAGCCCTTATTCTTCCTATATTCTGAAACTGAGTACCCCCGAATCGTCCAACTCCTCCAAGTGGCCGTATCACTCTTGCAATTAAATGTATGCCATCATCATCCCAGATAAGGGCCCGTCCGCCAGGGCGATTCTCTACATCCAGGATGAAGAACTGACCTGTTTCAGGTACATCGATAACAAGGGAATTCCCCTTACGGGATAATTCTGAAACCTGAAAGGGCTTTTTCATTCCTTTACGGTCTATAAGTGATATCTTTGAGCCCACAACTGGTGAAAAAGCACCAAAAATAGTAGTTCCGGCTTTGGTTTCTATTATGAATGCGTTACCTTTCCCGGAAGCAGGTGCAACCGTTTCTTTTGGTAATATACTGATTGTTCGACCCCGTTCTTTTTCTACCGAAACAAGGATATGTATAGCATTTACAGCGGTTGCGCATACTGTACCTGGTTGTGCCCATTTACTGGCAGTATAGCTGGGCCATCTAGAGGATTGAGGAACTGCCAGGATCTTTCCAATCTGTGTAACTGTTCCGTCAGAATATCGGACATAGACTTGTTCGTCTATGTGACACGGTATCACTACAGAATATTCAATATCAGCAGCCCAGGATGAACCATTACTAAAACAGAGATAACACAATGTTATTAGAATGATTCTTGTTAAAAAATTAAGACAAGGATTATCAGAGATTGAATAATTCTTACATACCTGGGAAAAACCATATAGACCATATGTTCCCGATTCCATGATATATCATCCCCGGAACAATATTTTTGCTTTTTTCCCTTAGAAAACCCATTACCAGTCCTGGGAAAAAGGTAGCAAATCTGAGAATATGAATTTTAAGTAGCAGGTGTGAAAGGGCAAAGATCGCAGACACTATCAGAATTGTGTTCCATGGTCCGAATCTTCTACGGACAAGGGTGAAAAGCCATCCCCTGTAAAAGGTTTCCTCAACTATTGCAGCAACAATCCCGGAAAGAGCGAGTGTAACTGTTCTTTCCAAAGAAACCGTTCTGGGCAAGGATTGACCAGGCCAGTTCATTGCAATTATTGTTAAAGGGATAAGGGTTGCAAGAATCAGTATGAAAACGATTTTCAGATCTTTGGAACCGAAACTCCACTGGATTCCATAATCTGAATAGTTTTCTGAAGTTAAATGGCACCAGAGATAAGGGCCATAAAGCATTATGGTAGCGATAAGAAATATTGCCATGAGTCCCAACCCTTTCATTATCATCTGATCAGAATGAAGAAGATGTTGTTGTTTCAGGAATACCTGTTAATATTAATTGTTCTTATTTTCAGATCTTCTGTCATTCTTGTCTCCCATCTTTGAATACATGATAGCGTAGGTTAGTATTATAATGGCAGGGATAAGAGTGACCAGGGCGAACAGGCTTTGTAGAATTACCGCAATAAATGCGGTTACGGCAAGAAAGAAAAGGATCAGCATGCTGTATAGAAAATATAAAACGCCATTTCTCCTGGATCGCAGACCAATTATACATGCAACAGTTGCTATTCCTGAAGCCATTATTGCGATTAAGAATATATATGTATATGGTGTTGGTGTTTGTAGATAAGGCATCATTGTCTTCAAATTTACATCATCCTATCGAACAGTTATATGAAATTTCACAGGTACTTTATGACATAATGGTAACTTAAAGATTATATCTTGAACTTGACAGACTTATAAGCCATGTTACTATATTATTTCGCAACCTATTGGGGTGTAGCCAAGTCGGCAAGGCAACGGACTTTGACTCCGTGATCGCTGGTTCGAGTCCAGCCACCCCAGCCATTGAAATCTTCTGGGGGTACCAGTTGCCCCCCCTTTTTTCTGTCTGATCTTGAAGCTACAGGATACGCGACTTTCATTGGAACCTTCGGGGAGTGATTACTTTGAGTGATAATAATGGCATCGCGGCACTTGTTCTTGGAGCTGGCAAGGGAACGAGAATGAAAAGTAATTTACCTAAAGTACTCCAGCCTATTCTCGATCGGCCAATGCTTTATTACATTCTTCAGGCGATCAGAGGTGCCGAAATAAAGAACTCTGCGGTGGTGACAGGTCATAAAGGCTCTGATGTTGAAGAATATCTTGCTCTCCACTGGAAGGACTGCATTACTATCCGCCAGAAAGAGCAGCTTGGAACCGGCCACGCCGTGAAGATATCTTCCAGTTGGTGGAGAAATTTCTCACACATAGTTATTCTGCCGGGTGATGTACCGCTAATTGGTCAGAAAACACTCAGAAGACTTGTTGACACGCACCTTCGAGATCAAAATGACTGTACTTTTATAACCTTTGAACCATTTGACCCTGCCGGTTACGGAAGGGTTATCGATTCAGAAGGCCATGTTTGTATTGTAGAAGAAAGAGATGCAAGCACCTTGCAAAAACAGGTTCGCCATGTCAATTCTGGAATCTATATCTTCAGGACCTCTGCCCTCATAAACTATATCCCATCCCTGTCTGCCTCCAATTCACAGAATGAGTATTATCTGACCGACCTCGTTTCCATCCTTTCAATAGCTGGGAAGAAGGTTATCCCACATCATGTTGAAAATGCTATTGAACTGTCTGGTATCAACGACCCCATTCAGTTATCTGAAGCAACGGGCTTAATGAAGGAAAGGATCCTGAAAGTCAACATGCTAAGAGGAGTTAGAATTATGGATCCGGCAAGCACGTTTATTGGACCTGACGCCACATTGGATCATGATGTATTTATTGAACCCTTTGTTCAGATATGGGGGCAGTCTTCCATAGGAAAAGGGAGCAGAATAGGAAGTCATTCTATTATCTCAGATTCCGCCATTGGTGAGAACGTCGAGATATTGAGTCATGTGATAATCGATCAATGCACGGTTGACTGTAATGCAAGACTGGGCCCTTTTGCGTTTATCAGGGAAGGAACGGAGATCTCCAGCAATTCTTTTGTCGGAAAATTCGTGGAGATCAAAAAAAGCAGTCTTGGAAAGGGATCAAAAGTTCCTCACCTATCGTACATAGGCGATGCTACAATAGGCGATGAAACTAATATAGGTGCTGGAACAATCACCTGTAACTTTGACGGTTTAGAAAAACACGCAACCAGGATAGGGAACAGGTCTTTTATCGGGAGTGATACTATTATTGTTGCACCTGTTACGATAGAAGATGAAACTTTTACTGCTGCCGGTTCGGTTATAACCCATGATGTTCCTACTGGGGCGCTGGCTGTTTCGCGGTCAAAGCAGCGTAATATTGAAGGCTGGACGCAAAGAAAAGATCGGTCCAGAAAAAGGAGGAAATAAAGTATGGGATCCGGGTCCAGGGCTTTAAAAATCTTTTCTGGTACATCCCATCCAGAATTTGCAAAGCGAGTCTGCCAGGAATTGAAAGTGCCCCTTTCAGTGGCAAAACATTTTAAATTCTCAGATGGAGAATTGGGACTCTCAATCGAAGAAAGTGTGAGGGGTGCCGACGTATTTATAGTGCAGCCCACATGCGATCCGGTAAACCACAATATCATGCAGTTACTTATCATGATAGATGCGTTGAAAAGGGCATCTGCTTACAGGATCAATGTGGTTACACCCTATTTCGGTTATGCACGTCAGGACAGAAAAACCAAGGCCCGGGACCCTATATCTGCAAAGCTGGTTGCAAATCTTATCGAAACCACAGGGGCCCAGAGAGTTATCTCTGCTGATCTTCATGCTGGCCAGATACAGGGTTTTTTTGATATTCCAGTTGATCACCTTACCGGAATCCCACTGCTTTCCTCATACTTCAGGACCGAATTTGCAAGAGAAATTGCAGAAGATCGTCTGGTTGTTGTAGCACCTGACGTAGGCGGTGTGGTAAGGGCAAGACGTTTTGCGGTCAGGCTCAACTCTGATCTTGCTATTGTGGACAAAAGACGTTCCCATGAAGTAGCAAACTTCTGTGAGGTGATGGAGATAATTGGTGAAGTGGAAGGTAAAACTGCCATCCTTGTCGATGATATAATCGACACGGCTGGGACGATAGTCAATGCAGCCCATGCGCTTAAGGAACGTGGAGCAGTCAGTGTCTGTGCATGTGCTACTCATGCAGTTCTTTCAGGCCCCGCTATAGAACGCCTTGCAACTGCTGATATTGACAAAGTTGTCCTGTCGGATACTATTCCATTGCCTGAATCCAAAAAATTAGATAAAATAGTTCAGTTATCCATAGCTCCTTTATTTGCAGAGTCCATAAGACGTGTTCATACAGACCAGTCTGTTAGCAGCCTTTTTTCGAATAGGTAATAATATATCACTGGCTGAATAAGTTAGAGGGAGGATGTCAGAAAATGACAGAAGTTGTTTCTATCAAATTAGAGGAAAGACTGGAAAAGGGGAAACAAAAGGTTCGAAGACTCAGATCAGAGGGGTTTATTCCCGCTACTTTTTATGGAACAGATTACAGGGAGTCTCTTACAGTAAAGGTACTCAAATCTGAGATTTACTCCAGCGTGAATTCAGCCCATAGGGAAACTGTTAGACTTGAAGCCAGTCTGCCTTCTGGGCAAAAGGAATTCTGCCTTATGAGGGAGATCCAGAGAAATCCAGTTAGTGATGAAATACTTCATATTGATCTTCTTCAACTTGTAAAGGGGCACAAGATCAAGGTCAATGTCCCCATTGAACCTTTCAACAGGGACATTTGTAAAGGTATTAAGCTCGGAGGAGTTTTTGAGCAGGTCATTCATGAGATTGAACTTGATGTTCTGCCCAGTGAAATCCCTGAATCAATAAAAGTTGATGTTTCAGGTCTTGAACTGGGGAGTTTTATCCATCTTTCTGACCTTGAACTTCCTGAAAGTGCAGAAATCGATGTGGATGGAGAAGAGGTCGTATTTACAGTTGCCCATGCAAGAGCAGCAGTAGAAGAATCATTAGAAGAAGAACCGACCGAAGTGGAGGTTGTAGGGAAGGGTAAACCAAAGGAGGAGACGGAGTAGTCCATTGCGTCTCATCGTAGGTCTTGGTAATCCTGGCCCGAAATATACATTTACGAGACATAACGTTGGTTGGCTTGTAGTTGACCATATGGTTTCTCAGGAAAGCTGTGGGACCCCCGAAATGAGGCACAAAGCCATGTTCTGGGGTCCTATTGTTCTTCATGATCAGAGGTCTCTGATACTAAAACCCCTTACATATATGAATCTGAGCGGACTTGCTGTACTAAGTGCTGTATCCAGGTTTGCAATTTCTCTGGAAGATATTCTTGTGGTATATGATGATATGGCTCTCCCATTCGGAGACACCCGTCTAAGGGCAAAAGGTTCTTCTGCTGGGCATAAGGGTATCCAGTCTATCATCAATACTCTGGGCTCACAGAATATTCCCCGACTGAGAATCGGTATAGGATCTCCAGGGAAGGATGACAATGTTGATCATGTTCTTTCCAATTTTAACAAAGAAGAACAGGCATTATTACCCGATGTTCTCGAAAAAGCCTGTTCCGGCATAAGAATGTGGCTACAGCATGATATTCAAAAAGCCATGAATACAGTAAATTCCCAGAGCGCCCTCCAGGGAGCGCCATAATGATGTTTCTGATCCGATTGATTATTACGGAGTGATATCCTATTGTTGAAGGAACCCGTGTATTCTGATACTTCTTCCATATGGGAAATAGAACCCCAACTGTGGGATAAAGGAGTTACCCTTAGACTCCCTGTCGGGGGAGCTTCTTTACCCTGGATCTGTAGAAACCCTTCGTCACCTCTTCTGGTAGTCCTCCCGAATCATCGTCTTCTTTCCGAGTTTTTCAATGATTGGAGAAGCCTTTTCGTAGACCCCATATATGAACTTAAAGAGATACCCCTTGATGTGGACTCATTCCAGGACATGGCACTCTATATACAGAGGGGTGAGACCCTTAAGGAGTGGGCTTCACTTGGTGGACTCATGCTGGCAACACCTGGTGCCCTGATAACTCCTGTCAGAGAATCTTCTTCTGTCTTTCTTATAAGAAAAGGAAAGGATATTTCAAGGGAGATATTTATTTCCTGGATCAACGAACAGGGTTATCATCAATGTGAGAATGTCTGGTCTCCCGGCCAATATGTCCTTCGTGGAAGTATTATTGATGTTTATGATCCTGCCTTTCATTATCCGATCCGACTTGAGTTCTTCGATGAGACCCTGGAGCAGATCCGTTTCTTTAAACCCAGAACACAGCAGAGCATTGGCTTCGTCGATGAGGTGGAATTACATGGCATAAAATCCCATAGTTCATGTTCCCCTTTCCAGATGTTTCCTAAGAATCATCATGTCCTGCTCTATGATCCCGGAAAGATCGAAAATCAGGCAGAAACCTATTTGTGGCTATGGCAAAGCCTTGGAGAGAAGAGCAAAGGGATTTCAGACCAGAGCTGGAATGAAGTTTACAATAAGTTGAAAGAAAACCCGCTTATAAGGGTTTCTCAGGCTGAAATTACATACGAAGTTTCTGGAAAGGAAATGAGGATCTATTCCTGTCCACATTTTAAGGGTCGAGTAGAAGAATTTCAGGTCCAATGTCGAACCTGGTTAAGCAGCCAGCAGAATGTGGTGCTTTATTCTACAAACGAAAGATATGTGGAACTGGCGAAAGATATGGGAATCCGCTGCTACAGGAAATTTCTGTCAAGGGGTTTTCTCGATCGGCACACCGGATCGGTAATCCTGTCTGATCTTGAATTAGCCGGACTAACTTCTTCCCCAACCCAGGATTCCGAAATACCCTTTCCTTTTGAATGGAACAGGAAACTTTCTGCTGGTGACTGGGTTATCCATGCAGAATACGGGGTCGCACTCTTCTCCGGACTTGAAACTGTACACATGGATGATGTCGATACAGATATGTTTGTTCTGCAATTTGCTGGTGAGAAAAGGCTCCTTATGCCGATTACACAATTTTCAAAACTTTCAAGGCTATCTGTATTTCCTGGATCAGATGTGGTTCCTGATTGCCTTGGTGGAAAGAAATGGAAGAAACAGATTACTAAAGATCGGGAAAAGGCCAGACAGGAAGCGAAGGAGTTACTGAAACTCTATGCTGCACGTGAAATCCTCAAAGGGACTGCCTTCCCTGAAGATGGCGAATATATGCATCTACTCGAAAAATCTTTTCCCTTTGATGAAACTGCAGACCAGTTGCTGGCCATAGAATCTGTAAAAGCTGACATGGAGCGAGTAACCCCGATGGACAGGCTTATTGTCGGGGATGTGGGATATGGGAAGACTGAGATAGCCATAAGAGCTGCTATGAAAGCTGTTGAGGCCGGCAAACAGGTTGCGGTGCTTGTTCCTACGACCATACTTGCTCAGCAGCACTACAACACTTTTGTTACACGGATGTCAGGTTTTCCTGTCAGGATAGAAGCTCTTTCCCGCTTTGTTAAATCTTCCAGACAGAAAGAAATATTGAATGACATCGGCAAGGGGAAAGTAGATATACTTATCGGTACGCAGAGACTTCTTCAGAAAGACATGGTTTTCAGGGATCTGGGACTCCTCATAGTGGATGAAGAACATCGCTTTGGTGTTATGCATAAGGAAAAGATAAAGGATTCTTACAAGCAGGTTGATGTCTTGACCCTTACGGCGACACCCATCCCACGTACCCTTTCCATGTCTCTGAGAGGGCTTAAGGGAATATCTGTAATGGCTACTCCTCCGGAAAACAGGATGCCCGTTGTGACTTTTGTCGGTCCATGGCGTGATGACATTGTAAGAAAAGCCATTTCCCGCGAATTATCCAGGGGGGGACAGGTCTTCTTTGTCCACAACAGAGTGGAAACCATTGAGAAAAAAGCTGCAATTCTGAGGTCCCTTTTTCCTGATGCTTCTGTTACAGTTGCTCATGGACAGATGAAAGAGCGTGAACTTGAGAAGAATATGCTTTCCTTTTACAGTGGCGAAACAGATCTGCTGGTGTGTACTACCATAGTTGAAAGTGGTCTTGACGTTGGAAGGGCTAATACCATGGTTATAGATGAAGCCCATGAACTAGGCCTTGCACAGCTTTACCAGTTGAGAGGCAGGATCGGAAGACGTGGAGAAACCGGTTATGCATTTTTTCATTATCCCGAAGATAAGATACTTTCAAAAGACGCAACTGAAAGACTGGAAGCTATTGCAAATCTGGGGATTTCCGGTACCGGCTATAACCTTTCTATGCAGGATCTGAGCATAAGGGGGGCGGGAGAGCTTGTCGGGACAAGACAGCATGGAAGTTCGGCCAGAATGGGCCTTGATTACTATTATGATCTCCTTGAAGATGAGATCAACAAACTCAGGGGACTTCATTTTTCTGAAACAGAAGTTTCCGTTGAGATCGCAATCACCATCCCTGAGTCGTACATACCACAGGAAGGGGTACGTATAAGCCTTTATCGAAGACTTCTACAGTTTTCTGATCTCAGAGAACTTAACGATCTCAGATCAGAAATGATTGACCGTTTTGGTCCCTTACCCCAGGTTGTACAATATCTTCTGGATGTCTGTCTATTAAGAAAGGCTGGACCTGCCTTAGGAATAAGTGTAGTTCTTAGCAAACAAAAAGAGACTGTTGTGCATTATTCAGGAGACAAAACACCCCTGTTCAGGAATTCATGCAATGGTTGGATATTCAATGAATCCACTGGTTCTGGTCCGGGGGGCTACAGGGGTATGAGAACACTTGCGGAACTTGTAGTCAGATTAAAGGCTATAGTTGAGATGGATCCTAAAACAGGAGGTGAACCAGGGATTGAATAAGAAAATGAATAATACGGGAAGCACTTTTCAGGAACTTGTGGATGTAATGCACAGACTTAGGGCCCCTGGGGGATGTCCATGGGACAGAGAACAGACCTTTGATTCTCTTAGAACTTACATAATCGAAGAATCCTATGAATTGGTGGATGCAATTACCAGTAAGGATATTGAAGAAATAATTGAGGAGAGTGGAGACCTGCTTCTGCAGCCTGTTTTCATTGCGACAATAGCAGAGGAGAAGGGGCTTTTCCATCTCTCTGATATACTGGAGGTACTTCGGGATAAGCTCATACGGAGACATCCTCACGTTTTTGCCGATACAGATGTACAAAACAGCCAGGATGTACTGAAAAACTGGGAAAAAATAAAGACTGCTGAAAAAAAGAATAACTCCAAGGGCAAAGATCATTCTGTCCTTTCAGGTGTCCCAATCAACCTGCCGGCACTGGTAAAAGCATATCGCACCCAGGAAAAAGCAGCTAATGTTGGATTTGACTGGCCCAAGGGTGATAGACTCCCTTTGTTTGACAAGATAGAAGAGGAAATTGGAGAATTAAAAGAAGCTCTGTATCATGAAACACCTTCAGCAGTTGAAGACGAGATGGGAGACCTCTTTTTTGCCCTGGTAAACCTGGCCCGTCATTTAGATATTGAACCGGAGGTTGCCCTTCAGAAGGCATGCTTGAAATTCAACCGGAGATTCAGGGCTGTGGAGGAGAAGGTCCATTCTTCAGGTAAGACCTGGGATGGTCATACCCTTGAGGAACTTGATGAATTATGGGAATGTTCAAAGAAGGAGATTCGGGAAAAGAGATCTCTCGATAGTAAGGGAGGAATGGATTAACCATGGTTGAACCAGTCAAAGGTTCTGAAAATAGCTGTCTGACTAAAGTTGGAATAACTGAAACAGCTCTAAGGGATGCACACCAGTCTCTCATTGCCACACGTCTGAGAATAGAGGATATGCTCCCTGTAGTTGATCTTATGGATGAGGTCGGCTATCATTCCCTTGAAGTATGGGGAGGGGCTACCTTTGATACATGCATGAGATTCCTTGATGAAGATCCATGGGAAAGACTTCGTACTCTCAGAAAACGATTCAAAAAGACCAAGCTGCAGATGCTATTGAGGGGACAGAACATTGTAGGGTATCGTCATTATGCTGATGATACAGTAAGAGAGTTTGTTAAAAGAGCAGTTGGTAATGGACTTGATATTATAAGGATCTTTGATGCCCTGAATGATCTTAAAAATATGGAAATAGCAGCTGACCAGGTTAAAAAAGAAGGAGCCCATCTTCAACTTTCTATGTCTTATACCCTTTCTCCCGTGCACACGCTGGAAGCCTTTGGAGACATGGCCTTGCATATGAAAGAAATGGGAGCTGATTCCATATGTATCAAGGATATGGCTGGTCTCCTGTCTCCAGTTGCCTCGCAAAAGCTTGTAAAGGCTATCAAGGATACAACAGGACTGCCGGTTCAAATTCACTGTCATTATACAAGTGGTATGGCTTCAATGGCTTACCTTGCAGGTATTCAATCTGGAGCTGATGTTGTCGATTGTGCGATTTCCCCTCTTTCAATGGGTACAAGCCAGCCTGCTACTGAAGCCATTGTTGCAGCCCTCCAGGGGGGAGATAATGACACTGGTTTAGCACTTAAAGATCTGGTCCCCATTGCTAAGCATTTCAAAGAAGCTCGTGGCAAATATAGTGAACTTCTTGTAAAACTTGCCGGGGTCGACATAAACGTTCTTATGTACCAGATCCCCGGAGGGATGTATTCGAACCTGACCAACCAGCTGAATGAACAGAATGCTCTTGATAAACTGGAGGACGTCCTCAAGGAGGTCCCAAGAGTCAGGGAAGAAATGGGCTATCCGCCACTTGTAACCCCGACGAGCCAGCTTGTGGGTACCCAGGCGACGCTCAATGTCCTTACAGGTGAAAGATGGAAGATAGTCCCCACAGAAGTTCGGAATTACTTCCTTGGTTATTATGGAACCCCTCCAGGGAAACTAGACCCGGTTGCAAGACAGAAGGCAATTGGTGATAATATCCCTATAACCTGTAGACCCGGAGAGATACTTCAACCTGAAATCGAAAAGGCAAAGCAGGCTGTGAAAGGCTGGGCTATCCAGCCAGAAGATGTTCTGAGTTATATTCTATTTCCATCTGTTGCAAAAGATTTCCTTGTTCGAAAATTTGCCCGTGCTATGAAAAGGGACGTTGGTTTGGAAAACCTGATAGACGATTCAGCCTATCCTTTATGATCTTGATGCTGAAGTCCAGCATAACAGCTGATGAACCAGGTCTGAAACTGTCAGGTCCCTGCAGTATCTAAGCAAGACATACGTATAGTTGGGACCTTAACCGCTCCTGTTGATTGTGAAGAAGGAAGTGAAGGATAATTTCTGAAGAGGTAATGTCATTGGAAGATCAGAAAAGAATTATTGAAATAGGTGATGGTGAAGTGCTTTCACGACTTCTTGGAAATAAGGATGAGAATATCCGTATCCTCGAACAACGATTCCCCATTCGTCTTGGTGTCAGGGGTACCAAGCTTATCCTTCAGGGTCCTGATAAAAATGTTCTGGTGATGGTGTCGGCTTTTATTTCCCAGATACATCAGGTTGCTATAAAGGGGCACAGGATTACTCCTGCAGATGTTCGGTATGCACTTGATGTTATAGCAGAGGATGGGAAGGTCGATCTTGCTCCCCTTTACAATGATGTTATTGTTACTACGTCGAGGGGCAAACCTGTTCGACCCAGAACTTCGGGCCAGAAAGATTATATCGAATCCATGAGAAATAATGATATAGTTTTTTCTATAGGTCCTGCCGGTACGGGGAAGACCTATCTTGCCGTTTGTCATGCAGTAGCTCTTTTAAAGGCTTCCAAGATAAGCCGGATCATTTTAGTCAGGCCGGCAGTCGAAGCAGGAGAAAGTCTGGGTTTTCTTCCTGGTGATCTGCGGGAAAAGGTTGAACCTTATGTAAGGCCTCTCTATGATGCCCTTTACGACCTTTTTTCACCAGAGAGATTCATTCGTTACGTCGACAAGAACATCATCGAGATCGCACCTCTGGCTTATATGCGGGGAAGAACCCTTAATGACAGTTTTATCATCCTGGATGAGGCCCAGAATACAACTCCTGAGCAGATGAAGATGTTCCTTACACGGCTGGGTTTTGGTTCCAAAGCTGTAATAACAGGTGATATTACGCAGATCGATCTGCCTTCGGGCAAACAGTCCGGCCTCAAGGAGGTACAGCATATTCTGGATGGTATCGAGGGAATACAATTTATCTCTCTTACTAACAGGGACGTGGTGCGGCACCACATTGTCCAAAAAGTAGTAAAGGCTTATGAGATCTATGAAGAACGCAGAAAATCGCAATAATCGGAATAAACGGGGTGAAAACATATCTTTTTCAAGGATAGGATCATGGCTCAGAATCAAGATGCCATGGTTTCCTTTCTTTGTGCTTCTGCTTTTTTCCATATCCCTGCTTTTTACACGCTGGATGATAGGGGAGAGTAAGAGTGGCTACATGGTGAATCAGCCTTCACCCATTACTTACTATGCCCTGTATCAGATACGTTATGCCGATCATGAATCCACTGAAGATATTCGCAAGATTGCAGGCGATGTAGTGAAAGGCGTTATTGTAGAAAAAACAGATGTTCTTAACAAGATCCGAATGGATTTGGAAGCTCTGCGTGATACAGATCTTTCCGAAACGACACTCTCACCCATCCTGAAGGACCTGATAGCCAGTCTATCCGAAGAAAAACGGTCCATCCTCGGCGGTTATGCCTTTTCAGTTGGACAGGAGGTACTTCATTCAGGGCAGTTTGGCCTTGCAGATCAGGAGACTCTTTCTTCTATTACGTGGGATATGGTGGATAAAACAGACTTACCGAGCAGCGACAGGAACATACTTTACCAGATACTGGAACAGGTTATAAAGCCTGTCGTTTCAATAGATCCAGTTATCACGGAAGAAGTCAGGGATACATTGAGATCCAGGATCTCCCCTTTGGAACGAGTGCTAATGCCAGGTGATGTCATAATCCAGAAGGGAGATGTAGTTACTCCAGGATTGGCAGTTATTCTCAGAGCGCAGGGTTATCCCGAAAGCCGATTCCCCTTTAAACAGATACTGCTCGTCTTTATGGGAGTTATTTTATGGGTTCTATGGCTCAATAAAAGAATGTACGAGATCGAGTATGACAGAAATGCCAGACAGGGCTGGCTGTATATTACCAGCCTGATCGGAGTAGGATGGGTATTCCTGTATATTTCCCAATTCCTGGGGGGAGAGAGCACTGGTCTGCTAATCCTTGCGGGATGGGCTTATCTCACACTTCCCATTGAACTTGCCTTTCAAGTCGTTCTTGGCGGAAGCCTTTTGGGAGCTTTTATCGTTGCCGGATTTTCAGCAGGTAATGTTGTAATAATAGGTCTTGCCGGATGTGGTTCTGGTTTTCTGGGGTATTTCCTTTTCAGGAACATACATTCCAGGTCACAATTATGGCGACATTTATTCTTCCTTGGAGTATTTATTTCTATTCTTGGCATATCTATAAAATGGGCTATCGGGTTACCTGTTTCTCTGGAGAGAATGATCCTCAATCTGCTTTACAGTGGCCTGGGGGCTCTTATTGCAATAGCCCTGTTACCTGTACTTGAAAATTTTTTTGATGTTCTCTCTCCACTCAGGCTGCTGGAATTGAGCAACCCTTCTCATCCCCTGCTTAAAAAGTTGCAGCTTGAGGCACCAGGCACTTATCACCATTCTCTTATGGTAGGGAATCTCGCTGAAGCTGCTGCAGATTCTCTTGGCCTGAATTCAAACCTGATAAAGGCTGGCGCCTACTATCATGATATAGGCAAATTACAAAGGCCTCATTTCTTCGTTGAAAACCAGCATCAGGGTGATAATGTTCATGACAGGATTGCTCCATCATTATCTGCACTTTCCATAATAGCTCATGTACGTGAAGGAGTTGAACTTGCAAGGGAATACAAACTTCCAGGCCGCATCAGTGATTTTATTGTTGAACACCATGGGAAGACCTGTCTTTCATATTTTTACAGGAAGGCAAGAAACCAGGGAGAAAATATACCTAAAGAACAATTCTGTTACCCGGGCCCAAAGCCTAGAACAAAGGAAACTGCATTGCTTATGCTTGTTGATTCCATCGAGGCTGCGGTGAGAGCTGATACCCGAAATATATCGACTCCCCAGGATCTTGAGGAGATCATCCAGAATGTTATTGAAGCCAAGATCCTTGAGGGACAACTTGACAACATAGATTTCACGCTTAAAGATTTGTCAAAAGTAAGGGAAGCCTTGCTTTATACACTGCAATCTATGTATCATACTCGGCGGGTACGTAACCTGCACGAAGAAGTGAAAAATACTGAGGAGGGAAATGAATGAAGGTGGACCTATCTCTTGATAGTATGGATGACAGCGATTCCGAAAGCGGAGTGCCGTTATGGTCTATCTTGAAACTCGAAAATGTCATAGGTTCTTTTCTTGAAAGAAACTGGACAGAATCCGGAAACTATAAAAATATTGAGATATCAGTTAACTTTCTGTCCGAGAATAAAATAAGAGATTACAACCGTTTATACCGCGAAATAGATGAACCTACAGATGTGCTTTCTTTCCCCATTTGGGAATCATCCAATGGTAAGTTTGAACCGCCAGGGGACTGGGAATCCCTTCTCTTGGGTGATATTCTTATCTGCCCTTCCGTGGTGTACTGCAATTCTTCCGAGTCCGGTCTGGATTATCACTCAGAAATGGCACTTATGCTTGCTCATGGAATTCTGCATCTTCTTGGAATGGATCATGATATTCCGGAGAGGCAGAACCTTATGTGGGCTCTTCAAGGTCCTCTTGCACAAGACATAGCTTCATGTATGGAGACTCGGGAAGATCCTCCTTCAGGAGGATCTTCAAATGGATAGTTCTCTTGTCATAACCCTGTTTATTCTTTTTACTCTACTTTGTTTTTCGGCTTTGTTCAGCAGTTCAGAAACAGCCATTACTGCCATGAGCAGAGGGAGACTGATGGCATTGAAGGAGAAGCATCCTTCCTTTGCAAGAATACTGGATTGGCTCATGCAAGATGTGCAGAGAGCACTCACAGTTACTCTTGTAGCCAATAACCTTGTTAACATAGCAGCCAGTGCAGTTGCAACATCCGTTGCACTCATTATTTTTGGAGATAAGGGACTTTTCATTGCGGTACTGGTAATGACCTTCATGATAGTTATATTCGGGGAAATCCTTCCTAAAAGTCTTGCCATTGTGAGATCGGAATCGCTTTTAATACTTACGTTACCATTTCTCAGGACGATAAGCTTTATCTTTTCGCCCCTGCTTTTTATCCTTACAGGACTCGTGAGGTTCCTGGGTTCTCTCCTACATGTGGATCTGAGTAGTCCCCATACCTTCGTTACCCGTGAAGAGATCGAGCAGATGGTCAACATAGGCGAGGCCTCGGGCGTATTTGAAGAAGTTGAAAGAAGAATGATCCATGGTATTATCTCCTTCAAGGAGAGCAGAGTCTATGAGATCATGGTGCCAAGAACTGATATGGATGCTGTAGCGAGTGATGTCCCAATAAGTGATGCTGTTGAAGTATTCCAGGAACATGGGCATTCACGGGTACCCATATACGATGGTTCTCTGGACAATATTGTAGGTATTCTTTATGTGAAGGATACCATACCTTATCTATCTACCGGTCAGGCAAATGAACCGGTGCTTAAACTTAAACGGGAACCGCTTTTTGTACCAGAAACAATGAAGATTGTCGATCTTTTCAATACAATGAAGGGAAAACATATCCACATGGCTATAATTGTGGATGAATATGGAGGAACTGCAGGTATTGTCACTCTTGAAGATCTTCTTGAAGAAATTGTAGGTGAGATCCAGGATGAGTTTGACAAAGAAAATCCCCCTGTAAAGAAGGAGAACAAGGATTCTTTCCTTGTTGAAGGTCAGGTCAGCCTGGAAGACCTCAGTGATATTCTGCACTATCCTTTCGTGTCTGAAGAGGCTGAAAGTGTCGGAGGACTTACACTTTCCCTTGCTGGAGAGTTTCCTGATGAGGGATTCAAGGCTGTTTATGGTCAATGGACTATTGAAGTTCTGGAATTGGAAGATCACCGGATCAAGATGTTAAGACTGCAGAGAAATATATCCAGGAAACCTGAACAAGATGAAGATCCGTCCCTTTGATGAAATAGCCTATGGAAGAAGGTGTCCATCCTGATTGAAAGATCATTTGATAAAAGTATCTTCCAAAACCTGCTCCTAAGGGCCAGGGAGGTTCAGCAGCAGGCCTATGCCCCTTATTCAGCGTTTCCTGTTGGAGCTGCGATCATTGCTGATAATAACGAGATCTTTGCTGGCTCTAATGTGGAGAATAGCAGTTATGGTCTCACCATCTGTGCAGAAAGAAATGCTCTGACTTCAATGATAGCCTCAGATAGAAAAAATATTCCCCTTGCCATAGCCATAGTCGGTCGTCCCGGAGAACCGTGTTATCCCTGTGGTGCATGTATCCAGGTTCTCTGTGAATTCAACCCCTCCATGCTTGTGGTATTGGAAAAGGGCGAAACTTTAGAGATCAGAACCCTTGAAGAATATTTACCCTTCAGATTTAAACTTGATAGGTGAAAGGGATCTGTGCCCAGATGTTAAACCAGTTTAAAAGTGGGATAGTAACCCTCATTGGCAGGCCAAATGCAGGCAAATCGACACTGATTAATGCTCTAATGCAAACAAAAGTCACCATTGTTTCCGACAAGCCACAGACTACCCGTAACCGGATATCCTGTGTTTACAATGGCCCTGATCTCCAGATAGTCTTTACAGATACCCCGGGTATACACATTCCCCAGCATAAACTCGGGGAGGCTCTTGTTGATACTGCAACCAGTTCCATGATGCATGCAGATCTTGTCTGTTATCTTGTAGAAGCAACAGATACACGTATTCATGAGGAAGATAAAATAATATTACAGACTCTGAAAAGAGTTAGGGCTCCCGTCCTTCTAGTGATAACTAAAACTGACAAGATCAGGAATTCACAGGCTATCATCAGGGAAGTCTCGCAGCTTTATTCCCAGGAACTTTCCTATATCGGTATTATCGCCCTTTCATCCAGGGAGAGAAAGAACCTTGACGAATTTATATCTTTAGTGTCATCCCTCCTTCCCTATGGATATCCATTGTATCCTGATGACATACTTATCGATAAATCGGAACGATTTCTTGCATCCGAGCTGATCAGGGAAAAAATCCTTGCCCTGACCCATAGAGAAGTTCCTCACAGTATCCTGGTGATGATAGAGGATTACAAAAGCCCGGATGAATATCCGGAAAGGAAGGATTTATACATAAGGGCTGATATCTACGTTGAACGACCTGGACAGAAGGCTATAGTGATTGGAGAAGGCGGTCGACGGCTCAAGGAAATAGGCAGACGCTCAAGGATTGAGATCGAGAAACTGACAGGCTATAAGGTTTATCTAGATCTGTGGATAAAGATCAGACCCAAATGGAGATATTCAGTGCAGGACCTTCGCCGTATGGGATTCGGAAAGGATTAGATAGATGGATTCTTTCAGACAGGGTCTTTATACCTCGTCGGGAGTTGTGCTCAGAAGAAATATCCAGCCGGAGGGAAATATTAACATCTATGTATTTCTCAAAGAGATAGGCCCGGTATGGCTTAATGCACCGGGATCAGCGAAGGGTAAGGTCCGTTTTGGAGGAGCAACTGAGCCCCTTACCTGGGGAATATTTCAGATATATAAGGGTACAAGGCGGTTTTATCTTAAATCGGTTGAAGTGAAAGATGACATATGGTTACTTAAAAAAAACCATGAGGCAGTGAAAATAAGCCTCCAATGGCTGAAGTTCCTTTCCAGAAATTTGCTAGAAGCCCATCCTGATGATAAACTTCTTGGCATTCTTTACTGGTCATTTATTCTGCTTGTTAAGGACCTTGATCCTGAAATGGTAAACTGGAGGTTTTTCTGGAAATGGCTTAACCTCTGGGGAATTGCGCCTGATCTGACAACGTGCCCTGGTTGTGGGAATCTTCTTTCCAGGGGGGTCTGGTCTTCAGAGGCAATTTATTGTTCTTCCTGTCTATCTGGAACACCCGAAAATGAAGTTACTGAAAACATCCTGAAGGTTCTTGGCATGGCAGCCAGATTTTCCCATGAATCCATCCTGGAAGAACATTCCTGGTTTATCAACGTCAGGCCTGAAATCTGGAGGCTTAATTCCAGAAGACTTGTAGAGGCTCTTGAAAGAATGAAATAAGATCGGTAAATCCTATACAAAGATTTAACAGTATTATGTAATTACAATGATTGGAGGGAAACTGGTTGAACCTGCAGGAAATTATTTTTAGATTGGAACGTTTCTGGGCTGACCAGGATTGCTTGATCCAGCAGCCTTATGATATTGAAGTAGGAGCGGGGACCATGAATCCCGCTACTACCCTCAGGGTCCTTGGCCCTGAGCCGTGGAGAGTTGCCTACGTTGAACCCTCAAGGCGTCCAACTGATGGACGCTATGGCGAGAACCCCAACAGACTCCAGCATTACTACCAGTACCAGGTTATCATGCAACCCGCGCCTGATGACATACAGGACCTTTATATTGCAAGTCTTGTAGCCCTTGGCATAGATCCTTCTGAACACGACATACGATTTGTTGAAGATGATTGGGAATCACCGACAGTGGGTGCATGGGGTCTTGGTTGGGAGGTCTGGCTTGATGGAATGGAAATTACACAATTCACGTATTTTCAGCAGGTCGGTGGAGTGGATATGCAACTCGTACCTGCTGAGCTGACTTATGGGATTGAACGTATTGCAATGTATGTCCAGAAAGTGGAGAACGTCTATGATCTTGCCTGGAATGACAAACTCAACTATGGAGATGTCCATCACCAGGGCGAGATTGAGCACTCCATCTATAATTTTGACGAATCTGACCCAGCCATGCTTTTCAAGCTTTTCTCCATGTATGAGGCAGAGGCTGGCAGACTTCTGGAAAAGGGACTTGTCCTTCCGGGTTATGATTTTGTCCTGAAATGTTCCCATGCCTTTAATCTTCTCGATGCACGTAATGCCATCAGTGTCACAGAGAGAACAGGATACATTTCAAGGATCAGAGCTCTTGCCGGGAAATCAGCTCAGGCTTATATAAAGCAGCGTAAAACAATGAATTATCCTCTTACAAATAAACTTGGATCAAACAAGTGAGACGGGGGTGGAATGAATGACCAAAGGTAATCTTGTGTTGGAGATCGGGACTGAAGAGATTCCCTCCCGTTTTATGCCCGATGTACTGGCGGACCTCAAAAGCCATACCCGTAAGCTACTCCATGACCAGCGCATAGCCTATGATGATATAGTTTCTTATGGTACTCCAAGGCGTATTGTCCTTGTGATCAAGGCATTGTCCGAAAATCAGGAAGATGTAATCAATGAATACAAAGGACCTAAATGGGAGCAGGCCTTTGATTTGAACGGCAATCCTACTAAAGCTGCCCTTGGTTTCGCCAGGAGTAAAAATGTGGATTTTGAATCCCTCCAGACAAGAAAAGTCGCTGGAATTGAGTATGCCTATGCAGTTGTGTCTGAAACTGGCTGCAGGACTGAGGACCTCCTTCCCGGGATAATGAAGGAGATTATAGGGAAGCTTGTTTTTCCAAAGAACATGTATTGGAATAACCCTGCCATCCGTTTTGCCCGGCCCATAAGATGGATCCTTTGTCTTCTTGAAGATAAAGTAGTGCCCTTCAGGTTCGCAGATATTGAATCCGGGAGAATAACTCGGGGTCACAGATTCATGGGATCAAGATCCATTGAAGTGTCCAGGTTCGATGAATATATGGGTAAGCTTTATGACAATTATGTTATCGTTGACCAGGAGAAGAGGAAGGAAAAGATGCTTTGTGGTATTTCCACCATTGAAAAAGAACTTGGAGGGAAAGCAGATGTATCTCCACGACTCGTTGAGGAAAACCTTTTTCTTGTAGAATACCCGGTACCCTTCTTTGGTTCTTTCGATAAGTCTTACCTGCAGATGCCCGAAGAGGTCCTGACAACAACTATGATCCATCACCAGAAGTATTTCCCAGTCAGGGACAGCAATGGCAGACTTCTTCCCTACTTTGTCGGTGTCAGCAACAACAGGGCTACGAATATGCAGATAGTAAGGGAAGGTAATGAAAGAGTTCTCAAGGCAAGGCTATCTGATGCTTCATTCTTCTGGGATGAAGACCGAAAGAAACCCCTCTCGTCAAAGGTTGACCAACTCAGGAATGTTGTCTATCAGGAAAAGATTGGCACACTCTATGATAAAGTAATGTTCACCAGAGTCATCGCATCAAGGCTCTGTGAACATCTGGGTTATGATGAACTTTCCCAGACCGTCGACAGGGCTGCCATTCTTGCTAAAACTGATCTGCTTACAAACATGGTCTTTGAATTTCCTGAGCTTCAGGGGATTATGGCCAGAGAATATGCGAGACAACAGAATGAACCGGAAGAAGTAGCACTTGCACTTTATGAGCAGTATCTTCCAAAATCTGCCGGAGATGTTCTCCCCAGCAAGGTGCCTGGTGCGATTCTAGGTCTTTCCGAAAGAATATATAATATGGTGAGTTGCTTCAAGGCTGATCTCCAGGGATCGGGGTCCCAGGATCCTTATGGCCTCAGGCGGGCCGCTCGATGTATAAATGAAATATTATGGGGAATGAACCTTGATCTGGATATTGACCTTGCTATGCGGTCGGCCTGCAGAGAATTACAAGCATCTGACTCCGTGCTCGATGGTATCCTTGCCTTTTTAAGACAGCGACTTCTCATGCAGTTGAAGGAGAAAGACTTTACGCATGAAATGGTCAGTCTGGCAATATCACTTATCGGGAACAGACCTCTCCAGGTATACAGACTTCTTGAGACCTTTGCAGTTGTTCAGAATGAATCATGGTTTACAGACCTTGTTACTGCGGCTGTGAGAGTGAGAAACATCCTCTCCAAGGGTACAGATCAACACTCCGAAATAGATGCGGAACTCCTGAGGGAAGACCAGGAAAAGATTCTCTATAAAAGAATTATGGAACTTACTCCTCTGGTACAGGAGTCTGTTTCATGTTCAGACTGGAAAGGACTCACATCACTTCTTTCCAGACTTTCTCCCTCGATCAAGGCTTTTTTTGACAACGTTCTTGTAATGGACGAAGATGAGACAATACGAAATAACAGGCTTGCCCTTCTCAGGAAATGCAATGATCTATTCAAGGAAGCCGGTGATCTCGGAACCCTTAAGGCCTAAAGCACAATTCTCAAGAGTTCAACTCAGGGGCTCCCGATCGGGAGCCCCTTTATTTTTATTTTATGGTGGATATTCCGGTTCAAAAGAAACAATGTGCTAAAAAATACATGAAAAGTACATTTTACCATGTTATGATATTAATTATTAACCTGTGAGGGGTTTCCCAATCAATGGAAAGGTCGGATATCTTCCATGAAATATAGCGAAAGCAATCCTCTGGAAGTCTTCGTAGTGTCAGACTTCACTGGCGAAACAATCGAAAGTGTTACCAAAGCAGCAATAAGGCAGTTTACAAATGCTCCTGTAAAGATAACGAGGTACAGATACATCAACAACGAAAGCAGAGGCAGGACTGTTCTTGAAGAAGCTAAAAACCTGAATGCAATTATAACCTGTACCCTCGTAGACCATGATGTACGCACCTGGTTTATAAACAAGGGAAGTGTAATGGGTATTACCATAATAGATGTTCTTGGACCCATACTGGATATGTTTTCTGAAAAACTGGAAATGGTCCCTCTTGAAAAGCCGGGTCTTGCACATCAGATGGATGAAGCCTATTTCAAGAGAGTCAAGGCTGTTGAATTCTCAATTGCATGTGATGATGGAAGTAACACGCACCTCCTTCCGGAAGCAGAGATCGTAGTGCTTGGGGTATCGAGAACATGCAAGACCCCTCTTTCGATGTACCTTGCTCACAAGGGCATAATGACAGCAAACATACCTATTGTCCCGGAACTTGAACCCCCAAGAGAACTTTTTTCAATAGATCATGAGAAGGTGGTAGGTCTTACCATAAAGCCACAGAAACTGCAGCAGGTTCGAAAAGAACGTCTTCAGATGATAGGCCTTGATCCCGAGACTTCATCATATGCAAGGATAGAACATGTGGAAACAGAAATTCAGTATGCAAGGGATCTGATGAGACAGATCGGATGCAGGGTTTTTGATGTAACTGATAAAGCCATAGAAGAGACTGCACAGGAGGTTATCTCCTATCTGAAGCTCTAATCCGGTTCCATGTAACTTGAAGGAGGGATACCCGATGGTTGAAGGTTCAGATTCAAAATATGTCTATAACTTCAGTGAAGGAAATTCAGGGATGAAAGCACTTCTGGGAGGAAAAGGAGCAAACCTAGCCCAGATGACTGTTAATGGTATTCCCGTTCCACCTGGTTTTACTATCACTACATCGGCATGCCTGCAATATCTCCGGTCGGGTCCGGAATTCCTTGAAGGTATATGGCATGATGTTCTTTCTGCTGTGAGATCAATGGAGAATGAAACGGGCAAAATATTCGGGGGTGAAGATAATCCCCTCCTGGTTTCTGTCCGTTCAGGAGCACCCGTTTCGATGCCAGGAATGATGGATACTATCCTGAATCTTGGACTTAACAAAATAACAGTTGAAATCATGGCCCGCATTTCTGGTGACAGACGATTTGCTTTTGATAGTTACCGAAGGTTTATCCAGATGTATTCCAACGTTGTAATGGGAATTGACAGCGAGGTCTTTGAATCAGCCCTGAAAAAAGTCAGACAGAAGGAAAATGTTAATTATGATCATGAAATCAGTGCAACAGCTCTTGAAGTACTGGTAAGTGAATTCCTGGAGATCTACAGGAGCAGGACTTACACGGATTTCCCCGAAGACCCCTGGATACAGCTTAAAAGTGCTACTGAAGCTGTTTTTGACAGCTGGAACAATCAGAGGGCTAAAACCTACAGGAAGATCCATTCCATTCCGGACGATCTCGGAACTGCCGTAAACGTCGTTGCCATGGTCTTTGGTAATTCCAGTAATACATCCGGTACAGGTGTATGTTTTACCAGGAATCCCGCCACAGGATCCAAGGACCTCTACGGTGAATTCCTGGTCAATGCCCAGGGAGAGGACGTCGTGGCCGGTATCCGCACCCCCATGGATATCTCAAGGCTCAAAGAGATATTTCCCAAGATCTACAAGGAGCTTTTTAAGATCTGTTATTCTCTTGAGTCCTTTTACAGGGACATGCAGGACATAGAATTTACAATAGAGAATGGCAGACTATATATTCTTCAGACCAGAACAGGTAAGAGGAGTGCTGCTGCTGCTGTCCGTATCGGTGTCGAGATGGTTTCGGAAGGCCTTATTGACCACAGAATTGCAGTTTCGCGGGTAACTCCAAGACAGGTCGAACTTTTACTACATGATCAGTTTGATCCCGATGCGGATGTCTCAATACTTGCGTCAGGACTTCCTGCATCTCCCGGTGCGGCTGTAGGCCAGGTCGTCTTTGACCCTGACGTGGCTGTTCATATGAAAGAGGAGGGTATAAGTGTAATCCTTGCCCGTCCTGAAACGACTCCCGATGATGTCCATGGGCTATATGCAGCTGAAGGAGTAGTTACCAGCCGGGGAGGCATGACAAGTCATGCTGCTGTTGTTGCAAGAGGACTTGGTAAACCATGTGTGAGCGGGTGTGAAGAGTTGGATGTGGATCTTGAAAATGAGGTCATAAGAGTTGGTAATACAACAATAACCAAAGGAGAAATTCTTTCCATAGATGGAAGCACAGGAAAGATAGTTCTTGGTGAAGTCCCTCTTGTAAAAGCTTCAATAAGTCCTGAGTTTGAGACCTTTCTTCAATGGTGTGATGAGATAGCTGTACTTGAGGTCTGGGCAAATTCAGATACACCAGATGATGCTGTAAGGGCGAAGGACTTTGGAGCAAAAGGGATCGGTTTATGCCGAACGGAACACATGTTTATGGCTGTGGACAGATTGCCTGTCATGCAGGAGATGATAATATCTGATAACCCAGATGACAGGAGGGCAAAGCTTGACAAACTTCAGGCAATGCAGAAGGAAGACTTCAAAAGCATATTCAAGGCCATGGATGGACTCCCGGTCATAATACGTCTTCTTGATCCGCCGCTCCATGAATTTCTCCCAAAAGAAGAAGAACTCATGAGGTATCTTGATGATCTTGAAGAAAGCGGGTTCCGCAACAGTCTGGAAGATGAAAAGGTGCATAAGGCCATTGAAATGGTTCGTTCTCTAAGAGAAGCCAATCCCATGATGGGTTTCAGGGGTTGCCGTTTGGGCATAATCCATCCAGAAATATACCAAATGCAGATCCGGGCTATTTTTCAAGCCCTTGTAGAAGTGAAAAAAAAGGGGATAGACGCCGCACCTGAAATAATGGTTCCCCTGGTTAGTGTTATCGAAGAACTTCTTTCTATTAAAGAAATGATAAAACAGATCGCCAGCGATTTCCAGAAACTTTCCGGACTGGAACTGTATTACAAAACAGGAACCATGATAGAATTACCCAGGGCAGCTTGTGTGGCGGACGAACTGGCGGAGGAAACCGAATTCTTCAGTTTCGGTACCAATGACCTTACTCAGACAACCCTTGGAATATCAAGGGACGATGCTGAGGCCAAGTTCCTTCTTAAGTATGTGAAAAAGGGTATTATGAAGGAAAATCCCTTCAATAGCATCGACAGGAAAGGGGTCGGATTCCTAATGTCTCTTGCCGTGCGAAAGGGAAGAAAAGTCAAACCTGATATGTCCATTGGTATATGTGGTGAACATGGGGGCGACCCGGATAGCATTGCCTTCTGTCACTCCCTGGGATTGAACTATGTAAGCTGTTCTCCCTACAGAGTTCCGGTAGCAAGAATATCTGCAGCTCATGCGCAGTTGGGTCTTATAAAATAAGAAAGGGGTTGTTCAAACTGACCCGGAAATACATCAAGTGGTTCAATGAAATATCCAAAAAAGATATTCCTCTTGTAGGTGGAAAGGGGGCAAATCTAGGGGAACTTACATCTCATGGTGCTAAGGTTCCACCAGGTTTCTGTGTAACTGCCGGAGCTTACTCGGATTTTATCGAAAAGGCCGGACTCAGGGATAAGATACGAAGTATCATTTCCTCCATCCATTTTGAGAACTCGGACGATCTCTCCAGTAAATGTTCAGAAATAAGAGATCTTATTTTGGGATCATCTACTCCTGTAGACATTGAAAATGAAATCAGTTCAGCCTACGATGAACTATGTGAAAGGTGCCATCTTAAGGATCTTAAAGTGGCGGTCAGAAGCTCTGCCACCGCGGAGGATCTTCCTGATGCTTCATTCGCTGGTCAGCAGGATACCTATCTTCATATCCATACCAATGTTGAGGTCATAAGCCATGTAAAGAGATGCTGGGCTTCCCTCTGGACTGCAAGAGCAACCTATTACAGGGAACAACAGGGCTATGACCATTTTGATGTTTCCTTAAGCGCTGTTGTACAGAAAATGGTAAATAGCGGCAAGGCTGGAGTAATGTTCACTGCTAACCCGATTTCCAATGATCGCAGTGAGATTATGATCAACTCAAGCTGGGGGCTTGGCGAGGCGGTCGTCTCTGGCAGTGTCACCCCCGATGAGTACATTCTTGATAAAAAGGTGTTCGGGATCAAGGATCAGTTCATAGCTGAAAAGAACCTGATGATTGTGAACAGGGATGATGGTATTGGTACAATCGATGTACCTGTAAGGGAGTACCTGGGACCTGATGCGGTTACTGAAAGCTCCCTTGTCCATAAAGAATTAATGGAGTTATATCGTGCAGCAATAGCCATAGAAGAGATCTATTCTCAACCTATGGATATTGAATGGGCTCTGGATAATGATACGAATGAACTCTATATTCTTCAGGCTCGACCCATTACTACTCTTGGGGAGGTAAAAACAGAAATGAAAACTCCTAGGGAAGAAAAACTCAACGTCCTTGTCCGGGGATTGGCGGCATCACCTGGTATAGCATCTGGTCCTGTCATAATAATCAAAGACCTGAACGAGATAGCAAGGGTGACCCAGGGTGACATTCTTGTAACTGGCATGACCAATCCTGACATGGTTCCGGCCATGAGAAAAGCTGCTGCTGTGGTCACCGATGAAGGCGGAAGGACCTGCCATGCTGCCATCGTTTCCAGAGAACTGGGAATACCATGTATTGTTGGTTCGAAGAGTGGTACCACGAACCTCGAGGAAGGTATGATCGTAACAGTGGATGCCACAAGGGGTGTTGTCTTTGAAGGGAAAACGCAGGCGGCAGTCGAAGAGGCTGCAAAGGTCAGTGAACCCTCTACCCAGATAACGTCCGCTGACCTTGTTAACAAGCTTGCTCCCATTACCGGGACAAAGATATATATGAACCTCGGTGAGCCCTCAATTATAAGCAAGTATCTGGGCCTGCCCTTTGACGGGATCGGCCTTATGCGAACCGAATTCATCTTTACCAATATGGTGGGGATCCACCCCATGTATCTTGTTAAGACAGGCCAGGGGAAATTGCTTATTGAAAAAATGGCGGAAGGGATTACCGCAGTTGCCCAACAGATCTACCCTCGACCCATAGTGGTCAGGATGAGTGATTTCAGAACTAATGAATTCAGGGGACTGAAGGGCGGAGAAGAAGTCGAACCAATAGAGAATAACCCCATGATAGGATGGCGGGGAGTTTCCCGGTACATATCACCTGAATACGAGGAAGGTTTTAGACTGGAATGCAATGCAATAAGGAAGGTTCGTGAAGAGTATGGCCTTATTAACGTGTGGGTAATGCTTCCTTTTGTAAGGACTACCTGGGAACTTGAGCGGGTCAAGACTATAATGGCCTCTGAAGGCCTGATACAGAATTCTTCTTTTAAACTATGGATAATGGCCGAAGTTCCTTCTGTAGTTTTTGCCGCTGAAGAATTTGCCCAGCTTGTTGACGGATTCAGCATTGGCAGTAATGATCTTACCCAACTGGTTATGGGAGTGGACAGAGATTCAGGTATACTTAATAATATGGGCTATTTCGATGAGAGAAACATCTCAGTCCAGAGGGCCATTGAAATCCTTATCAAGGCAGCCCACAAATATGGAAAGACATGTTCCATATGTGGTCAGGGACCGTCACTTTACCCGGACTTTGCAGAATTCCTTGTCAGACAGGGTATTGACAGCATGAGTATCAATCCAGACACTGTTTCCTACACGAGAAAACTTGTTGCATCTGTTGAACAGAAAATTCTTCTTAACAGTCTCCGCGGATAGCTATTATTATTCAAAACAAAAAGGTCCACCCGAAAAAACCGGGCGGACTTTTTTGTTTTGAAGTGTTAGCTAATCTGTAATGCCATACTGTTTTAATAGATCCTGATACTTTTTTTCAATCTCTTCGGGTGAACTGGGATCCTTTTTATAGGGATCCGTTTTTTTAGCAGGAAGTTTCGGAGCCTTGTTTCCCTTTATCACGGTAGTTTCTACAACTCGATCCATGGGCATCTTCCCGGTATACCCCTTCCTGTATTGACCATAGAGTTCGGAATCGTCCGGTAGAAGGAGTACCCTGGGAGCCCTTGGGTCATCTTGTGCAAGGTATGCATCTCCTCCATGGGTTGGACAATAGGATTCAGGTATATTTTCAAGGGGCAGGTAGATATCGGTAGCTGGACAGGTTGAAGTGGCAAGATAACCTGTATCCCTGCAAATCCTTACCAGTTGAACTTCACTGGCAGGAGGAACTGGAAACTTCTTTTGAAGGTTTAGTAAAACAACAGCTTTTGCCATGAAATCCTTCCATACTGGTCCTGCAATTACCCCTCCTGTGGCTTTATTGCCTATGGTGCTGTGATCATCGTTTCCAGCATAGACAACTGTTACCAGTCCAGGTACACCACCCGCAAACCATGCATCCATAAATTCGTTTGTTGTACCCGTTTTTCCGAAAACGTCATACTCCGGGATCCTGCATCTCTGACCGGTCCCTGCTTTGACAACGTCCATAAGGAGTGATCTCATAACCACTGAAGTTTGTGCGGATATGGCCTGGGTAAGCATTGGTTGATGGGATTCCAGTACCTGGCCTGTCCTGTCTTCTATATGCCTGATGGAGAAGGGATGAACCCGCTTCCCGTCATTTGCAAAAGATGAATAGACCACGGCCAGCTCCAGGGGGGTAATACTGGCACTTCCAAGAGAGGCTGAAAGATCGTGAGGAAGATACTGGGAAGTTATTCCAGTTCTACGTGCCATTGAAAGGACCGGCGCGATCCCGATCATCTCGGCTGTCCTTACTGAAACGGTGTTATAGGAATGGGTAAGTGCTTCTATTATAGTTACTTCCCCATGGAAATTACCGCTGTAATTACCAGGTGACCATGTTTCATCATCAGGACCCTGGTGATCAAAAGATATAGGTGCGTCCAGAATATGGTCAATAGGCATTATTCCGTTTTCAAAAGCTGCAGCGTAAACAATAGGTTTGAATGCAGAACCCGGCTGCCTGTAAGCCTGCACAGCCCTGTTGAATTTGCTCTGGTTAAAATCCTTCCCTCCTGACATGGCCAGGATCTCTCCAGTGTCCGGATCAATCGCAATGATCGCACCTTCGGTCTTCATTTTACTGATAGCGCTGTCAGCTGCTTCCTGCAGCCTCAGATCGAGTGTTGTATGTATTCCCATGCCACCTTTGTATACGGCATCCTTCCCATACGTGGGAAGAAGGGATGAGAAGAGAAGGTCAGAGACAAAATATGGTGCCTTATTATATTCTTCAGCCTTGTTAGGGGTATGTCTGTAAGTGATCTCTTCATTTATTGCATTTTGAGCTTCATCCTCAGATATCCATCCAAGGTCTGTGAGTCTTCGAACAACGTATAATTGTCTCTGTTTCGCTTTTTCAGGAGATTTCAGGGGTGTATAACGGCTTGGAGCTGCTATAAGTCCAGCCAGCATAGAAGCTTCGGCAGCTGTAAGATCCGAAGCATTCTTCCCGAAATAAGTCTTCGATGCCGTGTCTATACCCCATGCACCATGACCGAAATAAATAGTGTTAAGGTACATTTCCAGTATCCTGTCCTTTGAAAAGAGTCCCTCGAGCCTTATTGCCAGTATGAGTTCTTTTGCCTTTCTTTCCAGAGTTCTTTCCTGGGTCAAAAAAAGATTTCTTGCCAGCTGTTGGGTGATGGTGCTCCCCCCCTGCCTTACATCCTGATGCATAATATCTACCCAGAATGCCCTTAGAATCGCTGTGATTTTCATGCCGGGATGTTTGTAGAAAGAGGAATCCTCGGCAGCAAGGGTAGCCTTGATCATCCAGGGGGATATCTCCTGCAAGAGGATGGGGGACCGGTTCTCAAGAAATAGTTTTGCAATGATCTCTCCATTTCTGTCATAGATGACACTTGCTCTGCTTGCTTTGTGTAACAGCATTTCATCATCAGATGGAAGATCTGCCGAAACATTCTTTATATATAAGGACATATATATCAATCCGCCAGCAGCAGAAATAAGGATAATGAAAATAATACTGTAGACAATGAATCTTAAAAAAGAAAAATGTGAAGCCTTTCCAGTTTTTTTATTATGTTTTGCCTTTCCCATATAGATCCTCCTGTAGCAGAGCGTAATACCCTCTAATACCAGTATGGTCCGGTAGATGTAGACAAAACTTGAGGGTAAAGCTTATAATATCGAAACACGATGAATTATACCATTCCCGGACAGGGAAAAATCTTTCAATGAAAATGAGAATTGGGGCTTGCATAACTGAGAAACCCGTGGTATATTCTTCGCTGTTGCCCATCAGCGCGGGCAACGGGAAACTTGGCAAAAGAATACGGTATATCAGATTTGAGCGAGCCAGACAGGATTAACTGGAGAGTTTGATCCTGGCTCAGGACGAACGCT
>JAENYO010000003.1:0-360276 GCA_016841745.1 Acetomicrobium hydrogeniformans
ACAGCTTTGATAGTGTCTGAACTCAACATGTAGGCCTCCTCCAACTCTCTCGGGTTTGTCCTTTAGCGGAAGAAAAAGAAACACCATTTGGGATTACTGTAATTAAGGGGGTTCTTTTCTACCATTTCATCGCCTGTTTTAATAGCTTCAATCGATATCAGAAATCACACATACTGACAGAGAACACTCAAGATATCGTCATGGCGTTTATTATACAGGAACACACTTGTCCAAAATGACCTTTTTGGAAAAATTAAATGCCCCCTGAAATTCGGGTTATCATTTTCAGATCTGGACAGTCCTTATAGCCTTGGTAGTAATAAAATAGTTTTGCCATTTTCCAAAAGCAGGGTAGTCCTTTTCGAATATGGCTGTAATGACGAGGCTGAATCTCTTTATCTACAGAAGAAATATCAAGGGATGGCTGGATGAACCTTATGCTACGCTGCTCCTGATACCTTAGCCGGAACAGCTCCTGTTGGTCTGAAAGTAAATTGGACAGTAGCGATTTAAGTTTATCAAAATAGGAATCCGTTCTTGAAGTGACAGTTTATTGATATTTCTTTCCTTAAAAGACAGGCTAAAGACCTTTCCCCGTTGAAATCCAAAGGTAAATTTATCAGGTTTGGAGCAAGTCAAAAAGGCAGAGTCTCGAAATGTTTTCACTTTCTTGCAGTATATGTGACTATGTGGTAACATATTCACATATTTGGAGGTGAGGTCATCAGAATGAGTGATCAGATACAGAACAAGAAAGCGGCCATCCTTAAAGGACTGGCCCATCCGGTACGTCTCGGAATTGTTGAGGTCCTTGCAGGCGGTGAAATGTGCGTCTGTGACATAGCCGAGAAGTTTACCCTTGACAGAACCAGCATAAGCAAACACCTGACTCTCATGAAAAATCTTGATATCCTTGATGACCGAAGGGATGGCCTTCATATCTATTACAGCCTCAGAATGAAGTGCCTGACTACCCTCCTTAAATGTGTTGAACTAGTGGTGCAGGGAGAAGATCCTCAAACTTCGTTGTTGTCCTGCAGCTGTCAGACTGAGAAATAAGTTTTATTTCATTGACCGAAGTTTTCGATAGGATGGGCTTCAGTCCATCAGAAAAGATAAGGTTAGTGTCGATGGGCTGAAGCCCATCCTACGCGAGGGTACTATGAGAGATTCTCAGAGATTCAGGAATTACGTCGTGCAAAATTGGTCCACCATTTTGCGCAGTTATCAGGAAGTTAAACGATTTCCTCTGCGCTCTCTGCGGCCTCTGCGGTAAATATGTTTTAAGGGTTGAGGTTTTGACCCTTGGGGTTTTAATGAATTCTATTCCAAAATCGCAAATCTAAAATTGGCAGGTGGTTTTAAAATGAAGATACAGATTCTTGGTACGGGATGTGCAAAGTGTAAGAAAATGACCGAGGTGGCAGAGAAAGCAGCCAGAGATCTTGGTATCGATTATGAGCTTGAGAAGGTAACGGAGATAGTGGATATAATGCAGTTCGGTGTAATGTCAACCCCCGGTCTTGTAATTGACGGCAAGGTTGTAGTGGCTGGCAAGGTCCCGACCGAAGACAGAATGAAGGAATTGCTGTCAAAGTAGTGCCTCAATTTATATATGCCTGTACAGGTTAATAAAAACCCCGGTGGAGTTAAATCATCGGGGAACTTTTAAAGAATATATGTGAATAAATTTTCACCTAATGGAGGTTTTATTATAGATGGAAGACAAAAAGAAGTTCCTGTATATATTTCTTTTCTTTGCCCTTTTCTATTTCCTTCCCGTTGACAGTGCAAGGATAACCAGCGGTGCTATCGAAGCCCTTGCCATGATGCATGAGTATGCCCGTCAGCACGTTCTTCTGTGTCTTGTCCCGGCCTTTTTCATTGCGGGAGCCATTAGCGTATTTGTAAGCCAGCAGTCGGTGATGAAGTATCTTGGAGCCGAGGCAAAAAAGATGGTCGCCTACAGTGTTGCCGCCGTCTCAGGTACGATCCTCGCTGTCTGCTCCTGTACAGTTCTTCCTCTTTTTGCAGGTATCTACACGCGCGGAGCAGGACTTGGCCCGGCAACGGCTTTCCTCTATTCCGGCCCTGCCATAAATGTTCTTGCCATAATACTTACAGCCCGTGTCCTCGGTCTTGAGATGGGCATTGCAAGGGCTGTTGGGGCTATTGCCTTCAGTGTTATCATCGGTATATCCATGGCCTTTATCTTTCGTCATGAGGAAAGGGAACGTCAGACAGGCTTTGCCCGGATCGAAGAAGATGAAAGCGGTAGGCCTCTCTGGAAGACAGTATGGCACATGGCCAGCATGGTTATTTTTCTTGTCTTTGCCAACTGGGCTGCACCAAAGGTGCCGGTGGGTTTCTGGGCGGCTGCTTATTCGATCAAGTGGTATATAGCCGCCGCTGCTCTTATCTCTATAGTGGCTTCAACAGTTATATGGTTCTCCAAAGAAGAAAGAAAGGAATGGATGAGTTCTACCTGGGGATATGCCCTTCAGGTACTTCCCCTTCTTTTTGGCGGAGTTCTGGTGGCAGGGTTCCTTCTTGGACGACCTGGCCATGAGGCTCTGATCCCAAGCCATTGGGTTGCTTCCCTTGTGGGTGGAAATTCGGTATTTTCTAACTTTTTTGCTTCCATTGCCGGTGCTTTTATGTACTTTGCAACTCTTACGGAGGTGCCTATTCTCCAGGGCCTTCTTGGCGCAGGAATGGGTAAGGGGCCGGCGTTGGCCCTTCTCCTGGCAGGTCCGGCCCTTTCCCTACCCAACATGCTTGTCATCAGAAGTGTTATAGGAACGAAAAAAACGGTGGTCTATGTTAGCCTTGTGGTGGTTCTTTCAACTATTGCAGGAACCATATTTGGTTTGATGGCAGGGTAATATCCGAACAGAAAATGCATAAGATCCTCAGTAACGGAGGAATGAAATGAAACAATATAGATTGATAAACCTCTGCTGTAGAGGCTGCACCGCTACAATGGAACAGGTTCTCGGGAGTCTTCCCGGTGTCAGCGGCGCATCCATAGATTTTGACGAGTCCCTTCTGAATATGTATGGGGAAGACATAGGCCTCGAAACCATATTGAAGGTTATCCAAAAGATAGAGCCGGATGTGGAAGTGGAGGAGATCTTTGCTGAAGAGGATATGGCTCCTGCTGTTCCCGGGCAAGGGAGTATCATGTCAGCGATTTTTAACAGGGAGAACCTTCCCGAAATAAAGAAACTCCTTCTTGCAGGCCTGCTCTTTATGGGAGGGATAGTCTTTGGGGAAAAATTGAAAGCCACTCCCTATTCCCTGGGTTACTATTCTGTGTTCCTCTCGGCCTATCTTATCTGTGGCCTGAGTGTTATTAAATCTGCTTTCAGGAACATCATTCAGGGAAATCTTTTTGATGAGTTCTTCCTCATGACCCTTGCCACTTTTGCGGCTATTGCCCTGGGGTTCTTCGGAGAGGCCGTGGGGGTTATGCTCTTTTACCGGGTCGGTGAATTCTTTCAGGATGTGGCAGCCTCAAATTCCAGAAAATCCATAAAATCACTTCTTGCATCAAAACCGGCCTTCGCCAACCTTCTCAAAGGGGACCAGATCATAACTGTTTCTCCGGACACTGTTAATCCCGGAGATATGCTGATAGTAAAACCGGGAGAGAAGATCCCTCTGGATGGAATGGTGATCACCGGATCTTCCCATGTGGATAAATCTCCCCTGACGGGTGAACCTGTACCTGTCTCAGCAGAAGTTGGGCACTCCCTTTATGGAGGAAGTATCAACCTCACGGGAGTCCTTACCATCCGGGTTACATCGCCATATAAGGAGAGCGCCATTGCCCGGATCCTTGAACTGGTCGAATTTGCAGTTGCACAGAAGTCTCCCACTGAAAGATTTATCACAAAGTTTGCCCGGTATTACACCCCGGCTGTGGTTATCCTGGCCCTTTTTGTGGCCCTTCTTCCACCCATTCTGGGATTCGGGACCTTTCCCTCCTGGATATATCGAGCCCTGGTGCTGCTGATAATATCCTGTCCCTGCGCCCTGATGGTAAGTATTCCCCTGGGATATTTCGGAGGGATAGGCGCAGCATCCAGGCTTGGACTTCTCGTAAAAGGAGGTAACGTTCTGGATGCTCTTACTGAGGTGACTTCAGTTATCTTTGACAAGACGGGAACTTTAACAGAAGGGGTATTTAAAGTGACTTCACTGCGGCCGGTTGCCGGGGTGACTCCCGAGGAGCTTCTGACAACCGTAGCAATGGCTGAGATGAACTCTAATCACCCTATTGCCCGGTCAATAATGAAAGCCTATGGTAAGAAACCGGCATCAATAAATATTGAAATGGAAGAGATACCTGGAGAGGGTGTTCGAGCAGAAGATGATGGGCATTTTATCCTCGCTGGGAAAGCAGTCCTTCTTGAAAACAGGGGTATAGTCGTACCCCATGTTGAAGAAGGTGGAACGGTGGTGCATGTTGCCCTGAATGGTTCATACCAGGGCTACCTTGTGGTTTCTGATGTAATCCGCGAAGATGCTTTCCTTGCAGTAAGGAAACTGAAAGAAATGGGAATCAGGACGGTTCATATGCTTACAGGCGACAAGTATGGAGTGGCAACAACCGTATCTGCAGCCCTTGCAATAGACGATTACAGGGCGGAACTTCTTCCCCACGAAAAGGTTGAGGAAATAAAGAACATCCGAAACAAAGCTGGAGGGAATGTACTCTTTGTAGGGGATGGCATTAATGATGCCCCATCCCTTGCCATCGCCGATGTTGGAGTAGCCATGGGCGGTATGGGTTCAGCTGCAGCAGTGGAAACTGCAGACCTGGTAATCCTGAGCGACAGACCTTCGGAGGTTGCAGATGCTATATCCATAGCCCGGCAGACCAGAAGGATAGTCTGGCAGAACATAAGCCTTGCCCTTGGAGTTAAGGGGTTAGTCCTTGTCCTTGGCCTGGCTGGCATATCGGGACTTTGGGAAGCAGTATTCGCCGATGTTGGTGTGGCCCTTCTGGCTGTATTAAACTCTGCCAGGACCGTCAAAATGAGTGTTATTACAAAAACTTAAAAACAGACAGATACGTTCTGATGATCATGAAACATACAGAAGGCCAATGAGAATGAGGGATAAAATTCGTGTTTTATTCATATGCGGACAGAATTCGGCTCGAAGCCAGATAGGTGAGGCTTTCCTGAATATGCTTGGCGGAGACCGTTTTGAAGCCGAGAGTGCCGGCCTTGAACCGGGTTCGGGAGTAAACCCCCTGGCAGTGGAAATAATGAAAGAGGTAGGGCTCGATATTTCCGGAAACGCAGTTAACAGTATAATGGAGTTCTTCGAAGAGGGCAGGACATACGACTTTGTCATAGCCGTATGTGACGAGGCCAAAGCTGTCAGGTGTCCCATATTTCCGGGGCAGCATGAAAAGATCAACTGGCCTTTTGAAGATATGGGTGTATTCAGGGGAGAATGGGATGAAACGGTGGCCAGGTCCAGAATTGTCCGGGACAGAATAAAGGCTGCCGTTGAGGAATTCATAGATAAACACTAACCAAAAAGACAGGGGGAGAAAGACAGATGTCATGGCTTGAAAAAGGCGGCACAGCGACAGTTTGTTACTGTAAAAATGTCAACAAAATGCAGATCCTTTCCGCAATAACACTCGATGAGGCTCGGTGCCTTGAGGATATAAAGAGAATCACCGGAGCCTGTACGGGAGGGAACTGTGCAGTAATGAATCCTTCCGGAACCTGATGTGCAGGTGATATCCAGGAGATCCTGGATCTTTATCTGCCCGTTCTTGAGGATATGCAAGAGGGCCATTCCAGCTGTCCGGAAGATTGTTCCTCCTGCGGAGGCTGTTCCTGAATAAAGGGAGGGCCGGATTAAAACGGCCCTTTGTTCATTTTTATTGCCGATTATTTCCTTCAGGAAAAGAATTATTCTCTTTGGTCTGACTCCAGACAACATCTGCCTCTGGCTTCTTCGATGGCTTCCTCCATCATTGAAGATATAATGGCAGCATAGGGCCTGCTCATGAGACCCTGGTGATCTTCTCCCGGGATATGCCTGATCTGTATTTTGCCACAGACATAATCGCTCCATCCGTAGTCTTCCCGATAATATCGTTCTGCCTGTCTGTTAGAGGGTCTCTTCTCCGGTTCCTGGCGTAACAGGAGCATATCACCGTTATAAACAGAAGCTGGTTGATATAACATCATCATAAAATAGGAAACATCCCTCATTATTTTTCGCATGAAGGGAATCCTGGGATTAAAAATCCGCATAAAGAAAGCAAGAGATTTCCGGAACTCCATTCTTATCCATTTATTGGTCCAGTACCAGTGAGAATGGAAGCGGTCCGAAAAAGAAAATCCCCTTTCACAGGCTAATTCAGCAGGACAGATTGCCCCACCTGCTATTTTGGGGGCGGCCGCAGGCTTTGACCGGTCAATAATAGCCAGTAACCCAACATTATCTCCTGAACATTCAAGTTGGCGGGCCACTTCAAATGCTAAAAGGCCCCCAAAGGAATAACCGGTGAGAAAATACGGGCCATGGGGCTGCACCTTTTTCATTTCCTTAATATGGAAAGCAGCCAGATCCTCCATGGTGAAAAGGGGAAACTGAAGTTTATCCATACCAGGTGCCTCCAGCCCATATACTTTCTGCCATGAAGGCAGTTCTCTGGCCATTTCCATATACCAGATAGCATTCCCCTCTATGGGATGGCAACAGAAGAGAGGAAAGGATCCATCCCCATCCTTGATCTTTACGAGGGAGGCCCATTTTTCAGGGTCCTGTTGCCATTGTTCAAGTGCCGAAGCAAGGCTTTCTATTGTAGGGTTTTCAAAAAGAAGAGAAAGATAGAAATCCCTTCCTGAGATCTCTTCAAGATGTTTCCTCATTCTGATCCCCAGAACTGCTGCAGAATCGGTCCCTACAAGATCAAAAAAATCATCTGTTATGTTGATCCTGCGTCCTGAAAAGGTTTTTTCCCATGCAGAGATAAGAATTTTTTCCCAATCCTTACGGGAAAGAAAATCTTTATCAACGGAGATTTCAGGAGAAGGGGAGCGTTGTTCCTTTTCAACATCGTTCAGATTAAGAATAGTTGATCACGCACCTGTCTCAATTGTCATCAGCAATTACTATGGCCACGGACAATTGCTGGAATATTTTAATTTCGGATTGACTATATTGTCTTGGCTTGTTCTGCCGGAATTTTATATATTATAATGATAATTCATATTTCCTGCAGAAAAAACCCGATCCTTTGAGATTGAGAAATGGAGAGAACATCCCTTGAATCTGGATAACATTATTTCCCATGTAGATGTTCATCAGAAAAAAGCCACAGTATTTCCGGGAACTCCTCTTGCGGATCGGATGAGACAGCCCTTCACAATAGAGTACGATGCAGATATCGATCTTCGGGAACTGGATCTCTCCATAGTGATAACACCTTTTCTACTCAATGTTATTCCTCTTCTCTGGTTTCTGGGCGGAACATATAAGGTGGATTCCATGGATGAGGATCTTTTCTCCAGCCTTGAACTTGTTAGGGATGGATTCCGAACCCTTTATCCGGATGTACCCTGGGAAGGCCAGCTTATCCCGGAAACTTTAACTTCTACTTCCAGGAGAAAAAATAATACAGACCTGTCTCAGGTTCTTTTCTTTTCAGGAGGGGTGGATTCTACCTATTCGGCTCTACAGGCAGATCCTGACAGGACTATACTTCTTACTATACGCGGTCACGACATTGCCTTGAATAATGACCAGGTGTGGGAAACAGTATGTGCCCAGGTGGATTCTTTTGCTTCCCGGTTCGACTTCAGGACTGCCAAGGTCAGTGCAAATGTTTTTGGACTTTTAAGATGTGGGGATATCCATAAAGAATACCCGATTCTTAAACCATGGTATGGAACAGTACAGCATGGCATAGGTCTATCGAGTCTGGGTTTTCCCCTAGCAATTTACAATGGGTGGGACAGGGTGATCTTTTCTTCTTCAGAGGGTGTTAAAGCAAAGCATGTTCCGTGGGGGGCACACTATTTTCTGGAGCCTAATCTAAAGGTTAGCGGAATAGAGGTATTTTCAGAAGGTGCAGAACTCACCTGGCCAGACAAGGTTGCAGCCATGGTCGAATTCTTCAAACAGAATCCGGAACAGGAAAAGCCTTTACTGAGGATATGTCTTGATGATATGAAGGGGAGTGCTGTAAAAAACTGTACTTCCTGCGAAAAATGCCTCAGGGGTATCCTGTCGTTGATAGTAAGGTGTGAAGATCCTGCGGATTGGGGTATTCCAGTTTCGAAAACATTGTTTGAGGTTCTAAAAAAAGATCTTCCCAAAATTTCTATTGAACCTGGGTGGATATATATATGGGATCGAATTCATGAATTGGCTTTACTGGTTTTACCAGAAAGCAATGGAGAATACAGGCAATTTCTCAACTGGTTTATTGACTGGTACGAAAACAAATACATGGTTTAAGTGGAAAGATAGGATCTTGTTTTCTAATAGATAGTGTTATGCAAGGCTATTTATTATCAGTCAGCCAGGAAGATCAAAAATCAGAGATCTGGGATACAAGTAGGAGAATTTATTGAGAATGAATAATATTATTTCCCATATTGATATAGGAATAAATAAAGCCACGGTTTTTCCGGGAGCTCCTCTTGCTGAACGGATGAGACAGCCCTTCACCGTTGAGTATGATGCAGATATCGATCTGAGAGAACTGGACTTCTCAATAGTGATCACCCCATTTTTACTTAACGTAATTCCCCTTCTCTGGCTTCTTGGAGGAAGTTACAAAGTGGATTCCATGGATGGAGATCTTTTCTCCAGTCTTGAGCTCGTAAAGGAAGGGTTCAGGGCCATTTATCCTGATGTACCCTGGGAAGGCCAGCTTATCCCGGAAACTTTAACTTCTACTCCCAGGAGAAAAAATAACACAGACTTGTCCCAGGTCCTTTTCTTTTCCGGAGGTGTGGATTCTAGCTATTCTGCAATAAATGCAGATCCCGCCAGGACGGTTCTTCTGACCGTTTGGGGTCATGATATTGCCCTGAATAACGACAGTGCGTGGGAAACAGTATGTTCTCGAGTGGGCAGCTTTGCCTCCTCGTTCAGTTTCAGAACCGCAAGGGTAAGGGCTAACGTGTTCCGTCTTTTAAGATGCGGAGATATACACAAAGAATACCCCATTTTAAAACCATGGTATGGAATGGTGCAGCATGGGCCGGGATTAGTGGGTCTGGCCTTCCCCCTTGCCGTCTACAATGGGTGGGAAAGGATCCTCTTTTCCTCTTCAGTGGGAGAGAAAGTGACCCATGTTCCATGGGGTTCCCATCCTTTTCTTGAACCGAGGCTCAAAGCAAATGACACGAAGGTGATCTCGGAAGGAACAGAGTTGATCTGGGCAGATAAAATCATGGCAATTGTTGATTTTTACAGGAATAACCCTGGCTTAACCAGGCCTTCCATGAGAATATGTCTGGATGACATGAACGGCAATCCTGTTAAGAATTGCACCCTTTGTGAGAAGTGTCTCAGAGGGATAGTTTCGTTGATTATCAGGTATGAAGATCCCTCAGATTGGGGTTTTCCTGTTCCTGATCCGGTATTCAACAGTGTGAAGAACTGCCTTTTAACCATGACTATTCCCAGGTCCAATAAATATATCTGGGACCGCATCCACCATCTGGCCTTACAGGCTTTGCCGGAAAGCCATGGAGAGTACAGGGAATTCCTCAACTGGTATATTGACTGGTATGAAAAGAGATATATTCTTCAGTTGGAGAAAATATGACTTTATTGTGCTGAAAAATCCTGTAAATAAAATTATTCATAATTATGGGCCCTGAAAGAATGAAAATTCTGGATCATGGTTCCTGCAGGGAGGACTTAATTGAAAATAGATAACATTATTTCCCATGTAGATGTTCATCAGAAAAAAGCCACAGTATTTCCGGGAACTCCTCTTGCGGATCGGATGAGGCAGCCCTTTACCCTAGAGTACGATGCCGATATCGACCTTCGGGAACTGGATCTTTCAATAGTGATAACACCTTTTCTACTCAATGTTATTCCCCTTCTCTGGTTTTTGGGCGGAACATATAAGGTGGATTCCATGGATGAAGATATGTTCGCCAGCCTGGAACAGATAAAGGAAGGTTTCCGGACCCTGTATCCGAATGTACCCTGGGAAGGCCGGCTTATTCCAGAAACTTTAACTTCTACTTCCAGGAGAAAAAATAATACAGACCTGTCTCAGGTGCTTTTCTTTTCCGGAGGAGTGGATTCGACCTATTCGGCTCTACATGCAGATCCTGACAGAACTATACTTCTTACTATACGCGGTCACGACATTGCCTTGAATAATGATCAGGCTTGGGAAACGGTATGTTCTCAGGTCGATAATTTTGCATCTTCTTTTGATTTTAAAACAGAGAGGGTAAGCGCAAATGTTTTTCGCCTGTTGCGGTGTGGTGATATACATAAGGAACACCCTGAACTGAAACCCTGGTATGGTACAGTGCAGCACGGTCTTGGCCTTTCCGGTCTGGCTTTTCCCCTTGCTGTTTATAACGGCTGGGATAATGTTATTTTTTCTTCTTCTATAGCAAATAAAGTGGCATATATCCAATGGGGGGCTCATCCTTACCTGGAGCCCAGGTTAAAAGTTAGTGGTATCAGGGTAGTTGCGGAGGGAATTGATTTTTTTTGTGCGGATAAGGTTCAATCTATTGTAGATTATTGCAGGAGCAAACTCGGACAGGATAAGCCCTTTATGAGGGTATGTCTGGATAACATGAGTGGTAACGCTGAAAAGAACTGTGGTCTTTGTGAAAAATGTTTGAGAAGTATCGTTTCGCTGATAATCAAATCTGAAGATCCTTCAGATTGGGGTTTTCCTGTTCCGCTGCCATTATTTGAAGTTCTAAAGGAACGTCTTGAGGATATGTATATCCGACTCGGATGCATAAATCAATGGGATCACATCCATCATCTAGTTTCAGAGGCCTTACCGGAAAGCAGAGGAGAGCACAGAGAATTCCTGAATTGGTATATTGACTGGTATAGCAGAGAATATCTATCATAGATATCAGGTTTTTACCTCCTGGTGCTCTGTAGCAGATTTCTTTCTCTTGAAGGTTGGCCTTGTGTCCTTGTATTATTTTTTCTTCATTGACCTCAGATAGAACACCTTTTCCCGGTAGTGCAGTTCCAGAAGCTTTCCTTCAGATACCAGCTGTTTTACAACGCTCCAGTTTTCTCCCGAGTTCTTCAGCAGTTCCTCCACTGCATCCGATCTCATGGGGTGGACGGCGGTAATGCTCAGAATATCATCAGAGGCATTGCCCGTGGCGGCGAATTCATTTCCTTCGTAACCGAATAACAGTTCCACCTTGTTCAATCGTTCAGAGAAGATATGAAAGGCTCTGTTTAAAGTCTCCTCATCAGCCGGAAGGACCTTTTCCTCTGCCGGCGGTCTGGTGGGGATGGAAATATAGGCAATGTCCGGGTCGAGATCGGCCAGGAAGGCAGCTGTCTCCTTAAGAGAATATTCCGAGTCGTTTATGCCATTGACAAGCATGGTCTCCGTATTCAGTTTACCCTTGTATTTTTCTGCAAAATCCAGGTAACCATCAAGGATCCTCTTAAGGTCCAGCTGACCATGCGGGCGGTCAACCCTTTTCCATGCATCCTTTACCACCGAATCGGTTTTGAGTGAAATCCAGTCCAGTTTTTGCAGGTCGGCCTGGACATCTTCCATCCATATGAGAGAACCATTGGATATGGTGGCCAGGGGGATACCGGTATCTTTGAGCATGCCAGCCATAAGGCCCAGGTTTACATCAAGGGTTGGCTCCCCGTCGGGAACGAAGGTAAGGTAATCTATCTGTTCATCCTTTTCCCTTGAAAGGGCTATTTTATTTTTAACCTCGATAACCACAACTTCAGGGTCGTAAAAGGCTTTCCGGTCGATGATCATGGTGTTTGTCCTGCCCACCTGGCAGTAGATGCAGGAATAGGGGCAGGTCTTTGGCGGAATATGGTTTATTCCAATGCTTTTCCCAAGCCTTCTCGAAGGAACAGGTCCGAAAACAAGCATGCAGATACCTCCTGACATTCGATGTGTCTTGAGTATATCTCTTTTTAATAGAAAAGTAAGGAACCAGAAGTCAAACCAACAGTCATAAAATTGGACTTCAAGAATGGGGAGTTATGGAGATCAGAATGGTTTCCGGCTCTGACGCCATTCCCGGAAAGCCCAGACCCTTTCGTAGACAGGGGGTATTACAAAAAGTGCAAGGGTTCCGCCAGCAAGGAGACCTCCTATTACAACGATGGCCATGGGCTGCCGGAAGGGACCGCCTGCTCCGAGCCCCAGGGCCAGAGGCATCATCGCGATGATAGAAGTTATGTCAGCCATGACTATGGGGCGAAGCCTTACCCGGCATGACTCCAGGATGGCATCGTAAGGTCTCATCCCTTCCCTTCGCTGTCTTTCCGCATAGTCGATTATGACGATGGCGTTGTTCACCACCAGTCCCACGAGCATGATGACTCCCAGGAGTCCGTATACTGAAATGGCTATATCCGTTAGGAAAAGGAGAGGTATTACCCCAATGGCCGAAAGAGGGATGGTGAGCATGATTATGAATGCGAAAAGGTAGGATTCCAGGATAGCTGCAATGACCATAAAGGTAAGCACAACTGCCATACCGAAGGCCAGGAGCATGAACCGGAAATTTTCCTGAATGCTTTCCACCTCTCCGGCAAAGTCGAACCTGTAACCTGGAGGTAGCTCTATCTGCTGGACCCTTGGCAGAAGTTCGTTGAAGGCCTCGCCAACGGTTATTCCCGACACGTCGGCTTCAACGGCCATGTAGCGGTTTCTGTCTTTTCGAAGGATGGTGGTGGGACCCAGTCCGTATTCCACGTTGGCCACCACACCCAGAGGAACAAAACCGCCCTTTGCCGGTACTGGGAGGCCAGGAAGGTCAAATACATTATCCAGCTTGGACGGTTCCAGTTTCACCAGGATATCGTATTCCTTGCCGCCTGTCCGGAAGACACCTGCCTCCTTGCCGGTAACATAGGCTCTCGATGTATCAGCCAGTTCCGAAACGCTCAGATCCAGTTGGGCCAGTCTCCACCTATTCACCTCAAGCTTGATCTCGGGACGGCCAATTTCCCAGTTCACATCTGCATCCACAATTCCCCGGGTGCTTCTCATTATTTGAAGCACTTTTTGTGAGATGTTGTTTAGTTCATTGACTTCATCCCCGATGACACCTATCTGCAGGGCTCTTCCGGGAGGGCCTCCACTGGTGGATGCGCTTATTACCGGGGTGACATTCGGCAGTTTGGCCAGAAAAGGTCTTATAATGTCTGCGATCTCGAAAGTCGTTTTTCGCCCCTTTCTGTCGTTCATGAAGAGTCTTATCCTGGCCTGGTTAACTCCCTGTTCTGCACCAGTACCTCCTGTCAGGACCTCAACTGCTTTTACGTCAGGCAGTTCCTGTGAAAATTTTTCTATCTGGCTGGACACCTTCTCTGTGTATTCCAGGGATACTGCAGAGGGAAGGGATATCTGGACCGTTACTACTCCCTGGTCGGCTCTCGGTACAAATTCCATACCTAATTTTCCGCTGATCATTATTGAACCTGTAAAAAGAAGGAGGAAAAGAAGAAGTGTCAGGAAGGGGTGGGCAAGGGTTTTTTTCACAAGGACATGATGGAGCCTGTCAAAATGAGAGTATATCCACTGGAACCATCCCGTCAGAAACCTGCTGATCCTGGAAGGTTCTCCGTACTGTATCCGCGCAGCAACCATGGGTGTAAATGTCAGGGCAACCCAGAGAGAAAAAAGAGTGGCGAAGACTACCGTGATGGCAAAGTCGCTGAAGAATTGGCCTACTATCCCTCCCATGAAGGCCACCGGAATGAATACGGCCAGGTTGGTGACGGTGGTGGAGAGAACCGAAAGTCCTATTTCACCGGTACCTCTCTCCGCTGCTTCCATGGGATCCAGGCCCATATCGCGGAACCTGAAAATGTTTTCGAGTACAAGGATAGCGTTGTTGACAAGTATTCCAATGGATATGGCTAATCCCAGGGTACTCATGATGTTCAGGGATGTTTCGCTTGTAAAGAGCGGAATAAAAGTTGCTATCACGGCTGTAGGCATGGAAAGAGCCACCACCAGGGTAACTGAGAACCTCATGAGGAACATATAGAGAATAAGGGCTGTGAGAAGGATTCCGAACCCCATATCACGAAAGACGTTTCTCACGGCCTCGGAAATGAAACTCGATTCATCGTTGGTGATAATTATCTCGTACATTGGAGGCATGTATTTTCTTATCCTGTCCAGCTCTTCTCTTATTTTGCTGCTTATTTCCACTATGTTGGCATTGGGGCTGGCTATGCAGTCGATGAAGATGGCACTTTTCCCTTTGTAACGCGCAAATCCTCTTCTTTCCTCTGTAGTGTCAACAACCCTGGCGAAGTCTCCGATCCTGACGGAATAACCGTTCTGAAAGGGAATTCTGATATCCGCCAGCTCCCTGGGGTCTTCTACCTCACCAAGGACACGGATGGAGAGTTCTCTTCCTCCCTTGGCTATATGGCCGGAGGGATCGTTCAGGTTGTTTGATGCCAGAACACGGGTAATGTCATGGATGCTGATACCGAACTGTTCCAGATCGGTAGGATCTACATAGACATGTATCTCCCGTTTTATACCTCCAAGGATATCGGCCTTGGCCAGGCCTTTTATCTGGGTGATCTGTCTCTGTATCCTGTCTTCCACCACAGTGTACGCTTCTTCAGGAGGGGCAGAGGAAAGAATGGCAAGGGTCATGAACGGCTGGGCATTTATATCGAATTTCTCCACGATGGGATCATCGGCATCATCGGGCAGGAGGCCGACTATAGTCTTCACCCTGTTTGAAACATCCAGCGTTGCTTCGGAAAGGTTTATATCATATTCAAATTCCGCTACCACGAAGGAAACACCCTCGATGGAGTAGCTTTCGATCTTCTTTACTCCCTCCACCTGGGCCAGGGCATCCTCAACTGGTTTGGATACCAGGTTCTCTATCTCGTTGGGTCCGGCACCCCTGTAGGAGGTCTGGACTACAACCACGGGAATATCTACCCGGGGAAGAAGTTCCACTCCCAGTTCGAAGTATGCGTATATTCCTATGAATACTGCCATTAGGACCGTTACGCTTGTTAAGACCGGCCTGCGGATGAAAGCCCGGATTAAACCCATCAGTTTCTCCTTTTACAGAAAGAATCCAGAAATCATGTGCATTCCTGCTTCCTTTGTTTTTGCTGGAAGCATACTGTTAATTTTGGATTTTAGATTTTGGATTAAAACCATAAAACCCAAAATCTTTTAAACATATTTACCGCAGAGGACGGGGAGGTTTCGCAGAGGTACGCGGAGGAAACCCAAAAAACATTTGTCCTGCTGCATACTTATTCTTGATATTGTCCATCCGGACGGTTTACTACCTTGTTAATAGTTTTGTGTGCCACATAATCGTAGATTTGTGGCAGGTAATGCTTAGAACCGGAGGTCGCTGAGAAGACCTCCAGATCTTAAAACCTAATACCTCAATAGATTTTCCAAAGCCAATTCATTAACAATTATTTAATGTTTTTACTCTGTGTACTCTCAATCCATTATTTTCTCGTGCAAAATCGAGTCTGATTTTGAGCAGTAGATTTGTATCAAAAAAGCTCTGTTCTTTTACCTCCATGTTCTCAGTGGTAAATCAATTTTGGATTGTTGATTTTGGATTCCCTCTGCGCCCTCTGTGTCCCCTGCGGTAAAACAGGTTCTGATCTATTTCTGGACCCATACCTGAGCGCTGTCAAAGACGTCATCTACCCCGTCTACCACAATGATCTCTCCTGCAGATAATCCATTAACGATCTCCATCATCCGGTCAACTCCTTCTCCCACCTGTACGTACCTTTTGAAAGCCCGGTCATCTTCTATGACATACACGAAAGAACGACCATCTTCCCTGTCAATGATCTCGTAGGGTATCTGTACAACTTGAGGCCTGTCATCTATGAGAAATTCCGTTTCCACGTATGATCCGGGAGAAAAGTCTGCTCCAGGGGTGAGCTCCACTATACATTTGTATAAACCGGTGCTGGGATCAGCCTCGGGGTCGAGTCTGAGAACGGTTCCCTCGCATACCTTCATCTCGGGGCAGGTTCTGTCCTGTAGACTTATTCTTACAGTGATCCCTTTTTTAATGCGTCCTATTTCCAGAGGGGGAAGAAGAACTTCAACTTCCAGATGCTCCGTGTCGGCGATGGCCATTACCCTCTTGCCCGACTCCGCTATTTCTCCCACCTCGGCATCCCGATAGGTTACGGTCCCATCTATCTTTGCATATACCTTTGTACGTGAAACCTTGGTCTGTACGTCCCTCACAAGGGATCTTTTCTGTTCCATGGTTACGTAGGCTTTTTCAACTTCCTGTTTTGATAAACCACCGGCCTTGCTGAGAGCAAGTTTTCTTTCGTAGTCCCTTTTTGCTTCCTGGTAGTCGGCAACCCGGGCAGAAAGATCAAAGGCCTGAGTTTCAGTTGACAGTTCAAGAAGAACGTCTCCGGTCCTGACCTTATCTCCCACATCGGCGGGGACTTCAACGATGAATTCCCTCACGAAGGATGTAACGTCCTGTGTCCGGGATGCCCGGACCTGTCCGTAATATCTTTTCCAGACCTGCCATGGCAGGGCTTCTACTGCAGCGACCTTGACAGGAATGCCCTTCTCAGCCCGGATGTCAGCAACGCTGGGAGGGACTTCCTTCTTTGCTCTTCTGGCAGCAATAAAACGAAATCCTGTAAAAAGTCCACCGAGGATCAATAAAATGGCTATAAAATAAAATATCCTGGTTTTTCCCTTGTTCTTTCTCACGGAGATCACCACTCCCGGTATCTTATTGCATTCCTGTCCGTATACTCACTGGCATAGGTCCCGCAGGCCCGCTTCATATCCACCAGAGCCAGGTACAGTTCCTTTATGGTATTAAGCCTTTCTGTATTAGCCCGGACCTGTTCCGTCTGGGCATTAAGAAGATCCAGCTGGCTTCCCAGTCCTTCAGTGTAAAGAAGAGTAGTTATTCTCAATTCCTCTTCTGCGAGTTGGGCCTGCTTTTCCCGACTTTTTCTGAGAGCGAGAGCCTTTTCCCATCTGTTCTCTGCGAGGGTTATCTCCTCCCTGGCAATATCCTTGCGTGCCTCAAGTTCCCTTTTCGCACCCCTTATGGTTTCCTCTTTTTCTCTTACCTGGTTTTTTGTGTTATTTCCATCAGTGAGGGGAACATTAAGAGTTAAGGAAAGAAGGATCTCGTTCTCGGCAGGGGATATACGTTCCGAGTCCGACCACGCTGTCCATCCCAGGAATGCGTCCAGGGTGGGGGAAAGACCTTTGGCGGCAAGACTGAGGTCTCTGCCTGCCTTTTCCAGGGCATATTCCAGAGACCTTATGTCCGGCCGGTCTGAGCAGGCTTCTTCAACATCCCCGACCCTTGGCATATCTGGAGGAATGAGACTGGTTTTCAAGGGTGATACTTCGAGTCCCGCTACAAGGGTTGAGAGTTGGGCAAGGATATCTCTGTAATCTGATTCTGCCTGGGTAAGAAGGCTTATACTTTCCTCCACCTTTGTTTCAGCCCTTATCACATCAAGCATGGGAATAAGGTCCTGCTTGAACTGTTCTTCAGTTATACGAAGATTTTCCTGTCTCTGTTTCAGGATGTTCCTGTAAAGGTCTATGTTCTCCAGGGCCATAACACCCCTCCAGTAAAGAGATTCCGCAGAGGAGAGGATATCGTTGACCAGGTTCCTGTGGATTTCAGCCTGTACCAGATATCCGTAAATGGCACTTTTTTCCTGTTTAGAGTAAATCCCGGAGATATCTATGCGGTGGGTTACACCTGCCGAGATAGTGTTTTCAGCATTTTCGCTTGTTATGCTGTTGGTGGTACCCTGAATTACCAGAGCCGGTCTTTGGGAAGACACGGCAGCTCTCACGGCGTAATAGGTCGATTCAAGCCGCGAGGCGGATGATTTGAGAGTTTTATTTTCAAGCTGGACAAGGAGCAGAAATTTTTCTAAGGAAACCTCCTCCGACGAAGTGAAAACGGCCATGGGTCCTGTTAGGAAAAGTATTATAAGTAAAAACAGGAAATACCGTAATAATTTCTCTCCCCTGAAATTTTTCATGATCCAGATCCCTTCTTTATAGAATAAATATTTTTATTAGCTAGCTAAAGAGTTGATTAAGGGGATAGATTGAATGATACCCCAGATTTATAAGATCATCAAGTCAGGTTTTTTGACTGTGACTTTTCTGTTTCAAACATTCTCTCAGATCTGAGTTTCAGTTTGTTAATCAAGAGTTTTTCTGAATTTGATCAGGCTTACCGTCAGGAAAAAGGATATAAGGATCACAAGAGCTCCGAACTGGGGCCATAGGTAACTCATTCCAACTCCCTTGAGCATGATCCCCCTGGTTATCTGGAGAAACCAGGTCAGCGGAAGAATGTTGCTTATGACCTGGAAGAACCGGGGCATTCCCTCCCGGGGAAAGACGAATCCCGAAAGAAGGATGCTGGGCAGAAGACCGAATATGGACATTATCATGGCCTGAGTCTGGGTCTTGGCCATGGTTGATATGAGTATGCCCCAGGCCAGGGTTGCCACTATGAAAAGAAGGGTAAGTACATAGAGCAGGGTCATGCTGCCTCTCATGGGAACCCTGAAAATGAATTTGCCAACCAGAAGTCCCAGGGTCAGCTGAACGTACCCAACGGTTATGTAGGGAATGATCTTTCCAAGCATGAGTTCCCAGGATCTCATGGGAGTTACGATAAGCTGTTCAAGGGTACCCCTTTCCCTTTCCCGGACGATGGCCATGGAAGTTATCATGAGCATGGTCATGGTCAGAATGATGCCAAGGATTCCAGGAACGATAAACCATGTGGATCTGAAGTCCCTGTTATACCAGGCTCTTACACGGATATCATAGGCTGGGTCCGCCTTTCCTTTCATAGCGCGGAATCTTAATTCTTCCGATCTTTTCAGACCCACCAGTTCCGCGGCATTTATGGCGGAGGCCGAAGACATGGAGTCCGTTGCGTCCACAAGTACCTGTACCTGGGCCGGAGTCCCTTTCTTCAGGTTTTGGGCGTGATCGGGAGGGATCACTATTCCCACCTTTACGGTTCCCATCTGGATCAGTTCGGTGACCCCTTCGTAGTTTTGGGCATAGTGCTCTATGTCAAAATACTGTGTTGCCACGAAAGATATGATCAGGTCCCGGCTTTCCTGGGTCTGGGACTGGTCGAACACCACCGTTGAAAGGTGTTTAACATCGGTATTTATGGCGAAGCCGAAAATAATGAGCTGTACAACCGGAAGCATCATCATAAGGGCCAGTGTTATCCTGTCCCGCCTCATCTGAATGAATTCTTTTTTTATCAGGGCCAGAAGTCTTCTCATTTTTATCCTCTTCCTCAGGCTGCGTTTCTTTCTGTTTTTCTGCCTTCTCTGACATAATGAACGAAAACATCCTGAAGGGAGGGCTTGATTTTTTCTGACGGCATTTCTCCCGGGATTAACAGTTTTTTGCCCCTTGTGAGTATTCTTACAGACCTGCCGTAGAGATAGGCGTCAATGATCCCCTCATTGCTATCTCTTATGTGTTCAAGGAGGGTTACAGGGTTTTCAGTGTTTATGGAGAAGAGATGGCCAGGGAGTTCTTTTTTCAGATCTTCAGGCGTATCACATGCCAGAAGCTGTCCTGAGTACATAAGTCCCAGGCGATCACAGTGTTCTGCTTCATCCATGAAATGGGTGGTAACCATGATAGTGGTGCCCTTTTCTGCAAGGAAATAGATGATCTTCCAGAAATTTCTCCTGCCTGCCGGGTCGACTCCGCTTGTGGGTTCGTCCAGAAATAGTATGGAAGGTTCATGAAGGATGGAGCAGCAGAGGGCCAACCGCTGTCTTACCCCGGAAGAAAGGTTTGATGCCAATTCATTTTCCATTCCTTCAAGGTTGGATAATTTTATCAGTTCACCTATCCTCGACGAAGACGTCTTCGGTCCGAGGCTGTACATGCCCGAGTAAAATTTCAGATTCTCCATAACCGAGAGATCGGAGTAGAGGCTGAATTTCTGGGACATGTAGCCTATATCTTCCCTTATTTTTTCACCTTCCGCTGAAATATCCATTCCAAGAATAAAGCCCTCTCCTTCGGAAGGAGAGAGAAGTCCGCAGAGCATCCTGATGGTGGTGGTTTTACCGGATCCATTGGGGCCGAGAAAACCGAATATCTCTCCCCGGCTTATTTCCAGGTCAACTCTATCCACTGCGGTAAAAGTGCCGAACCTTTTCGTGAGTCCTCGAGTTTTAACGGCAGTTTCTTTCATAATGATCAATCCTTTGAAAACTCAACAAAAACATCTTCCAGGGAAGGGGATATCTCCCTGATGGAATAATCCCCAATCCCGGAATCGGCAAAAATATGTTCTATTTCACGGGTTTTTTGAAAAGCATCCTCCACTGCAACATGAATGGTATCTCCGAAGGAGTTGATATCATGACTGGAGAAACCTTCGAGTTCTTTCTGGATTCTTTTTTCAGGGGAGCGTATTTCCAGGACCTTCCAGGAATATTGCCGGCATATTTCATTTGGTGATCCGGAAAGGAGTATCCTTCCATGATGCATAAAGGCAAGTTGAGAACATAGTTCCGCCTCGTCCATGTAGGGGGTTGAAACAAGTACTGTTATTCCTTCGCTGTTCAATCTGTAGAGGATCTCCCAGAATTCCCTTCTGGATACAGGGTCTACCCCTCTCGAAGGTTCATCCAGGATAAGCAGCTCTGGTTCGTGGAGCAGAGCGCATGCCAGTGCCAGTTTCTGTTTCATGCCTCCGGAAAGCTTGCCGGCAGGACGGTCTGTGAAATTCAGAAGTCCTACAAGGGAGAGAATTTCCTCTCCTTTTGTTCCGATATTTCTTCCCGTCACACCGTACATGGATCCTACGAAATCCATGTTTTCCCATACGGAGAATTCCTCGTACAGACTGAAGTTCTGCGGCATGTAACCCATTCTCCCAGGAACTGCCTTACCATTCTTCTGGTCCGACAGAAGAATCTCTCCACCAGAAGGTTTCATTACTCCAGCTATCATCCTGAGAGTTGTCGTCTTGCCGGCGCCGTCGGGCCCGACTATCCCATAAATTTCCCCCTTATGGACTGTGAAGGAGATGCCTCTCACAGCCTTTACCTGTCCGAAATCCTTTTTCAGTTCCCTTACCTCGATCATTTCTGTTCCTTCTTTTCTATGATCACGTCAGCGGGCATTCCCGGTTTAAAGATACCCTCATTGTTATCCAGGGAGATCTTGACCCTGAAGACCAGATTGGCTCTTTCCTCGGGAGTGATGCTTGCCCTGGGAGTATATTCGGCTCTTTCCGCGATCTCCGAAACTTTTCCGGTAAAAGCGGTTTCTGGCCAGGAATCTACCCTGACGGAAGCCTCCTGTCCTGGATACACAAAACCCAGCAGGCTTGAGGAAACGTATATGTTGATCCAGCAATCTGTGTAATCCCCTATCGTCAGAATAATGGAACCTGCCGAAGCAAGCTCGCCTTTCTCGTAATTCTTTAAAAGGACAACCCCAGCAAGTGGACTTGTTATCCGCGTATCTTCTATTTCTGCTTCGGTTATCCCTATGCTGGCTTCAAGTCTTTTTATTTCCTCTTCCTGGGCCCTTATCTGATCATCCCTTGCACCCAGGAGAAGAAGGTCTCTCTTTTCCCTCAGGGCTTTTACTTCTTCAAGGGCAACATTCCTGTTGAGACGGAATCCCTCCATCTGTTTTGAACTGACCACGTTATCCTCGTAAAGTCTGCGATAACGTTCATAGTCCTTTTCTGCCTGGCCGTAACGGGACAAAGCCGCGTTGATCCTGGCATCTATCTCTGCGATCTCCTCTTTCCTGGCACCTTTCTGTATATCCGCAAGTAATGCCCTTGCCTTTTCCAGAGAAGCTCTGTCCAGGGCCAGCCTTGATATAAGATCTGGCCTCTTGATGACTGCCAGCAGTTGGTCTTCTTTCACCAGGTCGCTTTCCTCGACAAGGATATTTTCAATATATCCTGTCATTTTTGATGAAATATCAACTTCCTGGATCTCTATTGTTCCGGTGGCCCGCAGGGTGGTGTTATCTTCAGTGTTCATGGGCAGAAATTCCAGAAGCCTGTCCCCGTAGAGGTATCCCGTAACAGCTGCTGAAGCAATTAAAATAGTGAAAAAAATGACCCCTGTCTTTTTCATCTTTTCTCTATTCCTTCCAGGAGTATTGAAATAAGGCTTTCCGTTCTGACCTTTGAAACATTAAGGTTATCCATTATCGTTGAAAGGAGCCCGGAGAAGATGAACTGGTAGTTCACCATGGAGGCCAGGGCATAGGACATTTCAAAACTTTTCAGGTCAGAACGGAATATCCCCTTTTCAATTCCTTCCTGAAAGGTCATTCTGAAAGTTTCGGCCAGAAGGGAGACTCCCTTCACTATCTTTTCGGAGTACATTCTGGTGGGGTGGAGCATTTCATGGTGGAGCAGCCTGGCCAGGTCCGGATGTTCCGTGTGCATTTCCACGATCATGTCAACCAGGTGGATTATCCTTTCACGGGGAGGCATTTTTTTGAGGGTCTCACTGTCACTGAGGAAACGGATCATGGACATGAATTCACTATCAAAGATAGCCTCGTAGAGACCATCCTTGCCCCCAAAGTAGTAGGAGATCATGGAATTATTAACTCCTGCCTCGCCTGTAATGTCCCTTACGGAGACTCCTTCGAACCCCTTGTCAGCAAATAGTCTCTTTGCCGTATCCATTATCCGGTCTTTCGTATTCATCTCTTCCATGGTCATCTATGTTCATCTCCCTGAAATTTCTGTCAAACAAACGTTTGATTCAAACGATTATTTGATTCTATTCCTTTATCCTGTTTTGTCAAGATGGCTGTCCCAAAGAAAAAAGACCCCGCAAGTTCCGGAGTCTCAAGGGATAAAACAATGGATCTGTCAGGTATATTTCCATTTTAACTTTCTTGTTAGAAGATCACCAGCAGGGAATAGACAGTCATTGAAATGAATAGCAGTGGAAAGAAGATCCTGCAGAAATTGTCCATGTCAGTTGCCCTTTTCATCTGATTTTTGTCGGCCAGCATACTTGTAAATACGGTTTCTACTATGGCCAGGAATATGAGCAGTGTTGAACCTATCACGAAAATATCCATTCTTGTCAGGTAGGAGATGGGGGGCAGGAGTTCGCCCATGGAAAACTGGAAAGCGAAAAGGCTCAGAAGAGCAGTGGCAGAAACACCAATCTGTGCTTCAAGATGAATAGGGTTGATCCAGAATACCATCCAGGACATGAACACGATTATGGATAGAGGAAACACTATCCGCATGATGAAAAAACCGGGACGTCTGCTGACCTCAATTTGCAGGTTGAACCTGCTTCTATACTTGTTCTGAGGGGCCATATGAGAAGTATCTACACTGTATCCTGATGACAGTACCTTCCAGCCGGTAAGGGTTAACACCGGATCGACCCCTGTTATGGATGTGTCTGGTATCAGCAGAACTTCGTGGATGTCGTGGGGATATGAAGAAGCACTTAATGCCATGATATGATCGTCAAAGGGAAAGTCCCTCAGGTCCATGATAAAATGTACCTTTCCTGAGTAGCGTTGAGAGTATTTGACTTGTCCAGAGGGTGTAACTTCAACGAAATCTTTGTAATGACTGACAATATCCTCCTGTTGGACTATTCCGATAAATGGATGCCATACCTCATTCAGGGAGAGAACTCTCAGGGGAGATTTCTCTTTGTCTGGATCAAAGGCGAGTCTTGGGTCATGCCATGTGAGACGCAGAACAAAATCTGTGGAAAATAACTGGTTCGCATCATCCACTCTGGAGATGTCCACAATATATATTCCTACGTTTACTTCTGTAGGCTCCTTTTTAGGTTCAGGCCGGGAGAGATCATAGGATGCTTCCCCATAATGGCAGATAATAAGAGAGACAGAAAACAACAACATCAGCGCCAGAAACCTGCAGAGGAGAATGACCCCATACATTGGTTTATTCATAGGCAAACCTTAACTACCCTTCATTACTCTTTCAATATCTCAAGAAGGTCCTCAGCCATGCCCACTTTTGGCGATTCTACTATCCTCCCGAGTTCTTTCCCGTTCTGAAAGAGAATAAAGGTGGGTATGCGGGTCACTTCCTTTTCCTCAAAATAGTATTTCTGATCATCCGAACTTTTTCTCTCCACTTCATAGAAAGTGACATTTTGAAGGTCCATTTCTGCCATGTCCATGATCTTGAGAAAATGGGGGAGTTCCCTTTTGGAATCGGAGCACCAGAAAGCGAAATAGACTTCAATGATATCCACCTTTCCCAGCTCAGATTTCAGATCCTTTAACAGGTTCTCCTCGACAGGGAATGTGTCATATACTTCCTGCCAGCCTTCCTCTGAAAGTATCCTTTGAGGTTCCACCACGGGAAATGCAAGTGCAATGGAAAAGAAAAGCAGCATAATTATGATGCTCAGGACAGATATTGTTCCTCTTTTCCACATTTTTATTACCTCCATTATCCGTAGATCCGGAGAATTTCCCCGGCTCCGTATTTCTGGGAACAGGATCATTTTGCTTTTTTGATCAGTTCCTCAAGTTTGTCGATAAGGGGTTTGACTCTCTTGTCTGTCGCTTCCTTTGCCAGGGCTTCCTTTGGAGGGGTAGCCTTTCCCCAGTAGGCAGTATTGGCATTCTGGTCGATTCGGAGAGTTGCCCCTTCCAGCGACAGTCCTGCAAAAAGTCCCTTCGACATGGAGTAGCTGTACATGGCCGCCTTCGCCTGGATATCCGTGGCTGCTCCAGCCGTTCTTCCCACAGGCCCCGCAGCAACACCCACATCGCCTCCTATGGTTACATTGTCACCCTTTGTAAAGGGTTCCATCCCACGGTCGTTGTTGATGACAAGAACAAGGGATATGACCTGGACACCGATCTGTATCCCCCATGAAGCGCCAAGGATATCGGTGAAGCTGGGGCCATACCATTTTCCTGTGGCAGGGTCCCGCTGCAGGATCAATCCCTTTCCCCGTTTGGTGCCGAAACCCATCCCTGTCTTTAACACCGAAGGGTAGAGAGCTACACCTATTCCTTCCTTTATGTACTGCGCCATGGATCCAGCGTCGCTCTGTTTAGACATTTCTTCCAGCATCTTGATCGAAGAGTCGATTCTTTCTTCGGGCGTACTTCCATATGCAGGAAATGCCTGGATCATCATGAAAGAAGCGGTTATTACGACCATTAAAAGGATGAACATTCTGTTAAAGTTCTTCATTTTCCATTCCTCCTTTTTTCTGAATCCAAACCCTATTTCGGGTAGAGCAGTGTAAATTGCAGCCTTATCTGCCAGTCATCGACATATTCCGGTTTTTCTACGTTGTAATAGGCCGCAGCTGATATGTTGACGGGCTGTTTTCCCAGGGTCATGACACGTCCAACGCCCAATCCCAGGGGTACCGTCCACTGATTACCTGAGTCGGCCTCCCAGTTTGCGGTGATAACGGGAGAGAAGGAGTAATACCAGCCTTTTGGCAGATTATAGTTTATGAAGGGCTGTATAAGCATCTGGTTTACATCATCCCTGTCATCATCTCCAGCGAAGGACCATATATTGTTTATAAGGGCACCATAGACCCAGGGTCCCTTCATCTTCAGGGCTACCCCTGCTATGCCGGCACACCATTTATCCGCTCCCAGCCGATCGTCAGTTGCTGTTGGAAACTGAAAGACAGGGCCAATACCCCAGATAAGCTTTTCCGCCTTCCTGGGAGAGAAGAAAAGAGTCATATTAATATCTCCCAGTCCTGTTTCCCGCCCCTGCCCGGAGATAAACTGGGGCTGGCTTATTACCGGGATAATAGTACGGGCTATGATGTTCCAGTTTTCATTCAACTGAAAAGGCATTACCGGCTGGATATTCAGTACGTGTAAAGGCCTTTCATAAGGGCCTGTCTGCGGTGAAAGATTATACTGAAAGGGCACACTGATCATGTTTGCAATGGGATTCTGTGATTTCCTGGCCAGTTCTCCAGAATCGACCTCTGCAGCCGATGAACCGCAAAGAACAAGAAGGACAAATATCATCACGATGATGAATTGTAGAAGGGATTTTTTAATAAACCTTAACATTCATATCATCTCCTTTATGTCTGTTGTGCCATCACCAGCTATATGTCAGCGCCAAAGCAGGTCCGTCCATCTGGACGTCGAAGGCTTTCCTGTTAGTTCCGCTGCCGTCTTCGTAGTCGATATCAAGGATCCTGTAACCGATAAGCAGGGACCAGTTTTCTTTCCATTTGTAATCAAAGGCAGCGACGGCGTTCCATGTGAGGTCAGAACCTCCGAAAGCAAGGTCTCCCCTCAAACGGAAAGTCCATTGCTCAGAGAGAGGATAGGCGAGCCTTCCTCCAATGACAAAGTCTATCCAGTCTGTTCCCGATGACAGATCGCCAACTTCCACAGCAAAGATATCGGTACCGAAGTCGTAGTAGCGTATACCGGCGAGAAGGTCAAATACTCCCGTTAGATCCTTATCGGTAACGAATTCGTATATCCGGTAGCCCGCTCCAAGGTCGATTATCCACATGTCTATATCCACTTTTAGAAGAAGGGTTCCATCGGCGTTGACCCTGGATTTTGCATCCAGATAAAAAGCTTCCAGGTAATAACCCCATTTTGCTTTCCATGCCTCAAAACGGAACATGGTGGCAAAATTAAGGTCGTCCCAGACATCACTGAAACTTACATCTACCGGGGAGGTATTTTCACCGATAGTGACGTCCCCATTCATTCCAGCAAACCACATGTAGGGAGAAAAGGAGTACTTCCAGGCGTTATCCCGGGTTGAAGCCTGGACTGAAAGTGGAACCAGTGATATGCAGATCACCACGGCTAGAATTATGGTTTTTTTCTTCATTACTTTTCCCTCCTTTTTTGATCTCAATATTTTTTCCTGGAACAATATTTATAAAATTTATGAATTTAATTCAGTTCTGTTGATTCAAGCAAAAATAAACCAGCTAAAAAAGGCAAGATAGACTGCTGGAAAGATCAAACGGGCTGTCATATCGATCTTTTGGGTTCCTTCTTTTTTCTGCTTCCCCACAAGAAAGGCTGTCATTATCACAGTGACAAGAGCCAGAAACACAAGGATAGTACTCCCCACCGTAAAATAGTCCAGCCGTGTCATATAGGGGAGACGGGGAAGAAGACTTGCCAGGAGAAAGCGGTTAGCTATGAGTGTCAGAACGGAACTGGTTGCAATACCTATTCTCACACCCACATGTTCAGGTCCTACCCAGAAGGCTGTCCAGGACATGAATACAACAATTGCGAGGGGCAATACTACCTGCCATAGATAATAGATGGAGTACCTCTTCGCTTCAAAACGGAAGGCACAGCCTGCATTGTCTATTCCTTCAATTGGTTTGTAGGGAAGATTAAGAGCTTTATATTTGAGAATTTCCCAGTCTGGGAGAGAAAGTTCCTTTGCCATGGCTCCTCCGGTAAACGTGCCCATTTCATCGGGGATAAAATCAAGTTCATCTGCAGGATAACCGGCTGCGACAAAATGGATGCTGAAGGTGTGTCTGTCAATGGGAAAATCCTTCAACGTCAGGGGTTGGGATAATCTCCCGCTGTAGCGCTGACGATAAAAAACCGTTCCGTCAGAATTGACCTGGGCCGCCTCTGGCAGGGATCTGGAAACCAGGCCTTGACGGTTGGATATAAGGATTCTGGGATTCCAGATATCTTCCATGGGTATCTGACGGGTAGTTCCGCCTGGGTTAACAAGGCGTTCGTCCTGCCAGCGAAGTTGAAGATAGACATTGGCCATAAAATTCTGGTTGGCATCATCTATTTCATCGATATCAAGAACAAAGATAAGGAAGTGGATCTTTGTGGGACCTCTCCATTCGCCAGGACGCCTGGCTGTAAGTTCCGCCTTTTCAGCTTCCTCTTCTTCCTCCTTTTCAGCGGCTTTTTCTACGGCTTTTTCAGCTGCCCTTTCGGCGGTTTCTTCCTCTGAAGTCTGTTCAGTCCCCTGCGCTGTGACTTCTGAGGGAATCAAGATCACTGGTGTCACCAGAAGTCCAGAAAGGATCATTACGAAGGTGAAAGTATGTATTATGGCTATTATTGGTCTATTTTTGTTTTTTCTTCCACACATCTAAAAGGCCTCCTGGCAAAATTCGTTTATTTCACAATTCGTTGGGTAGAACATTTTCAAGAGAGCAAAAAACAGTTTGGCAGGATGAAATCTACTGTAACATGGCATTGTTCTAAATAGCCATCTAAACAAAGTTATTTTATACCAAAGTCATGCGAGTTTGCAATCAGAGTGTTATTTTTCTCGTCTTCCGTGTTGCTTATCCATTCTGAAACATTATTTCCATTATCCTTCCTGGTTTTATTACTGCTGTTTTTTCATTTATTGAGCCTCGTTCAAGCTTCAGCTTTGATACGACAGGGTCCTAAAAGAGGAACCTGAAGAGCAGGGACTCAAGTGCTACCACAAAATAAAGGGCAGGATAGATAACCCTGCACCATCTGTCTATCTTCAGGGCTTGCTCCAGATGGCCTTGATTAACGTAGGACTTGGTAACAACCACTTGTACAAGTGAAATGAAGACCAGCAGTGTAGAGCCCATGATAAAATAGTCCATTCCTGTCAGGTAGGAAACATTAGGTATATCCTCACCTATGGAGAACCTGTAGGCTATCAGTGTCAGCATGGCTGTTATGGATACGCTAACATTTGTTCCGGATTCAGACGGGTCTATCCAGAAAACTGTCCAGGACATGGCAACTATTAGAAGAAGAGGAAGGATGATCTTTAAGATGAAATGTCCGGGAATTCTTTTCATCTCGAAGAGGAAAGAAAATCCTGCAACACCGGGTTCTCCCTCAACGGGCTCATATGTTTTTGGCGCGGCTTTCCATTGAATCAGATTCCAGTCGGGAATAGATAATTTTCTGGCAATCCCAGCCCCCGCAAGGGGAACTACTTCAAGTTCCTTATCCGAGTATCTTGCAGATGCCATGCTGATCTCGAAGCTCTGACTGTCAAAGGGAAAAGCTTTCAGGTCAAGAGGTTGGGAGAAACTTCCCCAAAGGTGCTGACGATAAGTCACCGAACCATCCTGTTGTATGTAAACCATTTCAGGAAAGGAATGCCAGGTTCTCTGGTCGTTGGTGAACATCATCTGGGGATTCCAGACATCATAAAGGGATTTACCGATCTTTCTGGAGTCACTGTGGGCCATTCGGGGATCCTTCCAGTGGATCTCAACAAAAAGGTTAGCCTCAAAGCTCTGGTTCACAGTATCGATGGTGTCCACGTCCATCACTACTATGCCAATCTCCACGCGAGTTGGACCTTTATCTTTTTCAGGACGGCTGATATCGGCCATCGCTTGAGAACTGGCCACACCCGAGAAAATGAATATCCAAAGAATGCTGATCAGACACACAGGAAAAATCTTTTTCATGATAGCCCCCCTCCCTCTCTGCGCACTGTCTCTGAGCCTTAATGACCTGTCCCTCCTGTTTAGCATTAACAGGTGGGACAGGTCTGTTAACATCCTTACTGTTTTGCCATTAACCTGCGATATTTGAGTTCCTCTGACTCCTTATGGCTTACATCGTCGTCCTCAAGATCGATACGTACCCAGTTGATCTTGCCCTTGAAGCGATTTTTCTCACCTTCGGGATAATCATCTGCTACAGGCAGGGCGAGATCATGGCCGATATCAAGGGTTTCGTCTGCTGAGAAAACAAAGGGTACGGTCTTCTCGATTCGGCCTTCTCCGAACAGTTCATCGTTCACGTAAAGCCGACCGGTTCCTCCGCCTCCTGGTTTGTCACCATCGAAGTTGAAATGGTAACGTATGTTGACTTTTCCGGGAGGGAGCGGTTTCGCTGCCTCCACGTAGTAGTAATTGACGTCGAACCAGTTGTGAACGTATTTGACGATTCCCTCTTTAACGTAAAGGCTCCAGCCGGCGAAACGTCCGCCCTGGGCGATGATCACACCATCTGTCTTGTCCTTGGTGACTTCCACCTCTGCAGTCACAGTATGGGACCGGTTTTTAACGTTCAACACAGTGTTCTCCATAAGGGTGTCCATTCCGGGATAGAAGGTCATGGTCTTACGTCCGCCAGGAAGATCCGGCCGTCCTGCAACAGCAGCGTTGAAGCGCTCGTATCGCCTGTCGTCGAGTGGGAATACACCGTATTTGGCCGCTTCGATCATGAACAGGTACTGCAGTTCACGAAGTTTATCGGGCATCTCCTTCGAAAGGTCATGGGCCTGGCTCCAGTCTTTGGTAGTGTCGTAGAGTTCCCAATCGTCTGCATCGAAGGATGGCCACTCACGTGTGAGCCATGGTGTACTGTGATGGGTGACTGCAGTCCAGCCATCACAGTAGATACCTCTATTTCCGAAGATCTCGAAATACTGGGTCCTGTGCCGATCCTCGGCGTTGGGTTTATCGAAGGTGTAAACCATGCTGACACCCTCGATGGGTTTCTGGGCACTTCCATTGACCATATAGGGTTGGGGCAGTCCTGCTGCCTCCAGGATGGTGGGTACGATGTCGATGACATGATGGAACTGCTGGCGGATCTCCCCTCTGGCTTTGATTCCCTTCGGCCAGCTGATGGCCGTGGCGTTACGGGTGCCGCCGAAGTGCGAGGCCACCTGCTTGGTATACTGGAATGGAGTATTCATGGCATGAGCCCAACCCACAGGATAGTGATTGAAAGCCCTCGGACCACCAATTTCATCGAGCTTGGGCAGGACCTCCTCCAAAGTCTGGGGGATACCATTGAGGGCCATGAGCTCGTTTAAAGTGCCGTCCAGGCCGCCTTCGGCGCTGGCACCATTGTCCCCGGCAATGTAGATGAACAGAGTATTATCAAATTTGCCCATTTCTTCGAGCGTCTCTATCACCCGCATTACCTGGGTATCGGTGTGTTCTGCGAAGCCAGCATAGGTTTCCATCAGCCGGGTAAAGACCTTCTTCTCAGTATCGTTCAGCTCATCCCAGGCCTTGACCCCTTCCGGGCGTGCAGTTAGAAGGGTGTCGGGAGGAACCAGTCCTTTGGCCTTCATGTTTGCCAGGGTCTCTTCCCTGATGGCGTCCCACCCCTTGTCGAATTTGCCCTTGTACTTGCTGATCCACTCCGGGGATACATGGTGGGGGGCATGGGTGGCACCAAAGGACAGGTATAGGAAGAAGGGCTTGTCTGGAGTCATAACGTCCAGGCCCCGCATCCATCCTATGGCTTTATCGGTTATGTCCTCCGAGAAGTGGTAGCCTTCATCGGCCGTGGCCGGGGGTTCTACCGGGCTTGTGCCCTTGAACAGGGTGGGGGACCACTGGTTTGTCTCGCCGCCCACAAAGCCGTAGAATTTTTCAAAACCTTCGCCTGTGGGCCAACGGTCGAAGGGGCCCGACATGCTGACTTCCCAGGTAGGGGTCTGGTGTGCCTTCCCCACACAACCGGTGCTGTATCCATTGAGTCGAAGCATCTCGGCAATGGTGGCAACGGTGTTCGGTCGAATGCTGTCGTTTCCAGGTGCGCCGGTGGCAACTTCACATACTGAGCCAATTCCTGCGGAGTGGTGATTTCGCCCGGTCAACAGTGCTGCCCGGGTGGGGGAGCATAGTGCGGTGGTGTGAAAGCGGTTGTAGGTCAGGCCCTGGTTCGCTACCTTCTCCATGGCAGGCATGTTACAGGGACCGCCTGTGAGGCTCGGAGCACCGAAGCCCATATCGTCTATAAGGACAATTACCACGTTTGGCGCGTTCTTTGGTGGACGCAGCGGTTCGATGGGCGGAAATTCAGCATTTCGTGCGTCCAACGCCATCTTGCCTTTGGACGGGACATCAGGGATCGGTAGTATTTCCCGTCCTGTTACTTCCGGTTTCTGTGCCATTTTCTAGCATCTCCTTTTATCTTTTTTCCCTTTTCCTGAGGTAGATATCTATGTAAAATCTGTTCCTCAGGAATCTGCTGGTATCTGTTGCTTAACCAAATCGATCAGATCCGGTTATTCCCTTTATTTTTCACTCTCCCTGGAGAAGAAGCCGGGTTCAGGGTTTTTCATATTCGGGCTTCTTCTCCAAAGTTTCAGCCTTTTGCGCTCTTAATGTTCTTTTCAATCGATGTAAACTATCACGTACTGGTTGTTATAGGGCTGATAGTATGAACCACCGCAAAGATACAGGGTGGTTCCCTCCACTATGACGGTGCTGCATCCTCCTGGCAGAGTTGGTGCATAGGAGGAGGACCGTCGGATTACCCTGCGGCTTGTCCTGCGGGCTACACCGGCTACACTGACCGGTGTCCGGGGCCTGCCGACGCGCGCCTCTGCTTCAGTTATCGGAAAAACACTGCTGTTGGATGCAACATCTGTCAAAAGGCCGACGGCCAACAGGCAGCAACCGATCAGAATAACAGTTATCACACTTTTCATGATCAGGGTCCCTCCTCTTTAGATGTAAATTCGTGCATTTCGTCAACCGGTATGGTATCCAGCCTCGTGGCTCCATCCGGAACGGAAAAACTGAACTCCTCATCACTGATTTGAGGATTTATTACCCAGTCCCGCAAACGGATCTCGTATTGCGGGGCAGCGGTATGCCATATAGTTGTAATGACGTATTTTATGGGCAGCGGCTCATTGCCTGTTTTCACCCATAGCTGCCAGTCCACCTTGTCTTCGCGGAATGCCAGGTGATGGCACTCCGTGCCGTTAACATAAGCGGTGCCGAGATAGGTGCTGCTTTCAGCGCCCGAAGAGAGGATGGCATAAGGATTGGCAAAAAGCAGATCTGCCCCTGGAGCAGGGATGCCAGTCTCCAGTTCGTAAGCATAGATAGCATCATCGATTGTTCCAGGGACTTCTATCTGAGCATAGACATTTAGCCTCTTCCCATACAGGGTCAGCATTTTCCCGTCAAATATAAACTCGGCGTCCGCTATCATTCCCTTACGCTGGATATGAAATTTTGCCGGCCGTTGAAGGACTGTTGTTGCAAAGCTGCTGAACTGAAGCTTCTGACCATTTTTGGTGACCACCTCAAAATCGATATCAGCGTTCATGCTGAAGGCTTTCACCTCTGCCATATAGGAAGACATGGATTTAAGGATCTGATCAGCCTCGGGATCGATCGCATCCGCACTAAATGCCGGGGCGGCGGTAATGCTTATACTGAGAGCGATACCTAAAATCAGCCAGATCAATCCACTTAAGGCAATAGATCTTGTTTTTTTCATAATGGATTCCTCCTGTTTTAAGAATTTTCCTTTGGTATCACTTTTTCTGCTTCATTCATATTTCTTGCCTTTTTACAAGCTCCGGATCGCTTAACCAAAGGCATGTTCTAATTTCTTCTTTCCTCTATTCCACCAGCTCGATCTCACCTGGACGCCAGGTTCTGTTGATCCATGGTTCAAGCGGCCCGTAGGCGCGCAGGATGATAAACCAGCTCTTGCCTGGAATCGTCTGTATCCAATTGTTTTCCTGACCTTCAGGTGCTTTCGGGGCGAAGTAAATATTGAAAGAACTGTCATCGTTTTTCTTCAATTCTGTTCCTAAACTGTTGATTCCAGCGTATCTTTGATCGGTCTGGAGCATGCAGCGGGTCTGGGTGTCATAGATGATCACCGACCAGTTGTCCTTCACGGGAACATTGGGCGGCAGGTGCAGCTTGTATGTTTTGGCGCCGTCCAGAGTCTCGTGTCTGGAGTCCAGACCTGCAATAGCATATTGTGATCCTGCACCTGGTTTGGTGAGTGCCATGGCGGGTGTTACAGCGATGGCATTGTAATGCATCCACAGACGTGAATCGAACCGCCGGGCACCGTCCTTAAGAAAATAGGTATCATTATCAGCAAAGGCCATGACCCATTCGCTGCCGGTGTCCGGGTAGTAATAATGACCCGGATCGCGTGGAACGATCGTGTTGGCCCGGGCGTATGCATTGCCTATTGCAACCGCCTCGGTAAGGATCCGCCTCATGCGAGGATCGGGGTTGAACTGTTTGTCCTTTACAATCCCGATAGATGCGATCTGGCCTCTTGTTTCAGGATCGAGAAAATCGAGAGGTTCCTCCTGGATCAAAGTGTTCAGGTCTTCGTAGAAGCTGAAGTCGTTGGGCGGAACTGTGTTGTACTCATCCCTGCCGGTCATGTTTATGAACACCATCTTTGGGGGATTATCCTGTTTTGCCAGCGGGTACACTTTCAGATTGTTCTTGATATTGTCGGCGGCGGCCTTTACGCTGTCTCTGACGTATCCGCGCATCATGTTCCATACGCCGTAAGTCTTTGACTTCACCACGTAATACCCGTCAGGAACGTCGCCTGTGTAACCCGGGGGAAGAACCAGGTATTTCCCGCCCTTGCCCTTGTCGGGGCCGGCCGCGCCCATGTCAGCAATGTAACGGAAGTACATGTCGTCCAGGATGCCCAGCACATCAGGAGGCAGTTTGATAACGGTGGGGCCGTCCTTTTTGAGATCGAGAAAACCCCAGGTGTAAAGGGAGGTGTTATTGCCGGTAAGCACCAGCGACTTGGAATCCATCAATTCTTCCCAGATGAGGATCTGGTTGTATTCCATTGCACCCATATCGCGTTGTCCCTTACGTAGATTGAACATGGAAACTGCCGGTATCATGTTGATGAACACCTCAACCGCCCTTGCGCGGTCTACATAATCATAAACTGTTTCGATAGTTTCCCTGGTGGGTACCCCATCAAAGAAATGGAATGCTCCGACAGGTGTTTCCACCTTGTCATTAGTGGTAATCTGATGAGGTGTTGGCATGGTCATCTTCATTGTGGGCAACTCCGCATAGATGGTGGATGTCATGCAGATGAGGATCAGCCCGGCCAATATAAGCGAGAATATTTTTCCCTTTTTCATCATTATCTCTCCTTTGTTCTCCAGATTTTTGCAAGCTGTGGCTTGCTTATCGAAGATCTGTTGCCTGCTTTTTTTGATTTTTTATTTCAGCAGTTCAAAGTCGTTCATCACCCAGGTCTTCTCGATGTAGCCCTCCAGTGGCCCGTAGAAACGGAAAACCACGAAGAAGCCCTTGTCGGGATCGGTCTTGATGAAGTTTTTCTCCTTGTCCTTGGGTGCTTTTGGGCCGAAATAGACATCCACCGAGCCGTCCGGGTTGGCATCCACCCCGCGTGTGCTGCTGATCGTGATGTTGCCGCCTGAATCCAGCAGGCTGCGGCTCATGGGATCGTAAGCCGTGACCGCCCAGAAACGTTTGACCGGCGGGTTGGGCGGAACGCGCAGCCGGTAGGTCTTGTCGCCCAGCAGGTAGGCGCCGTCCTTGTCCCGAAAACAGGTCAGGTAGGCAGTACCCACACCCGGAGTGGTGGAGAGCAGATTCGGTGAAACACAAATGGCCTGGTAGTGCCAGAGGGTCCGGGCATCAATATCACTGTGGCCGTTGATCATGAACGCAGTATTGCGAATAAACATCTTTTCCCAGTGCCTGTTGGACCAGTAGTTGATCTCCGGGTCCCTTGAGGCGTAAACGATGGCACGAGACATGGCTACCCCCTGTTTTGCAGCCTGGTCAAAGATGCCTTTCATCCGCACATCCGGATTGAAGGGCTTGCCCTTCTCGATGCCCAGTGTAGCCAAACGACCAAGCAGTTCCTTGTCAAAGAGCGATGTGGGCTCATACTGGATGATCTCGTTGAGCATTTCAAAGACAGAACCGTCTTCCAGCGGTAGTGTGTTGGCGCCGATGCCGGATGTATTGGTGGCTGTGTGTTCCCGAGGCCTAGTGAACAAGGGATAAACCTTAAGACGATCCTTGAACCACTGAACGGCCTGCTCGCCGGTACCGACCTCACCGAAGCCCCGCATCATGGCCCAGATCCGGTATCCGGGGGATTCCAATACAAAATATCCGTCCGGCACCTTGCCCTTGTACCCCGGGGGCAGGAACAGGTATTTGCCGCCCTTGCCCTTGTCGGGTCCGGTGGGTCCGAAGTCGGTGAGGTACTTGAAGATGGCGTCGTTGGCATTGCCGTACATGCCGGGCGGGATCTCCACCACCGTGGCTCCGTCCACCTTCAGGTCGAGGGTGGCGAAGGCGTAGACCGTGACGTCGTTGCCGGTCAGGTAGTTCTCGCTAGGCTTCATGAAGTCTGCCATCACTCCAATGTCTGAAGGGGTCTTGAACCCGAAGTCCCGAACCTGCGACTTGACGATGCCGTAGAGCGAAAGGGCTGGAAAGAAGTCCATGTAGGTCTGGGTGGCGCGCTGCAGATCCATTTCGTCGTATATCTTCTGCACAGAGGCTTTATCCGGAAACGCGCCGCCTTTGAATTCCAGCGTACCGAAATTTGTTTGAATCTTGTCTGGTGCCGGTTTGAAGTCCTTTGCAGTCTGCTTCTGACCAGCGGTCTTAAACAGGTTTCTCGTTTCTGCTGAATTGTCGGCCTTCTGCGCCCACACGGGGGCCATCAGGCAAACGGCAATAAACAAGATTAGGATTGCTGTGGATAATTGTTTCATTTTCATTTTCTCCTTCTTCCGTTTGGTGGGATGAGCGCTAACCCCACCAACTTTTATTTGGTTCTGTTAAGCTATTTAACCAACTCGATCTCACCCGGCCGCCAGGTCTGGTCGATCCACGGCTGTTCGGGGCCATAGATGCGCAGGGCGATGAACCAGCTCTTGCCGGGGATGGTCTGGAGCCAGTTGCCTTCCTTGCCTTTGGGTGCTTTGGGCGCAAAGTAGATGTCCATGGAGCCATCCGCATTCTTCTTGATCCCTTTGTCCTGGCTGCCAAGCGTCGGGAACTGCTGGTCGGTCTGCAGTTGCGAGCGTGTCTGGGTGTCGTACATGGTGATTGCCCAGAAGTCTTTCGCAGGCGGGTTCGGCGGAATCCGGAGGCGATACGTCTTGGATCCATCCAGAACCTTGCCCTCGGAATCGAGCATTCCCATGGAATAGTCCGATCCTTTGCCGGCAACGGTCATGGCCATGGCGGGAGAAACGCAGATATAGCCGAAGTGGAAAAGGACGCGCGGATCGAGGCGATAGGCACCGTTGCGTGTGAAGGTGGTGTCCTTGTCGGCGTAGGCGGTAACCCAGGCATTGCTGTTCTTGAAGGTCAAATTGCCGGGGTCACGCGGGAAGTAGCTGATGGAGCGGGCGGCTCCGTTGCCGATGGCGGCAGCATCGGTCAGGATTTTCTTCATGCGGGTGTCAGGATTGAAGTCCTTACCCTTTTCGATGCCGATGGCAGCCATCATTCCCCTTGCCTCCGGACCAAGATAGTCATCCGGCTCGGTCTGGATCAGAGCATGCAGTTTCTCAAACGCGCTGTAGTCATTGGGGACGATCACGTGCATGTCCTTGCCGGACACGTTGATGAACTCCGTCGCTGGCGGGTTTTGCACGGTCGACAGCGGGTAAACCTTCAGTGTGTTACGAATGTTTTTTGACGCGGCCGGGATAGCCTTCTCGATCGGCAGGGTCTTATCGAGATAGCCGCGCATGAATACCCATACACCGCTGGTTTTGGAAGGGACTTCGAAGTAGCCTTTGGGAATTTCGTCTTTGTATCCGGGAGGCAAGACGAGGTACTTTCCGCCTTTGCCCTTGTCAGGGCCAGCGACGCCGAGGTCAACCATGTACTTGAAAGCCATGTCATCAAGAATTCCAAGCATCCCCGGTGGCAGATCTATGACAGTTGGACCGTCTTTGAGGAGGTCAAGGAACCCGAGAGCGTACATCGTTGATGTATTGCCGGTCAGCAGGATGGTCTTGGAGTCCATCAGGTTGTCAAAGATGCATATCTTATTGCAGGTATCTGCGCCCATGGCGGCCTGTCCTTCGCGCAGGGCGTTCATGGACAGGGCGGGGATCGAGTTGAGAAAGACGTTCACGGCCCGCGACGTGTCTAGATAGTCGTAGATGGTCTCGGTGCTTTTCTCGCTGGGTACTCCATCGAAGTAGTGTAGCTCCCCGATTGAGGTCTCAACCTTGTCAGGTGCGGTATAGGTTTTCGGAATGTCGGTGGTCATCTTCATTTTGGGTGGAGTCGCCCATGCCCCTGCTGTAAGAGTTACAATAATTGAACAGGTTATGATGACCAGTTTAATTTTTTTCATATTCATTATTTTCTTACCTCCTTAAAATCAGTAATAACAAACATTTTCAGGGTTCTTTGCTCCTCTTTGACCCGGATTGCAGTTATGATCAATCAAGCCAGCTGTTTTTGCGGAAGAACATGAGCATACCCCACCCGATAAGCAACATCAGTGATAGCGCCATAGGATAGCTGTAGGGGTATTTCAACTCAGGCATGACCGCAAAATTCATGCCCCATATACCGGCAAGAAGAGTGGCAGGGTTGAAGATAGCTCCAAGAATGGTAAGAGTGTTCAGTTTTTGGTTTGTTTTCTCCTGTCCGAGCATGTCAAAACTGGAGCGCAGGGCGTTTATGCGGCCATCCATCCAGCCCAGGGTTCCCTCCAATGACCTCAGATCTGCAAGTGTGCACTTGAGATAATCCCTTGATTCCGATGGTTTGAAAAAGGGCTTCTCGGTGCAAGCCAAAGTGTCTATATTGGGCAACTGATCGCTTACCATGATTCCCAGGGTCAGAAATTCTGTTCTGAGGTCAAGGATGTCATCTCTCCTGATACTCTCAGGTTCACTGTCCATTCTTCCTTCCATGGTGATAACAGAATTTCTGAGGATGTTGTTCCGCTTGAGAAGATCCTGGGAAAGGTTGATGAGTATTGTGGATATCAGGCCTTCCACATTATCTTCGGGCAGCCATGCCTCGCTGATAAGCATTTTTGCAAGATTTTCAAGGCTTGGTATCCTTTTCTGACGAAAGGTAACAAGCAGTTTTTCCCTGATCAGAAAGGCAAGGTGATCCATTTCCTGGGGGGTCTGTTCCTCAGGAAGTACCGGTATAACAAGGAACAGATCTTCCCTGAGAGGGTAGAAACCTGAGTGGTTCCGGGCTTCCAGGCAAAGCCTTCTGGACAGTGCTGTCAATCCTAACGTATCCAACCATTCATGGATACTTTCTTTCAGGGAAGCCTGAATATCTATCCAGACCCTTTGATTATCATTTCTGTAGACTTCAATTGCCCTTTCGGGATCAATGGCCTCGATCTGCATAGATCCTGTTATCAGGTAACTGCTAACTTGCATTTTAGATACCTCCCGTTTTTTTCGGTATCTTATCTATTCCACCAGTTCAAAATCACCGGGTTTCCAGGTCTGGTCGATCCAGGGTTGTTCGCTGTTTGGAGTCGCCCTGAAATCTACTGCGCCTTGACGATGGTTCATTCTTCTTCTGTAGAAAAGACCACAGCCCAGTCCTTTTTCATGCTTACAACGATCCAGCCATTCTCTTTTGCGGCCTTCAACGACCCGCCATCCTCTTCTGCATAGGAATACTCACGAACGTCGTCATCGTGATTGACGAGCAACTGCAGTGATGGCCCCTTCCTGCCTTGCGAGTACGCGCACATCGCGATGTCCCCATGGGAACGGACATTTCCCATTGCAATCAGCGGACGGCGACCAATATGGAGATCAATATTGACCGCTTTGACATTCGTATCGTTGAAGGAAGAAAGTTCTCCGGTTCGCGTCATGGACCACCCTTCTTCGCCCTCTGCGAACACCTTCTTTCCTGAACTGCCAATGACTTGCTCTGGTGGAATTCCATATAGGGGCTCGGAAATGGCGCGCATAAAATCAATTCCTCCTCCCGAACAAATGAAGGTCTTGAATCCGTGTGAGCGCAGGTACTCGAGCAGTTCGATCATGGGTTGATAGGTCAATTCTCCAAACCCTCTTCCAAACTTCGGATGTTTCGCGGCTGCCATGAACTCCCGAACCTCCGCACTGAATTCCTCGTCAGTCATTCCCGCATGAGTGGCACTGAACAGCTCCAGGCTTGCAGGCATGCCTTCTGTTTTCAAATATGCTTTGTCGTTCTCGAGTGCAGCCTTGAAGGGCTGGCGCTCCTTGAGGGAAGGGTCATTCTCTACCATTTTCGTCAGACGGTATAGTATGAATGCGCCTTGGACGACTGGTTGTTCACACCAGAGCGTGCCGTCATTGTCAAAGGTGGCAATCCGTTCCGCAGACGCAACGTATTTTGGGCTACCTTTGGTTGTGACCGCGGTAACGAAACCCATGATTTTCTGTTTTGCTGAATGATCGTTCCACGACGGAAGTGGGCCTGCCTGGGCCGGAGCCGTATAGGCGGAAGGAATCTCCGACGTCATTTTCATTGTTGGCGTTTGTGCTGAACTGATACTTGTCAAACTAGCCAGCATCATTAAGCCCAAGGCCAATGTTAATAATTTGTTTCTTTTCACTTTCTCCTCCTTAATTTATCCCTCATCGACTGCAACCTAGCAGACGGCGCGGGATGTATTGTTCTCTAACTTTCTCTACTTCACCAGTTCAAAATCACCGGGTTTCCAGGTCTTATCAAACCAGGGTTGGAGCGGGCTGTATAACCTCAACAATACGTGGAATCCCTTGTTTGGCATGGTCTGCACCCAATTACCCTCTTTTCCCTTTGGTGGTTTAGACGCGAAATAAACCGTATATGAACCATCTGCATTGGCTTTAAGGTCTTTGGCCATACTGTCTAGACCGCCGGTTTTTTGATCGGTTTCCAGAATAGAGCGGGTTTGAACGTCATAAACCATAAATGACCAAAAGGCTTTCGCCGGCACTGGAGCAGGAAGCGTCACCGAATAGGTGTTGTTGCCACTCAGCATTTTACCGGTAGCATCGGTTGCTGCGATCTCATAAACAGAGCCGGAACCAGGTGTCGGGGAGACCATAAAGGGAGTGATGCCCGTTGCGAAGTAGTGAAATCCAATACGACGATCGAGCATCCGGGCGCCATTTTTATCCAGGAAAGCAGAACTCCCATCAGCCAGGGGTGAGAACCATTGGCGATCAGGGTAAAAGTATTCTGTTCTATCGCGGGGCTTAAACATGACTGCGCGCGAAGCTGCGTTTCCGATAGATGCGGCTTCATTCAAAATTTTCTTAATTCTCGCGTCAGGAGTGAAGGGCTTGCCTTTACTGATTCCCAGCTCGGCAGCCAAACCCAGCATTGCAGGATCACCTGAATTAGCCGGTTCATACTGAATCACTTCATTGAGTTCATCGTAAATAGAGGCATCGCCTGCATGAATCGTGTTATATTTTTTGCCCGAAATATTGATATAGTCATTGGGTTCAGGATTTTTTGCTTGCGCCAGGGGATACAGTTTAAAGCCGGCTTTAAAGGCCGTAAGCGTATCTTTAAGTGACTCGCCCGGTTTTCCTACAGCCCTGAGGAACAACCAATGGCGGTACGTATTGGTGCGAAGGACAAAATATCCTTCAGGTATTTCCCCTTTGTAATCCTTTCCTACCAACAGGTATTTTCCGCCTTTGCCTTTATCAGCGCCGCCAAGACCGACATCTGCAACATATAAGAAAAAGGCATTATCAACGATCCCGATAACAGGGGTGCCCACCTCGAATACGACCGGACCATCTTTAACATTCAGTTCAGCATGAATGTAAGGTGTTGTTGTGTTTGGCGTTAGCCATAACGATCTTGCGTCAAGCAACTCTTCAGTGATCGCAAGCGTCTTATTCGGTTTAACGCCGATGTCTCTATGCCCTTTTAGCAAGCCGTGCATGGAAGCCGTTGGAATACCGCTGGTAAAGAGCTGCACCGCCCTGGATGTATCCAGAAAGTCGTAGCTCTTCTTAAGTGTTGCGTCTGTTGGGAATCCATCGACAAACTTCAGATCTCCCAGATACTTTGTCTTTACGGTATCTGGGGTGATCAGTGACGCGGGCACGTCGGCCTTGTAGTTGGGATCAGCGGCAAAAGCCGATGTCGCGACAGTCAATGCCAGGCAGGTAGTTATAAACTTTTTCATTTCCATCGATAAGTCTCCCCTTTCTTTTTGGCGAAGCGAGTTTTAACCCGCCTCGCCGCTTATTTTTCTTGAGCGAATTATTTCACCAACTCCACATCATTCGGGATCCACGTCTTTTCGTTAAACGCCTTGAGCGGACCGTAGTAGCGCATGTAGACAAAGAACCCCTGATCGGGAAGAGCCTTTACCCAATTCGCTTCCGAAACCCTGGCTGGTTTCTTGACGGAGAAATAAATATCGATAGAACCATCTTCATTAGTAGTCGGTGCCGGTTTCTGCTGGCTGCTGATGCTTGGATAGGGCTGGCTCTGGATTTCGCAGCGAGTCCATGGATCGTAGACCGTCACCGCCCAGAACAGCTTGACCGGAACATTGGGCAGCATGTGCAGCTTATAGGTCTTATTGCCGTCAAGGTATTTGCCATCCTTATCCTTGTAAGTGGTCTGGTATCGGGAACCCAATCCATCCGGCATCTGGGCCGCCATGGCGGGCGTGATACCGTCGGCCGTGAAGTGGAACGTTGTCCGTGCCTCCAGATTAAAGTAGCCATCCGGATCGAAGCTTGAGCTGTCGCCGATGTAGGGACTTTCCCACATGCGATTCGGATAGACTTTCGCGATATCCTGGCGGCTGTCGAATGCGATCACGCGGGACATTGCCACGCCTTCTTTTGCGGCCTGGTCCAGGATCTTCTTCATGCGGTCGTCGGGGTTGAACGGCTTGCCCTGTACAATGCCGATGGAGGCGAGGCGTCCCAGTTTTTCTTTGCCGAAGGCTTCGGCCGGCTCGTAGTTGATGATCTCATGCATCCACTCGAAAGCGGTGGCACTCTCGGGAACCAGGGTATCGATCGGGACTCCGGAAACGTTGGTGAAGGTACTCTCTCTGGATGCATCCTTCAGCGGATAGACACGGCAATTCTTGCGAAAAAATTCCATCGCTTTTTCGCCCATTCCGACCACCTCCGCATTAGCGCGGACAAAGGAGAAAAGACGATAGGTCGGCGATTGAAACACAAAGTAGCCGTCCGGCACGTCACCCTTGTAACCAGGAGGGAGGATCAGGTACTTACCACCCTTGCCTTTGTCCTGGCCGGTGGGACCAATATCGAAGGCAAACAAAAAGTTGGCGTCATCCACCGGTCCCATCAATCCGGGAGGTGCTTGAAAGACCGTGGGACCATCGGCCTTCAGGTCAAAGACTATCATCGCATAGATACTCTCCGTATTGCCGGTCAGGAACAATGCACTGGAATCCAGTCTGTCGGCTGTCACCGCAACATGCGAGCAATCCTTCGAGCCGTAATCCCGCACTGTACCGATCATCATTCCGCGCATGGACAGGGTGGGATACATATCGAGGAACAACTGGGTTGCGCGCTGCAGGTCCAATTCATCGTATACCTTCTGAACGGTTTCTTCTGTCGGGTAGCCGTTGGGGAATTTCAGCGTGCCGAACCGGGTCTTTATTTCCTCAGGTGCCGGCTTGAACCCCCCGGGGGTGTATTTTGCTTCCGAGGCACCGAGTTCGAATATACTTTTTTCTCCGTCCTGAGCCAATCCGGTACAGGGAACACTTGCCATCATCAGGACAAGCAGTGCCAGAATGACTAAAGTTTTCATTTTCATATCATCTCAACCTCCTTATACGTTTTTAATAAACAGTCAGCAGCAGTTTTCCCCTGATGCCGACTGCCCGGCTCACTATTTCAATTATTTCACCATCTCAATTTCACTCGGACGCCAGGTTTTGTCGTACCAGACCTGCGTAGGGCCGTAGATGCGCCACAGCATGTTCCAGCCCTTGCCGGGATCAGTCTGGATCCAATTCACCTTTCCATCGGATCTTCATCGATGTTTGTGACTCTCAATATTGGAAGGTGGAGTTCAGCGAGGCTGTTCAATATACCTAAAAGCTCGGATTGGTCCACAACCTTACCAGTCAGTGTTGTGACCACCGACTGATCTTTTCTTTTTTCGGATCTGATCTGCATACCCCCAAATTGCTCTGACCACTTATCTTCCAGCCAGCCTTCGACTTCGACCAGATATGTTCCCGGTGACCAGGGATTTGCACGGTCTTTTTTTTCTATATCAGCCATGGCCGCGCTCCTTTCATTAGTCTGAAAAACCAAGATACATCATCAGTCTATTAGTGAACTGATAAAATAGCATCATTCAAAAAGAATGATAAAAGGAGGATATTAGATCTGTTATTGAAATTGAATAATGGATTGTTGGAAGAATTCATGAGTTAAAAGCGGATGAGCAAGGGGTAATGTAGAGATCTGGCCAAAATTTACAACGTTCTGAGAGGTGATATTATCTGGATAAACTATGCTGTTAGGAGCACCAGGGAGATGGCTCTTATGAGTTTTTTCCGGTATTTCTCTGATGATCTGCTTCTCTTTTTAAGAGAAGTTAACTTGAAGCGTTATTTTTTTGCGGATCCAGGCTGTTACCCTGACTTCGGAGATGCAGGTCAAGCTGTGGAAAGGATACCTCAATATGAGCTTCCTTGAATATCCGGTCTATCTCCTGGTGAAGTTCACTCTTGACCTTCAGCATTTGATTTACATCCACTACCCAGACACGAAGTTCGAAGTCCAGCGAACTTTCTCCGAAATTCAGAAAAAGAGCCTTGGGTGCAGGAAAATCCACAACCATGGGGTTGGCTTTCGCAGTAGCCATCAATTTCTCCATTACCAGGGAAACATCAGAACCATAGGCCACACCTACCGCTATGATGATACCCACTCTTCGATTACTCAGGGTCCAGTTGGTGACCTTGCCGGTTATCAGATCTGCGTTTGGAATTATCTGGTCTGCCAGATCGAAGGTCTGTACTGTTGTTGCCCGGAGTCCTATCGTTTTGACTTCAGCCCATTTCCCGTCCAGGTCGATGTAATCACCAACTCTTATAGGTCGTTCGAATAAGAGAATAAGGCCACTTACAAAATTGTTAACAATGGCCTGAAGGCCAAAACCTATGCCTATGCCGAAAGCACTGAGAAGGATGGTAAGTTTGGTCACATCTATGCCAAGTATCGAGAGGAGCATCAGAAATGCTATGAAGATGATCAGATAATGGATCAGGCGGGCTATTGATATACGTACGCCTCTTTCCATTCTGTGGCTGAAGATATCTTCCTCAAGAAGGATTTGCTCGAAGATCCAGGATATGAGAAAAGATCCATACATTATGACTGCCGAGATGAGCAGAAGTCCTACACTTATACGCTGGGAACCCACATTGAATCCGAGTTCAAGTAATCCCTTCAGAGCATCCTCCAGGCTACCGTAAGCTCCCCAGATCATAAGAATGGCAGGGATGATAACCAGACCCCACATAGCCAGGTCTATGAAGCGGGATATTTTATCAAAGATTTCTTCGACATTATTCTGGATCAGTTTGACCCGTTGCAGGGGAGAGACCCTTAATATCCATTCCAGGGCGCCATGAATAATGTAAATTAACAATTGGAAGGTAAGTATCAATCCCATGGAAGCCATAGAAGATGAGAACAGATTTTCTGATAAAGCCTGCTTGCCCCAAAGTTCGGCAAGAATAATTATGATAAAGATCAAAGAGCCCCACCTGAGAAGCGAGGCATAAAACCCAGGGTCTTTATCGAGAATGCTTTCCCGGGCCCAGTGCCAAAAGAGCAAAAGGCCGGCCAGAGCTGTTAAAAGCATGTATAACCTGAAAAACGGAAGGGGCAGATTGACAACATATAGCAGTTTTGTACTGATAATAATGACGACCAGGCAATAGACAAAGTGGATTTTCCATTTTTTTTCGACCAGGACGTCCGTAAGTCGGGCGAAAGAGATTGCTCCCATACTTATACATAAAAGTTCCCAGGTTGCCGGAGTTTCCCCAGATGTATAAATCAGAAGAGTGGGAATAAAGCTTAAAAATAATCCTGTGGAAAAGGGTCTTGAGAAAAGAAATCTCCAGTATTTCAGTTGATTCAAAATCTGCCGGTTCCGGTAAATGGTTATTATAACAAGGAAGAAAAGGAAAACCTGAAGGAGAAGTATCCATTCATTTTGAAGGAAGAACTTTCTGTTAGGCCATGAAATCTCATCCAGACCCTGTTGTACCGCATACCCCAACTCGCCCGAGAATTGAGAAAGGTATCTGAGAGAGAGCATGGGAGGTGATTTGTCGACCGTGATTCCGCTTCGTTTAACCAGGATCAAAGCGTTAAGATCTGTCGAAAGAGTCTCCATTTTCAGGTGGATGTCACTGGTTTTTTCCTGTAATTTCAGGATCGAATCAAGTTTTGGAAGAATAAGACCAAGGGCAGTGTCTAAAGTATTATTGACTTTTATGAAGGTTGATCTGATCTGATCGGATTCACCTTCATGGAGAAGAGAAGACTGCCATTTATGCCAGAGCTGTTTTTCTGAAAGCCAATCCTTTCTCAATGCTTCAAGTTGATGAATTACGTTGATAAGGATCTTTTCGATCTTTTCGAGTGATTCCTTCTCCAGATATATTGAATTCCTTAACGTCACAAGCTTATTAAAGGTGTAATCCTTTGAAGCCTTGAGTTGTTCAAACTGATCTGCAAGAGTATTCAATCTGGTGTTGATCTCTAGAGAATCTCTTTCAATTTCATAAATATCCAGTACATCTCTGAGATGATTCCTGAGATCTGCTAAACGGCTATTCAATTGTGTCCCTGAGGGTATTATGTTAGCCAGGTCCAGTTCTTCTTCGGCCGCTTCCTTTTCTGCAACAGGGGGTTGAGCTTCATGGGGCTGAGTGTTTGCCAGGCCGTTTCCAGGAATATGAAGGAAACATAGAACCAGTATCATATAGAGGATCTTCTTTGTGGATATTTTTATTTCCAGAGGCCATGTTTTCATGGTTTTCCTCCCCCCGCGCGGAGCCTTTGTTTCAGTTTTGGTGCATCAGTTGAACCGAAACAGGGCCATTGTCCCCGATTTCCAGGAACATCGATCCCCTCTTTTATAATTCACAATTCTGCTACAATGCAAAATCAGTATATTGATATAGCTGAAGAAATGCATCATTCAAGAAGGGGGATAAATAGGGGATATTCCGGGTTTTGTTGGGATCTTCAGTTCAGTATTCCCATGGATCTGGCTTTGCTGACAGCCTGGCGGCGTTTTTCAACATGGAGTTTCTGGTAGATATGTTTAAGATGTGTTTTAACAGTGGTGGGTGAAACCGTAAGTTTTTCTGCGATCTCTTTGTCCTGGAGGTGTTCACAGAGCAGTTCCAGAACATCCATTTCCCGCTGGGTAAGGGAGTCTGCCGCTGATGAGAGAGGGGATATCCCGGGTTGATGATTTCTGAAAGCAGCCAGGACGATGGCCGGATAATCAGACGAGGGATTTCCCGACATGTATTCCTTTAATAGATCTTCCATGGGAGATCCCAGTTCAATGAATGGACGTACCCATCCTCCAGGTTCGGCTATTTCTAGAGCCTCGTCAAGCATTTTTAGTGCATCATCCCTATGTCCCTGGAATTGAGCGACCATGGACTGTAGTACCAGGATCTCCATGGTCTGACATGTGTAATTCAGGGAAGTGCTTTCCAGGTAGAGTTGTTTGAGTTTTTTCGAAGCTTCTAAAAGGCTTTTCTGCTTTTTGAGTGCGGCCAGGACCCGGCACTCGGTAATGGATGGATTGGCCAGGAAGAATATGGAGCATGGCATATTGGAGACTTTTCCGAAACACCTCTGCAGATTGACAGCCTGATCCGTATCTCCGCGAAGCAGGGCAGCCCTTGCCTCACCTGCCTGGACGACTTCCATGTTTTGTGGATCCCTTGTCCATCGAGCATAGTCATAGGCCTCCCGGATGGCCTCATTGGCTTCGTCCTTCTGGCCGAGAAGCTGGCAGGTTATGGCCAGGCCAATCATACTGTCAACGGCAGCACGGAAGTGGAAGGCATACCTGCTGTTAAGGATCGATCTGAAATGCTGCTGAGCCTGGACGAGATCTGACCAATGAAAAGAAACAGTTCCCAAGAGATAATTTCCCCAGAGTTCGATATAAGGTTTATCCTGTTGTTTCCCGTACTCCAGTAAACTATTACTTTCCCGAAAAGCCATGGGCAGGTTTCCAGATATAAGGTGAATAATGGCCAGCCCATATTTCAGTCTTTCCCATAGCTTTCCAGTACTGATGTTTCTCCTGTCTATCCAGTCATTGAGTTTTTCGATGGCTTCATCCTTCTGTCCATTGATCAGGTAGGCTAGACCGGTGTATAGCTCTATCATGGATCTTAGATAGCAGGGAGGATTTTCTGGAACCAGTTTAAGAGCTTTACCCAGGAGAGTCTTGCTTTTACTGCCATTTCCCTGCCAGAATTGCATGAGACCCTGAAAAAAGAACAGTTCCCCATGAAGTAATGGTTTATTCTTTTTATCCTTAAGGTGGAGATTTGCCTGTTCAATAATTGGAGATAAGTCTTTCAGGTGGAATTCCGTTTCTTTAACCCTTGCCTCCAGCATCATTAGTGCAGGTCTGTTTTTTTTGTTCTCAAGGGGCAGATGATCGAGCCATCGTCTCACCTGGGGCCATCTATCTTCTTCACTCTGAATCCTTCCGTATTTTTCCACCAGATCTGCGGCATCGTCGGTTTTCCCCGCAGATAAGGCATGTTGGATGGATTCGTCCATCAATCCCTGGTCTTCAAACCATTCACTTGCTCTGGAGTAGAGTTCATGCAATTCCTCGGAATTTTTTTCGAGTCTGAGCTGCCGTCTCAGGAAATCCTCGAACAGATGATGGTAGCGAAACCAGGTTTTTTCATTACCAAGGGATATTACAAAAAGATTGTTCTTCAATAGATGGTTTATAAACTCGGTTCCTTTCAGCTTTTCTTTGTCTTTATGCTGATATTTTCCCAATAGAGCATCGCACAGGGAAGCGCAGAACCGGTTAAGGAAGGATGTGCATAAAAGGCAATCGCGAATACCTGGGGGTTGTTTGTCCAGAACCTCACTGATAAGGTAATCCATCATGGTTGCTGTGCTGCCCTTTAATTCCGTCAATTTCTTGTAGGATTCATCCTGGCCCTGCAATGCCAATGCCCAAAGACGCAGACCAGCTATCCATCCCTCTGCTTTTTTGATGAAAATGGAATCGAGGAAACTTTCAATATGCAGTCCAGTGGACCTATTGATAAATTCAACCGTTTCCTCAAGAGTGAATCGCAGGTCCTTCATGCGTATTTCCGTTAAAAGTCCCATGGCACGGAAAGAAGCGAGGGGGAGCATGGGGTCCCTGCGCCCCACGAGGACAAGTTGGATTGATTTAGATGGATGGCGCATCAAAAGATTGAGAAATTCGTGAACAGGTTTTTCGTGGATACGGTGGATATCGTCCAGAACGATAATGAATTTTTGATCTATATTTTCCAGTTCATTGATCAGGGTGGATGCAATGATCGAGAAAGGGGGAAGGTTTGAACCGTTGACAAGGGCAGTTGTTTTAAGGATGGATCCAGGAAAGAGGAGTCTAATGCCCACGGTCAGGTAGGAAAGAAACTGTTGAAGATCATTATCTTCTTCATCGAGGGAAACCCATGCAGAGGCTCTATCACATTGACCCAGCCAGGAACTGACCAGGGTGCTTTTTCCGTATCCCGCAGGGGCGGAGACAAGTACCAGGGGGAGGTTACTGTTCTTTTCAAGTTTATCCACCAGGTTAGGGCGATGTACGTAATCGGAAGGTATGCCTGGTCGTTGGAGCTTGGTGCGAAGAATAATGATGCTTGATCTTTCCATTTTATCCCCCTCTACGGGCGACTACGAACCACCGGGCTATCCTCTTCTTGCTGGATGTGAATTATCAATTCATTATAGCAGTAATTCACCATGTAATAAATTTTTGAAAAAATACAACAAGCTATTCAAATAGAAGAAACATTATTATGGTACCGCATGTAAAGAATATATCCGGTTGACAGTTACTAGATGACACATTAACATAATAAAACAATGCTGTATTTAAATAAGCAATCAACATCTATCCCTGTATTTCTTCTTTTTTCTTTACCTTTCATTAAGCTTAATTCCTGAATTATATACGATTTCTGGTATAAAAATGTCTTTATCTCACTTGCTCTCGCAAGCCTTATCTGGTTTTACTGCAGCATGCTGATTGTGAAGGGAGATGTAAATTTGGTTGAAGATGAACTGAAATTATCCGACAGGTTGGCACAGAAACGGACGGTTCTTGCCGCGGAGAGGACCATCCTTGCCGCGGAGCGCTCCCTTATGGCCTGGATACGGACAGGTCTCTCAATGATCAGTTTCGGTTTTACCATATATAAATTTCTCCAGTACATGAAGGAAGACATCGGAAGAATTGCTATCAGAACCTATGGACCAAGGAATATGGGACTTTTTCTTATCGGGCTCGGTACAGCATGTCTTGTTCTGGGACTATTGGAATACAGGGATATCATTTCACAGTTAAGAACTTATGGAGCACAGATACGCAAGTTCCCGGTGGTTGTGGCTTCTCTCATCGGGATCATGGGGCTTTTCCTTTTTCTCACCATAATTTTGAACAAGGAAGTTTTGTAACGGGTCATGGCTGATAACGATAACTTCCAGACCTTACTGGCCGCCATCATCTTTTCATCCATCTTCTTTTTCGGAGTGAAGCTCCATTTTCCCAGGAAGGGAGAGAAATATTATCGAAGATTCCTTTCCTTTGCCGGCGGAGTTTCGGTAGCATACATATTTGTGGAACTTCTGCCAGAGCTTGATCATGCAAGAAAATTATTTCTCCAGGCTACTGCCGGCCAGGATTATCCTTTTGGAGAACATCGGATCTATATGGCTGCATTGGCCGGCTTCATCCTTTCCTATGGTCTTCACCACTGGGCCAGCCTGAGTCGGCTTTATATCAATGATCAACCTCAAGGAAATAAGGGACTAAAGGAAACAAATAATGGATTGTACATAAGTATCACGGAATTTTTTCTCTACTCCTGGCTAATTACGTACCTTCTGGGATTTCAGCTTCGTGAAGGTGCTGTTCCTGTAGTGCTCTACGTGATAGCAATGAGTCTTCATTTTATTCTGGTTGATTATTATCTACTTATGGAGTACGGCGCTATATATAAGAAAGCAGGGAAAAATGTGATTGCTTTAGCACCTATCGCGGGATGGGTCTGTTACAGGATGGTAACCATATCCCTTCCTCTTGTCCTCACTCTCGCATCTTTTGTGGCTGGTGCTGTGATCATGAATACCATGATCATAGAACTTCCAAAGCGGGAGGAAAGTAAATTCTGGGCTTTCCTGTTTGGTGCGCTGTTCTACACTGCAATTCTTCTGCTTCTTTTTCAGAGGGGGAAATGATAAATGTATATTTTCTCAAGTAAGTTTCTGGATGACCTGGCAGCTCGGATAACAGGCCCCATGAGTTTCAGGTTTTTCGTCCAGCCTATGGTGGCAATAATGCTGGGAATTCGTGATGGGAAGCTGGATTCAAAGGCAGGAACGCCTCCCTTTCTCTATAACGTTATCTTTAAAAAAGAAAACTATAGAAGCCAGTTAAGAAATGCCCTTCATGCCCTTTTGAAACCTGTAATTGTAGGAATCGTCCTTGATGCCCTAGCTCAATACCTTATTTTCAAGCATATCCGCCCCCTCCCGGCACTATTGGTGGGAACCTTCATTATGGGAGTTCCCTATTCGCTTTCCAGGGGAATATCCAACAGGATCTTTTCAAAGATCAGGACAAAAAAGGAGACTTTTCATGATAAACCGTGATGACCGTCCAGCTTTTCATGTGATGTCAAAACCTACGGGAGCAAGGTGCAATATGAACTGCGCCTACTGTTTCTTCCTGAAAAAGGCCAACCTTTACCCGGGAAGCGATTTCACCATGTCCGATGAACTCATGGAAATGTACATAAGGCAGACCATCGAGGCCCACCGGATCCCCCGGGTGACCATTGCGTGGCAGGGGGGTGAACCTACTTTGATGGGAGTGGACTTCTACCGCAGGGCCATGGAAGTGGAGAAGAAGTATGCCAGGCCCGGCATGACCTTCGAAAATACCATCCAGACAAACGGTACCCTCATAGACGAAGAATGGTGCCAGTTTCTGAAAGAAAACAATTTTCTGGTGGGGCTGAGCCTGGATGGACCCAGAAAATTCCACGACATGTACCGTCTGGACAAGGCAGGAAAGAGTGTTTTCAAAAGGGTGGTCAAGGCTGCCAGGCTGATGCAGGAATGGGGTGTGGAGTTCAACATCCTTTGCACTGTGAATTCTGCCAACAGCAGACATCCCCTGGAGGTCTACCATTTCTTCCGCGACGAGATGAAGACCCCCTACCTCCAGTTCATCCCCATTGTCGAAAGGGACAATGAAACCGGAAACCAGGAAGGCACAACCCTAACGGACCGGACTGTGGACCCTGATCAGTACGGCAGGTTCCTTAACACAATCTTTGACGAATGGGTAAGAAATGACGTGGGTAGTATGTTCATCCAGATGTTCGATGCCACCGTAGCTTCATGGATCAGAGGGTACTCATCCATATGCATATTTCGTCCCACCTGCGGCGACGGGGTCGCCCTTGAACACAACGGTGACGTCTATTCCTGCGATCATTTCGTTGAACCTGCCCATCTCCTTGGTAATATCACAGAAACCCCTGTGGGAGAACTGGTACGTTCGGAGAAACAGGCAGCCTTTGGCAGGGCCAAGTCGGAGACCCTTCCCAGGTACTGCCGGGAGTGCGAATACCTCTTCGCCTGTAATGGTGAATGTCCCAAGAACCGGGTACTGAAAACACCTGATGGAGAGCCAGGCCTCAACTGGCTCTGTTCGGGGCTGAAGGCATTTTTTGTCCATACTGCACAGCCCATGCAGATAATGGCGGAGCTGTTAAGTAAAGGACATTATGCCGACGAGATCATGGATATTCTGGCCATGGAGGAGAAGTCATCTGCAACTCCTCTGCGTAAGCAGATGTGAGCTATATTCCCATCCTGAGCGGAAGGGAAAGATAGATGGTACAACTAGATAAAATGGAATAGTTCAAGCCGTAATAACATCCTTCTTACTGATGGTATCTATATTTTGCTCTGGTTTGACGATTTTTCAGAAAGGGAGGTGTAAAGAAATGGCTAATAAAAAGCCGAATATCCTCATTATATGGGGAGATGATATAGGATGGTGGAACATAAGCTACAACAGCAGGGGGCAGATGGGGTACCGGACCCCGAACATTGACAGGATAGCAAACGAAGGGGTTGCCTTTACCGATTACTATGCCCAGCAGAGCTGCACTGCCGGCAGGGCTGCCTTTATAACCGGCCAGAATCCCATCCGGACAGGGCTGACCAAAGTGGGCATGCCTGGAGCAGTTGTGGGTATGCCCGCAGAAGATCCTACAATAGCAGAGCTGCTGAAACCCATGGGCTATAAAACGGGGCAGTTCGGGAAGAATCACCTTGGTGACAGAGACGAGTTTCTCCCCACCATGCATGGTTTTGATGAGTTTTTCGGCAATCTGTACCATCTGAATGCTGAAGAGGAGCCTGAAGGTCCGGATTATCCAAAAGATCCTAAGTTCAGAAAGCGGTTCGGCCCCCGGGGTGTGTTACACTGCCATGCCGATGGAAAAGGCGGACAGAAGATCGAGGATACCGGGCCGCTGACCAGGAAACGGATGGAGACCATCGACGATGAGGCCACCGGCCATTCCCTGCGTTTCATAGAGGATGCTCACAGGGAGGACAAACCCTTCTTTGTATGGTACAACACGACGGCTATGCATTTCCGGACACACGTTGCTGAAAAGCATAAAGGCAAGAGTGGCCAGGGATTCTACAACGATGCCATGGTTGCTCATGATGAACATGTTGGCGAACTGCTGAATAAGCTGGACGAACTGGGAATAGCGGATAAAACCATTGTAATGTACTCCACAGATAATGGACCACACTATAACACCTGGCCTGATGCCGGAATTACCCCCTTCCGCAGTGAGAAGAACACCAACTGGGAAGGCGGCTGGAGGGTACCAGCCTTTGTGCGCTGGCCCGGGAAGATCGAGGCAGGGTCGGTCCTGAACGGGATCGTGTCTCATCAGGACTGGCTGCCCACACTTTTGGCAGCGGCAGGAGATCCGGACGTGAAAGATAAGCTTCTCAAGGGCTGTAAGGTGGGGGAAAAGACCTTTAACTGTCACATCGACGGTTTTAATATGCTGCCCTATCTCACGGGTGAAGTGGAAGGAAGCCCCCGGGAGAGCTTTTTCTACATCAGTGATGATGGTGATGTCCTGGCTATCCGGCACAAAGACTGGAAGGCTGTGCTCATGGAACAGCGAGAGAGACAATTATTCTGCTGGTTTGAGCCCTTCGTGAAGCTTAGAGGCCCCAAGATTTTCAATCTTCGCAGGGACCCCTTCGAGAGGGCAGACCACAACTCGAATACTTACTGGGACTGGCTGATCTCCCACGCTTACCTGATCTACGGAATGCAGGCACTGGTTGCGGATCAGATCGAATCCTTCAGGAATTTCCCTCCCCGGCAGAAACCGGCATCCTTCAATCTGGATGCAGTGCTTGAACAACTTGAGGACAACAGCGGCAGCGGAAAGCATTAGTAATTTTGGGGGTATTAATAAAATGCCCCCAATCATTTTTTCTTGTTGAGAGATACATATTTGACAACAATATCATTTCCCTTTTCCTGTTTATAGAATTTTAATTCTCTCCTTGAAGAAAAAGTGGAAAGGAGATAATGGAAATGGATGAGATAAGGGAATACAAGCCGGGAACTCCTTTTCCCGGCAAAATAGGAAGGACTCTTGATGAATCCACATCAGCCTGGCCTTCACCTTTAAGGGCAAAGGAGGGTTCTCCCAATATCATTTTCTTCGTCCTTGACGATGTGGGTTTCGGGCAGCTTTCTCCCTTTGGCGGCCTGGTTGAGGTTCCCAACCTTGAGCGTCTGGCCAAAAGGGGACTCAGATATACCAATATGCACACCACAGCCCTTTGTTCCCCGACCCGAGGCTGTATTCTTACGGGCCGAAACCATCATACCCTTGGGCTATCTGCTATAACGGAACTTTCAATGGGTTATCCCGCCCATAATGGCATGGTGGGCCTGGAACATGGTTTTGTTCCGGAGATCCTGCAGGAAAGAGGCTATAACACTTTCTGCATAGGTAAATGGCATCTTACCGCTCCTGAGGAAACGACCCCTGCCGGTCCATACCGCGGATGGCCCCTTGGACGCGGTTTTGAGAGATATTATGGTTTCATGGGTGGTGATACGGACCAGTGGTACCCCGATCTAACCTATGACAACCATAATGTAAATCCGCCTAAGACTCCTGATGAGGGTTATCATCTTAATATCGATCTGGCAGATCACGCCATAGACTTTATCCAGGATGCCCATGTGAATGCCCCCGACAAGCCCTTCTTCCTTTACTACGCTACCGGTGCTGGCCATGCTCCCCACCATGTGGAGAAGGAGTGGGCCGATAAGTACAAGGGCAAATTCGACATGGGATGGGACAGGTACAGGCAGACAGTCCTGGAGAAACAGAAAGAAATGGGGATAGTCCCCCCCGAAACGATACTGTCCGAGAGAGATCCTGATGTAGCCGCCTGGGATAGTCTCTCCGATGTGGCAAAAAGAGTGTATGCAAGGCAGATGGAAGTATTTGCAGGATTTATATCCCAGACGGACTATCACTTCGGCCGGATACTGGATTTCCTGGAGAAGCTCGGGGAACTGGATAACACCATGGTGGTTGTCATATCCGACAACGGAGCAAGTGCCGAGGGAGGTCCCGATGGTTCCATCAACGAGGGTCTTTTCTTCAACCATGTACCTGAAAAACTGGAAGACAACGTCGCTGCCATCGATCACTGGGGAGGTCCTGATACATTCTGCCATTACTCCTGGGGATGGACATGGGCCGGAAATACCCCCTTCCGCCGATGGAAGAGAGAAACCTACCGGGGAGGAATCAGTGACCCCTGTATTGTCTATTGGCCCAGGGGAATAAAGGCAGCGGGGGAAACCCGTGGCCAGTTTGCCCACGCAATAGATTTACTTCCAACAGTTCTGGAAGCCCTGGAGATCGAACCTCCTGAAACAATAAGAGGGGTCGCCCAGTCCGACATCCAGGGGGTAAGTTTTGCCCATACCTTCAACAAAGGATCTGCCGAGAGCAGGCACGTGACCCAGCATTTCGAGATGTTCGGCCATCGTTCCATCTACCATGACGGCTGGAGGGCCGTATGTCCCTTCCCCGGACCAAGTTTTGTCGAGGCGGCAACAAAGGGGAGGGCCTTTGGAAGCCCCCTTACGGCTGAAATACTGAAAGATCTTGATAAGAATGGCTGGGAACTCTATCATGTGGCGGAGGATCCTTCGGAGAGAAATAACCTGGCTGATAAGGATCCTGAAAAGCTGAATGAAATGATTCAGCGATGGTATACAGAGGCGGGCAAATACGGAGTACTTCCGTTGGCAACGGCAGATATGAGCCGTATGAACGTTCCAAGGCCCAAGATCTCAAAGGACAGGAGTACCTTTACCTACTATCCGGGCGGATCCCCCGTTCCCTTTGCAGCCACCCCCAGAGTTTTCAACAGGTCTCACAGCATAACTGCCGAAGTGGAGATCCCTGAAGCTGGTGCCGAAGGGGTTCTTCTGGCCCATGGAAACCGTCATGGCGGTTATGCTCTCTACATTAAAGATGGCAGACTCCATTATGTTCACAACTACCTGGCATTGGAGAAATTCAGGGTTTCCTCCCCTGACAAGTTGCCTGCTGGAAAGCTTTCTCTCCGCTATGAATTTGAGCCCACCGGCAAACCTGATTTTTCAGTAGGGAAGGGTTCGCAAGGAAAGGGACAGCTCTATGTCAATGGAAAACTTGTTGCAAACGTTGAGTTCCCCTATACTGTTCCCTCAAGTTTCGGGATCATAGGTCTCAGCTGCGGTTATGATGCGGCAGATTCAGTGGTGCCTGAGGATTACAAGGGAGCATTTGAATTTACAGGCACCATAGATCATGTGACCATAGATGTTTCAGGAAACCTTATTCAGGATGACGAGGCTGAAATGAATAAACTTATGATGAAACAGTGACATTGTGGAAGATGGCCTGGAACATTTCAACCGGTTCCGGGTCATCTTTTTTATCAGGGAGCGCTCTTATGAAAATAAGTTCTGTAAAATTGTCAGATCTTTTCCCCATACTGGAATGGCTTCCGCGCTACAGGTCTGAGTGGTTTCCCTCCGATCTTATAGCGGGTCTTACCGCTTCTGCCGTGGTAATTCCCAAGGCCATGGCCTACGCCACAATTGCTGGTCTCCCAGTAGAGGTTGGACTCTATGTCGCTTTTCTTCCCATGGTCATATACGTATTGATGGGGACTTCCAGGGTCCTGAGCGTGAGTTCCACCTCTACCATAGCCATTCTTGTTGCTGCTGAACTGTCCATGATCTCTAAAGGAATGGCTCCACAGGAGATCGTAGCAGCTGCTGCCATGCTGGCCTTACTTTCCGGGGTCTTCATGTTCCTCGCAGGTGTTTTGCACCTTGGTTTTATAGGGAATTTTATTTCCGACCCTGTCCTTGCGGGTTTTAAATCGGGTATTGGTCTGGTAATAATACTGGATCAGGTTCCCAAGCTTCTGGGGATCCATATCGACAAGGCCGGATTTTTCAGGGATATACTTTCCATCCTTTATCATGTTCCGGAAACTGTCCCTGCTACTCTCTGTGTTTCTATACTTATGATAGCTCTTCTGATTTTCTTCAAGCATTCAATTCCCAAAGCCCCGGGACCTCTTTTTGCGGTCATAACAGGAATACTCCTTTCCTTCATTCTGGGTCTGGATCGATGGGGAGTTGAACTGATCGGCGAGGTTCAGGCTGGCCTCCCTGCCCTGAAAATGCCGGACTTGTCTCTTGCTCCCGTCCTTTGGCCTGCTGCTATTGGCATATCACTCATGTCCTTTACAGAAACAGTTGCTGCCGGGCGGACTTTTGCCCGTCATGGTGATCCCCGGTCTGTTCCTGACCAGGAACTGAGAGCGCTGGGTATAGCCAATATGGTGGGGGCCTTTTCCCAGGCCATGCCCGCCGGAGGAGGAACATCCCAGACCGCTGTCAACAGTAATGCAGGTGCCCGTACCCAAGTCTCTCAGGTGGTCACAGTTGTTGTGGTTCTGGGGGTGCTCATGTTCCTTTCCCCTGTTATCGAGCTCATGCCCAAGGCTACCCTGGCAGCAGTGGTAGTGGCTACTACCATAGGACTTCTGAACCCCAGAGATTTTCAAGCCATAAGAAGGGTGAGGGAAACCGAGTTCTGGTGGGGGATCGCAGCATTCGCAGGAGTGGTTTTTCTGGGAACCTTGAATGGGATCCTCGTGGCCGTGGCCATATCTCTCGTAACACTTCTGTACCAGGCCAACCATCCTCCCCTGTATGTGGTAGGCAGAAAACCTGGTACCCGGATATTCCGTCCCCTTTCCCAAAAGCATCCTGAGGACGAGACCTTGCCGGGCCTGCTTGTTGTTCGAACAGAGGGGCGTATGACCTTTGCCAGCGTACCAAGACTGGGTGAGAAAATGTGGGGTTTTATTCACAAATACGAACCCCGGGTTCTCATATTTGAAATGTCGGCTGTCCCGGACATAGAATATACGGCCCTCAGGGTAATGACCGAATTCGAGGAAAAGCTGTCGGAAGCAGGCATAGAACTCTGGCTTGCAGGTCTGAACCCGGAACCTTTGAAGTTAATGGAAAACGCCCCTCTTGGAGAGATCCTTGGACAGGAAAGGATGTTCTACAACCTCAACAATGCAGTAGAGGTTTTTGAGAAAAGGGAGGGATGAGTTTGAGATCAGGAAATGGAAAACCATTGTTAATTATTCTTGTTCTTCTCTCTATCTTCTTGATTGTACGGGCTGATATTTCCACTGCTACAGATTTTTCAGCGGAGATATTTTACTGGGATCCGGATAACGATCTGACATCAGAGGCTGGGCGCTTTGGAAGGGAAGTGAATCTGACGAATATACTGGGATTTTCCGATGATTCTGTCCTTGGGCTGAGGTTAAGATGGATTTATGGGAGCGGAACAAACATGACCTTTGAATACCTGAGTACGGATAATTCCGGTTCAAAAAGACTGAAAAAGGATGTTGAGTGGGAAGATGAGATATATCCGATTGATTCCCTTGTAACAGGGACCTTTGAACTTGATCAGTTCGGAATAGACTGGGAGTTTCCCCTCAGAGAGTATGATATGAACAAACGAAAGGGGCGGATTTACTGGCTTGCCGGAATCCGTGGATACCGCATCAGTGCTTCTCTTGAAGAGGTTGGAAACCTTAATACTAGAAGGGAGTTTAAGGATACCCTTTGGGGTATTCCTGTTATAGGACTGGGTTTTGACTGGCCTGTTTCCAGGGTCCTGAATCTGAACTTTTATTTTTCAGGGGTATCTGTTGAAGATTATGGTTACATCTATGATGGAAGAGCTGTTATGGCATATTATTTTTCGGATAGAACATATCTTTCCATTGGTTACAGAAATGTAGTGATAAAAGCAAAAGACAGCGGAGATTTTGCCCGAACTGATCTTGATGGTCTTTATGCCAGTGTAGGATATAGTTTTTAAGTTGTGCTGATCATAAGAAAGGGGGGATCCCTTCCTCCGGGTTCCCCCTTTCTCTTAAGAATACTTCAGTTATCTGTAAAGCTTAAGTTCATCCAGTGCCATGGAGATCTCCTCGTAATTCAGGCTCTTTGAGAAGAGATCGTCATGGCTCACCTGGGTATACCGGATGATGTCATTTTCGTCGACGATAAAAAGTCCCCTGGCGAGAAGCCTTATCTCCTCCAGAAGAACACCCCAGTCCTTTCCGAAACTTCCGTTGAGGTGATCTGAGAGAAATACCGCATTTTCAATTGCTTTTTCCTCCCTGTATCTTTTGAGGGCATAGGGAAGATCCACACTCACGTTGATGATGACCACATTCTCCTTGAGATCGCCAGCCTGACCGGCCAGCCACTGGATCTGGCTCATTCAGGTAGGAGTGTCGATGGAAGGCATGACGGAGATAACCATGATCTTTCCCTTGAATGTCTCTTTTGAAACAGTGTTACTATCCACATCAAGAAGTTCAAATCCGGGAGCCTTGTCTCCCACTTTCAGTTCTGAACCCGCAAGAGTCAGGGGTTTATCATTGAGGGTCACAAGGCCGCAACGGGAACTCGGTTCCTGGGCAAAGCCCCCAGTCAGTAAAAGTGCAGTTAGAATAAAAGTTACAAGCAATAGCAGAGCCGGAATTCTTTTAAGATCTATCATTTACTATCCCTCCTGTGTTTACATTATGCATAACACTACTATGTTAAATTACAGAATAACAAAAGTAAAGGGGCCCGAAAAGATCCGGGCCCCTTCTGTTAATGATCTGATTGATTTTTGATATGTATTTAGCAGCAGGTTTTGTTTAGATAATCCAGTAACTTTTCCTTTGTCATGTTATCTATGCCAAGATATTCAAGTGTGTAGCCTTCATTAAAGAAATCTTTTTTGTGCATTGCCCCTGCCAGAAGTATCATAGAATCAATTATAGGGGTTGGCACACCATAAGCCTTCCCAAGCTCATGATATATCTTACAGCCGACTGGAACATCTTCTGTTATATAGCGGTGATGGATACTGTTTGGACCAGTGTTAGACTCTGTTGTGGGCTCATCAAGTGGAAGCCACATGTTGTCTTTACCATCTTTATCAAGCCCCATATATTCCTGAGCAAGGATACTCCGACGGTTGAAAAATGATTCGTATGAATATTTAGGTACTCCTACCCCTATTTCCTCTGCTATAGCAATTTCTTCATTATAGAACTGGTATTGGACTTCACAGATCGCAGGGCACAGCGCGTGAGCGTACATTGAATAACCAGTTTTGTCAAAATTGCCAAAGATCTTACCCCAGTTCTGCATTGTAGAGACACCCAATAGTGAAGCTGGAACATGTATAACGGGATTAATGTTGGCAAAGCCGATATCAAGTACCGTATTTCCCTTCACAGGACCATCGCCCTGTGTAACAGCATCAATACATGGCAGATATTTGGAAGCTTCTTCAAAATCATTCCAATCTGTCATGGGTAGTGTCGCGCCACGTAATGATATTGCACGGTACTTCACACCAACATGAGGAAGCATCATGCCTCCTACAGTTTCTATACGAGTGCCATATGGTGCACTTGACCAGGCACCGACTATGATTTTTTTGTTACATCCCATTTCACGCATCATTCTCCTTAAGAGAAGGGATGCAAAGTTGTCGGTAAAGACGTTTATTACCTGCCCATCTTCAAGAACCGGGATAAGCTCTTTGAAAAAAGGCTCATGGGCGAATGCAGGTGCACCAACTACAATATGTCCCGCTCCTTTTACTGCTTCTGCCATATTGCTGGTAATCATATCGAATTTTGCATTTCCCGAGCGTTTGAATCCATAAAGATTTCTTTGTATACCATCAAGGTCTATACCAGTTTTGTTCAAATTGGCAAGTGTCTTTTCTGCAAAAGGCATCATGTCAAATAGACGTACTTCTCTTCCAGCCAGCTTCATATCTGCAGCGCAGGTTTTTCCTACAGCACCTCCACCAAGAACAGCGATTGGTTTGTCCTTCAAATAATCCATTTTGCCCATGTTGCTCTCTCCCTTATGATTAAGTTTATTCTATTCATTTCAAAATATTGGTAAATCTGTTCTGGACCATGTCCTGTTCCTATGCTTTACGGTAGTTATGAGAACGGGTTGTTTAACGTGATTTTAAGTTTGCAAGATACATACGTTTCAATTTGTCTATATTATGGAATATATATTCCATAATATAGACAAAAAATAAAAGATCTTTTTTTCAGGATCCATTAAGGAGGGAGGCTTTACATAAAAGCCTCCCTGATCGTTATTTCAGTGTTATTTTAAAAGCCCTTTTTCTTTGTAGAATTTTACTGCTCCTGGATGAAGAGGTACATCTTTCAGACCGTCAAGAGCTGTTTCTACTGTAACATCCTTGCCTCTTGTGTGAGCTTTGACCAACATATCATGATTATCAAAAATGGTTTTCAACATATTGTAGACAAATTCTTCAGAAAGGTCTGCCCTTCCTCCGAGAACTGCAGGAATGGCAACGGTAGTACAATCGTTATTCTGTCCTTTGTATGTACCTTTGGGGATAACCAGTTCCGTGCAAAAAGGCATTTTTTCAGTGAGGTGAGTTATCTTTGCGGGATCAATTGAAACAAGTGAAATTTTATTCAATGAGGCTAGGTCCATGATCCCAGCGGTTGGTACTCCAGCCCAGATAAAACCAGCAACAATGGTTCTGTCTTTCAAGCCTGTTGAGGCTTCTCCAAAACCAAGAAAATCTTCATTGATATCATCATATGTAATGCCATCAAGGGCAAGAAGTTCTTTAGCCATCAGTTCGGTCCCGCTTCCGAAGGCACCTACTGCAACTTTTTTATCTTTGAGATCTGCAATTGATTTGATACCTGAATCTGCAAGGGTCACTATCTGAACTGCTTCGGGGTAAAGACTCATGATTCCGAGAACTTCCTTTACAGGTTTCCCGTCAAAAGCGCCTTTTCCATGTACTGCATCGAAGAATATGCTGGATGCGGACATTCCCAGCTGGGATTCTCCTTTCCTCATAAGGTTGATGTTTGCCACAGAACCACCAGTCGATTCCACGGAACAGTTAACACCATCCATCTCGGTGTTCATTATGGAAGCCATGCCTCCTCCCAAGGGATAATACACTCCAGAAACGCTTCCTGTACCCATGGATACAAAAGTTTTTTTCGCAAAACATGTTCCAGTCATAACAGTTAAAACGAATACAGCCATGATAAGGATCGCTATTCTTTTTTTCATTACTTTACCTCCTCTTGAAATAAGAAATATAGTTGTTTTCCCATTCTGTGAATCCTGAAAACAAGAAATCCCCCTTTTCACCTCCTGTGTAAACTTAATTTCTGACAGTTTCAGCTATCAATTCCCCTTTTCCAGATCTGTTTTTCTGGAGAAGATAAACACCCAGTAATATCCCCACGCCGAGAATATCCCCAAGCATTCCTACTGAAAGAAGAAGAAGAGAACCTGTAACAAGAGCTACCCTTTCGTAGAGTCTGCAATGTGTGATGAAATATCCTCCCAGTCCCGCTCCAAGGGAGATAACACCTACAACTGCTGTGGCAAGGGCAAGCAGAAGGGTCGGAATAGTTACATCAATAAAAAGAAGAGTGGGAGAGTATACGAACAGGAATGGCAGGAGGAAACCTGCAAAGGAAAGCCTGAGTCCGGCAAAAGCAGTTTCCATACCTGGAGCCTTTGCTACGGCTGCACCAGCATAGGATGTCAATGCTACTGGTGGTGTAACTTCTGCAATTATGCCGTAATACAGAATAAAAAGATGAGCAGCGATCATTGGAACGCCTATCTGCATCAAGGCGGGAGCGGCTATAGTTGACAGAACAATATATTTGGCAGTGGTTGGAAGTCCCATACCAAGAATGATGGAAGCTATCATTGTAAGGAATAAGGTAAAAAAGAGTTTGCCTCCAGAAATGAGAAGTATGATCTGTGCCATCTTGAGACCCAGCCCGGTAAGGGTGATAATTCCTGTTACGACTCCACATACAGCACAGGCAGCGGTTACAGCTACTGAATTAAGCGCTGATTTTTCAAGGCACATAATGAACTTTTTAGGTGTCAATCTGGTTTCCTTGGACATGAAAGAAGTCAGGATCATGACTCCTGTTGAATAGTATGCTGCTTTGAGAGGTGTATAACCGGAAACCAGCATGTAAATGATGCAGGCCACAGGTACAAGAAGAGGGATGCTCTTTTTCAGAGCATCTGATACCAGGGGGAGGTTTTCTGCTGGAGTGGGTTTAAGGCCGAGTCTTCTGGCTTCAAAATGGACCATAACGTAGATGGAAAAGAAATATAATATAGCTGGAATTGTTGCTGCAATACAAATCTTGAGATAGGGAATACCAGTCATTTCTGCCATTATGAAAGCTGCTGCTCCCATGACAGGAGGCATCAATTGCCCTCCTGATGATGCGGCGGCCTCGACTCCACCTGCGAAGGATGGTTTGTAACCCACCTTCTTCATTAATGGTATTGTAAAACTCCCTGTTGTGACGACATTTGCGAGAGAGCTGCCCGATATGGTGCCCATCATGCCGCTAGCAAGAACAGCAGTCTTTGCAGGTCCGCCGGGACTTCTTCCAGCAAGGGCATAGGCCAGGTTAATGAAAAGTTTTGCGCCACCTGTAACTTCCAGGAAAGAACCAAACAAAATAAATGCGAAAACAAAGGTTGTCATTACGGAAATGGGGATACTGAAAATGCCCTCGAGGTCCATGTACATGTGGCCCGCTATTCGTGATATCGAATACCCTTTATGTCCCATTAATCCGGGGAAGTAAGGCCCAAAATAACCGTAAAGAAGGAAAAAAGTAGCAACCAGGGTTAGAGGCAATCCAACAGCCCTTCTTGTTGCTTCAAGTATGATCAGGGTAAAGATTGACCCAAGGATTATATCGGTGGTATTGGGGTCTCCGCCTCTAAATACCATTACCTTGAATTGTGTCCACAGGTATGCAACACATATGATGGCCATAACGATTATGACCAGATCGTAGAACGGTACCCGTTTTTTATTTGTTTTTTTGGTTATACCATATCCGAGAAACGTTAAAATAAGCGCAAAAATAACTGTAGTCGATCGTTGAAGCATAGCTGGGAAAAGCCCGAAAAGGCCGGTATAGAGCTGGAATATGGACCAGATAACTGCAATGATAGTTATTAGTAATCTGGGGTTTCTGGATAATTCCTCTATCCTACAATAAGAACCAAACTCATCAGGAAGATCAGATGTTTCTTTGCTCTGTTTCTTCTTGTTAAAAATATTCAACTCGTCTACTCCTTTCAGCAGGCGCAAAATAAATTGATAACTAAATGATCAAATCTCTCAAATTCTGGTTTTCAAGATCATTCACAAAAGTCTCAAGAGATCTCTGTTTTTCGGAAGATATAATGTCATTGGAGAGATCGATGAATTTAGTGTGGAATTCTTCATCAGTAAAGGGTCTATCCCAGTCACCTTTTGCTTGAATTGGCCCTGCCTGAAGGGTTGAACCATCTTTCATTTTCAATGTTACTGAAGAAATGTTCTTTCCAGGGTACACAGCGTCCATATCAGGATCATGGATCATTTTCACTTTTTGGGCAGTTTGTAGAATTTGTTTATTGCCCAGGTTGTCTGGAGTCATTTCACGGTGGGATAGCCTGTCATGAGTTAAAGCAACTGCTGCGGTAAAAGGGATACTGTATTGGGCGTGATAAATAGTTTGAGGTTCATAATTTGAAAGAGAAGTGGCTTTTTCATGAAGATTTACTCTAATTTCCAATACTTCTTCAGAATCGAACTTCTTTTCATCTTTCAACTGGAAGATAGCATCAAGCATTGGATGAGTCCATCTGCATGATGCGTAGCGTTTGAAATATATCTTGAGAATATAAGACTCTTCTCTCAATTCTGGTACAGTAGGATCTTCGAAAAGAATGCTTTCCACTCCCTTGAAACCGTTTTGTGCAAGATAGGAACTTGAGAGGCCTGTTACTGAAGCCCATGCCATACTTTCCTTGACCATGGCACCAGTGGCGATGCTTTTCATTACAGGTGAAAATGGTGCGTGTGCTTCAGCAATGCCAAGAGAATCGAGATATTCTCTCGCGGGGTCCAGTTTTAACAGCCAGGAGCATGCAGCAGCAGCTCCGATAGTAGCCCATGTCCCTGCACCGAAAAACCTTTCAGTACTTTGTCGATAAAGAATCTCTCCAGCTCTGATCCCAAGTTCATAGCCAAGAACAATAGCTTTAATAAAATCTTTTCCCGAAATCTCAAGCTGCTGTGCCAAGGCTATTGTGGCAGGAAAGAGTACTCCTCCCTGATGACCTGACGCAGCTCTGGTTCCATCGTCAATATCAAGGTTTGTCGCACATACAGAATTATAAAAGCAAGCGCTCAAAGAACTTGTTTTTGTTTTTTTCCCGAATAGTGAAAAATACTCTTTCCCCGGAAAGAGTATTTTTGAAAATTTCCATGCAGAGTTAGCTGCTTCTGATGTGCATCCCCCATATCCGCTGGCCAGATAATCCAGCAGAGCTGTTTTTACTATTTGTGTAACGTTTGAAGATAATTGTTCTTCCTCAAATTGAGAAAGGTACTTCACTAGATTTTCTTTATTCATTGAATTTAGTTCCCCTTTTCCCCTTTAAATTGATGGAGTGATGGTGTTCCTCTATATATAAAATAATGATTGCTAATTTTTTTGTACTATTTCTACAATTCCTTTGTCACCATCAATTCTCAATAGATCTCCGGTATTTATTTCCATAAAAGGATCTTTATCGAGATCTGTAACAACCGGGATATTAAGAACTGCAGCTGCTCCTGCTGTCCTTGAATCCATTTTGGGAAATATCATCGCAGCAGGACCCACTCCGTTTATTGCTGCAGCATGAAGCCTGCAGGACCATCCAGTAGATCCTCTACCTCCTGCTAGAACGAGTATTGATCCCGCAAGGTTCTTTCCCTCAAGGATATGTCCTTTCTGGACAATCTCTCCAGTTTCAAAGTTAATAGCACTGTCTCCCTGAAATGATTCCTTTGCTACAAGAGCTTCTCCTTCTGCTATACCCGAGATCGCTCCTCTGCCTTTGATAAAGATTATTGTCATGTTTAATCCCACTCTCCATTTATTGCAGCTTCAAGGCATTTTTCCATGGAGCCATAATAAAGATTGGTTGAACCTGTGCGGGGTTTCATATAATTAGCCTGCTTAACTGAATCAAAGGCAATGCCAGAGGCATTTCTTGGCCATTTGTTAGTCAGGATCGGGCAACTTCCACAAACCAGTTTTCCTCCTGCTTTGAAAATGATGGAGGTGTACCCGCATTTATCTGCTATCGATTTGATGGGAGCTGCGGTCCAGATCTGTAACTCTACTTCCTCATGAACTTTTTTATTTGAGAGGAAATCCGCTACTTTTTTGATCTGTTCTATTGAGTAATGAGGACAGCCAAGGCTCACAAACTGAATTTTCCCCAAATTCCCTGAGCAGAGGAAATCTTGTGCTTCTGAAATATCTTTTTCAGTTATCGTGATTGCATCTTTGGGGACTGTCCCCCCAAAAGCGTCAGACAGGGTGATGGCTTCGGGTGTTAATCCAACGATATGGCAGAGTTCGATTCCTCCTGTTGTAGCCATGGATGCAAAAGAAGATCTCATTCTTTCAGAATCGGGTAATTCAAAACTTCCGTTAAGAACTGGAATGGAAAATGAGGGGATCTTTTTCCCAACGGTGAATCCCACTAAATCCCAGTCTGAAATCGTTTGAGGTTTAGACTCTATATGAAAGAGAATATTTCCTTTTCTGTTATCCATGATATGGTTGCCCCAGAGAGGAGTTCGCCCAGAAACCGCTGAACAGAATGCCGCTTCGATCCCGTCAGCATTGCCGCATGCTCCCCACAGAGAATTCATAAAAATAATGGCATGGGATTCGGTGGAAACATAATGCTCACCTCGTGTAGGGATAAACCCAAGCATATATGGGATACATGATCCAACAAGATGGATCCCTGCTCTAAGATATCTGTCAAGATATTCCTGATTTTCTCTGGATTCTTCCTGTGTGAAACCTAGAATTTCCCATTGATCGGGATCCATGGGGCCTGAGTCGGTCTGAGAGTAGCATGCGATATTTTTGATAGGAAGGGTTTCTTCAGAACAGAAGTGCATGAGGGATATAGTATTATCTACATCGCGTTGAACTGTCCGGAGGTAACCATGAGCCCCGGCAAACAGGTGAGCTTTTGTTACTTTACATAATTTTTCAGCATCCAGTACTTTTGCATAACGAACGATGAATTCAAGTGCTTTCTGCTTCAGTGTTCCTTCTTTTCCGTCCAGAATGGCTTTTTCCACATCCGTAAGGATCATGCCTTAATCTCTCCCTATATAACTGATAAGAACAGAAGTACGAAGAGTAATGTGAATTAAAAATTAATTTAATATGTAACATACATTACTTTTTATATCAAAATACGGAATATATGTTACATATCTTATCGAGTATAGTCTTTGTAAATCTTGGTTGTCAAGCTTTGTAAAAAGATGTTGTTGGAAATGAATTCTCAATATTCAGTTAAAAGTATTATTTGGTACATTTGAACTCTTTATACGGAATGTATGTTCCATATAAAGAGAGTTTCTATTATAATTCTGTTAATATGAAGTTTATAGCTCATCTTAACCGGGGTTATAAGTTTTTCAGGAAGGTGAAATATATGGAATACGAGAAAAATAATGGTAAATTAAGTGCTGGTTTTTTTGCAAATCTAAGAAAAACACTCCTTTCAATGCCCAAGCAACAGAAGCAGGTTTGCGAATTCATACTTGCAAACTACCAGGAAGTAGCTTTTATGACTGTCAAGGTTCTTGCAGAACGAGCTGGAGTGAGCTCTGCAACTGTAATTAGAACAGCAAATAAACTTGGATATGATTCCTTTATTGAATTTCAACAACAAATCCATCAGATCATGATTTCTACGAATACTTCTGTATGGTGGAAGATAGAGAAATCTCTTTCTGTAGATAAAAGTGAAAAAGGGGTACTGGAGCGTGTTGCTGAAGAGAATATAAGGGCAATAAGAGAATCTATCTCTCAGTTGAATATTGATACTTTTAACCGTTCAATTGGTCTTTTATCTTCTGCAAGGGATATTTACGTACTTGGTTTGAGGACTTCCAGTGCTCCTGCAGTCGCATTTTATTCTCTTACACATCAACTGTTACCCAATGTTAAAATGCCAGCAAGTATCGGAAGCGAAAATATATATGAATACTTGATAGACATGAGGCATGAAGATGTTCTCCTGGCAATATCCCTGGGAGGACCACATTATGCGGTAAGAACCCAGGATGCAGTGGAATATGTTCATTCAAGGGGTGTTCCCGTTATCCTGATTACCGATGATCTTACCAACCGTTCAGTTCCCTATGCAGCAGAAGTCATATGTATAACTCCAACTTCCGATCATTATTCCTTTATCCCTGCCCTTACTATCCTTGATGGTATGCTTGTTGAAATAGGAAAGAAAAAAAAGGATCAGGTTCTTGAAAGACTTCACTCACTGGAGCAACTTCTCATAAAACAGAAGATTAACAATTAGGTTTGGTAATAGAAGAGCCGGGGCAGAATTGCCCCGGCTCTTCTATTACGTGAAAGTTTTGAAACAGGAGAACTCTTCAATAAAGCTATCCCAATACAATCTCTCTCAGAGGAACCACCTGTATCCCCTCCCGGATAAGAGCTTCCTTTACTGCCGCTGACATTTCCACCGCTTCGGGGGTATCGCCATGGAGGCAGATGGAATGGGGTTTCAGAGAAATTATCTTACCTGTAATGGTTTCAACAGTTCCTTCCTTTACCATTCTTATGACCCGTTCTGCTGCGACCTGGCTGTCATGAAGAACAGCGCCCTTTATTTTCCTGGGAACAAGGGTTCCGTCTTCCTGGTATGCCCTGTCGGCGAAGGCTTCAGATGCGAAGGGGATTTCCATCTCCTTTGCTGCCTTCTCGAAAAGGGAGTTGGCCAGGCCCATAAGAATGAGATCTTCCCTGAAGTCCTTTACCGCCCTGGTTATTGCAAGGGCTATCTCAATGTCCTTTGCCGCAGTGTTGTATAAGGCCCCATGGGCTTTTACATGCTGTAATTCCATTCCTGCAGCCGTGCAGAAAGCTGAAAGTGCGCCGATCTGGTAAAGGGTGTCCGTATAGATGTCTTCGGGAGAACAGATCATTTTCCGCCTTCCGAAGCCCTGTAGGTCCGGATAGCCGGGATGGGCTCCTATTCCCACTCCTGCAGATATTGCCAGTTCGACAGTCTTTGCCATTACAAGAGGATCTCCTGCATGAAATCCACAGGCCACATTTGCTGATGTCACGCTCTTCATAACATCTTTGTCCTGTCCCATTTTCCAGGGGCCGAAGCTTTCTCCAAGATCGCTGTTCAGGTCTATTTTGAACATAGTCTTTCCTCCCTTTTTCTATTTATCAAGAAGTTCCCAGTCGACTTTCCATATCCTGTCATTTATTTTCATGTTCATGGAACCTGAAGCAGGTTCTCTTTCTTCGGGGTGAAACATGGTGTGACCTGTTGAAAATGAAGCCCGGGCTATAATAAGTCTGTTAAGTTTCTCTTTAAAATGCCGCGCTTCCAGGATGGCTGAAGCCTGATCCGTCCTTTCGAAACGTACCGTCTGTCCCGGAAGACGTTGCGCTAAAGTGCAGCGGGCCAGGGTAGTCAGAACGGCGAGCTTTGCATATCCTCCGGTTGTCTGTCCGTCAGAAAGCATTACAATGGGTTGGCCGTTTCCCGGAACTTGAACGGATCCTGGAGGGATGGCGTCGGAGATGATGTCGGCACTCCCCAGATGCTCTACTAACGGTCCTTCAAGGCGGTAGCCCATTCTGTCAGCCGAAGTTGTGATGGTATATTCAGAGGAGAAAAAGATCTCCAGTCCCTTTTCCGTGAACAGGTTATCCTGCGGTCCTGGCACAGCTTTCAGTCTTGTTACCGGTACATGGCCTGGTACAAGGTCCTCCGGGCATTCAAAGTCTTCGAATCTTTTCCAGAGCAGATGAGGTTCTCCTGTATGGATAACATCTCCTTTTGCAAGGGGCCTTCCATTAAAACCCCCCAGTTTTCCTCGGAGATATGTGGAACGGCTCCCCATCACCGGGTCTACTTCTATGCCTCCGCTGAGGCACAGATAAGCACGGGATCCTCTGGCCGACGATCCTCTGAAGGAAAGGGTATCGCCTGATCTTATCATGAAGCACTTCCAGGCCGGTTTTAATTTGCCATTTATGATGAGTCCCAGATCAGCCCCGGTAAGGACAGCCACAGCTTCTCCTGCAGTTACTGTAAGGGCAGGTCCCATAATGGTTATCTCCAGGGCGGCAGTATTTACAGGATTACCCACCATGATATTGCCCATTTTCAGGGCAGCAGGATCCATGGCACCTGCAAGGGGCATTCCCTTGCCAAGGTAACCCCATCTGCCCAGATCCTGTACGGTGGTTAGCATCCCGGGATTATCCACTTTGAAGTCCATCAGGATCGCCTTCTTTCAAGGGTCTCCATATCCCAGTTCCCGGAATTGACCTTTTCCGAGATCTGTCGGTATGCTTCCTCTGAAACAGGTCTGAAGCGGATCCAGATACCCGATTCGAGGAGTATGGGAGGTTCTCTATGTGGATCAAAGAGTGTCAGGGGTGTTCGGCCGATAAGCTGCCAGCCCCCGGGGCTGTTGATGGGGTAGATGCCGGTCTGTGTGCCTGCGATGCCGACGCTGCCAGCTGGAATTATCTCCCTGGGGCTTTCCAGGCGCGGTGCGGATATGGATTCATCCATTCCTCCAAGATAGGGAAAACCCGGGGTAAATCCCAGCATGTAGCAGTAGTAGTCCCTGGAAGAGTGTTTCTGGATAACCTCTTCACAGGTCAGTCCCTTGAAGGATGCCACTCTTTCCAGGTCCGGGCCGGATTTTCCGCCATAACATACGGGAATGACAACAGTTTTTGCTGTTTCATCCTGGAGGGATGCAGTACCGGGAATGATGTCTTCGAGCCTTTTTATGAATTTTTCCAGGTCCAGCAATATGGGATCGAAATATATGGCCAGTGACCGGTAGGTCGGCACAACTTCCCTTATCCCGGTAAGCTGTTCTGTTTCAATTTTTTTCTGTAATGCCTGCACTCTGCCGTTTATTTCAAGGCTTACCATGGATCCGAAATCTACAAAGATGCAGGATTCTCCTGCTGGAAGGATTCTGAAATCTTCTGATTTTTTCAAAGTTTGCTGCCCCCCGTCTATATGCCCAGGACCATTAGCTGATAATCTTCTTTTCAGGAGTTTTGCCTGATTTTCTTTAGTATAATCCATTTCAAAACACCCAGGGGAATATTTGAATTGTATGGGTGTACAGTTGAAAAAATATTCTTTGATATTTTATCAAGTTCCGTATTGACAAATGGGGATAAGGGGTATAGAATATTCGCCAATAATTCTGAAAATTTAAACGAATTGACGAAGGCGAGGTGTGTCTCTGTGAAAAAGAATAGTTCTTTCAGTAACAGCTATTATTTTTATTACTGGTTTATCGACGGGGACTCACCTGAGGTGGTCGGCGTTTCATAGGCGTTGACCAGTAGATCTCAGGCCGGGTTCCCGAACTTTACGGGAACCCGGCTTTTTTTATGGTCTTTGAGGAAAGGAGTGAGGGAGATGGATGAAGAAAGCCTTTTCTGGCGCAGCATCCTGGAAAAGCAGGTGATGGATACACCTCTTTCAGGGTTCAGATATTCGCCCTTTCTTCCCGAGAACAAGCCTGGACCCTTTCAAAGAAAGGAAGAGGTAAAGAGTATTTCCATTCCCCGATGGTGGAAATACTGAAAGCAGATATAAAAGAAAAATATCAGGGAGGTCTATAAAAATGGCACAGATCAAAGATAAAAAAAAGAAAACAGGAAAAAAGAAAGAAGCAGGAGCAAGGGAACTCTCTTTCCCCAATACCCCCCCATATCTTCCCTGTCTTCGATAGGGAAGGGAGAAAAGAGTTCTTTACCCCCTATGTACGGTGATATTGTCGAAGCCTTCCCCTCCGGGAGTTACCTGAAGTTTCAGGTTTTTGACAATATCCCCTGATTTTCGCTGTATATACGTCAAAGGGGGTTTCTTTACAAAAAAGCCAAAAAACTAGTTGACAAAATTATATATGCAGTATAAAGTATACATCAACAAAGAACGAGCTTTGGAAATATTCGAAGCAAACCCAAATAACGTTTGGTTCCCCCTTACGTTATTTGGGTTTCAAGGTTTACTTTAAGAGGTTATTACCGCCAAGGATTCGGCCTTTTTCCCCGAAGGTTACCCGGATCTGCCTCCTGGGGCATGCGAATTCCCCCTTTCCTTTTGTTAAAAACAGGGTAATAACCTCTTTCCTTGACCCGTTAATTTTGCCGATAACGCCATTATCGCGATCATGCCTCTACTTCTTATCAGAGTTCGAAGACTGGACCTTTTTCTTACTGTTCCACGGTATGAAACTATAAGTCTGATAGTACCAGAATAAACTAATAAATATGCAAAAGCTAAACTTGACAAAATACGCATACACGTATAAAATCCCTACATTATTCGTTCGGTCTGCTTATGCAGACTAGAGTGTCGAGAAAATGTTGCTATTTTTCTATTACTGCGGTTCCCCCCCTCTAATAGAATGGATCTTGTCTTACAGTGGTATTTTTATAAAACTTTTCCGGAGTATATACCCCCACCTCCGGGCACGCAAAAATCTTATAAAAATGTCTTCTGGTCAGGGTTCCATAAAAAGGATAATTCAGCTTTTCCCGACCTCGAAACCAAGGGAATCCCACCCCCCTTTTAGGGATTCCCTTTTATCTTGTCTTCATAACCTCAAAATAAAAAAGGACTGCCTCCAAAGGCAGTCCTTTTTTATATCTAACTTGCCGAGAGTCTACGTTATACAGAAATAGCCTCTACGGGGCAAACAGAAACACAGGCGCCGCATTCGACGCAGCTGTCGTTAACTTCAGCTTTGCCATCAACCATTGAAATAGCCTCTACGGGGCAGGTTCCAACACAGGTTTCGCAACCTACGCATGTATCTTTGTCGATCTTTGCTGCCATAAAAAATTCCCTCCTAGTCAAGAAAAATTGTTTCATCAAGTATTAACTGCAATCGACCGGATTATACAATATGCAGGGATGGCATGCAACATTTGAGATCCCTGCACATTGGAAGGATTCCTTTTCGAAGGGCCAGACCAGCATAGAGCCCTGCAGCATGGCTATCTTTTAAACAGTATTCCTGATGGGGAAATTTATTTTTTCCCGTTGAGCAGAAATATAGGAGCCATAAACAGAAGAGTAGCGGGACTTGATCCGATATTGCACCCTCCACCGCCGCTGGCCGGGGGTGGACCTTCTTCTCCTGTACTTATGCTGTAGACGCTGCTTTCCGCAGAGCCTGCAGTACCTTCACTACCAGTTGTTACGACCTTCCAGAAGTAGGTCTGATTCTCTTCAATCTGGCTGGCTGGGATGAGATAGGATGTTCCATTTGTTTCACCGGCTCTGAGACTCGGGTCGCATGCTTCAACTGTAGCCTGGTCTGTTCCGAAGTATACGGTTGTAATTCCTTCGGTAAGATCGGAGTCCCATGTCAGGAGAAGATCTTCAGCCGGGTCTACACCATCGGTTTGGGATGTTGTAATTTTAAATGTTCCCCTGGTGGTGAAACTCCAGACTTCTCCGTAGTAATCCATTGATTCTGTATGGGATACCACCTGCCAGTAGTAGGTTGTTTCTTTTTCAAGCTCCCGGGAGGAAATACTCTGGCCTGCAAGATCTTCATTCGATAAAGATGTTTCAGAACTGCCAAGGTCATTGGAACTAGTGCCCAAATTTATGCTCCAGCCATTGATATCCGGATCATTTTCCTGCGTCCATGTAAGGGTTATGTTGCGTTCCACGTCTATTGCGCCGTCTTGCGGTTCAGGATCCGAAACGGAATAAGCCTCAATGCCCGCGTCCTAAAGGGAGAGAGAGGGGTCTCCGTAGATGTTGAAGTCTGTAGCGTTATGCCAGGTTTCCGCAGTGAAAGGGCCCCCTGGAACCTGTTTGGCATTTCCTAAAGCTTCTCCCGCCGTTTCCCCTGGCACAAGATGGGTCATGAACTGGTATCCCAGCCCGGCATTACTTCCCCAATTATTTGTATGAAAATCTTCCATCCCTAAGAAATACCATGAAACCCGGGTCGCTCCTATGGTTGCAACGGAAGTATTTTTGAGCATGGAGTAGGTCAGGTTGGCAGGTTCTTCGGGATATGCATTAAGGCATGAAACCTAAAATGCCACGCTTCTTGGGGAGTATGGCAGAAGTGAAGTCGTATCGCTGTCCATGAGTTTCCAGGCAAAGGTATCACTTCCGTGGGTCCACCATATGGCTGCACCAGGTTCTTCCCGGAACCAGTTCTCTGCAACGCTATATTCAGAAATAACTTCCCGTTCAGGATCGGGAAGTTATCCGGCTATGTTCTCGACCATTTCATATATTCTGAACATTTTCCAATCGCCCTCCGGGTCGGTGACATATTCTTTAAGTTCCTCCCCCAGGGGCCATCCGGCTGTAACAGACACACCATTATCTCCATCAGCAAGGTTGCTTGCTACCATTGCTGCCAGCATCTTTTTTCTGGACAGGAAAGCTCCCGAATTGACGGGGGTATCCTGGTAGTCCATTATTGCCCTCAGGATGCTGTCAAGGTCGGATATATTATCGTTGTAGACAGGTATCCTGCCCACCACAATCTCTGCATTTGTACCGGCACCTCCGAGGCCGGTGTCACCTGATTCTACTTCTCCATCGAATTCTCCGTAGTAGCCATCGCCATCGAGGTCCCAGTTGCCGTCCAGTTCTGCATAGTAGAGGTCAGTGGGGCAGTCTTTGTAATCCGTATAATAATCACAGTTATTCCTTGGATAGGTCATCTTCATGGGAACATTCCCTGATTCAGGGGCAGGGTTACCTATGAGAAGTACACAGGTTATGTTTTCCGTTACATAGTTATTCTGCAGCCAGGAGCGGATATTTTCCGATGCTTCATCCCCTGTGCCGCCTCCCCAGTCGGATTCTGTAACTTCCAGCACATTCCAGCCCAGGTTGGTTTTGTGGGCTTCGAACTCAGACAGGGCATCACTGTTCGATGCGATGTAATCTGTTGTTATTATGGCGTAGGTGCCCATTTCCTCATCCTGAGGAAGGGCTGAAGACGATTCAAGATCCTGGTCGTACTGTCCTATCATGTCGTCGTAGTTGAGGGCATCCTTGATTTTGTCAGCGCCGAAATTGCTCGTTTCAGGTGAAGCGGATGAAGGACTCATAGCATCTCCATATTCCACTTCCAGGGTGCAGGATGTTACCTTGAGGATCTCTCCGCTGACTGGATTAAAAAGGAATAGGGGAACATATATATCGACAAACTTCCATTTTCTTATCCCGCCAGCACTTACGAGAGCTAATGTTCCTTCGGGTTCGCATGGGTAGAAGTTATCTTCCTCGTAGATCAGTATGTTCCTGCTGTCCACTATCTCCGAACCTGCAGGCCACGAAACAAGCACCTTTCCGTCCATGTATGTTGCCAGGGGTGCTGCAGGGGAGACACCCCAACCTTTTGCGACGGGGATAGTTCTCGTGATGACCGCATTGGCCGAAATGGTAGCAAGGGGGGTGTTCGGGGGTAAGAGTATTCTTGTCCTCTTCCAGGGTATATTTGGACCCCCGGCCTTTGATGAGAAGGCAAGATCGGTCCCTTAAAACGTTGCAATTCCATTTTCAAGGGAAAGATCCACTTCTTCGGGAATAAAAGAGAGGGAAATCTGACCTGCCGTGGCTGTTCCTGCGAAGATCAACAGAACCAGTATCATAAGTCCAGCTTTAAGGGGTGTTTTTTTCTGCATTGTTTATCCTCCATGTCTGATGTATTTAAAGTCTAATGAAGTCCTGGTCTCATTCGGGTCAGATGGAGAAGGGCTGTCATTCCTTTTGATATGGTGAATTATGTTCAGGCTTCTGTCTCTACATATTGGTCCGGTCCTTTTAGAAATACAAAGCTGCAACTGCAACTGTCAGAAAAGGATCTTTTTTGGTCCTTCAGAATTTTCTGTTTTCTGGATCCCCTGGGCAGGATAGACATTTCAGTTTTTATCCAACTCCTGGTAATTGGTAATGATTTTAACATCCTTTAATCTGGTATGGAAAGAACTCCTTTAAATAAAAAAGGGGCTATTCCAAAGTTGGAAAAGCCCCTTATGTTCTTTCAATAAGTCAACTATTTCTTTTCAAAGGGCCAGCCGAGAATTCCGCCCTCGAGCAAGGCGATCTTTTTGAATCCAAGTCTTTTCAGGATGGAATAGGCATCCCATCCCCTGACGGAAATCTTGCAGTAAGTCACAATTTCCTTGTCCAGGGGAAGTGCCGGAGCTTTTTCCCAGAATTTTCCAAGGGGAATGTTGACCACCTCATCGTAAGGCAGCTGTCCATGGGCCTCTATCTCAGGAGGAGTTCTCAGATCCACGAGAACCACCTCTTCTCTTCTTTCCATTTTCTCCTTGAGCTGTGTTGCCGAATATGTCCTGAGCAGTCCGTCCATCTTGTTCTTCAGGGCATTCGCTGCATGAGTTACCGGATCGAGAGCAGTGGTGAAGGGCGGAGTGTAAGCTATATCCAGGTCAGCCAGATCGTCAATGGTAAGGCCTCCGCTGACGGCCCCTACAAGAACATCCAGTCTCTTGTCTATCTTGCCTGTCCCGAAGGACTGGGCACCAAGGACCTTTCGTGTCCACCTGTCAGCAACAAGTTTGATCATAACTATGCCGCCCTGGGGCATGAAGTGGGGTTTGTCGGGGTCTACAACTGTTATTGAAACGGCGTCAAAACCGTTTTCCGCTGCCTGCTCTTCTGTCAGTCCCGTTTTACCAACGGTATATTCGAAGAGTTTCATTATGGCAGTACTCTGAACTCCTTTGAAGGAGGTTTCTTTTCCCGAGATATTGTCGGCAATGACCCTTCCCTGGCGGTTTGCTGTAGAACCCATGGGCTGCCAGCATGGCTTTCCGGTTACTATATGACGGCCTACGGTGCAGTCTCCGCCGGCGTAGATATTGGGGTCGCTTGTTCGCATGCGGGAATTTACCGCGATGGCGCCACTTTCTCCAAGTTCTAAACCGGCCTCTTTTGCCAGGATTGTATTGGGCCTGACTCCTATGGCCATAAGTATCATATCGGCCTCGATCTCTCTCTTGTCTGTCTTTACCCCGGTGACGCAGGAATTCTCTCCCATGATCTCCAAAACCTTTTCTCCTCCATAGAAGTTTATTCCCTTGCACTTCAGTACACAATTAACCCTGTTTCCGAACTCATTATCCACCAGAGCAGGAAGAGGATGGGAAAGAAAATCTACAACAGATACTTCGATGCCCCTGCCATGAAGGGCCTCTACTACTTCCATACCGATAAGACCGGCTCCTACCACAACTGCCTTTTTAATTTTTCCGCTATCAACGGCCGCCCTCATACCTAGAGCGTCTGGCATAGTCCACAGAGTGAAGACCCTGTTCAGGTCAGCCCCGGGAATGGGAGGTTTAACGGGACTGGCTCCAGTGGCCAGAACGAGTTTGTCATAGGGAAAGACCTTTTCCTCTCCACTGGCAAGATCAAGGGCGGTTACTTCTTTCTTTTCCCTGTCGATCTTTGTTGCCATGTTTTTTGTTTTTACTTCCACGTGTTTGACATTCCGGAAGTAGTTCTCATCCCTGACAACGCCTATGGCTGTGGAAAGAAGGTCCTTGTATTCGTTAACTACTCCTCCTACATAATAGGGAAGTCCACAGCCTGCATAGCTGAGATATTCACCTTTCTCCAGCATGATAACTTCAGCTTCGGGGTCTATCCTCATAAGCCTTGCAGCTGTTTTTCCTCCGCAGGCTACTCCTCCAACGATAAGAATTTTTTTGCTCATTACTTCTCCTCCTCTAATTGGCCACATACTATATGTGAACCTTATAACTTATTGAAAGAAAATACCCTACACCCTAGAGGTATAATGCGAGCCGATAATTTTTGTCAATAGCAAGTTTTAAAACTGATTTCCGGGATAGAGTTTACGGGAAGGTTGAAAGATGCAGGATCTGACAAACATGCATACTTATCAATAGCTGATATTAATCCAGGTCTTCCACTATGTTTTCAATGATGGTATCTGAGGCAAAGGGGCAGGCATTTTTCAGGCAGTTTGTCTTCATTGTTTCGAGCATGTGGGGATTGAAGTAAAGTTTTTCTATTATCTCCATGATCTCCACTTCGTTGTTTGCAAGAACTCCTGCACCTATTTCTTCAACGTGTGATGCGTTATTGATTTCCTGGTAGGGGATAGGCCTGAACATGAGGAGCGGTAATCCGCTGCTGAGTGCTTCACTTACCGTAAGTCCTCCCGGTTTCGTTATCAGAAGGTCGGAAATCGACATGAGTTCGTCCATGTTGTCGATGAATTCATACTTGCGAAAGGTGATGCCGTTCTGGGAATGATAGGTAGCAAGACTGGAAAAAAGATCCCTGTTTCGGCCTGTAACGACAAGGATGTTCATTTCCATATCTGAAAGATATAGGTTATCCAGTACCCTGAGTGCCACGCTGTCAGATATGGAGCTGGTAATGAAAAGGAGGGTAAATTTCCGCCCGTCCAGGTTGTTCTCCCCAAGGATCTTTTCAGGGTCTTCAATGTTGCTGAACCGTCTGGAAATAGGTATTCCTGAAAGGATTATGCGGTTTTCTTCCGTGCCCATCTCCATCAGCCCCTCCTTTACCGAATCACTGGCCACAAAGTACCTGTCGATTCCCTCCATGTACCACATTCTGTGAAATCCATAATCGGTTATGTTCACATAGATCTTTCCATTATATGTTCCTTCGGTTTTAAGTTTAGAGAGAACATAGGCGGGGAAAAAATGAGTGCATATGGAAGATGCAAGGGGATTGTCCCTTATGTATTCAAGAAAGCCTTCCACGTTCCTGGTGTTGAACTCTTCCAGGAACTGGATGAGGTTGCTCGAGTCCCTGTCCTGGTTGGTCAGTCTATAAAGGCCCTTAAGTGCTATCTGGGCATGTTCACTGGCAAATTCATAACCATTGCTGTAGGTCCATTTGAAAAGTTTGTTGGAAAAGGAAAGTATATCCAGAAGGACGCTGGGTATACCTCTTTCATCAAGGGATTCCCTCAGCGCACCTGCAGCTGATCTGTGTCCGCTTCCTGCAGTGATATAGAAAAGATTGACCGGTCTCATATTATCGCCATCCTTCTTCTCTCCGCTCTAGAAGACTTTATCTGCTCTTTTTTATTATACTGAATTATATTAATATTGAAACACGTAGAAACCTTATTTACTGGAGGTATATCATGACCCCGGTCCTTTCGTGGATCATCTGGCTTGCTATGTTATCCTGCGGGATCCTGTCCTGGATATGCGCCATATTCCTTTTCCTGTCCATAAGGGAAAGTCCCCGCCTTTTGTCGGCGAGGACTGATAATCTGCTGATAGAACCCGAAAAAGCGCTCAAGGAGATATCCCTGCGTCTGCCTGAAAATTTTCCCGTCACCAGGACGGTGGACGGAGCCCTTGTGATAAAGATAGGCCTGTCCCGTCTTCAGATGAGTATCGAAAACAGGGATGGTGGTTCCAGACTTGCCTCTGTTCTTGATATGACAGGGCTAAACAGGGTTATGGTTACAATAATGGCGGTTCTTGTCCTTGTAGTGGAACCTCTTTTTATATTCGGCATCTCCCTGATCGTATGGTTTTTTGCCCTCTCAAGCAGCGTGCCGGCCGTGAGATGGCAGACCCTTCAGGTCCTTCAGATGATCCACGTTCTATGGCCGCCCTTTCTGGTCTATTTTCTTTTTACAAGATTCAGGAGAGGAGCAAAGGAAACTGTTCAAAGCTTCCATACCCTCTTTGAAATGATGGGGTAGCCTTTTCGCAGTAAGGCAGCTATCCCTCCTGTAATTCGAGTTCAGCTTCCCGGCTTGACCACTTTTTCAGAATAATGAAGAGAATTCCCATTAACATGGTGGCCCCGACCTTGAAAGCAGTTCCTGGTAGAAATGCAGATATGGAACTGCAGAGGAAAATAAGCCTGATCATGGAATTCAATCTTATGAACATCCATCCCTGAAGAGCTGCTGCGAGTCCTATAACTCCTGTAAAGGCCGAAACAACAAGGATAGTAAGGGGTACGATAGCTGGATTTTCAAGGAGGATCATGGGGCTGTAGATAAATGTGTAGGGTATCAGATAGGCTACCATGGCTATCCTGGTTGCGTTAAAACCGGTTTGGCTCGGATTCCCTCCCGCTATTCCGGCACCTGTAAATGCTGCAAGGCATACGGGGGGTGTAAGGTCAGCCATTATCCCGAAATAAAAGACGAAGAGATGTGCTGCCAGTGGAAGAACACTCATCTTGATAAGGGCAGGGGCTATCATGGTGCTGGTGACAATGTAGTTGGCTGTTGTGGGAAGACCCATTCCCAGAACCAGGCACGCCACCATTGCAAGTATCAGAGTAAGAAGCAGTCTTCCTCCTGCTATTTCTATAATGTTGTTGGAAATGGTAAGGCCCAGAGCTGTCAGAGAGGAGGTTCCTACCACAAAACCCACAAGGGCACAGGCCAGGGCAACTCCCAGGGCACCCCTGGCTCCTTCTTCCATGGCCTCAAATAAAGATCTGAAACCCATCCTGGTATGCTGCCTGATCTGGGCTACTCCCAGCACAGAAATGATTCCCCAGAAAGCGGCTGCAAGGGGGGTATATTTCCTTAACAGCATGAAAATGATTACGGCCAGCGGAATAAGCAGGTGTCCATCCTTTGCCATGACTTCCTTGATCCTTGGTAGCGATTCCCGGGGGAGTCCCTCAAGTTTTTTGTCTTTAGCCCGTATATGTACGGCAATGAAAAGGGCAGAGTAGTACAGGATGGCAGGGATTATTGCCGCTGCTGCTATCCTCAGGTAGGAAATACCGAGGAACTCGCTCATGATGAAAGCTCCAGCCCCCATTATTGGCGGCATAAACTGTCCTCCGGTGGAGGCACACGCCTCTACCGCTCCGGCAAACTCGGGCTTGTATCCCACCTTTTTCATCAGCGGGATGGTAAAGGCACCTGTGGTTGCAACGTTGGCCACGGAGGATCCGTTTATGGTTCCCAGCATTCCTGATGCAACTATGGCCACCTTTGCTGGTCCTCCTGGAGAATGGCCGGCTACAGCGAGGGAAAGCTCGTTGAAGAATCTAGCCCCTCCGCTTTTACTGAGGAAGGCTCCGAAAAGAATAAACATAAAGACAAAAGTACTCGAAACTCCAAGAGCTACTCCGAATATTCCTTCCTGTGTAAGGTACATATGCTGGATTATTCTGGCAATGGAGTATCCCCGGTGCATGAACATATCAGGCATATATCTTCCAAAGAAACAGTAAAGCAGAAAAAGGACGCTCAGGCATGGAAGGACATTTCCAACCACCCTTCTTCCTGCTTCGAGGACAAGGAGAATGGTCATTATGCCCAGCCAGATCTCATGAGGCTGAACATGTGCTCCTCTTTCGGCGATCACGTTAAAGAAAAGAGCTATGTAGGCCGTTCCTATGCCTGCAAAAAGAGCCAGGATCCAGTCATACCAAGGGATGGTCTTTCTGCTCAGGGTCATTTTCGCAGGGTATAGAAGAAAGACCGCAACTATAGCGAAGGTCAGGTGTACTGCCCTGTGAATGGAAGTAGGCAGAAGGCCTATTCCCGCTGTATACATGTGAAAACAGGACATGGCCACCAGCCACAGCGAAACTATTGTTCCCTGTGGTCCAACAAGACGTCTGTAACGGCTTTCCACATCATATTGTTCTACCAGATGCTGTATATCCTCTTCTTCAAAAGTTTCTTTTTCAACGATAAGAGTATCATCCGGCTTGTCTATTTTTCCCATTAACTGCACCCCTTTATCGGTAAGGCACTAAAAAGGGGATAGATCTTATTGGATCTACCCCCTTGGAATATTCTTTCTTCCTAGTTAAGAACACCTATTTCCTTATAATACTTTTCTGCTCCCTCGTGGAGAGGAACAAGAATGTACTTGATGTTCTCTTGAGTCATTGTTTCCATTTTTGCTCTTACTGCAAGGAGATCTTCCTTACATTCAAAGAGTGATTTTGTCATATTGTAGACAAGTTCGGCATCCATTGCTTCGTTGATGGCTATAATATTCCAGCTTGCGTAAGTCTTTACGGGGTTGGTCTGTCCCTTGTAGTAGTTTGCGGGGATGTCGAAGGGAACCCAGTAGGGTGTTTCGTTAATGACCTTGTCCATGACATCCTGGGGCACATCGATAAAATCAACCAGTCCCAGTGTCGTTACTTCTACCACTCCCGCCATGCCGAGGGATCCGACCATGACCGCTGCATCAATGCGCTTGTCGCCGAATGCTTTGGCAGTATCGCCTACTCCAAGATTTTCAGCTTTGATATCCTTATCAGGATCTATTCCGGCAGCTCTTAGTATCTGTTTTGCAGTGACCTCTGTTCCGCTGGCAACTGCACCTATGGAAACTTTTTTGCCCTTGAAATCAGCAAGGGTTTTAATTCCGCTGCCCTTGGCGACCATAAGCTGGGTTGGTTCGGGATAGAGAGGTACCATTGCCCTTATGAATTTCTGAGGATTGTTGTCGTACTTTCCTTTGCCAAGATAGGCATAATAATAGAGTCCGTCCATAAAAGCAGCATCAGCCTCTTTGCTTGCCATAAGTTCGATATTGTTCACAGTTCCCCCAGTGGACTGTGCACTTGCCTTGATGCCATCGATGTGGTCGTTCCATATCTTAGCCATGGTGGCTCCCAGCGGATAGTACGAACCTCCGGTACTTCCCGTTCCTATGTTGACAAATGTTACTGCCCCTGCGGAGCAAACCATTAATCCGATCAGTGCTGCAGCGCAAAAAGCGATAGTAAAACCTTTCTTGAACATCAAATTCCCCCCTAAAATTATGTTAAAACATTGCAAGGAACAGTGTATAAGATTGTAACTGTTTTAGCAATGCTTTTTTTTCGCAATATTTAGATAATACCCTGCTCATGTATGGTGTGCAATCATTGCATTTAGCCTTTCCTGTAAAAAGTTAGGTTATAATATTGACAGCCCGGCAAAATGCCGTTACTGGAGGGACTCTTCCATGTTACCAAGAGTATTTGTTGCGACTAACATTCCCGATATAGGTCTCGATATGCTTCTGACAAAGGCTAATTTCGAGATATGGAGAGACATAGAGCCGCCTGTAAGGGAGTATTTTCTTGAACAGATCTCCATTGCCGATGGAGTGGTAGCCATTCCTGGAGCGACAACTAAAATGGATCGGGAAGCAATTGATGCCGGTAAGAATCTGAGGATCATAAGCAGCTACAGCGTGGGTTATGACCATATCGATGTGGAATATGCAACAGAGAAGGGAATCCTTGTTACGAATACCCCCGGAGTTCTCACTGATGCAACAGCAGACCTGGCCTTTGGACTTCTTCTTATGGCAGCCAGAAGGATGAGCGAAGGAGAAAGGCTCATGCGTTCCGGAGGCTGGAGGTACTGGGGTCCCAGAATGCTTCTGGGCCAGCAGGTGGCCGGATCCTCCCTTGGAATAATCGGCCTTGGCCGGATAGGCCAGGCCATGGCAAAGAGGGCCAGGGGTTTTGATATGAAGCTTTACTACACCGGAAGAAACAGAAGACCGGAACTGGAAAAAGAACTGGGAATATCATTCCTTTCCTTTGAGAATATCCTGGGGACCTGTGATTTTATTTCCATTCACTGCCCCCTCTCTCCGGAGACGAGGAGTCTCATCGGAGAAAAGGAACTGAAGATGATGAAGGACACGGCCATTCTTATTAATACAAGCAGGGGCCCTGTCGTTGATCAGAAGGCCCTTGCCAGAGCCTTGAAGGAGGAGTGGATCGCCGGGGCAGGACTGGATGTCTTCGAGAAGGAACCCATGGATCCCGAAGACCCCCTTCTGCAGCTTGATAACATTGCCATGACGCCCCACCTTGGAAGCGCAAGCGTCAAGACCAGGGAGGATATGGCCACTATGGCTGTAACCAACCTTCTTGCAGGACTGGAAGGAAAGGTCCCGCCCAATCTTCTCAATCCCGAAGTTCTGAAAAAATAATCCAACACCAGACAGATAACTGAAAAAACAGGAATAATAAGGCCGGACAGAATTAATGTCCGGCCTGTGTCTTCAGGCCAACTCAGAGATAATGTCATGTTTTCGAAGTAGGTGTCAAATAGATAATCATTTCGATTTCCTCCGCAGTTCTCAGATTTACTTCAATAGTAAAGCGATTTTAAATTTTCTCTGCGAAACCTCTGCTTGGACTCGAAGAGTCCCTGCGGTTAATCGATTTTAGAATTTGGATTTTCGATTATACCCATAGAAAACCTCTGCGGTTTACTGTGGGGTTTATACGTAAAAATGCATTCCTCCGTGCTTACAGTCCGCCTTAACGTTTTTGTATGATTGCCTACGGTCCGGCCCTCAATGCTTTTGTTAGTGGTTCTCGACGGATTTGCGGCGGATTCCTCAGATCTTCTTCCGTGCTCTCAGTGGTAGAAAAGGGTTTTGGCTAGAGTTCGTGCGGTTTTTCCCGGTTCGCTCCATGTTTACCTTGACACAATAGACCCTCAAGTTTATGATTCCCGACAATTACACTGAAAAGAAGATGAGAAAATATGGCATTATCAGACCTTAACGTTGGAATAGCAGGACTTGGTCTTATAGGAGGCTCCCTTGCGGCGTCCCTTGGAAAATCGGGAGCGGCAAAGCAGGTTTTTGGATGGAACCGAAACCCTGAAGCTCTTAGAACTGCCCTTGGTATGGGCTTTGTGTTCGAGCCCTGCTACGCTGCCGCGGAATTTGCAGACACCATTGATGTACTGATCCTGGCAGTGCCCCTCCGCAACATGGAGGCGGTAAGTCTCAAACTAAAGCCCTTTTTTAAAAAAGAACCCCTTGCGGTTATGGATGTTGGGAGTACTAAAAAGGAAATAGGGGAAACCCTCTCACGGATCTGGGGAGGAGCCTATGTAGGACTCCATCCAATGGCAGGAAAGGAGTACAGCGGAATTGAAAATGCATCTCCTGACCTGTTCAGGAAGGCTGACTGTGCTATTGTTCCTCATGGTCTGACCGATCCTGGGGCTATGGAACTGGCTGCAGAAATAGTTTCCTCCATAGGTTCAAATGCTGTCTATCTGGATCCGGATGAGCATGACAGGATACTTGCCTGTGTGAGTCATATCCCGACCATACTTGCTTCTTCCCTTGCATTACTTGCGCATGAACAGAAAAAGAAGTATCCCAACCTGCCCAGAATGGTAGGAGGGGGTTTCAGGGATACATCCAGGGTGGCTTCAGGTCCAGCCTGGCTTGCCGCTGATATGTGGGCTACAAATCATGAAAAGATGGATGTTCTCCTTGACAGATTGATAGAAATATTGCAAAATTTCAAAAACTGTTCTCCCGAGAAATTTGAAGTGATGGCTGAAGAGGGCAGGATCTCCCGTGAGGCTATTCTCAGGGAAATAGTAGTGAAATAGCGTATAAAATCAGATTTCATCAGGAGGTGAAACCCGTGAAACTCCATAACATGTTTAATAATGTATCTTTCTTTTTTAGCTTCTTTTTTAGCTGCGGGTCCCCTCCTGGAGCTCTGGATGCTATTTGACCAGAAGCTTTTCAGGCCGGGACCCTTTTCAGGGTCCCGGCCTTTTTTTATTTTAAGGCTGTTAGAGAGAGGGAGGAATAAGAATGATCCAGGCAAAACCAGGAGGTAAAACTGAACCTTTCTATCCACCTATTCACTGGAAATATGGAGAGATGGCAAAGATTCGGAGAAACCGTGAGAAGATGTCCGTTCTGGAGGAGATCAAAGATTTCCCTGTTCTCAGGGTTGGAACTCCCGCTGATTATCTTCCCTTCAGTTACGATAACGGAGAGCGTCTCGAGGGTATAGATATCGATACGGCAGAGAACTTTGCCCGTTTCCTCGGAATTGGCATTAAGTTCATCCCGACCACATGGGGAGATCTCATGGACGATCTTCTGTCAAAGAAATTTCACATTGCCGTGGGAGGTATTGCCATTTCGAAGGAGCGTAGAAAAAAAGCCCTTTTCAGTGCCACCTATTTCCGGACAGGAAAGGCTCCTATCGCCTCCAGGGAGAGGGCCCGCCTCTTTGGCAACCTGGGAGACATAGACCGTCCCGGGGTGAGAGTGATCGTCAATCCGGGAGGGACCAATGAAGCCTTTGCCAGGAAAAAACTCAGTAGAGCCACCATTACGGTCCACAAGGACAATATGACCGTTTTTGACATGATAATCAGGGGAGAGGCTGATATTATGATAACTGATGCCATTGAGGCCATGGTCTGGGAAAAACGATGCCCGCTGCTCAAGGCCATTAACCCCCACCGGCCCTTTACCTGTGCCAGATTTGCCTTTATGCTGGGTCCGGAGGAATATGATTTCAAGAAAGTAATTGACAGATGGATCATAGAACATAGTGCCCGGGGAGGCATAAAGAAAGCCCTTTCCAGATGGACCGACAGGACCTTTTAGCCTTTTTTTCATAATAGCCTTGACAAAAGGCTTTGAGGGCTTTATCATGACCCGCAATATATTCTAAAAAGTCAGACAAAAACTTTTTAAGGAAAGGAGACACGTTCGATAATGATGCACGTACCTGGTAAGACCATCGATAGTTCTTTTGCATACTATTATTTCTACTTTACCAGTGACCAGTGGCTTTATTCCTATGCCAGTGGTCTTTCAGTACGTGAAAATCGGTTATCGGCTTGTCTTGATGATCCTGGCATTCAGCTGTAAAAAGCAATGAGCTAAAAATCAGACATTATTAGGCCGGAACCCGGTTTTCATCGGGTTCCGGCTTTTTTTATATCCTTTATGAAAATTTATTAAACAGATATCAGGGAGGTAAGTAAAAATGGGAAATAAGCGAACGATCATCAAAATGCAGAACAGTACATCCAACGTCAATGTGGCCAACGTGTTTCAGAAAGTTGAAAAGGAAGGCTGCAAGGCTCGCTTTATTCCCTATTACGACGGATGCCTGGTAATGGTCGAAGGAACAATGAAAAGAGAACTGGCCCTGCAGGGACTTCCGGGAGTGATGGAAGTAATTACTACAGACAGTCTTTTCCCCCTTGCCGGCAAAGAACTTACCGGGGGAAAGAGCAGTATCGTTAAGATAGCACCGGGTGTGACCATAGGCGGCGGTAACAGGGTTGTCATGGCCGGACCCTGTGCGGTCGAGAACAGGCAGCAGATCAGAGATGCCGCCCTGGCCGTTAAAAAGGCTGGAGCATCAGTTCTTCGTGGCGGAGCCTTCAAACCCCGTTCAAATCCCTACGCATTTCAGGGCCTTGGAAGCGAAGGCATTGCTCTTCTTCGTGAAGCTAAAGAGGAAACCGGCCTTCCCATAGTGACGGAAGTCATGACCATTGAAGCCATAGAATGGCTGGAACCCCATATTGATATCTTTCAGGTGGGAGCCCGGAATATGCAGAACTTTCCCCTTCTTAAGGCCCTGGGAAAGGTTGACAAGCCAGTACTCCTTAAAAGAGGGGCCATGTCAACAGTAGATGAATGGCTTCAGGCGGCGGAATACATACTCTGTGGAGGTAATTTCAATGTTATTCTCTGCGAGCGTGGCATCAGGAGTTTTGAGACAAGAACAAGGAACACTCTGGATCTCAATATAGTACCCCTTGTAAAATCCCTGTCCCACTTGCCGGTGATAGTTGACCCAAGCCACGGAACGGGCATTCGCAGCCTTGTCACACCCATGAGCATGGCTTCCCTGGCCGCCGGTGCCGATGGGCTGATAATAGAAGTCCATCCACGGTCTGAAGAAGCTTTGTGCGATGGAGCCCAGTCTCTATCCTGCGGTGAATTCTCGCAGCTCATGGATATGATATCCCGTCTTATACCGGCTCTTCCTGTTCAGGAGGAGACTGAAAAGATCTGCGGCGCCATTCCAGTGATCTAGGAAAGTAGAGGGAGAGGCCATGAGGACCATCGATAGAATGGGGAAAATAGCAGGAACCATAACCCTTCCGGGGGATAAATCCATTTCACACCGGGCAGCCTTTCTCGGCGCTCTTTCCCGGGAGGGGGTCAGAGTTGATAATTTTTCTTCAGGAGCAGACTGTGCCAGCACATTGAAATGCCTCTCCCAGTTTGGCTGTCGTGTTGTCCGGGAGGACGGCATGGTGAGTATAAGCGGTGGAGAGGAATTTCTTGACCCCCGGGGAGTACTGGATGCAGGAAATTCAGGGACAACAGCCCGTCTGATGACGGGACTTCTTGCCGGGATACCCGGTTTCTTTGCCGTGATTTCAGGAGATGAAAGCCTGCGCCTGCGCCCCATGGCGAGAGTAGTCCGTCCCCTTCAGGCTATGGGGGCAAGGATCGACGGCTGTGAAGGCGGAGAAAGATTGCCCCTTGCCATAAGAGGTGCCCGGCTTTCGGGAGGGGAGCACTCTCCCTCCGTTGCCAGCGCCCAGGTAAAGACGGCCCTCCTTCTTGCGGGGCTTTCTGCTTCAGGGAGTACTACCGTCAACGAAAGAAGGCTTACCCGGGACCATACTGAGATAATGCTGGACTTCCTCGAAGTGCCCCATCACAGGGAAGATCTTTCCATTACGGTATATCCCTGCAATCAGGTACCAGGAGGAAACTGGACTATCCCCGGAGATTTCTCTGCAGCTTCATTCTGGATAGTTGCAGGAGCCCTCTGTTCTGAAAGAGGTCTCAAAATAGAGGATACAGGAATGAACCCCACCCGGACTGGAGCCCTCAGGGTTCTGGAGAGGATGGGTCTCAATCCCGAGGTCCGCAATCTCAGGACATGGGGTGGAGAGAATGTGGCTGATCTTTTTGTCAGAACATCTCTCCTGAGAGGAACTGTCATAGAAGCAGAAGAGATACCCTCCCTGGTGGACGAACTTCCCATTCTTGCCCTTGCCGCAACACAGGCGCAGGGAATTACAGAAGTAAGGGGAGCCAGGGAACTGAGGTTCAAGGAGTGTGACCGTATCCATGCTGTTGCGGAAGGCCTTTCCGCCCTCGGTGCTGATATCCGGGAACAGGATGACGGCTGGATCATCAAGGGTCCCTGCCGTCTACATGGAGCAAAGGTGCGTAGTTACGACGACCACAGGATCGTAATGACCCTATCCATAGCCTCCCTTGTTTCTGAAGGGGAGATCACTATCGACGACACCTCATCAGTAGCAATATCCGATCCCGGATTCTTTGAAAATATCGAGAAGGTCAAGGGGAGGCATGCTGCATGAGAACCAATACCAACCGCCTCGTAGGTCTCCTCGGTAGTCCGATAGCCCACAGTCTTTCCCCTGCCATGCACAACGCTGCCATGAACCACCTGGATCTTGACATGCACTATATGGCTTTTGATGTAAAGGGGGAAAAACTTGTTTCCGCCCTGGAAGGCATGGCGTCCCTTGGAGCGGTGGGAACCAATATAACAGTTCCTCACAAGGAAGGGGCCTTTCAATGGGTTGATGAGCTTGCGCCATCAGCGGAGAAGGCTGGTGCTGTAAACACGGTTCTTTTCAGGGAAGGAAAGAACATAGGGCACAATACGGACATTACCGGAGTAAGAGAGGTACTGTCCCGTTTCAGACCCGATGGAAAGAGGGCCATGGTCCTTGGTGGGGGAGGTGCCGCCAGGGGAGTTGTCTGTGCCCTGGGAGAAGAAGGATTTTCTCCCATAATCCTGACCAACAGGACCCTTTCCAGGGCCTGTTCCCTTAAGAAAGACCTGCTTCCCCTGATGGGGGAAACGGAAATAGAGATCATACCATGGGGAGCAGTCCCGGAAGGGGAAATTGACATTCTTGTAAATGCCACATCCCTTGGTCTTGAGGATAATACCTGGTCCGGTCCTTTCCTTGAAGATATCCTTGCTGCTGCAGGCAGAGGAAAGGTTCTGGATATGGTTTACTGCAGAGAAGGCAGGACCCCTCTCGTGGCTGCTGCTTCAGAAAGAGGCATTCCTGCAGTTGGAGGAGAAGAAGTCCTTCTCTTCCAGGGAGTTGCCGCTTTTGAACTTTTCACAGGAAGAAAGGCTCCAGTGGAAGTCATGCGTAATGCCCTTGTCCAGAGGGAGAGGAACTGATAATGACCCTTCGTTTTCTTTCCAGCGGAGAATCCCATGGCAGAGGTCTCCTGATTATTCTTGAGGGTCTGCCCTCTCATCTGAAAATAAAGGAAGAGAGAATAGCCGGCGAGCTGTCCCGGCGCCGCAGAGGCTATGGCCGCGGCCCCAGGATGAAGCTCGAAAAGGACAGGCTCACTGCCTGGAGCGGGCTGCGAAACGGTTTTACAACCGGTTCTCCCCTCAGTTTCTCCCTGGAGAATACTGAATGGGACAAGTGGAAGTCCCTTCTGGATCCATGGAAAGCTGAGGAGGAAACAGTCTCGCTGAAGAGGGTTACCAGACCCAGACCTGGTCATGCGGATCTTCCCGGAGCTGTCAAATACGGTCATGATGATATACGCAACGTTCTGGAAAGGGCCAGTGCGAGATCCACAGCCGCCTGGACCGTAGCGGGGACAATAGCCCGCCTGCTTCTTCAGGAACTGGGGGTGACTATTCGAAGCGCCGTGACATCCATTGGAGGAGTAGATGTTGCTCTGCCTGAAGGTCCGTCTGAGTGGGACCATGCGGCAGCTTCGGACCTCGGATGTCCCAGAATGGAAGACGAGCAAAGGCTTATGGAAAGGATCAGGAAATGCGGGGAAGAGGGTGACACCCTTGGAGGGACCTTTCTCCTGTCTGCCACGGGACTGCTTCCCGGTATAGGCTCCCATGTCGAATGGGACCGCCGTCTGGACGGCCGGCTGGCCGGGGCTATAATGTCCATACCCGCAATTAAGGGAGTGGAGATGGGCAGGGGTTTTGAACTTGCCCGCATACAGGGCAGCAGAGCCCATGATGAGATCCTTCCCCATGGAAAGGGCTGGCAGAGACTTACAAACAATGCTGGCGGTCTTGAGGGTGGAATGACCAATGGAGAGGAACTGCTTCTCTCTGCGGCGATGAAACCCATTCCGACCCTTAAGAAATCCCTCAGGTCAATAGACATTAACAGCGGTCTGGAAACGGAAGCAGCCTTCGAACGAAGCGATGTCTGCGCCCTTCCTGCCGCGTGTATTGTTGGAGAGGCCATGTTCTCCTGGGTTCTTGCCGGGGCTGTTATGGAACAGTTCGGTGGAGATACCCTTGAAGACCTCAGGGAACGCTGGAAAAGCTATGAAAAAAGAGTGGGGTGTTTTATCCATGGCTAGAAAGAATGTTTTTCTCGGCGGTTTCATGGCGGCAGGAAAGACTTCCGTAGGAAAGGACCTTGCCGTAAAGACAGGAAGACCTTTTGTCGATACGGATCAGATAATTGAGCAGAGAGCCGGAATGAGCGTCGCCCGGATCTTTGCTGCTTCGGGAGAATCAGTTTTCCGCCTGATGGAACAACAGGTTGTACGGGAACTCTGTGAACTCCAGGGAATGATCATAGCCCTTGGCGGAGGTATCCTTGCCAATCCGGAACTGAAGGAAACCATCATGGGAAAGGGGATCCTTGTTGTTTTGTCCGTACTTCCAGAAACGGCTCTGAAAAGAGCCGCCGCGGAAAAGGGTAAACGTCCGCTCCTTGACCCCTTGAATGTAAATGCCCTGTGGAAAAAGAGAATCCCCGCCTATTCAAATGGTCATCTGATCATAGAGACAGACCAGCTGACAGTCGAGGAAGAGGTGGAGCGGATCATGGAAGGGCTAAGCCTTCAGCCTCTGGCTGAAAATCCTGAAGGGGTAGTTCTCCAGGGACGTACCGGAGGAAATTCCTATCCCGTATTCATAGGCAGCGGACTCCTCTCCTCTATGGGAGATCTGCTCCCCGGTTCCGACAGACTTCCTGTTGTGGTTGCCGATGAGATAACAGGCCCGCTTTACGCAGAGAAGGTCCTGTCGGAAAAAAGGCTGAGCCTTCTTCCCAGGGGAGAGGAAGCCAAGACCCTTACACAGCTTCAGAATATCTTCACTCAGCTTCAGGAGGCGGGTGAGGACCGATCAGGATGTATCCTTGCCCTTGGAGGAGGTACTGTAGGAGATGTAGCCGGTTTTGCCGCTGCTTCATGGATGAGGGGTATACGCTTTATACAGTGTCCCACCACTCTCCTTGCCCAGGTGGACAGCGCTCTTGGAGGTAAAACGGGAATTAACCTGCCGGGGGGCAAAAATATGGTTGGAGCCTTTCATCAGCCCATGGCGGTCTTTTCCGACGTGGATTGCCTTGTTTCTCTTTCCGGCGTCGAATTCCGGCAGGGCCTTGCCGAAGTGACCAAGTACGGTCTTGGCCATGACAGGGATCTATTTTCCTGGCTCAATCTCCATGCCGGACTCATTCTCTCCCGCCAGAAGGATGTTCTGGTGCAGATGGTGGAATGGTGTACCAGGATCAAGCTGGAAATAGTCGAAAGAGATGAAAAAGAACAGAAGGGGGAGCGGGCAAGACTTAATCTTGGCCATACCATCGGACATGCCCTCGAGGCAGCCTCCGGTTACAGGAACTGGAAACATGGAGATTCTGTGGCAGTGGGAATGATGGTGGCATCACTCATCTCCGTGGGAAGGGGAAATATGAGTATCCTCGAATTCGAGGAACTCCATGGTCTGCTGAAGACCTTTGGTCTTCCTGTCAGATCTGATATTCCCTGGGAAGAGATACTTCCCTATATAAAACGGGACAAAAAATTCATTTCCCGTCAGCCGCGACTGGTTATTCCCCAGGGGATAGGGAACAGCCTTCTTGTCGATGATGCAGGACTTGAGGATCTTGAAAATGCTTACAGGGAGGTGATGCTCTATGGAGAAAAAACCGGTCTTTCTTGTGGTTAACGGTCCCAATCTGAACCTTCTGGGTGAACGTGAACCCTCTGTCTATGGACATGAAACCCTGGAAGACCTGGAAGAGAAGTGCCGTAACTGGGGAGACAGCAAGGGAATCGAGGTCAGGTGTTCCCAGAGCAATTCCGAAGGAGTCCTTATCGATATACTGCAGGAAAATCGAAAGGAGGCCCGGGGAGCTGTTATCAATGCAGGAGCCTATACCCATTATAGTTACGCTTTGAGGGACTGCATAACAGCCCTTGCCATTCCTGTAATAGAAGTTCATATATCCAATCCGGAGGCCCGGGAGGAATTTCGCCATAAAAGCGTCATAGCTCCCGTTGTAAGGGGCCGAATAGCAGGATTTGGAAGCCATGGCTATATCCTGGCCCTGGAAGCTCTTCGGAATATTATTCTGCAGGGCCTTTCTAAATAAAGAGATCTATAACCGAAGGAAGTGTAATTCCATGAATGAAACCAGGTTGAAGGAACTCAGGCTGAAGATAGATTCCATCGATAATTCAATAATAAAGATGCTTCGGGAAAGGGTGGCCGTGGCCAGGGAGATAGGAGAAGCCAAGGGCAGCAGACCGGTTTATGACCCGGAAAGGGAAATGGCAGTTATAAGAAGACTTCAGGATCTTGCCCCTGATATAGATGGAGAAGCCCTGGCGTCTGTTTATACAGAGATCATTGCTTTGTGCCGTTCAGTCCAGTGGGAGAAAACGGTTTTCTGAGTTTCAGTTAAAATTAATAATCAAAATTTATTAAGGGGAATTCTGCTTTTGTTAGCAGGATTCCCCTTAACTTTTTATTCTTTATAGACAGCCCTGCACATTTTCATTATCTCGTCGTAAATGGCAGTCAGGGCCTTGTTGTCCATTTCGGGGAATTGTTCATGGAGTCTTTTAAGGATAGTTTTCTGTCTGACCTGGTCAAAAACAGGTTTTTTCCAGTCAACCAGGGCTATCTGTCTCGCTACCTCAAGACGCTTTTCAAGAAGAGCTACTATGGAATCATCGATCCTGTCAATTTCTGAGCGTAGAATTTCAAGCCTTGTTTCTTCCATATCAACAACCCCTTCTTCGACGGTCTAATTCTGATAATGTCTTTTCACAGGGTTTTTTCCCCCTGAAATACATTGCTGCAGTTTCTGCAGAACTCTCGAAACCTCTCTTTTCAATAGCTTCAACTTCGGTAAAACCGGTTTTTTTCATCATTACCAGGAAATCCATTCCCGGAATAGTCCCGCCCTTTCAGCCAGCCCAATTTTCAACCCGGTCTTCCATATCAAAGGAATATATATCCTTTTGTACCTGATCGGAGATCATAAATCTACCCCCGGGTTTCAACACTCTTATGGTTTCTTTCAGACCCTGTTCCTTATTCATTATAAGATTAAAGACTCCATTCGAAATGATAATATCAAAGGAATTTTCTTTAAATGGAAGATTTTCAGCCGAACCGTGGAAGAACCTTACGTTCATGAGGCCAGAAAGCCTGAGATTGCAGCAGGCTCTCTCGTACATGGACTCAACCATTTCTATACCCACAGCCCTGCCATCCGGTCCCGCCAGGAGGGCAGCAATAAGCGTATCCACACCCGCACCGCATCCAATGTCCAGAACCCTGTCACCCCATCTTATTTTGCCCAGGGAGAAAGGATTTCCTACCCCGCAGAAGAACCTGGTAATCTCGGGATCGAGCTTATTGACAAGGTCCATATCATAATCAAGCGCTTTCAGCCCGTCCCGGCCCACTGGATAGGGAAATAATCCCCTCGGACTCAGAGCTACCTTATCGTATTTTTCCTCCAGTTTCTCCTTTATATATTCCAGATCGCTATTTTCCAGGTCCCTGTTCATTTCTATAAACTCTCTCTTTCTCAATACTATTTCAGGTAGTAAGGAGCGATTGGTCTCTCTGAAGTATTTTACTCCAGACAGGAATACATATCATCCAGAAAATGGCCTAGTTAAGAATCTTGGATTTGATAAAAGCAAAGAATAGTTCCTGGCTTTTTCTTATGCCGCATCTTTGATTTCTCTAAACCGATAATGCTGTGAGATTGATATAGTTCCCAAGACCTATTCTCTATCCTACCTGATGCCCATACCCGATCATGCAAAAGTCCCACCACTAATCATCTGAAAGGCTCTGAATTAACTCGGTAAAAAGGGTATGATTTCTAACGTGTTACTTTATTTGGTTAGTTGACACATTATCAATATCTGAATAAAGGCAAAACCGCTGAAAGGCGGTGACGCAAAGCTACGGGTCTAAAGCTTGAAGCCATGACAGCCGGGTTGCCGAAAAATGGTTGTATTGCAGATTTCTGGTGCCCTCGTTTTTTGTCGAGGGCACCATTTTTTTGTCAGATTGCTAAACTTGGAAAAACGATTACGGAAGGGAGTTCCTCCTTGATGAAAACATCAACAGCTCAAAAGTGTGCCATTAACAAGAAGGATAAAGATTTGCAGGTATTCTTTGATCTTATGGGAGAATTTATTTTTATTCTGGATCTCTCCGGAAAAATCCTTTTTGCGAATAAGACAGTTGAGGAGAGATTGGGTTACCCCCGTCATGAGCTTTTGGAGATGAATGTTCTCGAAGTTCATCCTTCCGACAGGAGGGATGAGGCTGGGTTAATAGTCAGGGAAATGGTGGAGGGGAAAAGGGATATATGCCCCATACCTCTTTTGACCCGGTCTGGAGTTCACATCCCTGTTGAGACAAAGATCACCTTTGGCTGCTGGAAGGATAGAGAAGTTCTCTTCGGTATAAGCCGGGACATTTCGAACGATATAAGTGCCAGGAAAGAAGAATCGAACTACAGGCGGGATCTGGAAAAGATGGTTCAGGAAAGAACTGTGCAGTTGACCCTTCAAAACAAGGAGATAGAGAAAGAACTTGTTCTGAGGAGGAAATCTGAAGAAGAGACAAGGCGCAGATTGGACTTTGAACAGATGCTTTCTGATCTGGCTTCCCGTTTTGTTCTAGATGAAGATCTGGACGAAGCAATTGATCATGCCCTGAAGGAACTGGGACTATTCACCAGTAGTTCCCGTTGTTATCTTTTTCAGATAGGTAGTCGGTCCCTTACTATGAGTAATACTCATGAGTGGTGCGCACAGGGAGTTCAACCTCAAAGGGAAGAACTGCAGGATCTTCCCCTTGGTACATTTCAGTGGTGGATTGAAACCCTGGAAAAGGAAGGGCAGATAGATATCCCGGATATTTCTGAAATGCTTCCTTCTGCAAAGGCGGAACGGGAGCTGCTTGAAAGGCAGGGTATAAAATCTCTCCATGTCTTTGCAGTATATGTGAAAGGAAAGATCGGAGGTTTCGTAGGTTTTGACAATTGTATAAATACGGGTAGCTGGAGTAAAGAAGACCTGGTATTGCTTAATATGTTCGCCTCTCTTCTGGGAACCTCCCTCACAAAGGGATTGCATCTCAGGGAGGTTGTCCAGAGCGGTTCCAGGTACCATGCTATTGTAGAGGACAAATCCCATTTTTTTGCAAGGCTTGAACCGGATATGACCATTACTTTCACAAATTCTGCTTTGACAGAACTTTTCGGGTTGGATAAGGATGGATTTCGGGGGAAGAATCTTTTCAATGTTATGGGGCCAGAAAAGACTCAGTCCCTGAGTAAAAGTTTTAAACCTGAAGCCTTGAAGGAATCCTGGTTCGACTGGGAAGAGAAAGTGATTTCTGCAGAACGAAGAGATATCTGGATTCAATGGCGTTTCAGCGGAATATGGGGAATTGATGGCGAACTGGAAGAGATCCAGGCTGTAGGAAGCGATATCACAGATGCAAGATCTGCCTCCGATAAAATAGAGAAAGCTCTTGAATTTAACAGAAGGATCCTTGATTCCTCGACCATGGGTATCCTAACCTATCATTCCAGTGGAGAATGCCTGCAGGCTAATGAGACTGCGGCAAAGATCCTTGGTACAACAATAGAAACACTTATGGGATATGATTTCAGGAAGGACCCATTCTGGGAAAGAACAGGATTGAAAGAGGCTGCAGAGAAAGCTTTTATAACAGGGGAACCTCAATATTGCGGGGTGGAGGGAGAAGATCCATTTGGAGAAGAGATAGACCTTTACTGTCATCTTATTCCTTTTTTTTCAGATGAGGGAAAACATATTCTTGTCATGTTCGAAGACTTGACTGCTGTCAGGTTCGCTACCAGAGAAAAAGCCCGGGCAGATACAACTTCTGCCGTCATAGAAGCCATGAGCGTGGGAATTCTTGTTCATGACATGGAAGGAACCATTATTGCTACAAATTCATTCTTTGAAAAAGGGCTTGGAATCTCAAAGGATAGACTGATCGGGGCAAAATTTCAAGAACTTATCCTGGCCAATTCTATGCCTCATGAACGATTGCATCTCCTTAAACATGATGAACTCTCTCGAAAGGGTCAAACCTTTGATCCCGTTCAGTTTCATCTTGAAACAGAAGGAAGATCAGTGCGTTGTTATGAGTGTTCTGTTTCTTTTCTGAAAAATTCTGAAAATAAAAAGGTACAGGTAGTCAAAACCTTCAAGGATATTACTCACATTCTCGAGTCCGAAAAGAAAATTAATGAGACCAGGGCTATGTCTCAGGCGATATTAACTGCGTCCACCGATGGTATTTTGCTTATTGATAACAATTATATAATTAAGATGGCAAATACAGCTTTTTCATCAAGATTTGGTATGGAGTCAGGTGAAATTTGCAATAGAAACATTTTACATCTGATCCCCGAAGAATTAAGAGGAAAAATTCAAAATATTGCCGAAGGAGTGTTTCATTCGGGAAGATCAGCTCAATATGAATACAAGAGAGCAGATCTTTATTTACATAATGCAGGCTTTCCCATGTTTGATGAAATGAATAATATCAAAGGAATGGCTATTATTTCCAGGGATCTGACTGAACATCATTTGATGGAAGAAAAGCTCAAAGAACAAACATTTCAGCTTGAGCGTTCCAACGCTGAGCTTCAGCAGTTTGCCTATGTTGCCTCCCATGATCTTCAGGAGCCGCTGAGAATGGTTTCGAGTTTCCTTCAGCTTCTTTCTAAAAAATACCAGGGGCATATTGATGAAAATGCAGATACTTACATTAATTTTGCCGTTGATGGGGCAACCCGCATGCAGATCCTTATTCAGGATCTTTTGTCCTATTCAAGGATCGAATCCCGGGGTAGGGAATTTACCAGGGTGGACTGCAATTTTGTGTTTCAGGAGATCCTTTCCGATCTGCGGATTTTTATCAATGATAACAATGCATCAGTGACAAGTGAAGAACTGCCCGTTATCTGGGCAGATGAAGGGCAGATCTACAGCCTTCTTTTGAACCTCATTCAGAATGGTTTAAAATATTCGAAAGAACATTCTCCCAGGGTTCATGTTACAGCCTTCCTTAGAGAACTTAAATGGGAATTTTCTGTAGAGGATAATGGCATTGGAATAGATTCGCAGTTCCATGAACGGATATTCAAAATATTTCAGAGGCTTCACGGGAAGGATGAATATTCCGGTACCGGAATAGGCCTTGCTATATGCAAGAGGATAGTTGATCGTCATAAAGGGGAGATATGGCTTGATTCTGAGTCAGGCAGGGGAAGCAGGTTTTATTTCACCATACCATGTAGAAAGGAGGTAAGTTCTCTTTGATCAGCCGAAGTAACGTCCGTAGAAAAAGGATACTGGTTGTGGAAGATAATCCGGGGGACGTGGCCCTTATGAGAGAGGCCATAGTGGAAGGGGAATTTCATTATCACCTTTCAATAGCAAAAAATGGGGATAATGCCATATCTTATCTCAGGAATCTGGCAGATGATACCTGTAGTTCCCTTCCGGATCTGATCCTTCTGGATCTGAATCTTCCCGGCAAGAATGGGCATGAGGTATTGCAGGAAATAAAAGAGGATTCCAGGATGAAATTAATTCCTGTAGTGATCCTTTCCTCTTCAGATAACGAAAGGGATGTATCCAGGAGCTATGAATTGAATGCAAACAGTCATGTAAGAAAACCGGGCAATCTTATGGAATTCGCCAACGTTTTGAAGGTTATTGAAACTTTCTGGCTCAAAACAGCGGAGCTTCCTTAAATATTCTGAACACCCTGTATTTGATCGTATCTCCAATATCATTGTATCTCCAATATCATTGTATCTCCAATATCATCGCATCGACAATATCATCGCAGATTTCAATTCACTTCTGATCACCTAAAGGAGAGATGGAAAGATGAAAAACAGTTTATCAGCAAGACCTGTAGAGATCCTTTTAGTTGAGGATAATCCCGGAGATATCCTTCTTACTCGGGAAGCCTTAAAGGACAGCAAGATAATAAACTGTCTGCATGTAGTGAAAAATGGTGTAGAGGCTTTGGAGTTTCTACGGAAAGAAGGGTCTTTCAGTGAGGCTGTCCGACCTGATCTTATTCTTCTTGATCTGAACCTTCCCAAAAAAGATGGACGGGAGGTTCTTGGAGAGATCAAGGAAGATGAAAAATTGAAAACAATTCCGGTGGTAGTAATGACAACCTCAAGGGCTGAAGCGGATGTCCTTAAGAGCTATGAGCTTCATGCCAACTCTTATGTCAGCAAACCCCTGGATTTTGAGGAATTTATATCCGTTGTAAATAACATTGAACATTTCTGGTTCAGCATAGTCACCCTTCCACCCAGAGAATGATAAGAGAAAAGATGAGTACAGGAGACCAGAAATTAAGGATCCTTGTTATCGAAGATAACCCGGGAGATGTGTTTCTCTTGAAAGAAATGTTGAGAGAACAGCATGATTTCTCCTTCAGCCTGGAGTCGTTCAATTGCCTGTCGGAGGGATTGGCATGTCTGGCAGAGGGCCAACTGGACATTATTCTCCTCGACTTGTCTTTGCCGGATAGCCATGGCATCGAAACTTTCAGAAAACTGAAAGCTCTGGATATTCCCATGCCAGTTATTATCCTGACAGGCTCGCATGATCTTGAACTACCCATGAAGGCTCTTCAGGAGGGGGCTCAGGACTACCTTATAAAGGGAACCGTAACATCTTCGCTCCTGGCAAGAGCCATAACCTATTCCCTGGAACGCTGGAGCCTTCTTCATAAGATGCATGATTTCAACATGAAACTTGAACGAAAAGTTGAAGAACGGACTAAAGAACTCAGCCATACCCTGGAAAGAATGACCAAGGCTATGCATGGCACTGTTTCTGCCATGTCCAAAATGGTTGAGATGAGGGATCCTTACACTGCCGGTCATCAGGAAAGGGTGGCACAGCTTGCCCGGGCAATTGGAGAGGAGCTGAAACTTTCTGAGACAAGATTATCAGGTCTTGAGATCGCGGGGCTTTTGCATGATGTTGGAAAGATCAATATCCCTGCTGAAGTATTGAATAAACCAGGGAGATTGACTGAAATAGAATTCCAGTTGATAAAGAGCCATTCTCAGGCAGGTTTTGAGATCCTGGAGAGCGTCGATTTTCAATGGCCGGTAGCTGAAATAGTATATCAGCATCATGAAAGGCTTGACGGTTCGGGTTATCCAAGAGGCCTCAAAGATGGAGAGATCCTTCTTGAGTCCAGGATACTTGCAGTTGCAGATACAGTTGAGGCTGTAGCTTCTCACAGGCCCTACCGTCATGCCCTTGGAATGGATAAGGCTCTGAATATTGTCCGAGAAGGAAAGGGACAGCTTTATGATTCAGAAATCGTTGAGATCTGTATAAAAGTTATTAAAGGAAAAGAATTTTCATTCAGTTGAAAAGGCTTCTTGCTTCTTTAGATGAATTACATATCAAGGATAATCTATATTTTTGCCCTGTTTAACTCATTTTACCGGGCTAAAGCACTGCCTGCGATATTTTGTCGTTAAATAACTCAAACAAGGCCTGGGGGTTTGGGAGCAATTGAGTTCCCATAAGGTAGTGATGCTTTTAAATCCAGGTTTGAGGCAAATTTCACTCTTGTAATTCCTAGTGGTTTTCATGTTTTATGGGTTTATGTTTTCCTCAGCATACCCGCGAAGCTTCCGGCCGTCCCCGGTTTATTTAAAGAATTCTGACGGATCTGCGGTCTTTGCGGTAAAACAGGTCTTTAAGTTTTGGGTTTTGTTTTATGTCTTTTAATCCAAAATCCGCAATCTGAAATTATATGGGTTTTTTCTGCTCCGTTATCTTCTCCCAGCTTACATCCGGATGATGGTATCTTCTTCTATCCTCGGTCTTCTTGCCGAACTGTATTGCCTCAACAGGGCAGGCATGTATGCAGGCCAGGCACTCCTGGCAATGGTGAAGCCAGACAGGCCTGCCATTGACCATCCTGATATTATCAACAGGGCAGACTCTTGAACATAGTTCGCAGGAAGTACAGTTCTGCTTCAGGGAGAAAAGCACGTCCTTTCTATGTACTTTCTGTTTCCACCTGGAGTGGATTATGCTCGACATGGCCTTCAGGAAAACCCCTTCCGGGTCAACTTCATCCCGGCCCTCCAGGATCATTTCGGCTATTTTATGCAGTTTATTAGAGGCCTTTTCAAGCTGTTGTCTTTGTTTTTCTTCGGAACCGACATCGTACATGGGAATATAGTTTCCAGGCATTGTCAGATAGAAACCTGCATTAAGGCTGGTGTTTTTTTCAGACAGGATCTTTTCCATATCATCAAAGACCTTGCCCTTGGACCCTCCTCTTGTTACGATTGCAAAAATATAACTGCATTTCTCCAGGTTGAATTCTGCCAGGAATCTTTCAACGATCTCGGGAAGCCCCCAGTAATACAGGGGAAACACAAAGCCAGCCACTTCTTTATTGCAGGCAGGCTCGCCATTCTGCAATGCTCCGGCCATTGGAATTATTTCTGAAATATCCAGTAGTGAAGCCAGTTCTTCAGCTGCAGCCAGGGAGTTTCCTGTACCCGTAAAATAAAAAATGCTTCCATTCATTTTATCCACCTCCCCCTATTTCTTTCACATATAATATATTAACAGTAAATAGCATTAAGGTAAAAAGATAAATCGAAAAAGTGAAATAAGAATCAATACAGGAACCACCTTTTACGATGAAAGAGAGTAAATATCAGGGGTTTGAACTGATCAAAGGGAATTTCCCCGAAGATTACGAGCAATATAGCCCTTCCATTTCTTTTATAATATGAATTAAAATGGTTTTGACCGGGTTTTTCTGTGACGTTGTCCATTACTCCATATTTAACCAGGGATTTTCCCGGATCTTTTTCATGGGAGGATTGCACATGAGTCTTATGGACAAGATCTTTGAGCAGAGCAGGAAACCGGCAGGATTCTGGGGAAATGTAATGGGAAGGCTGATGAACCTGGCCCACGTGCCATTTTATCAGTTGTTCCTGAAGCAGGTTCCCATAGGACCTGGTGACCGTATTCTGGATATAGGGTGCGGTGCCGGAAGATCCCTGTCCATTTTGGCTCAAAAGGTTCCGGAGGGGAAGGTTTTCGGAATGGACTATTCTCCCGAAATGGTCAGGATGGCCTCCAAAGTTAATCAGAAACTTATCACCCAGGGCTGGGTTGAAGTGATCCAGGCTTCTGTTTCCTCGATGCCCTTCGAAGATTCCTTTTTTGACCTGGTAGTAGCGAGCGAGACCATCCATTTCTGGCCGGAAATACCCAAAGACCTTTGTGAGGTGTACAGGGTCATTAAGCCTTCGGGACATCTTGTGATAGTCAACAAGTATGCCAGGAATGAGCAGGAATCGGCAAAACTGGAAAAATACTTTCATATTCATTCTCCCGAAGATTTCAGGAAGGCCCTTGAAGGTGCAGGTTTTACCATTGACAAGCTTGAGCTAATGCAGGAGAAGGGCCAGATCGTTATGGTGGGCCGAAAGCCGGGTTGATCGCACATATACATCTAAAAATAACAGGATCATCTATTTTAGCCGGATCATCCAGAAATCCTGCTTCATATAGTTCCTGAGACCTATATATTTTAGATCTTAGGGTTCAAAGCCTTTCCTTCTCTGGAAATATATCCTACCTTGAAAAGTCTGTATTCTATAAAAGAGAGTATTAACTTGAAAGACTTCAATCCAGAGGTGGGGCATCTCATAATGTTTACAGGCTCAGAGTTCCGTATCAGTGATCTTTCATCAAGTTCAGAAGGTCCCTTTATCCATTGTCAGGGCACTATTGTCAATCGATCCGGCAGGGATTATTCCTTTCTCAGATTTCAGGTCAAAGTATATGATGATTCAGGTCAATGCTGTAATTTCTTCAATGTAGTCTGTAACGATCTCCCATCAGGGGGTGAAGTGTCCTTTCATGAAAGCTTCTGCACCAGATCTTCAGAAGACTTGAGATATTCCCTTCATTTTCAGGAGGGATACTAGCAACAGAGTATAAAATTCAAGGAACAATCCGTTATTTTTTCTTATTGACTTGTTAAACAAGTGATATTAATATTTAGCGAAAGAATCACATCATCCTTCTCTTTTCTTTTTCCATGGAACTTCCCCTTTAACCTCTTTAATCTCATCACAACTGGCAAACCCTGTGTAATGAACAATATTCCTCGTAGAGGAGGTATTAAACATGTTCAGAGAGCATTTTGAAAGAAATTTTCTCTTTTGGGGAATCCTGTTAACCTTTTTCTTTCTATCAACTTCGCCGGTCTTACCTCTACCAGAAGAGCTCTCATCACCTGAACAGGGAGTTCTCTGTAATCTGAATGAACAGATATGTTATGACAAGTATGGTCCCAGCATCGCCTTTACAGAAATGTTTCTGGGAGAGGATGCAGGTAAGTCCCTTCTGGGTAGATTAAGAAACAGAGCTGCAGAGGAAATATTCGGGTATCGTGTAGACCTTTCTTCCCATATCTATTTTCTGAAAATGGAAGAAACCTGTTTCAGGAACGGCGAAGGAGACAGGGAGCTGACGGAAATACTCTTTGGAAAGGATGCAGGGGAGAGAATAAACAGTAAGATAACCCCGGAAAAGGAGTCTCTCTGGAAATGGCAGGAAACTATTTACTACAACGAGGATAAAGGAGTACCAGGTGATCCCGAAAATTACACCCTGAGGTTCCTGTCCGATGGCAGTATAAAAATCAAGGCCGACTGCAATAATGCCGGAGGGATATTTACAGTCAGGGGTAACAGGCTGGAGATCGTTATAACCCATTCAACTCTTGCCTGGTGTCTGTCTCAATCCCTGTACGATAAATTTCTCAAGGATTTGAGTGAAGTGAAGGCCTTTGACATAGAGGGAAGTTATCTCTACCTTGACCTTGGAGATAATTCAGCCGTAATGAAGTTTAAAAGATAACACCAGATGCTTTCGAGATATTTATGTTTCTCATGGAGTTATCCGGACCAGAAAGAACTGTTTATTTAAGCTGACAAGATGTCTCCTCAGACAGAATTGTACGAATAATCGTCTCTGAGGATTTGGGGAAGGCTATGTTCCTGGTGTTATGGGCCATCTGTTTCAATTTCGAAGGGCCGGAATAAAGGAGTTGTATTTTTTCCAGAAGATCCTCTTCGGATATGGCCAGCAGCCCGGCTCCGCTCTTTTCAATATATTCCGCGTTGTTGGTCTCCTGGTAAGGAATGGGTCTGTACATCAGAAGGGGAACCCCCATCGCAAGGGCTTCACTGGATGTCAACCCGCCTGGCTTGGTTATCATAAGATCGCTGATGGCCATAAGTTCATCCATATTGTCAATAAAACCGTATTTTCTGATCGTAAGATCTCCCCTTGAGTTGATTCCGGATAGTTTTTCCTTTATTGACATATTTCTTCCCGATACTATGAGAAGGTTAAGGTCCGGTTCCCAAATACATAGCCTGTCAAGTATTTCCAGCACATCCGCATCAGGGATGGAGCTTGTGACAAAGAGCAGGGTGAATTTGCCTTTTTTCAGACCCTCACGGTTCTGGATCCCGGTTTTATCCTTTGGCAGGCTGAATACTTTCTTTATGGGAATACCCGTCAGAGATATTCTTTCTTCCCTTACCCCCAGGTCCAGAAGACTGTCCTTTACTGTAGCGCTTCCAACAAAGAATCGGTCAACCCCTTCGGTGAACCACATTTTATGAAAACCGTAATCCGTTATGCAGACATAGATCTTACCTTTATATTTTCCCTCTTCTTTGAGTCTTGACAGGACGGTGGAAGGGAAAAAATGAGTACATACAGCGGCTATGTCCGGATTATCTGTTATATAGTGCTCAAATCCAGGCACGTTCATCTGGCTCAGAAGATCTACCATATGCAGAACGCTGCTTGATTTCCTGTCCTGGTCGGTAAGCCGGTACATGCCTTTGAGGGCGGTCTGTACGTGCTCGCTGATAAATTCATATCCGCTGCTGTAGGTCCATTTAAATATCCTGTTTGAGAAATCCAGCAGATCTATCATAATGTTCAGCCTGCCCAGTCCGGCGAGGGATTCCCTGAGTGCAAGGGCAGCTGACCTGTGACCCCCTCCGGCAGTTACATAAAAAATATCTATAAGATTCATGGTTATTTTCCTCCCCGGGGAAAACAGTTTCGTGATACATAAACAATAGGGATACCTCAACTATTCGTTTCAGTCAGTTATAGTGATATTATATTACAACGGTTAGAAATTATGTTTAAGCCAATGAAAAGAGGATTATATGAAGACCATGGATCTGCTCTTACCGGCTCTTGAACATTTCCGGATCCCTGGGTACTGGTTAATACTGCTTGTGTGTATGGCAGATGCCATAGCATTTGCAGGAATTGCGGTCCCGGGCAGTATCATTGTAGTTTTTGCCGGTTTCCTTTCTTCCCGGGGGTTTTTTGACATGGGGGATCTCATATGGTTTGCCGCCATTGGGGCCATGATGGGAGATGGCATCAGCTTTTATCTTGGAAGAAAAGGTAGCAGGTTTTTTAAACCCGAAAGCAGTATCTTCAAGTCAGCCCTTTATAAAAGAGGAGTGGAGTATTTTGGAAAAAAAGGAGGACTAAGTCTCCTCCTTGCCAGATTCATAGGACCACTTAGACCATTTATCCCGTTTATTGCTGGAATTTCCGACATGAATCCCGGACGTTACCTCCCCTGGAATATCATCGGGGCTTTTCTCTGGGCCATTTTTTACCTCTCCATGGGATATTTCTTCGGTAGAACCTGGCAGATCATTGAGATCTGGACTACAAGGGCCGGACTGGCAGCAGGTATCTTTATCCTTTTATTCAGCGTAGTGTATTTTGCAAAGGTTTTTGTCTCCAGGTATGGTCCCCAGATCTTTTCCCTTCTCGCAGACATTTCCCGAGCGGTAAGGGAAGCTTTCTGGAAAAATGAGGGTATCCGGGTTTTAGTAAGAAAGCACCCCCGGCTTGTGATGTTTGTCCGGAAACGTCTGGACAGGACCCGTTTTACTGGAATGCCTGTAACCCTCCTTATCATAACCTTCATATATGTTCTTTCCCTGCTTTTTGGCTTAATAGGAGACCTGCTCATGGCTGATCCTGTTGTTGCCGCTGATATAAGAATAGAAAATCTCATTTCTGTATTTCGACACCCAACGACCATAAGGGTCTTTCTATGGATAACCCTCTTGGGAAAGTCATGGATTATTCTGTTTTTCGCAATTTCCGTATCTGTTCTTTTCAGGATCTGGGGGAAGGGGAGCTATATTTTGCCCCTCTGGGGAGCAATTGCCGGCAGTCAGCTTTTTACCCAGGTAGGCAAACTGGCCTTTCATAGACCCAGGCCTGAGGTTGCCTTCTACCTTGAAAATACTTTCTCCTTTCCCAGTGGTCATGCATCAGTAGCTGTGGCTTTCTATGGTTTTATTACCTATTTCCTGGTACGCAATATTCATGGCTGGAGCAGGAAGGTAAACCTTTTCTTCGGTGGTTCCGTTATCATCTTTGCTTTAGGATTAAGCAGGCTTTACCTTGGAGTTCATTACCTCAGCGATGTCCTGGCTGGATACCTCCTCGGGATGCTCTGGCTTATTGTTGCGGTAAGTTTTCAGGAATGGGGGGAAGCGTCAGAAAAGAAGGAACAGCGAGCTCTTCCACCAACTGATCCTTCCCTTGTTAAAGTTATTACCGGGGTAATTCTGGTATCGCAGCTGATATTTTACGGGATCTATGGAATGGGTTATAAACCTGTAGAAATGGTTCATCAGACTCCCGTAGTCCAGATCGCCGGGCCGGATATAGCGAGTCTTTTCCAGGAAGGAAAGCTTCCTGCTCATACCGAGTCTCTGACGGGTTCACCCCAGGAACCCATAAGCATGGTCTTGTTAGTAAATAACAGCCAGGAAGTGATAGATATCTTTAAAAGATCCGGGTGGTTCATGGCAGATGAAGTATCATTTTCATCACTCTCGCGGGCTGCCCGGGCTGCAATTTTAAATAGAGGTTATAACAATGCACCCATGACACCTTCCTTCTGGAATGATAAGGTTCAGGAGTTTGGTTTTCAGAAGCCTACCGAGGAGGTCAGCATAAGAAAACGCCATCATTGCAGAGTCTGGGGAACGGGAATGAAAAGTGATGAAGGGCAGGATATTCTCGTGATGACAGTCAGTTTCGACAGTGGCATAAAATGGGCGGTAACCCACAGGATAGGGCCTGATCTGGACACCGAAAGGGAGCTCCTTTTTTCAGACCTACAGAAAAGCGGCTCTGTAAAAAATTTTTCCAGGGTACAGCTTTCCTCTCCGGGATTGGGTAAAAACTTTGCAGGAGATCCCTTCTTTTCGGACGGAAAGGCATATATAGTCGAGCTTTCCGGTAATTTCAAAACTGAAGACATTTGATTACATGAAGTCCTTGTTATTCTACTTTTTTCACAGTGCACGTGATCCCGTCATTCCTTATGTCTACCCTTATGTAGTGGTAAAAGAAATTTTCAGGTGATGAACCGTAAAGAGGAGCACCTCCGCCTCCGGTTATGGTGAAGGGAGTCTTTCCCCAGGAACCTTCGTAATAGCCATGGATGTGGGAGGCGAAAATATGGGTTATACCGCCTTTATCAAAAAGAGACTGGAGCCGCCATGCAAAAAAGGGGTCCTTTATATCGTGATTCTTTCCATTCCTGGGATCATGAAGGGGCTTGTGCATCAGGATAAAACGGTAGGTATATGCTCCTGCTTTTTCAATCTCTTCCTCCAGCCAGGAGATCTGGGGTTCACCGAAGTTACCGCCCATACTGTTATCAAGGGCAACAAAATAACAGTCCCCCAGACTGAATGAATAATAGAGAGGCCCAAAATGACGTTTATACCAGGATCCGTAGAGATCATCGGTCTTCTCGTGGTTTCCCGGAACCACTAGAAGTGGAATGTTATATCCTTTGAGGGGTGTGAAAAAATATCTTTGATACTGTTTTCCCTTTCCTCTGTTGACAATATCTCCCAAGATTACAGTAAAGGCTAGATCCTTTTCTTCTTTCATTTTTTCAAGGACCTTATTGAATCTGCTGCCAGGTCCCCTGGTGTCTCCCAGTATGAGGAAAGAAAAATTGCCTGGATCTGTTTCTATTCGGGAAAGGTTTGCGGCGTTCCAGTTCTCTTCCGGGAAAACAGGGGAAATGAAGATGAGAAATAAAAGAAGGGAAAGGATAAGGCTTCTGGGCTTCATTAGCCGAACCTCCATAAATATTTTCTCTTACATTCTCAGAAAGACCCTTCCATTTTACTCTTTCTACAGGGAAGATATATTGATATAAAAAAATAAAATTGAACAGATAACCTGCATCAATGAACCCTTTGATACTTTCACAAGAAAAAGGAGAATAGAAATGGAAGACTATGAAGATTTTCTGAAAATATTGGGGCCATGCGGACTGAACTGCGGAAAGTGCCTGGCCTTTGAAGGAGGAGATATACAGAGAACGGCAGAAAATCTGAAACATTTACTTGGGGATAACTTTACCGCCTATGCTTCCAGGTTCTCTGCTATGGATCCTGTTTTCGCAAATTACCCTGCCTTTTCTGAACTTCTGGATCATCTTACTGGCGGAACATGCAAAGGCTGCCGCAACGGGGAGTGCCTTTTTAAGGCTTGTCAGGTCAAAGACTGTATCAAGGAAAAGGAAGTGGACTTCTGTTTTCAGTGTGATCAGTTCCCCTGTGATAGACACGGTTTTCCGGAGGGATTGAAAAATCGCTGGCAAAAGAACAACCGGATGATGAAGGAGCTGGGTTTGAAAGTCTACTATGAACACATAAAGGATGAACCAAGATATCCCTGAGAATGATATACTGAATAATTATCTGGATAGAGAAATAGCTCATATTCTGTGGGACATTATTAGTAGAAGGGGAGATGACATTTGCTTTCAGAAAAATACCTGAAGGCCTTTGAATATGCCTTCATAAAACATAAGGATCAGACCCGTAAAGGATCCAGTACCCCTTATATTTCCCATCTGATGGCTGTTTCCGGCCTTGTCATCGAACATGGAGGGGATGAGGATGAAGCCATTGCAGCTCTCCTTCATGATGTGGTGGAGGATCAGGGTGGGGAAAAGGCCCTTGAAGAGATTCGTAGCCTTTTCGGCGACAGGGTTGCCGAAATTGTCGACCACTGCACGGATGCCTACACCAATCCCAAACCTCCCTGGGAGCCAAGGAAAACCCGGTACATAGAGGATATGCGGACAGCAGACCCTTCTGTTCTGCTGGTGTCTCTCTCTGACAAGCTTCACAATGCAAGGTGTACCCTCCTGGACCTTCAGCACACCAGCAGCTTTGAAGACTTCTGGAAGCGATTCAGTGCTCCTCCCGAAAAACAGCTCTGGTACTATAAAAGCCTTCTCGAGATCTATGATTCCTGTCAGCAGTGTCACAGATCCCTGGTAAATGAACTTCGAAGGGTAGTAGCCGAACTTGAAGATCTGGTCGAGGAGAACGGCAGCCTTTCCGAATTGACATGATCCAGTAATTCTCCGAATTTTTTGGCCTGGTATTTCCTTATCATGCCAGCGATTTCAGGGGTCAGGATCTGTTCCTCATTAAACTTGTTCAGGTAAGCCCATGATAGGATCACAAGCGTGTTTGACCTATGCTGAAGTGATATGATCTGAAAATAAGATCTATTGGTAAAATCCAGAGAAAAGATCTTACAGGAGGAAATGAATGAAAGCCTTTATAAATGCAAGGATAGAAACGATTTCAGGAGGGTCCATAGAGGACGGAGTTATTCTTGAGCAGAATGGAAGGATCGAAGTCGTTGGCAGAGACATAACCATTCCATCGGATGCTGAGATAATTGATGCAGAAGGCCGCTTTATAACACCAGGCCTTATCGATGCCCATACCCATATCGGGGCCTTTGAGCAGGGGATCCCGGAATCCTTTACTGACGGCAATGAGATGACATCTCCCATAACCCCTCAATTGAGGATAATAGATTCCTTCACACCTCAGGATACAGCTTTTCAGGATGCTCTTTCGGGAGGGGTGACCTGTGTTCAGACCCTTCCCGGAAGTGCCAATGTCATAGGCGGGCAGGGCGCCGTCATCAAAACCCATGGCACCATTGTGGATGAGATGGTCATACTCGCCCCTTCTTCAATGAAAGCCGCCCTGGGATAAAATCCCATAGGGGTCTATAAGGAAAAGAAGGTCCTTCCAACCACCAGAATGGGAAATGCTGCCTGTATGAGAGATGCCCTCATAAAGGTTCAGAACTATATGAGTAAAGAAGCGGAAGCATCGGAAAAGGAAACCTTCCATAACCGGGATCTCAAATGGGAATCCCTGGTGCCGGTAATTAAAGGAGAACTTCCCCTGAGTATCCATGCCCACAGGGCCGATGATATAGCAACGGCCATAAGGATCTGCGAGGAGTTTGGTGTGAAATATACCATTGAACACTGTACGGAAGGTCATATCATTGCTGGATACCTGGGAAAGAAAAAAGTAATGGCCGCGGTGGGTCCCACCATGTCCAGCAGATCGAAACTGGAATTGAAGAACAAGAGCTGGGAAACCATGAAAAAACTTCTTGATGCAGGATGCCACGTGTGCATGATCACAGATCATCCCGTTATCCCCATCGAACATCTTTCTTTGTGTGCTTCCCTTGCCTTCCGGGCAGGCCTTTCAAGGGAAGATGCATTGAAATGTATAACCCTTTATGGAGCCGAACACCTTGGAATAGATGATAGGGTGGGAAGTATTGAAAAGGGAAAGGATGCCGACCTCGTAATGTGGGATGGTGATCCCCTGGACAGCAGATCCAGCGCTCTTCTGACAATGATCGACGGAGTAGTGGCCTACAGAAAAGATTAAAGAAAACAGGGGGTAACTGATGCTATGCCGTCAATTACCCCTTTGAAAATATTTCTATCTTCTATACGAACTGGTAGGATGGCGCTTCAGCCCATCAAAATCAATATTAGAATCCTTTCAGTAGGTTAAAACCCACCCAACGTTCCTGGTTTTCCTCGTGAAAATAGAAACTCGTAGTCATAATGAACGTAGCCGGCCTAACGGTCTATGAAAGGCGCATTCGGCTCCGGTTATTGTGGTGTAATGTCCCCACGGCATGACTGCCAGATTGAGATTCGATTCTCAACGGATGTGGAGATGGTCCTAAATTGAAGAAGTGGCAGGCCTGCTTATTGATTTTGGTTGGCGGTTTTAGTGTGGTTTCAGGTGGTGCATTTATATTTATGTATGTATGGGAGGCGATCATCTCCCGAATAGGAGAGCCCGATCAATCCCTTCTCTTCTGGTACCTGCCTATATTGTTCCTGGGTCTAGGTGCTGGTGGTGGATGTTTGTTTTTGCTATCTTTGGGCATCAATCACATAAAAGCCATCAAGAGTGGCCACTCTTGATCGAGCATAAACAGGCACATAGGGCTTAGCCTCCGGATCGAAATCTTTACCTGGCACAAATCTCCGATTTTGTGACATCCATCAACCTTGATCATAGGGTGTGCTTTAGCGCACCGATAGCCGACTCTTTTTCCGTACCCCCTCTGCCCATCCCTGCGACCTCCGTGGTGTCGCAATTTTAGATTTTTGATTTTATCGTGCAAAATTGGTCCATTATTTTGCGCAGCATAACAAGGAGTGTTAAGGGCTGAAGGTCCGACCGTCCCCGGTTTATTGAGTGGTTTTTGGCGGATTTGCGTTCTTTGCGACTTCGCGGTGAGACTGGTTATTCAAAAAGATTTCCAGTCTGATAAACTTCCTTTTTCTTCTCATTTTCTGTCCTTTGCGGAAGAATGAAAGCCTTCAGCGGAGGGAATCCGTTGAAGTTTATAGAACAGTAGCTCGTGGTATAGGCTCCGGTGGTAAAGATGTACATCCTGTCTCCCTCTTCCATTGTATCGGGAACGGTGTACTTGAAGTTTTCATAAAGTATATCCATGCTGTCGCACGTTGGTCCTGCAATTATGGCCTCGATAGCTTCGCCTTCCTTATCAACGAAGATTGGATATTTTATGGCCTCATCCAGGGTTTCGATGAGCCCTCCGAATTTCCCCGTATCAAGGTAGACCCATACATACTGGTTATACTCGGCTTTTTTCGAAATGAGGACTACTTCGGAGACAAGAATACCTGCGTCTCCTGTAAGAGACCGGCCTGGTTCTATTATTATCTCGGGTAAGTCATCTCCAAAATCATCGTCCAGGTAACGAGTTATTTCCGATCGGTACACCTCGAAATCCGTGTTAGGATCCAGATAATTTGCTGGGAACCCGCCGCCCATATTTATCATTTTAAGATTAATGCCGATCTCTTTTGCCCAGTCAAAGACGTATCTGCATGCTGCAATAGCATTGTCCCACTGGCCGATATCTCTCTGCTGAGAACCGACATGAAAGGAAACTCCATAGGGTTCAACATTGAGCTTTGAAGCCAGTTCGATCAAGCTTATTATAACGTCCTGGTGGGCTCCGAACTTTCTTGAAAGGGGCCAGTCTGCACCGCTTCCGTCAGTCAGAAGCCGGAAGAGCACCTTTGACTCCGGTGCGTTTTCGGAGATTTTTCTGAGATCGTGCTCAGAGTCTGTTGCAAAAAGCCTTACACCTCTGCTATAGGCGTAGGCAATATCTTTGGCCTTCTTGATGGTATTCCCATAGCTCAGTCTGTCAGGAGTTACACCGAGACCCATTATCTGGTCCAGTTCGTAAGGAGAGGCGAAGTCAAAACAGGAACCCCGTTCGGCGAGGAGTTTAAGAACTTCGTCGTGAGGATTGGCCTTGATGGCATAATAAACCCTGGAAAATGGAAAGGCAGCAGTAAGTGCATCGTATCTTTCTTCCACCTTTTCCAGGTCCAATACCAGAAAGGGAGTCTGCTTATCGGAAGAGAATTCCTTTATTCTATCGAAATCCTCCCTGGACATGAATCTTTCCAGATCAAAGCTGTATCCGTCAAGCTGAACCATTTAACCATTTCCTCCTTAAGAAAAGAAATATTTTCAAGCGAGCGAATATTAACCTTTTGAAAAGCAAAATGCAATAGAAAAAGAGACAGGAACGAAAAATTGTTATATGCACCTGAATCATTATGATAACTTATCTTCGAGGGTGTAGATAGGGGTAACAAAAATATTATGTACGGGTTAGGAGAGGTTATATCTCCTAAGGTTTTATCAGGTTTTTTAGAAATCTTTGATATAATGATACAATAGTGATGTATTTGTTCCCATAGTTAAATAGATATAGAGCTTTTCACATAGGTGCAACCCTGATAAAAGTAACTGAACATGACAAGTAACCCATTTCCGTTTACCTCTTTTCCCATCCATAAAAGCGAAGTCTTTTTCTTGAAAGCTCTTTCAATCAGGATCAGGTTTTAATTATATTTCATGTTACAGGATCCATGGATGGAGATGAGTAACAGATGCAGGGGGGAAATACCGGAAACGTAAAATCAGAATATCCAAGGCGTTTTGATATCGACTGGTTGCGTATAATAGCGGTAATGCTGCTCTTTACCTTCCATAGCGCCCGGATCTTCGATATCTGGGAACGTTTTTATGCAAAAAGTCCTCAGGTTAGCACCCTCATCTCCCATATCTTTATCGGTTTAGTCGTTCCCTGGCATATGCCCCTGCTGTTTCTCCTGGCCGGGGTTTCCTCCTGGTTCTCTTTGCGATACCGCCGCAGTAGCGTTAAATATGTCAAAGAGAGGCTCAAGAGACTGTTATTGCCATTCTTCTTCGGCCTACTTGTGATCCTTCCACCCCAGTCTTATTTCGGGTTACGAACCTATTCCGGATATGTCGAAGGTTTCTGGAGATATTATCCCCAGTTTTTCAGAATAATCCCCGAGGATCTTGACGGATATTTCCTGGGCGGTTTTACCCCGGGGCACCTCTGGTTCATTTTTTGCCTCTTTTTCTTTTCTATGTTTGCGCTTCCGGTTTTTCGCTTTTTTCAAGGTGAGACTGGAAAAAAGATTATTGTCATTATGGCAAAGCTGGCCCAAAGTCGGTGGGGGCTTTTGTGGTTTGCAATCCCGATTATAATTACGAACCGCTTGCCCAGTCCAGCGGGTTTAAATCTGGCTCTTTATTTCACAATATTCTTCTATGGTTATATACTCATGACAGACGAACTCTTTGAAAAAATGATAGACCGTGACAAAAGGGTAGGGCTTTTAATTGGTCCTGTGTTAATGTTCATCACGCGTTTAGCCATGATCTTCGGTCCACCTTCGCTCTTTCCTGTTATTGCAAGGTTATATTATTCCGGTATCTTTACCTGGTTCTGCCTTATTGCTCTTCTGGGCTACGGCAGAAGATACCTTAACTTCAACAACAAGCTGCTGGATTACCTTCGTGAAGCTTCATATCCTATATATATTCTCCACCAGACTGTAATAATCATGGTGGGATTCTATGTTGTTCGGTGGTCGACAGGTATATTTCCACAATTTGTGATCATTGTCTGTGCTTCAGTGGCTATTACCTTCCTTATCTATGACTTACTTGTTAAACGGACGAACCTTACCCGGTTCTTCTTCGGGATGAAGCCCATAAAGGGCAACAGAAAAAACTGATCAGGACTATGAGGGTTTTCTGGCATAAAACTGCACACTCAAGATCTTTCCCGAAAGGGTTTCGGCATAATGATCGGCGGCCTTAGCCCTGTCCATTCCCATTTCTTCAAATATCTCTGAAGGGATCTCGGCAGATGTCTTAACAAAAGCTTTGATATCTTCCATTCCGTATTCAGCCCTTTCTCTTACCTCCACATTTTCTAGACCTGCTTCTTCCAGGCCCCTTATATAATCTGTTTCGCTTATGGCACCAGCTATACAGCTGGAATAGAGCCGGTCACTGTTTCTTAGCCATCCCGGAAGATCCTCGGCAACCACATCGGAAACCAGCATTGCCCCCCCTGCTTTGAGGACCCTGTAGATCTCGTCAAAGACCTTCTTCTTTTCAGGAGAAAGGTTGATAACGCAATTGGAAATGACCCAGTTCACAGTTTCAGAGTCCACAGGCATCTCTTCAATGATGCCCTTTCGGACCTCCACATTATTCATGCCCGTTCTTTCAATATTTTTTCTCGCCCTGGAGATCATTTCATCTGTCATGTCTATTCCTATGACTCTTCCCGATGGTCCCACCTTGCGGGCAGCTATAAGGAGATCCAGCCCGGCACCTGAACCCAGATCCAGAACAGTATCACCTTCCCGGACTTCACTGAAAGCCAGGGGATTACCGCAACCGAATGAGATCAGCTCCGGATCAGATATGAGATCAAGTATTTCCTCGTCTGAGTACCCAAGCCCGGCAGAATTGCAGCAGGAGGACGAGCCTCCGCAGCAGCCTTTTCCTTCAGAAACGGCTCTGGCGTAGTTCCTGGAGACTTCTTCCCTTACTTCCTTTGCCTTTCTTTCTTCTTTCATTTTAATCTCTCCTTTTAAATGTGATATACCTTAGTTTACTTGATCATTTGCACAATAATGCAAGTGATGGTTTAAAAAAACTTCCTTAAACTACAGCTATTCCTCTTCAGGGGGACAGCAGACCTCTATTGCCCTGGCTATATCGCTGAACATCTTTGAAACGAAATGGTAATCCATTCGATAAAGAACTTCCTTACCTTGTTTTTCTGAGGTCAGGATGCCCTCTTCCCTTAGGGATGAAAGATGACGGGACACAACAGAAACATCTATGGGGAAATTCTCGGCAACCTCGGAGACCGTTATTGGTTCGCCCGTTTCAGCGAGGAAGGCCATGATCCTGAGGCGGGTGGGGTCGCTTAAAGCCTTGAAAAAGCGAGGATTGGGCATCCCTGGTATCCCGCAGCAGTTTGAGGGATTATGATTTCTCTTATCTTTATTATTCGTTTGCATATTCATGCAAATATAATATTACCATGAAAAGATAAAGTCAAATCGTTCTTATGAAAGTACAAAGGGAAAAATGTATCCTTGCCTGAAGTTTATTTTTTACGACTTATCAGTCGAACGACGATCCATAATGAGATCAGACCGGTAATGCTCAGCTGGATCAGGGGAGAAATCCCTATTCCGAGTATAGTGGGCATCTTCGGATTATAGCTCCATCGTTCATATATATAGACCGCACGGTATTCAATGATCGCAGCGATAACAAGCCCAAGGAAGAAGAAAGTAATTCCCGCCTTTCGTCCCATGGTTGTTATCCATAGGAAACTTCCGTAAAACCGCTCTCCTCCGTCCATGGTGGAAACATAATGAAGCATGGGGACATAAACTTCGGCAGGAACGTTATGTTCCGCGTAGAGATACACGGCATGAAAGGCTTCCCAGGAGAAGTTCATAAGATATGAAAAAAGAAATATCAATGCCACCACAAATAGGATCTTCTTCATTTCAGGCTCCTGATGAAACAGGATTCTTTCACAACAACAAATTTCTCTTGCTCTCAGAGCATATATAAATATCTATCTCCAGTCAACATGCTAACGAGACAGAATGACACCTTGACAAATTGCATGTGTCGAGGTATCAAAAGACTGTATGAATAACACTAATTTGCATTTATGATTCCAATTCCCTTTACCATGCTTCATCTTTTTCCGCTGCCGAGTCCATTCTTTATTCGTGATCATCAAAAGAGGAAAGGAGGAATGAAAATGCCCCTATATATTTCCCTCATGAAATGGACATCAAAAGGAATTACTGAAGTACAGGAAAGTTATAAGCGGCTGGATAATGCAAAGGAACTCTTTAAAAAACACGGTGCAGAAATAAAAGAGTTTTATCTTACAACCGGCGAATACGACATGATAGTCATAAGCGAATGTCCCAACGACCAGGTCATGGCATCCCTCTGGCTGCACGTGGGTAAGGGCGGAGCAATCCGAAGCCAGACTTCCAGGATCTTCACCGAAGACGAATACCGGAACATCATAGATGCCATTTCATAGGAATAACAGTAATGCAGTTAAGGTATATCTAAAAAGAAAAGGAATTAATGGTCCCTTTCATGATCCTGTGGAAGGGGCTTTTTATGGGATTGAGTTTTTTGATTTTAATACAGTACCGGTAGTTCTGACACTCCAATCCATGGAAAGGAGAAGTGCATTCAGCATTTACTAATCATTGCAATAATAGTAAAATAAGTTAAATAGATAACTTGAAAATGTTTATCATTAATATTTTTCAAAATAGTACATTCCCCGAAACCTGCATTTTCAGATACTTTTTCCTTGTTCTATCTTTTTACAATCCTACGAACAAAAGAATCAGGTAGTAATACCAGCATCGGTATCTCTCATTTTCTTAGAGGAGGTATAGGAGTTTGGAACCGCAAGCGAAGGTTGCTCCTTATTTTCATGTCCCCCCCCATGGAGGAGAACTGGTTTCTCTCCTTGTAAAAGGGAAAGAAAGGGATTCAGCCCTTGAACGATCCCGAAATCTGATAAGGGTTCCTCTTAACTCCCTTGAGAGATCTGACCTGGTCATGCTTGGTATTGGGGCATTCTCTCCCCTTAAAGGTTTCATGGGAGAGGATGATTATAAACACGTAGTTAGGGAGATGCGCCTACACAATGGAGTTCTCTGGCCCATCCCTATTACTCTTTCTGTAGGACCTTTCTTAGCCACAGATATTTCAGAAGGGATGGATATCGCTCTCTATGATCCCGACAGGGATGAGATCGCAGGTCTAATGAGAGTTGAAGAAAAATATCAGGTTGAAAGGATCAATGAAGCAAAAAGTGTTTTTGGTACCCCTGATCCGGATCACCCGGGAGTTGCAAAGATCTTCAGTAAAGGGAATATCTGTCTTGGCGGTCCTGTACAGGTCCTTAGCGAAGGCAGTTATCCGGAAGATTATCCCGAATATGCCAGACCCCCCGAAACAAGGAAGATCTTTCTCGAAAAGGGCTGGAAAAGGGTCGTTGCCCTCCAGACCCGCAACCCCATGCACAGGTCCCATGAATATCTGGCCAGAATTGCCCTTGAGGTAAGTGATGGTCTTTTCATCCATCCCATTGTCGGAAATCTCAAAAAAGGAGATATCCCGGCAGATGTAAGAATGAAATGCTACCGGGTGCTCATCGATAAATATCTGCCAAAGGACAGGGTTGTTCTAAAAGTCTATCCCATGGAAATGAGATATGGAGGTCCCAGGGAAGCCATTCTTCATGCCATAATCCGGCAGAATTTTGGGTGTACTGACCTGATAATCGGCAGAGATCATGCAGGTGTAGGAAATTACTACGGTCCCTTTGATGCCCAGGAGATCTTTGACCAGCTTGGCCCGGATGACCTTTTTATCAGACCGTTAAAGATCGACTGGACCTTCTGGTGCAGTAAGTGTCAGTGTATGGCTTCCCTCAAAACGTGTCCCCATAGGGATAATGACCACCTTCTGATCAGCGGTACCCAATTACGAAAAATGCTTTCCAGGGGAGAGGAACCTCCTCCTCAGTTCAGCCGTCCGGAAGTAATAAAGATCCTAAGGGACTATTACGGGGAACTTAACAGTGAAGGGGGAAAAAAGTTATGAAAAAGAATGTCATCCTCATCACAGTAGATACCCTCAGAAAAGATCGAGTTGTCTGTTATAACGATGAAAACAACTTTACTCCCTTTATCGGATCTATCCGTAAAAACCTGACTGTTTTCGAGAAGATGTTCTCTACCGGACCATATACTCAGGCTTCATTTCCTGCGATCCTTACTTCGACCTATTATCTGGATCACGGAAGAAGCAGGCATCTTTCGGAAGAAAAGACCCTGGTCTCAGAGGTGTTGACTGCAAACGGTGTAACAACAGCCGCCTTCCATTCAAATGCCTATCTAAGCGAATTCTTTGGCTGGAATCGGGGGTGGAATCATTTTTATGACTCAATGAACGAAAAAGTTTCGGATAAATTCCCCTATATCAGTGGAAAACAGGTTAATGAAAAGATCAGGAACTGGTTTGAGACAAGGGGAAAAGAGGAAAAACCTCTGTTCCTTTGGGTTCATTACATGGATGTTCATGAGCCATATATCCCCGCAAAGGAGTTTATTAAGAAGATAGATCCGGCCATCAGCCTTTCGGAGGATGAGATGTTCTCCCTTTTTAAGGAGGTACTTCTGAAAAGGGATGTTTCTGATCCGGCCAGGGTAGACCTATTTAAAAAACTGGACGCGGCTCTGATCCTGGAAGTTGATCAATATATTTCGGAACTTTTCGGAATCCTTGAAAAAACCGGTTATCTCGACAATTCCATTGTCATTATCACCTCCGATCATGGTGATGAATTTGGTGAACATGGTTCCCTTTCCCATGATGGAAAAATGTACTCTGAACTGGTCCATGTACCCTTTCTGGTTTATGAACCCTCACAGCAGGAAGAGAAAAGGATAAATCTTCTGACCAGTACTATTGATATCTCTCCTACAATTGTCCATCTCTTTGGTCTTGAAAGGATCAGTTCTTTTAAGGGAAGGTCCCTCTATCCTCTCGAATTCTTTGAAGAGAGTGGTGTCTTCGGCGAAGCGATAGGCAAGACAGGCCATCAGGAAAAGGAAAGTGACAGACCGGTTTATTACTACCTGGAGGGAAGCTTGAAGATCATGCTTAATTTGGATGATCGATTTGAACTCTACGACATTGAGAAAGATCCTGGTGAAAAAGAAGATCTTTTCGGAAAAGTTCCGGAAAGTGAGGAAATGAAAGAAAAACTATTCGCGAAGATCAAATCTCATTGAGGGGTGAATGATAAATGGCTGATATTGAAATTCTCAAGAAGAAAATAGCTGACTCAAAGAATGTAATGCGTGACGCTTTTAAGCGTTTTGGCCCAGAAAAGGTCGGTGTCACCTGGACGGGGGGCAAGGATAGCACTCTTAACCTGTGGATCCTCAGGCAGGTCTGCCTTGAGGACAATATTGATCTGCCAAGGGTTATGACAATTGATGAAGGAGATGCTTTTCCCGAAATAACGGCCTTTCTCATCGAAATTTCAGAAAAATGGAACATAGATCTTGAATGGTGCACGAATTTCGATGTCCTTGCCGCGTGCGGCAGCCAATTGGGAGAGAAGGTGATGGTGAAGGCCCTGAACGAAAGGAACCGGCAGGAGCTTGAAAGGATCGGATCCAATGTGGAGGAATTCCTTTTCGAGGCCGAGTCCTATCAGGGTAACCACCTTATGAAAACGGTAGTTTTCAACCAGTTTCTCGAAAGGTACGATCTCAAGGCCATGATGGTGGCGCTGAGATGGGACGAGCATCCGGCCCGTTCTGATGACCAGTACTTCATGGAGAAAGATGGAGGTCCCCTTGTGCCGGCCCATACCAGGGTATGTCCCATTCTCCATTTTACCGAGAGGGACGTGTGGGACACATATTTCACATTCCATATCCCCTATTGTCCCCTTTACAGCATAGGCTATCGATCCCTTGGTGCCCGGACCACAAGTAAACGGGAGAACGTTCTTCCCGCCTGGGAGCAGGATATTGAGAACACCTGTGAAAGAGGCGGCCGCAGGCAGGACAAGGAAGAGGCTATGGAACGTCTACGCAAACTGGGTTACATGTAGGGGTGCAAGATTGTTTAAGAGGTGATCAGGATGGTTGAAAGGAACATAATTCTCATAAGTCTCGATGAGGTAAGGCCCGATCATCTGGGCTGCTACGGATATCAAAAGATAGAAACGCCCAATATCGATATGGTAGCTGAAAAAGGGACCCTTTTCCGGACCTGTATATCTTCGGCAGATTTTACTCCCGTGGCAATGGGTACTGTCATCACGGGCAAGTATCCCTACAGGCACGGAATGAGGAATGCCTACTGCAGCATAACGGGTCCTTCCATAGGGGGGATCCTGAAGGAACACGGTTACACCACAGCCGGTTTCGTTGGCAACGGTCTTCTGGCGGACCGCCACGGATACAGGGTGGGTTTCGACCACTGGGATGAAACGTCCAAGGAGAAGAGCTGGCTTGAACTGGTTTATCCGGGCGGTGAATCAGATGAGATGTTCTACGAAGGCAATTACTGGGTCGATGAGATGTTCAAGTGGATCAGGGAGAATAGGGAGAAGAAGATCTTTGCATGGGGCCATCTCTACGAAACCCACGAAGGTTCGGAGAATGCCCTCCTTAGAAAGGGACTGATCAGGGAAGGTGAACTCAGTGATTTCTCCTATTACGATGCAAAGATCAAGATGGCTGATAGAAATCTAATAGGAGTTCTCATCCAGACCCTGAAAGAACAAGGTGTTTTTGAAAAGACAATCCTGGTGGTGATGAGCGATCATGGAACCAATCTGGGGGAGCACGATGTGAAGAATATTCCCTGGAGAGGTGGGAGGATCAAGTATCCCCAGCATACCACCATGTATGACCATGACCTCAAAGTGGCCCTGATGATGATGGGGGAGGGTATACCCTCGGGACGGGTCATAGAAGAGGGGATGGTCCGCTCTGTTGATGTAACACCCACTCTCCTGGATCTTGCAGGGGTATCCCTGGAGGGTCTTGGAATGGATGGTCAGAGCCTTGTACCTGTAATTGAGGCAGGCAAGTCGGACATAGGAGAAGTCTATTCGGAGGATGTCTTCGAGGCCAGGGGATACGGCATGCTCCAGGCCATCCGGACCAGGCGAAACAAGTTTATCCGCAACCTTACCCTTGGAACTGAAGAATTCTATGATCTGGAAAAAGATCCCGATGAAAAGAATAACATCATTTCCAGACAGGATCCCGAAGAGATGACAGTCATTCGTAAAAAGCTCAATCATTATCTTTTCAATCGTGTTCCTTCAGGGAAAAAACAGTTTTCAGAGGATGAAAAGGAGGCTATTGATCAGAGATTGAGAGCCCTTGGTTACATTGAATAGGGGTTATGAAGAGCAAAAGGGGGGTGAGAACAGACAGGAAAAACAAAGTGAACCGATCAATCTCAAGGAGGCGAGAGAAATGAGAAAAGCTGGAGTTGTGTTGCTGGTGATCTGCCTTCTCTTTGGTGCTCTCGCGATACCTGCAGCGGCAAAATATCCGAACCGTCCTATCAAGTTATTCCTTCCTATTGCTCCGGGAGGGACCACTGATATTGTAGGCAGAATGCTGGCGAACAAGATGAGCGAGATCCTGGGTGAGGAAATCGTGGTTACCAATGTGACCGGTGCCAATGGTACCATCTGTGTTGCTCAGATGGCAGCCAGCAGGCCCGACGGCTACACTTTCTGCGCGGCTAACCTGCCCACGGTGACCACTCAGCCCCAGATGCGCAAGTTGCCCTACGATCCGGATGAACTCATGTATATCGGAACACCCATACCTTATGAATATATGATCATCGTCAGAGAGGAATCTCCATGGAAAACCCTGGAGGAATTCGTGGAGTATGGAAAGGCGAATCCGGGTATGAAATATGGAGTCCCCGGGGCAGGTTCTACCAATCACCTTACCATGGCCTGGCTGGGAATGAAGGAAGGTATCAAATGGGATGCCGTACCTTTTAAGGGAAATGCGCCTTCCCTGGCAGCACTTCTGGGAGGCCATGTCGATGCCATCGACAGTTCCGTAGGAACGGTTCTCTCTGGAGTTCAGAAGGGGACCCTCAGGCCTCTGGTGGTATGTAGTGAAAACCGCCTGGGTTTCATTCCCGATGTGGAAACCCTTCGGGAGAAGGGGTACAACTTCATGCAGTATTCCTGCATGGGATTCCTGCTTCCCAAGGGAACACCAGAAAATATCAGGAAGATCCTTGAAGATGCCCTGTATCAGTCCACCATGGCCGAGGATGTTCAGGCCAAGTTCAAGGAACTGTTTGTCACTACAGCCTGGCTGGATGGAGCTTCTTATAAAGCCAGGGTAATGCAGTATTACAAGATATGGGGAGATATTCTGGAAGAACTGGGGCTTAAGAAATACTAGATTCAAAGAACAGGAGGGGTCTGCCACATATGGAGACTCCTCCATATATATTCCAGTATATAGAGTAAGTGGGGGGTGTGGAATGAAATTATCCAGGGACAGGATCATATCCATTATCTTCATCCTTTTCGGCCTGATAAATCTGTTCGTATTTATACCAAGGGAAATCCGGGCAACCGGAGCGGGGACCATGTTTCCCCAGTTTCTTACCCTTGTGATCCTAGTCCTGGGAGCTGTCATGTTCATACATACCGGCAGAAAGATCATGGAAGGGAATCAGGAAAGGGGGCCGGAGAGCGACAGGGAAGGGGTCCAGCACATGCTCCTTCTAATGTTGTTCACCTTCTGTTACATCTTTCTCATAGATCTGGTGGGTTTTTACATCTTAACCATTATTTTCCTTTTTCTTGCCATGACCGTTCTAGGTATCCAGGGTATGGTCGTGAAAAGCAGCATAGCCCTTTCCATGATAGGCGCGAGCTACGTCATATTCAAGATGTGGCTTGGAGCACCTCTGCCCCTGGGGAGGATACTTGAGATGATCCTTTTCGGAGACTGAGCTGAAAGAGGGTGGAGGGGATGATAAGTAATTTTTTAACAGGCCTTCAGCTTGCTATAAGTATTCCGAATCTGCTTGGTATAAGCTTCGGTTACTGTATCGGAGTTATCGTTGGAGCCATACCGGGATTGACGGCCACCATGGCCATTTCTCTTCTGGTGCCAATAACCTACCCTCTTGACCCCATCCTGAGCGTTTCCATGCTCATGGGCTGCTACGCAGGAGGAGTATACGGGGGTTCCATTTCGGCAATTTTGTTGAATACTCCAGGAGCTCCGGGATCAGCTGCCACCTCCCTGGATGGCTATCCGCTCTATTTACAGGGAAAAGGTAAAAAGGCACTTGGAATGGCCCTGACGGCTTCAGTTTTTGGAGGTCTTTTCAGTTCATTTGTTCTTCTCTTTCTTGCTGAACCTGTTGCCATGATAGCCCTGAAATTTGGACCTCCGGAGTTTGCGACCCTCATATTCCTTTCCCTGACCATCATTGCGTCAACTGTAGGAGATACGGTGATCTCCATACTCAAGGGACTGAATCTTGCCATGTTCGGGATCCTTGTTTCCATGGTTGGCCTGGATCCCATCACTGCAGGCAGGAGATACGTTTTCGGATTCACAATTCTTGATCGTGGATTACCCCTTATCCCGGTGCTGATAGGTATGCTTGCTCTTTCGGAGATCTTTATTCAGACCGAGCAAAGGCTTCACCATCTAGATACATCAACCATAACAACCAACGGAATACATGATGATAATCCCGAAAATGTCTGGGTTACGTGGAAAGAGGTCTGGTTTTACCGGGTTACTCTGCTTAGATCTTCCCTAATAGGTACTCTCATGGGAGCCCTTCCGGGAATAGGAGCCACCACAGCGGCATTTCTCAGCTATGACCAGGCAAAAAAATACTCTAAAAGGGGAAAGAATTTCGGGAATGGAGAGCTGGAAGGCGTAGCGGCTCCCGAGGCGGGTAATAATGCAGTCTGTGCTGCCGCCCTTATACCTCTCATCACATTGGGCATTCCGGGAAGTGTTGCAGCGGCGGTCCTGGGGGGAGCTTTCCTCATTCATGGAATGATGCCCGGACCCATGCTCATGGTGGAACATCCCGATAAACTCTACGCCCTTTTCATTCTGGTCATACTAAGTAACTTCATAGGCTATTTCCTGGCAAGACCCTTTATAAGGGTGGCCCGAAATGCCGTAAAGATACGACCGGGCATTCTCTTTCCCCTAATAGTTGTATTCTGTGCTCTTGGAGCCTATGGAATTAATCTGTATATCTTTGACATGAAGCTCATGTTCCTCTTCGGTATTTTCGGTTACCTGATGAAAAAATACGAATTTAGCGTCGTGCCATTCATTCTTGCCTTTATACTGGGACCCTTTGCCGAAGAGTCATTTCGTCAATCCATGATCCTCTCCGACGGCAGTTTCCTCATATTCTTCACCCGCCCCATAGCGATTCTCTTCATAATCCTCTCCATATTTTCCCTTCTATGGTCTTTCCGTAACATTAAGGTGGGAGCGGCCCAGAGAGCAGACAAGTCTGACGATTAGTCCATAGTGGTTTGCTATCCGAACAGAACTATCCCAAGGATTCCTCAAGCCGCTATTGGCAGGGCAGAATGTCCTTTAAACATTAACATAATCACCAGGGCGGTCAGTCCGATAATGCCAGTGAGGGGGGATACTATTGGCTTGGGTAACATCTGGTAAACGACAAGAGCCAGGAGGGCCAGTATCACTGGATGGATTCCCTTAATAATGGCGCCGAAAAGAGGGTGGTCCTTCATATGCATAAAGAATATAGCCTGGATAAGCATGAGTACTGCTGATGGAAAGGAGTAGCCCCTGGCAAGGGCGGAGCAATCCGAAGCCAGACTTCCAGGATCTTCACCGAAGACGAATACCGAAACATCATCGATTCTATCCCGTAGAAACCAGCAGGCAGAAATTCTTCGTAAAATGCTGGTCAGTTCTTGAAATATACATAAAAGAAAGGCTATTTCAGAAACTTCTGAAATAGCCTTATGATTGACTGAAGAAGAGGAAACTACCTTACACGGCTGTCAAAATATTTCTGGTATTCTCCGGATGTTTATGTTTATCTGAAGAAAAGTGTTCCAAGAACTCCTCCTGCAACAATTAGAAAAGCAGGATGTATCCTGAAGAATATCATTATGGCCAGTGATCCCAGGGCGATCAAGCCCGTCATGGGAGATACGATGGATTTTGGGAACATCTGGTAAACAACAAGAGCCAGGAGGGCTAGGATCACCGGACGGATCCCCTTCATCATGGCACCGAAAAGAGGGTGGTCCTTCATATGCATGAAAAATATTACCAGTACCAGCATGAGAATTGTTGAGGGGAGAACTATTCCCACAAGGGCAGAAAGGGCACCCTTGATTCCCGAGATCTTGTAGCCTATCGCTGCCGCCATCTTCGTGGCGATAGGTCCGGGCAGGGAATAACCCATAGCCAGGGTGTCCATGAACTCGGTCAGTGACATCCAACCCGCATTCTCAACCACTTCTATCTGAACCAGAGGGATCATGGCGGGACCTCCTCCATAAGCCAGTATTCCCACTTTCGCAAAAACGTAAAAAAGTTTTAAGAGAATTGCCATTACCCATACCCCCATGTAATTGATCAGCGAGATCTATTCAGAATGTCAACAGGACCAATTATACCCCCGCCATTTGGGATCGCGGGTTCATTTCTCAGTACCCTCTGGTTTTCATGTTCTTATCGTGAAAAATCGAGTCTGATTTTTCACAGTTATACAGGTATTGAAGGGTTCCTTGCGTCCGTGGCGTCTTTGCGGTTGAGATATTTCTTCTGGTCCTTCCTCACTTCAAAATCTGTACCAGCCTTGGGAAAATAGCTATCCCCACCAGGAAAAGTCCCCAGAGCCTTCCCTCCATTATGTTGTAGTCGGCCAGCAGATGCTCCCAGGAATGACCTATAACGTAGTGTCCAAAGACAAATTCGAAGCAGATGGTCATGCCAAGCCAGGTTAATCCAAGGATCCAGGCTTTTCCAGGCGGAATTTCAGAAAGGGTAGGGCCCAGAAGAAAATATATAAGCAGAAAAACCATACCAAGAACAGCAATGGTTCCAACCTGGTGTGCCCTCAGGGAACCCAGCGCGGGAGTAAGGAATTTCTCTCTCAGAATACCCGAAGTTATTGCCACAATGGCAAAGAGCAGCCACATAAATAAACCTTTAACAAAAAGACCGTTCATGCACTTTATTCTCTCCTTTAAAAAAACAACCTTTCCAATTATATCAATGTTATTTGTATCACCCTATATGGTCCTGAATTTCTTAAGAGGCGAAGGGAAAGGTGTAAAAACCATTCTTTCCTGGTTTTTTATAACAAAAAGCCCCTTTCTCCAGGAAGAAAGGGGCATGACTATCGCGAAAAAAATTATTCAGCAGTTCCTTTGCCTGTGCCACCGAGAATATTTTTCAGAGCATCTCCTCCCGGCAGATCCTTCAGCACTCCCAGGGAGCCTAGAATGGCCGTAGCCTCGTATGGCATGTAAACTGTCTTAGCCCTGTCTCCTTCGGTCATGGATTTCAATGTCTCCAGGTACTTGAAGGCTATGAGATAGGTAGATGGATCCCCATTGGCTTCCTTCACAGCAGAGGATATCAGTTTTATGGCCTCAGCTTCGGCCTGAGATTCTCTGACCCTTGCCTGGGCAATACCGTCAGCCCGGAGTATCCTTGCCTGTTTTTCACCCTCTGCCTGGTTGATCTCCGACTGCCTGAAACCCTCTGCCTTGAGAATAGCAGCGCTCTTTTCTCCTTCTGCTACCAGAACCAGGGCCCGTCTATCTCTTTCGGCCCTCATTTCCTTCTGCATGGCTTCCCTTATTTCCTCGGGAGGATTAATGTCCTGGATCTCCACCCTGTTAACCTTTACACCCCACTTGTCGGTAGCTTCGTCCAATACCTTGCAGAGCCGGGCATTGATATCCTCCCTCGAAGAGAGGGTCTCATCCAGGGTTTTTTCTCCGATCACGTTCCGGAGAGTTGTCTGGGTAAGTTTTTCGATGGCCTCCGGAAGGTTGGTGATTTCGTAAACGGCCCTGAAGGGGTCAGTTATCTGAAAGTAGAGGAGTCCGTTTATTTCCAGGACGACGTTATCCCTGGTGATAACGTTCTGCCGGGGGAAATCATAAACTGTCTCCCTCATATCTATTGTTTTCAGAGGTTTCTGAACGGCATATTTCCCCTGGGGACCTTCCAGGGTGTATTTCCAGACAAAAAGCTTTCGTCTGTCGATTAAGGGGATGGTAAAGTTGATCCCGGCGCCCAGGGTCCGGTGATATTTCCCAAGCCTTTCTACCACCATGGTCTCACTCTGGGAGACCATGACAATACCCTTTGCAACAAAAACTACCACGAAAATGACAAGGGCCATAATTATTTGGAACAAAAGAAAAACCTCCTTAAATTTATAACTGGCATTCTATTCAGCGGTACCAGGCCGCACAAATACTCTTGTTCCTTCAATTCTTTCGATAACCACCTTTTCGCCTTCTTCGACAGCTTCTCCGGTAACTGAAACAGCTCTCCAGCGGTCACCGGCCAGCTTCACGTAACCTTCCTCCTTATCTGGATCTATCCGTACAGAAACGATAACCGTTTTGCCTACCATGGCATCCACATTGCTTTCAACCTTCTTAGAACCGCTGCTCAACATCTTGAGCACCAGGGGACGAATAAGATATCCAGTCGCCGCAGAGACAAGTGCAAAAACAGTAAGCTGAGCCTTAATACCTATACCCATAAAGGTTAGAAGTCCTGCAGCAATGGCACCAACACCAAAACATGCCACCACGAAACCCGGAGTGAATATCTCCCATACAAAAAGAAGGATCCCTGCTATGACCCACATGTGCCAGACCTGTAAGAATTCAAACATGGACATACCTCCCTGTCTTGATCCTGTTTTTCAGATAATCAAGATTACCCTCTGGTTAACCTGATGACAAGGGTAATATGCGCAATTTCCCTATTCTTTATCAATATACCTGATATTACTATATGTTGGACCATTTACGCACTGAAAGTCCACAATACAATGGTATTTTCAGTGGGTTATGATATATTTAATGTTTCCATAATATTTGAGATTTCATACTCTAAATTTGCTTTTTTCTTTCAGGTATTCATTGGTGCTCTCCGTTCTGAACAGGTTTTAACGTTTTTTCGGTTTTCTTTTACGGTGAAGATATCCCTGGTTCTGTTTTTCACTAGAAACTGTTATTCCAAGACCTGACCCTATTCAGCAACAGAGGGAAAATACTTCCCTCTATTGCTATTTGTTAATAACCCCCGGCCCCCCCGAAGAGATTCGGTAAAAACATTATTATCTGGGGAACATAGGTAACTATAAAAAGGTCAGCGATAAGTATAACCAGGTACGGAAACATGGCTTTTGCTATCCGGTCTATGGATATCCTTGTAACGGCGCTGACCACGAAGAGATCAAGCCCGACCGGAGGAGTGATGTTTCCTATGGCCAGGTTGACTATCATCAGTACTCCGAAAAATACGGGGTCAATACCGAACTTCAGAGCTACGGGAAGCATTATGGGAGCGACGATTATCGTGGCTGCAGATGGATTTACCATGGTTCCGAGGATGAGAAGAAGAATGTTCATGAGGAAGAGGAACACATATTTATTGGGTGCAATGGAAGTTACAAAAGCTGCTATCTGCTGAGGGATTTCTGCATTGGTCAGGATCCATCCGAAGATCTTTGCCGCAGCTATGATAAACATGATGACGGTTGTACTGTAAACGGCCTTGGCTATGATATCAGGCAGGTCCTTAAGGTGCAGTTCCCTGTAAACGAAAAATCCGATGACCAGACCATATACCGAAGCCACTGCAGCAGCCTCCGTGGGAGTGAATATGCCTCCATAGATACCGCCGATAATGATTACCGGGGTAAGAAGGGCCCAGAAACTGTCAATAAATGCCTTGAATACATTTTTCAGACTGAAGGTGCCTTCTCCGCCCCAGCCCCTCTTGCCGCAGATAAAGTAACTCAGCACACACATGGAAACTCCCATTAAGATTCCCGGACCGAACCCTCCAAGGAACAGATCTCCAATGGAAACTCCCGCTATCACTCCGTAAACCACCAGGGTGATACTCGGGGGAATTATTATGCCCACCATTCCTCCTGCTGCTACCACACCCGCAGTGAATTCCCGGTCATATCCCTTTTCTTCCATGGAATCTATCATTATGGCTCCGATGGCAGCAGTTGTTGCAGCGGAGGAACCGGAAATGGCACCAAAGAACATTCCCGAAACGGCAACCACCTGAGCCAGGCCTCCCTTAAAAGGGCCAACCAGGGAGTATGCGAAATTGATGAGCCGTCTTGTTACTCCCCCGTATGACATGAATGCTCCGGCCAGCATGAAAAAGGGTATGGCCAGGAAAGAAAAGGAGTCCACAGCAGCATACATGTGCTGTGCAACAAGTACGATGGGAAGGTCCAGGTTGAACACGATAAGATAGGCTGAAGACAGGCCGAGTGAATAGGCTATGGGAACACCAACAGCGATAAGAGCAAAAAATAAGCCAAAGAAAAGGGCATATTCCATCAGGCCTTCTCCCCTTCCTTCTCTTCAGTAAATATCTTCACGAAATTGATCGTATGATGAACCAGCATGATGCTGGCACCTATTGGGATCGCCCAGTAAACGTATCCCATGGGTATGCCGAGGGTGGGGCTCGAATACATGTTCATCATGCGGGAAAGGGTTAGCCCCCCTGCCAGGACTATGCCGATGAAAACAAAGCCTGCCCCTCCGATAAATATCTCAAGGATCTTGCCGCTGAATTTCCTTTCAAGTTTGGACGAAAGGAAACCAACAGCAACATGTCCCTTATCTTTTATGATTATTGCGGCTCCCAGGAATACCACCCAGACGAAGAGAAATCTGGAAACCTCCTCCGAGAAAGCGATGGAATTATGAAAGACGTACCTTCCAACCACGTTGGCGAAGGTAAGAAAAAGCATAAAAGTCATTGCTATTATGGATAACCAGTGAATAGATCTGTCCACGAGACCCAGAATATAACTCCCGATCTTCAGAATTGGATTTTTCATTTCTTAAGCCTCTTTCCTTGTCCATGCATTCGAATGTGTAGAAAGGAAGGGCCCTGAAAAGAGTCCAAGGCCCTTCTGAAGAAAGTTCCTGAATGTGTTCCGTAACTTAATTAATGGCCTGGATCTGATCGATCAGTTCTCTACCTACTGTGCTTTCCAGCTTTACCCATACAGCTTTGGACTTTTCTTTAAAGGGGGCAAGATCAACTTCGTCAACCTCACATACACCTGATTCGGTGATCATCTTAAAGAATCCCGCTTCCTGTTCCACGGCAAGATCTCTGGCATAATCAAGGGCTTCTTTATTGGCCTGAACCAGTATCTCCTGGATATCAGCAGGAAGTTTCTTCCAGGTTTTCATGGACATGGTAAGAACTTCAGATTCGTAAGTATGGGCTGTTTTGGTGACATATTTGTTTACTTCGTAGAATTTTTTCTGGTAAATGTGAACGGCAGGGCATTCAAGGCCGTCAATGGTTCCCTGTTGACAGGCAGTGTAAACCTCTCCGAAAGCCATAGGAGTAGGATCAGCGCCGAGGGATTTCATGAGCTCGATGTAAACGGGAGTTCCCATTACACGCATTTTAAGGCCTTCCATGTCCTCTGGTTTTTCTATCTTTCTTTTGTTATTGACCATATGTCTTACGCCGTTCTCGTAGAAACCGAGAACCTTGATCCCCTTGGGTTCGAGGTTCTTCCCGATCTCCATCCCTATGGAATCTAGAGCTTTATAGGCATGCGCCCTGTCGCGCATCATGTAGGGGAATCCGAATACAAGAAGCTTGGGCTCAAACTGTCCCAGAACTGCCGTGGTTGTAAGGGCAAAGTCGATAGTACCCAGGGCAAGTCCTTCTATAAGTTTTTCCTGTTTACCGAGCTGTGCGTTTGGGAAAAGTTTGATGATAACCTTTCCTTCTGTTCGCTCTTTTACAAGTTCTGCCATTTTTGCAGCGCCGAGAGCGTAAGGGTTATCCGGAACGGCAACATGGCCAAGTTTAAGAACGATTACATCCTCATCCTTTGCCATAGCTACATTTGGTAGTACAGCTGCACTTACCATGAATCCAAGTATCAGAAGTATTACAAGCGAAAAAGCTCCCTTTCTCAACACGACGGATCACTCCCCCAAATTAAATTTGAAAAACAATACAGGCACTTCTTATTCATGAAATAAATATACCGTAGGACTTCCGGGCAGTCTGCATTTCTCTCATAGATTTCTATTCTGTTCAATTCTTTTCACGGGACTGAGGTTTTAAAAGAGGGTAGGGTTTTACCTAAATGCAGGTTCCATGCAGATCTGATCGGCAGATCAGATGAAACTGTATTTCTTTACAGGTCTCCCTGCGCTGGAGTGAGGAATATGTTTTACCTTTACTGCTCCCGTCGAGAGGAGGTATTCCAGGTATCGCCATGCAGTAACCCGCGAAAAACCTGTAAGAGATGCAACTTCATCGGTAGAAAGAGACTCTTTACTGTTTTTCATGACGGAGATCACTTTCTCCAGGCTTTCCCTGTTGAGTCCCTTGGGAAGGTTGCTCACTGAGTAACGGTATCTGCTCCTGTTTATAAGTCCATCCACGTCTTCCTGGCTAAGATCCTTTTTTCTGACCCTCATCCTGACCTTGTATCTCCTGTAGGATTCAAGGGCTGAACTTATCCGTTCAAAGGAAAAGGGTTTGATTATATAGTCGAAAGCTCCAAAGCGCATTATATCTTCCACCGTTTCAGGTTCCCTGGAGGCTGTTACAACGATCACGTCTATATCATTATTCTGTCTTCGTATCTTATGAAGGGTACTTACACCGTCCAGTTTAGGCATGAAGATGTCCAGAATAACAAGGTCCGGGTCTGCTGTTCTGATAATATCAAGGGCTTCTCTGCCGTTGCTGGCAGTACCCGCAATGCTGAATCCATCCACCGAAATAATGTAATTCCTGTGGATTTCCATAACCATTGGATCATCCTCAACAATAAGAACCTTTATCTCATCCATTGGGGCCTCCCTGTTCTATTTCTGATGGCAGACTTACCAGAAATTCTGCGTATTTCCCTTCCTCGCTGAGTACCTCTATTTCGCCTCCGTACAAACTGACAATTTCCCTGACTTTAAAAAGGCCGTATCCGCCGCTGTCTTTCCTGGTAGAAAAACCTTTTTCAAAGATCCTTTCAATGTTTTCAGAAGGAATCCCGCATCCTTCATCGTAAACACTTACCAGGATCCGGCCCGACTGGTCAAAGATTGAACACTTTATAAGCCGATGTTCTTTGCCCGAATGAATTACCGAGAGCGTGGCATTTTCAAGAAGGTTACCTATTATTGTAACAAGAGAATTACTGTCGATGTTTCCTGTTGAAGCTATATAGCTTGTCTTATCCAGTTCCAGGTCGATACCCAGTTCCCGGCATCTGCCCATTTTACCCAGAAGAAGCCCGCCCACAGAAGGATCCTTTATTCTCTTCGTGACGAAGGTCATGGTATCCTGCCATGTTTCTGTGGATTCGGAAATACACTCAAGGGCCTTGGGGAGCTTGCCCATGTGGATCAGTCCTGCTATGGTGTGGAGTTTATTCAAAAACTCATGATTATAGACCCGCAGAGCCTCCACATAGCGTTTGACACCTGTAAGTTCCTCCGCCATGGCTGTGACCTCCGTCATGTCGCGGAAACTGGCAATGGCTCCGATATATTTCCCCTTCAGTTCTATGGGGACCTGGTTAGTCAGGATCCTTTTGTTCAGAACATTCTGTTCCAGGTCGAAAACTGCTTTGCCTGTTTCCAGCACTTCCATGAGCCTCATGTTCGGCATTATCTCTCTGAGCAGGTTGCCCTTGATCCCGGGCCGCAACCCGAGGATCTTCCTTGCTGACTGGTTTATCAGGTTTATCCGCCCATCTTCGTCTATAGCTATTATGCCTTCCCTTACGGATTCAAGAATACCTTCTCTTTCCTTGAACAGCCGAACTATCTCGTGGGGCTCCAGGCCGGAGATGGATTTCTTTATGTTGCTGGCAAGGATGCTGCCCCCAAGGCCTCCGAGAACTAGTCCCAGGATCAGGGCAAAGAGGAGTTTTTTTGAAAGTATGTTCTGCATTTTGTGGATATCGTTGGACAGAAGGGAAACAGCAACTGTACCTATCTGACGGGTGCCATCCCTGACTGGGGCAAAAGCCCTGACCTGGTATCCCAGGGGACCCTTGAAACGGGATACGAAACTTTTACCCTGAAGGGCTTCTTCCAGACCTTCACCCTGAAATGGCTTATCAATATATTCCAGAAGAGGGTGGGAATATCTCTTGCCGTCCATATCAAGCACCGTTATAGCCATGGCCCCCGTCTGTTCACGATAGATCTCGGCCAGTGTCTGTATAACCACGGAACCCTGGGGTTGCCCGATGTTGTATCTTACTTCCGGAACAGATGCGAAGAGTTTGGCAATGAACAGGGCATTTTCTGCAGTCTCTTCTTCCAGTGGAAGGATTATGGTCCGGCGGACCTGTATTCCTGAGATCAGAAGACTTGCCGTTACCAGCAATATGGCGAGGAACAGGATCTTTTGTTGAAGTCGTATGGGCCTTCTGAAAATCCGCATTCAACAGTTCCTTTCCAATGAAGTGGGAATAAAGCTGTATCTTAAGATGTTTCAATTCTAGCACAGCAGAGCTACCGCTCAGTAGCCCGGAATAGGGCTCTATAATAAGGCCATTTTCAAAAAGAGCTTAAGCTTTTGCAGGCGAGACGGGAGAAGGGTCTTAACCTCTTGGTAAGGTTGTTCCCGGTCTTATCAGTATCTCCCGGATCAAAGTTTTATCTGGCATCAAGCTCCGATTTACTGGTATACATCAACCTGTATCAGTGGTTCCATGGTATATTAACTTAACTTCCAAAATTAAGGGGGATCATAATGCTACTGGTACTCATGCTTGGCTGGGCTACTCTGTATGCGGACCGCACATGTCTCTATCCTCTCCTATCGGTGATCGCGGCGGACCTGTCGCTCTCATCCACACAGGCGGGAACACTCACCGGGGCATACTTCCTCACCTACGTGGCAATGCAGATACCAGCAGGCATAGCGGGTGACAAATGGGGATTCAAGAGGGTGATGATGATCATGTTCGTCATAGCCGGCCTGGGCATGTTAGGCATTGGTACCCTCGGCAGGACTTATTCCCTTCTGATCTTCTTTTCAGCCCTTTCCGGGATGGGGGCAGGTGCCTACTATCCAACCTGCTACAGTACCCTTTTCCATGTGGTATCTCCCGACCGCAGAGCATTGAGCAGTGCCATAGTAGGAATAGGTATGTCCATAGGTCTTTTCATAGGCATGACCATGAGCGGACCTGTCTACGAGGCAGTGGGCAGCTACAGGCTTCCCTTCCTTATACTCAGTGTCCCAACCCTGGCTATGGCGATCCTGGTATATTTTCTTCTACCCAAAGTCAAATGCGAGTCCACCCCTTCATTGAAGGATTATCTGGCCCTTTTTGGAGATATGGATATATGGAAGATCAATTTTGCCACATTCACTTCTCTGTACGGATTCTGGGTGGCCATGGCATGGGGGCCCACCTTCCTGAAGGTCGAAAGGGGCTTTTCTCTCTCCCAGGCGGGGTTCTTCACAGGCCTCATGGCCATAACCGCAATTCCGGCAGGTCTTTACTGGGGAAGATTGTCCGACAGGGTCAACCGCAAACTGGTAGCTCTGATCGTACTTCCCGCATCTGCCCTGACCCTGCTTTTGCTTACAAAAACACCTTCCAGGCCCGGGATAATAATCATCCTGCTGGTCTATGGGATGCTCAGTAATTCGGCCATTCAGCCCGTAATGGTCGCCTGGCTCGGGGACGTTGTGAGCAAAAGACACCCCGGTAAGATGGGTGCAGCCACAGGATTCTTCAACTGTGCCACCATGAGCTCAGCCATATTAGCCCCCATCATCTCCGGTTTTCTGAGGGACATGACAGACTCATTGGTTCCCGCTTTCTGGGCCGCAGCTGGTCTGATTCTGGCCGGTACCGCAGTGGTGTCCGTAATGCCTCTGTTCAGAGGTAACAGGCAAAGATAACTGCAGGGAACGCAGAGGTTATACATAGAGAACCTTCGTCAGAGATCATATACATGATTGACGGGAGGAAAAGAGTGAGACTTAAGGAGGTAAAGATCAATGCTTGAGAAAATGAGACCGCTTGCAGAGAAGGGACATCCCGAGGTTGTAGAACTGAGGCGTCATTTTCATATGAATCCGGAGATCGCCTGGAATGAGGTCAAAACCACTGAAAAGGTAGAGGAGATCCTGCAAAGCCTGGGATTTGAAAACATCCAAAAAGGTTTTGGAGGAACCATGTGCGGAGTCACTGCTGATCTGACTGGATCGAAGCCGGGTCCCTGTGTCGCCCTCAGGGCGGATATGGATGCCCTTCCTCTTCAGGAGGAAAACGAGGTTTCCTACTGTTCTCAGAATAAAGGAGTAATGCATGCCTGCGGACACGATGCCCATACTGCCATGCTTTTGGGAGCGGCAAAGGTCCTTTCACAGATGAAGGATGAGCTTGCTGGAAAGGTAAGGTTTATTTTTCAGCCTGCCGAGGAGCACGGCCTTAAATCTGGTGCAGATCATATGGTTCGGGAAGGTGTCCTTGAGGGTGTTGACGTGGTATTCGGCATACATGTCAGGTCCTCAATGCCCACCGGAAAGATCGCATTACGTTCTGGTCCGACAATGGCATCCTGTGATGCCTGGGAAGCGGTTATAAAAGGAAAGGGCGGTCACGGTGCCGAACCAGATCAGGCAGTAGATCCAACCGTACCTGCCGGACATGTTATCACCTCCCTTCAGAGTATCATAGGACGTGAGATAAACTCCCAGGAAACTTCTGTCATCAGCCTTGGTAAGATCGAGGCTGGTTCAGCCTTCAATATTATCCCCGAAAGTGTAAAACTTCTTGGAACCTGCAGGACCTTCAGACCCGAAGTGCAGGACATGATCGAAGAGAAGTTAGGCAGATTGATCAAGGGGATCTCGGAATCCTTCAGATGCACATCGGAATATGTTTATAAAAAATATGTTCCTTCAGTTATAAATGATCCTGAAGCCATTGGCCTTGCAAAGAAACTTGGAGATGAGATATTTGGAAATGGCAACGTGATCGAGACTTCCCTTGAAATGGCCTCTGAGGATTTCAGCTATTTCCAGCAGAAGGTTCCCGGAGCTTTCGGTTTTCTGGGGACTGCCAGAGAGGAAAAGGGCAGTGCAAATCCTCATCATTCCCCGTTATTTGACGTGGACGAGGATGCGCTGCTTCAGGGAACTCAGATGCTTGCCGGGTTTGCCCTTTCCTGGAAGGGTTACTCCCGAAAAGATTAGCCAGTTACAGGCAAACCGTTTTTAGAGTTGATGCAGGAAGCCGGCAGAGCTGCCGGCTTCCTGCTGACTTCTGTGCCATCCATCAACCTTGATCATAGGATGTGCTTCAGCGCATCTTAAACCTTTCCCGGTGTTTTATTCGTGAAAAATAGATTCATAATTTTTTCCAGCCGACAAAGTGGCCTATTTCTTGATCTTCTAGACCCGCGCTGAAAGTCCGCCACTACTTGGGTCTGAATGTTTTATATGATGCTTTACGGCGGAAAGCGTCCGGCCAACTTCGATTTATTTATTACTTTTCGACGGATTTCCTTTGCGTGCTTGACGCCTTTACGGTGAGAGGGAATTCCCCTTTTCTTATTTCTACCTGAACCGGCTGTCCGCCCTTTTTGAGTCCACCTTGTTGTTCTCGTTTTTGATCCAGCCCGTGCAGTATTCCTTCGAGGTTACATCGAAACAAGGGACAAAGGGCTTTATGTCCAGAAGGGGAGTGCCGTCAAGAACATCGATATCCTCCACGGTAAGTACATTTTCCTTTATCTCCACCACTTTTACCACAGAAAGGCCGATGGCATTTGGCCTGCATGGGGCCCTTGTCGAAAAAAGCCCCCTCTGATCGGTATCCATGAAAGGTGTCACTGTAAGCTTGAACCCCTCATTACAGTGAAAGTGGTAGAGCAGATAAATATGGGAAAAACCATCCAGGTCCTTCAGTCCTTCCTGATATTCAGGATCTACCACAACCTCTCCCCGAACCCCTTTTGCTCCAGGAGGCTGTATAGGCATACCCTTTCGTTCTTTGAAGGGAGAGTGAATTACACCTACAGGTTTAAACGCGATTATATAGCTCATGGTCAGGATCCTTTCAAAATGATGTCAACAGGAAGTAATGGCAGTTTCTGGAGTTAGTTTACATAAATTCATTTCTTCTTACAAATTAATCAAGGATATCTCTGCGCTTGAAGTCAGGTTGTTCCCGGTCTTATCAGTGTCTCCCGGATCAAAGTCTTATCTGGCAAAAAGCTATGATTCTGCAGCATACACCAGCCTATATCAGTGGATCCATGGTATATTAATTTTACTTTCATTATTAAGGGGGACCATATGTTACTGGTACTCATGCTTGGATGGGCTACTCTGTATGCGGACCGCACATGCCTCTACCCGCTCCTTTCGGTGATCGCGGGGGACCTCTCCCTCTCATCCACACAGGCGGGAACACTCACCGGAGCATACTTCATCACCTACGTGGCAATGCAGATACCCGCAGGCATGGCAGGTGATAACTGGGGATTCAAGCGTGTAATGATGATCATGTTCGTCATAGCCGGACTGGGCATGTTCGGTCTGGGAACCCTTGGCAGGACTTATTCCCTTCTGATCTTCTTTTCAGCCCTTTCCGGGATGGGTGCAGGTGCTTACTTTCCAACCTGCTACGGCACCCTTTTCCAGGTGGTGTCACACGAGCGCAGGGCATTGAGCGCCGCCATCGTAGACATAGGCATGTCCATGGGTCTTTTCATCGGTATGGCTATGAGCGGGCCAGTCTACGAGGCAGTGGGCAGTTACAGGCTGCCCTTCCTGCTCCTCAGCATCCCCACCTTAGCCATGGTGTTTCTGGTAAAATTCCTTCTTCCCAAAGTCGAACGTGCTCCCACACCTTCATTAAAGGATTACCTTGCCCTTTTTGGAGATATGGATATATGGAAGATCAATTTCACCACCTTTACCTCTCTCTACGGATTCTGGGTGGCCATGGCATGGGGACCTACCTTCCTGAAGGTGGAAAGGGGTTTTTCCCTTTCCCAGGCGGGGTTCTTCACCGGTCTCATGGCCATCACCGCAATCCCGGCAGGCCTTTACTGGGGCAGATTGTCCGACAGGATCAACCGCAAGCTGGTAGCTCTGATTGTGCTTGCCGCATCAGCCCTGTCTCTGCTTTTGCTTACAAAGATAACTTCCATGCCGGGAATAATAATCACTCTCCTGGTCTATGGAATGCTCAGCAATTCAGCCATTTGTCCCGTAATGGCGGCCTGGCTGGGGGACGTGGTGAGCACAAGACACCCCGGTAAAATGGGAGCTGCCACAGGATTTTACAACTGTGTCGTCATGAGTTCCGCCATATTTGCTCCTATAATCTCCGGTTTTTTGAGAGACATGACCGACTCACTGGAGCCTGCTTTCTGGGCAGCAGGCGGTCTGATATTCGCAGGCACCGCCGTGGTGTTGATCACACCCCTGTTCAGAGATCCGAAGCGAAGCTAACTGTACTCAGCCCCGCGGTATGCCATAGAAAACCTTTGTCAAGGTTGGACAAGTAACCCCGAACATATGAAAAAGGGCCACCCTGAATCTGATGACATTCATTGGGTGACCCTGAATCAAGCATTTTCTTGTGGAAGAAGTAACTCTCTATCTTAATAAATAAATTCGCAGTTATTCTCCTTAAGCAGTTTGTCTATCCACCGTCTATCAGCTTCGTTGTTCTCAGCGGCTTTCACATTTTTGAGATCGTTCCTTTTTAGAACCTTGGAGTCTTCAAGGACTTTAGCGGCATCTTCTTTAGGAATAACAATTACTCCATCATCGTCCCCCACTATGATATCTCCAGGGTTAACGCTTATTCCACCACAGCTGACAGGGACATTGATCTCACCCGGTCCCAGCTTGTATGGTCCTCCAGGTGTTGTTCCAGTTGCATAAATTGGCATTTCAAAATTGGAAAGCACATCAACATCTCTTATTGGGCCGTCGAGCACTATTCCAGAAATACCTTTGTTTCTGGCAAAAATTGCCATGATCTCCCCCATTAGGGATCTATTACGATCTAACCCGTTGCTGACCACAATAATGTCTCCCGGACCTGCCATATTCAACGCTTTATGGAACATGAGATTATCACCAGCCCGGGCTTTGACCGTTAGAGCCACGCCCAGCATCTTTAAACCAGGTTTTGACATTCTCCTGATTTTGGCACTCATTGCACTAAGTCTGGACATAGTGTCTGCAATGTTCGCGGTACATATATCCCTAAATCCCTCTACTATTTCCGGATCGGGCATTTCCCTGTTCATATAAACTCTGAAACCTACTCCCAAATGAAACTCCTCCTTGTAAAAATTACTATTCTTGATAATGGACCTGTGCCATATACTTAGATACTCTTCCTTTTTGAGCGGTGCTCTAGAATGATAGGGGTTATGAAAGAGATAACAGCCAGGATTAGAAAAGATAAACAAATTGGTTTAGTAACAAAGGTCATAAGACTGCCATCTGCGATAAGCATCGCCTGCTGGGAATTACTCTCTATCATTGGTCCCAGTATCAGGCCTAAAACTACCGGTCCTGTTGGAATTTTGGATCGCCTCAAAATAATGTTAAATGGGGACATTGTCAGTTTCTGGAGTTAGTTTACATAAATTCCATAGGTCTTACAAATTCATCAAAGATCTCTCTGCTCCCTCTCTGCGGTAGAACAGGTCTTGACTTTGATTTGCTCCTCCCTGACCGTTGTGGTGAAAAAGGCTGGAGTTGGATAGACGTTTTTCTCAGCGTCCTCTGTATCGAGATCATTACCTGGCACAAATCTATGATTTTGTGACATATAACAACCATATTCCAGGTAGTATCAGAACTGAGTGGACGTTATCATGGATATCCATGCAGCTGAGTTAGAAATGTTTTAAGGTTTCCTCTGCGAGGACTCGTGCTGTAAGTCCGCCTTAACGTCTTTGTATGATGGGTTGCGGCGGAAGTCCTTTGCGATCTCTGCGGTAAAACAGGTTTTGACTTTGATTTGCTTTTACTCTGTTTTCCCTGTGTCCTCTGCAGTAAAATAATGTTCCAGGATCCTAGTCGTGTAAATAGGTCCATCATTTTGCCCAGTATGCCAGTATTCAAGTTTTTCCTGGTATCTTTGCGGTAAAATTGTTCCAGGGTTGAAAAGTAACAAATCAAGACCTGACCCCCAAGTTGGAGGATGATGTTGTGGAACGGATGGAAGAGCAGATCAAAAACATTGCCAGAGAACATGGTGCGAAACTCGTGGGTATTGCTGCAAGGGAACGGCTGAACGATGCCCCTCCCTCAGGTGATCCCGGTTACCTGTTGCCTTCAGCCCGTTCCGTCATCTCCTTTGCTATACCCTTTGATCGAGTGGCCCTTCGGGAGTTTTTTACCAAAAAGGACTGGCGATCCTATAACCTGAACAAGAAGGAGATCATCCGGCAGTTCTACGTTATAAGCGATCATCTGGTGGATTTCCTGAAGAGTTCGGGATTCCATGCCCTTACCGTGGATATCAACAATGACTTCAGGCCAGAGCCTGGTGCCAGGGATGTTACCGAGCTGGTGGCAATGCTCCCCGACTTCTCTCATCGCTATGGTGCTGTGGCTGCAGGGCTGGGAAGGCTTGGGTGGAGCGGCAACCTCATGACGCCTCAATATGGATCTGCCGTCATGCTGGGTACTGTTCTTACCTCCGCAGAGCTTGAGTCTGATCCTCTTCTCGAGAAGAATCCCTGTGACGGTTGTAAAATATGTGTTGCTTCCTGCCCTGTAGAAATGATGCACAGGGAAGAAAGTATCAATGTGACCATAGCTGGTATCACCGAGAGCATCGCACGGAAGCGGACCAGTAATTGCTGCTGGATCGGCTGTTCGGGTTATCACGGTCTGTCTCCGAATAGAAAGTGGTCAACCTGGAGCCCCTATCGTGTGGATACGCCTCTGCCCCCAGATGATAAGGCAGTGGATGCTCTATGTACCCGCATAAGAAAGGTAGACCCCGATGCCAGCCTGGATGGGGTTAATGTATATACAAACTACCGGGCATCCTTTTTCGACTCCGATTATCTGTTCCTGAGCCCCTGCGGCAATTGCGCAAATGTATGCTGGGAGGACCGAAAAGACCGTATCGAGAACCTCAGGCTTCTTAACAGTTCAGGAATCGTGGTGCTGAAGGCGAACGGAGAACGTGTAGTCGTGCATGATGAGAGTCAGATTATTGAAGTAGATACATCATTCAATGTCAAAGTGGCCATGTTGCGCAAGGAATACCAGGCAGCATTACGCGGAGAGATCCCCCTGGAGGATGAAAAAGCCCATACCCTTACTGACAGAGAGGTGCTAAGAGAACTGAAAAGACTGTTACAAGGTTCGTAGAGGTTGTTGGCCTCAAAATTGGTATACGTTATCTCAAGATCTGACCCCGTATGTTTTTATTTTGCTCGTATTTCCAGGTTTGAAGATCTCTTGAACTCCTCCGTGTTTCTCAGATCTCCCTCCTTGGTAAAACAGGTCTTTCAGCAATCCATAGGATGTGCTTCAGCGCATCTTAAACCTTTCTGGGTGTTTTTTCGTGAAAAATGGGTTCATCATTTTTCGCAGTAATACCAAGGTTCTATACTTTTCTTTGCGTTCTTTGCGCCTTAGCGGTGAGATAGGTTTTGACTTTGGTCTAAATCTTTCAAAACTGTCATTTCCAGATCTGACCCCGCCTGGTTTGCTTATGAATAGGGGTAGTGGGATGATCAGCCTGAATAAATCCTGTATTCACAAAACGGGGGCGGCAGGGATTGAACGAGAACACAACATCCGCAAGTTTCCCATCTTCACATCGAAGGTGACAGAAATTACAGGACTGAGGAGATCTTTTTTCAAAAATTGTATTTGTTATACTTGTGCTCATAGAGAAGAGAGTAGATGTTTTCCAACCACAAACGAATTGATATAGATTGAAAAAACTGGCCAGAGCAAAACGAGAGTTAGCACAAGTCAAAGAGGTCGGTGATAAAGCCTATGAAGAGATTACCTCCAAAGTTATCTTTGAATAACTTTGGACATCAAGTCTGAAGGAGGAATTTATTGCTCTGGTCTGCTGATACAAATCTTACACAAAGGAAGAAGGGATTCAGACCCATGAGAAAAATCACTGTAATGAGTGCAGGGAACGGAGGTCAGGCTCTCGCGGGGGATTTGGCTCTTCGCGGCCATGAAGTAACTCTTTTCGAACATCCCCTTTTCAGCGCTACAATTGACGCTATACGCCTCAAGGGAAACATCATTGAAATGGAAAATAAAATTTCCGGAACCGGGCGTCTGCGAAACGCCACCACGAATGCGGAAGAAGCATTGAAGGACGCTGAGATCATATATTTTACTGCTCCGTCATTCGCACAGGAAGCGTTTTTCGATCTTACCCTCCCTTATTTCAAAGAAGGTCAGATACTCATCCTTTCTCCCGGAAATTATGGAACATTTGCTCTCCGCGAAGCTTTTCATCGATCTGTAAAGAATGTGATCGTGGGCGAAACGGATAATCTTCCCTATGTCTGCAAGGCAGTTGAACCTGGACGGGTGAATGTACGGGGAGTGAAAAACCCTGTTACTTTGGCTGTTCTTCCCAACAGCAAATATGACCAGGTTGATGAAATCATGCGGGACGCTTTTTGCACTTCGTATAACAAAGGGCTGAACGTCCTTCAGACGAGCATGTCCAATACGAATATGATCGTTCACTGTGTTCCCATGCTTATGAATGCCGGACGGATCGAAAATACGAAAGGCAATTTCCGCTTTTATTTTGACGGCATGCCCCACGCCGTCTGCCGAGCCATGGAGGCGGTCGACAAAGAACGGATGGCTGTGGGTAAAGCCTTCGGTCTTGACCTGACCAGCACGGTGGAGACCATCAGGACACAATATCATGTTCAGGGGGAAGATCTCTATTCCGTTATCCAGGCCAATCCTGCCTTCGGCGGTGACAAACCGGATGCGCCCAAAACCCTTGACCATAGATTCCTCACAGAGGATACTCCATTTTCTGCCGTTCCCCTGATCGAACTCGGCAGACTTGCCGGAGTAGATACTCCGTCCTTGCATGCTGCCGTTCAGCTCTGCGGTGCCGTGATGGGGAAAAATTATTTCAAGACCGGGATGTCGCTTGCAAAAATGGGACTCGAGGGGAAAACTGTTCCTGAGATAAAAGAAATATTGCTTGCCTAGACATTTGGGAGGTGGAAGATCAGTGATGAAAAAAGTTATTCAAATCGAATCTGAGGATAACGTAGGGGTTGCTGTTCAGGATATTTTTGTTGGAGAAAGGGTGGGCTGCTCGGGAACGGAAATGATCGCTCAGAATGATATCCCGGCCGGACATAAGATCGCTCTTGTTACCATTCCGCAAGGTGAAAGAATAATAAAATATGCAGTTACTATTGGAAAATCTTCTCGAGAGATTTTACAGGGGGAGCATGTTCATTCCCATAACGTTGAAGACATCACTAACCAGCTCTGCAATGAATATGAACGCCAGTTTCGATCTGTGAAAGGATAAATGGCCATGATGACGATCAATGCATTTAAAAGGACCGATGGGAAAATTGGTATAAGGAATTATGTTATCGCCATCTCCATGGTATCGTGCTCCAACACAGTGACGGAAAGAATAGCTCGTGCAACAGGAATTATCCCGATCGTTCACGAACAGGGCTGCAATGAATTTGAGCGTGATCATCAAAGGACGAAGCTCGCGCTTATAGCGGCCGGAAGAAATCCCAATGTCGGAGGGGTTTTGCTTGTAGGCAACGGCTGTGAAAAGACAAATATAAATGAAGTACAAAAAGCCATAGCCGAAACGGGGAAACCCGTTGAATCCATTCTCATCCAAACTGAAGGAGGATCACCGGAAGCGGAGGCAAAGGGCATTTCCATAGTGAAAAAACTAAAGGAGCAGACCGACCTTGAGCAGCGTGTTAAATGTCCCCTCTCCGGACTTGTCGTTGGAGTGCAATGCGGAGGCTCGGACTGGACCACTGCCCTGTCGGGAAATACCGCTATTGGTGCAATGACCGACATGGTGGTACGAAATGGCGGAAGTGTACTCATGTCAGAAGTTGACGGATTTCCCGGGAGTGAACATATCGTTGCTTCCCGAGCTGCAACTCGAAAGATCGGCTTGCAGGTTCTCGATATGATCTCTGAGCTTCGGGCTGAATACATAGAAATGTACGGACAGAAAATTGAAGAAATAAATCCAACACCAGGAAATAAGGCGGGCGGCATAACGACCCTCGTAGAAAAATCAATGGGAAATATAAAAAAGATGGGGACATCTCCTGTTCAGGGAGTGCTGAAACTTGGAGATCCCATAACGCACCCAGGTTTATGGGTGGTAGATAACCGTACCCAGGGACCGGATCCATTCAACCTGACCGGACTCGCCATGGAAGGTGCTGTGGTGACAGTTTTCAGTACCGGAAGAGGTTCACCTGTCGGAAATGCTGTAATGCCTACCCTCAAGTTAACGGGCAATCCCGAGACCTTTCAGAAATTGGGAAGTATTACCGATTTCAATGCGGGGGTTATCCTCGAAGGGACATCTATCCCGGAAACGGGTGAGAGACTCTTTGAAATGCTTCTGGAGATTGCAAATGGCAAAACGACCAAGTCGGAGATCAACGGCGATTTTGAATATACTATTCCCCGAGAATCAGCCAGGAAAAATTATGGAGGCTGCCCGAGAGAGTAATTCCCCCCTTACTAACCCTCACTGCCGCTCCGGAATCTTCGTAGCGGCAGTGAGTTCGTGTGCCATGCATGGAAATTAGAAAAAGAAACATTGTATATTAATATAAAAGACAATATGTGAACATCCTGGATTATCATATAAGTGGCATAAATCATAATGAGTAAGCCAATCTATAATGCGGATTTCCTTTCCTGTTTTCCCGAACTACCTCCATGTATCTCAGTTATAGACATGTTTTAAAATGTTTAATTTTTTTCTCCGCGCCTTCCGGTTCGAAAGCCTTACCTGGCATAAATCTCCGATTTCATGACATACACCAACCTTTATCTTAGTAGGATATGGTCTGTGCGGACGAATATGCAATGTTACCCCTGAACATTTACCTCAGGGGTTTATGCCTTCCTCTGCGCTCTCTGCGTCCTCTGCGGTAAAATAGTTATTTAATGTTTTCTCGTGAAAAATAGGTTTATCATTTTTCGCAGTAATATCAAAGTTTTAGGTTATCTCAGCGACCTCCGTGGTGAAAAGGTCTTTAAACAGGTTCTGACTTTGATTTAAATCTTTTAAAACTGTCATTTCCAGATCTGACCCCCGCCTGGTTTGATTATGAATCGGGGGAGTGGGATAATCAGCCTGAATAAATCCTGTATTCACTAAACGGGGGCGGCAGGGATAGATAAAGAACATTACATCCTCAAGTTCTCTCATCTTCATACCGCAGGCGGCAGAAATTACTGGACCGAAGATACAGCTTTCAAGGCTCCCAACAAACCTCTCCTTCTCCTATCTGTACTGGACCTTATCCAGGAGGGTATGTCCAGTCCTGAACTTATACAGCTCACACCCGACCTTTGCGATATCTTTGCCCGGTACTGGTCTCTCTGTATGCCTCCCCACCGAAAAGGAGACATCGCACTTCCATTTCTTCATCTCCAGTCCGAAGGATTCTGGCACCTTATCCCCCAGCCAGGAAAAGAGGAGATCCTCTGCCGTACAAAAGAACCCGGTTCTCTTTCAAATCTCAAAAATCTAATTCTCGGAGCAAGTCTGGATAAAGAACTTGCAGTTCTGGCGACTGATCCATCATCTCGTGATGACCTGAGATTTGCCCTTATAAGAACATATTTTTCACCCAGTATTCAGACAAAGCTGCTGGAACAGTCTCTGATAAATAATGAAGCTCTGAAATACAGCGAAGATCTCCTGACCCTGAAAAGAGCAGCAAGTCCAAGGGGAGAAGAAGGGCTGAACCAGTTTTCGAGGGACCAGGGTTTTCGAAGGGCAGTTGTTACTGCCTACGATCACAGATGTGCATTGTGCGGAATCCGCATGCAGACCAGCCAGGGACATACGGCAGTAGACGCAGCCCATATCATCCCCTGGAGCGAGACCCACAACGACGATCCCCGAAACGGACTGGCCCTGTGCAAACTGTGCCACTGGGCATTCGACGAAGGGCTAATGACCGTGTCTGGAAAATACCAGGTTGTGACCTCTCCTCAGATTTCAACCAGACCCAACTTCCCGGCCCATCTCTAGGCCCTGTCCGGCAGGGGAATGATCTTACCCGAAAAAGAACTGTATAACCCCGACCTGGAAAGCCTCAAATGGCATAGGGGAAGGGTGTTTAAAAGGATATAATTCGTTTCCTGAAGGAGGTAATTTGAAAGGGATACAACCATTATTGAACTATGATAAAACCATATTCTTTTAGATTTTCTATATATTTTCCTGATTTGACTTCGCATTCCCAGATCACAATCACTTTCCATTCCATTTCTCGAAGTTCTGATTGTACTTTTTCATCTCTTGCGATATTTCCCTCGAATTTCTTTTGCCACTTTTCAATGTTTGATTTTGGTTTGTAGCAGTATTTACAACCCTTATGCCTGTGCCAGAAACAACCGTGAATAAAAATCACAGTTCTATATTTAGGCAGAATAATATCTGGTTTTCCCGGAAGGTCTTTTCTGTGTAACCTGAAACGATAACCTGATTTATGTAAAGTTGAACGGACTATCATTTCGGGTTTGGTATCTTTGCTTTTGATCTGGGACATATTCCAGCTTCTATGGGATTTACTTATCCTGTCCATATTTTTTACAAGATGCCTGCTTTTTGAAAAATCTTATATACCACTTCTGCAATTTGTCTTGCGAGGAAAGGTGGAACTGCGTTACCAACCTGCCTGTGTTGTGCTGTTCTTGGGCCTTCAAAGAAATAATTGTCAGGGAAAGTCTGAAGTCTTGCTGCTTCTCTAACTGTCAGGCTTCTGCATTGTTGTGGATCCGGATGAATATAATAATGCCCATCTTTTGCCATATGACTGGTTATTGTTGATGATGGTTTATCATCTAGTTGTACTCTGAATCTATCGGCGAAAATAGGATTTTTAGGGCCTTTTTTAACATTATTATGAGCAGGCCATATTTCTTCGGGAAAATCTTTGATTTTTGGAGATATTTTATGTACTTTTGCATAACATGATGCAAAAAAGTATCTATGTAAATCAGTTTTCATATGCCCTTTGGGGCAGTGATTTGTACACCCCGTTAACCTGGGGTCAAGATACCATTTTCTATATAATTCATCCATTACACTTTTAGTTTCATTTCTTTCGGGGCAATACACTTCTTGTCCTTTTGGGAGAATCGACTGTTTCAATCTATTTATTTCTTCTTGGATAAAATTTTTTAATTCAGGTTTTTTCAGGTTGTTAAACCATTGTTCTTCTTCTATGGAGATGATTGCTTCCTTCCAGGAGGAAGCAGAATCTTTACCTCGAGATAAAGTACTTCTGATTTCAGGTAAATCAGAGATAGCCTGACTGAGTGTGAATGATGTATTTGACTCCGATAAACACTCAGGCTTACCGATCTTTTTTAAGATATCAGATCTTATTCCTAGAAGAATTACTCTGTGTCTAGCCTGTGGGAGACCGTAGTGTTCTGATTTTACTATGAAATCTGATGATTTTGCCTGCAAAGGGTCTTTAATTGACTGATTAAGCGGTTCTAAGGGCCATATGCTATAGCTTAAGTTTTCCATGTCTGAAAGCTCCAAGGCTTTGGCTGGAGAGTGAAAGTCCTTCAATATCTTAGGGAATATTTGTTCTCCCTTGACCTTGGATGAAAGAATACCTTTGACATTTTCCATGACAAAAACTGCAGGCTGAACCTGAGTGATAACTTTCAGATATTCCTGGTATAGAAAATGTCTTTTGTCCTTTTCAAATTTTTCTTTGTTGCCATTCATTCTGGAGCGACCCATAAGAGAATATGCCTGACAGGGTGGACCGCCTATCAGGACTTTTTCATGTTCAGAGTGTTTGTGTAAAGCACTTTCGATCAATTCCTTGACATCATCATCCTTACCAAGTTCTCGTTTGACCGCTTCCTTCAATGCTAAGTTTTTTTGTTTAGGGAATGCATTAAATAGTGTCTTCTTGGAAATCTCTCCCCTCAGGTATTGATAATATTCTTCAGGAGCTTTACCTTTGGGGAATTTCCTGAAAAAGCTCCTGAGTTGGAGAGTCTCATGCGCAAAGTTTTCCATCTCGATTGAAAGGGCAATATTAAACAGGTTCTCAAATTTACCGCTGTTTCTTGGAGAAAAAGATGCAAATCCTTCTCCTAATCCTCCAGGACCGGCGAAAAGGTCAATTACAGGAATTCGGTTTTGTTTGGTTGATGACATTATATTCACCCGATGTAATGAAAATATATGTAGCTTTTAATAATCTATGTTTTCCTTTAGATATCAATATACCATAAAGATTTTTTCATAAGATGATCCTTGAATAATATGTTATAAATAGATGATAGTGAATACAAAGTAAATCGTTTTTACCTTTATTGTTTAGTTGAAACCTATTTACATGGTGCAACTATTACAAACGATCTCCTTAGATTGGAAATCGTTTGTTTTCAATAATAGAGTCTATTGGAAGAGGGGAATTCTACATGAAAGAAATTGAAAGTATACCAAATGCTTCCAGAACTTTACAGGCACTGAAAAATCTTGGTTATGATATTAATTCCTCTATAGCGGATGTAGTTGATAATTCAATATCCGCTAAAGTAGATTCAAATAATATTGATGTTAGTCTGATTATTGACCCCAGTGATAATATTGTATGTCGAATTCAGGATGATGGATGCGGCATGGACGAGAACACACTAAAGGAAGCAATGCGTTTCGGTACTGATACGACATATGAAAATAATAGCTTGGGTAAGTTTGGAATGGGTATGAAGACAGCATCCTTAAGTCATTGCGATGTTCTTACTGTAATTTCGAAAACAATGACTTCAGATATTTCTGGATTCAGATGGGATATCAGAAAGATTAATCACTCACCCAACAAATGGACCCTTCTTCACCTTACTAAAAGAGAAATTCAAGACATTCTTGATAAAGAAAATCTCCAGCTTTCTTCACAAGGCACTATTGTGATGTGGGATGAACTTTTTTCAATCAATGAAGATTATCATTCATATCAGATTAGTAAATTTGCCAATAATTATTACTTCAGAATTTGTTCTCAACTCAAGGTGTACCTTGGAATGATATATCACAGGTTTCTTGAAGGTAGTGTCGATAACCATCCCTCTTTTAATTTAACTGTTAATGGCGAACCAGTAACCCCCTGGGATCCCTTTTGGAGAAGTGAGGAAAACACAGAAGAAATACATTTCAATAAGGGGTTTTCTGAGCTGTTTTTCACTGGATGTTCTAAACCTGTCAGAATTTCTGGATATGTCCTTCCGAATAAAGAAGGTTTTTCCACTGAAGAAGCCTGGAAAAATGCGAAAGGGCTTTTGTCATGGAATGATTCTCAAGGGTATTATATTTACAGAGCAAACCGGATGATTCGTTTTGGGGGGTGGCATGGAACCAAGGCTAAGGATGAACATGACAAACTTGCACGTCTCAGTATTGATATTGATCCAAGTCTGGATGAATTGTTCCGAATTACAGTCAATAAATCAAAAGTCCAATTTCCTGAAAAATTATTCCTGCATTTAAAACAGAAAATTAATCCAAAGATTATTGGAAAAGCGAAATCCAAATATAACAAATCCAAAGAAAAACTTCATGTAAAAAATAAAATCAGAAGTAGTGAAAAGGGAAAGATAATCCCGAAAGAATTACTATCTGACAATAATATTCATACTAATAGAGGAAAAAGGGAGAATATAGGTTTTGTGGAAGTTAACAATCCAAATGGTACGTGGCTGGCTAACAGAATTAATGATTTTCTCAAATACGGTACCAGTAAAGATTTTGAGATTATCTCAGAAAATCTGAAAGAAGAAAAACTGTGGAAGATTGTCTGTCATAGTAGTGGTAAGTTCAAGGTAATTGTAAATGCTTCTCACCCATTTTACTTAAAATACTATAATTCATCAACAAATAAGGCCGTCACTGAAGCATTGGATGCGCTAATCTTTTCCTTAGCTTTTGCAGAGCTTTATAATCGAAATGATCAGAATAGCCAATTGTTCAAAACCTATAAAACGGTTTGTTCAAAGTCACTTGAAAGACTTTTGATGGAAGGGATTATTTAATATGAAAATTGAATCACATTATCTTGATCATTTTGTATATATCCTTGTTCAGAGATTTTACTATCAGGGTGAACAATTATTTAATATTGATGATGAATTGAAAGGTCTTACACATCCAGTTACAAATGCACAACTTGACCCGGAATCACGAGATGCAATTGAAAAAGGTTTTTTAGACAAGATCCGATATAGAAAATCACGTGAAGGTTCTGTTATTGTTCCAGTATCAATGGTTTCGGATCCCAGAGGCCATGAAGAATGGTATGAAGAATGGCTTTCTTCTAATGATAATGATGAGGGGATGTATTATTGGAAGCGATTAGAGGATTTTCTCTCGCAAGAATTCACTCCCAAGTATGGTCCGGAAAGAGCTGGTAAGATTATTAAGTCCATAGATGAAGCAACTCACTCGATTATGGGGAAAATGGCTAATCCATTGAGAACTGAATTTAATTACAAAGGCCTGGTACTTGGTCATGTTCAAAGTGGGAAGACAGCTAATTTCACGGCTCTTATTGCTAAAGCGGCAGATTCAGGTTACAAATTGATCATCGTACTGGCTGGAATCCATAATATCCTGCGAAGACAGACTCAAATTCGATTAGATAGAGAATTGACAGGAATTACAGATGTTACAGATCCTAGATCGTATATTTCCATACCAGGGCCAGCTAAACGTTGGAATAGATTCACCAGTGCTGGACATGATTTCTCAATTGGGACAAACGGTCTCTTTGAAAATTACTGCAGTATCGACAACCCTTCCTTATTTGTTGTGAAAAAAAATGTAAGTGTCTTAGATAAGCTGATAGAGTATTTTAATCATGCATCAACAGAATTGAGAGCACAACTTCCCGTTCTAGTGATAGATGATGAAGCTGACCAGGCATCTGTTGATACAAATGCTAATGACCCTGATTCTGATCCGACAAGAACGAATCGTTGCATTAGAAGTATCCTCAAGCTCTTTCCTTGTAAAACATATGTTGGATATACTGCTACACCTTTTGCCAATGTTCTTATTGATATGCAATCTGAACATGATGCTTTCGAGGATGATTTGTATCCAAGGAACTTTATTGTATCTTTACCTCAACCAGAAGGCTATTTTGGTACTGCAGAACTATTTAAGAGTGATTTATCGGAAAAATTTGTTGAAGCGATTTCTCCTGAAGAAGGAGATATCTTGGTCAGTAATGGGAAGATGTCTGTTCATTTATCAGAAGCAATTGATGAATTTATTCTAGGTTGTGCTGTAAGAAATCTCCGTCAAGATAGAATGAAACCAATGAGCATGCTTGTGCATGTTTCTCGTAGAATCGATGACATGAAAATCATCAAAAAGCTGATAGATGAATATGTTTCAGAAATTGCTGGTCGCTATTACAACCAAGCCCTTTCAGCACCTTTGAAAGATGAATTTAGATATATCTGGGATCGTTTTCATGAGGACGGATTAGCAATTAGAGAACAATTAGATCTAGAACATTTCACCCCTGATTATCATCAGGTCTGGGATGAAGTTGGAAATATTTTCGATATTTTACGAGTTATGGAGCTGAGCAGTGATTCAGGCGATAGTTTGGACTATGAAACAGGAGAAGAGATTAAGGTTATTGCAGTAGGTGGAGACAAGCTCTCAAGAGGTTTAACCTTAGAAGGACTCATGACAAGTTATTATCTCAGAGAGAGCCGACAATATGATACGTTGCTTCAAATGGGAAGATGGTTCGGTTACCGTAAGGGATACGAAGATTTAACGCGGATTCATACTACCGAAGGAATCTGGAGTTTTTTCGAACATTTAGCTCTAGTCGAAGATGAATTAAGAAGTGAAATATATAGATATGAAGAAGAAAATATGACACCACTTCAGATGGCAGTTGCAATTAGAGATCATAGATATCTGAACGTTACTGCTCCAAATAAAATGGGAGCTGCACGAGCCAGGCAAATTTCTTATAGTGATTCTTTAAACCAGACAATATGGTTTCCCTTGGATAAGCCAGAAATCCTCAGGGCTAATTATCATCTAGGTGACAGTTTCATAAGAGATATCAATACTGAGAATGGATTTGAGAATATCAATGGTAGAGGTGTATATCTCGCAAAGCAAAAAGTTCCAGGCGAATGGTTATTGGAGAGTTTTTTAAACCGGTATACTTTTGCTAACAGGGAGGAAACGGCAGGCCCTGGTTTAGATGCAAACAGATTACTTAAGTATATTTTCAGGAGATTGAATGATACAAATCCCGAATTAACAAAATGGAGTGTTGCTGTGGTAGGAAATCAAAAATCGACAAAAGACAATCCATCCGTCAAGTATGGTGATCTTTCATTGAACATGATTCAGCGTAGCAGGAAACACACTGAACATGGCTATAATATTGGCGTGTTAACTGAACCTGCTCATCTGAAAATTAATGGTGTCTCCAGGGAATTAAGATCGCCGCAAAACCCACTGCTATTACTGTATTTGGTTTGGAAGGGCAGTAAAGCTGTAAAATTTGTAGAAACAGATAGATTACGTCCTAATGTAAGGATTGACCTGTATCGATTTATAGATACTCAAAAAGTGGATCTATTGGGAATAGCTGTCGTGTTACCAAAGAGTGATTATGAACCTGAAAATTATATTGGGCAGTTGTTATGAATTACTCAGAATTGTGTATTGACACGTGGAATCAGCTTGACACATCAGGTGACCTTATATTTGGGTATAGAACATGTTGTTTAGGCTTGAATGATGATGATAAGACTGATTTACATATTTTTGTAGATGAGCAGAATAGATACCACCTGGCAATTATAGTATCAGATGCCATAACAAAAGATATTAAAGATCCACATGTAAATGGGTTGCGAATAGGATTATGTCAGTACAGATTTGATGATGACAGGGTAAATCAGGTTATTGATTTGACATGCCATATAGGAGGTTACCTTGAAGAGTTTACCGAGATTGTCAGGCAGATAGCCAGGGCGATTCTGGAAAATGGAGACCTACCTGACATTGCAGTCAATGAGGTAATCAACAGCTGGATCTCCTTCTGGTCCAACCAGCGGAAGGAAGCTTTATCGGAAGAAGACCAGATTGGGCTTTTCTGTGAACTGCTAGTTCTTCAAAAGATGTGTGGTATAAACCCCAGTAATGCTATAAATGCCTGGAGAGGTCCACTAGGTGAAAAACATGATTTCAATTTTACCGATTGGACTGTTGAGGTAAAGGGCACACGCAGGAAAAAACGCATTCACACAATAAATGGAATTGACCAGTTAAAACGTTTATATAACAAAAATTTAGCATTTGTCTCATTCATGCTGTGTGTTTCTGATGGCGAGAAATCTAGCAATTTGCCTTCTCTGATTGAATCTATAATTCAAGACTATTTTCGTGAGAAACCAAATCTAGTTGTCCGGTTTAATGATTTACTCTCCGCCTATGGATATAGCCCAATGCATGAAAGGGAATACAGTAAATTCAATATTGAAATAATAGAATCATTTTTTTATGAAATTGATGATACCTTTCCTAAGATCATTTCTGACATGTTCAATGAAACTCTTAACCCGAGAGTTTTATCTGTACGTTATGATATTTCTCTTGAGGGTATCCAGGGGACAGACTTTCATCAGATTCGTTGGGGAGATTATTGTTATTGATCTTAATTTTTCCGGGATTTGGTTCAGTTTCCATGTGGATTTCTGACACTGTTCAAAGACAGGGTGACGATTTATGGGTTCTGAGAATATGTCTCTTAATCATGTTCGTTCCGCCAGAAAGACCCAGAGACTTCAGAGCTTGAAATGACTCTTTTCCATTATAGAGAGAGGTTTTCCCCTATTCGATATGATTTTTAAAGTAACTATTGTTGTATTTAAAGGTACATTTATGATTATGATGAAAGTAGTGATAAAAAAACAGGACATTAAATGAAGAAGATCAATGAATTTCCCGGAGGAATAATATGACTATTGCCTCAGGCAATCCGTTTTTTGATTTTCAAAAAGCTTTAAACAATCTCCCAGGGAGCCAAAGTTTATCTTTTAAACATCTTTGGGAGCAAATGAACATTGCTTATCTGGTTGGTTCCCGTATGGTTCTACCAACTGAATTAGATAAAATTAATTCAGCCCTTGTCAATGCTACAATTTTAGAAAGAACTTCTTTATTATTAGTGTTACCAGACTCAGATCCATCTCATTTAAGTTTCATATTGGCTCCTGCTATACTTCAAACTGCTCATTTTACATTGAAAAATCAAGTGATAAATAAACATATTCTTTGTTTTAGTTCGAATATTCAACTGCGTAAAGATCTTTTAAACGTCAGGGTTAAGAGATTAGAAGATTCAAATATCGTTCAACAGGTCATATTAGGAGAAAGAGCTCGAATCCAATTTAGAGACCCTAAAGAGCTTCCTACATTCATTTTTACTTCATTATCCCCTGAAAAAATGGTCAGATCACCTGAGAATCTTCAGCCTTTGTGGACTTTCATCGATTGCGATAGAGTTGAAAGAAATATTTGTTCTTCAAATATTATAAAAATACTCGAAGAGAAAAAAATTCCAGTAATAGCGGTTACATCAAATCCATTCTCACCCATAATCGATACATTTAGATCTAATAATATGAATGTGTTCCAGTGGCCATCAAGTGGTATTAGAAATCTTAGAACACCTAAAACAACTGAAAATCTCTTAACAATGTGTATTGAAGGCCTTGAAAATCCAGAGAAGACATTAGTACACTCTTTAGCAGTAGTCAAAGAAAATTCCAGTATATCTACGCTCTTTAGAAATGTGTACCGTAAATTGATGCGGGCAAAAGAAAATGCAAAGGGGGGCTTGCAATCAAAAGCGATCGCCTTGAGTTTCCGATATTTCAACGCTCTAAAAACTCTAACTGTCCCAATTAATCTATTTGATTGTGAATGCAAGAATTTCTGGGGAGTTCAAACCCTGGAAACAAGAAAAGGTTCATTACAATATGTTCTGAGATATTTGGAAAAAACAGATTCTGCTTTAATTGACACCTTGTCAGATGTATATGGTGATTTGGCTAAAATTCATACAATATTTGAGAATCAATTACCTCCCAGAGGCCTATCAATTATCAAAGCTTTGGAAAGGATACAAGGAAATGAAAAGTGTGTTTTCTGTTTCAATACAATGGCAAACAAGATAATCTTTTCATATTATCTATTGGCGAAACATAACATTACCATGAGCAAACTGGCAACGAAAAACATCTTTCTTCTATCAGTCAAAGAATTTGCAGCGTTTTTCAATGCCCAGAAGAGGAGAAGTCAATGTAGTTTTTTGAAGTTACCTGAGGATATTTTAAATTCACTAAATAGGGACTTTTCTGTTGAGAGAACCGAAGTAGTTTTTATGTCTTTGCCCAATAGTTATTTGTTAAAGTACCTATGTGTTTTCGCTTGTTTTAAGGATTTACACTTCCTGATTTACCCCTATGAATACCATTCATTAATGATTCTACTTAAGTATGCCCAAAAAAATATGATATTAGATATTAATGACAATTTTACTTCGCTCTCTAATTTGAGTAAGATCCCAATCTGTTCTGTAAATGTTAAGCGATCTAAAATCTTTGAGCTGGTTAATTTTACCGAAGAATTAGCTTGTGATTTCAAAACAAGTATTCCAGTACTTGATACTAATCAAACAACAACAGACGAGTTTTCTCTACAAAAGGAGTTAGCCTTTTTGTTGAGCGATGAAGAAGATACAGAGATAACTACGTCTTCTTTACACAGAATTAGTGATTCTGTAAGTCTGGAACTTGAGGATGATCAGGTGAGAAATGATTTTGTACAAAAGGCAGTGGAACTCCAATTTGAAGAATCATATATTGGAAGGTTTAGCGAAGATACTCTCTTGTACGTTATCAAATCATTTAGAGGTAAATTGAAGTTGCAAAAAGCGTTTGTGAAATCTCTTAGAAAAGGAGAAAGAATAGTATTTCTCCCGCAACAGAAACGACAAAATCTATATGATCTATTGATTGAAAAATTACATAACCAAGGGCCTATTCAGATTCATCTCTCATTCATTTCACATTGGCAAACTGAATTACTAGAAGCATATATGGTGTGGAAGCATAACGGAGGGAATCTGAAGGATTTATTGTCAAAGATGCAAGGAAGTGGAAGTAAAATACAATCTCTTCAGGCGATTAGGTCCTGGATTAATGGATATATCCTTCACCCGCGAGATCCCAATGACCTTCTAAGACTTTCCCAGATACTGAATATGTCATTTACACAACAAAATTATAAGCGGATTCACAAAGCAGCGACAAGACTGGCTAATTTACACCGGATGATATCCCACAGATTAAGCAAATCTATAGAAACTGGTATGGATAAAAACTCTGGGGATTTAATTGACAATGAAACTGGACTGACTAATCAGGATCTGATGGAATCAGTATTGGTCCTGACTCTACAATCGATGCGAGTTGTATCCGGGATATATTTTGAATCTGATCTGGGCATATTTGAAAAGGGATAAAAATTTGATCCGGATTTTGTGATTATTGCAAGATGTCTAGCTAATATTTCTTGTGTATTTTCTCTTCTTCGGTAAATTATGTTAATTATGAGAGAGATTTTTATAATTGTATCACTCTTGTTCCAGCCTCAAGATAAACTGAATTTCAAGCAGAAAAAGATAGTATATTCACGAAGGATTGAATTTCTCCATCAAGGATCAAGTAGAAATGGAGCAAGGAATAAGCAGGTTAATTTCGTCATTTTCTCAAGACCTTTTTTATTCTTCGGGAATGTCTTGGATGTAACGTTCCGTAATATTTCGAGAGGTTCTGAATCTGTATTAGTTAGCTTTCTGTTAAACTTCAAACATAAACAGCAATTCTCAGTTCAGACATCAGATTCTTTTTAACTGTATTTCTCTGATTGTTCTGACTTGTCTTGAGGATAAATAGGGAGGAAATAATGCCTGAGTGGACTCAAGAGCAACAAGATGTAATTTATATACACCCCGAGTCGAGGGTTGTTGTAAATGCTGGACCTGGAACCGGTAAAACTGCGGTTGCTTGTGCCAGAGTTGCAGCTCTTGTTGATAAGTATGATATTGAGCCTTCAAACATCATGCTAATTAGTTTTACAAGGGTTGCTGTTGCGGAAATTCGTGACAGGATTGCAAAGTATCTGAAGGATAATCAATCTGTTTTTTCGGTAACAATTGCTACTCTTGATTCATTTGCATGGACTTTACATTCAGGTTTTAGAGATAATCTTCCAAAGCTGGATTATAACGAGAATATTTCCAGTGTTATTAAGCTTGTCCAGACTGATGAAGGTGTGCAGGATTATCTCAAGACTATTGAACATCTTGTTGTAGATGAGGCACAAGATATTGTTGGCCAGAGGGCGGAATTGATACTGCAGATTTTGGGGCAACTCTCAGAAGATTGTGGTGTAACTGTTTTCTCTGATGAAGCCCAGGCAATTTATGGTTTTGCTGACGATGAAGAGAGTAATGCTAATGAGAATCAAAGGAGCATGCTTGTTGAGTATATTGCTCAGGCAGATAGTTTGGATTTTCAGGCTCTCACGTTGAAGGAAATTCACCGAGTTCATTCAGAAAATTTAAAGTATATTTTCAGTGAAACCAGAGTGAAAGTAATGGAAACGGTTCAACACCCTTTACCTGATAGCTGGGAGATCATCAAACAGGAAATTAAAGATCATGCAGATAGGTCAATAGAAGTACCAATCCATAGGCTCCATGAACTTCCTGAAAATTCGTTTGTTCTCTATCGTCGGAGAGTTGAAGTTCTCCTTGCTTCCTCCTTTATGAGTCTTCGCCAGCATCGAATAAGAATGTCCGGGTTACCTACCTGTATTGCCCCATGGGTTGGAGCTTGTCTTTCAGGTCATACAGAGCCTAAGCTTCAGGAAAAGACCTTTCTTCAACTTTGGGTTGAAAATGTTTCAGAAGAATTATCAGGTTCTCTGGAGCCTGAAAAAGCATGGGATATGCTTTTCCGTACTGCAGGTGAGAATGCAAATCAGGTTGACATGAGCTGTCTGAGGAGGCGTCTTGGGAGAAAAAAGCCACCTTCCGAGTTTTGTCTTCCAACTGTTGGATTCAATGGCCCGCTTTTCGGGACAATACATGCCTCAAAGGGCAGAGAGGCTGATCATGTATTCTTGATGTTTCCTCAAAACGGAGGAAATAATAATGGTGATGCAGGGGAAGAAATAAGAGTGTTGTTTGTTGGTGCTACCAGAGCTCGTGAAACTCTTGTTGTTGGTGATGGTTACAGACACTGGTCCAGTACACTTTTAACAAAGAAACGTAACTATCATATTCATGATGACCATTATGTACAGGTTGAGTTCGGCAGGGAAAATGATATCGACGCATTGAGTATTGCTTCAAGGGAAATTATTGATCAGACTGCTCAGAAAATCCAGAAGAACCTGAGAGATATTGGAACTAATCCTATAGAAGTTAATGTATATCAGCTTCCTAACCATGCCTTTAAAATCTTTTCTTCTGAAAAGTGCATGGGTTATTTGAGTCTGGGAGTTAACTCAGACCTTTTTAAGATTGGAGATGCAATCCAGACAGATTACGGTGGCTACAAACGTAAACCCCCGAGAGAAATCAATCACCTTAGAATAATGGGGATTAGAACAATTGTCCTGCCTCCTGATTCGCCGATTTGCGAAAAACTCTGGGAACCCTGGTCTTCAAGCGGTTTAATTCTTGCACCTGTTATTGTGGGTTATCCAAAATGTTATTTCCCGTTCCAGGCCCGAAGAAGATATTAAATGAATGGAGGATGTCTCAGTGAAAAATTCAGCTAGAGAAAGCATTCTTTCAAGGCTAGTAGAAGATCTTGTCGGCCCACATGATGAAGAAGAAATATTGGAAGGAAGACCATCTGATACATATATCACAGGAATTCTATGGCCAATGCAGACCCAGATGTTACCAGATGAAGATGAAAAAATTTCTTCCAACTCGTCACTTAATGGGGATGAGCCTCTTTCTGGTGAAGAAGAAGAGGTATCATTCAGGGCTCTGATAAAGCCCAGTGTAGCTGGATTGTCATTTGCTATTTCCTCAGTTGAACTGACTCTGTCCCTGTCCCTGTCAGTATCTTTTGGAATATATAGGCCATTTCATGAATCTATCCCAGAAGGGGCAGATAGAAAATGTAGTATGAAAAAGAACTTTAACACCTCATTATGGAAGCGTAGTGTTTACAATATTTCTGACATTATATGTGAAATTTGTCCAGGGACAAGAAACATTGATCTGGATACTTTCGGGGTACCTTCTGGAGTCTGTCTTAATATAAGGACTGTCCCGTGGGAGGAGGGGAAATTGCTTGTTACTGTAACCCTGCTTAACAAGCAGAATGAAGGAAATTTTATGAACAGGGAATCCACAGAGAAATTAACTCTTTTCCAGACTCGGGTTGAAATTAAACCACGAGGTTCAACCAGGTTGATAGCTCGACCTTCCCGGCGACCTATAGTTGATGAAAATGACATGTCTTCTGCTTTACTTTATCGCCACGTACTTGAATATGCGGTAGGGCATACCTGTTCTGCTTCATGGACCGAATCTGATGAGCCAGGAATAGCAAGTTCTGTATTTACAGAATGGGTTCCAAGGGCGAATGTCAGAAGTATTGATCCCAATGGCCATGACTACTTCAGGGATCTTAACACTTTAGGAGATATCGATCCATTATCCGCCGATTGGCTCTCTAGAGCTGATGATAACCAATTGACCAAAGCTCTTGAAATGGTACCCTCCATCTACGGTAAATGGATTGAGGAACAGAAGGGTAAGATAGAAGAAGTTCCAGAAGAATTCAAAAATCAGGCTTACAATAACCTCTCAGGATGCAAAGAAGCTCAGGAAAGAATGCTTAATGGAGTAGAATCCATTGCAATTGACTCATCCAAAGCTAAGGCCTTTAGATTTGCCAATGCTGCCATATCACTTCAGAATAGCTGGGATGAAAAAAAGAGCACAAGAGGATCTTTTCGCTGGCGCCCTTTCCAGATTGGCTTTCTACTTATCGCTGCAAATTCAGCGATAGATCCATCTGATGCATACAGAGACACAATGGATCTGCTATGGTTTCCTACAGGAGGAGGTAAAACAGAGGCATATCTTGGATTAATAGCTTATCTTCTTTTTTATAGACGTTTTTCTTCAAGACCTGATGATCAAGCTAAACCAAGAGTCAATGCAATTATGAGATACACATTGAGAACATTAACAACACAGCAATTTGACAGAGCTGCGTGTCTGATATTTGCTTGCGAAGTTATTCGCCGGAATGAAATCTCAGAAACTGCTCCATTAGGTTTAGGAACAGAACCTTTTTCAATTGGACTCTGGGTTGGTTGTGAAGCAACACCAAACAGATTTGAGGATGTTCCCGTAAATCCTATGACAGCAACAGAAAAAACGCCTGCCCAATTGGTTTATTGTCCTGCATGTCATCATAAAATCTATTGGGAAAGGGTGGTTGAAAAAGGGAGTGTTGAGGCGAGGTGCAGGAACAGTAAATGTCCACTCTTCCATGATTCTCAACCCTTGCCAATATGGACTGTCGATGAAGATATTTATAGGTGTAAACCTTCACTCGTTATAGGAACAGTAGATAAATTTGCTCAGATAACAAGAAATCCCAAAATAAAAGATTTTTTTGGTATAGGTGATTGTCCTCCTGACCTGATAATACAGGATGAACTTCACCTAATTTCTGGACCTCTGGGGACAATTGCTGGTCTTTATGAGGTCGCGATCGATAGACTCTTTTCTTGCGCTTTTCACAAACCTAAAATAATAGGTTCGACAGCTACAATCCGGAGAGCAGGTGATCAGGTAAGAGCTCTTTTTGATCGAAGGACATGTCAATTTCCTCCACCTGCGTTAGATGCAGATGATTCCGGGTTTGCCGTGACAGACTTAAATGCTCCTGGTAGATTGTATGCTTCAGTTACTACTGCTGGGAGATCTGCTAAATTTACTTTACAGGCAGTTGCTTCATCACTACTTCAGTCCGCCAAGTTTGGTATCTCTGATACAGAAACAAGAGACCCTTACTCGACCTTGGTTTCATATTTTAACTCAAGGCGTGAGCTCGGAGGTGCACTTGTAATGATGCAGGATGACGTGAGGAAAAGCATGGAAATCTTCGGAAAAATAAGAAGAGAAGAAACCCGTTCAGTTAATCTCGTTGAAGAAATGACCTCAAGAAGAAATCAGACAGAAATCCGGGATTTACTCCAAAGCCTTGGCGTCACTTGTGATCATGATGGATGTGTTGATGTCCTTCTGGCTACGAATATGCTTAGTGTTGGGGTTGATATTCCTAGACTTGGACTAATGCTTGTTAATGGGCAACCAAAGGGTATTTCAGAGTATATTCAGGCTACCAGCCGCGTCGGCAGGGGAAATGTTCCTGGACTTATAATTTCAGTCTTGAATAATGTAAAGGCGAGGGACAGATCCCACTATGAATCTTTTGTAACATGGCATTCATCATTATACCGTGATGTCGAAGTCAGTAGTGTTACACCATTCGCCTCCAGAGCAAGGGACAAAGCTCTTCATGCAGCACTTGTTGCCCTTGTAAGATGTCTTGTTCCCGGAATGCTCGAAAAACCTGATCCAAAACTATTGCAAGGACAAATTTTGGAGGATATCGTGACTTATATAGTAGGAAGAGCTTCTTCAGTGGATCCAAAAGAGACTGCTATTGAATCAGAACTCAGAAATCTTATTGTAAGATGGAAACAGATGAACCCCAGGCATTATTGGAATCCCAGGAATCGGCAGGATTCACTGTTGCAGGATGCAGAGAAGGCTGCTGAAGAACTGGCAGCAGGTAATCTTGTTTCAGCCGCATGGCCAACTCCAAACACTATGAGAAGTGTGGAGCCATCAACGAAGTTTTTTCTAAGGGGGTAAATGATTTGCCAAATAATCAGTTGGGGGAATTACGTCGCAGTTCGATTATTTCGCTATTTGGGCCTGGCTCAATAGTCGATTTCAGGGCCGACGGGGCTCCTGTATCTGCAATAATTTCCGGTCTTGAAGCATGGGATAATACTGCCCCCCCGAGAGGAACTCGGAATCCACAAAGTATCCATGAACCTCGTCTAGAGAAAAAACTCATTGTTAGTGGTTTCAGGCTCCCACCAGTGCAGATTTCTGTTTCTAGAAACAATCCAATTCAAGGTAGGCTTGTGGCGTATCGTTTCCCGGATTGGCTCCAATGTCCAATGTGCGGGGTAATTGCCCCGTCGAAAAAATGGAAAAGTGATCCTGGAAAGACATATCGTTATTGTGCAACCTGCACAAGCAGGATGCCAGGTAGAAAAAAAGTTTTCGCAGTTCCAGTCCGATTCATTTTTGCATGTGAAAAAGGGCATCTTGATGAATTTCCCTGGCATTACTGGGTTGAGCATAAAACGGGATGTGCCAATACCAGTGGAAAGTTGTTGCTTAAATCTGAGAAGCCAGGCCTTTCCGGTCTTTTCCTAAGCTGTCCAATATGTAGCTCCAAAAGGTCTATGGATGGAATTTTTTCTGCATCAACCTGGGAAAGATTCCATTGTAAAGGTCGCAGGCCGTGGCTAGATTGTGAGAATGAAGAATGTACCCGGAAACCCAGAGTTTTACAAAGAGGGGCATCGAACGTCTATTTTCCTTTTATTGAATCAGCACTGAGCATTCCTCCCTGGTCCGATCGACTTCAACACTATCTTGGGGTTTACTGGTCCCCACTTATTAATACTGCAGAGGAGGACAGGTCCAGTTTTATCCGAATGCTGGCAAGGGGCCCTTTGCAAGCCATTTTGACAGAGCTAAGAATGACTCCAGATGAGTTGGCAAGGGAAATCCAGTTGAGGGTTGAAGCAATCTCCTGTTCAGAAGATACACAGAACAGTATCAGGAAGGAAGAGTACTTTCAGCTAGACTCAGGAATTAATACTGAGCCTGACAATTCGGAAGAATTTGAAATACGCAATGAAACTATTCCAGAATCTCTTGCACCCTTTCTTTCAAGAATTGTAAGAGTCGTCAGACTTAGAGAGGTCCGTGTATTAAAAGGATTCACAAGAATTAATCCCCCCGAGGGACAGTCAACTAATTTCGCCAAACTTTCACAAAACAGACTTGACTGGCTTCCTGCTGTTGATGTCAGAGGAGAAGGAATATTCCTGGCCATAAATAAGACACAACTTATAAGCTGGAAACAGAATGAATCTGTAAAAAAACGAATACTACGTATACAGGAAGAGTATGACGCTGAATGCCACAATAACAGCGAGAACAGAAGTCACGAGTTGAGTATTACCCCTGAGTTTATACTTGTTCATACTGTTGCGCATGTTCTCATGAGACAACTTACAATGGAATGTGGCTATTCAAGTGCTGCCCTTCGGGAAAGGCTTTATGTGGATGAAGAAGGTATGGCCGGGTTACTGATTTACACTGCAACACCAGATACTGATGGTACTCTCGGAGGACTCCAGCGCCAGGGAAAGTCTGAAAGGATTGAAAGAGTGATTCGGGGGAGCATCGAGGCTGTTCAATGGTGTTCATCAGATCCATTGTGTATCGAGGGTATCATGGCTGGACCTGGTTCATGCTCAAATGCTGCATGCCATGCCTGTGTTCTAGTGCCGGAAACTTCATGTGAATATTTCAACCGTTTCCTGGATCGAGCACTCCTCGTGGGCTTGCCAGATGATCTTGCCGTTGGCTTTTTCTCAACTCTGAGAGGGATTGGAGTTGAATAGTAATGGCAAAAATGTGGCCGCGCAAACTCCCAATTGATATTCTTGAAAACCCCTTAAGGAATTCTGAGATAAAAGTTTTTAATAAACTTCAGAATCAGCTTGGTGACAGATTTGTAGTTTTCTATTCACGACCATGGCTAGGTTTAAAGCCCAATGGTGAGGAAATAGATGGAGAGTGTGATTTTGTTATAGCTGATCCCGAATCAGGTGTACTAGTAATTGAAGTTAAAGGAGGAGGTATTAGACATGATCCCATATCTGGTACCTGGACAAGTACGGATCGGATGGGTTTCAGGCACAGAATCAAAAACCCTGTGGAACAGGCAAGATCATCAAAACATATTCTTCTTGAAAAACTGAAGAGATCTCATGGTGGATTTCAACGATATATTCATATTCGACATTGTGTCATTTTCCCAGATTCTTCAAAACCAGGACAGGACCTTGCTCCAGATATGCCTCTTGAAATGTTTTGTTTTATCGAAGACTTTGAAGATAACTTTATACACTGGATCAAGTCGAGATTAACGTTCCCAGAAATCAATCAGGGGCAAACCCGGCCTCTTGGAAATGATGGGATAAGAGCCCTCGAAAATCTTCTTGCCCGACCTTTTCATCTCAGGACTCCTTTGGGGCATATCCTCAAAGAAAGTGAGAAAGAGATTCAGATTCTCACGCAACAGCAATATCATATTTTGAATGCAATAAGGGAAATTCAACGGGCTGCTATTGCAGGTAGTGCAGGTACAGGAAAAACTGTTCTTGCCATGGAAGAGGCAGTCAGGTTTTCTGAAAGTGGAGCCAGGACATTATTTACCTGTTTCAACCGGGCTTTGGCAGATTTTGTAAGAAAATCTATTCAAAATAGTTCATTACTTCATGTATCAGGTTTTCATGGCTGGTGTTTCTCAATAATCAAAGAGGCTGGTTTTGAAAGACCAACTGGAAGGATTCCTGGGAATTTTTTTGAGGAAACTCTGCCTGAACTAACTCTTCAGGCACTGGAATTACTTCCTGAACAACGGTTTGATGCAATTGTGATTGATGAAGGGCAGGATTTTTTACCATTCTGGTGGCCAGTTCTGGATGCGGCTTTGTCAGAAAATGGTCCCAAGTTGTTACGCGTTTTTTATGATGATAACCAGAAAGTGTATGGGAAAAGGTTATCTCTTCCAACTGAAATTATTGCTGTTCCAATAAGGCTTGGTTTTAATTTGCGAAATACAAAAAGAATTCATGAAGTCTCAAGGCAGTATTACCGGGGACCAGAAGTTACAGCAATTGGCCCTTGGGGACTTCCTGTTGATTGGATTAAAGTAAATGTTGAAAACCAGATATGGGTTAAGTCACTTAATTGTGCAAGGCACATGATTGGTACAGATGGAGTTTTGCCAGAAGACTTGGCAATTCTAGTGATAAATGAAGACGAAATCAGAATATTAGAGGATCAAAAGAATATATCAGGGTGTCATCTTAAAACATGCAGATGCGATAATCCTCTTGTTGGTCATGTTGTTATTGATACGTTGCGTCGGTTCAAGGGACTAGAGAGATCTGTTGTGATTATGCCAGCAAGTAAAGCTTTGATGCGGGAACCTGAATTGGTTTATGTAGGATTGACTAGAGCCCGCACCCATCTTTCTATTGTTGGTGAAGAATCGGTAGTAGAACAAATCAAGATTTAGCAGTGTGAACTTGGGAAAGTGAGAGGGGGTGTGGGAAAGTTTCAAAAGAATTGGGCTCAGCCCTTGCACGTACGGTTTTGTGGAATAATATGTTTTCTGCCAAGCCTCCCTCCAGTCAAGGATTTATCTGTATTTTCCACTTATCTTGATCAGATGCCTTTTTTCATAACGGCATATAATCTGTCCCAATTTATCTGTTACACTAATTCTTAGAGAGAAGAGAATAGTTTCCCCGTCACAATTGAATGTTCTCAAAAATAGTCGAGTATCAGAGCTGCTTCATGTCAATGGAGCAGCTCTGATTGTTTAGTGGGGCAGGTTTACATCAAAACTTATCCTTCCAGGGAGCATTGCTACAAAAACAACACTGTTTTCCATTCCAGATCTAAATGCTAAAATATATACAAATAGTATTTATATGGAGAGGCAGCCTTTATTTGTTAGATCAGACTTGTTTGAGTTAGAGGTCCTGTTAGCAGCTTTCTATGGAGAATCAATGAGTTTATGAGCATAGATAGGAAATACGGGGGGTGTTCTCACTGGGAAACCGTACGAAAGGTCAAAGGCAGATGATCCGGAACTCAACATCGGAATTTTTGATATTTACTGCTCAGAGTGGTGAAGCAAGCATAGAAGCCAGGTATGAGTATGACACAATATGGTTATCACAAAAACTTATGGCAGAGCTTTTCTCTGTTACGGTAGCTACTATAAATGAACATCTCAAAAACATTTATGAGCAAGGCGAACTCATTAGCAAATCAACTATTAGGAAATTCCTAATAGTTCAAACGGAGGGTAAACGACAGGTTAGCCGTAGTGTGGATTTCTATAACCTAGATGCCATCATATCTGTGGGCTACAGGGTCAATTCCATTAGAGCGACACAGTTCCGCCAGTGGGCTACCCAGGTTCTCAAAGAATTTGCTATCAAGGGTTATGTACTTGATAAAAAAAGGATGGAAAATGGTTCTTTCCTGGGGGAAGATTATTTTGAGCATCTTCTTGAAGAGATCCGGGAGATCCGACTGAGCGAGAGACGTTTTTATCAGAAAATTACCGATATATATTCTACCAGTATTGACTACAACAGAGATGCACCCACAACCAGAGCCTTTTTTGCCAAGGTTCAGAATAAACTTCATTTTGCTATTCATGGTCACACCGCTGCAGAACTTATCACGAAGCGTTCTGATAGCAGCAAGGAAAATATGGGATTGACTTCATGGAAGAATGGCCCCGATGGAAAGATTCTGAAAAGTGATGTTTCTATTGCTAAGAACTATTTAACGAAAGAAGAACTGGGAGCTCTTGGCAGAATTGTAAATGCCTACCTTGATCTGGCGGAGGAGCGTGCCATACGCAGGATCCCTATGACTATGGAAGACTGGTCGAAACGACTGGATATGTTTATTGAATTTACTGATAGAGATATCTTGAAGGACAGTGGGCAAATTTCGGCTGAAATGGCAAAAAACTTTGCTGAAAGCGAGTTTGAAAAATACAGAATAGTCCAGGATCATCTTTTCGAAAATGATTTTGATAAGGCACTAAAGGATATTCAGGTTCTGGGTAAAGGTTCATCAGAAAGAGATCCTGGAGAATAGAAATAGGTTAACACAAATGGGGGACTTGCATTGAAATAACAGGTAACGCTGGTTCCAAGGCATGGATAAGGTATAAGAAAATAACAGACGGAGGTCTGGCTCATGGGGTCTGTTATCTGGTTCGCCAGAATAATCTGGCCCCAATGTTTCCTCCGTTTTTTCATTGGCATAACAATAATGATAGGGGCAGGTCTGGAATTAACAGTTATGCGTCCAATTATAGCCAGGAAGTTTTCTGGTGAAAGCAAAAGGGTTGTTTGCATAAGATGTGATTATAAACAGTAAGGGGAAGCTGTATAGCTTCCCCTTACTGTAGTCTGTTATTGGTAATTTTAAATTTATATTTAATAAATTGATTGTATCTCCGTGTTTACAGATATTCTCAGTCCAGTTTCATTCCTATTTCCAGACCCATTTTTTTATAATGAGGTTCCAGCGGGTATTCTTCTTTAAGTGTAAATTGCACAGGAAGTCCGCCATCTGCTTCTCCTACTGCATCAAGGGCTTCAACAAGTTTTTCAAGTTTATTAACGGGGAAACTGAAAATGATCTCGTTATCCTGAGCTGCTGCTCTTCTTCTGTCCCCGCCACAGGGTACAACAACCTGAAAACTATTTTCCAGCATAGTTGGGATTACCGCATATACGCAGGCGGCATGCGCAGAAATCCTTGAATATATATCATTTCCATCGATCCAGTTCACGGCTCTCATAATATGAGTTAACTGGGATGGATCACAGTATATTATTACGACATCAGGAGATCTGTCCTTTGGGAATAAATATAGAGGAGCGGAAAGCACTCCCTGGTATTTCCCTACCTCGAAACGCGGCATGTTGGAAGCCCATTGTTTCCCTGCTTCAAGAGAACTTGCAGTTCCGGGATACCTGTTATGCCCCTCCAGAAAATCTTCTGGTGGAGTAGCCAGGCCAAATCCCACAACTGGTTCAAAGCACCACATATCATCCATTGTCATCAACAGGGACATTTTGCTTCTTCTGGATAAAGCAAAACCCTGGCAAGTGGATAGATGATAGCCCAGATCTTTATAAGGCTGAAGAAATCCATCTGGTTTTTCTTCTCCGTACTTCAGCATCCCAATGCCCAATGGTTCTGTTCTCAGAAAAAGATGTTTCCTGAGTTTCGCAGAACAGTCTTCAAGATTGATAGCCATTCTCTTCCTCCTCTAAAGTTCTGATAAATAAGAATTACCTGGACACTCCATTCAAGCTAATAAAATCCTGGATAACGGATCCCATTAACCATACCTTTGTCATGTATTTATCTTATACCCTTTTCTACCTGTGCGGGGGGTAACGTTATTGTTTGTTGCAGGATAAAATTCCACTTCTGTATTACTTGTTCCTATGGGGGAGCAGTTTTATTATCCCGACAGAAACCGTTGGTCATTAAGCTTTCATACAACTTCCCCGGTCAGTTTTAAATCTGCTTCATTCCTTCAGATGCTGATTCTGGTCAAAGTCTATTTACAAAATCAGTGTGTTAATGAAAGAATATATTACAAAGAATAATTATTGGAGAGTGTGATTTTTATGAAGGATGAAAAGATAAAAATAGAAAAAGTGGAATCTTCACCCCTTAATGAGGGAGTTCTTATTTTCCCGACACAGCTTTTCAGACACCATCCTTGTTTAAAAAGGGGAAGAAGGGTCTTTATAGTTCAGGACCAGCTTTTCTGGAAAGATTGGAAGTACCCCTGCAGTTTCTCGAAACAGAAGCTACTTCTTCACCTGGCATCATGTCTTGAATATCAGAAAAACCTTTCATCCAGAGGATACGAAACTGCAATTGTCAGTTATCAAAAGGGAGCTTCAGCATACAGGGATCTTTTTGAAAATATTAATGAAAAAGGAATTCTAAAACTTTTCCTGGCAGATCCCGCAGATTACCTTCTTGAAAAGAGACTTAGGGATGCTTCAGAACAAACTGGCCTTTCACTGGAAATTCTGGAATCACCTGCTTTCCTTTGTCTCAGGGGAGAGGAGGAGCAACTTCCCCTGAGGGGAAAACAGCTTTCCATGACCAGTTTTTACATAAACCAGAGAAAACGTTTTCACATACTTGTTGATGAAAAAGAGAGACCGAAAGGCGGTAAATGGAGTCATGATCCATCCAATCGACAAAAACTGCCTCAGGAAATTGAAGTCCCTTCCCTGCCTTGTTTTTCTTATTCCCCTGATCTGAAGGATCTTGCTGCTGAAATCGAAAAAAATCATCCTCATAATCCAGGTAACTGTAAAAATCTTATCTATCCTGTTACGGGGGATCATGCAAGGGAGATGCTTGATGATTTTTTAAATAACAGACTGTGTCATTTTGGTGACTATGAGGATGCCATGAGCCCTCAACATCCCTTTCTTTTCCATTCCGTGATCTCTTCTTCTCTTAATATCGGGTTACTGACTCCCTCGGAAGTTCTTGAGGACACGATGAAATACGTGGCAGAAAAAGATATACCTGTTAACAATATAGAAGGATTTATCAGGCAGATCTGCGGGTGGAGAGAATTTATGCGTCTTGTTTATCGTAAAAGAGGTAATATCATGAGAACTTCAAATTTCTGGCGCCATGAAAGGGCGATTCCTGAATCTTTTATTAATGGTGAAACGGGGATTATCCCGATAGATATCTGCCTTAAAAAAGTAGAACAATATTCCTATGCTCATCATATCGAGAGGCTGATGCTGCTCGGGAATTTTCTTCTTCTCTGCGAGGTCCATCCTGACGAGGTTTATGGGTGGTTCATGTCCCGTTTTATCGATGCCTTCGACTGGGTAATGGTTCCAAATGTATATGGCATGAGCCAGTACTCGGACGGCGGAGGCATGGTAACTAAACCTTATCTGTGCAGTTCAGGCTACCTGTTGAGAATGGGCCGTTACCAGAAGGGAGACTGGTGCCAGATACTTGATTCCCTTTTCTGGCGATTCATTCATGTTCACAGGGATGAATTCAGCATAAATCCAAGGCAGAAAATAATGCTGAAAAACCTTGAACGAATGGACAGGAGTAAACTGAATAGACATTTAAAGCAGGCAGGATCCTACCTCGAGAATCTGAAATAAAAAATCGATTCAATATTATTGCGTGTTCTTTTGAAATCCATAAGATGGTCCAGGGACAGATACAAGAACTGGTTTAGATCGGAATAAGCATAGATCTGGGGAGAAACAGGTTCTCATGTCCTCACTGGATTTTAAGGTATGCAAGGTCTAAAATAACATTTGAGACGGAGGTATGGCTCTAGTCGCCCGTCTGGTTCGCCAGATGGATCAGACTCTATTATGCCGCCCCGTCTCTTTTTTATTCACATAAAAAAATTGGGGTCAGATCTAGAATTAGCAGTTTTCATGAATGCCGATCCCTGGAAACAGGATATACTCCAAAACTGGCCATAACTATGATCTGAATTACAAACTGGGTACAAATAGCATTCAAACTTTTGTCCGGAAAATGGGAATTGCCGGAGCTAGCGAGAACAGATCCTGCAGATACGGGGATCTGTTCTAATTCTTTGCCGGGATCCGCAAGTCTGTGAACACCCATTAAGGAACCATTTTCTCCTATATGTTATAATAATAAACAATATTTCATTTTAGTGTTTCCCTCTGGGGTTTTCATCGGGTCTAAGGCCCTCCGATGATCCCAAAGAATTTTTACCCTGTTTAATGGAACGTTCTATAGGCCTTTTGCCTTCTTTAAGCTGAAGAAGGTCCAGTTTTGTGTTGCTTTCTCACGGGATATTCAGGAATGAACATATCCCGGAGGATGTCTATTGGTGAAGCATTTATAGAGAAGAGAGGAGTTTTTGTATGAGAAATGAGAAAAAGAGCTTGAAGGCTATTGGCGGGTTTATTCTGGCAGTTTTATTACTTTTCGGAGGTATTAACCCCGGATATTCCGCTGACGAAAGGATAACTTTTGGCGACTTCAGCTGGGAAAGTGTCCAGTTCCATAACCGCGTGGCCGGTTTTCTGATAGAAAAGGGATGGAACCGGGAAGTTGGATATACATTTGTTGAAGAGATCCCTGGTTTTATGGGACTCGAAAGAGGGGATCTGCAGATCGCTATGGAAGCATGGATAGATAATTCTGCTTCTTACTGGGAAAAGGCTGAAAAACGCGGGGAGATAGTGAGCCTTGGCAAGAATTTCCCCGATGCACCACAGGGCTGGTATGTACCAACATACATTATCAAAGGTGATGAAGCCCGGGGTATCAAACCAACGGCACCAGATCTCAGATCCGTTACAGACCTTCCCCGCTATTGGGAACTTTTCAAGGATCCGGAAAAGAAGACAAAAGGACGTTTCAACAATGGGCCATCGGGGTGGATAGTCAGCGTGACAAATGCTAAACGCCTGGAATCCTACGGGCTTGATGAGACCTTCGTGAATTTCTATACTGGCTCAGCCGCAGCACTTGCTATTTCGATCGCTGAGGCCTATGAAAAAGGTAAACCAGTGCTGGCATATTACTGGGAACCAACACCTATTCTTGGAATGTATGACATGACTAAACTGGAAGAGCCTCCCTATGATAAAAAAGTCTTTGACGAAACAGGAGGCTGTGCATTTCCAAAATGCAGAGTCCTCAAGGTAGCTAATCGTGAGTTCCTGGAAGGTTCACCGGAGATACGGGATATGCTCGAACATTATCAGACTTCTCTTGAACTGACGAATGAAGCTTTAGCTTACATGAAGAAGAATGGCGTAGGCCCGGTTGAAACCGCAAAATGGTTCCTGCAGTCACACTCTGAATTGTGGAAATCATGGGTCAGCGATCCAGAAGCAGTGGCAAGGATCAGTAAGGCCCTTCTTTAAAGGAGAATCTTACGTTGCTCAATTCCAGAAAAATAATTGCATCAGCTCCGACAGGGAAAATACCTTTATGGTCCTTTCCACCTCTGGAAAAAACCTGTGATCGAATGCTTGAATGGGCAAAACCCTTGCTTTCGGATAATGAATATGGGGAGAGCCTGCAAGCGTTACAAAGCTTTCTAAGACCTGGAAAGGAGGGGGAGATCCTGCGCGCTGAACTTGATACCCTCTACCCCTCCGATCCGGAGGTCCTCAAATGGATGCCTTACTGTGAGAAATGGTATCTTTCTCACAGATCATCTCTGTCTGTTCTGAGTAACCCCTTTTACCTTCTGGATCCCAGGGGAGAAGAACTGGGAATAGATAATGCAGAACTTGCGGCAAGGGCAGTACAGACTATTCTAAAGTTCTACAAAGATGTCCAGGAGGGTGCAATGGAACCCGACTTCTGGAAAAATCAGCCCTTATCTATGGAGCAGTATGAAGATATTATTGGAGTGACCCGGATACCAGAAAAAGAATTTGATAAGAACATCCGAACCAGAACGGACTGGATCGCTGTTATATGCAATGGACATATCTTCCGGCAAAGAGTCCTGGATGATAATGGGGATCTTTTGCCCGGCAAAGGGCTGGCAAGGTCTTTTGCTTCCATCCTCCGTATCTGCAGGGAACCTGAACCATTTCCACTTGCAGCACTAACCTGCCTGCCAAGGCCAAGATGGGCATCTCTTAGAATAAGCCTTATGCAAAATTTTCCATCTGTTGCAAAGGCAATTGAAACTGCTGAGCACAGTCTATTTGTGCTATGTCTGGATCAACCAGGATCAATGAATGACGAAGATCTTTGCAGGGAACTACTGTATGGTAACCCGGGGAGCCGATGGTTTGACAAATCATTACAGCTCGTTGTCTTTGGAAAAGGCCGGATGGGCATCAATTTCGAACATTCCAGGCTGGACGGAACACCTATGGGGCGCTTTGTCCGTTATCTATGCAATGGAACCAGAAAGTACAGCCTGAAGCCTGGAGAAGCTCCCCTTGCAGAGGAAGTGACTCCCCTGGCAGGGGAAGACCTTCAGGAAGCAGTTATGGAAGCCCAAACATGTGCATACAGTCTTTTTTCAAAGACTAACCTGAGCCTTCTGCATTTCAATGAGTTTGGCAAAGATCGGATAAAACAACTTGGCGTTAGCCCTGATGGATTTCTCCAGACAGCCCTCTTTCTGGCACAGCATCGGGCATGGGGAAAAGTCCGCACAGTATTTGAATCGGTCATGATGCGACAATTTCGACATGCACGGACTGATGGTATGCGTCCCTTTAATTCCGGAACAAAACAGTTCCTGGATATGATGGATAGAAAAAACATTGATCGCAATGAATGTGCGAAAGCTCTGCGAACCACAACAGAAATACATAGAGACAGAATTTCCCTATGTATGAACGGAGAAGGGATCGATGGTATCCTGATGTTACTTCTAGCCATCGCAGAAGGAAAGGCTGGAAACAGGCCTCTTGATCCCTTGCCAGATATCTACCAGAGCCCGGCATGGAGGGTTCTGCAGGATATCGGGATCACCACCAGTACAACTTCGGGAGAAGGGATCGAATCTGGAGGTTACGCACCCGCAGTGGATGACGGACTGGGTGTTCGTTACCTTCAGCGCCCTGATCACCTTATCCTTTCAGTTACCGGATTCAGCCCGTATGAGGCAGACCGGACAGCATTTATTGAACAGCTTCCTGGTGCTCTTCGAGACATGGAACAAGTCCTGTCCTGAACCTGAGCTGAATATGGAAATAGAGGCAGGGCTTGATGTAGAAGTATTGCGTCCAATTACAGCTGAGATGTTTTGTGGTTACAGCAAAAAGAGCGGTTTACATAATATGTGCTCATAAAACTCAGGGGGAAGCGTTTACGATTCCCCCTGAGTTTTATGATGGTTCTCTTCTTACAGGTATTCTTAATCCAGTTTCATTCCTATTTCCAAACCCATTTTTTTATAATGAGGTTCCAAAGGGTATTCTTCTTTAAGTGTAAATTGCACAGGAAGCCCGCCATCTGCTTCTCCTACCGCATCAAGTCCTTCAACAAGTTTTTCGAGTTTATTAAAGGGTAAACTGAAGATGATCTCGTTATCCTGGGCTGCTGCTCTTCTTCTGTCCCCGCCGCAGGGGACAACAACCTGGAAATTATTTTCCACCATAGTGGGTATTACCGCATATACGCAGGCGGCATGGGCAGAAATTCTTGAATATATATCATGTCCATCGATCCAGTTCACGCCTCTCATAATATGGGTTAACTGGGATGGATCACAGTATATGATTACCACATCAGGAGACCTGTCCTTTCCAAATGAAGATAAAGGAGCGGAAAGAACTCCCTGATATTTCCCTACCGGGAAACGCGGCATGTTGGAAGCCCACTGTTTCCCCGCTTCAAGAGAACTTGCAGTCCCGGGATACCTGTTATGACCCTCCAGAAAATCTTCTGGCGGAGTAGCCAGGCCAAATCCCACAACTGGTTCAAAGCACCACATATCATCCATTGTCATTAACAGGGACATCTTGCTTCTTCTTGATAATGCAAAACCCTGGCAAGTTGATAAATGATAGCCCAGATCTTTATAAGGCTGAAGAAATCCATCCGGTTTTTCTTCTCCGATCTTCAGCATTCCAATGCCCAATGGTTCTGTTCTCAGAAAAAGATGTTTCTTGAGTTTCGCCGAACATTCTTCAAGATTGATAGCCATTTTTGTCCTCCCTAAAGTTGTAGTAACTAAAAATTATCTCGACACTCCATTCAAACTCATAACATATCAGCTTCCAGTTTACTAAAAGATTTCCTGAAAATCTTTCAAGTCGGCCAATTCTTTTTTAAGTTCTTTAAGATCAGAGTGTTCACAAAAGCTTAAATGTCCTGAAAACCTTCCATATGTTTTATGCCTTAAAGGCATTTAAATGTCTAACATGTTCCCGATAAACAATATAGGGTTTCAAATATAGAAACACAAAATAAAAGTAAAAGGGGTTGCCTTTTCGTCAATATATTGTAAAATAATAATACTGAATTTTCAGAATAAAGATATTTCACGGTAGTATCAATGTTATAGGTCAAGAGACGCGTAATATTATTTTACTGTTGTATACGTTAGATTTGTTGGAAGAAGACGTCATTGTATATATTTTTCATATATAGCAAAGACAGTTTCATATATAGAAACAAGTAGGTGATGGTTTTTATGTCAAGAACAGTTGGTAAAGCATTAGATATTCTCGAGTTGTTAAACGAACATGGATCATTAGGTGTTTCCAATATCAGTAAAGAATTAGAACTCGATAAGAGTACTATTTATCGGCTGGTATCTACATTAAGAAGACGAGGTTATGTTGACCAAGATCCGGAATCAAAAAAGTATTCGAATACTTTTAAGCTTTTTCAAATGGGAAACATAGAGATTTCTCGTTTAGGAATACGTGAAGTTGCCCATCCTTTTTTAGAGCGTTTGGCTGAAGAAACTCGCGAGACTATAAATCTTGCAGTTTTAGCAGGAAAGCAGGTTATGTACATTGACAAAATCGAAAGCTCGAAAACAGTGAAGGTGGACTTAGGTATAGGACGAACACTTCCTGCATATGCCTCAAGCCTGGGAAAAGTGATTCTTGCCAATATGTCTTCAGAAAAAGTTTGTAAGATGCATGAAATGGATACTTTTACACAATTTACCCCTAAATCAATAATGACTATTGGGGATTTACTGGTCAAGCTGGAGTTTGTGCGCCAGTTGGGTTATTGCATCGAACATGAAGAATTGATTCCAGGGCTTTCCTGTGTGGCCGTCCCAATCAAAAACCACGAAAGAAAGGTTATAGCTGCGGTGAGTATAGCTTTCCCGACATATCGATACAAAGACAACAAAAAAGAGCTGGAAAATATAATCGAAAGGCTTCTTCTTGCTTCAAAACATATCTCACATAAATTTGGTTTCCTGGAGTGAGAATTAAATAATATTATATTTTTTCTCCTTTCGTGGTCAGAAGAATGAGTCTTTTGGTGTTGTTAATAGATCAAAAAAATAAAGGAGGCTGGTTTAACATGAAAAGTACTGGAACTATTCGTAGTATCTCAGGATGTATGTTGCTTACCTTTATCCTTATTTTTGCCTTTTTCGTAACACCTGTGATAAGTGCAGAAACTCTTGAATTACCAGTTGTTACATGGAAAATGACTACTACATGTGGTCCGGGAACCTTGATGTGGGACGCAAATATGATTGTTCCTAGAATTGTCAAAGAACTTACCGGGGGGCGGTTTGAAATTAAGCCCTTCGCGCCTGGTGCTCTCGTCCCTTCCTTCGAAGCTTACGATGCGGTAAAAAGTGGTTCCATAGAATGTTCTCAAGAATGGGGATGTTACTGGGTTGGAAAAAATACTGCATATGGAGCAATTAATAGTATTTGTACAGGTCTTAATGGTTGGGATCTTCTCAATTGGTATTACCAGGGAGGCGGGGAAAAACTTTGCCAGGAAATCTGGGCAAAGGATGGTTTTGTATGGTTTGCTGACTGGGGACATGGTGCAGAACAGGGATTTTTGACTAATAAGCCTATCAGAACATTAGAAGACTTTAAGGGTCTAAAATTGAGAGTTTCCGGGCAGGTCTCTCGGAAAGTTGTTGAAGCCGTAGGTGCTTCTGCCGTAATGCTTCCAGGGGGAGAAGTATTTGAAGCCATGAAACGTGGAGTAATTGATGGTGTTGAAATGGCAACCCCCTATGTCAATTGGCAGTTGGGTCTTCAGGATACTGCTAAATATTGGTCTACTCCGGTATGGCATCAGAGATCTGGTCTTCATGGTTTGATGGTAAATCAAGAAGCTTTTGATAAATTGCCGGAAGTATATAAAGCTGTTTTGAAGTATGCATGCCAGGCCAGTACCATTGAAGGTATGTTGCTCCAGGACTACAAAGGTGCAGAAGGTACAAAACTCTTCCTGGAACATGGGATCGAAGTTGTACGTATGAATGATGAAACGATACGAGGAATTGAGTTAGCTGCCGTTAAAGTAAAACAGCAGTTTGCAGAAGAGAATCCTGATTTTGCCAAAATTCTTGAATCTCAACAGGCCTATCTTGATAACTATGCAGAATGGAGAAATATGCAGGTTCCCAGTATCGGATCTGAACCAATTCATTTTGAGATGCCTCATTAGCTAATGTGTCATTGTATGTTAATTGGATCCCATAATTTATGGGATCCAATTAACAACATAAGGTTTTGGAGGTGTACGCATGAAGTTTATCAATGTTCTTACGCACTTCATTGATTCTCTTAATGAATGGGTAGGTAGAATTGTAGCCTGGTTAATTGTTCCTGCTGTAATGGTAGTTGTTATAGACGTCATATCAAGAAAGTTCTTTAGCAAGGCTTTTCCTTGGGGGTATGATTTGAGCCTTCAGTGTATAGGTTTCTTTTTTATGATGGGAATGGGTTTTACTTTGCTTAAGAAAGGGCATGTAAATGTTGATTTCATTTCTCAACGTTTTTCAAATAAGACAGATGCAGTAATGAACATTCTATTATATGCACTTCTTGTGTTTCCAATGCTTCTTATTTTTACCAAAGTGGGAATGGATTATGCTATAAGATCCTGGGTTATCAAAGAAAGGATTGGAATTACCAGTTGGAACCCCATTATATATCCTTTTAAAACAGCCATTCCAGTAGGTTTTATTCTTCTGAGTATTCAAGCAATTTCTGAGATTCTTAAAAACATAATGCGGTTGATAGGGAGGTCAGAAGGATGAGTCCTGAATTCGCTTCAGTAATGATGTTTGTTGTTCTTTTGATTTTCCTGGTTATAGGGATGCCTCTTGCTTTTGCTCTTGGGACTGTAGGATGTATCTTTGGATATTTGTCTTTAGGTTCTTGTGTCTTTCCCATTTTTGCCAGCCGAGTCTATTCGTTGATGACGAATTATATAATGACCGCTGTTCCTGTATTTGTCTTTATGGCCTACCTCCTTGAAATTTCAGGTGCCGCAGAACGGCTTTATATTGGTTTTCGCAACCTATTTGGGCCACTAAGAGGTGGTTTAGCGATCGGTACGGTGGCTATCTGCACGCTGTTTGCTGCAAGTACAGGAGTTATAGGAGCTGCAGTGGTGACAATGAGCCTCCTGGCTGTACCGTCGATGTTGAAATATGGATATGCCCAGGATCTTGCAACAGGAACGACATGTGCGGCTGGCACGCTAGGAATACTAATCCCACCAAGTATTATGTTGGTTGTTTATGGTTCCCTTTCAGGGATTTCTGTAGGTAAATTATTCATGGCTGCTTTTTTACCAGGGCTTTTGCTTTCTTCTCTATACATTCTATATATAGCGATCAGATGTTTCATTCGTCCTGATGATGGACCTGCTATGTCATATGCTGAAATCTCAGAAACGTCTTTGTCTCAAAGGTTATGGAAAGCAATGTTAGGTATTGCGCCAATGTTATTGTTAATTATTGCAGTGCTTGGAACTATTTTTACAGGGATTGCAACTCCCACGGAGGCAGCGGCGGTTGGATGTTTTATTGCATTTCTGATGGTAATTGGAAATGGACAGTTCTCATTGAAAAGTATGTCTTCTATTGTCATAAAAACTCTGAAAACAACTTGCATGGTTAACTTAATTGTTATTTTTGCCGGTTGTTTTACTACTGTTTTTCTGGGTATAGGCGGTGGTGAGACTGTAACCAATTTTTTATTAGGCTTAGGACTTCCTGACTGGGGAATTCTGTTCCTGATGTTATTCATTGTTTTTATTCTAGGGATGTTTATAGATTGGATCGGAATACTTCTAATATGTACCCCCCTGTTTTTACCAATTGCGAAACAAATCGGTTATGACCCCTTATGGTTTGCTTTATTAATATGCCTGACTTTACAGATGGCATTTATTACGCCTCCCTTTGCGTATGCAATTTTTTATCTAAAGGGGGTTGCTCCAAAGGAAGTCCAATTAACAAATATTTATAAGGGGGTCTTGCCTTTTGTAGCTTTGCAATGGGTAGCAGTACTGTTATGCATTATTTTCCCACAGATTATTCTTTGGCTGCCTTCTTTAATTAAAAGTTGATGAAAGTCAATTAGAGGTTCCAACCTATCAATTCTTTGTCAAGAGGTTGAAAAAATTCTCCAACATTGAATTGAGTAATCCAAAATATTTTTGAACAAGTGTGAACACAGGAGGTGTTGTTTTTGAAATTGACAAGTAAAGAGCAAAAGATGCTTTCCGGAGAAATGGGGCTTGCAAGACAGAAGGCTATGGAGCTTTTAGTTAAATATGGAGAAGCGCTAGGGGCAGATTCTTTTGTAGATACACGCAATGTCCATTCGTTAACACCCTTTTATTTTTATCCCGATGTACTTAATTCTTATTTAGATATAAAGGATATGGATGATTTTATTTCCAAATCAGTATTGGATTCTGATGAAAAAGTAATAATAGATGAGCTTGAAGCATTCACAAGTTCGCACATCTATAGTGTTGATCTTGACCATTTGGACTTTTTAGAGGCCAGCAAAGGAAGAGATCCGGCAAATTTCAGAGAAATGGTTGTTTCAATGAGAGATTATTGCAAAAAAATTGGAATGACTATGATGTCAACTTGTACTCCCTATACTTCCGGTAATGTGCCAAGGTTTGGCGAGCATTGTGCCTGGACTGAGTCTTCTGCTATTTCTTATCTTAATTCGGTAATAGGTGGCAGGTCTAATATTGAAGGGGATCATAGCTCTTTTGCCAGTGCTGTGACTGGAAAGACACCTTATTGGGGTTTTCATATCCCGGAGAATCGGTATGGGAACGTTATTGTTCAAGTCGAATATCAACCCAAATCATTGCAGGATTGGGATTTACTTGGTTACTCTACCGGTTTTGAGGTTGGTTTAGATATCCCGATCTATTCCAATATTGAACAACAGGGAAGTATGTGCAATTTTATGGCATTGAGTTCTGCTGGCGCTGCGAGCGGAGCAATAGTGATGTATCACGTTCTGGGGCAGACCCCGGAGGCCAAGACATTAGATGAAGCTCTTGGCGGGAGGAACGAGAAATATGTCATTACTTTTGGCAATGATGAAAGAAAGAAAGCCTATGAAAAGCTGAATTGTGCTCATGATGAACATGTTGAATATGTTGTTTTGGGTTGTCCCCACTATCCGCCAGAACGACTGAGAAAAGTTGCATCTTTGCTTGAAGGGAAAAGGATAAACCCTGGTGTGAGCTTGCTTATATTTACATGTTTCCAGCATAAAGCTCTTGCGGAGAGAAATGGATATCTCGAGATTATAGAGAGGGCAGGAGGAAAAGTAGTAATAGATAGTTGTCCATTGAACACCAAAATAGCCCCCTCGAGAATAGTGGCCACTGATGCAGCGAAAATTGCCCATACTAGCGGGGGTATGAAGGGGTGGACCGATGTGTGGTATGGAACTCTTGAAGAATGTATCAATGCGGCTGTTACCGGGAAATGGGAAGGTGAGCTAAATTGAAAAAGATTACGCTAAAAGGAAGAAAAATATTTGGTGGGAAAGCAAAAGGGAAAGCGTTAGTATCTCATAATCCGGTGGCCTTTTGTGCGGGTATAGACCCAAATACAGGTGAAATTACGGAAAGGGGTCATGAACTTCAGGGAGAAATACTCAAAGATAAGGTCCTGGTCTTCCCCTGCGGAAAGGGATCTTCCGCCTTTTCAAAGGCGGCTTATGCATTAGCCCTGGCGGGTAATAGCCCAGTCGCTTGTATTATTGAAAAAGTTGACCCCAAAACAGCATTAGCTTCAATTGTTATGCATACTCCGACCATAGCTGAAGTGGAGGAAGATCTTTTCTCGGTAATCAAAACGGGAGATACGGTAGAAATAGATGCAGATTTAGGAGAGATTTCAATATATAAAAATAGTTAAATCCCAGATACTTCTCAAATCTTTCTAGAGATACTTGGGATGCCTAGGAGGTTAAGATGTTTTTTCTTGATTTTATTGAGAAAATCAGTGAATTAACGGGACGTATATTTGCTGTTTTATTGGGACTGCTTGAAATTTTAGTAGTCAGCGAAGTTGTCATGAGATATGTTTTTAACAATCCTTCCGTATGGAGTTTCCCGGTTATTAAGATGTTATTTGGCGCAAATTTCATGTTGGCAATGGCATATACATTACTTCATAAATCCCATGTAGTGGTTGATATCATCTATTCTCATCTACACTTTAAAGTACAGCAAATTCTTGATCTCTTAAGTTATTCCATATTTTTCTTCCCTTTTGTTGGGATTGTGATATTTCACGGTTATCATTATGCATTTCGGTCCCTGGCACATGGAGAGACAACGTTTGATGCATGTTTAATTCCTCTGTATCCTATTAAAATTGTAATTCCTATTGCTTTTATCTTGCTATTTTCCCAAGGTCTGGTTGTTTTTTTAAAAACAGCAATTCAACTTAGAAATAAGAGAGGGATCTCATCATGAGTTCTGGGATATTAGTTGGTCTTTTGTTTGTTTCCTTACTCCTCGGTTTAATGATGGGACATCCTCTTGCTTTTGTGCTTGGTGGTTTAAGCGTCATATTCGGGTATTTAGGTTGGGGTGGACATTGTTTTGTAATGTTTGTAAATCGCATATACAGCATTATGGATAATTATGTATTAGTCTGTATCCCATTATTTGTACTGATGGCAAAAATATTAGACTACTCGGGAATAGCCGAGGATTTATTTGATACCTTGAGATATGTTTTTGGAAAACTCCATGGTGGTATTGCTGTTGCGGTTATTGCTGTTTCTACAATATTTGCTGCATGTACTGGAATTATTGGTGCTTCTGTCGTGACCATGGGGTTATTGGGGTTACCGCTTATGTTGAAATATGGATACAACAAAAGGCTGAGTTGCGGGGTAATCTGCTCAGGAGGCACTTTAGGAATTCTTATTCCTCCTAGCATAATGCTTGTCGTCATGGGGGCAGAATCAAATGTTTCAGTAGGAAAACTATTTGCGGGAGCTTTTGGTCCTGGTTTAGTCTTGTCTGCTTTATATATGATCTATATTGCAGTCTTATGTAAGATAAGGCCCGATTATGCCCCGGCTGTTTCGGAAGAAGAAATGGTTGGTATTACCAAAAAACATTTGATGTTCAAATTACTTACATCATTCCTTCCAACATTCCTTTTAATATTGGGTGTTCTGGGAAGCATTGTTACTGGTGTTGCAACCGCGACTGAAGCTGCAGGGGTTGGAGCTGCTTTAGCTCTTTTGTTAATGATAATTTCGGGGCAATTCTCCTGGAAAAAGCTATATGCCGCACTTCTTGATACAACTAAAACTGCTTCAATGGTTCTTACGATAATAATTGCAGCTAGTTGTTTTGCTGCTGTTTTCATCGGAATTGGTGGGGATGAAGTTGTAGCGAAGATGCTTCTGGGTTTTGGATTAGGTAAATGGGGAACCTTTGCTGTAATGATGTCTATATTGTTGTTTTTAGGATGTTTTATTGATTGGACTGCAATAGTGATGCTTGTTTTCCCGATTTTTCTTCCAATTGGTGATCTTCTGGGTTTCGAACGATTATGGTTTGTTCTCATAATGGCGGTAATGCTTCAGGATAGCTTCATTACCCCTCCATTTGGCTATGCCCTTTTCTTCTTAAAAGGGATTGCTCCTAAAGAAATATCTACTACAGATATCTATTGGGGAGTATTTCCCTTTTGGGTCTTAATGAAAATAGGGCTTGTTATTTGTTGTGTTTTCCCAGCGGTTATTACCTGGTTACCATCGATTTGGTTTTAGCTATTTGTTTTAAACCAACATTTGGAAATAGAGAGGAGGGTAATAGCGAATTAACAGGATGAGTATCTTGAGAGTTAGTGAAAATACATTTAGGGGAGGTCTTGTAATGAAAAACAGGTTTTGGATTTCCATTTTAGTGTTTGTTGTAGTGTTTTCAAGCTGTTTTGTATTGTTGGGTAATCAAAAAGCTTTAGCAGAAGAACAAAAGGTTATTCATTGGAAACTGGCAAGTTGTTGGGCCGGTAGATTGCAGGCTTTGTTGGATGCTGACCGTTATTTTGCTGAAAGAGTGAATAAATTAAGTAATGGGAAACTTCAAATTAAAGTCTATCCGGCGGGGGAATTATGTTCAGCTAATGAAGTGTTAGAAATGGTTTCTTCAGGAGCAGTAGAGGCTGGGGGAGATGTGCCATGTTATTGGGGTGGCAAAAACTCAGTTTTTGATCTTCTGTGTACTTCGCAAGTTGGTTTTACCGCGGAAGATTATATGTCGTGGATATATCAGGCCGGAGGTTTTGAGATTTACAATGAGATGTATGGGAAATTTAATTGTCTCTATTTCCCTCATAACTTAGGTCATATGGAGTCTGGAATAAGGAGTAAGAAGCCAATTTATAAATTAACTGACCTAAAAGGGAAAAAAATAAGAATGTCGGGTATTGTCCAGAGTAAGTTGCTACAGCACTATGGTGGTAAACCCGTTTCTATTTCCGTAGCGGAATTGTATGAAGCGATCAGAAGAGGAACAATTGATGGAGCAGAAGTGAGCAATCCCTATAACGATAAATCTTTCCACGTAGAGGAGGTTGCAAAATATTGGCTTGCTCCTGGTTGGCATCAAACCGGGGTAGTTTATGGAATTATGGTAAATCAGGAAGCGTATCAATCTCTTCCGGAGTATTTACAAGAAATTGTAAAATCAGCAGCCAGAGATTGTCTTGTTGAAAAAACAACCTTTATGGTATTTCAGGATGCGTTAGCTACTCAGTATTTCATAGAACAAGGGGTTCAGATCAATCGTTTGAGTAAAGAAGAACTGGACGAAATGAAGCTGGTAAGAAATAAAATACAGGAAGAACTTGCTGTAAGTAATCCTGATTATGCCAAAGCTCTGAAATCACAAATTAACTATCTCAAATTATTTGCGCCGTATAGGAGCGCTTCTGCACCGTTTATTTTCGGTGTCAATCAAGATGAATATCCAAACGTTGAATAATCAAATCTTTATTCCAAAAATGTAAAAATATCATATCCTGTTCAAATAGCTCGAAGAAACTAAGAGCCATTTTAATCCTGTCAACCCTGCTTTATATGTTTTACCCATTAGCAGAAGTTTCTTATAAAGCAGGGTTTTCCCTATACGGGTAAACCGTATCTGAAAATATGTCCGCTATTATTTAATCTAACAAAAGGTGGTTAAGTTATGACAAAAGAATATGTCTGGAAATTAGATGATGTTATTGCAAGTCATCCTCTTAGTAATGATAAAGAAATGGAATTATCTTTCATGGCTCATGGCAAGTTTGCAAGTGTTAATGTTGCTCAGGTTCACGAAACAGTTAAAGCTCATCAACATGTTGATCATGACGAAATCATTTACATTCTTAGGGGAAGACACCAGCTCACTGTAGAAGATAAGGTTTACGAAGTAGAACCTGGTGATCTTATAGTAGTGCCCTGTGGGATAACACATGAAATTAAATGCGGTGAAGGATATGCAGCTTTATCAATTTATGCACCTGGATGGGATGAAAAAATGCCAGATAGAGTGTTAATTGAAAGTAAGGAATAAAAAATATTCATTTGATAATAATAAAAATCTTTTATCCATTTGAAAGTCACATATGTTGAGTTTAATTTTTTAATGGATAAACTTGTTAGTCAGATCTGGAGGTTGTGCGAGATGTCTGATTTGATGAAAAGAGTAGTTGCGTTTGTAGATAGTACTGAATATGAAGATCTTTCAAATGATGTGATTGAATATGCCAAGAAACATATTATGGATACCATCGGAATTATCATAGCGGGTACATCTGCTGAGGGAATCCGTGAAGTAGTCGAATTATCCCATGAATGGGGTGGTATAGCTGAAAGCACTATTCCAGTTTTTGGATATAAAGTACCTTCTACATCCGCTGCTTTTGCCATTGGTCCCATGGCACGGGCGTGGGATTTCGGAGGTGTCCACCCTGATGCAAATGAACATACTTCAGAATATGTATTGCCAGCTGCGCTTCCAATAGCAGAAAAACTAGGAAGTTCAGGAAAGGATCTCATTCTGGCTGTAGCATTGGGAAATGAAGTTATTTCACGGATTGGAGCTTCAGTTCATACCATCACCGGTGTCAGCATGGCCAAAACATATTCGGTTTTTAAAATCTGGGGAGCAGTTGCGGCAGTGGGAAAACTTATGAATCTCAATTCTAGTGAACTGATGAATGCAATGGGATTAGCTTATACCCAGGGTGGTTGCGATAACCAAATGTTTGTTGATGGTGTTCTTAAGATAAGACTTCAACATGCTTTCGTTGCAGATTCTGCTATCAAGTCATGCTTATTAGCAAAGAAAGGTCTTACGGGGACCCGAAATATCCTTGAAGGTGAAAAAGGCTTTTATTCAGCTTTTTTCCCGAGAAATGATAAGAAATGGGTTCTAGAAGGACTTGATGAGAAGCACTTCATCGCACCAAGAACAATTATAAAAGGATATCCAACCTGTACATATACCCATTCTGCCATTGAAACAACCTTATCATGTGTGGTAGAAAACAACATTCTACCTGATGATGTTGAAAAAGTGATCATTGGAGTAAATACGCCTACTTACAGACTTGTTGTTTTGCCAAAAGAAACACGATATCATCCACAGAATCCTGCTGATGCCCAATTTAGTATTCCTTACACTACAGCATGTGCAATTGTTAACCGTAGAGTGTTTTTGGATGATTTCTCTTTTAAAGCTTTGGAAAGAAAGTCTGTTAACAGCATGATGGAAAAGATATATGTAGAGGTTGATCCAGAAATTGAATCGACCGATCCCGTCGGTTTCGCCGGTGCTAAAGTAGCAATCGAAACTAAAGAAGGTAATCAATTTACCAAGCGAATTGACCATGTCAAAGGAACTCCCGAGAATCCAATGCAATGGATTGATGTCCAAAATAAATTTGCAAGCTGTCTTCCTTTTGCAGCGTATCCGATGTCAGAAGAAAAAACAACGAAATTGGCGAAATATTTAAGAGCTTTAGAGACTGTTACTTCAATATCTACTATTATTGAAAATTTGAGTAAATAAGAATAACCTGGTTTTCAATTAAGTGGACTTTCATGTTCAAGACTCCGCGGGTTGTAGTATTGATGAAAAATGTTTTTCTAAACTATCTTGGTGACATGTACTTCAGACTTTCATGATTCTTTTCGTTACAGTGTACCTCTATGTAGCGGTCAAGTTTTCTGCAAAAACTGGTATCCTTTGAAATGGCTGCGGTTCACGAATTTACTTTTCAATGTCGTATGGAACCGATCAATATTGGGGTTTATTTCCGAAGAACATATATGGAAATTGGGGTCTGCTATTGAAATCGTAAATAACGCTATCCCTAAAGCCCTGAAAAGGTATAAGAAAATATAAGACGGAGGTATGGCTCTGAAAAGCCCCTCCGTCTTATTATTGATACGATCAATAATGGAATCAGACCTTGATTTTAACCGTATGCATGCAATGTTATCCTTGTGTGATGAGGTCTTCTGATTCCCGATTCACATCTTTTCGATGTACATCTGAAATGTTTTCAGAAAAGCCGGGTCATAATCGCTGTCAACATGGTTGGAGTTCCACAGGCCTGAATTTTTGACTTCTTCAATAGGACAGTACCTGCCAAGCCAGTCGTCAGAAGGTTCATCAATCCTTTCCTCTTTCTTCCAGTTACTTAAAAGGGCGATAACATTCTTTTCCAGGTAGCCCCGTTGGCTATCCTCTGAGGGTTCATCATTTACTTCCAGCCATAAAAAGGGCATTTGCCCAATGATGTTGCTGACCTCCTGTTCAATAGCGAGCTCCTGCCGTTGGATCTTTTTTGTGACAGAACTGCCCTTACCCCAGGTGTCTGAACGAAGAGAGCCGTATTTATTGATCAGGGAATAACCTATTATCTTTCTCAAGTCAGACTCCCTGTGATCTCCTCCTCCAGTTCTGCTGTTGCCCTTATGCTGACTCAATCGTGTCCAGAGGGCTATTTTTGATCCGCTGGAAAGAGCATGGGTATCTATTCTAACAACACGATAACTTGAACCGGAGTCGCTTCGCACTTCCCCAGGTTCAAAGAAGAAACATATTCCTCTTTCGGGCCAGCGCATATTCCCTTCACATTGGGACAGGATCCTCTCTCCGCGAGCCTTACGGTTGCGAAGCTTTGTTTCGAGCATATCCATAAGTTCATAAAATTTCTTTATATCTTCGAGCCTTGACATTGGTCTCATCCTTTCTATATCCTCCTATTATAAGCAATAATCCAAATGTTATTTGCAAAGTGGACCATTCAGGTAGAAATACTTTTACAGAACATATCTGCCCGGGTCTGAAGAAGCATTATTCTCTATGATCCAGCACAGGTATATTTTTTGTCACTCCAGTACTTTCTGAGTCAGATCGATACAGCACTCTATGCCGTTTATAGCAATGATATATCGAATTTACGTGTAACCATGATGTGACAGGTATATCCGACATTTAAACATCTTTTCAGGAGGTTTCGACCTCTTACAGGTGATTTGGTAATCAAATAGTATTTTTGACAAGATCATTAAGGTTCGGATTTCCAGGAATTGACAATGTGCCGTTTGTGTATTATACGAGATACCAGGCTTTCTATTTCCTTTGGGTATTTGGAATTTATAATCAAAGAAATGCAACAGAGCATGAGCCTCATGAGGAGGATAAAGATGTCCGAAATAGAAAAGAATGCACGGATGGTTAGAGAGATGATAGAAACTATTGTGATGTCTTCTCCGGAAAATGTACTTGGAGGGCCCTTTGGGAACGAACCTGCATGGGGCAAGCCTATGGTGGGTTTCTGCACCGGAGATGATCCTGTGTTTAAAGCTTTCAGGGATGCTATTGGAGAAGACCACTGGACACCCCTGGAAATATTTACCAGGGCTTTCCCGGAGTTGGAAGTGAAGGCTGAAGATCTTTCGGTTATCAGCTGGATCCTTCCACAAACGGCCATAACGAAGGAGGATCACCGAAAAGAGAGAGAATATCCCAGTGAGAGATGGACTCGTTCCAGGATATACGGTGAGCAATTCAACGACCTCCTGCGTAATGAAATAGTAAAAGATCTCCTTGATAAGGGTTTCGAAGCCGTCGCCCCTGTACTTGCCTGTGAGTGGAGCAGTGTGGAATCCGATAAATATGTGTACTCCTCAAAATGGTCTGAAAGGCATCTGGCATATGCCTGTGGTCTCGGGACTTTTGGCCTTTGTGATGGGCTTATAACTCCACTGGGCAAGGCAGTACGATTCGGCTCTTTGGTGGTCAGGATGCCTTTGCCAGGAGCATCAAGATCCTGCGACACATATTATGATAATTGTCCCTTCCTTAAAGAAGGTAAGTGCGGAGCCTGTATTGCCAGGTGTCCTGCAGGAGCCATTTCCGAAAAGGGACATGATAAAAGGCGATGCCGGGAATATATACAGCAGGTAGTCGCACCTTATGTAAAAGAAACATGGGATCTTGAAGGATCCACAGGCTGCGGTCTGTGCCAGGTGGGCATACCCTGTGAGTCCGGTATTCCTGAGGGCTTTTAGAAATCTGTTTCCCAACAATGTAGAAGGAAGGGTGTTTCCCGGAGCAAGATCCATTTACACAGAATGCATAATCCCGGTTAATTGATCTGTTTCTTCAGGTGTGATACCAGTTCTTTGAACTGTCTATACATCTTTCTTCTTCCAAGATACGAAGAAAAGTTGATTATTGGGAGATCGTTGTTTGGTCTCCCTTCGCTTTTCCAGTCTATAACTATTAACCTGTCATTGTTATCTCCTTTTTGCTGGACAATCAGGTTTTCTTTGTTCCAGCAAAAAATCAGTTTTTCCAGTTGAAGCATATCCTTGTAAAGTGTTTCTATCAGACGGATAACATGGTTAATCTGTCCAGGATTCTCTTCCAGATATGAGTCCATGCGGGCTGAGTAATTTCCATCATCGTCTCTGAGACGTTCAAACACCAGGCCAGGTCCCAGGTTTGTAAGCAGTATTCCATGGCAGCGTGGAGCATGATGGTAGAACTTTTCACCAAGAAACCTGCTTTGGGTCCGGTAAAATCTTGCTTCTTCCCTGTTGGATGAAAAATCTGCCAGCCAGGGCATAATCATTCTTTTTATCCGTTTAAAGGGGCTGTTATGAAGTCCCTCATTCCAGGGTTTATCCACCTTTATGCATAGTCCGGGGTTATTTGGGTGTGCATAGCATTTGCGGTTGTCGCCTGTCCCAAGATGGAGTTCTGGCGTCAGTTGAAGGCAGTTCTGATAGGAAAACCTGTATTTTCGTTTATTTTTCTTTCTTTTACCGCGAAAGATATCTGAGAGCATGTTATATTCAGGCACAAAAGTTTCTTCCCATATTTTACTAGTTCTGCAATAAATAGATCTCGCATGGTGATGATGACCTTGTAATTCATATATTTCTGCAATTTTATCCAGGTATGGAGTAAGGGAAGGGTGGTGTTCCCCGAGAATTTCTTCTGCTTTCTCCAGACCTTTTTTTGCGAGGCTAAGAGCCTGGCCGTATTTGCTGTTCTCACAAAGCAGCGCTATGTTATTGTGGAGTTGGTAAGGTAGTGTAGACATCTTTAAACTCTCCTACGTTGTTATATGAGATAGCAATGAGAAGATAAATAAAACAAGTTTATGTCTGCAATTTGCCTTAGAGATGAAGGAGTCCATTAAATTCCATCAATATGGAATCTAATTATCCGTGTTTTTCTTTATTTTTCAAGGTCTTTACCATGTGAACATGAGAGGGGCAGGATCTGATCTTACACGTTCTGAAGAACGGTTTCTTTTGAAGGTGAGTGTATGGAATCTTCCTGGGATAAGGGCTCTTGGTTAAGCACGTAGTCCAATCCTTCCATGTGGTAATTCAGCACCAGTTCCAGCGGAAAGTCCATTTCTTGAAGAATGGCTTCACTTCTTGTCATTTCCCCGATGTCGTAATAGATGTGGGCATCGCTGCCCATAATTACGGGAACATCGTAATGGCGGCAGAGCTTAAGCAGGATGAGTGCATTCTGACGGCAATTCTGTCTGGTTGTTTCTGGACAGAAGCTTGAGTTGTTGAGTTCAAGAGCCACTTTTTCCCGGCTGGCGGCATAAACCAGTTCTTCATAGTCAAGGGGAAAACGGGAATCGTCTGGATGCCCGATCATTTTCACGAAGGGGTTCTGCATGGCTCCCACAAGGGCTTGGGTATTCTCTTCTGCTGTTCCGGAGTCTATGCATGGCCGATGGATGCTGGCGATAACATAGTCCAGTTTTGAGGCCAATTCGTTTTTTACGTCGATGGAGCCTTCGTAATTCAGGATGTTTGCCTCTATGCCCTTGTATATCCTGATGTTCGAAATGGTTTCGCGAATGATTTTGAAGTTTCCGAAGTAAAAGGGATGAGCTGCACCAGGCATGGTGCAGGCATGATCCGAGAAGCCCATGGCTATCAGGCCCCGTTCTTTTGCCGCTTCGATATTTTCCTTCAATGTGCTGTAAGCGTGCCCACTTGCTATGGTGTGGGTGTGCAGATCAAAAAGTGGCTTCATTGTGTCTCCTCGTTATATTGCTCCATTTACTGTTGTTCTCCATTAAGTCCGTCTTCTTGTACACTAAAAATCCTTTTCTGTCCAGACTGGCTGCCCTTATCCCAGTTTGTGACCCATGGAGGAATATTTTATTTTCTCTGGACAAAGTAACCACTTCAGTGGTTTACTTCGAATAGAAGGATAGAGGATAACCATGAAATCAGGAGGTGTGACTTGAAAATGAGTACGGGTTTTCTGAAGATATACCTTTTGACGCTGCTCCCGTTCGTTGCCATGGACGGAGTCTGGCTGGGTTTTGTTGCGTCTAAGTTCTACAAGTCACAGATCGGCTATATTATGGCCGAAAGGCCCAACTGGCTTGCAGCGGTTCTGTTTTATCTGCTGTTCATTGCGGGAATGGTGTTTTTTGTTACGGGAAGGGAAGGCGGCATTTCCCAGGCTATCCTGAGGGGTGCGTTTTTCGGTTTTATCTGCTATGCAACATATGATCTCACCAACCTTGCGACCCTCAAAGACTGGCCTGTCCTGGTGACAGTGGTTGACATGTGCTGGGGAACCTTTCTTGGTTCAGGTACCGCTGCTATAGCGGTCTGGTTGAAAGGTATTCTTTAGGCAGTGCTGAAAAGAACCAAAAACAGGGCTACTGTAAGGTTTGATGCCAGCAGTAGCCCCGGGTATTGTAAAACTTTCAATTTTTCAAAGTGAGATGGATTTACATGTATCCCTCATATTTCGTGGGGACAAGGGCTGAATGGACATGTTTTATCATGGTGATAAAGTCGAAAACCGGCCTGCCCGTTGCTGCATGAACGGCGTGTGCATAGGGAGGCAGGTCGCTGCATTCCAGCAATATGGCTGCAACTTCCGGGTGTTCTGCCACCATGCGATCAGCAACTCCGACAACTTCTTTCCTGACCAGGTCTGAATCCATGGTACCTTTCTCTTCAAGAACTGATGTGCGGAATTCTTCCTGTTCCTCCATGCCGTAGATAACCAGAGGCATCTCTTTTGTGATCCCGACGTTTTCAAAGTGCTCATCGGTCAGGCAGGATGAATTTGCGGTGATAATACCTATTTTCTGATTAGTGCTAAGGGTCCTGTAAATGAATGGAACCTGGAGGAGGCTTGATAAAAAGACGGGAACCTTTACGGACTCTGCAACTTTTTTCTGGAAAAGAGCCATGAACCCGCATGCTCCGGTAATGGCCCGGACACCTTCTGCTTCAAGCTCCCTTGCTCCTTCGATGAAGGGAGTAAGGAGTTCAGGGTCCCTCTCATTCAGAAGCCTTTCAATTGAGGAACCTTTGATCTCCTTGTATCGGACAGGGAAAGGATATGTGGTGGCGTTCCCGACGTTTCCCGGTACGCATGGATATGCCGCGTCCAGAATAAGAATTCCGATGGTTTCCCCGTCCCATGAGCGTGTTTTACTCTTGATCGTGTATATTGACATTCTAGTCCCCCCTCAATTATTGTTGCTATGCTTTTTACTTTAATTCAGAATATTTATTCAGACAAGGGGTCGGGAAGATAAAAGACTTTAAAGGACTATAATCTCTAATGGAAGAGTTATTTCGTGATATTCCCTGCCTGAGAAACTGAAAATATATATGGAGGTTTCCCTTATGATGGATGATAAAAAAGCTCAACTCACATTCAAAGAACAGGCCGAAGCACTTCATGAAAACAATCTGGTTGCGGATGCTCATTTTGACCTTCTTGACCTTGTCCTGGCTAAACGCCTGAAGGGCGAAAACAGGGTTATCGAAAAGGACTACCTTCCCGGACTGAGGGCTGGTGGTGTGGACCTGGTTATTTCTTCCCTTTTCGTGGAGAACGAGTTCCTGCCGGAAATGGGACTCAGAAGGACCCTCGATCAGATAAGCGCCCTTTATTCCGAAATGGATGAAAGCCCGGGGCTTTTTTCGTTATGCCGTAATACCGAAGAGATCCGACAGGCCCGACAGAGAGGCGAGCTTGCCATAGTTCTTTCCTTTGAAGGACTTGATCCTATCGGTAACGACCTTTCCCTTTTAAGGATCTTTTATGAATTGGGAGTAAGAGGAGTGGGGCTCACTTGGAGCCGCCGCAATTACGCTGCCGATGGCTGTCTGTTTGATGAGGAGGAAGAAGGCAGGAAAGGTGGGCTTACCAGCTTCGGGATTCGGGTTATTCAGGAAGCAGTCCAGCTGGGAATGTACCTCGATATAAGTCATCTCAACGATGAGGGGGTGGAGGACCTTCTTGAATTCTATAATGGTCCGGTCATGGCCTCCCATTCGAACTGCCGGAATCTGGCCCCTGTGATGCGGAATCTCACCGATGATCAGATCCGCAGTCTGGCATCCCGGGGCGGGGTTATGGGAATGAACGTCTGCAGCGCCTTTGTGGGTGACTCTGATAAAAACATGATGAGCGAAAAGGACCTTGCTTATCATGTCGATCATATACGCAACCTTGTCGGGATGGACCATGTGGGATTCGGATTCGACTTCTGTGATGAATTGACGGACTTTTCCCAGCCCGGAGCCGAAAGGTTCTGCGACTGTATCAAGGGACACAGCCGATGTGTTGATCTTACTGCAGAATTGCTGGCCCGAGGCTACACCGAAGAGGATGCTGTAAAAGTCATGGGAGGCAATTTATTGCGTTTCCTCAAGGATACAGTAAAGTAGCCTGTTTTTCTGCTTGATATGTTATTTTGAAGTTTCTATATTCTGTATCTGTTATTTGCTTTCCTTTAGTTTATTCTGTTGATGTAAGTACGCCGGTAAAGAAATTTCAACAAGGGAGAAATTGAAATGAACAATTTTTCAAGACGGATGATCAAGCTTTTGTTCGGCCTGTTCCTGTATGCCCTGGGAATAGTTGTTACCATGAAAGCCCATCTGGGTTTTGCACCATGGCAGGTATTCCACCAGGGTGTTTCCCTGACCATAGGTTTGCCTATCGGCAAGGTCAGCATACTTACGGGATTTGTGATATGTATACTCGCGTACCTTTCCGGAGAGAAGCTTGGTCTTGGAACCATTCTTAACATGTTTCTGATAGGTATCTTCCTGGACTGGATCCTGGAATCGAATGTCATACCTCAGATGAACGGTTTTATTTCCGGAATAATCATGATGTTCGTTGGTCTTTTCATAATTTCCTTTGCATCCTATTTTTACATCGGGTCTGGTTTTGGAGCAGGGCCGAGAGACAGTCTCATGGTAGCTATAGAGCGCAAGACCGGACTAGCTGTGGGTATTTCCAAGGGGATAATAGAGGGTTCTGCGGTAGTGGTGGGCTGGTTTCTGGGAGGTCCTGTAGGATTTGGAACGGTGATCGCAGCATTCGGAATAAGCTTCTGTATCCAGATAGTGTTCTCCCTGATGAAATTCGAGACCACACTGGTTAAGCATGGAACCCTGGGGGTAACCCTGCAGAATCTGAAAGCCTCTTGAGGACTTAATAAATAAACTGTAATAAGGATCCTATACAAGACGAGGCCCGGATCTCTCCGGGCCTCGTCTTGTTCTGTGGAATGGTGATTTAGATATTCTTTTTAAACCTTGCAAGAGCGAGGAGGGGAAGGATGAGCAGTAGAAGGCCAGGTATAGATGCTCCGGTGTTACAGCCGCCGCCGGAACTTTCCTCTCCGGAGATGTAAGGGCTTTCCCTCCATGGGGAATAATCTACATATTCTGAAACCGTGTCTCCGAGGCCGTTGGGGTTGTCGTAAGAGGGGGTGTCCATAGCAGAATCAGGGTCATAAGGGCCGCTTGGGTCCCCCCACCAGTTGTTTTTCGCGTCGATCAGGGTCCCGGGGACGGTGTCGTTAAGAAGGCCGTATGTCAGGTTGCCTTCAAAATTGTTGTTCTCAACCACGAAGATTGAATCTTCCAGGTAATTTTCGTGACTGATGTACAGTCCATAATCATTGTCAAGAAAACTGTTGTGTCGGACTTCAACCTTTCCAGTGCTACCATAGAATAGATTTTCAAAGTCAAGACCATCTTCTTCACACTCGAAAATAACATTTTCCTCGCAGTATAAATTGAATCCACTGGCGTTACTTGTATATCCGATATATTTCAGATGGATACCGTCTCCATTTCCCGAATCTGGGAAACAATCTGCTATTACATTCTTACGCAGATAAATTGAACCCGTCATATCCGCGAATAATTCTACAAGGTAAATTCCGCAGTTACCGCCGGTTATTTTGTTTTCATCCACATAAACCAACAATGGATCTGATCCGGATACCCCGAGTTTTTCTATATGGATCCCGGAATCATAATCACCGGTAACGGTATTTCCTTTGACCCATGTGGTTCTTTCCGCGTTATTCATGTAAATGCCGTAACTTCCATTGGTTCCTGAAAAATCTATATTGTTGTTTTCGATCTTGAAAGATACTGATTCCCCGTCAGGGTCTATTTCATCAACATAAATGCCGGCAGTACTGCATTCATAAAGACTGTTGTCTGATATTTCTACGTTTCCGCCGTAAATGTAATTCAAAATGATTCCACTTGATGGTCCATCTACGGAGTTGTCAAGGATTTTTATATCCACATCCTGGTAAAGCCCCATATCTCCTTCCATGAAGATCCCGTTTCCAGTGCTGTATACAATATTGTCTTCGATAGTAAAGGAACAACCATCAATTTCTGCGTTCCAATGGAAGTAAATTCCGGTTTGTGTATTGGAGATCCAGTTTGATGAGAGTTTCACATCTTCAGTCTGGTTTACATTGACAGCTATTCCACAGTCAGAATTTTCTATGGTGAATTTTTCGACTGTTAGACCGTTGCCTGTAAGCTCGATCCCGTAGTTTACGCCATCGATGGTGGCACCCCAGGTGACCAGGGACCTGAGGGTAAGCCTGTCCTTATAGACGATAACGTCTTCGTAATAAGTTCCTGCTTCAACCAGTATGGTGTCTCCATCGGAAGCACTGTCAACGGCTTCCTGGATGGTGGCGAAAGGCTGGGACTGGGTTCCTGGATCGCTGTCACTTCCATCTGTAGCTACATACCAGGTATCAGCGAAACCTGCTCCTGCGGCCAGTAGAAGAAGTATCAGAGAAAATGCGACCGTTAACCAGATGCATCTCTTCATCTTGCTGTCACTCTCCTTTCAAATATGGACAACAGAAATGCTGCTGTTTCTTTTGTTAGTCATAACTTGCAGGTACGAAAGAACATAGATAATCAGCTGTGTTCAGAGAGAAGGAAAGTAGGGATATAAAGATATATGGAAGTGCACATTCCGCTACAGGTATTGGGGCATAAGTGCAATTTCATTATATAGTTAATCATTCCTATTACAAGTAAAATCTTGAATGGAGCCTGGGTGAGCGGAAAATGGAGTTTACTAATCCCAGGAATCATGGTTGGCTGTATCTTTGTAGAAATCAAGATGCAGTCAGGTATGTTACAAGACTTTACATTTTGCCCAGACAGTTTATAATTTTCCATGTAATTAACTCTTCTCACCGTTACATAAATGAAATATATTTATAACCCTTTCTTTACAGTTCAGTAGTAGCATAGCTTTTTAACGGATATCTATCAAACATCCCAGAAGCGAAAAGGCTGGAAAAATGATAAAAAAATCCCTCTTCCTGACTGTCGGTATCATGTATCTTTTCTTCATAATAGCTCCTATTATCCTGATGATGATTGGGTCTTTCGGTGAAAAATGGTTTGGAACCCTTCTCCCGACAGGTTTTACTTTTGAATGGTACGCAAAGCTGTTCAGCAGGCTCATGTATGTGAGAGCGATGAAGATGAGCCTGCAGGTGGCTTCTTTGACGGTACTCATAAATGCCTTCCTGGCTATCTCTTCTGTTTATGCGGTGTATGTTCTGAATAAGGACTGGCTTACCAGGGCCTTTGATTTTATAATTCTTCTTCCTATCGCTGTCCCGCCTGTAGTAATGGGGTTGGGGCTTGTCCAGGCTTTCAACTGGCCAGGCTTTTCTCTTGTGGGGACTTGGCAGCTTCTCCTGGGGGCCCATGTGATATTCACCATGCCCTTCATGCTCAAACCTCTGATGGCCAACATGGAACTGATAGGCTGGAATACCCTGGAGGATGCAGCCCTTTCGTTGGGGGCGTCGCCTCTTTTCCTCGCCCGCAAAGTTCTTGTGCCCAATTTGCTTCCTGGACTGATATCCGGTTCCATAATGACCTTTGCCATGTCCCTTGGAGAATTCCAGCTTGCCGTTATGGTGACCGGATCGACTTCCCAGACCTATCCGGTTGTCCTTTACCAGGCTTTTTACGTCAGTACCGGTTTTGCCTGTGCAGCAACAACCCTTCTAGTCCTTATGTCCATTGTCAGTCTTTTCGGGGTGATCGGTATGAGTTTTATTTTCAGAACGAGAATAGACAAAGTTAGCCTTTCTGCATAATAGGGGGTGTGCCAATCTTGTTGAACAGTTCGGATGCTACAATAATTGTTTCGGTTATAGGTACATCAACGGCTTCGAGTGAGATATATGCCCTTGCCCTTGAGGTGGGAAGGCTGCTTGTCCGAAGAGGATGTATTGTGGCCTGCGGAGGAAGAGGCGGGGTTATGGAGGCGGTATGCCGGGGAGCTTTCGAGGAGGAAGGGATATCCATAGGATTTCTGCCTGGTGGTATAGAAGAAGCTAATTCCTACGTTACCATTCCCATTCCGACCGGTCTGGGTGAAGCCCGGAATCTTCTGGTAGTTTCAGCCGGGAAAGCTGTCATATCGATCGGCAGTGCCTTTGGGACCCTGTCAGAGATCGGTTTTGCCCTCAAGTCCGGGAAGCCTCTTGTGGGCCTTGCAACCTGGAAAGCTATTGATGAAGAAGGAAATATATTTCCTGCAATGATGGCATCCTGTCCCGAAGAGGCAGTAGAGATGGCTCTTTCTTCCATATCTGGAGGTAATGATCTTGTCAAAGGTTGAACTCAGGGGCGTAACAAAAAAATTTGGCAGGACTACTGCCATATCTTCTCTTGATCTTTGTGTCGAGAAAAGTGAGTTCCTTTCCCTGGTCGGTCCCTCTGGTTGCGGCAAAACAACTACCTTGAGGCTTATAGCAGGTTTTATCCGTCCCGATTCGGGAAAAGTGCTGATTGGAAACAAAGATATGAACAGGGTCAGTGTTAAAAACAGGGATGTGGGGATCGTCTTCCAGAATTATGCCCTTTTCCCGAATATGACAGCTTCGGAAAATGTTGCTTTTGGCATGAAGGCAAGAAAGGCAGAGCAGGGGACGATAACTACCAGAGTTACGGAACTGCTCGAAATGGTGGGTCTTTCAGCAAAGGCAACTTCCTTCCCTAATGAACTTTCCGGAGGTCAGCAGCAGAGAATAGCCCTCGCCAGGGCTTTGGCCATCGAGCCCAGAGTGCTCCTTCTGGATGAACCCCTCTCTGCACTTGATGCCAAAGTAAGAAATACGCTGAGATTTGAGATCAAAAGGATCCAGCAGGAAAGCGGTATAACCACCATTTATGTGACTCACGACCAGGAGGAAGCCCTTGCCATCTCTGACAGGGTAGCCCTGATGAATTCTGGCAGGATAGAACAGATAGGTACTCCAGGACAGATCTACTCTAGACCGTCAACCCTTTTTTCGGCCAATTTTGTAGGGGTTAACAACCTTATTAAGGGTGATTACAAGGGAAATGAGATCTTTAGATGGGCTGGAGGTACTGTGTCTGCTGCCTGTAGTTGCGGGTTAAAGCCGGGAAGATGCTGGTTATCCATAAGACCGGAAAAGATAAAGATCGAGAAGACAGAAGAAAGTCAGTCCAATTCTGTGAGTGGTGTCTGCAGGGGAAAGATCTTTCTCGGTCCCCTTGTCAGACTTGCTGTTGAAAGCTATGGAGAGATGTTTCTTGTGGACCTTCTGAATGAGAACCTTCAGGAAATATCTACAGGTAAAAGAATGGATCTCTATTTTGCTCCCGAAAATACTCTTCTCATAAGAGAGGAATAAGATTTCCCGGATGGACCGGGGAAAAATACAAACCTGTTTACAGGGAGGTGTTGAAGTATGCGTAAGCTTATGGTTCTTTTTGTTTTAGTGTCCCTTTGCTTTGCAGGGGCAACTTCAGCGGATATCACCAAGGAACTATATCCTGGTGAAAGGGATCTCTATGAAGCAGCAAAGAAGGAAAGCGGTCTTAACAGTTATGACACAGGACCCACATGGGCTAACTGGCAGGCTCTTTTTGACGGTTTTGAAGCAAGGTACGGAATCCAGATCAACTATAATGATCTTGGAAGCGGTGCCACAGTTGTTCGTCTCGATAAGGAGAAGAACAACCCCCAGGGCGATACTGCCTATTATTTCATGCCCTTCGGAGCAGCAGCCGGAGATAAAGGTCTGACTGAACCCTTCAAGCCCACTAATTTTGACAGGATCCCCAAGACCCTCAAGGATTCCGAAGGCAAGTGGTTCTGTATTCACAAGGCTACTATTGTCTTCGTGATCAACAAGAAGCTTGTGAAGGATGTTCCCATGGGATGGCAGGATCTGCTTGAGTCCAGGTACAAGAAGTCGGTTGTCTATCTAGACCCAAGGACCACCGGTATCGGTTACGCCATAACCATAGCCACTACCTATGCGAATGGTGGAAACCTGGATAACATGGAGACGGGTATCAACTATCTTGCCGAGCTTCAGAAGGCCGGAAATGTCCGCATGATAGAGAAAACTACAGAATATGACAAGTTCATCAAGGGTGAGATCCCCGTCTGGATCACCTACGATATGAATGCCTACAGGGCAAAATACATAGCAGGCCTCGGTGATGATATTGAGATCGTCATACCGGAAGAGGGAACAATTGCTTCCCCCTATGCCATCAGCCTCGTAAAGGGCGGACCCAACCCCAACGCCGGAAAACTCTGGCTCAACTACATTACATCCGAAGAAGGCCAGGGGCTCTTCGCCAAAGGCTTTGTCCGGCCAATCCTTCCGGGATTCGATTTCCCGGAAGAAGTGGCTGACAAGTTCCTTCCCGATTCAGACTATGAAAGAGTTATGGATGTAGACTGGGTGAAAGCAAAGGAAGTACAGAAAGAAGCTTCAGATCTTTGGGGCAGCAAGGTTCTTGGAGAGTAGCAAAGACAATGGAACGCCGGGGCTGGATATATATACTGCTTCTTCCCATAACGATCGTTCTGGCAGTGTTCCTGCTTTGGCCCTTTGTGCTTGTTTTCTTGGAAAGCCTCTTCTCCGAGGGGAGGCTTTCCCTTGTCAATTACACATCTCTTTTCATTAAAGGGCTTTACCGGGAATCCCTTGCTACAAGTCTTATCCTGTCTTTCAGCACCGCTCTTCTGGGTACTTTGATCGGGATTCCCCTTTCGTATGCTCTTCACAAAAGCGGCCGAAAAACAAGAGGTTTTCTTCTTTCCATAAACGCCATTCCCCTCACCTTCAGCGGACTTGTGGTAGGTTTTTCTTTCATAGTTCTTCTGGGGACGAGCGGATTTTTCACTCTTCTGCTTAAACAGTTCTTCGGCATAAATCCTCTTGAATTTTCAGCCTTCCTCTTCACCTGGAGAGGGCTCATGGTGGCCTATCTCTACTTCCTGATCCCGAGGATGATCCTTACCATGATCTCCGCATGGAGCAATGCCAACTGGAGCCTTCTGGAAGCTGCAGTCAGTCTTGGGGCAGGGCCTTTTACAGTGCTGTTCAAGGTTTTGCTGCCCATGCTTGGGCCCGCTATCCTTGCTGGTTCTTCTCTTCTTTTTGCCGTAAGCATGGGAGCCTATGGAACAGCTTTTGCCCTCACAGGAGTGGCCGTGAAGATCCTTCCCCTCGTTATTTTTACCCATGTATCGGATCTGGCCGCTGATATTGAAAAGGCCGATTCCCTTGCTGTGGTTCTTGCTCTGGTCACAACCGGAGTGATACTTCTCTACGAGCAGGTTTTTTCCCGAAAACTTGTGAAAAGGTAAGAAACAGGAAAAATATACCTAACGTTATAAATAGTGTATTTTATTCCACAGTTATATTTTTCTTAGAATAAAAAACGACTTCTGAATTTATGGCGAGTAATAATAGAAATATGAATATTTTTCAATGGGTCCAATTTTAGCAACTTTTTCGCATTTTAACTGGACCACTTTTCGGGGAGCAGGTCACATAACTGTAAATTCATCTTAATGGATATTGATTTCCCTGACAAGCAGAACATTGATGTACATGGAATACTCAGACAATGGCAGAGTAACTGGAATTTATTGTTCATATCCTGCATAGGGGGAATCTTTACGAAGTCTACTTATATTATCATCATGAATCAATGATATTTCACTGCTCTACTTGGAAATCGTAAAGCCATTGGGGTATAATTATGAGTAATTGGTTAAACACGGGGGCCTGTGAGTTCTAGATAAATCTGCTTTTTCATTGTTATTCTCATCGTAAACCATCCTTTCCCTTTTCCTGTAATTAAGATTAATTCTATTAAAGAGGATATTAAAACCCATAATTTTCCCCAGTATTTCCCCGATTTAGAGGGAGTGATCTCAGTATGATCGAAGGTAGGAAACGTGTATCTATCGAGGCCGTGAGTCCGGAGGTCGACTGCGGAAGGTTTCCGGTGAAAAGGATCGCAGGAGAGAAGGTCGAAGTTGAGGCCCATGTCTTTGCCGATGGTCACGACCAGGTGGTGGCCTGCCTCATGTACAGAAAGGCCGATGAGGTTTCCTGGAACAGGGTTTTCATGAGCCCTCTCGAAAATGACCGATGGACCGGAAGCTTCCAGGCTGACGAAATGGGAGCATGGTTTTACACGGTCTGCGGATGGATTGATCACTTTCTGACATGGCAGGAGGATCTGAAAAAAAGGATATATGCAGGTCAGGAAATAGAACAGGAACTATTGATAGGGGTAGAGATGATCAAGGAAGCCAGGTCCCGGGTTGATGAGGATGCTGATGAGATCTTCGACGGGTGGTGCCGGAGCATTGAAGGCCAGGAGGATGGGTTTCGGGCGGCCCGGATAGCTTTGAGTCCTGAACTTGGAATCCTCATGAGCCGATATGTCGAGGAGGACCGTATTTCATTTTATGAAAAAGAACTGGTCCTCTGGGTGGACAGGGAGAAGGCCGGCTTCAGTACCTGGTACGAAGTTTTCCCCCGATCCTGGGGAGAAGGTGAAGGGCATGGTACTTTCGCGGACCTGGAAAAGCAGATCCCTGAAATTTCCAGGATGGGTTTCGATGTACTCTATCTTTCGCCTATCCATCCCATCGGTATGATCAACCGCAAGGGGAGGAACAACTCCATAACTGCAGGGCCGGATTCCCCGGGCAGTCCCTGGGCCATTGGATCCGTAGAAGGCGGGCATAAATCCATACACCCCCAACTGGGGAGAGAAGAGGATTTCCTGTCTCTGATCCGCTGTTCAAAGGAATGGGGCATGGAAATAGCCCTGGATCTGGCTTTTCAATGCTCTCCCGATCACCCCTATGTTAAAGAGCATCCTGAATGGTTTCGCTGGCGTCCGGATGGAGTCATTCAGTATGCTGAAAACCCTCCTAAAAAGTATGAAGATATTGTTCCTTTCGATTTTGAATGTCAGGATTGGCAGGCCCTGTGGGATGAACTGGGAAGTATCCTTTTCCACTGGATAGATATGGGAGTGAGGATCTTCAGGGTGGACAACCCCCATACGAAACCTTTTGCTTTCTGGGAATGGCTCTTTAATTCGGCCAGAAAGGATCATCCCGATGTGATCTTTCTTTCGGAGGCCTTTACTCGTCCCAGGGTTATGTCCCGGCTGGCGAAGGTGGGCTTCAGTCAATCCTACACCTATTTCACATGGCGCAATACAAAATCAGAGTTACAGACTTACCTGGAAGAGCTGATCAGGGGAGAGCTCAGGGAATACTTCCGGCCCAATTTCTGGCCCAATACGCCTGACATCCTTCCCCAGTTCCTACAGTTCGGAGGCAGGGCAGCCTTTGTTTCACGGCTTGTCCTTGCGGCCACCCTTTCATCCAATTACGGCATCTATGGACCTGCTTTTGATCTCTGCGTATCCGAGGCTATGGAAGACAGAGAGGAGTATGCGGATTCCGAAAAATACGAGATAAAAAGGTGGGATCTGAACAGTCCCGCCAGTCTCAGGGATTTTATAGAAAGGGTGAACCGCATAAGAAATGAAAATCCGGCACTCTGGAAAACCTTCAACCTTAAGTTCTACGAGGTGGACAACGACCAGATCATTTTTTTCGAAAAAAGGACGGAAGACCTCTCGAATGTCGTCATGGTGGCTGTCAACCTGGATCCTTTCCACAGGCAGTCGGGTACGGTAAGGGTCCCTATCGGGGATCTTGGCATAAGTTCGGAGGATTCCTATATGCTTCATGAACTCATCAGCGATGAAAGGTGTCTCTGGCAGGGAGAGTTCAATCGTGTGGATCTGGATCCCGGCATCCTGCCGGCAGGAATTTTTATTGTAAATCGGACACTTCGGAAAGAATCAGATTTCGACTACTTCATGTGAGGGGAGGAGAAAGCATGTCTATTCTGTCAGAAGACGGAGATCAGGATCTGCTCTGGTTCAAGGATGCAATCGTTTATCAGCTGCACGTGAAGTCTTTCTTTGACTATAATGGCGATGGTATTGGCGATTTGCGGGGTTTGCTGGAAAAACTCGACTACCTTAAAAACCTGGGAGTGACGGCGATCTGGCTTCTCCCATTTTATCCATCTCCCTTGAAGGATGACGGTTATGATATCTCGGGATACATGGATGTTAACCCGGATTACGGAAATCTGAAGGATTTCAGGCGTTTACTCAAAGAGGCCCATTCCAGAGGCATGAGGGTTATCACAGAGCTGATCCTCAACCATACATCGGACCAGCATCCCTGGTTCCAGAAGTCCCGGAGAGCGAGACCGGGTTCTGCATGGCGTAATTATTATGTCTGGAGCGGCACTTCCGAGAGATATAGTGATGCGCGCATCATTTTTCAGGATTTTGAGACCTCCAACTGGAGCTGGGATCCTGTTGCAGGCAGCTATTTCTGGCACCGTTTCTACTCCCACCAGCCGGATCTGAACTTCGAGAATCCTCAGGTAAGGAAGGCAATGGTGAAGGTGCTTGACTTCTGGTTGGATATGGGTGTGGATGGTCTCAGGCTGGATGCTGTCCCCTACCTTTTCGAACGGGAAGGGACGAACTGCGAAAACCTCCAGGAGACCCACGACTTTCTTAAAAGCCTGAGAACCCATGTGGACAGCCATTTCCCGGGCACCATGCTTCTTGCGGAAGCCAACCAGTGGCCTGAAGATGCTGTGGCATATTTCGGGCAGGGTGAGGAGTGCCATATGGCCTTCCATTTCCCCATAATGCCGCGGATATTCATGTCCATTCAGATGGAGGACAGGTTTCCCCTGGTGGACATTCTGGACCAGACCCCCCATATCCCGGATATATGCCAGTGGGCCATGTTCCTTCGAAACCATGATGAATTGACCCTGGAAATGGTCACTGACGAAGAAAGAGACTACATGTACAGGGTGTTTGCAAGGGAGAGGCAGGCCCGGATAAATCTGGGCATCCGCCGAAGGCTTGCGCCATTGATGGGAAACAACAGGCGGAAAATAGAGCTCATCAATGTCATTCTTCTGTCCCTTCCCGGGACTCCCGTTATCTATTATGGCGATGAGATAGGCATGGGAGACAATTACTTCCTCGGCGACAGAAATGGAGTCAGGACTCCCATGCAGTGGTCGGCCGACCGGAACGCAGGTTTTTCCAGGGCTAATCCCCAGAAACTATTCCTTCCTCCCATCATAGATCCCCAATACCATTTTGAGGTGGTCAATGTGGAGAACCAGGAAACCAGCCAGTCCTCACTTCTATGGTGGACCAAACGGATTCTGACCACCAGAAAGCGTTTCAGAGCTTTTGGCAGAGGGCAGATCGAGATTCTTGCTCCGGAAAACCCGAAGATACTTGCCTTCATCCGTCACTGGGAAGATGAGATCATACTCGTTGTGGCCAACCTGTCCGGTTTTTCTCAGGTCGTGGAACTTGATCTCTTCCAATATGCGGGCCTGATGCCTGAAGAGATAGTCAGTGGGAACAGCTTTCCCCAAATAAAGGAGCGTCCCTACCTCCTGACCATTGGACCTCACGATTATTTCTGGTTTCTTCTTGCACCTGAAAAAGATTCCATCGAGGTTTCAGGAACAAGGGAGATTCCCGAACTGAAGTTTTCGAAATGGGAGGATCTTCTTTTCGGGATTTCCCGGAAGGCCCTGGAAGAAAAAATTCTCCCTGCCTTTCTGCAGAAGTGCCGGTGGTTCGGTTCCAAATCACGATCCATCAGCAGGGTATCCCTGATGGATCATTTTACTCTCAAACTGGATTCCCATCTTTCCTTCCTTACTTTTACCAGGGTCCAGTTCACGGAGGGTTCCTCAGAGACCTACCTGCTCCCCCTTTCTCTCGCGACAGGTGACGGCGCATTCCGACTCAGGGAAGATCACCCGGATGCGGTCATTGCGAAAGTGGTTCTGATGTCTGGCGAGGGTGTTCTTTACGATGGGGTTCATGATGAGCATTTCAGGGAAAAACTGCTTCATCTTCTGATCCACAGCAGGATGCTGAAAGGTGAAGAGGGAAGAGCTTTTTCAGGAAGGGGAACAGGTCTGAAAGGGCTCGTCTCTGGTCTATCCGTGCGTTCTCAAATTATGAAACTCGATCAGAGCAACTCTTCCATCCTCTATGGAAAAAAGCTTGTCCTTAAACTTTTTCGCAAACTGGAGGAAGGTCTGAACCCGGAAAAGGAACTGGCGGGTTTCCTTTCGAAGAAAGCCGCTTTTCAGAATGTGCCTGTGTTCAGGGGGATCCTTGAATACAGAACTGGAGAGGGGGTACCCCTGACGGTGGGTATACTTCAGGATTATGTCCCCAATCAGGGAGATGCCTGGGGTTATACTCTTGGTACTCTCGATACCTGCTTTGAAAGCATCCTTGCCAGGCCTGAAGAGTTCAGAGATCTTGCGCATTGGGCCCCCCCCCTTCTGGATACCGATCTCCATGGTCAGCAGCCCCTTCTTACAGAGACCATTGGTGAGTTTTTTCTGGAAATGATCCAGCTGCTCGGTAAAAGAACTGCAGAACTCCATATAGCCCTGGCCTCTGGCCGGTCCGATCCGGACTTTGTCTCCGAGCGTTTCTCAGCCCTCTATCAGCGTTCGGTTTACCAGAGCGTAAGAGAGCAGGTCAGGAGAACTCTTCTTGCCCTGCGAAGAAATCTTGAGAGGCTACCGGAAACCGTGAAGGCAGAGGCCGCCGAAACCGTGAAGGCAGAGGCCGAAATACTGCGCCGTATCCGCAGATTGACCGAAGGAGTTATCGATTCATGCAAGATCAGGATACATGGAGACTTCCATCTTGGCCAGGTCCTTTTCACAGGCAAGGATTTCATGATCATTGATTTTGAAGGCGAGCCCGCAAGACCCTTTAGCGAAAGGAGACTGAAACGTTCTCCCTTCAGGGATGTGGCCGGGATGATCCGTTCCTTCGATTATGCGGTTTCCACGTCCTTTAGAAAACGGATCGTTCTCCGACCTGAACTTGCTCCCATACTGGAGCCTCTTCTTGACCCCCTTTACAGGGCGTTGAGCTCGGTGTTTCTCCATGCCTATCTTGGAAGAGCAGGTAACGCTGAATTCATTCCTGCTGACAGAAACAGGATCGAGATACTTCTGGAAGCCTTCCTGCTCGAGAAAGCCCTTTATGAGATCAGATACGAGATGGATAACCGTCCCGAATGGATTCTCACACCCCTTAAAGGGATACGCAATATCCTGGAGAGGGGCGTCTGATGAGAGAAAAGAGGCATAGGAGGAATTCAGATGAGTAAAGAAAAAGAAAAGGTCCTTTACGATTTTACCCTCTTTTCTGATGAGGACATTTATATCTTCAGGGAGGGCAACCATACTCACCTTTTTGAAAAGCTTGGAGCCCATATACTGAAAGAGAGTGATCCCGGAGGGGTCTATTTCGCAGTGTGGGCACCAAATGCGGAAAGAGTTTCCGTGGTTGGGGATTTCAATGCATGGATACCCGATATTTACCCGTTAAGGGCAAGGAAAGATCTCTCGGGGATATGGGAGGGCCTTATCCCGGGGCTTCCGGATGGAGAAAGATACAAGTATCACATTGTTTCACTGCAAAAGCGGTACAGGGTAGACAAGGGGGATCCTTTTGCCTTTGCCTGGGAGACGGCTCCGAAGACCGCTTCGGTGATCCATGATCTTGCCTATGAGTGGCATGACGGGGAATGGATGTCCGGCAGAGGGGCTTTGAACTCAATGGATTCACCCCTTTCCATCTACGAGGTACACATGGGTTCATGGAGACGTGTATCGGAAGAGGGCGGAAGGTCCCTCTCCTACAGGGAGATGGCTCCCCTTCTGGCTGAGTACGTTAAGGAGATGAATTTTACTCACGTAGAGTTCCTCCCGCTCATGGAGCATCCCTTTTACGGTTCCTGGGGATACCAGACTCTGGGTTACTTTTCTCCATCAAGCCGATACGGAACCCCTCAGGATATGATGTTTCTGGTCGATTACCTTCACCAGCAGGGGATCGGGGTGATCATGGACTGGGTACCCTCTCATTTCCCGAACGACGAGTATGGCCTGGTCTTTTTCGACGGGACCCATCTCTACGAACATCAGGACCCGAAAGAGGGTTTTCATCCCGAATGGAGGAGCTGCATATTCAACTACGGCCGCAACGAGGTAAGGGCCTTTCTTCTGAGCAGTGCTGTTTTCTGGCTGGAAAAGTATCATGTTGATGGATTGAGGGTCGATGGAGTTGCTTCCATGCTTTACCGGGATTATGCCAGGAATGAGGGGGAATGGATACCGAACCGCTTCGGGGGAAGAGAAAACCTCGAGGCCATTTCGTTACTGAAAAAACTGAATGAGACTATCTACAGGGAATTCCCGGATGTACAGGTAATTGCAGAAGAGTCTACATCCTGGCCCATGGTCACCCGTCCGGTTCACGTAGGAGGCCTGGGTTTCGGAATGAAGTGGAATATGGGATGGATGCACGATGTTCTTGACTATGCCTCAAAAGATCCTGTCCATCGTAAATTTCACCATAACCGTCTTACCTTCGGAATGATATATTCCTATTCCGAGAATTTCCTTCTTCCCTTTTCTCACGACGAGGTTGTTTATGGAAAGAGATCACTCCTTGAGAAGATGCCGGGAGACGACTGGCAGAAATTTGCCAACCTCCGACTTTTCCTAGGCTATATGACGGCCTATCCCGGGAAGAAACTCCTTTTCATGGGAGGAGAGTTTGGGCAGAGAAGAGAGTGGGATCACGAACAGAGCCTGGATTGGGATCTTCTGAAATATCCGCCTCATCAGGGGATAAAACGATGGGTTAAGGAAGTCAACGGTATTTACAGGAATACCCCTGCCCTTTACAGGAAGGATTTTGATCCCGAGGGATTTGAATGGGTCAGCTGTGATGATGTTGAAAACAGCATTCTGGTTTTTTTGCGTAAAGGTTCCCTTTCAGATCCTACGATCCTCGTTCTATGTAACTTTACCCCAGTTCCCAGGCATAACTACAGAGTTGGTGTACCCTCCGGTGGATGGTGGAAGGAGATACTCAACAGCGACTCCCCTGTTTACGGAGGTAGCGGCCAGGGAAATATGGGGGGTAGAGAAGCCTCACCCGTTCCCTTCCACGGGAAAAGTCATTCCCTTTCACTGACTCTTCCTCCTCTTTCGATCGTTCTTTTCCGCAGAGAGGGTGAAGATGTTTCATGAGCCAGAGTTGCGGATTTAAGCAGCCCTTTCCTGTACATGGCTGGTTTTTTCATATAGCAACAGGTGATGTAGCGTAATATTATAGTTTCTTTATTCCTGGCTGGAGGTGAAGAGCTTGGAGATATGGCCTGGAAAACCTTTTCCCTTGGGTGCGACTTTTGATGGCACAGGTACAAATTTTTCTCTTTTCTCCGAGATTGCCGATAAAGTGGAATTGTGTATCATCAATGATGAAGGACAGCAGATCTGCGTAGATCTTCCTGAATATACTGCTCTTTGCTGGCATGGTTATCTCCCCTCTGTAGGTCCTGGTCAGAGATATGGCTTCCGGGTCCATGGTCCCTGGGACCCCGCAAAGGGGCATCTCTGCAATCCATCCAAGTTCCTTATCGACCCTTATTCGAAGGCCATAGAGGGTCGGGTTCAGTGGAATGAGGCTGTATTTCCTTATTTTTTCAGGGACACTGAAGAAAGCAGGAATGATATGGACAGCCTTCCATTCATGCCTCGGAGCGTAGTGATAGATTCATATTTCGACTGGGGAGATGACCATTGTCCTAAGGTGCCTCTTAATGAAACGATAATTTATGAACTGCATGTGCGGGGATTTTCAATCAGGAATCCGGAAATTCCCGAAAATATAAGGGGCACTTACTCTGCTCTGGCGCATCCGGTTTCGATAAGGCATTTTCACGATCTGGGGATTACCTCCATCGAGCTTATGCCCATACATCAATTTATCCATGACAATTATCTTATGGAAAAGGGACTGAGGAACTACTGGGGGTATAACTCCATCGGCTACCTGGCTCCTCATGATGAATATTCCAGCCTTCATCCTGGGGGAGGAGAGGTCCGGGAATTCAAGGAGATGGTAAGAGCCCTGCACCGGGAGGGTATCGAAGTGATCCTGGATGTAGTATATAACCACACTGCAGAGGGTAATCACCGGGGTCCCGTGCTGTCCATGAAGGGAATTGACAATGTTGCCTACTACAGGCTTACAGAAGAGGATCAGCGTTATTACATGGATTATACCGGAACGGGAAATTCCCTGAACGCCCGGCACCCTCATGTGCTGCAGCTCATAATGGATTCCCTCCGGTACTGGATCAATGAGATGCATGTGGACGGTTTCCGTTTCGATCTCGCTTCCACATTGGCCAGGGAACTTTATGATGTAGATAAGCTTTCCTCTTTCTTCGATATCATTCAGCAGGATCCTGTAATAAGTCAGGTGAAACTTATTGCTGAACCCTGGGATATCGGAGAGGGCGGCTATCAGGTGGGTAATTTCCCACCCTTGTGGTCCGAATGGAACGGGAAATACCGGGATTGTATGAGGGATTTCTGGAGGGGAGAAGAACAGATGATAGGGGAATTTGCCTCCAGATTCACAGGAAGTTCCGATCTATACGAAAATTCCTGCAGAAAGCCCTTCGCAAGCGTTAACTTCATAACTGCCCACGATGGTTTCACACTGGAAGACCTGGTTTCCTACAATAAAAAACACAATGAGGCCAATGGGGAAAAGAACAGGGACGGTGAGGACCATAACAGGTCCTGGAACTGTGGTTTGGAAGGTCCAACAGAGGATGGACAGGTTCTTTCCCTGAGGAAAAGGCAGAAACGGAATTTCCTTGCGACCCTGATGCTCTCGCAGGGCATTCCCATGCTCCTTGGCGGAGATGAACTGGGGCGTACACAGAAGGGGAACAATAATTCCTACTGTCAGGATAACGAAATTTCGTGGTTTGACTGGGAAAGGGTGGATGATGCCCTCATCTCCTTCACGAAAAATCTGATCTTCTTCAGGAGAGAGCATCTTGTTTTCCAGAGGAAAAAATGGTTCCAGGGCAGGTCCAAGAAAGGCAATGAGCTTGGAGATATTGGCTGGTTCAACTCTGACGGGAAGAGAATGACTGAGGATGACTGGAATACGGGGCATACCAGGAGTATGACTATCTTTCTTAACGGCGAAGCCATACCAAGCCGCGATTCCAGGGGAATGCCTGTACGGGATGATTCTTTCCTGATCCTGGTAAATGCCAGTAACGAATCCGTGAATTTAACCCTTCCCGAGGAAAAATGGGGGCTGTCATGGAGTAAAGTTCTTGATACCGCAGTAGATTCTTTCATCGATCCCCCCGCAGAAATGGAGGCGGGCCAAAATCTGATGATGGGAGGAAAGTCTCTCGTGGTGCTGCAACACAGAAGAGATGATGTGAAATGAGAGATCTGCCTGTGTGCACCTACAGGATCCAGATGACGCCTTCATTCGGTTTCAGAGATGTAACCCTTCTCATGCCCTATTTTGTCCGCCTGGGAGTAAGCCATCTCTATACCTCTCCCTATCTGCAGGCTTCGCCGGGCAGCACTCATGGCTATGATGTGACCGATCCTCTCAGGATAAATGAGGAGCTGGGCGGAGAAAAGGGGCACAGGGAATTCATATCTGCCCTGCGGGAGAATGGACTGAAAAACCTCATTGATATAGTACCTAACCATATGGCCATTTCCGGACCGGAGAACAGATGGTGGTGGGACGTCCTGGAGAACGGCCCCTCCAGCCCTTATGCGGCATTCTTTGATGTTGACTGGGAACCTCCCGAAGCTTCAATGAAAAATAAAATACTTCTTCCTGTCCTTGAGGACCATTATGGAAGAGTCCTCGAAAAAGGACTAATCTCATTGGCAAGAGAGGGATCAGACTTTCATATCTGTTATCGTAACAGGGTTTTCCCCATGGCTCCCAGATCAATATCGGGACTTCTTGAGACAGTAGGCAAAGAAGCGGGCCATTCGGAAATCCTTTTCTTTGCACATTCCATTGAGAACCTTCCCCTGCCAAGTGTAACCGATCATGAATCTACCAGTTTGCGGCACCGGAACATCAGGGTCATCAAACAAGGTATTTCCCGTCTTTTCAATGTTGAACCTGACCTCAAGGATATTGCAGACAGGGTGATAAGTGATGTCAATTCAGATCCTGATGCCCTTGATGAGATATTGGAAAAACAGAACTACAGGCTTTCTTTCTGGTGTAAGGCAAGGGAGGATCTGGCGTACAGAAGGTTTTTCGATATCAACAGCCTTGTAGGTCTGAGGGTAGAGGATGAAGGGGTATTCAGGGAAACCCATTCTCTTGTCCTTGGCTGGCTGAAAGATGGACTTGTTGAAGGTATCAGAGTGGATCACCCTGACGGACTGAGGGATCCGGAAGGATATTTTTCCAGGATAATAGAGGAAGCCCCCGGGTCCTGGATAGTCGCGGAAAAGATACTGGTACAGGGGGAAAAACTTAGAAAAAGCTGGTCCATCCATGGTACTACGGGATACGACTTTCTTAACCTGGCGGGAGGTCTTTTCGTCGATCCTTCTGCCCAGAGAAGTCTGACCAGATTTTATAACAGATTTGCGGAGAATGAGAAACCCTTTGAGAAAATTATCATAGATAAGAAAATGCTTGTCCTGAATGAACTTTTCGGGAGCGATCTGAACCGCCTCAGCCAGATGCTCCTTGATATCTGCAGTTACTACAGGAAATATCGCGATTACATGAGGAACGAAGTAACCTTTACTCTCAAGGCCCTCATTGTATCAATGGATGTCTACAGGACCTATGTTTCTCCCGAAAGGGGGCGGCCAGGGAGAGATGACAGGAAAGTCATTCGAAGGTGTGCTGGAAATGCTGCAATTCATTTTCCCCATATTGACCTTGATCTGCTCAGGTTCATTCTGGATATCCTGCTTCTGAAAAAAAGAGGAGCTATGGAGAGTGAATTTGTGGCCAGGTTTCAGCAGCTTACGGGTCCTGTAATGGCCAAAGGAGTGGAAGATACCGCCCTCTACTGTTATTACCCCCTGATATGTCTGAACGAGGTCGGAGGGGACCCTTCCGACTTTGGGACATCCCTGAAAGAGTTTCATTTCCAGATGAACGACAGGGCTGTTTCCTCTCCATTAAGCCTTCTTGCAACTTCTACTCATGACACCAAGAGGAGTGAGGATGTAAGGAGCAGAATAGCCCTTCTGTCAGAGATCCCCAGGGAATGGAAAAAGAGGGTTGTGGAGTGGAAAGCCATGAACAGTTCTTTCTGGAACGGGGCAGGACCGGACAGGAACATGGAATATTTTATTTACCAGACCCTGGTGGGTATCTGGCCTATTTCAGATGAGAGGCTTTTGTCCTATCTGGAAAAAGCTGCGAGAGAGGGCAAAGAATATACTTCATGGAACAGGATCGATAAAGAATATGAGGATAAGCTGAGTAGTTTTGCCAGGGGAATTCTTTCACATACCCCCTTTATCAGGGATCTTGAAAATTTTCTTGAGATACTTACTGTGCCGGGAAGGATCAACTCTCTTTCCCAGACCCTTCTCAAGCTGACACTTCCGGGGGTTCCGGATATTTACCAGGGCTGTGAGATCTGGAATTTCAGCCTTGTTGATCCTGACAACAGAAGAGAGGTGGATTACAAAAGACTTATTGCATTGCAGAAAGAAGCAATGGGTCTCGATGGTTCACCCGATTTAAGCACAGATGATATAGGCTTGAGTAAAATGTGGCTTATCATGAAAACCCTCAATTTCAGGAGGGAAAATCCCAGCATTTTCGAGCCTGGTTCAAGCTACAGTGTCCTTCATCCTTCCGGAGAGAAAGCGAATCATCTGGTTGCTTACATGAGGAACGAAGATTGCCTGGTAATGACTCCAAGACTGCCTCTGAAACGAGGCAGTTCATGGAGTGAAACCTTTCTTAATGTTCCGGAGGGAAACTGGAAAAACCTCTTTACGGGAGAAGAATTTTCGGGAAACAGGATAAGAATTGAGGATATGCTGAAGATTTTCCCTGTGGCTCTCCTCTACAGGGAATGAAAAGGCGAAGTGGAGTATATGAACGAGATCAGGGTATGGGCTCCTGAGGTCGGGTCCCTTAAGCTCGTTACCATGGATCGCAGGATCAGGATGAAGGCTCAGACAGGAGGATGGTGGGTCTGCACTTCAGAGCATATCCAACATGGCCTGGATTACAAGTTCTCCATTGACGGGAAAGCCCCTCTTCCTGATCCCAGGTCCGGCTGGCAGCCCTATGGTGTTCATGGTTACTCCAGGTATATTGACCATTCCCTTTTTCAATGGAAAGACACCGAATGGCAGCCCCATGAACTGGGGTCTGCCATTATATACGAACTTCATACGGGTACTTTCAGCGAAGAGGGAACCTTCCAGGGGATAACAGCACATCTGGATCATCTTCAGTCCCTTGGCATTACACACATAGAGCTTATGCCGGTAAATTCCTTTTCCGGGGACAGGGGATGGGGATATGATGGGGTATATCCTTTTGCTCCCATGGAGAGCTATGGAGGCCCCGATGGGCTGAAGATGCTGGTTGACGAATGCCACAGAAGAGGGTTTTCCATGATCCTTGATGTGGTCTATAACCATCTCGGTCCAGAGGGGAATTATCTTGGTCATTATGGACCATATTTTACTGAAAAATACTCTACACCCTGGGGTTCTGCCATCAATTTTGACGGACCCGGCAGCGATGAGGTCCGCAGGTTCTTTATTGATAATGCCATAATGTGGCTCAGGGATTACCACTTTGATGTTCTCCGGATCGACGCGGTCCACTCTATTTTCGATATGTCAGCCCTTCATTTTCTGGAGGAGCTTTCTTCAGCAGTGGATCAGTTTTCCCGTAATAACGGAAGGAAGAAATACGTGATCGCCGAAAGTGATCTTAACGATCCCCGCATAATAACTCCAAGGGAAAGGGGAGGCTACGGTATTCACGCCCAGTGGTGCGACGACCTTCATCATTCGATACATGCTTTTCTCACAGGAGAGAGAAAGGGATATTATCAGGACTTTGGGAAACTCGAGGATATAGCAAAGGCACTTAAAAAGGGATATGTATGGGATGGGAAATATTCCTCTTGCAGAATGAGGAGACATGGTAGATCCTCTGCGGAAATCCGGGGAGACAGGCTTGTGGGCTTTATACAGGATCATGATCAGGTTGGTAACCGGGCCAGGGGAGAGAGGTTTGATCATCTTGCAGGGACAGGGATGCTGATGTGTGCAGCGGCCCTGTATATTTGTTCTCCCTTCATTCCCATGGTATTTCAAGGGGAAGAATGGGCCGCAGGAACGCCCTTTCAGTATTTTTCCTCTCATCAGGATCCACAACTGGGAAGGGCCGTAACGGAGGGACGGCGAAGGGAATTCCTTTCCTTCGGTTGGAAAGAAAAGGATATTCCTGATCCCCAGAACCTGGATACTTTCCAGGGGTCAAAACTCAATTGGAAGGAGCTCTCCGAAGAGGATCATGGCAGGGTGCTGGAATGGTACAGAAAGCTTATCGCTGTAAGGAAAAAATTTCCCGAACTGCATGATGGAAGTCTTGACGGGGTCAATGTACGGTTTTCGGAGGAGAAAAAGTGGTTTTCCTTCCAGAGAGGGCGGATCCTGCTGGCTTTTAACTTCAGTTCAAAGGTAAATCAGGTCCGTCCTCTGGATGATCCCTGTTTCGACATGCTTCTTACTTCTGACCCCGCATGTGAGATCCGGAAAAATGAACTGTTTTTACCTCCTGGATCTGTTGCCCTTCTCAGGGGTATGAACATCCTGCCATGTGAGATAAACAGCTATTTTTATGTATAAATGTAAGTTATTATATATACATATACATTATTATCTGAACCTATCTTCTTAATTTTTGTCAATGGAGGAGTTTTTTTAATGAACAACTTTGGAAAACGGATGAGCAAGCTTATATTCGGCCTGTTTTTATATGCCCTTGGTATAGTCATTACCATGAAAGCAAGCCTTGGATTTGCTCCCTGGGAGGTCTTTCACCAGGGTGTAGCAAATACTATAGGTATGTCCATAGGAAATGTGAGCATACTGACCGGTTTTGTAATTTGTATTTTTGTTGTTCTTATGGGGGAGAAGCTCGGTCTTGGAACGATCCTCAATATGTTTCTGATCGGGATATTCATGGATCGTATTCTGGCTCTAAATGTGATACCGGCAATGGGAGGCTTTGTATCGGGTTCAGTGATTATGCTGACAGGTCTTTTTACCATATCCTTTGCCTCCTATTTTTACATAGGCTCTGGTTTCGGGGCCGGTCCCAGGGACAGCCTCATGGTTGCCATAGAAAGGAAAACAGGTCTGGCTGTGGGTATCTCCAGGGGAATAATTGAGGGATCTGCGGTCCTTACCGGCTGGTTCCTTGGCGGACCGGTAGGTCTTGGAACGGTTTTTGCTGCTTTCGGTATCAGTTTCTGTATCCAGGCTGTTTTTTCTCTTCTGAAGTTTAAAACAACCCTCGTAAAGCATGAAACCCTTGGCGTAACTCTACAGAGCCTGAAATCCTCGTAACTAAAAGGTTCATGTAACAGTCTCAAGGTCTCGCAACAGATGTATGGCAGGGACTTGTTACTGATGGGATTCCATGTTGAGGATTGAATCTGTCATTACTGTGATACAATGAACATACTTCTATAATGTATCAGGAGGTGACGCTAATATGGAAAGAACAGGAATTATTACTATGAAGGGAAATCCCCTCACTCTTGTGGGGCCATCCCTTTCAGTGGGCGACAAGGCTCCGGATTTTGCTGTTCTGGATCAGGGACTGGTTCCTAAAACCCTGAAAGATTTTGCTGATCACATTAAGGTTATTTCAGTTACGCCTTCCCTTGATACCCCTGTATGCGATCTTCAGATCCACTGGTTCAACGAAGATGCGGCCAATATGCCCGGTGATGTGGATGTTCTGAATATCTCAATGGATCTGCCCTTTGCTCTCAGTCGTTTCTGCTCAACCAAGGGCATACAAAGGGCTCTTGCCCTTTCTGACCACAGGGATGCATTATTTGGGCTGAACTGGGGAGTTCTGATCAAGGAGCTGAGATTGCTTGCCAGGGCTGTTTTCATAGTCGATAAAGACGATGTTATCCGTTATATCCAGATCGTGTCTGAAGTTACCCAGGAACCTGATTATGAACAGGCCATGCAGGCTCTGGAGAAAATAACAAACAAGGTCTGATATCAATATAAAACCGGGGTTGTTCCTGTGACCCCGGTTTTCATTTTTTTCCTGAAAGTCTGTTTCGCTCCAGAGGATTACCCTTCATCTGAAAATGTGAGGCCTTCGAAATGGGAATGATCAAGGAAAAATTTCAGGAAGTCAGTGATGAATTTAACCAGATAGCGAAGGGGAACATTTCTTTTTTCGAGGCGATTCTGCCCATTTTGATCTTCCTTTTTCTGGCGGATATATGGAGTTTTCGGGCTGCTGCCCTTTTGTCAATTCTTGCAGGTCTGTTTTTTACTGCAAGAAACATAGCCCGGCGCGGAGCGGTCATCTATCCTCTCGGAGGTCTTCTAGCCCTTATCATTGCAGTTTTTGCTGTAAGGATGGGAGGAAGAGCCGGAAATGTACTGATCCCGGCTGTCGGGACTAATGGGATTGTTTTTCTGCTTTGTCTGACCACCCTTCCTGTACGGCGACCCTTTGCCGCATGGACTAGCTATTTTACCCGCCACTATCCCTTGTCCTGGTACTGGCACCCCATGGTCCGCCCGGCCTATTCGGAAGTTACTTTCCTGTGGGCAGCATTTTTTGGTATTCGCCTGTTTATGCAGATCCTTCTTCTTCAGTCGGAGAATTCCCTTCAAGTCCTTCTGTTTTCATTTTTCTCAGGCTGGCCTGCCATAGCAGGACTTCTTGCGGTCAGCTATCTTTACGGCACCTGGAGGTTGAGGGATCTGGGAGGGCCAGGGGTGGATGAGTTCCGCAGGGGAGATCCTCCTCCATGGAAGGGACAGAAGAAGGGCTTCTGAATCTGAAGCCTGGAAGCCTTCGAGGGAAAGGAAAAACAATTTCCGACAGTGTCAGCATTCTGTCCTGAAGAGCTAGTGGAGATGTATCTTTTCTCTATCCATGTCTGATTCAACATATCTTTCTGTGCATTATTTCAATATAATGAAATAGCATATGGTATTAGAGACAACGCTGAAGAGGGAGATGGGGAAAATGAATGGCAGCTCTGAGAAAAACAGCAATGTACTTTTCAACAATGCTTCAAATCCTATCATTTACAGGGATCTTCTTCTGTTTTCGCTTTCCCTGCTGGTTTTATTTTTCACCTTCAACACCGGACCGGCCTCTGCCCAGGTTTCTGTTTACCATCAGTTTTTCTTTTCAGAAAAAGGAACAGTTCTTCAATCCCTGCCTGTGCCGGGAAAAAAGCTGGCTATCAAGGGTCTCAAGCCCGTTTCGAATATTGACCTTATTCGCAGGGTCCCCTTTTCACTGACTGGAGTTAGTAAAACAGATCTGGCTATTCAGAGGGACAGTGGGGAGTTCCACAACTTCCTGAAGGCTTCGCAGGTGGATTGGAATTTTAAAGAGAATCTTAATGTAAAGTTCTGCTGGAACAGTACCGAAACCGGAGTGTCTTCTGTGGTATGGCAGGTTTCGACCATGCGTTTTTCTCCGGATAATGCATTATGGGAAAACCCTCCCGGTCTTGTTGCCAGCGGCCCCGCTGTTCTGCAGAATGTGCAGAATGGTAAATATCCAAAAGTTTTCCTGGTCGATTTCTCCAGGTTTGCCCCGAGGCCTCCATCGAAAGTTTTGAAGATAAAAACACTGACAGATCAGAAACCTTCCAGCCTGCAGCCGGTGAAACAGGTAAGCATTAAAAAGAGTATCCCCCAGGTTATGCCTAAGGAGCAGCCTGCAGTTACAAAGCTAAAGCTCAAGACAGCTCCAAAGATAAACCTGAAACAGGATAAGGGTTTTTCTTCTCTTGACATGAACTATTTCGTGCGGGTGGTAACCCTGGGTCCCGATGGGCAGCCTGCAGGTATTCCTTGCGAACCGGTCAGGATCCTCTATGGAGATCCCCTATATGACGGCAGCATAAAGGTGGAACCCGATGCCTTTGAGAAACCGGAGGCCCTTCATCCACAGATCAGGGTTGAAAGGTATGTCCCGATACAGAACCAGGCAACGGATGCCATGTATCACGTGATAGCGATAAAAGATATACCGAACCCTTTTGGAGGAGAACCGTTGATCCGAAAGGGCGATAAGTTTGATCTGAGGCCAAGACAGGAGGACAAAAGCTTTCTCGAATCCGTGGGTGACTTCTTCTCGGACGTTGTGGAATGGGCCATTGATGCAGTGAACTGGGCCTCCAGGACCTATGAAAATATCAAGAACGCTGGACTGGATGCAGCATGTTCTGTGGCAGGAGAACGGTTCAGGGGAGCTTTCGAAATGGGTCTTAATATCGGAATGGCAGCGGTAGGAGTACCCCCGGGCATTCCGAATTTCGATGAGCTTACTGATATGGGTGTGGGATATCTTGTGGCTGTCGCCACTGAGCAGGCCATTGGTGCAGGGGTAGAGCCGCTTCTAGCTGCGGAAGCTGCAGAAAGGGGCGTTAATGTTTTTGTGGATGAAATGAGAAAACAGGCAAACGGAGGAGGCAATATGGATGCCTTCTTCAAGCCAGATCCTGATTACTACTATCGGCCAGCCTGCATGGAACTGAAGATAACCAACCCCGAATCTGCTCCGACGAACCAGGTTACTGGAAAGATACGGATAACAGTGAAGGATGGAAACTGGGATGAGGACCTTTTCCATGAGGCTTTTTTCCACGTGCCATCGATCAGACCCGGGGAAACTCTGACCCTTCCCGTTTACCTGGAGGAATACATGGAAGATAAAATTGAAGACCATGATTATTATGCTGGAATGCAGCGGTTCTGGACCCGGTATGTCATGCCGGCAAAGGTTCTTGTGTTATCGGGTATTTATGAAACATGGTATCCGGACAGACCGAGTGGCGGCCCGGGTGACTACAAGTATGAAAACTACGAGGAAGCTCATCAGGTCTTTACCATCCAGGATTGCAGAGAGGTTATGTTACCCTGAGATCCTGGAAAAGAGTGAATTCTTTTTTTCTGAATTGAGAACAGGAGAGTGCAGCTGTTGATAAAGGTTGGAGATATGGTAATGGGTTATTCCGAGACCGGAGAGGGTGCGCCCCTGGTCATGATAATGGGTTACGGTTCAACCCGGAACCTGTGGGAGCCCGAGACAATTGATAAACTGGCAGAAGATTTCAGGGTAATAACTTTCGATAACCGCGGAATAGGGGAGACTGAAAGGGGTTCTCTTCCTTTTTCAGTCTCGCAGTTTGCGGATGATACCTACGGTCTTATTAAGGCCCTTGGGATTGACAAGACACATGTTCTTGGCTGGTCCATGGGATCTCTCATAGCGCAGGAACTGGCTTTGACCCATCCCGATTCGGTGGAAGGACTGGTTCTATATTCGACATTCTGTGACGGGGGTATGTTTCCACCCGATCCTAAAGTTCTCGAAAGACTTCAGGACAGGTCCGGGTCTCCGGAGGAGAGGGGCATGCGTTGGATAGAGGCCCTGTTCCCACGAGAATGGACAGAGGAGAACGGCGAAAGGATCAAGGATATTTTCTGGCGTCCCATGGGGGAGATTCCGGGAGAAACCCTGGCAGGTCAGGCAGAGGCCATATACCGATGGAAGGGAAGCAAGGACCGACTCGAACATCTTCCATCTGCAACCCTTCTGATCACAGGAGACAGGGATATCCTTACCCCTAATGATAACTCGGAATTTATGGTCTCCAGGATACCCGGAACGAAACTGGCGATGATTGAGGGAGCCGGCCACGGGCTTATGTTTCAGGATCCGGACCACTTCCTTTCAATAGTGAAAAGATTTCTTCTGAATACATAATTTGATCCATGGGCAGGTATTGACTTTTTATTTCTGCAGGTTAGAATCTCCAGAGAAAATAATATTCCTGAAGGGGAGTAGCTTCACAGGGCAGGGTCAACAACCTGGTGCATAGCATCTGGTCCTGCCGTTAGGCTTAAAAAGCTGATTAGCGAGACCTTCGGTATGGCGGTGGCCATGCTGAAGGTCTTTTTTATTGGAATAAACCACAGGAGGGACCCGTAATGTTAATGCTCGTTATCATGGGATGTGCAGGGATCATTATTCTTTATGCAGGAGGAGAGATACTTGTAAAATATGCTTCCGCCCTGGGGCAGAAAACAGGTCTTTCGGACCTTTTCATTGGGCTTACCATTGTAGCTTTCGGAACTTCTGCTCCTGAACTGGTTTCGTCCCTTATTGCTATGCTAAAAGGTTCTTCAGGTCTGATAATAGGGAATGTACTGGGATCGAATATCACAAATATAGGTCTTATCCTTGCCTTATCGGCTATGATAAGCCCCTTTGCCACGGATTTCAGAAGGAACTGGAAGGATTTCTTTTTTCTTGGCACGGCAAGTACTTTTGCAGGTCTTGTAATGTTTACAGGGCATATAGATCCATGGGAAGGCCTCATCCTTCTGGGACTCTTCCTTCTTTACACCTTCTACCTGTTAAGGTCAAACAGCACTATGGATTCAAAAATCAGAAAATCACAGACAGGAATAGATCTGAAAAGTCTTATTCCTTCCATCGCTGGAATAGTGACAGGAATATGCCTGCTTCCGCTGGGTGCAGAACTTCTTGTCAATTCAGCTCTCAGGATATCCGCTCTTCTGGGAGTTTCGGAACACCTTATGGGGCTGACCCTTGTTGCTGTGGGAACAAGCCTTCCGGAGCTCGCGACCAGCCTGATCGCAGCCCTTCGAAAAAGAGGAGATCTCTGCCTGGGTAATATTATGGGATCAAATATTTTCAATGTGCTTGTTGTTCCAGGGATATGTTCCATATTCGGGAAGCTGGACTTCATGGCGGGGATAGTAAGGTCTGATATCATTATCATGATAATAATATCCATGGCGGCGATTTCACTTTCATTTTCAAGGAGTTATCTTAGCAGGAGGGAGGGAACCTTCCTCCTGACATGTTACCTGGGCTACATATTTAACCTCGTTTCCTGAGGAAGTTCTGAAATTGCATTGAAGGTCTTTTTTCTGGAGCCGGAAAGGGGCATAATGATCTTGAGACGGATACCCCTTGAGGGTAATCGTTTTCATGCCTTCACGAAAGAGTATTTTCATGACAGCTGGAGGTCTTTAAATGAATCCTTACAATATAGAAATCGAAAGCATAATTCGTTCAGAACGTCAAAGCATATCCCTTGCAGTCACTGATGAAGCCCTGCTTGTGGTAAGGGCTCCCTTTCATGTTTCAGAGAACTATATCCAGGATGTTATCCGTAAAAAATCAGGTTGGATCAGGAAAAAAGTTGAAGAAATGAAAAATAGAAAGCCTTTTCCTGTAAAGAAATTTATTCAGGGAGAGGCTTTTTTGTATCTTGGCAGAAGTTATCCACTTTTATTTGGGGATAAGATGGGGATAGATGTGCAAATCACGGATAACCTTGTGGTATGCTGTGGAAAAAGCCCGGTTCGAGATGTACTTATCCACTGGTACAGGGAGAGGGCAATGGAAAAAATCAGTGAAAGATGTGAATATTATTCCTGCATAACAGGGCTGAACCCCCTTTCGGTGAAGATATCCAACGCTTCAAAAAGATGGGGCTCCTGCAGCAGCAGAGGCAGTATCAATTTCACCTGGAGGCTGGTGATGGCTCCCCTTGATGTAATTGATTACGTGGTGGTCCATGAGCTTACTCACCTTAAAGAGCTCAATCATTCGAAACAATTCTGGAACAGGGTGAGATCCATAATGCCAGACTACAGGATCCGTCAGAAGTGGCTTCGGGATAATGGCAGATCACTTGTAGTCTGAGGGAATCCCTGCAATATTTTTCCGGTTCCGTCTGACCTGACTTTGATTGGTTCTATGAATTTATATACAGGCCCTCGGCCAGAAATGCTTTAAGCCGGTGTCATTATTTTACAGAGGAGGAGAGTTCATGCAGAAAAGATATTTTAAGGACGAGATCAAAAAAGGTCAAAAACTTATCGGTACCTGGGTCCAGATAGGTAGTCCCGAAGTGGTAGAAATGGTGGGGCTGGCTGGCTTTGATTTTGCCGTTATTGATACTGAACATTCATATTTTGGCATTGAAACGTCAGAAAATCTTGTAAGGGCAGCCGATGCCGTTGATCTTATCCCCTTTATCCGGGTATCCCGAAAGGATCCCTCCCTTGTCATGAAAGCCCTCGATACAGGTGCCGCGGGTTTTGTGTATCCCGGTGTCCTTTGCAGGGAAGATGCAGAGGAGGCAGTAAGTGCCTCAAAATATCCGCCCCTGGGAACCCGGGGAGCCTGTCCCTTTGTCAGGGCAGCAGGCCATGTAGCCCGGGACTGGGAAAAGCATGCTGAACATTCCAACGAAGATCTGGTAAGCATTATCCTCGTTGAAGGTCAGGAGGGCGTGGAAAACTTTGAGGAAATAATAGGCGTTCCCCATATTGATGTGATAATGATGGGTCCCTTTGACCTCTCCGTATCTCTTGGTGTAGGAGGTCAGGTGGAACATCCCCTGGTAATGGAAAAATTCGGAGAGATGATAGATCTTGCAGCATCCAGGGGTGTCGCTCTGATGCCGAATATCTTTAATCCTGACCTTGAAAAGGTCGCAGAGCTTTCTGATCTCTGGTTTGGAAGAGGATGCCAGTCTCTAATTGTCAATACTGATAAACTCATGTTCTCCTGGGGTATGGAACAGAATCTGAAAAGGGCATGGAGATCGAGAGATAAATATTAGTTTATTTATAGGGCGGGAAGCATGAAAAAGGAGTTCCTCTGGAGAATTCCTGTCTTACCAGCGGCCTCTTTTTAATGTTTTCTTTATTCTTTTGTATTATGATTATGGAATATTTTTTGAAAGGGAGGTTATCCTTCATATGACAATTTCTAAACCCTACTGCGGAAAGATAGAAGCATTGCCCCTGCTTAATACCGGAGAGGAAGATCAGATCACCAAAAGAGTGGTTTTTGGCCCGGGTAAGTTCTGGGAGGATCATGTGATGAGGGTATTCACCGTGAAACCTGGTGCTGCAAGTCCCTTTCACAGCCACGACTGGCCCCACTATGTGATCTTTCTTCGTGGTAAGGCTGCCGGTAAGATCGATGGGGTAACTGTGAATCTTGAAAAGGGTGATTATGCCTATGTACCTCCCGATGTGGATCATAATTTTTCCAACAGCGGAGATGAGGATCTGGTCTTCATATGCATTGTTCCCACAAAAGGTGATGAATACTGTTACCCTGGATCGGAAGAATAACAAGGTTTAACGTATAAATAAAGGAAGAGGCCGGGGATCCACTCCCCGGCCTCTTTTACCTGGATTATCTTCAACTTGAACTCTTGAATCAAGGCTATCAGTATTTCTTATGGATGGCTGTTGATCCGTCCCCTCATTTACCGTGACATCCAGATGACACGTCATCCTGAAAAGTGTAAAATGTGTGGATAGCCTTCCTTTTCTTTTTCTGTTCTTTCCGCCGAAAAAGTTATTATTTCTACCCCTTTATTCTCTTCTTATTATTGCTCTTAAAGTATGTGCATCTTTGTCCAGTTTGACAAAGATGTAAAAAAGGATATCATTTCAGTATGATATCTCATTTAATGGAATGAGGGTACGATGAGCGGAATAAAAGATACAAACCTTCAACTTCTCGAAAGGACCTTTGCCATCCTGGATTATATCTCCAGGGAGGGGCGCGCATGCAGCCTGAAGGAGATAGTAGATGCGACTGGCATATCCAAACCTTCTGTACACAGGATCCTTTCGACTCTTAACAAGAACCTGGCAGTCATAAAGGACAGCCATTCCCAGTATCGTATCGGGCCCAAAATGCTTCAGTGGGCCAGGGCATGCAAGGGCAATTCAGAGCTTTTGAGCGTTGCCATGCCCTACCTGGACAGGATATGGCATGTGGCAGGCGAAACTATTCATCTAGTAAGTTATGAGAATGGCCATGCCTATTATCTTTCCAAAACAGAGAGTAAACATCCCCTTCAGATGCGTTCCAGGATGGGAGATCCTGTTTTTTTCCATTCCACAGCTGCCGGCAAGGCCATCCTTTTTTCTCTTCCCGATGCGGAGTTCGAATCCTTTATCAGCCAGGAACAACTGGAAAAACGTACTCCCCATACAATAACGGATCCGCAGATCTTTTATAAACAGCGGAAGGATTTTGCGGAGCAGGGTTACTGCCAGGAGATCCAGGAAAATGAGATCGATATACGCTGTATAGCAGCTCCGGTCCTGAACAGCGAGGGTTATCCCCTTGGATCTGTGAGCATTACATGTCCCATATACCGCTGTGACGACACCAGGGCAGCTGAATTGGGTCTTCTTCTCGCTGCAGTGATCCCGGAATTATCCGCCGAATTCGGTTATTCTCAATAACCTTTATAGAGGACAGTCAAAGCCTTAATTATATGGAGGTGCTGAATAAATGAGGAAGATAAGAAAGCTGGAAGTCATGGAAACTGTGAGTAGCGTCGGAGTAGTCGGTATAATCCGTACCCCTGACATTCCTGCTGCAATAGAGATGGGTAGAGGAATGATAGACGGAGGAGTAAGGGTCCTGGAAGTTTCTCTTACTTTTCCCGGTTCCCTGGATGTAATTAAAGAAATCAGAAGGGAAAATTCCGGTAAGGATTTTATCCTGGGGGCGGGTACTGTTGGAGATGCTCCTTCCGCCAGGATGAGTATACTGGCTGGTGCTGAATTTATTGTCTGCCACTGCCTCTCCGAAGAAGTCATACGTATGTGCAACAGGTATGGAGTTGCCTGTACGCCAGGTGTCCAGACTGTTACTGAAGCTGTCAGAGCCCTTGAGCTTGGATGTGATGTTGTAAAGGCCTTCCCCGGTAGTATTCTCGGGCCAGGCTTTATCAAGGCAGTTCACGGACCTGTTCCTTATGTGGAAATAATTCCGGTGGGAGGGGTATCCCTCAATAATCTGGGGGATTGGTTCAGTGCAGGAGCCTATGCTGTCGGGCTGGGAAGCGCCCTTACTAAGGAAGAGGGCAGGGATGCAGCCTATGAGACAGTTATGAAGAAGGCTCGAACGACGATTGAAACAATAAAAGCTGTTCGTTCAGATAAATAAGAAACATTCAGAGAGGTGATCTGCTAAATGTCAAAAATAGTGACTTTCGGAGAGATAATGCTGAGACTCACACCGCCGGGACGGGAGGTCATTCTTCAGACTCCGCAGTTTGTTGCCACTCCTGGAGGAGCAGAGGCAAATGTGGCTATATCACTTGCCAATTATGGAGAAAATACTTCCTACGTGACGGCCCTTCCGGAGAATCCCATAGCCGATGCCATAGTGGGTGAGCTTAAGAGATTTAATGTAAATACTGAAAATATTATTCGCTGCGGAGACAGGGTAGGTACCTACTATACCCAGACCGGATCGGTCATGCGCCCTTCAAAGGTTATCTACGACAGGGCCCATTCTTCGATTGCAGAGGTCAAACCGGGAGATTTTGACTGGGACTCCATTCTGGAAGATACGAAATGGTTTCACGTAACAGGGATAACTCCTGCAATAGCATCCGGTACAGCAGAAGTGACCCTGGAGGCTCTAAAAAAGTGCCGGGAAAAAAGTATCACAGTATCATGTGACCTCAACTACAGGAAGAAATTGTGGAAGTGGGGGAAACCTCCAGTCGAAGTAATGTCCGAAGTAGCGAAATATGTAGATGTGATGATAGCGAACGAAGAAGACTGTCAGAAGTGTCTTGGCATAGAACTCGATGTGGATGTTACATCCGGATCTCTGGACAGCAGTAAGTACAGGGCTTTGGCTTCGAAGGTAATGGCTATGTTCCCTCAGGTCTCGTATCTGGCCGTAAGCCTCAGGGAGAGCGTTAGTGCAGACCATAACAACTGGTCCGGAGTTCTGGCCACCAGGGATGCTTTCTATCAAAGCCGAAAATACAGCATCACAAATATAGTGGACCGCATCGGGGGAGGAGATTCCTTTGGTTCAGGTCTGATATATGGTCTCAACCATCTTGATGGAGATCAGGCAGCGATAGATTTTGCCATTGCAGCATCAGCAATTAAACATACCATCTATGGAGATTTCAACAGGGTTTCTAAAGAGGATGTACTGACCCTGATGGGCGGAGATGCCAGCGGAAGAGTACAGAGGTAAGAACTTTGGAGTTTTTTCATATCTTTTATTGGGGGTTTAAGTAATGTTTGTTAGTACCCGAGCTTTGAGTAATCCACCTTCAGGCATAAGAGCTATGTTTGCAAAGGCTGCTCACTATGACAATGTACTTAATCTAGGGATAGGGGAACCTGATTTTCCGACTCCAATGAACATAAGAGAGTCCGCAATTAATGCTTTAAAAAAAGGATTAACAAAATATACTCCTAATGCCGGAATATTAGATCTTAGGAATGCTCTGATGGGAAAGCTTGCTAGAGAAAACGGATTAAAAGGATCAGGAGTCGAAAATATAATAGTAACCACTGGGGCCTGCGAAGCAATAACCTTGTCTCTTTTTACAGTTACTGATCCTGGAGATGAAGTAATTGTCCCCGTTCCGAGCTGGTCCAATTACATTGGACAGGTTCATTTAGCTGGGGCAAAAGCTGTTCCTGTGGCCACATTTGAGAAAGATAAATTTCATATTACAGTTGAGGCGATCAAAGAGGTTCTTACAGAAAAAACCAAAGTCTTGGTCATTAACACCCCTTCCAATCCTACCGGAGCGGTACTGTCAAAAGAGGAATTGATTGAGATAGGGAGCCTGGCAAAGAAGTACAACTTTATGATCATTTCGGATGAACCATATGAGAAATTTATCTATGGAGGCAGGGATCATGTAAGTATAGGTTCACTGGAGGGGATGGAGGGATATGTCCTGACTGTAAATAGCTTTTCAAAGACCTATTCCATGACAGGTTGGCGGGTTGGTTATGTTCACGGTAGTTCGGATATTGTTTCCAGTATGGTCAAACTCCAGGAAAATTTTTCATCTTGTGTTAATACTCCTTCGCAATATGCTTGTATAGATGCTTTAAATGGTTCTCAAGATGCAACGGAAAAAATGTTTGAAAGCTATGTTGTGCGTAGAAATCTTATTGTGGAAGGCCTCAATTCTTTGCCTGAAATATCCTGCCTATGGCCTGAAGGATCTTTTTATGCTTTCCCAAATATTTCCAGATTAAAAAAATCTTCTGAAGAAGTTGCAATTGAGTGGCTGGAAAAGTCACAAGTAGTAACTGTTCCGGGAACAGCCTTTGGTGCAGCTGGAGAAGGATTTTTGAGGTTATCCTTTGCTGCTAGTGTGGAAGTTATTGAGGAAGCAATTGAAAGATTAAAGTTGTTACTCTAATTAAATCTTAAATGAAAAATGGGAGGTGATGAACAGTTTTATTTACGAAGGAAAAGAGCAAAGGAAGCTTTTCAAATAATTCTTGAAAGTGGGAGGTAATTGCTATGAAAGGTTATAGTACTAAGTTCAGAGTTTTTGGATTAGCGCTGATTTTTCTGATGATACTGGGGGTAGGTTCAGCCTTTGCAAAAGTTACCCTTCAATATGCTAATTGGCAGTGGCACGAATCTGGACGTTCTGATGTGTTGCAGAGTTTTGTTGATGCTTTTGAAAAGGCAAATCCCGATATTACAATTGAAAAGGTAGCTATACCCTATTCTACTTACAACGATGCTTTAACGACTCAGTTTGAGGCTGGTGGGGGACCAGATCTCATGTTTGTTCAGGATATGGCTCTAATTCCATGGATCAACCACGGATATCTTGCTTCATTAAATGAGTTAATGGATCTGGCAAGTTTTTCCGAGTTCTTCCCGGTCCAGCAGGAAACCGCAGTAAAGGATGGTAAAACTTTTGCAGTAATTTATGAAGGATTTCCTTACGCCGGATTGTCTTATAACAAACTTCTCTTTGAGAAAGCCGGCATTGATGTTCCAACGACCCCTGAAGAACTTCTTGAGGCCTCGGACGCAATTTATAAGGCAACAGGAAAACCTGGTCTGATTCATCCGACCAACCTTTCTAATCCTTCATACATTATGCAGGGTGGCATGATAGTTATTGAAGGATTTGGTGGCAGGATCGTCAAAGATGGGAAATTCGCTGTTACTGAGCCGGAGTTTATTAAGGGAGTAGAATTTTTAAAGAAGATCTATAATCTGGAATCTACGCCTGCGGGAATGGAATTTGGTGTCCAGAGACAGCAGTTCCTTGCTGGTGATGCTGGTATGGTAATGGATGGCAGCTATTGGCCCTCAATTGTAAAAATGAATAACCCTGAATTGTATGAGAACCTTGGTGTTGCCAAACTCCCCTTCCCTGATCCAGCAAGTCCCTTTGAAACCAATTGGTATGCTGTGAATAAGAACTCGAAGAACAAAGAGGCTGCAGCAAAATTTGTAGCTTTCCTGCTTAGCCCCGAGCAGGCAAATAAATGGGCAGTAATTTCCAGTATTCCAGGCCTTACTTATACTTATGAGGCAGTGGAAAAAGAATATCCCTGGTTTAAGATCTATGCTGATGTTTCTCCTCAAGGCGTAGTAAGAATGCTGCCAGGTTATGAAAGCCATACACCTGAAATTAGACGCATGGTTGCAGATGCTATTTCTTCTGCTATGAGTGGCCAGCAGTCTTGCGAAGATGCAATGAAAAGACTTGAAAAAGATCTGCTCAAACGTTTTGGTGATAAATAAAAATATGTAAATAAAAAGAAGATCCGGGCTATCTAAAACCAGCCCGGATCTTCTTAGAATTAGGTACTATGAGTTGTTTTACCATTCGTTTATGCAATGATATTTGATTAGTAAAAGAAATTCTGGAGAAATAGGTAGGATTTCAAACGCATTACATTATCATTGGTAGATTACTCCTCTTGAGAAAATTTAAATGTCCAGGAGCATGAAACCAGTAAACAAGACTATCTTTTGCGAGGGAATGACCATCAAAATGGGAATTTTTAATACTGAAATCTCCAATTTAAAGGAAAAATTTACTAGATTCTGTAGAAACGAAGAATATGTTCCTTATCTTCTTAATCTGTTGATAGTGCTTTCTATTGTCTTATTATTTGTTTATCCATTGATTTATGGTGTTTTAAGCAGCGTATATTCTAAAGGCGAATTCAGTGTTGCTAATTATTCCAGATTATTAACAGATAGAAATTTCTGGCATGCACTTTGGGTTACCGTATTATATGTTTTTTTCTACACTGTAGGTATTATGTTTATCGGTTTTGTAACGGCATTGGCAATTGATGTCGGAGAAGAAAGAAAATTACCGGGATCAAAGATCTTAAGTTCCTTTCTTACCTTACCCTATGCTATCCCTGATGTTGTGGGGTCTCTTGTCTGGCTTTGGATGATGAATCCCCGCCATGGGATTATCAATTATTTACTCTCTTTCCTGGGAATCGAAGGCTTGAAGTGGCTAACGAGTGGGGATCTTGCGTTGATAAGTGTAGTACTGGTGGGAATATGGCGCTTATTTCCCATGCATACTTTAATTATCCTCGCTGCTTTTAAAACTGTACCTAGATCTTTGTATGAAGCAGCTGACCTGGATGGAGCATCTACCTTACAACAGTTTTTCTACATTACATTGCCTTCTATAGCAAATATTATGAAGTTTCTGGTTTTATTAACTGTAGTGTGGAGTTTTAAGCGTTTTACCATAATCTGGCTTCTGACAAGGGGTGGGCCTATGCATGCAACAGAAACCCTTGCGATTATGATTTATACGGAGGCATTTAAGTTCTTTGACAGAGGGTATGCCTCGGCAATAGCAGTTTCGTTATTAATAATTGTAGGGGCTGTTTCTGTGCTTTACATGAAATTCTTCAAAGAATCTGAAGCAGAAGGAGGCCTGCTTTAATGTCTGGTAAAAGGAACGTTCACTATAGAAAAATAGGTATATACTTTATCCTTTTCTTTATGGCCATAGCTATTGTATTTCCCATTTATTGGATGTTATTAACTACTTTCCAACCAACGAGTCAGGCTACTGCTTACCCACCTTCATTATTTTTCAAGAGTTTTAGTCTGGATAAAGTTATAGAAGTTCTTCTAGATACAAGTGTGATCAAATGGATCTTCAATTCCTTTATTGTTGCATTGGGAGTAGTAGTAGTAAATTTATTGATTTCGGTCCCAGCTGCGTATTCTATTGCCAGATATAAAATTAAATGTAATACGATTCTTTTGTTTGTGGTATTGGTAACGCAGATGATCCCTCCTGCCATAATGGTCGTTCCCTTGTTTGAAATCTTTGCTTCTGTCGGACTGAATAATAATTTATTGTCCCTGATATTAGCCGATTCAATTCTTACTTTACCTATAGGCACCTGGATATTAATTGGTTTTTTTGAAAATATACCCACAGAAATTGAAGAAGCAGCAATTATGGATGGCGCATCAAAGATGATGCTCTTCTATAGAATAAGTTTGCCTTTAACTTATCCTGCTATGGTAACGGTGGCAATTTTAACCTTCTTTGATGCCTGGAACGAATATATGTATGCATATACTTTTATTTCTGATCAAAGTAAATGGGTTGGTACTGTAGGAGTAGCTTCATTTATGGGGCAATTCCTGACGGATTGGCAGGCTGTAATGGCTTCTTCGTTAATCTTTTCTATTTTACCAATGTTGATATATATTTTCTTGAGAAAATATATTGTCCGAGGAGTATCAGAAGGATTTGCAAAGTAAATTCTAAGAGGAGAGCTCTTCCGGGAGGTTGAAATGAAGTATCAACTTATTTGTCAAGCCTGTAATAAAATATTTTCATCTGAATCAGGACTTTATACGTGTCCTGCTTGTCAATCCAGTTTGAGAGTGGAATATGTTGATCCGCGAACAGTCTTTAATGACCACAACCATTTACCTGGAATATGGAAGTATTTTTCAAAACTTCCTTTAGAAAGTGAATCATTCATCAGCATGGGGGAAGGTTCTACTCCTTTGCTTCATTTAGGAAACAGAACATCTTCTACTATTGATATATGGGTAAAGAATGAATCGCTAAATCCTACTGGAACGTATAAGGATAGGCCAGCCTCTGTATCCGTATCCAAAGCAAAAGAGTTAGGGGCAAAGGGAGTAGTAGTTGCTTCCGATGGCAACGCTGCTCCTGCTGTCGCTGCGTATGCAGCTAAAGGAGATGTACCCTGCATTGTTTTAATGCCCCAAAAAACACCTGAATTGCGCTATCTCCAAGCTGCTGCTTATGGTGCAAAGATAATCCTTATTGATGGTTCAATCAATGACTGCCTTGATATAGCTCGAGAAATTGCCAATAAAACAGGATATCACAATTGTTGTACTGCAAATACAGTTAATCCTTACCAGATCGAAGGGAACAAAACTTTATCGTTCGAAATATTAGATCAGCTTTTAGAAGTCCCTGATTGGGTAGCTGTCCCGGTGGGTGGCGGCGGTGTCTTAAGCGCTGTTGGAAAGGGTTTTCAGGAAATGAAAAAGTCAGGGAGAATTGAAAGGATCCCCAGGATACTTGCTGTTCAGGCACAGAATTGTGCTCCTTTGGTCGCAGCTTTTTCTGGTGATGGAGTGATAAGAAAACTTGAACAAGTTCAAGATACGATAGCAATAACAATAGCTTTACCTTACCCGCCAGATGGGGAAATGGCTCTCGATTATATTAAACAAAGCAATGGCCATGCCATAGCAGTGACAGAAGAAGAGATTATGAGCAGTGTTTTCCATTTATCAGGTAAACATGGAATCCTTTCAGAACCTTCAGGCGCAGTTTCTTTTTCCGGTTTAATGAAGGCTCACGATCAAGGGATAATACAATATGGAGAAAAGTGTGTTGCTATCCTTACTGGTAGCGGTTTAAAAACCATTGAAGCATTCAAAAAAGGGTTGGAAAATGTGATTAGTGTTCCTAACGACATAGAGTCAGTTTTGACAAAATTGAACTGACTTTAATTGACTGGTCCCTAAATGGGTTTCATATCGATGTTTAAAATCCATCAGAATAGCCCCTTTGTCCGATCTTCTATTTTGGGAAGGAGTTACTTAATTATGAAAGATTCCGTTGATTTTTACGAAAAACTTGGAGTAAGTAAACTGATTAACGCGGCGGGAACCTATACAGTTATTGGTGGTTCACGTATGAGTAAAAAAACGCTGGAAGCAATGGGTCTGGCAGCTAGCAATTTTGTAGATATCCGGGATCTTCAGCGAAAAGTACATGCAAGATTGGCAGAGATAACCAGGAATGAAGGGGCATATGTTGCAACCGGAGCGGCTGCATCCCTTTATATTGCAGCAGGTGCGTGTATATCAATGAAATATGACCGTCCTTTCACTTATCTTTCAAGAGAACAAATAGAGAAAACAGAAGTAATAGTGCAACGTTCCCATAGAAACCCTTATGATTGGGGTATTCGTCAGCTCGGAGCAAAGCTGATAGAGATTGGCTATCCGAATGTTATTCAGCCCACAAGTATTGAAGATCTGAGATATGCAATAAATGAAAATACAGTTGCCATATTTTATGCAGCCATGCCAAACGGGGGCTGGACTGCAGACGGCGAGCTTGAAATGGATAAAACTATCGAAATAGCACAGGAATTTAATATTCCCGTTATAGTAGATGCAGCGGCACAGCTTCCTCCAGTAGATAATCTTTGGAACTTTACCAAGGCTGGAGCTACTGCTGTTATTTTCAGTGGTGGTAAGGATCTTCGTGGACCCCAGGCAAGTGGACTTATCGTAGGCAAAAAACATCTTATGGACAAAATTGTAGAAACCGGTTTTCCCAACTATGGTATTGGAAGGATGCTGAAGGTTGGACGTGAAGAAATGTGCGGTTTACTTGCGGCAGTAGAACAATATGTCACCATGGACCATGAAGCCAGGAGAGACAAATGTGAAAAGGAAGTACAGATGATCATTGCTGCCTTTGCAGAAGCAGAAGATATTTCTGTTATCAGATCTTTTCCTAATGAGGCAGGGCAACCTGTTCCTCAAGCTTTTCTGACTGTAAATTGTTCTCTTGATAACATTTCTCCGACCGTGCAGGAAAAATTACGCTGTGGTTCGCCTGGAGTGGCTGTCGCTCCTTTTGATGAAAGATCTTTTTTCATCAATCCTATGACATTGGATGAAGGCGAACTGGTAAAAGTCCTGGATAGATTGAAGCAAGTTTTTTCAGAACTTGGAATAAAATAAAATATTTTTCACAGATGAAAATTGCTTTTTGAGGTTTCTGAAGCCAATTTCTGTGACATTATCAATTGTCAGAACTCAAGATTTCAAGGAAGGTGTCAATATGGCCAATGTATCGCTAAAGGGTTTCTCAAAAAAGTTTAAAAATACTGTAGCGGTTGATAATCTCAATATCGAAATAGAAGATAAGGATTTTGCAGTTCTAGTAGGTCCTTCTGGATGTGGTAAGACTACTACCCTCAGAGCAATTGCAGGATTAGAACAAGCTTCTGCAGGTGAAATTTACATAGGAGATACTCTGGTAAATGATGTCTTGCCCAAAGATAGAGATATAGCAATGGTATTTCAGAGTTATGCCCTTTATCCTCATATGACTGTTTATGACAATATGGCTTTTGGATTAAAACTCAAAAAGCTTCCCAAGCAAGAGATAGACAATCGAGTTCAAGAAGCAGCTAAGATACTGGATATCGAACCTTTATTACAAAGAAAACCCAAGCAACTTTCAGGCGGTCAAAGACAAAGGGTAGCAGTAGGTCGAGCTATTGTTAGAAAACCTAAAGTTTTTTTATTCGATGAACCTCTTTCAAATCTTGATGCCAAGCTAAGAGTTTCAATGAGAGCTGAAATAAGTAAGCTCCATCAAAGACTGGGTGCAACTATTGTTTATGTTACTCATGATCAGATCGAAGCAATGACCATGGCTACTAAAATCTTTGTCATGAATCATGGTAAATTACAGCAGTCAGGTCACCCCTTAGAGCTTTACAGGAACCCTTCAAATAAGTTTGTCGCAGGATTTATTGGTTCACCCGCAATGAACTTTATGGATGGAATCCTTAAAAAGGAGAATGGACGTATCCTTTTTCAAATTGGTGATTCTAAACTAGAAGTAACAGATTCATTCCAGGATTCACTCCAGCAGTATTTAGATAAAGATGTAATATTTGGAGTTAGACCTGAAGATTTTCATATTCGACCTCTTCATGATGAAGAAACATCCTTTGCATCAATTAAGGTTCAAGTGGAGGTTATAGAGCCTCTTGGAGAAGAAAGTTATGTCCACTTCGTTCTGGGTAGTGAGGCTATGATTGCAAGAATGCGAAGTACTGAGTTCATGAAAGTAGGAGATGAAATATCTTTATATATTGATATGGCAAAGACTCATTTTTTTGATAAGAAGTCATCTCTTACTATTATGTAATATTGAATAAAATTATTTAAGAACTATTCAGAGAGAATGTTCTTTAAAGATTTCGAGGAGGTTTCTTGTTATGAACATAGAAAAAAAACTGGAGGAGAGGGGATACACTCTTCCGAAAGCGGCGAAACCAGTTGCAGCCTACATCCCTTTTCGTAAAACCGGTAATCTGATCTATATCTCCGGTCAGGACTGCCGGGTCAACGGAGTTTTGAAATATGAAGGCAAAGTGGGGGCAGATGTGACAGAAGAACAGGCATATGAGGCATCCAGAATCACTGCTATCAATCTTCTTGCAATTTTAAAAAGCGCAATTGGAGATCTTGATAAGGTATCGAAAATAGTGAACCTTCATGGTTTTGTAAATAGTGCTCCCGGTTTTGTAAGGCAGCCCATGGTTATAAATGGAGCCTCGGAATTTCTGGTTGAGGTTTTTGGCGAAAAGGGAAAACATTCCAGATGTGCCCTTTCTGCCAATGAGCTTCCCTTCAATACCCCGGTTGAGATAGAGATGATAGTTGAGGTAAGGGAGTAGGATCTGCAAAGAGTAATTGTGTTTTGGGCGAATAGGCCCGTTGATTTTGTAATTGCGAATAACGACCAGACTTTAAGGTTACATGCATGAAACGACTCTTGTTGATGCTGCGTGTGACCTTTTACATTTCTTACAGTCCAGTTTCATTGACCTGTTCTATGTATCATCTCCGGTTTATATGCTATTTCCCCGAAAGTGTTAAGCATGGAGGGCTTCTTCCGTTTTCCGTCACTCTGATATGAGTTGTAATTACCGATATTATCCGAATATAATTTGAGATTAAATATCAATTACTCTCAATTAGATATTGTTTGACAATTATTTCTGGAGGATGTAAGGTTATTCTGTTTCATTTTAAGGAATCTTGTTCCATAAAACGGAATAACAATGGGGGAAATGATGAAAGTTCTTAATCGGGCTGTCGTAATCCTCAATGTACTTTCTGATAAAGGGATTCCCATGGGAATAACAGAGATCTCGGAAGAAACCGTTCTTCCCAAGGCTACTACTCATAGAATTCTTGGAGCTCTCCAGGAAAACTATCTTGTTCTGCAGGATCGCCACCAGCAGTATTCTCTCGGTCCGGCCTTTCTCCGTTGGGCTTATTCGTATAACAGATCCAGGGGGCTCATAGATATAGCCCGTCCATTCCTTCAGGAACTTTCCGAGAAAATCAGTGAAACCATCCATCTTGTGATCTACGAAAACAGAAAAGCATACTACATTTACAAGATCGAGAGTTCCCATCCCGTAGGCATGCTTTCCAGAACAGGTACGGAACTACCCCTCTACAGTACCGGTGTGGGTAGAGCTATCCTTTCTGTTCTTCCCCAGGAGGATCTGGATGAATACCTGGAAAGGACAGATCTATTGAAAAGAACCCCTGATACGCTGATCGACAGAGAAAGACTTCGAGGGATCCTGAAGGAATTTAAGGATAAAGGCTATTCAGAAGAGAATCAGCAGAATGAAGTGGGTATAAGGTGCGTTGGAGCTGCAATCCTGGACTCCAATCATCTCCCTACCGGTGCAATCAGTATTTCAATTCCGGCTTATCGCTTCCAGGACAAAAAAGTTGATGAATACGGCATGTTGGCGAAAAACACCGCAGAACTCATTTCCAGAACATTCGGATGGAGTAATCAGGATTAGTATATCTGTTGAAATAAAACAGGATCTTCTGCCTGTGAGAAAGATAATCGTAAAACCATCATCGGTGATCATATATTCAGGGAAGGTGTTTTTATGGCAGAGGTAATGTGTTTCGGTGAACCCATGGTGGGTTTTTTCACCCGATTGAAAGAAGGTAAGACCGGTTCTTTTGAAATGGCCATCGGAGGGGACACTTCCAACGTTGCCCTTGGTGTAAACAAGCTGGGACATCCTTCCAGCTATCTTACCAGGATAGGGAATGATTTTTTCGGGAATGCCATTGTTGATGCCTGGAAACAGGGGGGAGTAGATCTCTCAAACGTGATCACGGACTATGTGAATGGTACAGGCATTTATTTTGCTACCTATGATTCCAGGGGAGGACACCAGTTCTTTTATAAAAGGAAGGGATCGGCTGCCTCCTTTTTTTCAGTTACAGATACGAAACTGGCTAACTTTGAAGGAATAAGGATTTTCCATCTTAGCGGAATATCTCAGGCAATAAGCAGAAGCTGCATGGAGGCCTCATATGAATTGCTCTCCCGCTGTTCTTCTGAAAAGATCAGAATATCCTATGACTTGAACTATCGGGAGGCTCTGTGGAGCAGGGATCTGTTCAGAAGTACGGCCCTTTACACCATAAGAAATTTTGCAAGTCTTCTATCCTTAACCGAAGAAGAAGCTTCCTTGCTTGGTTTTCAGGGTGATCCGGAAGAAATTGTAAGAACTCTACTGAGTGAAGGCCCGGAATATGTGGGATTGAAACTTGGGAGTAGGGGTTGTGTTATTGGAACAGAAAAAGGAATTGTTTCCTCCAATGCTTTTGAAACCAGGGTGGTGGATACTACAGGAGCCGGAGATGCTTTTACCTCCGCTTTTCTCGTTGCAGTCCTGGAAGGCATGGAAACAGGAGATATGGCCTTCTTTGCCAATGCGGTAGCTTCTGCAGTCTGTGGCGCTGTAGGTTCTACAAGTGGACAGCCTTCCCGTAATGAAATAGAAGCTTTTATCCAGTCTCAAGCAAAAGGACTCAATAAATGAAAGATGTACAAAAATATGCATTGTGTAAAGATCATAATTCCCAAAATAACAGGAGGTGGAACTAAGGGGCATAAGAAAAGCGATATGAAGCAGGGTGTTTTAATGAAGTAATAACAGAATGGAAAGGAGTGGATCTTTGTGAGAAAGGTACTGATTCTTGGTTTGATCGCTGTATTCCTGATGGTTGCTTCTGCCGGTTTTGCGGCATATCCGGAAAAAGGCGTAACAGTTATTTGTCCATGGGGGGCAGGCGGTGGAACTGACCGGGTTGCTCGTTTTATGGCAACAGAGCTCGAGAAGGCTTATGGAGAACCCTTTGTGGTTGTCAATAAGACTGGCGGAGGCGGAGCTGTAGGTCATGGTGCCGGTGCTTATGCAAAAGCCGATGGGTATAACATTACCCTTCTGACCCTTGAGATCACTACAATGCACTGGATGGGGCTAACCAAACTTACTTACGAGGATTTCGATTATGTTATCCAGATAAATCAGGATCCTTCAGCTGTAATGGTACGTTCAGACGCTCCCTGGAAAGGTGTGAAAGATCTTCTCAATGACGTCAAGGCTAATCCGGGTAAATATAAATTTTCCGGCTCCGGTGCGGGAACCATCTGGGATCTTTCCAGGATCGGAATGTTCGATAAGGTGGGTATTCCTGTGGATGCAGCTACCTGGATACCGACAAAGGGGGCGGCTCCTTCTATTGTAGAGCTTCTTGGAGGACATGTTGATGTAATTACCTGCAGCCTGCCTGAAGCGGCAGCCCAGGTCGAATCGGGAGAATTCAAAGCCCTTGCAATAATGGCTGATACAAGGGATACCCGGTTCCCCGATGTTCCCACTCTCAAGGAACAAGGCATTGACTGGTCATCCGGTACTTTCAGAGGGATAGCTGTTCCAAAGGGTACACCAAAGGAGATAGTTAAGAGCCTTTATGAGACCTGTAACAAGATCGTAACTTCCGATGCCTATAAGGATTTTATGAACAAGAACGGTTTTGGCATCAAGATCAGAAACTCCGAAGAATTTTACAACTTCTGTAAAGAGCAGGATATGACCTGGAAGAAAGTCCTTGAACTTGGCGGTTACGCAAAATAGTATGATGATCCCGCCCCCCCTCCTGATGGGGGGGCGGGATACCGGGAGCCTGACATGAAGAAGAAAACAAGTCTGTTTTTTGGAATTTCACTTGTAATAATAGCTATATCTGTGATCTATCGATCCAGAACATTTCCGTCTTTTATAATGTCTGGAAAGAAACTCGCTGGTCCGGGTTTTTTCCCGAATCTACTTAGTTACGGGCTTATTGTGACAGGGTTTTACGAAATACTGCTTGCTCTGCGATCAGGAAAAGTGTCTGAAAGATCATCCTTGTCTGACTATTTGAAGGACTGGGGAAATCAGAATGTATTGATCATCATAGGGAGTCTTTTCCTATACGTTATTCTTCTGGAAAAAATGGGGTATATCATAACGACTTTCCTCTTTTCGTCTCTTCTGATGATCAGAATGAAAACAGGCTGGATAAGGGGAACAGTTGTATCTGCGGTAGTTGTCTTTCTGATAATGGCCCTGTTTGTGAAGCTATTTCGGATCCAGCTGCCTCAAGGCTTCCTGAATATTTCATTATAGGAGAACCTGGTAATGACGATCCTGACTATTTTTCAGCTTAAAATACTTGTACCCTGGATACTTTCCATGGGATTCGGAATACTGGTAGGAGGAACCCCGGGATTGACTGCCACGATGGCAGTGGCTCTCATAGTTCCAATAAGCTATTACCTCGATCCTCTTGCAGGTCTGGCAATGATACTGGGTGTTTCTTTTACATCCATATTTACGGGAGATATTCCGGCGACATTCCTGAGGATTCCCGGGACTCCGGCCTCGGGGGCTGCAGTGCTTGATGGTTATGAACTGACGAAACAGGGTAAGGGTTCCCTCGCCCTCACTATTGATCTGTTCTGTTCTGTTATGGGGGGTCTTATCGGGGTTCTGATATTGATCCTTATAGCTCCTCCGCTGGCGAGATTTGCGCTTAAATTCAGCAGCTTTCAGTATTTCTGGCTTGGTGTATTCGGCCTGAGTATGAGTTCAGTCTTGAGTAGCGGGAACATGACAAGGGGTCTCGTTTCAGCTCTTCTGGGGCTCCTCGTATCAACTGTAGGAATTGATATTACTACAGGATATCCCAGATTTGCCTTTGGTTGCACAGAACTGATGGGAGGTATTGGTTTTATTCCTGCCATGGTAGGCCTTTTCGGTATCTCTGAAGTTCTGAAAAACGTCCGCAGCAAGGAAAGACTTCTTGCTACAAGCATTGAGGATAAACTGAAGGTTTCTGCATCTGAAACGTTTGGCATTATATTCAAGCGAAAATGGACCCTTATCAGGGCCGCCCTTATCGGGACCTGTGTTGGGGCTCTTCCAGGAGCGGGAGCTGATATAGCAGCATGGGTTGCTTACGGCCTGGAAAAAAAGACCTCTTCCCATCCCGAAAAATTTGGAAAGGGCTGTTTTGAAGGTGTAATAGCACCTACCAGTGCTAATAATGCTGCTTTGGGGGGAACATGGATACCTGCCCTGGTTTTTGGTGTACCGGGAGATTCAATAACGGCCATTGTCCTGGGAGCCATGATGATGTACGGACTCCGTCCTGGACCACTGATATTCCAGCAGAATGCGGATCTTGTAAAGGGTATTTTTATGATAGCCCTGTTTTCCCAGCTCTTTCTTATTCCTGTGGGTCTTATCGGTATCAAGATATACGGCACTATCCTGAAATTACCCAGAAATATCATCATGGTAATAGTTCTTGTCTTTTCTATCGTTGGATCCTTTGCCATAAGGAACAGTCTTTTTGACATATATATAATGATAGCCTTCGGGGTTGTTGGATATTCTTTTGAGAAGATAAGGATCCCCCTGCCGCCAATGATCCTGGGGATAATCCTTGGTCCCATGATAGAAGATAACCTGAGGGTTGGACTTATTAAAACTGCAGGAAGTTTTATCCCCTTTCTGACCGATCCCATAAGTATGAGCCTGATAACACTTATAATATTTACTTTCTTCGGGAGCAGGATCGGAGGAATTTTCAAACTCCTCTTCCAGAACAATGACCAGGACGGGTAGTAATAAAAATTTTTAAAGAAGCATAAAGGAGGAATTCAGATAATGTTCAAAATGAAGGGCATCGTCCCTCCCATGATCACACCATTTGACGTGGATGGTGAAGTAGATACTGAAAATCTGGTTCGACTGCTGGATTTTCTCAAAACCAGGGTAGATGGTCTTTTCATCTGCGGTTCTTATGGATCAGGTCCCATGATGTCCCTTTCGGAAAGGAAACTGGTTGCCGAGATAACCCATGCAACAGTAGGGAAAGATATTCCGGTAATAGTGCATATCGGTACCACTAATACAAGAGACAGCATCGAACTGGGTCTCCACGCTCTCTCGCTGGGTTGTGATGCTGTAGCTGCGGTAGGTCCCTATTACTACCATCATAACCAGGAAAATGTTATGGAATATTATTCAAAGATCCTTATAACCCTGGAAAGACAGATCCCTTTCTATATCTATCACAATGTCAAATTTTCGGGTTATGAGATCAACATTGATACATTGAAGAAATTAAAGGATCTGGGAATTCATGGTATCAAGGATGCTACCTTTGACCTTCTCAAACTGGCTACTTATATGAGAGAACTTGCTGATGAAACATTCGATGTGGCCCTTGGGACTGAAGCATTATGGACTGCAGCATACGCTCTTGGCTGCAGATCTTTTATCCCGGGCCTTGGTAATGCGTTCCCGGAGATCTGCAGAAAGATGTATCTGGAAGGTATTGAAGGGAAACTGGAAGAGTGCAGACAGACCCAGTTCAAGGTTAACCGGATAAGAGAGATCATGTATCTGGCGAAATCTACCCAGCTTGCAGTATATGCCATGCTTGAGATAAGAGGGGTCATCAAAGCCTATCCCAGGTCTCCCTTTGTCCCTGCAGGAAAGGAAGAGATAGACAGCATTCGAAAAGAACTTCAGGCACTGGGAATGGTCTAGGATGTATTTTGCTTCAATAGATTGTGGTTCCACTAACTCAAGGATATACATACTTAATGAAAAGGGGGTTCTGCTGGGAAAAACCTTCAGATCGGTAGGGGTGAGGGATACAAGTATTCATGGCAGCAACGATTATCTGAAAACGAATCTGGAATGTGCCTTTTACGAGGCAGTTGAAACTGCAGGACTGGATCACAGGGATATATCCTTTGTTATTTCTGCGGGAATGATAACGTCTGAACTGGGACTTATGGAAGTTCCCCATCTCTGGGCTCCGGTTACAGTATATGACCTTGCCTGCAATCTTCAGGAGGTTCATGATCCGGAAATTTTCTCCATCGACCTTCCCATTTACTTTATTCCAGGTGTGAAGAACAGGTATAAAAAGGGAAATGCGAAACTCAGCGATGTAGCTCTGCTCGATTTCATGAGAGGAGAGGAAACCCAGATGGCGGGTCTCATTGCCATGGATATAGCATCTTTTCCCCTGACGGTGGCCGTCCTTTCATCCCATACAAAGTTTATCAGTATTGATAAAAACAAGGCCATTAAGGGTTCGGTAACAACTCTTTCAGGGCAGCTTTACGCAGCAATAGTAAAGGAAACCAGTATAGGTAAATCGGTCAGGGTAGAGGGAAGTACCGAGGGTTTCCCCATGGATATGCAGGTTGTTGACTGTGCCTACGAACAGGTTCGCAGAACAGGTCTGGTGAGAAGTCTTCTTATGCCCCGATTTCTTGATACCCTCCTGGATACGGAACCTTTTCAAAGGCAGCTCTTTCTTCAAAGTGCCATTGCTACCGAAGATCTGGAGGCTATGAATGCTTTTGAATTGATGGGTTTTCCCATAAAAACAAACATTATCCTTATGGGTCAGGAAGAAAGATGCAGGATCTATAGTTATCTTTTAAAGGAGAAAATGGGTTTTACTGAAGATATCTCTTCCATAACCGAGTCTGAAGAGATCGATATGTTCAACATCAGGGGAACCCTGGTTATTGCACAACAGGCAGGTCTTCTTGTATGAAGATCTTCCAGTAATGCTCAAACAGATTTATCAGGTTTTTCAATACACAAATATGTGCGGAGGTGTTTTTTATCATGAAAGCAAAAGAGTATCTGGGTGTAATTCCTCCTCTTCTTTCGTCATTCACCAGAGAAGGAGAGATATATGAGAAAGGGATAAGGGAGATAATCAGATATGTGCTTCCCCATGTCCACGGACTTTATCCCGTAGGCACATATGGGTGCGGTCCCCTGATGACCCTCCCTGAAAGAAAGAAGGTCCTGGAAATAATTCTTGATGAAGTGGCAGGGGCTATACCTGTTGTCGCCCACGTGGGATGTGCTGATACCAGGTCTGTGATCGAACTGGGACAGCATGCAAGATCTGCTGGTGCTTCCGGTACAGGAGCAGTTTCCCCGTACTATTCTCCCCGTCTTTCAGATGAAGCCCTTTACGCTCATTTCAAGTCCATAATGGACGCAATCAACGAAGAGGATTTTCCTTTCTTTGTATATAATAACCAGAACCTTTCCCAGAACTTTGTATCGCCAAAGCTTCTGAAGCGTCTTGCTGACGAAGGGCTCAGGGGTGTAAAGGACAGTTCCTTTGACCTCGTAAATTTCTTCTTCTACCAGGAAGCTGTGAAGGATTATCCGGATTTTCAGGTCATAGTAGGAACTGAAGCCATTTTTATGGGTGCCTTTGAGGCCGGAGCCACCGGTACGGTATGTGGAATGGGCAACATATTTCCGGAGATAATGAGGAAGATGTATGATCAGTTCATTTCAGGCGATAAAGAAGGGGCTATGGAGACCCAGCGTCTCATCCTCAAGATAAGACAGGTGACCAAGAGCGGACCCACCGTACCTATAATGCATTACATCCTGAGGGAGAAGGGTATCGACGCAGGTCATTCAAGGAGTCCCTATATCGAGATCAGTGAGGAAGTCAAGAGCGTGGTTTCCAGAACACTGAAGGAAATGGAGCTCCTGTAGTATCATCATTAAAAAGAATAAACCGGAAATTGCTCCCGGTAAAAAAGGGATGGACATTGGCCATCCCTTTTTTAATTGTAAGAAATTGTTTAGAGGATAAACTTGTACAAAACGAAATTCCATCATTTACTCCCCTTGACATACTTTCTTAAATATAATATTTTATTCAGTAGTTCATATGTCCTACATTTATACAGTAATACATATATACATATATACATTTATGAAAATCATGCACAATATGGTTAACCGTTAACTACAGAGAGAATAAGATATTTTACTGTTCTCTGTAGGCAGGGGAGGGGGAAATAAAGAGAAACTCTTAAGGGTAAAAGGATCGATTGTTCAATAACATTCTGAAGGAGGTATGTTTGATGAAAAAAATGGTTTTGCTGCTTGTAGTTGCAGGTCTGGTGCTGTCTCTCGGATGTGCAGGTGCTATAGCAGGTGAAAAGGTCGTTAAGTGGAAATGGGCACACTATCAGCCTGTAGATTCTCTGGTTGACAAGATGACTGCTGCCATGAAAGAAGAGATAGAAACAAAGACCAATGGAACTATCCAGATAACCGTTTATCCCGCTAACCAGCTTGGGGACTGGATGGAAGTTTCCGAGCAGATCATGCGTGGAGCTGTGGATATCGGTATTCTTCCCGTTTCTCCCTCTTACGATGCAAGACTTCAGGTCAGGGTACTTCCTTACTCTGTTATGAACTGGAAAGAGGCAAAGGAAGCCTATCTCGGCGATGATCCTTACCTCTTCAATATTATGGCAGATGCTATGGACGGAATCGGTCTTAAGGCCCTTTCAGTAGTTGCAGCAGGTTTCGGCGGCGGTGGTTTTGCTTCTATTCCCGAGTTCGATGTTCTTAACCCTGATGCAGACAAACAGGGCTACAAAATGCGTTTCCCTCCCGGCAACCAGGCCTGGGAAAACCTCGTTCTTGCCCTTGGTTTCAATCCTACTCCTGTGCCCTGGGGTGAACTGTATATTGCCCAGCAGACCAAGCTTGTTGACTGCCAGATCGGCGGACAGCCTTTCAATACGTGGTCTTCCTTCAGGGATGTTACAAAGTTATGGGTTCAGTACAATACCCATTTCCAGAATTCCTTTGCATATATGAACAAGAAAGCATGGGAAAAACTTACTCCTGAACAGCAGAAGATCGTCCAGGAAGTTTGCTCAAAATATGGTGACGAGAGCTTCACCTCGGCCATGGCAGAAGATGAGAAATACCGTGAATCTCTTGCAGGTGCAGGCATCAAGGTTATTATGCCTACAGACGAACAGCTTGCTGTGATAGCCAAAAAGGTCCGGGAAAATGTCTGGCCGGCCATGGATAAGGTGATCGGTAAGGATATCATGGACATTATGAGAAAGCACGCAGGTCTTCTCTAGATATAATTCTTTTAACAATAAGGGTGCCGGTCCTATTCAGGATCAGCACCCTTATTCAGGAACAATTCCCGTCATTATCCCCCTTGTGTAGTATTTTGATAACTAGAATCTATAGCTGGAATCAGGACGGAGAGATCAAGGAACATACTGTTGACTGGAACGCGTGAAAGAGGTGTTACATTGAAAAAAATTATTAACTTTGTCTGGGTAGCTCTTCTGAAAATACAGCGCCTGATAATGGTCCTGGCAGTCTGTATATCAACTACAGCTGTTTTTACCGAGGTCATTCTTCGGTATTTTTTCAAAACTTCCTTTGTCGGCATTGAAGAACTGGCTGCCTATGTTGCTTTCTGGATGTATTTTATCGGAGCTTCCTATGGCGCATACGAACGGAGCCATATCAAGGCCGAACTGACGCACCTGGTTTTTGGAAATTCCCTGAACTACGCAAGGTGCAGGGCTGTTACAAGTTTCATATCCTTTGCTGCTTCTGCTTATATCCTCCCATGGGCATATGATTACCTGGTCTGGGGAGTTGTCCGTGGTGAACAGTCCAGATCTACCCTGTTTGGCAATACCTATCCGGTCGTTTTTTTCCAGGTAAGCATTCTGGTAGGTCTCTGCCTTATGTGTCTCTATTTCCTTGTTGAATTTATCCAGTGGCTGCGAATTATTCTTGACAAATCACCGATCCCTGAAGAAATGCTGTCTGCAAGAAAGGAAGCTGAATCATGGATTTAATAATCCTTGCCTCCCTTATAATATTTACAGTCCTTATTTTCAGTGGAGTTCCCATCCCCTTTGGTTTCCTTGTATCCACTATTTTTCTGACAATAACTAAAGGGATAGACCCCTCCTTTCTGCTTCCGGTAGGCTTTGCCAAGATGAACTCAGTTACACTGCTGAGCCTTCCCTTTTTTATCGCAACGGGTTATATCGTAACCGGAGGTAGTATTGCCAGGCGGCTCATAGATCTTGTTAATGTTATGGTGGGTAGAATGACAGGCGGACTTGGAGTCGTAGCAGTTGTTGTTTCCTGCGTTTTTGGCGCCATCTCCGGTGCTGCGGCTTCCTCGGTTATCGCTATTGGAACTATAATGATCCCCCAGATGGAGGAGCACGGATATCCCCGGGGATATTCGGCAGCCCTTATAAGTTCTGCTGCCGTTCTCAGCACTATGATACCTCCCAGTCTGGCCATGATAATGTATGCCTTTGTCACAGGTCAGTCCGTAGCAGCCTGTTTCCTGGCCACTATTGGACCGGGTCTGCTCCTTGCTACACTGTTCTGTATCATCAATGTATTCATGGTCAAAAAAATGCCCTCAGTTGAGGTTCTTCCCAAAAAACCCTTCGATGAACAGATGAAACTTGTGGGTACTAAAACCAGATCAGCCTTTGGAGCAATACTTCTGCCGGTAATGATCCTTGGCGGTATTTACGGCGGAATAATGACTCCAACTGAAGCTGCTGCCGCAGCAGTGTTCTATTCCATAGTAATGAGCGTAGTAATATACAGGGAAATGAAAATTGGAAAGATGCTTTTCCTTCTGAGGTCTTCTGCTGTAACTACGGGTACCATGATGCTTATGACCTTTTTTGCTGCCATTCTCAGCCGGATCTATACCATGGAAAGGGTGCCTCAGCAGATAGCCCAGGTTCTCCTGGGAGTTACGTCAAATAAAGTTTTACTGCTCCTCCTTATAAATCTTTTCCTGATATTCATAGGAATGATAATGGATGAGCTCAGCGGCATCCTTATGGTTACACCCCTCCTGTATCCGGTAGTCCTTCAGTTGGGTATCCATCCCATACATTTTGCAGCTATTCTGGGCACCAATCTTGGAATGGGGATGATGACCCCTCCCATGGCGGGTATTCTCTACATCGGAGCCAGAACAGGAAATGTCACCATAGATAAAATGATGAAACCGGCCATGTTCCTTATCATTTTTGGCTCAATTCCGGCAATTCTTCTTACTACATTCTGGGAACCCCTTTCCATGTTCCTTCCGGGGCTTGCCGGGTTTATACACTAACAGGAAATTTACACAGATAAGAAAGGTGATGGAATAACTGATATGCGAATAACATCCATAGAAATAATCGAAACCTGTATTCCTCTGCCACATCCTTACAAGTTGTCCAGACGTTATGGTTTCCTCAGGGATACAAAACCGGTAATAGTTAAGATCAACACCGATGAAGGTCTTTGCGGATATGGCGAAACAGATCCCATGGGCAAATTTACCGGTGAGACTCCTGAAACCGTAGCTGCTGTTCTTAAGGAAGATCTTGTGCCAGCCATTATCGGTGAGGATCCAACCAATGTGCTTATGATAAATCAGATACTGGAGTCCATGGTTCGTGATAACCACATGGCAAAGGGTGCTATCGATATGGCATGCCACGACCTGCTGGGTAAAGCTGCAGGTATGCCTCTCTATCGTGTTCTTGGCGGCGCCCTTTATGAAGATATCCCGATAATGGGTTCCATAGGTGGAGGCACTATTGAAGAAACCGTTGCAGCTGCTGAGAAAGTGCGGAACAGTAAGTATCATTCCATTATGGTGAAGGTGGGTGGTGACCCGGTCCATGACGGTAACAGGGTGCTGGCGGTCAGGGATGCTCTCGGAAAGGATTATCCAATAATAGTGGATGCCAACCAGGGCTATGATATGGCTGCTGCCATGAAGTTTATCGGAATAGCAAAGGAAGCAGATCCTGTGCTTTTTGAACAGCCCATCGATGCCGAGAATATCGAAGGTATAGCGGCTATCCGTCAAAAGTGCGGAGTTCCCGTATCTGTTGACGAAAGCATTCTTTCTTACAGGCATGCCCAGGAGGTAATAAGGCTTGGGGCGGCGGATGTCTTCAGTATAAAGGTATGCAAGAACGGCGGGGTCAGGAATTCCCTTCAAATAATAGAACTTGCAAGGAGCAAGGGAATCGATATCCTCTTCAATTCCATGATAGAGGAAGGTATTACCCAGGCTGCATCCCTTAATATTGCCCTTACCGTATCGAATCTTTATGAATATGGTCACGCATACTTCTCACCCCTTCGTCTTGACGCTGATATTACGAACTACTGTTCAAATATCGTTGATGGAAGGGTAAAGGCTCCTGAAGGTCCTGGGTTGGGTGTTGAAATTCTTGATGATGTCCTTGACAGGTATGTCAGCAGAAGAGTTACCATAGAAAAGTAGAAAAACTCAGGCCGGGCAAAAGCCCGGCCTGAGTTTAAATTAAGGTTGAATTCTTGAGAAGGGGCAGATTGGTTACTTTATAACGATCTTCATCCGTTTAAGGTGGTTCTCCATTTCTTCTATTGCTTTGGCAGAATCACGTCTGACGATTAGCTCGAGGATCTGTTCATGTTCGTTCATCATGTCTTCCCATGTTTCGATGGGAATATGAAGGTATCTTGTTCTCTGGGCATCGAACTCTCCGCGGATCGAGTTCAGAAATTTGACCGCAAGGCTGTTCCCTGCTATTTCAGCAAGGATCCTGTGAAATTCTGCCCTTGGTTTGAGACTTGACTCTGACAGTTCCCGCCCGAATCTACGTTCTTCATCGATAACAGACTTGAGCCTTTCAAATTCTTCATCTGTTCCTCTCTCTATAGCCCAGCGGATGATCTGGGTTTCCAGGAGGATCCTGATCTCCATTAGTTCGATGATGGAAACGTTTTCGGACAGGTGCTCGGTAAGTTCCCGGTTGATTATCTGCTGGAGTGCATCTTCAGCGATAAAGGTTCCCTGTCCTGGCTTTGCTTCCAGAATGTTAAGTATGGAAAGGGCTTTAAGGGCTTCTCTTATGCAGTTGCGGCTTACCTGGAACTTTTCGGCAAGGGCTATTTCTCCGGGGATCTTTTCTCCTGGATGCCATTTACCGCTTTTGACCGCATCCAGGATCTGGTGCAGCACATCTTCGTAGAGGGTCGATTTATTTGCAGGTTTGAACAAGATCTTCCACCTTCTCATTGTTTTTTACCACAAGGGATCAAGAGGTCTAAAAACTGTAGTTAATAAGCAAATCAGTTCATTATAACAAACAGATAGATCTATCCGTTGGTATTGAACTATCTTTGGTCTAAACTATCATTGACAAGTATAAATGATATGTCTATTCTATATGTATATATGTAGGACATCAAGACATTTAAACTTTCAGGGGGTATAAATCATGAGAACAATAGCTGTTTTGGGAGCAGGAAACGGAGGACAGGCCTTAAGCGCCCATCTTTCCCTTAAGGGTAATGACGTGAGGCTCTATGAGCATCCTGCTTTTGCGGAAAAACTGGAAATTATAAAGGAAAAGGGTGGCATCGAACTTCATGGCGCTATAGAAGGATTTGCCAGGTTGAAGGCGTCCTCTGATATGGAAGAAGTGCTTAAGGGAGCCGAGATAGCCTATGTGGTAGTTCCTTCGTTCGGCCAGATGCCCATAATGCAAGAAGCCATACCATATCTGGAAGATGGTATGAAATTTGTTTTTATTCCAGGTAATTTCGGTTCACTGGAGGCCGCAAAGCTTCTTAAAGAGAATGGTTCGACAAAGGATGTCCTTCTTTGTGAAACAGATACCCTTCCCTATGCCTGCAGGGCAGATGCCCCGGGTAAGGTTCATGTCTGGGGTTTAAAGACAGGTATGTCCATCGCGGCATTTTCTGCATCCAGAACAGGAGAGCTTATCAGGGATATTCAGGATGTATTTCCCATTCCTCTGAAAGCGGCAAAGAACGTACTTAATATCGCTTTTTCGAATCTCAATATGATCGTTCATTGTGCCGCGGTTCTTCTCAATGCCGGACGCATAGAAGGTACCAATGGCGACTTCCGTTTTTACACCGACGGTATCACCCCCGCAGTGGGTAGGTTGGAAGAACTTCTGGACGCAGAGAGGGTCAAGGTAGGAGATGCATATGGCCTGGGTTTGGTTCCAGCGGTTGAATGGATTAAAAGTGCTTATCCATTGGAAGGAAACAGCATCTATGAACTCCTTTCAAAGAATCCCGTATACGCGAAACATGGGTCGGATGCTCCTAAAACGGTAAAACACAGGTATGTTACGGAAGATGTTCCCAACCTGCTTGTACCTGTAGTGAGTTTTGCCAGGGTAGCAGGAGTGGATACCCCCCTTATTGACAGCCTCATCAATCTTCTTTCTGCGATCAATGGCGATAATTACAGGGAAGAAGGAAGGAATCTTTCCCGGCTTGGACTTGAAGGACTTTCTCTGGAAGACATATCCGGGATGATCTCCTGATCCGGATAAAGATCCTCATAAAACTCCCTTACCGTGGAACAGAAAAAGGGCAAAATAGGTGCTTCTTTCTGTTTGTGTTATAATACGCATGTACTAACCAGAAAGTCTGAAGGCCGCTCTGGAAAGCCAGAGCGGCCTTTTCTTTTAGCGGCACTTCCCGCCATGCAGTTACGATGGTACCGAAACATCATATCTCTTGTGCCGTTATTTTCGGAATATGCAGGAAAGGTAAGGTAACACCGAATGAGTAACAAACTTGTTTACGTCGACGGAGATCCCTTCTGGATGACCCCCGAGGGTCGTTTTGAAGCGGCAGAACTCTGTAACGGACGAGTCGTGGAACGGATCATGCTTCGTACTTCCCATGGACTACAGATCCTTGGAAATACGGCTTTCCTCCAGGACTGATATACTGATTCCCAGAGGGACATTCCTGTCCCTCCTGAGTAAGCAGTTCAAAGACCTCCCATCTGGGAGGTCTTTTTTTTTGAAGAAAATCCTGTAATTCCGGAATGAGGGAATCTGTTATTCTGATTGAAATAAAGACCCTTCATCCTTTGCGAGAGACTGTTTAACTCTAAAGCTGGAACTCAATGGTCTCTCCGCAGCCGATCCTCAGGTCTGTGATCTCGTCACGAAAGGCTATCTTTACCTGTCCCCTGGGGCATGGCAGAGTCCTGATGGTAAGTTTTTCAGGGGTTATGGTTATCTCCATGGGATAGCTCCGGTAACGGATATGCATATGAAGTTCTCCCAGTTCGGAAGGTATCGATGGATTGAAGTGCAACATGCCTCCTCTAGCCTCGATCCCTGTATAGGCTCTTTGGAGGATATCTATAGTTCCGGCCATTGCCCCCAGGTGTATTCCTTCGGGTGTGGTCCCTCCCTGGATGTCGGCTACATCGCTTTCCAGAGCTTCGAGAAAGAGTTTCCAGGACTCGCTGCGACTGGATCTTGCCAGTACCCATGAATGTACCACCCTGCTAAGGGTGGAGCCATGTGATGTGCGTTTCAGGTAATAGTTAATATTTCGGGGGATTGTTTCGTATGGGAAGCTATATCCCAGCTGATCGAAGATACCGGTGAGCTCTTCCGATGAAAAGAGATAGAAGAGCATCAGGAGGTCCGCCTGCTTTGAGGCTTTGTACCTGTTGGGTGTATCCCCCTCAGCATCCAGAATACGGTCCAGTCTCTGAATATCACCGTATTTTTCCCGATAACCATCCCAGTCAAATTCCTCCAGCTCTTCGTAGCCCTCGAACTGGCTCAGGATGCCGTCTTTCTGAAAAACGATCTTCATTTTCCGGGTGATATCCTTCCAGTGTTCCTTCTCTTTCTCTGTAAAACCGATTTTTTCGCATAGGGGTTTCCGCTCTGTTTCGGCAAGGAGTTCACATATTTCCAACGCACGGTTAAGTATCCAGACAGTCATGATATTAGTGTAGGTATTATTATTCAGACCGGGTTCATTTGCGCCGGGATAGGCATCATGATATTCGTCAGGCCCCATTACTCCGAGAATCTCGTAGCGCCCGATCTCCTTGTTGAAACTGGTCTTGCTTGCCCAGAAACGGGCAATTTCCATGAACATCTCTGCTCCGTAAAAAGAGAGGAATTCCAGGTCCTCAGTAACCTGGAAGTATTGCCAGATGTTGTATGCCAGGGCAGCATTGACATGGCGCTGAAGGTGGGAATTGTCCGGGTTCCATCTCCCCGATTTAGGATTCAGATGGAGCTGCTGGGTTTCTTCCCGTCCGCTGCTTCCGCTCTGCCAGGGATACATGGCCCCCTGGTATCCTCTGTCTGCCGCAGCCTTGCGGGCTTTATCCAGCCGCCGGTATCTGTACATGAGAAGGGACCGGGTTATTTCGGGCATCCTGAAGTTGAGCAGAGGGAATATGAATATCTCATCCCAGAAAATGTGCCCCCTGTAGGCCTCGCCGTGCCAGCCCCGACTGGGAACTCCCACATCAAGATCCATGGTGTGCCTGGAAGTTGTCTGTAGCAGGTGAAAGGTATAAAGGTGGAGAATACGGGCTGTCCATTCACTTTTATGGGGATCCGCGGGGCAGTAGTCGATCTCGAATCTGCGCCAGAGATGATCCCAGGCCATAACGTGGCTTTCCAGAAGTTCTTCGAATGAATCGGCTTCAACCACGGTTTTTTCTGCCTGGAGTCCGCTCTCGGAGATACCTTTATCTCTTGATGTATATAGACTCACTATTTTTTCAAGTCGTATTTCATCATCTTCGTCGATCTCAAGGGAAAAGATCTGTCCCATATATCCTGGTTCAGTAATTTTTACCCTTTCAGGATTTAACAGTTGATTGTTCCTGAAGATCCGAGTTCTTGCTGCTTCTGTGATCCTTAGCTCAGACTGATTTGTCTGTACTTTAAGGAGTATGCTCTCACTGTTTATTTCACCTTCATAAAGAGGTTCAAGATGACGGTTTGATAGAGATTTGTAACGGGAAACACCTCCATTAATTACTCTTCCGTCCAGGGCAGAGAGAAACTCTATTTTCCCCGACCAGTTTTCTGCCCTTATTATAGTTTCCTGGGCAGCTATATGGGGGTTGGCCATGTGAACTATTCTGCGGTTTTTAAGGGCGGTTTTCCTTCCCTGGTGGTCGCGAAAATGGATTTCCCTGTGGAGGATACCCTTTCTAATGTCCAATCTCTGCTCGTAGGAAATGATCTCTACAGATCCAGGTTCGAACCATTCTTCGTCATTTACGCGAAAACTGAGGGGAAGCCAGTTGGGAAGGTTGACCAGATCTTCGTTCTCTATGATCTTGCCAGCTATTTCCGTTTTCAGCCTGTTATATCCTCCGGCCAGGTAGGTCCCGGGATAATGGATGGAGCTGGCTCCATTCTCTGCAGAGGCACCTCGTGTTGCAAAATAACCGTTACCAAGGGTGCACAGGGCTTCACGGAGTTTTTCTTTTTCCGAGTCGAAAGTTTTATAGGTGAAATTCCAGGTGGTCATGGTTTTTCTCCTTTCATGGGCATTTCGGCTAATTTTTCCAGAAACATCCTGACTTCCATGGTGTTCTCCAGACTGTATTCCGCCATGGATCTGCGTTTCCTTTCTCCGTCCCTTACAACTATTCCCACACCGATTTTCTGGAGGGTTCTGAAGGCATCTTCATCGGTGATGTCATCTCCTATATACATGGGCAAAGTTTCTTCCATATCCATTCCCAGACCCTCTATAAGCCACAGCAGGGCCCGTCCCTTGTCCCAGTTCAGGTCGGGTTTAAGTTCAAAGACTTTCTTTCCCAGGCCCTTCTGAAGTTTCGGTTCTTTTATAAGAGCCATATCCACCAGGAATTCCACCTCGTTGACCTGGTTTTCCGCAACCAGACGGTAATGAACAGCCAGGGAAAATTTTTTTCTTTCAAGAATGACTCCGTCAATATTCATGACCTGTTTTTCAAGGAATCTCTGGATCCTGTCAAGTATGGGAATAAATTCTCTTCCCATCTGGAAGGCCAGGTTTATTTGGGGAGGGCTGGAAATATCAAAACCGTGACTGCCCGCATAGATGAGGTTATCGAGCCTGATAAACTGTTTTATGTCTTTGAGGTCCCGGCCGCTTATTATGGCAACGGGAAACCTTTCGGCAAGCTTTTTCAGGGTTGATCTCATTTCAGGGGAGAGGACCGCAAGTTCCGGTCTTTCTACTATGGGAGTAAGAGTCCCGTCGTAATCGAGGGCTATAACAGGATTTGATTTCAGCAGCTCTTCTTCAAGATGTTTCAGTATTATCATGGCTGAAGGAATGTTTTCCATGGGCATGGTTGTGACAGGCATTTCTCCCTCTACTGACAATTCTGTCAGATCTCTAACCACAAGATCTGCCCCTCTTCTCTTCAGTGCTTTTCCCTGGTTTGCCCTGTCCACACCTATAACGCAGCCGAAATGTCCTGCCCTGCCTGCCTGGACCCCAGCCAGGGCATCCTCGAATACTATTGCCCTTTCCGGCTTTACATGAAGCTTTCTAACAGCATCAAGAAAAGTATCGGCTTCTGGTTTCCCCTTCAGGTTGAGGCTGGCTGCAACAAGTCCATCAACCTGTATATCGAAAACATCTGTCAGACCAGCGGCTTTCAATACTATGGAGCAGTTCTTGCTCGAAGTTACAACTGCTGTCCTGAATCCTTTATCTTTAACAAATTCCAGAAATTCCCGGGACCCATGATGGACTTCCACATTCTCTTGTTTCAGATACTCATGAAAGTATCTGTTTTTCCGGTTTCCCAGGCCGCAGACGGTTTCCTTTTCGGGGGAGTCCTCCGGTTTCCCGAAGGGAAGGGATATGCCCCGTGATTCAAGGAAACTCTTTACGCCTTCATATCGTGGTTTCCCGTCTACGAAGGTATTATAGTCATATTCAGGGTCGAAGGGTTTTTTATCTTTTTCCGGAATTCTACCCGTATCTCTGATATATTCGTCGAAAAGCTTTTTCCATGACATTGAGTGAACCCGGGCTGTTTTTGTGATAACCCCGTCCAGATCAAAAAGCAATGCATCGAAATCCTTTCTGCTGATATTGAATAACTCTTTTCTCTTTATCATTTCTATCCCCCCCGGATCAGATCAGCCTGTTAAGCGGTAAAGGATGAAGAATAGAAGATCCTTATTTCGCCCATAGAAATATTCACAGTAACAATACTTTACTATTGTACCGTAAAGTTTGCCTGAGTTGAAACACAGGAGCAGGGTTTTCATATACATATGGTGGTAGAAAAAGAAAAGGGCCGGGGGAACCCGGCCCTGAAAGGTTCTGATTTACTGCAGTTTAAGGTGTTCGGTGAGGAATTCTTCCATGGTACGGTAAAAGTCGAACTGGTTCTCCTGGTTCCTGAACCCGTGTCCTTCGTTATCCTTAACCATGTATTGAACTTCTATTCCCCTTTTTCGCATGGCTTCCACCATCATGTCCGACTCTTTTTTTACGACCCTCGGGTCGTTGGCTCCCTGGGCAATGAAGAGGGGCACCTTTATCTTGTCTGCGTGGAAGACAGGAGAATTTTCCCTGAACATATCTCCGTCTTTTTCAGGATGTCCGATGGTATGGTACATGCGTTCCTTGAGTATTTCCCAGTAGGGAGGGATGGATTCGAAGAGAGTGAAAAGATCCGTCACGCCTACATAGTCTATTCCGCATGCATAAAGTTCAGGCGTTTTGATGAGTCCCATAAGAGTAGCATAGCCGCCGTAGGAAGCTCCGTAGATAGCGATTCTTTCGGGGTCTGCTATTCCTTCACTGATAAGCCATTTAACTCCGTCAGTAATGTCATCCTGCTGTTTCTGTCCCCATTCTTTAAATCCGGCCATCCAGAACTTCTTACCATAACCGGTAGAAACCCTGTAATTCATGTTGAAGACAGCTATCCCTCTGTTAGCAAGGAACTGGGCCTCTGCATCGTATCCCCACCTGTCCCTGGCTTCAGGGCCACCATGTGGGTTTACAATTACGGGGAGGTTCTTGGGATCCCTACCCAGGGGCAGGGTCAGATAACCGTGTATGGTCAATCCATCCCGTGTTTTGTAGGTTATGGGGCGGCGCTCTGTCAGCCATTCTTCCTGAAGCCAGGGATAAAGGTCTGTCAGTAGCGTGAATTCTCCGGGCTGATTCCTGTCATAGAAGTAGAGTCTTCCCGGCATCCTGTCACTGGCCATATAGACTATCATTTTCGTCTCATCCCTGCTCATACTGCTTATACCCACGGAATAATCGGGGAACTGCGCCTTGAGCATACTGAAGAAATCTTCAGTTTCCCTGTCGAAGAAATGTCTATGAAGCCTGTCCGTGTAGTAGGTTATTCCAAGGAGTTTTTTTCTTTCCCTTGACCATATTATTCCTCCCACGTCTACCTCGTCATTTTCATAGATCAGATCGAGAAATTTCTTTTCCTCCGGATCATAGAGATAAAGGGCCAGTTTATCCCTGTCCAGGTTGGAAAGAACGTAGAGCCCCTTGTTGTCTGCTGTAAATATTGCAGGGGAGACACTATCGGTAAAATCAGTCGTGATAAGGGGTTCAAATTTATCTGTTTCAGTTTTCCGGTAAAGAAGGGTTTCCTTCAGTCCATCCACGGTTATGGCCAGTCTCAGTTTCCCGTCGTGGTCAGTTCCCCAGCCGGCAATGTTTCCAGGATTCTCTGCTATTATATTCATTTCCCCGGTATTTACATTGGCCCTGTAAACGTCGAATACCTTTGGATCTCTTTTGTTCATGGTAAGAAGGATGTGATCAGGGTCATCCTCAAGGACATCCTCCAGCATGGCCTTTACCCCTTCGAAGGGTGTAAGATCCTTGAAATTGGTGCTGTCAATATCCACAGCATAGGCATGGGAATTCTCGTCTCCTCCCTTGTCCTGAAAATAAACAAGCCTGCTGTCATTAAGCCAACCGTAGGAATAGATATCCCTGTCTTTGGATGATGTGATCCTTATTGCTTCTTCATCTGAACCTATCTCTTTTACGTAGACATTCAGACGGTTTTTCCAGGGTTTCAGGAAGGAGTAGTGCCTTCCGTCGGGGGATATCTGAAAACCGGTCATATCCGGTTTTCTGAAAAAATCCTCCATGGGAATTCGGGGAGGTAGTTCCCCGGCCCAAAGGGGAGTTTCCGCTGCTAGTATTATCAGAAGGACCAGAAGTCCTGAAAAGATGAGTGTAGCCAGAGCTTTGTGCAAGAATGATTCCATCATATTCCCTCCATGGCTTTTATAAAATGCCTTTATTTACACACGGGTTTATTTGTCCATAGCATTATATTATCTTTTCCTGGTTTTTGAGCCCGTAATTCTATGGATATGCGAGTTTTATTCCTGATTCTGATAGTATGATAATGCAAGTTGGAAATTCTTTGAACATTTAGATGATAAAAAAACCAATTGGTTCTTTAATGGAAGGAGAAGATCAGATGAAAGCAGCATTTATTTTCTTAGCACCCGATGTCGATCCCTCAAAGGACAGGGGCACGATAATAACTCCCAAAGTAGAACTGACCAGTGTGGCTGTGAATAATTATGCTGAGGCAGTAAATGTAGCCAGGCAGCTGGTGGAAGAAGGAGTGGAAGCTATAGAGCTCTGTGGCGGTTTCGGGCATGTGGGCACGGCAAGGGTTGCAGCGGCAGTGGAGGGGAAGGCGAAAGTCGGAGTCGTCCGTTTCGATGGACATCCCGGTCTGGATAACAGAAGCGGTGATGAGTTGTTTTAAATGAAGAAAGACAGGGAAAAAGTGCCAGATAGACCTCTTCCCTGTCTTTAACAATATTAACCCTGTAAAAGGGATGAGAGTTATGCTATTTTTTGCTGTAAAGAAAGCTTTGATCCATATCTATCTTCCTGAAATCCCTTTTCTGCCTGTGTGTATCTGATGCTTTTGTGGTAGTCAGAAGTGTTCCCCCGGAACCTATGACCCTGCCTTCCATCATGATCAGCTGACCGCCTGCTATACTCATTGTTGCTTTACAGGCATCCAGGTCCAGAACGGTTATGTCGGCATCCATACCTTCCTTTAATGAACCCTTGGAAGTAAAGCCGAACATTCGTGCGGGATTAACAGATGTTTTAATTATAAAATCCTCCAGTGTCAGATATTTCATTTTAACGAGCATAAGTCCCTTTTCTATGATGCAATTCCGGGCTATGGATCCTCCGTCGGAGACGAGGGAGGGGACTATAAAACTCCCGTCTTCCTTTTTTGATATGGCGCAAAGCAGTATTGCCTCTGGAGAGTTGACAGGGAAGCTTAGAGGAACATTGTCATCCTCAAGCCATATTTTTCTGGCTTCGTCTCCATAAAGAAGAATGTTAGCTCTGCCTCTCCTGATGCTTACGCCGGGGAAGCCTTTAAGTATGGCCTTCTCCAACCCCCGGGCTGTTTGTTCATATCCGCCCATCTCCAGACACCTCCGGGTTACGTTGCTTTCGGGTCTGCCCTCTACACATTTACCACTGGTTCCGTTAACCATAGCAAGGTATGAGCCGCTGACTATATTCTTCTTTATCTTCAGTTTTTCATGGAGTTCCAGCACTTCTTCAAGGGGAATTTTTATCGCCCCCCTGCAGTAACTGTTTATGTGAGCCAGATGGGCAGAGTTGTTTCCAATAAGTTCTACTGCCTGAAGTGCACCCTCAAGATTACTGCCTTTTGTGGTTGTTCCGGCATGGAAAGCTATATATGCCTTGTTTTTGTTAGCCACCTCAATGGCCCGTTTTGTTGCTTCCGGGGTTAAAGGGTAATGTCCACCCATGATCTTGATCCCCAGTCCGCCGTCATGGAGAGATTTTTGTATGACCTCCTCCAGTTCTGAGTTGGAAGGGGCACTGCCTGAAAGGTTGTCCCCTGGAATTATGGCTTCCAGCGAAGCGATATTTAAACCGCAGGCCTCCGTTTGAAAACAGTTCCTTATCTCAGATACAGGTCCGGCAAAATCTACGGCTGTAGTTATGCCAGCTTGTGCCAACATGTAGAAGCCTTCATGGCCTCCAAGCCTCCTGGTGAGATGAACGTGCGGATCTATTATCCCGGGAGCGATAATAGATCCGTCCATTTCAAGAGTGATCCCGGCGCTCCCGGGATCAATGTCATTTCCCAGTGCAGCGATCCTGTTTCCTTCTATAGCAACATCCATTTTCTGTTTTGTTCCCGAAAAGGGATCTACCAGAATGCCATTTTTAAGAAGAATGCTGTACATTGTTTTTCCCTCCTCCTTTATTATCCCTTCTGTAGAATCTCTTTGCCAGGAAGGCACCGAGGATCAATCCACCGATGAGGTTGCTTATCTGCTCAGGAAGGTAGAGCATTATCCCGGCCAGGATGAGGGCTGACCTTTCCCATGAAGCGACGGCATCGTTGTGCAGGAATCCTTCAATGGCAATGTTAATTGCGATCATTCCAGCAGTAGCTGTTACAAAGACTGTAGCAATAGTTATGGGACTGACACTATGTTCAGTAAAGATGATCGGAGAATAGGCGAACAGGAAGGGTATAACCAGTATCCCCAGGGCCAGTTTGGTTGATTTAATCCCTGTTTTCATGGGGTCTCCGCCGCTTATGGCCGCTGCTGTATAGGCACAGAGGCACACGGGCGGAGTAAAGCCTGAAGTCTGGGCAAACCAGAAAACTATAAGATGAGCTGCCAGCATGGGAACACCAAGCTTAACAAGGGCGGGAGATGCCAGAATAGCTGCAATTATGTAGGCGCTTGTGGCTGGGAGTCCCATCCCGAGGAGATAGGATATTACGCCTACGAGAATGATGGCCAGTAACAGATGTCCCCCTGATGCTGAAAGTATGATGGAGGATATCTTCAGGGCTACTCCTGTTTGTGTGGAGACTCCGAGGATTATTCCTGCACATGCGGCGGCGGGAGATATACGTATTATCCTTGCGCTGGCCAGTTCCAGGCTCTTGAGTATCATGGGAATATTAAAACGGGTGGCGCTCCTGAATGCTGTGACTATAAGCAGAAAAATTATGCACAGAAAGCCCGCATAGTATGGTGTGAACCCTTCAACCAGAAGGTATACAAGTACTACCAGCGGCAAAAGCAGATGGAATCCCTCTTTAAGGGTGGGGATCAGTCGGGGTCTATCCTCTTCCGGGAGTCCCCGGAGGCCATTCTTTCTTGCCATAATGTGAACTGCTGTAAAAACAGAGATGTAATAGATAAGGGCTGGAAGTATTGATACGGCCACGATCTGGATATAGGGTGTAGCAGTGAATTCTGCCATTATGAAAGCTCCGGCACCCATGATGGGAGGCAGTATCTGCCCCCCTGTCGAAGCGGCTACCTCTACTGCACCTGCTTCTTCAGCGCTAAAGCCGGTTTTTTTCATCAAGGGTATGGTAAAGGCCCCGGTCGTGGCTGTATTCGCTACGCTGCTTCCGGAAATGGAACCCATAAGGGCACTGCTGAAAACAGCAGTCTTGGCGACTCCTCCGCTGTATTTCCCCATAATTGAATTCGAGAAAGCTATATAGAAGTTGCCTACGCCGGATATTTCCATGAAAGCGCCGAAGCATATGAAAATAAATGTATATATGGAAATGACGCCGATAATCTTGCTGAAAAGACCTTCAGTGGTCAGATAGATATGGTCAATGAAGAGAGGAAGAGGTACTCCTTCATGGCCAAGAATTCCAGGCAGATAATTTCCCAGAAAACTGTAAAGAATAAAGGTTAGGGTAACCAGGGTAAGGGCCATTCCGACGGTCCTTCTCGTTGCTTCCAGCACAAGGATGACAGCGGAAACACCAAAAATAAGGTCGAGCAGCAGAGGTTCATCCAGATAGGGCATTCTCCACATAAATCTTCCATGGTTGAACATAACCCAGGCAAAGGCTGCGACTCCAAGGAGGGCAAGGGTCCAGTCATACCAGGGTATTTTTTTGAGTGATCTGTTTTTTGCGTATGATGAGCCAAGGAATACCAGGGGTATGGCAAAACACAGATGTAAGGACCGTTCCAGGGTCGCTTCAAAAACTCCGAAACCGATCTGATAAAGGTGGATCAGTGACATGATCACCATGAGCCCTGTTATCAGATATCCTGTATTTCCTTTAAGAGAACGGATATTCGTTTCCAGAATAATGGGCTGTTCTGTTTTGATATTGCTTGTCATGTCGGAAAACTCCTTTTCCCGTGGTAATTACAAAAAGGGACAGGAGAAATTTCCTGTCCCTTCATTTTGCAGAATGTTGAATAAAAGGATCCTACTTGAGATAGCCAAGTTCCTCGAAGGCTTTTCTTGCTCCGGGATGCTGTTCTGCTCCAAGATTTTTCCAGAGAGTAGAAGGATCCAGGGTTCCAAGGACCTTGTAGACACTGGCAAGATGATCCATGTTCTGAAGCATTGTTTTGGTGAATTTATAAACCACATCTTCCGGCAGGTCTTCCGTACAGAAGAGAACCGCAGACATACCCACTGTTTCCACATCTTCATTAAGCTCAGGATAGGTTCCTGCCGGAATGACCTGGGGGGACATCCCGAATCTGTCTATCAGGGTCTGTTTGAGTTCACCAGTTATGGGAAGGATCTTGGCCGGAACTGAAATCATCATTTCGTAGATATCAGAGGTCGGGGAACCTCCCTGCCTTGTGTACATATTGATGTGACGGTCTCTCCAGAGGTTTACAGCTTCACTGGAGCCTACGAACTGCATGCTTCCGCCCCATTTTTTGACATCCTCAAGTTTGTAGCCGTAGAATTCAAAGATCTTCTGTGCAACCCAGAAATCTCCGACACCAGGTTTGAGAGGGCAAAGTTTAATAGCCGGTTTCATCTCGAAGAATTCATCAAGAGAATTGAAGGGCTGCTCTTTTTCGACAAGGATCTGAACATACATGGGAAGTATCTTCATAATACCCTTGAGGTTGGTGATCTTTGATTTGTAGGGATCCATCCCTTCTGCTGCAGCAGCAAGATAAGAAGAATAGGAGAAACCTATTTCTGCCTGTCCCTTGGCGATTATGCCGGGATTTGCAACGGAGCCTCCAGGAATTCCGGTTGCCGGATCACCTTCAAAGGTTTTGTTGAGCAGGTCCGCCATGGCGCCTGCAAGGGGATACCAGCTGCCTCCAACACTGCCCGCGGAAAGCTTGAGGTTTTCGATACCCAGGGGTTCTTCTGCCCTTGCAGGTGAACCTGATAGCAGAACTGCGGAAAAAATAAATAAACCTGTCAATAATATTGCCAGAGTATTTTTCTTCACTTTTTGTCCTCCTTTGATAGTTTAATTGTTTGTTGGAAAAACAAAGAACTTTTAATAAAATAAGTAATTCGCAGAATATTTCGAATCACTTTAGCTTTCGAGGATCAGCTTGTCAAGTTTGTGTTGAATTTATGTATCAAGTGTAAATATTGGTTCATTCAACATAGTTTTATTGAAAATAATGCTATTCTCTCTTTTTGTTTAAGAGGTTTTTAAGTGAATGGTATCATTATACATTCAAGGGTATATGAATCCTAGTACTCTTTTTCGCAAATAATATCTTATTCCAGGTTTATCCCAGGAGGTATTCTTATGAATTGGGAAATGCTGCAGAAAAAAATAGTCTGTTACAGGAGAGATCTGCACTCCTTCCCCGAGGCGGGATGGACTGAATTCAGGACAATTTCGAAGGTGGCCGGAATCCTGGATTCCCTCGGTTTCAAGGTCCTTCTCGGTAAAGATATCATTGATGAATCCTTCATCATGGGTAGAAATAAGGAGATAATTCCCGAACATATGGAAAGAGCTCTAAATCAGGGAGCTGAGAAAAAATGGCTGGAAAGAATGAAGGGACTTACCGGCGTTGTGGGGATCCTTGATACAGGAAAAGAAGGTCCCGTCATTTCATGTCGTTTTGATGTTGATGCTGTTGAAACGGCCGAAGCGGCTGATTCTGAACACCTCCCTTTCAGGGAAGGATTCTCTTCACAGAATATTGGTGTGATGCATTCATGCGGCCATGATGGTCATACTGCTATGGGACTGGGTCTTGCTGAAGTCCTGGCTGAGAGGAAAGAAAGTCTTACCGGGAAGATACAGTTGATCTTCCAACCTGCCGAAGAGGGAGTGAGAGGCAGTAAGGCTCTTGTTGAAAAGGGTATTCTCGATGATTCGGATCATTTTTTTGCTATCCATCTGGGGATGGGAATTCCCTCCGGTACGATCTTCGGAGGTTCCCTGGGTTTCCTCTGTACCAGAAAACTGGATGTTCATTACCGGGGTAAGTCTTCCCATGCAGGTCTTGCTCCAAACGAAGGCCATAATGCACTTCTTGCTTCTGCAACTGCCACTTTGAACCTTCATGCCATTTCCCGTCATGGAGGTGGTGCCTCCCGTGTCAATGTAGGTGTCCTGACAGCGGGTGAAGGGAGAAATGTCATAGCTCCGGATTCCTTTATGAAGATCGAAGTCAGGGGGCAAACTGAAGAGATAAATGATTTTGTCTACGCAAGGGCTGTCCAGATTTTAAGATCAGCAGCCGAGATGTATGAAGTTGCTTGCGGTGTTGAAATGATGGGTGAATCCTTTTCGACCAGAAGTGATGAAGAACTGGTGGATGTGGTCTGTGAAGCTGCGGGATCATCTGGACTATTCAATTCAGTCGAAAAATATGTATGGGTTAAATGGAGTGATGATGCTGCCGGTATGATGAAAAGGGTCCAGGAAAGAGGTGGAAAGTCCACCTATATCATCCTTGGTTCAGATCTTAAGGCAGGACATCATAACGAGTTTTTTGATTTCGATGAGTCCGTTCTTTACAAGGGTGTCCGCGTACTTCTGGACTCCATAGTTATTCTTAGTCAAAAGTAAATTTTAAAATATCTTCCGAACCTGGCATTCCTCCCGAACCTTTCTCTGCGATTTGAGCCCTTGTACCCTTGCGCTGAATAGTGATAATGATTACTATTTAAGGAAATTAGCTCTCTTTTGAGCCTTCCTGTCTAGGGGTTTATCTATGGGATAGATCCTTTGATTGTTTTGCTAAAAGGAGTATATCTTCCGAGTTCGAAAAGGAGAAGATATACTCCCATGCCCGGACCTTTTCGTTTTCTATGCAAAGGGGCATTTGGGGGGAGGCACAGTTATTTATGAGGAAAGTACCCCTCTTGTTTATTCTTTTACTTTTTGGAATAGTTTTTTTCGCTCAGACCATTGCTGCTGCCGACGAGGAACCCCTTATTGTCTATTGTGGTGCTGGTCTCATGAAACCCATGGACGAGCTTCAGGTGGCGTTCCAGGAGAAAGAAAGCTGTCCTGTCCGTATGATATATGCTGGTTCTGGAGAACTTTTCGGGATGATAGCTACCCGGAAGAGCGGAGATGTTTATATTCCTGGTGCTGAAAAGTATATCAAAGATGCCCTGAACAAGGGTTTGGTAGTTGAAAAGGGAAGCGAAACCATCTGCTATCACGTTCCTGTCATATTGACCCCAAAAGGAAATAGAGCTCATATTCAATGTCTTGAAGATTTGGCCAGAGAGGGAATAAGACTCGCTATAGCTGATCCTCAAGCTGCAGCTATAGGTCAGGTCGGAAACAAGATCCTTGAAAAAAACGGGCTCAAGGAATCGGTTATGAAGAATGTTGTTACCAGACCGAGCACTTCGAATCAGCTTCTTCTTTATGCGTTCACTTCCCAGGTGGATGGGGCAATAGCCTGGGAGGATCAGTCCTCCTGGGCCCAGTCAAAGGGTAAAGTGGAAATAGTCCATATTGATACTGCAAAGAATATTATCAAGACCATCCCGGCATCAGTAGTTTCCTGTTCAAAGAGACCTGAAATCGCAGAAAGATTCATTCAGTTTATTACTTCAGATGAGGGAAAATCTGTATGGAAAAGATGGGGATTCCCCTTGGAAAAACCTCTCTAGAAATGGGTAACAGAATATTCAGGGCAGCCCTGGGAGGAATTACGGTCCTCTTCTCAGGACTGCTCATATGGTCGGTCTTATCACTGTTACTAATGCCGGAAGGGGAGGAAATAATCGAGAGTGCCCTTTCCAGTGAGATGATCTACAGTGTTCAGCTTTCCCTTATGACAAGTCTGCTTTCTGTGATAATAGTGATGTTCCTTGCTGTTTGCATAGGTTATGTTCTGGCGAGGTTCCATTTTCCGGGACATCACCTTCTCCGTACCATTGTGGATCTTCCCATGGCCTTTCCCGAGCTTGTCTTGGGACTCTGCCTTCTTCTCCTTTTTGGACATGGTCCTCTTGGAGACTGGCTCAAAGGAATGGGTATCCATGTGGTTTTCAGTAAATGGGCTATTGTTATTGCCCAGGTTTTTACAGCCGCTCCCTATGCCATCAGGGTTGTCTATGGTACTTTCCGGGGCATAAGTCCAAGGTATGAGCTCGTTGCAAGAAGTTTGGGATGCAGTCAGATGAAAGCTTTTCTAAGGGTATCTGTCCCAATGGCAAGGGGCGGAATATTCGCTGCTGCAGTAATTGCCTTTGCAAGGTGTATGGGGTGTTTCGGAACAGTCCTCATTCTTGCAGGGGGTACCAGAATGTACACTGAAACTCTTCCTATAACTCTCTATCTCAATATTTCCTATGGTAATCTTGCCATGGCAATGACCTCCGGTATTATCCTCATCAGTATTTCCCTTGCTGCCATAATAGTATTTGAGATGCTGAATAACGAGGTTGTCCTGTGACGGATATTCTTTCAGTTCAGGAACTTTCCGTCGATCTTGGAGAATTCTCTCTGAAGGATGTCTCTTTTGGAGTGCCGGAAGGATCGTACTGCTGCCTCCTTGGAGCTTCTGGTGCAGGGAAAAGTGTTCTGCTTGAAACGATAATGGGAGGATTTTACCCTGAAAAGGGGAAGGTTTTTCTTCGGGGAAAGGACGTAACCAGCTGGCCCCCCGAGAAGCGCAAACTGGGTATTATTTTCCAGGATTACATGCTCTTTCCCCATCTTAACGTTTTCGAAAACATTGCTTTCGGGCTCAAAGGGAAAGGGATAACAAGAGTTGAATATGAAGAGAAGGTCAGACAGATATCAACCCAGCTACATATACAGGATCTGCTCCATCGGGATATTTCAACTCTTTCAGGAGGAGAGCAGCAGAGAACAGCCCTTGCCCGGGCTCTCATAACAAAGCCTGAGATACTTCTGATGGATGAAGCTTTCAGTGCTCTGGACCTGTTGTCCCGGGAAAAAATGAGAAAACTTGTCAGGTCAACGATTAAGGAGTTGGGTATAACAGTCCTTCATGTTACTCATGATAGCGAAGATGTCTGGGCCCTGGCTGATCAGGTTGCAGTAATTCATGAAGGAAAACTGCTTCAGCATGGTACACCCGAGGAAGTTTTTTGCTGTCCCAGGCCCGGTTATGTTGCCGGTCTGGTCGGTGCCAGAAATGTGCTGAGAGGCAGAGTAGAGGAATGTGATGATATGGGTAACTCGGTAATAGAGACCCAGGGTGAATGTATTTATTCTGCGGGCAACTGGCTGCTCAAGGGTTCTGAGGTCATATCCTCGGTTCGGCCGGAAGACATTATGGTGGCAAGAGAGGAGATGGCCATATCTTCCAGGAACCAGATAAGAGTTACCATAACTGATACGGAGCGAAGAGGCCCCCTGGTGTGGCTTACCGGAACACATGGAAAACTCCATCTTCATGCAGTGGTTACTGTAAGCTCCTATGAGTCCCTTGAACTTGATCCGGGATCGGAGGCAGTCTTTATTTTCAAGGCCCGGGCAGTTCAGATACTTGAGGGTTCAAGCGGCAGGAGCGTCGATCTGCCTTCATCGATCCCTGACTGTGTTTCAGTAGAAGATATATAAAAGGTAATGCAAAGGCGATCCCTTGGCGGATCGCCTTTATTTTTTCGATTATTCTTATCTAACAGGTTGAAAGATACATTTTCCCGATAGCATCAGCGACTATCATGGCTTGAGCTACATCTTTGCCTGTAACCTTTCTTGGCATATTCCATATGGTTTCACCCGCGGCACAAGCCATTTCTCCTGCAGGAAGAAGTTTTTCAAGGGAGAACTCGGAACAGCCAAGCTGCTCAAGGGTCACAGGAAGTCCTACTGAAATGCAGAAGCTGACAACTTCGTCAAATATTTCTCTGGGTGCGTCCTGAAGTACTAGCTGTACAAGGGTTCCAAAGGCAACCTTCTCGCCATGGTAGCAATGGTGCATCTCTTCAATGGTTGTCATCCCGTTATGTATAGCATGGGCTCCTGCGAGGCCTCCGCTCTCAAATCCAAGTCCTGAAAGCAGGGTATTGGCTTCTACAATTCTTTCAAAAGCCGGAGATACCACCTGGGCAGCACATGCTGCTTTGGCTTCGATCCCATACTCGATAAGCTGATCGTAGCAGAGTCTGGCAAGTGCGAGAGCGGCCTGTGTGTTTTTACCGCCAGAAAGATTGGGGGCTGCGATCTTGTCACATGCTTCGGCCTCGAACCATGTCGCGAGAGCATCTCCCATACCTGATACGAAGAGTCTGAGAGGAGCTTTGACGATTATTTCGGTATCAACTATGATCATGTCAGGGTTTTTCATTACAACATAGCGGTCAAAAATGCCTTCATCCGTGTAAACTACGGAAAGTCCGCTGCATGGGGCATCTGTGGCGGCTATTGTAGGAATAATTACAATGGGTATGCCCAGTTCAAGGGCCACCATTTTGCCCGTATCAAGGGTCTTACCTCCGCCAGCGCCAATTATGACGTCAGCCCCTTTTGTTTTTGCTAAGGCAGCAACTCTCTTTATTTCCTTATCGCAGCATTCTCCGCCAAAAGGTTCTTCAAAATATTGGATAGCATTCTTGGTAAAGCTGGCTTTGAGGGCATCCCTTACGGAACCCAGACCCCTTTTTCCTCCAAGAACAAGAGCCTTTTTACCAAGAAGGACAACTTGTTCTCCTGCTTCTGCACATGCTCCTGCTCCCTGAACGTATCTTCCTGGGGCTACTAGAATACTTTGCACTTTACATTCCTCCTTATGATATGTACCTATATGTATTTATATTGTTTTAGCAATAGTCCTAAAACAATATGGTGTTCAGATCCTTATGGGGACTGCTTACAATGATATTTATGAGAAGCCCTTTTTTAGCTGCGACATTGTGTATAAGTAGGGTCAAGCCTTGCATGAGCGGTTTTGTGGTACAACATTATTCATGGTCAGACCTTGACAGACCGGATCTTCAGACCCTATCGATCACATAATGTCCTGAGGCGACAGATGGAAAGATGTCTTTCTTTTCGAGGGAGACCGCCTGCTTTTCCTCGATGTCTACTGCAAAGTGGTAGAACGCTTAGGATGAATTTGTTATGCCTATTGCCTTATGACCAATCACTAAGAACAGATCTCCTCACCAGGGAGGAAGCTTTCAGACTATTTTTCATCTCATCGCAGGAAAAGAATGGCAACAGGTTACGGATCGGACAGCTGCTCCATGAGAGGGTTCGGGAAGATATTCAGGGTACATATCAGTACGGTTGCAGGGCTGTTGAATGCAGGTAAAAACATAACACTATTAACCGCTCAGAGAGGTAACAATGGAACATAGAGAGGACTGAATCGCCTGATGATTTAATTTGATCCACCCAAGACTCATAAACCTCTGGAGATAACCAGATTTATGTATTCTTCCTTATTATGAGCTAATTGATTCACTAACTATTATAACAGAGTAGGGGAATGTTTACCTTTATATTTTCAGTTATATCAAAGATTTAACAGCTTTCAAGAGCCAGTGAAAGTTGAGTTTGATATTGTTGAAAAAAATGTTGGGGGTCAGTTCTGTCATGTCCGTTTTTCTGAATGACCTTTCTTTGTGTTATATTTCAATCTGTTCGCTGATTGATATAAGCTTGGTAACATTCGGGAAAGAGGGCCTGTATATCCATGGAACTATATCCAAACTGTGTGACCTGTGTAATTAACAACCTTCTCCATACGGCTGAAAAGATCCTCCCTGACCCTGATGCCCAGATGGAACTGCTTCAGATGGTAATGGAACGTTTTCGTCCGGAAATGAGGACAGGATCTTCTGCCCCCGTACTTACAGAGATCGCATATTCCCTTCTAAGGGAAATGACCGGTGTGGAAGATCCTTTCAGTGAAGTGAAAGAGGATTTTAACTGTCTCATGCTAGGCCTTGAGGATAGTTATCGGGAATTGGTGAAGGGCACGGATTATCCCCTTCATTCTGCCTTTGTTCTGGCCGGTTCGGCGAATTTCATCGATTTCGGTGCTTTTCATCATGTTTCGGGAGAAAAGGTCCTCTCTGTCCTTGAGGAACATATGAAGTGCACCAGACTTCAGAAGGAAACATTTGCCTCATTTCTGAAACTTATCGAGGAGCACCGTTCTCTTCTTATCCTTTGTGATAACTGCGGAGAGATAGTTCTGGACAAGATCCTTGTCATTGAACTACAGAAACGTTTTCCGGACATTTCCATTACCTGTGCGGTGAGAGGCAGACCCATATTGAACGATGCAACCATTGAAGATGCTGTATATGTTGGGTTGGACAGACTCTGTAATGTTGTTTCTTCCGGAAGTGAGATAGCTGGTTTTGATCCTGGAAACTGCCCCTTCGAATTTTCCGGGATTTACGATAAGAGCCCGGTTGTTCTCTGTAAGGGAGTAGGAAATTTCGAGAGCGCTCCTTTCGGTGATAAACGTCTTTTCTTTCTTTTTATTGTCAAGTGCGAGAACCTTTCAAAAAGATTGGGTCTTCCCCTGAAATCTATTGTATTCCAGCAGGGACGGGGAAGTCTTTTGTAAGGTTTTAAGACTGAAGTCTAACGGTAACTTCATCCTGTTATGCCCATGAAAATCCGTGTTGCCCGCCATATGACCACCTTGATCAAAGAACTGGAGATCTTCTCTCAGATGGACCCTTCCAGGGCTGTCGTTGTAAAGGGAATACCATCTTGCCTGAAGATGGTGGATTCAGGTCTTGGTGTCTTTTTTGCAATATAAAAGGTCTCTCTGAAGTTAATTTTACTCATTGACATAAAATGACGTTACGTCATATACTTCTTTGTTATGGGGACTTATAGCAGAAAACAGAGAGAGTTTGAAAAAAGAGAACAGTTGATCCTTGAGGCCGGAAGAAAAATGCTTCTGGAAAGGGGTTACCTTGGTCTTAATATGGAACGGATAGCTGAAGAAATAGAGTATTCCAAGGGAACCCTTTACAAGCATTTCTGCTGCAAGGAAGACCTTGTGGGTCGATTGATGATAGAAACACTCAAGAAGATACGGGAAATTATCCTCAAGGCTGAAGGGATCAGCGGTACTGCCAGGGAGAGAATGACAGCCATAGGGTTTGGGCTGGGGCCTTTCATGATCCTTAATCCGGGACATTTAAGAACCTATGAGCTTATGCGGATAGGTTCTTTAAGGGAGAAAGTCTCTCCTGAAAAACTTGAGACCATTCATGATCTTCATCATGAACTTATTTCCATTATAGAAAAACTCCTGGATGAAGCTCTTGAAAAGGGGGAACTGGTCCTATCTTGTCCGGAACAGAAGGAAAATATCATTGCAGCTGGCTGGTCAATGGCTATAGGTGCCTATATGGTTTTTTCAGACGTTGATGACAGGCATGTTTTCCCGGGAATAGACTTTAAGAATCTTTTTCCGGATGCTCTCCAGGTAATGATGGATGGCCTGGCCTGGGTCCCTCTTTCTTCTGAAAGGGATTATAAAGGGATCGTTGAAACCAGGCTCAGGGAACAGGGCTTCTTATAGAAATACAGTTTCCAGGGAAAAGGGTTCCTGTTCAGTTTTGCTCATAGACTATGAAACAACAAAAAATGAACCATAGGGAAGGATCCAGGTAAAATGAAAAATCCTAGAAATGAAGAGGCTCTTAAAGTTTCCTGGGTAGGACTGTGGGTGAATGTGATACTGACTGTATTTAAGTTCATTGCCGGTATTTGGGGCAACAGTGCCGCCATGGTTGCGGATGCAGTTCATTCACTTTCAGATTTTGCCACGGATATAGTAGCTGTAATAAGCTTCAGGGTTGTAAAAAAACCGGTTGATCTCAGCCACAACTATGGACATGGAAAGGCGGAAACAATAGCTTCTCTTATCATCGGGATATCTCTTGGAGTAGTGGGATTCGGAATTGTCTGGTCAGGGCTTCACAGGCTGGTGGATTTCCTTGGAGGAGAACCCCTGTCAAGACCCGGGATCCTTGCACTGTGGGCTGCCGTCATATCTGTGAACTCAAAGGAATTGCTGTACAGATATACCATAAGACGTGCGAAGAAACTGGAGAGCGAGGCACTTGTGGCTAAGGCATGGGATCACCGTTCAGATGCTCTTTCTTCAGTAGGAACCCTTCTGGGGATAGGCGGAGCTATTTTCCTGGGTCCGAGGTGGATCATTCTCGATCCTTTTGCGGCAGTGGTGGTAGGTCTCATAATAATTAAAGTATCCATACCCATTACCCTTGGAAGCCTGAATGAACTGATGGAATCTTCAGCAGGCCAGGAACTTCAGAGATCTATAATGGAAGATATCAACAGCCTTCCAGAGGTCAAAGGCCTTAACTCTCTCAGGACAAGGAGAATAGGAGGAGATCTCGCTGTAGATCTGAAGGTCATTCTTTCCCCTGATATGAACCTGGTGGAGGCTCATAATATTGCCACCCTGATCGAAAAAAGGCTGAAAAAAATTCATAAAGGTCACGTTTTTACAAGTGTTCACGTGGAACCTGAAGGTTTTCAGGATCCGGATGAAATATGGACATCTGTATCTCAGGTTAAGTCAGGAGATAATGTTGCTTCCTTCGAAATCCCGGAAGAGGCAAAGACCAGACCTGTTCTTTGTGTCGGATGACCCGGATGGATTTATTCTCGAGTAGGTAGAACACTCCTCAGAAAAATTCTTTTCAAGGAGGAAAAAAGATGGAAATAAGAAAAGCTGAAATGGATGATATAACTTCGATTAAAGACCTCCTGGGGAAATTCAATCTTCCATTAGAGGGATTGGAAGAAAATATCTCGAACATGTTACTGGGTTTCATTGAAGGGAAACTCGTTGCTTCAGCTGGTTTGGAGATATATGGGAAAAGTGGTCTTCTTCGAAGTGTAGCTGTTCACGGCTCCTTCAGGGATAAAGGATACGGAGAGTCTATAGTCGAGGCTTGTTTCCGTTTTGCAGCAGAAAGGGCTTTAACGGAGCTCTTTCTGCTTACAACAACAGCAGAAAACTATTTCCCAAGGTTCGGTTTCTCTAAAGTTGACCGTACTGATGTTCCAGACCTTGTCAAAACCTCGATAGAATTTGCAAATTCATGCCCTTTGTCAGCTGTTGTTATGGTGAAATTTCTTTAGTTCTTCCCGATATTCATCCCTGATAAGGGTCTAGGGGTCATAGGAGAAGAAGGGATCTCTCGTTTGTGTACAAAAAATGATTTTTTTATAAAATAGTAACTGCCCCACAGGGCTGACATATTCTGGTCAGCCCTGTGGGGGTTTCCGAGTGTGTATAAGATCAATTACCCTGGTTAACCAATTTTATGATTTCTTCCTTTGAAAGTCCATCAAGACCAAGTTTTTCAAGGTTTATCCCGGTCCTGAAATAATCGTTACTGTTTATAATCCCGGAAAGGAGAATAGTACTGTCCATGACAGGTGTCGGGACACCAAGAATCTTGCCTAATTCTGAAACGGGTACAAGAAGGTAGGGTACATCCTCGTTAAGGTATCTATGATTTATGGAAGAAGGAGAATCCTTGCCATGTCCGCAGTAAACCGGGTTATTGAGGATGGTCTCTCTTAGAGTTTCTCCATCCAGCTGATAGATTTTTTTCATGTCTTCCATGGTAGAAAGAAGGTCTATCCCGAGAGCACTTCCTATGTTCATCCTTTCCCGGTCCATTGCCTCCATGACCTTACAGACAGATGCGGACATACCGTCCTTGTAGAACTGAAAGCCGCTGACATCTGAGTCTATCCTTCCGGCGTTCATTATCATGGTGGGGCAGTGGAGGATCATATTTGTATTGTAAAGACCTATGGCTATAATGTTGGGGGCTGGTTCCAGGGGTAACGGGAAGTAATCCTGGATCTCGCTGATGATCCGGTCAATATCATTTCCTGGTAAAGAAGCAAGGGACATGGTTTTTTTCATTCCCCAGACATCTATCAACCCAGGCTCGATCTGCCTGCAGGCGAAAGGTATTGTATCGGCTTCAGCAATACCGAGTCTGGCGTTAATACCCTTTTCTTTCAGGAGCTTTTGAAGTGACAGGCTTCCAAAATTACCGGGGAGAAGGATAATTATCTGATCATCTTTAAGAAATTGGGCAACAAGCTCAAACATCGGTTTCTGTGCGAATGTCGGAGCTACAAGATAAATGATATCTGCACCATTGACTGCTTCCCGGGGATCAGATGTTGCCATTGCCAGTTTTCCTGAACAGTTCAAGGCTCCTTTAAGTGTTATCTCTCCCTTGTTCCTTATCTTTAAAAGTTTATCCTTAAAATCCGGATGTTCAAAAAGTGTTACCTGATTACCCTGAGCCGCCAGGTATCCTGCCATGGTCTGGCCGCCGTTGCCGGCTCCGAGAACTGTTATCTTTTTCAACGATGTTTCCTCCCCTAAACATTATTTAACAAAATATAAACCATAGTTTGCTATAGACACTATAAATGAACCAAGTTATAATTCAATTCCATTAAGTATGGTTGTTTTTGAGTATTTTATCAACCCATCAGTTTGAGGAGGAGTATGAAATGAAAAGGTTATTTGCACTTTTAGTGATTTCTTTTGTGTTGCTTGGAGCAGGAGCCGCTTTTGCGGGTTCTGTTATGGATAAAGATGTGATCAGGGTAGGGACTGAAGCAACCTATCCTCCCTTTGAATATCGCAATAAGGACAACGAGGTCGTAGGTTACGACATCGATATAGCCAACCTTATCGGAGAAAAGATCGGTAAAAAGGTTGAGATAGTCGACATGGCTTTCGATGGCCTTATCCCTGCCCTTATGACTGGCAAGATCGACATGGTCGCAGCCGGAATGACCAATACTGCTGAGCGTAAGAAAAAGGTTAATTTCTCAAGCGTTTATTACAACATCGAAAATGCTTTTGTGGTCCTTGCTGATGATGAAAGCATCAAGGGCATTGATGATCTTGACGGCAAGGTCGCAACTGTGCAGATAGCGACTGCCCAGGATACCTTTATTACAAAAGTGGGAACCCCGAAAGAGATCAAACGGTTTCAGAAAAACGACGATGCCCTCAGGGAGCTCCTTCTTGGGCGTGGAGATTTTACCGTTATTAACTATACAGTGGCAAAGTCGTTCCTGAACAATAGTGAAGCTTTCAAGGGCAAGCTCAAAATAGGGTTCAGGAACTTTATCAATAAACCTGGAGAAGGAATTGCCCTTGGACTGCCAAAGGGAGACGAGGCCTTCCAGAAAGCTGTCAACGAAGCCCTTGCCGATATGGAAAAAAGCGGCGAACTTACGAAACTGAAGGACAATTACCAGATATAAATCAACAGTAATTGTAGTAAGAACTTTTTTACGGTATATATATTTCAATGGGGATAGCCTATGTTATCCCCATTTTTCCTGCCTTTTCTATAACGCATATGGAGGTCCAGGTAATATCTTTAAGTTTTTAGAAGGAAGTGGATTTTATGCAAACCAGGCTTTTGAGTACGTCGGAGATTGAAAAACTCCTGTCCATGAAGGATATTATTGACATTCTCGACAAAACTTTTCAGGGAATGGGAAACGGAACAGTTATTAACCCGACCAAAGGAACCCTTGACCTGGGTGAGAGCAACCCTTTTCCGCCCTACCATGCTGATATCAACTCCATGCCAGCCTACGTGGGCTGGGTCGATGCAGCTGGCATAAAGTGGGCAGGGGGATGGCTTAAGAACCCTGAGAAGGGCCTTCCCTATGTCAGTGCAATGATAATGATGGTCAATCCGCAGAATGGCATGTTCACAGGAGTGCTTGACGGAACCATCATAACTAATCTCCGGACAGGGGCACAGACCGCTGTAGCCCTTAAATATCTATGCGGGGGTAAAAAGTCATTGTCAGTAGGGCTTTACGGGGCAGGTGTCCAGGGGAGAACCCAGACCAGGGCTATTTCAGAACTTTTTGATATCGAAACACTGAAGGTCTACGATCTTTACCCTGAAGCTGCTCTAAAGTTTGCAGAAGAAATGAAGGACTATGTATCAGGAGACATAATCATTACAGATAAGCCTGAAGAAGCGGCGGATTCCGATGTGGTCATAACAGTTACTCATGCCAAGGACAAGTTCTTTAAAAAGGAATGGTTCAGACCTGGTTCCATCCTCTTTCCCATGGGTTCCTACCAGGAATGTGATGAAGAAGCACTCCTGTCAGCAGACAGGATAGTCGTGGACCATATAGGTCAGTGCCTCCATCGGGGTGCTCTTAAAGAACTGGGAGAACAGGGACGGATAACTAAAAAGGATATCTATGCCACCCTGGGTGAACTGGCAGCAGGAAAGAAGAATATCGAGATTTCGGAGCAGGAACGGATCCTCTGTATTCCCATCGGCACCGGTGCTATGGATATAGCCGTGTCGGCCGTAGCTTTGCAGAAGGCAGAAGAACAGGGGCTTGGTGGTTCCTACGATTTTACAGCCTGATTCTTACAGTAGAATGTTTATTACAAGGAGGCCTTCGGGTCTCCTTTTTTTATTTCCTTTTCAGCAAAAACGGTAAAGCAGGTAGGATAACTATTGTTGAACTGAAGAGGAAATAAATATCCCGAATTACCCGTCACTAAATAGTCGAGTGGAGTGTCTAGTTTCAGTTAGTGAATTAACTTGACGTAATGTTTGGTGGTGTAATAATAGAAATTACCTTTCAGAGAATAAGAGAGTCATAAACTACCTTTTCAATTTACCTCTAGATAGATCAAGTATTCAATAATTTCCAGAGATGGGAATGATTTATCTTATTGAGAGATCACCATACCCTTTCCATATAATTCCTGAGTCGTATTCCTTTGTGATTGAGTGAATGACAGTCTATTTGTGGAGCATCCATGAAAACAGTTTTTTGAACATAAATGTATTGATCTTAAAGGAGGATTTGCTTTTGAAACTCGTACAGATCAAATTACAGAACTTTAGGGGTTACGAAAAACTAACAACCGTTGATGTTAATGATATGACTATGTTTATCGGGAAAAATGATTCGGGAAAATCTACAATTCTAGAGGCCTTAAACATTTTTTTTGAAAATAGATCTATTGAAATAGATGATGCTTGTGTATGGGGAGATAAGGCGTGTGTTCGTATAGGTTGTGTTTTTAGAGACTTTAGCAGTTTCCTAGTTCTAGATACTACAAATGAGACTTCACTAGAATCTGAATTCCTCTTGAATTCAGAAGGACTTTTAGAAATCCATAAAGAATACGATCTTTCCGGCACAAAGGGGAGAACTCCATCAATATTTGCATTAGCAAGTCATCCCAGCCTAGAAAAATACAACGATTTACTAAGTCTGAGTATATCCAAGTTAAAAACGAGAGCAAGAGAATTAGATGTCAACCTGAATGGAGTTGACCAAACAAAAAAAGCAGATATTCGACATGCTATCTGGACGAGTAGGAATATGGAAGATCTGGGTATAAGGATTCAAGATATAAACTTAACCGGAGACTTAACAGGGAAAGATATCTGGGCTCAACTATCCAAACAATTACCTATATATGCTTTATTTAAGTCTGACAGAGCAAGTACCGATAAAGATTCGGAAGCTCAGGACCCAATGAAAGTAGCAGTTAAAGAAGCTCTTGCTAAAAAGGAGAATGAACTCCAGGACATTATAGAATCGGTGAAAACAGAAGTTGAACTAGTTGCTGGGCAGACGATCGATAAAATCAAAGAGATGAATCCTGATTTAGCAAAGCATTTAACTCCCCGTGTAGTAGTCAAAAAGTTAGACTCTATTTTTGACATTTCCTTAACTGGTGACGAAGATGTCCCGATTAACAAAAGAGGAAGCGGAGTTAGACGGTTAATATTGCTGAATTTCTTTAGGGCTCAAGCAGAACAATTATCTATGGATGAAGGAAATAACACAGTTATATATGCAATAGAAGAACCAGAAACAAGTCAGCATCCACATCACCAGAAAATGATCATTGATTCTCTTGATGATCTGGTTCATGCGAATAATTGCCAAGTACTGTTAACCACACACACTCCGGTATTGGCTAGGTGTGTGAATCGGGATTATTTAAGGTATGTTAATGCAGGAATTGTAAGGAATTGTGATGATCAGATTACGAAAGAGATTATCCAGGAACTAGGCATTCTAGCAGATAATAATGTGAAACTATTTTTAGGAGTTGAAGGGCGACATGATATCTCATTCCTTTCAAACCTTTCACATAGGTTACATCTTGAGGATACGACCATTCCAGATTTATTAGTTGCAGAAAAATTAGGGCAGATTATATGTATTCCTATGGGAGGGAATACCCTCGATTTATGGGTTAATAGAATCAATGAGCTAAAAAAACCACAATTTTATATTATGGACAGAGATGATCCTAGGCAACCCAAATATCAGAAACAACTTGAACAGTTTTTACAAGAGGGTCATACGGCTAAGATGACATCTAAAAGAGAATTAGAAAACTATCTTCACCCATCATTATTAAAATCAGAGGTGGGATGTTATTTAGGCACCGGGGATCCTTTTGAGGACGTTCCATCTTTATTTGCAATGGCAAAACATAATATTAGTGAAAGTGATATTCCTTGGGATGAATTAGATGACCATAAAAAACGGAAAAAAGAATCAAAAGCCAAGAGATTTTTAAATAATGAAGTAACTAGTCAAATGTCTTTAGAACTATTGAATGATATTGATCAAGATAAAGAAATAATTGGATGGCTTAAAGAGATTGGTCAATTTCTTAGTGTATGAGTAAACGACCATTTGATGCTGTCCCTGTATGTCCGTGTAATAAACAACCTATTCCCTGTAAAGCTGACATCATTCAGATGTAGTAAGATCCTATTCCTCAAATGGAGGTATTTCTATGGTTAAACGCCTTACTGCTATTGCTTCATCCATATTGCTGACCCTTATCATTGTCGGTTCTGCCAGTGCGGATATGTTTACAGAGTTTGTCTGGTACAGAGAGGAACCTCAGTTTGAAAGGATAGTCATCAGCAGAGAGAGAGTTCGTGGACATGGTGCTGTAATCTATGCGGATGAACATGAGAGAGAGCTTCAGGATAAGGGATTTTACCAGACCTACTATTACGATGGATCAGGCAAGAAGGAGATCATCAAAGAAACTACCATGTCCAGTCATGGAATAAAGACGGTCATAAATATAAACCCGCCATCGGGAAAAGCATTTCCCAAAGTGTTCCTCAAGATCTACATAGACGGAGTATTGAGACTGGATACCCATATTGGCCATAGATTTCTTGACGACTGGATAGTAAATAAGGTTTGTGTCAATCCTGGAGATGAGAGCATAGTCGTAAGCTATGAGGGATATGACATAGGGGAAGAGTACCTGTTCTGGGATGCTGGCAACGAAAGATTAGTGGATAATGACGGAGACAGAACATCAGGAACCAAGGCATTGATAAGAGAAAAGGATGAAAAGAAATGACCCGATGATCCCGTAGACAGCCTAACTCCTCTTTAGTGTCCATGACGCACCTGCTGGGGGAGATATCCTATCTAAGAGACCTTTGACTCATAAATGGGTAAGTAGCATAATGAAAATGGATTACACTCCTAACCTTCTTCCCTTCCTGAAGTTGTATATAACATAATTATAGAGAGGTGCTTATACATGACATGCAGCAGTGATAGTAGATCAGATACAACGTCCGGTTTCCCCAGGATCATCCAGGCAGTACCCTTACTACTGGTCCTGACCCTGTTGTTGTTACAGCCCCTTCTAACCATAAGACCAGCAGAGGCGAAGGTTAAACCAGCACCCATAGTACTAGAAAGACTAGCAGACGGAACAGTAAAGAAATTCGACTTCTTCACAGGACTAGATAAAACAGTACAACATTTCGCGCCATTATCAAACAAAAGGCCAGACTACGAGATAAGAAGCTATGACAGAGTATTAAATATAGATTCTGAAATGGGGATGTGGTGTATAGATGAAGATTGGGTAGAAAGATTATACAGATTAAAAGGTCTTCCGGATGAAGAACTAAAAAAAGGTCATATGAGACTAAAGATAGAAGGAGAAAAATGCCTGGAAAAAGGGCAATTAGACAAGGCGATGACATATGCTCTAGCATCAATAAGGACAAACCCGGATTATGATGAGACAGGAGGCATTGGATGGGCATTGGTTTCAAAGGTGCTAATGCTAGACGCAGAAAAAGACTTATATGATGCATGGCAAAACAACGAGGATTATTCTTTTGGATTAAACAAGTACCTGATGGCACTAGATGCAAGATGGGAATTTGTAGATAGAAATGCAATAGGTTTAGCAAGATATTTCGGAAGAGATAAAACCATAACAGAACAAGAAAAAGAGATCTTAGAAAAACAGGTAAGAAACACAGATTATGGATATATAAGTATTGCAAAGACAATAGAAAAAACAGCAGAACAACTAGGATTTGATAATCTGTTAGATGAGAAAAAAGGCGAAAAAAAGCTAAGAGAAAAGTTAGAACCGACGGATGATGCAGGATATAAGGATTATTGCGAATATATGCTTAAAAAAAATCGAACACACAAGAATATGGAAAAAGACGTGATAGCACTGTTCAAGAAAGTAGATTAACAGAGTTTTATTACCGACCATCTCTGATATATATAATTACTATGAATAACTTAGGGACTTCTTTGCTTAACCCCTCGTTGGGGGAAGTGGAGGAGTCCTTTTATCGTGTTTACATTTAAGCCCTGCCTCTTCGATACTGGCATCATGATAAGCAGATGCATTGGATTCATTATCCTTACAAGGTCCAGATGGACATCTATGGGGTAGGGTTATATCTTACATACTTTTAAGTTTGCAGTACAACCCTCCAGTGCATATAATAAATTAGATAAACACTTCAATTTATCTCCAGAGAATTAGAGCATGTCCTGTTAACAAATTATCCATATTAAAGATCTTTCAACTGACCCGAGAGATGGTCACGCCCTTTAAACCTATCCTGAGTAAACGACTATCCGAGACTATCTTTTATGTAATTAATTCCTAATTATAGAGAGGTGCTTATAGATGACATGCAGCAGTGATAGTAGATCAGATACAACGTCCGGTTTCCCCAGGATCATCCAGGCAGTACCCTTACTACTGGTCCTGACCCTGTTGTTGTTACAGCCCCTTCTAACCATAAGACCAGCAGAGGCGAAGGTTAAACCAGCACCCATAGTACTAGAAAGACTAGCAGACGGAACAGTAAAGAAATTCGACTTCTTCACAGGACTAGATAAAACAGTACAACATTTCGCGCCATTATCAAACAAAAGGCCAGACTACGAGATAAGAAGCTATGACAGAGTATTAAATATAGATTCTGAAATGGGGATGTGGTGTATAGATGAAGATTGGGTAGAAAGATTATACAGATTAAAAGGTCTTCCGGATGAAGAACTAAAAAAAGGTCATATGAGACTAAAGATAGAAGGAGAAAAATGCCTGGAAAAAGGGCAATTAGACAAGGCGATGACATATGCTCTAGCATCAATAAGGACAAACCCGGATTATGATGAGACAGGAGGCATTGGATGGGCATTGGTTTCAAAGGTGCTAATGCTAGACGCAGAAAAAGACTTATATGATGCATGGCAAAACAACGAGGATTATTCTTTTGGATTAAACAAGTACCTGATGGCACTAGATGCAAGATGGGAATTTGTAGATAGAAATGCAATAGGTTTAGCAAGATATTTCGGAAGAGATAAAACCATAACAGAACAAGAAAAAGAGATCTTAGAAAAACAGGTAAGAAACACAGATTATGGATATATAAGTATTGCAAAGACAATAGAAAAAACAGCAGAACAACTAGGATTTGATAATCTGTTAGATGAGAAAAAAGGCGAAAAAAAGCTAAGAGAAAAGTTAGAACCGACGGATGATGCAGGATATAAGGATTATTGCGAATATATGCTTAAAAAAAATCGAACACACAAGAATATGGAAAAAGACGTGATAGCACTGTTCAAGAAAGTAGATTAACAGAGTTTTATTACCGACCATCTCTGATATATATAATTACTATGAATAACTTAGGGACTTCTTTGCTTAACCCCTCGTTGGGGGAAGTGGAGGAGTCCTTTTTTTATGGATACCAAAGGAGGTCATCATATGACCTGACCCCTGGATTAGGTCCATTTTCAATGCGAGTTTCTTGATTCTTTAAGCACAGAGGGCCTGTTCTTTTTCCTCTATTTTCTTAGCGAATTCTGAAGGTGTCAGATTGTCCAATGAGCTGTGAGGACGTTCTTCATTGTAGATCCTCTGCCATTCGCCAATGATATTTCTTGCATCTCTGAGATTCAAAAACCAGTGCTCGTTCAGACATTCGTCACGTAACTTCCCGTTGAAACTTTCTACATACCCGTTCTGTGACGGTTTCCCAGGTTCTATAAACCTGTGGGTTATTCCTTTGATATAAGCCCAGGCATCCATTGCTTTACCTGTGAATTCCGGTCCGTTGTCGGTAAGGATCTCTTCAGGATAAGCTCTTTCCATGCCGATCCTGTCCAGTACCCTGGAAACACGGCTTCCCGTTATGGATGTGTCTACTTCCAGAGCAAGACACTCTCTCGTAAATGTATCTATTACTGTCAATATCCTGATCCTGTTACCTAAGGCTGTGGTGTCGGACACGAAGTCCAGGGACCATCTCTGGTTGGCTTTATCTGTTACCATAGGTTCTGATAATCTCGGTCTTGCCACCCGTTTCTTCTTTCTCTTCCTGACTTTCAGATCTTCCTCACAGTACAGTCGATAAACCTTCTTGTGGTTTATCGGGTAACCTTCCCTGCACATGAGGGTATGAAGCCTTCTGTAGCCATAGCGTTTCCACATATGAGCAAGCTCTTTCAGCCTTGCCCTTTCTTTTCCATCCTGCTCGTTGTCTTTCCTACTTTTGTATCTCAATGTTGTTCTATGTATTCCCAGTAGCCCGCACGTCCGTCTTTCACTGAATCCGTATCTTTGCTGCAGCTTTTCAGCTGTCTTGCTCTTCTGTGCAGGCTTTAGGCTCCTTTTTCAATCACCCATTTCAGTGCCTGGTTGTCCAGGGAAAGTTCTCCCACAAGCTGCTTGAGCCTTCTGTTTTCCTCTTCAAGCTTCCTTAGTCTCTTGGCGTTGCTTACTTCCATGCCTCCGAACTTGCTCTTCCATCTATAAAAGGTCTGCTCACAGAAACCGTATTTTCTCGCCAGCTCTTTAACAGGTATTCCTGCTTCGTGTTCTTTCAGTATGGTGATGATCTGCTCTTCGGAAAATCTGTTCTTCTTCATGAATACTCCTCCTCGATGGGTCCAATTTTAACAACTTTCTCGCATTTTTTCTGGACCACTTTTCGGGGAGCAGGTCACTTTCCACCTATTCTGAGTAAAAGAACTATTCCCTATAAACCTTACATGACTAATATGGAATATTATTTCCCCCATTGACTGGAGGTATTTCTATGGTTAAACGCCTTACTGCTATTGCTTCATCCATATTGCTGATCCTTATCATTGCAGGTTCTGCCAGTGCGGATATGTTCACTGAGTTTGTCTGGTACAGGGAAGAACCTCAGTTTGAAAGGATAGTCATCAGTAGAGAGAGAGTTCGTGGACATGGTGCTGTAATCTATGCGGATGAACATGAGAGGGAACTTCAGGAGAAGGGATTTTACCAGACCTGCTATTATGATGGATCAGGCAAGAAGGAGATCATCTAAGAAACTACCATGTCGGGAAATGGAATAAAGACGGTCATGAGCAAGAACTTTTTACCCTGTTCTGGCTGCTTCCCAACCCAGTAATGCTTTCTTTCTCGAAGATCCCCACCGGTATTTGTGGATCTTCCCTGATTTTGCGATCACCCTGTGGCATGGAATAAGATAACCCACCGGGTTAACGGCAACCGCACTGGCAACGGCCCGAAATGCTTTCGGGTTTCCAATGAGAGTGGCAATGTCCTGGTAGCTTACCATCCAACCTTCCGGAATGGTCAATAATGCTTTCCACACATTTATCTGGAAATTAGTGCCCTTAAGGTAGAGGTGGAATGGATGGGACTCTCTTGTTCCAGTTGGTCTGAATAATTGTTCCACAACCGGTTCCGTCAGTTTTTGGTTTTCTGTGAAAATTGCTCCAGGCCACCTCTGCTTGAGCTGCTCAAGGGCCAGAGGGGCCTCTCCAGTCTCTACAAAACCCATATGGCAGATACCCCGTTCGGTAAGAGCAAGCAGGCACTCCCCGAAGGGAGAATAATTGAAACCATAGGATATTTTTAACCCGGCACCCTGCTTTTTGAATTCACCCGGTGTCATTGATTCGAATGTTACGAAGAGATCATGGAGACGACTGGAGCCCGAAAGGCCAGCTTCAAGGGCTGTTTCGAAAATACTGGTCGATTCCGCCAGTTTCTGCTTGGTGTATTCGAGAGTTAGAAACTGAAGGAACTGGGTTGGGCTTATTCCGGCCCAACGTTTGAATAACCTGGTGACATGGAACCTGCTCAGGTGAATGCTCTCAGCAATCTGATCGAGATTAGGCTGGGACCTGAAGTTTTCCTCAATGAAGCGGATGGCCTTTTCAACCCTTATATAGTCCTCGGATTGCTGGTAAACCCTTTGGATCATGAAATTTCGCCTCCTTATTGAGACTTTAGAAAGAACTGTTTGCTAAATATTTCCCTGGACTATTTTAATTGAACCAGGTCTGGAAGGGAAACCGAATGTTGCCGGGAAACTCAGCAACATTCGGGTCGATGATTCTTTCGTAAAATGATTATATCTATCTATCATGACCAATCTCGAATGTGGAGAAAAAATGAAAAGGAAGAATTCAATTCTTGAATGGGATGATTTATCTTTTACCGTTCAATATGGTGATAAAATCACTTCTTCAACTTGAATTCAAGGAGGAATAATGATGAAACAAGTTTATGCGCCAGGGTGTGCGCTGATGATCTATAAGCCAGAATTATCTGAAAAAGTAATGGAGTTTTTAAATAGCAATTGGGGAGATATCCCACTCCATCTGACATGCTGCAAGCACGAACCCAATCTTGAAGAAACGACCCGGGTAATTAATACATGCCCAGGATGTGATAGAAGATACAGGGAACTCTACGAAGGCATATCGACCATATCCTTATGGGAGATATTGGCAGAGAGTGAAACGTTCCCATTCCCGGATTATGAAGGTATGACAGTAAGTATACATGATGCTTGTGATACACGGACTGAAGAAAGGGTACATATTTCTATCAGGAAACTTCTGGAAAAGATGAATATCAGGGTTATTGAGCCGATACACACACGTACAAACTCTATCTGCTGTGGAGATAGTTTTCATGGCACCTTACCTGTCGCACAAGTTAAGGAACAAATGCAAAAACGTGGAGATGAAATGCCTTGTGAGAATGTAGTGGTATATTGTGTTTCCTGTGTCAAAGCAATCTATATTGGTGGTAAAAACCCCTTTTATCTTGTTGACCTTTTGTTTGGAGAAAAAACACAAATTGGAACTTTCGAACCCGATGAGTGGCATGGAGAACTTCAGGAATTTATTGACCAGCATTAACGGGTAGGTAAGGCCTTTATAAAATAAGGATCAAGATCAGATTTCAAGAGAAGAAAAAGGGGTAAGGCTTTGCACGCACGGTTTTGCACTTCAATAACAGGAATGATAGTTAAGAATATTGACCCTGTTAAAGTAAATATCATCTCTATCCATGTGCGATTTGGAAGGAAGTTTGAAGAAGTCTTATTGAGGAGTATCCAGATTTCGGAGCAAGTCGGTAGACACCAGATACATGATAACGAACAGGCGGAGATTTATCTCCGCCTGTTTTAATTTCAGGATCTTTAAATTTAAACAAGTATTTCTTCTTTTTCCTTGAAGGAAATATTTTCCCCTTCAAGTTCGGAAAGAAGCGGTTCATATATCTCGGGTAGAACAGGAGCAAAAATTCCGGCAGAAGATATTTTGCCTTCCAGGATAAGCCTGGCGCCCATTGCAGGTGGCAGGCCTGTTGTCCTTGCAATTGAAGTTTCTTTGCCGGGAATTCCATAGTCAACAAGAGTTGAGGTGTATCGTATTTTTTTCTTCTCTTTCGGGAAAAATGCAACATACTGGTCTTCCATTATTACGAGGTCCTGTTCATTCCCCGTATAGTAAAGTTTCTGGAAATACAGATGAGAGATAACATCACGAGGGTTTTTAATTCCATGAGGTATTTTCTCTTCTGAAAATAGGCCCAGCCATTTTAATTTCTGGAAAACTGCTGAATATGGTTTTACATTGAGGTAGTTACAGAATTCTTTCTCTACATCTTCCAATTTGGAAATTCCCAATTGGAGGGCGGTAAATTGCCTCAGTGAAAGGCCGGATAGATCAAGCTCATTTTCTTCAAAAAGTCCCAGGCGATTCATCTTGACGATGGTTTCACTCCAGCCAGGATAACGGATTGTGCCTCTGTAGATGCTCTTTACCTCGGGTATCCCGTACATTTCAATATAAGGGAGAGAATTCGCGTTTGCATAGATCTCAAACCAGCCGAGTCCATCTATTTCAACGAGATCGATATGTTTAAATGTATCTCCATCTGGCAGAATGATCTTTTCTCCATCCACAAGAATCCGGGCTTCCCTTTTGCTGGCTCCTATTAATCCTGCCGGGGCCCACGACAATTTGTATCCGAAGGGGTTTGTGTTATGTTTTAAAGAGGGGATAGCTCCACAGATCGATCTGAATGATTCCACTTTTCCCCCTAGCTGGTGGATCTTTCTTATTGTCTTTGCTGCAGACATGTGATCAATTCCTGGATCAAGACCCAGTTCACAGATAAAAGTCAGGCCTGTCTGTTCCACATCTTTCTGAAGTGCCCTCATGTCATCTTTTATATAAGATGGATTCACCATGGAGATCCTGTTTTTCAGGCATTCTTTTGCTACAGGAACCATTAAATTTCCGGGCAGGAGATTGATCACTATATCAGGTGATATGCTTTTGATAACGTTTCCCAGGTCTTTTGAAGCATCCATCAGGATGCTCTTCCCTTTCGAATGACCCTGAAGGACGTTTTCCATATTCTTTTGAGACTGATCTACAACAGTTACGCTGTAATCAGGCTGTTTCAGGAGATACTGGACACATGGACCAGCGACTCTCCCTGCTCCCAGAACAAGAATCTCTTTCAAATGAATCACCTTTCTTTGAATAGGAGAGGGAAGATCCTCTCCCCTATGTTATTTTATGAAGCGAATTTACACTGTTTCTTCTGCGAGTTGTTCTTTCTTATTAATTTTGTTTATTTCCTCCCTGGCAGAATAATTTTCAAGTTTTTCTCTCCAGAGTTTACCAAAGAAGATCACAAAAGCAACAACTAATCATATAGCAATGAACAAAACAATAAATGCAAAAAGGGGTCTACTATTGAAATAGCACAAGAGAGAATCAGGCTTTGCATGCACGGTTTTGCACTTCAATAATAGGAATTATGGTTAGTAGTATTGACCCCAAGAGAAGAGCACGAGCAATGCCTATTTTTTCATATGATGCATTAACTTGACGTAATGTTTGGTAGTGTTAACATGAAAAAGTTTTTAACCATTAACCTTAAATATTTCTTCGTCCTTTCTTATTTGTCATCATATCAAGATCGTCTATACCTGTTTAGTCTTTTTTTCATAGCCTAAATCACATTTTGGGAGGTTCTTTATATGAAGAGTAGTTGCAGCAGGATTTCTTTTCGACATTCCCCTTTTTTAGCATTGTTTGTATTTCTGTTAGCCTTATTTATCAGTTTTGGGGGTTCGGCAGTTTATGCGGACACATTCGTAGTGGACACAACGAGTGATGATGGTCCTGGTTCTTTAAGAGCTGCTATTGCCAATGCTGATTCTTACTACGATGTGATAAGTTTTAATGTAACAGGCACAATAACACTAAGTTCTCAATTGGAAATAAAGAACGGTCTGACGATCAAGGGACCTGGGGCAGATCTGCTTGCCATAAGTGGGAACAACGTGTGCAGGGTCTTTTATATAGAAACAGCAGAATCCGTTGACATATCTGGTATTTCCATAGTGAGCGGGAATGCAATTGATGGTGGGGGAATGTTAAATGAAAGTTCCCACCCCACCGTAACCAACTGCACCTTCTCCTCGAGCAGCGGATTTTATTATGGCGGCGGAATGTACAACAGAGACTCCAGCCCCACTGTGACCAATTGCATCTTCTCCTTGAACAGTGCAACTATTGGCGGCGGGATGTACAACGAAAGTTATTCCAGCCCCACCGTGACGAACTGCACCTTCTCCACGAACAGTGCAACTACAGGCGGCGGGATGTACAACTACAACGGTTCCAGCCCCACCGTGACGAACTGCACCTTCTCCGCGAACAGTGCAACTACTGGCGGCGGGATGCACAACTACAGTCATTCCAACCCCAAAGTGACCAACTGCATATTCTGGGATGAAAGTGATGAGATATACAACAAGTCCAGCGCACCCACCCTAAGCTACTGTATCGTCCGGAACGATGATGTCGGAGACGGCACTAATTTTAACAATATCATTTCACAAGATCCTAAACTGGGCTCTCTAGCCGATAACGGCGGTCCCACCTGGACTTGTGCCCTGGGAGCAGGAAGTCCTGCCATAGACGCAGGAACGTACGTTGAAGGGCTTGATGCGGATCAGAGAGACGTTCCGAGACCCTTTGGATATGAGTTCGATATAGGTGCCTATGAAGTTGACGTTGCATCATATACCATAAACGCATACTGCACTTTCGGCGGCATCATAACTCCTGATTCGACCGCAGTTTTTGAGGGTGCAAGCATGGACATTACCATCTCATCGGATCTTTACTACCATATAGATGGACTCTATGTGGACGGCGAGCCCGTTTCATACAACGAGGCCGAAAACACATATACTTTCGATAATGTATCCTCAGATCATGTGATCATGGCCTTTTTTGCCCTTGATGAATACGATCTTACTGTAAGTGTGAATGGTACAGGCACAGGAACTGTGGAAGTATCCCCCGACCTTGCCACCTATCCCCACGGAACGGAAGTTGAAGTTACAGCTGTTCCAGGTACCGGTTCTGACTTTGCCAGCTGGCAGGGAGCCCTGAGTGGAGACATCAATCCCCAGACCCTAACCATGAACGAGGTGAAAGAGGTAGCGGCAATCTTTAACACCAAAACCTTCGTCATAACCCTCGATGCGGGTAACCATGGAGATATAACAGGATCGACTTCAGTTACCTGGAATTCCACACCCACCTACACAATAGACTGCGATACAGGTTATGCCATCTCCGATGTACGCCTTGATGGAATTTCACAGGGAGCTGTAAGCAGTATTACCCTTGACCCTGTTACCGATGATCACAGCCTTACGGTAACCTTCTCATTAAGCCGGGTCATGGTGAGTGAAGCCGGACTTGCTGATTTTGCAATTACATCACCACCCAGCCTGAACAGTGAACTGTTAGCCAGCCTTGACCTGCCAGGCGGGACCACATCGGAAGACCTTGACCTGGTATCGGAGGACCTGGTCCAGGGCATGGAAATAAATGGAGTGACAGTAAGTGGAGTGGACTCACTATTAGAAAGCAGGGAAGAAGGAGAAACCTTTATAAAAGGAGCATCCTTTGATATAGCCTATGACAATAGCGGAATAGCAACAGGAGTCCTGCCCATATACCTTGAACTGGAAATATCCAGGATAGAGATAGGGGAAGAGTACTCTTCTCTAATAGACGAGGAATCATCGGACAAGGGACTCAGGACCGCATTCCTGGACCATGTGGGAATACTCAAGGTGATAAGCCCTGACATCTACGACCTGCTGGAAGAGGCATGGGAAGACTATCCTGAAGAAGAAGCCAAAGAATTCTTCGAAGTAAGTGCCGATATAGATAACTACTATGTAGGAATGAACCTTCTCGTGGCCGATAAGGGGGCAGATAGCAGTGAAATGACAGTACAGGCCATATCTGACGAAACAGACCGTTACTTCTTTATCTTCGACGGAGAAGAGGATGGTCATTTCAAGGATCCAATAGCAGCAGTCAGGAAACCGCTGGCAGGAAGTGGCGGTGGAGGCGGAGGCTGCCGCATCTCTGTACTGCCAGTTATAAGCCTGCTCCTGATGATCCCACTTGCTTTACTTTTCAGGAAAAGGAAGTAACAGTACTGCTTGAGAGCAAGAGATAGACCAGACAGGGCATCAGAAAGCCAGGTCCATTTTGGGGCTTGGCTTTTTTTATTGGCATTTGCCGCTAAAAAAGGGGCAGGCCTTGTACTCACGGTTTTGCACTTCAATAACAGGAATGATAGTTAAGAATCTTGACCCTGTTAAAGTAAATATCATCTTTATCCATGTGCGATTTGGAAGGAAGTTTGAAGAAGTCTTATTGAGTAGTATCCAGATTTCGGAGCAGGAACGGATCCTCTGTATTCCCATAGGCACCGGTGCCATGGATATAGCCGTGTCAGCCGTAGCTTTGCAGAAGGCAGAAGAAGAGGGACTTGGCGGTTCCTACGATTTTACTGCCTGATCTTTACAGTATAAGACTTATTTAAAGGAGGCCTTCGGGTCTCCTTTTTTTTATCCCCTTTTCAGCAAAAACGGTAAAGCAGGACGGATAATAGCTGTTGGACAGAAGAGTGGATAAAACTCCCGAATTCCCCGTCACTAAATAGTCGAGTGGAATGCTCCTTTTCAACCCGTGAGTTAACTTGACGTGATGTTTGGTGGTGCTAACATGAAAAAGTCTTTATCCATTCATTAACCTTAAATATTTCTTTGTCCTTTCTTGTTTGTCATCATATCAAGATCGTCTATACCTGTTTAGTCTTTTTTTCATAACCTAAATCACATTTTGGGAGTTCCTTTATATGAAGAACAGTTGCAGCAGGATCCCTTTTCGACATTCCATAGCTTTTATGTTTTTTGCATTTGTGTTAGTCGCATTTATTGCTTTTACGGGTACAGCGAAAGCGGTTTATGCCCAGACCTTGACGGTTACCACTACCAGTGACGATGTGTTGGATACAGGTTCTTTGCGTTACTCTATCGAGAATGCTACAAGCCAGGACATAATAAGCTTTGATCTTGATTATCCGGCAACCATAATACTGGCAGAACAGCTCAGCATCGATCATGGACTTACCGTTCAGGGTCCTGTTGCGGACCTGCTTAAGGTGAGCGGTAATGATACATGCAGGGTCTTTTATGTTGATACGGCTGAGTCTGTTGACATATCCGGTATCTCTATAGTGAGCGGGGATGCAGATAATGGTGGTGGAATGTACAATCTCAATTCCAGCCTCACCTTGACGGACTGTACCTTCAGTGGAAACAGTGGATCCTATGGAGGTGGATTGTACAATAATTATTCCGATCCAATAGTTAGGAACTGCACCTTCACCTCGAACAGTGCAGATGATGGAGGCGGAATGTACAATTCCAATTCCAGTCCCACAGTGACCAACTGCATATTCTGGGATAGTACAGGTGAAGAGATATATAACTATCCAGACGTTACTTACCCAAGCACGCCTAACCTCAGCTTCTGTGTTGTCCAGAGCAATGATGTTGGTGATGGTACTATCTCCAGCGATATTACTTCGGCAGATCCAGAACTTGAATCTTTGGCAGACAATGGAGGACCGACCTGGACATGTGCTCTGAGAGAAGGAAGTTCTGCCATAGATGCAGGAATTACAATTGCCGAGATCAACAAAGATCAGCGTGGAGCTCCCAGACCTTATGGCAGTAGTTTCGACATTGGAGCCTGTGAATCCGGACTTGAGGTCTATGTTATAACTGCCACCTGCTCCGATGGAGGTACTATTTCCCCGCTAGAAGCACATACTCTGGCTGGAGTAGAGGATGAAGTCTTTTACCTGTTGCCTGATGAAGGTTACAAGATCGAGGCAGTCTATGTAGATGATGAAGCCGTTTCCTACGATGAAGCCTGCAACACCTATACTTTCCAGAATGTAACCGGAAACCATGTAATAAGTGTTGATTTTAGCCCCAGAGCCGATAACAATGATAGAGACACAGATGGCTGCAACATATCGCTACTGCCAGGTATTGGACTGCTGCTGATGTTACCATTGATCTTCCTGTCAAGAAAGATGAAGTAGATCAAGCTAAACAAGTTTTATTGAGACAAGTCAGATCATACAAAGGATCCCAACACTTTTACAGTGTTAGGGTCCTTTGTTATTTGGGGCAGGTTTATTAATGTTTTTCTACTGGACTTCGAATCTCCTCTATGATCTGAAATTGAGCAATAAACCTTTAACCTGTTTTTGCTGCTTCTCAACCAAGGATAGCGTTCTTTCGGGAAGATCCCCAGCGATATTTATGGATCTGGCCAGATTTAGAGATTACTCTGTGACATGAAATAAGGTAAGCAACTGGATTTATGGCAGCTTCATTAGCAACAGCCCGGAATGTTTTTGGGTTGCCAATCTGGATGTCCACTGACCCGAAAAGGTTTAGTGGATTTTTTTATCTTATTTTCAGCAAAAACGGTAAAGCGGGTCTTGTCCTTTTCCGGTATCATGCTAGATGGAGGTTAAAGCCATGCGCATGGGAACCCGGGAATACTACGAAGAGAGAATATTACGTGTTCAAATCTATATCCAGGATCATCTTGATGAGGATCTATCACTGGAAGAACTGGCTGAAGTGGCCTGTTTTTCTCCCTTTCATTTCCATCGTATATTTCGGGGGATGGTGGGGGAGTCTGTGAAGGAATATGTCAGGCGACTCCGTCTTGAGAGGGCAGCTCTGCAACTTCGGAATTCAGAAAGGGCTATCCAGGATATAGCTTTCGATGCCGGGTACGAAAACCATGCTTCTTTTACCCGAATCTTCCGAGAATTTTTCGGAGTGCCTCCCCAGCGTTTTCGGGAAACCTTCAGAAACGGATCAGTAGCAACTCCGGAGAAGAATAAATATGTAATTACAATTCAAAGACCGGGAGGAAATAAAATGATTGTTTCCATTAAGAAGTTTAAAGAAATGACGGTGGCTTTTGTCCGCCATGTGGGCCCCTATAAAGATGTCTGTAGTGCATGGGAAAAACTCTGTTTCGAGAGCCAGGTGATAGAAAAGAGCGGTGCTGGAAGTTTGGCTATAGGCATTTGTTACGATGATCCTGAAGTTACAGATGTGGATAAGATCAGGTACGATGCCTGCGTTACTGTGGATGATTCTTTTGTCCCGGGCAGCAAGGGTATACGAAAACAGAAGATCGAAGGCGGTGAGTATGCGGTAATGGTTCATAAAGGCAGATTCGATCAACTCATCGACAGTTATCGGTGGTTTTATGGAGAATGGCTTCCCGGAAGCGGCAGGGAAGCCAAATCCGGACCATCCATCGAGGTTTATCTTAAGGATCCGGATCGAGTCCCTCCGGAAGAGATGGAAACCGAGATCCGGATACCTCTGAAACCCAAAGAATAACAACTTTATGAATGAGAGGAAGGGAGGGATCCCTCCCTCTTTTTATTGCATAAAAGATCACCGGCATTATACTGTAATTCGAGAGTAAGTATCTTCCGAGTGGAGTGGTACAGAGTGAGAAAGAAAAAAACCCTTGAAATGAGAGGCACAGACAGAAAATATTTTGTTGAATATTTTCGTGCTATAGCAGAAACAGGAGATGGATATAGCCATTTCGGCGGTTCTTTCTGGGAAGTACAACTGAGCGAACAGGACTTTGTTGTCCTTGGAGTTATGAAATTTCCCCGTACCTGGATAACCTTTTCTGTTGATGAAAACAGGTCTGAGGAGTTTATTTCCGCCTTTCAGATGACCTTCATGAGAGCTGGAGGATAGCTTTCAGAGATGAATAAAACCTTTGCCATGCTCAGACACATACCCTATACTCTTGATTAGCAAGCCATATGGGAGGTAATCAGGATTGAAGCTGACCAGGAAAAAGGCCAGGGTTGTTAGTAAAGCCCTTTCTGAGTGGGAGAAAAACGGAACCATAAGTGCAGAAGAAGCAGAGAGATTATCGGCTTCTATCACCGTTATTCCCTTTGACTGGAAAAAACTGGCAGGTTATGCATTTCTTCTTGCCGTTATCAGTATTGTGATCTCTGTTTCTGCTGTTATAACCGATAAACTGCTGATGGATTTTCTGGTCAGGATGTTGTTGGCACCTGCTCTTGTCAAATCACTGTTCTTTGGTCTTCTTGCCTCTCTTTTTCTCTTCTTCGGGTTTCGCAGAATAAGAAACAAACCCCACAAGCGATTCAGCAACGAAGCCATAGTTTTCCTGGGTGTTCTTTCCATAGCTGGTGCTGTCGGTTTTCTTGGAGTTGCCGTAGGAAAGGAAAGCGAACATTTTTCTCTTCTATTTCTGCTGGCATCGGTCGTTTATGCAGGAATAGGATGGACCGCTTCTTCCAGACAGGTATGGATATTCTCTCTTGTATCTCTTGGCGCCTGGTTCGGGGCAGAAACGGGATATATTTCAGGTTGGGGTGCTTATTATTTCGGTATGAATTTCCCCATGCGCTTTGTTGCTTTCGGTTCAATGTTGACTCTGGCGGGTTTTCTCATGGAAAGAATTGATCAGCAGAAAGGAAATATGCTGTCAGCCAAGGTCTTTCTGCTTGCTTTTCCCACAAGGGTCATGGGTTATCTCTACCTTTTCATGGCACTATGGATATTGTCCATTTTCGGGAATTATGGCGACATACACTCCTGGAGACAGGCTGCTCAAATGGAACTTTTTCACTGGTCCCTTTTATTCGGTGCTGCAGCCCTTGGGTGTATTTTTCATGGCCTGAAGTATGATGACAGCGTTTCCAGAGGTTTCGGTATCACTTTCCTTCTTATCAATTTTTATACCAGGTTTTTCGAGTTCTTCTGGGGTAGCCTGCACAAGGCAGTTTTCTTTGCAGTTCTTGCTGTCAGCTTCTGGGTCATAGGCCACCATGCCGAGAGGATCTGGAACATGGGAGAAAAACGGAAAGAAAATATGTAGTTTCACGGCTACGCAGGTTATTTTCCTGATAAGAGAATCAAGTTCGATGTTTCATGGTTTAGAGGAGGTGTATTTGTGGGTGCCTGTTTTGTAATTCAATGTAAAAACTGTTCTTTTGATGTGAAGACAGACGGTCCCTGGCAATTCTACAGGGATAATGATGGAACAATTCAAGATTACGGTCATCCCTGTCCTGTCTCGGAAGAGGCTTCAGAACATGGAATAGACGGTTTGTATGCAAACATGTTCTGTCCTCAATGCGGGAAGATCTCAAAGGTGGTTCTTGTGGAATACGAAATTCCAAGGGAAAGTGCCTTTGAACTCTGGCTTCATGCCGACGAAGATATAGATGGATATCTGGAACAGAATCCAATGAAATGTGCCCGGTGCGGCTGCGAGGATCTTCTGCTTGAGCCTCCTGAAGAGGATGAGAAAATTATTTGTCCGGAGTGCAGGGAGGGAATTCTTTCAGGCGAACTTGAATGGGTTTCGTGAAATGCGGACTCTGGATCTGTGTGCAGGTAATTATACTAGGCAACTTAACTTAACTAAACGCAAAAGCAGCAATTGACATCTTCATTATGGTAAAATGCTATTTATACTATGATGGAGGTGATCCTATGTTTCAAAAAGCTGGCAAAGCTCTCCTCCTTTTTCTATTGTTTATGGTGATTTTTATGACACCTGTAATTTCTGAAGCTGCAGTTCCAAAGATCAAAGTAGATGACCTCAACAGTATCTGGGGAGAAGAAAATCTTGTTATTATCGATGTCCAGAAACAAAGCGACTGGGAAGAGAGCGATAAAATGATCCAGGGTGCTGTCAGGGAGGATCCGGAGAAGACGGCAGAATGGATGAAAAATTATCCCAGGGATAAGAAATTTGTTCTTTATTGTGCCTGACCATTTGAATTTACCAGCGCCAGGGTGGCGCAGACAATGATTCAGGCGGGGTATGAGAATGTACAGGCCCTGCAGGGAGGCTGGAAAGCCTGGGTCAAAGCCGGTTATCCGGTACAGCCCAGAGAATGATCATTCTATAAAATGCTTAATGTAACGATCCTTTAAAAGACAGCCTGAAGAGCGGGCTGTCTTTTCTTTTAAGATCAATAGCTATTATTAAATCCAGGAGTTAAATCATGACTTGTTCAATTTCAAATTGAAATTTGTTATTCCTGTAGATCTGGATAAATAACCCTGGGAGAATATTTATATATATTTAAACATGTATTATGTTAAAATGTGAAAATACATGAAAGGAGGTGGCATTTTGTTTCTGAGAATTAGAAAACCCCTGTTCCTGGTTCTATTGTTTTCGCTCTTTCTGTTCATTCCCATGGTCGCAGAAGCTGTTCCAAAGATCACTGTAGATGAACTCAACAGTGTTTTGGGAACAGAAGATCTTGTGGTAATTGATTCAAGGAAGACCAGTGACTGGAATAAGAGTGATGAGATGATCGAGGGTTCCTTCAGAGGAGATCCCTGGAAGACGGAAGAATGGATTCCAGATTACCCTAAGGAGAAGAGATACGTTATCTATTGTGCCTGACCCTTCGAATTCACAAGCGCCAGTGTGGCGCGAAAAATGATCGATGCAGATTTCGAAAATATTCAGGTTCTCAAGGGAGGCTGGAAAGCCTGGATTAAGGCGGGTTATCCGGTACAACCAAAAGAGTAGTTTTTTATATAAATATTACAGATGAGTAAACCTCTGAAGACAGCCCTGGAGTGGGCTGTCTTCTTTTTTGGAATTTCAGATAGTAAGGGTTTGAAAACCGGATCTATCGTGCTACGAAAACAATAATATGTGCTACAATACTGAAAGTATTCAGAATCTGTTTTTCCTAATCCCTGTTACGAGGTGATTGTTATGCCTTCCAGAAAAATATGTTATATAACCATTATTGCTTTAATTTTACTGATCTCTTTTTCAGGAGTTCTCTCAGCAGAGAATGGTTTAGCCGTAAAGGATGCTTTTGGCGATGTTCTGAGTCCTGATGGAAAAATCGAAAAAGTGCTATGTTCCGGCCCCGGTTGCCTCAGATTGCTTACCTATCTTCAGGCTCACCAGACGATTTCGGGAGTGGAGGATATCGAGAGAAGAAACATCCCGATAGACCCAAGACCTTATTTTCTTGCAAATCCCTTTTTCAGAAATCTGCCCCAGATAGGTGAATTTCGAGGTCTTACAAGGTCTGAGCTTGTAGTTTCACTTGAGTCTCTTCCGCAGGTTATTTTCAAAACCTATCCTGAGATGGGAACTCCGGCAGGAAAGCTTCAGGAATCTACTGGTATACCCGTTATCCCTCTTGAATACGGGAACCTCTTCAGCCAGAAAGAGAAACTCTATAGCTCTATCCGTATCATGGGACAGATCATGGATAAAAAAGACAGGGCGGAAGCCATCATTGATTTTATTGAAGGTGCCATAGAGGATCTTTCCCGAAGGATGGAGGGGATTGAGGAAGTTTCCAGAAAAACCGCCTATGTGGGAGGTATCGCCTACAAGGGGCCCCATGGCCTTCGCTCGACGGAAAAGGGATATCCTCCTTTTATGTTCACGGGAACCAGGAATGTGGCTTTCGCGGGAGAGGAACTTAAAGGTTCATCTTCTCAAGCAGATGTTTCGAGGGAAAAGATCCTGGAATGGGATCCTGAGGTCATATTTGTCGATCTTTCCACCCTCAATGCTCCAGAAGGTGCAAGTGCCCTTGCTGAACTAATACAGGATCCCCTCTGGCAGGATCTCCGGGCTGTAAAGTCAGGAGAGGTTTATGGAGTGCTTCCCTATAACTGGTATTCCCAGAATTTCGGGAGTATATTGGCAAATGCTTATTTTATAGGTAAAATACTTTATCCTGATCGTTTTCAGGATGTTGATCCGGAAGTAAAGGCTGATGAGATATTCCGATTCCTTGTGGACAGGGACGTGTTCCATGTTATGAAGGATTCCTTCAAGGAAATGGCCTTCGAGAGGTTGGAGCTGAAATGATATATGCATATTGAACGGGGCCATGATCCGGCTGCTTACAGAGTATATATAGGAAGAAAAAAAACCTTTCTCTTTCTGGGTGGAGCAATGCTATTCCTGCTGTTTATACTGTCCCTTTCACTTGGACCGGTAAGACTTTCTCCATCCCATGTCCTCAGAACACTTATGGGTCAGAATGTTTCCAGACAAGCCAGTCTTATCATATGGAAGATACGTCTTCCCCAGGCTTTAGCTGCGATAGCTGCAGGGATAGGATTGGCCGTATCTGGAGGAGTAATGCAGTCTCTTTTAAGAAATCCGCTGGGATCTCCTTTTACCCTGGGAATCTCCCAGGCTGCTGCCTTTGGTGCAGCTTTTTCAGTTAGTTTTCTTGGTACAGGAGGAATGCAGAGCACTCTTGCCAATGCAGTAACCATAAATAACTTTCCCATTACTATCCTTTTTGCTTTTGGATCAAGCATGATAGCCACCATGGTGATCCTTGCCCTTTCAGGGCGCAGGAACATCTCTCCCGAGTCTATAGTGCTTTCGGGAGTGGCAGTGGGATCTATATTCACTGCAGGGACCCTTATTCTTCAGTTCTTTGCTGATGATACCGAACTTGCGGCCATGGTATTCTGGACATTCGGCGATCTGGCCAGGGCTGGCTGGTCCCAGGTGATCTTCCTTACCGCTATATCCATTTTATCAATGTTTTTCTTTCTCTGGAGATCCTGGGATTACAATGCAATTGACGCAGGAGAAGAATCTGCTCTTTCCCTTGGTGTTAAAGTTAAGAAGGTGCGTCTTTTCGGAATGTTCATGGCATCACTGATAACTGCTCTTATTGTTTCCTGCGTGGGTGTGATAGGTTTTGTGGGTCTTGTGGCTCCTCATATGGTTAGAAGGATATTAGGAGATGACCACAGGTTCCTCATTCCGGGAGCTGCCATAGTCGGGTCCCTCCTTCTCCTTGGTGCGGACCTTGCTGCAAGAACCATTATCGCTCCCCGAATACTTCCTGTATCTGTCCTTACATCCTTCCTTGGTGCTCCTCTTTTCATTTACCTCATAATAAGGGGGAACAGGTGATGATACTGCAGGTAAGGGGAATGACCTTCGAGTATCCTTCCAGACCGGTGTTGAATGATATTACCCTTAGCGTTTCTCCGGGGGAGACCGTTATGATAATGGGACCAAACGGAGTAGGCAAGTCAACTCTCCTCAAATGTATGAACGGGATCCTTACTCCCGGTGCAGGAAGAATGCTCCTTGATGAAAAGGATCTTTTATTTCTTTCACAAAGGGATATCGCAAGGTTGGTGGGCTATGTTCCACAGAGGACCCAGCCTGGAAGGGTCTCCGTTTTTGATGCCATCCTTCTAGGCCGAAGGCCACATATGGGTTGGCATGTTGGGGAAAATGACCTGAAAGCAGTTGATGGAATAATACAGACCCTTCATCTGGAAGACCTTGCCCTTCGAAGCCTGGATGAAATGAGCGGAGGGGAGATCCAGAAGGTTATGATAGCAAGGGCTCTGGCCCAGGAACCAGGACTTCTTCTTCTCGATGAACCTACAAGCAGCCTGGATTTACGGAACCAGGTTGAGGTAATGGAGATCCTGGACCATGTAGTAAGAGGTCATGGGCTCGCAGCTCTTGTTACAATGCATGACCTGAACACTGCCTTCCGTTTTGGCCACCGTTTTCTGTTCCTTAAAGATGGAAGTATAGCCTATTCATTGAGCAGAGAAGAGATAACCGAATCGGTCATTGAAGATATATATGGTCTCAAGGTGGAGCTTGCCTTTGTGGGAAATGTACCGGTGGTTATCCCCTCTGTGGTTCTGGAAGGCCCCCTTGCGGGAGAGGATTTTCACGATCATTCAAGTGGGGAATATCCTGCTTCTCTTGTCAGGAAAAACGCATCATAAATTATCAATATTGACCTTGTTATTCAGGAGGTTGTTATATGTCTGAACCCATAATTACCGAAGGACTTATCCATAAATGTATCGATTTTCACGGCCACTGGTGTCCGGGACTTGCCACTGGTATTCGGGCAGCTGAATATGCTTTGCTGGAATTCGGCCACAGCTCGGATGAAGAGATAGTTACTGTAGCCGAGACAGACTTCTGCGGAGTGGATGCCATCCAGTTCCTCACAGGATGTACCCTGGGAAAGGGCAATCTTGTGATAAGGGAATTCGGAAAGGTGGCTTTCAGCTTTTATCGCCGAAGTGATGGAAAAGCCCAAAGGATAGTACTCAGACCTGCAGAAGAAACAGACCGGGAAGAGTATAGGGAACTGCAGAAGAAAAGTAACGAAGGTTCCCTCTCTGAAGATGAGTGGACCCGATTTCTGGAACTCAGGGATGAACATTCCGGTATGATACTGGGGACAGATCTGGAAGACCTGTTCGAGGTCAAGGAAGTTCAGTTCCCTGTTCCTGAATATGCTCCCATGAAAAAAAGCGTTCTCTGTGAAGACTGTGGAGAAATGGTGATGGAGACAAAGGCAAGGTTTTCCGGGGGACGGGTTCTCTGCATTACCTGTTTTGATAAGTTGAATCCTCGTTTCTGATCCAGACAAAAACGAGTCAGAATAACTTAAGTTTTCACCATGTAATCAAGAGCAGTCAACAGTTTTTCTGTTGGCTGCTCTTTTCTTTAAATAGAGCTCTGTCTGGAACCTTTTCAGTAAGGACTCCCAAACAGATGGATTAGTATCTTAAATATTGGCCCAATATGGTAGATACAAATACAGGGACAATTTAACCAATAGTTAATATAGATTTGTTACAGAAATAAAAAAACAAAAACATCATCCGAATATTGATACCGCAAATCATTCCAGTCCCTTTCATTTGAGATAATGCCCGCTTTGTAACAATACTTTTCTGTGATGAATATCAATATAAATGATACAAGAATTGATTATTTCCTAAAAAGTGAGCTAAGGATTCTTAAAAGAATAAGACTTCACAAAGAGATGGAAATCCTTGGGGTAATATATTAATATAAAGCTAAGAAACAGATTCATCAGTGTCATTACAGCCTATTATACGGAAAGTAGGTGATGTTATATCCTTAAGTATATGGTTTTTATAATTTAAAGTTAACAGAAAAGAGAGTCCCGAATTGTCCAATGTTCTAAACTCCATTTCCACGCTTTACTTTTCTGCTTACACCAACTTTATTTTCAGAACGTTGTTTTCTTTCGAAATAGTTTCAATTCAGTTCACAAAAAGGTTAGTTCCGCATTATTCTTAGGGAGGAATAGAAAAGATGAGAAGAACCTTACTTGCACTTGGCATTTTTGCGCTTTTTTTGAGTTTCTGTAGTTACGGTTATGCTGCTGACTTTCCTGTAACGGACGCGGCAGGGTTCCAGACAGCCCTTACCACTGCTGAGTCTAATGGTGAAAATGACACGATTACCCTGTCGGAAGGAACATACCAAACTGGAGGAGTCACCTTTACTTACTCGGCAGGTTCGCCAGATGAAGGCAGCCTCACTATCACAGGAACTGGAGAGGTTATCCTGGATGCAGAGGGAACAGATCGAGTATTAGATATCTCTTCTTCCTATATGACAGATATCACACTCCAGAACCTCACCGTACAGAGCGGAGATATCGTCGGAAATGGCGCAGGAGCATACATATATGTGGATGCAGGTAATATTAACGTAGTGGAATGCTCCTTCAAAGATAATTCAACTGATGGATCTTACTATGGAGGAGGACTTTATGCCTACATAAGTGAGAACGGTAGTATCGATGTCACAAGCTGTGATTTCACTGGAAATTATGCATATTACTATGGCGGAGGCGTTTACGCATATATCTCGGAAACCGGCGACATTACACTTCAGGGTAACACTTTCACATTAAACTCTGCAGATCAATATGGAGGCGCAGCCTATGTAGAAGCATACGTGGGAGATATTGATATCATAGGTAACACCTTCACCAGTAACGATGTTGCCACATATTCTGGTGGGGCATTATATATCTACCAGGACTACTCCGGCACAATCACACTGGACGACAACCTTTTTAATGGCAACACGGCTGCAAGTTATGGCGGTGCTCTTTACTTGAATCCTTGCTGTGGAAATGCAGTTAACTGCCTGAACAACAGCTTCGAAAACAACCATTCCGATTCAGACGGCGGTGCCTTTTACCTGGACGGTGATTACAATACCAACGCATACCTTTTCAACAATTCCTTCAGTGGCAATACATGTGGTTCAGACGGAGGAGGCGCCTTCTTAGAAATGGAGTACGGAGACCTGCTTACCATGGTATCCAACGATTTCTACCAGAATATAGCTGATTCTTACGGTGGTGGGGCATATCTGTATGTATATGATGACGGAAGCTCATTTACTGTAGACAACTGCTCCTTCCGCGAAAACGAATCTTATTATGATGGTGGTGGATTGTGTTACACCGATGGCGACTATAGAGCTGCTGAAACAATAACCCTGACTAATTCCCTTTTCCAGAACAACATATCCACCAATGGGGAAGGTGGCGGAGCATATCTTTATCTGGAGTACGGCGGTGCTCACTGTCTTGTGTCAGGAAATGAATTCTCCAGTAACGATTCATATGGAGACGGAGGAGGTCTGTATACATACGTATATGAGGGCAATCTTTACGTAGGTAACAACACCTTCGACCAGAATGTTACCTCTGACGATGGAGGCGGAGCATATATCGAGTCTGAATATGGTGATCTTATGGTGGAAAACTGCTCCTTCACCAACAACTCATGTGGATACAACGGTGGCGGAGTCTATGCTTACCCCTATTACGGTGATTTCATCTTCAGAAACAACCTCATAACAGGGAACACATCTGCCTACGACGGAGGCGGAGCATATCTCTATCCGGAATATGTAAGATACGCTGATATAGTGAACAATACCATCACTGGAAATACCGTCTCTGACGAAGGATATTGCGGAGGAGGCATCTACGTCTACTGCGGTGATGATAATACCGTTTACTCTCTTTACAACAATATTATCTGGAACAACAGTGCATCCGACGGCAATGACATTTATCTCTACGACAGCTCCTACCTGAACTACTTCTACGTCTACGACAACGACTTCTCAGTTCTGTCCACAGACTTTTCAGGAGGAGACAGCTACCTCTATGAATCTTCCAATATGGACGTTGATCCAATGTTCGTTTCCGCTTCTGATTTCCATCTCCAGGCAGACTCTCCTGTAATAGATGAAGGAGACTCCCTTGCACCATCCCTTCCTGAAATAGACCTGGATGCTAACGCCAGGGTGTATGGAAACAGCGTGGACATGGGAGCCTATGAGTACGGATCTGGCCCAATAGGAGACGATGATGATGACGATGACGATGATATAACTACTTCGACTTCCAGCAGTGGCGGCGGATGTAATACCGGAGCCTTTGTACCTTCATTACTTCTGCTTCTCGCACCGCTGTTCATACTCGCCAGAAAAAGGTAGATAGATCTTTTTAGAAATACGGATAAAGCAGAAGAAGGGGCCCTCGGGCCCCTTCTTATCTTTCAGTGAAACTTAAACATGACAGGTCATCTTTTTCCGGCCAGCATTTTTTCGGCTCCCTTGTCTCTTTTGGCAACTGCCTTTTCCAACCATCATCCTGCCATGTTAAGGTTCTCCTGAACTCCGTCTCCTCTTGCGTACATCAGTCCCAGGTAGAGTACATGGCCCTCGCGTCATTTTAGAAGGCAGCCATGAGGAAGGGCCATTTAGATCGGGCTTGTTATACAGGCGTAACCTTGATCCTCTCCGAGAGTTTTTCCCGAAGTGAATTTTCTATTTTCTGCAGGGTAAAGGTCTGACTGCTTGGGCATCCCTTGCATGCACCGCTGTAGCTGATAAATATCTCAGTATGGTCAGGGTGTTCCTTCATGTCTACCACTTCGAGGTTTCCTCCGTCAAGGAGCAGTATCGGTCTTACTTCTTTGTCTATGACTGCTTCAACGGCCCTATGTTTCTGTATGAGAGTCATCTGGGCGAAATCTGATACAGCAGCGTGTCCGGATACGGATTCCATTTCCATTTCATGACGTACTTCACGAAGGATGTTTTCGAGATAATACTTTCTGGGTTCATGTCCCCCTGGTCTTATACAGGATTTACAGAAGGCTCCCGCCTTGGTGTAGTGAATGACGTCCTCTACCGTTTGCAGGTCGTTAAGCCTGATCACATCTCTTATGGTCTTGAGAGAAACCCTGGCACACTGGCAGACGATCTCTTCTCCTTCAAGGCTTTCCATGTCCACATCCTTGTAGAGAGATGCCGCTTTTTTCAGTACATCATAGGCCATTACACTGCAGTGCATTTTCTGGGGTGGTATGGCAGGAGTATCTTCGGAGTCCCTCAGTCCTCGCTCCACGTCCAGGTTTGTTATTTTAAGCACTTGATCAACTGTTTTTCCGATACACATCTCAGCCATAACGTCACTTGAAGCAATGGCGGTTCCGCAACCGAAGGTCTTGAACCTGGCCTTCAATATTTTGTCTGTTTCAGGTTCTACCACCCAGTAGAGGCGCACCGCATCACCACAGGCCTCGGCTCCCCAGTCTGCAATTATGAGCTTGCCTCCAAGTTTTTCAGCTTCTTCTTCTGTTATATCTCCCATAAATGCAGGATTTACCATTCTCTGGGTAACCTTGTCCGAGTACTGTTCCCAGAGGGAACCTCCTATGAGATCTTTTTTTGCCATATGGATCACCCTCTTTCAAAGTATCTGTTCCCGAAGAAGTCCATTATCGTGAAGATATATTTCTTAGTCTCTCGATAGACTGTCTTATCACCAGGATGCTCCTGTCGATCTCCTCCTCAGTTGTGAATCTGGAAAGACTCAGCCTTATCCCTGTATGGGCGAGTTCATCGCTGATACACATTGCCACGAAAGTGGGGTTGGATTCCAGGGATTCAGAGGCACAGGCGCTTCCTGTAGAAGCCGCAACACCACTCCTGTTAAGGTCCCATATGAGGGCCTCTCCCTCAACCCCCCTTATGCTCGCAAGGATCGTATTTGGAGTTCGTATTTCCCTTCTGCCTACTACTAGGACATCTTTCAGAGATAGAATTGCGTCTTCCAGTTTGTCTCTCAGGCGCCGGACTTCAGTTGCTTCGTATTCCAGGTTTCTGACTGCAAGTTCCATGGCAAGTCCCATTCCGATAAAGCCCGGGACGTCTATTGTGCCCGCCCGTCTGCTTGCCATCTGTTCCCCTCCGTGCATGAAAGTGGGAAGGTCTGTTCCCTTTCTGACATAAAGACCTCCAACACCTTTTCGTGCATGGAATTTATGTCCGCTGAAACTCAGGAAATCCACACCTGTTTCCTGAACATTTACGGGTATTTTCCCTATAGCCTGAACGGCATCGGTATGAAACAGGGCCCCATTCTCATGAGTCACCTTACAGAGTTCCTTTATGGGGAAAATGAGTCCGGTTTCGTTGTTGGCCCACATTATGGATACCAGGGCTGTCTTGTCAGGGTTGATATATTCTCTGAGGATCTCAGGAGTAACTATTCCATCCTCGTTAACGGGAAGATACACTACATCTGTTCCCAGGCTTTCGAGAAATCTGCAGGAGTTGGCTACACATGGATGTTCTACCTGAGTAGTAATGACCTGGCTTTTCCGTCCGGTCCGTATAAGACTGTAATATATCCCCTTTATTACAGTATTGTTACTTTCCGTTGCACAGCTGGTAATGAGAATATCATCCTCATCTCTGGCATTGATCCCTGAATAAAGCCTGTCCAGGGCTATTTTCATGTAAGGATGTACCTCTGTTCCGAAGGAATGGAGGGAATTGGGGTTCCCGTACATCTGGCAGTAGAAAGGGTCCATAGCCTCTTTTACCACAGGATCAACAATTGTGGTCGCATTGTTATCAAGATATATCCGTTCCATGCTGGAGTCTCCTTTCTTAAATTATCTGTGTATTGCTGTCTAATTTTACTACACTAAGCTGAATTATGAGAAGAGTTTATGAATTAAAGGTAAAATTGAAATTGCAAAGCTCTATTCAACAGTTTAAACTAATGATATAAAATAGGATTCCAGCTGATTCTGTTTTGCAGGAGGAGCTGCCATGAATGTAATTTTCATAGTGCGAATAATGCTTCTGTCCGTTGTTGCCATAGGCCTTGCAGGTGTTCTGTTTAAAAGAAACCTGATCATGAAAGTGATAGCCATGGATATCATGAATACCGGTGTGATAAGCCTGTTTGTCCTATCTGCCTGGCAGAGTTCCAGGGCTCCTGTTATACGGGATCCGTCTTCAGTGATCTCGACTGCGGATCCTGTACCCCAGGCAGTTATCCTGACCGCGATAGTAATTGGATTTTCTATCCTGTCCCTTATCGTAGTTTATGTCATGGACCTGTCCAGGTATTTCCATACTCTGGATACGGAGAGAATCCAGGAAAAATGGAAAAGATAATGTTACAGCCTGGTGGTATGGGATTATTATCTGTCTTTCTCCTGGTAATGCTACCCTTTCTTACGGGCATCATCCTTTTTTCCAGGCCCAGGTCTGGTAGGTCGGTGCTGCCCTTTGTTTATCTATCAAGCTCTATCCTGGCAGCTCTAATGCTTCTTTCAGGGCAGACTTTCAGCATCTCCCTGGAAGGTTCTTTTGGGGTGGAACTGCTTATGGATCAGGTTGCATGGACTTTTGTCCTGATGAACGGACTGGTTTTTCTTGGTGTGACCCTTTCGCTTGAAAATGACTCATTACCTGGCATTGCCTTTCCCCTGATGGCACTGTTGCATGGAACGGCCAACGCAGTATTTATGAGTTACGATCTTTTTAACGTTTTTGTCTGTATCGAGCTTTCGGGCATTCTTGCCTTTCTTCTGATCAGGCTGGGAAATAAACCCAGGCAGGTATGGTCTGCGGTACAATATCTTATTGCCGGAAATGTGGGAATGATCCTTTACCTGTTAGGATGTCTTTATGCCTATACCTGGAGCGGGTCCTTTTCCATGGATACCCTGAAAGAACTTCCAAAACTACCTGTATATCTGCTTATTACGGGCCTTTCCGTAAAAGGAGGGGTATTCCTGATGGGTTTATGGCTTCCCGAGGCTCATGGAGAGGCGGAAAGTGCTGTATCCGCTCTACTGTCAGGGGTAATCGTCAAAACTGGTATTGCGCCTCTGCTGCGTATAGCATCTCTGTCTTCCTCTGCTTTGGATGTGGTATCGGTTCTGGCTGTCCTGACTGCCCTTTTTGGTGTGTTCTATGCTGTTTTTGAAAGGGATATCAAAAAAATGCTTGCCTATCATACTATTTCTCAAACGGGATTCATGCTTGCCCTTCCCGGGATCGGCCATCTCTATGCTCTTGCCCACGGTCTTTTCAAAGGATGGCTCTTCCTGTCTGCCGGAAAACTGGATTCCAGGGACCTGAAAGAACTTAAAAAAAGAGGTATCAGTCTTACATTATGGATACCCATCTTTTTAGGAGCCCTTGCCATATCAGGGATTCCGGGTCTTGGTGGTTTCGGGGGTAAGGCAATGATCTTCAATGGTCTCAGGGAATGGCAGATACCCTTTATGTATATTGCTGCCCTTGGAACCTGTTTATCCTTTGCCAAGCTGATATTTATACCTGTAATTCCAGGTGGACAGCTCAGGAAGGTATTAAGCACCCATAATGTATTTTTCCTGGTTTCCCTTGTAGCACTGGAGATAATGACTGGTTATTTCAGATGGAGTTCCGCTGTGAAATCCCTGTTATTGGTAGTGTCAGGCTGGGCTGTCTATCAATTATTGATGAGAGGCAGCTACAGGATCCTTCCAAAGTGGTCAGAGGACATAGACCATATTATTGGCCTTACTTTCCTTACCATACTGGGTATGATCGGAGTTTTCGGATTATGACACCCCTTGTAATAGCTGCCATATTTCTATGGATAGCACTTACGGGGTCTTCGGATATCTCTCTTCTGCTCCTGGGGGTGGGAATAAGCATCTCCCTGGACTGGGTCTTTTCATTTTCTCTCCCATGGAAAAAAGCTTTTATCTTTGTTTACCAGATTATCAATGCCCTTGCAAAAGCGTACAGGGAGGCCTTCAATCTCATGTTGTCACGACGATACAGGAGAGGATATCTCACGGAGATGATCTCCGAGGCATCCCCCTGGAAGATTTTTACAAAGGTCTTTCTGGTTACTCTTACTCCAAAAACCGTGGCCGTACACGTCGATCATCTTAACGAAATGCTGATTCATCGTTTTGAGGAGGACGAAAAATGATCTTTTCTGTATCCATGGTAGTCCTTGCTCTTATGTTCTTTTCTGCCTGGGTTTATTCAGTTTCGGAAGGTTCATGGATGAAGATCATGGCCTTTTCCTCTATTTCAATAAAGGGGGCCCTGTTCACCCTGTTGTGGGCCAATTTCACGGAGAATCCGAGCATTACTGTTGTGGCCCTTGCTACCCTGATCCTTGGAGATCTTGGCGTGATGGTCCTGGCTATTGTCCTTGAGAGGAGGACTCCCTTATGATAATTCTTAGCAGCATCCTTACTGGTGTCGGATGTCTTCTTATGATATGGGGGACCTTGTACATCCTGAAGCCCCTTCCGCTGATCGTAAAGCTTCATACCCTTGGGGTATCCGATACCCTCGGGGCCATGCTTGTTGTGGCCGGATTGATAGTAAGGTTCCCCTCGAGGATAATTTCCCTGGGGATAGCCTTTTTAGCCCTCCTTTTCTGGGGACCCCTTGTAACCTATCTTCTTGCAAGAGGGGTTAGCAGAGAGGCGGAGTGGAGGAAATAGATATGTCCCCTTCTGATCTTATGATTATCGGTGCAGTGCTGCTTATACCTTTCCTGGCCCTGTTGACCCTGAGGGAGGAACACATCCTTCATGCCATAATAGGCAGAGGAATGCTGGGGATAGCTGCAGCAATAGCCTATGCCCTGATGGGAGCTCCTGATGTGGCAGTTACTGAGGCCCTTATGGGAGTCCTTTTGGTGACCCTCCTTTATGTGGTGGTATTTACCTCGACTGGAGAGTTCAGGGTTGGATACGTTGAGCTTCCACCCCTGGTTCAGTATGATAAGGAAAAACTTGAAGGCTACATGGTAGAACTCCTTGAAGATTTCGGGCGTTCTGCCCAAATACAGCCAAGGTTCATACCCTTTGAAAGCCGGGATGCCCTTCTCGATGCACTAAAGGAAGGACTGGTGGATATGGCTGTCGGTCCCTTCGTGCAGCCCTTTGACAGCGGAAAGGGACATCTCACCCTTCCCCTGGTTGAAACAAAGGTTTTTAAAACAGGGGAAGGAGAATGGCTGGATGTCCTGAGTGCAAGATACAGGCATGGATCTGAAGGACTCGAGCAGAGTTCTGCGCAAGTTTATAAGGCTTTCTACTCTGTTCTTGTTTCGGAGGATGCCCATGATCTCAGGGAGATGTTGTCCAGGTTCATAGAGGATGAAGAAAAAGCCGAGATCTTGTTTCTGAGAGGAAAATACCTGGGAGAAAGATTATGAGACATATGAAAAAGGTCTACTTTACTGCTGCCATACTTATTTTCCTCCTTCTTGCCCTGGTTCAGTGGGGAAGTCTGGACAGAAGGTTTATTGCATACCAGCTTGTTTCCGAGGGGGGTATTCCGAATACTGTTTCGGTCATTTATCTAAGAAACAGACTATACGACACTCTTTTTGAAGTTATGGTTTTCTCTGTATCCATAACAGGTGCTCTGTATTTTCTTGATAATCGGAATAAATACAAACTGGATAGATCTCTCCATCTGGATCCTGCTACGGCTATAATGTTTAAAGGAGCAGGGTTTCTCTCCTTTCTTTTCGGCTGTGCCCTTGCTCTTGCAGGACATCTGTCTCCAGGGGGTGGTTTTGCTGCAGGAGTGGCACTGGGAACATCCATGGTGATCCAGACTTTGGTAAATGATAATAACAGGCTGAACCTTTACCTTTCGGGAGAAATACCGGAAAAAATGGAGAAGAGAGTCTGGGTTTTAACACTTTGCATTGCCATGGTTTCATTTTCCGGCATTGTATCCGGGGGGGGATCCTGGGGTTCCTTTTTCAGCGGTGACTGGGTGCCTGTCTTCAATATTCTTATTGCCATAAAAGTGGGTCTGGGAACCTGGGCACTGTCTCTTGGTTTTCTGGATCACCGCTGGATCTTCTGATAAAAACCCGGTCAATTAACCTTCAGGGAAACTTTAATTTATGGTATATCATAAATTCAAATCCCAACTGGTCTGGAACAGGTTGTCCTTAAGGAGCAGGAGGAGGAAATGATGAAAATATCGGTTATTCAGATGGATATTCACCTTGGAGATCCTGACACAAATTACCTTTCAGCCGGGAGGCTGATAACTCAGGCGGCGGAAAGCGATCCGGATGTGATCATCCTTCCGGAAATGTGGAACACGGGTTATTCTCTGGAAAACATAAGGGATGTTGCTGATCTGGGTGGAGTAAGGACTGAAAGAGAAATAGGAAGTCTTGCCCAAAAATATGGTATTAACATAGTGGCCGGATCCGTAAGCAATATTTCAGGAGATAAGATCCACAATACACTTCTCGTCTTTGATAGAAATGGCCAAAGGGTTGCTGAATACAACAAGATCCATCTTTTCAGATTAATGGATGAACATAAATACCTGGATGGAGGAAATTCCCTGTCTGTTTTTAAACTGGATGGTCATCTCTGTGGCGGGATCATATGTTATGACCTCCGATTCCCTGAATTGATAAGATCCCTTGCACTGAAGGGAATTGAGATTCTCTTTGTTCCAGCCCAATGGCCCTACCCCAGGCTCGAACACTGGAGGGTCCTTTCAACGGCCAGGGCCATTGAAAACCAGATATTCGTTACTGCCTGCAACAGGGTGGGATCTGTTGGAAATAACAGGTTTTTCGGGTACAGCCGGATCGTTGATCCCTGGGGAAATATTGCTGGGGAGCTTATCCATGAAAAGGAAGATATCCTCTCTGTGGAAGTAGATCTTTCTGAAGTGGCGAAAGTCAGAGAAGCCATACCTGTCTTTGGTGACAGAAAACCTGAATTCTACAGCCTTTAAGAGGACTGTTATTCTGGAGGTGTATCAATGTTCAGCATAACCGAATTTGCAGAAATGTCTCCTGAAATGGCCAGGAATCTTTGCAGGAATGGAGACCTTGTCCGCCCTACTGCAGGAATATCAACGGGGTATACCCAGGCTAATCTTGTAGTTCTACCGAAGGATCTGGCATACGATTTTCTGGTGTTCTGTCAGAGGAACCCCAAACCCTGTCCCCTTCTTGATGTTACAGAACCGGGTCTGGCAGAAGCACGGATCACTGCTCCCGGCAGCGACCTGAGGACTGATCTGCCCAGGTACAGGGTCTGGGAAAAGGGAGAACTGGTAGAAGAACCTCTGCAGGTAACTAAGTATTGGAAAAGGGACATGGTGGGCTTCCTGCTGGGCTGTTCCTTTACCTTCGAGGGAGCCCTTCTGAACAGAGGTATTCCGGTGCGACACATTGAAGAAGGCAGGAACGTCCCGATGTATATTACGAATATCCAGTGTGAAAAAGCAGGTTCCCTGGAGGGTCCCATGGTGGTCTCAATGCGGCCCGTACCTTCGGAAATGATAACCAGAACGGTCCTTACCACTGCAAGGTTCCCTTCAGTCCACGGAGCACCTGTTCATATAGGTGATCCTGGTAAGATAGGAATTAAAGATATGGGCAGACCCGACTTTGGTGACAGTGTAACCGTCAAAGAGGGAGAAATACCCGTCTTCTGGGCATGCGGTGTTACGCCCCAGGCAGCTCTTATGAGATCGAAACCATCCTTTGCACTGACTCATTCCCCTGGCCATATGTTTATTACCGACCGCAGGGATGATGATTATGCAGTGTTTTAGAAGAAAACCTCCTATTCTCATTATGCTATATGGGGCCATTGACGATTGAAGAAAGAAGGATTTCCTGGAATGTCCGATCCCGAGATCGATCAGATCAGTAAGGATAAATACAGGTACTATGCTGGGTTCGTATGGAATGATTTTTATACACTTCTTTCTGTCCTTGATGAAAATACGGATAAAGGGGAACTTGATAAGTGCTGGAATGACTTTTATTTTGCCTTCTGGAAAGATGGAATTGAAAGACCTTCCATAATTGATCATCTGATCAAAATCTATCTGGAAAAGATGTCCGGTGAAGACACTGATCTTCCGGACAGGGATCTTTCTTTACCTCCAGGGGCCATTGGTGAATGTCGGGAAGCCCCCGGATTCACTGAAACAGTCAGCATTAAATTAAAGACCTTTGTTGCAGTGATCATTAAAGAAGAAATAGATAAGTACTACAGGAACATTGCCGGGAAAATAAAGGACGAACTGATGGATCTTGAAAATACGATAATGACTGCTGATACCAGCTGTTCTTTCTCGAACTGCTGGGAGGAATTCTGCTTTCAGGTTCAGAGGGGAAAGGAAGAACATTATCAGGCCTGTCAACGATCCCTGAGGCAGTTATTAAGGATACATCTTCTGAAGCTTTCATCAAAGGAGATTCGAATACTCTGGCTAGGTACTGCCCATGGGATTGAATGGAGGGGAGACGGATATCTCCCTGACGAGGGCTGGATGATCGATATTCTTGAAGAAACTCTTTTAATAAGGCTGGAGCAGGAGGCTATGAACTGGCCCCTATCCTTATGTTGAATATAATGCATTCCCTTGTTTCAATAAACCATTAAAAAGCTTCCAGAAAAAAGCTCAAGTTTTTCAGGATTAGAGGCAATGATGAAGATGAGATCAGAGTAAATCTGAAGAAGATAATAATTGACTGGAGTTTAAAGTGTGTTAGTATGATTTTGCATCAAGCAAAACTTGATTTCACATAATAACATTATTAATAATATTTCTTCCAGAGGAAAAGAGATGACGACAATGAAAGAAAATATATCCCTCCATAAGGCATTTGCCATCATAGAATATCTCTCGAAAAATGGAGAACAGAGCATCTTGAATCTGAGCGAAGAGCTGAATATGAACAAGAGTACGGTATACAGGTTTCTCGCCACGCTCTGTTCCCTGGGTTATGTTCAGCAGGATCTTTCTAATAAACAATATAGCCTGACCTTCAAGTTTTCCCAGATAGGCAGGGAAAAGGACAGAAAGCAGGTTCTTATTTCACAGGTAAGGCCTTACATGGAGAGCCTATCTCTGGAAACAGGTGAATCTGTCCACCTTGCTGTCCTCGAAGGATCAAAGGCTTTGTACATAGATCAGGTTGAATCCAGAAATGCAATAAGAGTAAATGTGGAAATTGGAAAGACCTTACCTGCCTACAGCGTTGGGGTAGGAAAGGCTATCCTGGCGCATATGCCTGAAAGTGAAGTTAAAAGCATCTTTGAAAAAGAGGTCTTCATCAGATTCACTGAAAAAACAATAAGTTCACTGGATGACCTTCTAAAGGAACTTAATGAAGTTCGAAAACGCGGTTATGCCTTCGATAATGAAGAATGCATGGCCGACCTGGCATGCATCGCCGTACCCCTGTTTTCATTCGGGGTTCCGGTGGCGGCTGTAAGCTTGACCTTCCCCAGATTCCGCTATAAAGAGGGAAGTGTGGAGGAATCAAAGCTGGTGGATAAGGTAGTTGCTTCTGTAAAGAATATGAATACCCGGCTTTCCTGATCCATTGAGTACTGGATCAATCCTGTGGTTCATCCAGAGGTCTTTTATGTGAAGTATCTTCAGACTGTTTCGTTGTTTTCTTTAAGATGTCTTCTTCCACGACGTTATAAATAGTTTTCTTTATTTCACGGATACATCCTTTCCTGGAATATAAGGAAACTTTTAGAATCATTAGAAGTAATAGTTGAAGCATTGATCTTCCTTTTCAATATGCCCGGTTTTTACAACTTTGTCACATTCCAACTGGACTATTTTTCGGGGAACAGGGACATCCCCAAATAGCATCTGTCAAAATCCTGATAACAATTCCAGCTGGAGATGCCTGATGCCACTCCAGCAGAGTGAAAGAGTAGAGTATATGGACGGCGGAATCCTTACCGGTATGTTCGGACTTTTCTTTATGGGGATCTTAGGCTGGAAGCTCTTCGTTTTTTTGCGCTTCCCGGCACCAGACATGCTGGGGGCCCTTTTTATGGGCTCAGTCATCGGTATGTCTGGTTTGCAGTTAGCCTTTCCCACGAACGAGATCACCTTTGTCTCGAAATTAGTGATCGGAAGCTTTATTGGCTTGAAAGTCAACAGGTCTACACTGAGAGAAATGAGGAAAATCCTCCTGCCAGCGATCCTTGTATCCCTCTGGATGCTTATCCTTTCTATCAGTTCAGGCTTTCTGCTTTCCTGGGTAACTAGTCTTTCTCTGGGAACAGCACTCCTTGGGTCGACTACCGGAGGGCTTACGGAAATGGCTCTAATAGGCATTTCTCTGGGGGAGGACCAGGTAAGCATTACCTTTCTCCAACTTTTCAGGGTGGTTTTCTTTCTGATCTTTATGCCCTTTATTGCCCGCGGTGTCGACTCAAGACGTGATCCTAAGGAAGAGGTCCTCCTTCCAGAGCATATAACTGATCTGACAGAGGCTAAAACTGGAGATATAAGCTATATCGGCACTATCAGACTTGCTGTGATAGCTATTGCAGGAGGATTGACCGGTCGTATCATCGGGATTCCAGTAGGAGATCTTTTAGGGTCCATGTTCGCCGTGGGGGTCTGCAATGTCATTTGGGGTGGTTTTACTCAAGTCCATCCGAATCTGCGTATCCTGGCCCGAATCGGGGTCGGGCTGGCCATTTCGCAGGAAATTACAAGGGAAACAATGATGATATTTTCTGGATTGTTAGTCCCTGTTTCAATTCTGGCCATTGTAATGATCCTATCGGGGATACTCCTCAGCTTGATCCTCTACCGCATAACAAACTGGAACTACAGTACCTGTCTTCTGGCCTCATCGCCAGCAGGACTGACCCAGATGAGCATGATCGCCGATGAGGTAGGAGCCGATCCCCTGGTGGTAAGCGTTCTGCACACAGTACGCCTTATCAGCGTGTTGACATTGCTACCTGTAATTTTCCAATTTCTGATTGATTAAATGTTTGAAATAGGAAAAGATCTGCTTCTATTTACCCAATTGATTTGTAGGGTGACTGAAGGATCTGCTATTAAGGTTGACAGTATATTAACCTGTTTTCTCGAATGGTCAAGTTGTAATTCGAGAAAACCAGCTTTATATCCTATGTTAAACAATAACGAGCAAATTATCGCATACAATAAGGGCATCCCATGATGTTAATATTATAAATAGTTTAATTTATTCTGAAGTTGGAGAGCAGTTATGGAAAAAACAAATGTAATGCGGCTATTGGAGCAAAAGAAAATTAAATATGAAAGCCACTGTTATGCTGATACAGATGCAGTCAGCGGAATGGATGTGGCTTCGGTGCTCCATCAGGATCCCGACCAGGTGTTTAAGACGCTTGTAGCGGTAAGCGCCTCTAAAAAATACTACGTGTTTGTGGTTCCTGTCAGCAAAGATCTGAATTTAAAAAAAGCAGCAAAAGCGGTGGGGGAAAAGAAAATTGAAATGTTGAAAACAAAAGAACTCCATCCTCTGACAGGGTATGTTCATGGCGGCTGTTCTCCTATTGGCATGAAAAAGTTTTTCCATACCACGATCGACAGCAGCGCGGAAATGTTGGAAACGATCATTTTCAGTGCCGGAAAAATTGGTTACCAGGTAGATCTGTCACTTTCCGAGTTGGAAAAGATCATCTCCTTTCAGTTGGATGAGATCAGCGATTAAGCTCTGCGGTTGAGAAGCCTAAAGAACGAAAACATCGGCTATGTCTCTGAGGGGGGCTTAATGGAAAGCTTTTTTTGAAATATGAAAAATTCGACTGATACCAGGGATTGATGAATATAGGAGGCAATACATCGTACTCAATAAGGACATCACATGATTCTAACGCCATAAATAGTTTACTTTATTCCCCAGATACATTTTTTAATAATAAAAAGAGGAGATAAAGGATGATTCGTGCTTACCAACAGACCGATATAGATCAGATTTTGAGCATTTGGCTTGATGCCTCAATAAAGGCACACAATTTTATAGAAAAAGAGTTTTGGGAATCAAAAGTTATTGACATGCGTGAAATCTATTTACCTGCAAGCGAAATTTTTGTATTTGAAGAAGATGGAATGATAAAAGGCTTTGTTGCTTTATGGGGAGAAACCTTGGCTGCGATCTTTGTCTCCCCGAATGAACAGGGAAAAGGAATTGGCAAACAACTTTTGGATAAGTCGAAGGAAGTCCGCAAGAACTTGAATCTTACCGTGTATAAGGAAAATCGCGATAGTATTGAGTTTTATAAAAAATGCGGGTTTAAAATGATAAAAGAACAAATTGATGTTCATACAGGACATGTAGAGATATTAATGGTATTCAATTCATAAAATACCCGGATTTAAAGTAGAGCAGGTCTATAATGATAAAAAAAGTGCCTCCTGAGGAGGCACTAAAGATATTATTGTGTGTAAACCATCTCGTCGCTTATCCTTCAAAACCTGAACTTGAAGGTTAATTACCCGAAAATAAGATCCGGAAGCCAGGTAACGATCTTCGGAAAAATGATGCACAAGGTCAGGCAAACCAGCTGAGTCGTAACGAAAGGCACTATGGAAGCGTAAATATCGTTCATGGTCACTTCCTTGGGCGCAATTCCCTTCATCATGAACAACATGGCTCCAAAGGGCGGTGTCAGGTAACCTGTCTGCGTATTTACAGCGTAAAGAACACCCAGCCACAGTGGGTCAAAACCGTAGATCGGCAGAAGTGGAAGGAGTATGGGAAGGGTAATCATCAGTATACTCCAGCAATCGATCACCAGACCAAGGAGGAACCAGACCACCTGTATGCCTATGAGCATGGTCCACCAGCCTACCTCATATTTTTCAACCAGACTGATAACCATTCTCGAGGCTCCGAGACCCATGTATACGGCCGCAAATGCCTGGGCGGCAAAGAGGATCCACATTATGAAACCCTGTACCCGTATGGTAGTGTAGGCCACGCTTTTGAGCAGTTCCCAGTTCAAACGTCTATGGATGGCACTACACACAAAAGCCCCAAAAGCACCTACGGCAGCTGCCTCTGTCGGGGTGGCTATCCCTGAATAGATCGAACCCAGAACGGCGATTATCAAAAGAAGAGGAAGGATTACTCCTTTAAGGGATGCCATTTTGGCCCCCCAGTCTGCCCTCTCTTCAACGGGAATAGGCGGTCCTAATTCCGGATTCAGGTGGCATCTGATCAATATGTAACCGATGATCAGGGAAGAACAGAGCAATCCGGCACCCATTCCTCCAGCAAAAAGCTCGCCTATGGATACCTGGGCCATGGTTCCGTAAAGTACCAATCCGATACTGGGAGGAATGAGTGGACCCAGAACTCCTCCAGCAAGAATACAGCCAGTGGCAAGTCTCTTGTCATATCCCCTCTTGATCATCGCAGGGAGAGCCATGATACCCATGACCACCACTCCGGTAGATGCTATGCCGGACATGGCAGCTATCAGGGTACAGGCAAAAACAGTACCAACTGCCAATCCACCCTTGACGCCCCCCGACCAGCGGTGCATCATCTCGAAGAGGTCTTCTCCCACACCGGATTTTTCCAGAACTACTGCCATCAAAGTGAAAAGGGGACAGGCAACCAAAGTCGTGGAGGACATCATGCCATAGGTTCTGGCAACAACGATATACAGCGATTCAGGACCCCAGAAGATAGCCGTAAAAACAGCAGCCAGTCCTCCCAGGACAAAAGCAACGGGAAGACCTGAGATCAAAAAAAGGAACATGCTGCCAAAAAGAAGAATTGAAAGAATTCCTATTTCCATAATGTCACCTCAGTTTACTGTAGTGGTTTCGATGTCCACTACAGTAACGATTTCGCGTCCGGTCAAGGCTAAAAAGGTATCTTTGATGGTCTTTGTCATTCCCTGGAGCAGCATGAAAAAAGCCGCAACGGGTATGGTTAGCTTGACAGGCCAGATATAGGGACCCCAGGGACTTTCAGAGTATTCCAGCACTGAAATGCTTGCCCACGCCCAGGGCACGCTTTTCCAGAGCAATGCCCCCACAAAGACATAGAACAGGGTCCAGGTAAAAAGGTCAATAATTGCTCTTGTGCGTTTGGAAAAACGCATATACAATACCTCGACATTCACAAAGGCACCATGTCGCAGGGCATAGGCTCCTCCCAGTACAAAGTGTGCTCCATAGAGCATACAGGATGTTTCATGAGCCCAGATGGTCGGCTTGTTAAAGGCATACCTCATTACCACCTCATACACCAGTACGAGCATTATCGGATAAACGAGAAAGCTTATGATTTTACCCATCCGATCGTTTATATTTTCAACAGATCTTATAAAACCAGTTAAAAAGTTCAATAGCCTCACCTCTTTAGACGCCTTCTTGGTTCCTAATAAAAAAGAACCTCCTCCCCTGGAAGAGAAGGAGGCACTCTTATTGATCTTTTCCTTAATCTATGTATCCGTAATCCCTCATGAACTGCTTGATGATCTCAATTCCCTTGACAACTCTTTCATCCTTTGGTCCGATCTCGGCAGCGATCTTGTCCAGATAGGGAAGGGAGAATTCTTTGGTTATTCTTTCCACTTCCTCATCGCTGAACTCGATGTAAGTGGTTCCCCACTCTTTGAAGGATTTGTTGAACATCTCATTTTGCTGTATGGTCACAGCATCCATATAATCAACGTTAAAAATTTTGGACGCTGCATCAACGATTTCCTGAAGATCCTCAGGCAGAGCATCCCATGCCTTCTTGGATACCCAGAGGGACATTCCCTGGGGTACCTGCCATGCTGGACCTATGAAATATGGACAAACTTCATAGAGCTTGAGGTCGCGATATAAATGCCAGGCAGTACCGCTGCCATCAAGGGTGCCCGTGGCGATAGCCATATAAGTCTCAGGGTGTGGAAGCATAACAGGCGCAGCCCCGAAATGTTCCATGGTGTCCGACATGGCACCAAAGAACCTCACCTTGAATCCTTTCAGATCCTCCAGCGAATTTATCGGTTTTTTGCTCCAGAAATAGGTGTTGCCCACACTATGGCTCCCAAGGTACTTAATACCAAGTTCTTCCAGGGCCTCTCCTATAAGGTCATCCAGCCCCCTGTGATGGTATAATTCGTTGAATTCATCATTGTTTCGCGTAACGAAAGGTGGCAAATTGCCTGAAACCATCCAGGCTACAGGAATGGAACCTCTCCAGAATAATGATCCGGTGTTGGCTATCTGGATCATATTTGCCTGGAGGGAAGGATATACGTCTAGATAGTTCACCAGCTCTCCGGCATAATGGAGACTTATTTGCAGCCTGCCGCCGGACATCTTGTCTACCCTCTCGATAAATGGTTTGACGGCATTTTCATTGCAAAGAGCTCCAGGTGGAAGATGGCTCTGAAATTTCCAGTGGATAACCTTCTTATCCTTGGCCATGGCAGGAGAAGTACAACCAGCGACTAGAATGCCTAAAGTCACTGCTAATACTATTCCCAATACGAACAAACTTCTGTGTTTCATCCCAAACACCTCCTTCAGAATAATAAAGCATTTTCTAAATACCAGTTGTTACGCACATACTATCCAATTGAAAGGGCCTAAATTGGTATTTTTGAAGTTTCTTAAATCTAAGTTCCTGTGAAAGGAAATTAGTCTCTTTTAATCATAGTGCTGTTCTAGGCATGACCCTATTTTTGCAATGGAATAAACCCTTTTTCTTGAATAGTTTATTTTAAATATTCTAATGCTAGGGCAATGTAAAACTTGGTAGCGTCAATTACACTTGATAACTCCACATATTCATCGGTTTTATGATTCCTGGTGTAATCACCCGGACCGAAAATAACCAATGGAAGATCAGGATTAACTTCTCTAAAGGGAACGGCATCGGTACCGTATGTAACCCCTTTTATAATTGGTTTTTTATTGAATGTTTCCACAAAAGAGGCAATAGCACTTTTTATAAAAGGATGATTAACGTCTGTGCTTATCGGGACAAAATCTGTTTGAACTTCTATGGAAATATCAATTGATTGATTTATGGTTTTAACTTCTGATAGGATTTTTTCAATTTCGGCAATTATTTCTGAATGAGGATTCCCGGGTACTGTCCTTATGTCGACTACCGCTTCACATTTGTCAGGAATAATGTTTGTAAGTTCTCCTGCATGCATGCCTGTAAGACATAAAGTGGGAGGGGTAAGAAGATCACTTTCGGTTACTTTGAACTTAAAATCTTTTTGAAGTTTATCCATAAATTGCATCATGTTGGTTAAAGCATTTACTCCCTGCTCTGGTTGTCCACCATGAGCCCTCTTTCCCTTGGAAGTAAATTTAAGCCATAGGGCACCCTTTTCTGCAATATAGATATCACCTACACTTGCTTCGCTGATCGCAAGAGCGTCAATTCCTTCAACACCGAACTGTTCAACATATGCTCTAGATCCCACCAAGCCAGTTTCTTCTCCGACTGTACCCAGAAAAGCCAGAGTTCCTTTCAGAGGAACATCCGCTTTCTTTAAAATACACATTGCCATTATCATGGCAACATCTCCGGCCTTCATGTCGCTAGTCCCTCGACCATACATGACATTATCTTCGATTTCTGCTCCAAGTGGGTCATGAACCCAACCCTCTCCAGGAGGAACAACGTCAAAGTGGCCACTATAAACAAGGGTCGGCCCTTGGGAGACGTTACCCATTTTTGCAAGTAAATTAGCTCTATTTGGTTCTTCTAAATCCAGATCCATTATTTCTGATTCAATTCCATATGCCTTAAATTGAGTTTTTGCTGATTTAGCAGCGTTCTTTTCATTTCCAGGAGGATTAACGCTGTCTATCTTGATAAACTCTGACAGGTACTCTATAACCTCGTTTTCGTCCAACAGCTTTAAACATTTTTTGTATTCCTCACTGCGTGAAAATTCCGTTACATCCATTAATAAAAACCTCCTTTGTAATTTTTGAGTTCTCTTCTACCAGTAGAGCCAAAAGACCAAATTAAAGATTTAGCTCTTTAGCTACTTATTGTAATACATTAGGAAGTAATTGTGACACCTTTCTATATTCATGGAAACACGTTGCAGTTTGTATTTATCTGAATATGTTTGCCTGTTGAGAACCATCTTGACTACGATCAATAAGCTTGACATGTTCCTTGAAGAGGGGTGTTAAATTCCATTGAATGAGATGAGATTCCATTCAATGATATAATTACACTAGATAATTGTCAAATGAGGCAAAGAATAGCATGTTATGATATTCATTACAGTCATGGGCTTCACGATAACGATTCTTAAGTGGAAAGGGAGCAATAGGGAAGATGCCAGTTGGACTTACATCAAAAACAATGCATTTACTTGAAACATTGCTGGGGAATGTAAACGATATGGAGCTTCAGGAAATTGCTGATAAGACCCATATCCCCAAAAGTACAGCCCATCGCATTCTTTCTTCCCTGGAGAAGGAACGATGGATTTTGCAAGATAGTGAAACACGAAGGTACAGCCCAGGACCCAGAATGCTTATTTTTGCAGATTACTGGAGATTGAATCAGTCACTTGTGAAAATAGCCGACCAGCCAATGAGAGAACTTGTCGAAAGAACAGGCGAAACAGCCGTGCTTTTTATTTTAGACGGCTATGAAGCGCGTTGCATACACATTGTAGAGTCGCAAAGCGCAATAAAATTTTCCTTCAGGGCCGGAAGCAGCTTCCCTCTCCATGCTGGTGTTGCCGGCCAGGTCATTCTAGCCTTCAGCCCGCCAGAGCTTCTTGAAGAAGTCATGTCACAACCCCTTCAAGCTTTTTCTGAAAACACCATTACTTCCCCTCAAATGCTGAAAGCAAAAGTAGAAGAAATTCGAAGCATAGGATACGGTATCAGTATTGAAGAAGTTCATACTAATGCTAGAGGCATTGGAGCTCCGATTCTTCTCGACAACCATCGATTTATGGCAAACCTTCTTATTTCAGGAGTTAAGGATGGGAAAAACAAAATTGAAGACATTGCACCATTGGTAGTAAGAACAGCACAGTATATCTCATCTTTGCTTAAAGATAAGGATAGCTTTATTCAATAGGCAATATCTGCGATCGAGTAACAGGCATCACTATACGATTCTGCATAGAGACATCAAGGTTAAGTTATAAAAAATCCCACAAAACACTTCAAAACTCAAATGCCAAGTCCATTTCCGGGCTTGGCTTTTTTCATTGGTATGTTAATTGCAGAAGAAGAGAAGAAACAGGATAAAGTCTTCCTTACCTCAATTCCCTTTTATATAGAATATAGTAGACAATCTGTCGTATACAATAAGGGTATCCAACGATGCTAACGTTAAAAATAGTTTACTTTATTCCACAGATACATTTCCCCTCTAGAATAAAAAAGATCTTCTGGAATCATTTAGAGTAATACAAATATGAATCTTCCTTCTCAAAGTGCCCGGTTTTAACAACTTTGTCGCATTCCAACTGAACCGGGCTACTTTTCGGGAACAGGTCACTCCTCCGTTACAGATTTTTTGCCACTCGCCAATGATTTTTTTGGGAATCCTTTCGAGTATTCATTTAGTCAGAAAAACCTGTCAATATAATTGACAGGCAATCTTATGTATGGTAAGAAGATACAGTAATCTTATAGAAAATAAAGTTAGCTATGGGGAAATAAACATGGAAAAAATGACTTCTGCTATGAAAACATTATTAATTATGAAAAGATTAAGTGAATCTCCTTATCGCATGTCACTGAGTAATATTGCATCTGAACTCAAGATGACGAAGAGCGGGGCTTTGAAACTCCTTAGAGCGCTTGAAGATGAGGCTTTTGTTTCCAGGATTCCGAATTCAAAGTTGTACCAACTTGGCCCGACGGTCCTTAAACTTTATTATACCTACAATGATTTGGTAGGTATTTATGAGATAGCGAAACCTATTATGGAAGCGATAGCGCAAGTTTCAGAAGAGACATGTTACATATGCCTGAAAGATGCAAAAGATGACCAATGGAAGGGTTTTTTAGCTTATAAAGCAGACAGTCCCCACACGATCATGTTCCAGGGGATAATGGGACACAGATTATCTATCCATGCTGGAGCTGCTGGCAAACTGTTTGCCGCGTATCAACCAGATTCAGAGATTGAAAGAATGCTTAAAATTGAACCTCTTGTGAAACACACACCTTACACTATCGTTGATATAGACAAGATCAAAGAGGAATATGCCAAGATTCGCTCTCAAGGATATTCGATAGCTGACAATACGATGTTTTTGGGATATGCGGGTGTTTCCGTCCCAATCTTTGACCCTTCTGACGAGGTAATAGCAAGTTTATCCATAACGGGACCTAAAACCAGGCTTGACGTAGAAAAGATGATTCATTTCTTACCTTTATTACAGAATTATGCTCAAGAAATTAGCTATCGACTAGTAATTAGATAAATGGGAAGTGGTTAATTTAAACTCAAATCACCACTTTAACTGAATAGACTAATAGCGCATGTTTCAATTCCTGGAAGATCCTATGTTTGTGGTTAGCTGTTGTTGTTCATATAAAATCATAAGGAGGAGAGGTCATGAAAAGGAGCTTTTTGTTTCTCGCAGTTGTTTGTTTATCTGTTTTATGTCTTTGTTCGGTAGTATTGGCGTCAGAAATAAAGGTTGGGATTACTACTAATCCAGATCCTAATGATCCAGCCTATGGATTTACCTTGGTGTTCAAAAATTATATCGAGTCTGCTTCAAACGGCAAGATGACAGTGTCTCTTTTTCCCTCGAACATGCTTGGAAAAGAGAGGGAGAGATTGGAACTGACTAGAGCAGGAGCTATTACAGTTAATGTCGGTTCTCTTGGTGGGCTGAGCTTAATATATAAACCTGCTATTCTTTTAAACACACCGTTTATGTACTCCAGTGATAAACAGGTTTATAAGGTAATGGAAAGTGATTTTGTAAAATGGATGTTTGAAGATATGAGACAAAAGACAGGAATCCGTTCTGCTGCTGTAATTCAGATGGGTGGCCTATCTTGTTTAACGAATAATGTGCGTCCGATTGAAAAACTGGAAGATATGAAAGGTATAAAATTTAGGGCAATGGATGACAGTCAGGTCAATATGTTCAAAGCTTTGGGAGCAAATGCAGTCCCCATGGCTTGGGCTGAAGTCTACACTGGATTACAGACAGGTGTTGTAGATGGACAGGTTAATCCTCTTTCAGTGATACGGAATTACAAGATAAATGAGGTTCAAAAGTACCTTACTTTAAGTCGGACTATCCTTGGAGCTCAGTGGGTAAGTCTGAATGATGCATGGTACACAGGTCTTTCTGATGAAGAGAAAACAATTGTTGATGATGCTATCTACTATGGAGATGTTGCGGCCAGGGGCTTGAGTCAGTTAAGCCAGGCACTGGATCTGAATGAACTTAAAAAGGCCGGAATGGCCATTTCCAGCCTTTCGGAGGAAGAGTACAAAAAATTCCGTGATATTGCCCGCAAAAGTTCATTGGAGTGGGCTAAAACCAAGATGGATCCAGACATTGTGGATCGTTTCATTGCAGCCTGTGATGAATAAAGGATCATAAATAATTTCTAGGAAAATATATCTGTGAGGCTCCTTTTTCTTATGAATAATCCAGTTAAAGGAGCCTTTATCATTTCTATTCAGAAAGGAAGGTGTAGTCTGAGAGTGGAAAAAAAACTTGAAAGAATACTTGAAAATGCCTGTGCAATTAACCTCATTATCATAACAATAGTCGTATTGTTGGGGGTATTTACAAGATATGTTCTCCACAATGCACTTTCCTGGACTGAAGAAATGACACGTTTTCTTATTGTGTATCTAGGACTGATTGGAGCGGCTCTGGCTCTAGGAAAAGGCAGCCACTCCAGCATTGATATTCTAGTAAATGTCAGTCCTGCATGGTTGCAGGTTGTCTTTAAAGTAATTTCCCATTTGACTATTGTAGTTTTTGCATCAGTCATGGTGGTCTTTGGAATCAAGTTAGCTTATACAAGTGGTGCCCACGCTGAAATTCTTCCTATTCCAATGTGGATTCCCTTTTTATCTGTTCCTTTAAGTGGAATTATCATGTTTTATTATTCCCTCAGGTCTGTTATCCAGGAACTTAAGAAGGGAGTCTGCCGTTAATGATTGCATTAATTCTTGGAACCTTTACATTCCTTCTTCTCATCGGTACACCTATTGCTTTTGTTCTGGGGGCTGTGGGGCTTGTGGTTCTCGTTGCTACAACAGGGACCAATTTACTGTTTCTAGTAGCTCAGCAAATCTTTGCAGGTATGAATTCTTTTATACTTATGGCTATCCCCCTGTTCATCCTTTCGGGTGAGCTTATGAATGCAGTCGGGATCACTGAAAGGATTGTCAAGTTTACAGATGCATCATTGGGAAGGATGAAAGGCGGTCTTGGACATGTAAACATTGTCGCAAATATATTTTTTGCAGGTATTTCTGGTGCTGCTGTTGCTGATGCAGCGGCATTAGGTGCGATGCTCATACCAGCGATGGAAAAATCAGGATATTCAAAAAGCTATTCTTCTGCTCTGACGGCTGCCTCGGCCATAATTGGACCGACCATCCCTCCCAGTATCCCCATGATAATTTATGGTTCTATCGCTAATGTATCTATAGCAGGATTGTTTGCAGGTGGCCTATTGCCTGGCCTTTTAATGGGGTTATTGCTCATGGCAGCAAATTACTATATTTCATCCATCCGAGGTTACCAGGCCTCTCGTGCCTCTCAGAAAGGTGAGATATGGAAGACTTTCAAGGGTGCCATATTAGCACTGGGAATGCCTGTTGTGATCCTGGGTGGTATTTTGAGCGGAATATTTACTCCCACTGAAGCTGCAGGTGTAGCCGTTGCCTATGCGCTGATAATAGGGGTATTAATTTACAGAACCCTTAAATGGGAAAAGACTTGGGAAATACTTAAAAAGACAGTATATTCCTCTGGAGTTGCTCTCCTTCTAGTTTCAGTAGGTGGAATCTTAAGCTGGGTTCTCGCTTATCAGCAAATTCCCCAATTGATTGCTAATACTATACTGTCTTTTGCGGGAAGTAAATATGTCTTTCTCTTTATTACTGCAGTGTTTCTTCTGTTTGTGGGGTGTGTAATGGATCTAACTGCTTCCATTATTATTCTAGCCCCTATACTTGCACCTATAGCAATAGCATTGGGAATTAATCCTTATCATTTCGGGATAACGATGGTTGTAGCATTAAACATAGGATTAAACACTCCACCGGTCGGGGCGGTTCTCTTTGTCGTTGCTTCTATCACCGATCAGAAAATGGAACCCATAATTAAAGAAATATGGCCATTCCTTCTTTGCCAGTTTGCAACCTTGGCGTTAGTGGTTTTTGTACCAGCTATTTCCGTTTTAATTCCCAAGTTGCTAGGATTTCAAGTATAGATCTTCTTTTTTCGAGATTACTCAGGGGGTAAGTTATTATGAGTAAGTTTGAAACATTGTTTATTAATGCAAAAATTATCGATGGAACTGGAGCACCCTGGTATAGAGGAGATGTTGGGCTTAATGATGGACGAATAACTGCTGTGGGTAAGCTATCCGGGAAATGTACAGCACAACAAACTTTTGATATATCAGGATTTGTGCTTTCTCCAGGTTTTATTGATATTCATTGCCATTCAGATTTTGCCCTTCTTCAAAAAGGTTTGTGTGATTCAAAGATTTGCCAAGGGGTGACAACGCAGGTTATTGGTCACTGTGGCATATCCGCTGCTCCAGTAAGCCCCCAGTATTTGCATCTCCTTGATTCTTACACAGGCAATACAAAAGCTGGTGTTGATGTGCCATGGTCCTGGACAACTTTTGACCAATGGCTGGATTTCCTTTCGAGCAAAGAATTACCTACAAATATCATGTCATGTGTCGGACAAGGTACTCTACGAATTGCTGTTATGGGTTTTGAAAAAAGAAGAGCTTCTACAGAAGAGTTAGGAAGAATGCAAACTTTACTTGAAGAATCACTAGAATCAGGTGCAGCAGGTCTATCTACCGGGCTGATTTACCCACCAGGGCTCTATACTGACGAAGAAGAACTTGCGATTTTATCATCTGTTCTGCCTAGATATAATGCCACATATTTTTCGCATATTAGAAATGAAGGATCACATCTTGTGGATGCCCTCAATGAGGCTGTGAGGTTAGGAGAGAGAAATAACATGGCAGTACATATTTCTCATCATAAAGCCGCCGGAAAGAAGAACTGGGGTACTGTTAAGAAAACATTGAAAATAATGGAAGAAGCCAGATCACGAGGCATAGATGTAACAGCCGATCAATATCCTTATGTCGCTGGATGTTCAACATTAAGAGCTATTCTCCCCCCATGGGTACATGAAGGGGGAGTGCCGTTAATATTAGAGAGATTAAAGCAACCTGAAACTCGTATTAGAATTATCGAAGAGATTAAAACTGGTGATGATTGGGAGAATATGTATTTAAACTGTGGGGCAGAAGGTATTCTTTTGATTTATACTCCTTTTACTCCTGAAATGCAGAAATTATCTCTGGTTGAAGCAGCCTCGAGAATGGGACTTGATCCAATCAATGCGGTCATAGAATTAATCATTCGCAATAAAGGTTGTGACGGAGCCGTTTATTATATGATGTGTGAAGATGATGTTGAGAGAGTAATGAAACATCCTTTAGTTATGATAGGTTCTGATTCTATCCCTGCTGGTGCAGGAATGAGTTGCCATCCCAGAACCAATGGAACTTTTCCCAGGGTATTAGGTCTATATGCTCGTGATAAACAAATTATGTCTATGGAAGAAGCTGTTCGCAAGATGACAAGCCTCCCAGCCATGCGTCTTGGCCTTCAAAAGAAGGGAATTATCCGAGAAGGTATGGATGGTGATATTGTTATTTTCAACGAAGATCTCATCCAGGACCGGGCTAATTACAAGAAGCCTTTTGAACAACCAGTTGGGATTTCCCATGTGGTTATAAACGGTGTTTTTGCCTTAAAAAATGGCAATCTTACCGGGTTAAGACCTGGGCAGGTTCTGAGGAAATAAAAACATGATATCAAAAAAATAGTTGGGAAAAGGTGCGAATATTTCCTTTAAGTATCTGACCTGCTCCCCGGAAAGTGGTCCAGTTGAAACGTGAGTAAGTCAACTGAACATCTTATCTTGATAAATATAGCAGCCAATCTATCGTATACAATAAGGGTATCCAATGATACAACGTTATAGATAGTTTAATTCGTGCAATAGACACATTTCTCCCTGAAATAAAAATTCCATTCTGAAATTATTAACACTATTAGAATATAAATATTCCACCCTAGGTGGTTCCCATTCTGTCAACTGATTCGCATTGCACATGGACCACTTTGGGGGAGCAGGTCATCATCGGTAGCTAAATATGAAATTATGTCAATAGATTCCGACTATTTCTTGGATGAATAAGCAGGAATTCTGGCAATAAATAGAGGAGTGACCTTATATGAGGAAAAAACAGATGAAGACTCTTTCCAAAGGAAAGCGGAAAAGAGAATTCAGTGCGATCATTGGTGAAGACTATATCGATATTTTTACTGGTGCCTTGAATTCATCTGCAAGGTTCACAAAAACTTTAATTGAGGATTGTCTTGTCTCCTTCAGCGATAAAGACTGGTTCCTTCTAGGCAATGTAATAGATGCAGTTAAGCCAGGAGGGCTTGGAGATTATTTCAAGAACACCTTGAAGATGAGTCCGAAATATGCCAGCCATTTCGCTTCTCTGATGGTGGAGCTGGGCAATCTGGAATATCGATATGGAGATCATGGTCGGTTGGAGTTTAGAGTAATACCTGGATGCCTTCCTGTACAAGTACTAGTTTTTGAACCTGAAGGATGCCGAGAGAATAATTGGGGAATGGAGAAGGATCTATAACTAGGAAAGACCGCTTAGTTCACTGGGAAACCTTACACCCTCTGAATTTGCTGAGAAATAGGCGGAAACGAAAGGAATTATCTGCGCCGTGGTTTCCGTGTATGTAAAATATAGCAGACAATTCATCGTATACAATAAGGGTATCCAACGATGCTAACGTTCGGATGGCCCATTTCCTCCGGTAATGTTCAGATCAGGCTTATGGTTGATCAATCTTGACTGGGGTATTAGACGTAACCATAACATGGCAAGAGGAGCGACAAGTGCTCCTATGCCGAGGACCAGGAATGACATGCTCCAGTTAGTAGCATTGCTCAGATCAGTTATTCCTGGATTATAGAGCTGTAATAATTTTCCGAACACCACAGGCGCTACTACTGTAGGCAGATAGCCTATGGCAGATTGAATTCCCAATGCCGTGCTTCGGATCCTCGGGCGGGTCATCTCCGTCAGGGCTGCCTTGTAAATTCCCGAATCCGCTATGGACCAGAATCCTATCCATATTCCAAGTAATGCTACTGTTGCCAGTCCCTTGCCGAAGGTAAAACCATAAACCGCATTTCCAAGGATACTGCACAAGGAGACAGCTATTACAACTTTTATGCGTCCCATCCGGTCAGAAATAGAACCGGCCATCCATACTCCTATGGCACCGGCTCCGATGGCCATGGAAGCGCCTATCCCTCCTAAAGAAACTGCCCGGCTTAAGGGAAAACCGGCATTTACAAAATTTGCCACAAGGAATGGGCCGATCCATCCCCAGAAAGCATAAAGTTCCCACATATGCCCCATGTACCCTAAAGTGAGAACTGCAGGGCCGGAGAATCCGCCCTCCGGGGCGGGAACAGACATATCCGGATCAGATCCTTCTCTCACTTCGCTGCTATCCAGCGTATCTGTTTCCAGGATTCCATCAGAAACAAAAAAATAGATCAGGAAGACGGACAGAAAAGTTGGTATAGCACAGAATATCATTCCCATCCGCCATCCCAGAAAACTGGCAAGGGGTGATGCTATGAAATAACCTCCTGCATAGGAGAACGTCAGCCCGGCAGTATAGGCTCCTATGGCTTTTCCCCGTTTATCGGGAGGAAACCAGGAAGAGAGAAGGGCCATTCCAGGAGCGTATATGGCTCCTGAAAAAAGGCCTACCATTAGTCTCAACAACAGGACGGAAAGAAAGCTTTTTGCCAGAAAGGGAAAAAGGGTTGCAGTAATTGCAGTTCCTAAAGAAGCCCATAGAACTATTGCTCTTGGTTTGAATATATCTGCGAGGAAGCCCGTAACGAGTACGGTTATTATATATCCTACCTGGAAAGAAGAGAGGATATAGCCCAATTGAGTTGTGTTAAGACCCAATTCTGTTGTAACCAGGTTGGAAACTCCGGAAAAACTGTACCAGGGCAGATATGTAAAAAATAAAGACATTACCATAAAAAGGAGTATTTTATCTTCTTTATTCACAGGAGGTCCTCCGGAGGGGTTCAGGGAGCCATATATCTGGCCCCCTGAAAGGATTGTGTTTGCTCTTACTCTTTTACTCACTTTGATATGGTTGTAATATCAGGGTTAATGACAGGGCAGATTGACCTTTGATAAGAGGTTAGACCTTCGGTATGAACAGGTCCGATGCTCCCTGGGGAGATACCTTCATCTCCGGTGCATTTTCTTTTACGTTATTTATCACCCATTCAGCCCATTTGATCTTTTTTCTCATCAAGTCCATATGATTTTCATCAGCCACAAAGGGAGAATAATAATTTGCGGACGGTGCAGGTTCAAACTTGAAGTAGCAGGGAGCATAGATCTGGGCTACTTCAGGTGCGTCAAAAATCCGGTTGGCTCCACCATAGGAATCGAAAGTCCAGATATAGAAGTCGATGGGAATATCTACAACTTTTCGAATGGAGGCCATCTGGGGAAGCGAAAGGTCAGAAACGGGGTTGAAAGAGCTTACTCCGATATCCTGGGCCAGTCTTGCTCCGCAGGCAGAACTTACTCCAGCCCAGACAGAAAGCTTAATTGCAATGTCTTTGGGAAACTCTCCCATTTCCTGAAGCTGTTTTACCATGGCCATGACGCCCCAGTCCACGAGCATGAAGCCGCGGAATCCTATTTCGTACATTTCAAGCATGTCAGCAAGAACCTGACGGACCTGATCGGATCCGCGATGGTTCAATCCTCCGCATCTCTGACCGTCAGCCGTAATGAACTGTCTGCCCGTATCCCAGGCATTCCTCGGACCGGGAACTGCAATGACTTCCATTTTGTCCTCAGCGGCCATTTGTGCAAAGTCCTTAAGCTCTGCTTTGTCAAAAAGAGAGCCACCCTGGCAGAAAGAGATCAGGCGGTGGACCGGAACGTTCCTTTTGTGACGCTCGTCAATGAGTGCTTCCAGGACTCTCGGTCCTTCTACTCCTGACATCTCGATCCTGTAATGACAGCCATCGGGGAAAGATTTTCCGCTTTCAGGTCTGTCATAAAGGTCTCTTCCCGGGATACCAGCTTTTTCCATAAGTTCAGAAATTCTGTCGAGTTTCATTTCTAAATCCCTCCTGAAATATTTGATCTGATAAATATTGCGATTAATTTCACTTCCAACAATTGTCTGGTGCAGTAAAGGTCCAAACGATTTCACTATGTAAAAATTAATTTTACTATTTACGAAATTATGGTAACATACAAATTGTTCTTGTCAATAGAATTATTCTTTTTCTTGAATCAGTAGTTCTTAAAACGCTGATATGTTCATGAAGATTGCCTAGTCCAGAGAGGAGATTCGGAATGTTGCACAAGATAAGGGAACTTGCAAAAGTAAATCATCAGAAAGTGGTTGAATTCAGGCGTTATTTCCATATGTACCCGGAGGTATCCTGGGAAGAGGTGCAAACTTCTGAAAGGATTGCGAAGATCCTGAAGGAAATGGGATGTGAAAATATCAGGATAGGATTCGGAGGAACAAGTTGTGGAGTTACGGCAGAAATAACGGGGTCCAGACCAGGAAAATGTGTAGCCTTGAGAGCTGATATGGATGCTCTTCCTATAAAAGAAGATACCGGCCTGTCTTTTTCTTCAAAAAATGAAGGGGTAATGCATGCCTGTGGACATGATTCTCATATGGCTATGCTTTTGGGCGCCGCTATGATCCTCATGGAGATGAAAGAACATCTTTCTGGAAGAGTCCTTCTTATATTTCAACCATGTGAAGAGACAGCTCTGAAAATCTGTGGGGCGGACCAAATGGTAAGAGAAGGTGTCATTGAAGATGTTGAGGCCATTTGTGGACTCCATATATGGTCACCTCTGGCCGCAGGTAAGATCGGATACTGTTCCGGTCCTATGATGGCAGCTTGCGACGCCTGGGAGGCTGTCATCCAGGGAAAGGGAGGTCATGGTTCTGCTCCTCATGAAACTTTTGATCCTACAATAGCAGCAGCCCAGGTAATATCATCCATTCAGACTATAGTAAGCCGTGAGATAGATCCTCAAAGTACAGCTGTTATAAGCACCGGAAGTATGCAGGCCGGGAGCGCCTTCAATATCATTCCGGATAAAGTAAAGCTCGAGGGAACAGCCAGGACTTTTACTCGGGAAGTTCAGGATCATGTGGAGCAGTCTCTAAGGCGGATTGTAGAAGGTGTAAGTCAGATCTTCCGCTGTAAAGCTGATTTCAGATATGCGAAATATGTTCCTGCCACTATCAATGACAACAGGTTATCCATCCTGATCAAAGAACTTGGGGAGGATCTCATTGGTACAGAAAATATGGAAGAAATAGCTCCAGTAATGGCTTCAGAAGATTACAGCTATTACCAGTTGAAAATTCCGGGTGTCTTTTTCTTCCTGGGAACAAGAGACAGTGAAAAGGGTTGTGATTTTCCTCATCATTCACCAAAGTTTAATGTGGATGAAGATGTTTTTGTTACAGGAACATCTATGCTGGCTGGATTTGCAATAAAAATGCTCATTTCAACCAGTAACAAATCCATTTCTTGAGAGAATTAAAGAAAAAACGGCTAAGCTGTAGGAAAAATAGACAATAGACTGAATTGATTAAACAAAAAAGAAATTATGATAGTATGGTTTATAGCAAACATAAAATCCAGTCTTACATAGTAAAATAAATGGTGCAAGTTATCCTCGGGATTTCTTTTGCTACCGGGTGCTGATGTTTTGTCGTAAAGGTTGTATTCAGCATTCCTTGAATATTTAAAGAGTTCAAATAACTATCTCTAAATTCGATATCCAGTTTTATTTGGGAGGTACTTTGGTATGAAAAATTCTCAAAGAGTGTCAGACTTTCCCCGCTCAGGGATACGCAAAATGTCAGCCCTTGCCTTGTCCATAGATGATGTAATAAGTCTTTGCATAGGAGAACCGGATCTGGCAACTCCTGTCCATATTGTTGAGGCAGGAATTAAAGCCCTCAGGGATGGTTTGACCCACTATGCACCGAGCGGTGGTCTATGGGAGCTTCGGGAGGCTATCGCCAACAGGTACCAGAAAGACTTTGGGCTTGATTATGGACCTGAAAATGTAATAGTTACAACCGGTACTACCCAGGGACTTTTCCACTCCTTTCTTGGTGTTCTTAATCCGGGAGATGAAGTTATTATTTCAAATCCCTATTATCCGAATTACCTCGGTCAGTTTCATCTTGCCGGAGCGAAAGTGGTTACAGTTCCCGTAAGAGAAGAGGATGGATTCCGTCTACAGGCCGAAGATCTCGAAAAGGCGGTTACTCCGAAGACTAAAGCTGTTCTGATTAATTCCCCTAATAATCCTACTGGAGCGGTTCTTGAAAAGGAAGATCTGTTCAAGCTGGCCGAAGTTATAAAAAAACATGATCTTATCGTTATTTCCGATGAAGTCTACGACAGTATTATCTATGATGATCGAACTTACTGCAGTATAGCCCAGATACCGGGTATGAAAGATAGGGTCATAATCCATAATGGCTTTTCCAAAACCTATGCCATGACCGGCTGGAGGCTTGGATATATAGTGGCCCCATCCATATATGTCGAACAGTCCATATACCTTCAGGAATCATTGATATCATGTACTCCGACCTTCCCTCAGAAAGCCGCGGCCGCAGCCCTCGAAGGGCCGCAGGATTGTGTGGCAGAGATGCTGAATATTTACTCCAGACGAAGAACTATTGTGATTGACGGTCTTAATGATATTCCTGGGGTAAGTTGCTATCCCACAGCGGGGGCCTTTTATGCGTTCCCCAATATCAAATCTTTTGGAAAAAGTTCAGAAGAATTTGCTGTTGATCTTCTTAAAAAGGGTAAGGTTGCCACCGTTCCCGGGTCCTATTTTGGTGCTAATGGAGAAGGTTATTTAAGATTGAGCTTTGCTGCATCCGATGAGGATCTAAGAGAGGGTCTCCATCGATTCAGGAAATATGTACTGGAAAATTATGGATCCCGTTAATAAATAATTTTTCCTGGATAAACAGTTTTTCACATGGATCTCTTCCTGAAAAGCAGGTTTATTTGTATTAGTAAAAAAATGGACAATGTTGACAGAAAAATTATCAAGGGTAGAATATATTTTTATTTTCTGTCCTGATGTTTATTAATAGCTTGGGGGTTTCCATCTTGAAAGCAGATATCCAGAGTATCGACCAGCTCCTGAATGACCTTGCCCGACATAATTCTTCTCCCGGAAAAGGTATTACCAGACCCTGTTATTCAACAGAGTACAAAGATGTGTGCCAGACCGTTATCAGGATAATGAAAGAACTCGATATGAAGGTATACATGGACGATGTGGGAAACATCATTGCCAGAAAAGAAGGAAGAAACCCTGAACTCCCAGCTGTCTGCGTCGGTTCTCACCTCGACACGGTACGGAACGGTGGTAAATTTGACGGGGCTGGCGGTGTGGTCTCAGGTCTTGAAGTGGTAAAGATTCTCAACGCAAACGATGTAAAGCTCAACCATCCCATCCAGATCTTCTGTTTTGTTGAAGAGGAGGGAACAGCCCTTCAGTCGGGACTTCTGGGAAGCCGCTGGTTCAACGGAGAGGCAGTGGAGTCAGATCTCCTGCCCCTTAAATATGAGAACAAGGCAAATGCCCTGGAAGTGATAAGACAATTCCGCTCCGATTTTAGTGAAGTTCCTTCATTTAATGAGATTGGACACGATCCCCGGAAGATAAGATGTTTTTTTGAAGTTCATATAGAGCAGGGACCGGTCCTGGAGACAAAAGGGGCCCGTCTTGGCGTAGTGTCAGCCATCGCGGGAACTTCTACCATAGAAGTTTCTGTTTCAGGAAGGGCTGACCATGCAGGAAGTACGCCCATGGATCTGCGCTCGGATGCCTTTGAGGTTGCAGCCCATGCTGCTGTTGAGATGTATCGTTACGCCAGGAGTTTTCCCCATGCAGTGGCTACTGTGGGAAGACTTGAGATACCCAACGGTTCTTCCAATAGGGTGCCGGACAGTACCTGGTTCACTCTGGATCTCCGCTCTGCTGACAGGGCTGTTATGGATAAGCTTATTCCCCATGCTAAGGGTATCCTGGATGAGCTTACAGAGAAGAACGGAACCCGGGTTGAGGTCTCCACCAGCCACTTTGTCCCGCCCATTGAGCTTAATCCCGGATTGAGAAAAATCCTTATGGAGAAAGCTCTAAGCCTTTCTGACAGGGTCATGGATATCAGCAGCGGAGCCGCTCACGATTCCCTTGTTATGGCAAAATATTTCCCAACAGCCATGCTTTTTGTCCCCAGTAAGGGTGGAAGGAGCCATTGCCCGGAAGAATTTTCAGAGGCAGGAGATTTTGCCCTTGCCGTGGACGTTTTAGTCGAAACCATACTGGAGCTTGACTGTACAGAAAAGGATAATTCTCTATAAATTATCCTTTTCTGTACCTGTTCTATAATAGAGTTGGATAATTTATTCCATGTAAAATGGGAAAAAGAAAACCCTATTCAGGAAAGTTCTGTTCCATCATGGATGTGTATAAAGTTATTTTCATCCCTTTAGTCTCCTGTGAAATTTAGAAAAAGAGGTTTCTCAATATCCATTCCAGTGAAGAAGCTTGGCTTAAGGACGAACTTTCTGTTAGTTAAGAAGAATGTCACCCTTATAATCAGAAAAAAATTTGACTCTTTCCACGATCTGTAATATAGTGACTCAAATTTACCCGATTAAAAGGATCGAGAGATGAATAATATGAAATGTAATTTCGGAAGCATGAAACATACGAATAGATTCTGGTGGTGGTGGACCTAGGTCCACCGTACATTACCTGTTGTAATTAAACAGGCCGCGGTGGCTTTTACAGCTTTCCGCGGCTATTTTTTTCTCTTTTTTCAAACAAGAGCCGCATTCACAGAACAAGTGAAGTGGCTCTTTTTTTATACAAAAACAAAATTTGAGGAGATGATATCAATGATGTCAGGAAAAGGATTTGTTAATGGTTTCTTTGGCGATTATGGGGGTTCTTTTGTTCCAGAAGGTATTCAGCTAAGGCTCGATGAATTGATGGAAGGATACCAGAAGGCGAGGGAGGACAGTTCCTTTCTCGAAGAACTGCAGAGACTTTTCAGCGATTATGTAGGCAGACCATCTGCCCTGACGGAATGCCGAAATATTTCGGAAGAGCTTGGTGGCGGAAGACTTTTCCTCAAAAGGGAAGATTTGAACCATACAGGAGCTCACAAAATAAACAATGCCCTGGGCCAGGCCCTTCTGGCAAAAAGAATGGGGAAAAAAGAAATTATTGCAGAAACAGGTGCCGGAATGCATGGAACGGCTTCAGCAACTGTAGCAGCTTTAATGGGAATGAAATGTACGGTTTATATGGGTGCAGTGGATGTAGAACGCCAGGAGCCCAATGTCCATCGTATGAAGGTTCTTGGTGCTGAAGTTGTTGCGGTTCAACATGGTCAGAAAACCCTTAAAGAAGCTGTCGATTCAGCTCTTGAAGCGTGGATGAACAATGACAACGCTTTTTATCTGCTCGGATCAGTTGTTGGTCCCCATCCCTATCCTTTAATGGTAAGGGATTTCCAGAGCGTTATAGGCAGGGAAGCAAGGGCACAGGTACTAGGGAGAGAAGGCAAGCTTCCCCGAACTATTGTGGCATGTGTTGGCGGAGGAAGTAATGCGATAGGCCTTTTTTCGGGTTTCCTGGATGATCCCGATGTGGAATTAGTTGGAGTTGAGCCAGGCGGAAAGGGAATGAAATACGGAGAACATGCGGCTACATTGTCGGTTGGAGAGCCGGGGGTAATACATGGATTCAGGACCTATGTGCTTAGCGATGAAAAAGGCGAGCCTGCGGAAGTATATTCCATAGCTTCCGGCCTGGATTACCCGGGAGTAGGTCCGGAGCATGCCCACTTGAAGGACATAGAGAGGGCCATGTATGTCAACGTGAGTGATAGTGAGACCATGGATGCTTTTTCCCTTCTTTGTAAAAAAGAGGGTATCATTCCTGCCCTTGAGAGTTCCCACGCCCTGGCATATGCCTTCAAGGTATTGCCCGGAATGAAAAGGGATGATATCCTTCTGGTCAATCTTTCCGGCAGAGGCGATAAGGATATGCCCATCGTCAGGGATATTCTGAATTTCTAGGATATTCGGCTCTTCTTTTCCTTTAAGGTTTGTTTTCCAGGAAGGCAACTGAAATCCGACCATTCCAGGAACCAGAGAACCGATGAGTGCTCTCATCAGGGAAACAGGGACAGGGGTCCAGACTATGGGCAGGGACGATCTTCCGGGCTGGACCCCTGGTTCCCATAAGGCAAGGAGCAGGAATAACAATGACTATGCCTTTGATCCTCGGAACATCCCGCAGTTTTATTTTGTTAACGGACAGGTTCAATTGTGAAGTTCCTTCATGTTAAACAGGTATAAAAACGGGGGTCGAAAAGTTCAACATGCCCCCCGTAAAAAGGAAGGGTCTTATTTGTTTTTCTCTGTAAGGTAAGCCTGTGGGATCATTACGTACATCATAGCTGATAGTACAAGATCTTCGATCTTCACTTCATCGAAACCAACCTTTTCCATTTCCAGCTTAAGCCTTTGTGCAGCTTCTCCTTCATGATCGTCAAGGCTTTGGATCTGAACCAGATCACAGAGAAAGGAGACAATGTTGTCCCTTTAGAGTTCTACCTGTTGCTTAACTTTGTTACTGTCGATCAAATGCATAAAACCACCTTCCTGTTATTTCAATCTTTACGGAATCGTATATGTTGAACAGAATTCCCATGATCAGAGCCAGACATCTTCGAGATAAAGGGGATCCTGAACGAGGGGATTGAAAAGGTTTATCTGAACTGACCCTGAAAAAATACCAAAAGGAATATACTTACATTGCACGATATGGTTTGTACCTAAATATAACTGGTAATACATAAACTACAATTCGAATATTCTTAATAAAATGATAGGGTATCACCTATGAAAATTAATCCGGACGATGGCCCCTTCATTGGATCAGGGCTATCAGATACTTAAAAAGATCTTTATTGTCAGATGAGATATTCAAGGCTATATTGAGTCTGAATTCCAAAGAACCATCAATTCCAGAATAGGAGAGATCATTCATGATAGACAGAGAAGTGCTGGAAGAGACTTTCAAGTTAGCAGTTGATTATTTTGATGGGATTGAATCGAGGCATGTAGGTGCTGTAAAAAGTGTAAAAGAGCTGAGGAAGGATCTTGTAATGAATCTCCCGGAAAATGGTGAGGATCCCATGGAAGTCATCCGGGATATGGCGACTAAAGTGGATGGGGGACTTGTAGCCAGCCCTGGCCCAAGATATTTCGGTTTCGTTACAGGCGGAGCAGTTCCCGCCAGCCTGGCTGCCGATTGGCTGACCTCGGTGTGGGATCAGAATGGAGTCCTCTCGATCTCTTCACCGGCATCAGGTGTTGTGGAGGAGATAGTTTCTGACTGGATCCTGGATCTTCTGGGACTTCCACATACAGCATCAGTGGGTCTGGTTACAGGTTGTCAGATGGCCAACTTCACCTGTCTTGCTGCTGCCAGACACGAGGTATTACGTTCCCGGGGCTGGGATGTTGAAAAGCAGGGTCTTACTGGAGCTCCCAAAGTCCATATCATTGTGGGTGCGGAGGCTCATGCCACTCTTATCAATGCCCTTAAGATGCTTGGTTTTGGAACAGATAATATTACGACCCTTCCCGTTGATGACCAGGGTCGAATGAGCCTTTCAGAACTGGAGAAGATCATAAAGTCCTGTAGCGGGCCGATAATAGTAAATGCCCAGGCGGGCAATGTCAATACGGGAGCCTTCGATCATTGTGGAGAGATCATAAACATTGCACACAGGCATGGAGCATGGGTCCATGTCGATGGAGCCTTTGGCCTCTGGGGAAGAATAACTCCAATCTTAGCAGAGGAGACTAAAGGAATTGAAAAGGCTGATTCATGGGCAACAGATGCCCATAAGTGGCTGAATGTGCCTTATGATTCAGGTATTGCAATTGTTGCCAACGAGGCTGCCCACAGAGCTTCCATGGCTCTTAAGGCTCCCTACTATATAGCTGCCCCGGAGGAAGTAAGGGATCCTTCTCAATGGGTTCCCGAATCATCCAGGAGGGCAAGGGGCTTTGCCCTTTATGGTGCTATACGGTCTCTGGGTAGAGAGGGCGTAAGAGAAATAGTTGAACGTAACTGCCGCCAGGCAAGGCTAATGGCTTCTCTCCTTGCCGAAGATCCCAATGTAGAGATCCTGAATGAAGTCATCCTTAACCAGATCCTTGTGCGTTTCCTGCCTTTTGAGGGAAATGATGCCGGATATTTTACCAGGCAGGTTACATCCCTTGTCCAGGAAGAGGGTACATGCTGGGCAGGCGGTTCCAGGTGGAATGACATGGATGCCATGCGAATTTCAGTTTCAAACTGGGCGACTACGGATGAGGACATAAGGATCTCAGCCCAGGCCATCAGGAGGGTCTTGTCCAGATTGATCCAGTGAAAACCGGAATAAAAAAACATGAGGTCTACTAAAATAAAATCATGGGGAAAATAAAGGGAAAGCTTATTCCGAAAAGCTCTTCCTTATCCGGAAATGAAAGAGAGAAACGAGGACACTTGGAAAAATGATACAAGATATGATTTTTCAATCCGGGTATTTGGGACTTTTTCTGGTTAGTTTTTTAGCTGCCACACTAGTTCCCCTTGGTTCTGAAATTTTTGTTGCGGTCATGGCTGTTTCTGGCTATGATCCATGGTTTGTGTTTGCGGTTGCAACTTCAGGCAATACTCTTGGCTCTATTACAAATTACTATGTTGGTAAGTTGGGAACGAACTTTTTATTATCGCGCTATATCAAAGTTGATTCTCAAAAACGGCAGAAAGCTGAAAAGATGTACCAGAAATGGGGATCTCCGATCTTATCCCTTGCATGGATCCCAATCATTGGAGATCCATTGACAGTGGTAGCAGGAGTTTTTAACCTTGACTTATGGATCTTTACCTTTTGGGTGGCCTTGGGAAAATCCTTTCGGTATTTTTTTGTAATTATGACTGCCGGGACTTTTTTAAAGGGCATGTAGAAAAGGTATATGAAATGGTTCACATTCAATAATTTATTAATTCATAATTTCCCAACTTAAGTTAAATCAATACAAATTAAAGGAGCTGCTGTTTTGAAATATGCACGATCATTAAGAATTGCCCTTGTTTTTGTTCTGTTGATTTCCGTGTTTTCCGGTATTTCCTGTGCTTCTGAAAAAGGAGTAGAAGTGAAAATACTTGTGCTGTCCATGTTTGAGGTTGGAGACAATACCGGAGACTTTGCCGGGGAATTTCAGCAATGGTATGAGAAATATTTTGACGGTGTGAAGACGTTCAAAATTACTGGAAATCCTTTTCCTCTCTATATTAATGCTCATGGAGTGGCGGGAACGGTTACGGGTATGGGCAAGGCAAGGGCTGCAACCACCCTGACAGCCATACTGTCCGATCCTCGTTTTGACTTCAGCAATACTTTTTTCATGGTCTCCGGCTGTGCTGGCGGACCACCTTCCCGAACGACCCTGGGTTCTGTAGTGCTTTGTGATGCAGTTGTGGACTACGAGCTTGGCCATAGTTGGAAGGAATCCGATGGGATCAATGGTGAATCCACATTTCTGGCCATGAACAGCATGAAAGATATGGGGTATATCAAGCTTAACAGCGACTTGAACAGAAGGGCTGCTGAACTCGTGACTGGGGTTGAACTTCAAGATTCCTCGAAGGCAGCCTTTTACAGGCTCCTTTACATGGAAGATCAGGCCCGTTCCAAACCTTCAGTCCAGAGAGGGGTTTCTGTAACTGGCGATTCCTACTGGCATGGAAAGGGAAGTTCAAGGACCGCCGATGATGTCTGCTCTGCCTATGGTACTGGTCCCTACATGGTAACCCAGATGGAGGACAGTGCCTTTGCCGGAGTTCTCAAAGCTTTTGGAAAGCTGGACAGGATGTTCATTGTAAGGGATGTGGTCAATTTCGATCAGCCCCATCCAGACCAGACTGTGAAAGAAAGCCTTTCCACTTCATCTGGAGGTTTTTCCATAGGAATGACCAACGGTTTCCGTGTAGGGTCAACAATAGTAGATAATATTGTTTCAGATTGGGAAAGCTGGAAATAATAGCAGAACCGCTTTTTGAACATCAGATGGGGGTACCTCGCACAAGGCACCCCCATTTTTTTGTGAATTCGAGATAAATCTTTGTTTCCCCCTTGATAGATCCTTTTGCATTGAGGAAGTTCTCTGCCGGTTTCCCCTCCAGTTCTGCTGATGCGTAGCTTAAGGATCTCCGAGATCTTTTTAAAATAGTCAATATCTTTCAATATGTCCTGATATTTTGGTAACGTGGTAAAATGTTATACGGGGTTGCTGATGGACTCCATCTGCTATTTCTTTTCCCCATCCGGAAATATTATCTTTTCTCCATAAATTCAGCAATCCATATCCTGCTGTTTAAAAGGAGGAAATTTCATGAAAAAAGGAGGAATCCTTCATCCCGAACTTAATTACATGATAGCTTCCCTTGGTCATCTGGACTATTTCTGTATTTCTGACGCCGGATTACCAATTCCCCAGCAAGTGAACAGGATCGATCTGGCATACGCTCCCGGGTTGCCTCCATTCCTTTCTGTCCTGGATGTGATTCTCAAAGAGATAAAGGTGGAGGAGGTTTTCTGGGCAATGGAGCTTTCTGAAAATCCCGGATTGACCAAGGAACTGGAAAAACGGTTCAGGGACACCAGATGTTCAAGCATTACCCATGAGGAATTCAAGGGAATGCTGAACCAAATGAGATTCATAGTCCGTACTGGTGAACATATCCCCTTCTCGAATATCATAATTTCTTGTGGAGTTCCATTTTAGCCGAGTCTGAAATGAAGATCCTGGAGAAACTTGTCAGGAGGTTTTCTGCTACTTCTATCCTTTCACTTCTACTTCTTTTAATAATGCTCATGATAGCTTTTATTGAACCTCGATTTATAAAACCTTCAAATCTTGTCAATCTCATAAGGCAGTCCTCAATAATCAGCCTGGTTTCCTTCGGGATGACCTGTGTGATCCTCACAAGCGGCATAGACCTGTCCGTAGGGAGTGTACTTGCCCTGTCTGTCCTGGTAGCGGCTTCGGCCGCCAAGGCTGGTTTTCCGGTACCCCTTGCGTGGGCCACAGCCATTGCAGTTGGCGGGGCCTGCGGTATGGTAACCGGTTCTCTTGTGGGAGTGCTGAAAGTTCCTCCCTTCATTGCTTCTCTGGGGATGATGGGTGCTGCAAGAGGAATAGCTCTTCTATATACCGAGGGAGGTCCTATAACCGGGTTCAGCAGGGCATTCCGTTTCCCGGGAGCAGGCTGGATAGGACCAGTTCCCGCTCCTGTGGCCATACTTGTATTAGCTTTTCTGTTTTTCCATTTCTTACTGGATAGTACTAAATGGGGAAGAAAAGTTAGATGTCTGGGGTCAAATCTTGTGGCTTCCTGTGGAACGGGAATAAATGCAGGAAGGGTCATTTCCTCAGTGTATATACTCAGCGGAATGTCTGCTGCCGTGGCAGGCCTTATGCTTGCCGGAAGACTGGACTCGGCCCAGCCCACGGCGGGTCTGGGTTACGAATTTGGAGCTATAGCTGCAGTTGTACTTGGAGGTACCCAGTTCACTGGAGGAAAGGGGCGGGTTTCAGGAACCCTTCTGGGGGTTTTTATCATAGGAGTTCTTGAGAATGGGATGAACATTCTCAATGTAAATCCTTTTTATGAACAGGTGGTGAAGGGAGCAGCAATAGCTCTGGCATTGGTCATATACGGGAAAATTGCCAGTGGTGGAAAAAAGGATCAAGTTTAGGGAGGTGTAATTTATGAAAAAGGTGTTAGCCCTCGTTTCTGTTCTTCTACTTATCATTGCAGTTCCGGCATGGGCTCAGAAGTGCACCATGGGAATGGTTATCTCCACTCTTAACAATCCATTTTTCGTTACCCTTAAGGAAGGCGCGGAGAGTGTGGCCGCCAAACATGATATGAAGCTTATCATTTACGATGCCCAGGATGATTCGGCAAAGATGACCTCTTCTATGGAGGATCTTATTCAGAAGAAAGTGGATGTCATTCTTGTGAATCCAACCGATGCAGATGCCGTAGTCCCGTCCATTATGAAGGCCAATAAGGCTAAAATTCCCGTTCTTACCATAGACAGGGGTGCTTCCGGAGGGGAAGTGGTCTGTCATATAGCCAGCGATAACGTGGCGGGCGGGAAAATGGCAGGAGAATATCTTGCAGAATCTCTTGGAAAAAAAGGGAAAATCGTTGAACTGGTAGGTATTCCGGGAACCTCGGCTGCAAGGGACCGGGGAAAAGGTTTTAACGAAGTTATCAAGGAGTATAAGGACATTGAGATAGTGGCTTCCCAGACAGCAGATTTTAACAGGGACAAGGGGCTCAAGGTCTTTGAGAACATCCTGCAGGCTCAGCCCGAGATCAATGGGGTTTTTGCCCATAATGACGAGATGATCCTGGGTGCAATAGCGGCTGCAGAAGCTGCAGGAAGAAAGGGGATAATTTTTGTAGGCTTTGATGCTATCGATGATGCGGTGAATGCCGTGAAAGATGGAAGGCTTGCCGCAACAGTAGCTCAGCAGCCTCGGGTCATGGGAGAGCTTGCTGTTGAAAAAGGTCTTGCCTATTTTATGGGCGAAAAACTGCCCGAATTCATTCCTGTTCCGTTGAAGCTGGTTACACAGTAGGATGATTTCACGGTCTTCAGGCAGGGGGACATTCCCCCTGCCTTTATCCTGAAAAGGAGGGTCAATACTGGCTATACTCGAGATGAAAGGGGTTCATAAATATTACCCGGGTGTCCATGCACTGAAGGGAATAGGTTTCAGCCTTGAGAAGGGAGAGGTCCATGCTCTGGTTGGAGAAAATGGAGCTGGTAAATCTACCCTGATCAAGGTTCTTGGCGGGGTGGTTCAGCCTGATGAAGGTTCTCTTGAAATAGCAGGTAAAAAAGCTTCATGGAAAGGGCCTGGAGATGCTATATCGGCAGGTATCGGAATCATTCACCAGGAACTGAGCCTGGCTTCTCACCTGACAGTCGCCCAGAATATATATCTGGGGAAAGAAGGGGGAAGAGGGCTCTTTGTGGATCTCCGGTCCCTGGAAAAAAAGGCTTCTCTTCTGCTCCAGGATCTGGGTGTAGAGCTTGATCCTTCAAGTTCCGTTGAAAACCTTACAACAGGGGAAATGCAGCTTGTGGAAATAGCCAAGGCACTCTCGAGAAAGGTAATGATCCTTGCCATGGATGAGCCCACATCAAGCCTTTCTTCGAGGGAAACGGAGAGACTGTTTCGTCTTATAAGGGACCTGAAGGCCAGGGGTACAGGGATTATTTACATCTCCCATCGTCTGGAAGAAGTTTTTAAGATAGCTGACAGAATATCGGTTCTCAGGGATGGGGAGTATATAGGGAGCGGACCTGTGGCAGCTCTTTCTGAGGAGAAGGTTGTTACCATGATGGTTGGCAGGGAGGTAAAAACCCTGTTTCCGAGGAGTGACGTGAAACCCGGGAAGATGCTGCTGGAAGTAAGGGGGCTTTCCAGAGAGGGGGTGCTGAAGGACCTTTCCCTTTTCCTCAGGGAAGGAGAGATCCTTGGACTTTTCGGTCTGGTGGGAAGCGGGAGAAGTGAGCTTGCCAGGTGCATCTTCGGATTAGACCCCTTTCAGAAGGGGGAAATAGTGGTAAATGGAAAGACCATGAAAATATTTTCTCCTGCCAGTTCTATGAAAAAGGGTATATTTCTGGTTCCAGAGGACAGAAAGCTCCAGGGCCTTTTTCTCAACCTGGATGTAAAGACCAACATCTCCATTGTGCATGTTCTTCGAAAGATCAGGGGTATGCTGATCCGGTCTTCTGAAGAGAAAAAATTGGCTGACGAATACATAGGGAAACTGGATATTAAATGTACTGGTCCGGATGAAGAGGTGCGTCATCTTTCGGGAGGAAATCAGCAGAAAGTGGTGCTGGCCCGGGCATTGAGTGTTTCACCCGGGGTTCTCATCCTTGACGAGCCGACCAGGGGGATAGATGTGGGAGCCAAGGCCGAGATCCATCGACTTATGGACGAACTGTCCCGGCAGGGTATGGGTATACTCATGATCTCTTCAGAGCTCCCCGAAGTTCTGGGAATGAGCGACCGCATAATGGTGATGAAGGACGGCACTTTCTCTGCCTCCTTTGCCAGAGAAGAAGGGAACAGCGAAAGAATAATGATCGCTGCGGCAGGGGCATAGGGCCATGGATGATCTCAAGAGGAGGCTGCAGAAATACGGGAGTCTTCTTATCCTTCTGGGACTGTTAGCTATTCTGGCCATCTTCTATCCGGGAGTGCTACGTTTTTCCAATATGATGAACGTCCTTGCCCAGTATTCCCTTGTGGGGATATGTGCGGTGGGCATGACCTTTGTTATTCTTACGGCGGGAATAGATCTTTCCGTAGGCAGTGTGCTTGCCTTCAGCGGAGCCTGCGGTGCATGGTTCAATACTGTTCTGAGAATGCCCTGGCCTCTTGCCTGGGCTGGTGCCATAGCGGTGGGGATGTTATTTGGCTTTATATCCGGAGGTCTTGTGCAGTGGGGCAGGGTTCCTCCATTTATGGCGACCCTGGCGGTAATGGCAATGGCAAGGGGAGCTACCCTTATCCTTACCCGGGGGTATCCTATCTCGGGGACTTCCACCGCATTCAACTACCCGGGATGGGCCTCCATGGGTCCTGTCCCTGTAACAGGGACGATACTCCTTTCCCTCATGATCCTGGCATGGATAGTGTTGCGTAGAACAATCTTCGGGACCTATGTTTATGCCCTGGGTGATAATCCTGAAACCCTTCGCCTGGCTGGTATCAATGTGGGCAGGACCAGAATTGCCGTATATGTCATATCCGGTGCAACAGCAGCTCTGGCAGGACTTCTGATGGTAGGCAGGCTCTGGAGTGCCCAGCCCAACATAGGGATAGGTCTGGAACTTGATGTTATAGCCTCGGTGGTTCTGGGAGGAACGAGCCTCTTTGGCGGAATGGGGGGAGTGGGCGGGACCTTCGTGGGCGTTATGATAATGGGTTTTCTCGATAACGGACTCCGTCTCATAGAGATCTCCAGCTATCTCCAGCAGGTTATAAAGGGTTCGGTTTTTGTGGGAACCGTAATACTGGATATGTACCTCAAGGGAAGGTATCATTACAACCGAAGCAGAGACCAGTAGATATCAGCGGTGTCGGGGTGGTGTCCAGACGACTTGCCAGTGAGGATAAGTCTGGTCAGTTATAATCCAAATAACGGTATTGGTAAAACTGACTGATTACGGAGGTGCCATATGTTAAATATTCTCAGAGAAAGACGGAGTATAAGACAGTACCAGGAAAGAAAGATCGAGCCCGAAAAGGTTGAACTGTTAAAGGAAGCCGTACTCAGGGCTCCTTCAGGAAAGAACGCCCAGCCATGTGAGTTCATCTTTGTGGATGACAGAGAGGTCATCAGCAGGCTTTCTGCATCCAAACCGGGAGGCGCCCGGTTCCTGGAGGGAGCGCCTCTTGCAATAGTGGTCCTTGGTGATGAAAATAAAAGTGATACCTGGATCGAGGACTGTTCCATAGCATCTACCATTGCCCACTGTACGGCCCATTCCATAGGTCTTGGCAGCTGCTGGATCCAGATCAGCAAGCGTCCCCATTCGGAAGAGCATACTGCAGAGGAATATGTCCAGGAACTTATGGGTATTCCCGGCCATCTGAGGGTGGTTTCCATAATTGCCGTGGGATATCCCGGAGAGTCAAAACCGGGCCACCCTCAAAGTGACCTGGACTTTTCGAAGATAAAGGTTAATAGCTATAGGTGAACTATTCCGATAACAGAATTACCTCTGAGTTATGAAAAAGCAGAGGTAATTCTGTTATTGGAGGATATCTAGAAAATGCCCTTTTCATTTTTCCCTTATCTAATGTTCTGGTGAAAACTTTTTAAGTGAATACAAAAAAGCGTAAATTTACATCCTTGTCATAATATCACTGCGGTGATTTAATATAAACAATATTGGATCGAAGGCAGTGGGGAAAATGAAAATTCTGATCCTGAACGGTAATCCCGATGAGGGCAATGTTCACTTCGATAAGTATCTCGAAGAATTGCAAAGCTCTCTTGGAGAAACAGGTCATGATGTAGAGATCTTTCTTCTCAGGGAGATGGATATCCAGTATTGTGATGGATGTCATGGATGCTGGCTCAGGACCCCGGGAGAATGCCTGGTATCAGACCATACTCAACTTATAAGAAAGTCCTTTGTTAATTCAGATCTGGTCATATCTGCTTCACCCATAAGAATGGGATTCATAAGTTCTCTTCTCAAAAAAGGGAAGGACAAGTTTATACCTCTTGTCCTTCCCTTTGTTCGTGTTGAAAACGGAGAGATCCACCACAAGCCCAGATATGATAAGTATCCTCTCCTTGGATTTATTCTTGACAAGGGCCTGGATGGGGATAATGAGGATGTAGAAATAATAAGTCAGATAGCAGAAAGAAATGCCATGCAGCTGGGAACGCATTTATCCTTTGTATCCCTTACATCAAAAGAAGAGGGGGAACTGGCTGATGAAATTAATGGTCTATAACGGATCTCCCAGGAAGGAAAGCAGTAATACAAAGATGCTTCTCGATTCATTCCTTAAGGGGTTTATGAGAGGTCGGGGAAATTCATATCAGATCCTTTATATTGCTGGAGAGAACAGGATGTCCCATCTTGCTGAAATTCTCGCCGGATCCGAAACTGCGTTGATAGCTTTTCCCCTTTACATTGATTGCATGCCAGCTGTTACCATGTCATTTTTTGAAAGCCTGGAACCTTATATCGGTTTTATGAAGAATACCAGGCTTTGCTTCCTTGTCCAGTCGGGCTTTCCCGAGCCCCTTCACAGCAGACCTGTGGAAAGATATCTTGAAAAGCTGACGAAAAGGCTGGGTGCTCAGTATATCGGAGCCATTATCAGGGGAGGAGTGAGATCCGCTTCAAGAGGGGGTTGCTCAAGAAAATTATCAGTAAGATTTGAGCTTTTGGGAGAATCTTTTGGAAAGACCGGTACCTTTGACAGTGAACTTGTAAAAGGGCTTGCACCCCGGGACAGGTTATCTTCGCCTGTTCTTCAGACAGTAAATCTTTTGGACAAAATTGGTTTTCTTGACAGGATGTGGGAAAAGAGCCTGAAGGAAAACGGAGGTTTCAGTAAACGGTATGATCGCCCTTATCTATAGGGGAGCTATCCGGTATTACTGGAAAGGGAATCTTGAAAAGCAAGTAAATAAAGAGGCTCTTCCCGCAGGAAGAGCCTCTCATATTTAAGTGTAACTCCTGAGGTCAGCTCCGGGTTTTCGAAGTTTCTCTCTTTCCAGGGCGTCTGCCGGCAGGTCGTTTTTTGGCGGAATTCCGCTGGTTTGAGACCGTTTTCACCGTTGCATTCTCGGTAGGTACAAGACCCCATCTGTTCAGGGCACTGGCTGAATCCTGAAATTTATCAAGGGCCAGGGGCATGAGATCAACCATTATATTCTCTTCGTTCAGGGTGATCTGTGAGACCTCGTTCCTGTCAACTTCAAGGGCACAGCAGACAGATCTGAGCACCCGGCCTACGTTCCAGCCGTTCTTCTGCTTCATAAGGAGAGTTACCGTTGTTCCCCTTCCCCTGTTGTGATGAACTCTAGCATTTTTCACAGGTTTCTTCTCCCTTGTTTCGCGGGGGTCCCTGCTGTCCATCTCTTTCTGAAGTTCCTTCTGAATATCGTAACCGGAAGGAACTTTTTTATTTACAAGGTTCAAAAGTCTGGTTACAAGGTTCACTGCATCTTCCCTCTCGAGAAGGTCTTCTGCCCAGGTCCTGACATCCTCGCTGGAAGGTACGGATCCATGGAGGATCTTCTCTTCATATCTTTTACGGTGTTTTATCCTGATCTCTTTTCCATCGGGCACGGGGAGCCATTCAACCTTGATCTTGGTACCTCTGATCATGAACCTGAACTTCCTGGATTCTATGGGGTTAAGGACTACGATGTTCTCACCATCGTGGCCGGCTCTACCTGTTCGGCCGCTCCTGTGGATAAAGGTGTCAATGTCGTCGGGAAGGCCGAACTGAAAAACATGTTCAATTCCAGGAACATCCAGGCCCCTTGCGGCAACATTAGTGGCTACAAGAAGGGATACCTTTCCTGAACGGAAGGAAGTAAGAGCCGTGTTACGTTCCCTCTGGGTCATATCGCCATGAAGGCAGCACGCAGTGAAGCCTTCGCGAATAAGACGATCAGAGACTTCCATTGTTTCAGCCCGTGTGTGGCAGAAAACCAGCCCTTTTTTGGAGTGAGCCCAGAGGAGCACGTTAACAAGACCATCAAGCCTGCATCTGCGGGGTACCATATAAACCTTGTGGTCGATATCCGAGTGCTGTGCGCCATCTTCTACAAGGGAGATATATTCAGGTTCTGAGAGATACCTCTTGGATAGGGACCGGACTTCTGAAGGCATGGTAGCTGAAAAGAGCCATGTCCTTTCCCTGTGCTCTATGGAGTCGAGGATTCCCTCAAGTTCTTCTCTGAATCCCATATCAAGCATATGATCACCTTCATCGAGGATGACCGTATGTACTTCGTCTAGTTTGAGGGTGCCCCTCTTTATGTGATCGAGGGTCCTTCCCGGAGTCCCTACGACAAGGGAAGCTCCTCTGCGTAGATCGCGGATCTGCCCGGATATATCCATTCCACCTACCAGGGTGGCTATCCTAACATCGAGATCTCTGCCAAGCCATTCGGCTTCACGGGATATCTGCTGTGCCAATTCCCTTGTGGGGGAGAGGACAAGTACCCTGGGTTTCCCCATGGAAACTTTTCCTTCGTTGAAAAGGGGAAGAAGGAAGGCCAGGGTTTTACCTGAACCTGTCTTTGCCCTTACTATAAGATCCATATCGTGGCTGTCCAGGGAGAGTACCTTTTCCTGGACCGGTGTCGGATTTTGAAACTGTTTCCTCTCCAGTGTTGCCAATAGCTCCGGCCTGAGACCGAAACTCCCGAAATTCTTCTGTTCCATATCTATAATTATTCCTCCATACATGGGAGGGCACACAAAAAAGTGACATCCACCATTGGATGTCACGTTCATATTCCCTCCACGGTTATGGAGCAATTATCCCGTAAAGCTTTGATTTGTCAAGTTTTGACCTTTAAATTCAGTTTTTTGTTTAAGGTTAAAACCTGTAAATTAAGTTCATTATCATGTTTTCAGGGACATCTGTAAGGATGATCCATACTATTCCCCGGATCTTTAAGGCACATTTTTTAATAGATCGGGCATGCCTTGTTAGCGTATCCCTCCCAGAAGGGTTATCCCGGTAATACTGTCAATAAGCAGACCCTTTCCAGGGTAGAGATCCGGGAGTTCTTTGCCCGGTTCCAGAGTGGTGATAACTGTTTTGCCGATTATTTTTCTACCCTCTTTCCCGTTCTCCAGGGTTCTGATCCCCCATGTATTGTGAAGAATAAGTGGGTTTCCCCTATATCGACCGATGTATAACATAACATGACCTTTTTTATTTACAAGGGTACAGAAAGGTCTTGCTTCCCTGAGGATAGCATGTATCTTGTCAGTGTTTTCCATGTTCTCAAGATCTATAGTTATGCCTGTTTTTGCCTGAGCCCCGGAGTTTCGGGGCAGCCAGATCCCGAAGGGGAGAAAAATATCACGAATAGTGGCTGAACAGTCCCGATTCTGTCCATATCCTCCCCATCCATAGGGAGTCTCCATATGGGTTTCGCAGATAAGTGCCGCATTCCAGCTAGTGAAAGGTAGAGGGTGCACTCCGAGGTTGTCGGAGGAAAGAAGGGCTGTTCCTTCAACAGCATTTCCGTCCAGTCCTCTCAGGGGGATGACGATCCTGTTCCTTGTTATGTATGTGCCTGTGATGGGCAGGATGGTTCCAACTCTTCCATTGATATAGAACTGTCCATCTTTATCATTTATGGAAACATTATCCCCAATGACAACGCCGAGGGGTAAATGTGTCCATTTCTGGATCAATTCATCATTTACGAAAGCAATATCTTCGATCTGTACCCAACCTGCCGCGTAGGAGGTTTCGCTCCATGCCCAGGCGCCATTTACGGAAAGGTGAGAGATAAAAAGAGGTTCCCCTGCATGAACAGCGGAATTCTGAAGGTAATCAAAGGGGTAGCCCTCTCCCGGAAGGTTGAAGTCGTAGAAAAAGGGTCTTGGGGTAGGGAGAAGTCTGAGATCGGTCTCCCTGACAGATACAGCTTTTCTATTAAGGGTGCCGAAGGCAGGAAGGTTCGCCCTGGCTCTTTGTCCTTCAAGCCATTTTCCGGACCTCAGCCGTCGATTCTCTCCGTACCCCTGCTTTTCTCCAAAATGACTGAAGATCCATTCCAGAACTTCCATTCCGTGGCGGGGTTTCTCCTGGAACCAGGGAGAGAAATAAAGCTTTTTAAATTCTTCGAGATACTCGGACTGTTCTTCTTCGGTTATCAATCTTTTGTTGTAGTCTTCAGTCAGGTAAAAGAAGGGATTCTGGGGAAGGCTGAGTACATCTTCTATTTCGCTGTCCAGTGACAGCTCCCGGGGCTCTACTGCCCTTACAGGGCCAGCTATTGCTGTTATGGTAATTATCAGGAGAACAACATGAACGATCTTTCGTGAGAATGCATCTATCAATTCAGGTCTGATCATCAGGTCCAGTCCTTTCAAAGGTGAAGTAGCTTTCTAGTCCTCTTTCTGCAATAGAACAGATGGATCATTAAGGTAATATTACAATATATTTCGTTGAAATACCTTTTAATTTATTTTCTATTTCAGTAAATTGGTTTGTGGTCTTAAGCGAAAATATGATGGACCAGTCTTCCTGATGATGTCATAACTCCTTGCGGTCATTGCCGTACTTATAATGAGAAAAAAGGGCAGGGGAGTCATATGACTCCCCTGCCCTCCAATGTGTCTTCAGATCTTGTTATCTTGTTTTCTTTCCCAACATAATTAGAAGGGGGAATAACAGCAAGGCATATGGATATATATATCCGATGTTGCAGCCCGATCCGGAGGAACCTGAAGTTTCTGTTTCCTCGGTTGTAGTAGTACTTTCTTCCGTACTGTCCGAATCCATTGCCTTCCAGACCTGGGCTCCCCAGAAGGGATTGGCTGTTCCGACAAAAAGTCCCTTATCCGTGGCTTTTATGGTTCTTCCTCCATAGTTATAGGGATCTCCAAAACCGTCAGTAATTACTGGTGTCCAGTTGATCCCGTCTTCAGATCTGTAAATATTCGTTCCTGCCGGATCTGGATTGTAAAGATCTATTCGGGATAAAAGGGTCTCGATCTCTACAAGTTTATCTGGATCAGTTACAAAGTTTGTAAAATATCTGAGGAATACCCTTATATCGAAGGTGGTAGTGTAAAGTTTTCCCTCATAGGGTTCCATTCTCCATACATATTGGAGAAAAGAGTAATTTTCGGTATCTCCTGCCAGTAGTTGCAGAAGATTAGGGTTGAAAAAACCTCCGCCATAGTTTCCAAGCCTTGCCTGGAATATCCTGTTGCCAGAGAGGTCCAGATTTTCAGAAGGATCTCCTACTATCAATTCCCAGTTATCATCCTTGTCGAACCTGTATATCTGGGGTGGATCAAGGCGGTTTCTGAAATTATTAAAGGCTTCCTCAGGTGTTATTGATCTCAGGGTGCCGGTTTCTCTTCCTGTCATTAATTCGTATGAAAGAACAGCAAGAGCAGTGGGCATACTTGCAAAGGTTCCAACATAAACTTTGTTCTGGAAGATGAAGGGAGATGCTGCGTTGGGTCTTATATGTCCCATTGAAGGAGGGTATCTCCCCTCGCTACCTGCAATTGTTTCCCATACCCATCCTGCTTCGTTAGTGCCTTCTTCTGCTAGCCCTTTTTCATGGCCCTTGAAAACACAAAAACCCTGGCTTATGTTTCCTCCAATTGTGAAGGCATAAAGGTAATCGTTATAGCTGATAAGGTCCCAGACTTTTGTATCCTGCAAGTCATCGCTTGTTGCTATGATCTGCCATGATCCAAGATCTTCTCCTTCGTCAGAATTCAGAGGTTGCGGGTTGGTCGTTTCATAGATCTTGTCTGCTCCAATATATAGCTGGCTATTGTGAATAGTGGTCGATCTAAGGGAATCTGTCTGAACTCTCAATACTTCTATTGGGGTATCGCCTTTTTCAAAATCCTGGTCTATTTCCAAAACTCTGGAGAAGGGAGGAACATTCCCCCGCATAATACCGTCATAAGTTGCCACGTATAGTCGGGATTCTGTTTCGCCTTCTGGAGTGAATGTTTCCATGCCTCTATAACCGTTCTCCTGTCCAAAGATCACGTTAGTCTCGGGACCTCCGTAATAACTGGTCACGGTTGCTCTAGGCATTTTGGGAAATGGATGATCAGCACTTCGTTCATAATCACCAATATCTCCGGAGAATGTCACCGGAGAAATGTAGACTTCTTCCCAGGGTTGAGATCCGTCAATATTGTACCTGAAGATTCTCCCACGGAAATCCTTGTCTGTAGGGATAGCTCCCTCAAAGTTGGACATGATTTCCTCGTCAGAATAGATCATGTTACCTAAAAGTATGGGATATGCAAGATTACGGTTGCTCCCCACGTACAGGTACGTTCCTTCTGAAGTTGGCAGAGTGCCCATGCTCCAGGCATAGCTGTTGTTACGGTCTCCGCCGGGAACTATTCCATCGGGGTCTCCCGGTCCATTCCCGGGATTGGTAATTCTTGTCCACTCCAGAGATGCTTGTGAAGGAACAGCCAGTAACGTTAGCAATAGTAAAACCAGGACGCAGGTGCAGAGTCTCTTACTCAAGATGATCACTCCTTGGATGAATAGATGCGGTTAGAGCATTGGTCATCAGAGTAAAGGTATTTCAGAATAAAGTAAAGCAAAGAAATAGGAGGAAAATGATCAGAGGATCTTCCATAAAAGTGTATTTCCTTGGATTTTCACTTATTATTCTGTAGAATGTTAATGATGTATATTATCCATCTGCTCTTTCACCGGAGTTGTTACTCTTTAAATGCTTTTAGATCTTAGAAGTCTTTTCTGTTTATTTTTATCAACATAACTCTTTTTTCAGGGAGGTAATTTATTTTGAAGAAAACCTTTGTACTTATGTTAACTGCGCTCATGCTTTTTGTTGCCGTTCCAGGTTTTGCTGTTGTTGATCCAGGATCACAGAGTGATAGTGCCGATATTTTTGTAGGAACGGGTAATTTTTTCTCTGCAGGTGGCACCCCCTTGATCAACTCTGATGATATTGGTCTTCGAGTAGGAGGCCAGGCTGTGACATTCTGGTGGGATGGAAATGATCAACCAATGGATGGGATGTTTATACGTACATTAGAGGAAACTGGAAGTGTTTCCGGTTCATTTGACATTTCCTACGAGGAAATATTTATGGATTACGATGATGCCACGGGGCTTTCAATTTTCCCCGGGCGGGATACCTTTGTGAGTGGTGATTATGCGGTTACTGTCTCCTGGGATTTTGGTGCTGCTTCTGGCCTCAGGGTTTTATACGGGGGAATTGATGCCGATTTCGGTGATTCCACCAATTATTTTGCAATAGGAGCCATAAAAGTTGAAGAAGACCCAACATTCAGGGTTGCAGTATATAAGGTTGAAACCCCTGATGTTGTTAATGATTACTTTTACCCATCACTTGACGATGAAGATTATCCAGACTATGAACTGCTTGCATCCTTTAACGATATAACAAGTGCTGATATGGATCTTTCATTTACCCTTGATCAGGCAAGTGAAGGTTATCTTGTTATTGCAATCCAGAACTGGTGGAAAAATGAATTACGTTTGGGTAAACATGTTGAAGTTGATCTTCTTGGCGAAGACCTGGCATTGACGGGTGACGCCATTGAGTATTCCAAGGTCATCTATGACCTTACGGATGGCCAGGTTGGATCTGGAATGTCGGCCCTGGTGATACCCTCTGATCCTAATATAATATGGCAGAGTTCACTTTCACCTTCCCTTTCTCAGTATAGTTATCTGCCTATAGATGAGTTGAATGGGTCCTTTGATATCCCGGTGTTTTACGGTTCGATGCAAGATGGAGGTCAGGGCACTATTCATCTTGAATGGGATGACGATATACCCATCACTTCGAAAAACAGTGGCGGCGGTTGCTCTGTAGGTTTTCTTGTTCCCTCCGCACTCCTTCTTCTGCTGCCCCTTATGTTCATGAGAAAAAGATAATTAACAGGGAAAATTGTCTAGTTAAAAGGGGAACCATAAATGCAAGCCCTTTGCTTTTTTTGTGATAAAAGCTGACAGAAGACTCCCTGTTAAAAGTCAATAAGACTTACAGGGAGTCTTCTTATATACCTATTCTCTTGTGATATTTTATTAATACTTGGATTTAACTTATAAGTGCAACGAGTTTAGTTATGGATAAAAAGGGCTAGCTATTGTAATGTCAAGGTTATCCGATCCTAAGCGCCTGAAAGGAGCACTTATGAGACATTACAAGCAGCTAATCCAGGAACAACGATACCATCTTTATGGACTTTGTAAAACAGGTATGAGTTATAAAGCAATGGCAGAAGAAATAGGGGTTCACCTATCTACCCTAAGCAGGGAACTGGCAAGGAACAAAGGCAGGAAGGGTTACCGTTCCAGGTAGGCGCATCAGAAGGCCATGCGAAGGCGGAGATTTGCCAGAAGATCCAGCAAATGGACCTTGATGATTATTTTGCTGGTAGCACAGATATTGAAAAGAGATTTCAGACCTGAACAGGTATCAGGAAGGTTCTTCCATATGTAGTCATATCAGATTCAGCCCGGAAAGTATCTACAGGTACATCTGGAAAAACAAAAAACAAGGCGGGGCCAGATAAGAAATCGCATTTCCATCGATGAAAGGCCCACCATAGTGGACAGACGGGACAGGATCGGAGATTGGGAGATCGACACGTAAGAATCATAAAGGAGCTCTCGTAACTATAGTGGAAAGAAAGAGCCGTTTTACCCTGATGAAGATTCTTTCATTAAAAAGATCTGATCTAGTAACTGCATCCGTTGTTGACCTGATGAAACCATTAGAAGAGAGGGTATGTACTATCACTGCGGACAATGGTAAGGAATTCGCAGGTCACGAAGATATAAGCGAAGACCTGCGAATAGGCTTTTATTTTGCCCATCCATATCGCTCTTGGGAAAGGGGTGTTAATAAGAACACAAACGGTCTAATCCGTCAGTACTTCCCCAAAGGGATGAGTTTTGATAAAGTTACCGACGAGGATACATGGTTCGTAATGAACCGACTGAACAATAGACCTAGAAAATGCCTGGGACATGCAACCCCTAACGAAATCTTCTGGGGTGAAAATAATGTTCGGTTCGAACAATCAAACTAAATTGCACTTAGAAATTAAAACCAAGCAGTATAGAATATTACTGATAATGTATATTAATATTTTTATACATCCTTATCTTTCCCGGAGGTGATAAGTTAAAAAACTTTCCCCCTGCTGTGCGTTTTTCTGTTTCTTTTTTGTCAACATAATTCATTTATTCGGGAGGTAGTGTGTTTTGAAGAAATTCGTTGTATTTATGTTTGTTGCGCTTTTTGTATTTGTGACTGTTCCAGGATTTGCGGCAGACCCAATAGTTCCGATCGATCCAGGTCCTTTAACCGGAGATTCTGATATTCTGGTTGGGAATATAGATTTTTCCCCATTTGGAGGGATCTCTGCGGTTTGCTCTGATGATCGGATTCGATTTGAATTGACGAATGAATATGGGACATTTGACTGGAACAGTACGCCAGTCCAGCAGAATGTAGATGGGATATTTATCCGCACAACTGATCTTTCCGATTATGCATTGGGAACTTTCGATATTTTCAACATCGATTCCGTTGATATAACCTATGATATTTACTCAAAGGACTTCGAGGATTTCGAAGGTTTTGATGTTGATCTCCTGAACCAGAATGTGACTTTTACTCCGGTATCTAGTGCGTTGGAAAACTCAAATGTCTCATTTCATGCTTTCTGGGATTTTTCGGGGCTCGAAACCAGCAGGTTTGTATTTAATGAGATAATTGCCACAATTTCTGATGATGTTGATGCTTTCGGGGTAGGAGTCATTAAAGTCGATGAAGACCCCTGTTATACCGTTGCTGTCTTTGCGGTGGATCCTCAACCAACTAGAGTGCCGGCAGCATTAGTAGCAGCAGCAGATGATGATGACTCTGGCGCGAGTATTCTTGGCATAAGGACTCTTGATAGCCTCGATAGTGAGCTGACCTTTGAGTATGGACCAGAAGATGAAGACCGACATCTATTGGTTATGATACAGAACTGGTCAAAGGATGAATTGATCTATGATGCTGGAAGTGGAACGAAGGACCACTATTTAGCCGATGATTTTATCGCTGTTGAAGCTATGGATACGCCCGTTGCAATTTTTCCTCTTAAAGTTGATACGCTAACTCAGATTGGATCTGGGATGTCTTGTGCTATTATGCCGAGCATGCCGGATGATGGACCACTCTATACAATAGGAGGTCTTGACGGTAGTTTTGATATTTCCTTTGGAGACAAGGGTACGTTGAGTATTAGTCTTGACGAAGAAGGTAAAAGTAGCGGTGGCGGTTGCTCTGTAGGTTTTCTTGCTCCCTCTGCACTTCTTCTTCTGCTGCCCCTTATGTTCATGAGAAAAAGATAATTAACAGGAAAATTTTATGCATAAAAAGGAGGGTCGGATTAAAAGCCGACCCTCCTTTTTATTGTTATCGTATGTTTTATGTAAATTATCTGAATATGTCTTACTGGTAATTAATATCTAACAGCTTTAAGTCTAGTTTTCGCCTGGATTATTGGTGCCATTTCCTCCTGGGGAATCTCCTGCATTGTTGTTATCAGAGCCATTCCCGGGGTTAGTACCATCTCCCAGACCGGAGTTGCTGCCTCCACCGCCATTCCCAGGATTTCCGTTATTGCCGTTTCCGTCACCGGGAGTGCCGTTGTCATCGTCATCATCGTCGTCATCATCATCGTCGCCGGGCTGACCATTGTCATCGTCGTCATCATCATCGTCGCCGGGCTGACCATTGTCATCGTCGTCATCATC
>JAENYO010000003.1:360286-464323 GCA_016841745.1 Acetomicrobium hydrogeniformans
CATCGTCGTCATCATCATCGTCGCCGGGCTGACCATTGTCATCGTCGTCATCATCGTCGCCGGGCTGACCATTGTCATCGTCGTCATCATCATCGTCGCCGGGCTGACCATTGTCATCGTCGTCATCATCGTCGCCGGGCTGACCATTGTCATCGTCGTCATCATCATCGTCACCGGGAGTGCCGTTGTCATCGTCGTCATCATCATCGTCGCCGGGCTGACCATTGTCATCATCGTCATCATCGTCACCGGGAGTGCCGTTGTCATCGTCGTCTCCAGGATTCGGAGCTGGTCGATTCCTTCTGTCGGGTCTTCCTTCATCTGGATCTTCCCTGTCACGCAAACGATAGACTTTACCGGTTTCCCAATCCCAGGCATACTCACCTACCCCGGAATTTGCCTGGCCATTTACATTAAGAAATACCATCTTTCGGGAAACAGCTTCGGAAATATTTATATATCCTCGAATCTTTCTTACCGGTTCGATCCCAAAAGGCCTGTTATCTTTTTCATTAACATTCCAGAGCTCGTAGCCCTTGTTGACTATCCACTCTGAGCCTGCAAGTCCTCTGAGCTTGCCCTTTTCCTTAAAGGCTTCTTCTCCGGAACTGCGATATAGTACTCCTATGGTTTTTCTGGAGTCGAAAAGATCTTTTGCTATCTCGTAAGCCTTTCTGGAAGAAACAGGGTCTTCAAGCTCAAGGAGTGCTGAGACACTGTAAAGGGCGGTATTAAATGCTACAAGGGATCTGGAGTAACCCTCTGGTCCCAGAAATCCTTTCAGCTGGTTCCATTCAGTTACATTTCCTTCTAAGAGGTAATTTAAAAGTCTGATGCCCTTTTCTGATACTACGGAAGGATCTTTTTCAAGAGCTATCTCCTCCCACAGACTTTCCGCGTCTATTTTTTCACCGCGAACATCATATATTCTTTCAGATTCTACAAGTTTTTCAACATTTTCTTTTTCAAGATATATCTTCACAAGCTCTTCGTAAGATGTGCCATAGGCTATGCCTGCCGAAATAATGAACGCTGACGCTACAAAAAATACTGACCAGAATTTAAACCTGTTTTTCATCTCCAATACCTCCCTCTCTGTTACTCTCGGACTTTCCCTTTTGGACGCTATTTCTCTCAAATACATTAATGAAACCTTTAGTAAAAATGAGTTGTATGTTATTTATTTGAATATATATCCACCTCTAGACCTATTGTAATGAATCAATTACATACTGGGGGTATTAATAGCACTATGAATAGTCATTCCGTAGAACTATGTTCTATAGGACTATTGGATCATCTTTGTTGGGTATATGAATTTCTATTCTGTTTTCAAGGTTCTTAAAGCTGTGGCTTAAAGTATGAAAATTATTAAAGTTAGAAAGCTCTAACTAACTGTAAGATAAGTCTATCTTAATCTTCAGAAAAAATCTACCATAATGAAGAGCAGATAAATGATATGGTAGCTAAATATCTTTGTTATTAGCAATATATCTCTTGTTATCTGCTTATTTCATGTTTTTAAGTTTTAAACATATTCTGAGGGTGAATTTATGATTGAAATTAAATGAATTTTGTTAAATAAGGGAAAAATAGAGAAGGAAGATAGATCTGTCACTTGTAATTATCTTATAGATTGAAATCTTAACTTCAAAGCTGGATTAAGTTTTAGGAAATTCATGCCTGAAAAGACTTCTACCCGGTCTGTTGAGGGAATATCACGATTCTTGTAGAAGTTTTGCGGTCAATTTAATAGCTTATGAACAAATGTAAAAATCATAAGGAGTTTCTGCAATTTACTGAAACTCCTTATGATTGATCGGATGATAACTTAGCCCATGCTTTTTATAAGGGAGAGATCTCCAGTTTTTGCTGCTTCGAGGACCGGTCCCATATATTCATCTATCTGATCTGTAGAAAGAGGCACAGGCATGTTTTCGAGTTTCATTTTAAGCTGAGGATCCTTTGCAGCATCAAGGGCCCTTTGTATATGGGCATCTGAAAATCCATCCAGTTCGGCCAGGGTGGTCGGGAATCCCATGGCCCGAGCAAAACTCATAAGACCATTTGCCACAGTTTCTCCCAGCTCCCGTCCCTTGAGGGAAGTCAGGTTCGCCGTTATGTACCCATGATGTTTGAATATGTTTCCCACGGCAAGGAGCTGTTCCGTGATTGCGGGAGCAAAGAACACTGTATAGTATGGGTTCATCAGTCCGCAGGCTCTGCCATGGGAGGTAACATCGACCAGGGAGAAGCTTGTCAGGTGCCCTCCATTGGTGCCTCCAAGCATTATGGCATATCCGCCCAGATCGGTACCTAGCCCAAGCAGTTCGCGAAGTGTCTTGTCTGTAGGGTCCTTAAGTAGCCTGGGTGCGGCTTCAACAATAAGCTCGATCCCCGTAAGGGCAACTTCTCTTATCTTCTCCAGGTTTTTGCCTTTAGCTCCATAGAATACCTCCAGGCAGTGGGAGATCCCGTCCATGGCACCGTCCAGTGAAACAGATGTGGGAATACTTTCTGTGACACCATAATCGAAGACAGCCCTGTCTGGTATTACAGCGTTATCCACGATCAGTTTTTTCTGTCCGGTCACCGGATCCGTTACATTAGCATATTTGGTCAGGTGGGATCCCGAGCTGGCATTTGTCTGGATTGCTATTAAAGGCAGCATGGTTGCACCGGTTTTTTCCAGTTTATCCGTGACTTTACCGGTACCGAGATAATCGTCTATCTCCAGAGACCTCAATCCCAGGGAATAGAGGACATTTGCAGCCTTGACTGCATCCAGGGTACTTCCTCCGCCTACGGCCATAAGACAGTCGGGTCTGTAGAGAAACATGTATGTGGCTATTCTGTATACATCTTCTCGGGGGGAATTGGGTTGTGAACCGGGCACGATCTTTTTCCCGCAGATGACCAGTCCCTTTTTCAAAAGGTCTTTGTGGATCTTTTCAAATACAGATTTCAAATGACCGGTATTTCCGATCAAAAGAACTCTTTTTCCGAATTCACCGGCATAGGAACCTGCCATTTCCAGTTTGTCTATTCCAAAGGAATAATTGTCTCCCTTGAACTGCCTTATCAGTTCAGATGCCCTGTCTTTCAGTCCCATTCAACAAACCTCCAATCCAGTTATGGTTATGAGTTTTCAGGGAATTACCAGCGCTTTTACCTGGTGGTTGTACCATTCCATAAGGAAACTTTTAGAAGTGTTATCCATATTTAAAAATTATAAAGTATATTTTCACATATAGGGGATAAAGAAATATAATTGACCCATATGTTGTTTACAGAAGGCCTTTAAATTTAAGGATGAGGGATGATCAAAGATGGGATGTTTGAGACGGGATGCAATGGATATAGTATTAAAGTCTATTCAGGAGGTTCTTCCTGAAAATTCAGTCAGAAGGGCCCTTGAAGGCAGGGCCTTTCCTGGCAGGGTATTTCTTGTCGCCATAGGTAAAGCTGCCTGGCGGATGGCTTCTGCTGCCGGGGAATGCCTTGGAGAAAGGCTTGACAAGGGTGTGGTAATAACCAAGTATGGCCATAGCCTGGGAGATATCGGGAGAATGAGGATATTCGAGGCCGGTCATCCTCTGCCCGATCATAACACCATTCTGGCTACATCAAAGGCCCTGGAGATGGTGAAAGACCTTTCCAGCTCGGATACTGTTCTTTTCCTGGTTTCCGGAGGAGGTTCTGCCCTGTTTGAGAAACCCCTTGATGGAGTGACCCTGGAAGATCTTGTGAACATTACGGATCAACTGCTGACATGCGGGGCAGATATTGTGGAAATAAACATGATACGAAAACGATTATCATCGGTCAAGGGTGGTCGTTTCGCAGAACTAATATATCCGGCCCGGGTCCTTTCAATAGTGCTTTCCGATGTTCTTGGAGACCGCCTGGACAGCATAGCATCCGGTCCGGCCTATCCGGACAGTTCCCGTACAGAAGATGCCCTTGCTGTTGTGGACAGATATGGATTGAAGCTCAAACCTGCCCTGCTGGAATTGCTCAAAGATGAAACACCCAAGGTACTGGACAATGTAACCACCACGATAACGGGAAGTGTTATGGTCCTCTGTAAGAAAGCACGAGAGGCGGCTGAAGAAAGGGGCTACAGGACCATGGTCCTAACTACAACCCTTGATTGTGAAGCCAGAGAAGCAGGCTCTCTTGTTGCGGCTATGGCAAGAGAAGAAGTCGCCAATAATCGTCCCCTTGTAAAACCATGTGCAATAATTCTGGGAGGAGAAACGGTGGTGCATCTCAAGGGAAAAGGAATGGGTGGAAGGAACCAGGAACTTGCTCTTTCTGCAGCGGCCGGAATTGCCGGACTCGAAGGTGTCGTTGTGATATCGGCTGGTTCAGATGGTACCGATGGTCCAAATGATGCCGCTGGAGGCCTTGTAGATGGACAGACCTTCAACAGACTTAGGGAAAGAGGCATAAATATTTACAGTAGTCTTGATGACAATGATTCCTATAATGCCCTTTCTGCGAGTGGGGATCTGGTAAAAACAGGTCCTACGGGAACGAACGTTAACGACCTTACCATTCTGCTATGTAAATAGATCTGGTAGAAAAAAATTAAAGGGGGCAGGAAAAACCTGCCCCTTTTTCTATGCCATTGAGTCTATGAGTTCCTTCAGCTTCGGTTCTGGAGGCTGCCAGCCCTCAGGTTTTATAACCTTGCCATCTTCACGGAAATGAGGTTTTCCGTCAGGCCATATTTTGTTCATGTTGGCGGTCTGGACGATCTCAAAGAGTTCCTGGGGAGGAACACCCATTTCTACAAGTGTGCCAAGTGCAAAGTAGATAAGATCTATCATGGCATCGGCCTGTCCATAAACATCTTCAGCTTCCAGAAATTCATCCACTTCTTCCCTCATCCAATCTGCCCTGGCAAGAGATCGTTCCCTTTCCAGCATATGGGGGTCATCTCCCACCGGCGCCTTGAAGGTTTTGTGAAAGAGTTTTACGTCTTCCCATGCTTTGTTAAGGCCCATCTTTTTTCACTCCTTATTCTGCATTGATGTATGAAGACTATTTTACATTAAACAGTGCATCCTGATGATAACTTTGAAATGATCTTCAGCTCGTTATCTCTCTTACTTCGATCTCAGAAACAAGAGGGGAACAAAGAAGACAATGAAAGGAAACCCGACCTTGTCCGCAACATTGCACCCTACCACCACTCCAACGGAGGATGATCTTGTCCTGAAGCTCCAGAGCTTTCCCTGAACTGTAGTATTACCGTTATGGACATCGACTCTCCAGTAGTATCTTTGATTTAACCTCAAGCTGTTGTAAAGATCGAACCTTGTTGCTGTAGATCTGTAGAGCAGCCTTTGAAGGTTTTCCGGGTTTGTACCTAAATAGAGACTGGAGCTCTCCCCATCGTGGTCCCATGCAAAATCCGTGTAGATGGAAACTCCCCTAGAACCGTCGGGAGGCCACGGGTTATATGCTCTTTCCAGGGCTATGCTTCTGGTAGCAGGATAGATGAAAAGAAGAATAAAACACAGGATAATTCTTTTTATCATAATGGCCCATCTCCTTGTCTCCTGCAGGGAGAAAAGCCTGTCCTCCGGTCAGATGTTGAAGCATAATATCAATCTTGTTCTAAAAGGAGGATATCAGGGTGTAAGGAACTGTATAGTGGGCAGGATAATTATCCCTGTACTTTCTTTAAGATGATACCAGATCTGTTATTTCTCTGGCAGTTTCTGTAACCATGGGGACCATATCTTCCAGCCTTGTTTCTATGCGATGGGTCAGTCCGTCCAGGATCAGTCCGGCAAGGAGTTCTCCCTCTGGTCCAAGGATAGGAGCACCGACGGCAGATCCGCCGATGTCAACTTCCTCTATGCTCACGGAGTATCCTCTTTCCCTTATCAGTTTCAATTCTCTCCTCAGGGTGTCAGGTGATGTCAAAGTGTTGTCGGTAAATTTTTGAAGGGGAGAAGAGAGGATCTCTTCCCTCACCTGAAGGGGGGAGTATGCCAGAATGATCTTCCCCATTGCGCCGGCATGAATGGGAAGTCTTGTCCCGATCCTGAAATGATACTTGATCGGATTTGATGTTTCCACAACTTCCAGGCAGCGGATCTCCTTTTTTTCACGGACTGCCAGGACTACAGTTTCGCCCGATACTTCGGAGAGAGACTCCATCAGGGGATGTGCAAGGAGGGCCAATTCATGATTGAGTCTCCATTTCTGGGCGAAACACATGAAGCGTATACCAATACGATATTCCCTTTTTCTGGGATTTCTATAGACCCAGCCCTCTTCCTCAAGGGATGAAAGTATCCTGTGAAGAGTGCTTTTCGGCATGTTGCACTTTTCTGCTATTTTTCTTAAACTCGTGCTCTTCTGTTCTTCCAGCAGAGTTTCCATTACCCTTGCAGTTTTTGAAACAAGTCCTTCGGAAATGAGATCCACCTTCTTAGCTGGAAATATACATGAAAAGATAAAAGAAAAAGCATTTTAATTCAAGTATTCCTGAAAAATCCTTCCGCCAAGTGCTGTTTCCGCACAAAAAAAATTACCTCGAATAAATTGACAAAATATTTAACCAGGAATACCATTGTAATATATTCTATTGAGTAGAACTATTGTCCCATTTAGCGGAATATATTTCAAGGTCTATATTGTTTTGGGGAAAGATCTGTTTCCTTTGTTTCAGAGATCGATCACACAGGGGGTATTAAATTGTTCAGCAGTTATGGTGAATTAGTTGGATATGTAAAAGAGCAGGAAGTGGAAATGCTGGATATAAAGGTAACAGATATCCAGGGAAGGTGGAGGCATCTTTCAATACCTGCCAGCAGACTGTCGGAAAAACTTTTCGACAAGGGTTTCGGATTTGATGGTTCCAATTACGGCTATGCTCCCATTGAGTCCAGCGATATGGTTTTTGTTCCGGATTTCAGAACGGCCTTTATTGATCCTTTCTGGGAGAGAAATACCCTGAGCTTTCTCGGCAGTGTAAAGGAGATAACTTCTGAAGGGTTCAAACCCTACGGCGGAGATCCCCGGATGATCCTTAAAAAGGCCATTCAGGTAATGAAGGATATGGATATTGCCGATGAGTTCATCGTAGGACCTGAATTCGAATATAACATCTTCGATGGAGTCCAGTTTCGGGATGAGCTCAGCGGAAGCGGCTATAAAATAATCAGCAGACCTTCGGGATGGAATGTCGAAGACGAGGCTCTTGAGGGAGGGCATCAGCTTCCTCCCTGCAGGGCATATCATATTGAAGCACCCCATGACATATATCGGGATCTCAGGTCTGAGGCAGCATTACTTATAGATCAGTTGGGGATCGATGTTAAATATCATCATCATGAAGTAGGTACAAATGGTCAGCAGGAAATCGAGGTTCAGCTTGATGAGGCCATGAAACTTGCCGATGCATCCATGTTGATCAAGTACATAGTAAAAAACAGTGCAGCCAAATACGGTCTGACGGCGACTTTCATGCCAAAGACCACTTTCGGAGAGGCTGGTAACGGACTCCACGTCCATATGCTTATGCGTAAGGATGGCAAGTCAGTTTTTGCCGGACCCGATTCCAATTACGCAGCCCTTTCCGATACGGCCCTCCACTTTCTTGGGGGCATCCTCACCCACACCCCGGCCCTTATGGGGCTCGTCTGTCCTTCAACAAATTCCTATCGTCGACTTGTCAGAGGTTATGAGGCTCCCATCGCAATTGCCTTCGCTACAGGAAACAGAAGCGGCGCCATCAGGATTCCCGGTTATGCAAAGGACCCTGAAGCCAGGAGATTCGAATTCCGTTCAGGAGATGCAACAGCAAACATTTACCTCATGTTTGCTTCCCTCCTTATGGCCGGACTTGATGGAGTCAGGAACCGGATAGATCCCATGAAGGGAGGATTCGGTCCACTGGAAAAGAATATTTATGAACAGACTGGTGGTATTAAACTTTTACCTGCAAGTCTTGACGAAGCTCTGGATGAGCTCAAAAAGGGCCATTCCTTCCTGGCCTCCGATGACGTTTTCTCTGAACATTTCCTCACCCACTGGATAAAGATTAAAAGGCAGGAGGCCGTAGAAGTCAAGGCCAGGGTAACGGCTAAAGAATATGAACTTTATTACAACTGCTGATAATGAATAATTGAAACGCTTAAAGGATTATGTTGACAGGGGGGTAGGGGAAGGGAATTCTCCTGCCCCCCTGTTTTGTGATATAAAGAAAAAGGTTAATTATGGAGGTGTTAAGGCATTGAAGATGTCTTGTGTCGGAATGAAGATCTTTCTGGGATTTCTGTTTTTATGGGGATCCTTCTTTGTTTTGTCTCCATGTGGATCAGCTGGCCCGATCCTTCCTCTGTCATCGGACAGTCTTGTCCTGGCCTTTGGTGACAGTATAACCTATGGAACAGGTGCTCCTGGAGATAGTTCATATCCGGTCCTACTGGAAGCGATTCTCGGTATGAAAGTGATCAATTCGGGTGTTCCCGGAGAGACCATATCCGAGGGTCTGGAAAGGCTTCCGGGTGTTTTGGAAAAATATTCTCCACGGCTAGTCATTCTCTGCGAGGGTGGCAACGACCTGTTGAGAAAGAGAGAAGAGGATGAAATAGAAAGAGATCTCAGGAGTATGATCTCGATCCTGCAGGAAAGGGGTATTGATGTACTGGTCATTGGTGTTCCGAGTACCGGACTGACTCTGTCGGTGCCCGGATTATACAGAAGGGTTGCCCGCGACCTGTCTGTTCTTTATGAAGGAAAGATCCTCAGAAAGATTTTGTCGAATGCTGCTCTCAAGAGTGATTATATACATCCCAACGGAGACGGTTACCGGATGATGGCTGAAAAAATAGCCGAGCTTATTGAAAAAAGCCGGTAAGATCGATAAGAGAAGACGATCGAAAAAATAGAGGCGATCTTTCCCTCAAATTTGAGAGTATTTTACTGTTTTTGCAAAATTAAAGAAGGGGACCTCCTGAGGCCCCCTTCTTTAATTTTCGGATTTCAGGAACTGGTTTGGAAATTCCAGTTTTCTTCTGAGTTATAAACGGGAAGTACTATCCCTCCCTGGGGTATTACCCATGAGGAAAAGCTGCTTCCATATTTTTTGATGATAAGGGGAAGGATCTCTTCCAGAGAGTCTATCTTATGGCAGTACATTTTTCGGGAGTCTATCCCGGTGACTGAAGAGTAAAGGTAAATATCACATTTCTGTGCCAGCTTTGCCAGATAGTAAATTTTATGTGCTCCAAATCTGAAATCTTTCTCAAAGGTTTGAACAGCTTCGTATGGTTCCATCTTTCTTTCTGCCCATTCCTGAAAAACAGGATGTCCATAACCTTCTGCCAATTCTGCAAAGAAAACGATGGTACCGCCTTCCTTTAAAGCAGCAGAGCACATTTCAAGAGCCTTATGGGCCTGGTACATGTTTATATCCTTGGGAAAACCCCCTGCAGATACAAAAACTACGTCTGCCTTTTTTTCAACAGGAGCAAAATTCATCTTCCTGAAGACTTCTATTCCCTTTTCCCATGCTTTTACAGCATCACCGGCCACCAGCCTGACCACCTGTTTATGGCTGTTACTCACGCAGTTAACAATAAAATGAAGGGGACAATATTTTTCAACTGCTTCAACCATCTGTTCACTTACAGGATTTCCGGATGTTTTCCCTATCCCTACTCCCGGAAAGGTCATCATATGGTGATTCTTCATTATGGTCTCTCTTCCGGCTACACCGGGAAGGATGCTTTTTCTCCCTCCGGCAAACCCGGCATAGTAGTGTAAAAGAACTTCACCTATGGCTATCCGGATATCTGCTTCAGCAATAACCCGGTTGATTTTGAGTTCATTCTCACCTGAAAGTATTCCCATGGTAACCAGATCGGGAGAATCGCAGTCATGATTTATGATATTGTATTCCCTGAAAATATTTTCTCCCGTTATGCTTATGATCTCTTCCCGATTCATAGGCCTGTGTGTACCTGTTGCTATTATGATGTCTATCTGTTCCTTTGATATTCCCTGACCCAGGAGCTTGTCCAGGACTGGCGGCAGTAGTTCCGAGGTCGGAGTAGAACGGGTCAGATCATTTACTATGACTGCCACTTTCCGGGGCTTGATCATCCGGATCAGATTCGGGAGAGAAGGCCCCGATGTGGGTTTTTCAAGCAGAGTCCTGACCTCTTTACCCAGGTCTTTGATAGGATCGAGCCCGGAAGGTTCCAGTATCCCGAGAAGATTTTTATCAGGGATAGTTATGGAAAGCTCTTGTTTCCCGTATTTCAATGTAGTTTTCATAGATCAGCCTCCAAAATGAACTACAGATCCAGTTTTCATATCATTATATGGCATTCAGAGAAGATATCCCTATCAGGCCTCCTGTTCCCTGGATTGAAGAGGAGGGGTATAGGAGGTACCTGCCAGTTTCTGCCAAATTATAACAATAACTGTAAAGGCTATACCAAAGCCATCTGTCATTATCCCGGGAAATATCAGCAGGACCGCTCCGGCGAAAAGCATGATCCTCTGGGCTATATTGAGTTGTCCTATCAGGAAATTCTGTACTGCTGCTGCTATCGCTATAACGCCTATAATACTTGTTCCTACTGCTATTCCTATATCCATAAAAGATCCCTGAACCAGTAACAATTCCGGGCTATAGACAAATGTAAAGGGTATCAGGAAAGCAGCAAGAGATATTCTGAACCCGGTCCATCCGACTTCCGAAGGTTTTTGACCGGATATACCGGCAGCACCGTATGACGCTATTGCAACAGGAGGAGTAAGATTGGAAAGACATGCGAAGTAATATGCAAACATATGCGCAGCCAGTGGATTTATTCCTAATTGTAGTAGTGCTGGAGCTGCAATAGTTGCGGTAACTATGTAGCAGGCGGTAGTAGGAAGACCCATTCCCAGTATTATACAGACCACCATGGTCAGGAAAATCGTTACGATAACGCTTCCATGAGCAAGTGATACTATGTTGTCTCCCAAAACAAGTCCTAATCCCGTGAGATTTGTAATCCCGATTATGTTTCCCACAACGGCACATGCCATACCCACTCCCACGGTTCCCCGTGCTCCCTGCTCCAGTGCCCTCAGAAAGGCTTTGGGAGTAAGTCTTGTTTCTTTTTTCAGAGAACTCACGACAAGTGAAGATATAATTCCGTAAAAAGCGGCATATAGAGGTGTCCTGCCCGTAAGAAGAAGCCATACAATAATCAGGATAGGGACCATAAGATGTCCCCTTTCCTTCATGACGACCCGTAAGGGGATAATATTTTCGCGGGGTATTTTTGTCATGCCCATTTTAATAGCTTCTATATGAATTACAGCATACTCGGCGAGGTAGTAAAGTACGGCTGGTATGGCAGCTGCCAACATGATCTTCGAATAATGGATACCCAGAAATTCTGCCATTATAAAAGAAGCGGCTCCCATGACAGGAGGCATTATCATCCCGCCTGTTCCAGCTACTGCTACAACTGCTGCTGAAAATACGGGTTTGAATCCGGCATCCCGCATTAAGGGGATGGTAAATGTTCCCGTTGCTGCAACGTTCCCTACGGCACTTCCATTTATCATTCCCATAAGACCGCTTGCGATAATGGAAACCTTTGCTTCTCCTCCAATGGTACGCCCCGCCAGGGACATGGCAAGGTCCTTGATAAAAAGTCCCATACCCGTTTCTGTAAGGAATGCACCAAAAAGGATAAAGAGAAATATGTATGTTGATGATACCCCCAGGGCTATGCCGAAAATACCTTCAGATGAAAGAAACAGATGGTACACAATTCTTTTGAAGGTAAATCCCGTATGACCCAGGACTCCGGGTATGTATTCACCCCAAAAACCGTAAGCGAGGAAAATCATGGCCAGGATTGTGAGTTCTTTTCCTATGGTTCTCCGTGATGCTTCCAGGACACATATTATAAGGATAGTTCCCATAACATAATCAGATGTTACGGCAGTGCCCCTGATACTGAAAGCATCAAAAAAGAAAAGAATGTAAAGGCTGGAGGATAGTCCCAATGCCAACCATATATAATCAAAAAAACTCAATCTCTTCCGGGGCGATCCTTTGAAAGCCGGGTAAAGAAGGAAAGTGAGAGTGAGAAGGAAAGCCAGGTGAACGCTGCGGTGCTTCATAGCCATTAAGGTGCCGAAACCTGATGTATAAAGGTGAAAAACGGACATGGCAATAGCCACAATGCTTATAACTATAGCCCACTTGCCATTGAATTTTCTGAATCTGGACTCAGAGTCTACCTTTTCAAGGACCTTTTCTGCGTCAAGTTCCTTTTCGGTAGATGTTTCGGTATTTAGATTAGTAGTTTCGGCCATGTCCGAAACCTCCTTAACTTTCATGTACTTGGAAGCAGGAGGAACGGGTAAAGTTCCTCCTGCATTGTGATGTCTTTCCTGACTATTGAGCGATCAGCTTTGCCGGTATCTCAATACCCTGTTCTCTGTAATATTTAACTGACCCGGGATGGAGAGGTAGAGTCATTCCATTGAGGGCGTTTTCCAATACGGTGTTTTTTGTAGCTTTATGGGCATTGACAAGATCTTCATGATAGTCATAGATCCCTTTGGTAATCATGTAGATCAATTCTTCAGGCTGATCGTCTCTTGTGAAAAGAATGTTTGAAAGGGCTATGGTATGTATGTCTTGTTCCTGTTTCGGGTAGGTCCCGGCCTTGATAGTATAGGGGAAATACCATGGATATTTTCCGGTAATTTCCTGTATCTTATCTTCTTCCAGGGAAATCAGCTTTGCAGCCCCGGTAGACAATACATCCAGCACTGCTGCAGTAGGTACTCCGCCAGCAATGTGGGAAGCAATTATCTGCCTGTTTTTCAGAAGATCTACAGCTTCGTTGTATCCTACAAAGTCGGCTTTTACATTTACTTCCCCGGCGTCTTTCATGTAGTTAAGCCCGTAAGCACTCAGCATTTCCCTGGTGTTAATTTCTGTAGCACTGGCAACGGCTCCCGGCACTATTTTCTTTCCTTCCAGTTCTGAAATACTGCTTATCCCTGAATCAGCAGCTACTACCCAGTGCATTACATTGGGGTAAAGGGCTGTAATTCCTCTCAGTGATCTGGCAGGAAATCTTTTTTTCCCATCATAGGTTCCGGTACCATTAAATGCATAATAGCAGATTCCGTTTTGGCCTAAGGCTATCTGAACTTCTTCATTCATCATAAGTTCAACATTCTGTGGAGTTCCTGCAGTTGATTGGGCTGCAGCTTTAATCCCATCGAGTTTCTTTGTCCATATCTGTGCCATGGCATTTCCTATGGGGTAATATGCCCCGCCTGTTGTAGCTGTAGCGATATTGATCCTGTAGGTCTTTGCCTCTGCCTGAACGGAAAAACTGAAGAAAATACAAGTTACTGCGAGTAATGCTATTAACAGAATGCCAACCAGCTTTTTCATGTTATTTCCCCCTTAAGAATTATTTTTGTTTCAGCAATTCCCTTTCTCCTGTTATGCAATTCCCGGTAAGACGAAGTTCCTTTTCTTCGCGCTTAACCTTTCTTGTAACGATGATCCTGCAATCTGTACCTGCCGGCTTCTCTATAACCACATCTCCGATTTCAAGGGGAGCGTCCATTGTAATGGACCTGATATCATCCATTACTTTCCCTATGGATTCCAGTGGAATAGGTGAATCCGTCCTTACACTGGCCAGGGGAAATTCTCCTCCACTTACCAGAACACTGCTGGCAATGGTCCTCAGCGGATTTTCCACTTCCTGTCTTGCCCAGCTTTCTCCCCTTTTGCAGGTGTTCCCTTCAACCTTAACGAATTCAGCTTTTTCTCCATCCTTAACTTCAACCTTCAGGGTACATCCATTAGGGCAGACCACACATGTGTATTCCCTGATGCTCATTCCACGCTCACCTCCAGCCTTGAACAGGAAGCAATATCATTGGCTTTAAGATCTACCCTTATCATTTCCGCCGGATGGAGACGGACCATTCTTTTCCTCTTTATTTCCGTTTCCCCGTCCTTTATTACAATGGTTCTGTTCCTCCAGGGTGCAGATACCCTCATGGATAAAGTGAGATCCATTCTTCCTGAAATGGCCTGGGGCAGGGTGTACCTTATCCCTTCTCCAGCTGAAACCGGAATGGAAGATCTTCCTTCTTTAATCCCCCTGACATAATTGGCTGCAAAGGCTCCGGCGCTTGCTGCTTCCAGGGAAACCCAGTCGACCAGGTCGTGAACGTGAAGCACGTTGCCGCAGGCAAAAATTCCCGGAATACTGGTCATAAAAGCATCATCCACTATGGCTCCACTCGTTTTGGGATCCAGCTCAATACCGGTATCCCTGGAAAGGTCATTTTCAGGAATGAGGCCTACCGAAAGCAGAAGGGTATCACAGGGTACGTATCTTTCTGTTTCGGGAATGGGGCATCTATCCTGGCCAACCTGGGCCACGCTGATCCCTTCAAGGCGATCTTTACCATGGATATTGGTAATAGTTGTGCTGAGGAAGAGGGGGATATTGAAATCGTTAAGGCATTGCTGAATATTCCGGGGAAGTCCGCTTGAATAGGGCAGGAGTTCGAAAACTGCTTCCACATGTGCTCCCTCAAGGGTCATCCTTCTTGCCATGATAAGACCTATATCACCGGAACCGAGAATGCAGACCCTTTTCCCGACCATTATGTTCTCAAGGTTTATGAGGTTCTGGGCTGCGCCGGCTGTGTATATTCCAGAGGGCCTCCTGCCAGGTATGGAAATAGCTCCCCTGGTTCTCTCCCTGCAGCCCATGGCAAGAATTACCGCACCAGCCTGGATGACTCGATAACCTTCCCTCGAACTTACAGAAAGAACCCTGTTCTCATCAAGGGAAAGGACTATGGAACCTTCCATTACGTTTATTCCAAGTTCCTGAAAACGGTCGATAAAACGCCCTGCATATTCCGGACCGGAAAGACTGCTGCCGAAGGTATGAAGGCCAAAACCGTCATGGATACACTGGTTAAGAATACCTCCAAGTATCCGATCCCTTTCGATGAGAAGTACATCCTCACAGCCATTCTCTCTGGCGGATATAGCAGCCGCAAGTCCTGCCGGTCCTCCTCCTATTATGACAATACCTCTTTTTTCAACGGTCATTATTTCTGATCCCCCTCTCTGACTTTGCCGACAAAAAGAGGGGAAGTCCTGCTTCTCAGGATAAACTCTTCAGGAGAGAGCCCGAATTCATCCCTTAGTATTTTAGTTATCCTGGGCATGCAGAATCCTCCCTGGCATCTTCCCATGCCTGATCGGGCTCTGTATTTGATGCTGACGAAGGTCCTTGCTCCGAGGGGGTTGTTTATGGCATCCAGAATTTCCTGTTTTGTTATCTTTTCACATCTGCAGATGATTTCTCCGTAATTTGGATTTTCAGAGATGAGTTGTTTCTTTTCTTCCTCCGGAAGTTCGCTGAAGAAGAAGGGAGATCCCTTTCTGTCCGGGCTGAAATGTACATTAGGCCTCAGGGGCAGGTGGTCACCGACCATTGACAAAACCATCTCAGCAATTGCAGGAGCAGATGTGAGTCCCGGGCTTTCTATACCTGCCAGGTTGATAAACCCGTTGATGTCTCTCCTGTCCTCTATGACGAAATCGCTATTCCCGCCCACTTCTGGAGGAGTGAGCTTCGGGCGAACTCCTGAGAAGTTGCGGATGAAGTCGGACATCTGAAGATCAGGGAGAAGATTATGCCCTTCTTCCCGGAGAGATTTCATAATCTCTGCAGTACATGCATAATCTTCATGTTCTTCAATATATTCAGCACTTGGTCCTATGAGGATATTCCCGTCAACGGTGGGGGTCAGATGGATACCCAGACCAGGATCATCTGTTCTGGGTGCAGGGTATATGAGTGTCTTGATGGTACCGTTGAGGCGTTTGTCAAGGACATAATATTCCCCTCTGCAGGGATAGATCCGATATTCTTCAATTCCAGCCATTCTACAGATCGAATCTGCAAACAGGCCGGCAGCATTGATCAACACCTGAGTCTGGAGACGGGTTCCTGACTTCATCCTGATCATAAATCCACCATCTGTCAGGGTTTCTATTGAGGAAACCTCCTGACACAGGTGGAAGTGCACTCCGTTATCATGGGCATTCTCCGCAAGACCTATGGTCAGACCATAGGGACATACTATTCCGCTGCTTGGAGAATATAATGCACTGATCCCACTTACACCGGGCTGGATTTTCCGCATTTCTTTCTGGTCAAGGATTTTCAGACCTGGAACTCCATTAACTTCACCCTGTTCCTTCAAACGATACAGGGTGGGGATATCTTTCTCATCTTTGGCGACAGTGATTTTGCCGATTCGTTTCATCTTTACCTTAATATCCCTGCAGAGTTTATCCATAAGCTTATTCCCACGGACGTCCACCTTCGCCCTTAGTGTCCCTGGTTTGTAATTGATACCGGAATGGATAACTCCGCTGTTCCTGCTGCTTGTTCCGAGTCCTACATCGGATTCTTTTTCTATGAGTGAAACAAAGAGGTCATAGCGTGAAAGTTCGCGGGCTATGGCACACCCGACAACTCCTCCTCCTATGATCGTCACATCGTATCCTTTTTTCAATAAGGACACCTGCCTTAGATAAAATATTGTCGATCTCAAACTGCAACTCGTCGATTGTTTCAGGGGAAAGGGGAGGATAAATATCTTGGTATACCAAGGTATTCCAAAACCTCATTAAAAATGCTATCATAATGTTTAGATTATTTCAAGAAGTATCTCGCATACGAAAATTCATTTAACTGGTTTGCCTGTGTTACTATTTATGTTGATCGTTGATATCAGACATAAGACAGGAGTATGGAAAATGAATGATAGTCGAAAAAAGACAATAGACGATCTTATGGAGCTAATTGAGTCAGGAAGCGTTATTGATGAGAGAGGTAAATTGCCTACGGAGAGGGTATTGTCTGACCTTTTGAAGGTCAGTAGAACTTTGTTGAGAGAAGCTATTGTTTCCCTTGAAGCCATGGGGCTTCTGGAAGTTCGTGAAAGGCAGGGTATTTTCCTTTTAGGAAGAGGAAACAGGGATCTCCCTCCCAGGATAGGTCTGGCCTTTCTCTGGCCAATGGAAACCCTGGGGCAGGTTATGGAGATAAGGCAGATCATCGAGGGAAAAGCTGCCTATCTTGCATCTTTGAGAAGAACAGATGATGAAGTGGAAAAACTGAAAGCATGTCTGGGAGAGTTGAAAATGATCTTTTCAGGACACGGAAGTGATGAGGCCCAGCAGGGGGCCTATTGGAACACGGTCCTCCATAATACGATCTTTCAGGCAACTCATAATACCATCTTGTCCAGAATCCACGAGAATATTACCGAGCTTATGGAAAAATCCATAGTATCCATGCGAATGCAGATCCTTGATTCAGAGCAGCCGGAAAGAGCTGCGGCAATTCTTCAGCAGCATGAGGACCTGGTCAATGCAATTGTCATGCAGGATAGCCATAAAGCGCTCAAGGCAGCTGAATCTCATCTGGGTTATACCTTTGACATTCTTGAAGAGCAGAGCAAGCTGAACCCTTTTTCTGAACTCCTGACCAGAAGGCTTGAAATAAATTCTGAATCTTGATGTAGAAAGATCTTTGCAGGGGATCCGGAAAAATTACTGATCAAAAGGGACCCCGGGAATGGAGTCCCTTTAAAATATCATACATACCTTCCTGTCACCGCTATTTCCCCTGTTCAGAAAGGAATTTCCAGGCAAATCCTGCGAGCATGGCAATGCCGGAGGGAAGAACATCGTCATCGATGTTAAATCTTGGAGAATGATGCTGATTGTTCGTTCCCTTTTCTTTATTCCCGCATCCCAGGAGAAAGAAGGTGCCAGGGACCTTTTCCCCGTAATAGCTGAAATCTTCGGATCCCATAAGGAGAGGGGCTTTTTCAACGCAATTCTCCCCTAACATTTCAACGGCAGTGCTTCTTGCGAGATCTGAGAGATTCTCGTCATTTACCGTTACCGGATATATATTTGTAAATCTGAGGGTTCCTTCGCATCTCATTGCAGTACAGATACCCTTCATGATCCTTTCCATCTTTTCGGGAATAGCTGCCCGTGTTTCGGGGCTTGTGGTTCGGATATTGCCTTTAAGTGTAGCCGATTCCGGTATTATATTGGCGGCAGTCCCTGATTCTATCTGGCCAATGCTCAGAACCACTGTGTCCTGAGGGTCGATTTCCCTGCTGACTACCGTCTGCATCGTTGTTATTACCGTCGCTGCAGCTATGGTCGGATCAATGGCATTATGGGGCATCGATCCGTGGCCGCCCTTACCCTTGACTGTTATTTCCCATACATCTGCCGAAGCCATTATCGGACCGCTCCTGAATCCGATTTTCCCTGAAGGGACGGAGGACCATATATGCAGACCGGCGATAGCATCAACTCCATCAAGAACTCCTTCGCCTATCATGGTTTCCGCACCCGACTTCAACCCGTGTTCCTCTGCTGGCTGGAATATAAGCCTTACACGGCCGGGAAGATCATCCTTGATCCCGGACAGAATGGTTGCCGCCCCGATGAGCATTGCTGTATGAGCATCATGGCCGCATGCGTGCATAACCCCATCTCTTGTTGAACGATAGGGTATGTCATTCTCTTCTGTAAGGGGGAGCGCATCAATATCTGCTCTCAAGGCAACCATAGGACCTTCTTTTTCCAGGTTAAGGTCGGCTGTAAGTCCGCTTTCAGTTCCCCCGAAACCTGTCCTTATGTTCTCGAACCCCAGTTCCTCTATTATTTCAGCAATTTTACGGGTTGTTTCAACTTCCTGCCAGGATAATTCCGGATTTGAATGAAAATAATGCCTTAGTTCTGTCATTCGGGAACCCTGTTTATCTGCAAGTTCTCTGATCTTGTTAAGCATAATGGCCACCTCCTGGTTGGATTAGTGCCATTTTACACTGAAATCTTCAAATCATCTGAGTCCTCAGAATTAAATTATCCCCCCCTGTTCTCGAATTCAGGGAATTCATGTTATCAGACCTGGATACGGAGAAGATGTGGCAATTCAATCAAGATGCTATCATGGGTTTGACATGAAAGTTTCATGGAGTATAATAAACCCTATTAATAAACTTAAGTAAAATAATAAACTGTAGAATAAACAAATATATCTTCAAGGAGGAAATACTATGAAAAAAATACTATCTATCTTTGCGGTATTGGCCCTTGTTCTCATTGCCGGAACGGCTTTTGCCGCATCTGTAATGGATAAGGATGTTATTGTTGTTGGAACTGAGGGTACCTATCCTCCCTTTGAATTTCACGATAAAACGGGGGCTCTTGTAGGTTATGATATCGACCTGGTCAACGCTGTAGCAGAAAAAATGGGCAAAAAAGTGGAATGGGTTGATATGGCTTTTGACGGACTTATTCCCGCTCTGCTGACAAACAAGATAGACATGATAGCAGCCTGCATGAGCGTGACATCCGCACGGAGCAAAAAAGTTAATTTTTCCGATCCCTATGTGATAACCTTCAGTGCTTTTATCACATTGAAAGATGATGACAAGATCAAGGGTCTGGATGATCTTAAGGGCAAGAAGGTCTCAGTTCAGTTAGGGACTACAGAAGACCTCTATGTTACCGGTCTTGAAGGGGTTGAGGTCAGGAAATTCAGCAAACTTGATGATGCAGTAAGGGAAATATCCCTGAACCGGGTAGATGCGGCATTTATGGATGAGCCTGTTGCACAGGACTATGTCAATTCTGATCAGTTTGAGGGTAAGCTGAAAGTGGCATTTTCTGTGGAACTCGAAGGCGCCCCCAAGGCATTTGCTATGAACAAGACCGATACGGTATTTCTCCAGGCAACTAACAAGGCATTGAAAGCACTGAAAGAGGATGGAACTCTTTCTTCAATCGAGCAGAAATGGGAACAGTGATCTGAGAAGAGATTTTATAGCATACAGGCTATTTAACACATACAGGGATGTCCCGATAAAGGGACATCCCTGTATGTGTTTTAATAAGTAAGGTCTTTCCTTTAGTTTCTGGGTAAGAGATTGAATAGGGTAATTAAGGGTAAAAGAATAAGAACCTGGGAGAAGGAGACCCCTTTTGTTAAGCTGCAGCCTACCGACTCTGAAAGCGATTCGGTCCTGAATGACCACAGGTCTCCTTCAAGAATCTCTTCTCCGGAGTTGACGTCTACCCTCCAGAAAAACACAGTATCGAAAGGGAGCTTTTGAGGCGATTCGATCCATGTCATTGTTGTATAGGATGTGACAAGTCTGAGATCCTGCGGTGAGATACCTGCATAGACATTGCAGCTGTCCCCCTCATATTCCCAACTGAAAACAGGTTGAAGGGGAACACTTCCCGCCCCGTCTGTTGGTGCAGGATCGTAGGCTTTTGTTGCACCTGCTGATGGAGATGTGATAAAGCATAAGATACAGAAGATCATAATTACCCTTCCTGCGATCATTCTCTTCATCCTTCGATTCTCCTCTCCGTGTAAATAAAGGTCTGACCTTTTTCTCCAGGGGTTTTCCCCATCCATTTTCACGCAATTACAAAAAGCAGATCGGTTGTAATGAAAAAAGGCAGATCTGGAAGGGGATAAAATGGACTGAGAAAGAAGAGGAAAAGTGTGATCTTTGCATAGACTGCTATGTGAAGGAAGATTATATGATTTGATTATATTAGAGATAACGCGAACAATCCATCCGTTAATGACACTTTAATCTCAGGACATGTATTCACGATGCAGAGAGAGGCCTTAATTGCAGTTCTCCCAATTCGATCCAGGCAAAGATAAAATAATATGTCAAAGGTTTTGTTACAGACATGTTACCCCTATGTTTCAATTCAAAGATAAAATCAGATTTTAAAGAACTTGTGTTATTTCAGAAAAATCAGCCATCATGCTATCATGTACTTCAAACAGTTTTTCTTTGATATTTCGAGATAGTTGATCTAATAGATCTGGGAGGGATGGAATTGCAGATGATTCTGGAACAGACGGTCAAGGCCTGCAGTCCCTGGTGCACTACCGGGAAGGTTGCATCTTATATTCCTGAACTTGGCAAAGCTGATACCATGGCTCTTGGAGCGGCCATCGCTGATGTTAAAGGGAATATATACACAGCAGGGGATTATGACCAGCTATTTACCATGCAGTCCATTTCAAAGGTGGTGACCCTTTCTCTTGCACTGATGGAACTTGGAGAGGAGATAGTTTTTTCCAAAGTTGGAATGGAAGCTGTAGCAGATCCTTTCAATTCCATAATGCGTCTTGAGATGGATAAGCCCCATAAACCTCATAATCCCTTTATCAATAGCGGAGCTATTGTACTGGCTTCCATACTTCCTTATTCGGATAATGATGCAAAGATGGATGCCATTCTGGATATGACCAGGCAGCTTACTGGAAACACTTCCATAAACGTCAACAAGGAAGTCTATATGTCTGAAAAATTTACCGGGGAGAGAAACAGGGCCCTGGCATATTTCCTTAGCAGTACACAGGGTATTGATGGAGATGTTGAAGAGATTCTGGATGTTTATTTCAGACATTGCAGCATGGAGGTCTCGGCAAAGGATCTTGCTGTTATGGGTGCCACCATTGCTGAAGACGGAAGAAACCCCTATACGGAAGAAGAGGTTCTTTCTCCGGAGATCTGCCGGATAGTCAGGGCATTGATGGTGACATGCGGAACCTATGACGGTTCGGGAGAATTTGCCGTAAGAATAGGCATGCCCTGTAAAAGCGGAGTAGGCGGCGGCATAATGGCTTCTCTTCCCGGAATGATGGGGATAGGCGTTTTTGGTCCTGCCCTTGATTACAGGGGTAATTCTGTTGCGGGAGCCAGGATCCTGGAGATGCTGGCTGAAGAAAACGGTTTGAGAATTCTATGAATTACAGATTCAGATTTTAATATAGATTCCTCAAGGCAGAATATTAACAGCAGAATAAAGGGGTCGGAATATTATTCTGCTCCTTTGTTTTTTCAGAAAAATTCAAGTTGGCAGCTGCTTAAATTTTTGAAAAGGGAAGGGCATTAATTCCCCGGGCCAATGGCATGTTGCACTTTCCTGGATTGATAACATATCCCATACCGACCCTTTCGCCGAACTCCTTTCTAAAGAATCTTATCCCCTTATCTACTTTTTCTTCCTTTTCAATATCTGAAGATACTTCCAGAGGAAAAAGAAGTGCCCCCTTCTTCACGGCTAGACTGACTTCCATTCCTGTGGCTTTTCTCCAGAAATATATATCCGCAATTCCAGCCTTGTGAATCAACCTTTTGAAGACCTCGCTTATCACGGCTGTTTCGAAGATCCTTTCTCTGTAAGGGCTTTTTTCTGCTTCCGATGAAGATTTCATGCCAAGAACATGACAGAGAAGTCCGGTGTCGGTGAAATAAGCCTTTGGAGACTTTATCATCGGTTTGCTGGTTCCGTAAACCAGGGGTGGCAGCAGGAATATCTGATATGTCTCCACCAGAAGATTCACCCATGCTTTAAGGATATGAAGGGTCATTCCCAGACTCCGGGCTATCTCGGAGAAATTCAATGGTTCTCCGGTTTTTCTTGCAAGTATATAAAGGAGCTTTCTTATCCCATGGGGAGGGACCTTTTTTCTAAGGAACCTTATATCTTCTTCGATGACCCTTTCCAGGTACGAAGCATGCCACTGGGTGGGGTCCATGTCCCTTTTACCTGCGATCTCAGGGAAAAAACCCCTGAAAAGGTTCTGCCATAGAAAAGAGCCGTTCATGAAAGGATTATGGAGTTTCGTTCCTTCCTCCCAAGGGAGGCAGGAACCATTATTGCCCGAAAATTCCGCTAATGTGACAGGAAAAAGGGAAAACCAGGCCATGAGATCATTATCTATGGAAGAGAAAGTCCTGGCAGGAAAAAGGTCCCTGGAACTGAGAAGGATGAAATGTCCCCTTTCTGAAATTCTATTGATACTTTGGGTAATAAAGGGAAGAAGTTCAGGTGCTCTGTCAATTCCGTCAAGAATGACAGGTCCTGAATGAATTTCCAGAAAACTTTCGGGATGTTCCCGGGCCATGGTACTTATGCCCCTGGATTCAAGGTGAACATAATTGTATTTGTCAGGAAAAAGAGAGCGTATAAGAGATGTTTTCCCCGTTCCTCTCGGGCCGGATATCAAGAGCAGGGGAAAGTTCATTTCCGCTTCCAGAATTCTGGTTTCAAGGGTTCTTTTCAGATAAGTCATTTTAAGGCCTCCCGATGAATCATTATCCATTAATCAATTGAAACTTCAAGAGGAGGGATGAATATAATGTCTTGCCGAAATACTGATTAGTGACTATTGTTTAATTTCTGAACCTGAAGAAGGGGGATTCATTATGGTATTGTCCAGATGGATAATTTCCCTTCCAGGAACAGTTATGACGCCAGGATCTGAAAGGAAAGATTTCGAAGTCGCCGAAAAGAAAATCCTTTTGGAGCAGTATACTCAAAATGAAAAGATAATACTTTCACTGTTCCAGCAGGAATGTTTCGGTAGAGGAGGGAAATAGAGTGCTGGAAAAACTTGAAATAAGAACGGCATCAACCATGGAGATGAAGGATATCACTATTATGGTACAGAGAATAGTTGAAAGGGCTGAATTATCCGAAGGGAACTGTCATATCTTTATTCCTCATACGACTGCTGCAGTTACTATAAATGAAAATGCTGACAGGGATGTAAAAAGGGATATCCTCCAGGAGCTTGACAGGATGATTCCCCTGGAAGACAGTTATTACCACCTGGAAGGCAATTCTGCAGCCCATATCAAAGCCAGTGTCATCGGTTCCTCTGAAACATTAATTATAGATAAGGGGAAAATGATCCTGGGAACCTGGCAGGGTATATTCCTCTGTGAGTTCGACGGTCCGAGAGATCGGACCATCTTTGTAAGGGTATCCTCTTAATTGCAGATAAAGGAGGACTTCCTGTTTCGTCAGAGAATGCACTTTTTTCCAGGGTCCTCCCCTTATCTGATCTGTAGTCTGATTTATGATGCCTTAGCTATTTCAAGGTCTATACCCCGAGCTGCAGCCAGCTGGAACAGTCTGTTAACAGCATTGATATACGCCTTTATGCTGGCTTCGACTATATCTGTGCTTGCACCCCTTCCCTGGGAAACAAGGCCCTGAAGTTCCAGGGCGATATGGGCTTCTCCGATGGCATCAGACTTCTCGCTTGCGGCATCTATCTGATAACTTACCAGCTGGGTGTCCATATCGATTATCCTCCTGATGGCAGCGTAGGCTGCATCTATAGGCCCATTTCCTGTGGCGGCATCGCTTATTATGGTCTCTCCATTCCGGAGACTTATTCCTGCAGAGGCCTGCCCCCTTGTGGTGTGGACATTGAAGTCTTTCAGAATGTATTTCCTTTCCGGGGTGATGGCAAGGATCTCATCAATTATGAGGATCTCTATGTCTTCTGTGCTTACAATTTCCTTCCTGTCGCAGAGTTCCTTGAAAAGAGAAAAGGCCTCTTTCATCTCATCCCGGGAAAGACGGTAACCCATATCTTCGACCTTCTCCCGGAAGGCGTGGTGTCCAGAATGTTTTCCGAGGACGAGATCGGTCGAAGGAGCACCTACATCTTCAGGATTCATTATTTCGTAGGTAGATCTGTTGCAGAGCATGCCATGCTGGTGGATCCCCGCTTCATGCGCAAAGGCGTTAGAGCCCACTATCGCCTTGTTGGGCGGAACCGCGAAGCCGGTCAGTTTGGAAACCAGGTGGCTTGTTGAATATAACTGAGAGGTCTCGATCCGGGTCTGGACTCCAAAATGATCACTTCTTGTCCGAAGGCCCATCACGACCTCTTCCAGAGAAGCATTTCCAGCCCTTTCGCCTATTCCGTTTATGGTGCACTCAACCTGCCGGACTCCATTTCTAATTGCCTCAAGGGAATTGATTACGGCCAGCCCAAGGTCGTTATGAGCGTGGACAGACCAGATGATATCTTTCCCGCCGCCAGTTCTTTTAATGACCTCTCTTACCATCTCTGCAAATTCATGGGGTACAGCATATCCGACTGTATCCGGAATATTCAGGGTGGTTGCTCCACTTGCTATGGCTGCCTGAAAGATTTCAACCAGAAAATCTATATCTGTACGGCTCGCATCCTCAGCTGAAAATTCAACATCCCTTACAATGGATCTGGCATGGGATACCCATTTCTGTACACTTTCCAGAACTTCCTTCCTTGTCATTTTCAGCTTATCCCTGAGGTGGATGTCACTGGTGGCGATAAAGGTATGGATCCTTGGTCTGGATGCATTTATAAGGGCTTTCCCTGCTGCGTCTACGTCATTTCCGGAACATCTTGCAAGACCTGTTATGACGGGTTCCCTTATGGCTTCTGAAATTGCTTTTACTGCCTCCATGTCACCCTGTGAAGCTGCAGGGAATCCCGCCTCGACAATGTCCACCCTAAGTTTTTCCAGCTGTCTTGCGATCTGAATTTTTTCGGCCGTATTCAGATTGATCCTTGCTGCCTGTTCACCGTCTCTTAAAGTTGTATCAAAAATACGAACGTGATCCTGGTTCATAGTTAGTTCCCCTTTCCTTCTGATGGAAACGATCCCCTTTTACCTGTTGTTACCAGAAATCTTATTCCCTTTGTTTATTGTCAAAGGATCCTTTCGAGTATTAACTGACCAGCTTTTTCAGGGGTGGCGTTGCCTCCCAGTTCTACCGGCAGGTCTTCATCATCGGATTCCTGGAGGTAGGCTGATACGGCACTTTCGATGTCCCCTGCAGCTTCGTTTTCCCCAATTGAAGAGAGCATGAGAGATGCTGAAAGGATGGCAGCAACAGGATTTGCCATTCCTTTGCCTGCAATATCAGGGGCTGAACCATGAATAGGTTCATACATTCCCAGTCTGTCGCCTATATTGGCTCCAGCGGCGACTCCAAGTCCTCCTGCCAATCCTGCAAGGAGATCGCTGACGATATCTCCGAATAAATTGGGGCACAATATAACGCCGTATTCCCAGGGATTCCTTACGAGGTGATAGCAGAGGGCATCCACGTTCACCATCTTCATTTCCATTCCATGTTTTTCTGCTTCGTCTGATGCGACTTCTTCCCAGAAACCGTAAAGCTGGGGCATTGCATTTGATTTGGAGGCCAGGGTAAATGTTTGAAGTCCCCTGGAATCCGCTTCTCTGCATGCCCTTGCCGTTATCCTCCTTACGCCCTTTTCGCTGGCTATTCCAAGCTGAACAGCCGAAGGAGTGGAAGGTGTCAGTTTAAGGTCCAGTTTGCCTGAAAGCTCGTAGAGTCCTCTTTTTATGTTCATTTCATAGCTTATTGGCCCATCTGAAGCGCAACCCATACCCATATAAAGATCCTCCGTGTTTTCCCTGACCACCAGGATATCGAGGATCTTGTCTTCGGGCATCCTGATGGGAATGGGAACTCTCGGGTATTTTTTTGCCGGTCTGAGGTTCGTGTACATGTCAAAATGAAAGCGGAGGGTCAGTAGAATTCCCCTTTCGAGGATTCCCGGCTTGACCCTTGGATCTCCTATGGCACCAAGAAGAATGGCATCCATATCTTCCATTTCCTTTATGGCTGTTTCGGGAAGTATCTCTCCTGTTTTCAGATAGTGAGACGCTCCGAAGGGGTAGTCTTTCCATTCGATCTCAAAGCCGTGTTTTTTCCCTGAATGATCTGCTATTTTCCTGGCTTCTCCTATTACTTCCGGACCTATTCCGTCTCCTGCGATCTGGGCTATCTTATATTTTCCAGGGGATGTCATTTGAGATTAGTCCTTTCCCTTGTGCTGTATTTTTTCTCTGACATAGGCCGTCAATCCGCCCGTCGCGATAAGCTGCTGGAGAAAGGGAGGAAAGGGAGAAGTGGAGTATTCCCTGTCCCTTGTTTCATTGGTAATGGTTCCTTTTGAAGGGTCAACCGAGATAATATCTCCCTGGATGATCTCCCTTGCTGCCTCTGGACAGACAAAAATGGGCAGACCTATGTTAATGGCATTCCGGAAAAAGATCCTGGCAAAGGATGAAGCTATAACACAGGATATCCCGGCACCCTTGAAGGCTATGGGAGCATGTTCACGGCTGGACCCGCATCCGAAATTCTCCCCTCCCACTATCACATCACCATTGTCAATCTTCTTTGTGAAACCGGGATCTATATCCTCCATGCAATGCTTCCCAAGTTCCTTTTCATCGTTGGTTACAAGATATCTGGCAGGGATGATAACATCGGTGTCTATATCATTTCCAAAGGTCCAAGCTTTTCCTCTGATCATACGGTTCATTCCTGTTCCTCCATTTCTCTCGGGTCAGTTATACGTCCGGTTACTGCACTTGCTGCAGCAACAAGGGGGCTTGAAAGGTAGACTTCGCTTTCCGTATGCCCCATTCTTCCTATGAAATTACGGTTACTTGTAGAGACACATTTTTCTCCCGCAGCGAGAATACCCATATGCCCGCCAAGGCATGGGCCGCAGGTGGGTGTACATATGGCAGCACCAGCGGATGCAAAGATCTCGAGGTAGCCTCTCTTCATTGCCTCCGAATATACTTCGTAAGAAGCAGGGATGATCATGCATCTGACCCTTTCATGGATCTTTCTGCCCTTCAGAATGCTGGCCGCCATTTCTATATCCCTGAGTCTTCCGTTGGTACATGACCCGATAAAGACCTGGTCTATCTCGACCTGTGAAAATTCTTTAGCCCGATGGACGTTTGAGGGTAAGTGAGGTGCTGCAACCAGCGGTTCCATACTCTCGACATCTATTTCCACTATCTGCTCGTATTGGGCGTCCTGGTCAGGATAGATGGGGTTGAAGCTTCGGGAAGCCCTCTTCTCTGCATAGGTAAGGATCTTTGCATCCGGAACAAAAAGGCCAGCCTTGGCACCGGTCTCTACTGCCATATTCGAGATGGAGAACCTGTCATCCAGGGGAAGGTTCCCAAGGGCTTCTCCGTGGAATTCAAGAGCCTTGTAACGGGCACCCTGAACACCGATCTTTCCCAGAAGAGCAAGGACCATATCCTTGCCTGTGATCCATTCAGGTCTTTCTCCATGGAAAATGACCTTGATGGTCGGAGGTACCATGAGCCAGCTTTCTCCCGTTGCCCAGACTGCGGCAAGGTCAGTAGAACCTACCCCTGTGGAAAAGGCCCCAAGGGTTCCGCCGGTACATGTGTGGCTGTCTGCTCCCATAACTATATCTCCAGGAAGGATGTAGCCCTTTTCAGGAAGGAACGCATGTTCCACCCCGACCCTTCCTACTTCCCAGTAAAGCATCTGCTGTTCCCTGGCGAATTTCCGCCCTTCCATGGCCTGCTGTGCCGATGCTATGTCCTTATTGGGGGTAAAATGATCTGGAAGGATAGCACATCTTTCACTGTCAAATACCTTTTCTGCACCCATATCGCGGAAGGATCTTATGGCTGGCGGGGCTGTTATGTCATTGGCGAAAGCGAAATCCACCTTCACCTGGCAGATATTCCCTATATCGGCCTTGTCGTCTGAATGTGCTTCAATTATTGCCTGTGCAAGCGTTTTGCCCATTGTGTCACTTCCTTTTCATAGTGTTTGTCAGATTCTTTGTCTCTGATCCGGGTCAAACCAGCTTTACCCGGGCAAAAAAATAAAAAAAGGCCGGAACCCCATAAACGGGATTCCGGCCCTGGAATTAGGCAGTCACAGACTACCTGTAACTCCGGGGAGGAGACCCGCAGTGATCGAGTAGCCCTAGTAGATTGAAGGAATAAACAACAGTACTGATATTACTTTTCACGGCGGCACCTCCTTTTTCCTGATTGGTTCAGGTAGTAAATTGTCGAGATAATACAATGATATCCTTGATCTGTCAAGAATATTTGATCAATTCTCAGGTAAACATAGAACATGTATTTGACGAAACAGGTAAAATATTGACCATTACAGAAATATTGCTGAGCCTGGTTTAGCAGTGTTTAATTTACCTTTAGAGAAACATCTCCCAGGGTGCTGTAAGAGGCCCTGTATGTTCCCCTCTGCAGGGGCATGGGCAGAACGAAAGTTCCAGAAGATATAACCATTCCTCTGCTTAGAAACTTGCCTTTTCCGTCAAGTTTCCTGATAAGCCATTTGACAGCCTCCAGGGGATTTCCCAGGACTTCTGAAGAATGTCCCTCTGCAATCTTTTTATCATTCAGGTACAGTTTCAGATCAATATTACCAAGTTCTTCGTATGACAGTCTTTTCCTTTTTATCCCCGCTACGACTTTTCCAGCTACGGCATTATCAGCAGCTATTGTGCCAAGGGAAAGTTTGGGGAACCAGTCCAAAAAGCGTGAGTCAGGTATTTCCAGACCTGCTGCGACGGAAATCATACCAGGCAGGTCTTCGTCAGCGACAGGATGATGTATGTCTTCCTCAATGAAAAACATCAGCTCGGTTTCTATAAGCGGTTCCGACATATCAGACAGGGTTATGACGCCGTCTGACATGTTGGAGTCTGTCAATGTTCCGTAAGCGGGCTCATTTGCTCCGAACCAGCCCTGGGTTTCGGGGCTGGTCAGGCTGATCTTGTATCCCCTTAAATGTTCCTTCTTATGGGAGATCTTTCTTTTCGTCACAAGATCCTGTACAAGGTATCCGGTTTCCAGTTCAAATCTCATTCTCTCTGCAGTATCTTTGTCCAGCCCGGTACCGCTGATAGATGCTGAATAAAGGGTTTCAACTGCTTTATTTACCATCGCGGAAAGCTCTCTCTCTCGTTTCTCTTCATTTGTCATCTTTATTCAGCCTTGACAAGTAATTCGTAAACGTAAAAAAATGCATTAACGATATCCTTCAAAGGGGCCCCTCCAGCGGACTTCCAGAATTCCCTCTGAATTGAACATTTCAAAGGAGTCCATAGCTTCGTAAACCCTCATCATCTTTTCTGACTGCTTCTTTCCCATTTTTTCCATTTTATCCATAGTCCCTATCTCCCTTCTCATTTAACTGACATTAAAATTATTTTTGCACGTTTAACCCTGAGGTATCCCGGGGCTATTTCCCTTTGATGGTTTTTTAAAAACAAAAAAAGGCCGGGAACCGCTTAAAAGCGGATCCCGGCCCTGGTTTCTGTGTAAAGGTAATTAAATACCGATCACACCAGGAGGGGATCCGCTGCTAATAATTAGGACTATAATTATGGAAACAAGAGACTGTAGAACGACATTTTTAATTAGCTTCATTTCGAACCCTCCTCTGTGTCTGAATTGTATAAATATTGCGTCACATTGTATTGTGGATTACCTTATATGTCAATCCCTGCAAAAATATGTATTTCCAGTGCTGAATGCTGAAAATATTTCAAAGAGAGTTCATTCTCGGATCAACATGATCTGTTTAAAGGGGTTGCCCCGTTTTTAAAGCTGTTATTCCTTCAAGGATCCTTTCATGATGGGTTCCAGCCCAGTAAACTTTTTTGCACCCCGGGCATCTTTTAAATTCGTTGAAGAAGATCCTGGTCAGAGGTTCCAGATCCTGGATAATCTCTTCTTTTCTTACGCTTGCAAGGGTTATGTTGCACAAAGGACATCTACTGAAAGGAGATATCCTGTTCTCAAGACCGAATAAATGAACTATTTCTGCCAGCTGATCCCATGGTTTTATGGATCGTACGAGCCTTCCGTAACTGATTATTTTCCTTTTCAGGAGATCCCGATCCTTTGTCAGCACGATTCTCTGTTCCTTAAATCCTTTTTCTGCGATATCAGAATCGGACCATCCATTTTCATATGCTGTGTCAAAGCCGAGGATCCTCATGAGCTTTGCAAGTTTACCCACGTTTACGTCGGCAATGAACCTTATCCAGGGGAAGGGATCCGGTCTTAGAAGGGTAGGGATAGTTACGTTAAATGGAGGTTCAATGGGATAAACGTGGATGCTGCTTTTATCCTCGGGTATATACCAGAGATCTTTTACCACTCCCTGAGATGTGATCATCCCAACCTCTGTATGTGGAACACCGCTTGCCTCAATGATATCTTTCATGGGGGCAATTCTGGAAAAAATATGCTCCATCATGGCCGATCCAATGAAAAAAGCAAGTGTTCCATGGAATTCAACAGTATATTCCATTTTTATTAACCTCTTTGCACAAGATTACTATCTTTTGGAATAGTGATCTTTTCAAAGCTTTTATGATTTGCAAACAAGACTTTTTCTGTTTTTCGAAATAATATATTCATGACCTGAAAATACTCCAAAAGAGGGCGTAAGCTTTGTCTAATCCTGACCTTAAGTCTATGTCAATATCTGTTTAACATTCTACCTTAAGATGATACTATATATATAAATCGCTGACCATCTGAATAATGTTCTGACTCCTTGATACATAATTTCCGTTTTCCTTTCAGATTGTCTCTCTATGCTCCTGATCTGCTTCACAACTGGGTAACTTGTGATGATCTTCCGAGGCTCTTTTTGGGGAGTGATCGACCATGAACAGGAGAGACTTTTTAAAAAAGACATTTGCAATGGGATTAGGCCTTGGGTACACGTTCCTTCCTTCCTCTCTGAAAACTTCATGGGGGAGTGAATCTGTTCATAAAGGAACTCCTTTTCCCGACCTTGTAGCAGTCAAGGGAGGGGAACCTGGTGAAATGTTTGACAGGGCCATGAGTTTTTATGGGGGAATGGAAAGATTCATTTCAAAGGGGGATATAGTGGCAGTCAAACCCAATGTTTCATGGGATCTTTCTCCTGAAAGAGCCGGGAATACCAATCCTTTTCTTGTAGCCAGGGTAGTCAGGAGATGTATTGAGGCAGGTGCCCGCAAAGTCTATGTTTTCGACCATACCTGCAGTAATTGGCAGACATGTTACAGCATGAGCGGAATTGAAGAGGCAGTTCGAGATGCCGGAGGGATCATGGTTCCCTCCAACCGAAGTCAATATTATGTAAATGTAGATATCCCGAATGGAAAAATACTGAAAAATGTACTCGTTCATGAAGTTCTTATGGAGGCTCATTTTTTCATCAACATTCCTGTACTTAAACACCATTCTTCCACAGGACTTTCAATTGCAATGAAGAATCTTATGGGAGTTGTGTGGGACAGGCAGGCCTATCACCTGAAGGGTCTGAACCAGTGTATTGCCGATTTCTGTCTTTTCAGAGAACCGGATCTTAACATAGTAGATGCCTACAGGGTCATAACTAGAAATGGTCCCAGGGGACGTTCCGTTGAAGATGTTGTCAACATGAAGAACCTTATCATATCCAGTGATATCGTTGCAGTTGACACGGCTGCTTCCATGGTATACGGAATGGATCCGGAAAAGGTGAAATACATCAGATATGCCTACGAAAACAACCTTGGGAATATGGATCTTTCAAACCTGACCATTAAAAAGATCATAATGTGAGGTTTCTCAAGTTGCGCAAGAAGATCAGAATTGCCGTTGCTTCTTTTGTAATGCTATTCTGCGTGATATATTTCGGAGGGCAGGGTACACAGCTTGTCCGGGTGATGGGTCCTGTTCTCGATCTCCAGTTCTATCCTCTCCTTGTCAGAACGGGAGTTCTGTCTCTTGGTTTTATGGGTCTTGTCGCTCTTACCCTGATATTTGGAAGATTGTACTGTTCTTTCTTTTGTCCTTTGGGGATACTTCAGGATATTTTTATTTTCAGCCTGAAAAAATATCCGGGTACTAGACATCTCTCCCTTAGGGAGAAGAGAATTCTTTCCGTTATAAATCTTTTAATAATGTTTCTGTTGTTCATTTCCATTCTTGCAGGAACCAGGGTACTTGTTTATGCCCTGGACCCATACAGTATTTTCGGCAGAATGATGATAAATCTGACTTTCCCCATAGTTGCCCTTATCCGGAATCTCCTCACTTCCATATTTGAACATTCAGGGTTTTATGTACTTACTCCTGTGTCTGTACATAAAACTACTGCAGGAGTTTTATTTTTATCTTTTCTCTCTCTTGGGATCCTTTTATTTCTGACAGGATGGAGAGGGCGTTTATACTGTAATTCCTTGTGTCCTGCAGGCATCTTCCTGGGGCTTCTCTCCAGTAAAAGCCTGGCGAGATTCCATATTGACCCGGAAAAATGCACCAGTTGCGGGAACTGTGAAAAGTTCTGTAAAGCAGATTGTATTTCCAGTGATCGTAAAGAAATAGATTGCCGGAGATGTGTCAGCTGTTTTAACTGTATTGACAGTTGTCCTGTAAAAGCTATTTCTTATGGAATAGTATCAAAAGAGGTCAGTTCATCGAGAAGAGCCTTTATATCCTGGATTTATGTTTTTCTATGGACAGTGCTCCTTGCAGTTTCTGGTAAGAGACATTCAATTGTTTCGCTGATCTTTTCAGACAGAGATAGGGGATCGGATATTTCGCCCGTAATTCCTCCGGGAGCAGTATCTCTGGACAGACTTCTCCAGAAATGTACAGGCTGTCAGCTCTGTGTCGTCAAATGCCCCATGAAAGTCATCGTCCCAGGATCTGAAACAAAAGACCTGAGGAGACTTTTTATTCCCAATCTCGATTATTCCAGGAGTTTCTGCCTTTTTGAATGTAATACATGTACTCAGGTATGTCCCACCGATGCCCTTGTCCCTCTTTCCCTTGATGTAAAAAAGGTAACCCGACTTGGGAACGCTGTTTTTTTCCCTGAAAGGTGTATTGTCCACATCCGGGAGACCGCTTGTGGTGCCTGTGCAGAGCATTGCCCGACCGGAGCGGTATACATGGTCCCTTTCAGGAATGATCTCTATGGTCCTGAAGTGGATACGGCCTTTTGTATAGGTTGCGGTGCCTGTGAAAATGTATGCCCGGCACTGCCGGAAAAAGCGATAATTATTTCTCCGCTGAAGGATCATGGCCGAGCTGAAATACGGCAGGACCAGATTCAAAATACATATCCTGGAACTCCTGAAGAGGATGATTTCCCATTTTAATATGCTGTCGAAAGGAGGACTTGAAATGAATATAGGTATGGGTGAAGTGATACTTCTCCTTGTTCTCGCCCTTCTGCTCTTTGGTGCAAAGAGATTGCCCGAGATCGGAAGAGCTACGGGTAGTGCGCTCAAAGAATTCAAAAAAGGACTGGAGACAGGAGAAACTGATAAAGAATCCAGTGATGCCAGGGACAAGGATGAAGAATGAAGTTCCTTTTTCCGGAGAAAGAAACTGACCTGACCTTTATAGGGCATCTGGAAGAATTACGATGGAGGATAATAAGCGTCATTTTCTTTTTTCTTGTTGTTGTTATTACGATCTTTTATAATCTGGGGAAATTCATCGATCTGCTCAAGTTTCCCCTGGCTGGATATGATATTCAACTCTACTATTTCAGACCCCATGAAAAACTCCTGACATATTTCAAGATCGCAGTTTTTACGGGGGGTGTCATTACCCTCCCCTTTGCCCTTATGCAGACAGGACTGTTTATTTCCCCCGGCCTGAAAAATAAGGAATGTAGATATCTGCTCCTTGGAGGTGTAATGATACCTTTAATGTTATTTCTTGGAGTCATTTTTTCATGGTATGTCCTCTCGCCAGGAGTTTTCCGCTTCTTTCTGGATTTTTCGAGGGAGGATAATGTCCTCCCTATGTGGAGTTTCGGGTCTTATTTCTCCTTCCTGGCTGGATTGCTGCTTGCAGGGGGCATGATATTTCAGATACCTTTTATAGTGTTTATAATAATATCAACCGGCATTACCACTGCAAGGTCATTATCCAGGATCAGGGCTCCAGTTATAATTCTTGTAGCCTTCCTGGGTGCACTTTTATCTCCTCCTGATATCCTGTCCCAGGTACTTCTGGCCCTGCCCATGTACCTCCTCTTCGAGTTATCTATGTTGGTTGGTATATTGGTAGAGAAAAGGAAAAAATCAGATTGAAGGAATTTCTGATTATTTTTTCTGTCCACCCGGTATTTAACTGTATCCCCTTTGATACGGTCTTGATCCCATTGTATTAAAGACACGCTATTTCCCCATACATATGTTATAAATAAAAGTCGAAGGAACATGTCAGATAGTCGACAGGAAACGGTATTACTGTTTCCTGGTATCTATTGTTGGCGTTTCCCTGAGATAAAAGCAGCTTCTCGGATTATCAGAGCGATTTTATCCGATATTTAAGTAAGGAGATCTGGAAGTGAGAGAAAGAGAAGATATCCGCATAGCTTTTTACGTTGAGAAGCCTTTTCATGAATATATGGTTTTACCCATATACAATGAAGTAAAAGAAGAATTTCTCTCCCTTATATCTGATGATATGAGAGAGATCATTGCGTTTAAACCCGCAGCACTCTTTATTGCTGACAAATGTAATAAAGTTTTCAGAAGATATCTTCCTTACACCTTTATCATATGGACCAGGCATGGTTTTTCTACCAAGAACTGGAGCCATGAATGTCTTGAGCGCTGTGATATTGCCTGTCTTTCAAGTGAGTGGTTTAAAGATTTTTTTATTCAGAGGGGGCATTTCCCCCGGATAGACTTCTGGGTTACAGGATTTCCCCCAATGGATACTGTATTCCGGAATAGTAGTAAAGCCAGCCCTGATAAACGAAAAAATACTATCCTGTATGCTCCGACCTTTGATTATGATCTGGCGGCTGAACCGGTACTGGGTGATTCCTGGATAAAACACGTACGGGCTCATTTTCCTGACTTGAACATTCTTATCAAGCCCCATCCCCTGATAAAATCTGTTCATCCTGAATGGATAAACTCCTGGAAAATAGAGGCAGAATCAGATTTTGGAGTTTGCATACTTGAAGCAGATGTAGACTTTTATGAAATAATGATAGAAGGAGACATCCTTGTAACAGATGCATCTTCAGTAATGTTTCCATTCCTGGTATTGGACAGACCTCTCATCCTGGTAAACAATCCAGGACGTTTTCAGGATCCTAAATATGATCCACAGGCTCCTGAGTGGATAAGCCGGAGTATGGGGAGTGAGGTTGAAGATCTGGATGGGCTGATAATGGCTTTAAAACTTAATCTTTCACAACCCTTGCTCAAGACCAGGGAAAGGCTTCTATATAGCCAGAGATATCTGGGTAATTCCTTCGATGGTCGTGTTTGTGAAAGGACATCTTTTCTTTTAAAAAAACTTTTGATGCCCAAAACAGATCAAAGAGCTTCTGTTAAGAGAATATGGCGGAAAAAGAAGATCCAGGGCTACCTCCACAGCCTGATCCTTAAGTGCAACCCCCGCTATAGTATTTTAAAAGAATAGAAACCTGTGAAATCCCGGGTTTACTATCTTTTAATTCAGGTCAATAAAGAATCGGAGTGAATTTAATGTTTATCAATACGAATATTTCTCATGTGGATATGGTGGCAATGGTTCCTGCAGCAGGCATTGGGGTCAGATTGGGTAATGGTCCGAAGGCTTTACTGAAGCTTGGAGAAAAAACACTTCTGGAGATAGTAGTAGAAAAACTGGGACAACTTGTTCCAAGGATAATAGTGGGAGCACCTGAAGGCATGGTTGATTATTTTGAAAGGATCCTTGATGGAAGAGCTGAGTGTTATGAAGGAGGAAGGACGAGGCAGCAAACAGTTTGTCTTCTCTTTAAACACTGTCGTGAAAAATATGTTCTTGTCCATGATGTGGCAAGTCCTTTTACAAAGAGGGAAACATTTTTACAGGTGACTGAAAGGGCTATTTTAAGTGGAGCAGCCAGTTCTTTCTGTCCTTCCAACCTGCCTTTGGGTTTATTGGAAAATGAAACAGTAAGCCAATATCATCCGAAGGAAATATCAGTGCTTTCAAGAACTCCCCAGGTTTTCAGACGTGAGATACTGAAAAAAGCTTTGAAAAAAACTCTTGAGGAGGGAAAAGAATTTCAGTCCCTTGGTCAGGTGGTAGTAAACGCTGGATACAAAATAGAAGCAATATATACGGAACCCTCCGACATAAAAATTACCACTCCCCTGGATTGGGAAATTGCCGAGAAAGTCATTGCACCCATGTCTGGACTTTTATGAAAATATAGGTCCTGGGAAATAAAAAAGGCAGGGACCGGAATCGGGTTGGCATTTCCCATTATCCCTGCCTGATCTTTCCTTCTGGATCAGTTCATTCCTTCACGTAGCATAGTTTCATCTTTTCTGCCATATTTCTTCCAAGTTCCATGCATTTCGAGATATCTTCGTCAAAGGGAGAGGATTTTACTTCCACCATGGGTTCGATCAGATCCCAGTTTCCGGAGGAGGCAAATTCCTCAAGGGCCTGGAGTGCACCCTTGCTCCAGCTGTATGAACCAAGGATCCCTATCATTCGCCCCTTCATCATCTTGTTCTTGAGGTGGTTCAGAAGTTCCGCCATTGGTGGGAACAGGGTCGTGTTATAGGTACAGCTGGCAAGGACGAGTCCTCTCATCCTCCATATATCCTTGACGACGTAAGATACATGGCTTCTGGAAATATCATGATAGATAAGTTTTTCTATACCTTCCTCAGCAAGAGCCCGAGCCACGGCATCGGCCATTTTCTGGGTGTTCCCGTACATGGACCCGAAAACTACCACGGCACCGCATTCCGTTTCCTGCCTGCTCCATCTATCGTAGAGGTCGATTATTCTTCCGGGGTTCTTGCGGTGTATAGGCCCATGGGATGGAGCTACTATACCTATATCAAGGCCCTGGAGCTTGTTTATGGCCTTCTGGACCTGGGCACTGTATCGGCCTACGATGTTGGAGAAGTAACGGAGCACTTCATCCTCGTAGTAGGTCATGTCAAGTTCATCGTCGAAGATCCCTCCGTCAAGGCTGCCGAACCCGCCGAAGGCATCACATGAGAAAAGGGTCCGGGTGGTACTGTCATATGTAACCATGGTTTCCGGCCAGTGAACCATAGGTACAAGATGGAAGAAGAGTTTGTGCTTACCAAGGCCAAGGCTGTCTCCATCCTGGACTATTACAAGGTCATCACAGATCCCGTAGAAACTTTCAAGCATGCCCTTTGTCTGTGAATTTCCTACGATCTTCAGTTCAGGAAAAACACACCTGAGGATCTTTATAGCACCGGAATGGTCTGGTTCCATATGGTTCACGACCAGGTAATCCAGTTTACCATCCTTCCCGAGTATGGCCTTGATCTTGTCTATCAGGTCAGTGAGATAGGGAGCCTTGACGGTATCTATCAGAACAGACTTTTCATCTTTGATCAGGTAAGAATTATAGGTTACACCCTTTGGCAGCGGCCAGAGGGATTCGAACAGGTCTGTCTGGTGATCGTTGACGCCGAGCCAGTATGTATCTTCTGTAACTTTAATAAAATGGTTCATGAAAAAACCTCCTTCGATCTTTATTCTCCGCATTATAAATTGTTAGCTATTTTCATTAAAAAGTCAAAGAGATCCCTTAATGCTCAGGCTACGCTTTCCTCTTTTAATTTATTTCTGCCGTGGAGATTTTCTGCAGCAAGGAAGGCTATTCCCTCCCTGGTGAGAGCTCTTGCAGTGTTATTGACAGAGAAGTGTTTGAGAAGATAGTCGTCTCTGAGCTTTTTCATATCACCCGATTCGTTTATTTCTTCCCTGGTGCGGAAATAGTGGAGGATATCAGAAGGATATGAAGAAAGCTGCTCATCTTCAGGGTCTCCCCCTTCATGTTTTGCAGAGATTTTGAAGTCGATATCCATCCTTCTCTTTACAATTAAAGGATCAGAGATATGTTTTCCCCCATTCACATATGATATCCTGCAGAGAGAAGAGTAAGTACAGATAGATATAATGGAAGTAGAGTGCACTGGAAAAACCAGTGGTAGTTGCGATAGATGAAGGAGGAGTGAGAATGAAAGTCGTAGGAATCAACGGAAGTCCCAGAAAAGATGGAAACACCGCTGCTATGATCCATGCGGTGTTCGGGGAGCTTGAAACTGAAGGTATAGGAACGGAGTTAATTCAGGTCGGAGGAGAACTCCTTCATGGTTGTACGGGATGTCGCGCCTGCTTCAGTATGAAAAATGGCAGGTGTGTCATAGAAGATGATATTATTAATTCCTGTATAGAAAAAATGGTTGAAGCCGATGGAATGATTCTGGGATCTCCAACCTATTTTTCCAACCTTACTCCAGAATTAAAGGCACTCATCGACAGGGCAGGTTACGTGGCCAAGGCCAACGGAGAGATGTTCAGACGTAAGGTTGGTGCCTCAGTTGTTGCAGTCAGAAGAGCCGGGGCCATGCATGTTTTTAATTCCATAAACCACTTTTTCTTTATCAGCAATATGATCGTTCCGGGATCAAGTTACTGGAACATGAGCCTTTCCAGGGATCTCGGGGATTTTGAAAAGGATGAAGAGGGTCTTGAAACGATGAAGAACCTTGGTCGAAACATGGCCTGGCTTTTAAAGAAGATCAATTCATAAAATATCTTTTACTCCCGGGAGGCATAACGTTGTTCAAAAACAGACTGAAAAAAATGATGAAGGAAGGCGAAACAGCCTTAGGTATCTTTAACATGATCAATTCACCGGAGCTTGTGGAGATCCTCGGAATTTCCGGGTTTGATTTCCTTGTCATTGATACCGAGCATGGACCTAATTCCGTTGAATCTGCACAGGCACTTATACGTGCAGCCGAGTACAGGGGAATGACACCCATCGTAAGAGCTACGGAAAATTCCAGAACGAAGATACTTCGTCTTCTGGATGTTGGTGCCCACGGGATCCAGGTTCCCCAGGTCAACAGCAGGGAAGAGGCTGAAGCAGTAGTCGACGCAGCTAAATATTTCCCCCTGGGCACAAGGGGAGTAGCCCTTACCCGTGCCGCAGATTACGGAAATATGAAGGCCCTTGATTATTTCAGTCAGGCCAATGAAGAAACACTTGTTGTGGCACAGTGTGAAAACATCAAAGGCCTGCAGGCTCTGGATGAGATAGTGAAAGTCCCCTCGGTGGATGTGGTATTTCTTGGTCCCTTTGACATGTCCCAGTCTCTGGGAGTTCCGGGAGAGGTTTATCACCCAAAGGTCGAAGAAGCCGCGGCGAGGGTGGTCTCCATTGCCAGGAAAGCCGGAAAGGCTGCCGGTATATTTGTTCTCGACGGCGAACAGGCCAGGAGAAGAGCAGAGCAGGGTTTCCAGTATATAACTATCAATGCTGATACAGCTCTTCTGGGAAATGCCTGCAGGAGAGAGCTTGGAATCGTGAAGGCAAGATAGAAGATATGGTCCATTATTTTTTAAGGACTTAGCACTACAGCATTTTTATAGAATTAACAGAATCTGGGCATACAAAAAGGTCAGCCTCAAAAGGCTGACCTTTTTGTATCATGATCCTTCTGTGTCATAACTGGACAAATTATCTAAAAAGTATCATAATTTTAGTAACTATATGGCATTACATACATTTTATATTATCTTTAATTGTTTTTTTCTACTTCTTGCAAATGTTGATATCATACCTTTCCTCCATGTTAAATGTTAACAGGTTCAGGATCAGAGTACATTGTTTTAGTGCTTGTCAGGAGGTTCAAAGTGTCTGCTGAAAACAACAGTATGGACCCTCATGAAAAGATTTACAGGCTGCTTTTCAACAAAACCAGTGATGCTATTTTTTTCCATGAAGTAACAAGTGAAGGCCTTCCTGGTAGTTTCCTCGAGGTAAATGATGTTGCATGCCGAATGCTCTCCTACTCCAGGGATGAACTGTTGAATTTAACGGTGAGAGATATTGATATCCCGGCACAGTGGGATAGAATGCGGTCTTTAATGGAAGAGCTTTTTCAGAAGGGATATCATACCTTCGAAACAAACCTTGTCAGCAGGGATGGAGTATTTACGCCATGTGAGATACATGCCCATCTTTTCCAGTGGGCGGGAAAGAATGTGATTCTGTCTGTTGCAAGAGATATTTCAGAAAGAAAAAAGGCAGAAAAAGATCTAAGAGACCGTGAGATTAAATTTCAGACCCTTTTCGAAAGTACCATGGATGGGGTGTTCATTTATGAAATTGATTCTTCAAATATGCCTGGGTCTTTCCTCCAGGTCAATGATTATGCCTGTAGAATGTTCGGCTATTCCAGGGAAGAGATACTCTCAACGACAGGTCAACAGCTTGTAAAGCCTGAAGACTGGTCAGTTAAGATCCCAGATATGCTTGAGGACTTTTCCCATACAAAACATGCATTTTACGAAAGTGAACTAGTAAGAAAAGACGGTTCTTTTTTTCCTGCAGAAATAAGTGCACATCTTTTTGAATTGGAGAACAGGCCGGTGGTACTGGCGATATGCAGGGATATATCCGAAAGAAAAAAAGCGGAGGCAGATCTTGTTACAAGTGAGAAGTTCAGATCCTCCCTTCTTGACAACGCCCCTTATCCTATCCTGGGAATAGCCCCTGACAGATCCATAAGATATGTAAACCGGGCCATGGAAATCTTTACAGGTTTTTCTTCCGAAGAGCTGCTGGGGAAAAAAGAGCCCTATCCATGGTGGCATAGAGACCTTATTGATCAGACAAGGGAATCTTTTTTGAAAGCCATAGCTACGGGAATAGAAAAAGTTGAAATCAAGCTCCAGAAAAAAGAGGGCAGTGATATCTGGGCGGAGGTCCATGCCTACCCTGTCTATGAAAATGATGAGTTTCAGTTCACTATTTCAAACCTTGTGGATATAACCCGTAGAAAGGAGTCTCAAGAACAGCTTGAGATCTATCAGAAAAAACTGCGTGATATGGCTTCGGAGCTTGATATAGCGGAAGAAAGGGAAAGAAAGAATATTGCCGAGAAGATCCATGACAGCATCGGCCAGACCCTTGCCCTTCTCAAGATCAAGAGTTCAATACTTGAAGACCGGATTTCGGATCCCGTAATCGCAGCCATGGCTGCGGAAATCGTAAGCGATCTGGATCAGGTGATCTCCTTCACCAGGGATTTCCTTTTCGAAATAAGCTTCCCCATCCTTTATGAGCTGGGTTTTGAGGCTGCAGTGAGATGGCTGGTAGATAAAATGTTCTCAGATCATGCCTTGAGAGTGATATATGAGGATGATGGTCAGGTAAAACCCATGAGTGAAGATAAAAAAGCTTTCCTTTTCAGATCCTTGAGGGAACTTCTCATGAATGTTATTAAACATGCGGGGATTGATGAGGTATTTATAAGGAGTTATCTTGATGGAGACCTGGTTATCCTGGAAGTTGAAGATCGAGGTAAAGGTTTTGATATGGAAGAGATGATCAGAAATGTGCGGTATTCTCCCTCCTTCGGGTTATTCAGTATAAGGGAGAGAGTTCATTTTATTGGAGGAAACCTGGATATCTGCTCCAGAAAAGACCGGGGTACCATGGTCACCATATCTTTGCCTGTCGATGATCAGGTCTGGGGGGAGAATGCATGACCATAAAGATAATTCTTGTGGATAATCATAACCTTTTGAGGGAGGGGCTCAAAACACTTCTTGATCAGCAGCTCGATATGAAGGTCATAGCAGAAGCGGATAATGGAAGAGATGCCTTTAACCTGGTCAGGAAGTTATCCCCGGACGTAGTGGTTATGGATGTCATAATGCCTGGTTTTAATGGTATAGAAGCTACCCAGAAGATTCTGAAAGAGAATGGGAATACAAAAGTCCTTGCCCTTTCGGTCCACTCGGATATCAGGTATGTTGTTGAAATGCTCAAGGCAGGTGCTTCAGGGTATATCCTCAAAGATTGTGCTTTCAGTGATCTTGCAAAATCCATACGGTGCATAATGAAGGGAGAGGTGTGTCTGAGCCCAAGCATTTCAGAGAAAATAGTTGATGGTTACCTGACTTTTGTCGACAAGGAAGATAAATATGCCATGGCCTCTCCGCTGACAACGAGGGAAAAGGAAGTTCTTCAGCTTATAGCAGAAGGCAAGGGAACCAAGGAAATGGCAGAAATGCTTCATCTCAGTATCAAAACAGTTGAGGCCCACCGTCAGAACATAATGAAAAAATTGAACTTGAAGACCGTCGCCGAATTGACAAAATATGCCCTCCGAGAGGGAATTACCTATCTCGATACCTAGATGCTGAACCTTTTATAGAATTCATTCTGAAAGCAGCTTTGCAGTGAAAGCTGCTTTTTGCTGTGTTATTAACCCCCCAAATAAGATTATCCCTATCCCCTGTTAAGGGAATCCCCTATTGAATACCTCTATCTATGCAGTTATTCTTTGCTCCCGGGGCCTGGTTTCAGGGACTCAGTGCAGACAGAAGATACTTTGATGAAAATAACAGGGGAGGCAGATCATATGAACAGATTGGAAGTTCTGAAAAGGCAGAAAGCATTTCTTGAATCGAATGAGAGCCGCAGGATGATGAAGGAGATCGAATGGACCCTCAGGTCTAATCAGGTCGCTGAAGATCTGGAAAGAGAAGTAAGTAAAGAGAAGGCTTTTTCTAAAATATAACAATATCTGAAGTAGAAAAGTTCTGCTATATGAACAGATTATCCAGGCTCTTAAGCCAGAGAGAATATCTTGAATCCCCAGGAGCTCTTAAAGAAATAAGGGGAGATATGTGGGAAAACTGTTATACAAGGATCCTTCTTGAAATTTACAGGGAAGAAACCGGTAACAGGGGGTTTCTGGCAGCCTTTGAAGGTCGCTGAAACCGGTCAGTTGAATAAGTGAGGGGGTATTTTATGACTGCTGCAAGATCCAGATTGGTTTATCTTGAGGGGCAGCCTTATTGGAAGCATCCTGAAGGGGGCTTTGAGAAGATAGAGGTCTTCCGGAAAGGGTTTCCCGAGAAGCCCCTTTACCTCAAAACCAGGGATGGGGATCTCAAAAGAATAGGGAATGTTAAAGATAGATAAGATTCTCAAGGACAATTCCCTTTTAAGGAGAGTGGAGAGATGAAAGCATATAAACAGAATAATTCCCTGGACAGCCAAGGAAAAAAATATGTTTTCCCTGAAGATTTCTTTGCCGGGTTAGAGGGGCTGGAAGGGGAATCAATGGATCCACATTATCCATTGAACAGAATGTCCAGTTTCAGGTTTAAGCCTGATCGATCTGGCAGGAGAAGGGCCAAAAAGGATGAAAGGTCTTGAATTCAAGACCTTCTTTATAAACAATAGTGGTTAAGGAAGAAGGCGGATTTGTTCCGCCTTCTTATTTTTTATCACCTGGAGGTGTAAGATAAAAAATAATGTAAAATTTTTTAAAAAGCGGGTGGAGAGGATCGATCGGAAGCGGATAGCCATTCATGAGGCAGGTCATCTTGTTATGGCCCTTATTCTGGATCTTGATGTTCTGGGGTGTGATGTATCCAGGAAAAGGGCATCCTTTGAAGGCGAGCTGGGACGCTGTCTTGTCTTCGACCCAGATCCTGTTGGTATAAGAAAGTTCCTGGTTGCAATGGCCGGGATAATGGCTGAAAACCACTTTTATTCTAATGACAGGGGAGGCCTGAAGGACAGGAATGATGCCTTAGGCCATCTTCGAAGGTTTCTTCGTCATTACAATCGCGTGCCTGCCTATGATTCTCTCAAACCAGTCCTTGAAGAAGCCTCAGTCCTTTTCCATAAACCCGGCATACTCATGATTGTGGAAGAAGCTGCGGATATGCTCGTGAAGAGGATACGGATCGATTCCATGGAAGTTGATATTTTCCGGAAAAAGATCAGAGGAACAGGTGATTTTTCGATCCTTTCAGATATGGTGAATGAACTGGTGGAACCTGAAGCACCTTTGAACTGGAAAGAAACAGGGCTGATCCTGTTGAAAAAAACTAAACAGCTGGTACTTCGGCTCAGAAAGATGTAGTCCAGAAATACAGAACAGGAGAGGCCTCCTTCTTCTGTTCTGTTACACCGCAAATCCCTTCCTGATAGAGACTTGGTTTTGAAAAGATCAACCAGGCAGATCAGTAGAATGCTCAGATCCCGTTTGCACTTAATTAAAGATGAAGATATTATGATTGCATAAGGGTTGGAAAATTATGTGTTTTCCCGAATAATGCCTTCCACCTCCCAGAAGCACCCTTTATAACCTTTCTCATTACAGATATAACAATCCATCCAGAGTTGAAAGATGGATTATCCTGCGGGTTTGTTTTGTATTCTTACCAGTTACTGATTGTTTCTTCAAAGAATAAATGGAACATATTCCAAATCAGAAGGGGGAACCGTTTTATGAGAAAAGCAGTAGTTCTGGTAATGGCAGTATTGTTGTGTCTAAGCCTCTTTGCAGCACCCGTTCTTGCCAAGGCTGTCAAGTGGGATGCTAATTCCGTATGGCCTCCAAACAACCATCACTCCATGGGGTTGGAAGAATTTGCAAAGATGGTAGCCGAAAAGACTGATGGGCAACTGGAGGTAGTGGTCCATTCAGGGGGGGCCCTGGGCTACAAAGGACCTGAACTTCTCAAGGCAGTCCGGGATGGCCTTATGCCCGTATCGGACATGCTTACAAGTGGAGTAGCAGGAGATGAACCCCTCTATACCATGCCGACCCTTCCTTTCCTTGTTAGAGGATTCAAGGAAGGGAAACTGCTTGCGGATATCTGTCGACCCTACTTTGATGAAGCGGCCGAGAAAAAATGGAAGCAGAAGATCCTTTACATTGCTCCCTGGCCGGCAGCGGGTATCTGGACCCAGAAGGAGATCCGGACAGTTGCCGACATGAAGGGTCTTAAAACCCGGACCTATGACAAGAATGGTGCACTGGTCATGAAAGCAGTTGAGGCAACGCCCTATCCTCTTCCCTTCAGTGAAGTCTATTCTTCTCTGGCAACCGGTCTGATCGATTCGGTCCTTACTTCTACTCCCACTGGTGTTGACGGCAAGTTCTGGGAGGTCCTTAAATATTTCCAGAGGGTCGATATTACCATGGCCACAGACCTTGTAACTGTAAATCTCAAGGCCTTCAATAAGCTTGAGCCCAAGATGCAGGAAAAGGTTCTTGAAGCCGGAAAAGAGATGGAGAAGATCATGTGGGCCAGGGTGGAGGAACTTGACCTCCAGAAGGAAAAAATGTGCAACGATAACGGAATTATCAGTGTCCCGGTTTCATCGGAATTTCTCGATGAGCTCACGGAGATAACAAGGGAGATCCGTAAGGAATGGTATGATTCAGCACCGGATAATGGAAAGAAGATCTATGACGAATTTCTGAAACAGGTTGGACGGCAGGGATAGTACTTTTGCAGACAAACAGAGGGAAGGACCCTTCCGGGTCCTTCCCTCCTTTGATCGTTCTCTTTTTTATTCTGGAAGGATGAAAATTACATGGAAAAGATCACCAGATTCAGTGACATTCTTTCCGGTATGGGAGGAGCCCTCTCGGGTATCATGATAGCCGCAGGTACTCTCCTTGTCATAGCGGAGATCCTTGTGCGGTCCCTTTTCAACGGAACACTCTATATCACAGAGGAATATTCCGGTTACCTTATGTCCGCCCTTACGTTTCTGGCCCTTGGTTACACTCTGAAAGAGAAGGGGCATATAAGGATGACCTTCCTTCATAACATACTGCATGGGAGATCCAGGTTATTCCTGGACATGATATGCTACATGGCCGGTTTTATTTTCTGTACCGTTCTTACCTGGGTGACCTTTCTTTTTTTCTGGGATTCCGTTGTGAGCGGGACCACGTCCATGCAGATTTCTGAAACCTGGCTGGCCATACCCCAGAGCTTTCTGCCCATGGGAGCGTTTATGCTTGCCCTTCAGTTCCTGGCGGAATTTTTCAAGGACTTTATTCGGTTCAAATCAGGTTCCTGGCAGGATGTAACTGAAGAGTCCAGGGATCTGGGCCACTAGGGGGGATGGGGATGGAGCTTTTAGTTAAGTCAGTTGCTTTACTGGCCTTCCTTTTCCTTTTCCTGGGCGGAACGGTCTGGATAGGTATATCTCTTTTCATGGTGGGACTTCTTGGATTGATAATCTTTACTGATCTTCCTGCCCTTACCATAATGTCAAATATCGTATGGAACAACACCAGTGGTTCTACCATGATGGCCCTTCCTCTTTTTGTCTTCATGGGGGAGATCCTGTTCCGTAGCAAGATATCCGAAAACCTGTTCAACGGATTATCACCATGGATGGACAGGATCCCCGGCAGGCTTATCCACGTAAATGTTTTTGCCAGTACCCTTTTTGCGGCTGTCAGCGGTTCCTCTGCTGCAACAACGGCTACTGTCGGTAAAATAACTCTGCCGGAATTCAGGAAGCGGGGATATGACAGGACCCTCTGTGTGGGATCCCTTGCAGGGGCAGGTACTCTGGGTTTCCTCATACCCCCCAGCATGATGATGCTTGTATACGGTATCATGGCCGATGTAAGTATCGGCAAGCTCTTTATAGCCGGTTTTATCCCGGGTATCATAATAGCCCTTACTTTCAGCGGTTATGTTATGTACAGATGTGTAAAGGACCCCGAACTGGCACCTGCCGGGGATCTTTCCTATTCCTGGGGGGATCGACTGAGGTCCATACCCCTTCTTGCCCCGGTAATAATTCTTGTGACCATAGTTCTTGGAAGCATTTATGCCGGATGGGCCACTCCTACGGAAGCGGCGGCAGTTGGAGTAGCCGGGGCTCTATTCTTTGCCCTCCTTACGAAAAGTCTTACCTGGCAGATCTTGAGAGATGCTCTTATGGGGTCGGTAAAAACCAGCTGCATGATAATGTGGATAGTATGCGGAGCAGCCTTCCTTTCAGTTGCGGTAGGCTACCTGGGAATAGCCACCAGCCTTACCAGTTTTGTAAGCGGTCTGGGATTATCCAGGTATACTCTTATCCTCATTCTTTCCATAATGTATCTTGTCATGGGCTGTCTTCTGGATGGATTCTCAATGATAGTGATGAGCCTTCCCATAGCCCTTCCTCTGATAAACCAGGCAGGTTTTGATCCCATCTGGTTCGGCATCTACCTTGTAATAATGATACAGCTCGCCCAGATAACTCCTCCGGTAGGTTTTAACCTTTTTGTTATCAATGGACTTATAGATGACGATATCGGAAAGATAGCAGTCGCTGCCCTTCCTTTTTTTGTTATGCTACTTGTAGTCACGGCGCTTTTAACATTTTTCCCGGATATTGTATTATTCTTACCTAGAATGATGGTGCGGTAAACTTTAGATAAATTTTAAAAGGAGCTGTCTGCCGTGTTAACTGAAAGGGAGATCAAGCGGGAAAACAACTTTGAGTTCCGAGATGTGGTAAAACTTCTTTCTTCTCTTGGTCTCGGCGTTCCGGAGAATATTGAATATACAACGGGTCTATATGACAGTGAAGATAATCTGATCGGTACCGGATCCCTGGTGGGTAATATTATCCAGGGAGTCGGTATAGATCCTTCATGGCATGGGGAAGGACTGTCTGCAAAGATTATAACTTCACTTATGAAGAAGGCAATTTCACTGGGAAGGGATAAACTCTTCATCTTTACCAAATCCAGCGAGGCAAGGCTCTTTGAAGGCCTTGGATTCCATCTTGTAGCCTCTGTTGAGGGTTATGCTTCGCTCCTTGAATGGGGCCGGAATGGTATTGAGGAATTCAAAGAGACCCTTCGAGAGCTTTCCAGAGATAAGCCAGAAAATGCTTCCTGTGTGGTAGTGAACTGTAATCCCTTCACAAAGGGGCATCGTTATCTTATTGAGAAGGCTGCCAGTGAGAGTCCCTGGCTTTACGTGATACTGGTCCAGGAAGACAGGTCTCTTTTCCCTTTCAATGTAAGACTGGATCTGGTAAAGAAAGGTGTTCGCGATCTGGATAACGTTTCAATCCTAACAGGGGGCGATTATGTTATATCCAATCTTACCTTTCCTTCCTACTTTACGAGGGATGACAGGTTTACTTCTTCCCATGCTACCCTTGACCTGACTGTCTTCGGCAGACATATAGCTCCTTCTCTCAAGGCAGTGAAAAGGTATGTGGGAGAGGAACCCTATTGTCCGGTAACTTGTACCTATAACGAACATATGAAAAAGGTCCTTCCTCAATTTGGCATGGAGCTTGTGGTAATTCCCCGGAAAGCTCTGGGAGACGTTGCCATCAGCGCTTCTACTGTAAGGCAGTATATACGGGATGGGAATATGGAAGGACTGGGAGAGCTTGTTCCACCCACCACATATGAATATCTTGTTTCCCGGGATGCCTCGGGAATAATTGACAGAATAAAAAATAGTTCATCCAGGCATTAATATCCTTCACGGAGACGGTAGTTTTGGAAGTAATAAAAAGTGTTTCAGCAGGTTCTCTCGAATCAAGTGATGTCCTGGACACCATTGGCCCGGCTCATAATAGAAAACTTGATATAGTGGTCAGCCGCATTGTGGAGAAACAGTTTGGCAGGAGGATCCGCAGAGTTCCTGAAGAATTGCTGAAAAGCAGCGGAATAGATGCTGGATTAGTAAATGTCCAGGACAGGGGAGCCCTTGAATATCCTTTGAGGGAAGGCTCGAAACGTCTATTTTCCGGTCTTTTGAATAGATTCTCTTTTCAAGCCTTTTCCTTTGATCAATATATTCCCCATGGAGAGACTTTCTGATTTTTTTAATTGGGGGTACTCTTATCTTTCGAATAGATAATAAACAATTCATTTCTCTGATCAGGGGAGGATTTATTTATGTCCTATGAAACGATAGATCAATGGCCTGTACCTTCATGTCTTGACATCGAAGGTCAGGTACAGCTTAACAGACACCATTCTTTCAATGATTATCCAGAGGATCTTTATCAAAAGTGGAAGGTTGATCCTGCTATTGAAAAACTCAAAGAGGTAACAAATGTGGTCTTGTATGTTGGCAATCTTAAATTGGGTGATTATGTGATGCTTAATCCATTCCTCAATTCCCTTAGAACAGCCTTCCCTTCTTCCCATATAGAACTTATGGGAAGTCCCGTTCCACCTGCAAGAGCACTGATCACCGGGGATAGGCTTGTGGACTCTATTTTTGAGGTTAAGAGAATGAAACACAGACCCTGGTCTTTTCCTGAATATATGAGATGGGGTAAATTGAAAAGAAAGATGGGTAAGATAGATCTCCTCATAGACACTCAAAGGCAATTTCTTCCTTCGGTGGCTTTAAAGACGGTCCTCGCACCCGAAAAGAACATAGGTTATTCGAGTGGTTCCATTTTTAGTGACTGGAAGATCGATGAATCAGGTAGAAATAAGGTTCATGCAACATTTCAGATCGTTGTTATCCTTAGAAGGCTTGGTATTCCTCTTGTTTATCCACTGCACCTTTTATCCACACCTACCATCATTGAAAAAAAAGTAACTGCATTTTTTCAGGAAAATGGAATGGGCAAAACCATAGCCCTTTTCCCCTTTACTGCTGAAATGGACGGTTGTAGAAGTTGGCCCAGGGAATATTTCATTAAACTGGCTGAACTGCTTGTTAATAATGGATATTCCATTATTCTTATGGGGGCCACTTCACAAAGCGAAGAATTGAAAAAAATGCGGGATAAAATTGGAGGGCGCTCTTTTCTTGTAGATTGGACTCAATTTGAGTTGCCTGAAAAGGATTCCATATTTTTATCCATGGCCTGCCTGAAGAATTGTGAACTCAGTTTCTCCTGTATGAGCGGGGGAGGCCACCTTGCGGCAGCTCTGGGGGTCAGGACTCTTGTTTTTGCTCCTTTCGAAAGGCTGGACAAGTTTGCCCCCTTAGGTCCAAACGTCTGGAGTCTTTTCTGTAATATCCCATGTTCTCCCTGTGTTGTAAAAGGCAAACTTGCGTGTAAGGGAGATAGATGGTGTGTTCACTCTATTTCTCCTGATATTGTAAAAAAAGCTATTGATCAGTGTGTGTCCAGTCCTGGCAAATTTCCCCTTGTTAATGACAGATCAGGTGTAAGAGCATGTTAAAAAAAATTCTGGAGGCAAGGGAAGCCAGATGGAATCACAGGTTAAAGCTGGTTGAAGAATATAGCCGACCGTTATTGACCTTTATTCTTAACATACCGGGATCGAACAAGACCGGGGACGTATTCCTGGATGCTCACAAGAGAGTTCTGGAGGAACTGAAAGAACTGTTGAAGCTAAGACAGATCCCTGTCATACATCTGGAGCGGCGGATCGGTCATGATGGTCCTGAAGGATTTCTGGTTCTGGATCTTCCTGCAGAAAAGATCAAGGAACTTGCCCTTGGTTTCGAAGAAAGCCACTCCATGGGCCGGATCATGGACCTTGATGTAATGGATGCGAATGGCACCTGTTTATCAAGAGAGCAGTTCGGTCTTTCTCCCAGGAAGTGTATCCTCTGTGATGCCCCGGCACGGGAATGTATAGTTCTTCGAAGGCATGAAAAGGAGGAAGTTATCGAAAGGGTAGTTGAAATAGTAAATAATTACCTCAATGAGTGTCCTGAATAAAGCAGCTATACTTCATTTCAGTCTGAAAGTCCCCCTGAACATGGTCTGAAAGTCCCAGTATATATGATCATAGAGTAATAAATATCTGTACACTTATGTAGTAATCTTTCTATGACAACGGTAGCTTTAAATACTTCGAAAAGGCAAAACCGTCGAGAGGCGGTGACGCAAAGCCACGGGTCTAAGTCCAGAGGAATAGATAGCCGGGTTGCCGAAAAGTGCATATACAGGAAATTTATGCGCCTTCGGCCAGTTGCTGAAGGCTTTTTTTGTGGGGGGATATTTATGCAGGAGTGGCAATCGGTAATTCATAACTCTTTAAACCATCAAGATGAACGATCTCTTATGAGTCCTGAATTCGTGGGAGCCCTTATATTTTCTTCAATAGGGATCTTTCTCCTTGCAAGGATCAACTTCCTTTTCTCTCATATTATTGTAGAGGGCTGGTCAATAATGGTGGCTATGCTTATCTATATCATTTCTGTAAGAACCTATAGATATTCCAGGGATAATATACTCTTTTTTCTGGGTCATGCTTATTGTGCGGTTGCTTTTCTAGATCTTATCCATACCCTTGTCTACGAAGGCATGGGTGTTCTGCCCCTTTCGGGAACAGATATGGCAGCGCAGCTATGGATAAGCGCCCGTTACATTGAAGGGTTTTCTCTCTTGATCGTGCCTTTTATTGCTAAAAAAAGAATTACCAGACTCACATTAACCTGTGTTTTTGGTTTCATAATAATTACAGTTCTTGCCTCTATTTTCAAATGGAATATATTTCCCTCATGTTATATAGCTTCCGAAGGTCTTACACTTTTCAAGATACTGAACGAATACCTGATTTCTCTTATACTGCTTGCTGCCTTTATTGTGATCAGGCAGAAAAAAGATCTTACCTCCAGTGGATTGGTCAGGAAAGCCCTGCTTCTGTCAATTATCTTTACCATTGCCTCGGAGCTTTCTTTTACCCTCTACAGGGATTCTTACGGATTAATGAATATTATGGGTCATATATTTAAACTGGTTTCATTTTACCTGATATATGAGGGGATCATCATATCTGGTCTGGATAATCCCTTTGACCGGATATTCAAACAGTTGAAAACAGCAACCATGAAGGATCCCCTGACAGGCCTTTACAACAGAATAGGTCTAATGGAATTGTCCGAAGGGATGCTGGCCAGAGTTTCAAAGGAAGACCGTCCCATAGGCTGTCTGATGATCGATATGGATAATTTCAAGTCCATCAACGACCGGTTTGGCCATAGTATTGGTGACCACGTTATCCAGCAGATGGGGCTTCTTCTCCTCAAGATATGCAGAAAGAGCGATATAGTAGCCAGGATAGGAGGGGACGAATTTCTCGTTTTCACTTCTATTGACGGGCAAGGGCTCCAATCTCTGGAGAAGAGGATCACTATGGAGTTTCATAACTGGTTCAGTGAAACCAGTTTTGCGCGGATCCTCGACATAAGTATTGGTTCTGTTCTAAAAGAACAGGTTTCCTTTCCTGAAGTATCCATAGACAGATTGATCATGGAAGCGGACCTTGAAATGTATCGCCACAAGGAGTCCAAAAAGAAAAGTTCAGAAAAAGCTGGAGTGATGTGTACCAATAAAGCTGTAACCATAACAGTGTAGACGAAAGCATAACGTGTTTTAATTGTTAATTATCACAGTTTTTCTCATAAGGATCCTTACTTCTTCAAGCATTTTCTCTCGTTCTTCCGTTGTAACAGCGGGAACGGCATATAGAAAATGCTGAAGTAGAACTTCCATTCCGCAAAATCTGAAGATCCCTTCACAGATACATTTTCGAAAGGCATCTCCGTATCCGTAATTATCATAGGCCTCACTGCTGCCTCCTGTAGTATTGAAGATGGCCACCTTTTTACCTTCCAGGAGGCCTGAAACACTCTTTTCTGTGATTTCGAAAGCAAAACCTGCAGAAAAAACCCTGTCCGTATATCCCTTCAGAATTGCTGGCATGCTGAACCACCATACCGGAAAAATGAAGATAAGCATATCCGCTTCGGAAACCATTTTCTGCTCCAGGACGATATCTTCAGAAGGTGTCCCTGTTCGAAGGGCTTCAATGTCGGAATTTACAAGTACCGGATCAAAGGATTCAGCGTAAAGGTCTGTTATTTCATAATCTGCTCCTGCATGCTCGAGCTCTTCCATTACCGCTTCCAGGACTGCATGGTTGAAGCTTTTCGGGTTTGGATGGGTGTATATTACACGATATTTCATGCCCTATCCTCCTTGCATAGTGTTATCAGGTTAAATAGATATTATCTTTACTATATGTTAACATAATTATGAGGTATACCCTAGGGCGTAATACTGTTTTGGTGTAAAATATCCCGATGATCAGGTTTGTTTCAGAGGAGGTTCAGTTATCAGAATGATCGCTATAAATTCAGAAAGATTGAAAAGATCCCTCGAAGAAATGGGGGAGATAGGACTAAATGATCCCGGTGCGGGCAGGACCCGTCTGACTCTGAGTCAGGAGGACCGCGAGGGCCGGAACCTTTTCGTTCGTTGGCTTGAAGAGGCTGGATTGCAGGTATGCCTGGACCCTGTGGGTAATATATGGGGAATTAGGCAGGGAAGGGATATGAAGGCTAAACCAGTTATGGCCGGATCCCATCTCGATACTGTTAAAAATGCCGGGATGTTTGATGGGGCCCTTGGAGTACTGGCCGCCCTTGAGGTTATAAGGACCCTCAATGACCACGGTATACGTACAGAAAAACCCCTTGCTGTAGCCGCTTTTACTAACGAGGAAGGTGCCCGTTTTCAGCCCGACATGATGGGAAGCATGTTCGCTGCAGGATTGCTGGACCTGGAAAGAGCACTGGGTTCCATGGATGATGACCATGTTACAGTAGGGATGGCTCTCGAAGAAACGGGCTATTCGGGTAATGACAGACTGGAAGCTTCCGCATACCTTGAACTTCATGTAGAACAGGGGCCTGTCCTTCACCGAGAGGGTATGGATATAGGCATTGTCCAGGGAATCCAGGGAATAGCCTGGTGGTATGGAACCTACAAAGGGGAGGCTAATCATGCTGGGACAACACCTCTTGAGTACCGGAAAGACAGCCTTCTTGCTGCAGCTGAATTATGCTGTGAGCTGAGAAAGCTTGCCGAAGAACTTGGTAATGATACCAGGTCGACCGTTGGAAGGCTTCACCCCCTTCCTGATGTAGTTAACGTTATTCCTGCAGAAACCTGGTTCACCATTGATTTTCGCCAATACGATAAAAAGCTCTTCGAAAGTGGTAAAGAAAAGGTAGAGAGCCTGGTGGCGAAAATAGCAGAAAAACATGGTCTTGATTTCCAGCTGGAACAGAGAGTAGATGCCCTCCCCATACGGTTTCCACTTTCTATGGTTCATCTAGTGGAGAGGGTTGCCAGAAAAAGCGGTTGCAGTTACATGAACCTGCCCAGTGGTGCCGGGCATGATGCTCAGTTCATGCATCGCCTGTGCCCGACAGCCATGATCTTTGTTCCTTCGATCGGGGGGCGAAGTCACTGTCCCGAGGAGAGCACGGACTGGAAAGATGTTGATCGGGGTGCAGATGTTCTTCTCAAGTCAATGCTCGAGCTGGCAGGCTTGGTTTATGAGGGGACAGGAGTATAACAATGCCTCAGTGGAGCATAGAAGTGATAACGGACCGTAAACTGGATCCTGACGCCATGGTACTTTTCAGTATGGTACCCCTGGAAGAGGAAAGGAAAAGTATTCAGGCGGGAAAAGATTTCTGGGAAGATGTGAAAAAGAAAATATTGAAAAAGATCAGGCTTTACAATATGCCTTCAAGTGTTGTGGAGGCATATATAAGGGATGCCAGGAAAAATCCAGGCAACAGAATAGCCCTTTTACTCAAATATTGACCTGAAGGAGTGTGAAAATATGCTTTTTAGAACCATGAAAAGATCTGAGGACAAGCTTTCCATACTTGGTTTTGGATGCATGCGATTCCCCCTTCTTGGAAATGATCCGGAAAATATTGATGAAGCCGAAGCGATCAGAATGATCCGTTATGCCATAGATAATGGTGTAAATTATATTGATACTGCCTGGCCTTACCACAATGAAAAAAGTGAGCCCCTTGTCGGCCGCGCCCTCCAGGATGGATATCGGGAAAGGATATTCCTTGCCACCAAGCTTCCCACATGGATGATCAGATCCAGGGAAGATATGGACTTTTACCTCAATGAACAGCTGAAAAAAATTCAGACTGATCATGTAGATTACTATATGATCCATGGACTGACAAAGGATAGATGGTCAAGGGTCTTGGATCTTGGTGTTTTCGACTTTATCGAAAAGGCAAAGGCCGACGGCAGGATAAGGCATATAGGGTTTTCCTTCCATGACCAGCTTCGTGTTTTCAAGGAGATCGTCGATGCCTATCCCTGGAATTTCTGCCAGATCCAGTACAACTACATGGACGAGAACTATCAGGCCGGAACGGAAGGCTTGAAATATGCGGTATCAAAGGATCTGGGAGTTATCATAATGGAGCCCCTCAGGGGCGGCCATCTTGTCAGAAACCAGCCCGAGGATGTCCGGAAGATATGGAATGAGAGTAATGAAAAGGTATCTCCAGCCAATTGGGGTCTGAGATGGGTATGGAACCACCCGGAGGTGACTCTTTTGCTTAGCGGTATGTCCACCATGGAACAGGTGGAGGATAATATCAGGGCTTCTGAGAAGGGGGTAGCTGAGAGTCTTACTGAAAAAGAAATGGAAATGATCTCGAGGGTCAGGGATATATACCGGGACAGAATGAGAGTACCCTGCACCAACTGCCGTTACTGTATGCCATGTCCCGCAGGGGTGAATATCCCTGAATGTTTTAATCGCCTCAACATGGCTTACATGTTCGAAGATCCGGAGAATGCAAAAAATACCTATAACATTTTTCTCAGAGCTGGAGGAAAGGCATCAGCCTGTATCGAATGCGGACAGTGTGAATCCCTCTGTCCCCAGCACATAAGCATAAGGGAACATCTCAAGGAAACTGTGACTCTCTTCGAAAGTGATGAATAGTCTGAATCGATATGACAAAGCCGGGCTTCAGTGTCCGGCTTTGCGGACTTTAAAAGAGATGATATTTTGTTTTATAAGATATGCAGAATGATTTTTCTTGAACCCCCAAAATTTCCTTCCGCCATTTGTGAATTCTCATCATTTCCTGCTTCTGTTCTGCTCAGGATCATACAGACTGATTTTAAATACTTTCGGGACTTCAGAAAATATTTGATTAAAAGTCTCTACAGCAGTTTTCAGGCCCGAAATTGTTGTAGAGCGAACTCTTTCAGAAAATTAACATAACCGTTATGTTCCATCAGATCCCCGAGGGGATTCTTTTCTGAAGAACTATTGAGACTGGAGATGTCAAGTTTGAAAAATTTCTTTGAAAGAAACCGAAGCAGGCTCACCTGGATCATTATCCTTCCAGTTTTATTAATATTGACCATTTCGCCAATTAGCGATAAATCTTTTTATGATCCCTATCTCGAATATTTGGGATTCTTCTTCCTGATGGTGGCATCCATCGGACGGATATGGACCTCCCTTTTCATCTGCGGCCGTAAGGACACCGAACTGGTGAAAGACGGTCCTTTTTCCATCTGCAGGAACCCTCTGTATCTTTTTTCGTTTATCGGCGGGGTTGGGTTAATGTTTGCCGGCCAGAATCTGGCCCTTGCAGGATTGATGGTACCCTTATTCTGGGGTTACTATCATTTTGTGATAAAGGGGGAAGAAAAAAGACTTCAGGAGTTATTTGGTGAGGACTATATTGAATATTCTCGAAGGACCCCGAGGGTCATTCCCAGGTTCTTCCTCTATCGTTCCCCTTCAGAAGTCACGATCAACATCAGAACTATGGAGATATCTATTATGGATGCAAGCTGTTTTCTCCTGATGATCGTGTTCATTGAAATTCTCGAGCAGATAAAGATGCACTGATATGATCAGGAATTGAAATATCCATCTTTATACAATTGTGCGAAAATGTGGAAGCCTGTACAAGGAAGCAGTGGAAATATTCGAAATTGAAGAATAACCTGAATCGAGATAGCTGGAGTAGAAAAAACCGGGCTCTAAGGCCCGGCTTTTTCCTATATCGAGGAATGGTAAATGAGGAGAAGAAATACTTGTTTTCTAGTTATAGGCCAGTCTTATCTCCGGAGTTGCAAGGGTAGACTGGATCTGTTCCCCCTGTTTTTCAAGAATATGAAGGAATCTACATGTAACATACTCTAGCAGTAAAGATAATCATTATCAACTATCCTCAGGAAATGACATACAAGTTAATCTTTGTTTAATTATTGACAACCTCTGAAAAAAACAGGATAATCAGCCTTGAGATAATAATGCATACATCCATGTATTCATACATGGCCTCGATAAAGTTCGTTAAAGGAGGTGAAACAATGAAAGGCATTTGCCTTGATTATGTCAGGGGGCATATGGGTGGAAATACAATTTCTCTTTTTTCTGGAGAGCAGTTTACCCCTGGAAAGGAACTGGAGGAGGCTTTGATAGCTCTGGATGAAAAACACATCTTTTCAGATGAAGCTGCCATAATTTATCCTTCAGGTAAAGAAAAGACTTTAAAGATCAAAATCGTAAGTCCAACAACAAAAAGGTTTATAACTGCCTGTGGAGGCATGACCCAGGTTTTGGGAAAAGCCATGGGCGAGTCATACCTGGGAGAGAGATTCGGTTTTTCTTCCTTTGACACCCATCAGGAAATCTTTTTAGACCTTGATGGAGGTAACCATAGAATAGATATTTTCAAGTCAGGCGACAAAGTATTTCGTACGATAACAAAAATGGATATTTTTGCAGAAGAGCTTTATTCCTCCGGGATAGAGGAAATGTTGGTTATGGATATACAGGTATTTCGTGTTGGCAAGTTCCTGGTAGTTAACGCAGATGAAATTAAAAAAGCTTTTCCTGTATTGGACCTGGAAAAAATGGATCCGGCATCAAAGAATATCCTTTTTGAATTACAGGAAAAGGCCATGTCTTTTAATAGAGCTATTGGTCTTGATTATGCTGTTTATGATTGGAATTGCTCTCACAAAGGAGATCTAAGGGCCGTATTCCCTCATTATATTCCAGACGATCATATTGAACCTTCGTGCGGGACAGGGACTGTTGCCATAGGGGTTGCAACTGCCTGGAACGGAGAACTCCGAAAGAATCTTTCTGGAGATCTTTCAGATGCAAAGATCGTTAATCTTGCTTTTGAAACTGGGGGAGCGAAAAATCTGGGCGGTCCGGAACTTTCTAACCTCTCATTTTCTGTTGTCGGTAATAAATTAACTGATATCTATTTTCACCACAGTTTAGTGGAATTAACTTCTCAAGGAAAAATATTTATATAAAATGGATGCTTCTTTGAGAAGATATTTTTTTATCACAGGAGGACTAATTAATGGGAAACGATAGTTTACCCAGGATAGGCATTCTGGCATGGGAAGGTGGACTTGTTCCTCCAGGTCTTATGCAGCTGGAAAAGCTGAAGGGGAACAGTACCAATCTGGAATCTTACGATTATCCAGTCCAGATAAGGCGAGTAGAAGGTGCCAGTGCAGAAAGCATCGTCATCAACCCGGATGAAACAGTATTGCAGAGGATGGTTTCTCTAATGAAGGAAATGATAGCAGAAGGCGTAAAAGCTATCACAACCAGTTGCGGTTTTAATGCTATCCACCAGAAAAGACTGGCCGATTCTGTAAACGTTCCTGTTTTTACTTCGAGTCTCATGCAGATACCTTTTGTGTTGAGGACCTTAAAGAAAGGACAGTCCGTGGCTGTTATTACGGCGAGAAAAGCAAGTCTTACTCCACTTCATTTCCAGAACTGCGGTATTGCTGATCTTGCCCCAGTTCATATTATAGGTATGGAAGAATGGGAAGAATGGGGGAAAGTGTTGGATTCCAAGGTTCCAGGAGTGGATATGGGACTTATTGAGAAGGAAATAATCGAGGCAGGTCTACTGGCAAAAAAACAGTATCCTGATGTAGGGGCTTTTGTCCTTGAATGCACGGATATGCCGCCCTTTTCAAAGGCTATACGGAGTGCGACAGGTCTCCCTGTATTCGATTTTATTACTCTTGTTAACTACGTGAATCAGGCGGTCTGATGTAGAACCTTTAAAGGATTATCCTGGTTAAAGAACGAATTCTTTATGGCAGACTGTTAAATTCAGGAGGAGGTATTTTTTTGAAAGAGATTCTTGTTCTTGGTGCAGGAAGAGTAGCCCGGCCATGTGTTCAGTACCTTTTGAAAGAGCCGGGATACCATGTGACAGTGGTGGATCTGAAGGAGGAAAATCTTGTTCATGTCATTGGCGGTCACCCGCGAGGGAAGGGTATTGTGGGAAACGCGGGTAGTGAATCTGAATTGCTTATGGACAAGCTTAACCCTGATCTTGTAGTGAACCTCCTCCCCGCATCATTTATGAAACAGATTGCCGAACAATGTATAGAAAGAGCTATTCCTACGGTAAATCCTTCTTATATTGATGAGGAAACTAGACTTCTTGATACAAAAGCCAGACAAGCAGGGGTGACAATCCTTTGTGAACTTGGACTTGATCCTGGAATAGATCATATGTCAGCTGTAAAAACTATAAGAAAGATCCATGATGAAGGTGGAAAGATAGAGTCCTTCTGGTCAGTTTGCGGAGCCATTCCTTCAGCAAAGGATAATACGAATCCCATGGGATACAAACTTTCCTGGGCTCCAGCTGGCCTTATCGGGGCAAGTAAGAGGGATGCCAGATTTCTCAGGAATGGTAAGGAAGTATTGCTTCCCGGAGGAGAAACCTTTAAGTATTCAGATCTTATCGAAGTAGAAGACCTTGGCTGTTTCGAGGTTTACGCAAATGGCAATTCTCTTCCCTATCTTGATATGTACGGTATTAAAGAAGCAAAAAGTATTTACAGAGGAACAGTCCGTTATCTTGGGTGGAGCGAGACCATTTGCACGATGCTCGAAATGGGTCTTTTTGAAGAAACCAGGATGGAACTTTCCGGTCTGACCTACAGGGATTTTTCTGCAAAACTTCTTGAAGCTTCCTCCAGAGATAGTTTTGAGGAAATCTTATGCAAAAAATTAAACATAGAGCCCTACATGGCCATTTATCAGAGATTGAAATGGCTTGGACTCTTTTCAGATGAATTAATCCCAATGGAGCATGGCAGTCCAAGAGATGTTATCTCCAGGTTATATTTTGATAAACTATATTATCAGAAATCCGAAAAGGATCTTGTAATAATGGAGCACAGATTCCTTTCTTATTACCCGGTTTCAGGAAAGAGAGTATTACATAAGTCAACCATGGTGGATTATGGTATTCCTGGAGAGGATACTTCTGTTGCTAGAACTACAGGTATTCCTCCGGCAATAGGTGCAAAACTTATTCTTGAGGAAAGATTCTCAAGTCCGGGTGTTGTCGGTCCCTTTTCCCCAGATATATATGAGTTAGCCCTTGAAGAACTGGAAACAGAAAACATCCTTTTCAAGGAAAAAGAAGAGCTGATCTGTAATTAAGGGGACCGGGAAATTAATGTCGAACGCTATCAGGTAATTTCCTGACTATGTATTATTGACAAAGCAGTTCAACTGACAGATAATTTAGGAAATTCGATATCTGAATACATCTATGAATGCATTGAAAGGCAGAAAATGAACAAAAACACAGAAAACTCGGAAGAAAGAGCCTATAGATCTATCGTTGAATTGATATTGACCAACGAGTACAAGCCTGGAGATTTTTTGCTTGAAGTTGAGCTGTCTTCAAAACTGAATATGAGCCGTACTCCTGTGAGCCGGGCTTTAGCAAGGCTTGTGACAGAGGGTTTTCTTGAGCGGATGAAAAAAAAGGGTTGCTTTATTCCGTTACCCACAGCTGACGATGCCAAACAGGTTTTTTTTGCAAGGGAAGCTGTAGCGAGTTATGTCGCTTCAGCGGCGGCTCTTAATGCCACGAAAGAAGACATTGCGAAATTGAGAAATGTCGTAAAAAGAGAAAAGGAAGCATTCCTTTCTAAGAATAAAGGAGAAGAGGCTAAACTGAATGAAGCTTTTCACCTGGGTCTGGCGCAGCTATCAGGAAATCAATATCTTCAAAAATGCTGTAGAAACCTTTTCTGGCGGTCAAATGTATATATATTCTATTTTGACAGCTTCTACAGGGATGCAGAGATGCCCCAGTTGACTCCCCTTCAGCATAACGAGATCCTCGATGCTATAGAAGCGAAGGATTCTGAACTGGCTTCTGAATTGATGTGTAAGCATATTCGGAGAACATACGAGATGCTTATAAAAATGCGGTAAATACTACTGCATTTTTTTTGACCATTAGAAATGAATACATTAAAAAATTCATAAAAGAATTCATAGAGGAGGTATGTGACTTTGAACGGGAAAAAGGTAGTTATTCTTGGTTATGGTATGCAGGGACAGGCAGCTTTGTACGACCTTGTGAACAGAACCCATGTTTCAGAAATTATAGTGGCTGACAACAGATCAGATCTTGAGGTGTTGTTGAAACAATACCCATCTGAACGAGTTAAATCCTCTAAGCTTGATGCTAGTGATAAAGGGCAACTATCGAAATTGATGGAAGGTGCAGATGTTGTTCTTGAATTTCTTCCAGGGAAATTTGCGTTTTCTACTGGGCTGCTTGCTGCGGAACTGGGTGTAAATCTGGTCAGCAGTATGTATTACGTTAATCCGGGAGAGGAAGATAAAACCAAAGTATCCGGGCAGAGGAAAGCCCTTGCCGAACTTGACAGAAAGGCAAAGGAAAAAGGTATTACTATTCTGACAGAATTTGGGATGGATCCCGGTCTTGACCTTGTGCTTGGATCAAAGGCTTTATCAGAGTTTGATGAAGTTTCGGAATTTTATTCCTATGGTGCCGGATTCCCTGCTCCGGAGGTTGAAGATAATCCACTAAAGTACAAGTTTACATGGTCAATTATCGGAGTTATGCTTTCCTACCTTCGTCCTGCAAAAATAATATCAGGTGGAAAAACTTTGGAAGTAGCGGCCAGAGACATGTTTTCCAGGGAAAACATGCACCATCTTGACATTCCCGAGATCGGGAGAACCCTGGAGTGTTTCCCCAATGGAAATACACAACACTATGCGGAGTTATTTGGTCTAAAAGGGACTATACGCGAAATGGGACGTTACATCTGCCGCTGGGAGGGTCACGGTGCATTCTGGGAAGCAATGGCCAAGAGCGGTTTCCTTGATCAGAAACCTGTCAAGGTCGGGAATACATCTGTGGTACCTGCAGAATTCTGTGCCTCCCTCTTAGCTTCTCAGGACCAGTTTTACTACAAAAAGGACGAACAGGATATGGCTCTGGTAAGGATGGATGTAAGAGGGAAAGCAGAAGGAAAGAAAAAAAGAGTTACCTATCAGCTGATCGACAGGCGGGATCTCGCAACCGGTTTTACAGCAATGCAGAGAACCGTAGGTTTTACGGCCAGCATAGGAGCTCAGCTGATCCTTGATGGAAAATTCAATAGACCAGGAGTTGCATTACCTATTGATGTTCCCTTTGACCTTGTCGAAAAAGAGGTAGAGGTTCGTGGTATGTCCATCATCAGGGAAGAATTTCCCTGGGATTAATACATAGTTCCCGAAATATGGGAGGAAAGATCTTCGATATTTGCAGGCTCCGAAATTCGTAAGAGATGGAAAATATTTGATATAGGGAGGGTTGACATTTTTTTTTAGGGGGGGGAATAGAAACAGAAATATGCTGTAGCTATAGCCTGAAAAATCTAAAGGGGAGGTATGATCATGGAAATTGAAGGGACTTTTGGAATTCTTTCGATGTTGCCGGTAGTTCTTGCTCTTGTACTCGCTTTTTGGACCAAAGATGCAGTTTTTTCTCTTATGATAGGATGCCTGACTGGAGTAGTGCTTGCTGGCTTTGATCCTGCAACGGGCCTGAAGAAGCTGTTCCTGACAGCTTTGGGCAATGGTGACTTTATCTGGGTTATGATGATTGAGGTTGCTGTCGGGATAATGATAGCCCTTTATCTGAGGGCTGGAGTGATAACAGCTTTTACAGAGTGGGCTTCAACGAAGATAAGGACCAGGAGGGCTGCTTCCGGATTCGGTTGGCTTTTAGGGATCTTTGTGTTCTTCAGCGATTATTTCAGCCCCCTGTTCAGCGGGCCCATAGCCAGGCCTCTTACAGATAAGTACAAAGTCTCGAGGGAAATGCTTGCCTATGAACTTGACTCTGGAAGTGCACCGGTCTGTACTCTCATTCCTTTAAGCGGCTGGGCAGTATACATTGCCGGTCTTTTGGTCGGATATGGTCCAATTACAACCGTTGAGGAAGGAATGGGTTTATTTATCAAGGCCATTCCCTTCAACTTTTACGGATGGTTTGCAGTTATTCTTTGCGGACTTATTGCCTGGCAGGTCATTCCTAACTTTGGCCCCATGAGAACGGCTGAATTAAGGGCAAAAAATGAAGGGAAAGTTCTCCGCGATGGGGCTTCACCTCTTACTGGGGAAGAAATGGATGATATCAAAGCGCTTCAAGGCAAGAAAACAAATCTTCTCTTTTTCCTTGTCTTCCCTGTACTTATAGTCATCGGTATTGCTTTGGGAACCTTCTTTATGCTGGGTAGTGCAAAAATACTCGAAGCATTCTTTGCTGCCGTAATGTACCAGGCAGTAGCCATGTCTTTCGGTGGATATTTCAAGAGCGTCAAAGATGGAATGGATGTTGCTGTAAAAGGGATCAAGGCTGTTCTGCCTGCTATCATGATACTTGCCCTTGCTTATTGTATTAATACTATTTCCAAGGGTCTGGGAGCTCAGCAGTATATTATTTCAGTAACTGAAACATGGATGACGGCAGGAATGCTTCCCCTCATTACTTTCATTACGGGTGCATTCATTTCCTTCTTTACGGGTACATCCTGGGGGACTTATGCCATAGTTACCCCGTTTGTTATGCCCATTGCTTTCGGTATTTCCGGGGGAGTCGTTTCTCCATTAGTTCTGGCAACAGTTGGAGGAATTGTAGGCGGAGGTCTTTTTGGCGATCACTGTTCTCCTGTGTCGGATACAACATGCCTGTCTTCCTTTGGTGCAGCTTCAGACCACATGGATCATGTATCAACACAGCTACCTTACGCTTTGTTATCAGGTGCCCTGGCTGGAGCCCTGTTTATCGTTATCGGTATGATGGGAGTTTAAGTGTCAATTACATAATGATCAATATGAACATATTGTGAACAGCAGAGGAAATCACCCTGGATGTTATTTTGCAGGAACCAGGGTGATTTATCCTGTTTTTCAATAAAGAATAAATATCAGAGCTGTCCAGAGTAGAAGCAGATAAAAATAGCTATCAGGAGTTGCAATGTGTTGAGAGTCCATTTTGGATAAGATTTAAAACAGGTCTCTTTTTTCAGAACCTTGAAAATTAAACAGGTTGTCCAAGTTACTTCCACATTAATTTCAGCTGTTCCGGTTCTGGCGTCATTGGCTGTTGATTGCTGTAAATAATTGACCAAAAGTGATTTCAAGAAAGTTACAGCAAAATAACTCCAGTGGCGCAAAACTACAGAGGGAAGGAGGAGAGCTTGAAAAGAGTCATGATCTTTTAAAAAAATATTCCACCATAGAGGAGGGTTATTATGAAACTTCAGCAAACAGACGCTAATCTTGACAACAGGAAGAAAAAGAGCTGGGTTCCTCACACTTACGTTTTGATCTTTTGCATAATCCTGATTGCCGCCGCTGCAACTTATCTTGTCCCGGCCGGCGTATACGACAGGGTTACTGATCCGAATACCGGAAGAACCATTGTAGATGCAGCCTCCTTCAAAAATGTACCGCAAAATCCGGTCAAACCCTTCGAAATTATCCAGGCTATCCCCAAGGGCATGAACCAGGCCGGCTGGATAATCTTCCTGGTTTTTATTATCGGTGGTTCTTTTGGCATGATAAACGGTACCGGGGCAATAGAGACAGGAATAGCAACATTAGTAAAAAAACTGGCAGGAAAAGAGAAAATTCTCATTCCTGTCACGATGCTGGTTTTTGCTGCTGGCGGAGCAACATTCGGCATGGCTGAATCAACCCTTATATTTATACCTATGGGAGTTGTTCTGGCAAGAGGCCTTGGTTTTGATGCCCTGGTGGGCATGGCCATGGTTACCTTAGGGGCACTTGCCGGTTTTGCAGGAGGAGTTCTAAATCCCTTTACTGTAGGGGTAGCCCAGGGGATAGCAGGCCTTCCCCTTTTCTCCGGAATGGGATTGAGAGTGATTGTTCTTCTGGGATTTTGGGCTATTGGAGCGTTCTTTCTTCTTTCCTATGCCTTGAAGATAAAGTCCGATCCTTCAAAAAGCCTGGTTTACGATCTGGAGCAGTTGGAAAAAGAAGAAGAGCTTAAACAAAAGCACTTTGCGGCCTTAACCTCGAGACAAAAGATGGTCTTAGCTGTAGTTGTTATCGGCTTTGGTTTTATAGTCTATGGTGTTACTCACGGTTGGAGCACCAGTTCGGACCTCACCGCCATTTTCCTTACAATGGGGATCATATCGGGACTGGTAGGAGGGAATAACCCCGGAAAAATCGCTACCGATTTTATTGAAGGTGCTCGATCGTTAACATTCGGTGCTCTAGTGATAGGCCTTACTAGAGGTATTGTCGTAGTCATGACAGATGGACAGATCATTGATAGCATAATCCATGCAGGAGCCCAGGCAGTAACATTCCTGCCTCGATCCATCGCCGCAGTAGCAATGCTTTCGGTTCAGACATTCATCAATTTCTTCATTAACTCTGGCAGTGGGCAGGCGGCTACGACCATGCCTATAATGGCCCCTCTAGCAGATGTGGCTAATCTGACAAGGCAGACCGCAGTCCTGGCATATCAAATGGGTGATGGTTTGTCGAATTCCCTATTTCCGACTTCAGGGGTTCTGATGGCTGGCCTCAGTATCGCCAAAATCCCTTATGATAAATGGTTTAAGTTTATTATTCCATTGATGATCTATTTGCATTTATTTGCTGCAGTTATGATGATGGTAGCGGTATTCATTAATTATGGACCCTTTTAAAAGATAGTTACAAGGGTTCTACAAAACCAAATCAGGCCTGCGTAGGACAAAATTATTACTCGGGCCTGATTTTAAGTTTGATCAGATAGCACAGTATAAACACAAGTTAGACAACCCTGATCTAATCCACCTCTTTTTCCTTTAATTTAATAGAAATCTGGAGCTGCCGTAACTTGGCGATTACTGTTGACTGAGCTACCTGGCTTTATAAAATCGTTCAGTCAGTGAAGGGTATCTTTTGTTTTTTCAATAACGATTTAAAGCGTGATCAGATACAAGATATGAAGAAAAGACTATGAATGTAAAACAATCCACTTAAGGATATCCATTTGGATATTGCTGTATGAATAGGTCCACTAAACCAGATATCCGAACTGAAGTTATTGTTTTGATCAGAGAAAAGTAGATGGACCATACAATTATGCTTAGATCAGATATGGACTGCTTTGAAATAAAAGACGAGATTACCCAGGATGAGATGCGTTACCAAACCGAGAAATGCATGTCTTTGAGAATGATACCAATATTGCAATGCTTCTGAGCACCGGAAAGATTCTTTTTGAGAATAACAATTTTCTTAGGGGAACCATAAAATTCATATTTAAGCCTGCAGAATAAACTGCTGTAAATGAAAATAATTATCGACGAAATGAGGGAATTATTTCATGAAAATCGCTGTTCTGGGATCAGGAAATGGCGGAACTGCAGTTGCCTTTGATTTTGCTTATCACGGATACGATGTATTCCTTTATGATTTTCCGGAATTTATGGAAAATATCTCAGTGATTAGTCGAGCTGGCGGGATTGAATCGGAAGGTGCCCTTCGGGGTTTCGCTCCGGTTAGATATGCAGGATGCGAGATTGAGAAGGTGCTTGATGAGGCAGACATTACTTTTGTTGTAGGCCCTTCCTATGCAACTAAGCCTTTCGCAAAAGCCTGCGTGCCTTTCTTGAAAAACGGGCAGACTGTCATAATTTGTCCCGGATCATGTGGGGGTTCAATTGTGTTCAAGAAGGCTTTAGGAGAAGATCTTGGGTCTCACAGGTTTCTTCTGGCTGAAACACATACTCTCCCCTACGCAGTTCGTCTAATAGAACCAGGAAAAATCCATGTTTTCAATAAACTTAAGGGAGGAATATTCCTGGCCGGGCTTCCGAGTTCTTCTGGTGCAGAAATTCTACAAAAAGTGAAGTCAGTTTATCCCGGCATGTCTTTAGCTAAAAACATTTTGCAGACCTTTCTCCAAAATGCTAATCCTGTTATCCATCCTGCAATAGTCTTAATGAACGCAGCATTAATCGAACGGACCAAGGGCGATTTTCTGTTCTATGAAGAGGGCGTAACATCGGCTGTGGGTAGACTGATAAAAGCTGTGGATGAAGAACGAATTGCTATAGGGAGGGCTTTGGGGCTCGAGATTATCCCGAACACCCAAATCGGTTATTTACAAGGTTATCAGGAGAAGGAAAATTGTGATTACGATGTCCTCTACAATAAAGGAATAGGTTTTAAAGGGATAGGATCTCCTCCGACGTTAAATCACAGGTATTTAACCGAAGATGTTGCTCGTGGCTTGGTTTTAATCCATGGGCTTGCCAACAAACTTGGTGTAGAAACTCCAGTGATAAATTCGATTATTACAATAACCTCTCTCATTCTGATGGAAAATTTATTCAACCGTTCTGAAGTAAGGTTGGACGAGATCGAATTAAAAGATAAAAGTCTTAAATCATTCCTGAAAGAAATCAATGGATGATATCCATAATTTCAAATATCTAATAGTCAGTCGATCAGTGAATAGGTATCGTTCTTTTTTTCAATAATGATTTAAAACTTCATCAAACCAACGATCGGGGGGTAAGGCTATGAATGCAAAGCAATGCGCTCAGGATCTCCATTCGGATATTATTGAATGGAGACGCCGGTTACACCAGATACCAGAAATTGGGTTTGATCTTTTTCAAACCTGTCAATTTGTCAAAGACAGGTTAAACGAAATGGGTATAAGCTATGAGAACATGGCTGGAACCGGGGTGTTGGCGACAATCTGCGGTGAGGAAACGGGCCCGACAATTGCTCTCAGGGCAGATATGGATGGCCTTCCCATAAAGGAAGAGACTGGTCTTGATTACGCATCCGTAAATGGCAATATGCATGCCTGTGGACATGATGCCCATACGGCAATGCTTTTGGGCACCGCAAAAATTCTTGCAGAGAATAAGAATCTCCTTAAGGGGACTGTAAAAATGATCTTTCAGCCTGCAGAAGAGACTACCGGGGGCGCTAAAATTATGATCGATGAGGGGTGTATGAAAAACCCGCACGTCGATGCGGTAATTGGATTGCATATAGGGCAACTGTTCAAAGAAGTGGGGGATGGACAGATCGGCATTCGTTATGGATCAATGATGGCAGCTGTAGACTCATTTATCGTTAATGTGAGAGGTCAGGGAGGTCATGGGGCAAGACCTCACCAGTGTATCGACCCCATTATAGCTTCCGCAGAAATGATAACTTCTCTTCAACGAATAGTCAGCAGAGAGATCGATCCCACCCATGAAGCGGTTTTAAGCATTTGTATGATTCAGGGAGGTACCACCACAAACGTTATACCCGAAGCGGTGGAATTTAAAGGAACTATCAGAACATTAGATAAGGACGACAGGCTCTTCATCGAAAAAAGGTTCAAGGAGATATGTTCCTCAATTGCTCATGCAAACAGGGCAGAGGCAGAAATAACCTACGGAAAATTTTACCCTGCGGTAGTAAACGATGAAGACTTCACACGATTCTTTGCGGAATCAGCGGCAAAAATCGTGGGTAAAAGAAATATTGTCGAGATTAAAACACCGGGCATGGGTGCAGAAGATATGGCTTACTATCTCCTGGAAACCAAAGGGACCTTTTTTAGCTTGGGGTCCTTTAGATCCGATAGGGATACACAATATCCACATCACCATTCAAAATTTGATATCAATGAAGATGTTCTTTGGATAGGTCCTGCGGTTTTTGCCCAGACCGTAATAGATTTTTTTAAGGATCATGAACAAAAAAGTACTTTAAAAAACTATTAAAAGCTAGTCATGACAAAATAAAGAATATATAGTGGATTAGTTTCTTCTTGACTTTGTATATCCTATATCTTGTGCTTTGTCATTTCATTTACAAGCAAATGGTCAAGAATGTAATCTATGTGGAATGAAAATTAAACTAGTTAAGGGTTTTCAATGAAAAACTACAGGTTTCTGATCTTTAAATTTTTTGCAGCAAATTTTGCATTAATGAGTCTGAGCAATGTATATTATCTCCTTGCTCCTTACCTAAAGACCTACGGTATAGTAGATCCAGGCATAATAGGCTGGGTCCTTGGTTCATATTATGCCGCTTCCACCTTTTCGAGACCTCTCGTAGTGAGGCTGGTGGAGAAGTACGGATTTTACCTGACCCTTGTTATGGCCGCAGCAGTTAACCTGATCAGCAGTGCAGGAGTTGCCCTGGCGGGTTCTTCAATTACCCAGATCCTTTTCTGGAGGATCCTTACAGGAGTTTCCTCAAGCCTTTTTCTTGTAAGCCTTACAACCTACCAGATCATTTCAGTGCCGGATGAAATAAGGGGGTCCTCGTTTGCCCTTGTGTCTGCCGGATGTATCGCACCTTTAGTCACAGCGGTTCCCCTGGCGGACTGGCTTTTACATCATGGACATCCTCTTTTTTACATATGGCTTGGACCTTTGGTATCCTTTCTTTCACTTATTCTGGTTATGTCTTTTAAAATAGAGGAGGTTGGATATGAAAAGAGGCAAAAACAGGATTGGGGCAGTTATTCAGATCTTTTCCGACTTCCTTCGGTAAGAGCACTTTTTGTTTCAATAATATTTTTTTCATTTACGGATGCATGTATCCTTTCCGTGGCGGGTCTGGCTATGGAAAAAGGTCTGGTCCCTTCATCTTTCATCTCGGCGAATGCGGCCCTTTCTGTTTTCATAAGGCTTTTCCTCTTCAGGCACCTTGACAGGTTTCCCCGGATGAAGCTTGCAGCTCCCATGTTTGCCCTGACTTCAGCAGGACTTTTCCTTTCTACCTTTGCCTGGAATAACGTAATGTTCATGATGTGCGGCATTCTTTTCGGGCTTGGTATGGGTTATGGTTTTCCCATGCACCTTGCTCTTGCAGGTGATGTTGCTCCTCCGAGACTGAGACCAAAGGTCACGTCCATGGTGTGGTTCCTCATGGCTTTGTCCTTCTTCATCTGCCCTCTGATCATTGGCTACCTGTCAGCCCTTCTCGATTACACGAGGGCATTTCAGATTGTTGCAGGGGCCGTGTTTCTGATCTCTCCCCTGGTGCACATATATTTCTGGAAGCCAGTTATATCTTCTAAGAAAAAGAACGCCCCTTCTTCCTCGTAGAAAGGAAAGAAGAGTCGTAAAGCTCAGTACCTGTATTTAGAAATGGGGAGTTCCCCATTGTTTCACAAAGGCAGCACGGAAAGTTTATTCCCTTCAGTGCAGGCTGTATATTTCCCTGAGAAGATCATTAAGGTTAAGAGGATTATATTCATCATCCCAGCGGTAGACTACTTCGCCGTCGATCTGCACGTAGCTTATCCAGACGGGTTCGTAACCTTCCCTGTAGAAGGATACCCTGACCCGGGATTTTCTTCCGTTGGCATAGGTAAGGCCAGCCATTACTACATTATATTCATCATAATTCCACCATCTGCTCCCACCAAAATAATCTTCAAATTCCCTCGAAATGGTCTGGTAAGAGGGATGAGGGAAACCATCCAGATAACTGTTTTTGAACTCCTGGATAAGACGCAGATCCTGCGGGGCTGCACCGTCATCGAAGACCTGCCTCGGAGATGCTACGTAACTCGGGTATGCAAAAACACAGCTGCAGGTAATTAACAATATAATGGTCGCCATAAGAACACAGGAAAATCTTCTCATATTTGTCCCTCCTGACTGGGGTTGAAAATAAACTGTCTTAATATTATACACCCTGTTAAATGTCTGAATTTAATCTTGTTTATTTTATTATCTTTTCCATGGTCCTGCGTTCATTTCCTTTTCGGTCAGGTGAAGTTGCCGTGACCCCAAAAGCCATCCCATCAGGTATATTCTCTGTTCAATGGTTACTTCCATATCAGGGGGTATCCCGTATGATCCTCCAGAAACAGGAAGGTTTATCCTGTCAGGTAACAACCCTTCCTTTCCAGTAAACAATTCTTTTCTGAAAGTGTTTCTCCCTTCCGGAACCTGTTCATAACCCATAAGTACGGGAAGTGGTGTTCCTCCAACCCTGTAATCAGCGTTTTCTTCCGGAAGGGTTATCCTGGATTCTCCCTTAAGTCCTTCTTTTCGGATGGGAACCCCGAACTGGTCAAAGACCTGGTAAAGGAACATCCGCGAATATCCATCCGTTATTTTCTCTCTGCTTTTTCCGGGGATATTAATTTCATAGGGTCTTCCCTCCAGAAGCATTTCCCTGTAACTGATAAAGGGAGAATACCCCCTTTCCCTGAGTTGAAAGTCTTCCATACTCCTGAGGTTTGCTGGTTTTCTCAGGGTGAGTGAAATCAGGTCTGATTGTCCCTGCCCGCCAGAACAGTCCCTCATGACCTCAAGGGTCACATCATCCATCTCTGTACCTGGTGCTAGCAGTTCCAGATATGCTTCTCCTGATGATGTGATCATCTCTCTGTTACCTCCTGGAAAGGCGACCTTTTTCAGCCCTTTGAGGATAATGAACCGGTAACTGCAGTTTTCACTTTTATCCAGATTTTCTGCCCGGATAGGCAATATATTGTAAGTATCATTGTCTGTAGCTTTGTTGACAAGTATTTCTTCATCCGGTAAGTCTATTGTGAGTTCCGGGTCTTCAAATCTGATCTGAACTGACAGATCTGCAATGTTGATACCTGTATTTAATTTTCTATTGAAGAAAAGATCTTTTCCCTTTGCAGCCATTGTTAGTTCTTTCAGTGGAATTCGGATACCACTGTTAAAACGGTCAAGGGTGATCATTTCCCCTTCCAGCGGCAAGGTCAGCCTTGGAGAGTATATGTCAAGTTCCATATTCTGGCCCTGCGCGGAGCCCCTTATCACCTCTGAGTGAAAACCGGGAAAAATCTCATCCCTGTCGGGAGAGAATTCTTTGATTGTAATTGTAAAGGGTTTTACATTCTCAGGATCATCGGTACGGGCAAAGGGTAAAAGCAGTTCTGCATCTTTTAATTCTATCCCCGTAGATATGGTGTTCATTATCACCTGATCCGTCGACCTGAATTCCCCTGAAGAAGGATCGTAAAGGTATATGATCACCAGGTTGCCTGCAAAATATTCCTTGAGACTGTAGGTTAATCTGCCCTTTCCCTTTGCGGTCAGGGCAGTTTGTTCTCCATCCAGGTTGATATGGCCTGTAAAGCTCCATGCCCTGGGTAGATTGAAGGGTTCCCCGCTATTTTCCTTGAGAAGGGATTCCCTGATCCTGATCCAGTTGGCATTGACCCCCTGTCTTTCCAGGCGGATCTCTTCGAGGGCGGCTGATCTATTATCAGAAGCCTGAAGGGGCTGTGTTAATGTCAGCATCAGGGCTGCTGTTATAATTAATAACAGCAGGTGGGAGATATTGAGTCTTGCCTTAAAAGGGGATTCACCATCCGGAGAGGTCTCCGGGGAAGGCTCTGTGTAACAGGATATATCCATTTTACTCATCCCTCCAGAATGAAAGGTTTCCCTTTTGGAAATTTTTTTTCATTTGTATTGAAGAACTGGTATTTTCAGGAACATGGGACGTTTTCCCTGGATGTATCTATGAATATTAAGGGGTTCATTTGTCTATTGTATAGGTTTGAGGTTTATCCAACAATAAACCCCGGGGAATTTGCCTGAAACTGCAGCAGGCAGGAGAATATACTTTCTTTAAGGAGTTTTGAGGTATTTTCCCGGAGAGGAGTCTGAACTGTGAAAATAGAAGAATACCAGAGAGAGATCCTGGAGAAAAGTGGATCAACCCTGGAGTTTCCCTTTGGGCCCGATGTAATGGTATTCAAGGTGATGAACAGGATCTTTGCCCTTCTCGCCTGGCAGGAAGACCCACTGAGGATATCCCTCAAGGCCGATCCTCAGAGAGCGTTACAGCTCAGGGAGATATATCCCTCTGTCAAGCCTGGCTATCACCTCAATAAACGCCACTGGATAACAGTTACTATGGATGGATCCGTCAGTGATGAAAATATCAGGGACTGGATCTTTCATTCTTATGAAATGGTCGTTAAGGGGTTGAAAAGATCAGAGCGGGCTTGCCTGAAAAACTACCGATAAGAGTTTCTTCTGTTATCGTTCCCTTTTTGAGAGACCCAGCTCATTTTATTCTGTGAAACATTTCTTTTTTGGGTGATCGGAAAATAGTCATTGACATAGTTTTATGAAAGTTCTAAATTCAGAATGTATCAAAGTTCAAAAATCAGAAACAGCAGCGATAATAACGCCGGTTTCACATATACATACTCAGGGGTGAGATCTCAATTTGAATAGAAACCTGGCACCTACCCGGGGCAACATGGTCAAACTGAAGGGATCCCTTTCCCTTGCCCGAAAGGGTCACGACCTTCTGGAGCAGAAAAGACAGGTTCTCATGATGGAACTGGTTGAGCGGATCCAGGAGAGCAAACAGATCCAGGAGGATATACAGAAGATATTTTCTGATTCATATTCAAGCCTTCAGATGGCCAATCTTTCACTTGGTATTGACAGTGTAGAGGAGATAACCCACTCTGTACCAGAGGAGACTTCCTTTACTATACGCCTGCGCTCCGTAATGGGAGTGGAGATTCCAAGTGTGGATCCTGTCCCTCCAGATCCCCTTCCATGCTATTCATTTTTCGGAACCTCAGGAGCCATGGACAATGCCTATCTTCATGCAAGGAAAGTATTGAGTCTTTTGGCCAGACTGGCGGAACTCGAAACGAGTGTTTACAGGCTTGCCGTTCAGATAAGGAAAACCTTCAGGAGGGTTAATGCCCTCGAGAAGGTGGTTATACCCTCTTACAGAAGAGGTATTGCAATGATCTCGAATGTTCTTGAAGAGGGAGAAAGGGAAGATTTTATAAGGATGAAGATCGCCAAGGGTGGATCTTCCCGAAGGGAGGCACCAAGGGACAATGGAGCTTAAAGAGATCCTTACCCAGCTACTGGGAGCAGAGCATGAAGCTAACCGGGTCATAGAAGAAGCAAAAAATGAAGCCTCCGCTATTCTTCAGTCCGTAAGAGATGAGTTTGCCAGGGAAAGGGAAGACAGAATGCGTGCAGCCCATGAGCAGGCCAAAGCCACTGTGGAAACAGCGCGAAATGCGGGAGAGGCCGAGGCATCACAGACACTTGTCATGGGAGAAGTTGAAAGAAAGAGGATGAACGCCAGGTTCAATGAAAAGATACACCTGGTGGTTGAAGGCCTTGTGAATGAGATAGCCCTGGATTACAGCCGAAAAGGGGAAATCTAACAATGCTGTCCGTCCTTTCCATGGGAAGAAGGGCCTCCGTAGCTGCCAAGGCAAGGACAATGAAGGGGAGGATGCTTCCTGATGATTTTTTCTGGCATCTCCTTTTCAACTGTCACAGTATGAGTGAAATCGCCAGGCAGCTTAGTTACTCAGAATCCTATGGTGACTATCTGAAGCATATAAGTTCCTCGGATATACATCGTTACGAGCTTGAAGCTATCCTTTCGATGGTCCCGCTTTACGAGGCTTTTCGCTTCAGAAATTACCTTGGTTCCAGAAGATGGGATCTGGTCGAAGCCTGGAAACTCAGATACGATGCGGATATTCTCAAGAGAATCTTCAGGCTGGTCCTTGGGAATATCCAGTCTCGTGATGCCATAAGGGAAAAGATACGAGCTATTCCTGATCTTTCTTTTCCATCTGAGGAAATACTGGAAGCCCGAAGTTTCGAGGATCTTCTCGCGGCTCTGAAGGATACGCCCTATTTCAATGTTCTTTCAGATCCCTTCAATACCATGATAAGGACGGGGAGCACTCTCTTCCCGGTCGAAATGGCATTAGACGGGTTTGTTATGAACAGTTTTTTAAACCTCCTTTACCGGGTTGGACGATCCGAAAAGAAACAGCTTCTCAAGCTCTTTGGTGCAAGAGCGGATCTTATGAATATCTACTGGCTTTACAGATCCAGGGTCTTCTTTAACATGAAGCCCGAAGAGATCCTTACAAGGCTTATCCCCTTCAACTATCGCTTGAGCAGACGGACTATCAGCAGACTTGCTTTCTCTTCCTTTCCCGATGAATTCATGAAGATCCTTGAACAGACCCCTTACCTTTCAATTTTCCAGTATCCGGGAGAAGCCGGCAAGGCCGAAGCAGAATTGATCATTGAAAGGAATCTGAAACGTTTCCAGTGGGATGAGTGTATACGGACTTTCAGGATGGGTGTTCCGGGTATCCATACCGTAATGGCCTACCTCTATCTGAGAGAGATGGAAGTTGCAGACCTCATAACCATCATAGAAGACGTAAGGTATGACCTCAGCCGCAGAATGGCAGTGCTTTTTCTGGTCAGGCCCATGAAGTCGGAGGGTGGGATTTAATGAGTATCGTAAAAATGTCCGGACTGACATTCGTAGGCCCCAGAAAGGAAATTGAGATCCTTGCCACCAGACTTCTTGTAAGAGGAGATTTCCAGCCGCTGTCCATAGATTATTCTCTGGATGACCTGTCTATCAGATCGAGGATAAAAACTTTCCGCGCCAATCCCTACGATCCTATCCTTGAAGACCTTGAATCCATCTGGCGAACGGCTGGAGAAGAATTACCTGTCCCGTCAGTAAGTAAAGACCTGAAATTTCGGCCCTTTGAGGAATTAAGCGCTCGGGTAAGCCGTGCATCGAAACGATTGAGAATATGGGAAAAAAGGGCCAGACAGCTTGCTAGGGAAGAAGAAGAACTGGAAGCGGCTGTCCTTTTTGCGGAAGTCATTCTTTCCCTTGGAGATAAGGGGCGCCAGGCTTTGAATTCCAGGATAGTCAAATTTTTTCTCGGAAGGTTTACGAGGGAGAATTTTGGCAGACTTGAGGATTCTGTTAAAGAAGTCCCCATGATGGTCATACCGGTCAGGCAGAGTGGGGAGGATGTCTGGGCGGTTGTCATAACCGTGTCCGGCTATCTTGAGGGAGCATTAAAACTTCTGGAATCAGTCTATTTCAGGGAATTTCCCATTGCAGAAACACTGAAGGGCCTTGGCCCGGACTGGGTTGGTGGGCTGAGAAGAAGAATAGAGAATCATAAAAGAGCCCGATCCAGACTTGAAGAAGCCGCGAGAAATTACCTCAACCGCTCAAGGGAACAGCTTGAAGATCTGTATTACCAGGTTTATGGAATGCAGAGGATATATGCCATGTGCATGGCCCGGGGTCAGATAGGGGAGATGTTCATACTATCTGGATGGCTGCCTTCTGAGGAGATCGAAGGTGTAAAAAAGATAATGGCTGAAGAGACTCCCGGGACCATGATCATAGTGGAGAGCAGCATGGAAACGGCAAGGGAAGGGCGAAAGATCCCTGTCAGGCTGAAAAATATTCCCTTTGTAAGAAACTTTCAGGATATTGTCGCACTGTACAGCCTTCCATCCTACGGAGAAAGCGATCCCTCTCTTCTCGTAGCCCTGAGTTTCTGCTTTTTCTTCGGTTTTATGTTCGGCGATGTTGGACACGGTATCATGCTGATAGCCGGTGCCATGATCCTGGAAAAAAAGAACCTTGTTCAAAGGGCCTTCGCTTCAGTGATCAAGCTTTCAGGACTATCAGCCTCTATCTTCGGCTTTCTTTACGGCAGCATATTTGGAAACGAGCACATTCTGCACCGTGTCTGGATATCACCAATGGAGGATATGGGTGAACTTATTCAGACTTCCCTGGCGGCAGGCATAGTTTTCATAAGTATTGGAATGATAATGAACATCTTCCTGAGATACAGAAAAAGAGAATACGGAAAGCTTCTCTTTGATGGACAGGGCCTCGCCGGACTTGTATTTTACTGGATAGCCGTTGTTTTTGCCTGGTCGGCCCTGTCGAACAGAAAACTTCCAGTTCCCTCAGGGATCCTTCTTTCAACCCTCCTTATCCTTTTTATAGTTATCCTTCTGGCCGAGGTTCTTTCTGTGAGGCTTCTCCATGAACAACATGGGAAAACCAGCAATGTTGTTCATGTTTTTGAGGTTTTTCACACCCTCCTTTCCTTCCTCAGTAATACTGCTTCCTTTGTCAGACTGGCCGCATTTGCCCTTAACCACGTCGGTCTCTGTCTGGCCGTTATGATGCTGGGACAGATGGTGGAAGGATTGCCTGGCGGAGGGGTTATCAAGTGGATCATCCTGATCGTCGGGCACCTTGTAATAGTTGCCCTCGAGGGCCTTATCGTTTTTATTCAGACCCTGAGGCTTGAGTATTACGAGTTTTTCAGTAAATTCTATTCCGGTGGCGGAAAAGCATTTGTTCCCATGAAATGGGGAAAAAAATAATTTAAAAAGATTTTCAGAACAGATCTGAAAGAGGAGATGATGCTGCAGATGAAATACCTTGGAATACTTTGTTCCACCATGGCCTTTCTCGTTTCTTACGGCTTTGTTTTAAGGGGCCGGAGGATAAGTAATCCCGGCAGAATACTCTTTATGGGTGTTGCGGTTTCCATGATGTCCCTGGTTTTAGTAGGCGCGGCTCCATTCTTTGCAGGGCCGTCCCTTGCGGCAGAGGGACTCTCCCAGTCATCGGGATTGGGTTTCCTTGGTGCCAGTATTTCTACCGGACTGGCATGCCTTGGAGCAGGAATTGCCGTGGCAGTGGTTGGAGCTGCTGCCCTTGGAGTTATCGGGGAGAAGCCTGAAACTCTCGGAATGACCCTGATATACCTTGGTCTTGCGGAGGGGATAGCTATTTATGGAGTTATCGTCTCTCTCCTTATTCTTGCCAAACTGTAATAAGACATGAGGGCTTTTCTGGTAAGTGATAATCATGACACCCTTGTAGCCCTTCGTCTGGCGGGAATAAAAGGAGTCATGGCTCATGGTTCCCATGAAACAGAGGGTGCAGTAAGGGAAGTTCTTATTGCCGGAGATATTGGCATCCTTGTGCTGACGGAAAAGGCAGCAGCAGTTATTCCTGATCTTGTAAGGGAGATAAGGGAGAGCGGAACTCTTCCCCTTCTTGTGGAAGTTCCTGACCGGCATGGAAGTGAACGGGGAAAGGATTTTCTTACAAGTTACGTAAGAAATGCCATTGGGGTGAAAATCGAATGAACAAAGAAGAAAATAACCAGAAACTTTCTGATCTCAAGGATCTTGTCCTTTCAAAGGCTGAAGCTGAAAGAGGGTATGCTCTATCTAATGCCCGAAAGGATTCCGGGGAATGGCTTAAAGCAGAGAATTCCCGGCTGGAGCAGCTCATAGAAGGGATTCTTATGGAATCAAAGAAAAGAGCGGAAGACATTCGAAGAAGAGAAATTGTGACTGCTGAGAGGGAAAGGGAACGGGAACGGCTCAGGCTCCAGAACAGCCTCATAGCCGAGGCAGTGGAGATCCTTGAAAATGAACTGGTAAAACTGCGCGAGCGGGAGAATTATCCTGCCCTTCTTGCGGGTGTACTTCTGGAATCTGCACAGTCAGTTCCTGAGGGTAGGGATCTCACTTTCAGACTTTCTGAAAGGGATAGTTCTCTTGGAGATGAAATGGTCCACAACCTTCAGATGAAGAAACCTGATCTGAAAATTTCTTTTGATAAAGAGCCGGCTCCCATACTTGGGGGACTCTGGCTTCGTTCCAAAGATGGGAAATGGCAGGTAAATGCAGACTGGCATGTAAAGGCCAGTGAGATGGCTGATGAGATCGCTGAACGACTTCTCAAGGTCCTCTGACAGGAGGTGGGAGATAAGTGAAGCGAAAGGGCAGCATCGTAACAGTTAATGGACCAGTTGTGAGGGCAAAGGGAATGAGAGACTTCGCCATGAGGGAAATGGTGGAGGTGGGTAAGCTTGCCATCATTGGAGAGATCATCCGTATGGAAGGTGATGAAGCCCTTATACAGGTTTATGAGGATACTCAGGGTTTACATCTGGGAGAGGATGTACACGGAAATGGAGAACCCCTTTCAATGGCTCTGGGTCCTGGGCTTATCGGGACCATAATAGACGGTATTGGCCGTCCTCTGGGCAAACTCAGAGAGCTGGAGGGATCGTTTATCTCAAGGGGGGTAAAAGTTAACCAGCTGGATCTGGACAAGGTCTGGGAAATTACTCCCCAGGTCAGTGCGGGAGAGATCGTAACCAGCGGAATGATCCTTGCCATAGTGCAGGAAACCTCAATGGTTACCCACAGGATAGTTGCCCCGCCCGGAGTGGAAGGAGAGATCCTTTCAATAGCACCGGCAGGCTTTCACAAGGCAGGGGAGATCCTTGCCAGGATAAGAGATGGGAAGGGAAAGGAGAGGGATATCCCGATCATTTCAAGATGGCCTGTAAGGACTCCAAGGCCATACCGGGAAAGACTGCTTCCTGACGAACCCCTTATAACAGGCCAGAGGGTAATTGACGGACTTTTCCCCCTGTCGAAAGGGGGGGTCGCTGCCATACCTGGTGGATTCGGGACAGGAAAGACGGTAACCCAGCATCAGCTTGCCAAGTGGAGCGATGCCCAGATAGTTGTCTACATAGGCTGCGGTGAAAGGGGTAATGAAATGACCCAGGTCCTGGAAGAGTTCCCGGTACTTGATGACCCCAGGTCAGGCAAACCTCTCATGGAGAGGACCGTCCTTATAGCCAACACCTCCAATATGCCCGTTGCAGCAAGGGAGGCGTCCATATATACGGGAATAACCATAGCTGAGTATTACCGTGATATGGGATATGACGTTGCCATGATGGCCGATTCCACTTCCCGATGGGCTGAAGCCCTGAGGGAGATATCGGGAAGGCTGGAAGAGATACCTGCCGAAGAAGGTTTTCCTGCCTATCTTCCCACCCGTCTTGCCGAATTCTACGAAAGAGCCGGAAAGGTTGTGACCATGGGAGGGGAAAAGGGGAGCATTTCAGTAATAGGAGCGGTATCTCCTCCAGGTGGCGATTTTACCGAACCCGTAACGAGGCATACAAAAAGATTCATCCGCTGTTTCTGGGGATTGGATAAACAGCTTGCCCATGCAAGACATTTCCCGGCGATCAACTGGGTCGAATCATACAGTGAATATGCCGATGAGGTTAAGGACTGGTATTTTTCACATGTGGACCCCCGATGGGGAGAATTAAGGGATAAGGCGAGGGACATCCTTTCAGAAGATGAAAGGATACAGCAGATAGTCCGTCTTGTTGGTGAGGATGTTCTCCCGGATGAGCAGCGTCTTCTTGCCTTCACAGCATTTCTCCTGAAAAATGGATATCTTCAGCAGGGTGCATTTGGCCCTGATTCTTTCTGTCCGCCTGAAAAGGGTTTTGCAATTCTGGAAATAATTCTCTTCTTCTACCAGAAGACCAGGGAGCTGGTAAACAGCGGATGTCCCCTGTCCCTTATAAGGGATCTCAATGAGGTTGTAGAGATCACCCATTTGAAGGAGATATCGGCAGATGATATGGAATCTTTCGCCAGAGTGAGAACCACCCTGGAAAAGAAACTGGAAGAAGTGGGAAGAGAAAGGCTTGCAAGACCTGGGGGTGAAGAGCAGTGGCGTTAACTGAATACATTGGTCTTGAGGAGATAACAGGGCCATTCATCCTGCTTGGAGGAATAGCTGAGGTAGGCTATGACGAGATAGTAGATGTGGTGGATCAGACAGGCCGGATCCGTAAGGGCAGGGTGGTCCTTGTCGATGAGAATTCCACCCTTGTTCAGGTCTTTTCCGGTACCAATGATCTTGTCCCGAATTCGACAAGAGTAAGATTTCTTGGAAAAGGTTTGGAGATAACCCTTTCTCCGTCAATTCTTGGAAGATCCTTCAATGGACTTGGCGAAGCGAAGGATGGATGCGGAAGGATATTTGGCGGCATAAAAAAGAATGTGAATGGTTCAGCCATTAATCCCATGGCAAGGCTTTATCCCAGGGACTTCATCCATACAGGTATTTCCGTAACAGATGTCCTGACTACCCTTATCAGGGGACAGAAGCTTCCTATTTTCTCCGGTAACGGACTGCCTCATAATCAGCTTGCGGTACAGATAGCCACCCAATCCCGACTTGTAGGAGAAGAGAATTTTGCGGTGGTCTTTGCAGGAATAGGGATAAAGCATGACGATGCTGCATTTTTCTCCAATGAGCTGACCCGAAAAGGCCAGACGGGAAATATAGTAATGTTCCTGAACCTTGCCGATGATCCGGTTATAGAGCGGCTTGCCACTCCTCGTTTTGCCCTTACTACAGCGGAATATCTCGCTTTTGATCTGGGAATGCATGTTCTTGTGATCATGACAGATATGACAAGTTACTGCGAAGCGTTGAGAGAGCTGAGTGTGGCCAGGGGAGAAGTGCCCAGCAGAAAGGGATATCCGGCCTATCTCTACAGTGATCTTGCATCTCTCTATGAAAGGGCAGGAGTGATAAAGGGTGTTAAGGGGAGCCTTACACAGCTTCCCATTCTTACCATGCCAAATGATGATATAACCCATCCCATACCTGATCTGACCGGTTTCATAACAGAAGGACAGGTAGTTCTCTCGAGGGAGCTTTACAACAAGGGGGTCTATCCTCCTGTAGAGTCTCTAACCAGCCTCTCCAGGCTGATGAAGGACGGTATAGGGAAAGGTTATACCCGGGAAGACCACCCTGATCTTTCGAGTCAGATCTTTGCTTCCTACAGCCGTGTTCAGGAAGTTCGATCCCTGGCAAGTGTTGTCGGTGAAGATGAGTTGAGCAAAACGGATAAGGCCTATCTCGCCTTTGGCGAAGCCTTTGAAAAACAGTTTCTTATGCAGGGAAAAGAAGAAGACCGGGAGATAGGACAATCTCTGGATCTTGCCTGGCAGCTCCTGGGTATGCTCCCGAAGGCCGAACTTACCCGGGTAACAATTGAGGAAATACGCAAGTATATAGAGAAAAAAAAGTGGTGATCAGTAATCTCTTCCCTTTTCTGCTTCTGACATTATCGATGAGAGGGTGTCTGAGATCCTTTCGAGGTTATCAAAACGATGCCCTCCTCTTTCAAAGGAAATGAATTTATTAAAATCTACGAAGAACTTTCGTGTTAGAAGGTTATGGTCAAGCCTCTTATCGTCAAGACAGACAAAAACATTCAAATTAGCTGATTCGGCCTTCCAGGCATACTCACAGAAAAGTTTTTTTAACTGAAGAACATACTGGAACTTCCATTCCTCCTTTTCTCCTGTAAACTTGTTCCTGACAGGCCCTATAAGATCTGTACTGGTAATGAATGGAACTACAGCCGGATTGAGAAATATGGCAGGAACATCCAGAATGGCGCACATGATGTAGGCATAGAATCCCCCCAGGCTTTCACCCACTATCATTAAAGGTGCTTTCTCGTATCTATCAAGCTGGTTGGCCAGTTCATCCATCACTTTTAGAGGTTCAAGAGGCAGATCAGGGGACAGGATATCTTCACAGGGAAAAAGGTGTTCAAGAAATCTTGCTGTACGGTTATTCCCCTGATCCAGAATTCCGTGAATGTTAAGTATCATATTCCCATCATTCCTTTCATGGAAAGCATTTTACTATCAATTCTTGGATAAGATAAATGAGTATGGATCCTTACCTGATAATCCTGCGGAGTATACAGAAGAGACATAAACAAAAGAGGACCGCCTGGTAAGAGACGGACCTCTTTTCCTACTATCTATTTTTCTCCCAAGCCCGTTAATGATAGATGATGGCCCGGGACATTTTCTGGGCACTTTCGACCCATCTGCGGACTGCGTTCTGAGGCGGGGTTCTTCGGACTAGTCTTTTTCTTGCATTGACTTCCAGGATCTTGAAATACAGATTATCCGGTTTTCTTCTGGAAAGTTCAACAACAGTATCTACTCCTGCTGCTTCAAGTAGTTCTCCATATTCCTTGCCTATGCCCTTGATCCTGTGAAGGTCAGCCTGATTGGCCCATTTCAGGACAGTGGTTTCGGGTATTCCCATTTCTCTGGCCAAAGCTCTTCGACCTTTAACAGTACATGTTTTTTCGAGCAAACTTTCTACGGTTCTTATTCCCATTTGTCTCAGCTTATAACTGTAGTTTTCCCCAATGCCCTCGATGCGCGAAATATCTTCCATCTTCAACTCTCCTTTCCTTTATATATGACTCCAAAAAAGATTGAGTAACATATCCGGGGGAACAGTAAATGGGGAAATATAAGGTAGTCATGTCAATCATAAATCTGGAAGGAATTCAATATAAGTACTATCTAATGCAATGTAGTGTTAGTCTAATGCATTATATTTCAAAAAATACAAAGAATCAAGATATGATTGTATATTGTTAAAGTGGGGAGAAATAGGGGATAATGTTCCTTTATTAAAGTTCAGGCAGTTGGAAAGGAGAGAGGCCAGATGCGTGTAACCCTTGTGCAGGCTGATCCAAAAGTAGGAGATATTGAAGGAAACGTGGAAAAGCTTCGCAGAGTTATTGAAACAATACCACAGCAGAGTACCGATCTGGTTATATTTTCAGAACTGTTTCTGACGGGATATCCGCCAATGGATCTCCTTGAAAAAGATTGGTTCATGGCTGAAGTGAAGCAGGGTATGGATGAGATAAAGGCCATCTCCCGCTCCAGGGATGATCTGGGGATCCTCCTGGGATGTCCACTTCCCACAGGGAGTATGGTGGGAAAGAAGCTATTCAATTCAGCCATCCTTTTTGATAAGGGCAGCATTCTGGTTTATGCAGGTAAAAGCCTTCTCCCTACCTATGATGTCTTTGACGAAGCCCGTTATTTCAGTCCCTTCCCGGAAGTAGTAACCCTTTCTTTCAGGGGTGAGACCCTGGGCATATCCATATGTGAAGATGCCTGGAATGACCCCGTTTTCTGGCCCTACGGAGGGATGTACGAAAGAGATCCCATACAGGAACTTGTCGATAAAGGAGCGACCCTCATAGTGAATCTATCGGCATCTCCCTTTTCTGTGGGAAAGATCCAGGCCAGATATGACCTCCTGAGGGGACATGTGAGGAGAAACGGCCTTCCCTTCATATATGTGAACCAGGTTGGAGGAAATGATGAACTTGTATTTGACGGTACCAGCATGGCACTCGATGGCAAGGGAAATCCCCTGGCAGTACTTCCTTCCTTTGAGGAAGGACTGGTAACTGTTGACACCCATTCATCAGGCAGCCCTGAAGTATTCCCCGTTATCAACGAAATACAGAACGTTTATCATGCTCTTGTTCTGGGAATAAAAGACTATCTCTCTAAATGCGGGTTTTCAAAGGTCATTGTGGGGCTTTCCGGCGGAATCGACTCTGCTCTTACCTGTGCACTGGCGGTCCAGGCCCTGGGGGCAGACAATGTTTTCGGTATCTCCATGCCGTCTCCCTATTCTTCATCGGGGAGTGTAGACGATTCCCGCACCCTTTCGAAAAACCTTGGTATGGACTTCAAAGTGATAGCGATCACGGACATATTCAACTCAATGCTTGCAACCCTTGACAGGGATCTTGAGGGACCTGGCAGAGCCCTTGCCCAGGAAAATATACAGGCGAGGATTAGGGGTAATATCCTCATGGCTATATCCAATGCTTCCGGATCCCTGGTCCTTTCCACGGGTAACAAGAGCGAGATGTCCGTCGGCTATTGCACCCTCTACGGCGATATGAGCGGAGGCCTTTCAGTTCTTGCTGATGTGCCGAAGATCATGGTCTATGACCTGGCACGGTTCATTAACTCCTCTTCGGAGGTCATACCCTTTGAAATAATAGAGAAAGTCCCTTCAGCAGAATTAAGACCTGATCAGAAGGATAGTGACACTCTTCCTCCCTATCCCGTACTCGATAAAATAATCCACCTTTACGTAGAGGAAAACTGCTCCCTGTCTGAAATTGTTGAAAAAGGTTTTGAGAAAGAAACAGTCTTATGGGTCATAAGGGCGATCTCGAGATCTGAGTATAAACGTAAACAGGCAGCACCAGGGCTCAAGGTTACCACCAAAGCCTTCGGCATGGGGAGACGTATTCCCATTGCGGCAAGAACAGTAGACTAAGTCCTTTCCAAAAGGGGAGATCCTTTTGATAATTTCTGCCAGCTATCGGACGGATATACCTGCCTTTTACGGAAAATGGTTTCTTAACAGGCTCAGGGAGGGATACTGTAAAACCGTTAACCCCTATAACCGGAGGGTTTCTCTGATCGACCTGTCAAAAGGGAGCGTTGACGGTATAGTATTCTGGACAAGAAATCCCCTGTCTTTTCTTGAGGGTTTCCATGTTGTCCGAAGGATGGGTTATCCCTTTTATCTGCAATTTACCATCACCGGTTATCCTGGACTCCTGGATAAACACGTTCCCGACTGGGAGGATAGTGTGATCCTTTTTGAGAAAATATACCGAAAATATGGTCCTCATTCAGTTGTATGGCGTTATGACCCCATACTCTTTTCTTCCCTTTTGGATAAAGATCTTCATATAAGAAACTTTTCCCGAATTTCCCGTTCCCTTGAAGGACTTACATCGGAAGTGGTAGTATCTTTCACCCGGTTTTACAGGAAAACCATTCAGAAAATGAACAGACTCTCAGCGGAAGGAGGCATCAGGTTTTATGATCCTCCTGACGACATAAAAAAATCCTTTGTATCCCGCCTGGCTGATATGGCCCGTTCCCGTGGTATGTCCCTTTCTCTGTGCGGTCAGAGGAGTCTTCTCTCAGAGGGAGTGGCAGATGCCCGCTGCATAGATCCTTTTCGTCTGTCAAAGGTTGCTGAAAAAACTCTTCCTCTTCCTCCTGAAAGGTCTCATAGACCAGGTTCCTCTTGCGGCTGTTATGCGGCCAGGGATGTGGGGGAATATGAAACATGTCTCCATGGCTGCCTTTACTGCTATGCGGTGAAAAACGAGGTGACTGCGCTGAATAATTTCCATTCCCATGATCCCGACGGAGAATTTCTTCTTCCACCCCATGACAGTCAGAGATTGGAAGACCGGCTTTATAAGGGTAACCAGGGATTTCTTTTTTAAAGAAAAGAAATGGGAGAGGTTTTATGGAGAACCAACACAGGTTATGATGTACAATGTATGTACCGTCTTAGTGTAGTGAAAAGACGGGTCTATCTTGATAATTCTGGAGGGAGAATTCATGGATATGGCCAATATTCTGGAGCTGCAGAGGGCGTATTTCAATTCTGGAGAGACTAGATCTGTCTCCTTACGTAAATCCCGCTTAAAAAAATTGAAAGAAGTTATTCTAAGTCGAGAGAGTGAGATCTATGAAGCTCTTTCCATGGATCTTGGTAAGGGAACCATGGAAGCTTTTTCCAGTGAAGTAGCCTTTTGCCTCAATGAAATAGACCATACCCTCTGGAACCTGGAAAGGTGGGCAAAGCCCAGGAGGGTCAATGTACCCCCCGTATATCTTCCGGCATCTGCGAAGATATATCCTGAACCCCTTGGAATTGTCCTTATCATATCCCCCTGGAACTATCCCTTCCAGCTTGTTATATCTCCGCTTATCGGGGCAATAGCAGCCGGAAACTGTGCAGTCATAAAGCCCTCCAGCCTTTCGGAGAATACAGCTGATCTGCTTGAAGAGGTGATCGGAGAGGTATTCCCTCCAGAGCATGTTTCTCTTCAACGGATATCCTCAAAGAATATGAACTCTCTTCTGGAGCAGAAATTTGATCTTATCTTTTATACTGGAAGCACAAGGGTTGGCCGGATGGTCATGAGATCTGCCGCCAGACACCTGACTCCTGTCATCCTTGAACTTGGGGGGAAAAGCCCCTGTATTGTGGATGCTTCAGCAGATCTTGAGATTTCCGCCAGGAGGATAGTCTGGGGAAAATTCATGAATGCAGGCCAGACATGTGTTGCTCCTGACTATGTTCTTGTTCATGAAAGCGTAAAGGCCGAGTTCATAAAAATGATGAAAAAAGAGCTGGAAGATTTTTACGGGAAGGAACCGAGACTTTCCATTGATTACAGCAGGATCATAAGCGAAAAGCACTTCAGAAGGCTTGTTTCCCTGATCAGGGGGGATATTGTTGCCGGCGGGGAGTACATAAAGGAAGACCTGTATATTGCTCCCACAATCATCGACAATGTAACCTGGGATTCGAAAATTATGGAGAAAGAGATATTTGGCCCCATTCTTCCGGTCCTGGAATTTGATACCCTGGATGAGATTATAAAGCAGATAAACGATAGGCCCAAACCCCTTGCCCTCTATGTCTTTTCCGGTTACGAGTACGTAAAGGAAAAGATCCTCAGAAACACTTCTTCAGGAGGGGTCTGCGTTAATCATACCCTGATTCAACTTGCTCCCGGCGGTTTACCCTTTGGGGGAGTTGGAGATTCGGGCATGGGTTCATACCATGGCAAGGCCAGCTTTGATTCTTTTTCCCATTTCAAGAGCGTATTAAGGAAACCCTTTTCCTTTGACAACAGATACCTCTATCCCCCCTATGGCAGGATATCTGCTGTATGGAGGAGCATTCTGCGTCGATTTATCTGATAGCAGCAATTTCTAAGTAAAGGATGGTTTCCTTGAGAAAGATCTTTGCCGTTATTTCAATTACCTTATTCTTTATGCTATGTTCAACATCTTTTTCTGCTGCAACAGACCTGGAATCCATGATAACTGAAATGGAAGTAAAGTACGGGAAATGTGTTCCAGTCCAGTGGGGAGAAGAGCTGGACGGCATAGTGACCCGTTTTGAAACAGACAGTAAAGAGATAGCCCTCACCCTGGATGCCTGTGGCTCAAAGCGGGGGAGTGGCTGTGACGAAGAGCTTATCCGGTTCCTGAGGCAAGAGAATATCTCGGCCACCCTTTTTATAAATGCAAGATGGATAGATGCCAATCCCGATTTTTTTCTGGACCTTGCCAATGACCCCCTTTTCGAGATAGGCAACCATGGGTTGCTCCATAAACCATGTTCGGTTAACGGCAGATCCGCCTACGGTATAGAAGGGACTGCCGACATACCTGAGCTTGTCGGAGAGATCGAGCTGAACGGAGTCAAGATAGAAGATCTTACAGGGATCAAGCCTTACTTTTTCCGTTCCGGTACCGGATATTATGACGAAGTTGCTGTGCAGATAGCCCGGGACCTTGGCTACATCATTGCCGGATATTCAGTTCTTGGAGATGCCGGAGCGACTTTCAGCCGGGAGAAGGTGAAGGCAGCCCTTCTCAGTTCCCGGCCCGGAGATATCATACTATGTCATATGAACCATCCCGAAGGAGATACGGCAGAAGGGATAATAGATGCGGTTCCCTTATTGATCGAAAAGGGATTTACCTTTGTCCGTCTTGGAGATAAAGTAGTCAAATAATAAGATCATTGAGAATATATTTTTTCTGAAAAGCGGGCGGCTTACAGTCGCCCGCTTTTTTTTGTACTATTTCTTCTGCATTAAGAGTTATGACAGAAATCCTTTTCCATCTAAATATATATGTATCATGATCTTCACGCTCTAATTTCAGTATTCTTTCGAGAAATGCAAAAACATCTCTCCAATAAACCAGCTTGTTATCAGAAAATTTGAAGATATACAAATACATCTAATTTTGAAATATATTCTTGACAAAGCCCAGCTTAAAGAATATAAATGAAGAACAAAATTTCATCAAAAACATAAAATGGTGGGAAACTATTCATGTTAAATTTGAGATATTCTTCGGTTCTTGATCAATTACAGAAAATTTCGGCTTCTTTGAGTCCTAAGCAAAGGCTATTGGCTGAATATGTTGCAGAAAATTATGTGAAAAGTGCATTTATGAACGCTGCGAATCTAGCTTATAACGCAGGTGTCAGCGAATCTACTGTAACTCGATTGGTAGCTGTATTGGGCTATTCAGGATATTCTGATTTTCAGGCAGCCTGTCAGGATATGGTTCAGAGTCACATCTCATCTCTGGAAAAATATCCCCTTGAATCTCCGGGTACTAATAGAGATATATACAGTCAGGTAATGGCCATGGAAGCTCAGATGTTAAGTCGAACTGCAGAGTTGCTTTCTAAAGAAACCATGGATACTATTGTTGACTTAATATGTGAAACACAGGATGTCGTCATTGTAGGAACAGTAGCAAATGTCTGTCTTGCCGAATATGCTGCTTATTTCCTTAGCATTCTTGGGCCAACAATTCATAAAATAACGAAGCTGGACGTTGAAAGCCTGATGGAAATACGAAAGCTGCCTTCCGCATCTCTGGCGTTGGTATTTAGTTTCCCGAGATATCCCAAGCCAACCCAGGTTATTCTGGAGTATTTGAAAGAAAAACAGGTTCCAGTGATAGGATTTACAGACAGCGTAGCTTCACCAATAATCCCTTTTACACAATATCCCTTAATTGTTCCCCAGAAATTCATTACTTTTATAGATCCTTTTGGAGCGGTAGTGGCTCTGATCCATGCATTGTTCACTGGAATTTATCTAAAAGATAAAGAGACTTCACAGGCTAAAGTGGAGCAGTTTGACAAATATTGTAAATCACAGAACTTTCTGATCAGAAAAGAAATTAATGTTGTAGATCTTATTTAAGGAACTTTTTAATCGTTAATCCATGATCTAAAGGTAGGGCGCGCTTACCTGGTACTGTCAATACAAAAACCTTAGGGGAGAGGATGTTATTAATGAAGATTCCAGAAGTACTTTGGTTGTCTCAGGAAGAAATAGTGTCTCTTGGACTTTCAATGAAAGAAATTGTGGATGCTGTTGATGAAGGCTTCAAATTGAAGGGTGAAGGCAAGGTCGAATTGCCGGCAAAAATAGGTGTTCATGCAAGAAAAGATTGCTATATTCATGCTATGCCTTCCTGGGTCGGTGCCGATATCGATGTGATGGGTATTAAATGGGCTGCAGGCTATCCCTCTAACCAGGCTAAGGGACTTCCATACATCAATGGAATCTGGTGTATGAACGATTGCGAAACGGGGCTCCTTAAGGCTGTTATGGATGCTAACTGGATCACTGCCTGGAGGACTGGCGCCGCATCAGGTGTCTGTGCCAGATATATGGCAGATCCTGAATCTGAAGTAGTGTCCGTTATTGGACTTGGTACACAGGGAAAGACGAATCTTCTTGCCATGAAAGAGGTCCTTCCTAAGATGAAGGAAGTCAAGATCTATGATATCTTCCCGGAACAGGTCAAAAAGTATCAGGAAGAGCTTATTCCTCAGTTACCTGGAGTAACATTTGTTCCCTGCAAAGATGTAGAGACTACTGTTAAAGATGCCGATGTGGTAATCACATGTGCTCCTATTCTCGAAAAACCAGAGCGTTTTGTCAGATCTTCCTGGCTTAAGGATGACGTTCTTGCAATCGCTGTAGACTATGACTCTTCTTTCGATGCAGACATAATGACCAGCGGGGTATTTGTATGTGACGACAGGAACCAGTATCTTACCACCCAGGGCTGGTCCTCCTATTTCCATGGTGGTTATCCTACTTCCGAGCAGATCTATGCCGATATGGGCGAGATCTGCGCAGGAACGAAGAAACCCGTCACAAAAGGCATGAGGGGAGCGGTCCTCATGGGGATAGCAAGCCACGATATCATGACTGGCCGACTGCTTTATCAGATGGCATTAGATAAAGGGATAGGTACCTGGTTAAAGGTATAAGATTTAACAACGGGGGGCATTTGCTCCCCGTTGTGCGCTCATATAGGGGGAGAGAAGAAGCATCAATTGATCACTAAGGGGAAGGTGAAGAGTTTGAAGAAGTATCATAACTGGAACAGATTTATAACTCTCGGTCTACTGTGTGTTTTTGCGCTTTGCTGTATCATAACTCCATCCGAAGCAGCAAAAAAATTAAGGATCAGAATGGCTGGTCAAAGTTCCGTGGAGCACCAGGCTACTGTGCATCAGAAAGAATTCGCAAAAATGATCGGTGAAGCAACAGATGGACGTATTGAGGTTAAAGTCTATCCTGCCAATCAGCTGGGAGACTATACCCAGGTTTACGAAGAAGTGGTAAAAGGCAGTATAGAAATGGCTTTGATATCAGTTCCAAGTCAGTTTGACCAGAGACTTGAACTTACGTATTTCCCGTATCTCCTTGAAAATTACGAACAGGTAAAGAGTGAATATGCTCCAGGTGGTTTCCTTTTCGATATCCTGGATGGTCTTCATGATAACCTCGGGGTTAAACTTCTTGGTTTTAACATTGAAGGATTCGGTGGTTTTGGAACAACTAAACCTGCAGAAGCACCTGCTGATCCGGACACCAAAAAGACTGTTCTCATACGTGTACCTCCCATGGATGTTTTTAAACTCTCTACCGAAGCCATGGGTTTCCCAACAGTTTCGATCCCATACGCTGAAACATATACAGCCCTTCAGACCGGAGTATGTGAAGGATGGACTGGTGGTCCTCCTGTACTGACATGGTTGAACTACAGGGATGTCATCAAGTATTTCTACCAGTACAACTGTTATCTGGAAACTGAAAGCTGGCTGATCAATAAGGATCTCTGGAACAAGCTCAGCCCGGAAGATCAGAAACTGTTTATGGAAACAGCCCAGACGCTTCAGTTGAAGAGTGTTGCCGTTTCTGAAAGAGAAGACACGGAATATCTCCAGAAACTTAAGGACTTTGGCATGGAAGTGACAACTTTCTCCGATGAAGAACTTGCAGTAGTAGCAGCCAAAGTTCGAGAGGTGGCTTGGCCGAAGCTGGAAAAAAGAGTTTCTCCAGAGATTATGGCAAAATTGAAAGCTCAGTATCAATAGATACGTGTGATGGAATAAGTTCTCAAGAGGTAGGTTATTTTATGACCTACCTCTTGTTTAAATAAAGAAAGGGACTGGACCCATCATAGGGTTTTCATTTTTTGAAATTATTGAGCCTTTAGATACCCGCATATTCGTTTACTAATCTTCGAGAGGGGATTGAAAGCCTTGGAGAAAAAAAGCAACAGCATTATCTGGAATGGTTTGTTGAGTCTCCAACGTAACATTATGTTTTATTTCAGCCTCATCATAGCAGTTTCTATTACCGTTGGAGCTATACTCCGTTATGTTTTCAAGACAAATCTTTATGGTATGGAAGAGATCATCGCTATCTTTGCTTTCTGGCTTTATTTTGTTGGTGGAGCTTATGGAGCCTATGAAGACAGTCATATCAAGGCCGATGTGGTTTCTTCGTTTGTGTCCAACAAGAAACTGAAATTTAGCCTGATAGCTTTCAGCACAGGAGCAACAGCTCTGTTCTGCATTGTAGGTATTTATCTGGCATGGGGAATGCTCAGTTTTTCTTTTTTGAGAGGAACTCAGACTCCTGTTTGGCGCGTCCCTTTGTGGATTCCCCAGGGATCAGTTTTCTTCGGTTTTGTCCTTATGGCCTTCTATTTCAGCATTCACTTTAAAGATCGTCTTCAAAAAGTGAAAGAGATTTACTCCAAACACATGTAAGGCTTCGAGGACATTCAAATAAGGAAAAACGATCAAATACTATTTTTTGAGAAAATAAGGAGGCTGTATTTATGCTGTTAACAGCAATATTATTGCTCATTATCGCTCTGATCATAGGTCTCCCCGTGCCGTTCGCTTTTTTTACATCAGCTCTATGGATTATCGTTGCAGGGTTTTATAATCCGGATTTTCTTTTTACACATGGATATAATTCCATAGGTTCCATTGTGCTCCTTGCTATACCGTTGTTTATTATGGCTGGAGGTCTTATGGAAAGAGGAAATATAGCGGAAAGTCTTATAAACCTTATTGAGTTGTTTGTGGGAAGAATTAAGGGGGGGCTTGGAGCAGTAGCGGTAGTAGCCTGCGCAGTGTTTGGTTCAATTACAGGAAGTTCTTCGGCAACATTGACTTGTATCGGTTCTATAATGTTTCCCCGGCTTAAGGAAACAGGTTATCCCGTTGGTCATACGGCGGCATTGCTTGCCAGTGCTTCAGTCCTGGGGATCCTGATCCCTCCAAGTACTTTAATGATACTTTTTTCATGGGTTGGCGGTCAGTCTGTGCTTGCATGTTTTCTTGCAACCCTTATACCCGGAATCATACTTACAGCCATGATGGCCCTTTACAATATCTGGGCTCTCAGGAATAACGACAATGTTGTCGTTACCGAAAAACTGGATGCGGCAGCCTTTCAAAAAGCTCTTGCCAAAAGGACCTTCCATGCTTTCCCTGCTCTTTTAATGCCAGTCTTTATCCTCGGAGGCATTTACGGCGGATTTGTTACTCCCACAGAAGCAGCAGCAGTCTCTGCTGTATATGCGATCCCGGTTGGTTTCTGGGTGTATAAAGGTTTGACCATGAAAAACTTCAAAGAGGTTATAGTGGAATCTGCTACAACTACTGGAGTAATCATGATAATGCTTTTTGCAGTTATGATGCTGAGCAGATTGTATATTATGGAAGATCTTCCAACAAAGATCCTCGATCTTTTGCAGAGTGTTACCTCAAGTAAAGTTGGAATCCTGTTTATGCTCAATATTTTCATGATAATCATGGGAATGCTTATGGATGACTGCAGCGCAACCATGCTTTGTACGCCTATTTTGCTTCCCATAGCTATCAAGATAGGAGTTCACCCCATCCATTTTGCCGCAATTCTTGGAGTAAATATAGGTATGGGTAACATCACTCCGCCTACAGCGCCTCTGCTGTATCTTGCAGGAAGGCTTAATGGAGCCAAGATAGATCAATCCCTTAAACCGACATTGCAACTGCTTCTTTTCTGTTGGCTTCCGGCTCTCCTTTTTACTACCTATGTCCCCATGTTGTCTTTGACACTTCCTCGTCTTCTTCTGGGGATCAGATAGATCGAATATATCGACATATAGGAGGGAAAAATGAAATCGGAGATATTACTGGATATTTTAAAAGAACATACTTTTATCACTGTTGGTTGTACCGATCCAGTAGCTGCCGGTCTTTCTGCTTCGACAGCCTATAGGGCTATCGGCGGTGATATTTACAGTATCGAAGTTATTCTGGACAAGAATATCTACAAGGATGCTATTTCGGTGGGTATTCCCGGAACCATGAAAACTGGACTGGGTCTTGCAGTGTCTCTTTCTGTTCTTTTTGGTGATCCTGAAAACGGACTAAGTCTCCTTAAAGATATTGATGAGCAATGTATTTCCGAGGCCGAAAAGTTTCTTTTAGATCACACCATATCCTTTGCCCTTAACGAAGAGGCGAAGGGGATCTATGTAAAATCGATTGTGAAAACATCAAAGGGTGTTGCTACGGCGTTGTTAGTAAATTCTCACGATAATCTAGTTGAGGTTACCTTAAACGGAGAGGTTACTTATTCAAAAAGTCTGTCCACTGTAGCTTATGATCCTTTGCAAATGCTAAACGGGATAGCAGATCTTACGGTAAAAGATATTTTCAGATTTGTAAAAGAGATCGATCCTGAAAAGATATCTTTCTTGAATCAGGGGATTGAAACTAACTTATCTGCGGCAGCACTTGGAGAGAAAGAGCGTGCAGGAATAGGCGTGGGTCATTTATATACGGAAATGATAGAAAAAAAGTATATCTCCGACGACGTTGTTAATCGTACGAAACAAAAAGTAGGGGCAGCGGCAGATGCAAGAATGTCTGGAATGAATGTCCCCATTTTTGGCTGTTTTGGCAGTGGGAATCACGGTATTACTCTCTTTGCGACAATGGGAATGATGGCAGAGTACCTTGAAATTCCCAGGGAAGAAGTATCCAGAGCCCTGGCAGTCTCCCTTCTGATCATAGGAATTATTAAAACCAGAACAGGAATTCTGACTCCCCACTGTGGATGTTCGGTGGCTGCAGGAACAGGAGCTGCAGCCGGTATTGCCTATATGCTTGGAGGCAGAGAGACGGAAGTAGAATCTGCTGTTCACCTGGTGTTAGCGGATCTGACGGGAATGCTTTGCGATGGTGCGAAATATGGCTGTGCGTTAAAGATGGCAACCTCAGCGGGTACCGCAATTGAGAGCGCATATATGGCTATGTTGGGTGCAGAAGTTCCCGGAAATAATGGAATTATCGGGTGGAGTATGGGACAAACAATGGATAATCTCAGGACTATAACAGAACACGGTATGAACAATGTTGATAGATCTGTTCTTGAGATATTGTTGAATTCATCCTGCGGAAGATAAATCCCCACCTATATCAGAGACTTTTTGAAAGAAGATATTTTCAAAAAGTTATATTTTATTGAACTGGAGGAATCAGATTATGAAAAAGGCCGTTTTCTCACAGAATGCTCCAAAAGCAGCGGGTCCCTATTCTATCGGTATTCAGGCAGGTAATCTCCTTTTTGTCTCAGGCCAGATCCCAATGGATGCTTCCGGGAAACTTGTTGAGGGAGATGTTCAGGTCAAGACCAGGCAGGTTATGGATAACATAAAGGCTATTCTGCAGGATTCAGGTTTTTCCATGAATGATATAGTCAAAGCCTCTGTCTATGCGACGAGCATTGAAGATTTTCCAAAGATCAATGAAGTTTATGCAGAATATTTTGATGAAGTTCCACCCGCGAGAGTTTTTGTGGAAGTTTCAGCTCTTGCTCTCGGGGTTCCCGTTGAAATTGATGCCATAGCCTATAAAGATTAACCATAATTGAATCTATGTTCTGAGAACAGGCTTCTTGAAAAAGAAGCCTGTTCCTTTAATAAAACATACAACAAACTCTTATGAATATTCATTGTTAATTGTAGAGGAGGGTACAGTAATTGAACCTTACTGATAGAGAAAAGCGAATGCTGGATGGTTCTGAAGGCCTGCTGAAACAGAAGGCCATGGAGAATGTGGTCAGTTATGCCAATGTCCTTGGAGCGGAAAAGCTCTGCGTAGTCACCAAGGCCCACCTTTTCTGCGGATCCCATCCCTATATGAATGCCTTGAACTCCGATGATATTGACGAAGTCATGTCAGAGATGCACTTTTGTTCTTCTGAAAAAGTGGTTCTTGACAAGATCGAGTGCTATGCCCAGTCCGACGTTGCCCCCATGTGTCCCTTCAACTGGAAGGAAATGGGAGTATCCGAAAAAGAGCATGAAAATAACGTAAATTACCTCAAGCGCTATCTGGATGCAGGAGTCCAGCTTGTAGGGTCATGTGTACCCTATCTCCTTGGATTCATTCCCCTCATGGGAGAACACTACGTGACCAGCGAATCTCACGCTGTCCTGATGATGAACTCCCTCTGGGGAGCTTGCGGACAGGCGGATGGCCTGGAGGCGGGATTCTGGTCCGCTGTATGCGGCAGGACACCCTTGTGGGGACTCCATCTAATGAACAATCGGAAGGGAACCCATATCTTCGACATGGAATGCCCGACGGAGACCGTTTATGACTGGGACCTTCTCGGATACACCATAGGCCGCAAAACCCCCACCCATTCCATTCCCGTACTCAGAAAGGGATTCCAGAGGCCCGATGTGACGAAGCTGAAGTCCGCATATGCTTCCATGGCGACCACTGGAGGACCGGAGATGTGCCACATAGTGGGCATAACCCCCGAAGCGAGGACTCTTGAAGAAGCCCTCGGAGGAACTGAATCACAGGAGATCATAACCATAACCGAAAAGGATATAGAAGAATCTCTGGGAATGCTTAACGAGGGTGGCCGGGAGAAGCTGGACTATATAAGCATGGGCTGTCCCCATTACACCATAGAGCAGATGATGATGGCAGCGGATTTCCTGAAGGGCAGAAAAATAAATCCTGACACTATCCTCCACGTATGGACCGCCGCCCCCATAAAGGAAACGGCGAACCGATGCGGATATACCCAGGCCATAGAAAATGCAGGCGGAGTAGTTCTTACCAGCAGTTGTCCCCTGACAAGCGAGAAGAAGCCGGAAGGGGCGGTTACCATGGCCTTCGATTCCGGTAAACAGGCCCATTATATAAAACCGGGAAGTGGAGCCAGGGTATGGTACGGATCCATGGAGGACTGTCTGAAGTCAGCGGTCAGCGGTTACTGGGAGGGCAGATAGATATGGAAAGGATAGTACTTCACGGCAGAGGAGCCATAGGAGGAGTAGCGGAAGGCATAGCCATGGTGAGCAGGGAGACCATCCAGGGCTGGAGTGGAGTGGACGATAAAACAGGCATCGTAATAGAGAAGGGGCATCCCTTTGAAGGAATGAGTATAAAGGGTGGGGTTCTTGTACTCTCCGGAGGCAAGGGATCCAACGGTTGGTCCTGTCATTTCCATGCAGCCCGGGTAGGAGGCATCGGACCAGCAGCCCTGATCTTTCCGAAGATGGATTCCCGTACCGGAGTAGCGGCAGTGGTGACAGGAGTTCCTACAGTGACAGACCTTGAAGAAGATCCCTTTGAGATTATAAGAACAGGAGATCTGGTCAGGGTCGATGGTGACAGGGGAATTATTGAAATAATAAGAGAGTAGCTTTTTACCGGCTCTATTGAGCATATTTTAGGGGATGTATTTTTATGAGTAGCAGCATCTTTAACGATGTATTGGGCCCGGTAATGAGGGGGCCCTCCAGTTCTCATACGGCGGCGTCCTTCAGGATAGCCGCTCTCGGAAGATCCCTTCTGAAGAGTAAATTGAAAAAGGCAGAGTTTCTCTTTGACAGAAAAGGATCCTACGGAGAGGTCTTTCGGCAGCAGGGAAGCGATCTTGCTTTTGCTGCAGGAGCATCGGGGTGGGAGATAACGGACGCCAGATTTTCAGATGTTCTGGATATAGCCCTGGTGGAGGGACGGATCATTGACTTCCAGATAGGAGAAATACCCGGTTCGGATCATCCCAACGAAGTTCTCGTTACTATGACAGGAGAAGGTGGGGACAAGGTCCAGATCCTTGCCCGCTCAGTTGGTGGTGGAGCCATAGAAGTGACAAAGTTGGATGGCTGGCCGATCCTCATAACTGGAGACGCCCATGATCTCTTCATCGTAGCGGACCGAAAAGATCATGAACGTCTTATTGCCGATCTGAAAATGTGTATCCATGGAGATGTTAGCCTTTCTCTTCAGGAAGAGAGAGGCCTGGTCCATATCCATGTACCATGCATTCACAGATTAGAAAAAGGAATACTGGAAAAATTACAAAGCTCAACTGGTGTTCGATCAGTTAAGACCGTTTCACCTGTTGTTTTTGTTTGTGTTGGTAATCCTCTCTTTACTAGTGCCGAAGAAATGTTAAAATTATCCGTTGAAAGAGGATCAGGACTTGCAGAAATAGCCCTGTCATATGAATCGGAAATGCTTTGCCTTCCGAAGGAAGAGATATGGAAGGAGATGTCCCTCCGCCTTGAGATCATGGAGGAGGCATCGAGGGCAGGAATAGAGGACAACCCCGACGGGATGAAGCTGCTCCGTCCAAGTGCCGGCAAGATTTTCAGAGCAGAGAAAGACGGCAGACTTCCTGTGGGGGGACTCCATGCCAGGGCCATGGCAAGAGCCTTGGCAGTAATGCATGTGAATGGATCTAAGGGAGTAATTTGTGCTGCGCCAACGGCCGGTTCCGCAGGAGTGATCCCTGGAGCACTCCTGTCCCTTGCCGAGGAGAAAGGATTTACCCGGGAAGAGAAGATAAGGGGGCTCTTTACAGCCTCGGCCATAGGTCTCATCGTGGCAATACGGGCCACCTTCGCAGCGGAAGTTGCGGGTTGTCAGGCCGAGATAGGAGTAGCAGGAGCCATGGCCAGTGCTGCAGTACTCGAACTTACCGGAGGAAGTCCCCGGCAGGCCCTGGATGCAGCGGGAGTCTTTCTGCAGAACAGCATGGGATCCATATGTGACCCTGTTCAGGGATTTGTTGAAATACCCTGCCATACCCGTAATGGAGCGGCAGCATCATCTGCCTTTGTCTGTGCAGATATGGTTGCAGGAGGTTACAGTAACTCCATCCCTTTCGATGAAACAGTGGATGCCATGTATTCAGTGGGCAAAATGCTTCCGAGAGAGTTGAGGTGCACCGCCCTGGGAGGGCTCTCCCTATGTCCTACCGCTTGTAGCCTTTCCCATCTCAATTAATAGAGTTACCAGATCTGCCAGTACTTCAAACATTTTATAGACAGAGTCCCGGTGGATGGATATGTAGAATATCTGTCTTGAGAATCTGTCGATTAACCCCAATTTCAGTTAACAAAAGAAAGGTAGTGTTGTAATTGTCACCCATCAACAGGGAAGCCATGATGAAGCGTCTCTATATCTGTGACACCATGGTGATAACCGGATTCATCCTTTTAATGTGGGCCATACTGGCCCTGGTACTTTCCCAGGTGATAATTCTCCTGGATGGAAGTATGGTCAAGACCATAGCCATGACTTCGGCTCTCACCGTAGGGATATTTTGTACCGCATCCCTTGTGGCCGTTCTGGTACACCTCAAGCAGAAAAGAAGGGCCCTTTATGGAGAGGACGTTGAAAACCTTCTCCTTCTGAAGGGGATGGGAAGAGAAGAAGAAACTGTAACCGACCCCGGTAAAGCAGAAGTCCTTCTGGAAGGGGAGGCATAGATATAATGTCTTATGGAAATAAAGGAAAGATCCGTGCCTTCCTCGTAGAGGCTTTTGACATTCTCTTCGTAATGGTCCTCTGTTTCGTAACCCTTCTTACCACCATGCTCATGAGAGGCAAGGTGATAGTGGGGGCCGGAAGCGGCGGAGGCCTCACCTACACCTTCAACATGGCCAGTTTTGCCTTCACTGCCTCCTTCCTCGTCATATATCTGGTCTACATAATCCACCACTCCGAGGGAGAGCTTAAGAGTTTCTATGCTGCCCATTACGACAGTAAAGAAAAGAGACAGTTGAAAAGAGCTGAAGAGAAGCGGGCAGGGAGGAATGAAGGATGAATTTCTGGAAGATGATGAACCTCGTCGCCTGGGGACTTTCCATATTTATGCTGGCAGTAATGTTCAGGGATTTTTTCATTGTGGAAAAGGAAAGAAAGATAAACAGGACAGGAAATAGCCAGAACCCTTCCGGAATGAAAAATTCAGCAAACTGCGGGAAAACAGAAGGGTCCGGTGAACTGGTATGAGCGGAGAAAAGATGGAAAGGCTCTCCAAGGTCCTCGGACCCATGCATATCTGGGCTCTTGGAGTGGGAATAGTGCTTGTGGGAGAGTTCATGGGCTGGAACTTCACCATAGCCAAGGGAGGCTCCATAGGAGCCATAATAGCATGCTGGATCATGGGCCTTCTCTATGTATCCCTGGTTATGATAAATACAGAAATAGGTTCCGTCATGCCTGAAGCAGGAGGGCAGTACACCATGGCCAAGTATCTCCTTGGTCCCCTGGCAGCTTTCAACGTAGGGCTCATGCTCGTTTTTGAATACGTCATGCTGGAAGCAGCGGATGCCCTTGTAGTTGGGGAGATCCTGAAAACACTCAGCCCCCACATCCACAGCCTGCCCTATATAATACTTACCCTGGTGGGACTCACTTACCTGAACTACCGGGGAGTTTATGCCACCCTGACCTTTAACTTTGTTATAACAGCCATAGCTTACATATCCATCTTCGTCCTCCTCTTTGCGACGAAATTCTACAGCCCATCGGAAAGCCTTTTGAGGTTGCCCGAACTGACCAATGGCCTTCCCTACGGATGGATAGGCATAGTTGGAGCCTTCCAGTTCGGCATCTGGTTCTACCTCGGAGTGGAAGGGACTGCCCTGGCGGCGGAGGAGTGCAGATCCACCAGCAGATCCCTGCCGGTAGGAGCCCTCACCGGAATGGTGACCCTTCTCATCGGAGCCACAGTTACCTGGTTCGTATGTTCCGGCCTGGTTCACTCCAGTGAACTCGGTTCGTCCGTATACCCTCTCTTCGATGCAGCTCGGGCTACGAAGATGCCATTTGTGGTTGTCATGCTCTTTATAGGTACCATACTCTCCTGCATGGCCAGTGCCAACGGATGTATAACCGATGCAAGCAGGGCCTGGTTTGCCATGTCGAGGGACACTCTCATATCCGAAGCCTTTGCAGCGGTCCATCCAAGATACAACACACCTTACAGGGCCATAATATTCCTTCTCCCCATAGCCATAGCCTTCGGCTTTACGGGACTCCTTGACCAGGTTATAACCTTCTCCATACTCTCAGCTCTTCTGGTCTACGCCCTGAGCGCATATATGATGTTCAAGTTCCGGAGGATGTACCCTCTGGGGAGCATCGATCGTGGTTATATTGCCCCCTGGCATCCCCTGCCTGCGGTGGTACTGATAGTACTGACCCTGGCAACATTTGTAGGCATGTATTTCGGTTACTGGGTTAACATGATATCCGGATTCTGTTTCTACCTCATTGCGTCCCTCTGGTTTGTCCTTCACCGCTACAGGAAGGTGGATACTGAGAAGCTCCTCAGTGCAGGGGTAGAGAACTGGCCAAGACCGAAGGGATACTAGAGACAGCCATGGAAGGAAGCAGAACAGGAAAGGAAAGATACCTCAGGTACCTTCCTCTCATCTCTTCCATATTAATTCCAGGATCTGGATACGTATTTCTTGGAAGGCCCATGAGGGGACTGGTGATGCTGTTCTGGATGATCATCTTCGGCTACCTGACCTTCCATTATTCATCCCCTGACATATCCTTTGTGGGAAGGATCTCGGGAGGTATGGCTGTATGGTTTCTTTCCGTGGTGGAGGTTTATAAAACGATCATCAGGAAGTCCTGATCTTGTAAAATACAAAGGGACCAGGTTTCTGGTCCCTTTGTATTTTAGTCTTTGAATATGAAACAGGTTCGAAATAATAGATTCAGGGACCTACTGTTCAAAGGCCTCCAGGGTGTTAAGCAGAAGCATGGCAATGGTCATGGGACCTATGCCGCCGGGTACGGGGGTTATGTAAGAAGCCTTTTCTTTCAATGCCTCGAAGTCCACATCTCCCACGAGTCCCTCCTCGAGCCGGTTTATCCCTACGTCAACTATTACCGCTCCCTCTTTGACCATGTCAGCCGTAAGGAATTTTGCCTTTCCTATCGCTGCTACTATGATATCGGCCTCTTTTGTATAGCTGGCCATGTCCTTCGTCCTGCTGTGACAGACGGTAACTGTAGCGTTCTTTCCCATGAACATGTGGGCTATGGGTTTGCCCACTATGTTGCTCCGGCCCAGCACGACGGCCCTTTTTCCTTCAAGTTCTATTCCGTATTCATTCAGAAGGTACATTATACCCTTGGGTGTACAGGGTTCCGTCCCTTTAAGCCCTGTAACAAGCTTTCCCATGTTTATGGGGTGGAATCCGTCCACATCCTTTTCAGGCTTTATGGCGGCTATTATGCTGTCGCTGTTAATGTGGCGGGGCAGAGGCAGCTGCACCAGGATCCCGTCTATGCGGGGGTCGTTGTTCATCTCCTCCACCAGGGAGAGAAGTTCATCCTGGGTGGTCTCCTCGGGAAGGCGATGGAGGATGGAGTCAAAACCCACTGCCTTGCAGGCCTTCTCCTTCTGTCCCACGTATACCCTGGAAGCGGGGTTCTCTCCAACTATCACTACGGCAAGGCCGGGGACTCCCCTGCCTTCTCCCTTGAGTCTTTCCACTTCTACCGCTATCTTGTCCCTTACCAGGGCGGCTGTTTTCTTTCCATCAAGAAGCCGGGCTGTCAATATAAAGACACTTCCTTTCAGGTTACTGTTATTCAGTTACTTCTTTTTTTGTTTTCCTGGTTTTTCTGACAGGTCTTTCTGACTCTGTTCTGGATCCATGGTCTCCTTCAGCTGGTGGTACCTCTTAGAGGTGATGCTACTTTCCTTCCTATCCTCTCTGCAAAGAGTGCATAGACGGGTACGGTGAAGCAGAAGGCTATGGCCCTTGGAGGAAGGGTAGTCCACAGGGGTATGCCGAAGAGTATCTTCAGGAAATAGGGCACAAGTACCATGGATGTTACGAAGAGGCCCGCCCCGCAGGCAATGACCAGGCGGGGAAAGGTGACCTTATCCCTTCCCAGCAGGTTAAGCACGAGGCCAGGTATTATTCCGGTCAGGGCGGCGCTGAGGGTGAAGTGGGGCATGTAGGCTCCCATTGGGTTCAGTATAAAGCCCACTATGTCTCCAAGGGCTCCAACCATCCCTCCAGCCAGCGGTCCAAGGAAGAGGCCCGCAAATACCACGGGAAAGTTCCCCAGGCCTATCCTTATCCCTTCCACTCCCCCTATGCTTATCCTCACGCTGGCAAACCGCACGAGGATTATGTTAAGGCTCACAAGCAGGCCCAGGGTTACAAGTCTGTGGGTGTCCATTCTTTTCATTCGTTCTTTCCATGCTCCTTTTTGTTCTTATAAAAGGAAGGGGAGATCCGCCTAAGGAGGTGTAATCCTTTGAAGGGGGGGGTCGGGGGATCTCCCTGCGCAGTAATCGCTTGTGTTGTTACTGTTACTGTTCCTGTTACTCTATGGTTGATGCTTCACCTAGAAGAGGCCTGATATGTTCCCTTCGTTATCTATGTCTATCTTCAGG
>JAENYO010000009.1 GCA_016841745.1 Acetomicrobium hydrogeniformans
TGCCCTGGCTCTGATCATGTCCTCCCTCGCTACTATTCAGTGTGGGACCATCTGTCAGACCAGTTTACACATGTATCATGTGTAAACACGGAAAACGTGTTTAATCCCTATTTTGTATATTTGCACCGTGACCCAGTTCTGATCAGGGAGTTATCCTTATCTATTCAACATTCAATATAGTATTATCAACGATAAATTATCGTCTATCTTTGGATTGCATGGTATAATTAACTAAATATTACAACGCAACACTCTGCTCTGGCAGATTGAAATATAATTATTTGATGAAGAACCTTTAAAATGATATAGTTTCCTAAATGTACACGTTTCTGATCAGGGTTCAGTGGAGGCATTCTATCTATGGAAGACAAGCTACAGGACGACGAAATGGAAGTAGAACAAAAAACCCTAACCAAGAGTGAAATGAGAATACGTCCAATCCTCATCGGGGATATCCTTACCGAGGCCGGTATTATTACTCCCGAGCAGGTTGCTGATGCCCTTAAAGAGCAGGACAGGACCCATAAGCGTTTAGGGGAGATCCTGATCGAAAGAGAATGGCTTACCGAGAGGCAGCTGGCTGAAGCCCTGAGTGCTCAGCTTCAGCTTCCCATGATATCCCTTGCCAGGTACCGTCCCATGACTGAAGCTCTCAGTGTTGTCCCAATGGCTGTAGCCGAAAGACTTGAGATAGTACCCCTTTCTGTACTTGAAGGCAACCGCCTGAGAGTAGCCATAGCTGAACCTCTCAACCTTCTTACCATCGATGAACTCCGTGTTCTGACAGGTATGGATGTAGAACTTACCCTTGCGGTTCCTTCCGAGATCAGAAGGGAAATACCAAACTTCTACAAGGTCATGGGTTCTCTCAAAAATGCCATGGTCGAAGTTGTAGATGAGTCCAGCGGTTCCATTGAACTTGACCTTTCCAGGATCCAAAGCGATGCAAGTGCTGATGATGCACCGGTTATACAGCTTGTTAATGGAGTCCTGGAACAGGCGGCTCTTGAAGGTGCCTCTGATATTCATATAGAACCCTTTGAAAGACTTACCCGTGTCCGTTACCGGGTGGATGGACTCTGTTTCGACTCCCTGGATTTCCCAGCTAACCTTCATCCGGCTGTATCCTCCAGGATCAAGATAATGGGTAACATGGATATAACTGAAAGAAGAAAACCCCAGGACGGAAGGATTCTGATAAAAGTTCTTGACCGAAGGATCGATCTTCGAGTTTCTTCCCTTCCAACGATTTACGGGGAGAAGATAGTCCTTCGACTCCTTGACCAGGAAAATGCCATGGTCGGTCTTGCTAAACTCGGTTTTGATGAAGAAGAAATGAAGATCATCAACAAGGTCATAAACAAGCCCTATGGCATACTCCTTGTTACGGGACCTACCGGGAGCGGTAAGTCAACATCCCTTTACTCCGTTCTTGAGAGGATCAATGTTCCTGAAGTCAATATCATAACCGTAGAGGACCCGGTAGAATATACCATTCCCGGCATAAACCAGATCCAGGTTGACGAAAAAGCTGGCCGTTCTTTCAGTGCGGCCCTCCGTTCAATATTAAGGCAGGACCCGGATAAGGTGATGGTAGGAGAGATCCGGGACTCAGAAACAGCGCAGCTTGCCATACGGGCTGCCCTGACAGGCCATCTTGTTCTTTCCACTCTCCACACAAATGACGCGCCCAGTGCCATGGCCAGACTTGTGGATATGAACATAGCCCCGTTCCTTGTCGCTTCTTCCGTTGTATGTGTCCTTGCCCAGAGGCTTGTCCGCAGGCTCTGCCCATACTGTCGACAGGAGATCCTTCTTTCGCCAAAAGCCTGCAGATCCATAGGTATTCCGGAAGATAGCAGGGTTTTCCGTCCAGTTGGGTGTGATGCCTGCAGAGGTACGGGTTACAAAGGGCGGACCGGCCTTTTCGAGATCATGGAAGTGGATGAGCATATACGCAAACTTGTCCTTGACGGTGCTCCGTCAAGCAAATTGAGAGAAGTTGCTATCGCTAATGGAATGCGCACCCTTCGAGAGGCAGGAATAAGAAAGGTTATCGAAGGGCTTACAAGCCTTGAAGAAGTTATGCAGGCAACCATTGATTAATAGGAGGAGTGGAATAGATGGCTAATCTGAGTATGCAGGCTCTTCTTGCTGAAGTTGTAAAAAGGAATGCCAGTGACCTTCATTTCAGTGTAGGAATAACTCCTGCCATGAGGATCGATGGCGAACTCTACAATGTCGGGAATATACCGCCCCTTACCTCTAAAGATGTGGATGACCTTATCAATGCCATTGTCAGCCCTGAACAGAAGGAAACCCTCAAAGAAAAAAAAGAGCTGGATTTCAGCTTTACCTTTAATTCTTCCGAGGGAGAAAGTGCCCGTTTCAGGGGAAACTGCTACCATCAGCTGGGTAACCTTGGCGCTGCCCTTCGTATGATCCCCAACAGGGTCAGGTCTACTCGACAACTTCTCCTTCCCACTTTCCTTGATGATATTGCTTCCAGGAGAAGGGGCCTCTTCCTGGTAACCGGACCTACCGGTCATGGCAAGAGCACAACTCTTGCAGCCATTGTGCAGCAGATAAATGTCACTCGACGGGCCCACGTAATAACCATAGAGGACCCCATTGAATATATGTTTACAAGTGAAAAATGTATCATCCACCAGAGAGAAGTGGGAAGCGACACCAACAGCTTCTCCGAGGCTCTCAAACGGGCACTGAGGCAGGACCCTGACGTGATTATGATCGGAGAAATGCGTGACCTGGAAACAATTTCAGCAGCTGTTACTGCGGCTGAAACGGGCCATCTCGTTCTTGCAACACTTCACACACAGGATGCCGCCCAGACCATAGACCGAATAATAGACGTTTTTCCACCCTTCCAGCAGCAGCAGGTAAGGCAGCAGCTCAGCACCATACTCATTGCCATCTGTTCCCAGCAGCTTGTACCCCTGCCTGGAGGGGGGAGAGTTGTGGCCACTGAGCTTCTCATTGCCAATTCAGCCGTCCGTAACTGCATACGGGAATCCAAAACCGGTCAGATAAAGAGTCTTCTACAGACCGGATCGGAGTCGATGATGCACTCCATGGACCAGGACCTTGCCCAGAAGGTTAAAGAACAGAAGTTACCCTATGATCTGGCTATTCAATACGCATATGATCCAAAAGACCTACAAAGGATAGTCTTTGAGTCCAACATAGCATAGTCCATATAGTCCTATAGTCCTTCTTTTCCGGTGTTATGATTTGATTGTACCTGTAGAAAAGAAGAGATGTATTGAAATTAAAGTGGAGGAACCTCAATATGAATTTTCAATACAAAGCCAGAACGACAGATGGCGAAGAAACAACAGGTACTTACCAGGCCCAGTCTCAGGGACAGGTAGTAGCGTGGCTGAGATCTCAGGGTAATGTTCCCATCTCCATCACCCAGCTTGCCGGGGGTGGAGAGGAATCGCTCCTTGACAAAATGCAGAAAATATCGACGGTCAAGCTTAAGGACAAGGCCATCTTTTTCCGTCAGCTGGCAACGATGATCGCGGCAGGTATAACCCTTGCCGGTTCGCTGCAGATCCTGGCCGGACAGACTAAAAATAAACGATTTGCCGATGCCATAAAGCATGTGAAGACCCTTGTGGACAGGGGATTTCCATTCAGTGCGGCCATGAGGACCCGTAAGGAGTTCGATACTCTCATGATCTCCATGGTTAGAGCTGGTGAAGAAGGCGGAGTTCTTGACACCACCCTTGACAGGCTGGCGGGATTTCTTGAAAGGCAGGATGCCCTTCGCAAAAAGATCATCTCGGCCCTGACCTATCCCAGTGTGGTCATGAGCGTCGCAATTTTTGTTCTATACCTTTTGATCACCATTGTTATACCCCGATTCCAGCAGGTTTACAGCGGCATGGGTATCGTGTTACCCTGGTCAACCAGGATTATGTTCGAGAGTTCCACCTGGCTTCAGGAACACTGGTACATAACTTTACTGGTTGTTATTCTTCTTGTTGTTGGTGTAATAGCAATGAACAAAATTGACAGTACCAGGCCTCTGATGGATCGCTTCAAGTTGAGGATCCCCATCGTCGGCATGATTATGTACAAGGCAATCATGGCAAGGTCCCTGCGAACTCTGGCCACATTGGTGGAATCCGGAGTTCCCATACTTTCATCGTTGGAGATGACTGCCAATGTGTCAAATAATTCGGTTGTCAGGACTGGTTTTGAGGATTTGCGGATTGCAGCCAGGAGGGGCCACTCCCTTGGTGCCGCAGCCATGGATATGAAGATATTCCCGGCTATGGTTGCCCATATGATAACAGTGGGAGAAGAGACTGGTCATCTGGATGAAATGCTCAACAAGGTAGCCGACTGGTTCGAGCTCGAACTCGACGAAAACATCAAACGCCTTACATCTATTCTCGAACCTGTTTTGATGCTCTTTGTAGGTGGAGTTGTTGCACTGGTTGTTTTTGCTGTTTTTATGCCTATTGTTGGTGCCATCCAGGCACTTATGTAGACAGAAGTGATGTCTATTAAACAAGGAGGTGATGTTACAAAGAGCGGGTGGAGGGCAAGCAGATATTGTTTCGCAAGGTAGTCTAATTCAAATTATATTTATATAAGGAGGACTTTAACAATGAAAAGATTTCTGAAGAAAAGAAAGATGCGCGGATTTACCCTGGTCGAACTGCTTATCGTCATTATTATCATAGGTATCCTTGCGGGGGCACTTCTCCTTGTGGCTGGTGCCGGTACTGACAAGGCAAATGCAACCAAGATTGTCAGTAATCTAAGGGGTATGAAAGCAGCCGCCATGATGTCTTACTCTGATTATAATGACTGGACAACCATGACAATAGCAAGTATTGGAGCATACATGGAAAATACTCCGACCACTGATTATGTAATCAGTGGTGACTGTGAGGCTATTGGTTACAGTGGTTCTATGGTAAGTACAGCCAATGGTAACGTTAACGAGAAACTGGCTTTGATGGTTACCCAAGGTGAGATCGCATTATATGATTCTACAGGTGGCAGTTTCGATGCGGGTGATACTGCAGTATATATGATAGTTAGATAAGGCTGTTCTTTATCGGATATTCTTGTAACAGGTAAAGAAGGGGCTGCCCTTATAAGGCCACCCCTTCTTTATTCCACGTTCGAATAACAGTAACGTTGTATTAAGATGTAACCAAGGACAGCAGACTCTTCTTCCTACCACGTATAGGGAGGACTGTAAGGGTACCTAAAATGCAGAACCTCGATTACTACTAAAAGATTCCATCTTGCGTGGAATATGTTGTTTAATTTACAAATAAACATTCTCTATTTTATCTAGTATGATTCTGAGGGGATCAATTCATAAGAAATATAGATATTCTATTCATTTATAAATGAGCATTGAAATAAAGGGGATATATTTTGAAATGAATGCTCTAAATAGGCGAACTTCATTAGGTTTTTCATTAGTAGAGACAATAATCGCTCTTATAATCTTTTTAATTGCATTGTTGGCGTTGGTACAGATTCCAGCTTTGTACAGTAAACTCATGTCATTGTCTGTGGAGAAGGAAAATGCAACCCTTCATGCTATACATGTACTTGATCATATCGAAACCATGGAATATGAAACGATCCGCGAAAGTATTGATCTGACAGACTTTGCCACTAGCCTTGATATCCCAGTTGAATATACAATATCGTCCTTAATTGTTGACCCTGACGAACAAAACCCTTCATCAAAAACGATTACCATTACGATCTCTAGCGCGAGTGGGCTTGCCAGAAAAGATGTTTCTCTCACAAGGGTGGTGAGTCCCTTTGCTGACAAAACGGCAGAGTAACAGAACCTCCAGTTCTTATAAAAAGAGTGAAAGTCCAACGGGGAAGTGCGGTTTTACCCTGGTTGAACTTTTAATTGTTATTGTTGTTGGCCTTATCATTACTGCCGGTGTTGTTTCCATCCTGTGGGTATATATCTTTGATTTTGAACAGACCGATGACATCACCGCTGCCCGCCAGCGGGGCGAGATGGTCCTATCCATCCTGGAGGGTCCCATACTTCATGCCGGGTTGGGTATGCCGAATGAATCCCCTGATTTTGCCGATTCTTTTAACAATTTTACCGGTGTTTCTGCAATGGATGAACCGATTAGAATAACAGGAACAGACCATGATGAAATCTACATCTGTTTTTCTATGCCCTCATCAAACGTTATTATTGATTCTGTTGATTTAGCATCAGATCCGTCTCCGGATATTACTATGAACAGTAGCATCGATGGTAATAATATTGAATATGACTCCACAAATCCTGATTTGAAGGCATGGGTTGTTTTCCCAACAGCCAATGTACCATTTCATGTTTATAGTAATTTTACCAGTCCCAATTTATCCCTGGAATCATTTGGAAATGGTTCAGGAATAATTGCCCAGTATGATGAACTTCATTATGTAAGGGCAATCCATGCTTATGTTTCAAATGGTCAGTTCTATACACATGACCTGACCATCAGTTCAGCCCAACCTCGTGTTGATGGAGTAGAACAGATCTATTTCCAAAATAATGATGGTGTCCTTTCCGTCTATGTCCTGACAAGAGGGAATAAAATCGATGTTGGTCTTGAAACAGACAGGTCGATTCCAGGATGGGATGAGTCCGTATTACCAACAATTGATGCTAACTCCAAAAAATACCGTCTTTCAGTTACAAAAGGCAGCTGGAGAATACGAAACTAGATTTTCAATTATCGAAACTTATCTAATACATTAAATATAGAACAAGTTATAATGAGGTATCATTTAATAGTGCCTCATTTGTGTTTGTTCCGTGAAATAGGGATAAATTCTCTATTGACTATTCGACAATCTTGTTAAGTTATATTAAAATGGAATTGTCTTATGTGTTATAACTTTAGAGTATGCTATTCTCAAGTTATGGACAATTCTCAAGTTATGGACAATTAAGTATTTGCAGTAGACCAGTTACGAAAGCGGGGTGATCTGTTGTTTGGCAGAAGTAAAGGTCATGCCGGTCTTTGTATAGAAGACCAGGTCATACGTTTCATTGAACTCAGTGGCGAACCTGATAAACTCTCCCTTGTCAACAAGGTTGAAGTTCCTCTGCCTCCTGATGCGGTAAAACAGGATGCTATTTCAAATGTTCAAGTCTTAGAGGGTGCCCTCTCTTCACTAAAGACCCGTCTGGGAAACAAAGTACCCTCCAACATTACGGTGGGTATTCCTTCCAGGGATGTTTTTATCCGAATTATTGATATGCCTCGTATGGAAATAGGAGATGCAAGAAATGCTTTTCGATGGGATTTCGAAAAGCACATACCCTTTTCGGCACTGGATGCGGTCTTTGACGTAGCGGAGATCGATCATCCCCAGAATGAAGATCCTGAACAGATGAAGATCCTGGTTGCTGCCTCTAAGAGCAGAACCATTGAAGTACTTTCCGATTCCCTGAGAAGGGTAGGATTGCCTGTTGGTTCGATCGAACCCATCAACATTGCCATGTTCCGGTCCCTTACAAACCCCATTGCCCCTTTTACAGGTGGTGTTCTTGCCATCTTTGTAGGACAGGAAACTTCCCAGTTCATTGTCGGCTATCTTGACAACGGTATTATTTACCGGAGTATTCTTGGCGGTTTCAGTCAGCCCACAGAGAAATTCCAGGAACTCCTTGTCAGGGAATCGAGCTCGACTCTTTCTTTCGTCAGTGCACAGCTCAGGGGAGTAGTTGTGGACAAAATAATTCTTGCTGGAGGACTCAAGGAAAAGGAGGCCTTCCGGGACTATCTTTCGAGTGAACTGTCCATCCAGGTAGACATCGCGGATCCCTGGAGTCTCTGGGGCATAAAAGGAGCAGGAGATAAACCTTTTGGATGGGATGCTGCCATAGGACTCGCAGTGAGGGATCTAAAATGAATATAAGGATCGATCTCAGGCCTGACAAACAGGCCAAGCCAAAGGTCAGTGCCATTGGTTTATCAAAGTACATTGCGGTCATACTTCTTCTGGTTTTTGTTGGTGTGTCTGGCCTGACCCTCGTTTATGGGGCTTTGAAAGCCCACTACATGAAAGCCGAGATCCAGCAGACAGAAAAAACGATAGCCAGATTAACGACCCAGAACACCAGACTCGCAGATGAACTTAAACGTCTTCAGCAACAGGAAAAGGTCTATGTTGATGCCCTTAACCTGCTTGAAGATGAACTTCCCACCATAGAATTTCTGAGTATTCTTGAACAAAACCTGCCTTCAGGTGTCTGGTTGAACAGTATCAGCATCAAAATGGGTTCCGTTTCACTCAAGGGAAATTCTTATGGTGAAAATGATGTGGTTCTTTTCGCTCGAGGCCTCCTGGAATCAGATCTTGTCACCTCGGTCAGTTTCCCCGATACCAGGAGAGGTAAGGAAAAGGATGGAATACCCATGGTGGATTTCAGTTTCAGCTGCCAGATAAGGGACATCGCCCAGGTCCTTCCAACGGGTATTTCGGGGGGTGGTAAATAATGAGGGGTCCCAGCAAAAAAACCGTCCTGGGTTTTATCCTGATCATTCTTTTTGGACTCATTATTTATGGAGAATATACTTTCAGCCTTAATGTTATTGAATCGAAAAAAAGGCTTGACACCTTAACGAGAAACCAGTTGACCCTTGAACGGTCTGTAGAGGAAAAGACCAAACAGGTTGCTGTTTTCAAAAAGGCTATTGCCGAACTTGAAAAATATCAGTTGGGAATACCTGAAGATGAAGTGGATTTTTATGATAAGGTGCAGCAGGAAATGACAGATAACACTATCCGTTCCAATCGGATCACTGCAGCAAAAGCCGGTGGGGGTAGAAGTGCTGTAGCAATCAACTTCGAGGGTGCCTATTATGATATTCTTCAAACCCTTGCTGACTGGAGAGGTATGGATGTTGTCGTAAGAGTTTCCGGTCTGAACCTTTCTTCAGGTACAGATGGTCTTTCAAAGGGTAATATCACCATTGAATCTGTTCTTAAGGGAGGTGACTAGCTTGGCTGGAAGTGAAAGTCTCGGAAGTGCATTGTCGGAGATGTGGAGCAACATCCTTTATGGTAGCGGTACTTACAAGGCGCTTCGGTGGTTCTTTGCTCTTGTTCTTGTTATAGGGATAGTCTGGTCCGGTTTCATGTTCAAGAAGGTTCTGGATTTTTCCAAACCCACCCAGATCAAGCTGCCCCCCGCAAAAAATCTTGCGGCTGATGACGCTCGAAGGCTTGAAGGTATAATACAATCCTTCAGAGACGCTGTCCTGGCAAGAACTGGCAGTAGTTCCATCGCTATCGCAGCGGCAACAAGTTCAAGAAAACCCTTTATTCCAACCCTTAAACCGGTTGAGGGAATGCTTTCCGGTGGAACAACCGCCGATGGGACTCTTCCCGGGGCTATTCCGGATATGCAGGAAATTCTAAAACAGCCGGAAGAGGTTATCCCTCCTTTAATTACGGTGAGGGCTATAATGACCCTTGGGCAGCGTACAAATGCTGTTCTTGACATAGAGAACCAGGGAGAAGCTATAGTCGTTAAGACGGGCTATACTTTTGGTGAAGGAATGGGACGGGTTAAAGTCATTACACCTGATAAAGTAATAATAACCTGGGCGGGAGAAGATATTGAAATTCCCGCCGGGATGTAAGGAAGGGGTGAGATCCAGTTGAAGTTATGTAAAAGTTCTGTTCTTAGCCTCACCATCTGCTTGATCTCTTTATTTATATTAAATATTCCTGCAGGAGTCGGTGCCTCCGAGTCTGTTCTTCCGAATGACCTGGAAGGCCTCAGTACTCTTCAGGGAGTAGTGTTCCAACAGATAGGTGATTCAAGTGTCCTGATGAATGTGAAGGGGGCTGAAATGCCTGCCCCGATAGTGGTAAGCTCAACCAGCACAAGTCTTGTCATTAAGTGGGAGAACTCATATATTCCTTCCATTTCCTGGTCAAGGGGGTACACATCTCCCCTCATTTCCAAGATTTCTCTTGTCCAGGAGAGCAGTGACCTTGTAATGACCATCACCGTTAACAAAAAGCTGGATCTTGTCAAGGTAACTGGAGAGGCACCGGCAAACAGTTTCATGCTTGAACTGCACACAAGTGACCGGGTTGCCAAGGAAGAGCTCCAACTCAGGAAAGATAAGGTTTCGTTAAAACCTTATAGTACAAATGATCCCTTTTCAAAGAACATTCCGGTGAATCTGGACTTGAGGGATGTGGAGCTCAGGGACGTATTCAGGATGTTCGGGGACATCATAAACATGAATATCATTGCTGACCCGTCAGTTCCGGATGCTTATGTAACAATGACCCTCAAAGGTGTTCCCCTCAGTGAGGCCTTTGGTTATCTGATGAAGATGTATGATGTTACCTATTCAATCATGGGAAGAACTATCATCATAGGAAAGGCTGATAATCTGGGTAAAACCCTTGGCAGGGAAAAGACCATGTCTTACCATATCGGTTATGCCGATCCGAAGACCGTTGGAGGACTTCTCCAGGGCCTTGCCGGCGTAAACCAGGTTGTGGTAGATGAACGGCTTAGAACTATTTATGTTACAGCCCGGGATGACCAGTTTATCAAGGTATCCAAGGTGCTCAAGCGTATTGACCATCCCGGTAAACAGGTGATGTTGAAGGCGCGGATCATAGAAGTTACGGATACCGGAAAAAAAGATCTTGAGAGTATTCTGGCCGGAGTCTACAAAAACTGGTTCCTCAATTACAGTTCCGGCGGTCTTGCTTTTGGTGGTGTTTCAGTAAATAAAGATGGTTCTGCCGCCTATGATCCTGATAATGACAGGGCTACGAGTCCTGTGAACGTTGATCTTGAAGATATCGCCGAGGGCTCTGTAAAGTTGCTTGATGCCGGTATCAACATGCTGGTGACACAGAATAAGGGTAAGGTACTTGCTGATCCCTCTGTAATAACAGTTGACGGTGGAACGGCTACCATCAAACTGGTGGAAAATTACAAGTATATCTCTGAGCGGGATGATGCTGGTAATCCGACCTATGATGAAGAACAGGTGGGTCCACAGCTTGAATGCACTCCCACCATAGGCCGGGATGGAATTATTACTGTTCAGCTAAGTGTCCAGACAGGAGAAATTATCGGGACTTACAGCGGTTCCCAGGGTGAAGAATTTCCACAGACAAGTACCAGGGAAGTTGACACTATGGTTAGGGTAAGACATGGTGAGCCCTTTGTTATCGGAGGACTTGACAAGGAAAGTGACACAACCGAACAGACAAAGTTCCCGATCCTTGGTGATATCCCTATTCTTGGTGAGCTTTTCAAGAATACATCACACACAAACACCAAAACCGAGGTTGCTATCATCGTAATACCATATATCCTTGAAACTCCCGATGGACCGCTGGAGGAACTTCAGCTATAATCTGAGTCTGAATCAGGGATCTGAGAGGAACCTTTGTTCCTCTCAGATTTTTTTTGCACAAAAGAGTGAAATGCTGTATTCTACTGATATTAGTATGTTACAAGATCTAGGAGGATGAAATATATGGCTCTAGTGGTTGATACTTCTGATTTCTATTCTGGCATGAAAATTAAATGGCAGGATGCAATCTGGGAGATACTTGATTACCAGCACCACAAAATGGGTAGAGGTGGAGCTGTAATCAAGACCAAACTGAAGAACCTCGATACCGGTTCAATTATCGAGAATTCCTTCCGTTCAGGTGAAAAGTTTGAAAGGATAATCTTTGACGAAAAAGGTGCTCAGTTTATTTTCCAGGATGGTGATCATTATGTTTTTATGGATCTGGAAACATATGACCAGATATATATTTCCAATGAAGTCCTGGGTCCGGTAACTAATTATCTGACTGATAACCTGGAAGTTCTGCTTGAACTTCATGAAAACAAAGTCGTAGGGGTTGAACTTCCCAAGAATGTGGTTCTCAAAGTGATTGAGACCTCTCCGGCCTTTAAGGGTGACACCGTTTCAGGAGGGGGTAAACCTGCTACTCTTGAAACGGGCATAACCATAACTGTCCCGGTTTTCGTCAACGTTGGTGACTCCATAGTTGTCGATACAAGAACAGGTCAATATCTCGAAAGGTCTAAAAAGTAGTAATTCATATCAATTTGAGTAATAAAAGTCAGGGGTGAAATGTATGGGTGCCTTGGAAAAAATAGCATACCTCAAGGGACTTCTTGATGGTCTGGAAATTGCTGATGAAAATCAGAAAAAAGTTTATGCAGCAATGGTGGAAGCTCTTGATTCTCTTGCCCATGAAGTCGCGGAACAGACTGAGATGGGAGAAGAACTGAGGGATCTTTATGATGAACTCTCCGATGATCTGGATCAGATTGACGAAGATCTTGAGTCTCTCGAAGATGACTTTTATGATGTTATGGGAGAAGAGCCCGAAGAAGAAACGGAATATGACGAAATATATGAATCAGTAGCCTGCCCCAAGTGTGGTCACATTTTTTATTTTGAACCCGGATCTTACGAAGAGGGTGAAATGCTTCTGTGTCCAGCCTGTGGGGAGGACTTTGTACAACCAGAAGCTAAATGACAGGAGGGTGACAGATGGACGGAATGAAAGAGCAAATGGAATCCCAGTTTCCGGAAGAAGAAAAGGTCTTTGAAATGGAAGAAGAGATCGTGCAGGAAGAGCCCAAATCCGTTCAGGGCAGCGTTCATATCTCCGAAGATGTCATTACGGAGTTGGCGAAACGGTCCCTTGCTACCATCAAGGGTGTACAGGCCGGAAGTCCGGGACTTGCATCGAAACTTGGTCTCGGAAGAAAAGCCACGGAAGGTGTCAGGATCTCCGTGGATGAGAGTGCTGCCGGCTCAGAGATTACCGTCGATGTCTACGTAATGGTAAAATACGGACTTCGGATCCCTGACATTGCATGGGATGTTCAGGAGTGCGTAAAGAACCAGCTTGAAGAACTCACAGGTTACCTCGTTAAGGCTGTTAATGTAAACGTACAGGGTATCTATTTTGCTGAAGATGTTCCTGTGGAGGATGAACCTGTTACTTCCCCGGAAGCACCGGTTGAAGAAGAAAAGGTTGTAGAAACTGGCACTATTGAAGGCGAAACAGAAGACGTCTAGAGGATAATCCTGAGATTAAGGTCGGTCTCAGGGAGTATCGGCCTTTTTTGAATTTGAGGCGGTGCATCATGTATCTGCTATGGAAAAGAACAAAAAATGGGAATCTGCTTCTTGGCAAAGAAGGACTCAAGAACTTCATAGCCGGCATGTTGCCTAGTGGTTATGAGTGTGAAGATGTTGGACTGTCCTCTGATACGGATGAAGTCCTCACTACTTTAACCCTGCCTGATATCCACAGCACCCTTGAAGTAGATCTTATCGAGGAAAAGATCAGCAAAATCTTTGAGCCTACAGGGCTTCGCCCCAGGATATCCTGGGGTAAGAGATCCAGCAGGATTCTGCCCTTTCTCCAATTTATCAAAGGGGCTCGCCCCATACTTACAGGTGTTGTCGTTGCAGGGCTGGTAGCACTGTACCATCTCGGATTTTCTGGAGTCCTGAGTGTTTTCGCATCAGGTTTAGTAGCAGCAAGTCTTGTTTACCTTCTTTTATGTCCAGACGGTAAAAGAACCTTGAAATCTTTAAAGGAACGTTACTGGAGGTAGCAATATTGTCGAAAAACCTTTTACCCCAAAAAAGAAGGCGATCACGGGAGATCGCTCTTCAGATGCTTTATGCCCTTGACATAAGAGCGGATCAGTCTCCCGAACAAGCACTGGCTCTCTTTGTGTCAGTGGATGAAGATGAAGAGATCTGGAATTATGCTGAAATGCTGGTTAGAGGAGCATGGGGTGAAAGAGAAGCGATCGACAAACTGATTCGTACCTATCTGACAGGTTGGCGTCCGGAAAGGATGGTTGCAGTGGACAGGGCAGCTTTGAGACTTGCCCTTTACGAAAGCTATATAAAGCCACTTATACCGATCCCCGTTGCAATCTCTGAAGCTGTGGAGCTTGCAAGGACCTTTGGAACTGAAGAATCTGCGAAATTTGTCAATGGTGTTCTAGGGCGAATTATCCGTGCAGTTTCCGAGGAAGCAGGACCAGACATTGTCCATACTGAACCAGACTCTGACCGTTGAAGAGGTATCTTCCCGGATTCAGGCTCTCATAACAGGAGATTCAGTTCTTCAGTCCCTGAATGTCAAGGGGGAGATCCTGGAATTCAAGAAACATGGCAGCGGACATGTATACTTCAGTCTCAGCGGGGGAGATGCCCGTCTATCGGGTGTCATGTTCAGGTCTGATACCCGTAATGTACCTCAATGGCCTAAACAGGGAGATGAAGTTATAGTCCAGGGCAGGATAGCCATATATCCCGCAAGAAGTTCCTATCAGATCTATGCCCGAAATATTATACCCATCGGTCTTGGTGCTGCTGCCAGGGCACGGGAAGAAATTCAAAAGAAACTCGCAGAAGAGGGCCTTTTCGACCCACGGCTGAAAAGGCCCATTCCTTCCTATCCGTCCAGTATCGCGGTAATAACCTCGCCAACCGGTGCTGCTATTCGTGACGTTATCAAGGTTGCTTCCAACAGGTTTCCCATCTGTTCCATCGTAGTTATTCCAACTCTTGTTCAAGGTCTGGAGGCACCTGCCGAACTGGTAAAGGCCCTCCGTCATACAAACAGCCTCCCGGGAATAGAAGCGGCTATACTGGCTCGCGGCGGTGGCAGCAGGGATGACCTTAATCCCTTTGACGATGAATTTGTGGTCAGGGCTGTAAGAAATGCAGCAGTTCCCATAATCACTGGTCTTGGACACCAGATTGATCTTACCCTATGTGATCTTGCAGCAGATGTTTCTGCTCCTACTCCATCGGCAGCAGCTGAGACCCTTTTTCCTGATAGTACCGAGGTGTCCCGTCTGCTGGGTGATGATCTTTACAGGCTTAGTTCCGGCCTTCTTCATCAGATAGAAACCCGTGGCAACTATCTGGACAGACAGTTTCTTTCACTCAGTCATCTTCTGCAGAATTCCGTTCATTTCGAGTCATCTCGCGTATCTGACAGTTCACAGGGCATACTTTCTGTAATGAAAGAAAAGATCCACAGGGATAATCTGAAGTTATCTGGTCTTGCTTCTTCCCTTAATGCTCTTTCTCCCCTCTCTGTACTTGAAAGGGGCTTCATTTCCTGCCAATCGATCTTGTCAGATAAAGTCATTGTATCAGTGGCTGAACTTGAGATTAACTCGGTCTATTCGCTTAATTTTCAGGATGGAAATGCTTTGGCTGAAATTATAAGTACATCCCCATCTGAAGATCACTGACAGAAATTCAAGCAGGAGGTCTTTATATGTTCCCCAAAACCCTGATATGGAATGATGAGAATCTTGCGATACTGGATCAGAGGAAAATCCCCTGGGAAGTATCATATTGTATATGTAAAAACTACTCTGAAGTTGCCGATGCTATCGAAAAACTTAAGATAAGAGGCGCCCCTGCCATAGGTATAGCTGCAGCCTATGGAGTTGCCCTTGCGGCACTTGAAGGGGTCGACAAGATCATTCCTGCCATAGAGCGTCTTTCCCACACCAGACCTACTGCGGTAAATCTTTTCTGGAGTCTGAAAAGGATGGAGGTTGCATTTTATGCTTCATTGGAGAAAGACCTTCCCCGGGCACTTCTTAATGAAGCTCATCTGATCCTTGATGAAGATATCCGGATCAATAGGGCTATTGGAGAAAAGGGTGCAGAGATCCTACCCGAAACGTGCACTATTCTGACGCACTGCAATGCAGGAGCCCTTGCCACTGGCGGACATGGAACTGCCCTTGGGATAATAAGGACTGCAAAGGAAATGAAAAAGTCTATCCGGGTCTTTGCCGATGAAACCCGTCCTGTCCTTCAGGGTGCCCGCCTGACTGTATGGGAGCTTATGCAGGATGGCATCGATGTAACCCTTATCTGTGACAGCATGGCTGGTTCACTGATGAAGGAAGGAAAGATAGATGCAGTCATAGTGGGTGCAGACCGAGTGACATCAAGAGGTGATGTGGCCAATAAAATTGGCACATATCAGCTTGCCATTCTTTCGCAATACCATTCCATCCCATTTTACGTGGCTGCTCCCGTCAGCAGCTTTGACTGGTCTCTAGCGTCAGGAGATGATATTCCAATAGAACGGAGAGAGGCGTCAGAGGTTCTGTGTCTGGGTGGAGATACATCTCTTCCTGATAACTATGCTGTCTACAATCCTGCCTTTGATGTTACACCTTCTGAACTCATTTCAGCGATCGTTACGGAGAAGGGGCTTATCATGGCCCCTGTCTCTGTTAATATAGATTCATTCAAAAAGAAACTTTGAAGGATGTGAAAAAATGATTGATTTCAGTATAGCCGATCCTGGTCTGGCTGGACCCGGGCAAAAAAAGATAGACTGGGCGTGGTCTTATATGCCCGTTCTACAAATTCTCAGGAACAAATATGCTGCTTCAAAGCCCTTTGATGGATTGACCATGGCTGCATGTCTTCATCTTGAGGCTAAAACAGCCTGTCTCCTCAATACCCTCCGGGATCTGGGTGCTACTGTTTTTGCAGCAGGTTCAAACCCACTTTCCACCCAGGATGATATCTGTGCCGCCCTGGTTGCCTCAGGAATTCATGTATTCAGTCACCATGGTATGAATAATGACGAATATTCTGATAACCTGAGAAGAGTTCTGAACTATACTCCCAGTCTTATTATCGATGACGGAGCGGATCTTGTGGCAATGATCCATGAAGAAAGAAAGGATCTTCTCCCAGGGATACTTGGGGGTAATGAAGAGACCACATCCGGTGTTAAAAGGCTCAAAGCTATGGAGAAGGACGGAGTTCTGTCTTTTCCAATGATCTCTGTAAATGATGCCAAGAGTAAATATCTTTTTGATAACAGATATGGAACTGGACAATCAGTCTGGGATGCCCTTCTCAGGAGTACCAACCTTTTAATTGCCGGCAAAAAAGTAGTTGTGGCCGGTTATGGGTGGTGTGGCAGAGGTGTTGCAATGAGGGCTGCAGCCCTTGGGGCACACGTGATAATAGTAGAGGTGGACCCCCACAAGGCTTTTGAAGCTATTATGGATGGATATGAAGTCATGTCAATGACTGATGCTGCTCCAAGGGGAGATATGTTCCTGACTTTGACCGGCAATATCAAAGTAATAAGGAAAGAACATCTGGAACTCATGAAAGATGGAGTTATTCTTGGGAATGCAGGTCATTTTGACGTTGAAATATGTATTCCCGATTTGGAGGATCTTTCTATCAGTAAAATTACCACAAGGGATAATATTGAAACCTACCTTATGAAAAATGGCAGAAGGATTCACCTGATGGCCCAGGGGAGACTTGTTAATCTTGCCGCAGGAGATGGGCATCCCGTTGAGATCATGGATCTGAGCTTTGCTACACAGCTTGAATGTGCGATCTTTGTCAAGGATGCTGGCCTCAAGCCAGGTCTCTATGATGTGCCTCCTGATATCGATGGGTCTGTAATGCGGACCAAACTGAAATCCATGGATATTGAACTTGAAGATCTCACAGAAGAACAGCAGAAGTACCTCCAAAGCTGGAAAGAATAAAGTTCAGCATTACCACCCTGTATTTTTAGAAGGGAGTATTCTCCATGTCAGTTTTGTTCAAAGATGTACTTGCCCTTGATGGGTTTATGAATAGTGCTCGACCATGTGATATCCTTGTTAGTGACGGAAAAATCGAACAGATCTGTGAACCTGGAACCTTTTCGGGTCTGACAGATGAAACTTTAGAGGGTAGGGGAAGACTTGCTGTACTTCCAGGATTCGTCAACGGACATACCCATGCTGCCATGAGCCTTCTAAGGGGACTTGGTGAAGAGAAACCCCTCATGGAGTGGCTCAGGGAACAGATATGGCCCGTTGAAGCCAAGCTTACTCCAGAGCATATTTATTGGGGTACCAGGCTGGCCCTTCTGGAAATGGCTTCAAAGGGAGTTACATGCTTTGGGGACATGTATTTTGAAATGGATCAGGTAGCCCGGGCTGCAACGGAGATGGGAATGCGCGCTGGTCTCTGCAGGGGACTTATTGGAGATGACCGGAGTAAACTAGAGGAAAATGCTGCACTTTTCAGTGAATGGAACGGTCGTGACGGTCTTATTTCAATCCAGTTAGGGCCTCATGCTCCCTATACGGTCTCCCCGGATATGCTGAAAGCAATAACTGCCATGGCTAAAGAAATTGGAGCAGGTGTTCATTTTCACTTTCTTGAGGCGGAGTGGGAAAAACAATATCTTTCAGATGAATTCGGAATGTCTCCTTACGAATACCTTGAAGAAACAGGTCTTGCTTCAGCGCCATTTCTCATTCTGGCCCACTGTGTCTGGTTTCCTCTTTCAGAAATGACACCTTTTAAAGACAGGAATATAACCCTTTGCCATAATGTGAAAAGTAATCTCAAGCTGGGCAGTGGCATATTTCCCCTTGACGAGGCATACCGTCTCGGGATAAATATTTCGCTCGGTTCAGATGGAGCGGCAAGTAACAACCAGCTGGATATCTGGGATGAGATGAAGACAGCCGCCCTTCTTCATAAAGGTGTCAATAAGGATCCAACACTTGCAAGGGCATCTGATATCCTTCGTATGGCAACCTATGGAGGTGCTAATAGTCTTGGCTTTCACCAGACCGGTAGAATACTGGAACAGTGGGAGGCCGATCTTGCTATAGTTGATCTGGACCAACCCCACTACGTCGGTGTTGATCCAGATAATCTCTGCTGTTTCATTGTTTACGCAGGCTCCAGTGCCGATGTAAAATCAACAATGGTGAAAGGCAAATGGATATACAGGGATAATCGATTCTGTCTTGCAGACAGGGATGAAATAATCCGCCAATCTTTACGTTGCCGGAAAGAACTGGTAGATCAGTCGCTTTAAAACATGAATTCTCGCAGGAAGGGGTTCTAATAATGCAGTGGAGAAGTGGAAAAGAGATCAGGGATCTTTTCATCGATTTCTGGATCTCAAAGGGAAGTAAACATTATCAGAGCTTTTCTCTTGTTCCGGATGATCCTACCCTGTTGTTTACAATTGCCGGGATGGTCCCATTCAAACAGTATTACCTTGGACTTAAAACTCCGGAGCATACAAGAGCCGCTACATCCCAGAAATGTGTCAGAACCAATGATATAGAAAATGTGGGTCATACGGCCCGTCATCATACTTTCTTTGAAATGCTTGGCAACTTCGCATGGGGTGATTATTTCAAGAAAGAAGCAATTACATGGGCCTGGGAATTCCTCACGGAGTATATAGGGCTTGATCCGAACAGGCTGTATGCAACCATATACCAGGATGATGAAGAATCGTTCAGAATATGGAATGAAACTATCGGCCTGCCGGAAGAACGAATCTACCGTTTTGGTGAGGATGAAAACTACTGGTTCATGGGTAATACCGGACCCTGCGGCCCATGCTCTGAAATAATGTATGACCAGGGACCGGAATATTCATGTGGAAAACCGACTTGTGATGTTGGATGTGACTGTGACAGGTATCTGGAAATCTGGAACCTTGTCTTTACGCAGTATGACAGAATGGAAGATGGAACCCTGGTACCCCTTCCAAAGAAGAACATTGATACTGGTATGGGGCTTGAGCGCCTGACTTCTGTCGTCCAGAATGTAAGGACAGATTTTGAGACAGACCTGTTCATGCCTATCATCAATGCTGTATGTTCCATGGCCGGGATAGGGTATGGAAAGACCGAAGAGGGAGATCTTGCCGTCAGGGTTATTTCGGACCACCTCAGGTCAGTAGCTTTTATGATAGCTGACGGTATTCTTCCAGCTAACGATGGACAGGGATATGTACTGAGGAGACTCCTGCGAAGGGCAGTACGGTATGGTCGACTGATCGGACTCAGAGATCCCTTCCTAGTTGACATACTTCCCGTGGTAATTGAACTTATGAGTGATCCCTATCAGGAACTTGTCAATAACAGGTTGATGGTTGAACAGATAATTTCTGTTGAAGAAAACCGTTTTTCCCATACCCTTGAACAGGGAACAAATCTTATAGAGTCTGAAATCGACTTATTGCAGCAAAAGAAAGGTGATGTCCTCTCGGGTTCAATTGCTTTTGAACTGTATGACACTTATGGCTTCCCTCTGGAACTTACTCGTGAGATTTGCGAAGAAAAGGGACTGAAGGTTGATGAGGAAGGTTTTACCCGACTGATGACAGAACAGAAACAAAGAGCACGGGCTGCAAGTAAGCACATTCAGACAGAGATGAAGGGTGATATTTATTCGGATCTTCTCACTCGTTTGGGTGCCACTCCCTTTACCGGGTACTTCATGGAGTCTTCTATCACGAAAATCGCGGTTCTATTAAAGGATGGTCTGGGAGTTGACATCCTCAGATCTGGAGAAGAAGGAGAGGTGTTCCTTCAAACTACTCCCTTTTATGCAGAAAGGGGAGGCCAGGTCGGGGACAGGGGCAGAATGGCAACTGAAACTGCCAATGCCGTGGTTCTCGATACGGTCTATACCTCAGGCGAGCTGATCTGTCACAGGGTCAAAGTACAAGAGGGTTCCCTTTCAAAGGATATGGAGATAGAAGCTATTCCGGATCTCCTTCACCGCAGTGCAGTTACCAGAAACCATACAGCCACCCATCTCCTCCATGAAGCACTGACCAGGGTCGCAGGAGGACATGCAAGACAGGCTGGTTCCCTTGTTTCCCCGGACTTTCTGCGTTTCGATTTTACTCACTTTGAATCACTCAAGGATGATCAGATAACTCAGATCGAAGAGATTGTTAACATGGAGATCCTTAAGGACACCAGTATAAATATTCAAGAAATGGATATGGAGTCAGCTAAAGCTACAGGTGCTAAAGCCCTTTTTGAAGAAAAATATGGAGAAAAGGTCAGAGTGGTAAAAATACATGACTTTTCCTCCGAACTGTGTGGTGGCATTCATGTAGATTCAACAGGCCAGATAGGGCTATTCAAGATCATTAAAGAAGAAGGAATTGGATCGGGTCTGAGGCGTATAACTGCTGTAACCGGTCTTGAAAGTCTCAAGCTGCTCCAGTCAACTCTGAAGACCATAAACAATCTTTCCCGGTCTTTGTCTATTGAACCATCAGGATTGATTGAAAAAGTTGAAAAAACCCAGAAAGACCTTAAAGAAACCAGAAAAGAATTGGAACTGGCAAAAAAACAGTCCTTGGCTTCAGATATTAACGATCTGGTAGAATCCATTGAACTTCCAAATGGGATGACCCTTTTTACTGCCTGTCTTCAGGATGTGACCCAGGATATTATGCGTGAAATTGGGGATAGACTTACTGCAGGGAAAAAGGGGACTATGGTTGTTCTTGCTTCAAATAATGATAATAACCAGGTTGCCATCATTGCAATGGCGGATAAGGAAGCAGTGGATGCAGGAATTCACGCTGGAAACCTTCTCAGGGAGATTGCAAGAACGGTGGGCGGCGGGGGCGGGGGAAGACCTAACCTTGCCCAGGCCGGGGGTAAAGAACCTTCCCGGACAAAAGAGGCACTTGGTCAGGTTTTATCTGTTGTCAAAAAACAGTTGAAGAACTGATGGCGACGAGTAGGAGAATCCTCTGCCTTGATATCGGCCATGTTCGTATCGGTGTAGCTGTGACCGATCCCCTGGGTATTTTTGCCCAGGGTATCGATGTTATCCCGGCAGACGATCTTTGGCTTGAAAAGCTGGATCGTTTAATAGAAAGATATGAACCTTCGGTCGTCCTTATGGGTTATCCTGTAAGGACAAATGGACAGATCGGGCCCGAAGCCCAGAATATTCTGGACTGGTCACATGTCCTCGAAGAAAGATATCCCCAGCTTTCCATCAGGTTATGGGATGAAAGATATAGTACTGTCATTGCAAACAGAACCCTTATTGAGGCAGGTATCCGCAGGGAAAAGCGCAGGTCAAAGGTGGACAGGATCGCTGCTGCCATAATTCTTCAGGATTACATTGATCATCTTAGGAGAGAGAATTAACGTTGAATATTCCTGCCGGTGTAAAGATAACTCCAATGTTGAAACAATATATGGAATGGAAGCAAAAATATCCGGACTGTCTCCTCTTTTTCCGGATGGGTGATTTCTATGAACTTTTTTTCGAAGACGCAAGAAGGGCCTCTGAAATCCTGGATATTTCCCTTACAAGCCGTGACCCACAAAAAAGCATTCCCATGGCAGGTGTCCCATACCATGCTGTTAACAGTTATCTGGCTCGACTTGTAAACTATGGCCTCCGTGTTGCCATATGTGAACAGGTTAGCGAACCGGATGGGAAAAACCTGGTAGAAAGGGAAGTAGTAAGGGTTATTACTCCGGGTACATTCCTTTCTGATGATGAACCCTCTGATGCAAGACTTGCATCGATTCTTCCAGTTAAAGAGGGCATAGCCCTGGCATTGCTTTCAGTAGGTACCGGAACCCTTGAGGCTGGCATGCTCCAGCTTCAGGATGCAGTTGGAGCCTTGAAAGCCTTTGAGCCCCGGGAGTTTATCATTTTCCCGGGATCTGATATTTCTCAAATACTGTCTGAATTCCCGGATGTAACGGTTGTTGAAAGAAATAGAGATGATTTTAATATCATCAGCGGGATAAGGCTTTTATCTCAACTCTGGGGTGTAACCACATTCAGTGGTTTTGGAATAGAGGATGATGATCCTGCAATAGGCTGTGCCCATGCTGCCATTCTATACCTTCGTGAAACGCAGTTTTCTGCCGTTAGATATATAAATGGCATAAAACCCCTTCTTCAGACGTCCAGAATGTATCTTGATGTAACGACACAGACTAATCTTGAACTTGTTGGAAAGGAGAGGCATTCGCTTTATTCCCTCCTTAACCGATGCAGGACGCCAATGGGCAAGAGGGAAATGAAGGACTGGATCCTTCACCCTCTTCTTGACGTTAAGCTGATCTCAAGAAGACAGGATGCAGTATCATGTCTTGCTGATGATCCGTCAATACTGGAAAATCTCAGAACTTCATTGTCCGGGTGTCGGGATATGGAGAGAGCTTTGGCCAGATTGAGTCTTGGAACAGGAACTCCCAGGGACATAGGTGCAATACGGGATACCCTGAAACAGCTCCCCGGAATAGTAAGTTGCTGCAGCAACAAGAACCTGAATTTCTGGATAAATGAAATGGCTGATCTATCCAACCTCTATCTTGAACTTGAAGAAGCCCTTGTGGATGAACCTCCCAGGAACCTTATTACCTCCAGTCCTGTTATCAGGTCCGGTTATGATAATGACCTCGATTACTGGAGAGATCTTTCAACCAATGGCAAGGTCTGGCTCGATAATTTCCTCATCGAAGAGAAGAGCCGTACTGGGATTCAGAAGCTTAAGGTTGGCTATAACAGGGTTTTTGGATATTATCTGGAGATCTCAAGATCCAACCATGAAAAAATCCCGGACAATTACATCAGAAGACAGACCCTTGTAAGTTCAGAAAGATATATAACTTCCGAATTGAAAGAATTTGAAGATAAGATGCTTTTATCAGAGCAGAAGACCAGATCCAGAGAAACAGAACTCTACAGGAAACTCATAGAAACTGTCCTTCAGTACAGTCTGGATCTTCAGACTTCAGGGAGAGCCCTTTCTTGCATAGATGTCATAGCTTCACTTGCTCAAACGGCTATGGACAGGTCTTATACCAGACCTACCATAACCGAATCTGGAGCTCTTGTAATCAAAGGAGGAAGACATCCTGTAATTGAACAGGTATTTCCAGAGATACCTTTTGTTCCCAACGATGTCGAACTTTCTTCACCAGAAAGGAATATTGCCATTCTTACTGGTCCAAATATGGCCGGCAAATCTACTTACCTGAGAATGGGTGCCCTCTTGATAGTAATGGCACAGATGGGTTCCTTCCTTCCCTGTGAAAGTGCGAGTATTCCTTTAACTGACAGGATCTTCACTCGTATCGGTGCCCGGGATGAACTGTCAAGGGGTAATAGCACTTTCATGGTTGAAATGGTAGAAACGGCTAATATCCTGCGGAATGTCACTGGCCGAAGTCTTGTGGTACTGGATGAAATAGGGCGTGGAACATCTACCTATGATGGAATGAGTATAGCCTGGGCTGTCATCGAATACCTCCATCACCACTGCTCTCCTGCACCAAAGGTGCTTTTTGCTACCCACTATCACGAACTGACCTGCCTCGAAGAACGGCTGGATGGAGTTTTTAACCTAAGCATGGCTGTAAACGAAACCTCAGGGAGGATAACATTCCTTCACCAGGTTATTCAAAAACCTTCGAACCGTTCTTACGGCGTCGAGGTAGCCAGACTCGCCGGCATTCCCAGACAGGTTATAAACCGTTCCATGGAACTTCTTGACCGTTTTGAATCAAAGGGAAATAATCCTCATGAAGCTATTCGAGCTTCCCGGAAAACATCCCTGCAACAGCTGGATCTTTTTTCCGTGGACACCGCTGCTGTCATTGAGGAAATCAACACCCTTGATCTTGACAATACCACCCCATTACAGGCCCTGGAGATCCTTCACCGATTAAAAGAGAAAAGCAGGGGAGGGGTGGAATAATGAAGATCAAGGTGCTCCCTGAAGATCTTGCTTCAAGAATAGCTGCAGGGGAAGTTATAGAATGTCCTGCTGCAGTTGTAAAAGAACTTGTCGAGAATTCTATCGATGCTTTCAGTACCATGATAAATGTTACCCTTTTACAGGGTGGCAAGACCCGAATAGTCGTGGAAGACAATGGCCAGGGTATGGAAAAGGAAGATCTGGAAGTCTCTATCCGACGCCATGCTACGAGCAAAATAGAAAAACTTGAGGATCTTGAGAACATTCATACACTTGGTTTCAGAGGTGAAGCCCTTGCAAGTATTTCCGCAGTAAGCCGTCTTGATATCCGCAGCAGGACGGCACATACGGAAAAAGGTTCTCTTCTCCAGACAGAGGCAGGTTCTGTCATTTCCATAAGTGATGTTAATTGGACTCCCGGAACCCGTATACAGGTTGATGATCTTTTCTATAACCTTCCTGCCAGAAAAAAGTTCCTTAAAAGCACTGTTGCCGAATTCAGACGGATAAGCCAGCTCTTACGTGCCTTCTGCCTTTCCTCCCCTGAGATTGATTTTCAGCTTATACATGATGGGAAGAAAACCCTCTCATCCCGGGGAAAAACTAACCGCAAGGATATCCTTGAACTTCTGTGGAGCCATGAACCCGAAATACTCATTAACCATCATCAGGCGGGCCTGGTTTCAATAGATTGCTGGATCCAGAAACAGCCGGGAAAAAAGAAACTGATGGTCCAGTCATTTGTAAACAACAGGGTTATCCAGGACTCGCTGATCAAAGCTGCACTGCATTCTGCCCTTGGAGAGATCTCTGCTAACGTTGCCCTCTTTATAACTGTTCCTCCTGACCACGTGGACGTTAATATCCATCCAGCTAAAACTGAAGTCAGATTCAGGTATTCCAGAGAAATATTTGATACTGTACGTCAAGCAGCATCAGAACTGGCCGGCAAAAATTCCGTAAATCTTATTCCGTGTACCCTTAGTCCCCATTGTTCAGGAAAAGGATTATCGTTCGAATCATTAACCAGGGAAAAGTTTTTTCCAAACAGAACCGATAATACGTCCTTTTTTTCAAGGGTAGCTCAGAACCTTCCTGTCACTAAAATGGAACCCTGTGAAATCTCCGGTACTGGTTACATTGAAAATGATACAACTGCGTTATATTCAGACGGAGAGGTTACCTGTTACGGACAGCTTGCAATTGGTTACCTTCTGTTTGAAACAGAGGGCTCTCTTTTTCTGATGGATCACCATGCTGCTCATGAAAGAGTGACCTTTGAAAAGATCCGCAACCGTTCAGGTACAGGTAGATCCAGTGTCCCTCTTACCATTCATCTTGAAATACCGCAACAATTTCAGGATGATGTCAGGGAGTACATGAAAGACCTTGAAAAGTCAGGGTTTGAGTTTGAGGTCACAGATGAAGGATTGTTCCTCAAGTCTATCCCTCAATGCCTGGGAGAGCTCGCTGGAAATCCCTTTGAATATTTATCATCCCTTATCATGACCTGGAATGAAGGCTCCAGCCCGGTACTGGACGGTGCAGTATGGTTTAAATGGACAACCATGGCCTGTAAGGCCTCCGTGAAACTAACTACCAGGCTTACTTCTACAGAGGCCCTTGTTTTGTGGAGGGATCTTATGTTTTGTGAGAATCCCTTTGCCTGTCCTCACGGCAGACCAACGTTGCTTGAGATCTCCGAAGGCAACCTTTTAAATTATTTCGGGAGGTAGCTTTAATAATGTTGGAACATAATCTTTATCCTGCAGTGGCAATTATAGGGCCGACTGCTGTGGGAAAGACCGATCTGAGCATCAGGATAGCTGAAGAACTAAACGCAGAGATCATTTCAGTTGATTCCAGACAGGTATATCGATTTCTGGATGTAGGCACTGATAAAGTATCTACAGAAACCAGGAGAAAGATCATACATCACCTGATAGATGTGGCTGACCCGGATGAACATTTTACTGTAATGGATTTCGTCAGGATGGCTGATGATGCTGTAAAAAGGATCTTTTCAAGAGACAAGGTCCCTTTGTTTGTAGGGGGAACTCCCTTTTATTACAAGGCCCTTTTTGAAGGTATCATTTCTCATGATCTTCCTTCAGACCCCGAAATAAGGGATCATTTTGAAATGAAGGCCAGAGAACAGGGTAGAACCTATCTACACGAACTACTTGAAAATATAGATCCAGCAACAGCCCAAAGACTTCATGTTAACGATCTCAGAAGAGTGATCCGTGCCCTTGAAGTCTATCAGATAACGGGTAAAAATCTTTCCTGGTGGTATTCACAGAAGAATACCGCTTCTCCCAAGTATGATTTTCTGTATCTTGGTCTTAACAGACCAAGGGTGGATCTCTATGAAACTATTTCAAGGAGAGTAAAAGAACAGTTTGCATCAGGCTACGTGGAAGAAGTACAATGGCTTCTGGAAAATGGATTCGGGCAAGAATTTCCATCAATGCAGGGTTTTGGTTATAGAGAGATTGTCCAGTACCTGGAAGGAAAGATAACCCTTGATGAAGCAATAGAAGGTGATATCAGGGCGACAAAAGCCTTTTCCCGGAGACAGATGACCTGGTTTAAGCATTTCCAGCCTTCAATGTGGTATGATACTTCTGTTCTGGATTCCGGCGTTCTTCTCCAGAACCTTCTGAATGCTTCAAAAGAACACTTTGAGAGGAGTCTGTCCTGAACGTGGATGTTATTCTTGCAAATCCCACGGGTTTCTGTTTTGGTGTTAAAAGAGCCATACACAGTCTGGAGACGGCACTCAGGGAGCATGGGAGAGTCTATTCTACCGGAAGTCCGATCCATAACCCTCAGGAGGTTTCAAGGCTTGAGAGGGCAGGGCTGGTCGTTGTTGATTCAGTTGATGAAATCCCTATGGGTTCAGTAGTTTTCATTCGTGCTCATGGGGTTGATTCAAGTACTTATTCTTATCTTAATGATAATAACTGCATAATTATTGATGGTACATGTCCCTTTGTCACAAATGCACAGAAAAAAGCACGGGACCTTTCTGCTGAGGGCTATGTGGTTCTTATCTTTGGAGATCCAGATCACCCGGAAATCAGGGCAATCAAAGGATTTGTCAATGGCGAGTGCCATGTTGTGCGTTCATATGTTGAAGCTGAATGTTATTGTAACAGAGAAAAGATAGGTATGGTTTCACAGACGACTCAGGAAGAAGAATCCTTTACTGAAGCTGTAACAGTTATGGTCAAATGCGCAAAAGAAGTCAAAGTGTATAATACAATATGTAAAGCAACTGTTGAAAGACAGAATGCTATTCGGAAGCTTGCAAGTGAAGTTGATGCCATAATCGTAATCGGAGGACGGAACAGTGCTAATACTGCCAGGCTTGTTGACATAGCAGGGTCGCGCGGTGTCGATGTTCTCTGGATTGAACAGGCGGACGAACTTGACCGAACCTGGTTGATCGATAAAGAACGTACTGGTATTGCGGCAGGAGCTAGCACACCGGATTGGTTGATAAATGAAGTACAAATTCTTTTAAGCAACTTATAGGTAGTCAAGGGGGCTGGAAAAGTATGACTGATGAAATGATCAATAACAGTGAAGAAGAAATGCTTGGAGGTGAAACAGTCGATAATCTTGAAAGCATGGAAAGCATGCTTCAGGACTATGAAGTGGAGGAGATCCACAAAGGGAAAGTCGTCAAGGGTACTATTGTAGAAAGTAATGAAGATGGCTGGCTTGTTGATGTGGGTTACAAGTGTGAAGGATCTCTACCTGCCCACGAATGGACCCACAGAGTACTGGTGGAGGAATCCAAGAAACCCCAGATCGGTGATGAAGTGGAAGTCCAGGTGATCAATGTTCGCCGTGGTGAAGAATCACAATTGATCGTAAGCCGTTGGAGATGTGAGTTTGACCGTCGCTGGAATCAGCTTGAGGAACTTGCTTCTGCAGGAGAACCCATTTCCGTAAGGGGACTGAGAAAAGTCAAGGGAGGACTTATGGTCAATTGCTGTTCACTGGAAGGCTTTGTACCAATCTCCCATCTCGCAGAAGAAGGCAGAGGAGTCAATCCTGGACGTTTTGTGGATGATGTCTTCGATGTCAAGCTTCTTGAAAAAGACAAAAGAAAAAGAAGACTTGTCCTTTCCAGAAGGGCTCTGCTTGAAGAAGACCTTTCTTCTCTTAGAGAAAGATTTTATGAATCAACTGCCGAGGGCGATATTCTTGAAGGTACAGTCAGTAGTATCACTTCCTTCGGGTCTTTCGTTAATCTCGGATGTATTGACGGTCTCATCCACATAAGTGAACTTTCCTGGAAGAGAAACGCTAAACCCAAGGATATCCTTAAAAAGGGAGACCATATAAAGGTTAAAGTAATAGGTATTGACAAGGAAAACAACAGGATTTCACTTAGTCTCAAGCAGACGCTGCCTGATCCATGGACTGTGGTCAATGAAAACATAAAAGCAGGAGATCAGCTTGAGGGAATAGTTACCAACGTTACAGACTTCGGAGCCTTTGTCGAGGTCCAGGATGGGATCGAAGGTCTTATTCACATTGGTGATCTGAGCTGGTCCCGTATCAAGCATCCCAAGGAAGTCCTGAAAAAAGGCGAAAAGGTTGATGTTGTGGTGCTTGAGGTTGATGGTGACAAAAAGCGTATTAGTCTTGGTTACAAACAACTGCATGATCCATGGAGCGGCATAGAGGATCGTTATGGTAAGGGGTCAGATATCCAGGTAAAGGTCGTGAGGCTTGCGGATTTCGGCGCATTTGTAGAGATCGAAGAAGGAGTGGAAGGCCTTATCCATATATCCCAGCTGAGCAACCGAAGGGTGGAGACTCCAAAAGATGTACTGGAGGAAGGGCAGGAAGTTACAGCAAGAGTAATTGAAGTAAATCCTGCTGAGCGAAGAATGAGACTAAGTATAAGTGCCCTTCAGGAACAGGAAGTAAAGAAAAAGAGAGAGGGAGAACGTAAAAAAAGACATTCTGAAACCGAAAAACATAAAATGGTTACAGTTCAGGAAGATACTTCCATCACAATTGGAGATGTTCTCAAAGATATGATGAATCAATAATGGTTAACCAGGCCGTCCCCTGGGGGATGGCCTGGCCCCTTTTTACTATAACCCCCTGGAAGGTGAATGCCACAGATGTCTAAAACCGTTATTTGTACCTATCCTGACACAGTACTGCGCAGAGAAACTGCACCCATAACCAGTTTTGGTGAAGAACTCAAATCCATTGTAGAAGAAATGAAAGAGATTATGTTTGAGGGAGATGGAGTGGGTCTCGCTGCACCTCAGATAGGACTGTCAATGAAACTTGCAGTAATCTTTTATGAAGGAGCTCATTATACATTGATCAACCCTGTTATTCTGGAAGAAAAGGGAGTGCAGGAAGGGGAAGAAGGATGTCTCAGTTTTCCCGGCATTTATGGAAATGTCATCAGACCTGCAAAGATCAGGGTTAAATATCTCAAAATGAATGGCGAGGAACAGATTGTCGATGTTGAAGACTTTCTCGCTCGAGTTTTCTGTCACGAAATTGACCATCTTAATGGGAAATTACTGATCGATCATTTTTCTCCACTGAAAAAGAGTATGGCCAGAAAAAAGATGCTAAGAAAGCGCAGGGATAATTAAAGAAGATGGACAAGATCTGGTTTGCCGGTTCAGGTCCCTTTGCATCAGAATGTCTCAGGATCATAAGCTCTGTTAACAAACCCCATATCATAATAACAGCTTACCCCAAAAGGGCGGGGCGCGGGATGAAGCTTAAACCCACACCAGTAGAGAAGCTCTCTCTTTCCCTTGATCTTCCTGTTCACCACACGTCTTCCATGTCCACGGATCCCATGCTTTTGAAAATGCTTAAGGATACTCCCCCTTTGGCCATTGTGGTAATTGATTTTGGTCAAAAGATACTCACCCCGTTTCTTGACTTTTCAGAATTGGGGTGTCTTAACATTCATCCATCCCTGCTTCCTGAATACCGGGGCGCTGCACCGGTTCAACGTGCGATCATGAATGGAAGAAAATCCACAGGTGTTACCCTTTTCAGACTGACTGAAACAATGGATTCCGGACCTGTCCTTTCACAAGCTTCCCACACCATAGCAAATAATATTACATCTGGAGATCTACTTTCGGACTTGGCTGATATGGGATGTGTGTTATTATTAGATGCAATTAACAACTATATTCCGAAAAATACCTGTTTTTTACAACAAGACCATTCTCTTGCAACTTTTGCACCTAAAATAAGAAATGAAGAGGCCCGACTTGATGTTATGCAGGATGCGGCTTCCTTTCACAATAAAGTACGTGCAATGAACCCGGAACCTGGAGCATATATTTGTGTAAGGGGTAAAAGAGTCAAGATATGGCAGACATCAGTCATCCCTCTACAGGGTGAACCAGGTACTATCGTTGATTTTATCGAAGACAGACCAGTTCTCTCAACCATTCAGGGTTGCATTGTAATTATCAATGTTCAACCTGAAGGGAAAACCCGAATGGATGCTGCTTCCTGGGCAAGAGGTGCAAGACTGCTAAAAGGAGATAATATTTTATGAGTTTAGAACTTGATATTTTCAGGGACCTTGTCCAGAAATATGAATGGCCCAGGGCTGTTGCAGTTACTGGAGCCCTTGGTTGCGGTAAGACTGAATGGGTACTTAATCTGGCTCTGGCATTTAAGACAATAATAGAAAAGGTTACTATCGCAGATGTGGATATAATCAATCCTTATTTCTGCATAAGACAGGTTTCTCAAACCCTTGAATCAAAGGGTTATAAAGTTCTGATGGCTCCGGATAAAGCCAGGTGGTCCGATATGCCATTGGTAACTGCCCAGGTGGATTGGGCTCTTTCTGAATCTGACAGTCAACTCCTTCTGGACATTGGCGGGGATGCCATCGGTGCACGGGCTTTAAAACAGTATGAAATCCGAATGAAAAAAGCTGGGTATTTACTTATAATGGTAGTTAATGCATTCCGTCCCCAGACTTCCAGTGTTGCGGGAATAGAGAAAATGATAAAAAAAATGGAAGAGATATGTGACCTCAAGGTCGGAGCCCTGATAAGTAATTCCCACCTCATGTCCGAAACAAAGGCCGAAGACATATATCATGGGCTTGATATTGTTAGAAAAGCAGGAACCGGACTAGGTCTTCCAGTTCTGTATGCTGGAGTATCTCCAACTCTTGTAGATGAACTTAAAATAACCTGGAAGGAAGACATTCCCTTCTGGCCAGTGTCAAGGTATATGCTGCTCCCATGGGAAAGGGGTGCAATGTGGTCAACGGGGCTACCCCGAAAGAACCATGGAAGTATCATACTCCAACAGCAGGATCCCGGTGATCGCTGTTGATATAGTAACTACATTGTGAGAGGGGTGTTTATTGTAATGGCAAAGGGACGTATCGAAGTCTCTGAGGATTATTGCAAAAGTTGTGGACTCTGTGTAGCTGCCTGCCCCGTGAAGGTCCTGCGGATCTCCGACAGGATCAACATGAAGGGACACAGGCCAGTGGAGCAGTACAAGGAAGGTTGTATCGGATGCGGTATGTGTGCGATATCGTGCCCTGATGCAGCCATCGAAGTCTACAGGATATCTGAAGAGTAATTTGTGGGGGGATTTGACTAATGACTAAAGTTTTAATGAAAGGCTCTGAAGCTATTGCTGAAGCTGCTATTCAGGCTGGTTGTACTCATTTCTTTGGTTATCCTATAACACCTCAGAATGAGATACCTGAATATATGTCTGCTCATTTACCGGAACATGGGGGTATTTACATTCAGGGTGAAAGCGAAGTTGCCTCAATCAATATGGTTCTTGGTGCAGCTGCTACTGGATGTCAGGTAATGACATCTTCGTCAAGCCCAGGTATTTCCCTGATGTCAGAGGGAATAAGTTACCTTGCCGGTTCAGAATTACCTTGTGTCATTGTAAATGTAATGAGGGGTGGCCCAGGACTTGGCGGTATCCTGCCTTCACAGGCAGACTATCTCCAGGCTACAAAGGGCGGCGGAAATGGAGATTATAATCTTATGGTATTTGCACCAGGAAACCTCCAGGAAGCAGTCGACCTGGTCCAGTCAGCATGGGATTATGCTTTCAAATACAGGAACCCCGTTATGATACTTGCCGATGGTTTTATGGGACAGATGATGGAACCTGTTGAGATCAAGGAACACAAGACGGATCGCGGTAATGTTGAAAGTTGGGCCCTGGGTTATTACAAGGAAAGAGGCAACAAGAGAAGTCTTATCAAGAGCATGAACCTTACTCCCGAACTTCTGGAAGAACATAATATCCATCTTCAGGAAAAATATGCCGCCATGAAAAAAGAGGAAACCATGTTCGAACTTGTTAATCTAGACGATGCCGAACTTGTCATAGCGTCTTACGGCACTTCTGCCAGGATCGCAAAAACCGCAATCAGTCATCTCAGGAATGAAGGGTACAAAGTTGGTATGGTAAGACCCATTACACTTTTCCCCTTCCCATATGAAGCTTTTGACAGAATACCTGCATCTACAAAGCATATTCTGGATATTGAAATGAATATGGGCCAGATGATAGATGATGTAAAGATCGCAACGGCATGCAAGTACCCTGTCTCATTCTTTGGCCATTGCGGCGGACTTGCCCCCTCGGTTGAAGAGATTGAGGCAGAATGCAAGAAGATACTTGGTTAGCAGGGAGGTCATGACTATGTCTGAAACTAAAATCTATTCTAGACCGGAAAGCTGGATGAAGGAAGTCCACACTCACTATTGTCCAGGCTGTGGTCATGGTATTGCCCACAGGCTTATTTGTGAACTGATAGATGAATTCGGTATTCAGGACAAAACAATAAGCATGGCTCCAGTTGGCTGCGCAGCCATGATGTACGACTATATTGATATCGACTATGTAGAAGCACCACATGGACGTGCACCGGCTGTGGCCACTGGAATCAAGAGAGTCTACCCCGAGAAGATTGTCTTCACATATCAAGGTGACGGAGACCTGGCTTCAATAGGTATGGCGGAGATTATCCATGCCGCTAATCGCGGTGAGAATATTACCGTTATTTTTATAAATAACGCCATCTACGGAATGACCGGGGGGCAGATGGCTCCTACTACGCTCATAGGTCAGAAAGCAACTACATGCCCATTGGGAAGAGATCCCCAACTGGCAGGGTATCCCATAAGAATGTGCGAACTTCTGGCAAGCCTTGAAACTCCTTCCTATATTGAGAGGGTATCTGTTGCTCGGCCAAAATACACAATAAAGGCAAAGGAAGCGCTTAAAAAGGGTTTTCGGTATCAGATGGACAAGAAGGGTTTTTCTTTCATTGAAGTCCTCTCCAGTTGTCCAACGAACTGGGGACTTACTCCCATAAAATCCTTCGAATGGCAACTTGAAAACATGGTCCCATATTATCCCCTGGGTATTTTTAAGGATTTCGAATAGGAGGACTGATCAGAATGGAACACTTTTATAAAAACATGATCGCAGCCGGTTTCGGTGGGCAGGGCGTAATGGTTCTTGGTCAGTTGGTGGCTTATTCCGGCATAGCCCAGGGGATGCATGTTACCTGGATACCTTCATATGGTCCTGAAATGCGCGGTGGAACTGCAAACTGTGCAGTTGTTGTAAGTGATGAAGAAATAGGTTCACCCGTTGTTAATACATCCGACATAACCATCGTTATGAACCAACCTTCCCTTACAAAGTTCGAATACTCCGTAAAACCGGGAGGATATCTTATATACAACAGCGACCTTGTCACTTATGAAAACCCACGGAATGATGTTACCGTTATTCCAGTTCCTGCGCAATCCATAGCACATGAACTCGGTAGCGATAAAGTTGCCAATATAGTCGTACTTGGTGCACTTGTAGAGTCTACAGGTATTGTTGACAAGGAAATCTGCATAGAAACAATCAAAGAAAAACTGGGCAAAAGAAAACCTAAATTCCTTCCTATGAACCTTGAAGCCTTTGCAAAAGGCTTAGAGATTGCGAAGAAATAGCGTATAACTATGGAAAAGCGAGAAAAGGTTCTTTCAAGGCACGTTGTTTACAGGGGAAGAATTCTTAACCTCCGGGTCGATAATGTAAGGGTTCCGTCAGGCAAAAGGGCTTACAGGGAGGTTATTGAACATAACCCTGCTGTAGGACTTATACCCCTTACAGATGATGGGCAGGTACTCCTTGTAAGCCAGTTCCGTTATGCCATCGACGAAGAAATACTGGAGATTCCTGCTGGTATTGTTGAAGATGGCGAGGACTTTGAAGCAGCTGCCCTGAGAGAACTTCAGGAAGAAGTAGGGTTTACTGCTTCTGAACTCGCTCATGTAGGAAGTTTTTATTCTTCACCCGGTTTCAGCACTGAGCTACTGGTTGTCTACCTGGCCTCGGGATTGTCTCCCTCTAAACTTCCGGAAGACGATGATGAATTTATTCGGACAGTTTCTGTAAAGGTCGGAGACCTTCCAGCTTTTCTTAAGGAAGGAAAAATAAAAGACGCCAAGACTTTTGCTGCCCTTTCCTGGCTCATAAACCAGGATCTTTAAAAAATCTAAAAGGGGACAGTATGAATCAAGTATGTGCTGTCCCCTTTTTCTGAACTATGAACGAACATACATATATTGACGGATTAATTGATAACTTCTGTGACTATCTTCTTTTAGAGAGAGGATGCAGTAGTAATACTGTAATCTCTTACAGTTCTGATCTGCAAGGTTACCTTAATTACTGCTATTCCAAGTCATTACCTCCCCTTCCTGTGAATAACGACAAGCTTTCAGGGTATCTTTCTCTTCTAACTTCCAGGAATCATTCCCCATCTACACAACAGCGTCTCGTTGCCACTCTGAGATCATGGATTCGTTTCCTGATCCTTGATGGTGTTTCCGATGAAGAAAATACACTGCCACCATTACCGGCTCGCGAAAAGAAACTTCCCCAGATCCTCAGTGAGGGCGAGATCCAACGAATTCTTGATGCCTGTAATGGTGAGAAATATCTGGATGTCCGTGACAGGGCTATCCTTGAGATATCTTATGGTTGCGGTCTCAGGGCAAGCGAGATCTGTAACCTGCGACACAGGGATATGTTTTTTTCATCAGGGACATTACGTGTAAAGGGTAAAGGGGATAAAGAAAGAATTGTGCCTTTTCTTGGTGAAGTAAGGAAAACATTGCAATTTTACATTGAAAGAACCAGAACAGTATTCTCTGATAAACCCAGCGATGTGTTGTTCCTTACGAAAAGTGGGAACAGAATGAGAAGAGAAGATCTGTGGAGACTTGTAAGGAAGAGGGGGAAAATAGCTAATATCAGCATCCAGAGGTTACACCCCCATGTATTGCGCCATTCCTTTGCCACCCATCTTTTGAGACGGGGCATGGATCTCAGGACACTTCAGGAGATACTTGGTCATTCTTCTATTTCAACCACAGAAAAATATGTCCACTTTGATCTGGAACTTAGGGATGTATATGACAAAGCCCATCCCAGGGCATAAAATCCATATGTTTGGAGATGTATATGATAATGAAGGATAGGGTCAGTCAAGCAGTGGAGTATTTAATCGAACGGATCCCATCAATACCAGAAACTGGTATCATACTCGGTTCCGGTCTGGGATCACTTGTTGACCACATGGACAGGAAAACTTTCCTGGATTATTCTGCAATTCCACACTGGCCGGTTTCAACTGCTCCTGGTCATGCAGGGAGACTTGTTTATGGTCTTTTTGAAGATTTTCCCTTACTTGTTATGCAGGGAAGAGTACACCTTTATGAAGGCTATACAATGGAGGAGATTTCATTTCCCGTGAGAGTTCTTGGACAGCTGGGCCTGAAAAATCTGCTTATCACAAATGCATCAGGTGGAATTAACCATGGTCTTGATCCAGGAGATCTGGTACTTATTCATGATCATATCAACTTTATGGGACAGAATCCTCTGGTGGGTGTTAATTCTGAAGAATGGGGACCTCGCTTTTCTGATATGACCTATGCCTATGACAGAGATCTCATGGCACTTACTCTTAAAAGCGCCTCCAGTAAGGGGCTACTCTTGAAAAAAGGAGTCTATATAGCTTTTTCAGGTCCTTCTTATGAAACTCCGGCTGAAATCAGAATGGCCAGGATTATGGGGGCGGACGTGGTGGGCATGTCTACTGTCCCTGAAGTTATTGTTGCCAATCACATGGGTATAAGGGTCTGTGCTATCTCATGTGTCGCAAACTATGCTGCAGGTATGACAACAGCAAAACTTTCAGAAGAAGAAGTCCTCAGTGAAATGTCCAGAGCTTCAGGAGATCTTGTAAAACTGCTGCAGGGATTTCTCAGTCTGCTCAATCAAGTTTAAGATTTCTTTCAGAAGGGGGATATGAAAATGTCGGAAGCGACAATGGTGGAAAGGTTCCTTGATGTTATTGAAAAAGAGATCCTTCCTAAAACAGAGAAGGGCATTTCTGAAGGACACAAGATCTTTGGGGCAGCGGTACTCCTCAAGAAAGACCTGTCCCTGGTAATAGCCGGGACGAATCATGAAGGCCAAAATCCCATGTGGCATGGGGAAGTGTTCACCATTAAACAGTTTTATGAGCTTCAACAGCATCCTATGCCAGAAGAATGTATATTCCTTTCTACTCATGAACCCTGTTCAATGTGTCTTTCTGCCCTCGCCTGGTCAGGCTTCAAGAGTGTGTATTTCCTGTTCGGTTATGAAGAGACCCGAGACGACTTTGACATTCCAGATGATATCAGGATTCTTAAAGAAATATTCAGATGTTCCAGACCTTCAAGAAAGAGTTCTTACTTCGATATGAAATCTATCCTTGAAATTATCCATTTCCTGCCCTTAAAGGAAACATATCTTGATCGTATAAGAATCCTGAAAGAGAAGTATATCCATATGTCTGAAGAATATTTCAGTCAGAAGCTATGAGGTTAAAAATATAGTGTAGAATGTACTAAAGAGTAAATCTTAATTATACTTAAGGAGATCATAAAGCTTAATGGGGAACCCGAAGTAAAGGAGAGCAGAAACCATGACAGAATCCCTTGCACAAGATTTTATCTATGCCTTGAAGAACGATACCCTGATGAACATTGTTGCCTGTACTAATACAAAAATATGGGATAAAGATCCTGCAGCTTCAATCTTTGTTCCAGCGAGAGAAGCATTTCTAGGTCCAATGTTTCTACAGGCAGTTGATTGTTTTCGTATGATCAGTCATCATATCGGCGAAGAACCTTTATGGATGATCCTTTCTGCCAAGTTCGGTCTCATAAGTCCAGACTGGAATATGCCCGATTACAGTGTTCACTTAAGCTCTTCCCGTTCTTCCAACGGGCTTGTAAGCTTTTCTGAAATGGAGGAACAATGGGATGAGAAATCCTTGAGCCGTTATGATACCTTTGCCATTTGGGGTCCTTCCGCCTACTGTAAAAGAATCAGGGAACTTACTTCTTCCAGATCATCGCATTTTGTCAGGCTCCTTTGTCCTGCAGAGGGTTTAAGAACAGGAAAGGCAGTAGGAGCGCTTAAGAAGTTTAGAGAAGAAATTCAGCAACAAGTCTGTTCCATCTACGGAAACAGGCTCATGCCCTTGAGACCGGAGTAAGCGAAGAATAATGAAGAAGAGGAAAAAGATTGATCCTTTAGATCCTGGAATCCTGCATAATCCCTTTTTAAAAATTTCAGGAGAACTTGGTCTAATTCGAAGTGTTGAAGTTACTCTGGATGATGACAGTAACAAAAAGAGTTCACAAATTGATTTTTCAACTACGATAGAAGTCATAGAAAGGGTAATACTTCGAAAAGAGAAAAAAGGTAGAGGTGGAAAAACCGTTACCGTGCTTGAAATACGGCCTAGTGACAAAGTGGATTTGTCCGTATTATCAAAAAGGATAAAAAATGCTATTGGCTGTGGTGGAAAAATAGAGGGTACTCTTATTGTTCTTCAAGGAGATATTGCTGGTAGGGTAGAAGAATGGTTTAAGTCTCAGGGGGTACCAAGAATTACCAGGGGTTGAACCTGTTGTTCACATGTATTTTTAGATTCAGGCTGGACAAATAGGACACATACCTTTAAAATCTTACTACTTGAAAGTAGGGAGGCGAGTGGTAGCTGGTGCTGCCCCCGGGCTTCAAACCCGGTCGGGAGGTGCTTATGGGTATCTCCGGTGGGTTCGATTCCCACACGCCTCCGCCACTAAATAAAGGACATAAAAAAAGGGGGGCTTAGCCCTCCTTCTTTTTATTCTTGACTGGTTTCAATTATAGGTTTTACATAATCATAGTGATACTCAGCATCCCAGGGAAAGAGTATCCATGTATCCTGACTGACCTCAGTGATAAATGTATCAACATAGGGTCGTCCTTCCGGTTTGGCATATACTGTCGCAAAATGAGCATCAGGTAACATCTGCCGTACAACCTGAGCTGTTTTTCCTGTATCAACAAGGTCGTCGATGATAAGATAGTTTCCAGGTTGAACGGGTCTGGTATTAATATCCTTAAGAACAGATATCTTATCCTGGGACCTGACAGTATAGCTTGAAACACATACCGTATCCACAAGATGCACATTAAGTTCTCTGGCAATAATTGCGGCTGGAATAAGTCCTCCTCTGGCGATTCCTATAATCCAGTCCCATTGGCCCAGATCCATGAGTCTCCAAGCCAATGCCTTGCAATCACGATGGAGTTGATCCCACGAAATTCTATATGTTCGTATGTATCTTTCAGAGCCTGACATGAAAAGATCTTCACCTCACCAAATCCAGCTGTATTCTTCCTGCTGGGGATAAAACAGGAAGGTAGGTCAAAGTCTATAGCCATTTTCTACATATTGCAACAGATATGGCGCCTTACCGCTGGATCATTAACTTTTATGCATACAAGAAGTGGGTTCCATTCTAAATTTCAAAAATGTATAATATGGCTGAAATATGATAAGACATAGAGCTAATTGTTAAGTTAAGTACAGGTTTCAGGTAAAAAATATTATCAGGGAGGGTAAATTATGAAGAAACTGTTGTTATGTGTACTTTCGGTCATCCTTGTTTTGTCTGCTGGTATGGCTCTGGCAATGACTGCGGTCCCGGAAGATGAGCTTTCTGCCGGTTTTGTCTATGTTGGTCCGGTAGGAGACGGAGGCTGGACTTTCATGCACGATCAGGGACGTCTCGAAATGCAGGAAATGTACCCGAAAATGAATTCAAGCTTTGTGGAATCCGTCCCAGAAGGACCTGATTCTACTAGAGTTATGGAAACTTTTGTGAGGAAAGGTTTTAAACTGATATTTGCCACTTCCTTTGGTTACATGGATTTCGTCGAAGAAGTCGCGCAGAAAAACCCGGATGTTACCTTCATGCATTGTTCCGGTTATAAAAAAACTGACAATGTCGGTGTTTACTTTGGCCGTATGTACCAGGCAAGATACCTCTCCGGACTGGTTGCAGGAAAGATGACCAGGACTAACATAATTGGTTATGTGGCAGCTCAGCCCATCCCTGAAGTCATAAGGGGTATAAATGCGTTTACACTTGGAGTAAGAAATGTCAATCCGGAGGCAAAGGTCAAGGTCATATGGCTTTTTTCCTGGTTTGATCCCGGGAAGGAAAAAGAAGCTACAAAGGCCTTTGTAGATGCCGGGGCAGATGTAATTGCCATGCATGCTGATTCCGGGGCCGCTCCTCAGGCAGCTGAAGAAGCTGGTGTTTATGTAGTGGGCTATAATAACGATATGAGCCATTATGCGCCCACAAAGCATCTTACGGCTCCGGTTTGGGATTGGGGCATGATATATCAGTATGTTGCAGGACATGTAATAGACGGTACATGGAAATCAGAAGATATATGGTGGGGACTGAAAGAAGGACTAGTCGGTCTTGCTCCTTTCGGGAAAGATGTTCCCGCTGATACCAAAACACTTGTTGAGACAGAAAAGAACAAGATAGTTAATGGTGAGTGGGATGTATTTAGCGGGCCTCTTAAAGATCAGAATGGGAAAGTCATGATAGTCGAAGGCACTTCCATGACTGACCAGGAAATGCTTTCCATGAACTGGTTCGTAGAAGGGGTTGAAGGAGAAATTCCAAAATAGAGCGACGTCTATGATATGTTATAATTCGTTATCCAGGGCGCGAAATCATTCGCGCCCTTTCTTATTTGAAAGAATTGTTATATCCTGAATCTACTTTTTTAAGTGTTCTTTCAATGGAAATTAAATCTTTTCCCCAATCTTAACTAGATTAAAAGGTATTTGGTGGAGGGAATGAATGTGAGGATGTCTTCAGATCGGCCCCTTGTAAAGATGCAGAGTATAGTGAAATCATTTTCAGGATTCAAAGCTAATGATTCGATCAGTTTTGAACTCTTTTCCGGGGAAGTTCATGCTTTGCTCGGAGAAAACGGGGCAGGGAAGACTACCCTGATGAATATTCTTTCAGGATTATACATCCCCGATGGAGGCAATCTTTCAGTAAATGATATAGAGCAGGATTTCAGCTCTCCCAGGGATGCTATCCATGCCGGCATAGGGATGGTCCATCAGCATTTCATGCTTGTGCCCAGCCAGACCGTCTGGGAAAATATGATACTTGGGCTCTCTGAAGTGCCACAGTTTCTTCCCAAAAAAAAGATCCAGTCCCGTATCAGAGAGATTTCTGAGCACTATGGTTTAAGTGTTGATCCCCATGCAAGGATATGGCAACTTTCAATTGGGGAACAGCAGAGAGTTGCCATATTGAAGATGCTTTTCCGTGATGCAGGAGTATTGATACTTGATGAACCGACAGCTGTACTTACACCTCAGGAAACGGTTAAGCTTTTTCTTACTGTCAGGCAGATGAAAAGTGAAGGAAAAGGCATTATTTTCATTTCTCACAAGCTTGATGAAGTGATGGACCTGTCTGACAGAGTAACAGTATTAAGGAAAGGCAAAAACGTGGGTACTGTGAAAACAGGAGAAGTGACGAAAGAAAAACTGGCTGAAATGATGGTTGGAACAAAGGTGAGTTTTTCGGTCAGCAAACAGAAATTATCCCCTGGCAGACCCCTTCTCTCCGCTGAAAAGATGAAGGTAATAAATGATAGAGGCTTGTGTGCTGTCAATGATATTTCTTTAGAAATCAAAGAAAATGAGATACTTGGTATTGCCGGGATTGCAGGTAATGGACAGACTGAACTTTGTGAAGCACTAGTGGGCCTGAGAAACCTCAAGTCGGGAAGTATCAGACTTGGAAACAAGATCCTGACAAAGGCCAGTCCAAAGACTTTTATTTCTGCAGGGATCAGATATATTCCAGCTGACAGGAAAGGCACTGGATTGATACCTAACATGGATGTTAATGAAAATTCCATCTTAAAAAGATATTGGCAGGTTCCAGTGTCCAGAGGTATAACTATAAACTGGAAAATAGTTTTTGAGTTTGCCAAAACCATTGTAGAGAAATTTCATGTTGATACTCCCTCCATGCTGACACCTGTAAGAAATCTTTCAGGGGGGAATCTTCAGAAACTTATGCTTGGTCGAGAACTGAGTGATACACCAGCTGTTATAGTAGCGGTTCACCCGACATGGGGACTTGATGTGGCAGCCACCAATTTTGTAAGAAAGGTACTTCTGAAAGAACGCGAGAGAGGGGCAGGGATACTCTTGGTATCTGAAGATCTCGATGAACTACTTTCTTTGAGTGACAGGCTCGCCGTAATACATAAGGGACAATTCATGGGAATCCTGAATGAACCCTCCGGGGTAAGTGCTGAATCCATTGGCATGATGATGGCTGGCACGAAGTTAGATCCTGAAAATGAGGTTTGTGCATAATGAGAATGCTTAAGATAGAGAAACGTCTTAATCTACCACTATGGCTTAATCTTTCCATCCCGTTAGCAGCTGTAACCCTTGCCCTGTTGACAGGAGGCATCTTTCTGGGTTTCCTTGGAGTGTCACCGCTAAAGGCTTATTCTGAAATGCTAATCTCTTCACTGGGAGATAGTTATGGTATCAGTGAGACCCTGGTAAAAGCGATACCACTGGCACTGGCATCTATCGGTGTTATGTTATCCTTCAAAATGCTGATCTGGAATATCGGGGCAGAAGGCCAAATCTTTATAGGTGCCCTTGCAACTGCAGCCATAGTTAGATATCTCCCTGTAAGTAACCCGGCACTAATGTTCATTCTCATGTTTCTGTCTTCTGCGATTGCTGGAGGATGCTGGGCATCTGTTGCCGGTTTTCTCAAAGCCAGATGGCAGGTAAATGAAATAATTACCACTCTTATGATGAATTATATTGCCATTCACCTTGTTGATTTCTTCGTATATGGCCCATGGAGAGATCCTGCCAGTCTTGGTTTCCCAATGACACCCCCCTTCCCGGATGCGGCAAGACTGATGCAGTTTGGAAACAGCAGAGTCCATCTTGGAATATTTATTGCCATTATATTTGCTTTTCTTTTCTACTGGCTTATCGGATGGACAAAGTGGGGGTATGAGATCAGGGTAATCGGTGAAAATCCCAGGGCAGCTAACTTCGCTGGCATAGATTACGTTAAGAATGTTGTTATAGTAATGTTTATTTCCGGTGCTATAGCGGGAATAGCTGGAATGTGCGAAATAGCAGGCCTACAGGGAAGACTTCAACATGGGTTTTCCGCCAGTTTTGGTTATACTGCCATAATTGTAGCCTGGCTGGCAAGACTTCATCCTCTTGTCATCCTTTTTGTCTCATTGCTTATGGGAGCATTACTGGTGGGGGGAGACTCCCTGCAGATAGTAATGCATCTTCCCCTATCAAGCATCCTTGTGATACAGGGACTTATCCTATTCTTTGTTCTGGGTGGAGAATTTTTCAGAAGATACAGAATCCAGTTCATTTCAAGGAAGGATGGTTGATTTGCTGGACATTTTAGTGCCTATCCTTTCCGCTGCCGTTCGCAGTGGTACCCCTATCCTGTATGCCACCCTCGGTGAGATTCTTACTGAAAAGTCTGGAGTAATGAACCTCGGACTGGAAGGTCTTATGTTGATGGGTGCATTTACAGGGTTTTCTGTAACTTTTTCTACGGGAAGTCCCTGGCTTGGTATTCTTGCTGCATTCATTGTAGGGGCTCTTCTAACAACAGTACATGCCTTCCTCTGCATTACCATGGGAGCAAACCAGGTTGTTAGCGGACTTGCATTGACCATGATCGGCACTGGTGCAAGTTCTCTTCTGGGCAGGAGTTATATTGGTGAAACCATAGATGGCCTTGAAAAATTCACAGTTCCCATCCTGGGGAGAATCCCCTTTCTCGGAGATATCCTCTTCAGCCACGATGCTATGGTATACATATCATATATACTCGTTTTCCTTCTCTGGTGGTTCTTTTCAATGACAAGGGAGGGGTTGAATCTCCGAGCGATAGGTGATAGTCCCAGAACGGCGGATTCTGTAGGTCTGAACGTTAAACGGGTAAGGTATATATATACCCTTATCGGTGGCGGGATCGTTGCTGTAGGGGGAGCCTACATGTCTGTGGCCTATACAAAGATGTGGGGCGATCTCATGACGGCCGGAAGAGGATGGATAGCCGTTGCTCTCGTTATCTTCGCCATATGGCATCCTTTGAGAGCAGCCTTTGGTGCTTATCTTTTTGGTGGCGTTGAGGCTTCTCAACTCAGACTTCAGGCTGCAGGTACAACCATCCCAACTCCACTGCTCCTGATGCTTCCCTACGTTCTTACCATAATAGTCCTTGTCATCATCTCCGTAAGAAAAGGAAAGGGATTGCTTTTTGGGGCTCCTGCTTCCCTGGGACAGCCTTTCTACAGGGAAGAACGGGAATAAAAAACAGGGGGGTGACTATACCCCCCTGTTCATCAGTGGTTCTCAGTTGCAATGTTTATGTGTCCATCTTTAACGTTAACGTAGATGCTTGTCCCTTCGGTTATTTCCCCCTCTATTATTGCCCTTCCGATCTTGTTTTCAACCTGATGGACCAGCAGTCTTTTAAGGGGTCGAGCACCGAATGCCAGGTCATAACCATCTTTTGCTATTAGATCTAAGGCATTGTCATCAACTCGGATGTCCATATTCTGTTCTTCAAGTCTGGATGCCAGTCGGTTTATCAATATTAAAACTATTTGCTTTATTTCATCCAGAGTTAGGGGTTTGAATATGACTATATCATCGACCCTGTTAAGAAACTCTGGTCTGAAATACTGTCGCATTTGGGTCATTACCCGTTCTCTGATCTCCAGTTGGATTACGCCTGAAGCAGAGATCCCTTCAGTAAGATATTCTGATCCTATGTTACTTGTCATTATTACAACAACATTTTTAAAATCCACCGTTCGTCCATGGTTATCAGTAATCCTCCCATCATCAAGGACCTGAAGTAATATATTAAATACATCATGGTGAGCCTTCTCGATCTCATCGAAAAGGACTACGGAAAAGGGTTTTCTTCTTACAGCTTCAGTCAATTGCCCGCCCTCTTCGTACCCTATGTATCCAGGAGGAGCACCAATTAATCGTGATACCGAATGTTTTTCCATATATTCAGACATATCTATCCTGATTATATTTTCTTCAGAATCGAAGAGAGCTTCTGCAAGAGATCTGGCAAGTTCAGTCTTGCCAACTCCTGTAGGGCCTAGGAAAATAAAAGACCCTATTGGTCTGTTGGGATCTTTTATCCCTGCTCTTGCTCTGATAACAGCATCTGAAACCAGCTGTACAGCATCGTCCTGTCCAATAACTCTCTCATGAAGTATTTTGTCCAGGTTCAGTAGTTTCTGTCTTTCTCCTTCCATAATCCTCGAAACAGGGATCCCAGTCCACTTACTGACAATTTCAGAGATCTCATTCTCGGTGACATCTTCCCTCAGTAGAGGAGATGTACGTGATCTGTATTTATTCTGTTCATCTTCTGCGCGAAGAAGTTCATCCTGTAATCGAGGCATCTCGCCGTGTTGAAGTTCCGCAGCTCGGTTAAGGTCATATTCACGTTCAGCTTTTTCAATACCATGTTTCACAGTTTCTATTTTTTCCCTAAGTTCACGAACCCTGGATATGATATTTTTCTCATTATCGTAGCTGGCTTTAAGAGTTTCAGCTTCAGCACGGGTATTATGGAGTTCTTTCTGTACCTTTTTAAGTCTCTCGGTACTGGAACTATCGTTCTCTTTCTTCAGCGCTGCTTCTTCAATTTCAAGCTGCATAACCTTTCTTGTACGTGTATCCAGTTCAGAAGGCATGGAATCCATTTCAGTTCTGAGCATGGCACATGCTTCATCAATGAGATCGATAGCCTTATCTGGTAGATATCTACTCGTGATATATCTGTTTGACAGGATAGCGGCGCTTACTATGGCATTGTCCTTTATTCTGACACCATGATGGATCTGAAAGCGATCTTTAAGACCTCTCAGGATTGAAATGGTATCTTCAACAGTAGGTTCCTCAACCAGAATAGTCTGGAAACGTCTCTCAAGGGCTGCATCTTTTTCAATATATTCTCTGTATTCATCTAAGGTTGTAGCCCCGATACAGTGAAGTTCACCTCGAGCAAGCATGGGTTTAAGCATATTTCCTGCGTCAATAGCCCCTTCAGCTTTCCCAGCTCCTACTATGTTGTGTAATTCATCCACAAACAGGATTATTTTCCCTTCACTATGTTTGATTTCATCCAGGACTGCCTTGACTCTTTCCTCGAACTCTCCCCTAAACTTGGCTCCTGCAAGCAATGATCCAATATCAAGTGCAAATACGGTCTTATTCTTAAGCCCTTCTGGAACATCCCCTCTTACAATCCGTTGCGCCAGACCTTCTGCGATAGCCGTTTTACCTACCCCTGGTTCCCCGATAAGGACAGGGTTGTTCTTTGTCTTTCTGCTGAGGATTCGGATAACCCTTCTGATCTCTTCATCTCGTCCGATTACAGGATCCAGTTTCCCTTTCTTGGCAAGATCGACCAGATCCCTTCCATATCGCTCAAGAGCCTCATATATTTTTTCAGGATTGGGACTCTGGACTCTCTGGTTACCCCTGACCTCAGTAAGAGCTTTAAGGAATAAATCCCTTGTAATACCGGATGACCTTATGAGATGGGCTGTTGAAGAACCGGGATCATCGTCCATAAGAGCAAGAAAAAGATGTTCAACGGAAACATATTCGTCTCTCATCCTTGTCGCAATATCATTAGCCTGCAACATGATTCTGGAAATCCTGGGTGAAATAATGATCTTCCCTGGTTCGACTCCAGGCCCTGAAACCTTAGGTTTTTTATCAAGTTCTCTATGCAGTGACGTTAACAGGTTTTTTTCTGATATGTTCATTCTTTTGACCAGCGAAAATATAAGGCCATCTTGCTGCTCAAGAAGGGCTGCTAACAGGTGGATAGAATCAACTTCCTGCTGGCCGTTCCTCATGGCAATATCCTGTGCATCGGAAATTGCCTGTTGTGATTTTTGTGTGAATCTGTTTATGTCCATGGGTACCTCCATCCTTACCATAAATTATATCTGGCTAAGCGAATCTGACCATTACTGACACTAGACAATTATAATGGTCAGGCCTGGTCAGTCAAGTGTAATGTGAAAATCATTTAAAGAAGGAAGGCTTGTTTTAGAATATATCTTTCGAATAATGATATTTAAGGATAAAATTACATGCTGAGACTGAATATTGGAATGGGAAGGAATGGTTATCTGAAATGAAAGTATGGGATAAGGATCTGTTCAAAACAAAGTCTCTTGTAAAGGCAGCTCTTATAGGGAGTGTGTACTGTGTTCTTGTAGTGATATTTGCCCCCATATCCTATGGTCCTGTTCAGATTCGAATAGCAGAGAGCCTTACTCTTCTGCCATATCTCTGGATCGAAGCAGTTCCTGGATTGTTCATAGGATGTCTTCTGGCAAATATGATTGGCGGATTTGGAATAATTGATGTGGTTTTCGGGAGTATTGCCACCCTTCTCGCCGCTGTCATAACAAGGAAAATGCCAAATCTGTTTTTAGCTGCTGTACCCCCTGTTATTGTAAATATGGTAATAGTAGGAGCCTATCTGTCTCTGTTGCTTGATCTTCCTTTCATCCCCACATCCCTTTACATTGCAGTGGGGCAGGCAGGGGCATGTTTTGGTCTGGGAATACCTTTAATATGGCTGATACAGAAACATTTGGGCAAAAAAACAACAGGCAGATAGTATCTGCCTGTTGTTTTAGAATGAGGACCTTCTAGATCTGTATTTTCCACTTGGTACCTTCAGAGGTATCTTCGAGGATTATTCCTCTGTCTGCAAGTTCATCTCTTATCTGATCTGCCCTTGCATAGTTTCTATCTTTTCTAGCCTGGTTTCTTTCGGAGATCAGCCTTTCTATCTCGCTCGAATCTTCATGTTGTTCATTATCGGTTAAACCCATGATTCCCATTACGTCATCTATCTTTTTAAAAAATGATTCTATCTTTTCTAGAACATCAAGGGAGAGAACCAGGTTATCCTTGAGATAGTTATTTGCAAGTCTAACAACTTCAAAAACAGAACCCAGTGCTCCTGCTGTGTTAAAATCATCGTCCATATCTTCAATATAACTGTCGAATAATCTTTCAATAGCCTGAAGCTGCTCGCTGTGCTCTGATGCGCCAAGATCTCTGTGTGTTCTGGCATGTTGAAGATCTGACCAGCAGTTTAACAGTCGTTCTACAGCAGCCTTGGCCTGTTCAAGAGTTTCTTCCGAAAAGTTGATAGGAGACCTGTAATGGGCGCTGAGCATAAAAAGCCTTATGGCAAGAGGAGAGAACTTCAACCGAGCTGCTCTTGCAGTAAGGAAATTACCAAGGGATTTAGACATCTTTTCCTTGTCTATAAGAAGATATCCATTATGTATCCAATAACGGACGAACTCCTTGCCAGTCGCAGCTTCAGCCTGGGCTATCTCATTTTCATGATGGGGGAAAGTGAGGTCACAGCCACCCGAATGAATGTCAATAGTTTCTCCAAGGTATTTCATGGACATGGCACTGCATTCAATATGCCAACCGGGTCTTCCCTTTCCCCATGGACTTTCCCAGGAAGGTTCGCCAGGCTTGTGAGTTTTCCAGAGAGCAAAGTCAAGGGGATTCTTTTTCCTTTCATCAACATTAATCCTTGCCCCTGATTGCAATTCCTCAATTGTCTGCTTTGACAGTTTGCCATACTCGGGAAAAGTGCTTACCTGGAAATAGACATCTCCTTCAATTTCGTAAGCATGACCTTTTTCGATCAATGTCATTACCAGGAATATGATATTTTCGATGTGTTCGGTAGCCCGTGGATAGTGAGTCGCCCGTCTTATTCCAAGTGCATCTGCATCTTCGAAATAATCCTGGATGGTTTTCTCAGCAAGTTCATTCACTGTAATTCCCAGATCGTTGGCCCGGTTTATCATTTTATCGTCAATATCGGTAAAATTCTGGACAAAATTGACTTCAAGGCCTTTGCTTTCAAGATATCGGCGCAGTACATCAAAAACAATAAAGGGTCTTGAATTCCCTATATGGAAATAATCATAAACCGTTGGGCCACAACTGTAAAAACTGACTTTACCGGGAACTATGGGAACGAAGGGTTCTTTTTTTCTGGTAAGATCATTATATAGTTTCAGACTCATGGGAGCACCTCCTGTAAAAAGTTAATAACGGCTGGTTGTTCTTAAAGACTACAATGCAAATCTAGCGCAGCTTGAAGCTCCCGTCAAATCTTTTTACATCACAAGGTGGATTGAATTAATTTGTCAGACAGCCTTCAGAAGAAGATAAAAGAGTTTCCGTTAAAACCAGGTGTCTATATAATGCACGATGAAGAAGGAAAAGTAATATATGTCGGGAAAGCCAAATTCCTGAAAAAAAGAGTTTCTTCATATTTTCGACACAAGTCTTTTGCTTCCCCAAGATTGCGGCACCTTGTCAATGCAATAGAAGACATAACGTTTATTCGAACAGAAAGTGAGGCCGAGGCACTTATCGTTGAAGCCAAATTAATAAAAAGATACAAGCCTTTTTACAATATTGAACTTAAAATGGGTGATCGATATCCCTTTGTGAAAATAACAGATGAAAGATTCCCCAAAATGGTAATAACAAGACACAGAGAAAAAGATGGGGCCACTTACATTGGTCCATTTGTGTCTGCGGGGGAAATCAGAAACCTCCTGAGACTGGTACAGAGATATTTCCCACTCAGATCATGTCACAAGGACTTTGATCTTTCTGCCAATTGCAGACCCTGTCTTAATTATGAAATAGGACGATGCCTTGGTCCCTGCTGCTCCAAATGCACATATTCAGAATATAGAGAACGAACGGATGATGTTATTCTTCTTCTTAAGGGGCAATCGGCGGACCTTATCGAGCGATTGAGAAAACGTATGGAAAGCGCAGCAAGGGCAATGGCTTTCGAGGAAGCAGCACACCATCGGGATAGCATAAGGGCTATCTGGAAGATGAACAGAAGAAAGGTTTCTGCAATAATGTCCGTGGATCTTGATATGGATACCTGGCAGATCCTTACTGATTTGCAGAAAATGCTCGCGCTAAAGACTATCCCATGGAGAATTGACGGTTTTGATATTTCCCACACATCAGGGAAGGAAACTTATGGAGTTGCAGTTGTATTTGAACAGGGTCTTCCGAACCCCTCCCTATATCGGAGATTCAAGATTCTTGAAACAGAGGGTGTTGATGATTTCAGATCCATACACGAGCTTGTTAAAAGGAGGTATAATCGTTGCCTGCAGGGAGATGAACCTTTTCCTCAGCTCGTTCTTATTGATGGAGGACCCATACAGTTAAGTTTTGCCCTTGAGGCTTTACATGAACTCTCAATCAACGATCTTGCTGTCATATCACTTGCAAAAAGAGAGGAAGAGATCTATCTTCCTGGCAAAAAGGATCCCTTGAAACTTCCTGATGACAGTGAAGTGCTCCGACTTCTCCAAAGAATTCGTAATGAGTCACACCGATTCGCCATCGATACCCATCGTTCCAAAAGGATCAGAAGATTGAGCCGAACGGTTCTCCTTGAAATACCGGGAGTGGGCAGACATCTCGCTGCATTGCTCCTGTCTGAATTTGGAAGTGTCCGCGATCTGATGACTCAATCGAAAGAAGAATTAACCAGAATAAAGGGAATAGGTCCAATTCTCGCTGAAACTATATGGCGTTACCTGAAGGAAGGCGATGATCCGAAAGATGACAAGGAATGATGAATATTATATGCATCTTGCCATAAGCCTCGCTCTTCGTGGAAGTAAAGACACTTTATCGAATCCCATGGTCGGTTGTGTTCTTGTTAATAATGGATGCGTGGTCGGGAAAGGCTATCACCATGTTTTTGGTGAGGATCATGCAGAGATAGTAGCCTTGAAAGACGCTGGAACTGATGCAAGAGATTCTACGGCTTATGTGACACTTGAACCCTGTTCTCACTATGGCAAGACTCCTCCATGTGCCCCAAGACTTATTGAAGCAGGTATAAATAGAGTAGTGATAGGAAGTCTTGATCCCAATCCTCTTGTTAATGGAAAGGGCGTTGATATTCTGAGAAAGGGGAAGGTTGAAGTAATTCATGGAATTCTCAAAGATGAATGTGACTGGTTAAACAGGGGTTTCTTCAGCAGGATAATAGAACATCGACCCTGGATTACATTAAAAGCAGCAACTGGTTTAGACGGTAAGATGTGTCTTTCGAACGGTGAAAGTAAATGGATAACCACTCCCTGGTCAAGGAGAGCCGCCCACTTGTTACGTTCTGAAAACGACGCAATCATGGTTGGAAAAAAAACGGTTTTGGCGGATGATCCCAGGTTGGATGTCAGATCAAGCTTTGGTAGATCCCCGCTGAAAGTTATCCTTGATCCCAGACTCGAGATATCTCCAACAGCGAAGGTATTTGAAAATGGTAAAACTCTTGTCTATACATTATTGAGAGAGGATAAATTGAGCGGTTGCATGACTGAATATCCTGCAGGAACAGAACTTAGCAATGCAAGTAATGACGGCCAGGGCCTTAATCTGAAAGAGATTATATTTGATCTCTCAGCCAGGGGTATCAATTATCTACTGCTGGAGGGAGGCCCTACCCTTATTTCTTCATTCCTTAAAGATGGCCTGGTAGATGAAATTGTTCTCTTTATCTCTCCCCGAATAATGGGTCAAGGTATAGCAATGGCAGATAAAATAATATTTCAGTGTATGGAAAGTACAATTCCTGTCAGAAATGTTAGAATAAGTCGAATAGGAAAAGACCTTATGTTGGAAGGAAGGGTCCCATGTTTACAGGACTGGTAGAAACTACTGGCAGTGTCATTTCCCTGAAAAAAAGTCAGGATATTGTTCAAATAAAGATAATGGCTCCGGAGATCTTGAAGGAGCTTTACTATGGACAGTCTATATCAGTTTCAGGAGCCTGTCTGACTATAACTGCTCTTGATCATCGGTCTTTTATCGTTGAGATGATACCTGAAACAACTGGTAAAACAACGCTAGGAAGACTTTCCGCCGGAAGTAGGGTTAACATTGAGAGGGCTCTCCAGACTGGATCCAGACTGGATGGCCATCTCGTAACTGGTCATGTTGACGGGATAGGAATAATCCAAAACTTTCAACCCAGAGGGCGATCTACCGAGATAACTATTTCAGCCGATCCTGCGATCCTTGCACAAATGGTTTCCAAGGGGTCAGTTACCGTGGACGGAATAAGTCTAACCATTATTGATGTAAGCGAAACTTTTTTTTCCGTTGGCATTATCCCTGCAACCCTGAAGAATACTACCCTTGGATTTGCTACAATGGGCGATGCGGTTAACATTGAAAGTGATATACTCGGTAAATATGTCCAGAAGTTTCTTTTTTTAAGGGGAAATGACAATCGCGTTAAAAAGACGGAAGGTCTTACCTGGGATACACTTGCCGGATCAGGTTGGACTTCCAGTTAAATATTCGGAGGCGAAAACAAAAATGACATGCGATCATTATGATGAACATCTGAATACGATCGATGAGGCTATAGAAGACATTAAAGTTGGGAAAATGGTCATTGTGGTAGATGACCGATGTCGTGAAAACGAGGGTGACCTTGTTATGGCTGCCCAAATGACTACCAGAGAAGATATTAATTTCATGACCAAGTATGCGAGAGGTCTTATATGTGTTCCCCTTTCGGAAGAGAGAGCAAAACAGATAGACCTGGAATTAATGGTACTTAACAATACAGAGAAACTCTGTACAGCTTTTACTGTATCTGTAGATGCCAAAGAGGGAACAACTACTGGAATATCTGCCGAAGAAAGAAGCATTACTGCCAGACTTCTTGCTGACCCGGGAGCTGCACCTGAAGATTTTGTTAGACCTGGGCATATGTTTCCTCTTAAGGCAAGGAATGGAGGAGTTCTCAAGAGGGCTGGTCATACGGAAGCGGCTACGGATCTAATGAAACTTGCTGGCCTTCAGCCTGCTGCAGTTATCTGCGAAATCATGAACGATGATGGATCCATGGCCAGACTGCCGGACCTGATGGGATTCGCCAGATTTCATGACCTGAAAATAGTAACGATAGAAGATCTGATAGCTTTTCGTTCCTGTCAGGACAAACTTGTAATCAAAGAGGCAACTGTAAACCTTCCTACCAATTGTGGTATTTTTATAGCCCATGCTTATAGGGCTATTCTTGAAGATGTTCAGGACAGATTGCATATTGCTCTAGTCAAAGGAGATGTGCGTGACAAGGATGAAGTCCTTGTCAGGGTACATTCAGAATGCCTTACCGGAGATGTTTTCGGCTCTTTGAGATGTGACTGTGGTCCCCAGCTTCACAAGGCCATGCAAATGATCGAGAACGAGGGGGAGGGTGTACTGCTTTACATGAGACAGGAAGGCAGGGGTATCGGGCTGCTTGAAAAACTCAAGGCCTACAAACTACAGGAAGAGGGCCTTGATACTGTCGAAGCAAATGTAGCTTTGGGACATGAAGATGACCTTCGTGATTACGGTATAGGTGCCCAGATACTTTCCGATCTGGGAATTAAAACCCTAAAACTGATCACGAACAATCCAAGAAAAATAGTGGGACTACAGGGGTATGGCCTGGAAATAACTGAACGTATTCCTATTGAGATTGATCCCAATGAATATAATGCCTTTTATCTGCAATCAAAAAAGGAAAAGATGGGGCATTTTTTACATTTGAAAGATATTCTGCACTAAAATATTCAAATCGGAAGGAGAATCTGTTATGAAGATCATCCAGGGAAAACTTATAGGGACAGGTTTGAGATTCTGCCTTATCTCTTCTCGTTTTAATGAATTAATCTCATCCCGGCTTCTTGATGGTGCCAAAGATGCACTTTTCAGACACGGTGTAAGCCCCCAGAATGTCGATTTAGTCTGGGTACCGGGTGCATGGGAAATACCTCTCCTTGCAAAGGAAATTGCTCTAAAGGGGACTTATGACGGTATCATAGCTGTTGGAGCGGTTATCAGAGGAGATACACCCCATTTTGAATATGTTTCCGCTGAAATGTCAAAGGGTATTTCCCAGGTCAGTCTCCAACATAGGGTTCCCATAGGATTTGGAGTCCTTACCTGTGATAATCTTGAGCAGGCTCTCCTCAGAGCTGGGAGTAAAAGTGGTAACAAAGGTGCTGAAACCGCTGTTGCCGTCCTGGAAATGGCCAATGTCCTGAAAGAGATCCGCACAGAGGAGGCTTGATTCATGCTTGATATTAAATGGATAAGAAACAACACAGAAGAAGTTCAGGCTTATCTCCTCTCTAGAAACCATGATTTTCCTCTCGATAGACTTCTAGAACTTGACGACCAGCGCAGAAGTTTAATAAGCGAAACGGAACTCCTCAAGTCAGAACGCAACGAAGGTTCAAAGAAAGTTGCAATGGCAAAGAACTCCGAGGAAGATACGACATTTCTTAAGGAAAGAATGAAGGAGATAGGGATCAGAATCAAAGATATAGATGGTGATATTTCCAATGTCGAATCGGAACTGGAAAATCTTTTACTTAATATCCCTAACCGTCCCCATAGCTCTGTCCCTGTTGGTTCCGATGAAGCCGATAATGTGGAGATAAGGAAATGGGGTGAACCTCGATCCTTTCGCTTTGAACCAAGGGCACATTGGGATATCGGAGAGGCCCTTGGAATACTGGATTTTGAAAGGGGAGTCCGCCTTTCACAAAGTCGTTTTACCGTCTTGAAGGGTCCGGGAGCAAGACTTGAAAGAGCCCTTATTAATTTCATGCTTGACCTTCATACGGGTGAACACGGATTCACAGAAGTTCAGCCTCCTTTCATGGTCAACAGCCAGACAATGAGGGGAACCGGGCAATTACCGAAATTCGCAGACGATCTTTATCGCTGCGAAGGAGATGATTTATGGCTTATTCCAACTGCCGAGGTCCCTCTTACTAACTTGCACGCTGGGGAGATACTTACAGAAGGAGTTCTGCCACTGTACTATACGGCATATACCCCATGTTTCAGACGTGAAGCGGGTAGCCATGGCAGAGACGTAAGAGGAATGCTTCGCCAGCATCAATTCGATAAAGTGGAAATGGTCAAGATATGCAAGCCGGAGAAAAGCTATGAAGAACTGGAAAGCCTTACTGCCTGTGCTGAAAGTGTTCTCCGCCTACTCAAGATCCCCTACAGAGTAATCTGTCTAAGTACCGGTGATATGGGCTTTGGCGCTTCCAAGACCTATGATCTCGAAGTATGGCTTCCTTCTCAGGGGAAATACAGGGAGATCAGCTCCTGCAGCAATTGCGAAGACTTTCAAGCAAGACGCATGGGTACACGCTATCGTCCATCATCGGGGGGTAAACCAGTATTTGTCCATACTCTGAATGGTTCGGGAATTGCAATCGGTAGAACCCTGATAGCTATTCTAGAAAACTACCAGGAGGAAGACGGTTCCATAAATATTCCTGAAATCCTCATCCCTTACATGGGGGGGCTTTCCTCAATAGGTCCAGTAGTTAATTAGCAATAAGTGTTTGTAGATTTTCCATTTACCTCCTTAAATATCAGGTAAATGGAAAATCTACTTTAATCTTGGTAGAATAGCGTTGTAGATAACATTATGATCCATATAATATTTATTCGTATTCGTAAGAAAGCTTTGAAAGGAGGACCCCTTGCGTGCCCTCTCTGAGTATAAATATACACACATTTATCATGGCCCTATGTTCAGGAGTAATATTTTGTTTTTTTACTCAGCGTTTCTGTAAGAAGATTCTTAATAAAGTTCAATATGATTATTTCCGGGATCTCCTACTTGTTGGTAGTTGGTTCATTCTGGTTTCTTCTTTCGGAACCAGTGTGCTTCGTATTATTGTAGGCTGTTCTGTGATTTCTCTTGCCCTGGGGATGATCCAGCACATAAATCCGGATCGCAACCTTAGGTGGATGTACATTTCAGTGGGCTTGCTTTTCTCTCTCCTTGGCCCCCGTATTTCTTTTATAGGACTTCCTGGTGGGGAATATCTATTTCTTTCCCCTCTGTTCTCTATAATTGTAACTGCACTGTGGATAACAATGTTCCCTTTACTGCTTCAGGAGTTGGACAACGTTCCTGGAATGGTCGGCCATCTTCTGGCTATCACTTTTCTTCTGGTACTCATAGTAACCCTCGTTTCTGGCCAGGACCTTGGTAATGCATTCATGATGTCCTTTTCTGGTCTGGCTCTGCTTGCACTTTTCTGGAGCCGACATGGGCATCTTTACAGACAACTTGGAAAACCCCTTTCGTCATTCTGGGGTGTTATTGTTGCGGGCACATCCGTTTTGGGGGTCAGCAAGGGTATAACCCTGAGTACTCTGATTGTAATTCCCATCGGGCTTTTTGCCATACCTATTATGGAAACTTCGCTACACTTTGCCAGCCTTGCCCTTTCAGAAAAACCAAAAGGAGCAATGCTTCTCTATCGAGAGCTTGTAAAAAGAGGTCTTGATCATCCTACTGCCGTACATCTGATAACCCTTATCTGTGCCACTATTGGCTCAATTGTCACGGTCTTTCAACTTACAAGTCCGGGAAACGCCATATTATTTTCATTTATAGTTTTTACTTTTTCTTTTGTTTTCTCTCTTCCTGTTCTCAATGCCATGTTAGCGAAGGAACATACCTGCAGAAAACCATATTTATGGGGTATCCCTGTAGATAACGTATCCATGAATTATGCAGTATCCAGATTTATTACCAGTGCGAGGAATGGAACCAGACCTTTCATTGTCGTAACTGTTAATGCATTATCTGCATTTCTTGGAAGGACTCATGAAAAATATCGCGCAATTACAAATCAGGCTGATCTCTCTTTACCAGATGGGGCAGGTATTCTCTGGGCTATGAAATGTCTTGGAACTCCAGTCCAGGAAAGAGTCACTGGAATAGACTTTCTAGAACAGGTCTGCAGATCTGCCGCTTCTGAAGACTTTTCAGTTTTCCTTTTGGGCAGCACCGATTCTATCGTAGCGGAAGCAGCCCGATCACTTCAGGCAAAATATCCCGGACTGACCATATCGGGCTACAGAAACGGATATTTCACAGAAAAGGATACTCCATCTGTAATTGAATCCATTAGGGCATCCGGAGCCAGGATCCTCTTTGCTGGAATGGGAGTGCCTCTACAGGAAGAATGGATCGCTGAAAATATTTTTAAGATCGGTAATGTTTGTGCTGTCGGGGTTGGGGGAGCTTTTGATGTGATTTCCGGTAATATCCGTCGAGCACCTGAGATTTATCAGAAACTCAATCTTGAATGGCTTTACCGACTTCTCCAGGAACCATGGAGACTCAGGAGAGATTTGAACCTTTTCTTTTTTCTGCTTCAAGTTATCTTCACCAAAATTAATCTATTATTTCAAAAGAAGGTTCGATAAAAGTGAATACGAAGGCGCAAACTCTTATGCAGCGAGATCTGACCGCAGTCATGGAGGACGATCTGATCCATGACGCAGTACACATTCTTTACAGTCACAATCTATCTGGAATCCCTGTTATTCGCGAAGACTGGGTCTTGAAGGGATACCTTTCTGAATCTGATGTTCTTAAGGCAGCCCTTCCAACTTACCTTGAAATTATTGCTCAGAGCTCCTTTCTGAACGATGAGGAATACAGCCTGTTGAATCGGTTCAAAACACTGGGAAATGCACGAGTGACCGAGTTTATGAATACGAAACCCATTTATGTTGAACCAGCAACCAGCCTGATGATAGTAGCAGACCTCATGTTACGCAAAAAGGTCAAGAGACTTCCTGTTGTAGAGAATGGGAAACTTGTAGGCATAATTGACAGGGGTGCTTTCTGTGAATTCCTGATGGAGGCAGATACCCTGAATGAAAAAGAATGAAAACTCTCTGGCTTCATCTGGAAACAATTGGGATATACAGGAAGAACTTGATGATTTCCGCCAGGAACTGGAAAAAGAGTTCGAGGTTCAAAAGGAAGTACTTCTTCAGGAACTTCATAAAGCTACTCAGCATCTGGATGATCTTTCACTCAAAACGATAGAAAAAACATATGATGAATGGAATGAGTATGAGAAACGATTAGAATCAACCCAACTGAATCAGGCAGATCAGATCGAGGCATTCAGATCGTCTCTCGCTTTAGATAAAGAAAATCAGCCAGATCTGGAGAACCTTGCCGACTGGGTTTTTGATGCTGTAACAAAATTGGAAAAATAACGGAGTTGGTTATTTGATAAAGGAAATGATACGCCTGGCTGTCTGGGGTCTTGTAAATGAAAGATCCGAGGTTATAAACTGTCTTCATGAGCTTGGCGTTTTACACATGGAGAGCCCACATTCAAATGTGTTATCCAATGAACAGATAGATAGCTTGCGCCTGTTGAGGAGCAAGCTTCTTGGTATGTTGGAAGCCCTTGAGTGGGATGACTGGAACAGATTAAGCGAAGATCCTGTCCAAAAGGCTCGAATAAGCTTTACCCTTCCACTGGATGATATCATTCATGAGGTGGATAAAAGCCTTGACATGTTTCAGATACGGATAAGCAGGATGAGGGAAGAAAACAAGTCCCTGAAAGAACTTCACTTGAAGTTACACCAGACACATGATGTAATCCATCATTTTGAATCATTCCTGAGTGAAGAAGAATCTAAGGGTATGGTTACATCTCTCTGGTGGATAAATAAACGTACACTTTCCAGATCTTTATCCAATCTTAGAAAGGAAATACGCAGACTTACACCGGTTAAAGACAGAGAATATCTTTTATATCACAGTTTCCAGGTCAGGGAGAATGAGATCCTCCTTTCTCTTAGTGTTCACCCTGATGTGGTCGAAGCAATATACACGGTTATGTCAAGTCTTGGGGGGATAAAATGGCACCCTCCGGCAGATTATGAAAGGGATACTGCTCTTTATTCTGTTGAAGCTGTTGAGGAAGGTCTGATCTGGATACCCAAAAGACTTGAAGAGATAAGTTCGGAACTTGCCCTGGCCCGTGAAGAATGGGGGCCTAAACTTGCAGCATTCTATATTCTGGCGGATGAAAAACTTGAACAATTGCTGGTAGAAAATTCAACCAGTGAAAAGGGTTCCCTTTTTCTCATTGAAGGGTGGATTCCATCGGACAGTGTTGATATTACAACGAGAACCCTTACTGACGCTTTTGCAGACAGGGTAATCTATCGATGGAGGTATCCTTCATCAGATGAATGGCATGCAGTACCTACCTCTCTATATAATATCCCGGCTTTCAGACCCTTTGAGATATTTCTGAAACTATTACAGGCCCCATCCTACAAGACCATTGACCCTACGGCATTCATTGCCATATTTTTCCCACTGTTTTCCGGATGTATGGTTGGAGATATCGGATATGGTGTTCTGATACTCATGCTAGGACTATGGTTAAAGAAAAAGAGTGCACAGCAGTTGCTATCAGATCTGGGACACGTTCTCCTGGCTGTTGGAGTCTGGAGTAGTATCTGGGGTCTTGCCTTCGGTGAATTCTTTGGTGATCTAGGTCTAAGACTATTCCACATGGAACCAATATGGTTGGAGCGGTCTCATGCTGTAATGCCGGTAATGATATTTACCATATCCCTTGGAGCTGCCCATGTTCTTCTTGGTTTACTCCTTGGTATCTACCACGGAATCAGACGAAAAAAACATCATATCTGGATGGAAAAAACCGGGAACTTTATAATTATACTTGCTCTCTTTGGTTTGCTTGTGATCTTGAAGGGATGGCTACCTGAAAGTTTCTTTACACTAGCCATATCTGTCCTGATAATTGGATTTCTTATTCTGATGATCGGAGGTGGAATGGGGGGGCTTATTGAAGCTATGGGATCCATCGGCAATATCCTGAGTTATGTTCGTATAGCCGCAATTGGCCTTTCTTCAGCGATCCTGGCTGTTGTAGCTTCAAAGTTTGTAGATGTTTTTGGATTATCTGTCCTTGGGGTTTTCATGGCCCTGGCTATTCACATACTGAATTTTATTCTTGCTTTGGGAGGTTCTGGCCTTCATTCTGCAAGATTACACTACGTGGAATTTATGGGCAAGTTTTATTCCGGAGCTGGAAAATACTATAAACCATTTTCTAAAAGGAGGGAAATTCGTTGGAAAAGGCGATCATAGCTTTAGCTGCGGCATTGGCCGTTGGAATCCCCGCTTTCGCTACAGCATATGCACAAGCTAAAATAGGAAGTGCTGGTGCTGGTACAGTTGCAGAAAAACCTGAAACTGCAGGCATTATCATAATTCTTGAAGCCATACCGGAAACAATGGTTATTCTCGGTTTTGTTGTTGCCATAATGCTGATTCTCCAGTTTGCATAAGATCTGAATAATTGTGGAGGTTATCTTCAGTGGTTGAAGAACAACAGGTTGACTTGGAAAACTTTAAACAGGCTATAAAAAATGATCATTTGCACAGACTTGCTGAATTGAAATCCAGTATAGATGATCAACTTGCTGATATTGTTATCTCTAAAAGGATAAAGGTTGAAAAACAGGTCGAACAAATAAGAGCAGAGCATAGATCGCTGTTACAATCCCGTCTTCAGCGACAGGAACTACATGTACAGCAGCAACTTAGAAACTGTCTCATACAGATCCATGCGGAAAGGATAGCTCTTGTTGAAGCCAAGCTTAAAGAAAAGATCCTCCTTTTAAGAGAGGATACTGTCAAATATGAAAAAGTTTTGAATAACCTTATAATTGAAGGTCTTCAAGTAATAGGGAAACCTTCAATGATATATTTATTGAAAAAAGATATTTCACTCGTACATGGATCTTCAGAAATATTGGACGTCAGGGAAAACTTTGGTGATATCTGGGGTGGTTCCTTCATCGAAGAATCAGGTTCCGGACAGATGGTTATCGATAATACCTTCAGAACTCGATGGTTAAAAATGCTTCCTCTTTTATCTGAAAGGCTTACGCATGAAATTGATCAAATTATTGGGCCAACTATTAAAGAGTTCTCCAGAAAATTACGGATATCTTAATGCAACTCTCCGGGCAAGATCTTCGTCTTTTTTGACAATGAATGATTATGTATCCATATCAAAAGGGAACCTCAGGGATTTTGAACAATTTCTGCTTGATAGCCGCTATGGCATAAGTTACAGGGAGCAGTTGGCTGTTACACGCCAGGCACTTCTTGGAAGGATTGAAAATGCAATAGCAAATGGAACATGCCTTGAACTTCTTCATATAAAGGAATTGGCCAAAGGCGAGCCGTTGATCCTCCTGGAAGTCATCTTCGCCCGTGCAGATATTCTGAATTCGAGACTTATCCTTAGAGCCCTATCAACTGGAACCGTTTCAGGGCCTTCTCCACGGTGGCATTCATACGGATCTCTGAGTGGTTCCTTCTATAACGACCTTTGGGAAGATTCTCCATCTTTAGTTGGGATAATGGAAAGGTGTCATTCGAAGGGTCATCCATTTGCAGTTGCTCTTGCGGACTCATTGCTTGATCTTCAAAATGGATTCGACCTACGGAAAGCTGAGCGTACAATGCTTCTGGGAATGCTTGATCAGTTATGGAAAACCCTTAGCCATCTTTCAACTTCCAATTCACAGCTTGTGAGGAATCTTTTAGGCATGACCATTGATACATGGAACATTGGGATCTGGCTCAGACAGAGAACAGGTTACCCGGTTTCGGACAGAACTGATCAGCTGTTTATAGAGAAGGGGTTATCGTTTAATCCAGATAGGCTCTCACGATCAAAAGCCATGGCTGACCTCGTACATGGTACCCTTTGGCGAACCGCTTTAAGAGGAATAGAAGGGCAAACCCCACAGGATTTCCAGAGAGCTCTCAATATTTATATGTGGAAATGGCAGATGAAGCTTTTCAGATCAAACCCCCTTGGAATAGAAGTAGCTATGGGTTATATGGCCAGACAACTAGTAGAATGGGAAAATCTGAATCTTTTATCTGTAGGATTGGCCATGAATTTACCTCCGAAAGAGCTTATAGCAAGACTTATTCCAGTATAATTTCAGGTAATGGGTGATTTTATATGACTAGTTCAGCAAAAAGAGCTTTGGTTTTAGGGCGTCAGATGTTTGTAGATCTTTGGGCCCTGGAGGGTTTTGAAAAGATTATCTGCGAAGATCCAGCTGTCTTTTCAACGCTTATGAAAGATATTCTGAATGATGAGACAGGGTTTGTCATTGTAGAAGAAAGCTGGCTCAACGACTTGCCAGATCTGATCAGGCAAAAACTGGAAAGATTTCAGGATCCGGTAATAATACCATTTCCATCCATAACAAATGACCTGATATGAGGTGTAAGGATGTCTAACCTAGGTGAAATAACCGGAATTTCGGGACCCGTCGTAAAAGCAAAGAGTGATCTGGCCATACGGATGTTTGAAGTAGCACATGTTGGTCGTGATGAGTTGCTCGGGGAAGTGATCCGTATTCTGGGCAATAATATTTTCATACAGGTTTATGAAGACACTTCCGGATTATGTACAGGAGAACCTGTATACTTTACAGGCAGTCTTCTCCAACTGGATCTCGGACCGGGTCTTCTTGGATCTGTCCTTGATGGGATAGGTCGTCCATTAACAAGACTTGGCGAAGAGGGAATCTTTCTCAAGAAGGGATCTCATGCCAGTCCCCTTGATCCTGATCGAAAATGGCAATTCTTTCCATCAGTTGAAGTCGGATCTTTGGTAGGGCCTGGATCCATTATCGGGAATATGCCTGAAACTTCTTTCCTTAACAATAGAATCATGGTTCCGCCAGATGTTTCAAAGGGAACAATCAGGTCAATCGCCTCACCTGGAGAATACACTGTATCAGATGAACTGTGCGTTCTGGATAACGGTTATGTAATCAAAGCAACTCAAACATGGGAAGTGCGGCAACCCCGACCGGTCATGATGAGACTTCCCTTTGATCAACCACTGATTACCGGCCAAAGGGTTCTTGATACGCTGTTTCCTCTTGCTCTTGGAGGAGCAGCAGTTATGCCAGGAGGTTTCGGTACGGGGAAAACAGTTACACAGCAATCTCTCGCCAAGTGGTGCAACGCTGACATTATCGTTTATATAGGCTGTGGAGAACGTGGAAACGAAATGACCGAGGTACTGGAGGAATTTCCTGTCCTTTCAGATCCTTATCATGATGTACCTCTAATGGAAAGAATGATCCTGATTGCAAATACTTCTAATATGCCTGTGGCAGCCCGGGAAGCCAGCATTTATCTTGGCATGACGATAGCAGAATATTACAGAGATATGGGATATAACGTTGCTATTATGGCAGACTCTACTTCCAGATGGGCTGAAGCTCTGCGTGAAATAGGTGGCAGGTTAGAAGAAATGCCTGGAGAAGAGGGTTATCCTGCGTATCTGGGAACCAGACTGGCACAGTATTATGAACGGGCAGGTAGAGTAAAGAACATGGGTGAACCGGTTCGTAACGGTTCTGTTTCAGTCATTAATGCTGTATCTCCAGCTGGAGGAGATTTTTCTGAACCAGTTACACAATCCAGCTTAAGACTATCTGGAGTTTTCTGGGGACTGGACAAACGATTGGCACAGCAGAGACATTTCCCAGCGATAAACTGGCAACAGAGCTATTCTCTTTTTGAAGACACTCTGGACCATTTTTTTTCCTCAAGACTTGGTCCTGAATGGAAGTTCTTGAAATCTTATCTCAAGGATATGCTTGAGCGGGAAAGAATACTGAAAGATCTTGTACAGCTTGTTGGTAGAGATGGTCTTTCTGAACAAGACAAATGGCTCCTTGAACTAGTGGAGATTCTCAAAGTTGTATATCTACAGCAGAATGCTTTTTCAGATGTGGATGCCTTCTGTTCACTGGATAAGCAAAAACAACTCCTGTTAATCTTAAAAAGACTTGATGATGTAGTTCAAGTCAAACTTGAAGCTGGTCTGATTTACGATCAGATATCATCTATCCCATTCAGGATAGATCTTCTCAAACTACGTGATCTGGACCAACCAGAACTTGAATCAAAAGGGAAATACTGGTTAGATAAGTTACAACACCAACTTCAGGATATGGTGGTGTTTAAATGATTAAACTATTCAGAGAAGGCTACACTTCTCTCACAGGGATAGTCGGTCCTCTCCTTTTCCTTAAAGGAGTCAGACAACCCGGGTTTGCAGAACTCGTTTCTATTGAGACTCCTTCCGGTGTTCGGACCGGACAGATACTTCAAGTAGAGGATGATCTCTGTGTCGTACAGGTCTTCGACGGTACCATGGGAATGGATACAGGCAAGAGTACAGTGTGGCTTGAGAGAGACATTGTCAGGGTTCCTGCCGGTGATGCTCTTATCGGACAGATACTTGACGGGAGAGGTAGACGAATTGACGGTAAAACAATAGGATATATTGAAAAACTCCTACCAACCAGTGGTATGCCCATTAACCCTGTCTGGAGACAAAGCCCATCTTGTTATATTGAAACTGGTATATCAACCATCGATATGATGAATACTCTAGTAAAGGGACAGAAACTACCCATATTTTCAGGAGCTGGACTGCCTGCGAACCAGTTAGCAGCCCAGATTGTGAGTCAGTCTCGTGTACCAGGTAGCGATACAGATTTTCTAGTCATTTTTGCTGCCATGGGTATCACACAACGAGAAGCTGACTTTTTTATTGATACATTTCGATCTACAGGTGCCATTGACAGTGGTATCTTTTTTCTTAACCTTGCCAGTGATTCTGCAGCTGAAAGACTTCTGACACCGAGGATGGCCCTTTCTGTAGCTGAATATTTCGCTTTTGAAAAGAATTATGATGTGCTGGTAGTAATGACCGATATGCTTTACTATAGCGAAGCTCTCCGTGAAATAAGTGCAGCCCGGGAAGAAGTACCTGGTAGACGTGGATACCCGGGATATACATATTCTGACCTGGCGACCTTGTATGAACGAGCGGGTTGTATTCGCGGGGCCAGGGGAAGCATCACCCAGATACCCATAATAACTATGCCCGATGATGATATGACCCATCCTGTAGTAGACCTGTCTGGCTATATCACAGAGGGACAGGTCGTTCTTGACAGGAGTATTCATGACAGAGGACTGTATCCTCCTATAAATGTGCTTCCAAGCCTAAGCAGATTAATGAATAAGGGGATCGGGAAACGTAAGACCTTTGAATTTCATCGGTTAATGGCAGATCAGCTATATGCTTCTTATGCCAGAGCACAGGAACTTGAAAGACTAAGGCTCATCGTAGGTGATGATGGTCTTACGGATACAGAAAAACTTTATCTGGCTTTTGGCAGAGAATTTGAAGCACGATTCGTAAACCAGGGATCTGTTTTCAGAACTCTGGATACTACACTAAATGAAGCCTGGGAATGTCTAAAAGAACTTCCAAATACCGAATTGTATCGTATTCCCCCTTGTTTTATTGCTGAAAAACTCGGCTCAGGGAGAGAATACTCCTAATGGCTCACCGTAAAGCCCCTACCCGAGAAAATCTCTTGGAAACACGCAAGCAGATTACTACTGTCCAGTATGGGAAGACGTTGCTCGAAAAAAAAAGAGACGCTCTTTTGAGAACTCTTGAGGATGATCGTCGTAAATTCAAAGAAATGGATAAAGAATTCAGGGAGATAAATAAACGAATTTCACTTATCTATTCCCTCGTTCGAATGTATGAAGGTCATTCAATGCTTCAGTTACTAAAACCAGATACATCCAGTATAACTGTAAGAGTAGAGAAGTTTTCCCTTATGGGATGTCGTTTTTCACAGTTCTTTCCAAAAGAAATGTCACAAAAGCCGGGTATCAGGGTCAATTATGATCCAGCTCTGACTTCCCTTTATGTCGATGACCTTCTTATGGCAATATCACAATCAGAGAAGATCCTTTGGCCATATATAAATCTGAAATCCAAGATTACTTCCCTGGAAAAAGAACTAAATAAGACTATGCTCAGAATAAATACTCTTGAGTACATATTTCTCCCGGATCTTAAAAAAGAAGAAACGGATATCCAGGAAGTTATCTCGGAGAGAGAACGTCAGGAGAGATATTCCATTAAAAAGATAAGCAGAAAGAAAAAAATGAAAGCCTGATATTACCATATAAGCTTACTGTCATCAGTGAGGTTTCAATTAAACTTTGGATGGAGTAAAATGAAAATAACTGTTTTGTTTGTAGGAAAACCTAAAAAAAAGTTCTTTCGGGATGGGATACTTTATTATCTGGAACAAGTAAAACGCTATGTTAATGTTGAGTTAATAGCTGTAGCAGATTCTTCTCAAAAAAGGAACCCTGAAAAGATACGGAATATTGAGGGTGAATCCATACTGAGAGTGATCCGCGAAAGGGATTACGTTGTTCTTCTGGACGATAAGGGCTGTAAAAGAACCAGTCTTGAATTTGCAGAATGGCTGGAACAACGACTCGAAGAAGCCCGTGGCAGGTTAGTTTTCGTTATTGGTGGACCTTTTGGAGTCTCAGATCATGTTAAAAAAAGATCCAATTCTATATTATCTTTATCAAGAATGACTTTCCCACATGAGCTTTGCCTGGTGTTTCTGTCAGAACAGATTTACAGGGCCTGTGCTATTAAAGCTGGGACAGGCTATCATCACTGATTTTACAGGAGGAATAAACAGAATGAAAATGGACAATATTATGAAGCAGGCACAGAAAATGCAGGCTCAGATGATGAAGATACAGGAAGAACTGGCCAAAGTAACAGTTGAAGGTAATGCCGGTGGTGGCATGGTTACTGTTATCGCAAATGGACAGGGGGATATTCAGGCCGTAAGAATCGATCCGGAAGTCATCGATCCTCAAGATACGGAAATGCTTGAAGACCTTGTTCTAGCTGCTATCAATGATGCCCTTCGAAAAAGCAGGGAACTTGCCAATTCGCGAATGGGGAATGTAGCTGGTGGTCTGGGATCATTGGGATTAATGTAAACTTTCGAAGACGAAGGAAGAACGACCTTGTCCTTACCTGAACCCTTAGAAAGACTAATTTCTGTTTTTAAGCGATTCCCGGGAATCGGAGAAAAAAGCGCGCGCAGAATGGCTTTCTGTGTATTACAACAGCCTGAATCTTTCGCTCTGGCAATGGCTGAAGGCCTTATTGACCTGAGACGAAAACTTCATCCTTGTGCTGTATGTGGCAATATTACAGATATTGACCCCTGTTCAATCTGTGATGATCCATTCCGGGACAGAACTCTTGTTTGCGTTGTGGAATCAGCAGAAGATCTCATAAGCATGGAACAGGCAGGAATCTACAATGGCCTTTACCACGTACTGGGTGGAAAAGTCTCTCCTCTGGAAGATGAAGAACTTGACCCGGATAAATTGCAATCCCTCAAACAAAGGGTGATTGACCTTTCCGTCCAGGAAATTATTATCGCAACTAATCCCAGGATAGAGGGAGATTTGACATTTTTTGAAATAATATCATATCTCAAGGGAACTGACGTAAGGATATCCCGTCTTGCTTACGGACTTCCCGTCGGCGGGAGCATTGAATTTGCTGACAGGGTAACCCTTCATGCAGCCTTTGAATCGAGGGTAAACCTTGATAAATATCCACGATAACTGAAAGAGGTGATTAAATGGCAGATAATTTTGGCAAAATGATGAAAGCTACTTTTCGGGGATTGCTCATCCTTTTGGGGAGTATTGCAGGTTACCAGATAAGCAGTCTTCTTCTACCTCATCTTCCATCGGGATGGTTCCCATGGACAATAGCATGGATTCCCGGAGATATAGCTTTCAGATTATTTTGCGTTTTATTCTTTTCATCAGTTGGCTTTGTTCTGACACCTTTGTTTTTAAATGGATTAGGCTTTATCAGTTCATTATTTGAGCGGCATTTGCAGACTACAAGCTGGCAGGACATCTCCTCGGCAACAATGGGACTAATCATAGGACTTCTGGTTGCAAATCTTATTGCTCTACCTTTTTCTGATCTGCCGATTGGAAGCTACATTGCAGTGTTTCTGAATGTTGTTCTGGGATACGTGGGAGCGAGACTTGTACTGAAGAGACAACAGGATATCAGAGGGATGCTATCCCCACTCTTTGGTCTGAAAGAAAGGCTACAGAATCTTAAAGGAAAACATCATAACCACTCAAAGGCAGAAACGCTCCTTGAACTTGATCGCAATGCCAGACGAAAAGTACTCGATACCAGCGTAATTATTGATGGAAGGATACTGGATATTGCCCGAACTGGGTTTCTTGAAGGAGTCCTGATACTTCCAAGGTTCATCCTGATTGAGCTTCAGGCTGTTGCTGATTCTACTGATCCCGCAAGAAGAACTAGAGGTAGAAGAGGTCTTGATGTTGTTAACGCTCTACAAGATATTACTGGATTGAACATCGAAATATTTGAAGAAAACCTGAAAGATCTCAAAGTGGGATCTGTTGATGAGGGACTTGTTGCCCTGGCCCTGAAGATTGATGCTGATATTCTAACAACAGATTATAATCTCAACAAGATAGCCCAGATCCAGGGTATTTCTGTTCTTAACGTCAATGACCTTGCGAATGCACTGAAACCAATGCTTTTACCTGGTGAAACCATAACTGTAGATGTGATAAGGGAAGGAAAAGAGATCCATCAAGGGGTCGGTTACCTGGATGACGGAACTATGCTTGTTGTGGAAGATGGAGAAAACTTTATTGGGAAAAAGGTAGAGGTTGTCGTTACATCTATGCTTCAGACATCAGCTGGCAGGATGGTTTTTGGGAAGATCAGACGAGAAGTAAGATCATGAAGCGTTTCTCATTCCTTATCGCAGCAGGAGGTATGGGATCAAGGATTGGAGGTATTCCAAAACAGTTTCGTAAACTCCAGGGTTATCCCTTGTGGATATGGTCAGTAAAGATTTGCGAAAAACTCCATGATCTTGATCTGATCCATGAATCTGTTATGGTATTTCCAGAAGGGACAGATCTGGACGAGTACTGTGAAATTATTCCTTTGTTTTCAGTTCCCCTAAAATTCGTATGTGGGGGAAAGAGCAGACGGGACTCGGTTATCAAAGGATTGGAGGCCTGTTCTGGTGAATTTGTACTGATCCATGATGGGGCAAGACCTTTTCTTAAAATCAGTACATGTCAGAACCTTATCAGATCAACAACCCATGAAGAAGGAGCGATTCCCTTCCTCGCGATTTCAGATGCCCTGAAGAAAGTATCACCATCCCATACCTTGCAAACAGAGGATAGGGACTGTTTTATCATTACCCAGACTCCTCAGTCGTTCTACAGGGAAAATATTCTGCATGTTCTACAAAGCGCTGCTGAGGATGTTCATGATGAAGCAGAGGCCTGGGTCAATGACGGGCGGCATCTTAACCTCGTCGAGGGAGATCCCCTTAATTTCAAGATAACATATGAAAAGGACTGGGCTATGGCTACAATGATTGCAGCATCAAAAAGTGAACTTAGAACAGGCTTTGGTTTTGATATTCATCCCCTGGTTCCAGGAAAAAAACTGACCCTTGCAGGGGTCAAGTTACATGATTTTCCTTTAGGACTACAAGGACATTCAGATGCTGACGTAGTTGCCCATGCTATATCTGATGCCCTTCTTGGTGCTGCAGGGCTTCCAGATATAGGAACTCTCTTTCCCGTCAGCGATGAAACATATGCAAACGCAGATAGCATGGAACTCCTGTCTACTGTAATTGAAAGAGTAAACAGCAATGGTTGGGCTGTTCAATGGATCGACATAGTAATAAACGCCCAGAAGCCAATCCTTGCCGGATTCCTCGATCAGATGAAAATGAATATTGGATCTCTGATAACAGGGGGAAATGTCAATAACCTACCTCTTAACATCAAGGTAAAGTCTGGAGAATTGACCGGGGCGGTGGGAAATCTTGAATGTATAAAGTGTTATGCTGTGGCAACCCTTGCTAGACTTCAAGTTGTAAACCTATCCAAAGAGGGCAGAGAAGGTGCCTTGTCCGAATGAAACAGATATTATATTATTATCATTTTTAATACTTGCCATTATAATCGAGAAGACATACAATCTATCAAATGCTTTTCCACGATTTTTTAAGACTAAATCTAATTCTTCTGGTTTCACTTCCAGTGAAGCTGTTGGTTAACTCGTAAATACAGGAATCAAATGGATCATTCTGGTCCTGAAGCCTTTAAAGCCCCTGGAGGTGCATTAAGATGGATAACTCCCGTTTTGTAGACTATGAGGGTCTGACTTTCGATGATGTATTGCTTGTTCCTGGTTACAGCCAGGTTATCCCCGCTGAAGTTGAACTAAGTACAAGACTGACACCGAAGATCCAGATGAACCTTCCTATTTGCAGTGCAGCTATGGATACAGTAACAGAAGCAAGGCTTGCTATCGCCATTGCAAGGGAAGGCGGAATAGGTATTTTACACCGTAATATGGACATAGAAAGACAGACGAATCAGGTTGATCAAGTAAAACGTTCTGAATCAGGAGTTATAGTAGATCCCTTTTATCTTCATCCGGAAGATAACGTGAGTCAGGCAGTTTCTCTCATGTCCCACTATCATATTTCAGGTGTACCCATTGTCGATCATGATAAAAAACTCGTTGGAATAATTACTAACAGGGACTTAAGGTTTGTCACTGATTATGAACAAAGTATTTACGATGTCATGACGATTGACAATCTTATAACAGCCGCTGTTGGTACGAGTCTTGATGACGCTAAGCAGATACTGATGAAGCATAAAATCGAGAAACTTCCCATTGTTGATGAGAATATGCGACTAAAGGGACTTATCACGATAAAGGACATTCAGAAAGTCAAAGATTTTCCCAACGCATCAAAAGACCATCATGGCCGCTTAAGAGTTGGTGCTGCTGTCGGAACTGGTCATGATACCTTCGAAAGAATCGAAGCCCTTGTTAAAGCCGGTATCGATGTAATAACGATAGATACAGCACATGGCCATTCACAAAAGGTTTTGGATACTGTTACCGAAGTTCGCAGGATTTATCCTGAACTATCAATTATTGCCGGGAATATTGCTACAGCTGCTGCAGCTGAGGCCCTTATCAAAGCAGGTGCCGATGCAGTAAAGGTAGGGGTGGGCCCCGGCTCCATCTGTACAACCAGGGTTGTAGCAGGAATAGGAGTGCCACAGCTTACCGCCATAATGAGAGTATCAAAAGCCGCTCATAAATTGGATAGAACTGTAATCGCAGATGGAGGGATACGTTTCTCCGGAGACATTGTCAAAGCGATGGCAGCAGGGGCCGATTCAGTAATGATCGGTTCTTTATTTGCCGGGACGGAAGAAAGTCCCGGTGAGGTCGTTTTATACAGAGGACGATCTTTCAAGAGTTATCGAGGGATGGGTTCTCTCGGTGCAATGAGGGAAGGATGTAGTAAGGATAGATATTTTCAGGAAGATGTAACTTCAGAAAAACTGGTTCCTGAAGGCATAGAAGGACTTGCTCCTCACAAAGGATCTCTTTCAGGGGTGGTTTATCAGATGGCAGGAGGACTAAGAGCAGGAATGGGGTATGTCGGTGCTCGGAATATAAAGGTTCTTCAGGAAGAATCAACCTTTGTTAAGATCAGTTCTGCAGGAGTCAAGGAAAGTCATCCCCATGATGTGGTGATAACCAAGGAAGCTCCCAATTATTGGGTAGAATGAGGATTCAGCTTATCTTTTCTGGGTACTTGTCTTTTAACACGAGTGCGTGGTATACTAACTACGTTTAATGCGTGAAGAATCTTTCAACAAAGAGTGGGTTCAACCCACTCTTTGTTTTTTGTAGAAAGATCTTTGATGGAGGGATGTATCCTTTGCAGCGTAAAAGAACAGTAAAAGAACATCTTGAAGAGAATGTACACAAGATAGTGGATTCCCTTGGATATGAGTTTGTAGGGCTTGAATTTGACCAGGAAAGCGCTAGAAGCGTTCTTAGGGTTTACATTGATTCACTTGGTGGAATTATCGTAAGGGATTGCGAATCAGTATCAAAAAAGATCAGCCGATTTATAGATGAAGATGAAATGGTTCCTGATGAACGATTCTTTCTTGAGGTTAGTTCTCCAGGTCTTAATCGGCCTCTTTTTCAACTCCTTGATTATGAAAGATATCAGGGTAAACTGGTAAAAATAAGGCTTAAATCATCTGTAAATGGGCAACGTAAATTTAAAGGAACACTGTCAGGGATCTCTGAAGATGTCATTCATCTTGAAGATGAAAACGGTGAAATACATAATATCCTTTTTGGAGATATTTTAAAAGGAAATATTGTATTTCAAGGTGATCTTTTTGAAAAACAGAACTAACGTGTCTATAAATAACTATAGAAGGAGGATGCGTAATGCAGCTTGGGCGTGATTTTGTCCGTGCTTTGAAACAGCTAACAAGTGAACGAGGCCTTCCTGAAGAAGTTATTTCATCCAGTCTGGAGGCAGCCCTGATCTCTGCATATAGAAAATATAAAGGCGGAAATCAGAATGTAGAGGTTTTTATTGATCTCAACAACGGGACGATTTCTATATACGAAGTTCGGACTATTGTCAATGAGATTGAAAACCGTGATACTGAAATAACCCTTGCTGATGTTGATGAAGCAAATTACCCGGATGTAAATCTCGGGGATATTCTCCGGTTAGAGGCAAACCCAGAGAACTTTGGCCGAATTGCAGCACAAACAGCACGACAGGTTATCATTCAGCGACTTAAAGATGCAGAAAGACAAATAATCTTTGAGGAATTTGCAGGCAGGGTTGGGGATCTGGTTACTGGTATAGTCTTTAAAGCAGAGAATGACCAGGTGCTTGTAAGACTGAATGACCGAACAGAAGCCATTCTTCCAAAGGAAGAACGTATTATTGGGGAAAATTACATTCCAGGGGAAAGAATGAAATTCTACCTCCTGGATGTTCGACAGACTACAAGAGGCCCCAGGATTGTTGTATCAAGAACACATCCAGGACTTTTGAGAAAACTCCTTGAACTTGAGATTCCAGAGATCAGGGAAAACGTAATAGAAATTAAAGGTATTGTTCGTGAAGCAGGAGCAAGAGCCAAAATGGCTGTAGTATCTCTTGATCCCAATGTGGATCCGGTTGGAGCCTGTGTAGGGAACAGCGGTTCCCGAATCAAATCGATAAGCCAGGAACTTGCAAATGAAAAAATCGATGTCATAATCTGGAGTACTGATCCGCTTCAATTTATAAGAAACGCCTTGTCGCCTGCCAAGATCCTCAAAGTCGAACCAATGCTTGAACAGGAACAAGCGGTTAAGGTCTATGCCCGCCCTGATCAATTATCTCTGGCAATAGGGAAGGCAGGACAGAATGTCAGACTTGCAGCGAGGCTTACAGGATGGAAAATTGATATCAATGCTCTCGAACCGGAAAGGATGCCTACACTGTCAGATATATTTCACGATATAATTCCAGAGGAAGAATAAGAACTTGACAGGCAAACGGAAAAGACCAAGAACTTGCGTAGCCTGTCGGTGTGAATCTCCAAAGAAAGCGATGTTGAGGGTAGTCCGAACCCCTGAAGGTGAAATTGTTCTTGATCCAACGGGGAAAAGACAAGGAAGGGGTGCATATCTTTGCACCAACAGAGAATGTATCGAACTTGCCAAAAAAAGGGATTGCCTTTCCAGGGCTTTGAAGACCAGAGTCGATCCGGGGATCTATGAAGAAATTATAGTTTTACTGGAGAAGGATAATGATGGATATCATCAGAATATCAGGTAACAGTACAAGATCTATTGTTTCCTTTCTAGGAATGGCTCGAAAAGCCCATGATGTTGCAATAGGACTTGATCGCATAAGATTTGAACTTGTTAAAAAAAAACACCTCCTGATCCTCCTTGCCAATGATTATTCATTGAATGTTTTACGATCACTGGCAGGGTATCAAGATAGAGGCCAATGTAAGATAATAATTCTGGAAGATTGTGACAGAAATTGTTTATCACAGTCTTTAGGGGTGAATAACACCCAGGTTGTTGCAGTAGAACGATCATCTGGTTTTCACAAAAAACTGCTCCAGCTTGCATCAGAGGGAGGAGATGCCTTTGAGTAAAATTCGTGTCTACGAACTGGCAAAGATGTTAGGTAAATCAAACAGAGAACTTTTACTAATGCTCCATGATCTTGGTGTAGATGTAAAGACTCATATGAGTTCCATCGATACTGAAACAGCCCAACTTGTTGAAGATACTGTTCGATCTGAAACCTCGGATGAAACAACAGAAAAAAAGACAAGGCCAAGACAGGCTGCTACTATTGAGGTCCTCAAAGTAACAAAAGGTTCAACTGTAAGAGATGTTGCAGAAATGCTTGAGATTACACCTGCTGAAGCAGTGAAGGAACTTGTGGAAGCTGGTTTTATGGTCCCTGCAAGCGCCCCGGTCAATGAAGAAATATTACTGGTTCTTTCAGAAGCTTTCTGTAAAGATTTCGATCTTGTTAATGCAGTTGTAGAAAAGATTGAAGCAACTCCAAAAATGAAACGGACTGTATTTAAGGGCAATAACCTTCAGCCACGGTCACCAATTGTTACAGTTATGGGACATGTTGACCATGGAAAAACAACCCTGCTTGATTTTATCAGGGATACAAATATTACATCCAGGGAAGCTGGCGGGATCACTCAGCACATAGGAGCTTCAAAGGTTTTTCTCGAAGGGAAGGAAATAATCTTTCTAGACACCCCTGGACATGAAGCTTTTACTTCTATGAGAGCTAGAGGAACTCAGGTCACTGATATTGCTATCCTTGTTGTAGCAGCAGATGATGGAGTAATGCCTCAGACTCTGGAAGCAATTAATCATGCTAAGGCGGCAGGAGTACCAATAGTCGTTGCTGTGAATAAAATGGACAAAGCAAATGCCAGACCGGACAGGGTAAGACAACAACTTTCAGATCATGGTCTGACTCCGGAAGAATGGGGTGGAGATACCATAATGGTCGATGTTTCAGCTAAAAGTGGGCTGGGCGTTGATCATCTCCTTGAGATGATTCTCCTTGTAGCTGAAATAGAAGAACTCAAAGCTGATGCGGGTATTGCTCCAGAAGGTATAGTTATCGAAGCAAAACTCGATAAGGGGAAGGGTCCTGTTGCCACAGTGATAGTAAAACAGGGTACTCTGAATCAAGGAGATATTATTCTTCTTGATACTACCTGGGGTAAGGTCAGAGCTATGCTCGACTACCAGGGGAACCAGATTAGAATAGCTGGCCCAAGTACTCCAGTAGAACTTCTTGGTCTCAATGGAGTGCCACAACCAGGAGAAGCCTTTACGAGAGTTGATAATGAAAAGATCGCTCGCGATGCGATTTCTCAAAAAGATCAGGAACGGCGACAGGAAGAATGCGGAAATGTTAAAAGACTTACCCTCGAAGAACTGTACGTCCAGATGCAGGAAGGAGTAGTTCCGCAACTTAATCTTGTCCTGAAATGTGATGTACAGGGGTCTGTAGAAGCACTTGAGTCATCGTTACAGAAACTAACGACCAATGAAGTAGGAATGACATTTATCCATAAGGGCGTAGGACGGATCTCTGAATCTGATGTCATGCTGGCAACTGCCTCTAATGCTATTATCATTGCTTTTAATGTCAGACCTGATGCCAAAGCAAAGAAACTGGCTGAATGTGAAGGAGTACAGATAAGAACCTATGATGTCATTTATGACGTCATTGATGACATTACTGCAGCTCTTGAAGGCATGTTGAAACCCCTTGTAAGAGAAGAAATTACCGGTCAGGCAGAAATCAGGGAAGTATTCAAAATACCCAAAGCTGGCAAAATTGCTGGTTGTTATGTCAACGATGGTGTCATACGGCGGAATTCCAAGGTCAGAATCATTCGTAACGGCATAGTTTCATGGCAGGGTACTCTTTCCAACCTCAGAAGGTTTAAGGATGATGCCAAGGAAGTAGCAGCTGGATACGAATGTGGCATAAGCCTTTATAACTTCCAGGATTTTAAAGAGGGAGACATTATTGAAGCCTATGAACTTGTAGAGGAGAAGAGATATCTGGAATAATGATCCATCAGGAGATCACTCCATATATAGGCTTACTGATCATTAACATAAGGATCAGTTTTAGCAGAAGTCTTAAAGATAGAAGACAGGTAGTGCGTTCCATCCTTGACAGGGTAGTAAAAAGATGGAACGTTTCTGCTATGGATCTGGGGCCGTCAGAATCTCGATCTCAAGCGTTACTCGCCTTTTCAGGGGTTGGAACAACGGTTGCAATGGTAAACAGGCGTATGAGTCTGATATATGCATTTGTGGAAAGACTCGAGTCAGATTCAGAATTTGAGATATTAAGTCACAGGCAAGAGGTAGATAGTTATGACGACTTTTCGTATGCAGAGAATCAACAAACAGATTCAAAGGGAGATTTCTCTGCTTTTAGAGTACAAGATCAAGAATGAAACCGCCAGACTCGCTATCATAACAGGTGTGGACTGTTCCAGAGATCTTGGACATGCTTTAGTATATTTCACTACTCTGGACACAGAAATTCGCAGGGATGTACATAAGGCTCTCAAAAGAATAACTGGATCGATCAGAGGAATGCTTGGGAAACAACTTCATTTAAGACAGATACCTGAGCTCCATTTCAGAACCGATACCAGTGAAGAATATGGAAGAGAAATTGATAAGATACTGGACAGTATCCTGGAAGAACAGTTGGAGAAAACCATAATTGAAGATACACAACGAGAATGTACTGAAGAAGATATATGATCATCTCGAAACCTTCGGAAGCTGGTTGATCCTTAGTCACCTTAAACCAGATGGAGACACCCTGGGTTCGGCTAGTGCTCTTGCTCAGTTCGGAAGAGATGCAGGTAAAAGAATTTACTGGGGTGGAGCAGATAGCTTCCCCCCATCATATTTATATCTGCCATTGTCTGAAGATTATGTCAGACTGTCTAATGTGTCCGATCTTGAGATAAAGGAACGTTATGTTGCTGTAGTCCTGGACACTAGCACTATAGACCGGGCTGTCCCCGGTTTAAATTCAAAAGGCCCGGTATCACCCCAACTTGTTATAAATATAGATCACCATGGGGACAATTCTCAATATGGCCATTTAATTCATGTTGATCCTGAAAGTTCCTCGACTGGGGAAATTATATGGAGATTTTTCAGAGATAATAAGATCTTCATAACAAAGCATATGGCAGAGGCCCTTTATACTGCTATAATTACTGACTGTGGAAAGTTTTCTTATGCCAACACATCAGAGACCACCCACTTGGCGGCGGCCCATCTTATTTCTTGTGGTGTGGAACCAGCCAGGATGAATCAATTGATATTTCAGAAGCAGAGTCTTTCTGCTCTCAATCTCTGGGGGCGAGCTTTTTCCAGGGCTACCAGAATTAATGAAAGATGTATATTTTCGTGGCTCAGAATAGATGACTTTCAAGAAACAACAGCAGATCAAGCAGATACGGAGAATCTCGTAAGCAGATTACTTTTCCTTAAAAACATCGATTTTGCTGTGCTATTCGTTCAGGAAGAAGAGCAGGTAAGGATAAGTCTCAGATCCTGTGGGAAGATCTCGGCCAGGGATATCGCCCAGATCTTTGGCGGGGGTGGGCACATTCCAGCAGCGGGTTGTACCCTGAAAATGGATCTTGAAATGGCGAAATACCATGTTCTGGAGGAAATCTCGAAGAGATATGCTGTCAGGGATAATTGTACTGAATAAACCGACCGGGACCAGGAGCACATGTTGTGTTAACCGGGTGAAAAAGATTCTTGGTAAAAGAATAAAGGTTGGACATGCTGGTACCCTGGACTCCCCAGCTGGAGGAATACTTCTAATATTGATCGGTTCGGCCACCCGTTTAAGTCAATATCTGATGGAACTTCCCAAGATCTATGAGGTTACCATCGTACTCGGTATGGAAACTGATACTGATGATTACACAGGTAATGTTCTCTCCAGAACCGAAAGAGGTCCGATTCTTCCCGAAAGAGTTGAAACAGTCATCCGTTCATTTCAGGGAGTAAGGATGCAGATACCTCCACAGATTTCTGCAGTAAAGGTTGATGGTAAGAGAGCCCACAAAATGTCAAGAGAAGGCGTAGATTTCAATATCTTACCCCGGCCAGTTTCAATTTCGAGAATCGAAAGAACTTGTTTTAGTGCTGAAACCCTTGAGCTTTCCCTTAGAGTCTCTTGCCATAAAGGTACTTACATTCGCAGCCTTGCTAGGGATATTGGGAAGCACCTTGAGTGCGGAGCCTATGTTTCTGGACTCACGAGAACTAGTATTGGCCCCTTTGATGTTGGAATCCCCTATTGTGTCCAGAAACTTGATGAACTGGACAATCAATCTCTTTCAAGTTTTATCCAACCTATGGAAACCCTCCTTGAAGAATATACAAGTTACAAAATACCCTTATCTTTTACGGAAGCTGTTAGGAACGGCAATCCGGTAAGTCTAGAAAATCTCCATCGTTTACGATGGGGCAGCATCCCTTCTTCTTTCTCCGTCGCATTGGAGGGAAGTGATATTATTTCATTTGGTAATATCCTGACTAAAGACAATAAAGCATTTTTCAAACCTAAAACAAACATTTTTCTGTCTGGAGAAAAATGATGATAGTTGTGCTTGGATCCTTTGATGGATTTCATAAAGGTCACCAGTCACTTTTTACAGAAGCAAGAAGACTTGCCAGTACATCTGCAACTGACTGGGCAGTGATGACTTTTGCACCTCACCCAAACCTTATTTTCTCTCCTGAAAAAGCAAGACTTCTTTTTACAGAAGAAGAAAAGACTGTAATATCACGATACCTTGATATTCCTCAAGTTATCATCATTCCTTTTAATGAAAGACTTGCTAATCTTCAGCCTGAACAATTCCTTGAAAAGATCTCTAAGGATTATCCCTTATCCGGTATAGTAGTGGGAGATAATTTTAAGTTCGGCCGTGGAAGAACAGGGAATATAGATTTTCTCCAGAATTATGCTTCAAGGAAAAACCTGTCTTTCTCTCATGTTCCAACAATTAAGATATCTGGCACAATAATAAGCAGTACTATGATAAGAGGACTCGTTAGTTGCGGGGAAGTTATGAAGGTCGCTGATCTGCTGGGTTATGAATTCTTTATCACCGGTAAGGTTATAAAAGGGGATATGCGTGGAAGAAAACTGGGATATCCTACAGCGAATCTTGACCGGGATCCACACAAGGCAGTACCCGCTGAAGGAGTTTATGCCTCGGCTGTATTTATTGGTGAACAATGGTGGCCCTCAGCAGTGAATATAGGTTATAACCCAACTTTTGCCACATTGGAAAAACTTCGTATTGAAGCACATATACTAGATTTTATCGGTGATATCTATGGCAAAACAATTCATGTGGTTTTTTTGAAAAGGCTAAGAGGGGAACTCGCTTTCAAGACCACTGAAGAACTCAGTCGTCAGATCAGCGAGGATTCAGATGTAGCGAGACAGGTATACGAAAACCAGGTCCATGAACACCAGGATTTCTTTTCCCTTTTTTCAAATGCTGTCCGCCGTGCAAAAGAATAAAAAAAGAGTTTTTCCGGGTTGAATATAGAACAAACAAATGATAAGATAATCGCCGTTCTGCGGGCCTGTAGCTCAGGGGATAGAGCGACTGCCTCCTAAGCAGTAGGTCGGGGGTTCGAATCCCTCCAGGCTCGCCATTTTTTATATCCGTTGTAAATACTAGTGAAAAGACACTAAATAATTAGTTAGTGTCTGGAGAATAGTAGTATACAACAGCTTGGCGCTCGACCTTAGTGATTACCTCTCATCAAAAATGATGGGAGGTTTTTTTGTGGGTAACAATGTAATACCCTTCAGGAGGAATGAATATCCACCTTTCGAGCAGGTCCTTGATGATTTCCTTAACTTCAGAATACCAAGGATAGACCCTAAAACACACAAAGAATTACAGGAGGATACGCTCCAGGTTCATTCCTGGTTTTCACGATATTTATAGTAAGAAGCGTACAATCTGTCCTGTGCTGTTAGAAAACGCTGGAAGTCATGAAAATCCTCTTTCAACAATATCCATCTGAAGGACCGAAGTGCCTTCTTCCCATGTTTAATGGAAGAGTGAATTTATACCTGACATATGGAACGTGGACTTAAATATTAAGAAAAATCATCAGAGTGGATGAAAAACACTAAACCCATACTCAATCTTCAACAGAAACATGTCTATAAGGGCCTAAATGGATCCTATTGGAGCAAATATAGCCCTATCCACCCCGGAGAAGCACCTGGACTTATTCCATCTGATCTGAACCCTCAAATTATGGAAATGGAGGTTAGAACAAAGATTACAAAAAACAGGACCTTGGCAACTCTATGGGTCCAGGGGATTAATATCATCATGTGTCTAGACAATGGGCCACTTTTGGGGAAATATTCCATTATGTAATGTGAACTGTTCTGTATTTATTTGTTCTGGAAGGTTAATCTTGATACAATAAACTAACTGGAAAACAGGTTTAGGCTCCTTACCTGGGTTCTGGCCAGCTAAAGGCGGAATGCAATCACATTATTTCAGCTGTTGCATTTTTTAGGAAGTGTGGACAAAAATATGAATACAGGACTTGGCAAAAGACTTCTTTTTCTCGTTATGATACTCAGTTTGCTTGTAGTTTTCTGTTCCCCAGTCAACAAATTAAGTATTTTTACAAAAAACACTTTGTTGTTTTCTTTACCTGTTTCGTCAGGACAGACTTTACATACCGGATATATTCATTCAGTCCAATTAACGCCTGTAGAAGATGATTACAGAATTCTTGACTCAAAACTGTGGCTCTGGGAGGAAAGGGTAGTTTCCCACAATGCAGGATTGCCCTTTGCAGCACCAAGGAACGGCAGTTTTTCCAGTGATAAGAAATGGATGTATGTAAGGGGGGGGAGATATAACTGGGAAACGATAAACCTTCGTGTTGGAAATTCTGAACTCGGTCAGAACTGGATGAGTCTGACGCCGTTTCGCCGAATGGATCTTTACAGTTCATGGGCCGGCCAACTACTCAGGTTTCAAGTAATTCAAGAACCGCTGATAAAGATTCTTCTTGAAGAGGGATCAACTCTTTTCCTTGAAAACAAATAGACTTTTTATCATTGTTATTTTTCATGATCTTTAATGTTAGGGATATCCATGGGGGGGATCATTAATGACAGATTCACAAAACAGAGTAGAGACCATTTCAGAAAACAATGAAAGTACCATTGATTTAGATGAACTAAGGAGACAGTTCGATACTGAGGCCCGCAACAGATCTCTCATTGGCTGGCAAGCTCTTATGATAACTGTCATTGCTGTTGCGATGTCACTATTTCATCTGTATACATCGGGGTTTGGGCTCCTTCTTGCTATGAAACAAAGAGCGATTCATCTGGCCTTTGTCCTTGTACTCGTTTTTCTTCTTTATCCATTTTCTGATAAATGTTCAAGAAAAAGGATACCCTGGTACGACTACATTTTAGCAATTATGGGGGCTGGTTTTACCCTTTACATGGTCTTGAATTTTGAACAGATGGTTTATCGAGCCGGCCTTCCCACTCAAACGGATCTGATAGTAGGATTCATGGGAATAGTTCTTCTCCTTGAGGCAACAAGAAGAGTTTCCAGTCCAATTCTTCCCTGTATTGCAATTTTTTTCCTTTTCTACTGTTATTTCGGAAGACAATTCCCTGAAATGTTCCAGCACAGAGGATTCAACTTTAGCCGGATAATCAACCATATGTACATGGGAACCGAGGGTGTATTCGGCATTCCCCTTGCTGTTTCTGCAACATTTGTTTTCATGTTTATTCTTTTTGGTTCTTTTCTTGAACAAACCGGAATGGGTCGATTTATCATCGATCTTGCAATGGCACTCGCAGGTCATGCTACTGGTGGACCGGCGAAGGTAGCAGTCTTGAGTTCAGGTCTAATGGGTTCTATCTCAGGATCTTCCGTGGCCAACGTCTGCACAACTGGTATGTTTACTATTCCATTAATGAAAAGTGTTGGATATAAGCCTTATTTTGCAGGAGCAGTGGAAGCAGTTGCCTCAACTGGAGGACAGATCATGCCACCAGTTATGGGTGCTGCTGCGTTTATTATGGCTGAATTTCTGGGTGTACCCTATATTCATGTTGCCCTTGCAGCCATAGTTCCGGCCCTTCTCTATTATTTTGCAGTTATCGTCCAGGTCCATCTTGAAGCCTCGAGGCTTGGTCTCAAGGGACTTCCCCGTAACAGGCTTCCTCAGCTCTGGACACTTTTAAGAACGAAGGGACATCTCCTCTTACCTCTTTTCGGGATCGTTTATTTCCTGTTGACTGGTTATACTCCTTTAAAAGCTGCTTATTTTGGTATCCTTATCACTGTTGCAGTATCATATCTGAATAAGGAAACCATGTTAACCCCTGTTAAATTGAAAGAAGCCCTTGAAAGCGGTGCCAGGGGGGCCCTCGCTGTAGCATGTGCTTGTGCTACAGTAGGTATTATTGTAGGAACTGCCACTCTTACAGGCCTCGGCCTGCGAATTGCAGGGGCTATTGTAGCTATTGCAGGTGGAAAACTTTTACCATCTCTTCTTCTTACCATGGTAGCATGCATACTTCTAGGTGCAGGACTTCCTACTACAGCCAATTTCATTGTGACCAGCACTATGTGTGCACCTGCCTTGTTCCAGCTTGATGTACCACCTATGGCAGCATACATGTTTGTTCTTTATTTCGGTATTGCTGCAGACCTGAGTCCTCCAGTTGCATTGGCTGCCTATGCGGGAGCAGGAATTGCGGGTGCCGAACCAATGAAGACAGGTGCCACTGCCGTGAAACTCGCTCTTGCCGGATTCCTTGTCCCCTATATATATGTTTATAATCCTATGCTGGTTTTGGTTGGTTTCCAGCCTTTACCCTTTACTTTAGCTATAATTACCGCAGTTTTGGGTGTTTTTCTCCTCGGTATGGGGTCGATCGGCTTCTATAAGATACAACTTGCCTGGTGGCAAAGGATCCTTTGTTTCGGGGGAGCCCTTAGTCTTCTTATCCCCGGTATACAGACTGACATTATAGGTCTGGTTATTCTTGGGACAATGCACTTGCTTCAGGTTATAAAGTTTAAAAAAGCAAATACCATGACGGAGTGATGGTTTTCTGGTCCTTTATGCAGAATTTGTGTTAAAATGCTGTAAGCATGGTATATAAGCCGTCTCCCCATGGGGGACGGCATTTTCCTATTTAGAGAGGGGAGAAACTCCACATGCCTGTAGACTACAAAGATACTCTTAATCTGCCCAAAACATCGTTTCCGATGAGGGCAAACCTTGCCACAAGAGAACCGGATTTCTTGAAATTCTGGTACGATATCGATCTTTACAGGAAACTGATCGAAACAAGAAAGAATTGCACATCCTTCATTCTTCACGATGGTCCTCCATATGCCAACGGAAATATACATATTGGAACTGCTTTTAACAAGATCCTCAAAGATTTTATTCCCAAATATAAATGGATGAGAGGGTATTTTTCACCTTACGTTCCTGGTTGGGATACACATGGTCTCCCTATTGAGCTTCATGTACTCAAATCCAAGGGAATTTCCAAGGATGAACTTGAACCAGTTGAATTACGCCGGGAATGCACGGAATATGCTTACAAGTTCCGGGATATTCAGAGGGATGAATTCAAAAGGCTCGGTGTTATAGGTGACTGGGATAATCCCTACATGACCCTCAACCCAGAGTACGAGGCAGCCCAGATAGGTGCTTTTGCAAAAATGGTCGAAAAGGATCTTGTCTATAAAGGGAAAAAACCGGTCTACTGGTGCATTGACTGCCAAACCGCACTTGCCACTGCAGAGATAGAGTATTGGGATGAATCTTCCCCCTCAATATTTGTCGCCTATTCTATTCCACAAATCGAAACACGCATATCTGATCTTGAGGGAGAAGATGTAAATGTTATAGTCTGGACAACTACACCATGGACTCTTCCTGCAAGCATGGCCGTGGCTATAAACCCCAATTTCGATTATGTCTTTGTAAAAGCTGAAAGAAAAGTTTATATGGTTGCGAAAGATCTCCTGGATACTGTGAAAGAACTTACTGGCCTGGAATTCTCTGAACCTCTTTTCACTTTTAAGGGACATGAACTTGAAGGGGTTATCGGGAGACATCCATTTTATGAGAACAGAGAGATACCGATCGTGCTTGCAGATTATGTACTTCTTGATCAGGGAACCGGTTGTGTTCATACTGCACCCGGACATGGTGTGGAAGACTACGAAACTGGTATTAAGTATGGCATTGAGATCTACAATCCAGTAGATGACAGAGGTTATTTTGTGCCCGAAACACCGATTGTAGGCGGGAAATCAATTAAGGAGGGAGCTTCAATTGTACTTCAACTCCTTACAGATTCCGGTAGACTTCTTGGGCATAAGAAACTGATGCATTCCTACCCTCATTGCTGGCGTTGTAAAAAACCCGTTATATTCAGATCCACAGATCAATGGTTTGTGAATGTTAACAAATTCAGAGAATCAGCCCTTGACATAATAGACAATAACGTAAAGTGGATACCTGAGTGGGGTAAAGACCGTATTTTTAATATGGTAAGAGACAGGTCAGACTGGTGTATCAGCCGCCAGAGAATTTGGGGTGTACCTATTCCAGCTTTCTACTGTGAGGATTGCGGCAAGGTAATCCTTACGCCAGATCGGATCAGGAAAGTTCAGGAAAAGGTCAAAGAACATGGATGTAGCATATGGTGGGAACTGTCCCCTGAAGAACTTCTCGGAGACCTTGCTTTCTGCCCCCACTGTAATAGCAAACATTTAAAAAAAGACAAGGATATAATGGACGTCTGGTTTGATTCAGGTGTAAGCCACTTTGCCGTTCTTGAAACAAGGGATGAACTTCACTGGCCAGCAGAACTCTACCTGGAGGGTAGCGACCAGCATCGTGGGTGGTTCCAGACTTCTTTGTTAACCTCCGTTGCTACCAGGGGAACCGCTCCTTATGAACAAGTCCTGACTCATGGTTTTATTGTTGACGGTGAAGGCAAAAAAATGTCCAAATCTATTGGTAATGTTATTAAACCACAAGAGATCATCGACAAGTTTGGTGCTGATATTCTGAGGCTATGGGTGGCATCTACGGATTATAGAAACGATGTTCGGATATCCGATGGAATCATCAAGAACCTTACTGAATCCTATAGAAGAATAAGGAATACCGTTCGATTCCTTCTCGGTAATTTATATGACTTTGTCCCATCTGAAAACAGTGTTTCTTATGGAGAACTTCATGATATGGACAAGTGGATCCTATCCCAGCTTAATCAGATCATAGGAAAAACAACAAAAGCATATGATGAATATGAATTTCATGTGCCCACATTCATAATTCACCAGTTCTGTGTAAATGAACTTAGTGCATTTTACCTTGATGCAAGCAAAGACCGTCTCTATGCTGACGGCAAGGACAGTGTAACCAGACGCGGTTGTCAGACCGTACTCTGGTCTGTACTTACTACACTTACGAGACTACTGGCACCTGTTCTCAGCTTTACAACCGAGGAAACCTGGCAGGAGATTGTCAAGATTGATGGAACACTTCCTGAAAGTGTATTTCTTGCTGACTGGCCCCAAAAAGATGATAATATGATAAATCATGAGCTTAATAAAAAATGGTCAGCCATTACTAATGTCAAGAGTACCTTAAGCAGAGCTCTTGAAAAAGGACGAGCTGAAGGTCTGATGGGACATCCTCTCGAAGCACAGGTAAAAGTACTTCCAGGTGATTATACTCATGTCCTCAACTCCTGTTCTGAAACTGAATGGGAAACTCTTAACATCGTTTCGGATTTCCAGATTGCTGATGAAACTGATGTAGATAACTGTTGCGTGGTTTTTCAGGATGAGGAAACTGGCCTTAAAATAGGAGTCAATAAAGCTCCAGGACAAAAATGTCCAAGGTGCTGGAAATATTCAGAAGAAACTGATAGTGCAGGGTTATGCCCCCGCTGTTCTGTTGTTATGAATAGTTAAGAGCGGATTTATGTCAGAGCCGGGGATTCGTTTTCCTGGCTCTGGCAAATCTGGAGGTAATAGACTAATGGATACTTACGAGATTAAGATAACGCTCAAAAACAGGGAGAGCGAACTTGTAGCCTTGATGGATAAACTGAGCCGGGCAACAGGAAAATCGGATGGCTCTCCTTTTGAAGTTAGTGAAAATAAAGATTTTGTGGATATTGCAAGTGATCTGACTGAAAGAGAATATAATACAACAGAAATGTTAACTGTAGCGAATGAACTTTCCCTTGTTAGACACGCTTTATATAAACTAGAAAAATCGGCTGAAAGATACGGTATATGTGAAAGGTGTTTAAGGCGTATAGAGGTTCAAAGACTTCTTGTCAAACCTTGGGCACGTTACTGCAAATCCTGCAAAGAGAATGACGAAAAAAATGCCAGGACAGAAAAATAATGATGACATAAGCGCTCCTTCTCCAGACTTGGGGGGGAATCCTTCGTGGAACTTGGGCGATAGAGGCACTGAAACTTTCGATGAATACGAAAAAGAAGAAACTTTCCACAAAATCAATCCAGGATCTGAAAATACTGGACAACGTCTAGATATTTACCTCTCAATCGTTATGGGTTTTAGCAGATCATTCGTTCAACACCTTATAAAAGCTGGTAACGTAGTCAATGATCACCAAATACGATTAAAACCATCAACCAGAGTCCAACCAGGACAACAGATCACAGTAACCATCCCCCCGGTTGAAAATCTTCAGGTAAGTCCGGAACCCGTCCCTTTTGATGTCCTGTACGAAGATAACTCCATCCTTGTAATCAACAAGCCTGCAGGGATAGTTGTACATCCCGCTCCAGGTAACTGGCATGGAACACTGGTCCATGGACTTATTTACAGATATCCTGAAATAGGAATATTCAATAATGTCATAAGGCCCGGGGTTGTTCATCGTTTAGATCAGACGACCTCTGGTCTAATGATAATAGCCCGAAATCAACAGGCTATGGAAGATCTTCAGGCACAGTTTAAAGCGAGGTCTGTAATAAAGAAATACCTTGCTTTGACCAGAGGTGTTCCAGAACACACGGAAGGTCTTATCGATCTTCCCATAGGGAGAGATCCCCGAAATAGAAAAAGAATGGCTATCATATCTACAGGTCGAGAGTCAAGAACATTGTACAGGGTTCTATGGTCCTGCAATAATCATAGCCTTGTGGAATGTACCCTTCTTACAGGTAGGACTCACCAGATAAGGGTGCATTTACGTTACATAAGGTGTCCACTGGCTGGAGACATCCTATATGGGGGTAAAAATATCTCTTACCAGGAAATGGGGAGGGTCTTCCTTCATTCCTGGAAACTGGGTTTTATCCATCCTATAACGCGGAAAAGGCTGTATTTCACTCAGCCCCTCCCACCAGAGCTTATTGTGTATCTGCAAAATACTCTTTCCATAGATCAGGGCTGATCAATATTGTTTCAGGATTGCTATATGTAACATGAGCTATTCCACTTCCTGAAATATGTCTGACATTTTTCTTTTCGGTGTAGTCTATCAGTACTTTAACTGCCTTTCTAGCCCTGCTGTAGTAAGCTGCAAGAGAAGCAGCAACTTTAACTGCAGTTTCAATTTCGCAAGCATCAGATTGTTCAATTTCCTTGAGTATTACATGAGCTCCAGGTATGTCGTGAACATGAAACCAGAGATCCTGTGAATGGGCAAGACGGAAAGTCACATATCTATTACCCTTTGCATTGACTCCAACAAGTATCAGGTGTTTCTCAAGATTAAGTCTGATATGTGGAGGGGTATACTTTTTGGATCGTGGCCTTTTCTTATCTGTACCAGTAATCCAACCGGAAATATCCTGAGCTACTTCACGAAGGAGGGTTGTTTCATCAATCATACCTAACAACTCTTTCTGCTCATTTAACTCTTGAATTGAGGCTCTGAGACCAGCTACCTTTGCTTCGACCTGCTCAGGATCTGACATAGTTGTTTTTTTAAACTTTTTGAAATATCTTTGAGCATTCTGAATTATTGAGAGACGAGGATCAAGCGTTAGATTCACAACCATGGCTGGGTCATCCCAGGATGACAGTTGAACCTGGGTTATTCCTTTTTTGAGCCGGTAAGAATTAGCCATCAGTAATTCACCAGCCATTTTATAGAAATCCGCCTTTCCAGCATTATTGATCTGATTAAGAAGTCCATCCAGGTGTTTCTGTTTCCTATGAATCAAGATTTCGAGAATATCACAACTCTGCTTATAAAGTTTCTCTCTGGTCCTGTCTGTCATTAAGTCGGATATAATTGATTTACTTCCCTTGAGAATATCCTGACTTAGGAATTCACAACCCTCCAGTACTTCGGGAAATACGGTAACGTAGTTTTCAAATCTTATGAGATCGAAGTCTGAAAGTGGTACATAAATATCGAAGATTAACTTCAGTAGCCTCATCCACTCTTGTGGTTCACGGGAATCCCATAAAAGAAAGATCAATCTGCTTAGAGGAGTTCCAATACCCTTGAGCTTGGGAAGAGAAGCTTTTAGTTCATGGCATGAAAGATCTCTCAGTTCCAGACCTTTGAAAGGCGGTGGTGGTGAGTAAGGGACTCCGGGTAAAATAGTTCGGTAACGGTTAATCTCAGGGTGAATATGCCTCGCAGTTTCCCGTATAATGTTATTTTTATCTATGAGTATCATATTCGATCTGCTTCCAGTACACTCCAGATTGAGGGTTAAAGCAGTTCTGAAACCAGCTCCAAGGGTTCTCTCGAAGGAAAGAGAGAGTATCCTATCCCTGTAAGCCTGTTCCGCATTAACCAGCCTTGATCTTAGAATATGTTTTCTTAAAAAGAGTAGCACAGGATCAGCCCTTTTGGAGTTTTCAATAAGGGGATCTATATCTTCTTTGTCTACAATGCAGCAACCATTATTACTGGAATGCCACGAAAGGAACAACCAGTTTTTAGAATGTGAAAGTTTTAAAGCTACCCAGTGTTCACCACCTTCAATTCGGTCGATAAATGATGGTATGTAGTGTTCTTTAAGAGATCTTGCCCAGAAACACACTAGTTCGGGTCCATAGTTCAAGCAATATACCTCCTGATTTATTATTAATAATAGACTAACTTCTTTTACATGACTTGACAAGTCGGCCCAGCATTACTACAATTGTCGCCGTCACTCACATGGGGCTGTAGCGCAGGGGGAGCGCGCTTCCTTCGCACGGAAGAGGCCGGGGGTTCAAATCCCCCCAGCTCCACCAGAAATAGTACTTGCGAATTATTAGAAAGTCTTATAGAATATCGGGGCGTAGCGCAGTCTGGTTAGCGCACCTGCTTTGGGAGCAGGGGGTCGAAGGTTCGAATCCTTTCGCCCCGACCATTTTAAAGTTTAAAAAGCGGAAATAGCTCAATGGTAGAGCACTAGCCTTCCAAGCTGGGGGTTGCGGGTTCGAGTCCCGTTTTCCGCTCCATTTTTAAAGGGCGCCTGTAGCTCAGCCGGATAGAGCATCGGCCTTCTAAGCCGAGGGTCGCGGGTTCGAATCCTGCCGGGCGCGCCAGTCTTTCATATTTACGGTGGGTGTAGCTCAACTGGTCAGAGCACTGGATTGTGGTTCCAGGGGTTGGGGGTTCAAGTCCCCTCACTCACCCCAAGTTTACCTGATGAGCGCCTGTAGCTCAGCTGGATAGAGCATCGGCCTTCGGAGCCGAGGGTCGCGGGTTCGAATCCTGCCGGGCGCGCCACTTGGAATAAAACACAGTGGGTCATTAGCTCAATTGGCAGAGCACCTGACTCTTAATCAGGGGGTTACAGGTTCGATTCCTGTATGACCCACCAGATCTTCCCGTCCTAAGGACGGGTTTTTTTATTTTCCTCTTTTTTCCCACTTCATTCCCAGAGTCCTGACATATGTAAATTAATGTTTACTCTTCTTGCGTTCCTTTACGCTAGTTTACTCTCGACCCTTATGGATACCGGCTTTATGACGGTATCCATGTTGACAGGGGCTGATATCTATTATACTCTTAGATAAGTTTTGAGTACAATATTTAAAAGGGGGGCCAGGTAATGAAAAGAATATTAGCGCTCGTGATAGGGGTAGCATTTGTAGTGATTCTGACTGGTGGAGCTCTTGCAGCTGCACCTTTCCACATCGGAATCTGTACCGGAACGGTATCACAATCTGAGGATGACCTCAGAGGGGCGGAAAAACTCATCGAAATGTATGGAACCGTGCAGGATGGAGGAATGATCCAGCACATCACCTATCCTGATAATTTCATGACTGAAATGGAAACAACTATTTCCCAGATCGCATCTCTTGCTGATGATCCACTTATGAAAGCAGTGATTGTGAACCAGGCTATTCCCGGAACGACAGAAGGGTTCCGGAGAATAAGGGAAAAACGCCCAGATATACTTCTCATAGCGGGGGAAGCTCATGAAGATCCAGGCGTAATTGAGTCTGCAGCAGACCTTGTAATTAATGCAGATAACATAGCCAGGGGATATCTTATCATTGCGGCAGCACAGAAAATGGGAGCCAAACATTTCGTCCACATTTCATTTCCGAGACATATGAGCTACGAACTTCTTTCCAGAAGACGTAATATCATGGAAGAAGCCTGCAATGACCTTGGCATAGACTTCCACTTTGAAACTGCCCCAGACCCAACGAGTGACGTTGGCGTTGCTGGAGCACAGCAGTTCATCCTTGAAAAAGTACCTGCATGGCTTGACAAATATGGCAAGGAGACAGCTTTTTTCTGTACCAATGATGCCCATACTGAACCATTGCTGAAAAGGGTAGCTGAAGGCGGTGGATATTTCGTAGAAGCTGATCTGCCTTCTCCCCTTATGGGATATCCAGGAGCTCTCGGCATCGAACTCTCAGATGTTAAAGGCGATTGGCCTGCGATTCTCAAGAAAGTAGAAGAAGCTGTAATTGAAAAAGGCGGAGCTAAGAGAATGGGAACATGGGCTTTCTCCTACGGTTATACGAATACTGCAGCTCTGGGAGAATTTGCAAAAGTTATGCTTGAAAAAGGAGTAGATGCAACAACCTTTAAGAAAAACTTTAAGTCAGAAGAACTTTTCGAAACCTATGGCAAGTTTACCCCTGGCGCAGAATGGAATGGCAGTATTTATACTGATCTCCAAACAGGCGTAAAAAAGAAAAATCACATTCTGGTGTATCAGGATACATTTGTATTTGGTCTTGGTTACCTGAATATGACTAATGTAGAAGTCCCTGAAAAGTACTTCACAATAAATTAGATCTCTGTTTTCGGGATGTAAAGGGGGAGTTTTTTCTACTCCCCTTTTTTATTTGGGATTCTGCCCTTTCAGATTTTCCATATACCAATTCAGGTTTGAGAATTTTGGCAAGATTTTAGACATTTTTATTTTTTTGAATCTAGTCCGGCAAAAATAAAGAGGTGAGATTTTTGGCATCATTAGGGCCATTATTGAAAATGGAGGGAATAGGCAAAACCTATTTCGGGAACCGTGTTCTGAAGAATGTCAACTTTACCCTCGAAAAGGGAGAGATCCTGGGACTTGTTGGGGAAAACGGTGCAGGAAAGTCCACTCTTATGAACATCCTTTTTGGAATGCAGGTAATACATGAAACTGGCGGTTATGAAGGAAGGGTTTTGATAAATAACAGGGAGATCCATTTCGAAAATCCTATGAATGCCCTTGAAGCAGGCATCGGGATGGTCCATCAGGAATTTTCCCTTATACCTGGCTTCAGTGCAGCAGAAAACATCGTTCTTAACAGGGAATCTACTAGATACAACATACTTGTCGAATCCTTCGGGGAACGCCTTAAAACTCTTGATAGATTTAAGATGAAAGAACGGGCACAGGCAGCCATAGAAAAACTTAACGTTCAACTTAATGAGGAGACCCTTGTTACAGAAATGCCGGTTGGACATAAACAGTTTACCGAGATTGCCAGGGAAATTGACAAGGAACAAACTCAGATCCTTGTACTTGATGAACCCACAGCAGTTCTTACTGAATCAGAAGCCGATATATTACTCGAGTCAATGAAAAGGCTTTCCCTACTCGGTATAGCCATAATATTTATATCCCATAGACTCCAGGAGATAATGGAGATCTGCGACAAGATCATTGTCCTGAGAGATGGTGAAGTTGTTGAAGAAACTGTTCCTGCCCAGACAAGCATCAAGGACATCGCGTCTCATATGGTGGGAAGGAATATTGATTCTGCTTTTACGAGGGACTCAGAAAACCTGGACCGTAGCTCTACTAAGCCTATTCTCAAAGTCAAGAACCTCTGGGTTGATATGCCAGGAGAAACGGTTCGAAATGTCTCCCTTGAGATTTACAGGGGGGAAGTCTTTGGAATTGGAGGGTTGGCAGGACAGGGCAAGCTGGGAATAGCTAACGGAATAATGGGAATGTTCGCTTCTGGGGGGACTGTATCTTTTGAGAATGAAGAGATCATACTCAATGATCCTAGATCCGCTCTTAGTAAAGGGCTCTCCGCAGTATTTGAAGACAGAAGGGGAGTGGGCCTCCTACTTGAAGAACCTATTTCCTGGAATGTTACATTTACAGCCCTTCAGATGCAGAACAAATTCCTTAAATCATATCTTGGAGGCCTGCTTCGAATAAGGGATACAAGGGCGATAAATGAATGCACACGTTATTATATTGAAGCCCTTGAGATTAAGTGCGTCAGTGAAAGTCAGCAAGTCCAGGAACTTTCTGGAGGTAACCAACAGAAAGTCTGCCTTGCAAAGGCTTTTGCAACCCGTCCGAAACTTCTCTTTGTTGCAGAACCAACAAGAGGTATCGATGTAGGAGCCAAAAAAGTTGTTCTGGATACTCTTAAAAACTACAACAAGAAATATGGAACAACTATAGTAATGATCTCATCAGAACTGGAAGAACTCAGATCCATATGTGATCGCATAGCCATAGTGAACGAAGGGAAGATAGCCGGGATATTACCGGCAACCTCTGAATCCACTGAATTCGGCATACTCATGCTCGGTAAAGTTGAAAACGGATCAGAAAGCGAGAAAGCATCATGAACAGAATACTGAACTTCATTGAAAAAGCAGGTTGGCCAAGGGTTATCATCGGAATTTTCCTGCTTTCACTGTTCATAGTAGCCCCTTTTGTCAGAGTTAGGATCGACACTTCTATCAGTGATACCCTGGTAAGATTCGGAATGAACGGTGTAATGGTCCTCGCCTTGGTTCCCATGATACAGGCAGGATGCGGCTTGAATTTCGGATTACCTCTTGGGATAATTGCAGGTCTGATTGGAGCGGTAACCAGCATAGAACTAGGAGTGACCGGACTTCTCGGTATCCTTATCGCAATATCCATTGCAATCCCGGTTGCAATTGTTGTAGGCTTTGTTTATGGTGTACTCCTTAACAAAGTTAAGGGTGGGGAAATGATGATTGCCACCTATGTTGGATTTTCTTCTGTCGCATTCATGTGCATAATGTGGCTAATGCTTCCATACAAAAGCCCTAACATGGTCTGGGGATATGCAGGGGCAGGACTTAGAACCACCATATCCGTGGAAGGATACTGGGAAAAGGCCATAAGTAATGTAGGTTCCTTTCAGATTGGGAACTATTTTTACTGTCCAACGGGAATGTTTATATTTTTTGCTGTCATGTGTCTTTTCATGTGGTTTTTCATGCGTACGAAAACCGGAACAGCGATGACCACAGTAGGGTCAAATCCTGAATATGCTAGGTCTGCAGGAGTAGACGTTGACCGTATGAGAATTGTTTCAGTAATTCTTTCTACGGTTCTGGGAGCCATAGGAATAATAATGTATGAGCAGAGTTTTGGGTTCATCCAGCTTTACATGGGACCCTTTTACATGGCTTTTCCTGCAGTAGCCGCCATATTGATCGGTGGAGCTTCAGTACATAAGGCCAGCATACTGAATGTTGTGATCGGAACATTCCTCTTCCAGGGAATTCTTACCATGACCCCGTCTGTAATAAATAGCCTGATAGAAACGGACATGTCTGAGGTCATAAGGATCATAGTATCTAACGGAATGATTCTCTATGCGTTGACCAGAGTAGTGAAGGTGAAATCATGAGTAAAGACATATTCACGAAAGATAATCTGCAGCATTTCCTTATCAGTAATGCTGTACCCATTATTTTCATCGTTCTAAGTGTGCTGGCCATTCCTGTTTCCAGGTTTTCTGGCCAGTATCTGGTTCAGGAGATGCTCATCAGACTTTCCAGGGACTCTTTTCTGGTCCTATCCCTTCTTATACCTGTAATGGCCGGAATGGGACTCAACTTCGGAATGGTTCTCGGTGCCATGGCGGGAGAAATAGGCCTGATACTTATAACGGACTGGAACATAGTCGGTATTCAGGGGATGTTCCTTGCCATGATCATATCCACACCCCTTGCCATTCTCCTGGGATGGATGTGTGGAGCTATACTGAACAGGGCAAAGGGAAGAGAAATGGTAACATCCTTCATTCTGGGATTCTTCATGAACGGAGTCTATCAGCTTGTCGTGCTTTACGGCTTCGGGAAGATCGTTCCAATAAGGAATCCACAATTGCTTCTCTCACGAGGATTCGGCATAAGAAACGTTACTAACCTCGAGGGGATAAGGAAATGTCTGGATAACCTCATCCCCCTCAACATCGGAGGCGTATCCGTGCCCATTGCCACCTTTATTGTGATAGGGCTTTTCTGTCTCTTCGTAGTATGGTTCAAGAAGACGAAACTTGGACAGGACATGAGAGCTGTAGGGCAGGACATGGATGTAGCCCGCTCTGCAGGCATTGAAGTTGAGAGAACGAGGATAATCTCCATTGTTATATCAACAGTTCTTGCCTGTTACGGCCAAATCATTTTCCTACAGAACATCGGTACCATGAATACCTATAACAGCCATGAACAGGCCGGAATGTTCGCTATCGCTGCGCTCCTGGTTGGAGGGGCAAGTGTCGCAAAAGCAACTATTCCCAACGTGTTTTTGGGTGTTATTCTTTTCCATCTCATGTTCGTGGTCTCTCCCATGGCCGGTAAATATCTGATAGGACAGGCCCAGCTTGGTGAATATTTCAGGGTGTTCGTTTCCTACGGGATCATCGCAATAGCATTGGCCCTTCATGCATGGAAAAGATACAAGGACAAGGAACGGGCACGGAGATCTCTCCGTGGTAATGCATGAACCGTGAGGAGGTATCCCTTTGAAAAAACAAATTGCTGTTAACCTTGGGCTTGTTTTTCTATTCATTTTACTGTCTATATTTCTCTATATCTCCGGTAGAGGGTATGACCTGATTTTCGATAACCAGACAGTAGTTTTGAATGGAGTGACCTACGAAGCTAAGGGAATTGTCCGTGTTTACGTAGATGAACAGGAACCACTGCAGTTGTGGATAGATGATCGTGATATCAGTTCGGTTATTGGTAAGAAACACCAAATAAGAATCGAACTATTGGACGAAAATGAAGAAGAAGTGATAAATGTCATGGAAAAAAGCTTTAAAATCGACGCGAAGAAGGGGACACTTTTCAGTGTCCCGGCACTCCTTGGAGGATCTTCTGACTGGGTTATTCCCAAAAAATAAATGCATTACCAAGTGATACTTATATTAACCCCAGCCACAGATATGATCCCTTCTCCCACTGCTGGGGTTAATATTCTTAAGAAAAGAAGAACATAGCCTCTTTTCTTGCTCTTGCTTTTTTGTTATTATTCCTTTGCACTTAGCCTGATTCGACACGTTACAGGTATTATTAGCTTCTTTAGACATAAAGACCAGCAGAAACTAATTTAAAAAAATCATTTCATTTATGTTTTCTTATTAAAGTGCGAGAGTGGCGGAATTGGTAGACGCGCTGGACTTAGGATCCAGTGGCTCCGGCTGTAGGGGTTCGAGTCCCCTCTCTCGCACCATCTTTTCTCCATAAACCCTTTGTTAACTCTGTTGTACATACATCCCTAACCAAACTTGACATTTCCCCGTTTTTCACTTATTCTTTCTCGGATTTTGGGTACGCATCTAATCCAAGCAGATGTAATGAATATAGAGGCCTTTAAACGGTCCCAGATATATTAAGGGAATTTTCCTGAAAAATATGCATAATGGTGAATTCAATTCGTTTGTTGTGCTATACTACGCTTTGTTCAAAAGAAATTAAGGTTTGTGAAAGGGGCTGTTAACGTGAAGACTGAAATCCTATCCCAGGAAAAGAATAAGGTGGTTATAAAAGCAGACATGGATGCAGGAGAATTTGCAAAAAATGTAGATTCTTCGATTCGGGATCTGTCAAGAAAAGTGAATATCCCTGGTTTCAGGAAGGGTAAAGTGCCAAGGAACGTTCTGGAAATGCGTTTTACAAAAGAAGCCATTTATACTGAAACACTGGATGCCATAATGCCGGAAATAATCAACGAAATAGTGAATGATTATGAACTTGATCTTATAGAAGAACCAGATGTTAAAATAGAAACAATGGAAGAAGGAAAAGCACTTGAGCTCGTCTTTACTTTTGAAGTTTCCCCTCAAGTCAGACTCCCGGAATTAGAGAAGGTTGAAGTTACAAAAAAAGAAGTTGTTGTTACCGATGAAATGATAGATGCAACAATGCTTCAGATCCAGAACCAGTTTGCAGAATATCCCATCGTTGAAAGCCGATCAAAGGTCATGAGTGGAGATATGGTCGACATCTCATATGTAACCAGAGTGCTGGATGAGAACGATGACTCAATAAAATCACACGAACCAGGTGAAACTACGATTGATCTAGGCATGGAAGGGCTTAAGGAAGAGATTAAGAACGCTCTTTGTGATAGCGAAATCGGAAACCATATTGAGGTTGAGGTACCCATTGAGGAAGACAACCCTGATCCGGAAATAGCTGGCAAGAGGGCTATGTATTCCATCGATGTCAAAGGGATCAAAGAGAAAATCATTCCTGAACTGGATAGTGACTTTTTCAAAAAAGTCACGGGAGAGACTATTGATTCTCTTTCTGCTTTCAGAAACCATTTAGAAAAGGGAATCTTATCCAGACTTGAAAATGAAAACAAGTTGGAAATGGAAAACATTGCAGTTGACAGGCTTGCTGAATTAGCTGAATTTGATATTCCTGATACTCTGGTTAGACGACAGGAGATCTCTATCCGTCAACAGGATGAAGAAAACTTTAAAAAACGCTTTCACAAAACAATTGATGAATTTTTTGCAGATAGTCCACAGGACAAGGAAGATTATCACAAGAATATGAATGATCAGGCAAAAAAAGCTGTTGCCCGTTATCTTGTAATGGATGCTCTAGCCAAAGAAATGAACATAGAAGTAACGAAAGAAGATATTTACACTGAAGTAGCTACGATAGCATCCTCTTACAATATTGATGTAGAGAAACTAATGGGCACAATGTTGAAGGATCAGGACAGACTTCGTGATATTTCCAACAGAGTTAGATATCAGAAAACTGTAGAAGCGCTTTTTGATAAGATCACAATTAAACACACTCCAGGAGAACAGACGGAAGAGGTAGAATCTGAGGCAGAATAAAACCTGCGCTCTTTGCTGTATAGGTGGTGAGATCTTATGTTAATACCAATGGTTATTGAACAGACAGGTAAGGGGGAAAGGGCCTACGATATATATAGTCGGCTTCTCAAAGACAGGATAATTTTTCTCGGTGAACCGATTGACGAGACCCTCGCAAATGTAATAGTTGCTCAGATGTTATTTCTTGAAAGCGAAGATCCAGACAAGGACATTAACCTTTATATCAACAGCCCCGGAGGAATAGTTACAGCTGGTCTTGCGATTTATGACACCATGCAATATGTGAAATGTCCTGTTTCTACTATTTGCATAGGTCAGGCGGCAAGTATGGGAGCACTCCTTTTATCCGGGGGTTCCAGTGGAAAAAGAATCGCACTTCCCAATGCAAGAATAATGATTCACCAGCCACTCGGTGGGGCCCAGGGACAGGCCACTGAAATTGAGATACATGCCAGAGAGATCCTGCAAATGAGGGAAAGGCTGACGGACATTCTAGTTAAACATACGAACCAGAGCAGACGCAAGGTTAAGGCTGATACGGAAAGAGATTTTTTTATGTCTGCAGAAGAAGCTGTCAGTTATGGAATAATAGACAAAGTCATTCAATCACGCAATTAGATACACTGCAGTGAAACCCAAAACGCAGTACAATAAGGGAGCCCTATAGGAGCTCCCTTATTTGGGTTTATTGATGTTTCTATTTGGAACACGCTGAGGTTTAAAATGCTGAGGTTCCAAAGGAGGTCGCTGAATGTTTAAATTTGAAGATAATGGAAATGGCGAGAGAAAGAATGACCTTCACTGTTCATTTTGTGGCAAAGGACAGGATGAAGTTCAGAAGCTTATTGCCGGTCCAGGAGTTTATATCTGTAACGAATGTGTTCACCTCTGCAACCTTATCCTTAATGAGGAGGTAGAGGCCGCTGATAAGATTGAGGCAGTTCTGGAAACCCCTCTCCAGGAACTTCCAAAACCTACAGTAATAAAATCATTTCTTGATCAGTACGTAATAGGACAGGAACGTGCAAAAAAGGGTATATCTGTAGCCGTTTACAATCATTACAAGCGAATCCATAACAATAGTTACAGATCAGAGAACGACGTGGAACTGCAAAAAAGCAACGTACTTCTTATTGGCCCTACCGGTTGTGGTAAAACGCTGATAGCGCAAAGTCTTGCCCGAAAACTGAACGTGCCTTTTGCAATGGCGGACGCAACAACACTTACAGAAGCAGGCTATGTTGGAGAAGATGTGGAGAACATTCTTGTTAAACTTCTTCAGGCTGCTGATTATGATGTTAAAGCTGCAGAAAAGGGAATCATTTATATTGATGAAATCGACAAGGTGTCCAGAAAGTCCGAATCAACATCTATAACAAGAGATGTTTCCGGTGAGGGGGTTCAGCAGGCCCTTCTAAAGATTCTTGAAGGGACGGTTGCCAATGTTCCTCCCAAGGGTGGTAGAAAACATCCATACCAGGACTTTATCCAGCTAGATACAACCAACATTCTTTTCATCTGTGCAGGTGCTTTTGATGGCTTGGAAGACGTAATTGCCAGAAGAGTTAACCAGAAAATAATTGGATTTGGTGGTAACGTTATCACCGGACAAAAACATGATAAATTCAACCTTATAATACACACACAGCCAGAGGATCTTATGCGTTATGGTTTCATACCAGAGTTGGTTGGAAGACTTCCAGTCACTCTGCCCCTTCAGGATCTTGACACAGAAGCACTTGCAAAGATACTGCTTGAGCCTAAAAATGCCCTTATCAGGCAATATCAGAAGTCATTTGCAATGGAAAACATTCAGCTTGATTTTTCTGAAGATGCCATAAAGGAAATTGCAACCCTTGCCAGCAGCAAGAACACAGGTGCAAGGGGGTTAAGAAGCATTATGGAAGCACTGATGCTTGATCTCATGTATGAAATTCCCTCAAAAGCTGAGACTATTTCCCAGATTCTAATCACCGGGGACATGGTTGCCGGGAAAGCAACACCAGTAATAAAACGAAGAGAAAATGAGGAGGTAGCCTGATTTATGGCTTCGGAACTTCTGAATAAAAAACAATCTTGTGTACTGCCCGTAAGGGACATTGTTTTATTTCCCGGAATAATCACCCCTCTATTCGTGGGAAGACCAAGATCTTTGAAGGCTATTGAGCTTGCAATGTTACAGGATAGGACTATTGTTGTCGTTGCACAGAAAGATATGCAGGTAGAAGATCCTAATCCCGATGAGCTGTTCGAGGTGGGAACACTATGCAACATTCTCCAGATGGTACGGATTCCGGATGGCACAACAAAAGTTCTAATAGAGGGTGTAGAAAAAGTAAAAATCGTCCAGTTCATCAAGGGAAAAGAAGTACTGGAAGCAGATATTCAAACAATTCATTGGGATAAGCCTCTTTCTGAACAATCAGAGGCTCTCAGGCGAAGTGTCCTTGAACAGTTCGAAAAATACGTGACCCTCCATCCAAAGATACCCTCAGAAGTGCTTATTTCTGCTATGAATATAGATGATGCTGCTCAACTGGCCGACCTTGTAGCTTCACACCTGACAATACGAATCGGTGAGAAGCAGCGTCTTCTAGAAGTTACAGACCCGGAACTGTTGATGAAACACCTTCTTAAGGTACTTATTGAAGAAATCGATATACTCGAACTTGAACATGATATTCAGGATAAGGTTCGAAAAGAACTTGAGAGAGGTCATAAAGAATATTACCTTAGAGAACAACTCAAGATCATACAGGATGAGCTTGGACAGGGAGAATCCTCTTCTGAACTTGACGAATTCAAGCAGAAAATAGGAGACGCACAAATGCCGAATGAGGTTCAGATAAAGGCTCTTCACGAGCTTGATCGCCTCTCAAAGATGCCTGTCATGTCTGCTGAGGCAACGGTTGTTCGTACCTATATTGATTGGTTGGTCTCTCTTCCATGGGACATTGAATCCATGGATAGACTGGATCTTACTTTAGCTAGGAAGGTTCTTGATGAGGACCACTACGGACTTGAAAAAGTAAAGGAAAGAATACTGGAGTATCTTGCTGTAAGAATCCTCGCCAAAGGTAACATCCGTGGCCAGGTCCTATGTTTTGTCGGACCTCCTGGAGTAGGAAAAACATCCCTTGCCCGATCAATCGCAAGGTCACTTGATAGAAAGTTTGTCAGCATGTCCCTTGGTGGAATGAGGGATGAAGCTGAAATCCGTGGCCACCGTAAAACTTATGTTGGATCACTTCCAGGAAGGATCATCCAGAAAATCAGACAGGCTGGAACCTCTAATCCTGTCATGCTCATGGATGAGATAGATAAAATGGGGAGTGACTTTAGAGGTGACCCCTCTGCAGCTTTACTGGAAGTACTTGATCCAGAACAGAACTTTTCCTTTACAGATCATTTTCTGGAGGTTCCCTTTGACCTGAGTAAGGTTATGTTCATTACGACTGCCAATGTTACCCATTCCATTCCCAAGCCACTCCTGGACAGAATGGAAATAATCAGCATACCTGGCTATGTCGCTGAAGAAAAAGTTCATATCGCGAAACGGCACCTTATACCCAAGATCTTGAAAGAACACGGCCTGACTCCTAGAGAAGTTAAGATCACACCAGGTTCTTTAGGATGTATTATCAGGGATTATACAAGAGAAGCCGGAGTAAGAAGTCTGGAAAGAGAACTTGCGAAGATCTGTCGCAAGGTAACTAAACAGATTGTAGAAAATCTTCCAGTTCAGAATAATCCGGAACATTCAGTATCCATAAAGAAATCCAATCTTAAAGATTACCTCGGCCCTCCCAGAACATATGATCTGAATATACCAAAACAGGATCAACAGGGTATAGCTGTAGGTTTGGCATGGACACAGGCAGGTGGAGATGCCCTCGTAATTGAAGCAGCAAAAATGAAAGGGAAAGGTGCTGTAACCTTTACAGGAAATCTTGGAGATATTATGCAGGAATCGGCTCAGACCGCCTACGGTTTTCTAAAAGCCAATTCAGACAAGTTAAACCTTGATGATATTAAATGGGATACAATTGATCTTCATCTCCATGTTCCTGAAGGGGCTATCCCAAAAGATGGCCCATCTGCCGGGATAACCATGGCCCTCGCCATGCTTTCTGCCGTTAGCGGCAGAAAGGTCTCTTCTTCTGTGGCCATGACCGGTGAAATAACACTTCTTGGACAGGTTCTTCCTGTAGGTGGTATCAGGGAAAAGATCCTTGCAGCTAAAAGGAACAAGATCTTTAGAGTTATTCTTCCAGCCTCCAACAGGCTGGATCTTGAAGAACTTGCCCCATGGGCTGTTGATGGAATGAAATTTCATTTTGTAAGTGACGTTTCAGAAGTTTTCCAGATCGCACTTGAGAAATAACTAATGCATAAGAGATGGAAGGTCCAACTCATTCAGACTGCCTTTAACAGATCTCAGTTTCCAGAAGAAGGACTCCCCGAAATCGCTATTGCGGGCAGGTCAAATGTCGGGAAATCCAGTCTGTTAAACAAACTTGTATCTCAAAAGATAGCCCATGTGGCATCCAGACCTGGCAAAACCAGAAGTATCAATTTTTACAGAATAGAAGGAGATGTTTCCTTTGTTCTGGTAGATCTTCCTGGTTATGGTTTTGCCTCCAGAAGTAAAACCGAAAGAACGCAATGGTCCAGACTTATAGAAACTTATATACAGACCAGGAGAACATTAGAATTATTGGTTAGCCTTGTTGATTTTAGACATGGTCTTCTTGAGAATGACAAAATGCTCCAGGAATGGATACATGCCCTTGGAATTCCCTTATTAACTGTTTTTACAAAGGTTGATAAAATCTCCCGGGGAAAAAGAAAAGCCAATTTACATAAATACATCAGAGAAGGCCTGCGTTCTTTGGAAGTTCCCTTTCTTACTTCGGTAACCAGCGGCGACGGAATGGACTCATTAAGGGAGTTTTTGGAACGATATATTAAAGAAAATACCGAAGTAAGATCTTGAAAGAATCAATGATTTGTGAAAGGATATCTGAAATTATTACTGATGTTGGATTGAATAGACTTCAGAGGGGGACAGTGTAGATGAATGAAAACAAACCAGTACTTGATAAAACATATGATCCCGGCCCTATCGAGGGAAAATGGTATTCCCGCTGGGAAGCTGAGGGACTTTTTAATGCAGATGTTGACAATACTAAGGAACCGTTCAGTATTGTAATTCCTCCCCCAAATGTAACTGGTTCGTTACACATTGGGCATGCTTTTAATCATACTTTTCAGGATATAGTCTGCCGTTATAAAAGAATGAAGGGGTTTAATGTACTATGGTTACCTGGAACAGATCATGCCGGTATTGCCACGCAGAATGTTGTTGAGAGAAAACTTGCTCAGCAAGGACTTTCAAGGCATGATCTTGGCAGAGAGGACTTTGTCGAAAAGGTCTGGGAATGGAAAGAGGAGTACGGAAACAGGATTGTTGAACAACAAAAGAAACTTGGTGATTCCTGTGATTGGCGCAGACTTCGTTTCACTATGGATGAAGGATTGTCTAAAGCAGTAAGGTCAGTCTTTGTCAGACTGTACAACAAAGGGCTGATATATAAAGGCAAGTACATAATCAACTGGTGTCCGAGGTGTCATACTGCGCTTTCTGACATTGAAGTAGACCATGAAGATCTCCCGGGGAAGCTATACTATGTCAGATATCCTTTAATTGATGGTTCTGGAGAAATAGTCGTAGCCACAACAAGACCTGAAACAATACTTGGAGACACGGCTATAGCCGTGCACCCACGTTCCGAAAAGAATAGAGGAATGATAGGACAGGAAGTTTCTGTTCCTCTTACAGACCGTTCTATAAAAATCATTGAAGATATAATGGTCGATCCCGAATTTGGAACCGGATGTGTCAAGATTACCCCTGCCCATGATCCTAACGATTTCCTTGTTGGTTTAAGACACGATCTGGAACAAATACAGGTGATAGATGAAAATGGATTTATGAACGAGAATGCCCCATTGTATACGGGCATGTCTGCGCTGGAAGCCCGTAAAGTAGTCGTCAAGCACCTTGAAGAAAAGGGATTCCTTATCAGAACTGAAGATATCAGTCATTCAGTTGGACATTGTTACAGATGTCACACCATAATTGAACCGTATCTTTCTGAACAGTGGTTTGTAAAGACTCGTCCTCTTGCTGATGCCGGAGTCAAGGCTGTAAAGGACGGGAAAATCACCTGGGTACCGCCCCAGTGGGAAAACACTTATTTTCAGTGGATGGACAACATCAGAGACTGGTGTATTTCAAGGCAGTTATGGTGGGGCCATCGGATACCAGCATGGTCATGTTCAGACTGTGGACATATTACTGTTGCCGAGAATGATCCGACCGAGTGTTCGTCCTGCGGCAGCAAGAATATGGTTCAGGATCCTGATGTCCTTGATACCTGGTTCAGCAGTGCCCTGTGGCCCTTTTCAACTCTTGGATGGCCAGAGAAATCCCAGGACCTGGAGTATTTTTACCCCACATCCTTAATGGTTACCGGTTTTGATATTATATTTTTCTGGGTAGCTAGAATGATTATGATGGGTCTTGAGTTTATGGATGATATTGAACCCTTCAAGGATGTTTATATCCATGCCCTGGTCCGAGATGAAAATGGACAGAAAATGAGTAAATCCAAAGGGAATGTTGTTGATCCATTGACACTGATAGGTGAATTTGGGGCAGATGCCCTTCGCATGACAATAGCGGCACTAACAGTACAGGGTAGAGATATTCTTCTTGGACCAAAAAGGGTCGAGACTTACAGATTCTTTATGAACAAATTATGGAATGCCAGCAGGTTCGCTATTATGAACCTTGAGGGATTTACAAATTCAGGTACCCTCGATCCCAACTGTTTGAGACTACATGACAAATGGATAATTTCAAGAACAAACAGAGTGATCCAGGAAACCACAAGTCTGATTGATGGGTATTTTATCGGTGAAGCTGCCAGATTGCTTTACGATTTTACTTGGGGAGATATTTGTGATTGGTACCTTGAAATGGCAAAACCTGCGCTAAAAGGAGAAGAGGGAATAGAAAGGAAACAGGTATCTCAATCTGTCCTCCATCAGGTTTTCAGATCAGTATTAATGCTTCTTCATCCTTTTATCCCATTTGTAACTGAAGAACTGTGGAATTCCTTCGGTTTCAGCAAAGATTTCATAGAGCGACAGGACTGGCCAAAAGCTACTGTTGATGATATAGATAATGCCCTTGAAGAGACTGTTAGTTCATTTCAGGAAGTTGTTCGTAACATAAGGAACCTGAGAGCTGAAGCACATCTTCCGCCTCAACAACGGGTCCCCAGGCTTATTATAAGAACAGATGATCCGGACTTCACGGCCCTGCTCAACAGAAATGATGATATGGTTTCACTTTTGACAAGGGTAGATGTCCTTGATGTTCGTTCTCTTTCTTCAGAAAAACCGGAACGATCCTTGTCAACAGTGCTTGCCCAAGGTGAAATATTCCTCGAGTTAGGCAACCTGATTGACATAGCATCCGAGGTCTCCAGATTGGATCAGGAACTTCAGGCACTGGAGAAGAATATATCTGTGAACAGGAAGAAACTCTCCAATCCAGCTTTCGTTTCCAAAGCCCCTCAAGAGGTTGTAGAACAGGAGAGAGAACGCCTGCGGCTGGGAGAAGAACGAAAACAACGTATACTGGAAAACATTGCCAGTCTCAAGGATTCATGACCAGTAAACATTATTTTTTTGAAGGGCTTGAAAAATCCATTATAAAACATTCAAGCCCGGGCATTCGCCCGGGCTTGAATCGTATCGCGATTCTTTTGAACAATCTTGGAAACCCCCAGAATTCATTCAATGCAGTACATATTGTTGGCACTAATGGTAAAGGGTCTACCTCAGCTTTCTTAGCTAATATATTTATTTCTGCTGGCTATAAAACAGCGACATACACAAGTCCTCATCTGAGTCATCTTGGAGAAAGGCTCGTACTCGACGGTCATACTATCGAAAAGGATAGATGGACCAGAGCATCTTCAAAGGTATTTGATTCTATCAAGTCCGACCCCATACTTAAAGTAGATCCTCCTTCCTTTTTCGAGACCCTTACTGCTATTTCTTTTGTTCTTATAGAGGAGTCAAATGTCGATCTGGCTGTTATAGAAGCGGGCATGGGTGGAAGGCTTGATGCAACAAACTTGATGGGAAATATTGTTTTATCCGTATTTACTCCTGTTTCTCTTGATCATTCTGAATTTCTTGGTTCTGATCTAATATCTATCGCCACAGAGAAATTTGCTGTTATAAGGGAGAATGGCAATGCTCTGTATTTTGGGGGAAACATGGACCTGGAAATGTTTTTTGAACAGCAGTGCTTGAAAAAAAAATGTACTGGAACTATAGTATCCAATCACATCTTATACTCAGACGTCCGTATAAGTCTTGATTCAACAGAATATCTACTAAGCTGGAAAGGAAATACAATCCCTGGTTACATCAAAACCAGCATGATTGGCCTTTATCAGGTACATAATAGTTCTCTTGCTGTAATTGCAGCTCTTCAATTACAAAAGTATTTTTCAAGGATAAATGTTCATTCTATAAAACAAGGTATTTGCAATACAAAGTGGCCAGGGAGAATGGAAATTATTTCCCATAACCCAACTGTAATACTTGATGGCGCCCACAATGAACAGGGCGTAAGAGCCCTTGTTAATTCTTTGAACTCAATATTAACCGAATCAGACAGACAAAAAATGATGTTTGTTTTCACTTCCATGTCTGATAAGGAATACAGATCAGCTCTTGAGCTACTCTCGAAGAGTGGGGCAGGGATAATTCTTACCCAGATACCGGATTATTCAAGATGTGAATCTGCATCAGAATTATTGAGGATTGCTTCACTGTTTAAGTGGATTAAGAAACCAAGAGCGATATCAAATCCTTTTACTGCGGTACGACAAGCATCTTCAGAAGCAGAAACTGTAGTTATCTGTGGAAGTCTTTATCTTGTGGGACTCATGAGAGATAAACTCAAAAACGGTTTTGCCTTTAGAGGGTAGGAAGAAATGAACAGCTATTTCTGTTTTAAAGATGCACGGGAGCAATCATTGATATCTTACCTGGCTCCAGGAATGCACAACAGGTATTTATCGGCAACTCTTTTTTTAAAGGGCAACATAATGGACAACTCCGATGGAGACCCTGTAAAAGCCGGACACCTTCTTTTTGGAACCATGCCTGAAATAGTTGTACCCAAGCAGGTCCACGGAACCAGAATTATTTTAGCCTCCCCCAGAATCACATTACCACAAAGGCCTGAAGCTGACGGAATCTTTCTCAGCAATACTGATCTTTTTATATCTCTCCGATTTGCAGATTGTTTTCCAGTCCTGATATCATCCTCCAGACCCGAACCTTGGGCTCTTGTCCTTCATTCAGGATACAGGGGAACCATGAAAAACATTGTTAAAGAAGGCATTTCTTTAGTTAAGCGTAGGTATGGAAATGATTGTCTGAATTCAGCTTTTTCGTGGGTAGGACCTGGGATAGGTTCTTGCTGTTATACTAGGAAAACTGTTGATCCCCCAACAATAGAGGCGGGAAATAGACTTCCTGCTGAATGTTTGTTCTCAACAAAGGATGGATTAGTTTCAATTGATATTGGAAGAGCTATAAGTATGCAACTCCATGAAAATGGATTACCCATGGATCGTATAAAAAGGATCGCAGACTGTACATCATGTAAAGATTCTTTATATTATTCATATAGAAGGAATGGGACCTCTTGTAGAATGATGCTTTTGGTAAGATTAAGAACAATGTACCAAAATTCACCTTTCTGGTGGGAGAATATATAAAGAAGGATATTTTATGCGCAATTAACAAGGAGTGATCCATATATGGAACTCAAAAGACTTGGAGTTATTGGAGTCGGTCACCTAGGTCAGCATCACGCAAGAGTATATACGGAAATCCTTGGCACACAACTTGTAGGTGTTGTGGATCAGAGTGAATCCCGTGCATCCGTCATTGGAGAAACGCTTGGGGTGCCCTTTTATACGAATATAGATGAATTCATTCAAAAAGCCAGACCAGAGGCTGTAAGTGTAGTTGTGCCGACAAGCCTGCACTATGAGGTCGCCAAAAAAGCTCTTTTGAGTGGAATTCATGTTCTTATTGAAAAACCGGTTACAACAACAGTACGAGAGGCAGAAGACTTGCTTAGAATAGCTGAAAAATATGATCTGGTACTCCAAGTCGGCCATATTGAACGTTTTAACAGTGCTATTCAATACATTTCCAAGATCATACATGACCCGGTTTTTCTACAGTCAAGAAGACTTGGTCCATACTCAACCAGAATAAATGATGTAGGAGTTGTTCTTGATCTTATGATCCACGACATCGATATCATAATGTCTCTGGTAAAATCGGACATCAGAGAAATCTCTGCCATGGGCCGATGCCTGCGATCTGATCATGAAGACCTTGCAACGGCACAGATGTCATTTGAAAATGGATCAATTGCTCATATCCACGTCAGCAGGGTTTCGGAAAGAAGGCTTAGACTACTGGAAATCACTGAACCTCAAAGATATGTAACGGTAAACTATGAAACTCAGGATGTTTCTATTCATCGTTGCGTAAAAGAAGACAACAGTCTGATTGAAGTTATTGAACATCCTGTTTTTCCCAAAAGTGAACCTCTTAAACTGGAACTTCAACATTTTGTTTCCTGTGTTAGGGAAGGCAAACAACCTCTTGTAGGGATTAGTGACGGGAAAAGAGCTCTTGAAGTAGCCATTTCAGTACTAAAACAAATCCATATCGCTGAATCAAGATCAAATAAGATCCATCAAGAACAAACTTCATAATCTTGTGTTCTATGGTACATTCTTTAACGGGAGGATAATTATCCTCCCGTTTTTTTTATCGGTATTGGTAATAACACGGATTATTCTACATTGAAGACAATCCGTGTTTAACTTTAAGCGATTATTGTAAAATGAAAGAAGGAGTGGTCATAAATGCCAATGGTAAATCTTCAGGCCCTGATTGGACTAGGCCTTTTTATAGGATGTCTTTTTTTAGCACGAATAATTGCAAACGTCCGAAAAGGCAAATGGCCAGGGGGAGAATTATGGATATTATACTTGCGCATCCTTTTGGGATTCATGCTGGCAGCATCCATTACGCTTGGTTTTTATGCTTTTGCTGGAGTCGATATCATAAGTAAATATTCTTAGTATTATGGTTTATTTAAAGAGTATACATCCATAATATATAAATATCTAAGATTATTTATATGGCGCGAACTGTAAATGAAATCAGGCCAATCATTGAAAATATTAGACTTGTAAGATAATTCATTTCAGTTTATCCTAAGCTGGATAGAAAATTCAGGCTCACAAAGGGTTATTGGACATAGAAAATATATCAGGATTAATGTTGTACCAGCTGAAAACAAGCTAAATCTTGTTGCTAGGGGGAAAGTATAGTGTTTGGGAAAAAAGAACTCCAGGAAATTCAGGAATTGAAGCGATCCTATGAAATTGCAGTTGAAAAAGTTTTACTGAAAAATCCTGAAAGAAAGAAAGAATTCACAACAGTGGGTGGCATACCTCTGAACAGGGTTTACAGTCCAGAAGATATTCAGGATCAGAATTACGGTTCGGATATTGGTTATCCTGGAGACTATCCTTATACCAGGGGTGTCCAGCCCAATATGTATAGAGGCCGGTTCTGGACTATGAGAATGTATGCCGGATTTTCTACGGCTGAAGAATCTAACAAGCGATACAGATATCTTCTTGCTCAGGGTGGATCCGGTCTTTCTGTAGCCTTTGACCTACCCACCCAGATAGGTTACGATTCGGATCATCCCATGGCACAGGGTGAATGCGGAAAAGTAGGGGTTGCCATAGACAGTCTGGCCGACATGGAAACCCTATTTGACCAGATCCCTCTTGATAAAGTATCAACTTCAATGACCATAAATGCCCCTGCGGCCGTCCTGCTGGCCATGTATATCTGTGTAGGTGAAAAACAGGGTATATCAATGGACAGACTCTCCGGGACCATTCAGAATGATATCCTGAAGGAATACATTGCCCGTGGAACCTACATTTTCCCTCCAAAACCCTCTATGCGACTAATTACTGATATATTCGGTTTTTGTAGTGAAAATGTTCCAAAATGGAATACTATTTCTATTTCCGGGTATCATATAAGAGAAGCTGGAAGTACAGCAGCACAGGAAGTTGCCTTCACACTCGCCGATGCTATAGCATATGTTGAGGCTGCCATAAAAGCCGGTCTGGATCCTAATGTATTTGGAAAAAGACTGTCTTTCTTCTTTAATGCACACAATGGGTTCCTCGAAGAGATAGCAAAGTTCAGGGCAGCCAGGAGAATGTGGGCACAAATAATGAAAACCCGATTTGGCGTAACTGATGCCAAAGCCCAGATGCTTCGATTCCATACTCAGACTGCAGGGTGTACTCTTACGGCTCAACAGCCGGAAAATAATATTGTTAGAGTTGCATTGCAGGCACTTTCTGCTGTTCTGGGAGGGACACAGTCGTTACACACCAACAGCATGGATGAAGCCCTTGCTTTGCCTACTGAAAAAAGTGTTGGTATTGCCCTAAAGACACAACAGATAATAGCTCATGAGTCTGGAGTTACAGATACAGTTGATCCAATTGCTGGAAGTTATGCCATTGAAGCACTCACCAATGATATTCAGACAATGGCGGAAGAATATATCAGAAAAATAGACGATATGGATGGGATGTTAGTCGCCATTGAAAAAGGATATGTTCAGAAACAGATTCAGGATGCCGCATATGAATATCAGAAAGCAATTGAAAATGAAGATCTCATAGTAGTAGGCGTAAACAAGTTTAGAATGAAAGAAGAACGTAGAGATCTTCAGCTTCTCAAAGTTGATGAGTCTGTTGGTCGAATGCAGATATCAAAATTGAAAAAAATGAAGGAAACAAGGGATAACATAGCCGTTCAGAATGCACTAGAGGAAGTCAGAACTGCAGCGCGGGACGAATCTCTTAACATGATGCCCCGTATAATTGACGCTGTAAAGTGTTATGCTACCGAAGGTGAGATCTGCGGTGTTCTCAGGGAAGAATTCGGAGAATACACTGAAAACATTGTTCTTTAAGATCTTTATTTTAAAAAGATCTCAAGAGGAGGAATATTATCATGGCTGAAGATAAAATCCGCGTTGTCGTTGCCAAGCCTGGCCTGGATGGACATGACAGGGGAGCAAAGGTGATCGCAAGAGCTCTCAGAGATTCTGGAATGGAGGTTATTTACACAGGCCTTCGCCAGACCCCAGAACAGATTGTCGAAACAGCAATACAGGAAGATGCTGATGCAATCGGGATTAGTATTCTTTCTGGTGCACATGAATACTATTTTTCTAAGGTAATAGATCTTCTTAAGGAGAAAGAAGCCTCCGATATTATTGTTTTTGGAGGGGGAGTTATACCTGAAGATGATGTGCCCCATCTTCTTGAAATTGGAGCAGGAGCTATTTTTGGCCCTGGCACGCCTACTACATCATGCTCAGAGTGGCTTAAAAATGCTGTTAAAGAAAAACGAGCCATGGAGACACGTTAGAAATTGCAGGGTTTAGTTCAGAAAGCTCTTGGTGGGCACATTCGATCGATTGCACGAATCATTACAATGGTTGAAAGTGAATCTCCTTATACTGAAGAAATTATGAAACTGATATATCCCCATACTGGGAATGCTCATATTATTGGTATTACTGGAAGTCCCGGAGCCGGAAAAAGCACTCTAACGGATAAGCTTATCGATAACTTTAAACAACAGGGGAAGAACGTTGGAGTTATTGCCGTTGACCCTTCAAGCCCTTTTACTGGTGGGGCTATTCTTGCAGATAGAATAAGGATGCAGAGACATTCAGTGGACCCGAATGTCTATATAAGAAGTATGGGGACCAGAGGATCTCTGGGGGGTCTCGCAAAATCAACATATGAGGCAGCTATGATTCTTGATGCTTGCGGTAAGGATGTAATATTTATTGAAACTGTTGGAGTTGGTCAGTCGGAAATAGATATTGTCAAGATCGCTGACAGCGTATGTCTTATACTTGTTCCAGGGATGGGCGATGATATACAGATAATGAAAGCAGGAATTATGGAAATTGCAGATGTTTTCGTCGTCAATAAGGCAGACAGGGATGGTTTTGAACGAGTTGTAGCGGAAGTCAGAATAATGCTGGATCTGGTAAAACATGGAAACTGGACCCCTCCTGTACTTACAACCGTTGCAGAAAAAGCAAAAGGACTTCCAGAACTGACACAGAGCCTGATGGACCACGGGAAATTCCTTTCTGAATCAAGAGAAGGTTTGGATAAAAAATTAAAAAGAATCACAATAGAAGTGGAAGAGATACTCCAGCGAGAGATAGCCCGATTTACAGAAAGAACATGGAAAGAAAACTGCACCCCGGAACTTCTTGATTCATTGCTGGCCAAAAAAACAGACCCTTATACAGTTGCCGGGAAGATACTGGAAATGGTATTTGTAAATAATTGATCTTCATAATCTTTCTATAAGGAGGAATGCGAAGGCCATGTCAGAGAGACATATAGACGAACTTTGCGAGCAATTGGAGACGAAGCGTGAGCAGGTCCGCGAGGGAGGCGGGCAAAAGGCAATAGATAAGCAGAAGGCGAAGGGAAAGTTAACGGCCCGGGAGAGGATAGATCTATTACTTGACGGAGGCAGTTTTATAGAGATAG